>NZ_CM132196.1:1022500-5175677 GCF_053646815.1 Methylocaldum gracile | reverse complement strand
TGTGCAGCTCCCTTATTGTGCTCGAGGAATAGGACATAAGGCATAGGCGATAAATGCGTGAGCGCTTTAACGGAATTCAGTATCATACCGCAACAGCCGACTTATCCACAGCATTGACACCGTATCGCCTGTGAATTAGCATGCACAGCTTTGTATTTTCTTTGCGGAATTCAACAGGTACACCATGAAAAGAACCTATCAGCCCAGCAAGATAAAGCGTGTCCGGACCCACGGCTTTCGTGCGCGCATGAAAACCCGTGGCGGACGTTTGGTTTTGAGTGCGCGCCGCGCGAAAGGTCGTAAACGGCTTACCGTCTGACGTTTGGCGTCGCCTAGCTACGGCTTCCCCCGAACGCGCCGCTTAAGTACCGCCGCCGATTTCCAGCGCGTTTTCGAGCAGCCCTGCAAGTCCGCAGACCAATACTTAACCGTGCTCGCGCGAACCAACGGTAGGGATTATCCGCGCCTCGGGTTGGCTATCGCCAGACGACAAATCCGTAACGCCGCCGATCGCAACCGCATCAAGCGCCTCATCCGCGAAAGCTTCCGCCTGCAGCAGTCGCTGCTCGGCGGAGTCGATTTTGTGGTAATGGCGCGCAGCGCCGCAATTCAGGCAGACCATGACACAATCCGAAGCTCATTGCATAAGCACTGGGAAAACCTGGTGAGGCGATGCAAGCCATCTTGGTCTTCCTCATCAAACTCTATCAGTACCTGATTAGCCCTTGGGTGGGGCAGCATTGCCGTTTCCACCCGACATGCTCCAGCTATGCCCTGACCGCCATCCAGCGGTTCGGATCTCTGCGGGGCTCCTATCTTGCCGCAAGGCGACTGCTGAGATGCCACCCTTGGCACAAAGGCGGTATTGATCCCGTCCCAGAACAATTCGGAAAATAAGAATGGATAATTTAAGGTTCGTTCTCTTCGTCTTCTTTATATTTCTCAGCTTCATGCTGTGGCAGCAATGGCAGCTGGATTACGGGCCTAAGCCCGAGCCCACGGCGCAATCCGGGTCGACTACGCCGGACGTCGCAGGTGACGTACCCGAGTCAGCTCGCGACGTCGACGACGTCGCCAAGACGCCTGAACCGTCCGCTGCTCCGAGCGTCGAGCGTCAGCGCGTCACCGTCACCACGGATGTCATACGAGCAGAGATCGACACCAAGGGCGGCGACCTGCGCATACTCGATCTGCTCGAGTATCCCCAGAGCAAGGACCAGCCCGACCAGCCAGTACGGCTGCTCAACGATGAGAACAACTTTTTCATCGCGCAGAGCGGATTCCTGGGAGAACAGGCCCTGTCGCCCACCCATCACAGCACATGGCAAGCTGAAGCCAATATCTACACGCTGGCGGAAGGCCAAGACACCCTCCGCATACCTTTCACGTGGAGCAATGACAAAGGAATCAAGATTATCAAGACCTTGGTCTTCACCAAAGGCAGCTATCTGATCGAACTGGAGCAGCAGGTCAACAATCAATCCGGAGCCGAATGGAAAGGGCGTCAATACGTTCAGTTGCAGCGGAAGAATCCTGAAAGCAAGGATCAGGACGCTTTCGTCCGGACCTATACCGGCGGCGTACTATACACTCCGGAAGAAAAGTACGAAAAGATCACGTTCGACGACATGGCGGATTCGAACCTGAATCGGAAAGCCAAAGACGGCTGGATCGCCATGATTCAGCATTACTTCCTGGCGGCGTGGATTCCGCTGGCCGGCGAAGAGCATAGTTTTTACACCAAAGCCCTCTCCGACAATCATTTCGTCATCGGAACCTATTCGCCCATGCTCGAGGTCAAACCGGGCGAAGAGAAAGTCTTCAAGGCTAATTTGTTCGCCGGCCCCAAACTCCAGCGAGTGTTGGAGCAAACGGCACCGGGCCTGGACCTGACGGTGGATTACGGCGGGCTGACCATTGTCGCCAAACCCATTTTCTGGCTCCTGGAACAGTTCCACAAAATTTTCAACAATTGGGGATGGGCAATCGTGTTCGTCACCATCACGCTCAAGGCCCTGTTCTATAAGCTGTCGCAAGCCAGCTATCGCTCCATGGCCAGAATGCGGAAGCTCCAGCCGAAGCTTCAACAGCTGAAGGAGCGTCATGCCGACGACAAGCAGAAGTTCAACATGGCGATGATGGAGCTGTATCGGAAGGAAAAGGTCAACCCGCTGGGCGGCTGTTTGCCGATCCTGGTCCAGATCCCCGTGTTCATCGCCCTGTATTGGGTTCTCATCGAAAGCGTGGAAATGCGTCAGGCGCCGTTCGCCCTTTGGCTGAACGACCTGTCCGCCAAGGACCCCTATTTCATTCTTCCGCTGATCATGGGCGTCTCCATGTTCATCCAGCAGAAGCTCAATCCGCCACCGGCCGATCCGGTACAGGCCAAGGTGATGCAGTTCTTCCCGGTCATATTCACCGGCTTCTTCGCCTTTTTCCCGTCCGGACTCGTGCTCTACTGGGTGGTCAACAACATCCTGTCCATCCTCCAGCAGTGGCATATCACCCGGCAGATCGAAAGGAACGTACACGCCTAGCGCGATCTCTCGCGCGGCAGGGCTGGCTCCGCACCCCTGCCGCGCACCTTTCGCCTTGCGACGATGCGATACGCCGGCTTCTCTGCTTTGATCCGGAACGAATGCTTGTTCCGGAATCCACTCTATGAACACATTATCTCGCGACACCATAGGCGCCATTGCCACGCCTCCCGGCCGGGGCGGCATCGGCGTAATCCGCATCTCCGGCAACGCTGTCCCCACACTGATGCGCGCGCTGCTACGCAAAGAACTTGAGCCGCGCTACGCCCACTACGGTCATTTCTATGATTTGGATGGTTCGGTCCTCGATACCGGATTAGCCCTGTACTTTCCGTCACCCCATTCTTTTACTGGCGAAGACGTCCTCGAGTTGCACGCGCACGGCGGTTCGGTCGTCCTCGATTTGCTGCTACGTCGCGTCCTGGCCTCAGGCGTTCGGCTGGCGCGCCCGGGAGAATTCACCGAACGGGCGTTCCTCAACGACAGGATCGACCTTGCCCAGGCGGAGGCCATCGCCGATTTGATCGAAAGCACCACAGAGCAGGCCGCCCGGTCCGCGCAGCGCTCTCTTCAGGGCGAGTTCTCGATCCGCATCCACCAACTCGTCGAAGCCCTGATCGAACTGAGGCAGTACGTGGAAGCGTCCATCGACTTCGTCGACGAAGACATCGATTTCCTGTCCGAAGGCCGTATTGCCGAAAAGCTCGCAGACCTCTCGGCGACGCTCCGGCATATCCGCCATTCCGCCCAACAGGGCTGTCTAATGCGCGAAGGCATGACCGTTGTCATCGCCGGCCGCCCCAATGCCGGAAAATCCAGCCTACTCAACCGATTGGCGGGACGTGAAGCCGCCATCGTCACCGAAATCGCAGGTACCACCCGCGATACCTTGCGAGAACATATCCAGATCGACGGCATGCCCCTGCACGTGGTGGACACCGCCGGTCTGCGGGAGAGCGAGGATATTGTCGAACGCGAAGGCATAAGGCGGGCCCGAGACGAAATTCACAAGGCCGACCGGATATTGCTGTTGATCGATGATCGCACTCCGGAAGAAGGGGAAGCCCTGCTCCAGAGCCTGCCCGCAGACATCCCGCTCACCCGCGTCTACAACAAGATCGATCTCACCGGAAAACCGGCCGGTTTCATCGAAGAACGGAAAGGTCCCGCCGTGTATCTATCCGCCAAGACCGGCGAAGGCCTCGAACATCTTCGTAAACACCTCAAAGCCTCGATGGGCTACGACAGTGAGGCGAACGATGTTTTCATCGCCCGCCGCCGCCATCTCGATGCGCTAAGCCGTGCCGAAAGCCTCATCGAGAACGCCGAAACGCAACTCCAAATCCGCGCCGCCGAACTCCTCGCCGAAGACCTTCGCGAAGCTCAAAACGCCTTATCGGAAATCACCGGCGAATTCACGAACGAAGACCTTTTAGGCCGGATTTTCGCCAGTTTTTGCATTGGCAAGTAGCGGGCCGTCGAGTTCGCGCTCCGAACCTCCGGAAGGCGTTCCGCTCGCCCACCGCGGCGCAAGCTCGACCCCAACCATCCAAGCGCGCTGACAACTTTCTCCGGAATACATGTCATTATCCACGACCAAAACGTCCGCACTCCGCCATCGCAATTTCGTGCTTTACCTGTGCGCCCGATTTCTCGGCGCCGTTGCGGTGCAAATGCAAAGCGTGGCCGTGGGTTGGCAAGTCTACGCGCTTACCGGCGACGCGCTCGATCTCGGACTTGTAGGACTCGCCCAGTTCGCGCCTTTCGTGCCGCTCGTGCTGATAGCCGGCCAACTGGCGGACCGCTTCGACCGGCGCCGCATCATCATGCTCTGTTATGCCGTGGAAATGCTATGCGGCCTATTGCTGATCGGGTTCACCCTAACTGGCCTAAAAGTCGTGTGGCCGGTATTTGCCGTCATGGCGCTCTACGGATCGGCGCGGGCGTTCATGATGCCGTCCAGCCAGGCGATCGTAATCAATCTGGTCCCCGCCGAAAGCTTCAGCAATGCCGTAGCGCTCAGTTCATCGAGCTTTCAACTGGCGGTGATTACGGGTCCGGCACTCGGCGGCGTCCTATATCTTGCGGGGCCCATGACTGTCTACACGACGGTGTCGGTGCTGCTCGGACTCTCGGCAATCCTGATTCTGTCGATGCGCAGCCTTCCCTGGCGGACCAACGGCCGCGAACCCATGAGCTGGCATACCGTTCTGGACGGCTTGCACTTCGTACGTTCGCGGCCCACCGTATTCGGCGCCATTTCGCTCGATTTGTTCGCCGTTCTGTTCGGCGGCGCCACGGCGCTACTGCCGGCCTATGCCAGCGATATTCTGCACGTAGGCCCGACCGGGTTGGGCCTGCTTCGCACCGCACCCGGAGCCGGCGCCGCCCTGACTGCCATGTTGCTCGCCTTCGCGCCCATCTCCCGACACGTCGGACGCTGGATGTTCGGCGGCGTCGCTGTGTTCGGGGCGGCTATCATCGTGCTAGGCCTGTCGACGAGTTTTCCCTTGTCGCTCGCCGCGCTTTTCTTGCTGGGCGCCGGTGACATGGTCAGCGTTTACATCCGCCATATGCTGGTCCAGCTCGAAACGCCCGACACGATTCGCGGGCGAGTGAGCGCCGTCAATTCGGTCTTCATCGGCGCTTCGAACGAACTGGGCGAATTCGAATCCGGCCTGACCGCCGCTTGGTTCGGCCTCACTCCCGCCATTATCGTCGGGGGAGCGGTCACACTGGCCGTCGCCATAGTTTGGATGTACGGCTTTCCCGATTTGCGCACAATGGATCGTTTCCCGCACCGCATCGTCGAAACACCGCCTGCCGCCAAGGGGAACAGCATTAAACCGAAACGCCGTTCCGGTAAACGACGACACCCCTGAGTCCCCGGCAAGTCCAAATCTGGTTTCCGGGCGAAACGAGCTTTCATTTATCGCAGGTTATGTTTAAAGTCTTCGGCCGATAACTCCGCCTCGCGGCTCGTTTAGCATCTGACACTCAAAAACGATGGCATCCGTCTCCCGACCCAAGCTTACGAGCGGGCGGCTCACTTATCCGCTCAGCTTGGTCATTTTCGCCGCGTCCTATTTTCTGACGGCGAAATCCGCTCTGTTGCTGGCGACAGTCCACGTCAAAGTCACTCCCATCTGGCCTCCGACCGGCCTCGCCCTGGCTGTGTGTCTCGCCTTCGGCCGACGCTGGTGGCCTGGCGTTTTTCTCGGCGCCCTGGCAGTCAATCTCACGACCGGTGCGTGGCTTTCCGCATTCCCCATCGCCGTCGGCAACACGCTCGAGGCCGTCGCCGGAGCCGCATGGATCGCCCGCGCCGTGCCCTCGGACCGGATATTTTGTACGGTTCGGAACGTATTTCGCTTTTTGACGTTCGGCGTGCTGGCTGCTCCTCTTATCAGCGCCGGCATCGGAAGCTTGAGCGTGATGCTGTTGGAACCAAATGCATCCCGCCCGATTTGCGATCTATGGTGGACCTGGTGGCTGGGCAATGCCAGCGGAGCGCTTGTGGTGGCCCCGCTTTTTCTGGCGTTGGCCGCGCGCTCTAAGCTTGAAGCTTTAAGCTTGGAACAGGCACTCCATACAGTGCTGACAGTATTGACCGGGCTTTATGCCTTCGGCGGATGGCTGCACCCGGATACCGCTCACTATCCGTTGGTCTTTCTCACCATTCCCACTCTCATTTGGGCGGCTTTCCGCTTCGGCCCGCTCGCCATCGCTTCGACCTTGGCCCTCAACGTTCTGATCGCGGCGGCGAGCACGGCGAACGGAATCGGGCCATTTTCCCAGTACCCGACGAACGCCTCTTTTCTGCTGCTCGACGCCTTCATACTCATCGTCGGCGGCACCACGTACGTCATGTCGGCGTTGGTGGCCGAGCAAAAGTCCACGCAGTCCATGCTGCGCAACCGCGGAGAGCTTCTCGAGCAACGGGTCGTGGAATCGACGCGGCAGCTCGAGCAAGAGCGCGAACATCTGGAGAGCATTCTGATCAACATGCGGGATGCCGTGTGGAGCGTCTCTCCGGATGGCGAAAAAGTGCTGTTCGTCAACAAAGTCGTCGAAAATATTTACGGCCATAAACCGGAGGAATTCTATGCCGATCCGGAACTCTGGCTGAATGTTGTTCACCCGGACGACCGCCCGTTCGTTCATGCCGGATTCGCCGATCTCCTCCAAGGCGCCAACTTCGATGCCGTGTACCGGATCGTTCGCGCCGACGGAGAGATCCGTTGGGTCCACGATATGGGTTATCCCGTTACCGATGCGGCCGGAGAACGCACTCGCCTTGACGGCATCACCCGCGACATAACCGCGGAAAAACGGATCGAAACCGAGCTCCGTCTCGCCCAAGCGGCATTCGAAAATACCACCGAAGGGATCGTCATTACCGATGCCGAAACTCGAATCGTTGCCGTCAACCGGGCGTTTACCGCGATTACCGACTATTCCGAATCCGATTTGCTCGGCAAGACGCCGCGTCTTTGGCAGTCCAAGCGACACAACGGCGCTGTTTACAAAGAGCTTTGGGCCGCGATCCGGACAACCGGGCAGTGGCGCGGCGAGCTCTGGAACCGGCGCAAGAACGGCGAAATCTTTCCTGCCCTCGAGAACGTCAGCGCGATTCGCGATCGGGACGGCCAGATTCTGAACTATGTCGCCGTGGTTTCGGATATCAGCGGCGTCAAGCAATTCGAGAAGCAATTGTTCCAACTCGCGCACCACGATGTCCTCACCCAATTGCCCAACCGCCTGCTGTTCACGGATCGGGTGGATCACGCCTTATCCCACGCCCATCGCGAAGGACATCGGGTGGCCGTCCTATTCATAGACCTGGACCGTTTCAAGAACATCAACGACAGCCTGGGCCATGCCGTGGGTGATCAGTTGCTGTGCGAGATTGCGTCGCGACTCACTTCCGCCGTCCACGAGAACGATACCGTAGCCAGACTGGGGGGCGACGAATTCGCCATCGCCCAGGAGCACATCAAGACCCCGGCGTGCGCGGCGATACTCGCCGAAGTGCTGGTCAACGCGCTCAGCGAGCCGGTCCGTGTCGACGAACACGATTTGTTCATCACCCCCAGCATCGGCATCAGCATTTATCCGGACGATGCGAAAGGTACCGACGACCTGATTCGGCATGCCGATGCGGCGATGTATCACGCCAAGCGGCTGGGACGGAATCGCTTCCAGTTCTACAGCAAATCGCTGACCCAGGAGGTCCTGGAAAAAGTGCGGCTGGAAACCCAATTACGCCAGGCGCTCAAACGGGGCGAGCTTGAAGTCTTTTATCAACCCCAAATCAATTTGCTCGACGGCACCGTATCGGGAGCCGAAGCGCTAGTACGGTGGCGCCATCCGGAAATCGGTCTGGTATCGCCCACCAAATTCATCCCGCTCGCCGAGGAAAGCGGAATCATCTGCCAAATCGGCGAATTCGTGCTTCGCGAAGCGTGCCGCCAGGCCAAGAGCTGGCTCGATCACGGGTTTTCCTTCCAGCAAATCGCCGTCAATGTCTCCAGTCAGCAATTACACGATTCGGATCTGGTCGAACTCGTCTCCCACACACTCGCGGAAACCGGCCTCGACGCGCGATATCTGGAGGTCGAGATTACCGAAACCGTCGTCATGCAGCAGACCGAGAAAACGCTGCGCATTCTCGAAGACTTGCGCACACTCGGCGTGAATCTTGCGGTCGACGATTTCGGCACCGGCTATTCCAGCCTGGGTTATCTGAAACAATTGCCCGTGCATCGCCTGAAGATCGACCAATCCTTCGTCATGGATGTGCCGCACGAGAATAACGATGCGATCATTCGGGCGATTGCGGCAATGGCTCGCTCGCTCCGCCTGGAGTTGATCGCAGAGGGTGTGGAAACGGCGGCGCAACACGCGTTTCTCGCCGCAGAAGGGTGTCAACTGGGCCAGGGTTATTTATTCGGCAAGTCGGTTCCGTCTTCCGAGTTCAGTTTCGCCCCCCGCCCGGTGCCCGCCAACGCAGTCGACCTCTCATTTCTCGGCACGTGAACGGACGGCCGAGAACGGCAGGAAGACTCCGCAAAGCAAGACCAGCGTGCAACCGGCCAGGGCTTTCTGATCGGGGATCTTCGCGAACAGCAACACGCCCCAAATCACGCTCATAACCGGACCGATGTAGCCCACGGAGCTGACCAAGGCGGCCGGGGCCATTTGATAGGCTCGCGTCATGTACAACTGGGCACCGCTGCCGGAAATCCCCGCGAGCATCACCCAGCCCCAAGCATTCTGCGTGGACGGCCAAAGGACGCCATAAATTCCGAAATAAACCAGATGAATCGCCACGGCGACCAGGCAGAAATAGAAAACCACGGCCTGCGGCGGATTACTCCGGCCGGCGCGGGCAACCATCAAGTACGCCAGAGCGGCCAGAAATCCGGACCCCAGCGCCATAGCCCGCCCGAGAAAGTCCGAAGGGCCGAGCCTCGGCTGAAATAGCAGAAAAAGGCCTGCGAGCGAGCCGAATATGGCCAGCCAGACGGACAGCGGGTTTCGCTGCGATAAAACGGCGGGCCCCAACAGAGCCACGAACACGCCGCTGCTCGCCGACAAAAACGCGCTCTCGCCGGGCCCGATCCGCTGAATAGCCGCGAACGAGAGCATCAGCGAGACCGCACCGAATAGACCGCGCAACCACAGCGAAGCCCGCCGGTCGCCGAATAAGGCCCATCCCTGCTTGAACCACAGCGCCGGCGCCACGAGGATGACGAGATTCACCGTCACCCGAATGAAACTAACCATAGGCGCAGCAACCGGAGGGACGGTTAGGGCCGCGCCGTACACACCTACTCCCATCACCGAAAACAGGAAAGCGGCAATGACCATGTAGGCCAGTCCGCGCATTCGTCCTTGCCACATACGGCCGCCTTCCGCGCAACAGGCGGTTCGATGGGGATGGTTGGAAATCAAGAGTGGATCTGTTTTATGAAGAGTTTTGAGGGCTTGGGCGAATGTTTCCCGATAACGGGACGGATTGCAAATCCACCATCGTCGTCCGGATTTTCCCTCGGATCGAATCAAATCATAACCGGCACAGACATACTTTTGCCCGATGCGGGATTCGTAGAAATAACCATAGGCAAAGCCATATCCTCATGCTAGAGTTCGGGAACCTGACACGTTCCTTCAGCGGCATTTGGTAATTCCTTCCTGGATCCGGCGTCGTTCTCGCTCTGTTCCCGAAGTCCTCGCCTCATACCTCAAGAAGTAACTCGTAGGTTTGTCCTCGGCCTTGGAGGCCGGTTTTGTTTGTTGATGTTCCGGCGCGTGTCGGAGCGGGAGTTATTTTCAAATGAAGAATATTTATGTAGGCAACTTATCATTCCAGACCACGGAAGACGAGCTTCGTGGGCTGTTCTCCCAGTATGGCGAGGTTCAATCGGTTAATCTGATCACCGATCGCTTTACCGGACAATCCAAGGGCTTCGGCTTTGTCGTGATGGACAGCCGGGGGGGGCAGGAAGCTATTGATAAATTAAATCAGACCGAATTCGGCGGCCGTTCCATTACCGTCAATGAAGCGCGTCCCCGCGAAAACAACCGTGGCGGTTCTACTCAACGTCGCGGCGGTGGTGGTGGCGGTGGTGGCTTCGGCGGTCAGCGTCGCGGTTACTAACCGGTAGCCGAGAAACATCTTCAAGAGCAGGTTGTTTCGATGCGGCCTGCTCTGCAACGCTGGCCCGAACTGCTTTCTGCCGACCGCTAAAACGGTTCAGAAACAGTTTCGGGCTTGCGTACCATTGTTTTCGCTTGTCGGTCGCCCTAGGCCATCAAGCAAATATCGAAGCTTGACCGTACCAAGCCTTTTGCGGCTTACCACGCAGGCCGAGCAGCGTCGGTCGACTGTCGGATCGAAAAAACAATCCCCGCGGACCAGCGGCCTTCGGCTCCGGCGCGGGATACGGTGGACCGGCAGTTATAGTTGTCTCAGGAACCCAACAATAGGCGACATCTCAGTCGCATCGGCGTTTTATGGAAAACCAGCGCGCTTCCGACGAGACAGCCATAGGGGGAACATCCCTGTTCAGGGTCGACATCCGCTGTCACTAAGAAATAAGTTTGGTCCGCTGAAGAATTCCGGATCAGAATGCCCCGACTCCCTTCGAAACATCCCGAGTCCGTTCGGAACATCCCTTTCCTACTGCGATATCCTTAAGTCCGTTCGCGTTCCAAATCCTGCACGGAATATCCTTATTCCGTTCGGAACATCCTGTTCCTCGCGACATCCCTAAGTCCCTTCGCAACATCCTAATCCCTACCGGAACGTCCACTGTTCCGGACCTGAAACCGAAACCCTGCGCTCCCGGTTTCAGGTGGCTTCATTAAACCCGCATATAGCTCCAAGACAAATACGTACGCCTTCGTATGTACGAAAGCTAGACATGAGTCGGAGCAAGAAACGAAATTCCGAAGACGTTTTTTGCGTCGCTTCGCTCCGGAAATGCCCTAAAAACCCGTGACTCCGGCCTCATATCGTCTGCGGCTTCTTTCCGGGCGTTGCTTCAAGAGACCGCAGTTGGTCTTCCAGCTGCTGTAGTTCCTGTTGAAGCTTGGGCAACAAATCCTTCTTGATGGACTCTTCGGTAGCAGCCTGCGCTCTTTGTATCTCGCCCAATAACCGTGCCCATTCGTCCCGCAGCTTTTGTGCCTCCTCCGATTCCGGCACCCGCCGCATATCGGACTCGAAGCGCTCCACCTGCTCGCGAAGAATACCGAGCCCCTCGGTGAAGCTGCGCAAGATTTCCCCCAGAGGAAAAAGCGGCGTCTGTCTGACAGAACCCCGAACCGTGGCACCATCCGCCAAAGGCGCGTCACCCGCGTTCGCCGGCTGAATTTCGACACGACGCCGTTCGGAATTATCAGGGTCTTCGTCCACTACGAAACGGGCGCTCTGAGTGACCTCCGCAGCAAACCCGGGCTCGATGGCGAGCTTTGCCACGTAACCGCTTTGCCCTGTTGCTTCCACGTCCGTGACCCTGCCCACGCTCTGGTTCCGAATGACAACAGCGTCTCCCGGCTGCAAACCGCCCGGCGCGTCGAGCTGTAACTTCAATTCAAGCTCGTCGCGGCTGCAGCCGAATAGCAGCAGAATCAACGCGACGATAGCGAGGGTGAATCTGATGGGCATGAAAGTTTCTCCCGGACGTTATGGATCTTCGACTTGTCTCTGCATGATAAAGCAAAGCTTAGGGCGAACGGCAGAAATCGCCTTCAGGTGAAACAAAGCATTTTGATCGCAAGTCTCATAAATAGATTTCGAAACGGTGAATTGAATCGAGCAAGGAGAACCTCATGGCGCCTATCGATCCGGAGGGTAGACGTTTGCCCGTCAAACTGGATACCGCCACCAATGGCGAATACCTGCCGATGCCGCTGACCGAACCGGTATTCATGGCGAAGCGATTAGCGCACGACCAGGTTTCGACGGTGTCGCGGCGGCTCGGCATGAGCCGACGGACATTTCTTAAATCGGTGTCGGGCGCAGCGACGACGCTGCTGGCCATGAACCAGGCGTTCGCCGCTTTCGGCCGAACCGGAGGACGATACGAAATTCCGGTAGAAGCGGCTTACGAACCGGAGCTGGCCCAAGCGGCTTTGGGCGGAAAGGAGTTCATCTTTGACATTCAGGGACACCACGTGAATCCCAAGGGGCCGTGGCGAAGACCGACCAATCGCTGGACGTATAGCCTCCGGTTCTTTCCGCAATCCGATTGCGGCGACGGCGCCATCGAGTGCTTCTCGGCGGAGCATTTCATCCGCGAAGTATTCCTGGACAGCGACACCACCATGGCGGTCCTCTCGGCCGTTCCGGCAGCCCCGGGCGACGATCCCTTGACCATAGAAGACGCCGCCGCCACGCGGGCCACGGTGGACGCCCTGAAAGGCTCACACCGGCTGCTGATCCACGGTTTGGTCCGTCCCAACCTGCCGGGCGAAATCGATGCGATGTCCATGCAAAAGGAAAAATACGGCGTCGCCGCCTGGAAAACCTATACCCAGTGGGGACCCTCGGGAAAAGGGTATTGGCTGGACGATCCCAACGTCGGGATTCCCTTCATCGAAAAAGCGCGCAGTCTGGGCGTGAAAGTGATTTGCATACACAAAGGGCTTCCCCTGTTCGGCCTCGACTATACGCATTCCACCTGCCGCGACATCGGCGTGGTGGCCAAACGCTTTCCGGACGTCGCCTTTATCGTCTATCACTCCGGCTACGAGCCGAAACGCAAGGAAGGGCGCTACGATCCCAATAACGCTTCGGCAGGTGTGGATTCGCTCATCAAGAGCGTCCAGGACAACGGCATTCCGCCGAACAGCAATGTTTACGCGGAACTCGGCAGCACCTGGAAGCTGCTGATGCGAGACCCCGGCCAGGCCGCCCATGTGCTCGGCAAGCTGTTCAAATACGTGGGCGAAAACAACGTGCTGTGGGGAACCGATTCGATCTGGTACGGCAGCCCCCAAGACCAGATTCAGGCTTTCCGTGCGTTCCAGATCGGCGAACCCCTTAGAGAACGCCACGGCTATCCGGAGATTACTGCGGAATTGCGGACCAAAGTGTTCGGCTTGAATGCCGCCAAGCCCTACGGCATCTCGACGGAGGAAATAAAAAGGCGCACCGCTTCCGACCGCGTCGCCGGCATCAAGCAAGTGTACCTGGAACACCCAGAGCCCAGTTTCGCCAGCTACGGACCGAAGACGAGGCGGGAGTTTTTCGACCTGCTGCGGCTCAGGGGAGGACCGTTGTGAGCCGCAGTTTAGAGTCTCGCTCGGCCGAAGCCCGATTCAAGTACCGCTTTTCGCCGAAGGTCCGATGATTACAACAAAATCATCAATACGATGATGATCAGAATGATGCCCACGATGCCGCTCGGGTAATAACCCCATCCTCTACTGTACGGCCACGTGGGAAGGAGCCCGAAAATCAGCAGGATCAGAACAATCAGTAGAATCGTTTCCATCGAAAATCTCCATATAGAAACATCCCTTAAGTTCCACGGCAAAAGCCGAAGGTCGGATTCGTTTGCGTGGATCGGTATCGGAGCCTACCACGAGATTCTGACTTTTCTCTCGCCCCAAGCTACCGCTTTCCCCAACTTCTTGCCCATGTGAATATCGATTCGCCGTTCCCATCTGTCGTGCATACGGTCCAGCACGACGAATTCACCCATGCCATGGACTTTAACCTTCGTTCCGCAATTGAGCCCCATCTCGAAAAGATCGCGTGAGACAGCAATGACGTTGCGTTTGGATTCAATGGGTTTGTTGCAGGCGCCGATATGAGGTGTGCTGTCGGTTTGCTCAACGACGGAATTGTAAGCGGTGGCAGTTACAGTCATGGATTTCGCTTGCAGCGGATCGGCCAGCCATAGCACTATTACAAGCAGCAAAGCGCCAAATGATGCGCGCTTCGTATCCATACCGTTGATCTTCCATTGAATCCTTCAGGCCCGTTTCCGGAGCCATAATCTTGTAGACATTTGTTCGTCTTTCGGGTTCACCTCGCCGATCGGGAAGATCGAAGCGAGGTCGGTGTTCATCGGGGCGGTTCAGCCTCGCGCCATTCTCCCGGCTTGAGGTCGCCCAGCGTCCAAGGCCCGATTGCCCAGCGAATGAGACGCAAAGTGGGAAATCCAACCGCCGCGGTCATGCGCCGTACCTGACGATTGCGTCCTTCCCGCAAAGTCAGTTCGATCCACGAAGTCGGAATGGCGGCACGATAGCGAATCGGAGGATCGCGCGGCCAAAGACCCGGAGGCTCCTCCATGACGCGCGCCTTGGCCGGCCGAGTCGGACCGTCCTTCAACAGCACCCCGCGCCGCAGCCGCTCCAACGCCGCCTGGTCCGGAACCCCTTCCACCTGCGCCCAATAAACCTTAGGCAACTTATGACGCGGATCGGCGATGCGCGCCTGCAAGCGGCCGTCGTCGGTCAGCAGGAGAAGTCCTTCGCTGTCCCGGTCCAGCCGACCGGCGGGGTACACGTTCTTGAGCGGAATGTAATCGGCGAGCGTCGCGCGGTCGTGAGCGCGGTCGGTAAACTGAGACAGAACGTCGTAGGGCTTATTGAAAAGTATCAGGCGGGACACGGGTCTTGGCTCACCGCGGACGGTGCGGAATGGGTAGAATGGAAAACCGTAGAAACTACTATGCAATTCCTTCCGTGTCCAAACCGAAAACGCCGCGTCCCTCGGACCGCTCACCCCGCCAATCACGCACGCCTAAACGCCCGCAGCCGGAGAAACCGATGGCCCACCCGCCCGAGCGGACGATCAGAATCGCCGGGCTGCCCGCGGTTACCGCCTTATTCAAGCGCGATCCCGACCGGGTACTGCGGTTTTTTTATGAAGAGCACATGGTGCCCCTGGTCGGCGAGTTCTGCGCCTATATGGCACGCTTCCGTCGTCCCTACCGCATGGTCGACACCGAGGAGTTGGCACGCATCGCCGGCACCATGCTGCACGGCGGTATCGTCGCGGTTGCCGAGCCGCGCCAGATTCCACCCCTCGATCTCGGGGAAGCCCATCAGTGGGCTCAAAGCGGGCAGCCCCTGTTCATCCTGGACGGCGTCAGCAATTCTCATAATCTCGGCGCCATCGCCCGCACGCTGGCTTTTTTCGGATTTCAGAATCTGGTGATTTCCGATCACCCGGCTCAAGCCGGACTCTCCGAATCGGCCTATCGGGTGGCAGAGGGCGGGCTCGAATACCTGCAAATCCGCAAGGCCACGTCTTTGCCCGAGGCACTGAAGCGCTTGAGACGCGATTACCGCGTCGTGGGCACGGCCCTGGGGCGCGGCGTTTCCATGGAAACGCTGACGCAAGACCCGCGCCCCGCTGCCGTCGTTCTCGGCAACGAGGAAGATGGGCTACCGACGGCGACGCTGGCGGCTTGCGAAGCCGTCGTGACCCTGCCGGGCTCCGGCCAGGTACAATCCCTCAACGTGTCGGCGACTGCGGCGATCCTGGCTTACGCGTTGCGTCCGCGATCCGACGCCACGCGGCCCACGCGTCGCCCGAACCCTCCACGTGGAAAATCGAGAGGCGCCGGCACTCCGAAAAGCCGCCCGAGAAAATCGGCTTGATTCGCCCGGTCGCCGGTTTCCAGCGGAAAAAACTTATGACAACGCCACCGAAAACCTTATCGATCATCACCTGCCCGGCGTGCGGATTTTCGCGGGAGGAACAAATGCCCGTCGATGCCTGCCAGTGGTTCTACGAATGCGCCGGCTGCGGACGGATGCTGAGGCCCAAGCAGGGGGATTGCTGCGTCTTCTGCTCCTACGGCAGCGTACCGTGCCCGCCGGTACAAACCCACGATCCGGATTGTTGCTCCAAGGCGAACCATCATGTCGACGATAGTTGACTAAAGTTAATCAATTTAAACCGTCCTTTGCCTTGAACAATATCCACTCCGATATTCCGGTCAGGCCCCGTCTGTTCAGCTACGGGCTCGTGGCCTTGCTTCTCGTCGCCGGCTACCTCGCGTTGCGCGGCCATTCGTGGACCGGCTCGGCGCATCTGCACACCATTATGGAAACGGTCGCGACGCTGCTGGCGTTCGTCGTCGGAGCCATGGCCCTGGTCCGCTACTACAGCCGCAAGAGCAATACCTTTCTGGTTATCGGCACCGGTTTCCTCGGCACCGGCCTCCTCGACGGGCACCACGCCCTGGTGACCTCGGAGTGGCTGAGTCAGCGCTTGCCCTCGGCGTTATCGTCGTTGATACCGTGGAGCTGGATGGCATCCCGTTTCTTTCTGTCTGCGGCGCTGCTGTTGAGCGGGTGGATTTGGCGCCGCGAGGCGAAACTCGGCGCAGCCGGCCGATTCGACGAAAAAACCGTTTATTCGACGGCTGCCGGGGCCGCGTTGCTGAGTTTTCTTTTCTTCGCGTTCGTACCGCTCCCGCCGTCTCATCATTTTGTGTTGTTGAGTCCGTTTTTTCGCCCTCAGGAATTCTTTCCGGCAATCCTCTTTCTGCTCGCCTTGATCGGTTATCTGAGAAAAGGCCGATGGAAGACCGACAGTTTCGAGCATTGGATGATACTGTCGTTGATCGTGAGCTTCGAATCCCAAGCCGTCTTCATGCCCTTGTCGAGTGGCCTGTTCGACCTCGAATTCAATCTGGCCCATGTGCTCAAATGCGCCAGCTACGTTTGTGTACTGACCGGTCTTATGATCAACATGTATTCCACCTATCGGCAGGCGGAAAACGAAGTCGAGATTCGCATGGCGGCCGAAGCCAAGGCCGAGCGACTGGCGCTCTTCGATGAGCTTACCGGGCTGGAGAATCGCCGCTCCGTCCAGGTTCGGATCGAGCAAGCATTGGCCGCGTCGAGAAGGCACGGCTGGCACGGCGCGCTGCTCTTTCTGGATCTCGACAACTTCAAGAACATCAATGACTCGCTGGGCCATTCGGCGGGAGACACGCTATTGCAGCAGATAGCCCATCGCCTGGTCTCGCTGGTTCGCAGCGAGGACACCGTAGCGCGGTACGGCGGCGACGAGTTCGTGATATTGCTCTGCGAGCTGGCGGATAGACCCGAGAACGCCCGTGACAAGTGCTGGAAAATAGCCGAGAAAGTGCTTGCCTCGCTGGAGGAGCCTTATCGGCTGGGGGATCATTCTTATCATGTGACCTCGAGCATAGGCATCGCCCTTTTTCCCGATGCGGACGGGAACGGCGAAGATCTGCTCAAGCATGCGGACATGGCGATGTACCGATCGAAACACGACGGCCGAAACGCCATCCGGTTCTACAATCCTCAGATGCACAAAAACGCTCAGCAAAGACTTGCGCTCGAGCAGGAGCTCCGAGATGCAATCGACCGACTCGAATTGCGCCTGCACTTCCAGCCGCAATTCGATTTGCACAGCGGCCGGCCTTCGGGCGCGGAAGTGCTGATGCGCTGGCTGCATCCGGAAAGGGGGCTCATCGGCCCATCGGACTTGATTTCCCTCGCCGAGGAATCCCGCCTGATACTGCCCATCGGCGAGTGGATCGTCGGGCAAACGGCCGCATATCTGCGCTGCTGGGAACAAACGGGCCTGCTCGCCGACATCCGCACCGTGTCGGTCAACCTCAGCCCGGTGCAGTTCCGCCATCCGCAGCTCGTGGAGACGATCTTGCGGATCTTGGCCCAGCAGGGAGTCGATCCTCGCCTGATCGCGCTCGAACTGACCGAGAACGTCGTGATGGAGGATCTCAAAGGCTCGCTGAAGAAGATGCGGCAGCTGAAAGAGGCTGGTGTGCGTTTATCCTTGGACGATTTCGGGACCGGATATTCTTCCCTGGCCTATCTCAAACAACTGCCGCTCGACGAGCTGAAAATCGACCGCAGCTTCATCCGCAGCATCGGGCACAATCAACAAGATGCCGCCATCGTGGAAGCCATAGTCAACCTGGCTCAGCACCTCGATTTGGATGCCGTGGCCGAAGGTATCGAAACCGCGGACCAATTGGCGTTCCTGCAGCGCATCTATTGCAGGTTCGGCCAAGGATACTATCTCCAAAAACCCATCGATGCCGGCGAATTCGAGGCGTTTCTCGGCCGGTATCCGGAACCGTACGCCGCACGCCACACTCGAATTCCATAGTCGGTCCGCCAGCCGTGCGCCAGGACGCGTCCGACGGCCGTTTCCACGATTCTCTAATCTTGTAGTTGATAAATCGCATTTGAGTGGCCGAAATGCGATCCGATAATCCTAGAAACGGCCGTCGGACGCGCGCGAGTGTGCGGTGGACCGGCCGGATGGCAAGCCTGTCCTGAGCCCCGTCGAAGGGGCGCGACGCCGCCGTGGGGCCGTCCCCCACAAGAAGGAGCAACGCCGCCAGGCGGCCGGTCCACCGTGCAATCGGGTGCGTAGCGGCTTCACCCAGAAGGTGAGATCGGTACAAGGTCGGACACTTACGATTCATTGGACTTCTCTAATGCATCGAAGCGGTCAACTGCCGTTTCTAGGATAATCACTCGCCAGGGCTTGCCGGTTCTGGTACTCGGTTTTCACGAGGAGAGGAAAGGTGAAAAGACTAATCTTGTGCTTGCCGCTTATGGTGGTGGGAAACGCATGGGCAGCCGAGGAGCTTATGCAAAGGGCGCAGGCCCTGTTCAAACCCATTCCCACCGAACCGCCGCCCATCCGGAACACTGTCGTTACGCCGGAAAGGATCGAGTTGGGCAAGATGCTCTACTTCGATCCGCGTCTTTCGAGGAGTTGGATGATCAGCTGCAATAGCTGCCACAACCTGGCGCTGGGCGGCGTCGATCTCGAGCAGACTTCGATCGGACACGGATGGCAGAAAGGGCCCCGCAATGCACCCACGGTGCTGAATTCCGTGTTCAATATCGCCCAGTTCTGGGACGGGCGGGCGGCCGATCTTCAAACGCAAGCCAAGGGTCCCTTGCAGGCCAGCGTGGAGATGAACAATACCCCCGAGCGGCTCGAAAAAACCCTGAACACCATCCCCGGCTATGTCGAACGCTTCAAGCAAGCTTTCCCGAACGAACCCAACCCGGTGAGCTTCGATAATCTGGCAAAGGCCATCGAGGCCTTCGAAGCGACCCTGATTACCCCGAATTCCAAGTTCGACCGCTATCTCAAAGGCGACGACAAAGCGCTCAACGATGCGGAAAAACAAGGCCTGGCGCTGTTCATGGACAAGGGCTGCTCGAACTGCCACAACGGCATCAACATCGGCGGCAACGGCTATTTTCCTTTCGGCGTCGTGGAAAAACCCGGTGCGGAAATCCTGCCGCTGAAGGACAAGGGACGATTCACCGTCACCAATACCGCCAGCGACGAATACGTCTTCAAAGTGCCCTCATTGAGGAATATCGTGCTGACGCCTCCTTATTTCCACTCCGGCCAGGTGTGGGATCTCCGGCAGGCCGTGGCCATCATGGGCACGGCGCAACTGGGTGCCAAGCTGACCGATCCGGAAATCGACTCGGTCACCACCTTTTTGAGAACCTTGACCGGTGATCAACCCAAAATCGAATTGACCCACCTGCCGCCTCACACCAAAGACACGCCATTGCCGATCGTGGAAGTCACGCCGGAAGGTACGGTAAAACCCGAGGGCACCAAAACGCATTAGCCATGTAGAAGGATGAGCCTTTCCGAGCGGCGTCGAAGAGGCGTTATTCCAAGTCGCTTTCAATCTGGAATTCATGTTTGTAGGGTGGGTTAGGCCGCGAGGCCATAACCCACCGAGCGACCTTCAATCGGTGGATTACGCTCCGCTAAATCCACCCTACGATGAATGTCCACACGCATGCCGAATGGAATTAGCCGTTCCCGGCAGACCGGCTAACGCTTATTCCGGTTACGCGAAAAAATGAGAGGGAAAATCGATCAGCGTTCCAAACCCGCGTAATACCTCGCCAACTGCCGGATCTCCTCGTCGTTGAGCTGCTGCACGATCAGGCGCATGCGCCGGTAGATATCGTTGCGTCGCGCCTCGGATTTGTACGCCAGCATCGTTTGTTCGAGATAGGCGGCCTTTTGGGCGGCAAGGACCGGCGTATCCATGGTCTGGCCTTGCCCGGCGGAACCGTGACAGACGGCGCAGGGCGCTACGATGCGCGTTCCGTCGCCGCGGTCGACGAGTTTGCGGATCGTGTCCGGAACCTCATCTGCCTTCTTTGCGGGAGGCAGGGGCTGGCGGCTGTACCAGGCCGAGACGTCCGCCATGTCCTGATCCGACAGGCCGGCGCTTATGCCCACCATGATCTCGTTCGAGCGGCTGCCGCTCTTGTAATCGTGAAGCTGCTTATAGAGATAGGTCGCCGATTGCCCTTGAAGATACGGGAATTCGCTTTCGGCGTTTTCCGGCGTCGCGGCATGGCAGGCTTCGCAAGCTTGCGCGAGTTCCTTACCCCTCTCGGCATCGCCGTTCTTGACGAACCTCAGGGTTTCCGGGGTCCACGCCACCTGGGTCGAAGGCTCCGCCGAGATTTGACCGTTCGCCGCAACGAGCACGATCCATGCGAAAACATAGCCCTTTTTCATGTCAGTACCCCCACGCGACCGAGCCAAAGGTCTTGATCAGGAAAAACTGGGCGATCGGATAGCCGAAGTTCACCAGCATGAGCACCGCTATCGCTATATTCCACACTCTAAAACCGTTCAACAGCGGATGCACCCGGGTCACCGGGTCCAGCGATTCCGCGTATTCGATTTCGTCCGCCTGAATCGGCGCCGTTTCCGGCTGTCGGTACGATTTCGCGAGGATGTAGACGAACAGCCCGGCCGAAAACGTCAGCACGGTTCCCCCGACGACCATGGTCAATATATAGGGATCCCACGCGAAGGTGAGGGGACTGTTGTAGGTCACGGTCGAGATGCGGCGCGGCTGGCCGAGCAACCCGAGAATATGCCAGGCCGTCGTCAGAATGACGAACCCCCAAAACCACGACCACAGTTGCACGAGAGGCAACGTGGACGAAACAAGCGGCTTGCCGGTCACGTGTGGCCAAAGGTAATAGGCCGTGGCCATGTACATGATGATGGTGGTCCCGCCGAAGATCAGATGGAAATGCCCGGCCACCCAGGCCGTATTGTGGACCATGGCGTTCATCGCATAACTCGCGTTGACCAGGCCGCCGAAACCGCCCAGGACCAGCATCGCAGCCGCAAGAATGCCCGCGAGCACCATGGAGTTGCGCCAGGGCAAGGCCCCGATCCAGCCGAACAAGCCCGTGCCTCCCTTGGATCGGCCGGCCATCTCCAGCGAGGCGGTCACCGTGAAGGCGGTAAGCAAGGTCGGCACGGCCACAAGAAAGGTCAGCGCACCGTGAGACAGCTTGAAGCCGGCACTCTGTTCGGGGTCCATATAAAGATGGTGAAAACCGATCGGCAGACTGAGCACCAAGAGCATGACGAAAGCCGCACGTCCCAGTTCGTGGCTGAACAGTTTCCCGCCCGCCGCCTTGGGAACGAAGCTGTAAAGCGCGATATAGGCCGGAATCAGCCAGAAATAGACGATAGGATGCAGAGTCCAGGCGAATAGCGTTCTCGCTAGCCCCGCGTCAACCGTATCCTTCAATCCCAAGGACCAGGGAACAAGCTGGAACAAAACCTCCGCCGCCACGCCCGCGCTGGTCCAAAGCCACAGAATCGCGTTGGCGGTAGTAGCAAACATCGGCAGGGGCACCGGCTCGCCCGGATGAGCCTCCTTCCATTGCCTGTGCATGGCGATCATGATCACGCACCAGAACCACGAGCCCACCACCAGCAGCGTTGCGCCGATGTAAAACAGCGCATGGGCCTGCACCGGCGGATAAAAGGTGTAGAGCACCGAGGCCCGGCCGAGCAGCAAGGGAAGCGCGGCCAATCCCGTCCCGACCGTGCTGATCCAGAAACCGATCCAGGCCCATTTCAGATTCCATAGCGGCATCTTCAGGCTGGACACGGCCGTGACGTAGCCGAACCCCATGATGAAAAAGGTGGTCAGCACATAAGCCATCAACACCCCATGAGTGCTGACGGAAGCGAAGTACACGCCGGGCGACTGCAGGGCCGGGATCAGGTCGCTGCGCTCCAGCACCTGGTAAAACCCCATAACCGCCGCCAAGGCGAAGGCACCGAAAGCGACCGCGAAATGGCTCAGCGCCAGTTTTCTGATTTCGATTGCGAGCATACGCTTATCTCCTTACCGGTTGCGCATTGGGTGCCGCGGGCCAGCTTTCCTTGGCCACTACGGTCACCTTGCTCCACATGTGATCGTGCCCGAGCCCGCAGTATTCGTTGCAGAGCATGGGATATTCGCCAGGCTTCGGAAAGGTCGTGGTGATCTCGGAGACGTAGCCCGGCACGACCATCGTGCCCATGTTGGTCATCGGGATATGGATGCCGTGCAGGACGTCGGCACTGGCGATGCGGAACGTCACTTGGGTTCCGGCGGGAAGCTGGATCTCGCGGGGATAGAACCCGTAGCGGGCGGCGACCAGAGTCACTTTGATCGTGCCGTCGGGCTGGGTCCAAACGCCGAGTTTATCCTCGGCGAATTCCTCGCTCAGATGGAGACTGGCGGAATCGATGGTTTCGATGTGACTGGGCGGATGGATGTTTCGTGCGATGGCGGTGTAGAAAATGGCCAGCAGAAAGATGCCGATGACCGCCAGAACGACATAAATCCATCTTCTCTCGAGCGGGTGGATATGCATGGCTCACCTCACTGCACGCCGCCGCGCGGCAGAAACACGCCGAAGTAAAGGAAAAGCCAGGCGATCACCATTCCGGCGACGATCAGGCAAAGCAGTGTCCAAGTGCCGATCGGCGTGAATTTCGAGGGATCAAAACGTTCTTCTTCATTTTTGATATCCATATTTGTCCCCTTGACAAATTAGCCGTGCCTCAACAGTCGTGGAGTGTGCCCCGCCTGATGGCCGAACGCAAGCATTAATCCGTTATGATTTGGCGGCAACGCAACAAGTTTTGCCGAATACGCGATAGAGCTAATAGCCCTGCGCGCCGAGCCATGAATCAATCAAAGGACGCGTTTTGATTGGCGAAACCGCTATCGATGGCAACAGGCGGATGCTACTCTGGTTTCCGTCATCCGCTATAGGAGAAGACCATGGCTGTCGCCGCCGAACAAGCTCCAGCCCCCGTCCGGTCCCGGCTGCTCAGGGCGGCTCTCGAATGCTTTCTCGCCGACGAATACCACAAGGTCACGACCCGACGGATTGCCGAAAAGGCCGACGCCAATATTTCGATGATCCGTTACTACTTCGGCAGCAAGGAAGGTCTGTACGAGGAGATGATCCGGGATACGTTGAGCCCGTTGCTGGATGTGCTGGACGGCCCGATGCTGTCGTCGGTGGAAGGCTTTACGGATTTCCTCCGTCTCTACTACGACACGATGTCCAAACGGCCGGAATTTCCCAGGCTGATCCTGAAAGTGCTGGCGCTGAACCAAGGCCCGGGCCGACGCTTCATTCAGCAATTGCTGGAACGGGGACGCACACGCGGCGCGCGGACCGTGGCCGACTTGAAAAGCCATGGACAGATCGCCCCATCGGTAGACCCCGACATCCTGAGAATGACTTTCGTCAGCCTGGCCATGATGCCGATGCTGCTGAAAGACATCTTCGAGGAACAGATGGGGCATGCGATGGATGCAGCGTTCATCGAAAACCTGGCCGAGTTCAACGGCCGACTCTTTACAGGGGGCCTGGCACCGGCCCCGCACGAATAGCTGGAGCCGCGATGCCATTACAAAAAGCTACCGGAGCCGTTCGGCTGTTTTCCCGATTGATGAAATTCGCCGGCTGGCTCCAGACCATCCCGGACAAGCTGACGCCGCCGCCGTTTCGCCTAATGCAGATCGGCTCGGCTTTCTGGCAATCGCGGGCGCTTTACGTCGCCGCCCGACTCGACATCGCGACGGTGCTGGGAGACCAACAGCTCACGGCCGAAAAGATCGCCGCGCAGGTCTCCGCGCAGCCCGATGGGGTCCACCGGCTGCTTCGGATGCTCGCTGCCATGGGCGTTTTCCAGGAAGTGTCGCCACGTGTGTTCGGTAATAACCGCGTTTCCGCCTATCTGCGGAAGGACCACCCGAAAAGCGTGCGCGCGATGATTCTGATGCACAACTCGGAGGAGATGAGTCGCCCCTGGTATGAACAATTGGAAAACGGCGTCAAGAGAGGGGAAGTTCCTTTCGGGCTCGCTCATGGGCAGGACCTGTTTGCTTATATGGACAGCCACCCCGAATTCGACGCACTGTTCTCGCGGGCGATGGACAGCGTTGAAGCCTTGACCGGAGACAGCTTCGCCCGCGACTTCGATTGGGGACGTTTCGAGCGCGTGATTGATGTCGGCGGATCGAGGGGCAGTAAGTCCCTTGCCATTCTGAAACGGCATCCGCATCTGAAAGCCGTGGTGGTCGATCGCGCTCAGGTTATCCGGGATGCCGAACGATATTGGATTGGACGCGAAGCTCCGGAGCTGCTCGCCCGCCTGAGCTTTCAGGCCGGCGATTTACTCGAAGCGGTCCCGACGGCGACGAGCGACAAGGACATCTACCTGCTCAGCGCCGTACTGCACGGCTTCGACGACGAGACCTGCGCCAAAGCTCTCACCAATCTTGCCGGCGCTTGCACCGGAACGGGCGCCCGCATCGCCCTGATGGAGCTGGTCGTGGCCGAATTGCGGGCCGACCTTGCCGGCGCTGCTCTCGACATGCAAATGTTCATGGCCACCCGAGGAAGAGAGAGGACTCTCGATGAATGGCGGAGTCTGTTCGACCGGTGCGGGATGATGCTGGAAGAAGTGGTGAACCTTCGATCGTTTGCGAAGATACTCGTTCTACAGCCGAGATAACGAGATTTGCCGGTGACCTGAACTCGAATCGCCGGTAAATTCCGCCTTCACATTTTGCCGCCGAGACGCATGAGCATTCCGCAGAGATGCCCGAGTACAATAATCCTAGAAACGGCAGTTGACCGCTTCGATGCATTAGAGAAGTCCAATGAATCGTAAGTGTCCGACCTTGTACCGATTTCACCGCTTGGGTGAAGCCGCTACGCATCCGATTGCACGGCGGGCCGGCCACCTGGCGGCGTTGCTCCTTCTTGCGGGAGACCACCCCGCGGCGGCGTCGCGCCTTGCCAGCCGACCCGCCCGCCGCACACTCGAGCACGTCCAACTGCCGTTTCTAGGATAATCCCGAAAAGACACGAGCTATTCATCTCGAAAACGCATAAGAAAACCGTGATCCTAAACCCATCGCAAACGGTCGCTTCAGCCACACCGCTTCTTGGGGGAAGACCGTGAACATCCTGAAGAGAATCGTCTTATTCGCACTGGCCTTTTCAGCTCTTCCGGCATATGCGGACTGGAGCGCGGAAGACGAATACGCGTGCAGTGATAATGTGGCCGGCAAATTCAAGTATTACGCCCTGGCCCTGTCCTGGTCGCCGGAGTTCTGCCGTTCCCATCCCGGTCTCCGGGACGAGCCGCAGTGCCGGGAAAACCGTCGATTCATTGTCCACGGACTTTGGCCTCAGTGCGAAAACGACGCTCCGCGCGATTGCCAAGACGGCGGACGCCCGGATCGGGTCGATAAACGCAGGATTCACGCCTTCATGCCGTCGGACTATCTGATCCGTCACGAATGGAAGGCCCACGGAACCTGCACCGCGCTGTCCCGCAGCGGCTATTTCGAGCTGACCGAAGCGCTTTACCGAAAACTGAATTTGCCCGGCCTCGCCGAAACCGCCGAAGCGGAGGAGATCGAGCGGCTGTTCATGGAAAAGAATCCAGGGCTCGATGACGACGAAATCGTGCTGTCCTGCGGTGCGAACGGCCAAAGGAGCAGCGCCCAGACCCTCGACGAAGTCATCGTTTGTTTCGACCGCGACACCCACGCCTTTACCCGCTGCGAGAGCATCCGCGACACCTGCCGGACGCAGAAAACCGTCACGATCACCGGAGCGCGTTGAACGCGGAGAAGCCGGCCAAATAAGCACAGACAAGCGATTGCATCCCGCATGAGCCTCGACTACGTCACCCTCGACCTCCTCCGCCAGAACCACCCGGCCTGGCGCTTGCTGCGCTCGGATCACGCGCCGCTGGTGGCGAGTTTTCTGCATCGCGTGTTCGTCGCGCCCAATGTGCGGACGATGGCGCAGTCGGACCTGGCCGAAGCGCTGGAGGACGAGTTGTTCGGGCTGCGCGAGCGGCTGGGGGAGGACGCATTCCCTAAGCCTGCGCTCGAATACCTGAACGACTGGGGCGGCAACGACACCCACGGCTTCGCCATCCTGGACAGCATGCGCAAGCTCGCCGGACACCAGCACAGCGCGATAGAGGACTATTACGGAATTCCGCGAGCCGGAATAAGCCCGTCCTGAGCGAAGTCGAAGGGGCGGCAGCCGTTCCCGGCAAACAGGTGCAAATCAGCATGGTAGGTCGGGAATCCCTTCCCGACATAAGGGATGCGTCGGCAAAGGATTGCCGACCTACGACTAAGCTCTTTAGTTGGAAGGGAGTAGAGTAACCGCCGTGACTATCATGTCGAGCCTCGTCCTTGCCCGCTCACTCCATTCAAAAAGATCCATATTTCGCATGAAACTTCATTCTTATTGGTTTATTGCAATGTATACATGACAATAATTTAATGTGGCGCTCACAAGAAGAACTAACCGGCCTGTCGACAAAAACCGCAAACGCGATATGACCCCGCTGCTCAGCGTCCTCACCGGGGCTGCTATTTTCAAGCATCAATTCACCGCTTCGCGCTTCACGCGACGACGCAAGCGCCAAACCTTCGGCCGAGCTGTCCTTACGTTCATCGAATTACCGCGATGTTTCGTTAAATAGACGGGGAGAAGTAATTGGACAAGTTACTGCTCAGCGAGCGCGACATCTGCACAAAGTTCATCACACCGGCGATTCAACAAGCCGGGTGGCAGCAGCACGAGTTCCGCGAGGAAGTGCAACTCACCGATGGTCGAGTCATGGTGCGAGGCAAGTTGGCCGCACGCATCAAGAATCCGGATGCGAAGGGCGGACCAAAGCGTGCGGATTATGTCCTCTACGCTCGCCCGAATGTTCCCATTGCCGTCATCGAAGCCAAGCAGAACAAATACCCGGTGGGGCATGGAATGCCGCAGGCACTGATCTATGCTGAACTCCTGGATGCCCCTTTCGCCATCAGCAGCAACGGCAACGGATTTCTTCTGCACGACCGCACTGGCCTGACCCAACCGGTCGAGCGCGAATTGTCGCTCAGCGAATTCCCTTCACCGGCGACATTGTGGCCACTGTATCAGCAGTGGAAAGGGCTGACGGAGCCCGACGCCGTCAAACTCGTCGAGCAGCCTTACTACAGCGACGGCAGCGGTCGCGAGCCCCGTTACTATCAGCGCGTGGCGATCAACCGGGCGATCGAGGCCATTGCCAAAGGCCAGCAGCGCATATTGCTCGTCATGGCGACGGGCACCGGAAAAACATACACCGCCTTCCAAATCATTTGGCGGTTGTGGAAAGCCAAGACCAAGAAACGCATTCTCTTCCTGGCGGACCGCAACATCCTCGTCGATCAGACCATGCAGCAGGACTTTGCGCCATTCGGCGAAGTCATGCACAAGATCACCAACCGAGAGGTCAAGAAGAACTATGAGGTTTACCTTGCCCTTTACCAGGCGGTGACGGGCAAAGAAGAGTGGAAGCAGATTTACCGCCAGTTCCCCGCCGACTTCTTCGATCTGGTGGTCGTCGATGAATGTCACCGCGGTAGCGCAGCCGACGACTCGGTCTGGCGAGAGGTGCTGGACTACTTCTCCACAGCCACTCACCTAGGATTGACCGCAACACCCAGGGAAACCAAAGAGGTCAGCAACATCACCTACTTTGGCGAACCGGTCTACACCTACTCTCTCAGGCAAGGCATCGAAGACGGCTTCCTCGCCCCGTATAAGGTGATCCGAATCGTCACGGACGCCGACGCTTTGGGTTACACGCCGGAAAAAGGCAAGCTCGACAAGCACGGCCGAACCGTCGAACAACGCCAGTACAACACCAGGGACTTCGACCGCAATCTGGTGCTTGAGAAGCGCACCAAGCTGGTAGCCGCCAAGGTGTGGGAATACCTCAAAGGCACCGATCCGATGGCCAAGACCATCGTGTTTTGCGACGATCAGGACCACGCCGAGCGCATGCGCCAGGAACTGGTCAAGCTGATTCCCGCCGCAGCCGCCAATCGCCGCTACGTGATGCGCATCACCGGCGACGATAATGAGGGCAAGGCGCAGCTCTCCTATTTCATCGACAACGACGAGCCCTATCCTGTCATCGCCACAACCTCCAAGCTCCTGACCACCGGCGTCGATGCGAAGACGTGCAAGCTCATCGTACTGGACCAGACGATCAACTCGATGACCGAGTTCAAGCAGATCATCGGCCGCGGGACGCGCCTGCGAGAGGACTACCACAAGCTCTACTTCACCATCATGGACTTCAAGGGAGCCACGCGCCTCTTCGCGGATCCCGATTTCGACGGCGAACCGGTCGTCATTTACGAGCCCAAGCCGGACGAACCGGTCGTGCCCCCGGACGAGCAAGAATCTCCCACGACCACCAGCGAACCCGCACCACAACCCTACGGCCCCACGTCCGGCGAAAACGGCGACGAGAGCCCCAGCGGTGGCGAGGGCCGCGTCAAATACGTCCTGGACGACGTTGAGGTGCAGGTGGCTGTCGAGCGCTCCCAATATCTCGATGCGGACGGCAAGCTCATCACCGAGGATTACCGAGTCCTCCTCGAGGAGGACATCCGGAAGTCGCTGCGATCGCAGTTCGGCTCGCTGACCGACTTCTTGCGTCGCTGGTCGGAAGCCGAGCGCAAGCAAGCGATCCTGGATGAACTCGGGAATCGCGGCGTGCCGCTGGAAGTCCTGCAACAAGCCGTGCCCAACGGCGAAGACATCGATGCCTTCGACCTGGTCGCACACGTCGCTTTCGACCGGAAGCCACTGACCCGCCGCGAGCGTGCGAACGAAGTAAAGAAGCGGGACGTTTTCGGCAGATACGGCGAACAGGCACGGGCCGTACTCGAAGCTCTGCTGGAAAAATTCGCCGACCACGGTGTTCAGGACATCGAAGACCCCAAGATCCTGGAGTTGCCGCCCTTCGATCAGTACGGCACGAAAACCGAAATCCGCAGGGGCATTTTCGGCGGAGCCGACCAATACGCCCAAGCGATAACCGAACTCGAACAAGCGCTTTACGATGAAAAACGTGCCTGACCCCGTCGCAATCCGTTCCGCGATCCGGTAGGTTACGACGCGCGCCGAAGCCACGAGTAAGCGGCCGGAACCGCCGTGCGCGCCTAGTGCATTTTCCGATTCAGTGTAGCGGAGCCCAAGGCGTAGGTCGGCAATCCCTTGCCGACAAAGCCCCTTGCCGATGTCGTGTGTCGGCAAGGGATTGCCGACCTACTAGCTTCCCGACCCCTACCGCTAAACCGGGGTGAAAGATGCTCTAATTTACCCAACGACAGACGACCTAACCACGATAACGACAACCGACGATGAATCTCAGCAGTACCATCAAATCCATCCAGGACATCATGCGCAAGGACGATGGCGTCGATGGCGACGCCCAGCGCATTGGTCAACTTACCTGGATGCTTTTCCTTAAGGTCTTCGACCAACGCGAGGAAGAGTGGGAAGAGGACGATCCCAAGTACAAATCGCCCATTAAGGAAAGATTCCGCTGGCGAAACTGGGCAGCTTATGAAGCCGACGCCGACGGCAAGAAAAAGCCGCAGACCCAAGGCAGCGCGCTGATCCCTTTCGTCAACAACGACCTGTTCCCGGCACTGAAAGAGATCGACGCCTCTGACGGCCCGATGGCCAAGGTCATCAGGCAGGTCTTCGAGGATTCCAACAACTACATGAAGTCCGGACCGCTGATGCTGGCCGTGATCGAGAAGCTGGAAGAAGCCATCAACTTCCACGACTTCAAAGCCCGCGCCCAACTGGGAGACGTCTACGAGCAAATCCTCAACGACCTGCGCAGTGCCGGCAACGCGGGAGAGTTCTATACCCCGCGCGCCATCACCCAGTTCATGGTGGATAGGGTCAACCCGAATCTCGCGAAACGCGAAAAGGTGCTCGACCCCGCTTGCGGAACCGGCGGCTTCTTGACTGCCGCCATCGACCACTTCCGGCATCAGCTCAATGAAAAATCCAGCGCCGAAGACAAACGCGCCATCGAAGAACTGATTCGCGGCATCGAAAAGAAGCAGCTTCCCCATCTGCTGTGCACCACCAATATGCTGCTGCACGGCATCGACGTGCCCAGCCAGATCGAGCACCGCAATACGCTGGGCCGGCCGTGGAACGATTGGCGGGCCGATGAACGGGTCGATTGCCTGCTCACCAATCCGCCGTTCGGCGGATACGAGGACGACAACGCCGGCCAGGATTACCTGATCCAGAGCAGGGAAACAGCCGACATGTTCATGCTCCTCATCGTCAAACGTCTTTTGAAGGAAGGAGGCCGCGCGGCGGTGGTATTACCCGACGGCTTCATGTTCGGCGACGGCATCAAGGCCCGGTTGAAAGAAATGCTGCTCGAAGAGTGCAACCTCCACACCGTCGTCCGCCTGCCCAAGGGCGTGTTCGCGCCCTACACCGGCATCAAGACCAATTTGCTGTTTTTCACCAAGGGCAAGCCCACCGAAACCATCTGGTTTTACGAGCACCCTTACCCCGCGGGGTACAAGAGCTATTCCAAGACCAAACCGATACGCTTCGAAGAATTCCACGCAGAAATCGCCTGGTGGGGCTCGGAAGGCAATGACTTCGCCGACAGGGTGGAGAACGAATTCGCCTGGAAGCTCGACTTCAAGACCAAGAAGCAGGAGGCGGTAGCCGCCGCCAAGCCGCATTTGGACAAGGCCGAAGAACTGAACAACCAGGCCGCGCAACTGGAGAACCGCGCTCGCGACCTGCGCAACTCCATCAACGGAGTTACGGATGCCCAGAATCGCAAACAGGCGGAAACCCGGATTGCCGAACTGCGCGAACAGGCCGAATCCTTGCGCCGGCAGGCTCGCGACGCCCAGGCGGCGGGTGACCGCCTCTACTGGCCCATCTACAACCTCGACCTCAAGAACCCCAACGCGCCGGAAGAAGAAAGCCACGATCCCGACGTACTGCTGGAGAAATACAAGAAACTGCTCGGCGAAATCGAAGAGACGCAAAATCTGCTGAAGAGTGAGCTTGCCGCGGCCCTCGCACATCACTTTGCCGGTGAAGATGCCTGATGGATGCGCAGCGGTTTTTGGCGGAGTTTGGGCATATTGCGAATGCGCTGGGAGGGGTACAGCGGCTGCGGGAGATGATCCTTTCTCTAGCGGTTTCAGGCGACTTACTTGTAAACGATACACCACAAGATGCGCGCCCACTTCTTGAGTCGATAGTAGAGAAGAAACGTTCGCACAAAGATCAGAAGAGGGTGGTTCAACCCCAAGAACCATTAAGGCCCGGCGATATTCGGGCACCTGCCCACTGGGCTCCGTGTCGCCTGGGCGATCTCGTCTTGACAATTACTGGTGGCGGCACACCGTCAAAAAGTAGTTCAGCCTATTGGGGAGGTGAAATCCCTTGGGCAAGTGTCAAGGACATTAAGGATCACAAATACATAACGAGCACTGAAGACCGAATTACAGAAGATGGACTGAAAAACAGCTCATCTAATCTAATTCCGCCTGGCAGGGTCATCGTCTGTACCCGCATGGGACTGGGCAAGCTTGTAATCAATCAAGTTGCGATTGCCATCAATCAAGACTTGAAAGCACTTGAGCTGCCAAGCGAAGTCAGTGTTGATTATTTCTACATTCTGTATCGGACTCGGAACATTAAAGGCAAGGGTACAACCGTTTCAGGCATTAAACAGGATCAGTTACTCGCGTTACCAGTCGCTCTTCCCCCTATAGATGAGCAAATCCGCATCGTCGCCAAAGTCGATGAACTGATGGCCTTGTGCGACGAGCTGGAAGCGCAGCAGCAAGACCGCCGCAAACTGCAAAACGCCCTGCGCCAGTCCACTTTGCAAGCCGTCGCCGCCGCCACCAGCCCGCACGAACTGCAAACCACCTGGGCGCGCCTCGACGAGAATTTCGGACAGATCTTTCAGGCACCGGAGGATGTGGATGACTTCATAGCCGAGATGAAGAATTTGGCAGTGCGCGGTTTGCTTGAACTGCCTTCGTTGTCACCTCCCGCCATTAATGAAATCAAGGAAAGCTGCGATAAGCTCCGTGCTAGCTATATTGAGTCTGGCCTGATGCGACGGCAGAAAATCATCGGCGCCGCGAACTCCGATGTCAGTTATCCGGAGCACTGGGCCATCACCCCGTTTGATGAAGTGGCCATCGTAATTGGGGGAGTGACGAAGGGGCGCGACCTCCGCAACCGAGATGTCATCACCTGTCCTTACCTTGCGGTGGCAAACGTTCAGCGAGGTTTCTTCAGGCTTCAAGACTTGAAGATGATTCAGATCGCGCGGGACGAGCTGGAAAAGTACGTCGTCGCAGAGGGCGACTTGCTAATCACTGAAGGTGGCGACTGGGATAAGGTGGGCCGAACGGCAATATGGCGCGGCGGCGTTGAGAGCTGCCTTCATCAAAACCATGTGTTCAAGGCACGGATACCAAGCGAATTGCTACTCAACGAATGGGTGGAGTTAGTGTTCAATTCGGGCGTAGGCCGCGACTATTTTGCCGGTGCATCTAAACAGACCACGAATTTGGCGTCGATCAATATGACGCAGCTTCGTAGCTTTCCGTTGCCTATTCCGCCCCTGGAAGAACAGCGGGCCATTCTTGGAAAACTAAGTAGCCTGACAGAACGCTGTATGGCGTGGCGGAACCTGTTGCAGAGAAAGGAAGAGCTTGGCTCGCTTCTGGCTAACGCCACCATCGCGTCCTTGACAGGAATTGCCATCGAACAAGAAGAAGACGTACCCATGAAAGCCCCCCAAACCGAACTGAGCGCCCCACTGCGTTTGGGCCAAACACCTGACACCAAAGCCCAGGCCCCGCTCGCTTCTATCCTGGCTCGCCACAACGGCGAAATGAACGCCAAGGATTTGTGGCAGCGCTTCGGCGGCGAGATCGATGCCTTCTATGCCCAGCTCAAGCTCGAAGTGAGCAAGGGCTGGATCCGGGAGCCTGCCGTAGCCGAGATGCGGGTAGCGGAGGCGGATTGATGCCCATTTGCCGGATCATCGCACGCGCTGCTTCTTCAACAGCGAGCCAGTGCCGGAACTGGTGTTTGAGCAGACTGGCCATACTCGCAATGTTTTTCACCCGGAGTTTTTCGATCTCTTGCAAAAGGAGGCTCACCCATGAGCGCCACGCCCACGCCTAGTTCTGAAACTCAGGCCATGCTGGAAAGCCTGCGACAGGCCGTTGCTCAAACTTTGGAGCGCAAGAAGCGCTTGGGGCAATACGCCGTTTTCTGGCATCACAACATCCCGATCGCGGTGGGCGATGATGCCCCCAAGTCCTTGCAAACCCAAGACCAAGTGAAGAAGTAAAAAACACGCCAATCATGCATTTGCAGCGAATAAGCATTCGGGACTTCAAGAACCTGAAAGACTTCGAGATTCACTTCAGCGAATATTTCGACCATGCCGGGGGTGACAGCGCCCCTCAAGAGGCCAAGCCCATCCGGAGCCACGCCGTGATCGGCCAGAACGGCACGGGCAAGTCGAACCTGATCGAAGCCATCATCACCATTTTTCGGGATGTGGATTTAAACAACGATGCCAGCTTCGACTATGAGCTCGATTACAAGATCAGGGGGCACGAAATCACGCTTAAGGCGAATCGCCGCATCGGCAATCGCCCGCTGGTCACGATAGACGGCAAGGCGTCGTCGCAAAGCCATCTCAGCGAACACGCCAGGGAATACCTGCCCTCGCATGTCTTCGCCTACTACTCGGGCAAGAACGAGCGGCTGGAGGCCTTGTTCCAAGCCCACCAGGAGCGCTTCAAGAACCTGCTGCGTCGCGATGGCGACGACCTGATCCGGCGTCTTTTCTATTGCCGCGGCGGACACAGCCAACTCGTACTGCTGGCCTGCCTGTTGTCGGACGATCCTGTCTTTGCAAAGTTGCTGGAGAACCTGAACATCGAGGCCCTGGAATCGGCCCTGTTCGTGCTCAAGCAGCCGCATACGCTGCGCGATCCCAAGGACAAGGATATTCTCGAAGGCGACCCTCGGTTCTGGTATGCGCGCGGGACGGTGGTCAGCGACCTGCTCGACAAGCTTTGGCAAGTCGCCTGGGCGCCGATCGAAGAAACCAAGGATGTGCAAATCGACTTCCGGCGCCGCCCGGAGAAGCAGAAACGCTTATACCTGTACGTGCCCAATCGAAAGAAGCTGAACGAGCTGGGTGAAATGGTAGGAACGCCGGACAGATTCTTTCGCTACGCCGAAGGCGCGTACATCGGCGACCTGCTGGAAGAAGTCCGCATCACGATCAAGAAGCACGAAGAGAATGGGGGCAATGTCAGCTTCACCCAGCTGTCCGAAGGCGAGCTGCAAATGCTCACCGTGCTGGGCTTGATGCGCATCACCAGCGAAGATCACTGTCTTTTCCTGCTCGACGAGCCCGATACGCATCTGAACCCGATCTGGAAGCTGCGTTATTTCGACGATATCGAAAGCGTGCTGAAACCCCGCGAAGGAGCTGTGGTGCAAGGCGAATCGCAGATCATCATCACGACGCACGATCCGATGATGATCGGCAGCCTCAAGCGAGAACAGGTACGCATACTGCGCAAAGAAGGCGAGAAATCGGTTGTGGATATTCCCGACACCAATCCGCAAGGCATGGGTGTAACCGGGCTATTGAAAAGCGAGTTGTTCGGATTGGCCTCCACGCTGGATTCGGAAACCGAGCGTCGTCTGCATCGACGCAACTACCTATTTGCATTGGACGATAAACGTACAGCAGAAGAGGACGCGGAGCTCACCCGTCTGAGCGCCGAGCTTGCCGATCTGGGTTTCTCTAACTCCGACTTCAAGGACCCGTACTACGCCATGTTTGTACGCAAGATGGCCATGCATACACGCTTTCACAAACGAACGCTGACGCCTGAGGAGCAGAAAGCGCAGGACGCGATAGCCGACGAGATCATCGATGAGATTCTGCGCGAAGAGGGTGAGGAATGATCTGGATCGATCTCGAAAACCGTCGGCCTACCGATACCGACATTCCTAAATGGACACCCTGGACCGAAGCGCAGTGGCAGAACTGGCTTAACGAGTCTGCACGGCTCATTAACGAGTTGGAGAAATTGCAGCGTGCGGGCGATATCAAAGCTCGAAACGAACTGATCGATAAGCACGGCGACCACTGGGGCAAGTTGAAGCCATGGCTTCTGGCTCTTTCAGCCGGGAAGTGCTGGTTTTCCGAGGCAAAAGAAATCTATTCGCATATGGACGTCGAACACTTCCGCCCCAAAAAGGAAGCGAAAACTTTCGATGGTACCGTGCGTGACGGTTACTGGTGGCTGGCCTTCGACTACATGAACTTTCGGGCCTGCGGAAACGTCGGCAACCGCAAGAAAGGCGGATGGTTCCCACTGCTGGAGGGATCACTCTGCTCGACCTATGAAAACCGATGCGAAGAATCCGAAGCGCCTTACCTGCTCGATCCCATAGACAATGACGATGTCAACCTTCTCGCCTTCGATGAGGAAGGAAAAGCCATAGCCGCTCCTGGAGCTACTACCTGGGAGGAACATCGGGTCGATGAAACGATCAAGCGCCTGAAGTTAAACGAGCACGAAGCCCTAACCGAAGAACGCAAGAAGATATGGCAACGAATGACGCGGACGATCGAGCAATACAGAACGGCTAAATCCCGATGTGGCACAGGCGGTAATCCGGCTGCCAAACAAAAGGTGCGCGACTGTCTTCGCGAAATCAAGGCCATGACGGAACGAGACGCCGAACTTTCCGCAGTGGCTAAGTGGTGTGTACTGTTTCGCAACGATCCTCAACTCGCGAGATTGGTGTCGTGAGTCAGCCAGAAAGAAGCATCGCCGAATTCCTCCTCTACGAAACCGAGGATGGCCGTACCCGCGTCGAATGCCGCTTCGCCGACGACACGTTATGGTTGACTCAAGCTCTGATGGCGGAGTTGTTTCAGAAGGATGTTCGTACGATCAATGAACACCTGCAGAACATCTACGAGGAACAGGAGCTTGACCCGGAGGCAACTATCCGGAAATTCCGGATAGTTCGCCAGGAAGGCAACCGCAAGGTCAGCCGCAACATCGATCATTACAACCTGGACGCCATCCTCGCCGTGGGCTACCGAGTACGCTCGGTGCGCGGCACGCAGTTCCGCCGCTGGGCCACGGAGCGTTTGCGGGAGTATCTGGCAAAGGGCTTCACACTGATGGTCACGAGACTTGTAAGATACCTATACCCTCCGAGCGAGGGCGGATTCAGAGCTTCTTAGAGTCATTCGCGACAAATCGTGATTTCCGCCAAACCCCCTTTCGATCCCACCTACGGCTACACCCTGGAGTCGCTGCTTCGGGTCGACTGCCCGGAGGAACCCGGCGATTTCGCCGAGTTCTGGGAAACCCGTTACCGGCGCGCGCTGAGCGTTTACCCGAACCCCGAGCTGTCTCGCGGCAAAGACGTTCATCCGGACTTCGATGTTTACGATGTCCGTTATCGATCGACGGACGATTATATGATCGGCGGCTGGCTGCTGAGCCCCAAACACGGGCCGATTCGGCGGGGGCTGGTGGTGGGGCACGGTTACGGCGGCCGGGAGGGTCCGGATTTCGATCTTCCGGTCGGCGAAGCGGCGGTGTTGTTTCCCTGCTTCCGCGGGCTTTCCTTGAGCCGCGACCCGCGCCTGCCGGACAACCCCGCCCGTCATGTCCTGCACGGCATCGGCCAGCGCGATCGTTACATCCTGGGCGGCTGCGTCGAGGATTTGTGGCTGGCGGTCTCGGCGCTGCTGAACGTCTTTCCGCAAACCGAAGGGCATATCGGCTACTCGGGGATCAGCTTCGGCGGCGGCATCGGCGCTTTGGCGCTGCCTTGGGAGCCGCGCATTCGCTTGGCCCATCTGAACGTTCCGACCTTCGGCCATCATCCTTTGCGTCTTGCGCTGCCGACCCTGGGAAGCGGGGAAGCCGTCCGAAGATACGAGCGCCGGCACGGGTCCGTGCTGGAAACCTTACGCTATTACGACGCCGCCTGCGCCGCGCGGCACATTCGCATTCCCGTTCATGTCGCGGCGGCCTTGTCCGATCCGTTCGTCGCACCGCCCGGCCAGTTCGCCATCTATAATGCCCTGGCGGGACCGAAACGCTTGTTCGTGCTCAAAGCCGGCCATTCCGATTATCCGGAACGGCTCGAGGAGGAGCGGGCGTTGTTGGCGGAGCTTGGCGCTTTTTTCGAACCACTCTAGGCAGCGCGAAGTTTCCTGTGCCGCTAAAGAGCTTTTCGCCGCGGCTTTTCAGTGAGGACCGAAAAATTCGTAGGTCGGCAATCCCTTGCCGACAAAGCTCCTCGCCGACCGCGTGTGTCGGCAAGGGATTGCCGACCTACTAAACTCGAATGATTTTTCGAACTGCTTGGAGCGAGGCGGGTTTCCGGTGAGGACGGCGCCCGGTCTCAGATTACGCAGCCGAGCGAATGAACTAATCTTGAATCGAGCCGAAAAAAGGCGGGCTGGCCGCCTCGGCTAATGGAACGGCCGGGCGATAAGCCGGATCACGGAGGTCATTTGGGTCCGCGACCCGGACAAATCACGGATTATTTGATTTTCGCTTCCTTGTACAGGACATGCTTGCGGACGACGGGATCGAATTTCTTGATCTCCATCTTTTCCGGCATGTTCCGCTTGTTCTTGGTGGTCGTGTAAAAATGGCCGGTGCCGGCGCTCGATACCAATTTGATTTTGTCGCGCATGGTTCAGACCTCGATTAGACTTTTTCGCCGCGCTTGCGGATATCCGCCAAAACGGCATCGATACCCTTCTTGTCGATGATGCGCATTCCCTGGCTGGAAACGCGAAGGCTTACCCAACGGTTTTCGCTTTCGACCCAAAAACGGTGCTGGTGCAGATTCGGATTGAACAGGCGCTTCGTCTTATTGTTAGCGTGCGAGACGTTATTGCCTACAATACGGCGCTTGCCCGTCACCTGGCATACTCTGGACATGGTTGACCTCTAACTCGCCTAGCTGGAACGGAAATCAGGCTTTATATATGATTCAAGGTTTTTAAGTCAAGCCGCGCTCCTCCTATTACGGAAAAATCGCTATGAGTCTAAAGCTCGGGATCGTCATGGATCCCATCGGAAAAATCAAAATCCACAAAGACACCAGCTTCGCCATGCTGCTGGAGGCCCAGTCGCGGGGTTACGAGCTCCATTACATGGAGCTCAACGATCTTTATTTGCGCGACGGACGCACCTACGCGCGGATGCGCCGCCTGAGCGTGGAGCGCAACCAGCAGTCCTGGTTCAGTTTCCTCGGCGAGACGGTCGCGCCGCTGGATTCCCTGGACGTGGTGTTGATGCGCAAGGACCCGCCTTTCGACCAGGAATACATCTACGCCACCTATCTCTTGGAATGCGCCGAAAACCAGGGGCTTTACGTGGTCAATAAACCACGCTCGCTGCGCGATGCGAACGAAAAGCTCTTTACCGCCTGGTTTCCGCAGTGCTGCCCGCCGACCCTGGTGGCCAGGGAAGGGCACAAGATCCGCGAATTTCTGCACGAACAGGGCGAAATCATCCTGAAGCCCCTGGACGGCATGGGCGGCGCCTCGATTTTCCGCATCGCGGAAAAAGACCCCAATCTGAGCGTCATCCTGGAAACCATGACCCGGCACAACTCGCGCTTCGTCATGGCTCAACGCTATCTGCCGGAAATCGTCGACGGCGACAAGCGCATCCTGCTAGTGAACGGCGAGGCGGTTCCTTATGCTCTCGCCCGTATCCCCGCGCTGGGAGAAAGCCGCGGGAACCTCGCCGCCGGAGGACGCGCGGAGGGACGCGAACTGACCCCGCGGGATCGCTGGATCGCCGAGCAAGTAGGTCCGACCCTTCGCGAAAGAGGACTCGTATTCGTGGGACTGGACGTGATCGGAAACTATCTCACCGAAGTGAACGTGACCAGCCCGACCTGCGTGCAGGAGCTGGATGCACTGTTCGGCTTGAATATCAGTGCCTTGCTGATGAATCATATCGAGTCCGTTGTGCGGGCTTAATAACGTCGACTCATGAATACCGAAAAGGTTTTTTCCGACCGCTTTCTTCTATCCCTGGTTTTTGCCGGCATCGCACACGCCGTTCTCATCCTGGGCGTCAGCTTCGAAATGCCCAAGCACCCGGAAATCAAGAAATCCTTGACCATCGCTCTGGTGCGAAATGCTTCGCAGAAGGCTCCGGAAAAGGCCGACTTTCTCGCTCCGGACAACCAGATAGGCAGCGGAACCCATACCGAAAAGGCGATTCCGAGGAACCAGCCCACACCGCAGGAAGGACAGGGCCAGCAAACCGAAAACGCGCCCAATCCCGCGCATGTTCAGGAAGCCAAACTCAAACGCGTGCTGAGACAGGAAAAATCCGAAAAGAAGATCGTCACGGATCAAGGCACGGAGATACTGCCGGAACCGCAGCCCGTAAAGCTCACCGCCGCGGCGCTCAGCCAGCAGATTGCCGAATTGAGCGCCGAACTGAACAAATCGCGGGAAGACTATGCCCGCCGTCCCAAGCTGGTTTACATCAACTCGGTGAACGCCCACAAATACAAGGCCGCTGCCTACGAGAAGGCCTGGCAGGACAAAATCGAGCGTATCGGCAATCTTAATTATCCCGACGAAGCCCGCCGCCGGAATCTTTCCGGAAGCCTGCTTCTGAGCGTCGGCATCAAGCCGGACGGAACCGTGTACAGCATACAGGTCCGGCATTCTTCCGGCCATCAAGTTCTGGACGACGCCGCAACGAATATCGTGCAGCTTGCCGCTCCCTTCGCACCTTTTCCCCAAGAGCTGAAACAGGAAGCGGATGTTTTGATCATCACCCGCACCTGGCGGTTCGAGAACGATCACCGTCTCCAAACCGGCCCCTGATTCACCCCAGCTTTCCCTGCAAGCTCGGACTCTCCGCCATAACGTCCGAGCGCCTGTCCAGGCAGCCTTCCACCGCCTAGCCTTCCCCCAAAAACCGACTATTCTTGATGTGTCCGGCCAGGACGCCTGGGTCCGCTGACTGAATCTTCCCTTTAGAACGATGTCCGCCGACCCTGTAGAGAGCCGTCCACCTTATCCCTGTTAATTGCCTAGCCGTTTCCTCATTAAGAACACCGATGGTCGATTATCTCTCCCAAGCTCAGCGACCGGCCTTGCCGCGATGCGGTGAGGCAGGGCCCGACGTTGGTCCAGGGAATTTTGCCGAACCGGCCTTTCTGATCGAGGACTCGCTCCAACCGAATCCGCTCTGCCTAGGCACAGAAAACGACGTCGCAGATTATCTGGCCCATTCCGTGTCTGCGGTTCCCGACAACTTGCTGCGACACACTCAGCGGGTGTTGCACCACTACCATCAAAACGACCGAGACGGCCTGTACGCCGCTTTGTTGGACCTTTTCATTGCCCTGGAACACAGGGGACCCTCTCTCCGCAAGCGATTGCTGACAGGGGCGCGGGATCGGTTGACGAAGGATTGCTATGCGCGTCTCGATCGATGGCTTGAATGCGGAAACACGCCCGATTGGGCCGAGCTGCCGCCGGCCGGGCAATCGGTTCTTGCCCCCGGCGTCATCGGTTCGCTGAATTTGGTCCAGGTGTCGATCGATGCCTCGGACGAAGAACGCGACCCGCTGGTGGAAGCGCGGGAACACATCGAATACAGCCAGATCGACCAAGCGAGAGCGGTACTGGAAGGCGCATTGTTCCGACTGCCTGAGCGAACCGATTTACTTGAGGAACTACTGCTGCTGTATCGGGCGACCGGTGATCTCGACAATTTCTTGCACACGCGTGAAAAGCTTCGGGCGATCATGGACCCCTTGCCGGCGATTTGGGACGAGTGCGAACGATATCTGCGAAAGGAACATACCCCATGACCGATTTTGCCATCGCGCCATTAAGGTTGGCGGTTCTAGGGATGGACGAGCGGACTGCGAAACTGTTCAAGATGTTCCTGCACGGCCCTTGCCGAAACCAGGCCGAGATCGTCGGCGACGGAGAAGAAGCGGAAGCCTGTATGATCGACATGGACGCGCAGAGGGCGGCCGAATTGCTGGATCGGGAACGGCAAACCCATCCCGACCGGGTCCTTATCCTGCTTTCCCTGAACGACCGTGCGTCTTCGCCCGAGACCGTTTTTTTGAAGAAACCGGTCCAAGCCGAGAGCATGCTGCAGGCGATCCGGCGCGTCCGGCAAATTCTCCAAGGCCGCCAACCGCGGCAAGCCGGAAAGCCGGAGCCGGAAACCCGCCCGACTCCGTTACGGGCGGTCGTTGCGCCGGAAAAATCGGATGGATCCGTATCCAAAGTGGCCGCCCTAATGGATGAGCAAAGCTTCATGAGCTTTCTGGGCGTCCGCGACGACATCGATCCGACCGTTCCCGAACAGGCTGCGGCGGTCCGCTACGATCCCAAGGATTTTCTGCAGGGGAGCTTCGAATCGGCCTGCGCGCTCGCCATTTCGCATCAACAGGCTTTGCGGGTGGAAACGCCATGGAAGCCGCTGGTCGTCTTTCCACAGATTCGACGGATATGGATCAACGCAGACGAAGCTCAATTGCGCGCCGCCTGCGCGATTCGCATTAACAATCTTGCGCATATGGATATCAGCGGACCCCGCGCGCAAACCGCCAAGGATCTGAAAGTTACGCCGATCGACGCCGGCCAGGCCGAGCTCGATCCGAGCCGGATGATTTCGCTGGATGCCTTCTTATGGAAGATGGCGATCTGGACGTCAAAAGGCAAGATCCCTGTGGACATCTCGTTCGAACACGAGGTAGCCCTCAAACACTGGCCCAATCTGACCCGCTTCCTGCTGATCCCTCATACCATGCGAATCGCAGCACTGTTGTATCACAGCCCCCATACCGTATGCGAGGCGGCGCAGATTTTAGGCATACGGCAGCAGTATGTGTTTGCCTTCATCAGCGCCGCTCATGCCTTGCGACTGATAGAGCAACGGCCGAAACAGCAGACGGCCCGCGCGGAAATTCAGGCGTCGACCGCCAGACCGGAGCCGGAGCGCACGTCCTTTCTCGGGAAGATTTTGAAACACTTGAAAATGTCTTGACGGGAGCGGAATCGAATCGTGATTCAGTACAACAAAATCATTTTCACCGGACCCGTGGGCGCTGGGAAAACGACCGCCATCACCTCCCTCAGTGATGTTCCGCCGGTCAAAACGGACCAAGTCGCCAGCGATATGACCAAAAGCCGGAAAGCTTCGACCACGGTCGCGCTCGACTACGGGATGATGACTTTGCCCGGCGGGGAAAAGATTCATCTGTACGGAACGCCGGGACAGGAGCGGTTCGACTTCATGTGGGACATTCTGACCACCGGAGGCATCGGCCTGGTGCTGCTGCTCGACAACACCCGCGCCGATCCCTTCCAGGATCTGCGCTTTTTCTTGAACAAATTCGGCAGCTTCATCGAGGCCACGAGCCTGGTCATAGGCGTCACCCAAATGGACGTCCGTGCGACGCCTCTGGTATCGGACTACCATCGCCAGTTGGAAGCGACCGGTCTGAATCCGCCGATTTTCGAGGTCGACGCCCGGCGCAAGAAAGACGTTTCTCTGCTGGTACAGGCGCTGCTCTACTCCATCGATCCGGGGCTGGAGGATCAATGAAGGACTACGCGCTGGCGGAGCACCTTTATCTTCATCCGACGCCAGGCGGCGCCTACCATGCGGTCACGACCAAGGCGCACACCCCAGCCAAACAGCTCATCAGAAACTTGCTGCAGATGGAGTCCAGCCCAGCGCTCACCCTGGCCGGCCTGAAAGACTGGTCGGCTATCGAGGACGCCGAAAGGGCCTATGCCATGCTCCACCATGCACAAGAAGCGAAATGGCTGCAAGGGTTGAAGGCGCCGCTGAAATGCCCGAATCAGCCTCTTTCCGAAATCCTGCCCGAACTGCTGAGCCAGCTCAGCAGCCAAGCCAAGGTTCTGTTGGCCGACAGCCAAGGGTTCTATCTTGCGACCCACGGTTTTCCCCACGAAGTCGCCGAGGAGCTGTCGGCGCTCAGCGCCGATTTGGCCAATCTGCATGAGCGTCGCTCGGGTCTCTTGCTCAACAACCTGGGGCTCAATTCGAGCGCCTGGTCCGTAGTGGACTCGGCGGGCAACAGCAAAGTGGGATTTTGGCCGCTATACCTGGGGAAAGAGCGATTCGTGCTGGTCGCCGCCGGAATGCCGAGGTTCAACCAGCCGGATTTCGTTACCCTGGTCTGGATATTGAGTCGCCGCTATGCCGGCGTCGGCAGCTGATGCAAATAAATCAAGAACGAATTTTCCCGAATCATCCGAGTGCGAGCGAGGTTCAGTTATGCGTGCAGAAATGTTGACTTCCATTTTGAGTGAGTTGAACGGCACATCGGCCGACATCGAAGCTTCCGGCGTCATTTCGACGGACGGCTTGATGATGGCGGCCGTATTGCCTCAAAACCTGGACGAGGATCGGGTGGGTGCCATGAGCGCCGCCATGCTGTCCCTGGGCGACAGGACCGCCCAGGAACTGTCGCGGGGTACGCTCGAGCAGGTGCTCATCAAAGGCGACAGGGGATACGTGCTGATGACTTATGCCGGCAAGGAAGCGGTGCTGACCGTGATGGCCAAGCCCAATGCCAAGTTGGGTCTGATCTTTCTGGACGTAAAACGGGCGGCCGAAAGCATAGCCGGCCTGATTTGACCGGCGCACAGCCCGACAACCGTAGTTCCAAGAGGCCGCCATGCAAGACATGAAGCCCGAAGACATCGTCGGGGCCTACCGAGAACATACGCTCGTCCATTTCGACGGGACTCGCCGGAAAGTGCTGGTAACCGACATCGAGTCGCCTTATCCGGACGGACGCTTGATCGTTTCTCGCACCGATCCGGCCGGCATCATCACCCATGTCAACCAATCCTTCGTCGACATGTCGGGATATTCCAAGGAAGAACTGATCGGCGCGCCACACTACATTCTGCGGCATCCCGATATGCCGCCGGCAGCTTTCCGGGATCTTTGGGAAACCTTGCGGCGCGGCGAAAAATGGCAGGGCTATGTCAAGAATTTGCGCAAGGACGGCGGTTTCTACTGGGTCAAGGCCACGGTCATCCCGAACATTCGAAACGCCCAGGTCATCGGCTATACCTCGGTCCGGCGCAAGCCGTCCCGACAGAAAGTCGCCGAATGCATGAAACTCTATCCCACCTTGTTTTGAGCGTCTCGACTCCGCGAGGACTATGCCATGCCCCACGTTTTCACCGTAAGCCCGGATTTTACGCCCGAGCACCTGTCCGGCTGGTTCATTTTCAATACTTGGTTGCAAAAGGCCTTGGGCGAGGCATTTCATTTGCAATTGTATGACGACTTCCACAGTCAGCGGGACGCCATCAAGTCCGACCGAATCGATCTGATCTACGCCAACCCTTACGATGCCGCCATGCTGGTGCGGGAAAAAGGCTTCAAACCCTTGGTCAAGCCGGAAGGCAAGGCGGACGAGGCGGTTATCGCGGTGAGTACCGAACGCCCTTACCTTCAGGTCGAAGATTTGCCCGGCTCGATCAAGCTGGCGACCACCGAAGACCCCGATGTCCACATGATGGGCATGATCATGCTGGAGCCAGCCGACCTCGATGCCGCATCGGTCGAACTAAAAGTCTGCGACTCCTATGTGCTGGTCGCCAAGGAATTGCTCAAAGGCTACTGCGATGCCGGCGTTTTTCTCGCCGAGGCGTTCAACGATCTCTCTTCGGTCATACGCAAGCAACTGCGGGCATTGGTCAACAGCCAGATCCAGGTGGTCCATCACGCGCTGATGATAAGCCCTAGGCTCGCGGATCACCGAGACCGCCTGCTCGGCGCGCTGCTGGCCATGTCCGAAAACGACAAGGGCAAGAGTGCTCTCGCAGCGCTGAAGATCCCCCGCTGGGAACGGGTCGACGACGAAGAGATGGAATTCATGATCGATCTCATGGACACCTTTGTGACCTGAGCACGAGATCACCCGATCAAAATACCGGGAGCCTCTGCGCTCGACTGCGAAGCTTTTCGCACATCGCCGCTGTTCCCGTATCCACCAAGCTGACGATCCTCGCTTCACGCATAGGATTATGCTCCGCGCTTTGAGCGCGATTGGAGTACCACAAGAAATTTCAGCCTTTCCGTGAACTGACTTGCAGCCTCGTCGGTCTACCCCGATACTATGACCATGATTGAAGCGATCGCGAACCTCACCAACAACTTTCTGATCGCCATGCCCGGGATGACGGACCCCTTTTTCGCCCGCACCGTCACTTATCTGTGCCAACACAGTCCGGAAGGCGCATTGGGTATCATTATCAATCGCCCGTCCGAGCTGACCTTGGGCGATGTGATGCAGCAAATGGAGATCGATATCCAGGAATCCGCCATAGGCCAAATTCCCGTTTACTTCGGCGGGCCGGTGCAGGCCGAACGCGGCTTCGTCCTTCACGAGCCGGGCGGTAACTGGAATTCCACCCTGAAGGTATCGGACTCCATTTCCCTCACCACCTCCCGCGACATCTTGGAAGCCATGAGCATTGGCAAGGGACCCCAAAAGGTCCTGGTGGCGCTGGGATACGCCGGCTGGGGAAAGGGACAGCTGGAACGGGAAATCGTCGAGAACTCCTGGCTGAGTGCGCCCGCCGACGACGCCATTCTGTTCGATTATGCGCCGGCCCATCGCTGGAAGGCCGCCGCCGAACTGATGGGCGTGGATATTTCACTTCTGTCCTCTCAAGCGGGGCACGGCTAATTCATGGATTTCGTCGATCCAGTGCGGCACGAGACCAACGAGCCCACTTATCTCGGCTTTGATTTCGGAGAAAAAAACATCGGCGTGGCCGTCGGACAGCGGGTAACCGGTACCGCGACAGCTCTTGAAACGATACGCGTAACCAGCCGCAAGGCCCTGTGGGACGCCATATCCCGCCTGGTTCAGACATGGCGGCCGTCGGCGTTCGTGGTCGGCTTCCCTTATAACCCGGAAGGTGAAGAAAACCCTATCATCGAGCCCATTTTGCGCTTCTGCCGTCAATTGGAAAGCCGTTATCACCTGCCGGTCCACACGATGGACGAAACCTTGTCGACCAGCGAATCCCGCGAGATTTTTTATCGCAGGCGCTCCAAACGGTCGACGCATTTCGCCGATGTCAAAGACGAACTCGCCGCCCAATTGATTCTGCAAACCTGGTTGGCCCATACGAAGGAAAAGGATGTCGGGAATGTTTGATACGGCATTGCGGGTGGACCTGTTGCTCGACCGGCTGGAAGCTTCTTTGCGCGAAGAAATGGCGCGGCGCGAGTTTTCCGACCCGGCCATGATCGGCATTCACACCGGCGGAGCCTGGATCGCCGACCGCTTACATGCCCGACTCGGTCTGGCCGAGCCTTTGGGACTCTTGAACATCTCGTTTTACCGGGACGATTTTTCACAGACCGGTATTCACCCTCAAGTCAAACCAAGCGTGCTGCCGTTTCGCGTCGAAGGCCGGAACATATTGCTGATCGACGACGTGTTCTATACCGGACGGACTGTTCGTGCCGCGCTGAACGAGATCTTCGATTACGGACGCCCTGCCCAGGTTTTGCTGGGCGTGCTGATCGAGCGAAACGGGCGGCAGATTCCGATTCGCCCCGATTGCATAGGGCACAAAATTACGCTTGCCGCCGATCAGCGCATTACCCTCAGCGGGCCGAGCCCGCTCGAACTTCGCATCCATTCGGTTTCTCCGCAATCATGAATCCGATTCAGGCCGACAATCTTCAATTAGATTCCAGCGGACGATTGAAACACTTTCTGACCGTCGAGGGCTTGAGCCGAGACTTGCTGGTCAAGATCATGGACACGGCGGAATCGTTCGCCAGCGTCACCGAGCAGACCGTCAAGAAAGTGCCGCTGCTGCGCGGCAAGACCGTGGTCAACCTGTTTTTCGAGAACAGCACGCGCACGCGCACCACCTTCGAATTGGCCGCGAAGCGGCTGTCCGCCGACGTAATCAATCTGAACATCGCCACTTCCGCCACATCCAAGGGGGAAAGCCTGCTGGATACCATCCGCAATCTGGAAGCGATGCACGTCGACATGTTCGTCGTCCGGCACGCGGAAAGCGGCGCGGCCCACTTCATCGCCCGCCACGTGGCACCCCATATCAGCGTCATCAACGGCGGAGACGGACGGCATGCCCACCCGACCCAAGCGATGCTGGACGTGTTCACTATCCGCAAATACAAGGGCGATTTCTCGAATCTGAAAGTAGCGATCGTCGGCGATATCCTTCATTCCCGCGTAGCCCGGTCCGAGATTCATGCCCTGAACACCCTGGGTGCCGCCGAAGTGCGCGTGATTGGTCCCAAAACGCTGCTGCCGGCTGCGGTCGAGACCTTGGGCGTCACCACATTCCATGATCTGGAGGAAGGCCTGGAAAACGTTGATGTCGTGATCATGCTGCGCCTGCAAAAGGAGCGCATGAGCGGGGCCTTCATTCCGACCGAGCACGAATACTTCGCCTGCTTCGGGCTGACCGAAAAACGCCTGGCGCGCGCCAAACCGGATGTCATCGTGATGCATCCGGGGCCCATCAATCGAGGCGTTGAAATCGATTCCCAAGTCGCCGATGGTCCCCACTCCGTCATACTTCAGCAGGTCGACCACGGGATCGCCGTTCGCATGGCGATTCTGTCCATGGCGATGCGCCCCGATCTCGAAAGTTCGCCTGGAGACCGAATAGCATGACCGAACGCATCGCCATCCGCGGTGGCCATGTCGTCGATCCGTCGAACGGCATCGAAGAAACGCTCGATCTCTACTTGGCCGAGGGACGTGTGGTGTCGCTCGGGACCGCGCCGGACGGTTACATGGCGGATCGAACGATTTCAGCGGAAGGGCAGATCGTATGTCCCGGTTTTATAGATCTTTGCGCGCGTTTGCGCGAGCCTGGTTACGAGCACAAGGCGGCGATCGCCAGCGAAAGCGAGGCCGCTAGCGCGAGCGGGATTACCACGCTCTGCTGTCCGCCCGATACCGATCCGGTCATCGATACACCCGCCGTGGTCAACCTGATCCGGGAAAGGGCGCAACAGATCGGTAAGATAAGGGTACTACCCATAGGCGCTTTGACGCGCGGCCTTAAAGGTAGGGATTTGAGCGAAATGAGTGCGTTGAAGCGCGCCGGCTGTGTTGCGCTCAGCAATGCCCACGCGCCGATGGCGAATACGCTGGTGCTGCGCCGGGCGCTCGAATATGCCGCGAGTCACGACCTTCTGGTCGTCATCCGTCCGGAAGACCCATGGCTTGCCGACCAAGGCTGTGTCCACGAAGGGCCGACCGCGACTCGATTGGGTTTGCCAGGGATTCCGGACGCGGCTGAGACCGTAGCCATTGCCCAAGTCCTGGCGCTGGTCGAGCACACCGAGGCACGGGTTCATTTCGCGCAGTTGAGCTGCGCGCGGGCCGCCCGGATGATTGCCAGAGCACGGGAAAAAGGCACGCCGGTCAGCGCCGACGTAGCGGCTCATCAGTTGCATATGACCGAAACGGACATCGACGGATTCAACGCCATGTGCCACGTTAGACCCCCGCTACGAAGCGTGGCCGATAGGGATGCTCTGCGCGAGGCGCTCAGGAACGGCGTGATAACGGCGATTTGTTCGGACCACCAACCCCACGAGCCGGACGCCAAGCTGGACGTCTTTCCGTCCACCGAGCCCGGCATGGCTTCGCTGGAAATGGTGCTTCCTCTGACGCTGAAGCTGGTCGACGAGGACGTCCTTTCCCTAAGTCAGGCGATCGCCCTCCTCACACAAGGCCCGGCCGCCGTAATGGGCACGGAGACGGGCACCCTCAGCGTCGGCTCGCCGGCCGATATCTGCATCTTCGACCCCGAGTGCACCTGGACGGTTGATAGCTCGACTTGGCGAAGCACCGGCCGGAACACTCCCTACTGGGGACAAACCGTCAAGGGCCGGGTGACTCGTACGTTTGTGGATGGCCGGGCGGTTTTCGAGCTCTAGCCAAACCGCCGATAAGGCAGCGACCGAAACCCTATTTCACCACACCGCATGCAATACGGGCTCCGCCCGGCTTATCGGCATAGTTGTCGTCTTCCGCATGAATCATCAATGAACGTCCCTTGAGATCGGCTACGCGCAAACGCTTGGCGGTGACCGCTTCCTGAGCCGTACCGTCGGAGGCCACATTCAAAACCGGCAGATCTCCGGCGTGACCGTCGCCGACGGGGCCCGCATGCTTTCCGGTTTTCTTCGGATCGAAGTGATTGCCTGCCGCCAATCCCGCCACGGGTTTTCCGTCTTTTTCTTTGGCGCCGCAGTCGGGGAACTCATGAACATGAAAGCCGTGCGGCCCGGGCGGCAGACCTCTGAGATCCGGGGTCAGCTTCAATCCAGCGGCCGTATCCGCGGCGACGACGGAACCGATGGACTCCGCAATTCCGGTTTCGTCGATCTTGTTCATCTCCACTCTGATCTCTTCGGCATAAACCGCGGATCCGAAGATGATCGCCGCGCCTGCGGCCATCAATCCAAATTTGTTCATCATAACCTCCCGTATCGTTGTTAAATTTTGCTGTCCGACCGATTTTAAGCCTAAGACAATCCCTGTCGTAAGTCCGTTAAACGAATTTGACATAATCCGAAGCGATGCTTATCGGCCTTTGCAAAACCTGGATAGGAAGCGTTACTCTCCATAAGGGTCGATGGGTATAAGCTGATGGCAGAACGTACTTCGAACCATGCGTGATCCTTTAGCTTTGCTGCCCGGCACCGATTTCCCCCGTATCACGCGGAAACGGCTGGAGACTCTTCAGGTCAATCTGGGCTATCGCTGCAATCTGAGGATTTTGGAGGAACCGGGGTATGAAGATCTGGCTAGGTTCCTTGCGGAACATCGCGTCGAGATCGTTGCCTCTCTGCCGTGTTATCTTGAGCAGGACGTGGACGCTCAGCGCGGCAAGGGGGTATTCGATAGGAGTCTTAGGGCTTTACACCAGCTGAATCGCTTCGGCTACGGCGGCTCCGATTCGGGCCTGATTCTAAATCTGGTCTACAATCCACAGGGGGCGGCGCTGCTGCCGCCGCAAATCGAATTGGAAAACGCCTATGAGCGCGAGCTGGAAAGCCGCTACGGGATCGTTTTCAACCGATTGTACACCCTTGCCAATATGCCGATCCGGCGTTTCGGCAGCACCCCCATCAGTCAGGGGAGGTTCGACGAATACATGACTTTGTTGAGGAACAGCCACAATTCGAAAAATCCGGAAGACGTAATGTGCCGCAGCTTGATCAGCGTAGACTGGCAAGGTCATGTATACGACCGCGATTTCAACCAGATGCTCGATTTGCCACTGGGCGCCGGCAGCAGTTGCGGCGGGGCGCTGCGATCTTGAGCGCACGCCTTCGTCTTTCTTTTCGTAAGAGCTCCTTTTCTTAATCTGTCCGCTTCCCATGCTGCAATTTATCAACGTCAGCAAACGCTATTCGGATAGCGGAGAAGTATTGTCCAACGTCTGTTTTCAGCTCGAAAAGGGCGAAATGGCTTTCCTGACCGGCCACTCGGGGGCCGGGAAAAGCACCTTGCTCAAGCTGATTCCGGTCATCGAACGGCCCAATCGGGGGCAGATCCTCTTCGAAGGAAAGCCCATCAACCGTATATCCAAACGGCAAGTGCCTTATCTTCGCCGCCAATTGGGATTGATCTTCCAGGATTACCGCTTACTGCACGATAGAACCGTATTCGACAACGTAGCCCTGCCCCTGCTCATCGCCGGCTTCAGCCAGCAAGAAACCGCCCGACGGGTTCGGGCCGCCCTCGATAAGGTCGGTTTACTCCGCAAGGAAAAGCGGTTTCCTCTTGCGCTGTCCGGAGGCGAGCAGCAGCGGGTCGGCATCGCTCGAGCGATCGTACACAAACCCTCCCTGATTCTGGCCGACGAGCCGACCGGCAATTTGGATCCGGGCCTCTCGGCAGAGATCATGGATTTATTTAAGGAATTCAACCAGGTCGGCGTAACGCTCTTGATCGCGAGTCACAACCTCGACCTGATTTCGCGGTTCGCCTGCCGAACCCTCAAGTTACAGCAAGGCCAATTGGTCGAAGGCGGCTGAGACGTGCCGATTGCAAGAATGCAGAAACCTCGAAGGAGGCGCGATACTAATGCGGCGCATGCCCGGCGAACCGGCAATGGGCCGGCGAACTGGCTGCGAGCCTACGTCGACTTGCACGTCGAAACGCTTAAATCCAGTTTTGTACGTCTTCGGCGAACTCCTGTCGCCAGCATCATGACGGTGCTGGTGATCGCCATCGCATTGACCATACCGGCTAGTTTCCATGTTTTCATCAAGAACGCTCAGCAGGCCAGTTCGACCCTCGAAGCGACGAACCAAATATCGCTGTTCCTGAAACCCGAACTGACCAACGAAGCCGGCGGCAAGGTCGCGGAAACACTCAATAAGCACCCGCAAATCGCGGTGGCCGAGCTGGTTACGAAAGAAGCGGGGTTACAGCAACTCAAGAGCTACAGCGGTTTTGGCGATGCCTTACAGGCTTTGGATTTCAATCCCTTGCCGGCGGTCGTCGGCATCAAACCGAAGGACTCCCTCACTCGTCCCGATGAAGTGGAAAAACTGCTCGGCGAGCTCCGAGCGCTGCCGGAAACCGATTTCGTCCAGCTCGATACCGAGTGGATGCACAAGCTGCACGCCATATTAACGATCGCCCAACGCAGCGTAGTCGTGTTCAGCGTGCTACTTAGTCTTGGCGTATTGTTCATCGTAGGCAACACCATCCGTCTCGAACTGCAAAACCGCCGCGAGGAAATCGTCGTCGCGAAACTGATCGGGGCCACCGACCGTTTTATCCGCCGCCCTTTCTTGTATGCCGGCTTTTGGTACGGCTTCCTCGGCGGAACTCTTGCCTGGTTGTTGGTCAGCTTCTTCCTGTTGTTCCTGCGTGGCCCCTCCCGACACTTGGCGGAACTCTACGGCAGCCCTTACGCGCTTTCCTTTCTGAGCCTATCGGAAACAGAACTCCTGATTGGAGCATCGGTCTTATTGGGAATAATCGGGGCATGGATAGTCGTCTCTTATCATTTACGGGAACTTGATCCTACTTGATTGACGAGGTTTTATAGACATACTATTAGCACTCGTCATTGTTGAGTGCTAAGCTAAAACAGGAATTAAGACTGAGGACACTTATGAGCAACGCATTAACTCTTCCGGTTAATCTCTCGCTCGGCTCCATCGAAGAATATGTCTCTGCCGTAAACTCGATGCCGCGTTATAGCGCCGATGAAGAGCGCGCACTGGCTGTACGCTTTCGCGAGCATAACGATTTGGAGGCTGCACGGCAGTTAGTGCTCGGCAATTTGCGCTTCGTCGTCCATATTGCCAGGGGATACCTGGGCTACGGTTTGCCGCTGCCCGATTTGATCCAGGAAGGAAACATCGGCCTCATGAAAGCCGTGAAGCGTTACGACCCTGCCGTCGGCGTCCGGCTGGTTTCGTTTGCCGTTCATTGGATCAGGGCGGAAATCCACGAATTCATCATTCAGAATTGGCGCATAGTTAAAGTCGCCACCACCAAAGCTCAGCGGAAATTGTTCTTCAATTTGCGCAAGTTCAAGAACCGCTTGGGATGGCTGAGCCACGACGAGGCTCACGTTCTAGCCAACGAATTAGGTGTGGATGTCGCGACTGTCTATGAAATGGAAAATCGCCTGAACAATCAGGATGTCGCCTTCGAACCCAGCGATAACGACGGCGACGATAGAGAAGCACCGGCTCCGGTGCATTACCTTCAGCAAGAAAATGCCGATCCCGCGGATTTGCTCGAAGATAACGACTGGGGACAGCATAAGCAGCAACGGCTGGTTGCCGCCATCGAGCAACTGGACGAGCGCAGCCGGGACATCGTTACGAGCCGGTGGCTGAGCGAAGAAAAACTGACCTTGCACGATCTGGCCACACGCTATCAGGTTTCTGCCGAGCGTATTCGCCAGTTGGAGAATACCGCTATGAAAAAGCTGCGAAACTCCCTGGTCGACACCTGAGCTTCGAGCAGACTCGACCCCACGCACTAAAAAAGGTGACGCAAAGTCACCTTTTTTGTATCCGACTTCCGCTCACCGAGGCCGATGGCTTCTAGATCCTATTGCAGGGCGGTCTCGTGGTCCTTCCGAAGATGCAACATCGTAAACATGCCGAGCGGCGGCAAGGTATGCCGTTTAACTTCGCGCAGGGACGTATTTCCCAGAATCTCCTGAACAGGCATGTCCGGACGCCAACCCAGCTTGTTCGAAAGCGGAGCCAAGAATTTTTCGATATCCCGCCTAAAACCCTTTTCTGCGGCAAAGTGATTCACGATGATCACATCGCCTCCGGGCTTGCACACCCGCTCGATTTCCCGGATCACTTTCTCCGGGTCCGGAACCACCGACATCACGTATGCTGCGACCACGGCATCGAAAGAATCGTCGGAAAATTCCAGTTCACGGGCATCCATGATGCGAAGGCTGGAAACATGGCTCAACTTTCCTCTCGCTACCCGTTGCTGGGCTCTTTCCAGCATGTCGGGAGAAATATCGATGCCGTGCACTTCGTGCTCCTTACGATAGTAAGAAAGGCTAATACCCGTGCCCACCCCAACTTCGAGTACCTTGCCAGGCCGCTTGTTGGTAACGCCCGCCGCCATCGAACGGCCGCGAAAACTCAGCATCCAGCCAAAAGTCTGATCATATACTGGCGCATAGCGTGCGTATGATTTTAGGATGTATTCCAATTGCATTGTGTTGTCCTCTCCTCCCGTCCGGTAGCGTTATTGACGAGACTTCTTGTTGTTTTTCGAGAAAATTTTTGCTTGGCATCCCACCCAATAAACACACGGCTGAAACTTCAGCATCATCTTCCACATCAGTATTGATAATAAAGGTTAACTAAGGACATGGGAATCCGATTGAGTTCTGGTGCGGGCAGTAATTGGACGTTTATTGCATGAACCGCCACCCCGGAGCTATTGAGTTCATTTAATATAGCCGTTTAAGAACGCAGCGTTGGGCAATTCGATCATGAGCAAAGTGGTACAAGTCAAGCTTAACCAATCAGCGGAGGAAATCGTCGCCAAAGCGAGGGAAGCGGCGCGCGACAAGGGCATTCATTTGATCGGCGACGAAGAAAGAGGACAGTTTGCCGGTAATGGAATCGAGGGCCATTACCATATCAGCGGCGACACGCTTTCTATTCGGATTTCTAAGAAGCCGTTTATCGTTCCGTGGAATCTGATCGAAGCTGCCGTGCGGAATTATTTCGCTTAACGGCGGTGCGTCGTTAAAGCCGCAGCCAAAGCTCATAGCAAGAGCCGAAACGCCGGATCTCATCATGGGACCCGGTCCCGCACGTGATGGCCGACGGTCATTATCCGCCCGAACTGTGGCTGAAGTGGACATCAAGGCTTCGTTTGAGTTTTTGCGGCAACTCCGGCAGAGACGAACGCGGTACCAGAAAAGTCGTGAGAACAAACAAATCTCTAAAAATTCTTTTCTCTTCCATCATTTCGCGAACATAATCGTGGCGAACGCTACCTCCCGGTCCGACTTTATTTCCCAACATGTGTTGCTCGAATAATGAACGATTGATGCGCCAACCGATCAATTGGTCATCAATATCCATCAACCGTTTAAGCACTCGAAAAGGGACCTGCAAAAGCGGTTCATCCCGGTAAAGAAGGAGAAACAAGGCGGATAGGACGGCTGCTTGGCGGAATTGGAATACCCCCTCATCCCGCAGCAATTCGTATTCCTCCGGCTTAAACAATGCGTCGAACCGGTAACGGCCGTTTTCCAGCTTGCTGAGCTGCCCCCGACGATCCCAACCGGACAGTGAGCGGTTGTTCTGTACCCATTGATAATCCTGTTGCAGCATGTCATGCACCAGGCGGCGGTAATGCGGCCAAAACTCGCCCCCTTCCGGATTCCGAAAAGGCATATTGGCAAGCCAATTATCGACTGCCTCGAACAAGGTCTTTTCTTCACGCGCTTTCAGGAGAGCCTCGCGCTCTTCAGACCGAAATCGATCGAACGAGTCCGGAGTAAGCTCCGTGGCCAAACCAAGACGAAGCTCGATTTCTCGGAGCTGGCCGCTCTCGAATACCGAGCCCGAAAACAGATGATCGCGGAAATCGAGAAAATCGAGCGGAGAAATCGTTTCGAGCACCTCGATCTGACGATTGATAATCTTCTGGATCGCCACTAGGCGACCGAGGCGGGCAGCGATCAAGCCGACTTTCTGTCCGTCCAAGGGAATCGCCGAGAACAATTCAAGCACTGATTTCAGCTCGTAGAGGACTTCCTTGAGCCAAAGTTCGTGAACCTGATGAGCGATAATGAATAAGGTCTCGTCATGGACCTCTCGATCATCCCGCCCGCTTTCAGGACACTGGGCGTTTAGAAGGATATCGAGCCGTAAATAGTCCGAATAGTTGAACTCTTCCGTAGATCTTCTCATCGTGAACCCTTTTCCCTAGAGTCGTGATTCGAAGCAACTCCTTGATCGGGGGCTGCATGTCCGTGTATACCGATCGACGACGCCGTCAATCCAGCTGTCGGCGGTTCCCCTGATATCGACTTTCGGACCGGCCGACATGAGCCTTAAATTTACACGCAAAGCAGCGCCAGTATTGACCTTCGAAAAATCTTCAGTCTATGCGTGAAAATACGAGCATGGATCGCCCTAAGCGCCATAAAAGAGACCGGGCAAGCGAACGAGAGGCGGTTTCTTTATTCGAAAGATCGGGCTCAGTCGACCCATGAAGACAACGTCAATCGCCCCGACAGATTATAGTTACCCGGATAGCTATAGACGGCCTGACCATAGGCCGGGCTCACGTATTGCACGTTGAAAGCCGTTACCGTATCCGGTCCGACTCTCGGATAGCTATATATCGATTGTCCATAAGCCTTATTCACGTAAACGATTTGCGGATTCTTCACTTCGAAGACTATGCTTTCGGGAACTAAATAGCTATAGATCGCATTATTGAACGCCTTATTGAGGTAGATGAGTCCGGGTCGAAACTTTTGATCCAGTTCCGTGTTAAGCCGGTCAAGCTCAGCCGCAACGAGACCGCCCGCGAACAGCGAAAATGCTACCGATATCACGGCAATCAGTCTTCTGGGGATCATGGCACACCTCATCATTGTTATTGACCGCCATACCCTTCGACTGTCAAATTCACAAGAATGTTTCTGATCCGCCAGCGCGCATTAACGGGACATTTGCGATTGGAAGGGTCGCCCTGGCGCTCCCAGGCCGACCGTCTGCGATTGGATAGCGTCAGCAGCAGGGGGTTGTGCGAAATGCGGGCTCGAATCTGCTAATTAACTCAGTACACATCGATCGCGTCCGGTTTTCTTCGCTTCATAAAGCGCCTTGTCCGCCCGTTCGAAGAGAGATTCCGACGTGTCGCCGTTCCGAACCTGGCTCATTCCGCAAGACACGGTAACCTGAACCGGCCGTCCTTGCGAATTGAAACCGCAGTGGGCAATTTTTTGCCGAATCTGATCGGCAATCCGGAGTGCGGCGTCTCCATCGGCGCCGCATAAAATCATCGCGAACTCTTCACCGCCTAGGCGCGCTACGAAATCCGTCTGCCGGATGGATTTATCCAACTCTTGGGCGACCGTCACCAACACTTTGTCCCCGGCCGAATGTCCAAAACGATCATTGATACCCTTGAAATGATCGACATCCCACAGCAGTAGCGACAAAGGCTGTTGAAAACGCTGCGATCGGGCAATCTCTTGGGCAATACGATCCTGATAAGCCATACGATTAGGCAAGTTCGTCAAGGAATCCCTAAGTGCCATGTCATGCGCCAACCTCAACTTGGAACGCAATTCAGCCGCCTCGAGCTCCAATTCCTGAAGCCTGCGAGTCAACTCGCCGAGTCTTCCGGTGGAGTCCCGCAAAAGGCCCAATTCGCGATCACGATTGGTATGCAATTGTTGCAGCAGCCCGCTCAATCCGTTGTTCACTAGCACCTTAAGCTGATCCACTTCGGTGATCACTTCCATCTTCGAGCGCAAGTTCTCAAACTGCAGCGAGAAAGAGGAGTGTTCTGCCTCACGATCGCGAACGAAGGCCTTAGTGCTGGCATCCACTCCGATCGCATCATGTCCCAATTCAGTCAAGCGGCCGGATAAGCCGGCCAGAAAATACTCGATTTCCAGTTGCTCTTTTTGAATGAACGTTTTTACGTCGCTTAAAAAACCGATAGCCTCGCCGAGCAGGCTTTCGAGTACTTCCGTATCCGATTCCGATTTCAAACGCGTTTTGATCTGTTCTGCCTGCTGCCTAAAGTTCAAAGGAAGATCTATGACATCCAGCAGCAGTAGCAAACGATCGCGGACCGGACCGATTTCGACCGTTTCTCCCTCCGACTTTTTGTTCGTTTGAAGCAATCTGCCAAAAAATCCCGGTTTTGCCGCTTTGTCAGAAACCGAAATCGGTGTGTCGTGACGCAAAATCTCCCGTAATTCGGAAAGCAACCATTTCCAGTCCGCTATTTCGCCCCGGCCGACTTTTTGTTCGAGCAATGTAATCGCTTTTGTTTCTTCGTCGCTTATTGCAAGTTGCTTTGCAAAGCGAAACAGAATTCCGCTTTCCTGCTTAACAGGCTTGTTGTTTCCGCCCCTATCCTTTACGTCCCGCAACAGCGTTTCCGATATGTCGTTCAACTCGGCCAGGCGCTTTTCATTCGAAATACCTTTCCTCAACAGGTCGCGGATATAAAGGAGGTGAGGATCGATCGCGGGATCCAGCCCGCTGGTCGCCAGGGTCAGGCGAATAATGGTGCGGCACAGTAATTTCTCGCGCTCGTCCGTTTTCTGCCGGGATCCCGTCGATTCATCGGCCAGCGTTGTGTGTTTCGCTTTCCAGTATTGCGGATCATCTGATTTGAGGTTGTTCATAGTCGTGTCTGTCGCGGCGTGACGGGCTTGCCTTCCAAAGAAAGGTGGACTGAAACGGGTTCTTACAAAGTTTAATCGGGATCGAGAATGTCGCAGCGGTATTAACGACACTTATTGCAAATAAGTAGAAATTTCTTTCTGAATTAAATGTAAGCACGGTGCATTTGTTGAAATGATGTTATTTCTAATTAAAAAACAATAAGCTACGAAACCCCTTATTGTGGATAAAAATCATCGTACACACGGGTAAGAACTGTGGACAAATGTAGATGAACCGTTGCTCTCTCGGCTCGGAACAGTTTGCTAACAGGGTTTTGGATATATTCTGCACATGCCGGCTCGAGGTTCCGGAGGAGTCGGCAGAAGAATTTGCACAGAGCTGGAATCGACATCCTGGCAGGCACGAATGGCGTTTTTTCGGCTCGCGGGCGGACTGTCGAAGAGAGGTTTACATGAACTGTTTTTGGCAAATCCGGCCTAAAACGAATCTTCTGCGACCGGTACAATAGCCAGCCTTACTATTGTCCGAATCATCATTCCATGAAATATCGCGATCTTCGTGAATTTATTCTCCATTTGGAGTCGATCGACGAGCTTAAACGCATAACCGTGGAAATCGACCCGAACCTCGAGATGACCGAAATATGCGACCGGACTCTCAAGGCTGGCGGTCCGGCACTACTGTTCGAACGGCCGACCGGATCGCATGTCAGGGTGCTGGCCAATCTGTTCGGGACGCCCCGCAGGGTCGCTTTGGGGATGGGGCAGGAATCGGTCGAAGCGCTTCGTGAAGTTGGAAAGCTTCTGGCTTTTCTCAAGGAACCGGAACCGCCGAAAGGCATGCGCGACATGTTCGATAAGCTGCCAATGTTCAGGCAGGTGCTGAACATGCCGGCCAAGGAAGTGAAGAACGCGCCATGCCAGGAGATCGTTTATGCCGGATCGGATGTCGACCTCGGCCGTTATCCCATTCAAACGTGCTGGCCGGGAGATGCGGGACCATTGATCACCTGGGCCTTGGTCATTACCCGAGGTCTGCATAAGGAAAGGCAGAATTTGGGAATTTACCGGCAACAGGTCATCGGCAAAAACAAGGTCATCATGCGCTGGCTCGCGCATCGGGGCGGCGCGCTGGATTTCAAGGACTGGCAGGAGGCCCGCCCCGGCCAGCCGTTTCCGGTTGCCGTCGCATTGGGCGCGGATCCCGCCACCATTCTCGGTGCCGTGACGCCGGTGCCGGATTCGCTTTCGGAATACGCCTTCGCGGGGCTCTTGCGTGGCGCCAAAACGGAAGTGGCCAATTGTCTTCTGAGCGATTTGCAAGTGCCCGCGACGGCCGAAATCGTCTTGGAAGGTTTCATCTATCCCGGCGAAACGGCGCCGGAGGGCCCGTTCGGAGATCACACCGGCTATTACAACGAGGTCGAGGAATTCCCCGTTTTCACCATCGAGCGCATCACGCAACGGGAAAGCCCGATCTACCACAGCACGTATACGGGACGTCCTCCGGATGAGCCGGCCATTCTGGGCGTTGCCCTGAACGAAGTCTTCGTGCCTATCCTGCAAAAGCAGTTTCCGGAAATCGTCGATTTCTATCTGCCGCCGGAAGGCTGTTCTTACCGGCTTGCCGTGGTCAGCATGAAGAAACAGTACCCTGGCCATGCAAAACGGGTGATGTTCGGCGTATGGTCGTTCCTGCGGCAGTTCATGTACACCAAGTTCGTGATCGTTGTGGATGAGGATATCGATGCGCGGAATTGGCAGGATGTGATCTGGGCGATGACGACTCGCATGGATCCTGCGCGCGATATCGCGTTGATCGAAAACACGCCGATCGACTATCTGGATTTTGCCTCGCCGGTTTCGGGTCTGGGTTCAAAAGTCGGGTTCGACGCGACCAATAAGTGGCCCGGCGAAACGGTTCGCGAATGGGGCCAACCCATCGCGATGACGGAGGCCGTTCGGTCAAAAATTGATCAGCTTTGGGATAGCCTGGGCATTTAAGCGAGGCCTCTAAGCGGAATGTAAACGGTCACGCAATCGGTGCCGCCGCTATCTCTCTATATTTCAAAATGACTAAGTATTTTTCGATGCCGCGTTTTCTTTGGCCGGTAATTCTTCTTTTAATGCTGGTATCCCCCCTCGGGCTCAGCCAGTCGGCCGAGGTTGAACAGGCGCGCCCGTTGAACGAGTTGGTGAAGGATTGGCAGAAAGTCCTGGACCAGGCCGAAAAGGATTTGGCTAAACCCGACGTCCCGGACCGCCGGCTTGCGGCTCTGCGCGAAGAGCTGACGACCATGCAGCTCGATGCCCGCAGGGCATCGGACGAAGCCCTGCCGGAAGTACAAGTGATTCGGGACGAACTTGCTGCCTTGGGGCCGCCGCCGGCCGAGGGAGCGCCGCCCGAAGCGCCGACCGTGGCGGCCAAGCGCAAAGCCATGAACGAACGCCTCGCTGCGGCGGAAGGCGCAATCAAAGAGGCGGAGCTCATCATCGCTCGAGCCGGGCGACTCGCAGGCGAGGTCAAGACCTTGCGGCGCATCCGTTTTACCGAACACGTCTTGAAGCGGGGTATCTCGCCGCTGACGCCGGCAGTTTGGCGAAAAGCTTGGTCCGAGTTGAGTACCGGATTTAGCGTCATCGCGCAAAACCTTCAGCAGTGGCGGTCCAGCGATACCTTTGCGCGAGATGCCCGGGCCATCGGTTGGCGTCTGGCCTTAGGCGTAGGCGTCGCGATCCTGTTGGCGTTTCCCTTGCGCAGGGCTTTGATTCGAAGATTCGGCTATATCGAAGTCGAGGCCGAACCGACTTATGGCCAGCGTTTGAGAACGGCTTTGTTCACTGGCTTTATTCGGGCTCTGTTACCGTCCGCGGCCGTTTTGGCGCTTTTCCTGAGCCTGTCTTATACCGGATTGTTGACCGAGCCGCTGCTGGCCGTGGCTCGGACCGCTTTGCTCTCTCTGATTTCGCTGTTTTTCGTGGCAGGCTTTTCCCGTGCGGCGCTGGCCCCGTTCGAGCCGGAGTGGCGCTTGGTTCAAATCCATGACGAGGGAGCCCGGGCTATCAGCCGCACTGTGAACGGCTTGGCTTTCGTATTCGCTCTCGACCGGGTATTGAGCGAAATCGGGACCCAGTTCAATGCCTCGGTCGAATCGACGCTTTTGCAAAAATTCCTGTTCGGCTTGCTCATTGCAGCTTTGCTGCTGAGTCTGCTGCGTCGCAGTATATGGTTCTCGCCCGACAGACCCCCGCTCAGCCCGACCTGGCAGCGTCTTCGCTTCGTGTTGAAGGTCCTCGTTTATGCGATTCCGGTATCGGGCTTGCTCGGTTACGTGGCCTTGTCCCGTTTGCTGGCCACACAGCTGGTGTTGACTGCCGGGCTTTATCTGTCCGTGCTCCTGTTGCGCAAGATCAGCTACGAACTCATCGACGACGTCTTGAGCAAAACATCGCCCTTGGGGGCCAAGCTCCGCAGCAGCCTCGCCCTGAGCGACGACGGCGCCGAGATGCTCAAGTTCTGGCTGAGCGGAACCGTTGGCCTCTTAATCCTGGCCATGGGCGTGGTCCTGCTGTTGGTATTGTGGGGAGCCGCAGGCAAAGATCTCACCGCCTGGCTTCACAGCGTGTTTTTCGGCTTCAAGGTCGGCAACATCACCCTATCCCTTGCCGACATGCTGCTGGCCTTGGCGCTTTTTGCAGGGCTACTCGCAGCCACCCGGATGATTCAGAAAGCGCTGGACCAGCGTATCTTTCCGCGGACGCGACTGGATGTCGGCATCCGGCATTCGATCCGTTCCGGAACCGGCTACGTCGGATTTACCGTCGCGGCGATGCTGGCGATCTCGACCTTAGGTATTGACCTGTCCAATCTGGCCATCATCGCCGGCGCACTATCCGTAGGTATCGGTTTCGGCCTGCAGAATATCGTCAACAATTTCGTGTCCGGGCTGATTCTGCTCATCGAACGCCCGATCAAGGCCGGCGATTGGGTCGTGGTGGGCGATCACCAGGGTTATGTGAAGAAGATCAGCGTGCGCGCGACCGAAATCACGACCTTAGACCGCGCTTCGGTGTATATCCCGAACTCCACGCTGATTTCGGGCGCGCTAACGAACCGAACCTACGCCGACAAAGCGGTGGGGCGCGTCGTGCTGCCGCTCGGCCTGTCTCATGACACGGATGCCAAGCGAGTACGGGACCTTCTGCTGAAGATCGCGCTAGATCACCCGGAAATCCGCCGCATCCCGCCGCCGGTCGTTTTGTTCAAAGGGTTCGCGGAAAGTACCCGAAACTTCGAACTGATCGCGCTTCTCCACGATGCCGGAAAGGTCGATTCAGTGACCAGCGATCTTTGTTTCGAAATCGACGAAATATTCCGCAAGGAAGGAATCCCGATTCCGTTCCCGCCTCGGAATTTGAACCTGAATCTTAACGGCGAGCAGTTGCAGCAGATCCTGACGGTGCGCGAGGAAAAAACACCGCCAGGGAATTGAACCCGGATCACTCCGACTGATCGCCCGCCGGATTGTCCGAATAGCGGAGCGCTTCGGTCAAGTGGGGGTCGATGATGCTTGCCATGATTTGATGCAGCTTGGGATTTGCCGTCAGCACGTTACCGGATTCGAAGTATTTGTCTTTCCCTTCCAAATCGGTAACGATGCCGCCTGCTTCCTGAATCAGCAGAAGGCCGGCAGCCATGTCCCATTTTTTCAGGCCGATTTCCCAGAAACCGTCCAACCGCCCTGCTGCCACGTAAGCGAGATCCAGAGCCGCCGAGCCCGCGCGCCGGATTCCGGCCGTATCTTTCATGAGATCGCGCATCATGCCCAAATAGGCCTCGACGTGACGCTGATCCTTGAACGGGAAACCCGTACCCAGCAACGCCCCCTTCAGGCCGTTTTGCTTGCTTACCCGGATACGCCGATTGTTGAGCGACGCGCCGGCGCCTCGGGCCGCCGTAAACAGCTCCTGGCGCAATGGGTCGTAGATCACGCCCTTTTCGATGCGCCCGCGGTGGAGCAGAGCGATGGATACGCAGAATTGAGGAAACCCGTGCAGGAAATTGGTGGTTCCATCCAGGGGATCGATGACCCAGACGAAATCGGTCTTGGCCGGGCCTTGCCGACCACTTTCTTCCCCTAGAAAAGCGTGAGTGGGATAAGCTTTCTGCAAAGTGTGGATAATTTCACGTTCCGCCTGGCGGTCCACTTCGCTGACGAAGTCGTTGCGTCCCTTGGGCGTGATCGTAAGAAGGTTCACCCGGTCCATCGAGCGAACGATAATATCGCCCGCCGTCCGAGCCGCGCGAACCGCGATAGTGAGCATGGGATCCATATTGGAATCGGCGCTGGTTAAAAAGCGGTTTAGGGTATCAAATTTCTGATAGTATTTTACCTTTTTTGGTTATAGCTCTCGCTGAAGCATGAATCGCTTGTCCCATGTCAGGATCGTGCTGGTTGGAACCACGCATCCCGGCAACATCGGTGCGGCGGCGCGCGCCATGAAGAACATGGGGCTGCGCGATTTGGCTCTGGTCGCGCCCAAGGTCTTTCCCAGCGGAGAAGCGACGGCGCGAGCATCCGGTGCCGACGATATTCTGTCCGAGGCGCGGGTTTGCCGTGACTTGCAGGAAGCCATCGACGATTGTGCTTTGATTGTCGGGGCCAGCGCACGGCTCCGCACCATTTCCTGGCCGCAGCTCGATCCGCGGGAATGCGCGAAACAGGTCACTGCGGGTAATACGAAGACTGCGATTTTATTCGGGCGGGAACATTCGGGTCTGACCAATGAGGAATTGGAGCGATGTCACTACTTGCTGCATATTCCCTGCGATCCCGATTTCAGTTCACTGAATGTCGCCGCGGCGGTTCAGATCGTGGCTTACGAGCTTTTTCTCTCAACTCAGAAACACGCTCACACCGACAATAACGGTCCAGCCCTGGCTACGGCGGCTGAAATGGAATCCTTTTACGGACACTTGGAACGCACCTTGTACAATCTCCGATTTCTCCACGAAAGAAAGCCTGGACCTTCGGTGATGCGCAGGCTCAGGCGAATCTTTAACCGAGCCATGCTGGAGAAGAAGGAAATTCATCTTTTGCGCGGTATCTTGACGGCCGTTCAGCTTCGAATACGACCCCCGGCGTGAACCCTTATGTGGCAACGATTGAAAGAAGAATTCAGCTGTATTTTCGACCGTGACCCGGCGGCCCAATCCTATTTCGAAATTTTCACCACCTATCCGGGGGTGCACGCCATTTTGGCTCATCGATTCAGCCATCGATTGTGGAATTTGGGGCTCAAATGGCCGGCTCGATTCATCTCGACCTTGGCCCGCTGGTGGACGGGTATCGAAATCCACCCCGGAGCGCGGATCGGAAAGCGGTTCTTCATCGATCACGGCATGGGAGTGGTCATAGGTGAAACGGCGGTGATCGGCGACGACTGCACGCTATATCACGGCGTGACGTTGGGCGGCACGTCCTGGAAAAAGGGAAAGCGGCACCCGACCTTGGGCAATGGAGTGGTGGTCGGCGCCGGCGCCAAAATACTCGGTCCGATAACCATTGCCGACGGCGCCCGTATCGGCTCCAATTCGGTAGTACTGAAGAGTGTCCCTGCCGGCGCCACGGTGGTGGGCATCCCCGGTCATGTGGTGAGTACCGACCGCCAGGCCCAGGAAGCGCGCCGTCAGGCTATCGCCAGCAAACTGCGTTTCGACGCTTATGGTTTGACGCCCGACATGCCCGATCCGGTGGCTCACGCGATCAATCACATGCTCGATCACATACAAGCGCTGGACGAGCAGATCGAGGCGCTAAAGCGCGCCCTCAAACAGCAGGGTATCGGCGTTTCGGAAGCGCCATTGCCCGAACTGGAGCATTGCGAGCTGAAAACGGGCGAGGAAAAATAAAGAAATTCAGCCCCACGGCTATCGGGAGTGGCGATGCCGCTATTTTTCCAGTACTTGAAAAATCTTGTTCGCCCATCCGACACTTTCGAGATGAATCTTGCCTATTCGGGATAAGTCCAGGTTCTCGAAACGCACCTCGTCCAGCTTCCAACATTCGTAGTTGATGGCGCAACTCAGGGCCTCTCCAGCCAATCCCGCGCGATGCACTAAGGCATCTTTCACCTCGCTCGATAGCGGCAGGCCGCCAACCGCGTCATCCAAGGAAGTCTCCAGCAGCTGGTCGATGGTGGACATCAGGCCTACCAGGAAGAATTGCTCGCTGTTCGGCAACTTGAGGAACGCGGCGAGAGATTCGCACATTTTTGCTCGAATCAAAGCGATTTTGACAATCTCTCTCGGCCGGTCGGGAAAATTCGCCAGGCTGATCAAGGATGCCCAGCGCTGGACTTCGCGGATACCCAAATAGGTAATCGCGAATTTCAGCGAATCGATCTGTTTCGGCAGCGCGTAAAATGCGGAGTTGATGTAGCGGAGCAGTTTGTAGCTGAGTCCCACGTCCATCGAAATCGTGCGCGCGAGTTCGGGTATCGAGATGTTCGGCCGATTGATTTTTGCCAACAGCTGTAAAACGGCGTGTTGACTGGTTTCCAACCGTTTTCCCCGCACCATGTTCGGCCGGCTGAAAAAGAATCCCTGAAAATACTGGCAGCCCAGCTCCCGATACTCCAGATATTGCTCCTGCGTTTCCACCTTTTCGGCCAGGAAGCGGACCGGCAGCTTCTTCAGTCGTTCCATCACACATCCGCTCGCAGACGGAGTGACCATTTGGATGTCGAACTTGATGAAATGGGCCATTTCGATCAAAGGCTGCCAACGCTCTTCAAATACAAAGTCGTCAAGCGCGATCTTATAACCCTGTTGAACCAGGCCTCGCACGGCTTGAATCAAAGCCTCGTCGATGTGGACGTCTTCCAGTACCTCGATAACCACCTTATCTTTGGGGAGCAGCAAAGGGGTTTCGGAAAGCAAGTTCTCCCGAGTGAAATTAATGAAAGCCAGTTGTGCTCCGACGATTTGATCCAACCCGTATTCAAGCAAGCTGTCCACGACGATTTGATTGCTGGCGGCGGTTGGTCCGAACGTCTCAACGGTATCTCCGTTTATGTCGCGGAATAACAATTCATAGGCAAAAATGCGCAAGTCGCGGTCAAAGATTTGTTGCCGTCCGATGAGAAAATCGTTCCTCACGATGATCGAGCCCTGTGTCTGAGGTTTGAATCGGTTTGGCATGTTGCAGACTGGTTACTGCGCTACGATTTATGCCCGATTCACCGACGATAGCGTCGGATAGGTAATGAGTCATGAAAAGTTTAGCGAAGACTGAGACACACACTCGACAAGTCGGGTGGCTCACCCGGCAGGAACGAAGATTTGAACTCTCCGCTCGCTTGGCCCGATTGGCCGTGATTCAGTGAAAGAATAGTTCAGCTTTACGAAAATAGATTCGAGATAAACAAAACCTCATTCAGATGGAAACGATCATGTCCGACGCTATCCCAGACTTTGATGCCGATGTGCTTCAACGCAGCCACACCATACCGGTTCTAGTCGATTTCTGGGCGCCTTGGTGCGCGCCCTGCCGCGCTTTGGGCCCGCTCTTGGAACGGCTCGCACAAAGAAATTCGGACCGCTTCGTGCTCGTGAAGATCAACACCGAGGAATTGCCGGACGTCAGCGCCCGTTATCAGGTGCGCAGCATTCCCAACGTCAAGCTTTTCGTTGACGGACAGGTCGTCGATGAGTTCAGCGGCGCGTTGCCGGAGGCCATGATCGAGCAGTGGCTGAACCGTGTTCTGCCCAGCCCACTGAGGAACAGAATCAAACAAGCGGAAACCGAGGTCTTCGCCGGTCGTCCCGACAAGGCCGCGGCAATCCTGGAAGAAGTGCTTGCCGCAGAACCGGATAACGATGTCGCCGCCATCATGTTGGCTCGCTTGCTCCTTCCGTCGGATCACAGGCGAGCCATGGCAGTCGTGGAACGAATCGGCCCCGATTCGGATTCTCATCCGATGGCGGAAAGTATTCGCACTTTTTCCCGGTTGTTCGGTTACGCCGAAAACCCGGAAATGCTGCCGGAAGCTCCCCTGAAGCCTGCCTATTTATCAGCGATCGAGTATTTGAAGAATGCCGACTTCGAGCAGGCCTTATCGACCTTTATCGAGGTGGTCAAAGCCGCGCGTCATTATGACGGCGATGGCGCCAGAAAAGCCTGCCTGGCCATTTTCAAGTTTCTCGGCGATGATCATGAACTGACCCGGGAGTATCGCGGCCGTCTCTCCAGTGCCCTGTATGTTTGATCCGGCGGTTCGCTCTTATTTGTGAATTTTGACCCGGAAATATTCGGGATCGGCATCACCGGTCAAATCGACCATTGACGAGAAAGAACGAACCTCGCCCCGCTCCAGCATATCCAAATTCGGCGTGCCGTCTTGGTGAAAACCGATTTTGGACACGCCGACTTGAACGCCGACCCGGTCGAAAAAAAGGACATCCACCTCGGGATGGATGAGCGTCAAGTCGGTATTGTGCATAACGATCTTATACTCGTAATGTTTATCCGAGTTCTTGCCGGCGACGGTGAAAACGATGTTTTTCACATAGCCTAGATCGAGCGGAATCACTTTATCGAACTCGAGCTTGGTCAAGTTCGGCAAGCGAGACGTCGTTAGTGCAGCGATGTCGGCCCGCAGTTTTTCGACTTCCGGTTTCAGGGCTTGAAGCTCCAGCGCCTGTTTCTTCTCCAATACGGTCAAATCCAGATTTTCCTGTTCACTTAGAGTCAACTGGATAAACAAGACCAAAAGCGCCGTGGTTTCTACGACCAACACAATGGATAAAAGAAAAATCAACCTCGTCTTGGACGACGAGCGGCGATGTTTGCCTCGAGACGAATACGCTTGCACGTTATCCGTCGCATTTGCGGAGTCATTGTTCGATAGCCTGTACATTTTTTCTCCTTAGGCAACACCTTACCATCTCTATGAGTACGCTCGACGAGGTTTCGCATATCTGCCATACATTCCGGTACGGCCGTAAAGCGATCTCCCCCTTTCCGAAGACGCCAAGCACATACTTTCCATCCCCCGCTGGAAAACCCTTGCTAAAGTTTGTGGACAGCGTGTGCTGAACGAGCACGAAAGAGCTCGGCAAAAAATTATCCACAACTCAGCCACAGGCGTACACTGTTTTTAACACACCTTTATATATTTCTTAATGCATTGTTTAAAAAAGAAAAATAGTGAGCGTCAACAGACTTCTTCCGGCTTTGTAACTAAAGGAAAGATTTTTTGACTTGTTTACATTTGGTAATGTGGCCAATCGGGTCCGAGTCTAGATAAGCGGCTAAGCTTTAACAGGTCGCGAAAAACGAGAATATCGATTCCTGTTTGCGAAAAAGCGGCTGAGTTGCAAAAGAAAAAAGTTTCTAGAACGTTACATATTCAAAAAATCGATAAGGGGGGAGAGATGACCGCGTTTGGCGTTTTCGTATTATTTCTCTTGGTACTGTCCGTTATCTTGGTCGTACTGAGTGTCAAGTTCGTGCCTCAAGGTTCCGAATTCACGGTACAGCGGTTCGGAAAATACACCGCGACACTCAAGCCCGGCCTCAATGTGATCATGCCGGTGATCGATCAGATCGGCGCACGGATCAACATGATGGAACAGGTCTTGGACGTTCCTTCGCAGGAGGTCATCACGAAAGACAATGCCATGGTCAAAGTGGATGGCGTCGTGTTTTTTCAAGTGGTGGATGCCGCCAAAGCGGCCTACGAGGTCAGCAACCTGCAGCTTGCCATCATGCAGCTGACGATGACCAATATCCGTACCGTGATGGGTTCCATGGACTTGGACGAGCTGTTGTCGAAGCGAGACGAAATCAATGCCCGTCTGCTTTCAGTGGTGGACGATGCCACTACGCCCTGGGGTGTCAAGGTGACGCGGATCGAGATCAAGGACATTACGCCGCCGCAAGATCTGGTCGATTCCATGGCTCGCCAGATGAAGGCGGAACGGGACAAGCGCGCTGCCGTACTCGAGGCGGAAGGCTTGAAACAGGCAGCGATTCTCCGCGCCGATGGCGAAAAACAAGCGGCGATTCTCGAAGCCGAGGGGCGCAAGGAAGCCGCATTCCGCGAGGCCGAAGCCCGCGAGCGTCTGGCCCAGGCCGAGGCGCGGGCTACCCTGATGGTCTCCGAGGCCATCGGCAAAGGGGATGTTCAGGCGATCAACTACTTCGTTGCGCAAAAATACGTCGAAGCGTTGCAAACCCTCGCCGCGGCCGAAAACAGCAAGGTTATTCTCATGCCCTTGGAAGCCTCCAGCGTTATCGGCGCTCTAAGCGGCATCGGCGAAATCACCAAAGAAACGTTTTCCAAGAAGGCAAGCTAAATGGGATTCGAGATCGTTTTTTGGCACTGGTGGGCGTTCGGCGTATTTCTTCTGATCGTCGAACTCCTCGCGCCGGGAATGTACTTTCTATGGATGGCCGAATCGGCGTTCGTCGTCGGCGTGATCAAGCTGATCGTGCCGGCGCTGAGCTGGGAGTATCAGCTGATATTGTTCTCGGTACTGTCGATCGTCAGCATCGCAGTGTTCCGGCTGTTCCTCAAAAGACATCCCATCGAGACCGATCAGCCTTTGCTGAACCAGCGAGCCGCGCAATATATAGGACGACTGTTCACGCTCGAATATCCGATCGTCAACGGTCAGGGGCGGATCCGCGTGGACGATTCCACATGGAAGGTGCAAGGGGAGGACTGCGAGCCGGGAAGCAAGGTTCGCGTCGTGGCCGCCGAAGGCGTTGTTCTGAAGGTCGAAAAGGCTGCGTGAATCGCGCGCGTTTAAACCCTGAACGCTCTCACGCGTCGCCTCAGCTGGTCGATATCGCGCGGATCTGCCTGTCGTCCGTATCGGATCCGCAGAAACAGCGTGGTGATGGCGCCGATGGCCTCTTTGGCCTCGGGCCGTTCGGAGGCGGCGCGTAAAGCGAAATCACGGGGTCCTTCGCCGGTCTGTTTGACCAGCCCGTTTTTTGCCATTTTTTTGAGGAATCGATTGTAAGCCGCCATGGCGGGATCGGCCGCCTTGGGCTTTCGGCGAGGGCGCAGCCAAAGTCCGACCAGCACGCCGCAGAGGATTAACAGCGCAGTCAGCCAGGTGATCAATCCCCGCCAGTCTACGATACCCAAAGCTTCCCAAAAACGCTTCTGGTTTTCCGGGTTATAGCTCAACACCCGCTGGTTCCAAGCGTGATCGACGCTGGCCCAGATGAGACGTGCCTGATCGTACCAGTCGTGGAGATCGAAAGCGGCATCGGCCAGTGCCCGTCCGACAGGACTGAAACTGACCTCGTGATCGGCCATTTGCCGATCCAGGTCTATCCCCTGCTCGATCCGGTGCGGCGCCACGGCGGCAGTGGGGTCGACGCGCGTCCAGCCTTGTTCGGATAACCACACCTCGGCCCAGGCGTGAGCATCGGCTTGGCGTACTTCCAGGAATTTTCCAACCGGGTTCCATTGCCCTCCCTGATAACCGGTTACCACCCTCGCCGGAATTCCCGCCACCCGCATCAGATAAACGAACGCCGTGGCGTAATGCTCGCAAAAGCCCTTGCGGGTCTCGAAAAGAAAGGTGTCCACCGGCTTGTCGCGTATGACCGGCGGGTTGAGCGTGTATACGAACGGCTCCTCGCGAAAATGGAGCAGCGCCTTGTTCACGATGTCTTTTGGGTCCGACGACGACTGGCGCCAGCGTTCGACCAGCCGGAGCATGCGTGCCGAAGGTCTATCCGGCAGCTGGAGACCCTGTTCCCGCTCGGCGGGGCTGAGTTCGCCGGTTCGGTAATTCGGATAGGAGCTGATCGTGTATTGCCGGCGTTCGCCGACGTTTTGCGGCGTCAGCAGCAAATATTCGGGCGTCTGAGCGAGGTTCTCGGGAAAAACTTTGGGTAGATCCAAAGCGAAAACCCAGCGTTTTTGATGCGGCTCAAGAGTGATCGTGTAACGGTAAGCCGGTCCGGAGAATGCCGGTGCCTGAACGGTGTTCCGGCCTTGTTCCGGCGGCAGGGTCCAGCGTCTTCCATCGGTATGCCAGAACACCGGGCCTCGCCAGTAGCGCTCGGCGGGCAGCGGCAAGGGACCTTCGAAATCGGCGCGAAAAGCCGGCTCCCGCGACAAGGCGAGGCGGCTGACGCTGCCGGGCTCTATGATATCGCTGAGCCCGGTCTTTGCGCTGCTCGGATCGTCCGGAAGCTTCCACAAAGGCCCCGCGATACGCGGGAAGAATATGAACAGGACTACCATGATCGGCATGGCTTGCGCCACCAATGACGCCGCCATTCTGAACTGGGTTTTGAGCGACAGGACAGGACCCGCGTTCAGGCCGATCAATACGGAAATCAGCAAGGCAACGGCAGCCAGCGTATAGACGGCCAGGGCGATGCTCTGGGAGAACAGGTACTGAGTCAGAGCCACGAAGAACGCGAGATAGACCACCAGGTATACGTCGCGCCGGTTCCGCATTTCCATCAGTTTCAGTCCCAGGCCGACGAGAAAGAGGCTGGATCCGGCTTCGCGTCCGTAAAAGCGATGGTAATCGACGTAAACCAAAGCTGCGCCGGACAAGGTCAGAAGAAACAACAGCAGACGGCCGGGCAGCAAGGCGGGCCGATACCCTGACGCGAATCGCCAGGCCGCCATCAAGGAAAAATAAAGAACGATTGCCCAGCCGAGATTGAGAAGATGCGGTGCGGCAACGAAGAAAACACTGAATAGAAGCAGATTTTCCTGCGTCCGATCCGGCACGAACGACGTTGCTGCGGGCTTCTTCATAGATCGAACAGAGCCAGCGACTCGAGACACTTCCGGCAGTGCGATGCGCCGTGACCTTCGGCTATGGTCGTTCCTGGCAAGCTGAGGGCATATCGCATCCCAGCCTGCTCGGCATCCAACACCCAGCGGCAAAGCCGGCTCAAGCGCGCCTCCGTATCCAATCCCTTGGTATCCGTCCAGTTCAAATGAAGGACTTCCGTTTCGTCCCCCGCGTATTGCTTGATTACCGGATCGCGTCCTTTGGCCAGACTTTTCCAATGAATGTGCTTGAACGGATCGCCCGGTTGATAAGCCCGAAACCCGTGGAAATCATCGGAAGCATTTCGTGGTCGGGCACCGACATGATCGTCCTCGGAACGTGGGAAAGGCAATCGTTCCTGGGTGGGTCTCGGGTAGACCAGAACCTTATATTTCAGATTGATCGGCGACCAGGCGTAGAAGATTCCCAAAGGAAACGCGGTGCTGATGGTTACGGTGTCGAGCTCGAGCCAGCCCCGCTTTTCCGCTGGGACCCGAAGGATTGCCGAAACAGTACCCTCGGGAGGTATGTCCATCCGTAACGCCTCGGCGTCTTTCAGCCTCAACTCGATGCCATAGCGCGGCAAAGCCGCGGAGTTGGTCAGCCGCAACTCGAAAGATGCCAGGTCGCCGGCGAAGACGGGGCTCATTTTTCCGGCGCCGACGCTCAGTCCGGAAAGGTTGCGGTAGCTGTAGAACAACGAGGACATGGCAGCCGCCGCCAATAGGAAAGTGAGGATGAACGCCAGATTGTTGCCATAGTTGATGGCGGTGAGCCACTGAATCAACAGGAGCAGCGCAAGGGCCAAGCCGGATCGGCTGGGCAGAATGAAGATTCGCCGGTGAGACAACATGACCGGCCCATCGATCGCTTTTTCGCCTCGGAGGAAGCGCCGAAGGTCCAGCCGTTCCCGAAGCGGGAGCGCAGTCATCTCAAACCGCCGCAACCTGTTCCAGCATCGGCGCCACAATGACGTCGGCGTTCGTAGCGCCGCTCGATACGGGGCGCAGCCTATGCCCGCAAACCGGAGCCAATACCGCCTGCACGTCCTCGGGCAGGACCGCTTCACGGCCTTCGATGAAGGTCCAGGCGCGGGCGGCGTTCAACAGGGCGAGGCCCGCGCGCGGCGATAATCCGCATTCGTAATGACCGGATTCGCGGCTGAATCTGATCAGCGCCTGGAGATAATCCAACAGCGCATCGGAGACGTGTATGGTCCTGACCTGGTCCTGGATCGCCACTAATTCGTCCGTCTGAAGGCAGACCGGGAGTTTTTCGAGCAAAACGAAGCGGTCCTCGCCTTTGAGCAAGGCACGCTCCGACCGGCTATCCGGATAACCCAAGCTAATGCGCATCAGGAACCGGTCCAATTGAGACTCGGGCAAAGGAAACGTTCCGATCTGGCACACAGGATTTTGAGTAGCGATGACGAAAAACGGTTCCGGCAGCGAACGGGTTTCTCCCTCGACCGTAACTTGGTGTTCTTCCATCGCTTCGAGCAGCGCGCTCTGGGCTTTCGGGGTCGAGCGGTTGATCTCGTCAGCCAAGATCATTTGGTGGAAGATCGGACCGGGTTGAAAATGAAACGCATGGTTGTTCCCGTCGAAGATCGACGAGCCGACGATATCGGCCGGCAAAAGATCGCTGGTGAACTGAATGCGTTGGTATTTGAGGCCCAAAAGGTTGGCGAAAGTGTGCGCCAAGGTCGTTTTGCCGACGCCGGGTACATCCTCGATGAGTAAATGCCCCCGCGCCAGCAGGCAACAGATCGCGAGACGGATCTGACGCGGCTTGCCGAGGATGACGGTGTTGGCGGTATGGAAGAGTCGGTTTAGGGCGTTGCGCATGGAGAACCTGAGAAGTCGTTTTCGCAACGAAGTATAGCTTTGTCGGAAGACGCGACGGCGCAGAGACCGGACGCGGGCTTCCGTATCAATTCGAAAGCATCTGAATCGGTTATATCCCAAAATCCGGTATGTTTTTGGGATATAACCTAAAACGACGCCCCGATGGGTTTCTAGGCATCTTAAGCCCGCGATTCTGACCGCCCGCCGAAATGACAGCGAAGTGTTCATCTCGCTCATACGGCATAACGGACTTGGCGGAAGTCGTTGGCGCTTTCGGCTAGGGTAAATCGACTCAAGTATTTGTAGGTCGGCAATCCTTTGCCGACGAACCCGTTGGCCCAACGGCGGCGTCGGGAAGGGCGGCTTCGGCGCTCCCGGCCAGGTCGTTTGCGATTGGGGAGGGATTCCCGACCTACTCGCGAGTGCCCGTACGGTAGATATGAAAATGCTCTAAGCTCGAACCAGGGCTTTCCGAGCCGATGCGCAAACCCTTGATGCATTGGATGTCCGGCGCTAGTACAAGGAACTGCATGCCCGGGACTGCATCGGCACGCACGGCCGTTCTGGATAGAGGTCGAATTGCTACTGGAGATTAGCCTGAAAACGGACGGACTGAACGGCTGGGACAGTCTCCCCGAACAATCGATCTAGGCGAATTCGTATCTCCGCTCTATGGCTGAATGCTTGGAACTCGGGGGCTGCGCGTGCATGCTGAAAAAACGCTCAAAGAAATGCTCGGAGCGGCATTGGATTCAAGAGTCCCGCTGCTCGATAAAGTGTTTTTCGAACTCGTCCTCCGGCAGAGGGGGAGAAACGTAGTAACCCTGAATTTCGTGGCAGCCATAGAATTTTAAAAGTTCCAGTTGCTCCCGAGTTTCGACGCCTTCGGCCACGACCTTTAAATTGAGGATTTGCCCCAAAGTCACGATGGTCTTGATCAGCGCCGCTTGCTCCGAAGTCGGGTCGCCGGTGTAGGCATGGATGAAGGAGCGGTCGATCTTGATGGTCTGGACGGGCAATTTTTGCAGATAAGACAAGGACGAATAGCCGGTGCCGAAATCGTCCATGGCGATATGGATGCCGCGATCCCGGATACGGCTCAGCCGCTCGGACGCTTTTTCGATGTCGTGCATTACCAAGGTCTCGGTGATTTCCAATTCGACGGCCCCGGGATCGGTTCCTGTTTCGGCCAGCACCCGATCCAGCAAGTCGATGAAATCGTCCGCTAAAAGTTGTTTGGCCGAAAGGTTGATAGCGATTCGGAATTCCGGCAGTTTGTGCTGCCAAGCGCTGGTTCTTAAACAGGCTGTCCTGAGAATCCATTGACCGAGCGGAATGATCAGGGCCGTTTCTTCGGCAATGGTGATGAAGCGGCCGGGCGATACGATGCCCTGCTCGGGGTGCCGCCAGCGGATCAGCGCTTCAGCGCCGGTGATCCGGTTCGAAACGCAGTCGACCTTGGGCTGATAGTAGAGTAAGAACTCCTCCCGCTCGATCGCCTGGCGCAACTGGGTTTCCATCACCATGCGCTGGCGCGGCTCCTCTTTCATGTGGTCTTCGAAATAGCGGAATGTCCGGCGTCCCTTTGCCTTGGACACATACATGGCGGCATCGGCGTGTTTGGTCAAGGTGGTGAAATCCCGACCGTCGTCGGGGAATAAAGCTATGCCGATGCTGGCGCCCACGAAGATCTGATGGTTCTGAATGTGGATCGGCTTCCCCACCGTATCGATAAGTTTCTGGGCAACATCGGCGGGTTCCGCGGCATCGGCGACGTTCGACAGAATGATGGTGAACTCGTCTCCGCCGAACCGCGCCACGGTATCGGTTTTGCGCAGGCAGTTCCGGATACGCGACGCGACTTCCTTCAGCAGGTAATCGCCGGCCCAGTGCCCCAGCGTGTCATTGACATCCTTGAAATTGTCCAGATCGATGAAACATACGGCCAACCTGGTTCCGTTGCGTAGCGCCAGAGCGCTTTCGTGCTCGAACCGTTCCTTGAAGAGAAAGCGGTTGGGCAGGCCCGTCAGAGAATCGTAGTAGGCCAATTGTTCCAATTTTCTCTCGGCATGTTTCAAGCTGCTGATATCCAGGGCGACGGCCACGTAATGGGTGAGCCTGTCCCGCTCGTCGGCGACGGCATTGATGGTCAGCAGCATCGGGAAGCACTCGCCGCTCTTCCGCCGATCCCAGATTTCGCCCTTCCAATAGCCTTTGCTTAAAAGGGTTTTCCACATACGGACGTAAAATGCCTGGTCTTGCAGACCCGATTTGAGCAAACGGGTGCTTTGACCCACCACCTCCGATCGCCGATAGCCGCTGATATCACAAAATGCGTCGTTCACGTCCAGAATCGTTCCCTCGAGATCGGTGATGAAAATCGCCTCGCTGGTGTTCTCGAATACTTTGGCGTTCAGCCGCAGTTGGGTTTCCCTTGCTTTGATTTCGGTGATGTTCGTCGCCGTGATGACGGCGCCTTCCAGCTTGCCCTGCTCCGAGTGCAGCAGGTTGCCCTTCAGCCAGTAAATCGGGCCCGGGCGCTGGCGGGGCGGAACGGACAGACGGTGCTCGCCGCTATAAGATTTGTGCAAACGGATGGTCTCCAGCAGTGCCGATTTCGCCGGCCAGGGCAAAGACGGCAATTGCGCGGCGAGAAACCGTCTGTCTTCCGGAGACAGCAGTTCGTCGACAGGGGAACCGGACCACGCTTCCTCGGAGAGCCCGAGCTGGCGTTCCGCCGCTCCGTTGACCTGACGGATGCGGCCCTCCGCATCGACGACGACCAGAACATCATCCATGGTGTCCAGCACACGCTGGATGAAGCGGCTGAGAGCCTGCTGGCGTCCCATGGCTTCCTTGAGTTTCGCCTTCTGTTGCTCCGATTCCTTGAGCATGGCATCCATGCTTCGGGTGATGGCCAGGATGCGTTTTTCCTGTTTCAGATTCGCCAGCCTCAGTTTTTCGGTTTCTTCCCTCATTTGGCGGAGGGCTTCGGAATCCTCTTCCCCGCGACTTGGTTCGTGATCGGTGTTGCAAATCCAATAGGGTCCCTTCTCCGGCAAGGGGATGTTGAATCGGCCGTTGTCCACTTCGACCTTCAGTGCTGCCGAATTCAGTTCGATACGCTGGCCGTGCACCGGACAGATCAACTTTCCGCCGTCGAACAAGGGACAGTCCGTCAAATCGTGACCCTCATGCGGACAATGGGCGGGAATCGCCCAGAATTGGCCATCCCTGCTGAAAATGAGGATGTCCGTGAATCGGCGTTCGCCCGGAAAAAGAATGCGCCCCATCCAACGGGGCGGACAGGCCGTTTCGACGAGAGTCACCGATTCGACGGCGATACGGCGGCTCGGCGGGTTTAGGGGTTTCACACCGACACCAGACGCTGGATGGTACGGACCGCCTTTTCGACGGCGCGTTCCGACTTGCCGGACAGACCGGGAGAGAAAGGCTTGATGGCCCTTTTCTCGACCTCGGCCCCCACGATGATGATGTCCGGTGGCGACTCGCAGACGATTTCGAGGGCCTTCAACAAGTACGGAATACCCAAGCCATGACCGATGGGGGTTTCCCAGCGTCCGACCGTATCGTCGGGTTTGAATACGCAAACAGCGCCGGCATTCCCCGTATCGGCCAATGCGTCAACCAGAATCGCCTGACGGCAATCGGTCAAGAATTCCAGTGCACTCAGTCCGGCTATGCCCGCGTTGAACAGCTTGACGTCCTTCGGCCAAGCTAGCCGGCGGAGCTGCTGATACACGCGGACGCCGAAGCCGTCGTCGCCGTGCAATTCGTTGCCGAAACAGACGATGTGACGACCGTCCATGATCAGGGCCAGACCGTCATCCGCTTGCCCGTATCCAACAGGTGCACGGTGCAAACCAGGCAGGGATCGTGGGAGCGGATAATATGGCCGATCTCCACCGGATCGTCCGGATCGTCGACGGTAAGGCCGATCAAACTACTCTCCCAATGTCCGTGCCGGCCTTCGCTGTCCTTGGGCGATGCATTCCAGGCGGTCGGCGTGATGACCTGGTACCGGGAAATGGCTCCGTCGGTGACTTGCACCCAGTGGCCCAAGGCACCCCGTGCCGCCGTTATCAGTCCGAATCCCTCCCCGTCCGGGATTTCCTCCTCGGCAGGCGAAGTAAAGTGGGGATCGTCCAGATGGGCGGCCAGCTCGTGCAGGATCTCCCGCATTTTCTGGAGCAGCAAAGCCGTGCGGCGCAGGCGGGCGAACTGGCGCAACCAGGTGTTTCCGCCCTCCGCCCGATACAGCGAGCCGATCAGCGGATCGCCGTCGATCAGCAATTCGGCCAGGGGACCCGTTTGTACCACCTCGTTCCGATAGCGGGGCGCCTTGCTCCAGGAATAGCGATCGGAGTGGGGTTGAAAATCCGGAATGGTCTCACCGCGGAACGGATGGCGGCCGCCTTCATACGGCTCGAACCAGGAATAGCGCACGTGCTCGGCGATTTCGGCCTGATCGAAAGGTTCGATCTTCCCCGTGTCGCCATCGAGGAAGCCCGATTTGAACATCTGCCCGCCGGCCGAATCGCAGTAAGCGCCGCAGCTCAGCATATGGGAAGTTCCGAAACCGGAACGGTGCAGGCCGATGTCGCGGCTCATCCTCGTCATCAGGCCGATGGCGCTATTCGCGTGAGTGTCCGCGGCTTCGAGCCAGGCGAAGAGCTGGTCGGCGGATTCGAGCTCCAGCCAGGGACCCAGATCGGTTCCGATGACTGCCTGCTCGAACCATCGGGTCAGATTGTTGATGATGGACAGGCTGTCCAGGATGCGGCGACTGGTGGGAGGAGCCGTCACCCCGCCCGGCACCATGTAGGAGGAATGGGGCCACTGGCCTCCGAAGATGGCAACGATCCCGGGAACATGGCGCGAATGCTCCAGGGTGCCGCGATGGGCCCAGCCTTTGAAGGGCAGGAAGGCCCCCAGTGTTTTTTCGTAAAGCGGCCGGCCGGCATATTTGGGATGGCAAAAATCGGCGGTAAAGAATAGAAACGATTGCCGCAGATCGCTTTGCACCGTCTCGGCCATCAGGCATAGATTGCGGATGCGGGAAGCATTGGGGGGCACGGCAATACGACCGATTTGCTCCAGGGCCAGAACGGCCGAATAGAGATGGGCGGTGCCGCAAATGCCGCAGATTCGGGGCGTAATGACCAATGCGTCCTTAGGTCTTCGGCCTATGAGGATTTGCTCGAATCCCCGATAGAGCGAACCGATGCAGCGGGCATCTACCACTTCGCGACCTTCCAGCTCCAACTGGAATTCCAGGTCGCCTTCGACCCGATTAAGATCGATCTGGATAGTTCGTCTAGCCATCAGGGATCCATTTCTTTATTCAGGACCCGTTCAGGCGCGGCCTCGTGGGCCAGGCTCTTGTACGCCATATAATTGGCGCGTTCCACCCCCAAGGGCAGGTTTATCGGAACGGCGCCGATTTTCTCGGTGCGAAACAGATCCTGGTCCAGCGGGAAGTCCGGGGACGTACAGCCGAAACAGGGTACTCCCGCGCGGGTTTTACTGCTGCGGCCGTTCCAAAGCTCGGTATTGCAAATGGCATGCGTGGTCGGTCCCTGGCAGCCCAGGTTGAAGAACAAACAGCCCTTTTCGCCGAAGGCGCTGTCCTCGACGTCGTACTCGTGATACTCGTTCCGCGTGCAGCCTTGATGCACCAGGGAATTGAAAAAATCCTTAGGGCGGTTGAGATGGTCGAGTTCCAACGGAAGCCCGGAAGCCAGCATAGCCAGCGTCTTGGTCATGGCGTTGGGATGTGCCGGACAGCCGGAGACATTGATGACCGGCGCTCCCGCTCGCGACCGCCATTCGGCAGGCAGCAAGCCGCCGGGAAGTTTCTTGTCGAACTGGATGCCTGTGCAGTCGGTCGGATTGGGGGGTGCGGCGTGGACGCCGCCGAAGGCCGCACAAGTACCCATGGCAACCAGATAACGGCATTTTTCCGCCAGCTCCCTGACCAAACTCATCTTGGAACGACCGCGATACGGATCGTACAGGCCGGATCCATTGGGTCCGGTCATGATGCTGCCTTCGATGCACAAGATATCGAGTCTTTGCTCGTCCCTGAGAATGGCCTCGATCAGGGCGTCCAGCTTCCCTTTGGGCTCTGAGGACAAGGACGGTTGCCAGAGGATGTCGATGCCGTATTGATCCAGGAGTTCTTCCAGCGACGGACTGTCGGCGCACAGGATCGACATCGTATCGCCGCCACAGGCACCGGTTTGTAGCCAAAGTAATGTAGTCATCGGAGTTTCGATAAGGACTGGCGGAGCCGTGTTGTTCGATTTGTTAACGCTAGGTGTAGAATGTGTTGAACAATAGTGTATAGGTAAAAAGATTGCGTGGCTTTGCATCACAGAGCGTACGGGCGTGTCTTGGCTTAAACGCAATGCCAATTTTGGCGTTCGATGTAGTAAGCTATGCGCGCACTTCAGGGGAGTGCAAAACCGGTCTATCTGCCTGAAATTTCAACTCTCATGCATTTTTCCACCGAATTCGACGTCATCGTGGTCGGTGGCGGACACGCTGGTACGGAAGCGGCTTTGGCGGCTGCGCGGACTGGCTCTAAGACGCTGCTGCTTACCCAGAACATCGAAACCCTCGGCCAGATGAGCTGCAATCCCGCTATCGGGGGGATCGGCAAAGGGCATTTGGTCAAGGAGATCGATGCTCTGGGCGGCTTGATGGCGCATGCTGCGGACCGAGCCGGCATTCAGTTCCGTGTGCTCAATGCCAGCAAAGGCCCGGCGGTGCGGGCGACTCGGGCCCAAGCCGATCGCGTGCTTTATAAGAAAGCCGTGCGTCGGGTGCTGGAAACTCAGCCGAATTTGACCTTATTCCAGCAGGCCGTATCCGATCTGATCGTGGAAAATTACCGCGCAGCCGGCGTGATCACGCAGATGGGGCTCAAATTCAGGGCTCGTACGGTGGTCCTCACTGTAGGCACCTTCCTGGCCGGCCGGATTCATATCGGTCTCGAAAACTACGAAGGCGGCCGGGCGGGCGATCCGCCCTCTAACGCTTTGGCGGCGCGTTTGCGCGAACTGCCGTTTCGGGTCGGCCGGCTCAAGACCGGAACGCCTCCTCGGATCGACGGGCGAAGCATCGATTATGCGGTCATGCTGGAGCAGCCCGGCGACGAGCCGGTTCCCGTGTTCTCATTCCTCGGCCGGCGGGAGGAACATCCTCGCCAAGTGCCTTGCTACATCACCCGTACCAACGAACGGACTCACGATATCATCCGCTGCGGTCTCGACCGCTCGCCGATGTATGCGGGCGTTATCGAAGGGGTCGGGCCGCGCTATTGTCCCTCTATCGAAGACAAGGTCGTGCGTTTCGCGGAAAGGGATTCGCACCAGATTTTTGTTGAACCCGAAGGTCTCGATACTTACGAAATCTATCCGAACGGCATTTCGACCAGTCTGCCCTTCGACGTGCAGTACGAGCTTGTGAGGTCGATACGCGGTTTCGAAAACGCTCATATCACACGGCCGGGCTACGCCATCGAATACGATTTCTTCGATCCGCGCGACCTGAAGTCCTCGCTCGAAACCAAGCACCTCGAGAACCTGTTCTTCGCCGGACAGATCAACGGCACGACGGGATACGAGGAAGCCGCCGCGCAAGGCCTGATCGCGGGCGTCAACGCCGCGCGCAAGGCCAAGGATCTGGAACCCTGGTCGCCTATGCGCGACGAGGCTTACATGGGGGTTCTGATCGACGATCTGATCACTCGGGGCACGAGCGAACCCTATCGCATGTTCACCAGCCGGGCGGAATACCGGTTGCTGCTACGAGAGGACAACGCCGATCTTCGGCTGACCGGGAAAGGCCGCGAACTCGGATTGGTGGACGACGAGCGCTGGCGTGCATTCGAAGCGAAGCAGCAGGCCATTGCGGAGATACAGACCGGCCTGGCAAAAACGTATGTCAGACCGAATACTGCCGAAGCCGAAACCATAAGCCGGTTCCTGAGTGCGCCGCTGTTGCGGGAATCCACCCTACTCGAACTGCTGCGGCGACCGGAGATCCGCATCGAACACCTCCAAGCGATATCCGCTCGGTTAACTGAAGAAGAAAACGAGCAAGTTCTCGATCAAGTCGAAATTCAGGCGAAGTACCAAGGCTACATCGATCGCCAGCAGGCGGAGATCGAGCGCTCTCGCCGCTACGACCATTGGCGTTTGCCGGAAAGTCTCGATTATCAGAACGTCATCGGGTTGTCCAACGAGGTCCGGGAAAAGCTCAAACAACAACGTCCCGAAACTGTCGGGCAAGCAGCGCGGATTCCGGGCGTCACACCGGCGGCGATTTCGCTGCTGTTGGTCCATCTTAAAAAGAAGAGCGCCTGATCTTAAGTGGACGAAATCGGTAGACGTCTAGCGGACGGAATAACCGCGTTAAACATACCGTTTACGCCGGAGCAACACGAAAAGCTTTTGGCCTTTCTGCGCTTAATCCAGAAATGGAACCGGGTTTACAACTTGACGGCCATCCGCGACTTGCGGACGGGAGTGGATTTGCATCTGCTCGACAGTCTTACCATTTGGCCGTATCTCCGGGGCGAAAGGATACTGGACGTGGGAACCGGGGCCGGTTTGCCGGGTATTCCCTTGGCTGTCATGAGCGAGAGCAGGCATTTCGTTCTGTTGGACAGCAACGCGAAGAAGACCCGTTTTGTTCAGCAGGCCGTGATCGAATTGGGTCTCGCGAACGTGGAGGTCGTCACCTCGCGGGTGGAAGACTACCATCCGGACCACGGATTCGACACGATATTGGCGCGGGCTTATGCGAGCCTTGCGGAAATAATGGAGACAACGCGCAGAATGCTGGCTCCCCACGGCGTGATATTGGCTCAGAAAGGGCAGTTGCCGGAGGGCGAAATACAGACCCTTAAAGACTCGCCGGTTAAGAGTCATCGTTTAAAGATTCCGGGTCTGGACGTCGAACGTCATTTGATCGAAATAGCTATCGGCTGAGGAAACCATGGGCAAAATTATTGCGGTAGCCAACCAAAAGGGGGGCGTGGGTAAAACGACCACCAGCATTAACTTGGCTGCGTCGCTTGCGGCGATCAAGCATCGCGTTTTGCTTGTGGATCTGGATCCGCAAGGCAACACGACTATGGGATGCGGCGTTGACAAGAAAAGTCTCAAAAATTCGTCTTACGACGTATTGACGCGTCACGCCACGGTACGCGAGGCCGTCAAATCTTTGACCGAGATCGGCTTCGATCTTCTGCCGGGTAATGCCGATCTGACTGCCGCTCAGGTCGAACTGATGAAACAGGCAGGCAAAGAGCGCGCGCTTGCCGAGGCGCTCAAGAGTTGCCGCGACGATTACCAGTTCATCCTCGTCGACTGCCCACCGTCGCTTAACGTGCTGACGCTCAACGCCTTGGTCGCTGCGGACAGCGTGTTGATTCCCATGCAGTGCGAATATTACGCCTTGGAAGGACTTTCGGATTTAATGGATACGCTGGGGAATATCCGCGACTCGGTCAATCCGGAACTTCGTATCGAGGGTTTGCTTCGCACGATGTACGATCCACGCAGCCGGCTCGCCAATGACGTTTCCGCGCAATTGATCGCCCATTTCAGCGATAAGGTCTTCCGCACCATCATCCCGCGCAACATTCGGCTTGCCGAGGCGCCGAGCCACGGTTTGCCAGCGATAAAGTACGATAAGTCTTCTCGAGGAGCCGTCGCTTATCTGGCCTTGGCGGGCGAAATCGTGCGACGCAATCAAAAATCGCGAAAAATTCCTTCAATTCTTCAATAAATTCAAGTCATGACGGCAAAAAGACGAGGACTCGGCCGCGGCCTCGATGTCCTGTTGGGCGGCGCGAAACTCGAAAACGAGACCGAGAAGCTCAGAACGCTTTCCATAGATCAACTCAGGCCGAGCCGTTTCCAGCCGCGCAAGGATATCGACCCGGCGCGACTTCAAGAATTGGCCGATTCGATCAGTGCGCAGGGCGTGGTCCAGCCCGTGGTGGTCAGACCTATGGGTGACAGCCAGTACGAAATCATCGCCGGCGAGAGACGGTGGCGGGCGGCCCAACTGGCAGGATTGCACGATTTGCCGGTGGTCGTGCGCGAGGTTACGGATCAGACCGCCTTAGCGATCGCCCTTATCGAAAATATCCAGCGAGAAGACTTGAATCCTCTCGAGGAGGCGGAAGCCCTGAAGCGCCTGCTCGAAGAGTTCGAGATGACCCACCAGCAGGTCGCGGATGCCGTCGGCAAATCCCGGGCTACCGTCAGCAACTTGCTGCGCTTGAACGAACTTCATCCGGATGCTAAGCATCTTCTGCTTACCGGTGCCATAGAAATGGGACACGCTCGGGCGATACTCGCGCTGGAATTTCAGCTTCAGGCTGAAATTGCCCGTAAAGTCGCTTCGGCAAAGTTGAGCGTTCGTGCTACGGAGTTGCTTATCCAAAAGCTCCGGGATGGGCAAAAGGCGCGAAAACCGGAGATGAAGGATCCCGACATTCGCCGCCTCGAAGAGCGAATCGCCACGCGAATCGGCGCTCCCGTGCTGATCAAACACGGAAAAAAAGGCGCCGGACAACTCGTCATCCATTACGACAGCCTGGATCAACTGGAAGGTGTGCTCGATCGCTTGAAATAAACATGCAACATTGATCTTCCGCATTTTGGTTGTTATCATTCCGAAGCATTTGTTTGGGGGCCCTCAATGGGTGCGAAAAAGTTGTTTTTCGCCGTCAAGCGGGTTCTGTTGATGCAGCTTCTTGCGATTGCACTGATCGGCGGTTTCACGTTGGCCTTCTTCGGTTGGCTGGCAGCTAGGTCAGCGTTGCTCGGCGGGTTGATAGCCTTTTTGCCGAACGTCTATTTCGCCGCAAAATTCGGATTTTCCGATAAAACAAGAACGGCAAAAGACATCGTGAGATCGTTTTATATCGGCGAAAGCATAAAAATAATCATAACCGCCGGTTTATTTATTTTAATTTTCCAACTGCCTAACATTTTATTCCTGCCATTATTTGCCGGTTTCGTATCGGTATTGATGGTATTTTGGTGTGCGCTTTTGATGCGCGATATCGAACGCTAACGAGAGAGAATATGGCGACAGAAGAACACGGCTCTGGCGGGGCAACTGGATATATCGTTCACCACTTGACCCCCTTATCGACCGGCGAAGGATTCTGGACATTTCATCTGGATACCCTGTTTTTCTCTGTTTTCTTAGGCGGCTTATTCGTCATCATTTTCCGCAAGGCGGCTGAAAAGGCGACTTCCGGCGTACCCGGCCCCCTGCAAAATTTTGTGGAGATGATCGTCGAATTCGTTGACGCTCAGGTCAAGGATAGTTTTCATGGGCGTAGCGCGTTAATCGCACCCTTGGCGTTGAGCATCTTCGTCTGGGTATTCTTGATGAACTCGATGGACCTTATTCCGGTCGACCTGTTGCCCGATATCGGCAAGGCCATCGGGCTCGACTATCTTCGCGTGGTTCCCAGTACGGATTTGAACGCGACCTTTGCGATGTCGATTTCGGTGTTCTTCCTGATTCTGTTCTACAGCTTCAAAGTGAAGGGGCCGATTGGTTTTGGGAAAGAAATGATTCTGACCCCTTTTCACAGTGTATGGATGATCCCGTTCAACCTGATTCTGAAGCTTGTCGAGGAATTGGCGAAACCGGTATCTCTCGGCCTTCGTCTTTTCGGAAACATGTATGCCGGCGAGCTGATTTTCATATTGATCGCGCTGCTGCCTTGGTACGTGCAGCCCTTGCTGAGTTTCCCCTGGGCGGTCTTTCATATTCTGATCATCACTTTGCAAGCTTTCATCTTCATGGTTCTGACCATCGTATATCTGAGTCTAGCCCACGAAGATCATTAATCTCTTTCAATCAACCTTAACGTTCGATAATTCGGAGGAACAATGGAAATCGCATCTGTATCTGGCATGACCGCAATCGCCGTGGGCATCATCCTGGGCCTGGGCGCCATGGGAACCGCTATCGGTTTCGGCCTGTTGGGCGGCAAATTCCTGGAAGGCGCCGCGCGTCAGCCGGAGATGGTTCCGATGCTGCAGGTCAAAATGTTCATCGTCGCCGGTCTGCTCGACGCCGTAACCATGATCGGCGTGGGTCTCGCTCTGTTCTTCACTTTCGCCAATCCGTTCCTGTCCGCACTCAAGGGCTAAAAAAGCCGCGATTGCGACGCTTTAATGGCAAACAACCAAAGAGGAAAGCGCTGTGAGTATTAACGCCACTCTGATCGGCCAAATGATCACATTTGCGCTTCTGGTGTGGTTCACCATGAAGTACGTGTGGCCGCCTTTGATGCAAGCGCTCGAGGAGCGCAAAAAGAAGATTGCCGACGGTCTCGCTTCGGCTGAAAAAGGCAAGCATGAGATGGAGTTGGCCGAGAAGCGCGCGACCGCTTTGTTGCGGGAAGCTAAGGATCAGGCCGCAGACATCGTAAATCTAGCGCAAAAGCGCGCCAACGAGGTGGTCGAGGAATCGAAGCAATCGGCGAAGGATGAAGGCGAGCGGATCGTTGCTGCGGCGAAAGCCGAGATCGAGCGCGAATTGCAGCAGGCGAAAGAAGGTTTGCGTCAACAGGTAGCGGTGCTGGCCATTTCTGCGGCCGAGCAAATCCTGCAGAAAGAAGTGGATCAAAAGAAGCATCGGGAAATTATCGACAACCTCGGTAAGCAGTTGGGTCAAGCATAATGAGCGAGTTAACGACGTTGGCGAGGCCTTATGCCGTTGCGGTTTACAAGAGGGCCAAAGAAACGGGAACGGCTGATAAGTGGAGCGACGCGCTCGCTTTCGTCACTCTGCTCATGCAAGACGAGCAGTTAGCTAAAGCCGCGGCCAATCCCAAGGCTAACCGCGAGCAGTTTTCGGAGGCTTTTCTCGGTCTCTGCAAAGATCACCTGGACACTGAGGCACAAAATTTTGTCCGGCTGCTGATCCGGAATCGCCGGCTTGACCTGGTTAAATATATCGCCGAGCTATTTAACCAATATAAGGCCGAGGATGAAGGATACATCGAGGTAGACGTCAGCACGGCTTTTCCGTTGAAAGACGCTGAACAAACGCGGTTGTCTTCCGTGCTGGAGCGTGTTCTGGAGAAAAAAGCACGTTTGCGCGTCGATGTCGATCCAACTTTGATCGGCGGCGTTTACATCAAGGCGGGTGACCGGGTGATAGACGCATCCATCCGCGGCCAGGTTGAAAGATTAGCAAAGAGACTCTGGACTTAGAGCGAGAAGAATCATGCAGCTGAACCCATCTGAAATCAGTGAACTCATTAAGAAGCGAATCGAGCAGTTCGATATAGGTGCCGAGGCCCGCACCGAGGGCACGATCGTTAGCGTGACCGACGGCATCGTCCGCATCCACGGCTTGACCGAAGTGATGCAGGGCGAAATGATCGAATTCAAGGAAAATACCTTTGGTATGGCCCTGAACTTGGAGCGCGACTCGGTTGGTGCGGTAGTGCTCGGTGCCTATGAGCATCTGGCTGAAGGCGATACCGCGAAATGCACCGGGCGCATTCTTGATGTTCCGGTCGGCGAGGCATTGCTCGGGCGTGTTGTGGACGCTCTGGGCCGGCCCATAGACGGCAAAGGTCCCATTGAGACCAAGGAACGTTCACCCATCGAAAAAATTGCTCCCGGCGTTATTGCTAGACAGTCGGTCAGCCAGCCGCTACAAACCGGCCTGAAGGCGATTGACTCAATGATTCCGATCGGCCGAGGCCAGCGCGAGCTGATCATCGGCGACCGCCAGACCGGGAAATCGGCCATCGCCGTCGATACCATCATCAATCAGAAAGGCACGGGCGTTAAATGTATTTACGTCGCCATCGGCCAGAAGCAGTCCTCGATAGCCAACGTGGTCCGGAAACTCGAGGAACACGGCGCGATGGCTCACACCATCATCGTAGCCGCTTCCGCTTCCGAATCCGCGGCGCTGCAGTTCATCGCACCCTATGCCGGATGCGCCATGGGCGAGTTCTTCCGGGATCGCGGCGAGGATGCATTGATCATCTATGACGATTTGACCAAGCAGGCTTGGGCATACCGCCAAATTTCACTGCTGCTCCGCCGCCCGCCGGGTCGCGAAGCTTATCCGGGCGACGTTTTCTATCTGCACTCGCGTCTTTTGGAGCGTGCCTCCCGAATCAACGCGGCCGAAGTCGAAAAATTGACCGGCGGCAAGGTCAAGGGCAAAACCGGCTCACTGACCGCGTTGCCGATCATCGAGACACAGGCGGGAGACGTATCGGCTTTCGTTCCGACGAACGTGATTTCGATCACCGACGGTCAGATTTACCTTGAGACCAATTTGTTCAACGCGGGCGTCCGTCCGGCCGTGAACGCCGGTCTTTCCGTATCCCGTGTGGGTGGTGCCGCTCAGACCAAGATCATCAGGAAATTGGGTGGCGGTATTCGTCTCGATTTGGCCCAGTTCCGTGAGTTGGCAGCATTCGCGCAGTTCGCCTCGGATCTGGACGAGGCTACGCGGAAGCAGATCGAGCGCGGCCAGCGCGTTACCGAAATCATGAAGCAAAGCCAATACTCCCCGCTTAGCGTGGCGCAAATGGCCGTATCTCTGTTCGCCGCCAACGAAGGCTTTTTGGACGATCTCCAAGTCAATCAGGTGAAGGATTTCGAAGACGGTCTGCAAAATTACATGAAGTCGGAACATGCCGATCTCATGGAAAAGATCAATGCGACCGGCGACTACAATGACGAGATTCAATCGGCATTGCACGCTGCGGTTACGAAGTACAAAGAAACCCACACTTGGTAGGGATTGATCGATGGCCGTCGGAAAAGAAATCCGTCTGAAGATCACGAGTATCAAAAATACTCAGAAGATCACGCGGGCCATGGAAATGGTGGCAGCCAGCAAGATGCGCAGAACCCAGGAACGAATGCAGGCTACGCGGCCGTATTCCCGGAAGATCGCGCAGATCATCAAGCATCTGGCTCACGCGAACCCGGAATACAAACACCCATTCACGATCGAGAGACCGGTAAGCCGGGTCGGGGTCATTCTGATTTCGTCCGATCGGGGACTGTGCGGAGGGCTCAACGCCAATTTATTCAGATTGGCTCTGCGCAGAATGCGCGGATGGAACGCGGAAGACAAGGCCGTCACCCTAAGCACGATTGGCCAAAAGGGTACCGCGTTCTTCAGTTCGATCGGTGCAAACGTGGTTTCTCAGGCGACCAAGCTCGGCGACCGTCCCCATCTGCAGGATATCATCGGCGTCATAAAGACCATGGTCGACGAATATTCCGAGGGCAAGATCGACGAGTTGTACGTTCTTTACAACGAGTTTCTCAATACGATGACTCAGAAGCCGCGGCTCGTCCAGCTGCTTCCCATCCGACCGGAGGACATCGGTGAAGAACAGAAAGGCCAGTGGGATTACATTTACGAGCCTGACGCGAAGGAAGTGCTCGATCAGCTGTTGATCCGGTACGTGGAGTCGATCGTTTTCCAAGGTCTGGTGGAGAACAACGCCTGCGAGCAGGCGGCGCGAATGGTCGCAATGAAAAGCGCATCCGACAACGCCGGAAAACTCATCAAAGAGTTGCAGCTGATCTACAACAAAGCGAGGCAGGCGGCCATTACCCAGGAGATCGCGGAAATCGTCGGCGGCGCGGCTGCGGTCTAAGCGAATCGTTACAGAATAAACGCAAGAGTTTTTACGAGGACAGTCATGAGTTCGGGCAAAATCGTACAGATTATCGGCGCCGTGGTCGACGTGGAGTTCCCACGGGAGACCCTTCCCAAAGTTTACGACGCACTAAAGGTGGATGATAAAGACCTGGTGCTCGAAGTTCAGCAGCAGCTCGGTGACGGTATTGTCAGAACGATCGCCATGGGCAGCACCGACGGTTTGATGCGCGGGTTGAAGGTAACGAATACGGGAGCTCCGATTTCCGTACCCGTCGGTAAGGAAACCTTGGGTCGAATCATGAACGTCTTGGGCGATCCGATCGACGAGAAGGGCGCGATCGGCGAGAAGGAGCGCTGGGCTATTCATCGGAAAGCCCCGAGCTTCCAAGATCAAGCGGCGGCCAATGAGCTGCTGGAAACCGGCATCAAGGTTATCGACTTGGTCTGCCCCTTCGCCAAGGGCGGTAAAGTCGGCCTGTTCGGCGGCGCCGGGGTCGGCAAGACCGTAAACATGATGGAGCTGATCCGCAACATCGCGATCGAACACAGCGGCTATTCGGTGTTTGCAGGCGTCGGCGAACGGACGCGCGAGGGGAACGACTTTTATCACGAAATGAGCGAAAGCAACGTTCTCGATAAAGTGTCGCTGGTATACGGCCAGATGAACGAGCCGCCGGGCAACCGTCTGCGCGTGGCGCTGACCGGCTTGACCATGGCAGAGTATTTCCGAGACGAAGGCCGCGACGTGCTGCTGTTCATCGACAACATTTACCGCTACACGCTGGCGGGTACCGAAGTATCCGCGTTGCTTGGCCGTATGCCTTCCGCGGTTGGATACCAGCCCAACCTGGCGGAAGAAATGGGTGTGCTCCAGGAACGGATTACTTCGACGAAGGTGGGGTCCATCACCTCGATTCAGGCCGTGTACGTCCCCGCCGACGACTTGACCGACCCGTCTCCGGCAACCACCTTCGCCCACTTGGACGCGACCGTGGTTTTGTCCCGTCAGATCGCCGAGCTGGGTATCTACCCGGCGGTAGATCCTCTCGATTCGACTAGTCGCCAATTGGATCCGCTCGTCGTCGGCCAGGAGCATTATCAGGTTGCCCGCAAAGTGCAGAGCACCCTGCAGCGCTACAAAGAGCTTCGCGATATCATCGCGATCCTCGGCATGGACGAACTTTCGGAAGAAGACAAGCTGACCGTTTCCCGTGCGCGGAAAGTGCAGCGGTTCTTGTCGCAGCCGTTCTTCGTCGCCGAAGTATTCACCGGCTCGCCGGGCAAATACGTATCCCTGAAGGATACGATCTCAGGATTCAAAGGGATCGTCGAAGGGGAATACGACGATATTCCCGAGCAGGCGTTCTACATGGTCGGCAGCATCGACGAAGCCCTGGAGAAAGCCAACCGGGGCGCCGCATAATTCAAAGAGAAAAAGCACTATGGCTATGACGATCCACGTTGATATCGTGAGTGCGGAGGCGGAGATTTATTCCGGGCTCGCGGAATTGGTGGTTGCTCCGGCCGAAATGGGCGAAGTGGGTATTGCCGCACGGCACGCACCATTCCTCACCCGGCTGAAGCCGGGCGAGGTGCGGGTAAAGGTTAACGATCAGGAAGTCCATCCGTTTTTCATTTCGGGCGGCATGCTCGAGGTTCAGCCCCATGTCGTGACCATACTCGCCGACACCGCCGTTCGCGCCAAAGACATCGACGAGGCGGCAGCGCTGGAAGCCAAGAGACGTGCGGAAGAGATGCTGTCGGACAAGTCCGGCAAGATCGATTACGCTCTGGCACAGGCACAGCTCGCCGAGGCTGTCATGCAGCTTCGAACCTTGGAGAAATATCGGAAAGGCCGCGCGTAAGTTCAGCCGTTTTCGAGACCCAGCAAAATACCGGGCACGCCGCTCCTGTATTTTGCTGGGTTTTTTAGTTTTTCACGTTAATATAAATACGAGTATCCGGTCGCTGTTTTCGATCGGGTCGAACCAGTCCTTATTTTCCGCTTCTTCAACAAGGAAAAACGGAAGATGCCTTTGGAAATCGTCATCCTGGCCGCGGGCCAGGGAACGCGTATGCGTTCGTCCCTTCCCAAGATACTCCATAAAATCGGCGACCGTACGCTACTCGAGCATGTATATGCATTGGCCACCCGGTTGTGCCCCGACAAGATCACCGTGATCTACGGACATGGTGGCGAGACAGTTCTCAAGAGCCTCGAGCACCTGAAGGTCATCTGGGTCGAGCAGAAGGAACAGCTCGGCACCGGCCATGCAGTCATGCAAGTTGCGGACGACATCGACGAAGCGCGCACGGTTCTGATTCTTTATGGCGATGTGCCCTTGCTCGGCGACGAGACGGTCGAAAAGCTGATTCCGCTGGCAGAGGCGGATCAGATGGGGCTGTTGACGGTCGATCTTGCCGACCCTTACGGCTATGGCCGCATCGTCCGGGATAGCAGCGGTCGAGTGGTCAGGATCGTGGAAGAAAAAGATGCCACGCCGGAGGAGCGTAAGATCAGCGAAGTCAATACGGGAATTTTGGCCATAAAAGGCAGACACCTCAAAACCTGGCTGAGCCGGTTGGAAAACAATAATGCCCAGCGGGAGTATTACCTTACCGATGTGATCGCCATGGCGGTTGCCGATGACGTTCGGGTGGAAACGGTACAGCCGCACGATCCGGACGAAGTGCTGGGCGTGAACAACCGCGAACAGTTGGCTCACCTGGAACGGGTTTTCCAAAGACGAGTGGCGGAAGATTTGATGCGGAACGGTGTCACCTTGCGCGATCCGTCGCGTTTCGATGTGCGGGGAGAAATCGAATCCATCGGGCGCGACGTGGAAATCGACATCAATGTCATTTTGGAGGGCCGGATCAAACTCGGCGATAACGTCCGCATCGGTGCCAATTGCGTGATCAAGGACAGCCAGATCGCCAACGACGTGGAAATTCTTCCGAACTGCGTCATCGAAGATGCCGTGATCGGCCAGGGCTGCCGCATCGGCCCGTTTGCACGCATCCGTCCGGAAACGCGGATCGAAGATCACGTCCACATCGGCAACTTTGTGGAAGTCAAGAAGTCGGCGATAGCCAGTCGTTCCAAGGTCAATCACCTCAGCTATATCGGAGACACGATCATCGGCCGCGACGTGAACGTCGGTGCCGGCACGATCACCTGCAACTATGACGGCGCCAATAAACATCAAACCGTCATAGAAGACGGCGCGTTCATCGGTTCGGATACCCAGTTGGTCGCGCCGGTCAGAGTCGGCAAGAATGCAACCATCGGTGCCGGAGCAACGGTTACCAAGGATGCGCCCGAAAATGCCCTGACCCTCAGCCGAGCGAACCAAGTTACCATCGAGGGTTGGCAGCGACCCACCAAGAAAAGGAGTTGAGTCATGTGTGGTATTGTTGGTGCCATCGCACACAGAGTCGTTACCCCCGTCCTGCTGGAAGGACTTCGCCGTCTGGAATATCGCGGCTACGACTCGGCGGGGCTGGCGGTATTGGACGATTCCGCTCAGCTTCAGCGTGTACGCAGAAAAGGGAAGATCAGGGAGCTGGAAAAGGCTTTGGAAACTTCCTTAGTCGACGGCAAAGTCGGCATAGCTCATACCCGTTGGGCGACACATGGCGTTCCCTCCGAACGCAACGCCCATCCTCATATCTGCCGCGAGTCCGTGGCCGTGGTCCACAACGGCATCATCGAGAATCATGACGATCTTAGAAAGGAACTCCGGCAAAAGGGATACGATTTCGAATCGGAAACGGACACCGAAGTCATCGTCCATCAGATCCACGGATTTTTGGAGGAAGGTCTGAGTCTTTTCGAGGCCGTCAAGGAAACCTGCAAGGTGCTCGAAGGGGCTTATGCCATCGGCGTGATCAGCATCAACGAACCGAAGCGGCTGATCGCCGCGCGCCACGGCAGTCCATTAGTGGTGGGGTTGGGCGAGAGCGAAAACTTCATCGCCTCCGATGTCTTCGCGCTAGTCGGTGAAACGCAGCGTTTTATTTTCCTCGACGACGGCGACATCGCCGATTTGTCCACGGAGGCGGTCGATATTTACGATAGACACGGAAATCCGGTACAGCGGCCCGTCCATGAAACGAAATTGGCGGCCGACGCCGTGGAGCGCGGCGAATACCGCCACTACATGCAAAAGGAAATTCATGAGCAGCCGGTGGCAATCGAAAAAACCCTCGACGGGCGGATACGAGCCGGAAAAGTGCTCGATGCCGCTTTCGGGCCGTATGCCGAGAAAGCGTTCGACCACATCAAATCGGTTCAGATCGTCGCCTGCGGTACCAGCTATCATGCCGGCATGGTGGCGCGCTACTGGATGGAATCGATCGCGGGACTTCCGTGCAGCGTGGAAGTGGCCAGCGAATTCCGTTACCGCAAGAATGTGGTTCCGCCCGGGACCCTGTTCGTCAGCATTTCGCAGTCCGGCGAAACCGCCGATACCTTGGCGGCGCTGAAGGAGGCCAAGAAGCTCGGCTATGCGCACACCCTCGCGATCTGCAACGTGCCGGAAAGCTCGATCGTTCGGGAATCCGAATCGACCCTGATGACTCGAGCCGGTCCCGAAGTCGGCGTCGCCTCCACCAAGGCGTTCACCACCCAGCTGACCGCCCTGCTCCTTCTGGTCGCCGCTCTGGGCAAGCGCAACGGGCTTCCGCCGGAGCAGGAAGCGCGGATCGTCAAGGAGCTGGAAAGTCTGCCGGAGCAAATCGAGCGAGTTTTACTTCTGGAGGACGAAATTCAGCAATGGGCGGAACGTTTCGGCGACAAGCGTCACGCGCTCTATCTGGGACGTGGTGCCCATTATCCGGTCGCGATGGAGGGTGCGCTCAAACTGAAGGAAATCTCCTATATTCACGCCGAAGCGTATCCGTCTGGCGAGCTCAAGCACGGCCCTCTCGCGCTCATCGACGCCGAGATGCCGGTAGTGGCGGTTGCTCCGAACAACGAACTTCTGGAAAAGCTCAAATCGAATCTTCAGGAGGTTCAGGCCCGGGGCGGCGAACTCTACGTCTTCGCCGACGTGCGCGTGCCCATGGAGAGCGCGCCGGGCGTCAATTTGTTACGCGTCGCGGAGACCGAAGAGATCGTTGCGCCTATCGTCTACACGGTGCCCTTGCAGATGCTCGCCTATCACGTCGCATTGATCAAAGGTACCGACGTCGATCAGCCGCGCAACTTGGCGAAATCCGTCACTGTCGAGTGAGCCGGATCGCGTGACTATCAGTCCTCAGAACTGACGTTCCGAACTACGGATGGTGGTCCGCTGGGCTGGCACGTAATCCACGCCAGCGGGTGGCGAGTAATTTGAAGATCAAGCCGGTGCCGAGTCCCCAGGCGCCATTGATCAGGAACGCCGTCGCGAGCAAAGGAGGGTGCCAGCCGCCTCCCAAGGGCCGGCCCTTGAGCGGAAATACCACCAAGAGCGCCACCAGCGACGGCAGAATGGCGCCGAACAGGAACGCTGTCACCCAGTAGCCGGGAGGCGGCGGAAACCGGGGTTCTACCAGCGCAAACAAAAAACCCCAGACGCCGCCCCAGAAGGCCAACGAGAACACGGCCGGGATGCCGAACGGCGAGGTTGGCGCCAATGAGAACGGTGCGAAAGGCGCCAGACCGACGGCCCAAAGCAGCGCCAATGTGAGCTGGTGGAAAATCAGTGTGGCGAAAAAGCCCGCGACAAAACCGAACAATCCCCGTGTCGCAGTGTCTATGGGCGTATCGTGATAAGCCATAACAGGTTTCCTCCTGAATAATGATTCCCGTATCCCGCTTGAAACCGAGCGCGGCACCATTACGATGAGCTTCTCGCCAGCGGTTAGCCCCGTTTAAATTAAGACTTCATGCCGCTGGGCAGGTTTCAGATCGGCTTATTGCAGGGACCGGTCATTCATAGCGAAAGACCGACCCTGCGGCGCGCATCGAGGCAGTTTCCGCTGCCGCGGGTAAAGTCGCGGCAGGTTCTTGGACGGTCGTCGTAGATCACGCATGCGTAGCTCTCGGTGGAAGTGCCGCCTCCGGACAGCGCAGCACAGCGCGAGCCGTGTCGCCGCAGCTTGCTGCGGGCATCGTGAATGATGACGAGGGTCGGATGGCGCTTGATCACCGGCTCGCGCTTGGAGATCTCGACCGAATCATAAGCCTCGCGGCAACACGCGCCGCAGGTAAGGCAATCGAGCTCGTCGGCCGGTTCGAAACGCGAGCACGCCGGCGCATCGCTTGGCAGCCGGACGCCGGGCGCATGCCGGCAGCGCAATCCCCGGCGCTCGATGAACGCCCAGGCACAGCCGGTACAGCCGCGGCCGCTATGATACGCCGCGATGGGCGCGTGCCCCGCCGGATGCCGGGCGGGTGGTTCGGCGGCCTTCGTCCACAGCGAAGGCATCGCGCTTTCGCCGCAGGCGTCTGGGCCAGCATTAGCGTTGTGCTTCACACGGGGAACTAAAGCCGCAATGGCCGCGCTGGCGGCGAGCGCCTCGTCGAGGTGCGGCGCCCAACGGTGCTGCGATGCCCGCCAAGCGGCAAGGCGTGCGGCGACACAGCTACGCTCGCGGCGCCCTCCCTCTTTCGGCGACGCCGTGAATGGATCGGCGGGCAGCGACTCCCAAAAGCTTACGCGGAAATCGGTGGTCGGCGCGAAGAAATCCCGCAGGCCCACGCTATCGGCCAGATAGGCTTGCAGCCGCAGACAAGCATGCTCGCGCCATGGATTTCGGCCGCCGCTGCCGACTAGCCCCCAGTCTACCTGTCTTTCGCCGGCTTCCCCTTCGACCAGGGCATGACATAGCTCGTGAAGAATCATCTGGGCGAGCGAATCGTCAGGGTCGAGGATGTCGTCGGTGCCGATGAAGATCGTGCCGCGCCCATCGGTCGAGGCGTAGGCGTGCGGGGTGCGTTCGATGCGAAAGCCCACGCGTTCGGCGCAGGCAATCCACACCAGCGCGAGCGGGTCGTCGTAACGATGGGTCGGGCAGCGGAGGAACTCGGTCATGTCGGATGCCGGCAAATCGGGTCGCCGATAGTACCAGGTGGAACTTTGTCCGTCTTCAAGGCGAGACCGGCGCATCCGCGAACACACCGTAAAGCCAGATCATCCCTAGAGCGGCCAGCGTCAACCAAATCATGACGATAAAGGCTCCGGCCGCATAACTCACCGGTTTGTTGCCGGGCGTGAATGCGTCTGCAGCCGCGGATCGGCATTCGGCGAGTACCGCGGATGGAATCAATCGAATCACCAAGGCCAGTCCCAGCGGAATCAAGACTAGATCGTCGAGATATCCCAGCACGGGGATGAAATCCGGGATGAGATCGACCGGGCTGAACGCATAAGCCACGATCGCGGCCGCGAGAAGCTTTGCATACCAGGGCGTTCTTGGATGACGGGCGGCCAGATACAGCGCGAAAGCCTCCGCTTTGAGGCGGCGGGCGCGTTGCTTAAGCTCGATCAAGAGTGACATGGGAAAAGAATTGTGCAAAGGCGGGTTGCCGTTCTTCCGTTCGCAGCGAGCATGCCGATTTAAAAGCCGCTACGCAAGCGATCCGACAACCGGTTCAGGGCGCGCGGCGATTGGCTTCATAAACAGGCATCAACTGCTGAGCCTTTACCCGCATGCTCTGTAGGCGTTGTTCGGGATTGGGGTGAGTGCTGAGCCAGTCCGGACCGCCGCTGCCTCCGACTTTGATCATTTTCTCCCAGAGGGAAATAGCGGCAAAAGGATCATATCCCGCTTTGGCGGCGAGCTCGATGCCGACCGCGTCCGCCTCGCTCTCGGCCTTGCGGCTGTTGGGCAACTGCAAGCTGACGGTGGCGACGGTATCGGCGAGGCCGGCCACGCCGCCCAAGTTATAGCCAGCGATTGCCCCGGCCAGAACGCCTAGGCCCAAGCCAAGCTTTTGAACCTGAAGGCGCGACATTTTCTCGGCCTGGTGCGAGAGCAAGGCGTGAGCGATTTCGTGTCCCAGAACCTGAGCCAGTTCGTCGTCCGTGGGACGGATTTTCTGAAGCAGTCCCGTGTATACGGCGATCTTGCCGCCGGCCATGCACCAGGCATTTACTTGATCGCTTTTCAGAACGTGCACCTCCCATTGCCAGTGGCGGGTCTCCGGACGCAGCGCTGCGGCTTGTGCAATTAACGGCTGTGCTATGGATCGAACCCGATTGACCGTGGCGGGATCTTCGTCTAGGACCTGCTGTTTTTCTGCATTCAGCAGCAATTGGTCGTAAGCCTGTGCGGAGTACCGGGCGGCCTTGTTGTCGCTGACCAACATGATCTGACTGCGGCCGGTGATGGGATTGGTCGCACAGCCGGCGATTCCGACAGAAAGCTGGATGGCAAGAAGAGTAGCCAGGAAGCGATTCACCAAGTGACTTTGCCTCGACATAGCGCCGGATACCCCCGATTTGACGCCGAAATCGACGAAAGATTCGGCTGGTTCCGGTCGAGAGCTTCCGACGAGCCGTGCCGAACGGCCTGGCCACGCAGTGGCGCTATTGGTCACGGTGCCCTTTTTGCTCGATGCGCTTGAGCAAGGCAAAAAGATCGCTGTTGGTCGAAAGAACGACCGTAGATTCGCCGTTGATGACCTTGCGATAGGTTTCGAGGCTCTTCAAGAAACGGTAGAAGTCGGCCGCTTCGGGGCGCTGCGTGTATGCCCTGGCATAGATCTCCGTCGCTTTGGCATCCGCCTCGCCGCGAATTTCCTGAACCCGTTTGTAGGCGGCCGATTCGATTTCGTTGATGTCGCGGTCCTTGTTGCCGGAAATGCGCGCGGCTTCACCCTCGCCTTCGGATCGGAACCGCTGGGCAATCTGTAGCCGCTCGCTGATCATGCGTTGGTGGATGCGTTCGAGAACGCCCGGATTGTAATTGATCCGCTTGAGCCGGATGTCCAGAAGCTCGATGCCGAACTCGGCCAGTTTCGGAGCGGCGGCGTTGAAGATGCCTTTTTCGATTTCCAGTCGACCGTATTGGATCGGACGTAAAACGCCAAGCCCGCCTACTGCCGATAGCGCGCCTGCGACGCTTTCATCCTGCAGCGGTCGACGCGTTTTGTCGGTGCGAACCACCTCGATCAGTTCGTGCCTGGCAATCGCCGTGCGCGTCTCGCTGCCCAAGATATCTTCCAGACGCGACTGGGCACTCCGCTCGTCCCGCAGGCGAAGGTAATACTGCATGGGATCGGTGATGCGCCAGCGCGCGAAGGTATCCACCTGAATATAGGTCTTGTCCTTGGTCGACATTTCCACCATGGGTCCGTCCCAAGCCAGATAACGTTTGTCGAAACGGGTGACCTGCTGGATGAGAGGCAGTTTGAAATGTAGACCGGGGTCGGTAATGGGGTCGCGGACCGGCCTGCCGAACTGGGTAACGATTGCTTGCTCGGTTTCGTTGACCGTGAATGCGGACAGCAGTACCAATGCGGCCGCCAAGAGCGCGAGAAGAATCGCGAGAGTCTTAGCCAAGCTCATTTATTTTTCCTCCGGCAGCCGTGCGGGTAAGGGAAGCATCGGCAGGATCTGCTGTACCGATTCGTCCACGATGATCGATTGCTTGGCCTCGGGAAGTACGTCGCCCAGCGTTTCGAGGTAAAGACGCGCCCGGGTGATCTCCGGCGCCTTGATGTATTGCTCGAGAACGGCGCTGAACGCGGCGGCATCGCCCTCCGCCTCGTTGATCCGCTTGAACCGGTAGCCTTCGGCTGCGCGGATTTTCTGATCCGCCTCGCCGCGGGCGCGGGGCACGGCTTTGTTGTATTCGCCGTTGGCCAGATTGATGGCATTCTCCCGGTCCTGCTGCGCCCGATTCACTTCGTTGAACGAGGGTTGCACGGGTTCCGGCGGATTGACGTTTTTCAACTGCACCTGATTGACGGAAACGCCGACGCGATAGCGGCCCGCCAATTCCCGCAGCCGATCGAGGACCGATTCCTCGATTTCCTGGCGGCCTATAGTAATGATTTCGTCGACTGTCCGGTCTCCTACGACTTCCCGCATGACCGATTCGGAGAGGTCCCGCAGGGTCAGTCCCGGATTGCGTACCGCGAAGAGGTAAGTCTCGGGTTCGGTGATGCGGTATTGCACGACCCACTCGACGAGCGCCGCATTCAAGTCTCCGGTCACCATGGATTTTTCCTTTTCCGGCTCCTTGCCCACCTGATCCGGGTGGGTGTAGCCGGGTGTGACCAAACCGAATTCCAGCTTGAGTTGCCGCTGGGTCGGCACCTCGATCACGTTGTCGATGCCGAACGGAAGTTTGAAATGCAGGCCGGGCGGCACTTTAAGAATGTATTTTCCGAACCGGAGCACAATGCCTTCCGATTCCGCCGGTATTGTGTAGTACGAGGTCCATGCCAAGACGATGAGCAATAGAATCAGGAGGATTCGCGGCAGGGAGATGGGTGGCGGGCCGGAAAAACGTCCGAACAAAGGTTTTACGTTACTCACGAAGTTCTTCCTTTGAAAAACATATTAAGAGCCTATCCCAGTAGACCCGTTGCCCGCCAAGTAATGATGCCGCAGGCCAAGTGCAGCATGGCAAGATAGGTGTCGGTTCGTTTTTCCCAGCGGATCAAAATCCGGCGGAATCGGTTGAGCCAGCTGTGGGTCCGTTCGACCACCCAGCGCCGCGCCTTGAAACCGGCTTCCTTCTTGATCGCTTCGGCCTCCTCACCGCGCGCTCGAATGTGAGCGGTAAACTGAAAGGCCTTGGCCAAGTCCCTCACCTCGTCATAGTCATAGCCTTTGTCCAGGCACAAGCCTTGCGGCTGCTCCGGCGTGGGTACAGGGCGCGGGACGCCGATGGCCGCCAAGGTGGACCGCGCCAGCTTCAGGTCGTGCCGATTGGCGCCGGCAATCACCACACTCAGCGGCAGGCCCGCGCCATCGGTTAACAGGCTTCGCTTCGCACCTTGTTTGCCCCGGTCGGTCGGATTCGGTCCCGTTTTTTTGAACCCGCCAACGGCGCTTTCGTCATGGCCCCATCCATGGCCAACCACGACCAGTCCAAGCCCTTCAACGCATCATAAGCCAGCAGTCCTTCGCGCCAGAACGCCTGGAACACCCCGGCTTCGGTCCACTCGACAAAGCGGCGATGGGCCGAACTGCTGGAGCAAATCCCGGTGGCGTTCAGCGCATTCCACTGACACCCGGTCCGGAGCACAAACAAGATCGCATTCATCGCCTGTCGGTCCGGCACCCGCGGGTTATGGCACCCGAGCGGATGCGGTTTACGCGGCGGCAAGAGCGGTTCCATCCGTTCCCACAGCTCATCCGGAATGCGCCAGCCATCATCTTTCGTCACCAGTCCCATAAGAGCCCCTCTTGACTCGAAATTTCGGCATTAGAGGTCGCTCATCACGCTTTTGTTCCTACTGGGATAGGCTCTAAGCCGTAGTCCGGCAAACTCTAGCGATATGGAACAGCTCAAGGATAGCCCTATAACGCGTGCATGTGGATGCCACATCACAAGCTTTCCCCGGATGCGAAGTCTCAATTTGTCTGAAACTTAAGCCGGTGCAGTTCGGCAAAAAGTAAATGATTCGGACGGTTTGATTCAGCATCAGAGTTCTTGTTGCCCGTCATTCGGGAGGTCATCCTCGTTAACGATTTCGTGGAAGGAAGCCTGAACGCAATTCGCGCCTGGGCGCCGTTTTGGAGCCGATTCAAGTAATCAAGACGAGCCTGATCCCGGGGCAAAAAAGCGTGTCCGGCTCGCCTGCCGGCTCACGGGGATGATCAACAATATGATGCTGGATTTTGCCGCACTGCATGGAATAGCCCCGCAGGCCGAGCATTTTCCGATGAGCCGGGGGAACGAAGCGTTGAGCTCTTTAGGACTGGGAAAGCATGGTACCGTGTTGTGCAGGAGGTCGGCTTTGCCTCATCTGAGGCCGATCGAATTAGAGAGCGTCAGAAAGGGAGAGTTTTGTTATTCTTAAATAGAATAACGATACCAATGTATAGTCTTGTATGTAATAAGATAGGTAGGTTAAAATCCTTTACAGCGTAATAATCGACTCTCCTCTTAACCTCACCTTTAACAGCCTCGGTCTACCGGGGCTTTCTTTTGAACGAGCCTTCTTATCGACCATATCGAGGTTGACAGGCTGATTTCAAACCGCCGACGGCACATTTGAGCGCCGCCGGCTGTACACGATTGATTTAGATCTGTTCGGCTACGGTTACGCAGAGATTGGTCGGATTTTGCTGCGCGTCTAGTACTGGCTTGATGGAAAAGCTCACCAGATTTTCCACACCTGCATCGCCGAGATCGGTTACCGGAACACCCTCTATCTTGATCTTGGTGCCTTTGATCGACCAGGTGTAATTGGCGTCGAAGCCGGTATTGTTTCCGGAATTCTCAAGATCCACCTCGAGCGTGGCTCCGTCGCAGGCCGCTGTGGGTTTCTTCAGGTCGAGCACGTGGGCGTGAAACCCGCTCTTGGGATCTACGTGCGTGCTGTCCTGTATGGGCAAATGAGTAACCAGGACCAGGACGTTGTTGGTGCCGTCGGTCAGGGCGCCATAACCGAATGCGCCTGCCTTGCCGTCCATAGGCACGGCGGCCGATGTTTCAATTTCCACGTCAAGAACCTTCCCTTTGCTCTTGTTTTCCCATTCGACTTCCGCTTGTTTCACTTTCAGATAGTTCGGTGTTTCGGCCCAACTTGGGGAGGACACGAGGATCATCGATGCCACGGAACCGAACAGGGTCATCAATCTTATCGTTTTCATCGAGAGATCTCCTTTATATTAGCGATTGGTTAAGGTGCCGAACACGGATCGGCGCCCGAAGCGATAATATGATCGACTCGATAATATTTCTAGGGAAGAGATCGAATGGGAGAGACTATTCCCGGCCAAAATTCTGATTTTCTCTCTCGCTTACAGCAAACACATGCCTGTTTTGGTCGAATCCTCTCTCGGCGATTCCCAATCGGGTTTCCGCTATCGCCTTGGCTTCAAGGCTGGTTGGTGCCTTTATCTTGATAACCTCGGTACGGCCATCGAGATAAAGATAAACGTCGTAAGTATTCATAATGGGGAACACTCGAAAGAAACTTAGGGAGGGGCTTGAGATCGCTTTTTTTCCAGTGAGTCCGACGGAAAAAATACGCGTGCGACCGTTTCCCCAAGCCAGATCGAGACGATAGAAAGAATCGAGATGTGATTCTGTGAGAAATTACCCAAGAGCCAGGCTTACAAAGCGTGCTGGCGCTCAGGTATCAGGATCGATGGCGGTCCGTCCTTGGCGGGAGATTACCTTCGCCTTGCTGTCGCAAGCCACCCCGATCGGCTGACTTAAGATCGAAGTCGCCCGGCAGAGATGTCTCTCCTGGGCGACAAGGGGGCATCGCGCAACGCGACACCCGCGTAAGCGGGAAAGCAGTTCTAGGTGGCCGGGGAACGGGCAGCGCCGTTTATCGAGGCTTTTGATCCTTCAGCGTTGCGCTTGCTCAGTTCGTCGATGACACTGTCCAAAGAGCCGGTCCGGGCAATGTCCTCGCTAAACGTCGTGCGATAGTTTTGCACCAGACTGATGCCTTCTATCAGCACGTCATAGACTTTCCATGCGCCATTGGTGTCGACCATGCGATAGTCCACGGCGACCGGTTTTGCGCCGGGCTGGAGAATCTCGGTCTTGATGACGGCTTTCTTGTCGGCTAGCGGTGTCTGAAGCGGCAGATAGCGGATGTCCCAGTCCTTATATTCGGTGAATGCCGCGGTGTAAGTGCGAATGAGCAGCATACGGAATTCGTTTTTGAAACGTTCCCGCTGCTGTGGAGTGGCGGTTCGCCAGTGCTTGCCTAGAATGAGCAGGGCCGCGCGATCGACGTCGACATGGGGCTCCAGGATCTCCTTGACGATGCGCGTCGCTCTGGGAACGTCGAGCTTATAGTCGTATTCCCGTAAGGCTTGCTTTACCTCATCGGACGTTTTCTGAATGACTTGCTGGGGTGGAAGCAGGGCTTCAGCACCGGTCACAACCGGGAGGAACCCAAGAAAAATCGAGCACAAAGCCAGGAGGGCTTTGCCTGTTGAGGTAAATTGAAAAGTCATCGGCTAGCTCATAAAACAAAATATAAAAAAGACATTCAGCGAGCGTTCCGAATTTTTCGGGCGGCATGCTGATTTCTCGGGGTTCGGAGTCCAGAACAAACAGCAAAATGATACCGGCTTATCCGATCGGCGGTAATGGTTTTGTTCCCCGGTATACCGGTAGTTTGTCGTAGCTGGCATCGCTGTTCTTTAAGCATTCACTGTGCCAAATCTTTTCAGCTCTGACGTTTAAAGTACGACCCGATCACGAAGGAAATAATCCTTGCACCCATGATTTTTTGGTGCGAGAGGAGTCTAATAGGTCGATATCAAAACTGTGACACTGACTGCTCATAGGCGTGCGCTGCTTATGGATGTCTGCTTCAAAGAGCCCTGTCGATTACTTCGGATCCTGCTGTTCGCGTTCATCGGTGCGCTCGTGAGCGGCTGCGGCGCAGGTGTTCATTATCGGGCGGGCATCGGCGCGGGATATCCGAGTCCTTACTACCGGTACGATTATTATCCTTATAGCTATTTCCACGGATACGGCGCCTACCCTTACACGTACCGGCGACCCTATGGCTATGACCGGCGTTTTTATGGGTTCGATCGTTATCATCGCCCCTACTACTGGGACAGACGGCCTTATCGCTACGATAAACCGTTCCAGTACCGCGACAAACGGCCCGATCGATTCGATAAACCTTTTCAGTACCGTGACAGACAGCCTCATCGGTTCAATAAGCCTTTCCGTCACTGGGAACGGCGGCCTTATGGTTCCGGTGTGCCATTTCGTAATCCTCGGCCACATAATCGCTACCGACGTTAACCACGTGACTGCGAGCCCTTGGCTTTGCGCCATGGCAATCCCGGAATTTTTCGTTCAATCATGGCGGGCGTATAGGGTGCCCTTTACCATCGCGTGGTTTTCCCGTAATTTGACCGGAGTGTCGGTTATTTAGGGTGAATAGGATAGAACGATGAGCAGACTGCCGGACGATTTGAAGTATGCGAAAACCCATGAATGGGCGAAACCGGAGGAGAGCGGGAATGTACGCGTGGGCATCTCCGACTACGCTCAAGAGCAATTGGGCGACGTGGTATATGTCGAGCTGCCGGAAATCGGCCGGCGGGTTAAGGCGGGCGAAGCATGCGCCGTGGTCGAATCGGTGAAAGCCGCCTCGGACATCTATAGCCCGGTATCCGGCGAAATCGTCGAGGTCAACGGGTCATTGTCGGATGCTCCCGAAGCGATCAACCAAGACTCCTATGCCGCGTGGTTGTTCTGCGTCAAGGCGGATGATCTTTCAGAACTAAACACCCTTTTGGATGCCGAAGCTTATAAAGCAGACGCTGAGGCCGACTAAACGGTTCGTTTGTTTTATCGCTTGTTCTCCTCCGGTAGCGATGCTAGCGAATCGAGTGTAGCGGCCGGAACAGGCACCGGCGTTTCGCATGTCTTTGGGTTATACGCGTCGCGCGTGCCAATCGGCATAAATTCTCCGGCAGATGATACATGCCGATTTGTCCGGTGTTTGCCAGGAGCGCCCATGCCTTGTCCAGGCCCAGATCGAATGTCTTGAGCCCATAGCATTCTGGCCCGGCGGAGGGGCTAGAAATAGTTAAGAAAGCAATCCCTTAGCCATGCCTTTCATTCCTCATACCGAAGACGATATCCGCGAGATGCTTGCGGCCCTCGGCGTGCCATCGACAGAAACGCTCTTCGACGAAATACCGGCGGAGTTGCGTTGCGGCGCGCTCGATCTCCCGCCCGCTTTGAAAGAAATGGAAGTTACTCGTTTGATGCGCGCACGCGCCGGCCAGAACCGTCCGCTTCTATGCTTTGCCGGCGCCGGGGCTTACGAGCACCACATACCGGCCGCGGTTTGGGCCGTAACCAGCCGGGGCGAATATTACAGCGCGTACACGCCCTACCAGGCGGAAGCGAGTCAAGGCACGCTGCAGGTGCTCTACGAATATCAGAGCATGATGGCGAGCCTCACCGCCATGGACGTATCGAACGCTTCGCTCTACGACGGCGCGACCAGCCTCGCGGAAGCGGTGTTGATGGCGGTGCGGACGAACCGAAAATCGCATTCGCGCCGCATCCTGATGCCGAAGACCGTACATCCGTTTTACCGGCGGGTGGTCCGGACCATCGTCGGGAGCCAGGCGCTGGAACTGATCGAGCTGCCCTATGACGTCGAAACCGGGCGCGTCGATCCGGCGTCTCTGGAAATCCACTCGGGCACGGACATCGCCGCCTTGGTGATTCCCCAGATCAATTTCTTCGGCGTGCTCGAGGCCGTAGACGAACTGACCGTTTGGGCCGCCGCAAACGGCGCCATCGCCATCGCGCTGGTCAATCCCATGGCACTGGCTCTCCTCAAGCCGCCTGGCGAATGGGGGCAAGAGGGCGCCGATATCGCTTGCGGGGACGGCCAGCCTTTGGGCATACCCTTGTCGGGCGGTGGACCGTATTTCGGATTTATGTGCTGCCGCAAGGCGCACGTCCATCAACTGCCCGGACGTCTGGTCGGCCGGACCGTGGATATGGACGGCAAGCCCGGTTTCACGCTTACGCTTCAGGCACGCGAGCAACATATCCGCCGCGGCCGGGCTACCTCCAATATCTGCACCAACCAGGGCTTGATGGTCACGGCGGCGACCATTTACATGGCGCTCTTAGGGCCGGAAGGATTGCGGCGAGTCGCTTTGCAGAGCCATCAAAACACGCTCAGCCTGATGAGTAGCTTGACTGCCGTCGACGGCGCCGAGCGGGTTTTCTCGGGGCCTTTCTTTCATGAAGCGGTTTTCCGCACGCGGAGGCCCGCCAGCGAGATCATGGACGGCTTGGCGGAACGGGGGATTCTTGGAGGACATGAACTCGCAAGGGATTATCCGGAACTCGGCGAAGCCATTCTGGTTTGTGTCACGGAAACGCGTACTCAGGAGGATATCGAATCGTACGCACGCCAAATAGCGTCGCTGCTTAATTATGGCTGAAGAGGTCGGAGCCGACATAATGCTGATTTTCGATCGTTCGCGCCGAGGGCGCGCCGCGCATGCCCAGTTGCTCCCGGAATTCGGTGAATCGCCGGCCATTCCCGATTATTTGTTGCGCAAGACTCGTCCGGCCTTGCCCGAAGTCTCCGAGCTGGACGCCGTTCGCCATTACACCCGGCTGTCCCAGCAAAATTTCTCTATAGACACTCACTTTTATCCCCTGGGCTCTTGCACCATGAAGTACAACCCCAAGGTTTGCCATGACCTCGCAAGTCTGCCCGGATTTCTGAATACCCATCCCCTGGGGCTGGAGCGGACCGGGCAAGGGACTTTGGCCTGTCTGTACGAGCTCCAGGAGATGCTCGCGGAAATCACCGGCATGGCCGGGGTTTCGCTGGCCTGCGCGGCCGGGGCTCAGGGCGAATTCGCCGGCGTCGCCATGATCCGCGCTTACCATGCGTTGCGGGGCGATTCAGGACGCACCGAAATGCTGGTGCCCGATGCCGCGCACGGCACCAATCCCGCTTCCGCGTCCATGGGCGGCTTTCGGGTACGGGAAGTCGCCACCAATGCCGACGGCAACGTGGATCTAACTGCACTGGAGCTGGCCGTAGGTCCGCAAACCGCCGGCATCATGCTCACCAATCCCTCGACTTTGGGAGTGTTCGACCAGCACATTCGAGCCATCGCCGATATCGTGCACCGGGCCGGCGGGCTGCTCTATTACGACGGCGCCAATCTCAACGCCATCGCCGGCAAAGTGCGCCCCGGCGACATGGGCTTCGACGTCATTCATCTCAATCTCCACAAGACGTTTTCGACGCCCCACGGCGGCGGCGGTCCGGGTGCGGGCCCGGTGGGCGTGGGTGACAAGCTGCTGCCCTTCCTGCCTCTGCCCGTCATCGTGAAAGACGGGTCGCGCTATCGCATGCTGACCGAAACCGAGCGGCCGCACAGCATCGGGCATCTGGTCACGTTCGCGGGAAATGTCGGCGTTCTCCTGCGCGCTTATGTCTACATCCGAATGCTAGGCCATGAAGGCCTCGAGCGGGTGGCGGAATTCTCGACCCTGAACGCCAATTATCTGCTCAAGAAACTGGTCGAAGCCGGATTCGAACCCGCTTTTCCGCAGCGCCGCGCCGCCCACGAGTTCATCATTACGCTGAAGCGGCTGGCCAAAGAACATCATGTTACGGCGCTGGACTTCGCTAAACGCCTGTTGGATTATGGCGTCCATGCGCCGACGGTATATTTTCCGCTCTTGATTCCCGAGTGTTTTCTCATCGAGCCGACCGAGACGGAAAGCAAGGAAGCCCTGGATGCGTTTGTCCGGATAATGGCCGAGATTCTGAAAGAAGCAGAGACCGACCCGGATCGGCTTAAGAGCGCACCCCATTCGCTGCCGGTGCGCCGTTTGGATGAAGTCCGGGCGGCGCGGCACCCCGATCTCGCCTATAAATCAGAATAAGAACCCCTCTATGGCAGGACAAACGCTCACGGGCATTGCCCGTTTTTACGCGGCATTTACCAATTCCATTTCGGGTATCCGGGCCGCCTGGCTGAATGAGGAGGCGTTTCGGCAGGAGTGTCTGCTGGTCCTCGCCGGCGTTCCCTTGGGGCTGTGGATCGGCCAGAACGGCATCGAACGCGCGCTTTTGATCGGCGTGCTGCTGAACGTCTTGATCGTCGAATTGTTGAACAGCGCCGTCGAAGCGACCGTCGACCGTATCGGTTTCGAACGGCACGAATTGTCCGGCCGCGCCAAGGATATTGGATCGGCGGCCGTGTTTTTCTCGCTGGTCCTCGCCGGTGCGGTCTGGTTACTGATTTTGATTCGATAAAAAGGTAAAAAAGAATGACAGCGTTAATCTGCGGCTCGGTGGCCTACGACACTATCATGGTGTTTCAGGATCGATTCAAGAATCACATCCTGCCGGAGCAGGTCCATATCCTGAACGTCTCCTTTCTGGTTCCGGAACTCCGCCGCGAATATGGCGGCTGCGCCGGCAATATTGCTTATAACCTCAAGCTCTTGGGCGCCGATCCTCTGCCCATGGCCACTGTGGGCAAGGATTTCACACCCTACGCGCAGTGGCTGGGCTACTGCGGCATTAATCAGGATTTTATCAAGGTCCTGGGCGACAGCTATACGGCACAGGCTTATATCACCACGGACATGGACGACAACCAGATCACGGCTTTCCACCCTGGCGCGATGTCGTTTTCCCATCTGAACCGGGTACCAACGGATTGCGGCGTCCGCATCGGCATCGTGGCGCCGGACGGCAAGGACGGCATGGTTCAGCATGCCGCCCAATTCGCCGAAGCCGGCATCCCGTTCATCTTCGATCCCGGCCAGGGCATGCCGATGTTCGACGGACAGGAACTCTTGAGTTTCGTCGGACTGGCGACCTGGGTGACCTTGAACGATTACGAAGCCCAGCTCATGCAGGATCGCACCGGTCTCGCGCCGGAAGAACTCGCGCAGCGCGTCGAAGCGCTGATCGTCACTAAGGGAGCGCAAGGATCGTTGATCTATGCCAACGGAATCCGCCACGAAATACCGCCGGCAAAGCCGACGGCAGTGCTCGATCCGACCGGTTGCGGTGACGCCTACCGCGCCGGGCTGATCTACGGCCTTCTGGAAGAATTCGACTGGCCCACCATAGGCCGTATCGCCTCGTTGATGGGAGCCATCAAGGTCGAGACCTTCGGCACCCAGAATCACAGCTTCACCCTGCATGCGTTCAAGGAGCGCTATCGGGAAAGCTTCGGCTGCGAGCTGCCCGATCGGATATGACGAATATCCAGCGGCTGTTGGACATCATGGCGCGCTTGCGCCATCCCGAGACGGGGTGTCCCTGGGACTTGCAGCAGGATTTCGCGAGTCTCGTGCCTTACACACTGGAAGAAGCGTACGAAGTCGCCGATGCGGCGGAGCGCGGGGATATCGAGGATTTACGCGAAGAATTGGGCGATTTGCTTTTGCAGGTCGTTTTCCATTCGCGGATCGCCGAGGACCGCGGCTTGTTCACTTTCGAAGACGTGGCCGGCGCGATCAGCGAAAAGCTGATACGCCGTCATCCCCATGTTTTCGGCGAGACCATGTTCGAGACCGATGCCGAAAGGCATGAGTATTGGGAATCATCGAAAGTCGCCGAGCGCCGGGAAAAAGGCAAAACGGAGCAGGACGAAAGCGCTTTGAGCGGCATCGCGGCGAATTTGCCGGCGCTCGTAGCCGCGCAGAAATTGCAGAAGCGGGCCGCGCGGCACGGCTTCGATTGGCCCGACATAGGGCCAGTTTTCGCCAAAGTCAGGGAAGAATTGGACGAGCTCGAGGCCGCCTGCGCAACGGGCGACCAAAGCCATATCCGGGAAGAAATCGGCGATTTGCTGTTCGTCGTCGTCAATCTCGCCCGGCACCTCGAGGTCGATGCCGAGACGGCGCTTCGGAGCGGCAACCGAAAGTTCATCAACCGCTTTCGCTATATCGAAAAGCAATTGTCGGCACGGGGAAAATCCTTGACTGAGTCCACACTGGCCGAGATGGACGCCTTGTGGGATGAGGCAAAACGAAGTTTGTCAGATTAGGCATGTAGGATGCGCTGAGGTACGACAAATCGGCAAGATCGCCGATTTGCACGGAGAGCCGCCCGGAGGGAGCCGGGCAGGATAGCCCGGCATGAACCGAACCGCATCAATCGCGAACGATGCCTGTCCTGAGCTCAGTCGAAGGGCGCTTCCCTTCGTTCAGCACATCCTACGAATTTGTTCGGGTCTACACCTTGGACGTAGGTCGGCAATCCTTTGCCGACAAACCCGCTGACGAAGCCGAAAGGTTTAATCCACCAAAATGGACGTTGAAGTTGAAGCTACGACACGAACACCCCTGGGATGTCACACCGCAAGAAGCCATCGCCATTCAGAAACGGCTGCGAAACCTCGTCAGTTTGCAGGACGAATTACCGGAAACGGTCCGATGCGTAGCCGGGGTGGACGTCGGTTTCGAAGAAGGGGGCACTGTCACGCGAGCTGCCGTGGCGAAGTTGAGTTTCCCCGAGCTGGAGTTGATCGATAGCGCCGTCGCGAGGCGGCCGACTTCGTTTCCTTATATTCCGGGCCTTCTATCCTTCCGGGAAATTCCAGCCATCTTGGATGCCTTGCAAGCTTTGCGAGATCTGCCGGATTTGATGCTGGTCGATGGTCAAGGCTATGCGCATCCTCGCCGCTTGGGCATAGCCTGTCATTTGGGGGTACTGACCGATATCCCGACGATAGGCGTCGGAAAGACACGGCTCTTGGGTGTTCATGGCGGCGTTCCAGACCGGCGCGGCGCCTGGGTTCCCCTTTTGGACAAAGGGGAGACCATCGGAGCCGTGTTAAGGACGAGGCAGGGCGTCAAACCGGTTTACATCTCGCCCGGCCACCGTGTCGCTTTGCAGACGGCCGTCGAATGGGTAATGCGCTGCACCGGGCGTTACCGCTTGCCCGAAACGACGCGGCATGCACACCGCCTCGCTTCGGGATAACGAACGCGAAATTCTGGTAGCTCCGCGATGCTCTTACGGTTTACTTGCGGGGAGTTCCTTGTCCCTATAGTGGACATCCGTCCAGCAAACCGGAAGCTCTTCGCCTGACGGAAATACCAATTCGGTCTTCGGGAATTTTTCCGGGTCCTGCATCTCTTCGCCCCAATGCAAGCGCCCGACTATGTTTTTGTGTATCGGATTGACCAGATCGTTGAGACCGAGAACCTCGACCAGATGTCCATTCTTTTTCAGTTTGAGAAACATGGCATATGTCTCCTCTAATGAATGAATCGTTTAAAGGTCCGTCATCCGTGGCTTGAGTTCTACTGTAGAGCGATTCCGGGCGCGATGCAATCACTCGGAACGTTCGCCGCCCCAAAGAGATTCGATGCTCCAGTAAACCAACTGCGTCAAAACGACGCCTACCCCGAAACCGCCGATAAAAAACTCCGACGCATGATGCTGCATGGTGGTCGCGAGAAACTTGCCGGTAAAAAATCCAACTACCAGCGACAAGCCGATACGCAATCGTTTGAATATTTCTTCTGTGTTCATGGCTGAGCGAACTTATAAAGTTGAATGAGAAAGTTCTCGGGCAAACTTTAACCTAGAAGCGACAATTGGACGCAGTCGACGTCGTTTCTCCGCTAAGTGGCTTAAGGACTGGCTCCAGCCCGCGGCAATCCACGTTTTTCCCCGGTACTCCGAGGTTTGCTGGGTGAGTTAGGTGCGCACCGGGACGGGGCGCCGGCTGAACTTCATCGGCCGTAACGAAATCTTAGTGATTACACTGACAGACGAAACGGGTTCACAAAGATGCCGGTATCCGACGAGTACACCTTGAATGAACTGACTGCGTGGTTCCGCCGGCGGCTGGATGAACTGAGAATCCATTTCGACGACGAGCCACTCAGTTACGAGGCTAATACAGCTTACGATATCGCCTTTTATCGTCTTCTGGCGGAAGCCCGAGACGCATGGCTGGCGCGTCACGGTTACACTCCCACGCCGGGACAGCTCACCAAAGCCTTCTTCAATGCGGAATTCGAACGCTCGCGCGAACAACGCCTTGCCAAGCGCAATTGGCTGTCGCGCGCCATTTGCCGATTGTTTCCTTTCAAGGTGTCTCGAAGGCCGTTCCACGTGAAATAACACCTGCCCGACCTTTTCTTCTTCAGTTCCCTCGGCACACACGAAAGCCCATCGAAAACAAGAGATCCGCTTGAATTCGGTAATTCGAGCGCATCCCTTTGATCATCGGAGGGCAACAATCCGCCCTATCCTCTTCTTGCGGCTGTTTTGAACGCGCCGCTCCATCACGGCCGTTCGTCGGATAAATCCTACCGATTGTCGGCTTCTGCCGATGCAGCGAAAAAGCGCTGCTATAACTATCGGCATGAAAACAGATCATGAAAACGGTTTTACATTAATCGAGCTGATGGTCGCGGTAGCGGTGCTTGCCGTGACACTCACCATCGGGGTACCCAGCTTTCGAGAGACGATTCAGACCAATCGGATGGCGACTCAGGCCAACGAATTTGTCGCGGCGCTCGCCCTGGCGAGGAGCGAAGCCATAAAACGTGGAACGCGAACGACGCTATGCAAAAGCCCAGATGGCAGTAATTGCACCAACGGCGGAAATTGGGATCAAGGCTGGATAGTGTTTGTGGACGGGAATAACAACGCTACCGCCGACGACGGAACCGGTTCGATCCTGAAAGTTTATTCCAGTCTCGGCTCTTCGACGCTGAGCGGAAACACGAACGTTGCCAATTATGTTTCCTATATTTCCTCCGGCTTTACGCAGTTGATCGGCGGTGGCATTCAAGCCGGAACATTCACGCTCTGTCCCGGTACTTCCGGCGCCACTGGACGCTCCATCGTGATCAGTGCCACAGGCAGACCCACGGTAAGCAAGGTGACATGCTCATGAAGCGTTTAACCGAACTCGTCATGAAAGATGGTTCAGCAAAGCGCCTCCAAATTGGTTTTTCGCTGCTCGAAATATTAATCAGCGTTCTGGTTTTTTCCATAGGCGTCCTCGGCATCGCCGCGCTTCAGCTCAAGGCCAAACAGTCGGGCTACGAGGCCGTACAGCGGACTTTGGCCACGTCCTTGGCCACCGAGCTGCTGGAAAGGATGAGGTTGAATTCGTCGGGCACGTCTTTGATCAATTACGTCACGGCCAACGGCACACAGACATTCAATTCGTCCACTCCGCCCGCAGCCGCTCCGGACTGCTCGGCCGGCTGCACTTCTACTCAAATTGCCGCCTTGGACTTGCGGAATTTTTGGGATGCCTTGAATGGCGCCAGCGAAACCCGGAACGGCAATCAAACCGGCGGCTTGGTCAATCCAACTACGTGTATCAGCGGCCCGGCGGACGGCTCGCCCGGTACTTACACGGTCACCATCGCGTGGCGCGGTCAGGCCGATTTAGCGTGGAGCAATCAAGGTGTCAACGCCAGCACCTGTGGCCAGGGAAGTTACGACGGACCGAGCGGCACGAACGGCTATCGCCGCATCTTATCCATCACCACCTGGATCGGACCATGAGCAGATTGATACATACCACCACATTCAGGCAATCCGGTGTCGGCTTGGTCGAGCTCATGGTGGCGCTGGTCTTGGGCTTGTTCGTCACCGCCGGCGTCACCAGCATGTTCGTCCAGAACAAGGGAAGTTATAACCAGGACGAGCGAAATGCCCGGATGCAGGAAAACGCCCGCTATGCCCTACAGCTTCTGGCGCGCGATTTGTCGATGGCGGGCTTCTGGGGAGGGGTGGTCGGTTCCGGCAGTGATATCGATAGCTCAGGGCCCTCGACCGCGGGAACCGGGGCCGCCTGGGCCTATAACTTGGCATCGACGATCGATTATTTCGTACCTTCCGTAGCGGCGCCCGCTCCTACTTCTAGATTCGCTTGGTTCAGTGTCCCAAGCGGGTCAAGCTATAAATCCAATACTAATATTCTCGCCGTCAAGCATGTCTCCGGAGTCAATTATCAGAACCCCAGCACACCTCCTGCAGGCGTCTACGTCAGCACGGTGGGAGCCGGCGGCACTCTGGCGACACGGGACGGCGTTACCCAAACCCCCGCGGGAATGCAGGACTGGGAATATCAATCCCATATGTATTACATCGCCACCGACGATACCACGGGAGTTCCATGGCTGCGCCGGAAGCATCTTGTAAATGGTGCCATGAGCGAGCAAGGCGAAGGGGAATTGGTAGAAGGCATCGAGTTTCTCTACGTCGAATTCGGTATCGATACCGACGGCGACGGCATTCCGAATCGGTATCTGTCCAACCCTTCCGCTACGCAGCTGCAAACCGCGGTTAGCGCACGCATCTCTTTGCTGGTCCGCAGCTCAGACCAGGATTTTTCCTCTCCCGCCGACGACAAGACCTATTTGCTCGTAGATGCGGATGGAGACGGCGCATACGACTCAGGTGTCGATGTGAGTGTCAATGGGATTCTTAACGGCGGCAATGCCTTCAACGATCACTATTACCGCCGGATGTACACAACCACTGTGCAACTACGAAATACCCAATACCAACTCCTTCTGCAAGGAGCGACCGCCTCATGAAGCACTTCAGTAATCTTCACATTCAGAGGGGCGCCGCTTTAGTGGTGTCGCTGCTGATTCTCCTGGTGGTGACGATCGTCGGATTGGCCGGGATGCGGACGAGCACTCAAGAGCTGCGTATGGCCAGTAATGCCGAAGATAAAGAGACGGCATTTCAACAAGCACAAGCGGCTATCGATTACCTCGTCAATAATCCGGATCTGCTCCCGGTCATCGGCAATGTCGGTTATGCCCTCTGTACGGCAAACCAAACCAAGGCGGACGGAACGGCTTGCGACCAAACCAACATCGATCTTCCTGCTCCGCCATTCGACGACAGCGCCACGGGTACCAGCAGATTACGACTTACTCGCCAGAATCCTGGTACCGGTTTGCCGCCCCGCCTTTTGGCTACCAGCTCGGCCATGTTCGCATCGGCTTATTACCTGGGGGAAAGCCAATACGATGCTACAGGCGTCGGACGCGGCGCGGCCGGTTTGGGCGCCGGACTGATGCGGATCATACCCAAATGAAAAAGAACTCGCGGAGTGCATCCATGAAACTCGCAACAGTCTTGGTCTCCTCTCTGATTGCCATTTTGAGTCTGCAACCCGCGCATGGCGAGGATACCGATATTTATCTGAACTCGGCAAACACCGAGGGCGGAAGTCCCATGGTGATGTTTGCTCTAGATTACCGCTCGAATTTGGGGTCGACTGTTTGTCAGGGCAGCGAGTGCAACAGTCTCCGCTCGGCCGTATCGCCAAGCACGGGAACGACTTATCTTCCCGCTAGCGGCACCGTCAGTTTTTTCGAGCTGTTGCGGGCTGTCTTGAGAAAAGTGACGGACGATCTGGCGCCGCAGCTCACCGGCGTGAAGTTCGGACTCATGATCAACCATAACAACAACAACAATTGCGAAGGCCCCAACAGAACCGGTTGCAGTAACGGCGGCTATATGATGCTGGGTTTCGATACCGGCACAAGCCGTCTGCACAACAAGCTTGCTCAAATCCCGGTGCCGCAAGGCAATCTTGCCCATTCGTTTCAGGGAAAGGAGCTTTATTTCGAGCTGTTCCGCTATTTGACGGGCCAGGATATCTATAACGGCCATAATGGCTGGACCGATTACGACACGAACAACCAGCAAAACTTGCCCGTTGATAATCCCGACATCAGTTGGGATACCTCCATAGAAACGGGAAACCGCTACACTAGCCCTTTGTCCGGGACCCAATGCAGTAAGATTTTCGTCATCAACATCATGTTCCAGGTGTCCCAGCAGGATTCCGATTCGGATCTGGCGATCAGGGAGACCAAGGCCAACGGCGGCATGAACCAGCTGAACATCACCGGCACTAACAACAACTTCTCGACCGTGATCCGCTTTATGCGCGATGCCGATTTGGCGGATGGAACTTGGGGACAACACAATCCGGATCTGGAAGACGTCCAAAATGTCACTTCCTTTTTCTTCGTCGATCAGACCAAGGTCAACACAACTACCAACGGTTATGCGTCGGCCGGCGGTACGAATGCGGCGCTGCCTTTGAGCAGCAATCCCGATGATCTGGTCAAGCAGTTTAAAGATGTTTTTGAGCAAATTTTGAGCATCAGCACGACCTTCGTATCCGCCGCCGTTCCGGTCAATGTCTTCAACCGTACCGAAACGCTCGAAAATGTGTTTTATGCCTTGTTCCAGCCGGAAGGTACCCCCCGCTGGAACGGCAATCTCAAACGTCTGAAACTGGCGGTTGACGAGAGCACCGGAAATTTGCTGGTTCTCGATCAGAACGACAACGAGGCCATTTCGGCGACCGACGGTCGGATCAAGAACGAAGCTCTGACCTTTTGGACCAGTGCCGGTGGCGCGGACGTCGTAGCGGCCGATACGGAGATTGGTGAAGTTTCAGGCAAGGATGGCCGTAGCGTCTCGCGTGGTGGCGCCGGACAAAAAATTCCCGGTTTTCTGGGCGGCAGTCCAGGCACTAGCAATACATCCGGCGCCCGAAAGCTTTTTACCGAGCCGGACAGCTATACAAACGGAACGCCCACCGCATTCCGCGCGCTGAACGCGGATGATGCGACGACGGCTGGCGTCTCCGTAATCTGGGACAAGCTTAAACTTAGGGGCGCGAACAAGTCGACATCCTGTTCTCCTTCGACGGATTGCTGGACCACCGCCGCCAGCTACGCGACCGCCTCCGCGACGGATCAAACCATGGCGATCGATCTTCTCAAGTTCGCCCGCGGACTCGACCCGTTCGACCTGGACGCCGACGGGAGCATCTCGGACGTGCATCCATGGGCTACGCCGAGCGCTACGCCGAGCGGCCAGAGCCTCCAAAAGCCCTGGCTGATGGCCGATCCCTTGCATTCGAAGCCGACACCCATCAATTACGGCGCGCGAACGGCGGCGGGCTATTCGAACACGGTGCAGGATGTGCGTATTCTCTTGGCGGGCAACGACGGCTATCTGCATATGTTCCGCAACTCGACCTCCGGCAGTTCGCCCGAAGTGCCGAGCGGCGTGGAGGATTGGGCTTTTATGCCGAGGTCTCTGATCGGCAACCTCAAACTTTTAGCGGAGAATGCAGATGCTACGCCGCATGTGTATGGGCTAGATGGTAAGGCCGCCGTCTATATGAAGGACACCGACGGCGACGGTACGATCGAATCGGGAGAAAAGGTCTGGGCCTACATAGGTATGCGGCGCGGCGGCAAGGCTTATTACGCTTTGGACATCAGCGACCCGGACGATCCCAAAATGCTGTGGTCGATTTCCAAAACCAGCGGCGGTAATTTCGACGACTTGGGATGGACCTTCTCCGATCCGGTTGTAGGCAGCTTGAACTGGGGAAGCGGCGAGAAGCCCGTCGTGATCTTCGCGGGCGGGTACGACGCCAATAAAGACACCCGAAGCGGCGCCGATTCCAATAATGCCGCAACCGGCACCAACGATAGCGAGGGCAACGCGATCTATATCGTCGATGCCGAAACCGGGGCTCTGGTGTGGAAAGCGGCCAAAACGTGCGGAAGCATTCCGGCGACCCAATGCAGAGCGCACGCCGATCTTCTGGACAGCATACCCTCCAGCGTAACCGCCGTAGATACAGACAGCGACGGGCTGACCGATAGAATCCTGGTTGGCGATACCGGCGGTGTGATATGGCGTGCGGATTTGATTGCTCCCCCCCCTCCGGATCCTGAAGTCGATCCACCGGTTTACCTCGATAAGCGTGCGGAATGGACGATATCACCCATTCTTTCCGTTGGACGGCATGCAGGGCAAGCCGACCGCCGGTTCTTCCACAGACCAGATTTCGTTCAGGCAAAAGACAATACCGGAACCTTTGACGCTGTAATCATTGGTTCCGGAGACCGCGAACATCCGCTGGACACAAATATTCAGAATCAGTTTTACATGTTCAAGGACCGTAACACGCTCACTGGAAATCCTCCGTCTACCACAAAACAGGTGAGCAATCTCGACAATTTGACCGACACGGCGGCTACAGCGAGCAATGCGTGTAACTGTGGGTGGTATATCAATCTTGGACTTGGCGCGGACGGTGGCGAAAAGTCTCTGGCTTCACCGTTGACGTTCTTCGGAAAAATATTCTTCAGCACTTATGTGCCCGTGGGGGATTCTGGGGAAGACGACAACCTGACGTGCGGACCGGCGGAGGGCAAAGCCTATACTTATGTCGTAAATCTGTTTACTGCGGCTGGCGTTTACGACTTCGACACCAGCAATGATTCCAACGGTGAAACGAAGGAGCGTTCTGTCGATACCGGATCGGGCATCCCCAGCGATCCGATCTACATGTCATTGGGCGGAAAACAATTTATTACTCCAGGGAATATCCCACCGGAAGAAGAGTTCAGGCATCCCTTGGAAAGCAGGGCGATTTGGAAAACATTCTGGTATGAGAAGGAATGAGAGATCGATCATGACGATGCAAGGTATTCGAAAAATTCGGGGTTTTACCCTGATGGAATTGATGATCGCGGTTGCCGTGGTAGGAATACTGGCGGCGGTCGCTTTTCCGAGCTATCAAAGCCAGGTCATAAAAACCCGACGCTCGGACGGCAAAGCCGCTTTGATGAGCGCCGCCGCCAAGCAGGAACAGTACTATCTGGACAATAAAACTTATGCCAACACTATGACTGCGCTGGGTTATTCGGCGAATCCAGCGAGTTCCGCGGAAGGGTATTATCAGATCAGCATAACGGCATCGAGTGCGACCGCTTTCACGCTCCAGGCGGCGCCTCAAGGCAGCCAGACGAGTGACACTGTTTGTGACAATCTGACATTGAATAACTTAGGAACCAAGACGGAAAGCGGAAGCGGAACTGTCAACGACTGCTGGTAACTTTACTGCTGACGATGTTTCCGTAATTCGTAAGGCGGGTTAGCCGGTAATCCGGCTATTTCCTAGCCCCGATACCCACTAAGCAAAGGTTTACATAGCCATTGAACTACCGTAAATCAGGTTACGAAACAGATTTTGCGGGCGGCTACACCCCAGTGCCAAATTCTACTGTCGGCGCGACGGACGCTGGGCGCATCGTTTTATTTAAGGTTGTGACGAATGCGTCTAGAGCATTTTCATAGCTAGTGTACGGGCACTCGCGAGTAGGTCGGGAATCCTTTCCCGACGACACGTCCCGCCGAGCGTCTTCGTCGGCAAAGGATTGCCGACCTACGAATGCTTGAATCCATTCACCCGAGCCGAAGGCGCCAACGACTTCCGCCAAGCCTGTTTTGCCGTACGAGCGAGATGAAAGCGCTCTAACGTTGCGTACGATCAGACTGATCGCACGACGGCTCTACCGTCAGTACCGCGGTTACCACGACCTCGATGACTACGACCGGGCACCATGATCCGGTGACACAAATGACCCCAGTCACTCGACGGAGCGGGTCAGCAACCCTGTCTTCCCGCGGCTGGAAACTTGCGCCGGATGCTCGTCAAGTCGTTTACCGCATCCAATGCCAAGGCGCTGCGAGAACTTATCCTCTCCTCGACATTACGCCTCCGATGCTCCCTTGAGCGGAAATCAGGATGAAGAATATTTGGGCGAGAATTTCGTCGGCAAATTGCTCACAATTGGAAAGAGGCGGTAGTGAAACCTTCAGAGAGCTGCCTGTTCAGGGTTAATTCCAACATTCGCTGACAGTTTTCGATGCGCCCGTAAGTCCCTTCTGTCCAAGCTGATTCAGCGTGAACGAACCGCATGCGTCACCGTCCATGGTGCTGCCGCTTGCCGGAGCTGCTGTCAAAGTAAATGTTGTTGCACCAGCAGCAACGGTGATGTTGTATTTCGCAGTTCCATTCCGTGGAGATTGAATTACCGGCAACATCGGGTTTCCGTCGTTCGCATCGCCGCAAATTCGATCAGTACCGGAATTGTAGCAATTCGCTTCCGTGAACAGACGTTCGAGAAACTGCGCATCTTCCAGCAAGTCAGACTTTGCTTCGGATCGGGCCGCACGTTTGACATATTCTTGATAGCCTGGCAGAGCGATGGCTGCCAAGATACCCACTATAGCCACGGTGATCATCAGTTCGATCAGCGTGAACCCTCTTGGCGTCGTCTGGGAGTTCATCTCGCGTTACTCCTATTGGATTTGCATCCAATATTTCCGTTCTATGCTCCCGCTGCCGCCACCTTCGTCATCTGAAGGCCCCCGATTCTTGATGCTCATGATATTGCCCGTGGTGCCTGATAATTCCTTATATGCCACGCCGGGAGTCTCGCTCTGTAGCCATGTCGGGGTTTCGGCAATGCCTACCGTCGACTTTATCCCCGACGAAACATTGCCGCTAGCCAGTTTATCCGCGTCATCAAAAACATTGTCTGCATTGAAGTCGAAGTTAGAAATACTGGTGCGCCCACCGGTGACCGCGTCGAGTTCCATGAGCCAACTGTCTCCCCCGGAAACGCAGGGATCAGAGGACGGGATGACGGTAACGAAGATGATGCGATCGTGCTTCAGCAAAGCTCGTGAAATCACGCGCTCGCCGGCGGCGCCGCTAGGCGGCACCAGATCGAGATACCAGCCGCGCTTGCTGCCCCAATCTACTGTGTTGTTGCTGGTTTCTCTTTGGCCGAAGCCGAATTCCGTTGTTTCGGTGGTGATTGTTTGAGCTTGTATATGATCGTTATCCCGGGGCACTGTTCCAATCTCATTGGGTTTGTCCCAAATGGCATAAAAGCTTTGCACTTCGATATTGGACGGGTCGGTGGCTGTGAGATAGCGCCCTGTTCCGAAGTAGATCAGCACACCGCCGTTCGGGTGGTTGCCGATTACGGGCTGAACCGTAATCGGTTGAACCTCGCCGTTTGCATTAGTCGCGGTGAACAGAGGATTTCCGCCGTTGGCCAGCGTTAAAGCGCTCAGGTCGAATTTCCAGAGGTTGCCCTGCAAATCGCCGGCGTAGGCATAATCGATGATTTTGTCGTTGTTGGCATCGTACAAAACCGGGGTGGAGAGACCGTTGCTGGTGCTGTCGCCTGCGGCAATCTTTGCGATCTGAGACCCATTACTCAGATTCACCACGTACAGAAAGGCCTTGTCCGAGGCGCTGTTGTAACCGTTGCCGAAAATAGCCGCCCATTGACCGTTATTTAGTCTGGCGATCTGTGGCTGACTGAAGGTATAACCCAAATCGGTCGCATCCGAGTATTCCCACAGCACGTTACTGGCGTTAAAGCCGTCAGGATCGCTGATATCCAGAGCGTAGATCGATTTACCCCCAGCGCCAAGTCCTCCAACCAATACGGTTTTCCAATCGCCTGACAAGTAAGCATCACTTACCTGAGGCGAACCGTCTACAAAATATTTATGTGTATAGGCCGGGTTAGTGAGCTTGCTGAGATTGTCGTAAACTCCCGCTGGAACATAAGCGAATAGTTCCTTGCCGGAATCGGCGCTCCCGACATCAGCTCGGAAAGCGTGCAGCATGCCGTCGTTTGCACCTACGTATACGGCCGGGGTGCGCGACGATTTACCGCTTACAAATGCTGAATATGAGGATCTTTCCGGTTCCGCCAACGCCGATGTGCCTTCGCTATAACCGTAGTCCTCTGCTTTTACGAAAGCCGGATCGGAATCGATGATGTCGCCCAGCCACCATTCGACATTGACCGATTCGCTCCGATTGCCGTCCCCGTCCGAATCGGCGATATCGACAATGCTTGCTACCCGATTCCGAAAGGCACCGCCATTCCGTTGCTCGTCGCTATGGCTGCCCCGCAGCCAATTAAGCCGATCGCTACAGAGATTGTCCACCACCCCGCTGGAGTCAGTATCCAGAACCGCCTTCTGTGAGGCGCTAAGGTTGGTACAGTCGCTGAAGCTTTGGCCTGAAGCACCGGTCCAGGTGAAGATGTTCCGGGAACCCGGAGCGGGAATTGTGGCGGCATCCCAATAGGGCGAACCGACACTGCCGTCGCCCTGTACCGGATAGGCGATGAGCTGGCCATGCCAATCCCTAGTGTCGAAGCGGGCTTGGAAAAGTACGGCACCGCTTTGAATGCTGGTGGAATTTGCGGCCAGTGCCGCGAAAGAAGGATTTGCTGCTGTAACGGCATTCACGACCGAATTGAATGCATCCACGACATCCTGAGCGTTCTCCGCGCTGAAGAACTCTCCCCGACTGCTAATGGCGGCATGCCACAAATCGTATACTTTGCGCTGCTGATTCAGGTCGCTCGGAGGACAAGATTCGCTGGTCTGAGTGTAAGGCCAACAATAGGGTGAGCCGGAACTCGAGCTCGTTGGAGGATTGGGGCAGCTAGCACCCTCGGCCAATTTGGAATAGTCCCCAGCGAAGGTGCTGCCGCCCCATATCGGGTACGTTCCCGTGCCGGATACCGGGGTGCCGCTCATCGTCGTACCCAAGCCGAGTCCAATGATGAAGGTATTCAGGTGCTGCCAAGTCGCCGGATCATTCTTGGGGTTGAGCCACTGAGCCGCCGCATCGCCGGAAAGATCTTTGAAACTCGCGGGGACATTATTATCTAGACCTGACTGAAGATCGGTAACCCAATACTTGAACGCGATATCCGCCAGATTGTTGCTTTGGTAATCCCTGTAAGGGGGGCCCGGGGTCCAGCTCGAAGTGGTTCCACCGCCCGAGGTCGGCATGGGTTCGGGCAAGGTAACCCCGGAGCTGTTCAAGTCGCCGACGGTTACCGAATCTCCGCACCACCCTCCATCGGTCATCAACAGATGGACGTTTCGACGGCAGGCATCATAACCTCTTACCGTTCCGTCAGGATTGAGAGGCTTGTCCCGGATTTGCGGGTCGTCTGCCAAAGGATGGTTGATGTTGATGGCTCCCGTAAAGTAATCACCGGCACGGACGGCGGCTGTACGCAAATAAGTGCTTCCAGCAACCGGAAAACGGGCAAGCCAGTCGTAAAGCTCCTGCTTATGAGTCTTCCCATTCGGGAGCGTAGCGTTCAATCGTCGAATTCGATTGTCTGTGGTGCTGCCATCCCACCCCTCGCAATTTGTCCCGAACGTATTGCACGTAATGCCCAAGTTATTTAGATCTTGCCATGCCACGCGCACCTCGCCATCCAGGCCTGCAAAAGCGCGCATTGCGCCGGACACCGTAGCCAGGTTCCGGGTGCGGTAATAGGAGTACCAGTTGGCGAAGTTCTGTTCCTTTTGTTCCGCTGTGCCCGCAAAGGTGTCCGACGCCGAACCGACAGTCACTTTCACGTAGCAATCATCATCGTCCTTCTGGCCGGAGGCGGTAGGAGTGCAAGCGGCTGGTCTGGGGACGCCGGCTTGCGTATAAAAAAGGTAGTAATAGGCCGGGTAAGTGTTTGCCGTAGTGTCGAGCGTCCAGGAAAGGCTTACGCCCGTTTGGTTGTTGAGATCATTGGACCAGCGATTGCCGACGTAAATGTACTGCTGTGAACTGTTGACGCTGGTGACCGTATAGGTCCCATCCCGGGAAGAACCGGTAACCGTAAGCGATGCCCCCGATGCAAGATTAGCGAAGATACCCGAGCATCCGGAATCGATATGTATCCGGTCGTTGCTGCTGTTGTTGTCGAAATCCACCTGGCAGGTGGAAGGTCCATAGTTGTAGGTAATGCTTGTGTTTGAACCGTAGTATCCGCGGTCGCTGCTCCCATTCGGAGAGCCGGCGTTAGTCTGGTTCGTGTTCTGTGGCGAGTACTGTCTCGTTGCCCAATAATTGGTTGCAAGGTTCACCGTTCCGCGTGACGTGTCGAAACCGTTAATCGGAGCGGCGGTAAACGAAATATTGGGGTAGCACATGGCTGCTGGGGCGCTGCTGAGCGTGCAGTCATTGCTGGTTCCGTTGTACTTCGGCGGCGGCGGATAGGTAATGGCCGGGTTGTAATAAAGGGCATTGAAATAGGCCGACTTGAAACGATTGGTCGCCTGATTTGCCTCGATACTGTCCGGCACGGCCGCGGACGGCATACTGAGTGAATCGTCTAGTGTGACGACCAGATTCGGCGCGACCGGAACGGTTAGAAAAAGCGGCTGATCGGACAGCGTCAAAGGCGCCGCGTACGCAGACAAATCCAGGCAGCCTGAAGCGAGCAGCCCCAAAGACAACGAAGTCAGGCGGATGGCTTTGGCGGATTGATGCATGTTGCCTCTCCGTTTCAAGGTGGCGTATACGTATAAAGAGCTTGCAAAATCACTACCGCGTTAAGATCGCCGCCGACGCCGCGCGCGGTGACACGGTAATACTCCGTGGCCGCGACATTGGGCATTCTTTCGACGATGTATCTCGGCTGTTCGGCAACCTGGCTCAGACTCTGGGCGGGACTGCGAGAGCTCGACCAATTGGGATAGTCGGCGTCGACCAAGCTGTCCAGATTGACGGTGCTGCCCCAGTAGTCGGCGTCGTTACCATGGGTGGCGTCATAAGTAATAAGGCCGTCGACGCTGCCGTCGAACGCCAAGGTGCGCCAAGCCGTCAGGGTGCTTTCGGCGTCCTTCAGGGCGGCTTCGGCGGCCTGAAAAGCCAAATCGCGATTGCGGGTGTTACCCGCCATGCGTTCCTGAAGATTGGTGTTCAGCGTAGCGCTGGTGCCCAACAGCATCAGAATGGTCAGAAAGATCAACGCCATCACGAGCGAGATGCCTCGTTGCCTTCTAGGCAAGCCGGCGCCATTCTCAAACCGCCTGGTCATAGTCGGTTCCTTACGGAGATGGTGGTGGTGAAAGCCTTGCGCAAAAGCCGGTCGGTCGGTGTGATCGTGGCGCCGTTGTAGGTATACGCCTGGGGGGCGGTAGTGATGCTTTCATCCGAAAGGCTGACCATCAGCAAGCTGATGCGTATGCTCAGAACATTCGTCCAGTTGGTAACCCCATCGGCCGTGACGTAGGTATCGACGCCGGGAGCTCCATCGGTATTCTCTCCATACTGAATTTGCATGTCCTGCACGCCTTCCACCATTTCCTCCGCCGTGGTGGCGGCATTGCCGCCGCTGGCTATGAGTCTTTGGCGGTAGAGCGCGGGTTCACCCGCATCGTTGGTACGGATGTAATAGGTCGCGGCACTGAGGCGCAGAATCCTCGATCCAGGGGCGTAGGTATAAAGTTGGCTGTTGGCGCTGCCGCACATCGGATCTGATGGTGTTCCGATACCAAAGCACTTCGTGAAGTTGCCGGGGGCGGTGGAATTCCCGGTAGTATGGTTGATTTGATTCGAGTTGTTGCCGATGTTGGCCGGGCCGGTCATCTGAAAAACGGCGGCATGCCGGCAGTCGGTAATGACCAGGATTTCTCCCGGTTGGATGTTATGGGTGGGGGCTACCGGAATGGTCGCGGCGCTTGCGTTATGCCCGGGGGGATGGACTACGACCCACTCGCGAGAATTGTCTGCCCGCAATACCGTCAGCGCGTCACCTCTCAATACGTTGCCGGAGACACCGTTCGGGTAGGTGGGATTTGCCGTGTCCTCATAACCCACCAGCGGGAAGCCGAACAGATCTTTGTCCCAATCCGTTGCGGTGTTGAGCACATTGGCCATCGTGGAGAACGAACAACCCGTGAATCCCGCCATGCGGATGTCGGAGGAGATGCGTTCGAAAGCGTAGCGGGCGCTCTCCTGCATGCGGGACAGCGTGTCCGTGGTACGAAAAGCCTGTCGGCTGCCCAGAAATGCGTAGCCGAGAACGGCGGTCAGCAATAAGCCGATTGTCAGGGATATCATCAGCTCGATCAGGGTCACGCCTCGGCAGGAGTTCGGCGGTACCGTCATCGCGAAAATGGGAGTGCGCATGGCTAAAGATCGGTCTGGGTTGTCAGGGATATCAGATCGTTATTGCCGTCGCCGTCGCGATCCTCTTTTTGGTCCCATTGGATGACGATGGTAGTGTTGCCCTGAATGTCGACGGTGACGGAGCCGTCTCCAGCGGGAAGCAACTCGGATAGCCGGTTTTTCCATGAGACCAGATCGTCGCCCGCCACGGTGCCGCCGCTGGGGCTGCTGCCGACCGCAACGTTATAGCTGCCGCCTATCGCGGCGGCGCGGTTGGCGCGCATGCTCTCGGCTATGTCATAAGCCAGCATGGTCGCAAGGCTTCGCATATAAGCCGAGTTGTTGTGATTGAGAGTGGTGGCGAGCAGTCTGCCGTGTCCCAAAAGGCCCAATGCGATGACAACCATAGTCACCAGCACTTCGATCATGCTAACGCCTTTTTGCCCCGCCTTTAGGCCGAATCGGCCTTTCGAAACGTTTCTGCGCTTCATTAGCAAGTTCCTTTTTCGATGTGGATCTGGCCAGTGTTTTTCACGGCAATATCGCGTTTGACGCCGCCTACACACACGGTCAGCGTTCCGTTCGTTCCGCCACTGCCCACATAATCCCCACCGGGAAAATAGGTGATGTAGTTGCCGAATTCGGTGCCGCCATCGATGGTGCCGGTACCGCTAGTCGGCTGCTTGATCCGTAGGCGGGTTTCGCCGTCATTCACAGTGCCTCGATCGGTGGGGTCGGTAAACGTCAGCCAACCGCTCTGCCAACCTTCTGCGGTCGTGCAGGTGGGGCTTGCATTATCGGGATTGGCGGTCTTGCAGATCGTTACGGCGACGCCGCGCTTGATCGCCTCGGAACGGGCGAAGTTGAGCGCTGCCACAAGTTCGTTGGTTAGGGCGACGGCACGGCTAGTATTCGTGAAATTCTGGAGACTGGGCACAGCGATAGACGACAGAATAGCCAGGACCGACACCGTCACCAGCAGTTCGATCAATGTGACCCCCCGTGATTTTCCGGCAGCCTGGAGTGGCCGATGCTTGCTCCACACCATCATTTGAAGCACCTTTGGAAACTATTCCCGTGTCTTGAAAATCCATCCGTCGGCAGCGCCGATCACCCTGGGAGCTGTCGTAGCGATAGCCTGCGACTTTATCGAGAAAAGGGAGTGGAGCTCCGAGCTCCGGATACGCCTAAATCTAGTGCGTCCGGATCGAACGTTGTATGACGGCTGTCACACAATTGTGATTTCTTGAAGAAGTGTAGTGTACTTTGTGACTTTGTTATGTTTGTCCAGCCATGTCTCCCTTTGCATACTTGAACAAGAGCCTTTTAGGAGACATTGCTGAAAATCTTGCCGGCGCTTTCAGTCCCGGAAATATTTGGAGCGAAACATTAGACGTAGTTTCTCGTGTTTCCGGTTAGGTATCGTTTGCGGGGTAGTTACGGGTGCCTATCTGTTCTCCCTATCCGAATGGCCGAGGTCTTTTCCCGGCACGATTTCATCCCTTACCCGCTGTTTAAGCTCTTTCGCTTCGGGGAAGCGTCCCTCTTCCTTTCGGGACCATAGCACCGTGTTCCCGTGGCGCACTTCGAATACTCCGCCCGTGCCGGGAATCAGCGCCACTTCGCCGATCTCCTCCTCGAACGTGGTCAGAAGTTCCTGCGCCAGCCAGGCTGCGCGCAGCAGCCAGCGGCATTGAGTGCAGTATTCGATCTCGATGCGGGGTTTTGCGGTCATAGTTTCTCTCTCTTTGTAGGTCGGAAATCCCTTCCCGACGCAGCGGATTTGTCGGCAAAGGATGGCCGACCTACGGCACTTAAATTCAGATTCAGGGTTGAATGGCCTGCCAAAACAGTTTGACTCCCACGATCAGTACGACGATCGCGAACATTCGCCTGAGTTTCCGCGTCGGTAGCCGATGCGCGAGTTCAGCGCCGAGCGGCGCGAACGGAATACTGGTCGCCACGATGCCGGCAAAGGCGGGCAGGTAAACATAGCCTAGACTCCAAGCCGGCAACACTGGTTTTTCCCAACCCAGGGCAATATAGGTCAGGGAGCCTGCGACCGCTATGGGAAAACCGCAGGCGCTGGAGATGGCGACGGCGTTTCGGATCGGAAAACGGCATTTGACGAGAAAGGGCACGCTCAGTGTCCCGCCACCTATCCCGAGGATGGAAGAAACCGCGCCTATCCCTAAGCCGGCGGCTGAATATAGCCACCCGCTTGGTGTTCGACTTTGATCGCTTTTAGTCTTCACATCGATTAGAAGACGAGCGGCAACATAAAGCAGAAAAAGCGCGAAAATCAGTTTAAACCAATGTGCCGGCAATCGGTCGGCGATGATCGAACCGAGGATGGAGCCGATCAGTACGCCGGGTGCCAGCCGGAACACCGTACGCCAGCGTACCGCACCGAGGCGATGATGCGCATAAACCGCTGAAATGGACGTGACCACGATGGTAGCAAGCGAAGTCGCCACCGCCATGATCATGACGGAATTCGGTGGAAAGCCCCGTATTGAAAAAAACCAGACCAGAAACGGCACGATCACGACCCCTCCGCCGATCCCGAACAAGCCGGACAACACGCCGGCCAGGCTGCCGAAAGCCAGGTACAGTCCCAGTTCTTCCCACATGCGCTGCTCATCCGCGTTTAAAATAGGGGCCGTATGCTAACAGGAATCGGGGTCCAAGCTAAAAACCCATGAAAACTTATCTTGTCGGCGGCGCCGTAAGGGATAGCCTGCTCGGGCGACCGGTGGAGGAACGTGACTGGGTGGTCGTGGGCGAAACGCCGGAAAGCATGATTGCCCGAGGTTTTAAACCGGTCGGCAAGGACTTTCCCGTGTTCTTGCATCCAGAGACCCGTGATGAATACGCGCTCGCCCGCACGGAGCGGAAAACCGCGCCGGGCTACCGAGGCTTCGTCGTTCATGCCGAGCCGGACGTGACGCTGGAACAGGATCTGCTCCGCCGCGACCTGACCATCAACGCCATGGCCTTGGACGAGGAAGGCCGGCTCGTCGATCCCTATGGCGGCGCACGGGATCTCAAGGACCGGATTCTGCGCCATGTTTCGCCGGCATTCGGCGAAGACCCGGTGCGCATCCTCCGAGTGGCCCGCTTCGCTGCCCGTTTCGCGCAGCTCGGTTTTCGGGTGGCGGCGGAAACGTCCGATCTGATGCGGAGCATGGTGGCCGCCGGCGAAGTGGACGCTCTGGTGCCGGAGAGGGTTTGGGCGGAACTCGCCCGTGCCCTGTCCGAGCCGACTCCCAGAGCTTTTTTCGAGGTCCTGCGGGAGTGCGGCGCATTGGCCAGGCTGTGCCCGGAAATCGACCGGCTGTTCGGTGTCCCGCAGCCCGCCGAGCATCATCCGGAGGTCGACACCGGTATTCATACCTTGCTGGTCCTCGACCAGGCGGTCCGGCTGAGTCCCGACCCGGTAGTGCGTTTCGCCGCCCTGACTCACGACTTGGGCAAAGGACTGACGCCCAAGGAATTGTGGCCGAAGCACCACGGCCACGAAAAACTCGGGCTTGGCGCATTGGAGAACCTTTGCCTGCGGCTGAAGGTGCCCAATGCCTACCGCAAGCTGGCTGAAAAAGTGATGCGCTACCACGGCCATTGTCACCGGGCGCTCGAACTGCGCCCCGCGACCGTGGTGGATTTGTTGCAGCGGCTCGATGCGCTCCGAGCCCACGCCTCCCTGGAGGGTTTTCTTCTCGCCTGTGAAGCCGATGCCAAGGGCCGCCCCGGTTTCGAGAATCGGCCTTATCCGCAAGCCGAATGGCTGCGGACGGCGCGGGAAACAGCTCTGGCGATTCCGGTTCAACCGCTGTTGGAGAAAGGATTCAAAGGAGAGAGTCTGGGCCGAGAGCTGCGCCGGCAGCGGATCGACGCCGTGACGTCGTGTCCGCGGCAATTTTTGGAAAGCCGAAATTCCGGTTGAATGTAGCGTGGCAATGAATCCAAAACCTGCCGACATTTATCAGCCCCGCGATTTCATCGAAACCCACGAAGGGCTGATTTTCGCCGTCGTGGACGGGATGCTCGAGGATGATCGCGTGCTCTGTTTTCTCCGATACGCGCCGATCGGAGGAAAGCTCGCCAAAATGGGCACTGACGAAGCCAATGCTTACCTGCAAGCTCGGGCGCCCCGGTATCTGTTTTCGTCGAAGCGGCTGGACGCACGACTTCATGCCGTGCCGCAGGAAAACATACGCCGCCATCACCGCCCGCGGGATCGCGTGCAAGATTTGCTGAACTCGGTGCCACGAGACGAAATCGAGCGGAAAGCGATTCGATTGCTGCAAAAATTCGGTGCCTGCGGGCTGGACTTGGGCCGGGTCGGTTTGACCGGCTCTTTGTTGATCGGCGCGCAAACGCCGACGTCCGATCTCGATTTCGTCATCTACGGACGTGAAGCGTTTTTCGAGGCTCGCGAGATCGTCGGACGCTTGATCGAGGCCGGAGAACTGCAAGACCTGGACGATGCGGCATGGCGCGACGCCTATGACCGGCGCGGTTGTGCGCTCACGTTCGAGGAATTTCTCTGGCACGAGCGGCGCAAGTTGAACAAGGCGCTGATCGACGGGACGAAGTTCGATATCACATTGGTGGACGAACTACCGTCCAAAGCATCGGGCCCCGTCCGCAAGTTGGGGCCGATCCTGCTTCGGGCCCAAATAGCGGATGCGGCATACGCGTTCGACTATCCGGCCGTGTACCGATTGACGCATCCCGAGCTCACGGAAGCGGTCAGTTTTACCCACACCTATGCGGGCCAGGCCCTGACCGGAGAAACCGTCGAGATTTCGGGTCTGCTGGAAGAATCGCACTCGGGGCAGCGGCGCATCGTAGTGGGCTCCAGCCGAGAAGCTGCGGGGGAGTATATCAAGGTGGTGTCCGAGCGGCGAACGCCCTGAATCCGAATAGGCAAACGTCATTGCGTTTGTTACATTTCCGCCCCTGCATCCTTAAACCAATTATCGATATATAGAGATCGCGAAAGAACCGTCGCACGGGGGTTTTTCACGAACTCGGAGGAGAAAATTATGATCGGTGGCGTCATTTCGGTGCTGGTTTGCATATGGTTTTATCGCACGGCGCTGCGTCTCAACCTCAACGTGCTGCAATGGATCGTCGGCGCTTTGATCGTCTACTACGGAATCAAGGCGATCTGGATGTACGCCATCCTCAAGCCTTTGCTGGGCGGGTCATTCACGTATTACAGCGCGACCGCCGGCATCATGATGGAGGTGTCGGGCGCCCTGCTCGGCGCTTTGGGCGCTGCGCTGTTTCGCAACCTGGTCATGCTCAAGCAGGCCCGATGACTTTTGCCCGTGCGCGGTCGGCGCTTCCCGATTTCCGGGCGGTCATTCTTGACATGGACGGTCTGGCCCTAGACACCGAATCGACTTATTGCCACGCCTGGCGTTCGGCGGCGGCCGATCTGGGCTTCGATCTGAGCGAAGAATTCTGCCTTGGGTTGTTCGGCCGCCATGCCGATGACGTGGAACGGGCGCTTAAGACTGCACTTGGCGATGCGTTCGATCGCAGGTCGTTTCATGAATCCGCCGAACGCCACTGGCGGCGCTATCTCGACGAACACGGCATAGGGCCGATGTCGGGCCTGAAAGAGCTGCTCGCTATTCTGCGACACCGGGCGATTCCCTATGCGCTGGCTACCAACAGCGACGGTCCGTATGCATGGGAGTGCCTGCGGCTGTCGGGTATGGAAAAGACCTTTCAGGTTGTCGTGACCCGCGACCAGGTCGAACGGGGGAAACCGGCGCCCGACCTCTTTCTCGATGCGGCGAGACGTTTGAATGTTCCGCCGGACCTATGCCTGGTGCTGGAGGACTCGGAAACCGGCTTGGAAGCGGCCCGTGCGGCGGGAACTGTTCCGGTTCTGATTCAACGGCGCCACGAAATCCGCCGGAAACTGTCGAAGTGGGCGGCGCTCAGCTTTCCTAGCTTGCTAGATCTGGCCCAGTTGCTGGAAACAACCGGATGAGAGGAAAAGTTTCCACAGGGACGGGAGCGCGAGTAATGTTCCATGCGCTTTTTTCCTTGGTGGCCTTGCCGCTCGTTTGGCGGGTTACGGTGCGCGCCAGACTCGCTGGGCTACACGCAGGTTGCGTGACGGCGCACCTAACCCGCCCTACCACGGGTCATTTTTCGCTTTGGTGTAACGACGGAAACCGGGATTTCGTAGGGTGGGTTAGGCGCACTCCGGTATAGGCTGGCCGTAGAACACTATGCTTCGCGTGCGCCGTAACCCACCATGGCAACGTTCGGTCGCCTTGCCGCTCGACCGATCGATCGGTGTTACTCGGTAGGTCGGGAATTCTTTCCCGACGCCATGGCCGGGCCAGCGGCTTTGTCGGCAAGGGATTGCCGACCTACGGCCGTGTCAGCCGGTCGGTCGGGAAGGGATTCCCGACGTGCTGTTTCTCCATCCAAGAGCCTTTTCCGATCAGGCGGCGCGGATCGGAAAAGGCTCCTGGCCTTTGTGTTTGAGCTTGCGGGTATAGGTGCGGCCGTCGCGGAACGTGGCGGCTCGGTTGAACTTCCCGGCATATTTGGCGACGGGATTGGTCTGGGGGATCTGAGGTCGCTTGGTTTTCTTGCTCATGGTGTTGCTCTCGTTTGAATGTCTTCGCCGGATACCGGCTCGCCCTTCAGACCGCTCCGAACAGGATCGGTTCCCGAGCCGGTCTCAAGAAAAGTTGTAGTGCTTGCGCACGGTTTCGAGGATTTTCCAGGTGCACTGCAGGCCGGTCCGGAAGGTCACCAGATCGCCCTTGCCGAATTCCACGGGGTCGCCGCCTTCAGGCGTCACGATCACGCGGCCCTCCAAGAGATAGCAGGTTTCGGTCTCGTCGTAAGTCCACGGAAATTCGGACGGTTCCTTGCTCCACACCGGCCATTGCCGTACGCCCAGCGATTTGAGCCGGTCTTCGCCGACTTGTTTTTCGATACGGATATCGCTCATCTCGTACTCTCCTATTCATTTGGTGATCGGTTTCGAGGTAGAGCCTCGGCCATAGTGCAAAGCCAGCCATACGGTGATCGTATCCGGCAGAGTCCAGTTTACGCGATGACGGCAATGGGCCGGAAGCAAAAGGGCATCGCCGGGGTGCAAAAACGTTTCGCCATTCCGCCCTTCGATCGCGAGTCTTGCCTGACCTTGAAGCAGCAGCACCCATTCGTCCCAGTCCTGATCGTACCATTGTCCTTCCGGTGTGGCATGTCCCTTGGAAAGAATCCGCTCCAGCCGGAAAGCCGGCGTTTCCAGCAGAACTTCGAATTTTTCCTCGGGCAAGTCCTCCGGCAGGTCGGCCAGTAACGCGGTCATCGATGCTTCAGGCAGTTCGAGCATTCTGAAAAATTCCTTTAGAGGCAACGATGGCTGTCACTCTAATGAAACACTTATTCACAAAATCTGTGGATAAAGTTCTGCAAAAGCCTAGAACAATTTCTTCCAGACCCGATGACATAAGGGCTGCACACGATTGCACAAAATTTTTGCACAGGGTGCTCTGGTGGTCGCCTCCATTTCTTCACGCCCGCTGTCCGGTTTGATAGAGTGCCGAAAAAATCGAACGGGAGGCAACTACAACTATGATTGCGGCATTATCGATGATCGTCATCTTGGCGATCGCGGTTTGGTTCTATCAAACCGCTCAACGGTTGAATCTGCCCGCATTGGCTTGGGCCATAGCCGGGGTCATCGTTTATTACGGCGGTTTCCTGTTTTGGATGCAAGTCGTGCTCCGCTCGCTACTGGGCGAGTCGTTTCATACACACGGCTTTTGGCTGGGAATCGGCATGGATGTCACGGCGATTCTGGCCGGAGCGATCTGCGCGGTGCTGTTCCGTTACGGGATCATGATGAAAAAGGGCCGGAAGCCGTTCGAGACGTCTTTTTAGACGGATTTGTCGGCAAGGGATTGCCGACCTACGATTGTGCCGCTTTGTAGGTCGGGAATCCTTTCCCGACGCAAACTAGTAGGCTTAACGCCATTCAGAACAGCGCGGCATTGAGCCAGAAGTGGGCGACGATGCTGCCCGCATAGCCGAGCGCGATTGCCGGCATCCACTTCAAATGACTCAAAAACGTGTAGGCGCCTCGCGTCTGCCCCATGAGCGCGACGCCCGCCGCCGAGCCGACCGACAGCAAGCTGCCGCCGACTCCGGCGGTCAGGGTTACCAAAAGCCATTGTCCCATAGAGAGATCCGGGTTCATCGACAAGATCGCGAACATGACCGGGATGTTGTCGACGAAGGCCGAGGCGATGCCTACCAGAATGTTCGCCGGAGTCGCTCCCAATTCGCCGTAGAGATACTGCGAGACGTGCCCCAAATAGCCCAGAAAATCGAGTCCGCCCACGCACAGCACCACGCCGTAGAAAAAAAGCAGCGTGTCCCACTCCAGCTGTGCCAATTTCTGGAAGATATCGAACCGCTCTTCGCCAGGTAGGGCTTCTGCCTCTTCTTCCTCCTCGTGCCTTTCCAATAGCTCGGTCGGCACCTCGGGTTCTTCTCGATGGGTGATGTGCAGGTAATAGCCGAAGAACTGGATATACGTCAAACCTGCCATCATTCCCACCGCGGCGGGCAAATGCAGGATATTGGAGAACACGACGGCAGTCGCGATGGTGAGCAGGAACAAGGCGACGATCCGTTTGGCGCCCCGCTTCATTTTGGTGACATCCTTGATTTCGGCCGGGCGCGCGTCCGGTATCGCGAAATGCATGATGGCGGCGGGCAGCACGAAATTGATGACCGCCGGAACGAACAGCACGAAAAAGCCCCAGAAAGTAACTTTATGCTGTTGCCAAACCATCAGCGTCGTGATGTCGCCGAAAGGGCAGAATGCGCCGCCGGCATTCACGGCGACCACGGTGTTGACGCAGGATAACGCGACGAAGCGCGGGTTATCCTTGCCGACGGCCATTACGACGGCGGTCATCAACATCGCCGTGGTCATATTGTTCGAGATGGAGGAGATGAAAAAGGCCAGAATCCCGGTGATCCAAAACAATGAGCGATAACCGAGACCCTTGCTGACCAGCCAGGCCCTGACAGCCTCGAATACTTGCCGTTCCTCGAGCGCATTGACGTACGTGATCGACACGATCAGGAACAGGAGCAGTTCGCCGTAATCCAGCACCAAGGTCCGCACCGCGTCTTCGGCGAGCTGCGGCTGGCCTTGCAGGTTGTAGACGACGGCGATCGCGGCCCAGATGATCGCCGCCGCCAGCATCATGGGTTTGGATTTTTTGAGTTCCGTGACTTCTTCCAAGACGACGAAGATATAAGCCAGCACGAACGCGGCGATCGCCAGATAGCCGACAAAATGCCCGGTCAGATCCAAAGCTTGACCTTCAGCCGGGATGGCCAGGGCAGCGAGCGGAAAGATCGCCAAAAAAAACGCCAGTAAAATCTTCTGCTTCAAAACCATTCGAGAACCTTTTTTCTTCCGGTGCGAAAAACCACGCCGCGTCTGGCCAACAGCGCGGCGTCAAACAATTCTTAGTGTTTCAGTAGAGAATGGTAGCATTTGCCGCTTCCGAGTCCGAGCATGTGTTTTATGCCCCGGCTCCCCGGAGCCGGGATATCTACACAAAACCTCGGGCCAACATTCCGGCAGGGAAGGTCGCGGCTAAAGCGACGTTTGCGATTGGATGGGCACGATTGAAGACAGCTCCGTCGGGCAAGGATTCCCGACCTACTCGCGGCACCGGTTCGTAGGTCGGCAATCCCTTGCCGACGAAGCCGCTGGCCAGCCGTGGCGTCGGGAAAGGATTCCCGACCTACTTCGCGGCACCGGTTCGTAGGTCGGCAATCCTTTGCCGACATAACCGCCGAAGGCCGCCGATTCCGTTACCAGGATGCCGGCAACTTGCGCCGGATGAGAATGAATTTGCGTTCTACGGAAAGATAGCCGCCGCGTTCCAAATCTTTCATGATCCGGCTGACCATCTCCCGCGAGCAGCCGATGATGTTGGCCAGATCCTGATGGGTCGGCTTTTCCCGGATGATCCATTCGTTTTCGTTCTCGACGGCCATGTCGTAAAGGGTTTTAACCAATCGCCCGTACACATCCGACAGCGCGAGCCCTCGAACGTTCTCGGTCAAACTGCGGATCCGCTGAGTGAGGCTCCGGATGATGCTGGATGCGGCGTCCGGATGGCTTTTCAGCCAAGTCTTCAATGCGAGCCGCGGAATCAGGCTGCACACTGTTGGCTCCAGGGCGGCTATCGAAGCCGAACGGGGTTCGCCGTCCAGCAAGGACAGCTCCCCGAAAAACGAGCCCGCACCCTGAGTCGAAAGAATCACCATGCGCCCGTTTGCGCTGCTCAGATAAGCCTGCACCTTGCCGGACAAAATAATGAACAGCGCTCCGCCTTCTTCGCCCTCGCGAATGATAATCGAATTCTTGGGATAGCTTTTTATGGCCGCGCAGGAAGCCAGTTCCGCCAGAGCGGTGTCGGGCACTTCGGAAAAATAGGGGACGCTTTTTAACCCCTGAAGCGTTTCTTTCGACACAATCGCGTTCAACTGAAGAAAACGAAAACACTCGATCTCTCCCGTCGTTTTTCGAGTTTCGAGGTACGGTGCGACGGGCGATAGATCTAAATGTTAGTTTATATTCGATCCATTGGCCTCAAAAAAAGGGGACCGGCGCTGAATTTCGGTCCCGAAGAGTCGCCTCGGAGGCGTAATCGGATTATCTAAGGCGGAGGACGGTTGGACTGCCTGTACGTTTAGCTCCGCCTACCGGGATAGGCTCTTAGCGAATTCATTCATTTTCCGATTCCGGTTTTTCGGGGAGTGCGGCTTTCGCCGGATTATCGATACCGGTGGCGTTCACGACTACTCCGGAGGATGAACGTTCTTTCGCACGCGCCGAGGTTTCGAAGCCATCCCGCGGCAGAAAGACGAACAGCACCAGGGCCAATATGAAGGCAAAGATCGTCGTTATCACCGACACGCCGATATAGAGAAGCCTGGTAGGGCGTCCGGGAAAGCCTCTTTGAACCATGTATGTCATAAGCCTATTCGTTTGAGTTGATCGCCCAGGCTGATCGTGTCGGATATTTTCAAAATGCTCGTCCGAAGACGCGGAACGGAACCGCGCATATCGTCCCTTCGGAATGAGCCGATGTTCTTGCGGGAACTAGACTCAACTTACGCGCCCGGAGAACGGAATTCTGTGAAATATTCCCCTTTTTGGTGCAGTGCGCTCGGAGGTCGAGGGAGCGAAGCGTTTTCGGTGTAATGACAGTAGTCGTAGGTCGGCAGGCCGAGTGGGGTAATGTCGCGAAGGGATTCGCGACCTACCGGGTAGCTCGGTCGTAGGTCGGCAATCCCTTGCCGACAAGGCTGCGGGCGGACCCGTTACGTCGGGAAAGGATTCCCGACCTACAGGGTGACACGGTCGTAGGTCGGCAATCCCTTGCCGACGAAGCCGTGGGCCGGGCCGTGACGTCGGGAAAGGATTCCCGACCTACAGGGAGGCACAGTCGTAGGTCGGCAATCCCTTGCCGACGAAGGCGTTGGCCGGGCCGTGGCGTCGGCAAAGGATTGCCGACCTACAAAAATCGGGGGAGTTTGGAGAGCGGGTGGAAGAAGCCGGGGCGGGCGGTTTGCGGTGCGGGGAGCGGCGGGCGGATTCGGCGGCAAGACGGAGGGTGCGCGTGGCGCACCCTCCCGGTCAGTTCAGCACGGTATGCAGCTTCCGGTTCCAAAGTAAAACCAGTACCCCGCCGGGCAAATGAAACTGCACTGCGCTGCCGCATAGAGCAGCCCCCCGCCGCCAGCGCCGCCCGCTATCAGCGGCTTTTTATATCGTTTGACGAATTCCCAAGCCGCGTTGCCTTTTTGTTGTTCTGGTGCCTGATTACTCATACGTCCCTCCCAATTTGGCGTGCATTCTAGAACATCGCCATGGATTCCTCAGAATGCCAGCGTGAGTTGAAAAAACATCGTCCTTTCCGGAATAAACAAAGGCGTTTCCTCCAGACGCCTCGTCCGAATCCCGAGGGAGTTCTGCCCCAGGAAATCGAATCTTTGATCCAGCAGGTTCTTGACGAAGAACCCTGCCGTGCCATAGCGATAGGGTAAACGATATTTCAATGAAAAATCGAGCAGTGCGAATTGGTTGTCGTCGTGCCCCTTCAAGAATTCGTTCTTGCGCTCGCGGGCTTCCTGATTGACATAGGTGACCGTGACGGAGCTCGACAGGCCCGAGGTATGGAAATAGCTCAGACTGAGCGGAACGATATGGTTCTGATAGACCGTTTCGTGGTGAGTCGCATCTGTAAAGATATCGAACTGATACTCCAGGCTGGCGGCGAAATCATCGCTGATTGCCCAATAGCCGTAGGCGCGGTACAGCATTTCTTCCCGTTTCGAGATAAAGCTAGGAGCATCTAAAGCCGTGGCGAGAGGCAGAGGAACGATTACGTCGCGCAGCGAAGCTTCCAGGCCGGCCATGAGACCGGGCGAAAACTTGTGATCCAGGCCCACGCCGTAACGCCTGGCATCCGTGGCTGGGTAGCCGTCGAAGAACTGGTTGAACCCGGCAATCTGGGTCGGCTCTATGGTCACGTCTTCCTCGATGCCGCGATCGAATGTGCGGAATGCGGCGAGACGCAGGACGGTGTCGGGCGTGAGTTCCCACATCAGCCCCAGCTTCGGGTTGACCTGGTCGAAATCGCCGACCCACTGATTGCGGGACGAGTCGTAGCTGACCCCCAGCGTCCAGGTCATGGCGCTCGGAAACCGGATATGGGAATAGAGGTAAGCATTGCTGTGGCGGATGTCGTAAGCAATTCGCTGTGCGAAAAAGCCGAGATTGTTAGATACATCGGCGGAAATGTCGCGGCTGCCGCCGCCCAGGATCAGATCGAAAGGGTCGCGCCGGTAGATGTACTGGGCTTCGCCCATGAAGCCGCGCTGGCTGGCGGTCACCGAGATATCGATCGGCGCCCCGAAAGAGGGAGCTTGCTGAGCGTAATTCCGCAAAGTATCCAGATACATTGCCGAAAAAATAAGGTCGAAGTTGGCGGTGGGCGAATAACGGAGGCCGGTCCGCACGCTGTCGGTGGTCACTTCACCCTTGAAGGTGTCGTCGAAAGCTTCCAGGTCGCCGTTGAAAAACAAATCGCCGTGCTCCAGATGCCGGTGGCGGTATTCGGCCTGGAGGCTGAGGCCGGGACTGATCATGCCCTGGGCGAAGACGTTGTAGATGTCCTGGCGCAGGTCGTTGTTCTTGCGGAAGCCGTTGGTTTCGTAATGGAACTGGCCTAGGCTGTAGGAGAAGTTATCCCATAGTCCTGAATGGACCAGTTCTTCCCCGAAGGTGTCGTTGCTGCCGGCGATGCCGGAAGCCTGGAAGCTGAAGCGGTCGCGGGTGAACATGGGATTGAACTCGTTGAACGAGAGCCGCGAAGGTCCCGCCCCGTCCGGGATCAGCAGCCGCGCCTCGGCCAAATGGGGTTGTATCGGGGTGGTGTTGATCGGTTGCAGCAACTGGGATTGCAGCACTTCGCTGGCGCGGGCGATTTCGTGCCGCGGCAGCGAGGAGTAGGTATCCGCCAGGAGCCGGTGCGCCGAATAATTGGCCGGCTCGATGCCGAGCGAGCGCCAGCCTTCCACCACGGCCCGCTGGCCGAAGCCGAGGTCGGTATAGATACGACCCAGGGCGGCGCTGCGGGCGGCCAGATCGTCGTCCAGGGCCAGCTTGGAGCGGTAGACCGCGCGGTTGTCGTTCAGCTCGATCGCGTGTTGCAGATCCTTGAATGCTTCCACCGGGCGGTTTTCGGTCTGCTTCTTGATGGCTTCGTAGAACCAGGGCGTGGGGTCCTTGGGATCGAAGGTCTTGGCGAGATCGAACTGCTTTTCGGCGACCGCGTTGCGCTTCTGCTCGTAATACGCCTTGCCGAGATAGCTGCGGATCAGGGCGTCGCTGGGGTCGAGGCTGGCGGCGGTTTCGATGGCCGCCGTGCCCTCTTTCAGCTCGCCCCGCCGGACCAGGGCCATCCCCGAGCCGAAGCGGGCCAGGGGATCGGCCGAATCCAGCTCGGCTCCCTTGCGGAAGCTCGCCAGCGCCTCGGACGTGTCCCCGTCCATGAGTTCGACAAAGCCTAAGACGACATGGGCGCGCGGATTTCGCGGGTTGATCCGGACCGCGTTTTCGGCCGCTTTCCTCGCATCCGACCAGCGGCCTAACCCTGCCAGCAGTTCGGCCCGACGTGCCTGGACCAGGGCATCGTTGTTGTCCAGGCGCGCCGCGCGGTCGATGCTTTCGAGCGCGCCTTCGAGATCGAAATCGGCCTGGCGCGCGTAGGATAGCGCCATCCAGCCCGGAGCCGAAGCGGGATCGGTTTGAACCGCGGCATTCGCCAATCGGAGCGCTTCGGGTTTCTGGTTGCGGGCCAGAGCGATGACCGAGCGCAAGGCATCGATGGGCGCGGGCGTTTTCTCGCCCATATACACGGCCAACAGCGGTTCCGCTTCGTCCACCCGTCCCACGCTCAGCAGCAGGCCCGCGTATAGGGCGGCGAAATCGGCGTCGCGGCTGGCTTCCGGCACGCGATCCAGCGCAGCCAGGGCTCCGGCGATGTTCCCGTCGGCGTAGAGGCGAATGCCTTCGGCGATGTCCGGATCGCGGACTCGGGCCTGCAGGGCGGCGTAATCCACCAGCGGCGGGAAATAAAGCGCCCACTGAACGCCGTCTTCCGGACGCACGTGCAACGCCAGGCGCGGCGCCTCGTCGCGCGCGGCGACGGCGGTCTGGCCGTCCTTGAGCACGACCCGTCCTTCGGCGTTCGAGGTTTCCACCTCTCCTTCGAATACCGTGACCTGGCCTCCCTGCGGTCCTGCCTTGATGAGGAACTCGGTGCCCTTGATGGCGGCGTTGATGAACGGGGTCCGGATATCGAGGGGCTTGGGCGTTCGGCTGCGGGCGTACAAGGCGCCGGTAAGCAGCTCGAGCCAGGACGGCTCTTCCGCCTTCACCTTGGAAAACACCACGGTGGTGTCCTGATCAAGCGAAATATAAGTTTGATTCGGCAGTAGCAGCGATGCACGGCTGCGAATCATGGTTCGGATTTTGTCGCCGGGACAGAAGACCTGTTCGGTCTCCACCGGCGCCCATGACGGCTTTCCCGAGGACTGGATCTCGACCTGGCCCTGCGCCGACACCAGGCGGGCGGCCCATTGTTCGCATGTGGCGGCGATACCGGGATTGCTTGCGACGAGTGCGGCAGCGATCGTCAGGAACAATTTGGCAGATATGTGCATCGAGCTGCGAAAAGTATTTTTGAGTTATTGTTAATGGACTTACGCATGTGCTCCGGTCCCCCAGGTAAGCTCCAATGTCGTTAATTAAGCCCGACCTCGTCATTCCGGCATGAATCCAGAAGCCAGGGATGACATTGGCCTTGAATCACATCCTTGTGCTCTGGATGCCCCCCATTCCAATCGTAAACGGCGACTTGTCGGCAAAGGATTGCCGACCTACGATCGTGCCGCTTTGTAGGTCGGGAATCCTTTCCCGACGTAACGAGTCAGCCCGCGGACTTTGTCGGCAAAGGATTGCCGACCTACGACCGTGCCGCTTTGTAGGTCGGGAATCCCTTCCCGACGTAACGGCCCGGCCCACGGCTTCGTCGGCAAAGGATTGCCGACCTACGATCGTGCCTCCCTGTAGGTCGGGAATCCCTTCCCGACGTAACGAGTCAGCCCGCGGACTTCGTCGGCAAGGGATTGCCGACCTACGTCTAAACGCCGTTGCCTGCCTGGTGGATTAAAAACCCATTGCGTCGCTACCGCGTCATTTGGTCAACGGACGGGCCGAGTCCGATTTCTCGATGCGAATGCCGAGCGGCCGGCCGCCAGCCGGATGCGCTCCCCCGAGACGCGTCTCGCATGTCTTGAGATAAAACCGGGCCGGTCCGTCATCGGGTAATTGTAGGACAAGCTGATTGAAAGCGGCATAGGCTTCGGGCCACCGTTCTGCCTCGAAATGCCCCAGGGCAATCTGAAACCGGGCATTGAGTTCTTGCCAGCGGGACATTTCCGGTTCCGAGGGAGAAATCAACTGCGCTACGGATACCGGCCTGGTTTTTCCGGCCAGGAGAAATTGTCCCAAGTGTCTGGCCCGGATCTCGGCAATGTCCGCCAGCACCGCTTCCGACACCAGGATTTCGGTGCCGAGTATCTTGTTCAAGGCTTCCAGTCGCGCGGCGATGTTGACCGTATCGCCGACCGCCCGGATTTCGCCGCGGCTGTCGGTGCCGATATAACCGATGCGGAGCTCGCCGCAGTGAATCCCGATCCGCACCGGAAAATCGAGCCCATGAGTTTGTTCGAACCGGCGGACCGCTTGCTGGATTTCCAAGGCGGCCTGCAGCACGTTGCGCCTCGTTTCCGAATCGTCTCCCTCGGTGATCCAAATCGCCAGCATGGCATCCCCGATTACGTCGGAGATCCAACCCCCGTGCCGCGCCACGGGCTGAAAGATGACCCGGTAATAATCGTTCATAAGATCGGCGAGAGCCATCGGCTCCATGGTCTCGGCCAAGGATGAGTAGCGCCCCGCGTCGGTGGCGAGGCAGATGCCGTGGGTCAAACGCCCGTACGACGGCAATGCCTTTATGTCCTCATCGCGGGTGAGCTGGCTGAACACGTCGACCGGAATGAAGCGCTCGATCACCGACTGCATTTTTTCCTCGCGCCGAACCCGCCGCAGATGGCTAATGAGCACACTGCTCATTACGGCTGCCGGTGCCTGCCAAATCAGCGGGATGAACAGGGGCAGCCACAAGCCGTCGGCGCGGAATAGCGCCCATGCCGTCAACAAATACCCGCCGCTCAGCGCCGCGATAAAGACCATAGCCCTTTGAATCGAGAGCAGTTGAGCGCATGAACCGAGCGCAAGTCCCCAAAGGAATAGCCAAATGAGTTCCTTCAGCGGTGTAAGCGCCGGCAGCACCGATTTGTCTTCGAGCAGGTTGGCCAGCGCCGTCGCCGCCAGCTCCACCGAACTGACCGTGGAGTACGGTGAATTGAACAGACCTTCGGTATATTCGGGTTGAAAATCCTCGAGATACCCGATCAGGACGATCTTGCCCCCGAGCGACTTCAAGAGTTCTTCGGATGACGACTCGGCAAGTTTGTAATAGGGAATGGTCGGAAAGGTGCGAGTGGGTCCGTAGTGATTGAAATAACGCGACCGCCCGTTTTCATGAACACGGAACAGGGCGCGCAGCATCAGGCGCGTTTTTTCCGGTATGAGTCTTTGCTGTAGGGTCTTTTCGAGAATTGAAAGCAGATCGGACCGCGATTGGAGCAGTGCGGTGAGTTCCCTCTGCAAGGTATCGAATTGCTCCCGCTCGGTCGGCTGATTTTTGAGGAAGTCTGCGGCGCCCGGTGCAGCGTCCCCGAAAACGCGTAACAAATCGTCACGGGCCTTAAGCAAGGCATGGGCCAACAACAGCCGGGTGGGCAAGGTCGCCTGACCTTCTTCTCCGAAGAAGGTGAGAAAGCGGTTTATCCCATTGTCCTCCCTCGGCAGCAGAAACGGCGCGGTCGCCAGAGCCGCATCGGCCAATCGGTCCGTGGAATGTACCACCGATTCCAGGTATACGCCCTCGGAAACCTGGCGCGGCTTGACGTAATCGGTCAGTACGACGCGCCCCATCCGGCGCATGGCGTCGGCCATGTCCCGGTCGTCGTCCGGATCGGACGCCGGACTGAAAAAAAACACATTGAACGCGAGCAGTTCGGCATCGGATGCTTGAATGTTCCGAATGACCTGCGCATTGAGCCGGCGAGGCCATGACTGCGGATCGTTCGGCGTCTGCAGGCGCAACGCGGACTCGTGATCAATGCCGACGATCACGATATCCTCGGGAGGTTTTTCTGCGCCTCTCAGACGGTAAAGCAGGCCGAGATCGAATTCCTGTTCGAGTTGTGTCAGTGCGGGTACGACGCCGAGCATTAAACCGCTGAGCGCGATCAGAAGCGGCGCTCGGACGCGCCGAAGGCCCTCAAGTACCAGGCGGATACGAATGCTCATAAGGTGTTTCGAGTCCCGTGATTCGCACTTTGACGAGGGGAACGGTCATTGGCTGATGTCACTACAACAAATCCTGAAAGGAATCCGTCCTGATCGCAAGAATCCTTCGCCGGTTGGGGGGAGCTGTCCAGAACAGTCCACGGTCCCGCCGGCACTAGCCCGCATTTCTCACACCCTCCAATCGCAAACGGTCATCCGGGGAAGGGGCTGGCCGGCGCTCCCGGCCAGGTCGTTTGCGATTGGAGCACCCGAATGACCCTTCCAATCGCAAACAGAGGCAGTAGGATGCCGTGAGGAACGAACCGCCCTTCGACTAAGCTCAGGACGGGCATCGTTCGCGATCTCGACGTAGTGTCGGCTACGCCTTCGCCGTCGCTCAGTCCGTGCGGCGCGCCACGGCGGCGTCTCGAGGCCCTCGCTACGAAAAGGTGTGAGAAATGCGGGCTAGTTCCCGGAGCCGGCTACATTATACGGAGTGAAATTGGGAAATACGTCACGGAATTATCGTTTGCTTCGTCCTAGCCTAAGGCATCTACGAAACGTTGGAGGGGCCCGGCCGATGAAGACAAATCCGCATAATGAAAGGGCGTCGGACCTGGAGATTTATACGTTTCGCTTGCGTTTCGAAGGTTCCACCGATATTCCCCTCGAGACCGGCGGGTATTGGTGCGATGCGGAGGGGCGCCTGATCGAGGGTGCCGATGCGGTCAATGGGAAACTGCTGCTGGCGCTGACGGAACCGGAGCTCAAACATGGGCGCTTGCTCATTGCCCCGGTATCTCCCGACACGTTTCGCGCCGGCCGGCTCACGGCTGACGATCTGCGGTCGTACGATGCGTTCGAGCCGCGAGCGCTATTCGATCCCGGACTGCGGCATCACACTCTGCCGGAAATTCCGGAATCCGTGTGGCGATTCTGGTTCATATACCGACAGTTTGCGCTCGGACGGCCGAGACGGTCGCAAGCCGCCATTCAGAGCTGGTAGGGGCTGCGTAGCACCCTGTCTCCACGCTCAAAGCACCATGATCAGTTGACTTCCGAAAACGTCGACTTCGTAATGGGTCAGATTAATGATCTGAAAGGCACATGCCTGTGCCTGGGCGGGATCGTCGAAAAAGCCGATCACGACGCCCGCAACGGCATAGCCATATCCGTTAAACATGCGAATGACATTTTTGATTACCGTTTCCATCGGTACCTCCTTGGCAATCTGCGTACGCCATTCATTTCGGCAGATAAATCCGCTCGATGGGCGGAAGAATCGAAACGCTCCGATCGCCTCGCACTCGGCGGCCCCCTGCCTTGCCAAATCCCCTTTCATGCTTTAGCTTAGCCCCATATCCGTAAGGCTGGGGGTGCCCTGCTGCCGTTCTCGGCGTGGTCGATCATTTGCGAACCGGCTCACCGACGACCGTGTCCCGCAGGGCTGAGAAACACCCTTCGAACCTGATCCGGTTAACACCGGCGTAGGAAAGCCTGTCCTGAGCCTGGCGATGGACCCGTCTTGCCTGCGCCCCCTTTTTCCGTTTTTGAACCAGGAGAAAGCGATGAGCGCATTTCCCGAAGAATTCCTGCATGAAGCAGTAACCGCCAAACGAGCTTCCATACGGCCGTTCGCCGCTTCAGAAAAGATTTATGTCCAGGGCAGCCGTCCCGATGTCCGCGTGCCCATGCGCCAGGTCGTTCAATCCGACACTCCGGCCAGTTTCGGCGCCGAAAAGAACCCGCCGATTTATGTCTATGACACATCCGGGCCTTATACCGATCCGCAAGTAAGTATTAATCTGCGTCTGGGCTTGCCGCCTTTGCGCGAAGCCTGGATCGGGGAGCGCGGCGATACCGAGGAGCTTTCCGGGCCGAGTTCCGAGTATGGACGGAAGCGCCAGGCCGACCCCTCTCTCGCCCATTTCCGCTTCGAGCATATCCGCCGGCCGCGCCGGGCCAAAACCGGGGCTAACGTGACTCAGATGCATTACGCGAGGAAAGGCATCGTCACGCCGGAAATGGAATTCATCGCCATCCGCGAAAATCAGCGCCTGGAAGCGGTCAGCGAGATGTACAAGCTCCAGCATCCGGGCGAATCCTACGGCGCGTCCATCCCCAAGGTCATCACCCCGGAGTTCGTCCGGGACGAAGTCGCCCGCGGCCGCGCCATCATCCCGGCCAATATCAATCATCCGGAATCCGAGCCGATGATCATCGGCCGCAATTTCCTGGTGAAGATCAACTGCAACCTGGGCAACTCGGCCGTCACCTCCTCGATCGAGGAAGAGGTGGAAAAAATGCTGTGGTCGATCCGCTGGGGCGGGGACACGGTGATGGATTTGTCCACCGGCAAAAACATCCACGAGACCCGCGAGTGGATCATCCGCAATTCGCCGGTGCCGATCGGTACGGTACCCATTTATCAGGCCTTGGAAAAAGTGGACGGCAAAGCCGAGGAACTGACCTGGGAGATCTTCCGCGATACCCTGATCGAGCAGGCCGAGCAGGGCGTGGATTATTTCACCATCCATGCCGGCGTGCGCCTCGGGTATATCCCGCTGACCGCGAAACGCGTGACCGGCATCGTGTCGCGCGGCGGCTCGATCCTGGCCAAGTGGTGCCTGGCCCATCACAAGGAGAATTTCCTCTACACGCATTTCGAGGAAATCTGCGAGATCATGAAAGCCTACGACGTTAGCTTCAGTCTCGGTGACGGCCTCCGGCCCGGTTCCATCGCCGACGCCAACGACGAGGCGCAGTTCGCCGAACTCAAGACCTTGGGCGAGCTGACGGAAATCGCCTGGAAACATGACGTGCAGACCATGATCGAAGGCCCCGGCCACGTGCCCATGCACATGATCAAGGAAAACGTTGAAAAGCAATTGGAACTTTGCCGGGAAGCGCCCTTCTACACCCTGGGGCCGCTCACCACCGACATCGCGCCGGGCTACGATCACATCACCTCGGCCATCGGCGCCGCCATGATCGGCTGGTTCGGAACCGCCATGCTCTGCTACGTCACGCCCAAGGAGCACTTGGGACTGCCCAACAAGCAGGATGTCCGCGACGGCATCATCGCCTACAAGATCGCCGCCCACGCCGCCGATCTCGCCAAGGGCCATCCGGGTGCTCAGGTTCGCGACAACGCCTTGTCCAAGGCTCGTTTCGAATTCCGCTGGGCGGACCAGTTCAATCTCAGCCTGGACCCGGAAAAGGCCCTGGAATTCCACGACGAAACACTGCCCCAGGAAGGCGCCAAGCTGGCCCATTTCTGCTCCATGTGCGGCCCGCACTTCTGCTCGATGCGGATTACCCAGGACGTGCGCGATTACGCGCAAACCCATGGACTCAAGGAAAACGAGGCCTTGACGGCGGGCATGGAGGAGAAGGCGGAGGAATTCGTGAAGAGCGGGGCGGAGATTTACCGTAAGGCGTGACCGTTGCCGAATGGAATCTTGCTCATATCGTGGTGACGCTCGCCTGCGGTCGCAATACGCGGTTGCAGGCTGTCCCCTCTCTGATGCCCCATAGCAGTGCCGTGCCGCGCAGAAAAATTTTATCGAGGCGGCGGTTGAGTTGACGGCAGGTGACCTAATGTATCGTGATTTTTGCTATAGTCGCCTGCGTTTCCAACCATAAGAAAAGAGAGGAAATCATGGAATCGAACGTCGTCAAAGGCGCAATCGGGTTCGCCATCGTCATGATCGTCGGTTTTATCATCGTCGGCACGACGCGCGAAACTCAGCAGGAAAAAATGCAAGGCGCCTTCCTGCAAACATCGAACCTGCTCAGCAGTTTGGCTTTGGACAAATGCACCGAGGCGGTAAAGAGTGAAATCGGCACTCATCCCTACAGCCCGTCCGAATCCGACAGCGATCACGTTAAATACGTCACCTTGATCTGGAACAACGTCGGCTCGGCGAAACGCGCCGAATGCCGTTACGTCATGGATCAGGGCATCACCCTTCTGAAGATCGACGACCGCACCATCATCGAGAACGATGTAGCCGCGACCACCGCTCCCAGCGCGCCGCGTCCGGTACACCACCAATAAGCCTCGGAGAACGAAGACCCGCCTGCAGGGATCGAGCGGATCGCGACGGCGATTCCGCCGCGGGCGGTCTCCGGCGGCGCGACGAAAATCTGCGCTAAGAACCGATTCGAGGCTATCTTTCCCCTCTGCGCGAGGTTTTCCAAATCGAGATCAGCACCCATAATCCGCCGATGCCGGCGGCGGTAAACCCCAAAACGCCGAGGGCGGGCAGGCCGAACAGGGTGGGGCCGCCGCTGACGGTCATGACGATGGACGATCCGATGATGAGCGAAGCGGTCACCATGCCTACGGTTAATCGGCTGGCGGCCCGGTCCATGAGCATCCCGAAACGGTCCAACTGGCTGAGGTCCACGTGAACGTTGACGGCTCCGCTCCGGAGGAGCCTCATTAGCCTTCGGATGTCTTGCGGCAGGGCACTCAGGACCGACATCAGGCTGGCCAGATTGCGCCGGCCTTTTCGAAGCAGTGTGTCCGGGTGGTACCGAAGCACGCTGGCTTGCTGCAATAGCGGAGTCGCTTGCGCGACGATGTCGAAATCGGGATCGAGCTGGCGTCCGGTACCCTCGAGTGTGATCAGCGCCTTGAACAGCATGGTCAAATCTGGCGGCAGGGTAAGCTGGTGGTCCCGCATCAGACTCGTCATTTCTGTGAGCATGTCGCCCAGACGGAGCTGTTTGAGCGCGACGCCGTGATATTTATCGATGAACATGCCCACTTCGGCGACCAGTCGCTCGGTGCTGGGCGCGGCTTCGCCTGCCCAATCCAGCAATACGTCCACCACCGTGGCGGCATCCCGGACCACGATGGCATTGAGCATGTCCACCACTTGGTCCCGCCGCGATTCCGACAGCGAGCCGACCATGCCGAAATCGATGAAAGCCAGCCTGTTTTCGGGTAGAAAAATAAAGTTGCCGGGGTGTGGGTCGGCATGGAAAAAGCCGTCGATCAATACCATCTTGAGCACGGCGTCCGCGCCGCGTTGAGCCAGAATCTTGCGATCGAGTCCCGTGGCGTCGAGCGCCTTGAGATCCCGTCCGGCTATCCCTTCGATATATTGCTGAACATTGATCCGCTCGCCGCAGTATTCCCAGTAAACTTTGGGGATCACGATCGTGGGGTCGCCCGCGAAATTATCGGCGGCCCGCTCGGTGTTCCGTCCCTCGGTCAGCAGATCGAGCTCGTTGCGCAGGGAGATCTTGAATTGCCGCAGTACTTCTTGCGGATGGAATCGACTGACGTCGGGGAATTCGTGCTCGACGATTCCAACCAGACGCTCGAGCAGGCGTAAATCCGCTTCGATGGTCGGGCGGATACCGGGGCGGCGAATCTTGACGATCACCTGTTGGCCGTCGGGAAGACGGGCTCGATGGACCTGTGCGATGGAGGCGGCGGCCAAAGGCGTTTCGTCGAACTCGACAAACACTTCGCTGACCGACCCGCTCAAATCTTCCTCGATCTGCGATCGCAGTTTCTCGAAAGGAAGCGGCGGCACCCGGTCGTGCAGTTTTTCGAATTCCGTGATCCAGTCCGGTGGAAACAAGTCCACGCGAGTGGCAAGGATTTGGCCGAACTTGATGAAGGTCGGCCCCATCTCTTCCATGGCCTTGCGCACGCGTTGCGGCGGATCGAGGCGAAGCAGCTCCTCGAAGCGGGTCCAGTTGAGCGCCCGCCCGGCCTTTTCCAGCAGCCGCTCGAGTCCCAGGCGCTTGACCATGTCGCCGAAACCATAGCGGATCAGGATGGACGCGATGTCGTGCAATCGCCCGAGATCACGCATTGCACTCAGAGTTTCAAGTATCATCGTCGAATGATTCGCTATTGGAGGAAACGCTCAAAATCCGTGTCGATCGCCGCGACGGAATTCGACGAGCGCGGTTGTGTGGCGGGCTGCCTGAACGCCGCTATCCTAACCCGCATTCCTCACACCCTCCAATCGCAAACGGTCATCCGGGGAGCACCCGGACGACCCTTCCAATCGCTAACGGCATCTCTGGGAGCGACAGAGATGCCCATCCTGCTGCGGACGCCGATTCGCTCGCCGAACCCTTAGATCGGTTGCCAAGGGGGATATTTCTTACCTTATGTTACACGATTGGCTTATCGCGCCAGCCAGCCGAGCGTCTGCTGGACATTGTACCTATCTAGGTCGGTTTCCCGGCTGCGCGTCGGGGCGCATTCAGCTTTCGTCGGCAGCGGCGTCGACGCTTGGCTGAGGGTCATTATGGCGTGTCATTCAGCGCCGTGGACTTCGCTTGCGCTCGTTATCTTCGGGCAGGACGATATTGAGTTCCAAAATCTCGCGGTTTTCATCCTGTTCCATGGAAACCGTGATGGCGTTTTGGTCTATGTTCACGTATTTGCGGATCACTTCCAGCAAATCCTTTTGCATGGCGGCGAGATATTCGGGTTGAGAGCGCTGCGAGCGTTCGTGCGCCACCAGGATCTGAAGACGCTCTTTGGCGATAGCCGCACTCGACGGCCGAGAACTTCGAAAATAATCCAAGAGTCCCATAATTAACCCCCGAACAGCCGACCGAACAAGCCTTTCCTTTCCTCTTCGAGGAAGCGATGGGGGACATTTTCGCCTAAGTACCGGCGTATCACATCGGCATATGCCTGGCCGGCATCGCTCTTGTCGTCGAGAATGACCGGCGTTCCCGCGTTGGATGCACTGAGCACGGCTTTCGATTCCGGTATTACGCCGAGCAGATGCAAGGAGAGAATCTCCTGTACGTCGTCCACGCTGAGCATTTCGCCCAGTTTGACCCGTTGCGGGGAATAGCGGGTCAAGAGGAGATATTCCTTGATCGGTTCGAGTCCCTGTTCGGCGCGGCGGGACTTGCTGGCGAGTATGCCCAGCATGCGATCCGAGTCGCGGACCGAAGAAACTTCCGGGTTGGTGACGACAATCGCGTCGTCGGCAAAATACATCGCCAGATTCGCGCCGCGTTCGATGCCGGCGGGGGAGTCGCAGACGATGTATTCGAAGGTTTCGGACAACTCGTTCAGAACTCGCTCGACACCATCCAGGGTGAGCGCGTCCTTATCGCGGGTTTGCGAAGCGGGCAGAATGTAAAGGTTCTCGCAGCGTTTGTCTCGGATCAGGGCCTGATTCAAGGTGGCTTCCTGATTGATGACGTTCACGAAGTCATAGACCACGCGTCTCTCGCACCCCATGATGAGATCCAGGTTGCGCAGCCCGATGTCGAAATCGATGACAGCGGTGCGGTGGCCTTTCAACGCCAATCCCATGGAAACGGCGGCGCTGGTGGTCGTTTTGCCAACACCCCCCTTTCCGGAAGTCACAACGATAATTCTCGCCACTCGTGCTCTCCAGATTCAAAAAGCTTTGTTTACAGGTTTTCGATGATTAACGAACTGTCGCGCAGATAAATTTGCACCGGCTTGCCGCGCATGGATTCGTCCAAATTTTCGCTGATCTTGTAGTGTCCGCCGATGGCAATCAGTTCTGCTTGCAGGTCCGCGCAGAAAATCCGCGCATCCAGGTTTCCCTGTACCCCCGCCAATGCACGTCCGCGGAGTGAGCCGTAAATATGGATATTTCCGTCCGCCATGACCTCCGCCCCGGGACTGACTTGGGACAGAACGATCAGGTCGGCGCCGGAGGCGTAAATCCGCTGCCCGGAACGGACCGGCTGCTCGATCAGTTTGCTTCCGCTCGGCAGCTTGGCCGTCGCGCGCGATGAGGATTTCGAAGCGGAAGGCGCAGGCGCTGGTCCGGCGACGGTTTCGTGCTTGTGTTCCGGAAATATGGCCAGTTTCGCGTCTTGCGCCGCCGCTTGCAGCCTTGAACTTCCGCCGCGGGTGCCGACCGGAACCAAATGATGATCGTGCAGGATGTCGATCAAATCGAAGAAATCGACATAGGCGTTGTTGGGCAGGTCGCTGAGATCGATCACCACCGGGGCATTACGGAAAAATTCCGGTGCTTGCCGGATCTTGTCTCTGAGCTGTTGGGCGACAAGCGCGTTGTCGCTGTTCGAAAGCTTCAGGATCGGCAGCGTAATGGAACCCGATTTGATTTCGAGCGAAACGGACCGGGCCGACTGTTCGTTAGACTTGACGGGCATCCTGATTGGGCGGGGCTCATCGGCGGAATTTGCGATGGGCGCATTCTATCACTCCCTTAAAATTTGCGTAAACGCAAGCCGCGAAAAGCGAATTTCCCGACTGAGGTTCCATCGAGCGAGCAGGGCACGCGCCAACGATGCTATGATCTTCGAAACGATCGCCAGTTTGCTGCGTCGCGCGTAGCCAGGAGGGAAACTTCATGAGCCAAAGAGAGATAGATGGTACCGGCATTAGGGTTGTGCCCGTCGGGCTAGGTGCCATGCCGTTGTCCATCCAAGGCAGGCCCAGCGAAGAACAAGCGTTTCAAGTCATCGAGACCTTTCTCGCCGAGGGCGGCAATTTTATCGATACGGCAAACGTTTATTGTCTGGACGATTCCGACATCGGGCACAATGAACGCCTCATCGCCAAAGTTCTGGACCAACTCGGCAAACGGGATCAGGTTGTCATCGCAACCAAAGGCGGTCTCAGGCGCCCGGGCGGCGAGTGGGTGATCGACGGGGACCCGAAATTTTTGCGGGAGTCCTGCGAACGAAGCCTCAAAGACCTGAAGACGGATTGCATCGAGTTATATCAGCTTCATGCCGTTGATCCCAATATCGGCTTGCTGCCTTCTCTGGAAGAGCTGATAAAGCTCCGGGACGAAGGCAAAATCAGGCATATCGGGCTATCCAATATCACTAGCCTGGACATTCTCCAGGCCACTCTCGATCACGCGCCTATCGTTTCCGTCCAGAACCGTTGCAATCCGTTCGAAAAGCAGGATTTCGCCAACGGCGTGATCGACTATTGCGGTTTGAAAGGCATCACCTATATCCCTCATAGTCCGGTAGGCGGACACTACGGTCACGTTCGTCTCGGTCACAGCGAATTGTTCGAACGTCTGGCCGAAAAGTACCGATCGTCCCGTTACGGCATCGCCTTGGCCTGGCTGCTGGCCAAAGGCGAGCATATCATTCCCATTCCGGGAGCCAGCAAGCCGACCAGCATCGCGGACAGCATGCGCGCCTTGCACGTCCACCTCGATCCGGAGGATGTTCGCGCAATCGACAACATACCGGAACTTCGGTGACTCATTGGCTTTTGCCCGCGACGACGGCATTCATCTGCTGGGGAATTTGGGCATTTCTGCCGAAACTCACCACGCGCTATATCGATCCCAAAAGCGCCATTATTTACGAGGCTGCCGGCGGGCTCGTCGTAGCGCTGGTTGTTCTGGCCCTTTTCGTCTTCAAGCCGGCCACGGAGCCGCGCGGCATGGTGTTGGCGTTGAGCACCGGGATCCTCGGGGCCATGGGAGCTTTCGCTTATCTTTATGCCATGACCAAAGGCCCGGTTGTGTTGGTCTCCACGGCTACGGCCTTGTATCCGACCGTCGCCGTGGTTCTGGCCTATTTTTTCTTGAACGAGTCGGTTACTCTCAAGCAAGCGATCGGGATCGTACTAGGTCTGATCGCGATGGTATTGGTTAGCACTTGAAGAGCGATTAGTCGGTTCTGCGCAACGCGCCTTAAGGTTGCGTAGCCCATACCGGCAATGATGCTTGCCAGGGAATAAAACGCGCATGCAATTACCGGACTATCAAGGCGCCGGCATCGTAAATCTGCTCAGCTCGCTCATTACCGGGCTCGGTGGCGAGCCGAACGGCTATGCGCCCCTCAACGGCCTGTCATCGGCGGAGGTGGGCGCTTACCGCAATGTTGTTCTGATCGTAGTCGACGGACTCGGTTATGAATACTTGATCAGGCAGGACCGCGGCAGTTTCTTGCGGCAACATCTCCGCGGACGCATGACATCGGTCTTTCCGTCCACTACCGCGACGGCCATAACGAGCTTCTTGACCGGACTGGCGCCGCAACAGCACGGTTTGACCGGATGGCACATGTATTTCAAGGAATTGGGTGCCGTACTGTCGGTATTGCCTGGTGTGCCTCGATACGGCGGGATACCGCTGGGGAAATGCGGCATCGAAGCCGAAAAATTTTTCGGCCATGTGCCGATCTTCAATCGCATTCCGCTGCCTTGCTATATCGTTTCCCCGCGCCGTATAGCCCATTCGGACTTCAATTTGGCGCATCAAGGCAGAGCCGAATTGCGAGATTTCGATACGATCGAGGAATTTTTCGGCGTGATCGTTCGGACTCTCCGGAAGGATGTTCATCGCAAATTCATTTATGCCTACTGGTCTGAGCTCGACCATATCGGCCATGAGAATGGATCGGCAAGCCCGGAGGCGGAACAGCATCTGGCTGAACTGGACAGCGCCTTCGAGGCGTTTTTCGGAAACATTGCGGGAAGCGATACGCTGCTCATCGTCGCGGCGGACCACGGTCAAATCGATACCAGCCCCGAGCGTGTCATCGAGCTGGACGATCATTCGGAGCTGAATGAATGCCTGATATTACCTTTATGCGGTGAAAGACGGGCTGCATATTGCTATGTGAAATCGGGCGAGACGCAACGCTTCGAACGTTATGTACAAGATAACTTGGCCGCTTACCTCGAATTGCATCTCAGTCGGGATCTTCTCGCTTCCGGCTGTTTCGGTTCAGGCACGCCTCACCCCCGGTTGACCGAACGCATAGGCGATTACATGCTGATCATGAAGGAGAATTACGTGATCAAGGATTGGCTCCCCGGCGAACGCCCATATCGGCAGATCGGTGTCCACGGCGGCATGAGCCCGGAGGAGATGTTCGTCCCGCTTATCGTGGCGGCGGCTTAGGCGGGAAGGCTGCGTACGAGTAGGCTCGGGTTATGCGGAGACTCGGTTAGATGCGGCCTCGGAGATCGCACTTCGACCCGAAGAGTCGAAGCTTTGTCTGTCACGATGCGAATGGATTCGAAGGTAGGCGTGCAAAGAAAAAAACCGGCACGGGAACGTCCGGTGCCGGTTTATGCGTCTTCTGACGTAGCGCTTAGAGCGTTTTCCATCCCGGTGTACGGATTCGTGCCAGGAGGGGAGAACGTAGGTCGGCAATCCCTTGCCGACAAAGCCCTTCGCCGAGCCGATACGTCGGCAAGGGATTGCCGACCTACATATCCGAATCCCTTACACCGATTCGGAAAACGGGCTAAAGCTGTTCGTTTTCCGGTTTTTCCTTCTTTTCGGTATCTCCGTTGCTTGGGCTCAAGCCTTCCAATTCAAGGTCCATTTCCTGCTCGAACTCATCCTCCAGAGGAGGGTTGCCGTCATGGATCAGGTAATTGCGCTGCTGAAAGTAAGCGTTACGAATAAACTCGTAACGGTCGACCGAGGCCTCGTCAACGATTTTGGTGGCGCTCAACAGGTCGGCGCGCATGTCGACCGTTTTCAGAGTGCCCGTTCCATAGGGAATCGCGGCCGGAGTGATCCAGTTAATGGGGTTGGCGGCGGTGTCTCCGGCCAAGCCGAGGGCGCCGCGGGGCGTGCTCGGTCCGATGAACGGCAGAACCAGATAGGGACCCGACGGAATGCCCCAGGCGCCCAAGGTCTGATCAGTATCTTCGTTGTGTTTCGGTAGATCGAGCTTGGAGGCGACATCGATGAATCCGCCCACACCCAGAACCGTATTGACCAGGAATCGGCCGGTGTCTTGCCCGGTTTGGAGAAGCTTGAATTGCAACAGGTCGTTGGCGATTACGCCAATGTCGTCCACATTGCTGAAGAAGTTGGTGATACCCTTATCGACGAACGACGGCGTGATATATTGATAGCCCTGACTGACGGGCTTCATGACATAATCGTCCAGAGTATCGTTAAATTTCTGAACGCCGCGGTTCCACCCTTCCCAAGGGTCGCGTGGATCATGCTTGGTGGCGGTCGCGCAGCCGGCAAGACTCACGATAAGCGCGAGTCCGAAGACCGGCAATGAAGGGCGTAACTGGCGAGTTGTTTTCATTTTTTTTGTTCCTTTCCCGAAGTCGATCAGGCTTTCTCTAAAATTAGCATATCCAGGGCGAAGCTTCGAGCTACCGCGAACTTAAATTCGAGTTGACGGGAAAATATAATGAGCTTAGCGAACCTAGTCGAGAAAAAAATGCGATCGAATAATGCCTGATCATCATCTCGCCAGTTTGGCGCGCCGCTTCCGCGGCTATTTGCCTGTCGTCGTCGACGTCGAAACCTCGGGTCTAAGCCCTTCGGAACATGCTTTGCTGGAAATTGCCGTGGTTATTCCCGAGATGAACGGCAACGGCCATCTCCAGATCTGTGAGACCCATTCCACTCATATCAAGCCGTTTCCAGGTGCTCGCATGGATCCGGCTGCCTTGAGTTTCAACAAGATCGATCCTTATCACCCGTTTCGATTCGCGGTGGATGAGAAGGAAGCGCTCTCGAAGATCTTCCAGCCCATTCGCGCCGCCGTCCGGCGCACCGAGTGTACTCGGGCGATCCTGGTCGGGCACAATCCCGCCTTCGACATCGGTTTTTTGAACGCGGCAGTGGCGCGGTGCGGGATCAAGCGGAATCCTTTTCACCCTTTCAGCACTTTCGATACCGCTACTTTAAGCGGTCTGGTTTACGGCCAAACCGTGCTGGCGAAGGCGGTGCAAGCGGCGGGATTCGAGTGGAACAACGACCAAGCGCATTCCGCGATTTATGACGCCGAGCAAACCGCTCGCCTGTTCTGTACGATCGTAAATCGCTGGAAAGACCTGGTAACGATTGAAAAAGGCAGCCCGGAGGATTTACTCGGATGAATCCACCGAAGTAGGAGCCGCTTCGCTCAGCCGCTTCTGCAACTCGCCGCTTTCGAACAGCTCCAACATGATATCGCTTCCGCCGACCAGCTCGCCGTTAATGTAAAGCTGCGGAAACGTCGGCCATTGAGAAAATACCTTCAGCCCCTCTCTCAGCTCGGGATCTTCGAAGATGTTCACGTAAGCGTACTCGACGCCGCAGCGTTCCAAAATTTGCACTGCCCGTCCCGAAAAGCCGCACTGAGGAAAATCGGGAGACCCCTTCATGTAAAGGATCACCTGATTCTCGGCGAGTTGTTTCTTGATGCGTTCTGTAACGTCCATACCGGCTGTCTCAAATTAAAGTGGATAAAATACCTTAGTGAATCTATCAGAAATGATCGGCGCTCGGAAGGCCGACTCTGATGCTTAAACTTTGTCGTTTACTGTTGGATAATCCGCTAAAGCGACAATTTCATCACTCAAAATAAATAAGGAATTCTCTGCATGCATCAGATTACCCTCATTCCCGGTGACGGTATCGGACCTTCCATCGTCGATGCCGCGGTCAGCGTGATCGAAGCGACCGGCGTAAGAATCCACTGGGATCGGCAATTAGCCGGCATGGCGGCTGTCGAAAAACATGCCGATCCATTGCCCGATGCGACCATCGAATCAATCCGGAACAATCGAATTTGCTTCAAAGGCCCGCTGACCACGCCGGTCGGCGGGGGTTACCGAAGCGTCAACGTAACCTTGCGACAGACATTCAACTTGTATGCGAATGTTCGTCCGGCCATTTCTTTCGAAGGCACCAGCACACCGTTTCAAAATGTAAACCTGGTGACGGTTCGCGAGAATACGGAAGGCCTCTACGCCGGTATCGAGCATTTCATCAAGGTCGATGCGGAAAAACTGGGAGCAGAAAGCATCGCGATCGTTACCAAGAAAGGCTCCGAACGGATCATCGAATACGCCTTTCAATATGCGCGCAAAACCCAGCGCAAAAAAGTGACGCTGGTGCACAAAGCCAACATTTTGAAGTGTACCTCCGGGCTGTTTTTGGAAATCGGTCGGGAAGTCGCCAAGGCTTATCCGGAGATCGAGTTCGAAGACAAGATCGTCGACGCCTGCTCGATGCAACTGGTCATGAGGCCGGAAGTGTTCGATGTGATCGTTACCACCAACTTATTCGGGGATATTCTGTCCGACTTGGCGGCAGGTCTCATCGGCGGGTTGGGATTGACCGCAGGCGCGAACATCGGCACCGATGCCGCTTTATTCGAGGCCGTGCACGGCAGCGCGCCGGATATTGCCGACAAGGGCATTGCCAATCCGACGGCCATGATCCTGGCGGGCGCCATGATGCTCGAACATATCGGGGAGCTCGACGCTGCCCGGAAAATCGAACAAGCCGTCCGTAAGGTCATCCGCGACGGCAGAATCGTGACGCCCGACCTAAACGCGAATTCGCCCTACGGAACGCAACATATGGCCGATGCCATAATCCGCGAGCTCATCGAGCAAGGCTGATCGGAAAGCACCGTTCTCGTAGAAGTTTTCTGCTGCCAGGCAGCCCACACAGTATCTCAAGATTGGCCCCATGACCGACTTACATGGGGCCAAACGCAGACGGACCTTGTTCGCCAAGGCGCGAATAGGAAAAATTGGATTTGATCAATCGGACGTCTCGCGCTAATCTATTAGGCCTTCCGCTACGTCCCCATCGTCTAGCGGCCCAGGACTCCGCCCTCTCACGGCGGCAACAGGGGTTCGAACCCCCTTGGGGACGCCAAGTTTATATAACCTTGGGACAGCAAGGTCCCGACGGTCGTTTGTCCTTCCGCCCGCAATACTTTCTTGCCTTTCCGTTCCACCGGAATACACCGAATCGGTTCCTTGAGCAGTTGCCGGAGCGCTTTTCGTGCCGCGGCCACATCGCGCTGCATCCAGCGCGTCAAACCTCTGGAGTGACGCTCATTTGCGCCAGTAGGCCGGCGTGAACAGGATCAGCGCCGTGAACACCTCGATGCGGCCAAGAAACATGGCCAAGGTGCAGATCCACGTTTGAAAGTCGGTCAATCCGCCGTAGTTCGTGGCGGGTCCCACTTCCCCCAATCCGGGACCCGCATTGTTGATGCTGGCGAGCACGGCGGAGAACGATGACAGGAAATCGAGTCCACTGATTACGAGCAATAAGGTAAGGACCACGACGCTCATGAAATAGACAAAAATAAATCCGAGCACCGACAGGACGATCGGTGACTGAATGACCATATTGCCGAGTTTGAGCGGGTTGACCGAAGTGGGGTGAGTCAGCAGGAACATCTGGAGCTGGCTTTGTTTGACGAGAATCAGGGTCCGCATCATCTTGATGCCGCCGCCGGTGGATCCGGTGCAGACGGCAACGCAACTCACGAAGAACATCCACAGCGGCGCAAAAATCGGCCACTCGTTGAAATCGGCGGTGACAAACCCGCAGTCGGTGCCGATGGACACCAAGCTGAAGCTCGCGTGGCGAAGGGCGGTCGGAAAATCCGCATAAGTGCCCTGAAGCCACAGATAAAGCCCAATTGCCACGCAACTGCCCACCACAAGCACCAGATAAGGTAGCAACTCGACATCATGCTTGTACGGCATCAGGCTCCTGCCGCGGAGCGCCAGAAAATGCGTGGCGAAGTTCATCCCCGCCAGCAGCATGAAAACGATCAAAACCGCCTCGATTGCGGGCGAATTGAAGTGGCCGACACCGGCGTCGTAGGTGGAGAACCCGCCGAGCGACAAGGTTGCAAATGCATGGCAGACAGCGTCCAGCCACGTCATCCCTGCCCATTTCAAGGCAAAAATGCAGGCCACGGTGATGCTGCCGTAAACCAGCCAGAGATTCTTGGCCGTCTCGGTAATGCGCGGCGTGAGCTGGCTGTCTTTCATGGGGCCGGGCGTTTCGGCCATAAACAGCTGGCGGCCACCGACACCGAGCACCGGGAGAATCGCCACCGCCAAGACGATGATTCCCATGCCGCCCAACCAGTTGAGTTCATGCCGCCATAAATTGATGGCGGGCGGCAGCCGATCCAATCCGGTCAGAGTCGTGGCGCCGGTAGTCGAAAGTCCGGACATCGTTTCGAAGTAGGCGTCGGTAAACGACAGGTTCTTCAGATACGACATGAGTGGAAAAGTTGCAAAGGCGGCCATTCCCGTCCAGGCGAGCACCACCAGCATAAAGCCCTGTTTGGCCTTCAACTCCCTATCGAATTGGCGGGTCAGTATCCAAAGTAGCAAACCCGCACCCAAGGTGAGCAGCATGTCCTCGATGAAAAGCAGTTCCGTCCCATCCCGATAAATGAGCGACGTCAAAATAGGCAAGATGTAGGTCATGCTGAAGACCATTAGCATCAGCCCGAAAACCCGGGCCAGTGACAGAAATTGAATCATGCTGAAATGCTTTTTTGTTCTTATTAACCCGGCCTATAAATATAGGCCGGGTTAATCCGGGGCAGGGATGCCCCGGCGCGGCGACAAGCCGCGTGAGCCCAGGCCGGGCGTGTACCGGCCTGGGCGGCGGCCCGAAATACCAGGAGGGTATTTACGGGCCTGATTAATAAGATTTCTGTATGCGCAGAATAAAAGGCATCGGAATTTCCGTCCGTAAGCGATCACTATCCCATTTTCTTTGAGACGATAGCCATTCCAGAACTTACCCTGCGCGCTAAAAATACCGGGCATTGATCACGAAATGCGCGACTATGCTGCCGGCATACCCGAGCGCAATGGCCGGAACCCATTTCAGGTGTGTGCTGAAGGTATAGAAGCCTTTGGCTTGACCGAGAAGTCCCACACCCGCCGCCGAGCCGATGGCGAGCAGGCTTCCCCCGACACCCGCCGTCAGCGTCACCAATAACCATTGCCCCTGTGAGATATCGGGCATCATCGTCAGCACGGCGAACATGATGGTGCCGTTATCGATGAAGGCGGAGATGATGCCCACCAGCACGTTGGCGATGGTGGGGTCGAGATCGGTATAAAGGAACTGCGAGGCGTAGTTCAAATAGCCGATGAAGCTCAAACCCCCGACGCTGACCATGACGCCGTAGAAGAACAGCAGCGTGTCCCATTCCAATCGCGAGACGTTGTGGAATACGTCGAAATGATGCCGTTCCTCCAGGTCGTAGGGGATTTCCATGGCATCGGTATCGGCGACTTCGCCCGAATTGCCGCGTGGCGCCGCAGTCTTCTGCAGGTAATAGCTGAAGAATTTCAGATAGGTGAGCCCCGCCAACATGCCGGCGGCCGGCGGGAGACTCAGGAAGTTCTCGAAACAGACGGCGGTGACGATGGTCAACAGAAACAACAGAATAATCGTTTTCGCCCCGCGCCGCAGGGCGAAAGCCTCCAGAGCGGGTGCCGGCTTTTCCTTGGGAACCCAGAAGTACATGATGGCTGCCGGCAGGACAAAATTGACGATGGAGGGGACCAGCAACGAATAGAACTCGATGAACGGCACGACCCCTTTTTGCCAGACCAGGAGGGTCGTGATATCGCCGAACGGACTGAAGGAGCCGCCGGCATTGGTGGCAACCACCACGTTGACGCAGGCCACGCCGATGAAGCGGCGGTTATCCCGCCCCATCGCCATGATCACGGTGCCCATCAAAAGGGCGGTGGTGAGATTGTTGCACACCGAGGACAGCAAGAAGGACAGGCATCCGGTGATCCAAAACAGCTGCCGATAGCTGAAGCCCTTGCGCAGCAGCCAGATACGCAGGGATTCGAACACCCCCCGATCTTCCATGGCGTTGAGGTAGGTCATCGAAACCAGTATGAACAGGAATAGCTCCGCGTACCCCTCCAACCCAGTGCGGAATGCTTGCTCGGCCTGCTCGCCAAGGCCGTCCCGGACGTATACGGCAGCAATCAAGACCCAGATGAGGCTGGCGGCAAGAACCATCGGCTTCGATTTCCTGAGTTCCGTGACCTCCTCGATCATGGCCAGCGCATAAGCTCCGAGGAAGATCGCGACGGCCAGATAGCCGACGGCATGATGGGTCAGATCCAGCGGCGGCGGTAGGCTGCCCTCGGCGCTCAGGGCCGGGACCGGTAAGGCGGCAAGCACGATCATCAGCCATTTCTTATTCATGATTGATCGGCTTGTTGGTGAGTACGATGTAGCCGTGTTTCTTGACCGATCAGCCGCTGATGACGGCTGCCCGCTTGTCTCGTTATTAAGACGTGAAGCATGGATGGCATTCCGCTGTTTAATGTTGAACGAAAAGGCAATGCAGACCTGATCATGCAAAGGCGAGCGCCGCCGGTCATTGCTTGGCTGCATCAATGCACGCGCTCGTGGGTCTTCGATCATTCGTCGTCGCACAGACGGTATCCCACACCGGGTTCCGTCAGGAGATAGCGGGGTCTGGCGGGATCGGCCTCGATCTTGTGTCGCAACTGGCCCATGTAAATCCGGACGTAATGGCTGTGCTCGGTATGGCCCGGACCCCAGACCTCGTTCAGCAGCTGTCTGTGGGTGACGACACTTCCCGCATGACTGATCAGGGCGGTCAGTAGGCGATACTCGATCGGCGTGAGATGGATCTCGCGGTCTTCGAGAGAAACTTTCCGCCGGGTCAGTTCGACCTTTAGGTCGCCGACTTGAAACACATCGCGCGGCGGTCCCCACGAACGCTGCGAGGCACGCCGCAGCAATGCCCGGATACGCGCCACGAGTTCCGCCGTACTGAAGGGTTTGGTCAGGTAATCGTCCGCGCCGGCATCGAGGGCCTGGGTGATGTCGTTTTCGTGATTTCGGGCCGACAGGATGATCAGAGGGACTCCAGTGCGTTTCCGTAACCGATCCACCACCTCCACGCCATCCATGTCCGGCAGTCCAAGATCGAGGATCACGAGTGCCGGTTTGGCGCTTCGCGCCGAAGCCAAACCCTCGGTCCCGGTCTCGGCCGTGATCACCGACCAACCGTCCTGGCCGCTCAGACAGGTGCTCAAGAACATCCGCAAGTGCGGATCGTCCTCGATGACCAATATGACGGGGCGGGTTTCCGTCATGACCGCGATAAAGCCTCGTTTTCCAGCTCGATGTCCGGCGGCGTTTCCGTGAGCGGCAGTTCCAAGCGGAAGACGGATCCTCCGCCGGCCCGGGGCTCGACGCGAATGTCGCCGCCGTGTGCGCTGATGATGGCCCGGCAGATGGCCAAGCCGAGTCCGGCGCCGCCCTGAGGCGCTTCCGGGTAAATGCGGAAGAACTTGTCGAAGATCTGGTGCTCGAATTTTTCCGGAATTCCGGGACCCCGGTCGGCTATGAAGAGGGTCAGCAATTTCGGGGACAGTTCTGCGGTAATCTCGATGGGGCTCGCTTCCGGCGTATATTTGACGGCATTCTCGAGAAGGTTGACCAAGACTTGCTGCATCAAGACCGCGTCGACATGGACCAGCGTCAATCCGTTATCCAGATCCACCGTGACCGGCCGGTTTTCAAGCTGTTTTCGCATCCGGCGCAGGGCGCTGCCGATGATTTCCTCAAGGGCGTACCACTGTCGATTCAGCGCAACCTTCCCGGCTTCGAGCCGGGCCATGTCCAGGATCTTATGCGTGAGATCGGACATCCGCTTCGCGTCCTCATGGATCGCTCGGATCAGCTTTTGGCGGTGCTCGGCATCCAGGTGTTCGTCGCCTTCGACCAGCGTTCCCGACGCGCCGACGATCGTCGAAAGCGGGGTGCGGAGATCGTGGGAAATGGCGCTCAACAGCGAATTCCTCAGGGTTTCCGCCTCTATTCGGATGGCCGTGCAGCGAGCTTGTTCGGCAGCCCGAACCCGCTCCAGAGATTGAACGATTTGATGGAGAAAGAGATCCAGGAGCGTCCGTTCTTCCGGCGAAAGCCTTCGGTGGGCCGGGAGTGCCATAACCCATACGCCGAGGACGCCTTCGGAGCCGACCAAGGGCCAGTAGAGCGAGGTCTCTGCGGAATTTGCGTCGGTGCCGCCACCGGGCGGCTGCGGTTGCCCCTGGTCAAAAGTCTGTTGTGCAAGGGCAAGATCCAGATCCGGCATGCCTGGCGGCCAAAGATCGCCTTCCGGACAGTGCAGCCGGGCTTGGCCGTCCGGAACGAGCAGGGCGTTCGGGAGCCCAAATTCGGAGTAGATATGTTTGATGCCGGCTGCGATCACGTCCGCCTCCTGGCGCGTACCGGCCAGTTCCTTGCTCAGCCGGTACAGCGTCGAGGCGCGCTGTTCCCCCTGCGCCGCCACGGCGGCCTGCGATCGAAGCGCATCCATCAGGCTGCTGGTCACGACCGCAACGATCAGCATGACGGCAAGGCCGATCAGATGCTCCGTATCGGAGACGGCGAAGGAAAAAATCGGAGGGGCAACGAAAAAGGCGAAAGTCCCGGCGCTCTGAAGAGAGGCCAGGATGGAGGGGCCGCGTCCGAACCGGATAGCCACGAAAAACACGCCCAGCAAGTAAATCATCAGGATGTTCGCTGGGCTGATCTGACCGCGCAGCGGCCAATTGATCAACGTGCAAAGCGTGGGAGCCGCCAACCCCCAGAAATATCCAACCGCTCGGCGGTAGGGCCTATGCAAGGAAGTAGGGGCGTGGGATGAGGTGCTCGTGGCGGATACCATGCGCGTTGGCTGCTCTAAAAGGCCGGAATTGACCGAGGCGAACTCGCCGTATTCGTGACTTCGGCCGGCCTCAATCGCGTCTTTGGACTAATCCTAGTGTGCCGATATCCTTGCTAAAGCTCTCTCGAAGCATGCGTAGCCGAGGTACTGTTCCGACGGGTCTGCGCCGTTCACTCTAGGCTTTCGGATCTAAAGATGGTGTAAATTTTGCGTCAATAATGAGTGGCATATTTATTTCAAAACAGAAAGCAATCGAGATGTCAGCCATCGCCCTCCACCGTGATCGATATCAAACCGCTCCCCCGGCGATTGACCTACCGCGCTGCCTCCAAGCGTACTCTGGCCTATCGGGGCCGCGGCGTTACCTCGGAACCAAGGCCGTAACCCGCCGAGCGACCTCGAATCGGTGGGTTACGCTCCGCTAACCCACCCTACGTTTCATGTTCACTCGAATGCCGAATGGAATTAGGAATCGCGTTCGGGGCAAGAGCCGGGCACTTCTCGGAATTGCCAAGACAATGCCGGTTTCATACGATTTCATCGGCGTTCGTTATTGAAACGCTAAGTCATTAGTACCAGTTACAGAATTACAATCCAATGAATCAGAAGTTGAGTCGGCGCGGATTCTTGAAATCCGCTTCCTTAGTAGCCTTAGGGGGAACGCTTTTCAACGTGGCTCGGGCTGTCCCGCCTGCGTCCGAAGGGCTTCGTTTGGGCCCTGGTCAGCTCTTTTCCTTTGAGGCGCTGATCGAGCGGGCTGCTGCCATGGCCAAGGCGCCCTATGAATCACCACCCAAACCCCTGCCCAAAGTCGTTCAGCAGATCGATTACGATGCTTGGGGGAATATCCGTTACCGTCCCGATTATGCTTTGTTCGCGAATGGGCCGTCCCTCTATCCGGCTACTTTTTTTCACGTGGGCCAGTTCTTCCAGAAGTCGGTCAAGATGCACGTTCTGGAGCACGGAGTGGCGCGGGAAATCTTGTACAGACCCAAGTATTTTTCGATGCCCAAGGACAGCATCGCCCGCAAGCTGCCTGAAGATACGGGCTTTGCAGGTTTTCGCCTGCAGGAATCTCGGAAGCGCAAGGACTGGCGAACCCAAGACTGGATAGCCTTTCTCGGCGCCTCATATTTTCGGGCTATCGGCGCCTTGGGCCAGTACGGACTGTCCGCCCGCGGCGTTATCGTGGACTCCGCCGAACCCACGCCTGAAGAATTTCCGGATTTCACCGAATTTTTCATCGAGGGCGCTCGGAAAGAGGACCAGCCGGTCTCGGTTTACGCTCTGCTGAATAGCCCCAGCCTTACCGGTGCTTATCATTTTTCGATCCGGCGTACCGAGGGCGTGATACAGGACGTCGAGGTGGTTCTTTTCCTGCGCAAGGACATCACCCGGTTGGGACTGGCCCCATTGACCTCCATGTATTGGTTCAGCGAAAAGGAGAAACGCCAACGCGAGGACTGGCGCCCGGAAGTCCACGATTCCGACGGTCTCGCGATCTGGAACGGCAACGGCGAACGGCTCTGGCGTCCGTTGATCAATCAGCCCTTCGCCGTGACCTCCAGCTTCGCCGACAAGGGGCCGAAAGGTTTCGGCCTGATGCAGCGCGACCGGGTGTACGAAAACTATCTCGACGGCGTCAACTACGAACGGCGGCCCAGCCTGTGGGTGGAGCCGCTGGACGACTGGGGCCCCGGCGCCGTCCAATTGGTGGAACTGCCTACGGACGACGAAATCCACGACAACATCGTGGCTTACTGGCGGCCGGACGGACCGGCGCGTGCCGGCAACTCCTACCGGCTGCGCTATCGGCTGCACTGGCTGGGGGACGAGCCCTACCCGGCGCAGGTGGCCCGCTGCGTGGCGACCCGGATCGGGCGTGGCGGTCAGCCGGGAAAACCTCGGCCGAAGGGCGTGTACAAGATATGCGTCGAATTCGCGGGCTCGGCGCTGGATCCGCTGTGGGGCGATTCGGTCAAGGCCGAACCGGTCGTCTCCGCGTCCGGCGGAACCGTCTCCGGCGCCTTCATCGAGCCGGTGCCGGGCACGCGCCGCTGGAGGGCTATCTTCGACCTCGTCCCGACCGGCAGCGATCCTGTCGAGCTCCGGCTCTACATCCGCGGCAACGGCGATGCGCTGACCGAAACCTGGCTCTACCAGTTCCGCGCGGGCCCGGCCTAATTCCAAATCGCTTTCAATCAGGAATTGATTTTTGTAGGGTGGGTTAGGCCGCGAGGCCGTAACCCACCGAGCGGCCTCGGACCTGTCCTGAACCAAGTCGAAGGGTCGGTGGGTTACGCTTCGCTAACCCACCCTACAAGTCTACAGATCGATCACGAGCCGGTTCAGATTCGGTGCCTTGATGAGATCGCCGTCGATCTCGCACGGTTTGCCGTCGGCGTGGGCTTGCCGCGCGCCGGGATAGCGAAGGACGATCCGTTTCGGCGCGGTTCCGGTCACGCTCAGATCGACCGTTACCCGCGATTCGTTGCGGCGGGCTTTGAGACTGACTGTTCCGAAGCAGGTCGGTAGCTCGTTCAGCGTAATGCCTTCGCCTTCCCACCAGGCATCGGGGACGGCTCGAAAAAGTTCGAGCGTGCCGCCGTTTTCCCTAACCAACATGCGGCGGATCGCGGTGGCGAATTCGGCGCCGATCCAGGTGTGAGGCATATCGCCGATATAGTCCGGCACGCGCGGGTCGGCCCAGACGACCTCGGCCCAATGACGCCAACCGGCGGGTCTTCGCCAGGTGAGCGCATCCCCGAGGAGCCGGAAGGCCTCCTCGGTTCGACCCAGCGCCACGAGCGCGTTCAGATTGCGAATCTCGTACGGCGTAAAGCCCCCTTCGAAACCGGGCGCCCGGATTACCTCGAGATGATCGCGATAAAGGTCATAAGTCGCCTGGAGATACTCGGCCGGAAGCACATCCTCCACACGGCAGGGTTCGAAAGCGATGGAGGTCGACGTGGGATCGACATCCTCGCGATCGGCGGAGGCATGGACCAGCCCCGAACCGAGCTCTTCGGTCGTCATTCGCAATGAGCGGGCCAGGTTTGCGGCGAACTCCTGTTCCTTGGTTTCGGCCAGGTTCGCGATTTCCGCATCGCCGATCTCGGCGGCCAGATAGGCGCAGTCGCGCCACGCCCGCAACGCGAAAAAGTTGTCCCAGTAGCTGTAGGTCGGCTTGTTGTAACCCTCGTGGCTGATGGATGGCGCCAAAAGCCCATGGAACCGCGTTTCGGGCCCGTGCAGCGCATTGGTTCGCGCGCAGAGTTCCTCGATGAATCGGGTGGCCCGGACGACGGGTTCGAAAATGGCTTCGAGAAAGGCGCGATCCCGGCTGAAGCGATAGGTGTCGGCTGCGATCGCCACGAACTGGCCCTGGGCGTCGAATTCGATGTCGCTGCCGTAGCCGCGGTTCACGCTGCCGTCGGGATTGAGGATAGGCGGGACCATGCCGTTGTCGTAGATGCGTTTCGAGTACCACAGCACGTAGCGCTCGGCCTCTTCGATCAAACCGGCGTAGAGCAGGGCGAGGGCTTGCGAGGAGCCGTCGCGTATCCAGGTTCGGTCGTAATTGCGCGGACCGGGCTTGAAGGCATAGCGGGTGGCGTTCACCAGGATGAGTCCCGTCTGTGCCTCGACCGTATCGCTGACTTCGCGGTCTCCCACCGTGATTCTGCGCGGGCCGATCTTCTCGCGCCAAACTCGAGCGACCTTCTCGCGAATGCTGGCGAAGTCGACCTCCGTGTCGGGTGCGATACCGTCCCTGAGCGGAGCCGATACGACGAAGGAAGCGGTCTCGCCCGGATCCAGGGAAAAGTCGAACTCGCATGCGGCACTCAGGAGACCGGAATCGGAATGCAAGCAGCGTTCGGTGTGCTGCGGCTGGTTCTCGATCAGTTTCACCACGTCTCCGTCGTGAAATTCGGCGATCGTCGCGACATCGGGGGCACTCGAAAAACCGGCATACCACCCATCGTTGACCCGAACCTCCTTTCCGTCGATGGCTATCGAGTTGATGATCGCGTGTCCGCCGTGTTGCCAATACGGGTTGATTTGGGCGGGGCGCAGCGCGAGGACGAGCGCCCCTTGCTGCGGCACGCCGGCGCGGTTCGTGATGCGGTACTCGACTATCGCTTGCCCTGCATCGGCGAGGGCGGTCGCCCTAAGTTCCACCTCCCGCGCCGACCACGCGACGGAAGGAATGGGCAGCGCGCCGTCGGCCAGCGTTTGAGTGATCGCGGAAGCGCCGGGCGCGCCGTGAAGCGTTCCGTCCAGTCGAAACAACGGCATGAGTTGGCCGGAACCGGGGCGGGGCTCGAGATTGCCGTATTCGTCGAAAAGGGCATCCTCGGACCGATCGATCTCCCCGAGCACGGTCCAATAGACCTGCCGCTCCAGAAGAGCCTGCGGATAAAGATCGCTGCGCGCCACTTGCGCCGCGCGCTCCAGTTGGCCGATCGGCATTCTGTCCTTGTTCAGGATGCGGAGCTTGAGTTCGTCGACGACAGCCCCTTCCGGACTGCTTGCCTCGTGAACCGTGAAGCTAAGATAGCGGCTCGTGGTGGATCGCCAATAAAAGCTGTCGTAGTCGCCGTTGCCGAGGATGATGCGGCCGACCTCCCGAAAGTTCTCGCCGTCGTCGGAAAGCTCGACCGAAAAGTCGGTTCCGTAAGTCTCTCCCCATTGGACCAGCACGCCGAGCGGCGATCGCGTATACCCGAAATCGACGGTAATGCTCTCGCCTGGAGGAATCTTGACCGGCCCACGGCCCAACGCCGCGATTCGCCCCGGCTCTTGCACCGACGCGGCCTCGCCCGGACCGTACAGGTTGATTTCGACGATTTCGAGGCCCCGCTCCGGCTCCGGATCGGCGCAAGTCCAGCGCACGAATCGAGCCTCCGTCGGCGGAAACGCGAAGACGTCTTGACCGCCCTCGCCGTGGCGGGTGGCACAAAGAGGCGTCCACGCTTCGCCGTCGAGCGAGGACCCGAAGGAATATACCTTGGGCGCATGCCTGCCCCAGTAAACCTCGAGTCCTCCGAGGATCGCGATCCGGCCGAAATCGATCTCGAGCCAGGGGGCCACCGACGGTTCGGAGACCCATCGCGTCGAGTAGGAGTCGTCGATGGCGGCTCGGGGATCGCCGCCGCTGGCAGTCACCGTCCATCGGCCTTTGTAGGGGACATTCATGCGCACTCCGCAGTCGGGTGTAGTGAGTTGGCTCAGAAGATTAACACCATTGCAGCGCTGATCCGACTGCTGGCTTCACCCTTCCGCGGCAGGCGGCTCGAGGTATTCTTGCGCCACAGTTTCGTGCAGAAAGAGATAGCCGAATCCTCGGCACATCCACTGCGCACGGAATACCGGTGAAGACGTCAACTTCGCCCCATGCCATGCCCTTGTTTTCGAAGAAAGCCAATGATCAACGAGTTGACACGCTCGGGCGCGTCCGCCTGAACCCAGTGACTCGCCTCGGGGATGCGTTCGACCCGGATATTCGGAACCCATCGTTCCAAACCCTGGGTCAGCCCGATACCGAGATAGCGATCCTGCGCACCCCAGATCAAAAGTGTCGGCGCATGAATGGGGCGGATCTGCCGCCGGAATCGGAGAAGGTTGCGGCGGAACAGGGCACGGTAATAATGAATCGCCGCAGTCAGCGCGCCCGGCTGCGCCAGGGCTTGCTTGTAGCACTGAATGTCGGCTTCGGTGAACGCATCGGGCCGCACCGGATCGGTCCGCAATATCCGGCCTAATCCGGCATAATCATCCGCTCGAATCAGCCTTTCGGGCAGCCACGGGAGCTGGAAGAAGAATACGTACCAGGACTTCCGCAACTGCGCCGGCGTCCTGAGTTCCTGAAAGAAACGCTCCGGATGCGGGGCATTCAGGACGATCAAATTCTCTACCGCCTGCGGATGGCGCATGGCCAGAAACCAGGCGATGGCACCGCCCCAATCATGTCCGACCACCGCGCATCGCTCTTGGCCCAGCGCGTGAATGATCGCGAGCACGTCGTCCGCCAGGGTTTCCAGGCGATAAGGCCTGATTCCAGCGGGTTTTTCGGACTCGTTGTAGCCGCGGAGATCCGGGGCGACTACGCGAAAGCCCGCTCCCGCCAGCGCCGGGATTTGGTGACGCCATGAGTACCAGAATTCCGGAAATCCGTGCAGCAACACGACAAGAGGCCCGGTTCCGGCTTCCACCCAGTGCAGGCGTATTCCGTTGACTACCGCGTAGCGGTGATTCCAGTGCCGGGATGATGCCTCTCCGGGTGCCATACCTTATCGATAGCTGCTGCGCGGAAGTCAGCTGTGCGAGGTCCCCGGCTTCTCGGCGAGGAGGGCCCGCAGCGCGGCCTTGGGCTCGTCGAGAAGGGGGCGGCCATGGTCGAAGCAGAGCACCGCGAAGTCCAGGTCCAGCAAATTCCGCACGCTCTGCCGGGTTAGCGCCGGGTTCTCGTGATACTCGGCCGGAACAAAGGCCAAGGCCTCGCCGGCTCCGTGCGACAGAAGATCCGGGCAAAACAGGATGCCGGGACGCTTCGGCAAGAAGAAGGCGTAATGCGCGGTTTCGGGTCCCGGCGTGTGGATCGCCCGAAGGCCCCCCGGCAGAACATCGCCTGCCCGGTAGCGCAGGTCCGGTTCCTCGTCCATGGGCCGCGTGCCGTCGGGCGCATACACCTTCACGCCCAAACGACGGCGGTAATGCCAGGCGGCCCGCTGATGGCAGGCGGCGGTGAGGCAAATCGCCTCCACCGGCCCTAAGCGTTCGAGGACCGCTGTCTCGACCCTCAAGGGATCGATAAGGACCATGCGGTCACCCGACGCGATGGCGTGCGCATCACTCTCGTAACCGATACGATCATCCTGCACGGACCAGCGCCACACCCCGGGCACCACGGTTTCGATCGTTGCCGCAATGGCTTTCGGTTCGGACATCACACTTCCTTTCGGATCGTCTTCTTTGTTTAGACGCCGGCCTCATCCGTATGCTCCTGTCGGTCGCGCGGCGTGCTCGATCGCGCCACTTCGCACGGTGATCGGCGAATAGCCGACGGAATTTCCGAATCACCCGCAATCCGTTCGGCCGCCTTTTTCATTTCGGTAACACTCGCGTGCAACTCCCTTTCGGGAGACGAGTCTGATTAGTCAGGCGAGCGCAGTACGGAACACTCCGAGGAGAATGCCATGAAGCGGAACTCAACACTGTACGGGGCGGCCGTGGGGGCCGCGTTGATGTATTTGCTCGACCCGGATCGCGGGCGATATCGCCGGGCCGTTCTCCGCGACAAGACGACGAGCAGCATGAACCGATTCGATGACGCGTTTCAGGTGGCCCTGCGCGACCTTCGCAATCGCGCGGTCGGCATGGTCGCGGAGCTCAACGGGTGGCTGACGGCGGGGCCTGTCCCCGACGACTTGCTGGTTGATAGGGTACGGTCCAATATCGGACGGGTGGTCTCCCATCCCAAAGTCATCGACGTCAAGGTGCAGGACGGTTTTGTGACGCTCTCCGGTCCGGTACTGGCGCATGAGCACAAGCCGCTCTACCGGTGTGTGGCCTCGGTACGCGGAGTCAGGGGTGTGGACGATCGGCTGGAAGTACATGAGACCGCGGAGCAGATCCCCGAACTTCAGGGCGGAGTTCCGCGCCGCCGGATACGCCCGGACATCTTGCAGGAGAACTGGGCGCCGGCCACCCGGCTGATCGCCGGCGCAACCGGAACCACCCTGGCGGTCAATGCCCTGCGGCATGCGAGTCCGCTCACGGCCGTTTTGGGTTTGGCGGGTTCCACCCTGATCCTGCGGGCACTGACCAACAAACCGCTCACGGGCGGACCGAGCGTCGCCGAGGGCTACCGTCCCGAGGCAATTCAATCGCCTCGCCCCGCACCCGAGACGACCCAGCAGCCTCCCCCGTCCGAACGGGAGGAAGCGCTCCATTAAGAAGAGAGACGAAGGATGAAAGTCCTCATACTCAGTTCAGACTATTTCGAGGATGCCGAACTCCTCGTGCCGTACTACCGGCTGAAAGAGGAGGGAATTCCGGTCGAGATCGCTTCCGACAAAACCGGGACGATCATCGGCAAGCACGGCTACGAAGTGGCGGTCGACAAGAAGCTTTCGGAAATCGTTCCGCAAGATTACGACGTTCTTCTGCTCCCCGGCGGCAAAGCGCCGGCCGCATTGCGGGAGGAACCCTCGGCCTTGGCGATCGCCAAGGCTTTCATGCAGAACGATCGGCCGGTAGCGGCCGTTTGCCACGGGCCGCAGATCCTGATTTCGGCCGGTGTGCTGAAAAATCGGCACGCCACTTGTTATCGGGCCGTCGCGGACGAAATGAGGCAAGCCGGAGCCCATTATGAAGACCGGGAGGTCGTCGTGGACGGCAATCTGGTAACGTCGAGACAACCCGCGGATCTCCCGGCGTTCATGCGGGAATTCATGAAGCTCCTGAAAAACAGGGCTTCTCGTTGATACGGAAGAATTACCGGAACAGCCATGAATACCGAACAAGCCCGCTTGCGGGAACTCCAAATGCAAATGGAGGAATGGCAAGCCGAACTCGACCGGCTGGAAGCGTGGCCAGCGACCCGGCTCGAGCAAAAGGAGCGGATCGAGGCGCTAAGGGAAAAACTGCGGATCGGCGCGGAACAGCTGAGCGAGTGGCGCGGCGGCGGACGCTTGGAAATACCTTAAACGCAACCGGGGCTAGCGATGAAACCCGGTGTCTTCAGCAGTGCTCGTAAATCCTATGGATACACTTTTCGAAAACCGCACGGATGCCGGACGCCAGCTGGCGCAGGCTTTGGGCGCTTACGCCGGCCGTTCCGACCTGATCGTGCTCGCCCTGCCCCGCGGCGGGGTGCCCGTGGCTTACGAAGTCGCCCGTGCCCTGAAAGCGCCGTTGGACCTCTTGATCGTGCGCAAGCTGGGAACACCCGGCAATCCGGAGCTGGCCATGGGCGCGATCGCCAGCGGAGGCGCATCCGTGCTGAACCGCGATGTGGTATCGATCTACCGGATCAGCGACGAAGTTATCGAGAACGCCGCCGCGAAAGAGCGCCAGGAACTGGAGCGCCGCGAGCGGCTTTACCGGGGTGATCGTCCGTACCCCGATATCGAGAACCGCTGCATCATCGTGGTGGACGACGGCATCGCCACGGGAGCGACCATGCGCGCCGGCCTCGCCGCCCTGCGCCAGCGAAACCCGGCTTGCATCGTGGTCGCCGTGCCGCTGGCGCCGGTGGATACGGTGGAGCGTTTGCGCGCCGAAGTCGACGAGGTGGTCTGCTTGATGACTCCCGAGCCGTTTTTTGCAGTGGGTCAAGGATACCGGGACTTTTCCCAGACCACCGATGACGAGGTTCGGGAGATTCTTACCCGAGCCTGGGGCGAGACATCGGATTAAACAAGCTTTTTGTTCGGCAGGGAGATGAAGAGATGAATCAAGCCGCACCCTCGGATTCCATTGAATTTCCGGTAGGTCCGGCGGGCGTGACGCTGTCCGGCTCGCTGTTCATTCCGGACCAGCCTCAAGGACTCGTGATCTTCGCCCACGGCAGCGGCAGCAGCCGGTTCAGCCCGCGCAACCGCGCCGTCGCCGATTTCCTCAACCGCGCCGACCTCGCTACGCTGCTGTTCGATCTTCTCACCGCGGAGGAACACGAGGTCGACCAGTACACCCGTCAATTCCGTTTCGACATCGGCCTTTTGACCGACCGCCTGGTGGGCGCGATCGACTGGGCCACGCAATACGAATTGACCACCGACCTTTCCTTCGGATTGTTCGGCGCCAGCACCGGTGCGGCGGCGGCGCTCCGGGCCGCGGCCGAGCGTCCGGAATCGGTGGCGGCCGTGGTATCGCGGGGCGGACGGCCGGATCTCGCGGAGGAGCGATTGCCCGAGGTTCTGGCACCCACGCTCCTGATCGTCGGCGGTTACGACGATGTGGTCATCGAGCTCAACCGCCTGGCGGCGGAGCGCATGAATGCCGTGAACCGGCTGGAGATAGTCCCCGGCGCGACCCATCTGTTCGAGGAACCCGGCACGCTGGAAAAGGTGGAAGAACTCGCCCGCGACTGGTTCCTGAAGTATCTGCGTCGATGAACCGCGGCCCGCTTCGCCTGTTCGCGCTGAGCGAAAGCCGGACATTGGGAGAAAACATCGCCCGCGCATTGGGTTCTGACTTGTCCTTAGTCGAGGAAAAAGATTTCGACGACGGCGAGCACAAGGCGTATCCGGCCGAGAACGTGCGGGACTCCGACGTATTCGTGGTGCAATCGCTGTACGACGAGCCCGGCAAGACCGTCAACGACAAACTGTGCCGCCTGTGGTTTTTTGTCGGTGCGCTCAAGGATGCGTCCGCCGCCTCGGTGACTGCGGTCGTGCCGTATTTGGCCTATGCTCGGGCCGACCGGAAAACCCGGCCGCGCGAACCGGTCACGCTGCGTTATGTGGCGCAGCTGTTCGAGGCCGCGGGCGCGGACCGGGTTATCACCCTCGACGTCCACGATCTGGCGGGTTTTCAGAATGCCTTCCGCTGCCGGACCGACCATTTGGAAGCCGGGAAGCTGCTGATCGAGCATTTCGCGGCGAAACTCCACGGAGACGTGGCCGTGGTCTCGCCCGACGCAGGTGGGCTCAAACGGGCAGAGAGCTTCCGCCGCAAGTTGTCCCGGCGGCTCGGCGCGACTGTCGGCAGCGCCCTCATGGAAAAGTACCGCAGCGATGACACGGTACGCGGTGCGATTCTGGCGGGAAATGTGCGCGGCAAAACGGCCCTCATCGTCGATGACATGATCAGCACCGGCGGCACCGTAGCGCGCGCCGCCCAGGTTTGCCGCGAACAAGGCGCCTTAGCCGTCCACGTCGCCTCAACCCACGGGCTGTTCGTCGGCGAGGCCGCGAGCGTCGTGGCCGATCCCGTCCTGGACAGCCTGGCCGTCACCGACAGCGTTCCGCTTTTCAGGCTTCCTCCGGAAACGGCTCAGGGGAAGCTGACGGTCATCCCGATCGCGCCGCTGTTCGCGGAAGCCGTCCGGCAGATCCATGCCGGCGGTTCCGTCAGCGCGTTGATGGAGGATTGAAAGAGCCGGCCGAAACCGCTGAGCGCCCAACAAGTAAGTCGGGAATCCTTTCCCGACGTTAACGGGTCGGCACGCAGGCTTGTCGGCAAAGGATTGCCGACCTACTAACTTCGTTCAGCACATCCTACGGACGGGTCCGTCGGCCAAGGATTGCCGACCTGCGAACCTGAGCTTGGATCGATAAACGCCAGCCCGGGTTAATGTTTGCCGCCTTTATGTCCGCCCTTGCGCGTCGGCTCGCGATCCTCTTCTTTTCCGTGACCGCTGCCGCCCCGCTTTTTCCCGCCGCCGTGAATTTTGTTCACCGTGGCCCACGCGCGCCGCTCGGCCTCCTCTTCGGGGACGCCGCGCGATTCGTAACCTTCCTCGATGTGCCGAGCCTGCCGTTTCTGCTTCTCGGTGTACTTTTCTTTACTTCCTCTGGCCATAGCCCTGTCCTCTGCCGTTCGGACCGATGTTCGAATGGGAACAAGCCGACCTTGGTCGAACTTATTCCAAACCGTTTTCGAGAAGGAATTCATGTTTGTAGGGTGGGTTAGGCCGCGAGGCCGTAACCCGCCGAGCGGCCTCGGACCTGTCCTGAGCCAAGTCGAAGGGTCGGTGGGCTACGCGGAGCCTGTCCTGAGCCTGTCGAAGGGCTAACCCGCCATCGATGGGTTTCGCTTCGCTCTACCCATCCTACGATGAATGTTCACTCGAACGCCGGATAAAATTAGACCGGCTCAGGGCCGACGAGTTTGGTCTGGCCGGTGAGTCTTATGACGGCGCCGGCCGCGAACTCGCATGGGAATCCGGCGGTCTCAGTTGAGGAAGTCCTATCGTGGAATTCTTACGGCAACTGGAGTTTCGAGCGTCATGACAAGCGTTCTCATCACGGGGAGCAACCGCGGATTGGGGCTGGAATGGTGCCGCCAATACGCCCAGGCCGGATGGCAGGTCTTCGCTACCTGCCGATACCCCGACGAGGCGGATGAATTGGCGCGGTTGGCGGACCGTTACAGAGCCGTGCGCATCCACCAGCTGGACGTGACGAACGCCGGCCGGATCGTTGCCTTAGCCGAGGAACTGCGGGAAACGCCCATCGATCTCCTGCTCAACAATGCCGGGGTTTATACCGAGAAATACCTGCCCTTGAACGCGCCCCTCAATTACGATGACTGGGCATACACGTTTCAGGTCAACACCATGGGTCCGCTCCGCATCACCAAGGCATTCGTCGAATCTCTGGCGCGCAGCGAAAAGCGGTTGGTGGTGGCGATCACCAGTCATATGGGCTCCATTGCCGAGATCGACAGCCCCGGCAGTTACTTCTACCGATCCAGCAAGGCCGCGCTGAACGCGGTGATGAAGGGACTCTCGCTGGAACTCAAGCCGTTGAACATCGGCGTGCTTCTATTTCACCCCGGCTGGGTGGGGACTCGGATGGGCGGCACCGGCGCGCCTTTGACGCCGGAAGAAAGCGTGCGCGGCATGCGAAAGCTCATCGACAAGTTCACGCTGGCGGATACCGGCCGTTTCTTTCGCTATGACGGCACCGAGATCCCCTGGTAAGAAATGCGCCCGGCTCGTGCGATGCCGACCGCTCCTCGGAACCGGAGTCATATAGCGCTCGCGGCGGCTTTCGCCAAGCGATGGGCAGCTTGATTGTGCTCTCGCGGCACTGCGCACAGGTCGAGCCGCTCGAACCGACGGGCCAAACGGCGGATTGCGGCGAATCGATGATCGTGCGGGTGCCGCTGCCAGAGCTGAACCAGAGCGGGGCAGTCGGTGTGTACTCGGAGAACGGTCCCGCGGGACTCCAATGCCAGCTCCAAAGCCCGTTCCAACGCCCCGATCTCGGTTTCGAAGGGTGGGAGAACGGACGGCACCCGCCCGGCGCTCTTCGCCACGACTTCTCCATGAGCATCGGTCACGATCGCCCCGATTCCGTTCGCTGCGCCCGAAGCCGTGCGGACGCTCGAGCCGTCGCACCAGGCTGAAAATCCTTCCGGGGGAAGCGGGCTCGCATAAACCAGCCAAATCAGGCGATCGCGGATTTGCAGGATCGTTTGCGCCCGCGCGGGTTGTAGGCGCACCTGCCGCGCGCTGCGCTGCCGGATGCGTTCGGCTAGCGCTGCCGGACCTGCCTGCTTGGCCGCAGCGATCAGCTCGGCCGTATCCGAGTCCGCGTCGAGCAGCCCATCGATCATCCGGTTGAGATGTCGGGATTCGTTGCGACTGGTATTCATCACCGGTTGGAGTCGGGAAGAGGGAGCAAGTTTTCCTGCCCACGCCCACAGACGCCGCCGGACGCTGATTTCGCGACTCGCATTTTTTCCTAGCGTTTTCGGAAACGGTCTAGCCTGAATATTTCATCAGGACCTCAGTGAAGGTAGGAGGCCGGTCGCGTTCTGGGTTCGGGACCAGAAAAAGGCGTGTTGAGTGCTCGTTTGGGGTGAAAGTCTGAATTTCAGGCAAACGTCCCCCTTACCCCCAGAGAATCAACGTGCCGGGGAACCCACTCGGCCCGGCTCAGCCGGGGGCAAAGCGCTCGGCGATGTGCCAGAACAGCGCCTGCCAGGGGTAAGCATTCGGCAACAGGAAGCGAATGCGACGGGTATTTCGAAGGATCACGCCACCGATTTTGAGGAGCTTGCCCCTGAGAGTGGAACACTGCGCCCGAGCGAGTTCGGTACCGGCGAGGCCGAGGCGACGAAGGGCTTCCAACAAGAGGTAGCCGAGCGAGGCGAGCAGCAGCCGGAATTGGTTGGCCCACCAGACGTGACAACTGGTGCGGTCCGCGAACAAGCCGAGTTGCTGTTCCTTGATCCGGTTTTCCATGTCGCCCCGCGCACAATAGACGTCTTCGTACAGCGCTTGGGAGTCGCCCGCCAGGTTGGTGACCAGGAACCTTGGATTTTCGCCTTGGGGTCCATGCTCGGCTTTGAGGATCACCTGGCGGGGGTGTTTCCAGGTGCCGGCGGTATAGGCAAACTCACCGAAGACCCGCTGTTTTTCCGAGGTGGCGGCAAATTGGGTTTGCGCTGCCTGGCGCCAAGGCGCCGCAAGCTTCAAAAGGCGGTTGTTCTTGGCCAGGCCCACGAGATAACCGACGCCGTGGCGTTCGCACCAGGCCAGAATCCGCCGTCGGCAGAAGCCCGAATCGGCCCGGAAGATGATTTTCACCTCGGGCCAGACGGCACGCAGCCGTTGCACCAGAGCTTTCAGGATCGCCCCGGCGTGCTTGGCCGCGTCGATCTTCGAGGGCCTGAGATAGCTGACCAACAACTGATCGCCGCAAAAGACGTAAAGCGGCAGGAAGCAATAGTGGTCATAGTAGCCATGGAAGAACCGGCCTTCCTGATGCCCATGGACCGGATCATCGGTCGCGTCGAAATCCAGGATGAGCTGATCCGGCGGCGTCGGAAATGAAGCGATGAACTGCTCGACAAACACCTCATGGATCGCCAGGGCCGCCGCCCGATCCATCCGGTTTTCCAAGCGGCACAAGGTGGGGCTGGAGGCACCGGGCGACAGCCGTTCACAGGCCGTCTGCAACGCCAGGTCATGGCGCCAGGTGTCGTGATCGTTGAGGTCTTCATAGCCTTGGCACAGGCCATAAACCCGCTGTCGCAGCAGGTGGAGCACGGCGTGGGCACACCGGCTGGGATCACGCGGGTCCTTCAAGCGTTGGGCCACGCTGTCCAGCAAACCCAGCTTGCGATCGACCTGCCGCAACAGCAGCACTCCGGCATCGCTGGTCACAGCGCCCCCGTCGAAGGCCACATCGATGCGGCGGCGTGCCACGGGCGCAAACAGCTCGATTTGTCCGGTACAATGTGTCACGGCGGAATCTCCTCACAAATTCGATGTCAGCAGTTGAATTTTAAGGGCTTTTCGATTCCGCCACCCCTCCTTTCATGAAATATCCAGGCTAGTGCCTGCTCTCCTTGGTAAAGCCAACGGCCGTTGGTTTTTCATGTCTGGATTATTTCAAAAATGGAAACATTATCGTAAATAAAAAGACTTTTATGATGTTTAATTAAACTATCTGATCTAATCCATAAGAAATCGTTATTAAACAAAAGGAACAATCGTGACGATACTGATACTAACTGGATGTACATCAGCAAGGGGAAATCACTATGACGAGCGTTGAAATATTCTTGGCATTGGTATTTTTCGGCACCACCGGCGGGTCCATCGGGTTCTGCCTGAAGAATTACGACCGGATGGACGATAAGGACAAACAATGAGCAAGCGTTCGCGCCATACGCGCATAAAAAGCCGGGGTTTGGAAGCCCCGGCTTTTTTATGTCGAACAAGAACCCGGCGGCTCGAATGACGAATGCCCGCCAATCGCCTTCGATCGCGGGCTGAAGCCTGTCTTGAGCTGTGTCGAAAGGCCCGCTCCCGCAAGAAATTATCCATAATCCGCATCCGGGCGCCTCTGATCAGACAAGCGTGACCCTGCCGAAAGACCGAAGAGCGTTTTGCGGCATTCTTCACGCATTTTCATGTCTGAATGATCAAATCACTTTGAAAAAAGCCATCGGCTTTTTCACTCCGGCTCGAGAGGCACGCAATGCCCGAAACGATTGTGATCGTTCACAATAAGGTCCCGGCCCGAATCCGCATCCGGGTGCCTCTGATCAGAAATAAGCGGACTATGGCCGAGCTGCTCAAGCAAAGCCTGCTCGGGGACGCTCAGGCGAGGGGGATCTACCATGCCGAACCGAACATCACTACGGGGACCTTTCTGATCAAATATCACCCCGCCCTGCATACCGAGGCGGAGGTCATCGATCGGGTCCGGGCCATTGCACGGAACATCTCCGCCGGAACCATCGAGATTACCGCCAAGCACAAGAATCCCAAGCTCGGCAAGATGCAACCGCAGGCCTTTTTCACGCGGGAGCTGTTCGTGAGCATCGGCGGGAATGTCATTGCGGGACTCGTATTGGCGGCTCTGATCGCCCGCGGATAGTACGTCTGTCTGCCGGATCCGTGTCGATACGAGTCTTTCTATCCGGCGCATGGCCCGCCGAAACGGACCGGCCCGGTTCGGATGCGCGAACGACAATTCGTGGTTTTGCGGGAAGAGCCCGTGTCGCATCGGAAATCCGCTTCGGGGTGCAAGATTCCGCGCCCGCGGCGGATATTCGAATGAACCGCCCGGATATCGTACTCTTTCCTTTTTCGGCGACGGCCATTGCCATTTTGTTGGAGGCTCCGGCGGTGCTGGCGTGGCCGAGCGGAATAGCGGACGATAATCCGGATCGTCAGGCAAAAAGTTATTCGTTTGCCGGAATCGGAGAGAGAACCGTAGGAGCGCTTCACGCCATAAACATGAATGATGCAGCGAACGGAGAGGCGCGTTCATGATCGACGGAATACGCGTACCCATCGATTCGGAGTCGCAAATTCTAATCGCTCGGCAGCAGGCCCGATTGTTGGCGGCGGAGCTGGGCTTCTGGTCGGTCGAACAAAGCTTTATCGCCATGGCCATCTCGGAGGTGGCCCTCAACATCCTTCAGTACGCCGGAAAAGGCGAAGTCATTCTGAGCAAGGCTCAAAAGAACGGCAGCCAGGGCATCGTCGTCGTGGCCCGCGACGATGGGCCGGGTATTCCCGATGTCGAATTGGCCATGCAGGAGGGATATTCGACGAGCGGGGGAGCCGGGCTGGGTCTGGCGGGTGCCAAGCGGCTGATGGACGAGTTCGAGGTCGTGTCCGACGTCGGGAAAGGGACGACCGTGACGATGAAGAAATGGGTGCGGTAGGTTGCGGTCCAGCGGTCTATGGGTGAAGCGCCGCAGGCCGACTTCCGGCGGATTGAATTGAGCGGCGGTCCGGGAGTCCAATAGCCGAGCAAGTCGTTATTTTGCCCCGTGAAAATGCAGCGTTTTTCCGGCCAGATGCCGTACCGCCGTGTCTTGGAGACATGCAATGAATGACGAAACGGTCGAGAGTGAACTCGCGGCCCAATACACGGCAGCATTGCGCGACTATTTGGCCGGCGTGGAAGGAAATCCTTTACTGCGGGCCTATCGGCTGGGACGCCAGGCCGTGGCGGAGAATTTGAGCCTCTCGGCGGTGGCCGCGATTCATCATAAAGCGCTGGCGGGCCTTTCGGCTCGAGCCATCGCTCCTTCCGAAGGCGTCGATGTTGAATTGCAGGCGGAGGTATTTTTTCGAGAGACGCTCGCGCCTTTCGAAAGGACGTCGCGCAGCCATGATGACGCCATGACCCGAATGCGCCTGCTCAACGAGAGTTTGGAAAGGACCAATAAGCGCCTGACCGAGATCTACCGCGACAAGGAACAAGCCATCGCCGAATTGAGCCAAAGCGAGGAAGCCTTGCGCATGTGTCACCTCGAGCTGGAAAAGCAGGCGAAGACGCAGAGCATGGAGCTTACAACGGCCAAAGCGACCCTGCATGCGGAGATCGCCGAACGCAAGCTCACCGAAATCGCTCTCAGGGAAAGCGAAGCCCGGTTCCGGGCGATTTTCGAGCGGGCCGGCATCGGCATCGCACTCTTGGACAAGAACGGAAGGATCAGGGAATGCAATTTCGCCCTGCAGGAGATGCTGGGCTTTAGTGCCGAGGAGCTGCACGGCCGGGTCATTTTCGACCTGAGCTACCCGGACGATCTCGAAGTCAGCATTCAGCGGTTCAAGGGCTTGGTCGAGGGGAAATACAAGCACTATAGCCTGGAAAAGCGCTTTATCCGGAAAAACGGCACGGTGGTCTGGGTCCGCAAGATCGTTTCCGGAACCTACGGGTTCAGGGGCGAACTGCAATTCGCCATCGATATGGTCGAGGACATCACCGAAAGCAAGGTCGCCGAGGAGTCTTTGCGGGAAAGCGAGGCCCGGTTCCGTCAGATCGTCGATATGACTTGCGAGTGGATCTGGGAACAGGATGCGGAAGGCCGCTACACCTATTCCAGCACCGCGGTTAAAAGTATTCTCGGTTATGACGCCGAGGAAATCATCGGAAAACCCTATTACGAGCTCTTCTTCCCGGAAGACAGAGAACGCTCTGCGGTGCTGGCACCGGAACTGATCGCTCGCGAAGAGTCCTTTGTTCGCCTGATCAACCGGTATCAGCATAAGGACGGCCGCGAAGTGTTTACCGAATCGACCGGCATCCCGCTCTCCGACAGCCGGGGCCACTTGCTGAGGTGGCGCGGGGTGGATAACGACGTTACCGAACGCAAACGCTTCGTGGACGCCCTAAGGCTTAGGGACCGGGCCATCGCCGCGTCCAGCGTGGGTATCATCATCACCGATCCCCATCAGCCGGGGAATCCCATCATCTACGCCAATCCCGCCTTCATCCAGATGACGGGCCGCAGCCGGGACGAGGTGGTCGGGTGGAATCCCCGCTTTCTGCAAGGTCCGGAAACCGATCCGAAGGCGATCGAGGAGATTCGGAAAGCCGTATGGGAAGAGCGTGATTGCCATCTGACGCTGAAAAATTACCGCAAGGACGGCACGCCGTTTTGGAACGAGCTGTTCATTTCTCCGGTGAGGGACGAAAACGGCCGGGTGACCCATTTTATCGGCACCCAGACCGACGTCACGGCATTGCGGCGCATCGAGGAAGAGCGTCACGAAATGGAAATCGCAAGGCAGATCCAGTTGTCCCTCTTGCCGAGCGTTCCGTTGCGGATGGAAGGCGCTCAGGTGGCAGGGTATTGCCTGCCGGCGGTCCATGTCGGCGGCGATTATTTCGACTATTTCGCCACCGAAGAGGGGGTCGATATCGTGATCGCCGACGTGTCCGGGCACTCGGTGGGCGCCGCTCTGATCATGGCCGAAACCCGCAGCACGCTGAAAATGGGAACCGACTGGATGGCGAAAGGACAGGCGAGGCTCCGCAACGGCGCAAAAAGGACTCTGTCGGTCTTGAATGATCTCCTGTTCGAGGATTTGAACCAGGCCAGCTTTTTCATCTCCATGTTCTACCTGAGCTACCGTTCGGATACCCGGCGGATCAGCTACGCCAATGCGGGGCACAACCGTCCGCTGTTGCTGCGTAAAGGCGAGCGGAACTGCACGGAACTGGATGCCGAGGGGCTCATTTTGGGGGTAAAGAAAGGAGTGATCTTCGAAGAGAAAGCACTCGCCTTGAACGAGGGCGATATGGTGCTTCTCTATACCGATGGGATTACCGAGGCGCGCAATAAACAAGGGGAGTTTTTCGGCGAGTCCCGTCTCTGCGAGCTCGTTATCGCGCATGCTCAGGCATCCCCTCAAGAGCTGATCCAGATTATCGTCGACGAGCTCGGCGTGTTTTGTCAAAGCCGGTCCTTCGATGACGACATTTCTCTCGTGGTGCTGAAAGCACTTTAAGCCGAGGAGCGTTTTTCGAATGCCGGGGGTCCAATGATTGGATTTTCGACTTATCAAAGAGGTGGCTTGTGTCCACGCCGATTCGGACCGGAGCTTCGGATATTGCCGCGAAAGAACCGCCCTTGTTCAGTCTGAAGCGTCTGGTGCTGGTACTGGCGAGCTATGCGGCGCTCTACCTGACGGCTCGCTGGTATGAGGGGACTTACGCGTGGTCGACCGGGCTCGACGCTTTTGCGCCGGAGTTCGAGACCTACTGGATGAATCTCTTTTACGCCGAAATCTTGGTGGAAACGATCGTGGCCGCTCTTCTTTGGGGCTGGCTATGGCGGAGCCGGGATCGCAATTTGGAGAGGTACTGGGCGCACTTCATCGACACCGAGACGGCGCTGTCCAGAGCGAAAGGCGAAGCCTTGCGCGAACTGTTATGGAAAACGCGTGATCGCGATGTCGTGACATTGACCCCGCGCGAGGAGCTGCGCCGGAACATGACCCACCTGATCTGGCTGGCCGCTTATGCGTGGGCTTTCTATTGGGGAACCAGCTTCTTCACGGAGCAGGATGCGACCTGGCATCAAACGGTCGTGCGCGACACCGACTTTACCCCCAATCACATCATCGTGTTCTACATGAGCTACCCCGTTTACATCATTACCGGCTGGGGTGCCTTTCTGTACGCGAAGACGCGCCTGCCATACTTCGCCAAGGGATTTTCCGTGCCCTACCTGTTTTCCGTGGTCGGCCCGTTCACGCTTTTGCCGAACGTCGGTTACAACGAATGGGGTCACACCTTCTGGTTCATGGAAGAAGTGTTCGTAGCGCCCCTGCACTACGGCTTCGTCGTTTTCGCCTGGTTCGCGCTGTCGATCGGCGGCGTATTGCTGCAGGTGTTTGCCAGCATTTTGTATCTGATCAAAAAAGACTTATCGCCCGAGCCGGATTCGCGACCAACGCCGAACGGCTGAAAGCGCTAGATCACGGCGGCGTGAAAGTGGTTGCCTTGGGGGCCGACATCGAGAATCATTGCGACATCGCCGTCGTCCGGTCTCGGCTCAAGACCGGCCGTGGCAAGAATTGCTTTAGCACCGACTCTTTATCATCGACCGATGGAGCAAAGGGCATGGATACATTCATGCAGGCTGCGTTCGAAGAAGCCGAGAAGGGATTGCAGACCGGGGGAATACCGATCGGATCGGTGCTGATGCATCGGGATCGCATCATCGGTCGCGGCCACAACCGGCGCGTACAGCAGGGGAGCCCCATTTTGCATGCGGAAATGGACGCCTTGGCGAATGCCGGACGTCAGCCCGCATCGGTTTATCGCGAGAGCACGCTTTATACGACGCTATCGCCCTGCGCCATGTGCACGGGAGCGATTTTGCTGTACCAAATTCCCAGGGTCGTGATCGGCGAGAACCGGACATTCCTCGGTGAAGAGGAACTGCTGCGGTCGCGCGGCATTTCCGTCGAGGTACGCAACGACCCCGACTGTATTCGCCTCATGTCGCGCTTCATCGAGACTCACCCCGAGCTGTGGGGAGAAGATATCGGTGTCTAAAACGAGCTCAAACTATTAACCCGGCCTATGAATATAGGCCGGGTTAATCCGGGGCAGGGTTTCCTTAGCGCGGCGACAAGCGAGTGAGCTAAGGCCTAAGCGTGTACCGGCCTGGGCGGCGGCCCGAAATACCAGGAGGGTATTTACGGGCCTGACTATTAACCCGGCCTATAAATATAGGCCGGGTTAATCCGGGGCAAGGATGCCCCGGCGCGGCGACAAGCCGCGTGAGCCCAGGCCGGGCGTGTACCGGCCTGGGCGGCGGCCCGAAATACCAGGAGGGTATTTACGGGCCTGATTAATAGGGTGATCGCGCTACGGGGCAACGCCCCTCGTGAGTCGTAGGTCGGCAATCCATTGCCGACAAACTGTGTCTGTCAGGATGGAGCCCCGCCCCTTACGGGTTGTAGGTCGATACTCCCTTGCCGACAACCGCTAGAGCATTTTTATACCTACTGTACGGGCATTCTGCGTAGGTCGGGAATCCCTTCCCGACGCCGAAGCCGCCCTTCCCGACGGTGCAGTTGGGCCAGCGGGTTCGTCGGCAAAGGATTGCCGACCTACGAAAGCTTGAGTCGATCTACCCTGGCCGAAGGCGCCAACGACTCCGGCCAGGCCTGTTTTGCCGTAGAGCGAGATGAAAACGCTCTAAAACGCGGACAGCCGGCGTATTCTCCATGGAAGCGCCTGCATGACCTTGGGAAACCGGCGCGTCACGACCTCGCCGATACCGCCGCGCGCAGTCACCATGTAGCGGTGGAGCGGCAAGGCTTCCGTCCTCATGCTCAGCGGCAGCGCGGCCGTCTTGACGGCGCAGCTGTCCAGCCATTCGATTCCGGTGCCTAGGAGGTCCGCATCGTCATGGAGGCGGTGAATGCCCTCCAAATCCAGCAGAAAACCCGGACCGCATCGGGCATAGGGCGGACTCTCGTCGTAGGCCATCTTGAACCCGAAGCATCCCGGAGGCGCGAGGAAGGCGCTGCGCGCCGCGACCAGCCTGTCGCCGACCCGCAAAGTAAGCAGCGAGAGGCGCTTACGGCGGTGCGCCTCTTTGAGAATGTCCTTGGCGATCGCAGCGCCATCGGGCATGGATGCCATGGAGGTGCCGATCTTTCCCTTCCATTGGCTGAATTCCAGGGAGATGAATTCGTCGAAAAGACGGTCGACGTCGTCGGATCTGTCGAGATCGGCGACCCGTACCGGTCCTAGATCCTCGAGCAGGCGGCGCAAGCGCCTGAGATGTCGGCGCCGTTTGCCCGACAGTACGCGTGCGAAATAGGTCTCGGCATCCGTTTGGCGGCGGTACAGGTGCGATTCGCGGACATCATGTACATGGCACAATCGATGGTCCTCGGTAAGCCAGCACTCGGCCGCGCGGAGGATCTCGCTGTCGCCGGGCAGGTCCTTGAACAGGATGATAGTCGGCGGGTGCTGCCGGGCGAGCAGCCATCGGCCCAATGCCGCCAGGCTGTTGCCGACCGCCCCGTAGCGGAGCAGCGGCGTGCGGCGCAGCGTCCAACGATAGGCGTCCTGCCACGGACGCAGACAGCGAACCGGGCACAGCGGGTGAAGCAGTGTCTGCTCGAACGGAAAGAATCCGATCAGCGTTTCGGGCGCTTCCGAACCGCTGTCGTCGGTCCCGTGAACGAGCAGAAAACGCAGGCGTCGCTTGCTTTTCGAGGCCTTGAGCAGCGGCAGAAAATACCACGGTTCGTAGAAAGGATTGGGGTGCGCCGCTTTTTCCGCCAGGTCTTCGAGAGCCTCGCGATGGTGTTCGATGCCTTCGATCGTGTCGATGACGGTGACCGAACCTAGGCGCGCATCCCCGAACGGAAATATACTCGGCCGAGAGACGCCGCGCGCGGCTCGGGCAGTTCGGTTCAACCAGTCATTCCTGCCCGTCGAGTGCCGTTTCAATACCCGCCTCCGAGCGTCCCGCGCGGGACAAGGGTTTGCGCAGTCCTTTCATGTTTGGAGGAGTGGAGCGCTCTCGAACCCTATCGGGCTCGATTGGAAACCTGATCACATCGTCGGGAGGAGAGAGGAATCTTGTTTGCTCTCGGTTCGACAGGATCGGCTCGGGGCCGGAAATGCGTGATGACTCGTTCATGGAATCCCTTCGCAGAAAACGTAAAGAACGTCAGTGTAGAAGCCTTGGCGTCCCTGATCATGAAATAATGGGATTTGGACAAAATGTCGTCAAGAGGCGATCCGAAACGATCATCGAGGTGCCGAGCCATGCGTGTTACCGTTCGATCCCGATTTAAACCGAGCGTGCCGGCGGCTCTGCTGGCCGCGCTGGCGGGTTGCGCTTCGCAGCCGGATTTGGGGTCGTCCGGCCGGTGGGTGGACCTCACCCATTCTTTTTCTGCCGAGACCGTGTACTGGCCCACTGCGACGCCCTTCCGTCTGGAACCGGTGTTTGTCGGGACGACCGAAAAGGGCTTTCATTACGAGGCCTATCAGTTCCAAGCGGCGGAACATGGCGGCACTCATCTGGATGCCTCGAATCATTTTTCCGCTCACGGTCTCGCGGTCGACCGGATTCCGCTCGACCGGCTGATCGGTCCAGCCGTCGTGATCGACGTATCGTCCAAAGCCGCGAAAAATCCCGATTACAGGGTGGGCCAAGACGATTTTGCCGCTTGGGAAAAGAGCCACGGACCGATACCCGAAGAGGCGATCGTATTGCTGCATACGGGCTATGGCCGGTTTTGGCCGGACCCGGTCAAGTATTTGGGTACCGCCGAGCGGGGCGAGGCGGCGGTGGCGAAACTCCACTTTCCCGGCCTGGCCCCCGAAGCCGCGCGCTGGTTGGCCGAACGGCGCCGCATCAAAGCCGTCGGATTGGATACGGCGAGCATCGACTATGGGCAGTCATCGCATTTCGAGGCCCATAGAATTCTCTCGGAAAAGCGCATTCCGATTTTCGAAAACGTCGCCCGGCTCGGCGAACTGCCCACGACGGGCGCCATGGTGGTGGCCCTGCCGATGAAGATCGAGGGCGGCAGCGGCGCGCCTCTCCGGATTATCGCGTGGGTGCCTGGAAAGAATCGATAAGGCGGTTGCGGGACTAATTTACGGCTTGTGGGAGCGGGCTAAAGTGAAGTAGGTCGGCAATCCTTTGCCGACGCACCGGGTCGACAACGGGCTTGGTCGGCAAAGGGTTGCCGACCTACGACCTGTCGTTTCCCGGTTCATGACTTCCGGTCCTGCCCGGCATCCGCTGCGAAAAACGATATCCCCTGCGCCAGCGGAAGAGCCTCTCCCCAATTGATGGTATTGGTCTGCCGCCGCATGTACATCTTCCAGGCATCGGAACCCGCTTCGCGACCGCCTCCGGTATCTTTCTCGCCGCCGAAGGCTCCGCCGATTTCGGCGCCCGACGTGCCGACATTGACATTGGCGATACCGCAGTCGCTGCCCGAAGCCGACAGGAACCGCTCGGCCGATCTGAGATTCAGCGTGAACAGCGACGAGGACAGTCCTTGCGATGCGCTGTTCTGCAGGGCGATCGCCTCTTCCAGACGGCGGAACGTCATCACGTAGACGATAGGCGCGAAGGTTTCGCGTTGCACGATGTCCCAGTGGTTTTCCGCCCGGATCAAGGTCGGCTCGACAAAGCAGCCGGGCCGATCGAGCACCCGGCCGCCGTAGAGCACCTCGCCGCCCTGGCGCCGTGCTGCATGCACGGCGTTACGGTACGCCTCGACGGCCGCCGGGTCGATGAGGGGGCCCATGAGGGTCGAAGGGTCCAGGGGATCGCCGATCCGCACTTGGCCGTAAGCCCGGATCAGCCTCTCGACCAGTTCGTCATGGACGTCCTCGTGGACGATCAGCCGCCGAATGCTGGTGCAGCGCTGGCCGGCCGTTCCCACCGCACCGAACACGATGGCCTGGAGCGCGAGGTTCAGGTCGGCGGTCTCGTCGACGATGACGGCATTGTTGCCGGACAGCTCCAGAAGGCTCCGCCCCAAGCGTTCGGCGACTTTCACCGCCACCTGGCGGCCCACGGCCGTGGAACCGGTGAAGGAGATCAAGGGCAGCCGCGCATCGCGGACGAAACGGTCCAGCAATTCCGGATTTTCCGGCAAGAAGGTGGAAAAGATACCCGGATACCCCATCTCCGCCACGGCTCGGTCGCACAGGTGCTGGACCGCCATGGCGCAAAGAGGCGTCTTGGGGGATGGCTTCCAGACCACGGTATCGCCGCACACCGCCGCGACGAACGCATTCCAGGACCAAACCGCCACCGGGAAATTGAAGCCCGTGATGACGCCTATCGGCCCCAAGGGATGCCATTGCTCGTAGAGCCGGTGTTCGGGGCGCTCGGAAGGCATCGTGATCCCGTACAACATGCGCGACAGCCCGACGGCATAGTCGGCCATGTCGATCATCTCCTGCACCTCGCCATCCCCTTCCGCCTTGATCTTTCCCGTTTCGAGCGCCACCAGGCTGCCCAACGCATCCTTGTGTTCGCGCAAGGCATCGCCGATCCGGCGGACCAGCTCGCCCCGCTCGGGCGCCGGGACCAGGCGCCACTCCTCGTAGGCTTTCCGGGCCTCTTCCAGCACGGTTTCGTACTGCGCTTCCGAGCACAGCGTGACTTCGGCGATAATCTCGCCGGTAGCCGGATTGCAGGAGCTTAGCCGCGGAGCATCGCGAGCCTCCAGCCATCCTTCGTAGGCGGCATAGCTGCCGACGTTGACGTCCAGAAGATGCAAAGTCTCGAACAGTCGATCCTTGAAGGCGTTGTCGTGAGTGTGCATAAGTATTTTCCGGTTTGAGGCATAGAGCCTTGTGCCAGTTAGATTCGGGGCGGCAGGGAGAGGTTCGGATAGCCGAGATCATCAACCTTCCGAGACTTCGGCTGTCTAATCTATCGTAGGTCGGCAATCCCTTGCCGACACCGGGGTCGACAAGCGGGTTCGTCGGCAAGGGATTGCCGACCTACGAAATCTGTCAATCGCCTCGAGTAGATCGGGGACCCTTTCCCAATCGCCAATGGTCGCTAAGTCGCGACCTTCCTTTTGGGAGAACGGTTTGGGACGAGGGTTTGCCTTAATCCCGCCCTATCGTACGCTTTTCACAGAGGCAGAGAGGTCTTGCAATGTCCAGCCCACATGATGACTTTGCCCACAGCCTGGTCCGCGAGGTGCTCGCGGGTCCCACCACCCTTCGCGCCCATCCCGATCGTCCTGCCAAGCTGCTGGTACCGCGCCCCGACGGCCGGATGGCCGGCATCGATCTCACGCCTTTCGAAGCGGAACCCCAGCCGATGACCGCCGGCCATTATTTTCACGGAATCAGATCCGTGGATAAACTGCTGACGGCTTATCGGGAAGCTCGGCAGTCGAAACCGTTCGAAGAGGATCTGCCGGAAGCCTTGGAACACGTGGACCCTTATGCCCGCGAGTTTCTCGACGGCGTGCTGGCCCGTGCCCGGCGTTTTCTGACCGATGCCGAGGCGAAGCTGATCGGCGACTGGGTCGGCCGGCTCGATGTCTACGTGGCGGTCAAGGCCATCGAATCGCTGCTGTACAGCCAGGCCGATCTGACCTTGCTGAAGATCGCGCCGCGCCTGGGCTGGACCGTCCATTTCGATCATCTCGCGATCCGCTGCGGCTCGTCGGCCCACAGGGATGCCGAACGGGTCGTGGAAAACCTGCGCCGCCATCACGGCTATGTGCCCTCGCAAGTCGAAGGCGAAGATTTCTATCAGTTCGAGGACGGCTGGAACGCCTACCTGCTCTACAAAATCCTGGAAAACGGCCAGGTGCTGCGGCTGTTCATCGATCAGTCGGATGCCGATAATCCCACCCAGATCATCCAGCATTGGAATCACGTTTACGGCTACACCGCCCATCATCTGGCGATCCGGGCCACGCGGTTCGAGGAAGGCCGGCGCGTCGCGGTCGGTTTGTCGAAGCTGATGCATACCATGGAGGCGGAAGGCATAGCCATCATGACCCCGACGGGTGACTACACCGATCGGCTGCTGCTACAGGTATTCACCCGGCCCGAGCGGAACCGGGAAGTTCCGGAACGGATCCGGGAGGTCTTGAGGACTCACGGTGCGGAGCTGGAAACCGTCATCGAAAACGCCAAGCTCCTGGAACTTCTGTCGCGCCGGGAAACGAGCCCGGAACTGGCCGAGCGATTCTTCGCGCTGTACGACATTCCTTACGAGCGGGACAATCCGCTCCATTCCGCCCCGATCTACAACTATTTCCTGCCGGAACAGGCGGCCCATGTCATTCGTACCTCGGTCCAGACCGCCGCCTAGCGAGGAGACCATGTCATGCGGAACGTCTGCGTCCTGGGCGCCGGCACCATCGGTTCCCTGATTGCCGGCCTGCTTTCCCGGGCGGGCGACTATACCGTTCATCTGGTCGATCACGATGAAAACGCCCTGAAGCGGGCTGCCGAGGACATCGATCGGCAAAACCTGACGACCCTCGCCGTGGATGCGATCCACGGCAGCGGGCTCCGACATTGCCTGTCGGATTATCCTTTCGGAGCAATCATCTCCGCGCTGCCGTACTACTGCAACCCGCTGGTGGCCGAGTACGCCATCGAATCGGGCCTGCATTATTTCGATCTGACCGAGGACGTGACCGTTACCCGTTACGTCCAGAACCTCAGTCAAGGCGCGGAGACCGCTTTCGTTCCGCAGTGCGGCCTGGCGCCCGGTTTCATCAACATCGTGGCGAACGATCTGATGGGACATTTCGACGAGCTGGACACCGTGAAGCTGCGGGTCGGCGCGCTGCCGGTACATCCCAGCAACGTCCTGAAATACTCGCTCACCTGGTCCACCGACGGATTGATCAACGAATACGGCAATTTCTGCTATGGGCTCGAGGACGGCCACAAAGTCGTCCTGATGCCGCTGGAAGGCTATGAAACCATCGAAATCGACGGGCTGCTCTACGAAGCCTTCAACACCTCGGGCGGCCTCGGCACCCTGGCCGATACCTACAGCGGCAGGGTCAAGACGCTGAACTACAAAACCCTGCGCTATCCCGGCCACTGCGAGAAGATTCACTTCCTGATGCGGGACCTCAAGCTCAACAAAGATCGGGAAACCCTCAAACGCATCCTCGAAAACGCCATCCCCAAGACCGTGCAGGACGTGGTGTTGGTTTATGTCTCGGTCAGCGGCAAGCAGCGCGGCGAACTGTACGAAGAGAACTACGTGAAAAAAATTTATCCGCAGACGATCTACGGGAAGCTGTGGTCGGCCATCCAGGTGACCACCGCCGCCGCCGTGTGCGCAGTCGTCGATCAGGTGTTGAACCGGACCGAGCTCTACCAAGGTTTCGTGACGCAGGAGAGCTTTCGGCTCGAGGATTTTTTGGAGAACCGGTTCGGGCGGTATTACCGATGAGGTGAATCGCCTGGATGCGAGGGTGTAGGATGCGCTGACGACGGAAGCGCATCGTTCGAGTCATTCACCCGCATCAAGGTCGAATTTCCCCATGTGGCTGGATAGATTCCCCGTTCGACAAAGTAATGAAAACTCGAATACGGCCAATTGCTAACCCGCTTTACCCAACGCGAACGATGCGCTTCGTCCCTCAACGCACCCCATGGCTCTAAACCGCTGTAATCCGGTTATAAGGAAGTGGAGGATAGGTTTTCCTTTTCCCCACGTGACAGCGGTCTATCCTCCGGATGGCGGGAGCCCGCCATGAGAGCCGCATGGCGCAGGGCATCCAGGCGTTTGGCGTAGTGATGGTCCCGATGAATCAAGCTCAACACGTCCAGACCCCTCAATACCTTGACCAGTTGCGGCTGCATCCCCACGAAGAAGAGGTGTTGTTTGTGCTCCCGAGTCATGCGGATCATGTCTTCCACCGCCTTGGCTGCCGAAGTGTCGATGAAAGGTACATCGGACAGGTCAAGGACCACGCTCTTGAAGGTGCTGAATTGCCGTACCCGCTCCAGGCGGCGGACCATGTTGTTGGCCGAGCCGAAACTCATGGGCCCATCGATATGGATAAGTATGATCTGGCCGTTGTTGCGGGCCAGGATGGCCGCCTCCTCGGAGATCAGGGGCGGTTCCGGAGCCTCGTGGGTGATGATGCGCAGTCTCGATTCTTCGAATTCCCCCATGCGCTTTACGAACAGGAGGTTCGCCAGTACCACGCCAACGCCCACCGCCTGGATGAGATCCACGAATACTGTCAGGCTCAGCACCACCAGCATGATCAGCACGTCGGCCCGTGGCGCATGAACGACATGCCGCACGAACCACCAGTCGATGATATCGATGCCCACCTTGAGCAGGATGCCGGCGAGTACGGCAAGCGGGATCTTTTCGGCTAATGGGCCCAGCCCCAATAGTATGGCCAGGAGGAACACTGCGTGGAGCATGCCCGAAAGGGGCGTGCGTCCACCGGTGCGGACGTTGACCACCGAGCGCATGGTGGCCCCGGCTCCGGGTAATCCGCCGAAGAACCCGGCGACTATGTTGCCGATGCCCTGGCCGATACACTCCCGATTCGAATCGTGCTGGGTCCGGGTGAGATTGTCGCAAATCAGCGAGGTTAGCAGGCTGTCGATGGTTCCCAAAAGGGCCAGGATCGCCGCCGATTCCAGCATCACCAGCAAGAGATCGGCCTGAAAAGTCGGGATGATGAGGGTGGGAAAGCCTTCCGGCACCTCGCCGATAACCGGCGCGGCCGGTAGCCAGAAATAGGCGGTGAGCGTGCCGATTACCAGGGCCAGGACCGGCGGCGGAACCCACTGGCCAATACGGACGGGAGTCAGCGACACGATCCCCAGTGAGAGGAGGGTGAGTCCGACCGCCTGGGGATTGAGGCTGTCCCAGAACTCCGGGATCGCCCGCAGCGTGGCCAGTACCCCTTCCGGTTTGGGGGAGTGCCCCAGCAGGGCGGGAATTTGCAGAATGAGAATGATGCAGCCGATCCCGCTCATAAAGCCGGAAATCACCGGAAACGGGACCAGCCGAATGTAGCGCCCCCATTTGAGGAGGCCGATGAGAATCTGGATGACGCCGCCCATCATCACGACAGTGAAGGCGAGGGTGGGTTGATGGACATAGAGCAGGAGGACTTCGGCTATGACCACGGTCATCGGACCCGTGGGGCCGGAGACCTGAGCGGGCGTTCCGCCGAACAAGGCGGCGAAAAAACCCACGAAGATGGCTCCATAGAGTCCGGCGATGGCCCCTGCCCCGGAGGTTACGCCGAAGGCAAGCGCCAAAGGAAGGGCCACGACCGTGGCAACGAGGCCGCCGTAGATGTCGCCGCGAAGATTATTGAAGTGAAGACCGTAGATCAGCGGTTTCATGGTTCGATCTCTCTTGCCACATTTCAGGCGGCGACAATCTTAGCGGCAACTGCTTATCGGCAGCCTATCTGTGGGCAAGTGTACATCTCCGGTATAGGCGGACGAAATGGCGCACCCGAGAACGGATTCCTCGAGCCGCAAGCCCGGCGGGCGATCCTGATGCAGGAGAGCGATATGAGCTTCAAGGCATTAGATGATTCGTTTGACGGCAAGCTGCATGGCGGAGGGGATGGGTACGGACGGGTGCTCCGGCAGAGCGAGAAACTGGCCGCGTCCAGGGACATAGGCGAAAACTTCGGCCTTATCGATCTTGTAAACCCAGCCATAGAGCTTGATAGTCCCTCGGACGAGTCCCGCGGCAACCACGGGGTGCGTACGCAGGTTTTCCAATTGAACTAAAACATTCTCTTGCACGGCGGCCGTCAAGAGGGAATTGCCTTCCAGATGAGCGTAATTTTCCCGAGTGATCCGGCGGGTCGCCTCGGCATGGCCGAGCCAAGCGCGAGCGGCCGGGAGGTCGGCCACGCTTTCCGGGCCGCTCAGCAGCGCCTGCATGGCCCCGCAATAGGTATGGCCGCAAACGATGATTTCCTTCACTCCCAGATTGGCGACGGCGTACTCGATGGTGGCCGCTTCCCCGCCGCCGCTAGCCCCATAAGGAGGAATGATATTCCCCGCATTCCGCAGGATGAACAGGTCGCCCGGTTTCGACTGCGTGATCCAGTTCGGGTCGATACGCGAATCTGAGCAGGTAATGAAAAGGGCAAGTGGATTCTGCCCGCCCGCCAGCTTTTTGAATGACTCTCTCTCTGACTTCGAGAGGCTCTGCTGAAACCTGTGAAAGCCTTCCACCAGTTCTTTCATGGGATTAACCTTCCTCACCATGGGCACACGCGCAGGGACGTCTTATTCAGCTCAGAGTGATACCGCCCCGCCGACTCACAGATACAAATTCGGTGGTTTAATCTCTTTGACCGTACCGGGCTTCTTGGTTCAGCAACCGCTTTTGGAAGCCGTGCCGGAAAACCGCTGCGACTCCTAATTCCATTTGGCATTCGAGTGAACATTCATCGTAGGATGGGTAGAGCGAAGCGAAACCCATCGATGGCGGGTTGGCCCCTAGTCTCAGCTCGGGACAGGCCCTTCGACAGGCTCAGGACAGGCTCCGCGTAACCCGCCGACCCTTCGACTTGGCTCAGGACAGAGGCCGTTCGGTGGGTTACGGCGCACGCGAAGCGCAGTGATCGACGGTCGGTCAGTGCTGATGTGCGCCTAACCCACCCTACGAAAATGAATGCCTGATTGAAAGCGATTTGAAATAAGGGAAGCTCCGGCCAAAGTAAATTTCGGCACTATGAATTAGGTCCACAGGATATGCGGAGGCACGACGCGTCCTACGAGCTGAGCTCAGTCGAGAGAGCCCCTCCCACAAGCTTGTATTTTCATGGTAATCCCATCGCCATAAGCATCACCTCGACAGGGTGATAGGCCCGCACCCCGAGCCCGTCGGCGATTTGGCGGCGGCAGCTGGTGCCGGGGGCCACGATCAGCGCATCGGTTCCAGCCTCGCGAATGGCGGGAAACAGGACCAGTTCGGCAATGTCCAGCGACACGGCGTGGTGCTCCTCCTCATAACCGAAAACGCCCGCCATGCCGCAGCAGCCGGAGGGAATGGGTCGAACTTCGACGCCGGGAATCAGCGACAGCGCCTTTAAAAGCGGCTGCATTCCGAGCAGCGCCTTCTGATGACAGTGGCCGTGCACCAGCAGTGTCTTGCCCGCTAGCGCGTCGCCGAAGGGATTTTTGCCGAGCCGACCGCTCTCATGAACGATGAATTCCTCGAAGGTCAGGGTGCGATCCGCCACGATACGCGCCTTTTTTCTGAGCTCCTCGCCCTCCAGTAAATCCGCCGCTTCGTCACGGAAGGTCAGGATTTCCGAAGGTTCGAGCCCGATGATCCAGCGGCCGGTCACCGCGGAAGGGTATAGCCGCTCGACGGCCCGGCTCAGCCGTTTCCGGGCGGCGCTCAAAAGACCTTGGCTGATCTGTATCCGCCCGGATTCGAGACAGGGCGTTGCCGCCATGCGAAACCCGAACCGCTCCAAGACCTCGAAGGCCGCGATCGCCAACCGGGGTTCGTAGAATTCGGTGAAGGGATCGTTGAACAGCAGGACCTCGCCCTTCTGGCCAGCCGGTTCGGCCGGACGCCGCCGCTTCAGCCATCGGCTGAAAGGCTCGCTCGCGAGAGGCGGCAAGGGACGCTCCGGATGAAAGCCCAGCCGGGATTTGACCCAGATCTGCGCCAGCACGGCGTTGGACAGGGTGGGCGCGAAGCTCGCGATCCGGCTGAGCCGGTCGAAGTTCCCCACGATACGCGCCCGCCACGGCACTCCGGCCCGGTCGTAGTGCTGCTGCAGGAATTCCGCCTTCATGCGGGCCAAGTCCACGTTGGCCGGGCATTCCGATTTGCAGCCCTTGCAGGCCAGGCACAGGTCGAGGACATCCCGCAGCAGCTCGCGATTCATCGCCGTCCAGGGTTCGGAACTGTCCATGACCTGCCGGAAGATGTTGGCGCGGCCGCGGGTGCCGTGTTTTTCCTCCCGTGTCGCCATATAGGAGGGGCACATCGTGCCGCGCCCGGCGCTTTTCAGGCAGACCCCGGCGCCGTTGCACTTCGACGCGGCGATTCTTAAGCCCGCTTCGCGGCTCCAGTCGAAGTAGGCGGCAACCGGTTTCCCGTTATCATGGGCTCTCAGATCCGAAACCAACGGCGGAGGATCGAAAATCTTGTGCGGGTTCAAAAGATCGTGAGGATCGAAGGCGGCCTTGATCCCGTGCAGGAGCCCATAAAGTTCCCCACCCAAAAGACCTTCCAAATAAGGCGATCTCAGGCGGCCGTCGCCATGCTTGGCGCTGATCGTCCCGCCGAAACGGATCGCCCGTTCGAACACTTCTTCGACGATGCGCTCGTAAAGACGCCGGCCTTCCCGGCTGCGCAGATCGAGCAAGGGGCGGAAATGCAACACGCCCCATCCGGCCGGACCGAAGACGACGCAATCTACACCATGGCGGGCCATGATCGAGAAAATCGCCTCGGCATAAGCGGGCAGATCCTTGACTGACACTGCCGTGTCTTCGATGCCGGTGACGGCTTTGACCGGACCCGGCATGCCCATGAGCAGGCCCAATCCCGCCGCGCGCAGGCCCAGCGCCCGCTCCCGGAGCGGCGATTCGAGCACTTTCCGGGCATAACCCAAATTCCGCGAGCGCAATTCGGCCATCAGATTTGAGACCGTGGCGTCGACTTCACCGCCGGTTTCGTTCACGAAATCGATCAGCAGCACGGCGGCCGGATCGCCTTCGATCCAGAACCGGTTACGTTGCTGTTCCAGATTGGTCTTGGTGAGCTCCAGGATATGCCGGTCGACCAATTCCAATGCCGACGGCTTATGGTTCAGCGTCACGGCCACCGCCGAAAGCGCTTGCGGCAGGCTGTCGAACTGGACGCAGACCAAGCGGCGCCGGGCAGGCAGCGGCACGAGCCCAACTTCGATTTCGCCGACCAGAGCCAGGGTTCCCTCGCTGCCGCACAGCAATCGGGCCAGATTGAAAGGCGGCCCCCGAGATTCCCAAGGCTGCCCGCGCGCCAGCACGTCCAGGGGATAGCCGGCGTTGCGGGGAATGCCGTCGGGGCGGGGGAAGCGATCGAGAATCAGCGCCCGGCGACGGTCGATCGCCTGATACACGGCGCGGTAAATCCGCCCCTCCAGATTGTCCAGCGCTAATTTTTCCCGAAGCTGTTCGCCTCCAAGTGATTCGAACCGGGCGATGCTGCCGTCGCTCAAGACCGCCTCGGCGGACAGACTGTGATCGCGGGTCGTGCCATAGCGCAAGGCATGGCTGCCCCAGGCGTTGTTGCCGAACATGCCGCCTATCGTGCAGCGGTTGGAGGTGGAGGGATCGGGGGCGAACATCAGCCCGAACGGGCTCAGCGCATCGTTGAGATCGTCGCGGATCACGCCCGGCTGGACCCGTGCCCGCCTCCGCTCCGGGTCGATCGAGACGATCCGGTTCATGTGGCGGGTGAAATCGATTACCAGACCGTCGCCGACGCACTGCCCCGCCAGGCTGGTTCCGGCTGCGCGGGGAATCAGCGGCAGCCGTTCCTGCGCGGCGAATCTCATCAGCGTCACGCAATCGTCCCGGTGCTTGGGCCGCGCCACGGCCAGAGGCATCTTCTGGTGGGGCGAGGCGTCCGTGGCGTAAAGCAGACGCGAGAGCCGGTCGGTCAAAAGCTCCCCTTCAAGCGCTCGGCTTAAAACCGAGAGTTTTGATAGCGGTTCGGATGTCATGACGGGTGGGCTCGTTAACTGCTTAGACCGGGGATAGAATCGGAGGTTAGAGCCTTCCATGTCGAGGTCTGACGGAAAACCGGGATTTCGTAGGGTGGGTTAGGCGCACTCCAGCATACTCCGATGTCAATCACTGTGCTTTGCGTGCGCCGTAACCCACCAACGCGCGGTGTGGTGGGTTACGGTGCGCGCCTGACTCGGTGGGCCGCGTACAGGCGGTATGTAGGCGCACCTAACCCACCCTACGACATGGATCAACCCGGCGAAACGGGTTTATGGCACACGCTGATCATTCGTTGTAAGGTTTGCAGAAAACCGATGGGAGCGATCTCGATGGGATTACTGGATGGTAAAAGGGCGCTGGTGTGCGGCAGCAGTCAAGGGATCGGCCGGGCCATCGCCATGCTTTTCGCGGATCAAGGCGCCGAGGTCGTTCTCCTTGCCCGCAACGAGTCGGCGTTGAAGCTCGTCTGTGGAGGGCTCAGTTCCGCACATCGGCAGAAGCACAGCTACTTGGTGGCCGATTTCGGCTGTCCCGATCGCTTGAAGCAGATCCTGGAAGAACGCCTGCCGGCGCTTCTTCCCATTCACATCCTGGTCAACAACACAGGCGGACCGCCGGGCGGGCTTCTGTATGAAGCCGGGATCGAGGAATTCACTAGAGCCTTCACCCAGCACCTCATTTGCAGCCATATCCTGGTCCAAGCCCTGCTCCCCGGCATGAGGAGCGAGAGCTTCGGCCGGATCATCAATATCGTTTCGACTTCGGTCAAGCAGCCGATTCCGGGACTCGGCGTCTCCAACGCGGTGCGCGGCGCCATGGCCAACTGGGCCAAGACCTTGGCGGGCGAACTCGCGCCCTTCGGCATCACCGTGAACAACATCCTTCCGGGAGCGACCGAGACGGCGAGGCTCCGGGCTATCATGGAGGCCAAAGCCCGAAGCTCGAACAAATCCATCGATGACGTGGTCGAACAGACTAAACGCTCGATTCCCCTGGGACGGTTCGGAAAGCCCGAAGAAATCGCCTACGCGGCGGGTTTTCTCGCGTCCGATTTGGCTTCGTATATCACCGGGATCAATCTGCCCGTCGACGGGGGACGTACGATGAGCTTGTAAATATGCAACGAATCGCGAATTACATTGCCGGCGAACTCGTTCCGCCCGTCTCCGGCCGCTATCTCGAAAACATCGAACCGGCCACCGGCCGTTTGTTTTCGGAAGTGCCGGACTCCGATTCCGCCGATATCGACCGCGCCGCAGCCGCCGCAAGGACGGCGTTTCCCGCCTGGGCCGAGGCTCCGCTGGAAGAGCGATCCAGGCTGCTGCGCCGGATCGCGGATCTCATCGAAGCCAAGGCGGACGCGCTCGCCCGCGCCGAATCGGTCGATGCCGGAAAGCCTCTGAGCGCGGCGCGCCAGGTCGACATCCCGAGAGCCGCCGCCAATTTCCAATTCTTCAGCTCAGCCATCCAGCATTTCTTCTCCGAATCCCATGCCATGGGAAGCCAAGCGCTGAATTACACGCTCCGCGTGCCGCTCGGCGTCGTCGGCTGTATTTCGCCGTGGAACCTCCCGCTTTATCTCTTTACCTGGAAAGTCGCGCCCGCGCTGGCCGCGGGGAACACTGTCGTGGCCAAGCCCTCGGAACTGACGCCGATGACGGCGTTTTATCTCTCGGAAATCTGCCGGGAAGCGGGGCTTCCGCCGGGGGTTCTGAACATCGTCCACGGCACCGGCGCCAAGGCCGGGCAACGCCTGGTCGAGCATCCGAACGTCGAAGCCATCTCCTTCACCGGCGGCACCCAAACCGGAGCCCGGATCGCCCAAACCGCGGCTCCCAAGTTCAAAAAGCTCTCCCTGGAACTCGGCGGCAAGAATCCGAACATCATCTTTGCCGATTGCGATTTCGAACGCGCCGTGAGCACCACGGTCCGCTCGTCCTTTTTCAATCAGGGCGAAATCTGTCTGTCGGGGTCGCGGATCTTCGTCGAACGGCCGATCTACGAAACGTTCAGGGACGAATTCCTGCGACGGACCCAGGCGCTGCGCGTGGCCGATCCACTGAGCGGAGACTGCGACGTCGGCGCGCTCATTTCGGAAAGCCACCTCCGCAAGGTGCTGTCCTACATCGATCTGGCGCAGACCGAGGGCGGGCGGATCCTGACCGGCGGCAGGCAGGTGCGTCTTGAGGGCCGCTGCGAAAACGGATTCTTCGTCGAGCCGACCATCATCGAAGGTCTCTCCCCGGACTGCCGGGTCAATCAGGAGGAAATCTTCGGCCCCGTGGTCACCCTGATGCCTTTCGATGGCGAAGACCAAGCGGTCGAGTATGCCAACAGCACGATGTACGGGCTTTCCGCCACAGTCTGGAGCGAAAGCCTCAAGCGCTGCCATCGCCTGGCGAACCGGATCCATTCCGGGGTGATCTGGATCAACTGCTGGCTGCTCCGCGACCTCCGGACGCCTTTCGGCGGCATGAAGCAATCGGGCGTGGGCCGGGAAGGCGGCTTCGAGGCGCTCAAGTTTTTCACCGAAGCCAAGAACGTCTGCGTTTATCTCGGAGGATAGCGCGTATGGCGGGTCAGCGTATCGACTCGGAAAAAGCACCGGAACCCGTGGGCCTCTATCCCCACGCCAGGCGGGTGGGGAATCTCTTGTTCCTGTCAGGGGTCGGGCCGAGAAAACGCGGAAGCAAGATTATTCCGGGCGTCGAGCTGGACGAGGACGGGAATATCGTTGCCTACGAAATCGAGGCGCAATGCCGCTCGGTCTTCGAAAACGTCCGCCTGATCCTCGAGGAAGCGGGCTCCCGTTGGGACAAGCTGGTGGACGTCACCGTCTTCCTGACGAATATGGAAAAGGATTTTCCGGCTTACAACCGGCTCTACGCGGAATACTTCAGGACCAATCAGCCCTGCCGGACGACCGTCGAAGTGTCGCGGCTGCCGACCCCGATCGCGATCGAGCTGAAGTGCATCGCGACCATCGAATGAGAACGGAGAATCGCCGTGAGAGAACTCAAGCCTTTCAACTTCCGCGAGTGGATAGACCAACACCGCCATCTGCTCAAGCCCCCGGTCTGCAACAAACAGGTGTTCGAGGACGCGGAATTCATCGTCATGGCGGTGGGCGGCCCCAACCGCCGCAAGGATTATCACTACGACGAAGGCGAGGAGTTCTTCTACCAGGTCGAGGGCGACATGGTTCTCAAGATCATGGAGGACGGAAACCCCAAGGACATCCGCATCCGGGAAGGCGATATCTTTCTGCTTCCGCCGCGCATCCCCCATTCCCCTCAGCGCTTCGCCGACACGGTGGGGCTGGTCATAGAGCGAAAGCGAGGACCGGCGGAAAACGACGGTCTCCTATGGTACTGCGACAACTGTTCGAATTTGCTCTACGAGGAATATTTCCACCTCGAAAACATCGAGAAGGACTTGCCGCCGGTTTTCGAGCGGTTCTATTCCAGCGAGGAAAACCGGACGTGCAAGAAGTGCGGGACGGTGATGGAGGCGCCTTGAATACACACTCGCGGCACACGGTAGGATGGGCAAAGGCCGGTGGTAGTCTGTGCCCATTACTTCGGCCCTCAGTTCCCTCTCCCTCCGGGAGAGGGTTAGGGTGAGGGGATCGAAACTAGGTTTTCTTCCGATGAAACAACTGGCCCGAACGCTACGAAAACAACAGACCAACGCGGAGAAATTATTGTGGAGCTGGTTGAGAAACCGCCAGCTGGAAGGTTGCAAGTTCCGTCGGCAACAACCCATTGGCCCCTACATCGCAGATTTCCTCAGCCTAGAACCGAAGCTGATCATTGAACTCGATGGTGGACAGCATTCCGAGCAACAGGAACAGGACAATCAGCGAACCCGATACTTACAGGCTTTGGGTTATCGGGTGTTGCGGTTTTGGAATCATGAAGTGCTCGGCGATCTTGAGGCAGTGTTAGAGGCAATTCCGATTGCCATAGTTGTTCGATCCCCTCACCCCATCCCTCTCCCGGAGGGAGAGGGAGAAAGACCGGTACTTCGTAAAAAGGAAGGGGCTTGAGAACGGCTCATTATTAGGCACATGGAAAACAAACATGCTCAAAATCGACATCCATACCCACATCCTGCCGAAGAACTGGCCCGATCTTCGGGAGCGGTATGGCTATGGCGGGTTTATTCAGCTCGATCATCACCGGCCGGGCTGCGCCCGCATGCTCAGGAACGGCGAATGCTTCCGGGAAATCAGGAGCAACTGCTGGGATGCCGGGACCCGGCTCAAGGACTACGATGAATTCGGCGTGCAGGTTCAGGTGCTTTCCACCGTGCCGGTCATGTTCTCTTACTGGGCGAAACCGGAGCACACACTCGATCTCTCTAAACTGCTGAACGATCACATCGCCGGCGTCGTCGCCGAGTTCCCCAAGCGCTTTGTCGGGCTGGGCACTCTGCCCATGCAGGCGCCGAAACTCGCGGTCGGGGAGCTGGAGCGTTGCGTCCGCGATCTGAAGCTGGCGGGCGTCGAAATCGGCACCCACGTCAACGGCTTCAACCTGAACGAGACGCTTTTCTTCCCTGTCTACGAGGCAGCGGAAGATTTGGGAGCGGCCCTCTTCGTCCACCCTTGGGACGTTCTCGCCAACGAGCGCATGAAGAAATACTGGCTGAGCTGGCTGGTCGGCATGCCTGCGGAGACCGCCCTGGCCATCTGCTCGATGATTTTCGGCGGCGTCTTCGAGCGGTTTCCCCGGCTTCGTGTTGCGTTTGCCCACGGCGGCGGGGCGTTCCCGGGTACTTTCGGCCGTGTTCAGCACGGATTCGAGGTGCGCCCCGATCTTTGCGCCGTGGACAATGCCGTGGAGCCTGCCGAATACCTGGGGCGCTTCTATGTGGATTCATGCGTTAACGATCCACGCCTCCTGAGTTGCCTGATCGATCTTTTGGGCGCGAACTCGATCGCCCTCGGCTCCGACTATCCGTTTCCGCTGGGCGAAAACCGGCCCGGCAGGATGATAGCCGAGATGGCGCTGCCGCAATCGACCAAGGCGCGGTTGTTTCACGGCACTGCCTTGGAATGGCTCGGTCTCACAGCGGAATCCTTCGTATGACCGCCGTTGATGTCCATATCGGACCACGGACCTTCCGTATCGACTCGGCAAACCATTTCGACCTGTCCATCCCTGTCGATTTTGATGTCCGAGGACTCAGCGCCTTCGGGGTACCGCCCGCCGGCGTGCAAACGGTGGAAAACGCCTGGTTCGTCGGCGACACCCGGCGCGGCGGCAGCTGCAATGTGAGGGAATACCGTTTCATCCCCCATTGCCACGGCACCCATACCGAATGCGTGGGCCATATCGTGGATCAGGACGTATCGGTAACGGCATTTCTGAAGGATGCCTGGATTCCTGCCACCCTGATTTCCGTGAAGCCGGAAAAAGGCATGGATTGCCCGGAAAGTTATATCCCCGGCAAAGCGGAAGGCGATGCGCTCATTACCCGGAGGGCGCTAGTCGAAAAGTTAAGAACGCTGGATGACGAGGATTTTCACCAAGTGCTCGTCATCCGCTCGCTGCCCAATTCACCGTCCAAGAGAACACGGCAGTACTTGGCGACGCCTTATTTTTCCAATGAGGCGATGGCGGAAATCGTCCGACGCGGCGTCAAGCATCTTTTGGTGGATATGCCGTCCGTCGACCGCATGGAAGACGAGGGCAGGCTGTCGAATCACCGCCTTTTCTGGGAGCTGCCGCCCGACGCCCACGATTTGAATCGCTGCAAAGCGCCTTTTCGAACGATTACCGAACTCATCTTCGTGGGCGACGACATTCGGGACGGTTATTACCTGCTCAATCTTCAAATCGCGCCTTTCCGCGGCGATGCGGCACCCAGCCGGCCGCTGATCTTTCCCGTGGAGGTTCCATGAGGTTCGAAGCGCACCGATCTCTCGCCGAGGCGCTGGACCGAGCGGATATTCTTGGTTCGTACCGAAGCGACTTTCACATCCCGAAGCGGGAAGATGGCTCGGAAGAGATTTATTTTTGCGGCAATTCTCTGGGACTTCAGCCGAAATCGGCGCGGCGCTACGTGGAGGAGGTGCTGGCCGCGTGGGCGCGGATGGGAGTGCGGGGACACTTCGAGGGAGATCATCCCTGGCTGCCTTATCACGAGTTCGCGACGGAGAAACTGTCCCGGTTGGTCGGAGCCCTGCCCGTCGAAGTGGCGGCGATGAACTCCCTGACGGTCAACCTTCATCTCCTGATGGTGAGCTTTTACCGTCCGACGCCGGAGCGCCATAAGATCCTGATCGAGGAACACGCTTTCCCGTCGGACCGCTACACCATGGCTTCCCAAATCGCCTTTCACGGCTTCGACCCGGAAGAGTCGCTGATCGAAGCCAGATCCCGTCCGGGTGAAGCGATTCTTCGTGTGGAGGATCTATTAGAGCTCATCGAACGGGAAGGAGACGGCATCGCGCTGATCCTGTGGCCGGGCGTGCAGTTCTACACGGGCCAAACCTTTGCCATGGACGAAATCGCCGGAGCGGGGCACAGGAAAGGCTGCGTGGTCGGGTTCGACCTGGCCCACGCCGTCGGCAATCTGGTCTTGAAACTGCACGACTGGAACGCGGATTTCGCCGTTTGGTGTTCCTACAAATATTTGAACGCGGGACCCGGAGCCGTCGCGGGCTGTTTCGTCCACGAGCGGCACGCCGAACGCTTCGATCTTCCCCGCTTCGCCGGCTGGTGGGGGCATGACAAATCCACCCGGTTCGTCATGCCGCCGAGGTTCAGTCCTTTGCCCGGGGCCGAAGGCTGGCAGCTCAGCAATCCGCCCGTTCTCTCCCTGGCGCCCCTGCTTGCGTCCCTGGATCTGTTCGATCGAGCCGGAATGACGGCGCTGCGGACCAAGTCGGAATCATTGACCGGTTATCTGGAACGCCTGCTCAAGGAACGGTTCGACGACGAGATCGCCATCCTCACGCCGCCCGCCCCCGCCGAACGGGGTTGCCAGCTTTCGCTCAGATTGAAGGACGGCAAGCGGGTGTTCGAAAAGCTGAGCGCTTCCGGGATCGTTTGCGACTGGCGGGAGCCTGACGTGATCCGCGTGGCGCCGGTCCCGTTTTACAACCGCTACATCGAAATCTTCGATTTCGTGGAGCGGCTCAAGGGAGTGATCGAACATGCGGACTAAAGTTATCACCCTGATCGGCGGAGGGCTCGCCGGATGCCTCCTCGCCATGTTCCTGGCCCGCCGGCGGTTTTCCGTCCGGGTCTTCGAGCGCTTGCCGGACATGCGCAAACACCAAATTCCGGCGGGGCGGTCGATCAACCTCTCGCTGTCCACCCGCGGCATCCATGCCCTGAAGGAAGTCGGGCTATACCGGAATATCGAAAAACATCTGGTCGCCATGCCCGGCCGCATGATCCACGACAGGGACGGAAAACTGCTCTATCAACCCTATGGCAGGGACGAATCCGCCGTTCATTATTCGGTGGAAAGGGCCGCGCTCAACAAGATCCTGCTCGATGGGGCCGAAGCCGCCGGGGCCGAGCTTTTTTTCGGCGAAAAGTGCGAAGGAATGGATTTCGAAAACCGGCATCTGCTGCTCCGGCGTGAAGACGACGATAACCCGCGCATTCTGCCTTTCGATACGCTGATCGGCACCGACGGCGCGGGTTCCGCGGTGCGCCAGGCCATGATCGTACAGAAAGGCATCGACTGCCGAGACGAGCACCTGCCGCACGGCTACAAGGAGCTGGCCATCCCGCCAGGACCCGAAGGCGCTTTCAGGCTGGAAAAGAACGCCCTGCACATCTGGCCGCGCGGCGGCTTCATGCTGATCGCCCTGCCCAATCGGGACGGCAGTTTTACCGCCACCTTGTTCCTGCCCCATTCGGGCCTCGAGAGTTTCCGGACGCTCAGCGACGAGGGCGCCATCCTGCATTTCTTCGAAACCGAGTTTCCCGACGTGCTTCCCCTGATGTCCGACCCGGTTCACGATTTTCTGAACCATCCCACCGGGACCTTGGGCACGATTCGCTGCTTTCCCTGGCATGTCGGCGATCAGGCGCTGATTCTGGGCGATGCCGCCCACGCGGTGGTTCCCTTTCACGGGCAAGGGATGAACTGCGCCTTCGAGGATTGCGTCGTTCTCGACCGGTTGCTCGATGAACACGATAACTTCGAAAGCCTTTACCGAAACTTCGAGGCCCAGAGAAAGCCGAATGCCGAGGCCATCGCCGACATGGCGCTGGAAAACTACATCGAGATGCGCGATTCCGTCCGTGACCCCAAGTTTCACTTGCGGAAGCACATCGAATGGCTGCTCGAAGAGCGCCACCCGGCGAGATTCATCCCGCGCTACGCCATGGTCATGTTTCACCGCATTCCCTATGCCGTCGCCAAAGAACGCGGCGACGTCCAGGCCGGCATCATCGAGCGTTTGTCGGAATCCATAAACCGGGTAGACGACGTAGACCTCGACCTGGCCGACCGGCTCGTCACGGAAAGCTTGCAGCCCTTGGCCGCAATGCCATCGCGGTCTTGATGGCGGGCGGGGCATCAGGTGCGCCCCGCACTACCCGCACATCACCCAGCGAGGCTGGCGGCCACCCACCGACGCGAGCGGCACGACCATCGAGCATTGGTCCGGCGGGTTACGGCGCACGGAAAGCATGGTGATCAGCGGCCAGCGGATGCCGGCGTGCGCCTAACCCGCCCTACGACATTCCGGTTTCCGTCAACCGCCGAAAGAGCAGTAGGTATCCGGAACCAATGGATTGATCGGCAATTCAAATCTAGAACTACCCCGATCCGATTTATCTCCGATAGATGGCTCGCAAGGAGGTGTTATGCGATTCCGGAACAAGGCGATTTCAAGCAGCGCTGCCCGTTGGTTCCTCGGCGGCTTTGTTTTTCCCGTGGCCGTAGCGGCCGCTCAGACCAACGGCAAGCCGTTGGATGCCGTTGCCGAGGCGCAAACGCCGAGAGCCGCTCCCTCTTCCCGGCCGGAGTCGCAGAAATCCGAGCATGATCGCTCTGGCGCTTTCCGCGCCCCCCATGCCCAGCCTTCCTCGAACGCCTTTGGCGGCCAGCCCGATCAGGGCAAGGTGCTGGGCTTCGATTTCTACCGCGATCCCCTCAATGCCAAGAGGCCCATGCAGACTTTCGAGGAGATCATGCAGGAGGACAAGGCGGCCAAGCCCAAGATCACCGCCGATCAGCGAAAACTGCTGGAAAGCCGCTATGATCTGACCCCAAGACTCCATCGAGAGGCGAAAATGTCGCGGGGTAAACCCATTCCGGTAGGTCCCACCGCGCGGCTGCGCAACGGCATGACCTGGGACACGCTGGCCGCGATGACGCCCGAGGAGATTCGCGAAAAGGGACTCTTCCCTTATCCCGCCCTGCCGCATCCGAAGCAAGCCACCGGCGGCCAGGTCTTCCCGAAAATGCAGATCGAGATGTTCCCGCGGCTGGAGCGCTTCGATGTGGAATTCGATCTGCCGGACGCCTTTCTGCCGGAGTTCCCGCCCGCCATGTTCCTGCAAAACCGGCCGGAACTGGGTGACGTATCCCGGGGCGAGGTCGTCTCGATCAACAATTACTATGCGCTTTTCAAGGACCTGCTGACGCCCGTTCAGCTCGACGGCCTGCGCCTGCTGCTCACGCCGTTTCCCCAGGAAGAATTCAATCCCACCGACGACCGGAAAAGCGAACAGCCGAGCCTAGGCGTCACCTGCCTCGATTGCCATATCAACGGTCATACGACCGGACAATTCCACCTCAATCCGGACAACCGGCCGCAAGAGCGGCGCCTCCGCCTCGACACGGTCAGCCTGCGCGGCGTGTTCAATCAACAACTGCACGGTTCCAAGCGGAGTCTCCGCTCGGTCGAGGACTTCACCGAATTCGAATTTCGTACCGCCTATTTCAACGGCGATCCCATCCACGCCATGAAGAAAGGTTTTACCCAGTTCGATCGGGTGCAGGTTTCGCACATGGCGCAGATGCAGAACATGTTCGACTTCCCGCCGGCGCCCAAGCTCGACGTTGCCACCGCTCGGCTCGACCCCTCCAAGGCCACCGAAGCCGAGCGCCGCGGCGAAGAAGTGTTCTTCGGCAAGGGTAAATGCGCCGCGTGCCATATGCCTCCGACCTACCTCGACCACCAGATGCACGACCTCCACCTAGAACGCTTCGTCAACGAGGCGCCGCTGGGGCCGATGAAGACGTTCACCTTGCGCGGCATCAAGGACAGCCCGCCCTACATGCACGACGGGCGTTGCCTGACCCTGGAGGACACGGTGGAGTTTTTCAACCTGGTGCTGGGGCTCAAATTGAACACGCAGGAAAAGTCGGACCTGGCGGCGTTCATGCGGGCGCTGTAAAAATCGCTTTTTCCAAGCGCTTGAAGTTTAGATTGGTTCCCAAACTCCCGTTTGGGAACCCAAAGCGAGAGGCTCCGAAGTAGGAACTTGGGAGCCAGCGAAAGCAAGCCTTAGATCACCATCGGCCGGTCTCGGGCGCGATGCCGAAGCCGGCGTTGTGAAGAGCCGCGACCAGCATCGCCCTTTCGGTCTCCGATAGCGGCAATAGCGGCGGCCGGGGCGCAAGCCAGGCGGGATCGCCCGTCTGCGCGGCGCGAATCGCCTTGAATGCGGGAACGAAGGGGTAGCGCAGGACGATGTCCAGGAACATACGGACTCGAGTTTCGTCGTCCGGCGGCACGTCCGGCTTGAGTAGCGCCGCGATAAGGGCCGGAAAGAGGTTCGCGATGCCGCAGATGGTTCCGGCTCCGCCGGCGCGCATCAGACGCGGCAGATGCGATTCGTGGCCGAGCAGGATCGAAAGCTGAGGCACGCGTCTCAACAGCCCGGCGGTATGTTCGAAATCGCCGCCGCTGTCCTTCACCCCCGCAATGATGCCGGGATAGGCGGCCGCCAGCCGGGCGACGACTTCCGGCCGGATCGGCACGGCCGAGAGTTGCGGGATGTGATACAGATAAACGCGCAGACGCGTATCGCCCACCGTATCGATCAGCATCGAGTAGTAACGGAACACAGCCTCGTCGGTCAAATTTTTCCAGAAGAACGGCGGAAGGATCAGGCAGCGCGGGCAGCCGGTTTTCAGCGCGTGCCGGGTCAGCGCCAGGGTGTCGGAGAGTGCGGCGCATCCGGTGGCGGCGAGCAGGCGGCCCGGCGCGATGCCGGCAGCCAGCAGCGCGTCAAGCCCCTCGCAGCGCTCGGCCACCGAGAAGGAGGGACCTTCGCCGGTCGTGCCGAACGGCACGATACCGGCCACGCCTTTCGCGAGCAATTCCCGCACCAGTGCGGCGAGTCTCGCATGATCCACGCCGCCGTCCCGGCCGAGCGGCGTCAGCGTTGCACACCAAAGTCCGCGTATGGGAGCGGGTTCCGTCATGGTGAAGTCCTCCTCAGAATCCGGGTGAGGATGCGCCTATCTTAAGTACGCACCGACTGCCGCGCGTTTCAGGAAAGGTTACCGGGGAACCACGGTGAAATCTACGGGATGGGGGTGCCGGCGGATCTTGTGGGTCGCCTCGCCCGTTGCCGTCGGCCACCAGGTTTTAACTCCATTCGGCATCCGAGTGAACATTGCGTAGGGTGGGTTAGCGAAGCGTAACCCACCGGGCGACCTTGAATCGGTGGGTTACGCTTCGCTAACCCACCCTACAAACATGAATGCCTGATTGAAGGCGATTGGGAATAAGAGGCAGAATCCATGAACGAAGACCAGGGAAAGATCACCGTCTATTACGATGGCGCCTGCCCGCGCTGTGTCCGGGAGCGCCGCCGCTACGAGCGGCTGGCGGGAAAAAGCGGCGAGCGGGTCTGTTGGTTCGATATCACGGGACGGGAGGACAGACTCCGCGAGATCGGCATCGATCCCCGCAAGGCCCTGACCGAACTGCATGTCCGCGACGAAAACGGGCGGATCGCGTCCGAGCTGGATGCTTACATCCTATTGCTGGAGAGAGTCGCGTTTCTAAGACCCTTGGCCTGGCTTATCGGACTGCCGGTGATCCGCCCGCTGCTGGCTCGTCTCTATCACAAAATGGTAATCCGCCGGTTGAAAAAGAGCGGGCGGCTGTAGCGGGCTCGCCGAGCACTATCGCTCCAAGAATCGGGCTTTTTATTTCGTTCAATCCTTCCGCCCACCATCGGACGAGCCATGCCGAGAAGCAAACCTGTCGCTCACGATTGACCGCACAGGGATACTATTTGACCTGATCGCCGCCGTCGATCGGGTGATCGGCAGAGCCGGTGCTTTTCATGGCGCATTGCGGAGCGTCGGCTTCCGTAGTCATCCCGCCAGGCGGAGGATCTTCGCAGAAATCCTTAGCCACGGTCACGCCGGTCGGTTGCACGATGCCGGGATCGGTGATGGACGTCAGCAGGGTCCCGGTGTTCGCGTCGTACACCCTCAAGGCATCGGGTTGCGAGACGTACAATTTCGCTTTCTTCGGATGCAGCGCCATCTGATCCATTCCGTAGAATTCGGGAGCGTTGGAAATCGGAACCGAAAACAGCGGTTCGTTGCTGAAGGTCGCGTTCTTGGCGTCATAACGATAGACGTCCAGGAAACCCGCATCTCCCGGGGATTCGCCGTTACTCCGGGCAAAGGCCCGGTCTACTGCAAAGTCGACCAAACCGGAAATCCCGGAGGACGTGCCGGATAATGCGCGCATGTTGACCCGTTCCAGTCCCGGAATCGCAAACGACGTTATTTCGGGAGCGCCACGGGCGATGACGAGGCCCGATCCGCCGTCCGGAGCGCAGAAGACATTATTGGGTTCGGCGAAACCGAGAGACAGCATCTCGCCGGTATCTCTCAAGGTCCCGGTGTCGCTGAGCGTGAGCCGGCGCACCGTTGCATCGGCGGACGAGGTGGCCAGTACCGAGCCGTCGCTGCAAACCTCGACCGAATTGGTATCGGTACCCACGGACAAGGTGCTGATCTCGGCCTGTTTGGCGATGTCGATGACCGAGATCGGCTGAGTGAAGAGGCCATCGGACACCAGCAGGAACTTCCCGTCGGGGCTGATCGAGAGATCCTCGCCATTGTTGGCGATGGGAATCGGATTCGTGCCTTCGGCGAGGCGGGGAGGCGACGCGGTCAGGTCGATGACGAAGACTTCGCTGTTGAAATTCGTCACGAATCCCCGGGTCTGATCCGGCGTGATGAGAACGTCACCGATCGCCAGGCCGGCGGTCGCTATGGTCACCGATCCCAGTACGGTGTCGGTATCGGCATCGAATATCGTGACCGAAGCCGTGGTGTTGTCCGCCACCATGCCGAGAGCCCTTGCGGACGCCGAAGGCGCCTGTAAGGCCGGGACCAAGATGGCACCCATGAGAATCGCTGCCAGGCCGGTCCTTTTCCTGTAATCGCTGTTCATGTGACTTCATCCCTGCTGTTGCGATCGAGCGATGGCCGCGGTTTTTCGATGCGCGGAATCCGCTCCTTGCTGCGCTTGTTTGGTTAATGAGACTTGTCCTTGGAAAAGGAGTTGCACGCCGAGGCCAATCCTTCAAAAACGGCCCGATGACCAACTTCGAAAGGAACATGCGAAACCCGTGTGCGCAGAGTGAGTTTCCGCAGCCGAGAGAGCGATCGCTTTCGGGAGTGTCCCGTTATGGTGCGCGCCCCCTATCTTTGTGCGCCGGATCGATGTGCCGCCGCATGTCCTTGGTATACAAGATATTCCCCGCAATCGGCCCGATTCCGGGTAATCGCGTCGACCGGTTCTCTGCGCTTACGCATGGCATGCATTATGTATTCTCGTCATGGAGTGCTAAACGGGGCACGAATCAACGGACAACGGCGTCCATCGGCGGTCATTACGACCCCGCTGGACGCTTTTTTTTGCCCGACGATCGCTCAGGCTGCAAACAGCTCCTAATTGCAAGGGAACATCCATGTACAACGTGCTTCGGCCAGCCATCGTTTTGCTGAGCCATCTTCGCTTTCCTTATAAATTTCTGTTCATCGGCTTGATCTTCGTCCTGCCGCTTGCCGTTTACCTGTACCTGCTGATCGTCGAAATGAACGCCGGCAGCGCATTCGCCCGCGAAGAGCGGTCCGGTGTGGAATACCTGAAGGCTTTGCAGCCTTTGCTGCAGGATTTTCCGAAACACCGTGGGATGGTTTACGCCGCACTCAACGGCGACCGGTCTTTCGATGACGATATTCGGGCCTTGCGAGCCCGCATCGAGGAAGCTAAAGCCGCGGTGAACGAGATCGACAGTCGGCTGGATTCCACGTTGCACACCGCAACCCGATGGAATGCCGTGAAACAAGCGTGGAATCGTCTTGCGAATCAATCCGCGGGCGCGGATGCGAAGGAAAATTTTGCCGCCCACACGTCCCTGATCGCCGGCTTGCAGGGGCTGATCGGCCACATCGGAGAGACCTCCAATCTCGTCCTGGATCCCGTTCTCGATAGCGCCTACCTCGCCGATGCCGCAATCCTCAAACTTCCGGCCCTGATGGAGAACCTGGGGCAGGCGCGGGGCTTGGGCACCGGAATGGCCGCTCGCCAGGCGAACGACCCGGACGAGAAATCCCGCCTGATCATGCTGAACACGCTTATCCTGGAAAAGCAGCGCGCCATCGAGCGAGGCATGGACGTCGTTTTCCAGACCAACTCGTCGGTCAAGCCCGCGTTGGCTGCCGGTCTCGAACAGAGTCTCGTTCGTCTCAAGACTTTCCTGGATTTACAGTGGAACGAGCTGATCTCCAAAAATTCCATCGTGATGGCGCCTTCCGACTATTTTGCCGCCGGAACCCGCGCCATAGACGCCCAGTTCGCCCTCTACGATGCGGTTCTGCCCACGCTGGATCGCTTGCTGGAGGAGCGTATCGCCGCCTTTGACGCCAAAAACCGTCTGGTCGTCGTGATCGCCGTCACCACGGCTTTGGTGTCCGTCTATCTATTTGCCGCCTTTTATCTGTCGGTACGGCAGACGGTCCACACTCTGGTCAGCAGCGGCCGGCGTCTGGCCGCCGGCGATCTGACCGCGAAAACGCACATAAACTCGCGGGATGAGCTGGTGCAGGTGGCGGACGGCTTCAACGGCGTCGCCCGCGAGTTCAGCCGCTTTATTGCCGGCGTAGTCGCATCGGCCGAGGAATTGAGCAATGCCGCGAGCGAACTCTCCGGCGCCACCGAGCGGGTCGCCTACAGCGCGAATCTTCAGTCCGACGCAGCCGGAAGTACGGCGGCTGCCATGGAGGAGATGACGGTCAGCATCGGCGAGGTCGCCCGCCACGCCGGCGAAGCGGAGCGGATTTCCAGCCGGGCCAGGGAATTGTCCGCGCAAGGCGAGATCGTCGTCCGCCGCACCGCCGGTGAAATGGAAAAGCTCGCCGACTCGGTCCATCAATCCTCCGGGATGATCACGGCGCTCGGCGCGCGCTCCAACGAAATCAGCGCGATCGTCAAGGTCATCGCCGAAATCGCGGATCAGACCAATCTGCTCGCTCTCAATGCCGCTATCGAGGCGGCCCGCGCCGGCGAGCAGGGGCGCGGTTTTGCCGTCGTCGCCGACGAGGTCCGGCAGCTCGCCGCCCGTACCCGCCATGCGACGGACGAAATCAGGCAAACCATCGTGTCCATCCAGGACAGCATCGACCGGGCCGTGAGCGCGATGCGGACCGGCAGCGAACAGGTCTCGGCCGGGGTTTCACTGGCGACCGAGGCGGCGAGCTCCCTCGCATCCATCCATGAAGGCGCGTTGCAGACCGTGCAGAGCATCACGACCATTGCGGCTGCCACTCAGGAGCAAAGCGTCGTCAGCCAGGATATCGCGCAGCACGTCGAGCAAATTGCCGGGAAGGCCGACGAAAGCACGACGGTTGCCCAGGAAACGTCCGCCATTGCCCGGCATCTCGAACAACTGGCAGCGAACCTCAAGACGATGGTTCACCACTTCCAGATTTGATTCCGCATCCGTAGAGGAGATTCTCATGTTTCCGATTCTGACCGGCCTGACCCTGTTACTGGCTTTTCTGGTGCTCCTCGTTGCCGTCGAGCAGCGATTCGAGAGAGCGCTGCTCGACCGTAAAGCGGCCGGTATCCTCCATTTGCGCCGAACCACGGAATTGATGATCAGTCTTCAGCAACACCGGGGCATGGCCAATTCCTGTCTGAACGGAGATACGGCTTTCCGGGCGCGTCTGCCGTCCGTTCAGAAGAACATCGAAGAGCAGTTGCGGGCGACAATGCCTCTCGCCGACGAAGGTGCCGATGCGCATGCCGGGCAGTTGTCCCGCTGGCGAGCCATTCACGATTCCTGGCAGGAACTGAAACGCGGGCTCTTCGACCTCTCTCCCGCGGAGAGTTTCGCCGCCCATACGCGGATCATCAGGGAAGTCCTGTGCCTCATGGAGGAGGCGGCGGATGGCTCCGGGATAATGTTCGATCCCGATCCGTCCAATCGGTGCATGGCGGCGATTCTGGTACGCCGGCTTCCCGAACTGATCGAGCAGATCGGGCAGGGACGCGGCCTCGGGGCGGGGGTGATCGCGTCCGGAAAATGCCCGCCGGTGTTCCGGATCAAACTCGGTTTTTTGGCCCATCGCATCGACGGCCTCCTGAACGAGATCCAGACGGCGCTGCGGGACCTTTCTCCACCGACTGGGCTGGATCTGCAAGCGGGTTTGGCAACCAGCCGCGAATCGACCCGAAAATTCGTGAATCTCCTCAATGAACGCATCATTCAGCCGAGCCGCATCGAGCTCAAGCTCAAGCCCTATTTTGCCGAGGCGACCCGGGCAATCGAGGCCAATATCGCTCTGATCGATCAACTCATGGATACGCTCCACGGCGTATTTGCCTTGCGAGCCAACGAACTGGCAAGGCCGAAGCGCTATGTGCCGTTGTTCGCCGCGGCCGTTTCGATCCTGGTTGCCCTTGTCCCGCTGACGTGGCTGCTGCCTTAAGTCCGTATCGGGAGATTCCCGAATCGTTGTAGGTCGGCAATCCTTTGCCGACAAACCTGCTTGCCGGCCCGTTAGTGTCGGGAAAGTATTCCCGACCTACAACAGGAGGGAGCCACACCAAACCGAAAAATCTCCCAGGCTCTTTTCCCCGGTGCGGAAGGCACAAGACGCGTGAATCCCGTTCGCTGCGCTGCAATGAACGGCCCGTGCCGCGGTCGAAAGAAATAGTTCGCGTGTTCTTGAATGGGAAGATGAGGCGATACGGATCGCCGTGCATGCACGGGTTATTGGCAATCTTTTTGTCGCTCCTGGTGTTCGCCAGCGGGAGTAGAGCGGATATGAAGGCTTTTGTCGGCGGTACCCTGATCGATGGAACCGGCGGCGCGCCACGCGCCGATGCCGTAATCGTGGTGGAGGGCGAGCGGATTGCGGCGGTGGGGAACCGGGGCGAGTTACCGATTCCTCCCGAAGCGCGGGTGATCGACGCGAGCGGGAAATGGATCGTTCCCGGCTTGATCGATGCGCACATACATTTCTTTCAATCGGGCGGTCTTTATACCCGTCCGGATGTGATCGATCTGCGGGATGTTCGCCCTTATGCGGACGAGATCACCGGGATCAGGCAGCGCGTCCCCGACACCTTGGCTCGATACGTGGCGAGCGGCGTGACTTCGGTGGTGGATGTCGGCGGTCCGTTCTGGACCTTCGAGGTGCGGGATCTCGCGAGGCGGACCGAACGGGCGCCGCGCGTCGCGGTGGCTGGACCCTTGATCGCGACTTATTTTCCGCAGGAACTCAAGGCCGAGGATCCGGCGCTGATCAAGGTCGATTCTGCCGAGGAAAGCCGCGCCACGGTGCGAGAGATTTTGGCGCGCAAGCCGGACCTCATCAAAATCTGGTTCATTCCCTTGCCGGGCCGGAGTCTTGCGTTTCAGACCGCCATAGTGCAGGCCGCGATCGAGGCGAGCCATGCCGCCGGCACTCGGGTCGTGGTGCACGCGACCGAACTGGAGACCGCACGGGCGGCGGTGCAGGCGGGTGCGGACATTCTCGCCCACAGCGTGGAGGACCGCCGGGTCGACGAGGCCTTCATCAAGCTACTGAAGGATCGGAACGTGGTGTACGTGACCACCCTCGTCGTCAACGAGGGTTATCAGGAGGTGCTGGGACGGAAGGTTCGGCTGACCGACATCGAACGCCGCCTCGGCGATCCCGGGGCGATCGCGACGTTCGACGAGCTGGCTAGCCTGCCCGTTTGGAAAAGGCCCTGGGCTTTCCACTGGTTCAGCCGGGATATCGCATTCTGGAATCTGAAGCGTTTGCAGCAGAGCGGCGTGACGGTCGCCGCCGGGACCGATGCCGGCAATATCGGCACCTTGCACGGGCCGGCGCTGCACCGGGAGTTCGAGCTGATGGCCGAGGCCGGCTTGTCGCCCCACGAGATTCTGACTGCCGCGACGCAAGGCGGAGCTCGCGTCATGGGGCGAAGCGCCGAATTGGGGACCGTGGAGCAGGGCAAAATCGCCGATTTCGTGCTGCTCGACGCCGATCCGCTGGCCGATGTCACTCATTTGCGCCGCATTTTCCGCGTGGTCAAGGGAGGGGCCGTTTTCGATCCCCGAGCGTGGGACGAGCAAAAGCCGTCGATGCGATCCCGACTTTGAAACGAACTTCGAACAAAGTACGCTGTTGAATTTCGAGGAGATATCCATGGAAGCCAAACCGAAAATTCTCGCTTTTGCCGGCAGTGCGCGAGAACGCTCCTACAACAAAATGCTGGTGCGGATCGCCACGGCAGGCGCCCGTCGGGCCGGCGCCGAGGTGACGATGGCAGACCTGCGCGATTTTCCGATGCCGATCTATGACGGTGACTTGGAGAGCCGCGATGGCATTCCCGCCAACGCCCTGAAATTCAGACATCTGATGATGGCGCATCAGGGGCTTTTGATCGCTTCGCCCGAGTACAACAGCTCGATTACGCCGCTCCTCAAGAACACCATCGACTGGATATCCCGGCCGGTCGGCGGCGAGGATGGCCTGGCGCCTTTCCGGAACAAGGTCGCCACCCTGCTGTCGGCTTCGCCCGGAGGCTTCGGCGGTCTCCGCGGCCTGGTTCACTTGCGGGCGATCCTGGGCAACATCGGTGTCATCGTCCTGCCCGACCAATTGGCGGTGGCCAAGGCTCACGAAGCGTTCCAGCCCGAGGGCACGCTGACCGATCCCAAACAACACGCCGCCGTCGAAGCCTTGGGGGCAAATCTCGCCGCCACTTTGGCGAAATTGCATGGACAGACCCTAATGCCCGAGCCGGAGGAGCGTCGGCACGATCTGAGCCGAATCGGGTAAGGTTCGGCCACAGAGCGAGAAAGGCCGAGCGGTCGTGGAACAACAACGCCTTGGCTGTCTTCATGCCGCTACGCGCCGTATTTCAGCATACGCCTACGGCGAATCGAGCGGGCGGAATACCAGGTAGAACTGCGTCTCCGTTGCCATGGCTTCGAGGTAGATGCCCCGGCGGGTGTACGGCGCGGCGGAATCGGGGACGGTGCCCACAAACACCCGCTGCAGCTCGGCGCCGGCGATCGCCAGGGCAAACCGGCGGCCGGCGCAGTCGAGCGTGCCGCTCCAAGTGCCCGCCGCCGCATAGGCGGTCCAGTCCTTCCAGTGGCGGAAGGCCGTCGCATTCGGCAGCGATGCCCCTTCCGCGACAGACGGCCGGTCGGAGGTCACGGCACAGGGTGTGTTCATGACGACACCGATCGCGTGCGGCGTGTCCGAGCCGGTGGTCACCCGCACCTGATCGATAAAGTCGCCGGCGCCGATGGCGAGCCGCCGGGTTGCGGTTACGCCCGGACGATAGCTCGGATGGGACACCGCCGCGAACGAGCCGTCCGGCGCGACCTCATCGAGCTGTCCCTCGGACGGCCAGGGATTTTGCCCGTCGCCGTCGACCAGCGGCACGTTGTGCGCCGGTGCCCGGCTGAAATAGCCCTTGTGCAGCGGCGAGCCGTAGCCGACCGTGCCGGCGTCTTTGAGAAGCCAGGTGTCGCCGTATTGCAGTTCATAAGTGAGGGCTTCCTGCTGGGCATGAAACCGGGCTTTCTGGCCATAGCGCAACAGGGCATGCCAGCCGTTCTTCACGAGCTGAACCGCATCGAGACCCGGCACCGGTCCCGACGCCAGGTCGGGCAGTACCGGCATCGAATCGACCGGCTTGGGCGGATCGAGCAGGGTGTCCCAGCTCAGCTGGCCCTTCGCTTCGTCCAGCCCGAGCCAGGTCGGCAACACCCGGCGGGAGGCCGCCCACAACTTGCGGTTCGGCGCCTTGCGATTAGGCGGCGAATCGTTGAGGGTCGGGGCGTCTTCATTGGCAAAGCGCACGGTCACCGGAGAAATCATCAGGTTCTGCGCGATCCAGAGTTCCCGGGCGAACTCGGCCAGCCGCCCGCGCAGGGACGCGCCGACCAGCAGCTCCACCAAGGCCTGGACCGTATACTCCTGATAGGACAGGGAGTGCTCGTACCAGAACCAGTCCGGCGAGACGCCGGTCGCGAGGAGCGACGGAAGACCTAAGGCCGAATGCTTGCCGAAGCCGATCAACTCGGGTTGTTCGAACTCGAGTCCGATCAGCGTCACGGCCGCGGCATGCCAGACGGCGATGTTGTGGACCTCGCGCGACGACGCCATCACATTGGCCGCCAACGGCAGGAACAGCCCCTCGCGCCAGTGGTCGGCGCGGGCCGCCGGGACATGGGGTTTCAGCAGCCGGACCGCTTCGATCAACACCAGGGCGCGGGTCGCTTCGTCCAGACTCTGATTCATCAGCTGGGCTCGGCCGTTCCAGGTCTGCAACGGGAAGCCGCGGTAGGCGTCGGCGTAGAAATCGAGCTGCGAAGCCGCCCAATCCAAGTAGCGCGTATCGCCGGTCAGGCGGAACAGTCGGGCGGCGTCCAGCACGCGGTCGATGTTGTAGATCCGATTATGGGCGATCCAGGCGGCGCGCAGCTTTTCGTGGCCGGGCTGGTCGGGCGGTATCGGCTGATCGGGGGTCCAGTGGAGGAGAACGCCCGTGTTCGGATCGACGTAGTCGTGGATCCAGCCGGCGACCCAGTCCGCGCTCTCGCGGGGCGTGGTCATCCAGTGATCGATCCAGTCGGTTCGCTCCTGCAACCAAGCCGTCCAGCGAGGATCCTGTGCCACGCGCCGGCGGGCCGCGTCCCAGTACTCACGGGCGGCACGGGCCGGTGCATAGCCGCCTTCGCCGGCCTTCAGCGTGGCGAAAGCAGATTTGCTTTCCTCATTGCTAGGCAGCCCTGACAACGGCGGGGTTTCTCCGACGGCCATGGGATTGAAAAATACCCCCGCTAGCGCTAGAGCCAGCCTGCTCCATAATCGGAAATCTCTCATGCTTGAAGCACTCCCTTGATGGTCATGGATGAAAAAACTGTCGTGAATTGCCCGGGAAGTTAAGTTCGATTTCAGCCGTCTTAATGCATCGAAAACGGGTAATATAATGTATGCGGCGTGCCGGGATTGCCTTTGCCCGTACTGTTTTGCTATTTCGCGGGATACGGAGTCGTATATTCGGTATGCAGCGTACCATGGAAAGAAACAGCTTCTTTTTTATCATGGCCGACACGGTTCTTGTTATCTTTAAGAGCTCTGTTTTCAAGTCGAAACATTTCTGCCGGGATTATTATTTTTGCCGGCCGATTTCGAATCGGAAAGGTTTCGACCTGTACCTCGAAAAATCGCGGCTTAAGGTATATCGAATGTGTTGTAGCTTTACTGAATCCGTTTCAGTCTATGCGTTGCCGGACCGGTAGCAATCGATGATGATTTTCGGTGTCGCACATTGCGATAACTCTATACTCGGTTCTTACAATGCGCTTTATATTCGTCGCGGGACTTACTTTAAAGGGAAAGTCTTTTTTATATCGTGACTCGACCCACAAAACCGAAAGCGGACAGATTGTCTTGTAGATATACTCGGCGGACAGGACGAATTCTCGACGATTTACAACTCGGTTTGGAAAATGAAGATAATCGATAACTGGCTGGCAAACGCGAGGCGGCTAGAGAGTTGCAATTGCGACGACAGGCCCGATTCAGGGGATATTTCGCTGGTGGTGATACATGGCATCAGTTTGCCTCCGGGCGAGTTTGGCGGCAACTGGATCGACTGTTTGTTTACCAATACCTTGGAACCGACTGCCCACCCTTATTTCGAGCGCATACACGGCTTTCGGGTATCGGCCCATGCGCTCATTCGCCGCGACGGCGAGATCGTTCAATACGTTCCGTTCCACCGGCGCGCTTGGCATGCCGGGATTTCGAACTATGAGGGGCGGGAGCGCTGCAATGATTTCTCGATCGGCATCGAGTTGGAAGGGGCCGACGATATTCCCTATACCGACCGGCAATACGAGCACCTGGCCGATTTGCTCTCCGCCTTGCTGGCGAATTATCCGGGCTTGTCACCGGACCGGATCGTCGGTCACAGCGACATCGCTCCGGGACGCAAAACCGATCCGGGCCCGAGTTTCGATTGGGAAAGGCTTTACCGCTTGCTGTCCGCAAGAGGTTTTCAGCCGACCGGAGGCAGAGGCATTCTCGTCTGAGGTGAAACCGTCGTAGGCGGGGATGAGGCGATAGCCGTTCCCGGTAAATGCGCCTTACTCCGGGAATGCTGGGCTTGTTCCGGTCTATGATCCAGCAGGTCGGAAATCTTTTGCATGCAAAGCCGATTGCCCGTCCGTTGTGTCGGGAAAGGATTCCCGACCTACTTGGCTATCGTTTATAGGCCGGCAATCCCTTGCCGGCAAATAGGTCTACACCAGGCTGGCCGTCGACTGTCGCGGTCTCACGGAGTCGATCAGCAGCATCGCTACGCCTATGGTGATCGCGGAATCGGCCACGTTGAAGGCCGGCCAGTGCCATTCTCCATAAAACACGTCGAGAAAATCGATAACGTATCCGTAAATGATGCGATCGATGAGATTGCCCAGCGCGCCGCCCAGAACCAGCGCCCAGGCCGCGGCTTCCCAACGTTGGCCCTTGCCGAGCCGGCTCAGCCAATAGCAGATAGCGCCGCTGGCGATGACGGCCAGGCCGATGAAGAACCACCGCTGCCATCCTCCGGCTTGGCTCAGAAAGCTGAACGCGGCGCCCTGGTTGCGTAGGTAAGTGAGCTGAAAAAAAGGCAGCAGGCCGACCGACTCGTAAAGTTCCATCGAGCGATCGACCAGTTGCTTGGTGAGCTGGTCCAGGCCGACGACCAGCGCGGAAAGCCAAAGCCAATTCAACATGAGATCAGGCGTAAAGACGGGTTTCGCCCTGTCCTGCCACGTTCTCCACGCAGCGGCCGCAAAGCTCGGGGTGGTCGGGGTGCTTGCCGACGTCCTCGCGGTGATGCCAGCAGCGTACGCATTTGGGTTTATCGGAAGCCCGAACTTTCAGCTCCAGTCCCTCGATCCCCGTCGGAAGCGTGCCGCTGTCCCCTTCGGGCCGAAGGCTCGCATACGAAGTGATGAACAAGAATCGAAGCTCGCTTTCGATAGGCGCAAGCCGTTCGAGAATCGGTTGGCTGCCGTAAAGCTCGACTTCGGCGTCCAGGGACGAGCCGATCTCGCCGCGCACCCGCAGTACTTCCAGTTCCTTGCTCACCGCCTCGCGGACTTTGAGCAGGAAATCCCAGAACTCGCGGTTGAACGGAGAGGATTCGTCCAGCGGGAACAGTCCCTCGTACCAGGTCTCCAGAAACACCGATTCGCTCCGCTTGCCGGGCAAATGACGCCAGATTTCATCGGCCGTGAAGCTCAGGATGGGCGCCAGCCAGCGGGTTAGTGCCTCGGCGATGTGGTACATCGCGGTTTGTGCGGATCGCCGCGGCAGGCTGTCCTCGCGGCAGGTGTACTGGCGGTCCTTCAGCACGTCGAGATAGAAGCTGCCCAGGTCGATGGAACAGAAGTTGTGGACCTTTTGATAGACCAGGTTGAACTGGTAGGTCTCGTAGGCTTCGACGATTTCCTGCTGGAGACGGAAAGCCCGGTCCACCGCCCAGCGGTCGAGCGCCAGCATCTTTTCGGGTTCGACCGAATGCCGCTCCGGGTCGAAGCCGCTCATGTTCGCGAGCAGATAGCGGGCGGTATTCCGCAGCCGCCGGTAAACGTCCGCCGTGCGTTTCAGAATCTCGTCGGAAACGCTCATCTCGGCCCGGTAGTCGGTTGCCGCGACCCAAAGCCTCAGGATATCCGCCCCGAGGTTCTGCATCACTTTCTGCGGAGCCACGACATTGCCCTTGGATTTCGACATTTTCTTGCCTTCCGCATCCACGGTGAAGCCGTGGGTCAGCACCTGCCGATACGGCGCGGCGTCGCGGATCGCCACGGAAGCGAGCAAGGACGATTGGAACCAGCCGCGATGCTGGTCCGAGCCTTCGAGGTACAGATCGGCCGGCGAATGCAGGTCCTCCCGCCGATCCAGCACGCAGAAGTGGCTGACGCCCGAATCGAACCAGACATCCAGCGTGTCGTTGATCTTCTGGTACTGCGCAGCCTCTTCGCCCAACAATTCCGCGGGGTCGAGATCGAACCACGCATCGATTCCGCGTTCCTCGACCCGTTGCGCGACCGCTTCGATCAGGTCCTCGGTGCGGGGATGCAGGGCGCCGGTCTCGCGGTGGACGAACAAGGCGATCGGCACGCCCCAGTTCCGCTGCCGGGAGACGCACCAGTCGGGCCGGTTCGCGACCATGCCTTCGATTCTCGCCTGCCCCCAGTCGGGTATCCATTCCACTTTCTTGATTTCTTCCAGGGCCTGGCGGCGAAGATCGTTCTTGTCCATGGCGATGAACCACTGGGGCGTCGCTCTGAAGATGACCGGCGTCTTGTGCCGCCAGCAGTGCGGATAGCTGTGCTCGATGCGCGCTTCGTGCAGCAGTGTGCCGCGTTCCTTGAGCACCTCGACCACATGGCCGTTGGCGTTCATGACGTGTTCGCCGGCGAACAGCGGCGTGCTCGGCAGGAACTTGCCGTCGTCCGCCACCGGATTTTCGACCGGCAGCCCATAGCGCTGACCGACGACGTAGTCTTCCTGGCCATGGCCGGGCGCCGTATGCACCGCGCCGGTACCGGCGTCGAGCGTCACGTGCTCGCCGAGAACGATAGGCACCTCGCGCTCGTAAAACGGATGGTGCAGCATCAATCCCTCGAGATCCGAGCCCCTGCAATACGCCACGACGCGGTAATCGTCGACGCCGCAACGCATCATGACATGTTTCATCAGGGCTTCGGCCACGACCAACCGCTCCATCGGTTCCCGGCATTGCACCACGGCGTAATCGAGATCCGGGTTGAGCGCCACGCCCTGGTTGGCCGGCAGGGTCCAGGGTGTCGTCGTCCAGATGACCACCGACAGCGGGCCTTCGCCCGGATGGCCCGGAACCGAGTGACAACGCTGGACCAGCGCGGTTTCGTCGAGAACCCTGAACCGCACGTCGATGGCGATCGAGCGCTTGTTTTCGTATTCGACCTCGGCTTCGGCCAGCGCGGAGCCGCAATCGGTGCACCAATGCACCGGCTTTGCCCCTTTCATCAGATGGCCGCGCGCGGAGATTCGGCCCAAAGCGCGCAGGATGTCGGCCTCGAAGCGAAAGTCCATGCTCAGGTACGGATTTTCCCAGTCGCCGAAAACGCCGAGCCGGATGAACTCGCGCCGCTGGATATCCACTTGCTCGGTCGCATAGGCGCGGCAGGCCTTGCGGAAATCGGAAGCGTTGACCTGCACGCCGGCTTTGCCGATCTTCTTCTCCACCATCAATTCGATGGGCAGGCCGTGGCAATCCCAGCCGGGCACATAGGGCGCGTCGAAACCGTTCAATCCCTTGCTCTTGACGATGATGTCCTTCAACACCTTGTTTACGGCATGGCCGATGTGGATTTCGCCGTTGGCGTAGGGGGGGCCGTCATGAAGAATGAACTTCGGGCGCCCACGGAACGTTTCGCGAATCTTCCGGTAAAGATCCATGCTGCGCCAGCGCTCGAGCTGCTCGGGCTCGCGCTGCGGCAGATTGGCCTTCATCGGAAAATCGGTGCTGGGTAAATTCAGTGTCGATTTGTAATCCGTGCTCATGATGCAGAGGATGATGTTGAATTTGAGATGGCGAAATAGCCTCTTGCAGTCATGACGTCCCGTTCGATCTGGGCCTGCAGTTCGGCTAAGCCGTCGAAGCGCTTTTCGTCCCGGAGCTTGTGGCGAAAAACGATTTCCACCTGTTTTCCGTAGAGGTCTCCGGAGAAGTCCAGCAAATAGGTTTCGAGGAGCACCGTACGTCCTCCCGCGACAGTCGGGCGTATGCCTACGTTCGCGACCCCCGGCAGCGGATGTTCGCCTATTCCGGACATTGTAACGGCAAATACACCCTGTACAGGAGTGTTTTTCCGTCTCATCAAGATGTTGGCCGTGGGAAAGCCGAGCGTTCGGCCGCGCTTCGCCCCATGGATGACGCGTCCGCAGACTGAATAAGGACGCCCCAGGAGTCGCGCTGCGCGAGCTAAATCGCCTGCCGCGAGGGCTTTGCGGATCGAAGTGCTGCTGACGCGTCGTCCATCGACCAATACCGACGGCGTGTCGACCACTTCGAAGCCGAATTCTTTCCCGGCCTGCCGCAACAAGGCAAAGTTGCCGAGCCGGTTTCTGCCGAATCTGAAATCGTCTCCGATCACCAGATACTTGATGCGCAGTCCTTCGAGCAGGATGTCTTGAATGAAGCTTTCCGCCGGCAACATGGCGAGCTGCCGGTTGAAGCGCAGCAGCAGCACCTGATCGATCGGCAATTCAGCCAAGCGGGCCAGCTTTTCACGGAGCCGGGTCAAACGGGCCGGTGCTTCGTTCGGGAAAAAATATTCCCGTGGCTGCGGTTCGAACAGGACGACCACAACCGGCAAATCCAGCCTCCGTCCTGCTTCCGCCAGCCTTTCGATCACTTGGCAGTGACCAATATGGACGCCGTCGAAGTTGCCGATCGTGGCGACGCAGCCCCGTTCGGGAAGTTTCAGTTCGGCGAGTCCTCGAATCAAGCGCATGCGACGGTCCTCAGGTACCTTCCGGAACCAGCATGTGCCTGGGACGGAGCCCTGTCAGGGTAAGACACGACAGATAAGTCGCGAGGCCCAGCAGAATCCACAAAGCCAGATGCGAAATTCGGTCGGCGAGCGACCAGATCTGCCACGGATAAGCATTGGACGCATAGACCAGGATCGGGACCATCACGCCACTGGCGAGCGCTACACGCAGCAGGAAGATCGGCCATCCCGGTTCCGGTTTGTAAATCTGCTCCTTCAAAAGTTTGGCCAGGAGCAGTCCGGCGTTAAGGAGCGCCGCCAACGCCGTCGACAGAGCGAGACCCGCGTGACCCCAGCCGATCGGCGCGAGTTGAAAAATCAGAGCCAGGTTCAACGCGAGGTTGGCGATAATGGCGTAGACGCCATACCTGACCGGGGTGCGGAGATCCTGTCTCGAGCTGAAGCCCGGAACCAGCACCTTGATTGCGATGAAGCCCATCAATCCGATGGAGTAAGTCGTTAGGCTCCGGCTGGCCATCTCGGCGTCATGCGAAGAAAACCGATCGTACTGAAAAAGGGTGGAAATCATCGGTTCGGCGAGTAGCGCTAGGCCCAAGGTCGCCGGCAAGCCGATCAGGATGACCCAGCGGAGAGCCCAGTCCAGCGAACGGGAAAACCCGTCGCGATCACGGTTTGCATGATTTTTCGACAAATGAGGCAACATTACAGTGCCGATAGCGACGCCGAAAATGCCCAAAGGGAATTCCACCAGCCGATCGGAGTAGTAAAGCCAGGAGACGCTGCCGGACACTAAAAAGGAGGCAATCACCGTGTCGACCAGGAGATTCACCTGGGTTACCGAAACCCCGAAAATCGCCGGTCCTATCATCTTGATGATGCGGCGAACGCCGGCATCGTGAAACCCAAGGCGGGGTTTCGGCAGCAAGCCCTCCCGGAGGAGCGCAGGCACTTGAAATGCGAGCTGGACGACGCCGGCGATCAGCACACCCCAGGCCAAGGCGGTAATCGGTTCGGACAGGTAAGGGGCGAACCAAATCGCCGCAGCGATCATCAGAAGATTCAGAAAGACCGGCGTGAAGGCCGGTATGGCGAAACGTCCCCAGGTGTTCAGAATGGCCCCGGCGAATGCCGTGAGGGAAATGAAGAAAAGATACGGCAAGGTGATGCGCAGCATCTCGACGCTGAGCTCGAATTGCTCCGCATTTCGATAGAAACCGGGCGCAAACAGCATGATCAAGACCGGCGCAGCGATAATGCCGGCGAAGGTGACAAGCAACAAGGCCAGCGACAGGCTGCCGGCCGTACGATCCAAGAAGGGCCTGAGCTGGGTCGGGTCGTGGCGCTCCTTGTAATCTGACAGAACCGGCACGAAGGCCTGCGAGAAGGCGCCTTCCGCAAAGAGGCGGCGCAGGAAGTTGGGAATTCTAAACGCGACGAAGAACGCGTCGGTGCCGGGATCGGCACCGAAATAACGGGCGATGACGACATCTCGAACGAACCCTAAAAGGCGGGAGACGAAGGTCATGCCGCCGACGGCCGCCGTGGATTTCAGTAGATGCTTGCTCAGAGCCTAAAACCAGTGCTTTCGTTGAAGAAAAGGCCGTAGTATAAGGAATTTGGGCGATCAAGGCACTGTTAGAGATACGCTGCGAAAAGCTATCCGAAAATGGCCTATAACCTGCGAAAACGTCTGGCCCGATAATTTTGTGAAAATTGCGCTCTTGACTCTTGAATTACTTGTGACGAAAATAACGAATTCGCTTAAAACGATTAGGATTAGAGGTTTTCACCTTGGCTAATATTGCTTCAGCAAAAAAACGCGCCATACAATCGGAAAAACATCGCGCCCACAACGCGGCTCAGCGCAGCCGGTTGCGGACCTTCATCAAGAAGGTCATTCTGGCGGTAGAATCCGGCGACTTGGAGCAAGCGCAGGCCGCATTTCGCGCCGCAGTTCCCGTTATCGACTCGTCGGTTAACAAGGGCTTGATCCACAAGAACAAGGCCGCTCGCAGCAAGAGCCGTCTCAACGCCCGAGTCAAAGCGCTGGTTCTGAGCGCATCCGCCTAAGTTTCTGGCGGAAAGGCGAGGCGGGCTGGCCCGCCTGCCTCTCTCAAGCCAGTACCAGATTATCGCGGTGAATCAGTTCCGGTTCATCGACATATCCAAGCAGGCATTCGATTTGCGAGCTCGGTTGTCGCATGATGACGCGCGTTTCGTCAGCGCCGTAATTCACCAGCCCGCGAGCCACCTCTTTTCCCTCCATATCCACGCAAGCGACTAGGTCGCCCCTGTGGAAGTCGCCGTCCACGGCGGTTACGCCGATGGGCAAGAGGCTTTTGCCGTCTTCTTTCAAGACGCGCGCAGCACCTTCATCCAAGTGCAACTTACCCTTGAGTTTGAGCTGTCCGGCCAGCCAACGCTTCCTGGCCAGCATCGGGGATACATCGGGAATCAGAAAGGTACCCAATTCCTCGCCCGCAACCACCCTTGCCATGACATTTTGCTCCCGCCCGCTGGCGATAACCGTTGCCGTCCCGGACCGGGAGGCCAGCCGAGCGGCGCGCAGTTTGGTGATCATGCCGCCCCGGCCGAGTCCGCTGCGACTCTCGCCCACCATCTCGCCGAGGCGCGCATCATTGATGCTGGCCTGGTAGACGAGTTGGGCGGTGGGGTCCAGGGTCGGATCGCGTTCGTAAAGTCCCTTTTGGTCGGTCAAAATGATCAAGAGATCCGCTTCCAGGAGATTCGCCACCAAAGCGGCGAGCGTGTCGTTGTCTCCGAAGCGGATTTCCTCGTTCGCTACCGTATCGTTTTCGTTGATGACCGGCACCACCCCCAGTTCGAGCAGGGTGAGTAGGGTGCTTCGGGCGTTAAGATAGCGCTGCCGATCCGATAGGTCGTCGTGGGTCAGCAGGATTTGCGCGGTATGAAGACCGTGCCCTTGAAAGAGGGATTCATAAGTCTGAATCAGGCCCATCTGTCCCACGGCGGCGGCCGCCTGGAGTTCGTGCAGGGAGCGTGGGCGGGTTTTCCAGCCCAGCCGGCACATGCCTTCGGCGACCGAGCCGGAAGAAACGAGAAGAATTTCTATATCTTGGTGGCGCAAGACGGCAATTTGAGCCACCCAATCGGTGATTGCGGGCATGTCCAGTCCGCGCCCGCCCCCGGTCAGCAAGGCACTGCCGATCTTGACGATGATGCGGCGGGCGTGGGCAAATTCAGTCCTGTTCTGCATCTTTTGTTTGGTCCTGCTCCAGGAACGCCATAACGCTGTAGACCAAGTCTTTGAGGCCGTCGCCTCGAACGGCGGAGACCCTAAAGACGGGGCCGGCCCATTCGAGACCTTCTATGATTTCGCGGCAGCGCTGTTGGGCTGCGTCGTCGGCCAGCCGATCGATCTTGTTCAATACCAGCCAGCGCGGCTTCTGGTCCAGGCCCTGGTCCCACTGTTGAAGCTCGGCGATCACTTTTTGTGCCGCCGTAATCGGGTCTTCCAGGCTTTCGTAGGGTTCGACATCCACTACGTGGAGCAGCAGCTTGGTACGGGCAAGATGCTTCAAGAACTGCACTCCCAGTCCCGCTCCATGCGATGCGCCCTCGATGAGGCCGGGAATATCGGCCATGACGAAGCTGCGCTGATCGTCGACGCGCACGACGCCAAGATTCGGATACAAGGTGGTGAAAGGGTAATCCGCAACCTTGGGACGTGCGGCGGACACGCTGCGAATCAAGCTGGATTTTCCGGCATTGGGCATGCCCAGCAAGCCGACGTCCGCGATGAGCTTCAGCTCCAGGCGCAGGGTGCGCCGTTCGCCCGGCGTTCCGCTGGTGGCCTTGCGCGGCGCGCGATTGACGCTGCTCTTGAATCGGGTATTGCCGAGGCCGTGAAAGCCGCCTTGGGCTACCAATAATTTTTCGCCTTCCTTGACCAGGTCGCCGAGCTTTTCGCCGGTTTCGGCGTCGAACACCTCGGTGCCGGTAGGTACGTGGACGATGCAGTCGGCGCCCGAATGGCCGGTGCAGTTGCCGCCCGACCCGTTTTGTCCGCGTTCGGCGCGAAATCGCGAGTGAAAGCGGAAGTCGACCAGCGTGTTGAGATTGGTGGAGGCGACCAGAAAAACGCTGCCGCCGTCACCGCCGTCGCCCCCGTCGGGGCCGCCGAAAGGAACATATTTTTCGCGCCGAAAGCTGACGCAGCCGTTGCCGCCGTCGCCCGCTTCCACCCGAATTTCCGCTTCGTCAACAAACTTCATGGTAATGACAAAAAAGCCCCGTCACGGACGAGGCTTCTTCCTATTTAAAAGGGCGGCCCGTAAAGCCGCTTTGATCCTTAGGCTTCGCTTTGAACGATACTGACGTATTTGCGCTTGAGCGGGCCTTTCACCTTGAACTGGACCTGTCCGTCGGCCAATGCGAAAAGCGTATAGTCTCTTCCGCAGCCTACATTCTCACCGGCGTGGAATTTGGTGCCGCGCTGCCGCACGATAATGCTGCCCGCTTGCACGAACTGACCGCCGAAGCGTTTCACGCCGAGTCGTTTGGATTCTGAATCGCGGCCGTTGCGCGAGCTGCCGCCTGCTTTCTTGTGTGCCATCGTGATTCCTCGCTCTTCGATTAGGCAGAGATACCGGTGATCTGAATTTCGGTGTAATTCTGCCGGTGGCCCGCCTGCTTCATGTAATGCTTACGCCGGCGGAACTTGACGATTTTAATTTTCGGGTGCCGGCCATGAGCCTTGATGGTTGCGGTTACTTTGCCGCCATCAATGAAGGGTTTGCCTACTTTCAAGCCGGAATCCGTTTGAACCATTAGCACCTTGTCGAACTCGATTTGCTGGCCGGCTTCGGCGCTCAGGGTTTCGACCTTGACCACGTCGCCCTGTTTCACCCGATATTGCTTGCCGCCTGTTTGTATAACCGCGTACATTTTTGTTGGCTCCAACGCAGAAAATTCTTTTAAACACGGAATGATAACCGTGTATGCCTAAATCCGTCAACCAGCTGAGTTTTTTGCCTGCCGAGTTGCGAATCGCAACCGGCGTGACGCCGTCAGAGGGCAACGAGTATTTCGCCCTTGCCCAGTCCGCACATGTCTCCGGCATAGCGCCGTACCCGCTTGAGGGTGTCGGACATTTCGGAGAACCGGGTCTCCAATCCCTGGAAGCCTTTCAGAAGCAACGGTATGAAGCCGAGCGTATGGGTGCCGCAATCATTGAAGGTAGCCGGAATGGATGCCGGTGTCCGGGCAAGCAGCACGGTGCCCCGGTTCATGGCATAGCCGAGGTGTGCGCCGACTTCGCCGAGGACGGCGATGGTGCCGGCCGTCATGCGCGAACCCAGATAATTTCCGGCGTTGCCCTCGATAAGAATGGCGCCGCGCCGCAGATGGTCGCCCACGCGGTCGCCGACGTTTCCTTTGACGATGACCACGCCGCCGGCCATGCCCTTTTTATTGCCGGGAAGGGCTGCGCCGAGGAAATCTCCGGCGTTGCCGCGAATCAAAATTTCGCCTTTTTTCATTTCGCAAGCGGCGTAAGCGTCGACGTTGCCGCTTACGATGATGCGTCCGCCCTTGAGGTGCATGCCCAAATAACTGCCGGCATCGCCCTCGACGCGGATTTCCCCCTGGCTCATGCCCTTCCCGATATAGTCGAGCTTACGGCTGCCGCGGAAGATAAGGCGGTCGGAACCTTGCCCTTCGATCGAAAACAGTTCATCGGCACGTATTTGCCGGTTGCCGTATTGCAGCAATTCGGCGCCGATTTCACTCGCGGATTTGTCGGCGAGCCGATCCGGCGTCAATGGGGACACGTCGATCCGTTGTTCGAGTTCGGCCTTCAGGGTGAAGGTGAGCGCCGTCATGCCATGATCTCCTGAAGATGGAATAGGAAAGGACCCAATTTGCCGCCGTAATTGCCCGCGCTGATGCGGCGTATGCCGTTTTCGGCGCCCAGGCTGCAAGCCGCCTCGATGCCGACCCGCATGGCTTTCTTGATGTCGTCATCGGTCAAGCCGTCGATGACGATCTCCATGACCGATTCGATTTCGGGGCTCAAATCCGTCCTGGTTTGACCTTTGAGCGTGGGGCAGAACGCGTCGTTGGTCGACGCCGACAAGGCTTTGTACTTGGAGCCGACCTTCGAGCCCGAGCGCACCACGCCGCCGGGGAAAGGCATGATGACGTTCGGGATCTTTTTCATGGCTTCGATGGCGGCCTCGCAAGCGGCCAAGGCCTGCGGCTGGCTTTCCGCCAGGATCAGGAAGTTGCCGCCGCCTACGGCCTTGACGGTGCAGGTGGTATCTTCGCAGAGGAACTCGCCGTCCATGACCGGGACGCGCCAATACCGTTTGCCGTTGATGCGCTTGGAGATCTGGAATCCGTCCCCGAAGAAGCGGAGATTCTTGCCCAAGGGAATCTTGTCGCCTTCGTGAATGCCGGCGAACAGTGCCGAGGTGGGCGAGGTCAGCACGCACTGGCCTGCGCGGGTTTCCACTTGCTTGGCCAAGGTTTTGCCGCCCATGGCGAAAATCAGCGCGGAGATGCCCGGTCGTCCGTCCGGCGTTTCACTCGGATCGAGTTCTCGCTCTATGCCTGCTTCGCAGCCACACGCGATTACCGAAGTGGCGAAGCCTGTCATGGCCTGAGCCGCATGATAAGCCCATTTGAGATTTTGAGCGGTGATGATGACCCGTGTGGCCCTCATCGGAAAGGCTTCGGCGAAAGTCGCATCGATCTGGACGCCGTTAATGTTCATGCAGTTCCTCACGGCTCTTTTGTTTTATTTGCAGAATTCGGGTGCTTTGCGTCTCAACGGGGGAGAATGCTCGCGCCATTCTTGTTAGGCCTGACCTTGGCAGGGATGAACGAGAATCTTGCTGCGTCCATCGTTCTCGATTTCCCAGTCGCGGATGATGAAGTTGTCCATCTTCATGGTGTGGTAGCGATCGAAATAGTCCCGCAGTCGCCCTTCGATACCCGCGCGCTCGAACTCCGGCTTGACGGTGTGCACATTGCCCCAGACGACTTTGACCACTTCGCCGTTGCGGACGACCAGTTCACCGTCCTTGAAGACATAATCGGGCTTGGTGAACATCGCCTCCTTGTCCTCCTGTTCGGTGTATACGGTAATGTCCCCGGCGGCTCCCGCGCCCAAATGGCCGCGGTCGCTGAGGCCGAGAAGCCTGGCGGCTCCGGCGCGGGTCATGATCGCGATCTCGTACAAACTGTACTCGCGGTCGATGGAGCCGAGCGTGCTCAGCGCGGCGGCATCGGCGTTGATGGTCGAGAGCATGTCGTTGCGGAAGCTCTTGTCCATCAGCAGCCGGATCAAATGGGGATAGGTGGTGAATGGCGCACCGTTGGGGTGATCGGTGGTGAGGAAAATGCGCCAGGGATCGTCCACCAGCAGGAAGATTTCGAGCCCGATACACCATTGCAGGGCATTGACGAAATTCTGGTCCCTGTACTTGAACGGTACCACCCCGCAGCCGGCGTCGCATTCGATGTCCATGCACACCCATTTGTTCGGATGGGCATGATGGGAATTGACGAACTGGCGCATGGAGTCGCCCGACGCGGTGACGGTCTGGCCGAACAGAATTTGCCCTACATCCGCCGTGATGTTGCGGTTCTTGTTGATGGCCTCCGCGATCTGTGCCGCGCCCGAAGAAAACTTGCGGTCGCCCTCGGTGCCATAACTATGGAACTGGATATGAGTTAGATGCATCGGCAAGCCTTCGATGCCGGTGATCGTGTTCAGCGTCGTTTCCAGATTGCCCGGCACCCCTAGATTGCAGCCGTGCACGTGCAGAGGGTGAGGTACGCCCAATTCGTGTACCGCCCTGGCCAGTTTCTGCAAAACCTGGCGCGGCGTGACGCCGTAATAGCTATGCTGATCGTCCAGATCCAGCTTGCGCTGGTTGAATTTGAACGCGCTGATTCCGCCGGGATTGACCACCTTGATGCCGATGCATTGGCTGGAGTGCAGAGTCCAGGCCACGTAATCGTTGATGACCTGCTGGTCGGCGCCGGACGAGAGTAGGCGCAGATAGAAATCATCGCTGCCGAGCATGGCATAGCCGCCTACGTCCATCAGCGGTACGTCGGCCATTTCCATGTGCGCTTGGCGGGCGTTGATGGGGAGCACCGCCGGTTCGAAGCCGGCGGTATAGCCCATTTCCGCATAGCGATAACCGGTGGTCAGCGTGGAGGGCGCGGCATGGCCGCAGCCGGCGCGTTTTAATCCCGAACGGGGCGATGGATCGGCGCGGTGATCCTCCGGCAGGAGGTTGCGGGCGATCGTCACTTTGCCGCCGCCGATATGCGTGTGCATGTCGATGGCTCCGGCCATGATCACTTTGCCGCGGCAATCGTATTCCTGATCGGGCGCCATGCCTTGAATATCGGAGTGAGGAACGATCCGGCCGTCGCGGATGTAAATGTCCAGCACCTGGCCATCGATGTTGTGCGCGGGATCGTAGACAGTGCCGCCCGTGAGTTTAATCAGCATGAAACAAGCTCTCCTGTGGATCGTTACCGCAAGGTGATACCGCTGGTCCGGTTATATCCGGAATCCGACCCAGTCCGGGCGGTCGCACCTCGGGGTCGTCGTCAGAAACACCAATCTCAGCGGATCGGTCTTGCCGCCGCAGTCGTCATGCAATGACGCTGGAGATCGATGGGTGGGATGAAAAGGCGGTACTGGCATCGAACTGATGTAAATGTCTTTATGGAGCCATTCCTAGCCGGAAGAGGCTAAATATGTCCAAGTCCCAGCAAAGCATTCGCCACTTCTCATCGTTGGACCCGCGTATTCACAAAGTTATGCAAAAACACGCGGTCCCAGGATTTTCTGGAAGGGACGGCCAATAAACTCGAATCAATCTGACACAATGCCTCTTCCGTAGGCTTGGTATAGCCCGGAAGAATAAGCAACCCGGTTTAACTTTTCAACTCGACGGCATCGGTTCGGACGGAAAAGGGTATCGCCAGAGTATGGGGCGGGGTGCAAACAGCGGTTTGAACGGGCCGATTCTGTGCCTGTCCTCCCAGTTTGCTCTGGAATGCGGCGGGGCAAGCCGGGAGGGAATAGGAACTATCGGAGACTGTTGCTACGTGGTAGAGCCGAGTGCTTGCTCGATCGCTCGAAGCACATCGGATGCTTTGAATAGCTCGGACTTGCGGAGTTGGTACAGCGGCATGGCGACGACATTGTCGCAACGGTACATGTGGCCGGCAAAGTCGATGCCGGGCACGCCCACGGGAATGAACACGTCGGGTTCGGATTCGAAGCGCATTCCCGAGCGGCCGATCACGACCGTGGGTACGTCACTCGCCGGAGGCGGCGTCGAGCTCAGGCTCGAAATCCAGAACAGGGCATCCGCTTCGCTGTTCGCGAGGAGTCGTGCCGCGCCGTTGTGGTAGGGGTCGTATTCTGGGTAACCTCGAGCATAGCTGACGCGCGTAGGATAACCGCTGATCCATGCGCACACCTGGCTCGCGGTGCGATCGCCGTCCTGTCCGCCCAGTGGCAATACGGCGGCGCGGGTGTCTTTATTCAGCGTCGCCACCATCTGGCACAGCTGCTGTACGGTCAGTTCGGCGTTAGGAAAGGCGAGTTGTCCCGCGGCCCAGGTCACGACGCTGTAATGGGCTTGGCGCAGCCGATCCACGACCGATTGCAGCTCCGAGACGGGGATGCCGGCGACCTGTTCCGCTTGAAGTTTCGCGCCCTTGGCCAGAGCCGAAAGCGCCGCCGCCACATCCGGCAGGCTCTCCTGGGCACAGGGGATGACCTTCGGCGGGCGGCCGTCGGGGGCGGTGGCCGCCTGGCCGGTCGGGGCGCGGCCGATGAAGATGATTTCGCGCTTGCCGGTGTCACCGTTGAACAGCGTTTCCTTGTTCCAGACGAAGCGTTCGAAGAAGCGCGGAAAATTGAGTTCGATATCGGTACCGAACGAGACCAGAACCTCCACCCGATTCTTGAGTTCGCCCAAGGTCGTCGCCATCCAGCCGGAATCGGCCAGCACCAAGAGGTTGCGCAAGCCGCCTTCGGCACGCATTTGATCGAACACGCCTCGGCAACGGTCGATCAAGGAAAGCGCCGCGCGGGTTTCGTCGACATCGGTGCCGAAGCCGCTGAATACCGGGAGGCGAGTGCTTTTCAATATTTCCGAGGCGCGCGCGACGGCCTGGTCCAGCGTAGCCGGCTTTCCGGCGATGCGTGGAACGGTATCGGCGATCGCTTGCTCGAAGCCGGGAATCGTTACGGCGTCACCGTTCTCGAGGATTCTGACCCGCTGGCCCTCGACTTCGATTTTCAGGTCGTCCGAGGCTATGCCGCAAAACGGGCTGGGAACGTTTTCGAAAACGCGGGTTTGGGTACTTTCGGTCATGCCATTTCTCTCAAGAGATATCAAGACGTCGGGTGGCGTAGCCGCCGAAGAGGTAAAGGATCATATGCGGACAGGCGCAGGTGTTGCACCAAATCGCGCAAGAATAGGTCTTTCGGCCTCAACTTTCAACTTCGGGCCAGCTAATACTTGGGCCCCGTAATCGTCTGCTATTTTCGGCGGCACGAGCCGTAATCGATCGGAAAGGTTTGGGTGGGATCAGTGATGGGTTTGGTGAGCCCCAGATCAGCCAGGACATCGGGTTGGCTCAGTCTGGACTTTGCTGCCGCCTGCTCAGATAGCACACGGTGAGTCGGCATTTCATAGGCGAAAGCCGATGCGCCCGCCATAGTTGCCGACGCCACGCCCAACAGCTTGGAAGTTAGTCTGCTCATTGCAGGTACTCCCGGAAGAATTCCCTGGCGGAACCACAATTTTCAAAGCTGAAGTAGTTTTCCATGGCCTGTAGGGAAGGAAGATTGGTGTTATGGATACCCAAGCTATCGAGACGTTCTCGTTCCTTGATCAACGCGGCATTTTTTTCCTTGGGCAGGGAATTCCACTACCCATATATTGCATTGGGTCATGAATATATTTCCCGTAATCCTCCAAAGTGCCCTTGAACTTTTCCAGCTTGATGACCTTGCCGTCCCAGTCGGAATAGCGCACGGGGATGTCGTTCTCGGGCCGGAGCCGTTCCGGCTGCCGACTATTGACCAAGACGCGAATCCGATAGCCACCCTTGAAGAATTGCAGCGCTGGATCCTCGTTTCCCAGTCTCGTGCCATACGGCAAGTGGCTGGGAACCGCTTTCGGTCCCCAGCCGGGGATATGGAACTGACCTTGCTCGTCCGTGACCGCTTCTATTATTTCCAACTCTCCGGTACTTCGCCACGCAGGGTCGTACAGTACCCAGTCCGCCACCACGTTGACGCCCTCCAAGGGCTCCCAGGTCTCGGCGTCGACCACGGTCGCGGTAATCGGCTTGGCCGAATAGGTCTTGGCGCACGCCGGCAGCGATAGTGCGGTGAGAAGAAGATATAAGTACAAAATGATGCCGGGTAGTTCCATGGGCGCTCCTTCACACGGAAGCGGGCTGCCGGATGCCGCCCGAAGTCTGAAACAGCTTGCTTCAGTTGTCCTCCCGGTCCGGCAACGGCGGCGAGGTGAGCGCCTGGTAGAAGTACTCGCGCGCGAATTTACAAAGGGGTCTGCCCCCTTTATCTTTTTGGCCCCGTTTTCCGTGCGCGAGCCGCTCCAAGCTCTTCAGATAATTTTGATAATCGGCAACGTATTGGTTGGGCTGGGTGTTCTTGAGGGTTTGCAGGGCATTCTGGATTGTATACAGGGCTTTCCGCTTCGCCTCGAACTCCTTCTCGACCTGCTTTTCTCGGCAAAATGCTTTTCCGGATTTGCGATTTTCACGTCCGGCAGCGTCGTGGAATAGCGGGAGTAGCGCGAGCACCAGGGTAATCAGGGGCGGCTCGAGTCCGGGTTTCATGAATGGGATCCCGCATGGATCAATAATTTACCCGCGCAGGCACGGGATCGAGCGGGTTTATTAGCGGTGGGGGTTCGGAGAGGTTAGTGTCGCTTAATGTTTCGTATATAGCCTGAGCGCCATAGATTCCCCGTTTCTCGCGGTACGGGGTGGAATCCATAGTATTGGTTTCCGGATCGAGTTGGTTGATTGTCGCAGTGTATGTATACGTATGAAGAGAGGGTTCTGAACTGAGATCCGGAGTGGACCCTGCCGGATACCCTTCCGGAAAGATTTTCATCCAATAGGCGGAAAAAGACCCTGGGTCGGTCAGCACCGCGAGCCGTCCATACCGGCTCACCAGAACGCCTTCGATCGCTGCCGTCGCGGCATACGTCTCAACCGGGTTGGCGGGATCGAAATTCGTCGGGGGTACAAAACGAAAGTAAGCGGAGAATCGATACCGGTACTTGCAGGTATCATAATCGACCTTGAGGATCTGGTCACAATAGTACTGCTTGAAAGGGTATAACCCAAAAGGCAACCCTCCCCATAAATATTGCTCCATGGTATTGTAACTGCCGATTTGGAAGTCGGGTTCGGCGATGTCCTTGGTGGCGACCGCCACCGCGTCTTCCTCCTGCCCTAACGGGCCGCGATAGACGACTTGCAGGTAGAGGTCCGTGGCGTTGATGGGGATGGGAGTCGGGAAGAGGAACGTAACCGGCTGCGCGTCGGCATTGATGCCGGCGGGCACGTCGGTCTCCTCCGAGACGACGATATCTTCCTGCTTCGAGCGGCACTGTTTCCAGTCGTTAATCCTGGCATTATTTTCATCCTCGGCGCCGTATTCCCCCGACAGGTCCGGCTGATAGCAGCTGTTGCGGTGAAACTTGGCCACGGCCTGGAGCTTGCCCGGCGCTCCCATGGGTTCCACTCCAGTGACGGCGGGCGTGACGTTTCTCAACTTAAGCTTGATCTTGCGGAAGCCGTCCGTGTTCTTCGCTTTCTCGACCGAGTGATCCACGACGCCGTAGACGCCCTCGTCGGGCAGGGAGATTTCCATCTTACCCCGGAAGAAGTAATTGATGAGGCCGGCGGAGTAGGCGACAGCGCGGGGGATGAGGAACTCGTGGGCAGAATCCAAGTCAAAGCGGTTCAGCGCAAAGACAGGAGCCACTCCTTTCTTTTCTAGTTCTGGATCGAATAGCGAATAGCTCGCTGCCCGTGGATTGTCCCTGGTTTCGCTGGGCCGGAGACTATCTGTGACGGTGTTTGCAAAGAAGGTAATCTCACCCGAGATGGCGGGAGGGCAAGGAGGCCGCCCTTGCGCCTCGGCCTCTGCGCACACAGTTACGACATCAAGGGGCTGTCCCTTCATCAAGGAAGACAATGTCGGAGAAGGAAGTGCCTCCGAGCTGAAAAGCGTCCCGGAGGAAAAAAATCCTCGATTAGTGTATTCGGCGATGCCGTTTCCCCCGGTGCCGTTTCCTTCAGTAGTTGTCCAGAACTGGCGCGGCGTGGTGAAATTGCCGGTATCGTCGGCGGAATATACCGGAGCATAAGTGGTGAACCACATATTGGCCGGGGGATTTCTCAGCGTCCACTTCTCGTAGAGGCTTGGATTCCACAGGCCCAGGAAATAGCCGGGAAATGCGCAAATCAGTCCATCGCAATGCGGTTCGTTGCGCACATGCTGGGGTTGGGCCATGTCCTGTAAATGGTGGATAACGTGCCCCAGCGTCTGGAAGGTCAAGCCCCAGTTCTTGTCCCGCTCCGCCTTGTCAGGCTTGGTCAGCGCGTCATAAAAATACTGCCGCCCTTTCTTGTAAGAAAACGGCTGGTCCGTGCTGAAATCCTGGATATCCTCCAACGCCCAATTCGGAGAGGGCGCACCCGGCATCCAGCCGTCCACCGTCAAGCCTTGCCCATTTACTGGATTAAAAAAGTGATAGAGCGCCTGGATATCGCGGCGATTGTCTTCGAAAGCGGCACCATGCTGTATCAGTGCGCTAATGGTCATCAGGTTGCTAACGCCAAAGCCTAACAACGTGTCTGAATTAGGGAATTTTTGGCTCTCATCGTAGAGGTCTACGCCTTTCAGCCCAAGCTGTTTTAGCGTCGAAAGTTTGCTTAGAATTGAATCTTGTGCCGCATAAGCTGCCATTGTCGTATGCGTCCCTACTTCGTATCCACAGGCCGGAATCACCCATGCCAATATAGCGGCTATAAATATAAAGAAGAACGATTTTATTGTCATTTGGCATACTCCTTGAAAAACTCATCCGCCGATCCGCATCTTCCTTTATATTGATCAAGGAGACCAATTGACCAAACTTCAATATCGGCCTGTGGATCAATTGCCTTGAGGCGTTTTTTTTCAGCATCCATGGCCAAGATCATGAGCGGTATTTTTTTCCACTCGCAATCTTCCACAATATCTACCAAATATGAATACAATCCACCGTAGAAAATCTTGATCATTGTGTGAGTAACAACGGGATCCGCTTTCGCTAACTTTATAGTTCGCCCGCTCACCCACGATTTGCGATGAATGCCTGGCGTTTTCGTCCCAGCCCCTGGATAGTTGTTTGTGATCATCTTCCACTCGTAGCCCGGCTTGAAGATGATGATTCGAGGGTCTTGATCGCGCAGTTCGTACAGCATCGGATTGAGCTTAGTGAAGCCTTCGAAGTGGAAGCGGCCGGCCTGGTCCGTGACGGTTTCCTTTACTTCGAGCTGGCCTCTATCACGCTCACCATCGAGGCTGCCGACCACCAATTGCCAGTTCGCTACCACGTTCGCGCCTTCCAGTGGCTGATTCGTCTCGGCATCCACCACCCGCGCCTCGATCGGGTCGGCGATGTAGAAAGGCGCGCCGCAGCCCAGCAAAGAAATCAGCACGAACGCCAGTAACAGGAATCGGAACTTGCTCATTTTGCTATCTCATTCATCGAGGAAATCTTGCCCGTAGGGGCAGCAAGCCCAAGTTTCATAAAGTCCCATCCAGGATATGTAGGCCATTAGTGTGCCGGTTCGAAAAAAATTCGCCATTTGAGCTCCATTTCTCATACCCCCCAAAAATCCTTTTACCGACCCGCATCCTTGCTCGGCATAGTATTTTTCGTCTGAAAGCAGCCTGTCATATAATTCCAAAGGTAATCCCCAATATGGGACGGTAATATTTGCAGCCTTAAAAATTTCGTTTTGCTTGTAGGTGGCTAAAATCATCAACGGAATTTTTTTCCATTTGCAGTGGTCACGAGGAAGCTCTACGGGATTAAGAATTGCGACTACTTCCAAGAAGCCATTTAGATGGATAAGATCTCCCGCATACTGCTCAAGATTCCATTTAAACCCCGTAAACCTCCGCATCTCGATGGTCTTACCGTTCCAGTCGGATGTTCTGACAGAAGGCCCTTTGCCGCGCATTTGCTCCGCTGTCTTGCGGTTATAGAGGGCTAGATACTTATAGCCGCTTTTGAACAACAGCAATTGGGGATCCATATCTTTCAACCGGGCGTTCTGGTACTCCAACGGATATCCGCTCGGTATCGCCTTCGGCCCCCAGGCCGGGAAACTGAATTGCCCGGCACTGTCCGTGACGGTTTCCATCACCATCATCTGTCCCAGGTTGGTGCCGCCTTCAAGGCCCCCTTCCAGTTGCCAGTTCGCCACCACGTTCACGTCTTCTAGCGGCTGTTTCGTTTCGGCGTCGACCACCCGCGCCTGAATAGGCTCCGCCGAGTATTTCGTCGCGCAGGCCTGCAGGGGCAACAGCAGCACAGTCAAGATGGGAAGCACGAAATTTTTCATGGCCAGTCCTCACATGGAATCCAAACGCCAGACGCCATCCTCTCCCCGCAGGAAATAGATGAAGAACACCTGGTTGACCCCGTCGATGGTGCGATTGATGACGTACTCGCCCATCTCCGGAGAAATGACGGCGGATCGCGGGATAGAGCACGATGCGAAAATTTGCGGCAAGTCTGGTGCCAGCGTATCGAACACCGGCCCGTACTTCGCTCGCGCCGGAGGACTCAGATAGTTCAGCGCCGTTATCTTGTCCCCGGCGATCAGGGCGCTGTTCATGCCGGTCCACAGGGACTGGAACATTTGATCCATTTGCTCCGGATCCTGCACCACGATCGGGAAGCTCTGGGTGAAGACCGAACCATCCTCCAATGTCACTTTGACGGCCGTCCGATAGGTCCACGGCGTCGAATATGTAAGGTTGAAGTTCACGCTCGCGGTGAAATCGATGGTGCCGTTTCCATCCCAATCGACCTCCACCTTCTGCACCGGGCTCGCCGTGTTGTTCGTCACGCTGAAATCCACCTTGAGCGGCGACAGGCCGCTCTGCGGCTCGGCATGTATCAGTACGCCCGGCGCCGGTGCGCCGGCGACCGAGATCGACTGGCTGACCGTCTGTCCGTCGAGCGTCGTTAACGTCGCGGTGAGGGTTTGAGTCTCCGTGGCAATCGGCACGTCATAGGCGTAGAAATCACCGTCCACAAGGGTGGCTACTACGCCATTGACGCTGATGCCGGAATGGAGGGGCGCGAGGAATCGGCCGCTCACCGTCACGTGATCTCCCGCAACAGTGGCGCCGTCGGCGGGGCTCATGATAGTGAGCCCGAGCGCATTCACCAGTATGCTCACCGGTGCCGAGGTCGTGCTTGCGCCCAGGTTGTCGGTGGCCACGGCGGTAAGGGTATAGCTGCCCGCAGCGACATTGGTCCAGTTGAACGTGTAAGGTGCACTGGTGGCTGTGCTTAGGATCGTCGTACCCTGGTAGAAGTCGACCTTGGCGATGTTGCCGTCAACATCGGCGGCGCTGGCGTTGAGAGTGATCGTCGCCGGTGCCTGGAAGCTGGCGCCCGCCGCCGGGCTGGTGAGGCTCACCGTGGGCGGGGTGTTGGGCGGTGGGGCGGCTACCGTGATGCTTGCCGCCGCGGAAGTAGCCGTCGCGCCGAGGTTGTCCGTGGCTTTTGCTGTCAGGGAGTAGCTCCCGGCAGGCACATCGGACCAAGTGTAGGCATAGGGTGCAGTGGTGACCGTGGCAAGCCAGGTCGAGCCGCTGAAAAACTCGACCTGTGCAATGCTGCCGTCGGAGTCGGCGGCGTTGGCTGCGAGATTAATCGTGGCTGGTGCGGTGAAACTCGCGCCGTTGGCTGGGGAAGCGAGGCTTACGGTAGGCGGCACGTTGGCGCTGATGGTAATGGACACGACCGCCGATACGGTCAGCGCCCCGCGGTTATCGGTAGCGCGGGCCGACAATGCATATTGCCCGGCCGATTTGGCGCCGCTCCAGATGGCAGCGTAAGGTGGCGCGGTGTCGGTGCCGATGAGCGTTGTACCACGGTAGAACTCGACCTTGGCGATACTGCCGTCGCTGTCCTGGGCTTCCGCCGAGACGGAGATTGGTTCGGTGGTCCCGAAAACCGCGCCATTCGCCGGGGCAGTGAGGTATACCGATGGCGGCTGATTGGCCGGGGCGATGGTGAGGATGACCGGTTCGGAGGTCGCGACCGCGCCGCGGTTGTCTATGGCACGGGCAGTGAGGGTATAAGTGCCGGCGGACATGCCGGCCCAATGAAACCAGTAGGCGTTGCCGGCCTCCAGATAAGATGAGGGGTTGTCGACCGAGCCCACGAGGACGTCATCCGCATAGTAGTCGACCCGGACCACGTGGCCGTCGGGGTCTACGGCGTCGGCGTTCAGGTCGAGGCCGGTCGAGGTGTCGAATGCGCCGCAGTTGGCCGGCGCAGTAAGCGCCACTAGTGGCGGCCGGTTGACAGTGATGACGACCGGCTCGGAGATAGCGGAAGCACCCAGGTTATCGGTGGCTATGGCACTAAGCGTATAGTTGGCTGCGGGTACATTGGACCACGTGTATGTGTACGGCGTGCCGGTAGCCGTGCCGATCAGCGTCGTCCCCTGGTAGAAGTCGACCTTGGCGATGCTGCCGTCAACATCGGTGACGCTGGCGCTGAGGTTGATAGTGGCCGGGGCAGTGAAAGTCTCGCCGGTGGCTGGAGTGGTGAGGTTCGCCGTGGGCGGGAGATTGGGCGGCGCGGTAGTTACCGTGATGCTCACCGCCGCGGAGGTTGTCGAGGCGCCGCGTGAATCGGTGGCCTTGGCGGTGAGCGAATAGCTTCCCGCCGGCGCGTTGGACCAGGTCACGGTATAAGGGATGGCCGTGGCCGTGCCGATCAGGGTGGTACCGCCGCGGTAGAACTCCACCTTGGCAATGCTGCCGTCGGTGTCGGTGGCGGTGGCCGACAGTGTGATCGTGGCCGGGGCAGTGAAGCTCGCGCTATTGAGCGGTGCGGTGAGGCTGACAGTGGGGGCGATGTTTTTGCCGGCGACCGCCGTCAGGGGCACCGCAGCGGCGAGCCAGAACACCATACGATAGATGAGGCGAGACATGGTTTCTCCCGTTCCTGTTCAATCGCTTCAGTTGCAGACGAGGCCCGTATTGACGACCAGGTGAAGCAAGGCCGAGTCTGCGGTGATTGGGTTGCTGCGGAACACGGCGGTGAGCCGGTGGATCCCGGCCGACAGCGTCGTCGTGAGAGTCGCGGAGCCGCCGTTCAGAGGGGCGCTACCCAATTGCGACGAGCCGTCCATGAAAAAGACATTGCCGGTCAGGTTCGGGTCGGAAACAGTCGCGGTCAGTGTCGTCGATGTTCGCGAACTTGCCGGGTTCGCCGATGAGCTGAGAGTCATCCCAACCGAGGGCGCACTGAGCTTGAACACGACCGCATCCTCACCACCTTTGTTCGCCGTTTGAAAAGCGCCGGTAGTCGTCTCAAAACCGCCAGCGTCTTCCGTCGCTACGTAGGCGTTGCCAGTGCTGTCGACGGCAATCGCGTTACCGGCTCCGGAGGGCAGGCCGTCATCCACATCGCCTCCCGGTGTGGGGCCGGTTCTGACGAACGCGGAGTAAAGAAGGACATTCCCGGCCAAGCCGATTTTCGATACGAAAAGAGAATCTTCACTGTCCTGTTGTTTGCCGGGCTGAAGCGAATCGATCAGCGGAAATGTGTACGTGCTGGCAAGTCCCGTCACATACGCATGCCCCACATCATCAATGGCTATGCCATAGGCGACGTCTCCGCGTATCTGGAAGGCGTTGAATACCGAATAGCAATAGCGGGTACAGATTTCGCCCCCGAGAAACGACGCATAGGCGAATCCGTCTCCCCCCGGCAAGAGCTTTGCGACGAACGCGTTACCCAGGCTCGAGTTGGTGAGAAGGTACCCGGACTTGGTGGGCTGAAAGGCGTTCTTGACGGGGAAGTTGCTGGAGTAGGTTTCTCCCGCTACGTAGGCGCTGCCTTGGGTATCGACCGCGATGGCGTTCGCCGAGTCGTCCATGGAACCGCCGAGGTAGGTGGAGAAAGCGAGCGCCGTGCCTGAGGCATTCAGCTTGGTTACGAAACCGTCCTGTCTACCCTGACGCGTTGCCTGCAAAGCATTCGCGGTAGGAAAGTTATCCGACGTCGTCGAGCCCGCGACATAAGCATCGCCGCTAACGTCGACGGCGATGCCTTTGCCCGCATCGGTGCCGTTGCCGCCGAGAAAGGTCGCGTAAACCATCCCGGTGCCGTTCGGATTGAGCTTGGCGACAAAGGCGTCGGTGCCGCCCGTGTTGTCGCTGGTCGGCTGAAAGGCGTCCGGAGTCGTCGTGAAATCCGGTTTGGCGCTGCCGGTGAGGTAAGCGGCGCCAGCGGCGTCGACGGCGATGCGGGTGCCGGTTGCACCAAGAACGTAGGTCGAATACGCGAGTCCGGTGCCGCTTGCGTTCAATTTGGTGACGAATGCGCCTCCGCCCGTCACGCCCGATTGGTAGGCGCCGCTTGTCACGGGATAATCGCTGCCGGTGGTCCGGCCGGTGACGTAAGCGTTTCCGGCTTCGTCGACGGCGATACCCGTCGCCCAATCCAAGGTGTTTCGTCCCCCCAGATAGGTGGAATACACCAGGGCCGATCCCGTCGGGTCGATCTTGGTAACGAAGACATCCCTATCGCTGTTGCCCAACGACCGGTCGTAAGGATTCTTGAGCGGAAAGTTGGAAGAATACGTATACCCTGCAACGTAGGCGTTGCCTGCTACATCAACGGCAATGGCAGTGCCGGCGTCGTCCGAGCTTCCTCCGATGTAGGTCGAATAGCTCAGCACCGGGTCAATGACCAGAGGCATTCGCGTATCGTAGGCGGCGACACTAAAGCCAACTTGGTTTTCTGCCATACGGACGTACTGTCCTTCGACCGCTCGTTTCTCTCCTTCTGCAAGCTGGTAGACGAACGGCCGTTGAAAGGTCAATTGCCTGCTTCCGGTGTGAAGCACCAGATTTCCGTCGTCATCGATCTCGATACGCTCGGGACCTTCAAAAGCGATCCTGATCTGTGCCGGATCGCCGCCCGGCGAGACCACCAGGTCGTATTCCAGGTGCCGCTGGTTACCGTAATAAATGAGGTCGATGCCGGGATAGATTGCGGCATAGCGGACCTGGGCAAAACTTTCGATGCCGCTGAGATGCCTGGAAGAGTCGGAGCCCCTGAAATAGCTGGTCTTGCCGGGGAGTGGGTCGATGCCTGCTACCGCGGCATCCCGGCGTGCTCCGACAAAGCGCATGCGGAGTGTGTCGAGTGCAGGTTCGAGTGGGCTACCTGCCAAATCGACGACCGCTTCCGAATGCATCAATAACACTCGGTAGCCGGCTCCCCGCGCGACGAAGTCGACCGCATCGTCGGCTTGGCCATGGTTCTTCTCGAAGGCCATGGGCAACTTTCCGTAGCTTCTCAGAATCAGGCCGGAATCGAGACCCTGGTGCGACGATGCCGCGGATTCGACGGCCCTGCCGCTCGTCGTCTCATTGCCATCCGGCCGCGGATCAGCCGCGATGCAGGCGGCGCAAGCCAATAAACCCGAGACAAGTCCCAGACCTTTCAAAAATAGGCTCATTCCTTTTCCCCCGAAGTGATGGTCGATGGCTAACCTTCGTGAAAGGTGCGCTAGCTGCGGCGCGGTACAAGCGAAGTCCTCACCGCAAGTTGTTCTTATTCCTGAAGAGTTGCTTTTTTCAGTAGCCGGAAGTATAGCTGCAATTTCCGGCCTATCTTGTCCGGCGGCAGCGCCCTTCCGTCCGAGCTGAATCAGCCGCCTCTATGAACTCTATGTGAGAATCCATGCCATTCCGTTATCAAAGGCATTGCTGTCGTATGTCGGCGTTAATCCCGCACTGTTCATGCGTGATCGATCTGGTTCCATAAGCTCCAAGGTCGACAAACCGGAGACCATGCAATAGCATGTCCCTTTGCAGTTACTTCTCGAGCGGAAATATCCGCGGCTCTCCGGAAGTCGTTCTAGCCAATGTCAGTCAATTCCTCATCCCACCACAAGCTTCGTGCGCGAGTTATCGCTCCGGCGCGTTTGCACATGGGCTTTCTCGATCTGGGCGGGTCCCTGGGGCGGCGTTTCGGCAGTATCGGCGTCGGTGTCAACGAAATCGCGACAAGACTATCCATGATGCCGTCGGATCGGCTGACCGCGCACGGACCCGGCGCGGATCGGGCCATCGCTGCCGTCAGCAAGTTCGTCTCCGCGCTGGAGCAGGATTTCGCGGTCGAGATTCGGATCGAGGACGCCATACCGGGGCACATCGGACTCGGCTCCGGCACGCAGCTCGAACTGGCCGTAGGTATGGCTCTGTCCCGGCTTTACGGTCTCGACCTGTCGGTGCGCAATCTCGCTCCCATTGTCGAGCGGGGCGCACGCTCCGGCATCGGTATCGCCGTATTCGAGCAGGGCGGCCTGGTGGTCGACGGCGGGCGCGGCGAAAACACGGTCATCCCGCCGGTCGTCGCTCGCCTGGAATTTCCCGCGGACTGGCGTCTCATTCTGGTGTTGGACGAGCGGGATCTGGGCTTGCACGGCAAGGACGAGATCGAGGCTTTCCGCGCCTTGCCGGTTTTTCCCGCCAAGGAAGCCGCGCATCTCTGTCATTTGCTGCTCATGAAAGGCTTGCCCGCATTAGTCGAGCGCGACATCCGAGGTTTCGGCGAGGTGATCGCGGAGTTGCAACGTTCGGTGGGCGATTATTTCGCACCTGCTCAGGGCGGACGCTTCACCAGCGCCGGCGTCGCCAAGGCCTTGGCTTTTCTCGAAGCTCAGGGCGCCGTCGGCATCGGTCAGAGCTCCTGGGGGCCGACCGGTTTTTGCCTGGTTGAGAACACGACGCGCGGGGAAACGCTGGTCACCGCGGCGCGGCGGCAGTTCGCCGGTACGGCGGGTCTCCGGTTTCTGCTGGCCACCCCCCGCAACAAAGGCGCGGATGTTATGTTGGAGCGAACGGATGCGTCGCGCGAAAAGACGTTGCGTTTATAGCCGCGGCGCGTCGGCGGCGAAGCCATTGAGCGATCATTGGAAAGTTTGCGCGACCTATCGGAACGCCTGCTGCTGATCGGCTGCTCGGCGAGAATGCTGGCGCAATCGGCGGCGCGTGCCGGAATTCGGCCGGTCTCGATCGATCTTTTCGCCGATCGGGAAACACGCGCCTGTTCCGAGCGCTGCGAAGCCGTCAACGGCGCCGACATAGGTTTCGAGCGGGAAAGCGTCTTGCGAGCCGCCGAGCGGCTTGCTCCGGCGGAGCTCGGATACGCTCTGGTTTACAGTAGCGGTTTGGATGCCGATCCCGGCATTTTGGAAGGACTTGCGCAAGGGCGGACGCTCTACGGCAATTCGCCGGAAATTCTCCGTTTATTGAAAACGCCAGATGCCTTCTTCGATCTGCTCCGGCAGCTCGATATTCCTTACCCGGAATCCAGCCGAACGTGGCCGCCCGATCCGGAGAACTGGCTGTTGAAGTCCGCTCGTAGCGAAGGCGGCAAGGGTGTGCGTTTTTGTGCCCGAGCGGAACCGGATTCGAGCGGCTATTACCAGCGCAGGCTTCCCGGCAAGGCCATGTCCGCCCTGTTTCTGGCGAACGGCGAAAATGCGCGGATCATCGGTTTCAACACGCTGTGGACGGCTGATTGTCATGTCGATCAGCCGTTTTTGTTTGCCGGCGCCATCAATCGAGCGGAACTTGCGTTAGAGCAGCGGCAGCAGGTGCAGGCGTACGTCGCTCGCCTGATCCGAGCGGTTCCGCTCAAGGGGCTGAACAGCCTGGATTTCATGCTCGATGGCGAGGTGTGCCGGGTTCTGGAAATCAACCCTAGGCCGAGTGCCACCATGGCCTTGTACGATGAGGATTTTTCACGCGGGTTATTGGCCGAACATATTCGGGCGTGCCGAGGGGGAATTCCGGGTGCTGCGGACACCGGCGGCGTCACCCGGGCCTTCAAGGTTTTTTTCGCATCGCGGGAGCTCGACGTGTCCGAAACCATGTGTTGGCCGGACTGGTGTACGGATACGCCGGTGCCGCGCACGCTGATCGACGTTGGTCAACCGGTGTGCACCGTTCGCGCGGAGGGGGCCGACTGTCCCGACGTTGAACGTTTGATCGAGCTGCGGACAACCGAGCTGCACGAACGACTGTACGGCTAGTACAATCACCTTTTCTTCAATGAACCGGGCAAGAGGGTAACCATGCAACACACTGTCAGCGTTAACGCGCACGCGCTTCCCATCGTCAAGTACATGATCGCGAATGCCGACAAGCTGCGGCTCAAGATCGACAAGCTGGGAAACGGCTGCACCATCATCGACGCCGGTATCGAGGCGGTGGGCGGTCTGGAGGCGGGGCGCTTGATCGCGGAAATCTGCATGGGTGGACTTGGGACCGTCACGCTTACTCACTCTTCAACCTTCAGTCGCTGGCCTCTGACCGTGAACGTCCATTCCACGAATCCGGTAATTTCCTGCCTGGGCAGCCAGTATGCCGGCTGGAGCCTGTCCCACGGAGAGGGCAAAAGCGCCTTTTACGCGCTCGGTTCGGGCCCGGCGCGTGCGATGGCGACCAAGGTCAAGGACGGCAACGAAGAGCCCGTCGAAGAGCTTTATAAGGAACTGGGCTATCGCGACCACGGCAAGGAGACGGCCATCGTGATGGAGGTCGACAAGGTTCCTCCGGTCGAGGTGATCGAGAAAATCGCCAAGGCCTGCAAAGTGGATACGAGCGGGGTCAACGTCATTCTGACGCCCACTTCCAGCCTCGCCGGCGGCATGCAGGTCGTCGGCCGCGTACTGGAGGTCGCCCTGCACAAGGCCCATTCGCTTCATTTTCCTCTGGGAAACATCATCGACGGCACCGGAACCGCTCCGGTTCCGCCGCCTCATCCCAATTTCGTCAAAGCCATGGGGCGCACCAACGACGCCATTCTGTTCGGCGGTACCGTGCATCTGTTCGTGAAGGGCAGCGACGAAGCGGCCGAAATGCTGGCCAACGAACTGCCGAGTTCGGTTTCCCGCGATTACGGCAGGCCGTTTGCCGAGGTGTTCAAGGATTACAAGTACGATTTTTTCAAGGTCGATCCGATGCTGTTCAGCCCAGCCAGCGTCATTGTCACGGCAGTCGAGTCCGGCCGCAGCTTCCATGCCGGCAAGCTCGACGAAGCGCTCCTGGAACGGTCCTTCGGAGAATAATTTGGGCCGCATCGCGATCATCACCGACGATCCGGGCTGGCACGGCGCACGACTTCGCGAGGCATTGGCAGCGAAAGGGTATGGCTATTCCTATGTGTCCTTGACTGCCTGCCGGCTGAATCTCGAGTCCGGCGGTTTGCCGGTGCTCCTGCCGAGCTTCGAGGACGGCCTTCCCGACGGCGTTTTCGTGCGTGGCGTGCCGGGCGGGTCGCTGGATCAGGTCGTTTTCTACCTCGACGTGCTGCACGCATTGAAGCTGCTCGGGATTCCGGTATACAACGACGGTCGGGCGGTCGAGCGCACCGTGGACAAGGCCATGACCAGTTTCATGTTGCAGTGCGCCGGCATACCGACGCCGCCCACCTGGGTGCTGGGCAGCCGCGAAGAGGCACTCGATCTGGCCGAGCGGGAGTTGCGCGCGGGCCATCAGCTCGTGTCCAAACCTTTGTTCGGCTCCCAGGGACAGGGCTTGCAGCGATATGAAAAGCCGGAGGACCTGGCGGGGCTGAGCGATAGCAGCGGCGTTTTCTACCTACAACGTTTCGTGAGTTGCGGTGAACAGCCCCACGACTTCCGCGTATTCGTCATCAGGGGCAAGGCGGTGGCCGCCATGCGGCGATGCGGTGTGAGCTGGCTGAACAACGTCGCTCAGGGCGCCCGCTGCGAGCCGGTGCGTCTCGACGATCTGCTGCTGTGCCGATTGGCGGAGGATGCGGTAAAGGTTTTGGACATGGGCTACGCGGGGGTGGACATCATCCGCGATCACCACGGTCGGTACAGCGTGCTCGAGGTCAACAGCATTCCGGCGTGGAAGGGCTTGCAGAGCGTCAGTAAAGTATCGATCGCCGATTTGTTGGTCGACGACTTCCTGTCGCTTTGTCACCCCGAGCCTCACGGGGAAATCCGGGTTCGGTGACGTCGGTTCCGATGCCTGTTCAACGGGACGCTTTATTGTCCGCTTACCTCGATGCCTGCGAGACGGAGCTTCGCGCCTTCAAGCCGGGGAACGTCAGCATTTATTCCGAGGCGCACGATATGACCGTGGAGGACTTCCGGCGTAGCGCCGCGGCCAGCGGGCCTTTCTTGTGCGACTCCGATCTTTCCCTGGGCGAGAAGATCTATCACGCGACTCGGGCGACTCGCGAGGTCGTCCCCTGCAATACCAATCTCGGCATCATCCTGCTGGCCGCGCCCCTGTTTCAGGCGGTTCAGGAGATTCGCGAAGGCGAAACGCTCAGGGATGCGCTCCGGCGGGTTCTCGGTGCGACGACGCAAGCCGACGCGGACTGGACTTACAAGGCCATACGGCTGGCGCAGCCGGGCGGCCTCGGCGAGTCTCCGGATCAGGATGTTCGCGACGCGCCGGAGGTAACTTTGCTCGAAGCCATGCGTTTTGCGGAACATCGTGATCGCATCGCTTATCAATACACTAATTCTTTTGCAGATGTTTTTGATTTCGCGATTCCACGTTATCATAGGAAATTGTCCCAGTGGGGCGATAAAGAATGGTCGGCAGTGGCGGTGTTCGTAGGCTTACTCAAGCATATTCCCGACAGCCACATCGAGCGTAAGTTCGGCGCTCGATATACAGGGATAGTTGCCAGCCGAATGGCGCAGATCGATAAGGCGTTATCCGTTTCCGATAGACCGGAACAAGTCATGCCGCTCCTCCGAGCAGTGGATGCGGAGTTCAAGTCCGGCGGAATCAATCCGGGTACGACGGCCGATCTCACAGTAGCGTGTTTGCTGGCCGTGCGCCTGGAAGCGTTGCTGGGCCAGCGCAAGCGAAAGACGGGCTGTTTTCTGGAAGCGTAGAGGCACGTCGGCACAACAACAGGGATTTTTTATGCTTCGCTTGGGGAGGAGGATATGGCAGTGTCGTTACTTCGAAAGTTTTTTCTTTTACCAAAGAGGAGTTAGCAATGGGGAAAATCAATAAGATGTTGGTGGGTGAGGCTCTGTGCGGCGGCGGCAACGAAATCGCCCACATCGACCTGATCATGGGTCCGCGCGGCAGCGCCGCAGAGACGGCTTTCGCCAACTGCATCACCAATAACAAAGACGGATTCAGCAGCTTGTTGGCCGTAGTCGCGCCGAACCTGATGGCCAAGCCGAATACCGTCATGTTCAACAAAGTCACCATCAAGAACGGCAAGCAGGCTACCCAGATGTTCGGGCCTGCACAGCGCGGCGTTGCCATGGCTGTGGCCGATTGCGTCGAAGACGGCACCATTCCTGCCGACGAAGCCGACGACATTTTCGTCTGCGTAGGCGTATTCATCCACTGGCTGGCTGAAGACGACGCGAAAATCCAGGACTACAACTACGAAGCCACCAAGCTGGCGATCAAGCGCGCCGTTGCCGGCGAGCCGAAGGCAGCCGAAGTTGTGGCTCAGAAGGGTCAGATCGAGCACCCCTTCGCAGCGCACAAATAATCGCGCTTGTCGAAAAAACGTTGCCCCGGCACCGGGGCAACGTTTTTTTTTCGTCCGTAAGTCACGAATTCTCGGACTTTCCTCAAGTCACCGCCTCCTCCGAATCCTCGATCACACGCCCGATCAGCCGCGAGTCAATAGTGCCGGAATGCAGGGCGCTGGCTAGCAACACGCCGGCCGTTTCCATGGATTTAAGCCGTATCAGATCTTGTTCGTCCCGCACGCCGCCGGCTACGATGAAGCGTCGGTGGGGATGTTTGCGTCTGAACGACGCCAAACGGTCGAAGTCGGGACCCGCCGTACTGCCCACATGGGAGAGACTCATCAAGATCACGGTTTCCGGCCAAAGTTCCGGGCTGTACAGCAGTTGCTCAGCCCCTAACAAGCGGTCGCTGAGAAAGTCCAGCGACAAGATGAAGTCCGGATATGAACGGGCCAGAAGCGGCAAAGATTCCTCGGAAAGCGATTCGCTGCCGACGACCGATCGGGCGTGCTTTTTAACTGGAAAAGACTCCAATTCGCTGAGGCGTGGCAGTCCTCGATCCATCCAGAATTCGACATTCGGAAAGCAGTGCTCCAGCTCGACCGCCAAATCAGTTTGGGGGTCTTTGCCCATGAGCGCATCGAGATCGGCGATATAGACCCTTTTGAACGGATACAAGCTGAGCAAACCGCGTATGACGGCCTCCGGTTTGGGAGTCGAACACAACATGCTTTGCAGCGGACGGTATTGCTCGCGCCGGCCTTCCCTGGCGTGCACGGCGACACCGCCCATGATGTCGACGACGGGGATGATGTCCATTTGATGCAGGAATGAAGATACTGGTTTTCGAATATATTACCGGCGGCGGGATGCTCGGCGAAGCGATTCCACGCTCGTTGGCGCAGGAAGGGGAGTTGATGCTTACGGCGCTCCTCAGGGATTTGTCCGACTTGCCGGATGTCCGGACGGTCGTGCTCAGGGATGCACGGCTCCCCCTTTCGGGCCGGAAGTTTTCCGGAGCCTCGTGGGTCTTTGTCGATCGGAAAGACGAGCTTGAGTGCCACCTTGTGGATCAGATCGAGCGTTGCGACGCGGTATGGCCGATTGCCCCTGAAACAGGCGGAATTCTGGAACATCTTTGCCGCCGGGTCGAGGTGGCCGGCAAGACGCTGTTGACCAGTCCGTCCGACGCCGTCAGCCTTTCCGCGAGCAAGCTGGCAACCGTGAATCGCCTGGAAAATAAAGGCGTGCCTGCCGTTTCGACCTACGCTCTGAGCGAATCGAATCATCTGCCATTCCCTTGGGTCGTGAAACCGGACGACGGCGTTGGTTGCGAAGGCGCCCGCATCATCGAAACCGAGGGGGTCTGGAAGACTTGGGCGGCCGAAACCGACGACCTTGCCCGGTATGTCGTTCAGCCTTTGATCGAAGGCGAATCGCTTAGCCTGTCCGCACTGTTTGCTCACGGGAAAGCGCGGCTGCTGAGCTGTAACCGGCAACGGATCGTCAGGTCGCGGGGCGGTTTTGCCTTGCGCGGCTGCGAGGTCGGCGCCATCCGGTCGGGTCTTGCCGCGTATCGAGCCTTGGCTGATTGGATCGCGGAGGCCGTGCCGGAGTTATGGGGCTATGCCGGGGTCGATTTGATGCAGTGCGAACAGGGGCCGAGGGTGCTCGAGATCAATCCGCGACTGACCACGTCCTACGCCGGGCTGCGGCAATCCTTAGGCATTAATCCGGCCGCGCTGGTTCTGGAATTGTGGCGGAGCGGAATCTTGCCCGAATTCGACGCGGAATCGGCAAAGCCCGTCGAGATTGGTTTGGAGACGTGAAATGAGCATTGAAATGATCGGCTGGGACATCGGTGGAGCCCATCTCAAAGCGGCGGCGTTGAACGGCGCCGGCGAAATCGTCGCGGTCATTCAGGAGCCCTGTCCCTTGTGGCTGGGCTTGGATCGACTGCATGGCGCCATGAGCCGAATCCTGGAAGCCATTTCGCCGAGACCGGGCTGCCGCCATGCGATGACCATGACCGGCGAGTTGGTGGATTTTTTCGAAAACCGGGAGCAAGGCGTGATTGCCTTGGTCGAAGCGATGATTCAGCGCTGTCGGCAGAATTCGGTGCAGGTGTTTGCCGGACACGACGGGTTTCTCGATGCCAATGCCATCACCCCGGAAAGTGTTCCAAAAATCGCTTCGGCCAACTGGCTGGCGAGCGCGCTCTGGGTGGCGGAAAATCTGCGCGATGCCATGTTCGTGGATATCGGGAGCACGACCACCGATATTGCGTTGATTTGCGGCCACCGGGTCGAAACCCGAGGCTATACCGATTATGAACGAATGCGTTACGATGAGCTGATTTATACCGGGATAGTCCGTACCCCGGCGATGGCACTTGCTGATCGGGCGCCCTTCGAGGGCGAGTGGATCGGTCTCATGGCCGAACATTTCGCGACCACTGCCGACGTCTACCGGATGTGCGGAGAATTGCCCGAGCACGCCGATCAGATGCCGGCGGCCGATAGCGGCGAAAAAACCGTCCAGGGAAGCGCCCGGCGTCTAGCTCGCTTGTTCGGGCGGGATGCGGAGTCGGCATCGTTGAAGCAATGGCGGCAGGCGGCCCGGTTCTTCCGCGAGCGGCAACTCGCGAAGCTTCGTTCGGCTCTGGATCGCCAGCTTTCGCGCGGCTTGATCGGCGACGATGCGCCTTTGATCGGTGCTGGCGTGGGACGATTTCTGGTGCGAGAATTGGCGGCACGATCGGGTTTTCCTTATAAGGACTTCAGCGAACTGTTTTCAATGTTGACGTCGCAAAACGATTTTCACGCTTCGGATTGCGCCCCAGCCGCAGCCGTAGCTTGTCTGGCATTGCGGGAGGTGGGGCGGACATGACGCCGAGAATCGAAGAGCTGCCTTATTTCGAGGACAGCGCCGCTTTGTTTCTGCCTTGGGCGGAGCGGCGCTGGGCGGTTTTTCTGGATAGCGGGTTTCCGCATAGCCGACAGGGACGTTACGACATCATCGCGGCGGATCCCGTCGCGACGCTGGTCACGCGCGGGCCGCTCACCGAGATTCGATCGCAGGGCTCTATCACACTGTCGCCGGATGACCCGTTTACCCTGGTCAAGCAATATCTCGGCGAAAAGGCTCCGCAGCTTCCGGGCCTGCCTTTCTGCGGCGGCGCTATCGGATACTTCGGCTACGATCTGGCGAGGAGGCTGGAGAAACTGCCCGACAAGGCCCTGGATGCGGAGAACATCCCGGAAATGGTCGTCGGCATCTACGATTGGGCGGTCGTCGTGGATCACTGGGCGCGCCGTACCTGGCTGGTCGCACAAGGGCGCGATCCCGCCCTCGCGGTACGCTGGCCCCACTTGGTTCAGGCCTTCAGCCAAATCCAGACCATCGGATGGCAGCAGGCCGACTTCTATCTGCTCAGCGACGTCGTCTCGAATATGAGCCGAGCCTATTATGCAAAGGCTTTCGGACGCATTCAGCATTACATTCGCGAGGGCGACTGCTATCAGGTCAATCTGGCGCAGCGCTTTTCGGCCTATTGCATAGGACATCCCTGGGCGGCCTACCAACTTTTGCGGCCTTACAATCCCGCGCCGTTCAGCGCCTATCTCAACTTCCCGCAGGTTCAGGTGCTGAGTTCCTCGCCGGAGCGCTTTCTCAAAGTGACCAACGGCATCGTTGAAACCAAGCCGATCAAGGGCACCCGCCCTCGGTCGCAGGACCCGCACGCGGACGCCGCCAAGGCGCAGGAACTTCGGGACAGCGTCAAGGACCGCGCGGAAAACCTGATGATCGTGGATCTGCTGCGCAACGACATCGGCAAGAACTGCGAGCCGGGCTCTGTCCATGTGCCTAGTCTGTTCGAGATCGAAAGCTACGCTACCGTGCATCATTTGGTGAGCACAGTCCGCGGTCGATTGTCCGAAGGACATAGCGCCGTGGATCTCTTGCGCGGCTGTTTCCCCGGTGGTTCCATTACGGGAGCGCCGAAGATTCGTTCCATGGAAATTATCGAGGAGCTCGAACCGCATCGGCGGGGCGTCTATTGCGGCTCGATCGGCTATGTCGGCTTCGACGGCAACATGGACAGCAACATCGCCATCCGTACCTTGGTGCACTCGGACGGTACGATCCGCTTCTGGGCCGGCGGCGGTATCGTGGCCGATTCGGTCCTGGACCAGGAGTACCAGGAGTGCTACGACAAAGCTACCGCCCTCTTGCATCTGCTCGAGCAATTCCAAGTCCAGAGGACCGGTGCCGATCACATGGGTCGTTAAGCTGGGCGGCAGCCTGGCCGACTCGGATACTCTCCCGTTCTGGCTGGATGCTTTGGCCGATGCGAACCTCGTCATCGTGCCGGGAGGCGGGCCTTTCGCCGACCAGGTCCGGTCGGCGCAGCAACGCTGGTCGTTCGGCGACGAGGCGGCTCACGCCATGGCGCTCTTGGCCATGGGGCAATACGGTTTGATGTTGAGCGGATTGTGCCCGAAGCTCGGAATCGCGAGCGATGTCCCTGCGCTTCGAACTTTGGTGGAATCCGGCCGCTCCACGATTTGGCTGCCCGGTTTGTCCCTGATGAACGATCCGGGCATTCCCGCATCTTGGGAGGTCACTTCGGACAGCCTCGCGGCTTGGCTGGCCGGACGTTTGAATGCCGCGAATTTGCTCCTGGTCAAATCGGTGGCGATCTTTTCAGACGATACTTCGTACGGCGGACTTGTCGCGCAAGGCGTGGTCGACGCCGCTTTCGAGCGCTTTTCCGCCAAGGCCGCGTTCGCAGTCTGGCTCGGTCACCGGCAAGATCACCCGCGCGTGCGGGCAGGTCTGCGAGAGCCATACCGTGTCTTTACGCGCGTTAATCGCTCCGCCGGATAAAAAAGTTCCGCGTTTGATCGAAGTAAAAATGAATGCCCGTGGAAAGCGTGCACGCGGAACAGCCGGAATGTGCCGAACGGCCGTAGACCGGCGTGTTTTGTTAGGGATCTACTTTCTTTACGCTCAGCAACACGATGGCGGCTCTTGGATGGTTTTTGGTGAAGACAGAGATTAAATCGCATGTCGATTAGAGTGCGTTATTTCGGAAGCCTCCGGGAAAAAATGGGGCGAGTGGACGACAGTCTTGCCGCGGAAGACATCGATACGGTAAGCGACGTGTGGAAAGCGGTGAGCGAAGGCCAATATCTGCCGGATCGTATCCTCTGTGCGGTGAATATGGACTATGCCGATCCGGACGCGCCGGTCAAGGACGGCGACGAAGTGGCTTTTTTCCCGCCGGTGACCGGGGGCTGAAGTGCTGATCGAGCTGCGCCCGACCGGATTCGACCCTTACGCGGAACTACAGCGCTATCAAACGGAAACACTGGGCCACACCGGAAAATACGGTGCGACCTGCTCATTCGTCGGCACCATGCGCGACTTCAACGAAAATGAGACAGTCCGGCACATGTTTCTCGACCATTATCCCGGCATGACCGAGCGGCAGCTCGAGAAAATCGTCGAAGAAGCCCAGACCCGCTGGCGTTTTTTGGATGCGCTCGTCATTCACCGTGTAGGCGAGATACTTCCCGATCGGCCCATCGTGCTGGTCGCGGTGTGGTCCTCCCATCGCGGCGCGGCCTTCGACGCCTGCCGCTACATCATGGAAGAGCTGAAAAGCCGCGCGCCGTTTTGGAAAAAGGAAACCCTGGACGAAGGCGAGCGCTGGGTGGAAAAGAATACCAGCGGCTATTGACGAGTTCCGCCGGATGCGCGGATCGTAGGTCGGCATTCCTTTTGCCGAGCCGAAACGTCGGCAAGGGATTGCCGACCTACATATCCGGATCCCTTACACTGAATCGGAAAACGCTCTACCGGCCGGAATTCGACAGCGGAGCGGCCAAGACCATCGCCCAATAAGGCGAGCCTCCGCCGCCGCTGCTCGCACAGGCGACACCGACTTCGTCGAAATCAGCCTCCATGATGGCGGAACAATGCCCGGTGCTGTCGAGCCAACTCCGCATGACTTCCCCCACCGTGCGCTGCCCCTGGGCGATGTTTTCGCCATAAACCTCCCAGTCATAGCCGGCTCGGGTAATGCGGTCCCCCGCCTTTCGTCCATCCCGGCCTCTGTGCGAGAGTCGGTCGTTGCGGCTCATCTCCTCGGCGTGTTTTTTCGCCGCTTCGAACAGCTTTTGATTCCACCGCAGCGGCTTGGCGGGTCGAAATCGCTTCCGGCCGCAGTATCTCGGCTTGGCACGAACGGCTTTTAGTTCCTCGAGGATTTCGCGCCTGATGGTGTCGGCGGAAGGGCATCGGGCTGTTGGAGCTTCGCGGGCGAAGACGGGCAGTACCAAACCAGCGGTCAAAATCAGGCTAAGGACGAGTCGTGTCATATCGGTTTTTTGGGCTGCGCCATCTCTAAATACTGTTGTTCGATGTTCAGAAAAGCCGTTCCCAGTTCGCCTACGGCTCGATAGAAACGAGCGGACCGGGCCTCTTTCAGATCGCTGAAGAAGCGCATGATCCAAGGCGCCAAGTGTTTAGCGAAAAAATCCGCCTCGCGTCCGTCTGCCTCGATAATCAGAAGGCTCATCGCTTCGCACAGCGCGGCGACATGATCCTCGGGTTCTTTCGCCGATGCCTGCCGTTCTAAACCTAAGCTCCGAAGCTCGTCGCGCAAGGCGGCCAGAGGCTTTTCCATGAGAAAGCCGGTGAGATACCAGGAAGCATAGGGCAGCAACTCGCCGCGGGTCGGGCCTATGAAAAGCGTTTGATATTCCTCGGCGAGCTCGATTTCGCCGGCATCGCGAGCGGCAGCCGCCAGCCGTTTCCAGGCTCGCGCCAGCGGCGGGTCGTTGGGACTCTCCTCGCATGGAATGGCGGCGATCCGTTCCAGCAGTTCCCTATCCGGTGCGGCAGCCAGAAGCCGGGCCAGCAGGCCGTAGGTTTCCGCCCGCCACAGATCCTCTTCCGGAAGGGGCGAGAGCGTGGTGTCGTTCATGGTTTTTGCGACAGGTGTTCGAAATGGGGCTTGACCCGGCAGTCGTCGCACATCAGAAGCCGACGGAGATTCGGCCCCTGAAACATCGGGTGGTGCTGCAAGCGCTGGGTGATGGTCTTGATCATGGCGGCGGTCGCGAAGGGCTTTCCGCACTCGACGCAGCGGAATACCGCCTCCTCATGCAGCAGGCGCACACGCCGCGCCTCCTGCTGATCGAAGAGATAACGCGGCGCCAGCGAGATGGCGTGTTCCGGGCAGGCTTTCTCGCACAATCCACATTGGACGCAATTGGCTTCGATAAACTTGAGTTGCGGGACGTCGTGTCCGTCGGCCAAGGCGCGTTCCGGGCAGACCGAGACGCAGGCGAGGCACAGCGTGCATTTTTCCTTATCCACCCGAATCTCGCCGAACGGCGCTCCGGCGGACAGGACTGTCGATTCCGGCTGCGACGGCGCTTGCCGGTATAGATGCTCGATCGCGAGGCGGATGACGGTGCGCTTGTCATCGTCCGCGGCGAAACGGGCGTGTGTCCGGCATGGCGAAGCAGGGAGCGGTTCAAGAGCACTCGGCCAATCCTCCGCGCAAATCAGGCGTATCGAATCGGACGGATAACCCATGCCGGACAGGATTTCGCCGGCGTAACCGATTTGCTCGGCCAGAACTCGCCGGGTCGGCTCGGTCAGTTTTCCGGCCGCCAATAAAGTCACGCGCTCGAAGCCGTAAGCCAAGGCGGACAGCCAAAAGTCCATGCCGCTCGCTCCCAGAGCTTCCAACTCATAGGGCAGAACATTCTCCGGCAGTTCGGATTCGTGCTCGGCTATCCAGGTCGCGCCCGCGCTGCTGTCGTGCAACAAGAGTTCGGGTCGGTCGCCGCCCGCCTCGAAAAAAGCGTCCAGCATCAGCCGCAAGCACTTCAAACTGTCTATCCGGCGCGGATACAGGTAATTCATCGCTCCCGAGGGACAAACCGTGGCGCACTCGCCGCAGCCCTGGCAGCGATAGGGATCGACCGAGACGCGATCGCCGCGGGATTCGATAGCCCCGGTTCCGCAGGCATCAAGACATGATCTGCAGCCCTCGATGCGGCTCGCGCCGTGAGCGCAGAGTTCGGGCCTATATTCGAAAAACTTGGGCTTGTCGAACTCGCCGACCATTTCGGCCAGCGCATTCAGGGCCTGTTCCCGCTTTTCCGCGTCTCTGCCCGGTGCGAAATAGCCGATCGGCGGGACGGGCAGATCGATAGCCGGTGGGTTTTGCAGATCCAGGATCAGATCGAAAGCGGTTTCCGGCGGCAGCAGCGCAACTCGGGCATCGATGCGTATCCCGCCACAGCGTGTTTCCACCCGAAAAGCCCCCAAATGGCCTTCGATGTTTATGTCCGCACACGGCTCCAAATAGGGAATTTCCCGGCTTTTCAACGACTCGGCCAGCGGCTCTGGCGGACTATCGGTAAACAGGACAAAGCGGCGCAGCATGGCCGGAAGGCGTTCCGTTACCGGGACAACGGCATCGCTGTCCCCGATGATCAGCAGGCGTCCGTTCGACCGGTACGATACCCATGTAGTCGGTTCGGTCTCGTAAGCGGATGCTGCTTGTTTGGATGCTTGCCGCGGATTCGGCCGGCAACTGTCGGGTGATTGGGGCATTCGGGAAGAAAAATCAGCTTGAAGATTCCGCCTGGTCGGTGCTGTTCGGAGCGTTGTCCGCCATTGCCGTTGCAGGGGACGATTCCGGGGAGCGGGCAGTATCGGACGTGGTCGCTTGGGCGCGTTCCAGGGCCCATCGCATGTCGGAGGTCATGAGTTCGCCGCGGGGCTCGAAAACGGTGTAGTCGCCGTCGTAGTCGTCCAGCCCGTCGCGCACGGCAAATTCCGGCCGTCGAAACAATTCGCGCAGGGCCTGTAGGTCGAACAATTCGCTCTCCGACCCCGCCGCCAGCCCATCTTGAACGACTTTCGGTGGCTCGGCCGGTTCGTTATGCTCTTTAGCGCTCAGCTTGTTTCTGGCCCAACGCTTGAAGAAAGAATCATGTTCCTGCATTTCGGCAACTGGGATTAATTCGGTTTTCGCGACTGGCGATGGAGACATGTGTTTGTTCCTTGCGACGAGCGCAAGAAGCTGGAACCGTGAACATTACCACCGTAGCCTTGGTTCTGAATAGGTCGTTTTCCAGCCCAACCGCATTGGGCCACGTTATTTCTTGGGAGTTCGCTTCATGCCGCTGTTCGGCAAATCCGTCGCCCGGAACGTTTATTTCCACGTAAGCCTGCTGGACACATTGGAGCCGGAATCGCGCGACGCGGTTCACGCCGCAGGCCACGTTGCTCAGATCCATCCGGGCGAGGACTACAACGTCGTCAAGCTGAACCGGGAGCAGAACGGCGTTTCGCTGCTCGATTATCCGGAATTTTTCGAGCAAGGTTTTCCGGTTCTCCGCCGCTACTGGACGATCGACCTCGAAAAGCACACCGTCCGCTTCCGCACCTACCAGAACTCCCTCAACCCGCCGATACTGCATCGCAAGGAACTGCTGCTGCCCAAGGATCACCCGCAGCGGAAAACCTTTGAAGCCTTGACCGAAGCGGCCGAGCAAATCGGCCTGTTCGACGATCCCTGCCGTATCGGTTTCAAGCAAGCTTGGGAAATGCTGCTGGCGCAGCGCGGTTATCGGGTGGCCGGACATGATCTGGTACCTATCGGCAACGACGAATCGGATTCCCCTGGTCTCCTTACCTCTATTCCCCCCTTTGGAAAAGGGGGGCTAGGGGGGATTGGCGGCATCGCCCGCCACCTCACTGCGCTCACCCGCTACGGATTCTCCGCGCCGATCCAAACCCTCGCCCGGTTCGGCTTTCTGGACGGTTCGAAAACAGTGTTCGACTACGGCTGCGGACGGGGGGATGACGTGCGCGGACTCAGGGAAAACGGCATCGAAGCCGCCGGTTGGGACCCCTATTACGCGCCCGAGGAAACCCGGCGGAACGCCCATATCGTCAACCTGGGGTTCGTGATCAACGTCATCGAGGACATGGGCGAGCGCGTCGAAGCCCTGCAAGGCGCCTATCGGCTGGCGGAGGAACTGCTGGTGGTTTCGGCCATGCTGGCCAACCCGGACGCCGTGCGCGGCACGTCTTACGGCGACGGCATTCTGACTTCGCGAAATACCTTTCAGAAATACTATACCCAGTGCGAACTCCGCGCCTTCATCGCCGAAGTATTGGACGAAGAGCCTTTGCCGGTCGGCCCCGGCATCTTTTACGTCTTCAAGGACAAGGACGCCGAGCAGCGTTTCATGGTCGGACGGCTGGAGAATCGGCGGAACATCCTGCGACTCTCCCATCTCTCCCGCCCGGCAAAGCCGGCAAAAATCGGCAAGGCGGAAGCCAAGTATGAAGAACATCGCGAGCTCCTGGATTCGCTGTGGGAAAGCTGCCTGAAGCTCGGCCGCGACCCCGATCGCAGCGAGTTTCCACATTCGGGCGCCGTCGCCGCCCAGTTCGGCTCGCTGCCGGCGGCCTTGCGCTTCGTCAAGTCCCGCAAGGAAAACGCCGATGCCATCCTGGAACAGGCCCGGCGATCCCGCATCGACGACCTTCGCGTCTACTTTGCCTTGTGGCAGTTCGAAAAGCGGAAACCCTACCGCCATCTCGAAACCCGCTTGCAAAAGGACATCAAAGCCTTTTTCGGAGACTACCGGGCCGCTCTCGAGTCCGGACGGGAACTCCTGTTCGCCTCGGCCAGCCCGGAGACCATCGAACAAGCCTGCCGGGAAGCCGCCGAGCAAGGCATCGGCTGGCTGGAGGAAGGCGAATCGCTGCAACTTCCCACGCGGCTGGTGGTGCAACTGCCCGCCATCCTGCGCGCCTATGTCGGTTGCGGCGTTCTCCTCTACGGCGACGTGAGCAGCGCCGATCTCATCAAGATTCATATCCGTTCCGGCAAGCTCACCCTGATGAGCTTCGACGATTTTTCCGGCAAACCGCTGCCGCGAATGCTGCAACGGGTGAAGATCAACCTTCGCACCCAGGAGCTCGACATCTTCGATTACGGCGAGCCGTACGAACCGCCTTATCTCTATCGGAAATCACGCTTCATCAACGAAGAGTTCCCCAATTACGCCGAGCAGCTGGCTTTCGACGAAGCGCTGGAAAACCTGGGAGTAGTCGACTTCAGCGGCTACGGTCTCAGCCCCGCGGAATTTCATGCTCGCCTGGACGCCGCCCGCTGGACCGTCGACGGTTTGCGCCTCGTCCGCAGCCGCAGCATTCCCGATTTGGAGGCCCCTTGCGGGCGTTATTTCACCTACCGCCAATTGATTGAGTGCGGCGAGACCCTGGCCCGCACCGGTTTACCCAATCGTCCCAAGGAACCCGACAGCTATTCCGCGCTGTACGATCTCGCCGTCAACATTCTGGACCCGGTGATCGACTACTTCGGGATGATCGAACTCACCTACGGCTTCTGCTCGTCGGAGCTTGCAAAACAAATCCCCGCCCGCATCGCCCCGGAACTGGACCAGCACGCCGCCCACGAACTGAACCGGAAAGGCAGGCCGATCTGCCCTCGGCTCGGTGCGGCAGCGGATTTTCTGGTAAGGGATGAGGATATGGCGGAAGTCGCCCGGTGGGTCATGGCAATCCTTCCGTACGACCGGCTGTACTACTACGGCCCGGATAAACCGGTGCATGTCAGCTATTCGGAGCGTCCGACCGGGGAAGCGTATGAAATGAGATTAGTTGGAGCGAGGAGAGTGCCGCGGGTTTTTGAATGATGAAGTGGCAGATTCGTAGCGCGGCTCTGCGTGCTATTCCATGGGAGTATGCCCAACTAGGCCGAGGGTTAGTCGACCTTCAATGCCTTTGAGTTAAGCTTCGTATCGTCGTTCCGGTAGGGAATCCCGGAACCCAGAAGCCACGGATGGCATCGGGACTAGATCACGTCCTTGTGCTATAGACGCCGGTTTCCAATGGCAAAAGCACACTTTAGTGGCAACTCTTCCGAATGGAGAGTTAATCAGATCTTTCTTTGGAGCATGAGCATGTTTGCGAAGCTACACACATCTTACGAAAAATCGATTAATTTCAATATGTCATCACGAATCGCACTGCGACCGATACCAGACGCTTGATAAGCAACTTCCTTCGAACCAAGATGTTCGCAACTCCTTAAACGTTCTTTAAGATTTTCTTTCGAAAAAGTTGAACGTGTTAAAGGAAGTCTAGTAAGTAATATTCTTAGAACATCAAAGAGGGCTTGAACACCAACCGTTTTTAGCAAGTAGGAGTCCTTCTCAACCGTTCGCCAGACAGTCCCACTTACAGCCGAAAAGTAATTTGTGATTACCTCATATATGCCCCGATCATTTCCTTTAATATACCAATCCCTTAGGGGATGACTGCCACTAGGCTGCAAACATGAACGGCCAAAATCTTTATTATCTCTATGGCGCACTCGATACCGATCTTCTTTTGGATTACCAGATATTAAACTAAGAATTCCATCGACTATGCTAGCCATAGATACACGAACCTGTGGCATTGAGTTATCTAAATCCTTACCAAAGATCTCTGAAGAATCTGCAACAGGAGTGATGCAGCGGTACAAAGGGGAGCTCTTATCGGTGTTAAGTACTCGTGCCAAATAAACCGCTAAAGTCTCAGGTGGCCACATTTCCGGTGGTCTTTCGTCTAAATCAAAACCAAACAACTCATATGCCAGGCTTCGATCCACCTTTTTTTGATTAAAGTTTATAGTTGCGAATATATAGGCATGAAATGGCGTCGGTAGTTCTAAATAGACGACACACAACAATTCCATATCCCTGTGTAGCGCATCGTCCGAAAGAATTTGAAATGCATGCAAACGATGCTGTCCATCAATAATCGAAGCGGATGGCCTATCTAGAGCTGGTATATGCAATAGACAATGACCGTTATCTAGCTCGATATGCCAACGTTGATTCTCGTCATTAACATATTTCCCGTCCTCATCATAGTTTGCTGCAAGAATGATAGCATTAGGAAATGTTGCTTCTGAGGTCTGAATAAATGCTGCTATCTCATCAAGGCGTTTGCGGCTTTCCTGACGCTGAGTGCCGAAAATTGAATAGCCCTTGTGTTCTGATGCCTCGCGTTCCATTTGACTGCGAAACGATGCCGGTTGGGAATAGGTAATTTTATTGAGCGTCTGAGCGCTCAAAGAAAAAGCATAAAATTCTCCAAGCGGCTGTTTCACCCGAATTGCAGGACAGACTAACGGAGAAGACATTAGTATAACCTCCTTAATCTGGAATTCCTTCACCACCAAGCTGATCAAAAGCAGCCGTAATTCCTCCTATAGAGCCCACATGGATACCTGTTGGACGGAATCGCTCAGATTTAGTGGCAACTTCAAACCATACGAGGATAGATATTACAACAGCGCCTATGCCTAGCTTTAGACCATAACCATCAGCTTCATGAAATAGCGCAATAATAGCAAGCATCGCCGCAAACGCGCAAAGCGCAACAAGCCGCATTCTTACCATTTTGGAAAAGTTTTTCCCGTAGATCTCAACGTCTAAAAGGAGATCTGCGACTATCGGCGAGAGCGTAGCCATGACATAAGTAGTCAGAACATCCATCCCAAGTGTTTTGCCGGGCATTGCCCAAGGTAACCAGACTCCGGCACCCCCTCCAAAAATCAATACGACAAACGCATAATAAAGCGTTGTCCGCAATGCTTCATTTTCAGGTTTTAGCGAATCTACACTACTATTAGGGTATCCTGACAGCCTCATCTCTTCCCCTTTAGCGGCTGTTAATTAACCAACGCCATTGATGGCGACCGCGCATAACAAAAGATTTAGTTGGTAACTTACAAAATCGCACATTATCTCAGATAAATCACGCATATCATATCTGCGATATGACTTTTTGGCGGTGGCATAAAGATTTATAGAAAAAGTATAAAACTGGACCAACAACAGACTGCTTCGTTAAATCTATTTCCAAGCTAATATCTTTTGTGCGGTTGCTCCTGGCCGTTTAACTAACGCTGTTCCCGCAGAGAGAACTCTATCCGAAAAATCCTCGATTCGCATTTTACGCCCAAATGCACCGTCCAAACATTTTACGGTGGATGAGCTGAGGGCAAACACTCCAACAGTTCCCATTTGTTCAAGAAAGTCATCTGACTCTTGATCGAAATCATCAGCACTTTGAGAAAGTAACATGACAATACCTCCTTTCGACGCTGACTTTCGTACTAAAGAACTTAATGCGCCGTGACGATAACGTAGGATCTCTACTGCTTCATCGATAATTAGCATGTGTCGCAGCGTACGATTACCATGTTGGTCCAAGCGGCTATCTCCAAGAGACATAAAGTAAGAATTGAGTGCATCCAATATCAGAAATATTGCTAAACGCTTTGGCTCATCAGTTGCTGCTCCAAATCCGACAACCCAACGCCCAGAGAAAAATTCTCCTGGTGACATTTTTGGCTCAAACATATTAAGGGAGGTTATAGCCCCTAATTTCGCACCAATACTTCCAACAGATTGACCATTTTGTTCAGATAATTCTGTGAAACCATGGAGAATCGCTTCCAGTGTAATAGGTCTTCTAAGACTCTCAATATTGTCTAAGATGCGCTGGCCTTGTAATAATGTCAAAACAGTTTGTCTGAGCAAATCTAGCTTTATATCTCCCTTAACGCGAATACACTTTTGAAAAGAATCTTGAAAGGCAATGGCAAGCTGCGCTAGTTCAGTTTCATTAACTTCAGGGGGGCGCCACAAGAAATCGAGTGGCACGGGCATTCTAGGCACATCCAAGGGACGAATGCCTGGGAAGAATGCCTCTAGTGTTTGACCACCCCATTCGGTTCTGGATACAAGTTCACCGTTCTTTACAAATTCACCCTTTGGGTCAAGCAATAAGACGGGTAGATCAGCCGATCCAACTATCTGTCTACCGATTTCTAAACCGGTTCGCGTTTTTCCGGATCGTGTCTTACCAAGTATGGCGACGTGTGGCGAAATACCGGGGGCATTAATGGTAAAAAATACAGCTTCGCCGGATACTGGGTCTATGCTCTCGGAGCCAAATTTAATCAAGACCGGCCCCTCTTTTTCCTTTAGAACTTTCAAGTCTCCTGGAATAGTTCCACCTGCCGGCAGCATTCCAGCAAGCCTAATTACGAAATCCATATCGGATTTTTTTACATCTTCATAGTCGGTTTTTAGCAATAATGCTCCACGATTCCAGTGTGCCTCGACCAGAGAGCGAAATGCTGCTGGTTCTTTCGGTGAGATTTCTGCCGCCGCTGCTATAAGGCAGGCCCATATATCCGCGTCATCGCCAAATAAATGGATGCCTTCAATAGCGTTTCCCATTTCGGTTCCATCTGGAATTTGAATGTTTTCACCAGTCTCGAATTCGGCCAAACTTCTCCCGATGGCGAGTCTAGCCACGGTTGCTTTGTCGCCAGGAATCAAAGAGGAACGAAGATCACCAAGAAACTCTTCAGCCTCCCTGGTGGGGCGATAGCGGAGACGGTCAATTCGCGTTAGTGTAAATTCACTCATAAACTCATTCTCAAAAATAAGTATTTTCTATTAACGTAGAAACTCCGCTGCCTTCTTCAGCTTTCTCAAAATTAACTAGAAATGTCTTAAGTATTTTTTGCTCTAATCGCTGTCGATAAAAAGGAGATATTTCCTCGTCATGTGACAAGAAAATTACTTGCCCTGGAGCTGCTTGAGCTACGTAACGTAAAACCCGCTCACGATATTGGGAATCCATATTTCCGACCGGAGTATCTATGACTATTGGGGCCTGCTGGCCGGAGACATCCGCAACAGCAAGCGTAAAAGCAAGGCCGAAAGCACGTTTTTGCGCACCTGATAAGCTTGAGACAAAAATGACTGAGCCTCCTGGTCCCTCCAGTTTTGGCTGACTTTCAGAGTCAAAGCGAACTACAAAATTTTGATATTCATCAGAAATCATATTCCGGAAATGCTCAGTACACCGTTGTTCTAACGATTCCTTACATAGGGGAATAAGTGCCTCCTTCGCCTCGTCTACTGTGATGCGTACACGATGAGCAATGTCTAGTTTTTCTAGAACTGGTCGCTCAACTGCGCGTCGTTTCTCCATTTGTCCGATAGCAGCCTTGAGATTTTTTATATGCTCCTGCAATCCCTTCTCACGATGTTCAAGGCCCGTGATTTGATCTCCGATTTGACGCAGATGATCTAGCGTGTTCGTTACTTCTTTTTTCAGGGAGGCAAGTCGCGGCTCAATCTCTTTAACTCTATCGTGCTTGCGTTGGACTTCGCGCAGACGAGTGGTAACGTTGTCTAATCGGATGGCAGCTTCGACAAGACCAGTCCCCCCGACTACTTGGTAGCGACTCAACTTGCTAAGTACCGCCGCCCTGTCTGCGTCCTTTAAAAAATGAAACGTATAGGCTTCAGCACAACCATCAGGAGGTGGACTCCAGAGGGCTTCTAATGCCTTCTCTAGCTTAGTACGAAGCTGATTTATTTGGCCTTGCTCCAGAGGTGGCTCGACACTAATTACCCCCTTCTCAGGAAGAACACTATCGATAATTCGGGCTGCTTTACCGCTTGCCTCTTCTTTTAGCAATAACCATCGATCGCGTATTTGTTCTGCCCGTAAAATTGAACGTACTTTTTCGACATAACGCGTCATCGCAAGTGGTAGAGCAATCGCGGATAACCCCCTTATCAGCTCTTGTTTGATTTCCAGAGATTCACTCTCAAGCGCCCCGCGTACTCGAGCATACTCTTCTATGTCGGCAGCAGAATCGCCTACCAACTGCTGTAAGTCGGATAACAAGCTTTGGTGTTCCAGATCCACAGATTCTCTTTCTTTTTGCTTGGCGGTAAGCTCATTTTCAATTTCCTTGAGTAGCTCTTTAGCTTGATCAAGCTCTTCGCGCTTTTGATCGAGCTCGTCTATTTTTACGCTTCCAGTTTCCCGACGTAATTGATCTCTCGAGTTATTTATAAATGTCAGAAGACTCTCACTAAGCTTATCCAGAATGCCAGTACCATAGAGAGTATTAACTGCATGTAACAACGCACTACCGCCTGCTGCTTCAACTCGTTCCTGGGCCTGTTCTCCATCGAAAAAGAAACATCCCATTACATTTACAGGAAAAATTAGTTCTCCAAGCTCTACATTTGCATCCTGCCACGTGCGATATACTTTCCGTTTTCCATAAATCTCAGCAAGTACCTCTTCTCCATCAGGGCTACTCAGATCACGTATCTTACCGCCTCGGCTAAAATTCCACCGCCGTTGTACCAGGATTGAATCGCCATTCGAGGACTCAAATCGAATTGCTACGGAACAGTGAGGCTCATCTAGACGTAACGCTGGACGATGTATGATCTGTTCCATTAAGGTCTTATATGTCAGGCTTTTTTCGTCATCAGCACTACGTAGACGGATTCCTTCGATAAGGTTCATTGCTTCGCGCCCAAAAAGCCCTAAATATAGCGCCATTAATAATGAAGTCTTGCCGGTTCCATTTTGTGCACCAACAAGAATAATGTTCTGATGAGAATTCGGATTTGGGAATAAAAAAGTAGCATTTCGGTAACTGCGCCAATTACGCACATGTATTTCCTTAAGATGCATCTTCCGCCTCTTCTTGCTGCTCGATAAAGTCGCTGATTACGGCGCTAAATTCCTGAGAGATACCAAATTGCCTACCTCGTCCGAGATTATCCCTCTGGACCTCTATGAGGTTTCTAAGTAAATCAAGGCTAATTCCATGTTCTTGGCATATCTGCTTAAGAATTGCCTTTGCTTTAAGATCATCTAATAGTGGTAGTGATCTCCTATTTGCCATTGGTTTCCCCCAGCAGTTTCAGTAATCGATTCGCCTGATTTAAGACTTGTTGTGATGTATCTGTTCGCCAAATTTCCTTGATACGTTTGATTTCTCCACTTGAAATCAATAGTACTCCAACCTGTTTCTGTAATTCGATCAATTTGTTTAGAATCGTTTTTCGAGCTTGAAAAGTTAGAGGTCCAATACCATCCTGCCCATTACGGCGTTGCTTCATACGATTGGCGTCATCCTTGTAGCAAAAATCTTTAAGCCAATCACGAAAGTCAGCCATGGGTTCAAGTTTCTCAAAACCTTTTTCCATGGAGTTCCGAAAGGATTTGTCTTTATCAACGACTGTGCAAGTCCAGCAGCCGAAGCGGATCGAAGTACTTCCACACGATGGTTGTGCGTCTGGATCAATAACGATTGGGCAGTCCCCCCCAGCGGCATTTCGATAAAGCTCAATAAGTGCTTGGTGTACACCTCCCCAAGGAGGCGCCGTTTCCGCCAAATACTCCCAAACTTCATCGGTAGTAAGTTCAAGAATAGGTCGAAATACTAAACATCCAGGAATGTCATTATGGCGATTTAATCGATCCCCGTTGTCATACTTTTTTGCCGATGCTGCACGGGCAGCCGATTCAGACCGTCGGACGCCTAGCAGAAGGATTACCTCTCCGCTCTCTGAAACTTGTTGTTTAATATAGTTAGTTGTCGGACGAATTTTCATTCGATCAGTACACCAACGAAACAACCTCGTGGGAGCTGGATATCCACGGCCAATAAGATTTACCCAAAATGTTTGATCCAAATCTGGCGTTGTCTTGACGATATCAATTGGAAGACTCAGCTGCGAAAGAGTCTGCTTTAACATTTCAAGAATTGAATCAACATAGGATTGTACGATTGGGGATTCGACTAAAGTATCGTTCGCAATCACATGCAAAGGTCGCTTCCGTTCTGAGCGGGGGATTTCAAGCAAACTTTCTACTACTAGTTGTAAAACGAGTGTGGAATCCTTACCGCCCGAGAAGCCAATAATCCAAGGTCGGCTATGTTGAGCGCGGTACTCTTCTTTTATAACATTCTTTATGCCAATTATCTTTTCAATAAGATCGTGATCGGCTTTGATTATTGGTGGCATAATGGTCAATAAATTTACTCATGCCTTGAGGTGGATGGTATAAAAGTGTCAATGACACAACGATACATTAAAACATATTCTAAATCGCATGATTATTGTTATGTAAGATAAGCGATGCTAAATGGTATAGCGATCGAAGGAAAGTACGACTCAGAATTCCCTTCCCGACTCAACGGATGCCTCGGCAAAGGATAGCCGACCTACCACGGCCTCGGCACGGCGACGGATTCTTAGAGCGGGAATCAGGCCCGATCAGCCTAAGTCCAATTCTCTAATTTCAATCCTGGAACGCGGTCGAATTCCCGGCCATTATTGGTTATCAGTATGGCATCCGTCGCCAGTACATGGGCAGCGATGAGCAAGTCCATATTGCCTATCGGAGTACCCTGACGTTCCAATTCGTGACGGATGCGAGCGTAAATTTTGGAAGCGTCCTCCGGCCATGGCTCAATGGACAAAAGGTCCAGCCACTGTTCGAGCAGAGCGGCAAACGTTGCCGATCCTAAACATGCCGCACCGTAACGGAGTTCCGCGGCTACACCGCCAAAACCGACAACTCGTCGAGCTTGGTGGCATAAAACCGTTCCAAGACCGATGCCGGGTGCTTGCGCAGCACGTAGCTGCAAATATTCGTATCAAGCATCCACATCGTCGAACCACTTTCTTTCTTGAGGTGGCGTATCCATGCGGTCGGCAAGAAAATCATCGGGGAATGGTTCGCTACTCTCGAAGAAATCGTGCCATTGATCGGCCAAAGTATCCGGTTTGGGGCGTAGGATCACGCTATCACCCTGCTTCTCGATATAAACCTCCTTGCAGTCGAAGCGGAACTCCAGCGGCAGGCGATCAGCCTGGCTTCTGCCACTCATGAAAATTTTGGCAGTCTTGGACATGGGAGATCCTTATGGCGATATAAATCAGGCATGTACCGCAGGTATAGAATAATTACAACCTTTAAGCTTCGTTTCGTCGTTCCGGCAGGGAATGCCGGAACCTAGAAACCATGGAGGGCATGCGAGCTAACATCCCTGTCACTGGATGCCGGCAGCCCAATCGCAAACGGCGTCTCCGGGAGCGCCGGAGCCACCTTTCCCTGCCGGCATGACGACTTTAGCCTAACGGTGTTGCTCCCTGAGGGAGGGGCTTTTTCCGAGACTCCTTAAAATTACGATACACATTGAATCGCGTTATGTCAGAACGTCCGTACTCGTCGGCGGCAAACTTTCATCTTCCACCGTAGGGTAATGGACGGGGGAGGAACTTGTATTCGTTTTTCGGCAGGCTGGACGGAAACCTCACATCGCCCTCGTCGAACCGAGATCAATCGGGATTCGGTCTGCAACAGCGGCGAAAATACTTGACAAGCACGCTCGGAATTTGACCCGGTGTGCCGCAGATTGTTTAATTGGCACAATTGTTTACAGCTTTCCTTGAGGCTTGTTCATGAGCGATTCGAACCCTATTCCCGCATCGAAACCGCGGCGAAGTTTCATTCGGAGAATGACGGCTTTGGTCGGGGGGCTGTTTGGTGCGTTTGTGTCGCAGCGCAGCGCTTGCGGCGGGGAGATTGAGGCTCCTGGGAAACCGGCGGTCGACTCCGCCAAAAAAGGCTATCGGGAGACCGAGCACGTCCGCGCCTATTATGATGCAGCGCGGTTTTGAGCCCGGTTTGCTTCGTCCAATTTCCTCTAAGAATTAAAATTCGATCATGAAACTGTTCAAGCGGCCCGCTTCCGAAAACGATTCGTCTTCCAAGTCGCAAACCTCGGGGCACGGCATTGACCGCCGCGAGTTTCTGCGCCGCTCGGGACTTTCCGTGGGCGGCGCGGCTTTGGTGGGAGCCGTGCCTCTATCGATGATGAAAAAGGTCGATGCGACGGGCGCTCCCGCGCAGCCGTCAGGGGAAATCAAGAAGGTCAAAAGCGTCTGCACCCATTGCTCGGTGGGCTGCGGGGTCATTGCCGAGGTGCGGAACGGCGTGTGGATCGGCCAGGAGCCGGCTTTCGACCATCCGTTCAACCTGGGGGCGCATTGTGCGAAAGGGGCGTCGGTGCGGGAGCACGGCCATGGCGAGCGACGGCTCAAATATCCGATGAAGCTGGTCGACGGCAAGTGGCAGCGCATCGGCTGGGATCGGGCCATAGACGAGCTGGGCGACAAACTTCTTGCCATCCGCGAGCAATACGGTCCCGATTCCGTCTATTGGCTCGGATCGTCCAAGCACAACAACGAGCAGGCTTATCTCTTTCGGAAATTCGCCGCCTTGTGGGGCTCCAACAATATCGACCACCAGGCCCGCATCTGCCACTCGACCACGGTCGCCGGCGTCGCCAATACCTGGGGCTACGGGGCGATGACCAATTCCTACAACGACATCCACAACGCCAAGTCGATTTTCATCATCGGCGGCAATCCGGCGGAGGCGCATCCGGTGTCGATGCAGCATATCTTCCGCGCCAAGGAGCGCGGCGCGCCGCTGATCGTGGTCGATCCGCGCTTCACCCGCACCGCCGCCCATGCCGACTTGCACATCCGCATTCGGCCCGGAACCGACGTGCCGTTCATTTGGGGCCTGTTGTGGCACATTTTCCAAAACGGTTGGGAGGACAAGACGTTCATCGAGCAGCGGGTGTTCGGGATGGACGAAATCCGCAAGGAAGTGGCGAAATGGACGCCGGCAGAAGTCGAGCGGGTTACCGGAGTGCCGGAAGAACTCGCTCATAAGGCCGCGCGGATCATGGCGCAAAACCGGCCCGGCACCTTCATCTGGTGCATGGGCGGGACGCAGCACACGATCGGCAACAACAATACCCGCGCGTACTGCATCTTTCAGCTCGCGCTCGGCAACATGGGGCTAGAAGGCGGCGGCACCAACGTGTTTCGCGGGCACGATAACGTGCAAGGGGCGACTGACGTAGGCCCGAACGCCGACAGTCTGCCGGCTTATTACGGTTTGAGCGAGGATGCCTGGCGGCACTGGGCGAAAGTGTGGGACATCGATTTCGACTGGCTCGCCGCCCGCTTCGACCAAAGCGAGTATGACGACGGTGCGGGGAAGAAGATCAAACCGATGTTCAACAACGGCATCCCGGTTTCCCGCTGGATCGACGGCGTATTGGAAGCGGGCGAGAACATCTCGCAGCGGAATCCCATCAAGGCCATGGTGTTCTGGGGCCATGCGCCCAACAGCCAGGTGCGCGGCCCCGAGATGAAAGCCGCGATGGAAAAACTGGACGTTTTGGCCGTGATCGATCCGTATCCGACGGTCACCGCCGTGATGCACGACCGCACGGACAACGTCTACCTGCTTCCGGCCTGCACCCAGTTCGAGACTTACGGTTCCTTGACCTCGTCCAACCGGTCGATTCAATGGCGCAGCCAGATCATCGAGCCCTTGTTCGAGTCGCGGCCGGACCACATGGTCATGTACCAGTTCGCCCGCAAGTTCGGGTTCGAAAAGGAGTTGACCAGGAACATCCAAGTCGAGAACGACACGCCGCTGATCGAGGACATCCTGCGGGAGATCAACCGGGGCGCCTGGGCGGCGGGTTATACCGGCCAAAGCCCGGAGCGGCTCAAGGCCCATCAGGAGAACTGGCACACTTTCCACACCACGACCTTGAAGGGGCAGGGCGGCCCTTGTGACGGCGAGTATTACGGCCTGCCCTGGCCGTGCTGGGGTACGCCGGAAATGAAGCATCCCGGTTCGCATATCCTCTACGACACCAGCAAGACGGTGGCGGAGGGCGGTTCGCCGTTCCGCGCCCGTTTCGGCACGGAATACCAGGGCAAGAACCTTTTGGCGGAAGGCTCCTCGAACAAGGGAGCGGATATCCGGGACGGCTATCCCGAATTCAGCGCCGAGCTGCTGAAGAAACTGGGCTGGTGGAAGGATTTGACCGAGCAGGAAAAGAAACTGGCCGAGGGCAAGAACTGGAAGACCGATCCTTCAGGCGGCATCATCCGGGTCGCGATCAAGTACGGCTGTGCGCCTTACGGCAATGCCAAGGCCCGCTGCATCGTGTGGAACTTCCCCGATCCGGTGCCGATCCATCGCGAGCCTTTGTACACGCCGCGCCGCGATCTGGCGGAGAAATACCCGACCTACCAGGACCGCAAGCGCTACTGGCGTCTGCCCACCCGTTACGTCTCGATCCAGCAGCAGGATTTCAGCAAGGATTTTCCGTTGATCATGACTTCGGGACGCTTGGTCGAATACGAGGGCGGCGGCGACGAAACCCGCTCCAATCCCTGGCTGGCAGAGTTGCAGCAGGAGATGTTTGTCGAAATCAACCCGCGCGACGCCAACAATGCCGGGGTGCGGCACGGCGAACAGGTGTGGGTCGCCGGCCCCGAAGGCGGAAGGATTAGAGTCATGGCTTTCGTCACCGAGCGGGTCCGACCGGGCGTCGTCTTCATGCCTTTCCATTTCGGCGGGCACTACGAGGGGCAGGACTTGCGGCCGAAATACCCGGAAGGCAGCGCGCCGTATGTGCTGGGCGAATCCTGCAACATCGTGTTCACCTACGGCTACGATTCGGTAACGGCGATGCAGGAGACCAAGGTTTCGCTGTGCCGGATAGAGCCGGATTTAGTGACTGAGAAATGAAGTTTGAATGGGATGAAGAGAAAGCTGCCACCAATAAAGCGAAGCACGGTGTCTCATTTGAAGAAGCCTGCACGGCTTTCAGCGATCCTTTATTTATCGACTTTTACGATCCAGACCATTCCGAAGACGAACATCGTTATATCCTCGTGGGGGAAACTCAAAACGGGCGTTTGTTATTGGTGTCCTATACGGAACGAGAGGATAGTATTCGCTTGATTAGTGCGAGAGAGGCAACCAAAGCGGAGCGAAAAGCGTATGAGCAAGGTGGATACGGAACTGAACGATGAACTTCGGTCGGAGTACGACCTGAAGAGTTTACGAGTAAGACGGTTCGGGCCGAAACGAAAAGCGTTTGGTGACGTGGTTCGCTTGGAACCTGATGTAGCGGAGGCGTTCCCAAATGCCGATGCCGTAAACGAAGCGTTGCGCCTCTTAATCGAGATTGCCAAGCGTTCGGAGCGTCCGACCAAACCAGAAGTAGATTGACATGACTCAGGGTCACAGCGCTGCTGTGCCGACGTCGTATGAATGTCTGCTCGCCTTGCCGGAAAATCTGGTCGGGGAAGTGCTCGGCGCTCGGTTGTATACCGAAACCCGCCCCACAGGCCCACAGCATCTGGTGAAGGGTGGATTGCTCTGCTCACTCGTCCCTCCTTTTTGCAAAACTCGAAGCGGCTCCGGTCGTTGGCAGATTCTTCCGGAACCCGAGGTCCACTTCGTCCGAGATACCGAGGTCGCCGTGCCCGATCTGGCCGGCTGGCGGCGCGAGCGGATGCCGGAGATTCCGAGAGACCATCGCTTCGAAGTGGTGCCCGATTGGGTGTGCGAAATCCTCTCGCCCGGCACCGAGAAAAAAGATCGCGCCATCAAGCTGCCTTTGTACGCCCGCTACGGCGTGGCTCATGCCTGGCTGGTCGACCCGCTCGAGCGGACCCTGGAAGCGTTCGAGTTGCGCGAGGGCTTTTGGGTGCTGCTGGCTACGCTGAAAGACGAAGACCCTGTATCGATGCGGCCGTTTGACGCCATCACTTTTTCGTTGGCGGAGCTATGGACGTGAGGACTCCGACGGGACGGGTTTTGAAGGGGTAAAGTAAAAGGTCAATGCCTTTAAGTTGCGGGTATGGCTGAAAACAATGTTCCGATTCGTGTTGTAAGGTGGGTTAGGCGCGCATCGCACGGAACCAGTAAAGTTCCTGTGGTGCTTTCGCGCGCCGTAACCCACCACGCAAGGCCTCGGAACCGGTGGGTTACGGCGCGCAGAGAGTCCCGTTGTCATGGAATGGTTCGTGGCAGCGCGCCTAACTCACCCTACAATCGTTTTCAAGTAGAACAGGATGTTATTGGCGGCCGAATTCTAAGCCTGTCATTCCGATATTCCCTGCCGGCTGACGGCTTAACCACATTGCCAGGATAGGGGCGATTCAAGGTCATTTGAACTGTCGGATTTAATTGTTCCAAACGTATTTGAACCATGGCCCGAATGAAGTTTCTTTGCGACGAAGAGCGCTGCATCGAATGCAACGCCTGCGTCACCGCGTGTAAAAATGAGCACGAAGTCCCTTGGGGCGTCAATCGTCGGCGGGTGATCACGCTGGACGACGGATTGCCTGGAGAGAAAACCATTTCCGTCGCGTGCATGCATTGTTCCGATGCGCCTTGCCAGGCGGTCTGTCCGGTGGACTGTTTTTACACCACCGAGGACGGCGTCGTGCTGCACGACAAGGACCTGTGCATCGGTTGCGGCTACTGCTTCTACGCCTGTCCGTTCGGTGCTCCGCAATACCCGCAGGACGGCGCTTTCGGCGCGCGCGGCAAGATGGACAAGTGCACGTTTTGCGCCGGCGGTCCGGAACAGGATCATTCCGAGGAAGAGTTCAAGAAATACGGCCGGAATCGTCTAGCCGAGGGCAAGCTTCCCCTCTGCGCCGAAATGTGTTCCACCAAGGCGCTGCTCGCGGGCGACGCCGACATGGTGGCAGACATCTTCCGCGAACGGGTGGTTCGCCGCGCCGGCAACGACAATCCGGATTTGCAGCGCCAGCCGCAGGGCAAGCCCTGGGGCTGGGAGACCGCTTACAAGGAAGGGTAGGCAGCATGAGACGGCTTGGCCTGTTCTTGCTGATCATTCCAATCCTGCAAGGCTGTTACGAAGATCCGGACGTGACTCTGCACCGGGCTCATGAATATAAAGGCAAGGAAGACCGCCACATGGGCGATGCGGGCTACCGGCGGGAACAGTTGAGATTGCGCTTCAAGACCGTACAGAGCGACCGCTAGCATGATGACTCAAGTTCAAAAAGCGTCGTTTTGGCGGATTTTGTCGGCTTTCGCGCTCATGCTGGTTCTGCTGGCGATCTCTGGAACGCTGCGAGCCCATGAAGGCGAGAGACACGAACTGCACAAGGCTGAATCGGTGGTGAATCCCAGATCCGACTATTGGCGGCAGGTGCGGGAAGGCGTTCAGGGCTACACCGCGGTCAAGGGACAGGAGACGAACGTTCTGATCCAGGGCGGCGGCCAGAATTGGCGGCGGCTCCGGAACGGCCCCATAGCGAGCTACGGCGGCGTTCTCTTGGGAGTTGTGGTTTTCGCGCTCGGAGCGTTTTATCTCTGGCGCGGACAGGTAAAGCTCAGCCAGCCCCGATCCGGAGAAACCCTGGTGCGCTGGACGCTCGCCGAGCGGGTTCTGCATTGGTACGCGGCGCTGCTGTTCATTTTTCTGGCGATTACCGGTTTGAGTTTGCTCTATGGTCGAGCGCTGCTGATTCCGCTCGTGGGGCATAAGGCCTTTTCCGTCTACGCCGAGATTGCCAAGCTGCTGCACAACTTCATCGGCCCCTTGTTCATCGTCGGTTTGTTGCTCATGTTTGTCGCGTGGGTCAGGGACAATCTTCCGAGCCGGATCGATATCGACTGGCTCAGGGCCTTCGGAGGCATGGTCGGCGATCGCCATCCGTCCGCCGGACGCATGAATGCCGGCGAAAAAATGTGGTTCTGGCTTTTGGCGAGCGGCGGGCTGGCGGTGAGCGCAAGCGGTTTGCTGCTGGATTTTCCCAATTTCGGCCAGGAACGTTGGCTATTGCAACTGTCGCATCTGATTCATGTCGTTTTCGCTTTGGTTCTGATGGCGGGGGCCTTGGGACACATCTATATAGGCACGATCGGGACGGAAGGAGCACTCGAAGGCATGGTGCGCGGAAGAGTCGACAAGAGCTGGGCGATTCAGCATCATGATTTGTGGTGCGAGCAACTCGCCGCGGACGAATCCGGCTCTTCGGTTCCCGACAGGCCGCCCCTTCCGGAGACGAGCCACATCGCCTCGTGATGTCTCTTTATTTTCTTACCTGAAGGAGTGATGGCTATGACGGACCGTGTCTATAAACTGATCGAAATCGTCGGGACTTCGCCGCACGGAACGGACGAGGCCACCCGAAATGCCATAGAAAAAGCATCGAAAACGGTCAAGAACCTGGACTGGTTCCAAGTTGTCGAAACGCGGGGTCAGATTGCCAACGGCAAAATCGCCCATTATCAAGTGGTCTTGAAGGTCGGATTTCGGCTCGAAGACTGAGTCAACCGCTACATTCGTATGGACGTCCAAAATCGCCCTTCGTGGTCGAAGGCTTTCTAATTTTCGGGAATTCACATGGTTTTCAAGCCCAGATTCTATTTTCTCGTTGGTTTTCTGTTTTGCATGGGGCTGCTCGCGGCCGCTCTTTATTTCCAATTTTCCGGCGGGCTGGAGCCCTGTCCGCTATGTGTGTCCCAGCGCATCATGGTTTTCGCCGTCGCATTGGTGATGCTGGTTGCGGTTCTGCATAATCCGAAGAGGACTGGGGTCAAGGTCTACGCGATTCTTGGGTTCGTCATGGCCGTGCTGGGCGGAACGGTTTCGGCCCGGCATGTCTGGCTGCAGCATTTGCCGCCGGAGGAAGTGCCGGCCTGCGGTCCGGGATTGGAATACATGTTCCAGTATTTTCCCTTGACCGAGACCCTCAAGGCGATGCTGAACGGGACCGGAGACTGCGCCAAAGTCGATTGGACGCTGCTCGGGCTCAGTATGCCCGCCTGGGTGTTGATCAGCTTCTTCATCTTGGCGCTGCTCAGCCTTACCCAATTCTGGAACAGTTCGGCTGTGCGTGGAGATCAACGATATTTTTCGACTAAGAGCGAACTGCCGTTTCGCTGAAGGCGTTAACGCGAAGCATTAAGGCATCATTAGATAATGATGGCGAGATTCGACAGTTGTGGCTTTGCCGATACACATGTCACGGAAAGGTCACATTTGCAACGTACATTGAACGATTATCCGAAGGAGTGAGTATCGAGAATGTCCGTGATAAACGTGCTCGTTGTCGAAGATGAAGATGCGATTCGTGAAATGCTTGGTTTGGTCCTGGAACAGGCCGAGTTCGCCGTCAGGGCCGTTGCGGATACCCACCAGGCGCAATCGGCCTTGAATGAGTCGGTTCCCGATCTGATTTTATTGGACTGGATGTTGCCCGGCTTGAGCGGCGTCGAATGGGCTCGCCGTCTCAAGAAAGACAAACAATATAGCGAAATTCCCATCATCATGATCACCGCTCGCGGCGAGGAAGAAGATAAAATCCGGGGGTTGGATGTCGGGGCCGACGATTATGTCACCAAACCGTTCTCGCCGCGCGAATTGATAGCGCGGATCAAGGCGGTTCTTCGGCGTAGCAACAAGTACGGCAAGGGCGGAAGAATCGAGATTGGCGGGATCGCGTTGGATGTCGACGAACATAGGGTTAGCATTGCCGACAGCCACGTTATTCTGAGTCCGACTGAGTACCGATTATTGGAATTCTTCCTCACCCATCCCGACAAGGTCTACAGCCGTAGCCAGTTACTCGACCAGGTTTGGGGACGAAGTTCATTCATCGAGGAACGCACCGTCGATGTCCACATCCGCCGCCTGCGCAAGATCCTGGCCGAACATGACCGCGAGGAGGTTATCCAGACGGTGCGCGGTTTCGGATACCGTTTTTCTGAGAACTTGTGAAAAACCTACTGCGCGGTTCGAGTCCGCACCTGCGATGCTCAACGTACCCCTTTGTACGCCTGCGCTTTTCACGCCGGACCTCCGTGTCCGGCACCCTGTGGGCGGCAACTGCCGTGCAAATCGGCATTCCTGCCGATTTGTCGGCGCGGACTCGAACCGCTCGCGACGGTTTTTTTACAACCCCTGACCAAACCTGATTCATGTCGAGCCCCTGGCGATCGGAATTTTCCTTTCTCTTTTTAACACTGTTAGTTGGCACTTTCCTCGGTAAGGTCCTGAACAGTTTCGCCGTCGTGCTCTGGTTTTGTCTGCTGGCCTATCTGGCGAGACAGCTTTTTTATGCAAATCGGCTGCTGGTTTGGCTGCGCAGCGGCAGATCCGGCCAGCCGCCTCAGGGCAACGGCGTCTGGGAAGAAATCTATTACCTCATCTATCGCTTGAGGCGACGCAACAAGCGTCGCAAAAAGCAGCTCATCCGGATGCTCGAGCGTTTCCGCACGGCGACGGCGGCATTACCGGATGCAACCGTGGTGCTGGGGCCTCGGGATGAAATCGATTGGTTCAACGAAGCGGCCGAGCGCCTGCTGGGGCTGCGCCGTGGCGATATCGGCCAGCAGATCGGCAATCTGCTGCGCCATCCGAAGCTCAGCCAATACCTCCAGACTGCCGATTATCGTGCTACGGTCAGCATTCCATCGCCCCTCACCGAAAACATGCAGCTTGAAATTCGCATCGTGCCTTATGGAGAAGATTTGCGCCTTCTGGTCGCGCAGGATGTGACTCAACTGCGATTTATGGAGCGCGTGCGCAGCGATTTCGTGGCGAACGTGTCCCACGAACTGCGCACGCCGCTGACGGTCTTGAAAGGTTATCTTGAAACCTTGGGCCAGGTGGATGGATCTCTGCCGGAATCGCATCTGAAAGTGTTTCAGCGCATGGAGGAACAGACGGCCCGGATGGAAAGCTTGGTCGACGGCCTTCTTGCACTGACGCGATTGGAGTCGGCGGCGCATCAGACGGTGCAAAAGCGGATAAACGTTCCGGCGATGCTGCAAGACATTTGCGACGAGGTCAAGCTCTTGGCCGACGAACACCCCGCCATCGAGCTGGTCCTCGAAACCGACGCCCATTTGCTGGGCGCCGAGCAGGAATTGCGCAGCGCGTTTTCAAACCTGATCGTCAATGCGGTGAAATATACGCCAGCCACGGGCCGGGTTACCGTGCGTTGGCGCTGCGAGGGCAAGGGAGCTAGGCTGGACGTCGAGGACACCGGGCCGGGCATCGCGCAACACCATCTGCCGCGGCTTACCGAACGGTTTTACCGGGTTGCCGTTGACGGATGTAAGAATAAAGGCGGGTCCGGGCTTGGATTGGCTATCGTCAAGCATGCGCTGTCCCGGCACGGCGGAGAGCTCAAAATTGCGAGCACGCTCGGGCGGGGCAGTTGCTTCAGCTGTAGTTTCCCCGAAGATCGAATCGTGCGGGTCGACTCCCGCACCGATGCCAAGCTCGCGCAAAGAATGTGATATCCAGAGCGGATAGACGAGTTGCCGGTTCCGTCCGTCTCGGCTCGCGTGGGCAGCCGAGCCGTCGGTTTTCGGGTTTGATACGGCAGGGAATTCACCTCTTTCTCGCTGCGGTGCTTTTGGCTGGAGGCGCCGGTGCCGTCTACGGATCATCCGAAGGGGCGGAGACCATCAGCGGGGATGCCGGCAGCGACGAGCTCGGGGCGAGTGACCTCGGCAGGCTGATCCGGGATTGGACCAGCGCGTTTCAGCGAGATCATGCCGGGGCTACGCTTCGCTTGCGCCCGGCCCGCTCGCTCGCTTCACCGGGCGCATTCGACGAGGCGCGCGGCGATGCGATTTACGTCGGCTATCGGCTGAACCGCGAGGCAATCGATGGTTTTTCGCGAAAACTCGGTTACAAGCCAACCCCGATTCGAGTCGCTCTCGATGCGGTAACGATTTTCGTACACCGGGATAATCCGATCCGAGGCATGACGCTGGCCCAGGCCGGCTCAGTTTTCTCGCGTTCGCCGATGTGTCGAGGTGCTCAGTACCTGGCGACCTGGGGAGCGTTGGGCTTGATCGGGGAATGGCGAACCCGGCCGTTACAGGTATTTGCGATCGGATCCGCCGACGATGTGTACGATTATTTTAGCGAGCAAGTCCTGTGCGGAGGCGCACTGGGTGAATTCGTTCAGGTGCGGCCCGATTCCGGATCGGTCGCCGGTGCCGTGAGTGAATCCTTGAATGCCATCGGTTACGGCCGAGGCGACTCGACAACTGTATCCGTGAAGCCAGTACCGCTGGCGGTAGACGCGAATATGCCTTTTGTTGCGCCGAGCGAGCGCAATGCCGTTAGCGGTGCTTACCCGCTGACGCGGTTTCTCCATATATATGTCAATAAGAGCCCGAATAGACCGCTAGCGGGTGTGCAAGCGGACTTCGTCCGATTTGTGCTGTCGGCGGAAGGTCAGCAAATTGCCAGCCGCTACGGATACATCCCGGTTACCCCGGATGTTGCAAAAAAGGAACAGAAATTGATTGGCACAGGGCAACCCTGAGGTTGGGCCGAACTATTGAATTGAGCATTTTCCTTCAATTCAGTTGCGCCGCGGCTGATCCGCGACTAAGATTGTGCCTGTTGTAAGTTTTCAAATCTTGTTGGTATTCCAACTACAGGGAGATGGATATGTTGAAAAAAATTCTAATTGCTTTGGGCATAGCAAGCGTCGCGGCGACAGCAGTGCAGGCCGAGGAGCATTTTATGGATGATCGGTGGTATGTCGCCCCGTTCGGCACATACTTCAATCCGGGCGGCGACCGTAATGCGAAAGACGATTGGGGCGCTGGCTTGGGAATCGGTAAGATCATCAACGAATATTTCAATGCCGAGGTCAGAGGTTTTTGGCAACACCTGAATGGCAAGGGCTATAACGGCGATCTTACCGGCGGCACCGTGGACCTGCAGTATTACTTCATGCGCGATGTGTTCTCGCCGTATGCGGTTATCGGCGCCGGTGGCATGAATACCAGCGCAGCCGGCAGAAGCGGCGCATCGTTCATCGGCGAGGCTGGCGTCGGTGCGACTTATGAGTTGCACGACAACTTCCTGCTCCGCGGCGATGTCCGTTATCGCTACGTCTACGAAGGAAATGGCGGCGTATACCGGAACGAAGACGATTTCCACGACATGGTCGTCAATCTCGGCTTTGTTGTTCCCTTCGGCGAGAAACCGAGAGCCGTGGCAGAAGCAGAACCTACTCCCGCGCCCGCAGACGATTGTGCTGCCCGCGACTCTGACCGTGACGGCGTGAACGATTGCGACGACAAGTGCCCCGGCACCATGGCTGACTCGAAAGTCGACGACCAAGGCTGTCCGATCAGAATCGAGCTTAAGGGCGTCAACTTCAAATATAACTCGGACGAGCTCACCGAGAACGCGAAAAGCATTCTGGACGGTGTTGTTGAGCAGCTCGTTGCTTCAAACGAAATGCGCGATATCGAAGTCCAGGGACACGCCAGCAGCGAAGGAAGCTCTCAGTACAATCTGAAGCTTTCGCAGCGCCGTGCTCAATCGGTGGCAGATTACCTGAAGTCCGCAGGCTTGAAGAACCGACTGTATGCGAAAGGTTACGGCGAGGACTATCCGATCGCCGACAACAGCACGGAAGCCGGTCGCGAGCAGAACCGCCGCGTTCAGCTGGTCTTTATGGGTGAATAAATACACCGCAATATCAAGCGGCATGGTTGCCTAATAGCAACCGCCGTCAATCAAAAACCCGCTCCCCGGAGCGGGTTTTTTCTGCTCGTTTTAATACTAAAATGTCGTGGAACTAGGCTATTGTGCTGGTTCGTTCCTCGTGCAACCCGTCCGCAGGTAAATTGTGAATAAGCGTGTTAATTTTTTCGCTGCATTGTTTGCAGCGCCTCTGATGATGCAGGCTGCATCCGCTGCCGAAATGCGCGGCTTTGTGCATATTAACGGCTCGAATGTTGTTAGGCCGTTTGCCGATGCAGTGGCCGACCGAATCAGCAAGTCCGGCAAGATCAAACGGCCATGGGTCGAGTCGAACAGTACCGGCGGTGGAATTCAGTTGTTTTGCGAGCCCGAAACCGGCGAATCTCCCGATATCGTCAATGCTTCGAGGCCGATGAAAAAATCGGAATTCGAAGCCTGTCAGGCATCCGGCATAAAGAACATCGTCGAGGTAAAGATCGGATATAGCGGCCTAGTGCTCGCGCACTCCAAGAAGGTGCCGGCGCTGGATATCACCCGGAAAGAGTTGTTTTTGGCTTTAGGAAAAAAGGTGCCTGATCCTAAATGCAAGAATTGCGACACGCTGGTCCCGAATCCCTATAAGACCTGGAAAGACATCAATCCGTCGCTGCCCGATACGAAGATCGAAGTCGTCGCTCCGCCGATCGGTTCCGGCATACGTGAATTGTTCGAAGAGGCCGTCTCGAAGGCTGGGTGCGAGAGTTTTCCCTTCATTGCCGCTTGGAAGGAAACGCAGAAGGCCAAGTATAAGGAAGTCTGCTTCACCGCCCGCAGCGATGGCGCCTATATCGAAGAAAGCGGAAATGCGATAGCGGCCATGTTGGCCAAGAACCCCGGGCTGTTGGGGTTTGTGTCGTACAAACAATATGCGGGCAATACCGATCGGCTGAATGCCGCTCGTATCGACGGAGCCGTCCCGAGTGTCGAGAGCATTGCGGCAAACCGTTACCCCATCGCCAGACCCTTGTTCCTCTATTTCAAGGCGGATCATGTCGGCAAAGTGAAGGGGCTGCAACAATATCTCGCCGAGTTTACGAATGACAAAGCGTGGGGCGAGAAAGGCTATCTTGCTCAGCTGGGATTGGTCCCGATGTCCGCGGAAGAACGTAAACTCTACGCAGCAGATGTGAAGAAGCGAAAGCCGATGTCGGCACCGATCGACACGGTCGCCGCAAGCCGAAGCTTGCCGGATGCGCAGCGCGTGGCTCGCTAAGGTCGTGCTGTTCGCCTTGACGGCGTTAGCACTGGGTCGAGGAGGTTCCATGGCTTCGTCGAGAATTTCAGATTGTCCGGATAGTCCCAATTGTGTGTCCAGTCTCTCTCGGGATCAGGATCATTACGCGAGTCCCTTTCGCGTGGACATAGCGCCTGACGAAGTTTGGGCGGCCCTGAAGCGCGTATTGGGGGCGGAACCCCGCACCCGGGTTGTCGAGGAGGACAACGAGCGATGGTATCTCCGCGCCGAGGCCACGAGCCGTCTTTTCCGATTCGTGGACGACGTGGAATTCCAGCTTATTCCGGAGGAGCACCTCATGCACGTTCGCTCCGCGTCGCGGGTCGGCTATTGGGATTTGGGCGTCAACCGCCGGCGGGTCGAGCGCTTGCGCGAAGCGCTGAAGCGTGAGGGCTTGTGGCGATAACCGCGACGCGGTGGAAGTGACGATGTATCCGTTGGATTTAAGCGAAATCGACCGTTTCTTGGAAGAGGATGTCGGTTCAGGCGACTTGACCGCTTCGATTGTTCCGAAGCACGCAACGGCGAGAGCGCGCGTGATCACCCGCGAGTCCATGGTGCTGTGCGGGCAGGCCTGGTTCGCCGCCGTTTTCGCCCGGCTCGGCGGTTCGGTTCAAATCGATTGGCTGGTGACGGAGGGCGAACAAGTCGAGGCGGGCGCCGAGCTGTGCGCGATGCGCGGCCCCGCCCGAGCGCTCCTGACCGGCGAACGCTCGGCGCTCAATCTTCTACAGACTCTGTCGGGCACCGCGACCTTGGCGCGTGCTTATGCCAAAGCCGTGGACGGCACCAAGGCGAAGGTCCTCGACACTCGCAAGACCATTCCCGGCCTCAGGAAGGCACAGAAATACGCCGTCCGCTGCGGCGGCTGTGATAACCATCGGATGGGACTCTACGACGGCATTTTGATCAAGGAAAACCATATCCTGGCTTGCGGGTCCATCGAAAAAGCCGTGCACGCCGCGAAAGCCCTGGGCGCTAACGTGCCGATCGAAGTCGAAGTGGAAAATCTCGATGAATTGAAGCAAGCCTTGGCGGTCGGCGCCGAGCGGATTCTTCTGGATAATTTCACGATTGCGATGATGCGGGAAGCGGTTACCACAACCGCAAGTCGTGCCAAGCTCGAGGTATCCGGCAACGTGACCCTGGATACCATCCGGCAGATCGCCGAGACCGGGGTGGATTATATTTCGGTCGGTGCCCTGACCAAGAATGTTCGAGCAACCGATTTGTCGATGCGGATCTCGATTACCGCCTGAGCTCTGCGAGTCAGTCGGCCAAAGGCAAGGTTTTGTCGGGATTCAAAATGCCGTTCGGATCAAATTGACGTTTGACGGCGCGCATCAATTCCAGGGCGCCGGTGTCGATTTCCCGGTCAACGTAATCCCTCTTTTCGAGACCGACGCCGTGCTCGCCGGACAAGGTACCGCGCAGCCGCAGCACCAGCGAAAAGATCTCCCCCAGGCATTCGTGGGCCTTTTCGGTTTCGCCGGGTTTGGCGGGATCGAACAGCAGGTTGACGTGAATGTTCCCGTTTCCCGCATGGCCGAAGTTGACGATCGCCAAGTCATACCGTTGCGACAGCTCGTTTAGTCCGGCGATCAGCAAAGGCAACTCGGTGACGGGCACTACCACGTCTTCGTTGATTTTCTTCGGCGCGACCTTCCGCAGCGCCGGCGACAGTGCCTTGCGCGTTTGCCATAAGGCTTCGACTTCATCGGCGGTCGCCGCAACGCGAAACTCCAGAAGCCCCTCGTTTTGAGCAGCGCGCCGCACGCTCTCGATCTGTACCGCCATTCCCTCGGCAAATCCGTCCACTTCGACCATTAGTAAAGCACCGGCGCGCTCCGGCAAGTCGGCGCGAGAGTAACGGCGAATCAGTTCGATTGCGTTTCCATCGATGAATTCGAGGGCGCAAGGAACCGCAGGTTGAGCCATGATTCGGGTGATGGCTTCCGTAGCATGGTCCAAATCGGCATAGATCGCCCGCATGGTGCGTTTGGCTTCGGGCAACGGCGTCAGCTTGAGCGTCGCCTCGGTAATCAGCGCAAGCGTTCCCTCCGAGCCCAATAGCAGCCGGGTCAGATCGTACCCGACGACGCCCTTGGTGGTGAAGACGCCCGTACGGATCTCCGTCCCCAAACCGGTCACAGCTCGCAAGGCGAGGGTGTTTTCGCGGGGAGTGCCGTATTTCACCGCGCGTGGGCCGGCGGAATTGTAGGCGAGATTCCCGCCTACACTGCAAAAGGCGGCGCTGGTCGGGTCGGGCGGCCAGAAGAAGCCGTGCGGTTTGAGAAAGTCCTGTAGCGCCTGATTGGTCAGGCCCGGTTCGACGACGATGTAGCGGTTGCCCGGCGAGAATTCCACAATCTGGTTCATCCGCTCGAACGAAGCCACAACTCCACCCCGTAAAGGCACTGTCGCGCCGGTCGTGCCGGTGCCGCGGCCGCGCGCGGTCAAAGGCACCCGATGCTCGTTGCACAAGCGGGCCAGTTCGACCGTCTGGGTGTGGCTGGTCGGGAAAACGACCGCTTCCGCCAGAGCTTGACGGCGGCTGTTGTCGTAGCCGTAAGCCCAGCAATCGGCGGGGTCCGTGTAAAGCGAGCCGGGTGGGAAAATTTGCGCCAACCGGTTCAAAAAGGCGCTGGGTAAAGCCAAGAAATCAGTCCCCGAACAATTGGTGGTCTATCAAATCGCACAGGCAGTGCGTGATCAGCAGGTGGACTTCCTGTATTCGGGCCGTCGTCTCCGAGGGTACGCGGATCTCGATATCGGTTTCCAGCAGCAAGGGCGACAGCGCTCCGCCGTCCCGGCCGCTCAGGGCCAGCACCGACATGTCCCGATCATGGGCGGCAGTAACCGCGCTCAAAATACTGGAGGAATTGCCGCTGGTGGTGTAGACGACGAGAAGATCGTTGCTGTGGCCCAAGGCTCTGATTTGCTTGGCGAAAACGTCGTCGAACCGATAATCGTTGGCAATCGAGGTCAAGGTCGATGTGTCGCAAGTGAGCGCGATAGCGGGCAGGCCGGGGCGCTCCCGCTCGAAGCGATTCAGCATCTCGGAAGAAAAATGCTGCGCTTGCGCTGCCGATCCGCCGTTGCCGCAACAAAGAATTTTGCCGTCGCTGAGTAAACACTGAGCCAGCCTGACTCCGGCAATTTCGATGATCTCTCCGAGCCTGGCCAGCGATTCGCGGCTTGCTTCAACGCTGGTCTCGAATTGACGAAAGACTCGTTCTTGTAAATTCATGCCCTGCTATCAAGGTTGCGTAGCGAAAACCTTAAAATCGGTTAAGTCGCCTGAAAAGCATCTTTCACCCATTTTACAGCAAGCCCGCCGTTTGCGGGGGCCAGCGCCGCCACATCGAAACGAGCCGGCCGATCTATCCGCTTTTCCCGAAGAAAGTGGGCGGCGCTTGCCAACAGCTTTGCTTGCTTGCGCCGATCCACGCTCTCCAGTGCACCGCCGAACTGGATACTTCCCCTATAGCGGACCTCCACAAACACGATGGCGCACCCGTCTTCCATAATCAGATCGATTTCACCGTATCGGCAGCGGTAATTGCGCTCTATCAGCCGCAGGCCATGGGTCTGCAAAAAAGTCAGCGCTTCTTCCTCGGCGATACGCCCTTTGGCCTGGCCAAGGGTGGTCATTTCAGCGCCTTTACCGGAGCCCCGGAGCACTATCGCCCGGTTTCAGAAGCGGTGCGATTCCCCGTGGTTGCGGAACTCCGTCTTCAAATTGGGCGCAATGGAGCTGGCGCTGAATGCGGTTGCCGGTGCCCAGCGAGAGCGTGCCGGTCGCGCCGGTGTACCGAAACTGCGGTTCTGTCTTGAATCGTTCGAGTTCCGGAAGCAAACGGTAAGCATCGATCCCCAGCGCGACAAGTCTCACGTAATCCGACGGCGTTTGTTGAATCTGCTTGCTCAGCGCTTGATGGGACAGTGGACCACTTTCGGCCGGATCGAGTAACCACGGAATGTCGCAGAAAATCAGTCCGTTCAAATCTCGATCGGCTTCTGAGTCGGCCCTGCCGCCGTACACGTGAGAAGTAGCGTAGACCGGGAGATGCTCGCCATTGTGAAAGGCGATTTGAGGCAGAATCAGATGAGCATCGCGGGCGTCGCTGATGAGAAAGATGAAATCCGCGCCTTGTTTGGTGACCGACGGAACGGTCGGGAAGGAAAGCTGGGCATGCGTGGCAGAAGGTGCCGCGGAAATCAGTTCTCTTACCGAGGCGGTGAAATCCTCGCCGTGATACGGATAGGTCTTGATCGCACGAATGTTCCCCCCGAGCTGGTTCCAATAGGCCGCAAAGTGCTTGATCATGCGCTGGCCGAACTGATTCGCCGGCGCCAGCACCAGTGCACTCTGACGACCGTCGAACCAGGCGCTCCCGGCTGCTTGCTCGACCTCGTGCTCCGGGGTGAGGCCGAACTGATAGACCCGGTCATTGCTGACCTCCGGCGTTTGGTTGAGTCCTAGGACGGGGACGGGCAAATCCCCAGCTTTGGCCAAGACGGCCACGTCGTCCTTGATCAAGGGGCCGACGATCACTTTCGCGCCCCCATCGGCGAATTTCCGATAGAGCTGATAGATGTCTCCCGACTGGGTGTCGACGAACCGCAAAGGCGGCTTTGCGGTATTGGTATCCGCATAGTAGGCGGCAAGCATGCCCGTGCGCAGGGCCTGGGCAGCGGGAGCATAGGAACCTGACAGAGGCAGCATTACGCCAATGAACGCTCCGGAGCCGGGCGCGGCTGCCGTAGGCGGTGTCGTTCCCGTTTGAGCCTGGCCCGGAGGCGGGCTTTGACGTTGGCTCAATAGCCCTTGCAGGAATGCCCCGTCGGCGGGATGTCCGGGAAAGCGAATCCGCCACTTGGCCAATTCCGTGTTCAATCCGGCCGGAGGCGTGGACTTGACGATCTGGGTCAAATTCATCCAGCCGCCCAATATATCGGGCGGGGGAGGTTGCATGGCGGTCAGGACTTTTTCGGGAATCCGGCTCAGCGCGTCATAAATGGCCTCATTATTTTTCTGCACAGCGTCGGGACGCGTGAGAAGTTGGCCGAGCCTGACACGCTCCCTGGCGCTTTCCAGCATGTTGCCCAGTTGGTTATAAGCCGAAGCGCGCAGTGTGTGATAATGCACCTTTTGCGACGGCTCCAGCCGCCCTGAGGGCAGGTTATCGAGCTTGGCCAAGGCCTCCCGTGCTCGGCCCACGTTGAGATCCAGTCTGCTTTGCAGAAGCGTGTAATCGTACCGGTCCACGGTCTCCAGTTCGTCGGGAGCGACGGCATCGGCCAGCCGTTTCGCCGTTCTTCCATCGCCCGCCCGGAGAGCCGAATCGGCGGCTCGAAGCCGGTAGTAATCGGGATCGCCCGACGTTTCCGCGAGCTGCTGAAATAATCTCATCGCTCCTGCAGAGTCGCCGCTCTGGAGCAGGCTTTCGGCCTGCGCGGCGCGCGCATCCATGGCTCCGCGTCTGGTGGTGTCGCGGGCGCAAGCGGCTGCCATCAGTATGAGGAGAGCGAGACAGAGGCGGATCAATAGAGACATAGGCGGGATTCCGTTCGAGAAAGCGAGGAGTTTGATAGTGAGGCAAACAGAACCCGGCATACTATACCTAGTAGCGACACCCATCGGCAATCTAAGGGATATTACGTTCCGCGCCATCGACGTTCTGCAGCAAGTCGATCTCATCGCTTGCGAAGACACCCGGCACAGCCGGCCGCTTCTGGACCACTACGGGATTTCCACGCCGACCGCGGCATTCCACGAGCATAACGAGGATGTCGCTTCGGTGCGGCTGGCCGAACGCTTGCAGCGGGGCGAGTCCATTGCCCTCATCTCGGATGCCGGAACGCCGCTGATCAGCGATCCCGGATTTCCCCTGGTGCGGGCGGTTCGGGCCGCAGGTATTCGCGTCGTTCCGATTCCGGGGCCGTGTGCTCTCATCGCAGCCCTTTCGGCGTCCGGCCTTCCCGCCGACCGTTTTGCCTTCGAGGGATTTCTGCCGCGAAAATCGTCGGCGCGCAAGGCTAGTTTGGAGGCCCTGCGGAATGATTCGAGAACGCTGATTTTTTACGAATCCAGTCATCGCGTGTTCGAAAGTGTAGCGGACATCACGGCGATTTTTCCGTCTGATCGGCGATTGGTCATTGCCCGAGAGTTGACCAAGCTATTCGAAACGATAGTGGATACACGGGTCGGCGAGGCGCTCTCGCTCCTCGAAAGCGATCCGAATATGGAAAAAGGGGAATTCGTCCTGGTGCTGGAAGGCGCGCCCGATCTTGGCAGGACGGAAGGGCTTACCGTGGATGAGGAACGAGTATTGCGGATTCTGCTCGAGGACTGTTCGGTCAAGACGGCAGTGTCCTTGACCGTAAAGATCACCGGAGCGCGTCGGGAAACGGTTTACCGGACGGCGCTCCGATTGACTGAAGAGTGGCGTAAGACCGATTGACTAGCCGTGTCTAGCGAAACTGTGAGTGGAGGTCGATCTTTGAGCCGATTTATTGAGGACGATCCGGACGCTCGGAGTCGCGTAAGGAGTGATCGGAAGAGGCATTGGGACGCGCGGACGGCTTCCTTCTATTACCATTGGTCAGCTTCTGAATCATATCGTCCCACGAGGTGTATTGCTTGAAATCGGGATGGCCGGCTGCGATCTTGGTGTTGACCTCTTGCTTCGCCGTTTCGATGACTTCGTCGGGTGTCTTTCCGTCCACGGTGTTGACGAAGGTATCCGGTCCTTCTTCCGATTTGATTTTGTCTAAAATTCCCAAGGCGGTATCGAACAAAACGCGTTCGTCCGTATTGAGGTAGCGTTTGACTTGGATTGCCGATTTATAGACCGCTTCCCGCGAGGTCCCGTTGATTTCGTCGGACCGCGACATAAACGCGGGCAGAAAGTAAATGACGGCAAGCAATGCCAGAAAAAGACCGGCTAGTATTTTCATTGTTTATCTCCGAAAGTATTGGGGGCGAACATTATATAATCTCGCTGCAACATTGATGTCAAAAGCTCTCGCAGCGTCACGCCGAAGTCAAAGTCCTGCCTCGCGCCTTTTTATCATTTATTAATTTGGGGTACTTCTATGGCTCGAGATCGCGTTTTCAGGACAATATGGATCGGTTTAAGTTTTGCGCTTGTAGCATGCGCCCACGACATGAGGGTGATGAAAATGGAGGAGGCACTGAACAGCTATGGTTCAGCTATTCGATGGGGAGCTTTCCAAAAAGCCTGGGATTTTCAGACCGACAAACAGAAACGGGCGCCTGATTTCAAGGCGCTCAAAAATATAAAAGTTACCGGCTACGATTCAGTATTCCGGAAGGTGCAGAACGAGGGGACAATCGTGCTGCAAACCGTCGAGATTCGCTATATCGATAATGAGCGGCTCGTGGAAAAAAGTCTGACCGACGAGCAAAAATGGCATTTTGACGTCGAAAAAAAGCAGTGGCTATTGGATAGCTCTTTTCCAAAATTCGAATAGCGTGATTCAAGCGTTCAAAATCTAAAGCCATATCCCATCGCGTGACGAGCCAGCAAGCGCTTCGCCGGCGGGAAGCAATCCAGGGCGATCATGGCGGCATTACGCGCCAAGGCGAAGGGTGGAAAATCGGTGCAGAACGCCCGTATCAGGCCGTCGGTAAAATGGATCGTATTGGCCAGATCTCTCTGCCGGGCTCGGGCGTAACGATCGAGGAACGCTTTTTCGCCGATATCTTCGTTGAACGCCAGTTTGGTGAGCAATCGCTCCGCCAGGGATGCCGCATCACGGAGACCTAAGTTGAAGCCTTGACCGGCAACGGGGTGAACCTGATGCATCGCGTTGCCGATCAAGAGGACACGGTCGTCCGCCATCTTCTCTGCCCGGATCAGCTTGAGCGGAAAACCTTGCCGTCGCGATGCCAGTTGAATTTTCCCTAGCCAATAACCGAATGCCGACTGCAAGTTTGCGGTGAAGTTCGCGTCGGATTCACTCAAGAGTTCGTCGGCCTCCTGATCCTTCATCGTCCAGACCACCGAGCATTTTTTGCGCTCCAAGGGCAGCAGGGCCAACGGGCCGGCGGTCGTGAAACGCTCGTAAGCCGTGAAGTTCACATCTGCCTCCGTGCTGACTTCAGTCACGATCGCCGTCTGTCCATAGTCCCGGACGTTTTGTTCTATTCCCAGGAGCCTTCTCACTGTGGAATTTCCGCCGTCGGCGGCAACCACTAGAGCGGCCGTGAGATTGAGGCACTCCTCGCCTTTCTTGAGGGTGACGCACACGCCATTCGGGCCTGCTTTGAGACCGATGACCCGCGCCGGGCATATCAGCTCCGCATCGAGTCCGCGCAGTTCCCGAGCAATGCGATCCTCCAGCGTTCGGGCGACGATGACATGGCCCAGCGCGTCGACTCCTTTTTCAAGAGCATGCAGCCGCGTTTTTCCGAAACGGCCGCGATCGGAGACATGGATATGACGGATGGGCATGGCTTTGGGCGCCACGTCTTGCCATACGCCGAGCCGGTCGAGAATTTGGATCGTGCCTCGCGCTAGGGCCAAGGCGCGATCGCCGGCCGTCAGGGCCTGTCGTTGGGTTTCCGTCAGCGCTTCGACGATTCCCACGCGAAGCGGCGCGTCCCGCAGGGCCAGAGCGAGACTACCTCCGACCAGTCCGCCGCCCACGATCAATAGATCGAAATCGTGGTTCATTCGGGATTCGCCATGAATGCTTCGATTTCCGCTACCGTTTTGGGCAGTCCGGCCGTGAGGATTTCACAACCGTCTTTGGTGACCAAAACATCGTCTTCGATTCGGATGCCGATGCCGCGCCATTTGGGATCTACGTCATGGCAGTCCGGCGCGACATAAAGGCCGGGTTCCACCGTCAATACCATTCCGGGCTCCAGCGAACGCCATTCGCCATCGCTCCGGTATTCCCCGACATCATGCACGTCCATGCCCAGCCAGTGGCCGGTTCGATGCATATAGAACTTCTTGTAGGCTTCGTCCTTGGTCAGCTTCGAAACACGCCCTTCCAACAAGCCCAGCTTGACCAGCCCTTTGGTCAAGGTGTGAACGGCGGCGTCATGCGGCTCATTCCAGCGGTTGCCCACACGCACCCGCTCGATAGCGTCGAGTTGGGCCTCCAGAACCAAGTCGTAAAGGAGTCGCTGACTTTCGCTGAATCTTCCATTGATGGGAAAAGTACGGGTGATGTCAGCGGCATAGTTTTCATACTCTGCCCCGGCATCGATCAGAAGAAGGTCGCCGTCCTTCAGTACGTCCTTGTTTTCGGTGTAATGGAGTACGCAAGCGTTGTGTCCTCCTGCGACGATGCAAGGATAGGCAGGCGCTCGCATGCCATGCCGGGTGAATTCGTAGAGCAACTCGGCTTCGATTTCATATTCGTACTTTCCCGGTTTACAGACTGACATCGCGCGTTTATGAGCGCGTACCGAAACCTCGGCGGCCTTCTGCATCAATTGGATTTCATGCGACGTTTTGATCAGGCGCTGCTCATGAAGCAGATGCTCCAGAGATACGAATTCGAACGGCGCACGTACACCGGTACGGACTCTCGCCCGCACGTTGTTTACCGCGGAAAACACCAGACGATCGATCTTCGGATCGTGCCCGACGGGGAAATAAACCCTCTCGCGATTTTCCAGAAGGCTTGGCAAAATCTTGTCCAGTTCATCGATGGGGAATGCTTCGTCCGCTCCGAATGCGTTGCGAGCGCCCTCGAGCCCGGCATGCCTTCCGGTCCAGATCGCTTTTTCACGATCGAATTCGCGACAAAAAAGAATGTACTCCCCTTGTTTTCGGCCGGGGGCGAAGACGGCCACCGCTTCGGGTTCGTCGAATCCGGTCAGATAATGAAAATCGCTGTCTTGACGATACGGATATTCCACATCCCGGTTGCGTACGCTCGCAGACGCACTCGCGATCAGAGCTACGCTTTTCTTCTTGATACGGCGCGCTAGCTGTTTGCGGCGCTGTTTGAATTCGCTCGGTTGAAGCATGAGGTTTGCAATATCAGTGAAGTCGCGAGGGCGGTTGCTGTTGCAATTCGGTACGGATCAACTGTACGCCGATGCGGACATATTCCGTGATCTCGGCATAAGCCACTTCGTCCGACTCTCCGGCGGAATCCGGACTCAGGCGGGAGATTTCCAGAAGGTCGTGGAGGACTTCGGTGCTTTCTCCCGGCCAGTCGGCACCATCCGATCGATAACCGAGGCCGTATAAGAAGCCTTGGCACCATTCTCCCAAAGCATTGGCGCGCTCACTCAGGGGGAGCGTGTCATCCGGCAGCAGCAACTCGAACGAAAAGTCGAAATCGTCCAATTGGTGCCGAGTCGTCTCGCACAGCGCCGAAAGCAAGGCATGTTCCGCCGGGTTAAGGTTGGTCCTGCTTTCGCCGAAAACGGCTTCCAGCCACTGATCGCAATCGGTCTGGCTGTTCAGGCACAGCAATCCCGATAGCACCCCATGCACTTCGGCTGCGCTAGCCGCCGAGTCGTTGTTCAGGACGACGTCCTGGACATTCTGATAGGATAAATCGTTGCTCATTCCAGCCTTGTCGACCCTGCCCTAATTCTTTATGCTAACACTTCGAATAGCCGGATCGAAAGCTAGCACCGAAGTTTAACCCCATCTTTAAGGCTCCAAAATCATGATAGCCGATATGTTTGATTTGGATGCCGAGCTAGTACGATTGGAAAATAAGATCGATTCACTGGCCGCCATGTGCGAAAGGCTACGTGATGAAAATCAGGTGCTGAAGTCCACGTTAGACGAATGGATGCGAGAGCGGGTGCAACTATCCGATAAAACCGAGATGGCGAAGAGTCGCGTTGAAGCGATGATTTCCCGCCTGAAATCCATAGGACACGAATGATGAGCGAAATGAATCCGCCGATTAAAGTTCAGATCCTCGGCAAGGAATATCCTATTTCCTGCCCTGAAGACCAACAGCACGATCTTTTGATTGCAGCACGTTATTTGGATGAAAAAATGCGTCAAATACGCGGTACCGGCCGCGTGATCGGCACCGAACGCATTGCCGTGATGGCAGCGCTGAATATCGCGCATGAGCTATTACAAGCGCAACAGCAGAACAAATTGTTATCGCAGGATTTGCGGGATCGCTTTTCGTCGCTGCACGAAAGGCTAGACGCAGCCTTGGATACGGATTAAAGCTGTTTCGGCGCTGATACGTATTGCATCAATTTGTCGACCTAGTAGAATTTGATTCACGTATTCCCTGCGGCGTGCGAAAGCAGCTGGGTTACTTCTTGAGCCTAATCTAAAACCCCGGGAACCATCGAACGAGCGATGTGCGCAAGTCCGCTCCGAGCGGAAAGCCTAATTCGCCGTTCCTACGCTCCCACCTGAACCTTCCGGTTCAAGGGCGAAAGCGGTTTACGGCGCAGGCGGGGAATACTTCTCTTCGTTCCAGAGGAACTCCCCTTGCTGGATGTGCGAATATGCACTTGCCAGTCTCATCCGATCTATCTGAATGAATCTTCCGGCGGATATCCGGCGCCAGAGTCGAGCTCTTCGACAAAGCATGCCGTTCGTACTGGCTAGTAAGAAAAGTCTCCGCATCGCGGAACGCTTCATTACATCGCCGATTGCCGAACGCGGCCAGCATGTCGCGGCTTATCTCAATAACGACGGCGAGGTCGAAACCCAGGCTATTATCAAGAGCTTGTGGGCATGTGGCAAAGCGTGTTACCTACCGATTCTCCGTTCGTCGCCTCGGCGTTCGCTATGGTTCGGGCATTACGGGCCGGGCACGGCGTTGACTCCGAATAAATTTCGGATTCCCGAGCCGTCTATCGGGGAAGATACGATTACTGAGCCGTGGATGCTGGATATGGCGTTCGTTCCCCTGGTGGCTTTCGATCTTTTCGGTAACCGCATCGGTATGGGCGGCGGCTATTACGACCGTACGTTCGCTTATCTTAAGAATGCAAATCAACCGCGCACGCCGATTCTCATCGGCCTGGCGTTCGAATGCCAGAAATGGGACCAAATACCGGCGCAGCCTTGGGATGTGCCGCTGAATGGCGTGATTACCGAAGAGGCTTATTACCTGTTCGACGACCTCTGTCGTTAAGATAAAGTGCAATGTGGCAGCGGCTGACGCGCTGGAGGCGGGACGAAAAGAGGTGGTCAGGAACCGGCCCACAGGTCGCTGAGGGCGATCGTGACGGCCTCGAAGGGTGCAGCGGAAACTTCGTCGTGGTCCTGGTATAAGCCGGTTACGGTCCACTGCCCGTCGGCCAAGGCATAGGTTTCCGAAATCCGCGCCAGGGGATCAACAAGCCACAAAAACGCTACGCCGTAGCGCGCGTAAGCTCTCGTTTTTGTGACCCTATCCTTTTTCTGGGGCGTCGGCGAAAGGATTTCGCACACCCAGTCCGGAACCACCTCGAAGCGATGGTCTTCCGGCAAGCTCGACATGCGCTCGCGGCGCCAACCGGCGATATCGGGGACCAGCACTTCGGTATCGCGGACGAAATGGAATTCCGGCTCATCGATGATCCACCAACCGCCCGGACCGCCCCGGCCGCGATGATAGGCTGAACCGATATCGATCCCGAGCACAGGGGCGACTGAAGCATGAGGCCCGGCTCGGCCGGGCTGGGTGTACAGTTCTCGGCCGATGATTTCTCCGACCAGATTTTCCGGCAGCGCCAGCAAGCGCTCATACGGGCTCGATTCCTGAATTACGGCGGACATCAGTTACCTCCGTTCTTTACGTCAAACATAGTCATTATCCACCGGCTCGACCAACAGTTGAGTCCCCGCTGTATCGGCCTCCCAATGTTCGACGGGCCGCTGGGACGGAAATTCGAGCAGCGTCGGACCATGCTGGCGGACTACAGCAGCCATTTTCCACAGATCTCTTTTTCGCGTGAACAATGGGGTTTTTGCTGCCGCGTCAGGATGTTTTAAGACGGCCACTTCCGCTAACATGCTGTAGTTAATAACGTTATTGAGAAATTACTTTTCGCGGGGGGAAGACAGATGCGTTACTGGTTGATGAAATCCGAACCTTCGGAGTTCAGCATCGACGACCTGGAGAAACGGCCTCATCAGATCGAGCACTGGGACGGCGTGCGCAATTATCAGGCGCGAAATATGATGCGCAATGAAATGAAAGTTGGGGACCTGGTGTTTTTTTACCATTCAAATTGCGATACGCCGGGCATCGTCGGCATCGCGAAAATTTCGCGTGAAGCCTATCCGGATTTCACCGCTTTTGACGCTGATAACAAGCATTACGATCCCGGCAGCAAGCCGGATGATCCCCGGTGGTTTATGGTGGATGTGCAGTTCGTCCGCAAGCTCAAACGCACTATCACGTTAAGCGAACTAAAAGACCGGCCGGAACTCGACGGTCTGGCGCTCGTTCGCCGCGGCAACCGGCTGTCCGTCATGCCGGTTACCGAGGCGCAGTGGACGTATATTTTGTCGCTGGAATAGATACTCCCACGGGAGCCTTTGTGCCGGGATATGACACGGCTTGCCGTCTTCCTTCAGCCGTACCCGAAAGCATTGTTGTGTCTGGACAGGACGGGAAATCAGGTGGTAGAAATCGTGCTTGAGGTAATCGCTCTGGAAAGCCTGATCGCCCGTTCCTGCCGAATGGCCGGCTGCAGCCCCGAACATCCGCCGGATCGTGAAATACCTCGACGATGCGGTCGGTGTGAAGAAATTCGGAGTAATAGATTTTTTCCGGTACCTCCCGGCCCGGTAGTTCCCATTCGACATAGAAATCGACCGAATTGAGATTTCCGTCGACCCAAGCGAAGGCACTCTGGGGAAACGGCACCAGTTCGCGCAACGCTCTCAAGCTCGGGTACGAATACACGGTTGTCCAATCCCAGCGAGCAGAGCTGTTTAATGTAACTTTCTTTTGCTGTGAAGACGCGAAAGCTGAACAAATGACGGAGCGTTCGGGCTATCTTTTCGATCTTGCCACCATGTTGCGGTGGAGCAAAGGAAATCAAGAGGTCGCGTTTCCGCCTGCGAACAGTCGATACGCCGGGTTGTCCGTCTCCTCCCGATAGGCGAAGCCGATGGCGTCGAGAAATTCCTTGAAGGCTCGCCGTTCCGTCTTCGGTACCTGAATTCCCATCAGCACCCGCCCGAATGCAGCACCGTGGTTCCGGTAATGGAACAGGCTGATGTTCCAACGTCCGCCCATAAAAGATAAAAATTTCAAAAGCGCGCCGGGGCGTTCAGGAAACTCGAAGCTGTATACGGTTTCGTCCAACAGGCGCGGTGCATGGCCTCCCACCATGTAGCGGATGTGCTCCACTGCCAATTCGTTGCCGGTCATATTGGTAACCGTGAAGCCGTGTTCGCGCAGTTGTGCGATCAGTTCCTCGCTGTCCCGGCTGCCGTTGGCGATCGCGACGCCCGCGAAGATATGGGCGGCATTGTCGTCGAAATAGCGGTAGTTGAATTCGGTAATGCTGCGCCGACCTAGAACGCGGCAAAATTCGAGAAAGCTGCCGGGCTTTTCCGGAATCGTTACCGCCAAGAGCATTTCCTGGTGTTCGCCAACCTGGGCACGCTCCGCCACATGGCGCAGCCGGTCGAAATTGATATTGGCCCCGCTTTCGATGGCGATCAGGCACTGATTCCGCACCCCGGTCATCGATGCGTATTTCTTCAAACCCGCAACACCCAAAGCGCCCGCGGGTTCGGCAACCGATCGGGTATCGTCGAAGATATCTTTGATGGCCGCGCAGATCTCATCCGTATCGACCGTAACGACGTCATCCACGTATTGATGTGCGACGTGGAACGGTTCCTTGCCGATTTGCCGCACGGCGACGCCATCGGCGAACAGTCCGACTTGTCTCAGGATGACCCGGCGTTTTGCCTTCAACGCCCGATTCAAGCAATCCGCATCGTCCGGTTCGACGCCGATGATCTTGATATCCGGGCGAACAAACTTCACGTAAGTCGCCACGCCCGCGATCAATCCGCCGCCCCCCACCGGGATGAAGATGGCGTGAATGTCGCCCGTGTGCTGCCTCAGAATTTCCATGCCGATGGTGCCTTGGCCGGCAATAACCTCGGGATCGTCATAGGGGTGGACGAAGCTCAATTTTTGCTCTTCGGCAAGACTCATAGCGTGCTCGTACGCTTCGTCGTACGAATCGCCGAACAAAACGGTTTCCGCCCCGAAATTCTGCACCGCCCGCACTTTGATGGCCGGCGTGGTGCAGGGCATCACGATGACCGCCCGGATGCCCAGTCGCTGGGCCGAGAGCGCAACGCCCTGAGCATGATTGCCGGCCGAGGCTGCGATTACGCCGGCCCGTTTTGCTGCATCATCCAGTGAAACGATCTTGTTGTAAGCGCCTCGAAGTTTAAAGGAAAAGACCGGCTGAAGGTCTTCGCGCTTGATGTAAACCGAGTTGTCGAAGCGGCGCGTCAGCCCCGGCGCGAAGTCTAGGGGAGTTTCCGAAGCAACATCGTAAACTCGGGCGCGCAAGATGCGCTCGATATACTTATGAATCATTTTTTAGTCTTAAAAGATACAAGTGAGAAACGCGGCCGGGACCGCTATGAAGCATGACAGCGCCGGCATGATCACGCTATTATCCCGCAATTTTCAAGTAACCACATGATGGAGCGACGAAAATGACCCAAGACGAGCTTAAGAAGAAAGTGGCGGAAGCCGCCCTAGACTATGTAAAGGGCGTGTCGGTGCTAGGCATCGGCACAGGATCGACGGTCAATCATTTCATCGATTTGCTGGCCGATTTCAAACAGGATATCGAAGGTGCCGTATCGAGCTCGGAGACGAGCACCGTTAAGCTCAAGAAAATCGGCATACCGGTTCTGGATTTAAATGCCGTGGGCTCATTGGAGGTGTACGTCGATGGAGCCGACGAGGTCAATCCTCACAAACAGATGGTCAAGGGCGGCGGCGGAGCCTTGACCCGGGAAAAAATCATCGCGGCGGCCAGTCGTAAATTCGTCTGTATCGTGGACGAGAGCAAATGTGTGGATGTCCTGGGCAAGTTTCCGCTGCCCGTGGAAGTCATCCCTATGGCCCGGAGCTATGTGGCCCGTCAGCTCGTAAAGTTGGGTGGGCAGCCGCAGTGGCGCGAGAACTATATCACCGATAACGGCAACCAGATTCTCGATGTGCACAATCTGAACATCCTGAATCCGGTGGAGATGGAGCGGGAGATCAACAACATCCCCGGTGTCGTGACCGTCGGCCTTTTCGCTTTGCGCGGCGCGGACATCGTTCTTCTCGGCAGCGAAAGCGGCGTCAGAAAGCTGGATTAGCCATCTTGTCTTGGCGGGTTACGCCCTTCGCCTTCGCTACTGCTACGCTCAGGGCTAACCCGCCCTACGATATCTTCAAGACAATTTTCCCGGTGGCATGCCCCGTCTCGATCAGGGCGTGAGCGGCGGCGGCTTTTTCCAGCGGCAATACCTGGCTGACATGAATGTCCAACACGCCTTGGTCTATCCATTCGCCGCATTGCTGCAGAATTTCCACGTGGTGATCGCGGGCTTCATGCAGGTTGCGCAGCATCGGGGTCAGCATCAGCTCGAAGCCTATCCGGAGATTGCGCATCCGCGCTTCTTGCAAAGAGATGTTGCCCGGGTCCAGCAGCGTGACCAGATCGCCGAAATGGGCGGTGCAGTCGATGCTATGTCTGAACACATCGGGTCCGACCGTGTCGATCACCAGATCCGCGCCCTGTCCGTCGGTCAGCTCGTTTACGCGCTGTGCGAAGTCTTCCTGTCGGTAATCGATCGCCGCATCCGCGCCCCAGTTCTTGGCGAGCTCTGCTTTCTCCGCCGAACCGACGGTGGCGAGCACCCGCGCATCGCGGAGTTTTGCCAGTTGGACCGCCACATGACCGACGCCGCCCGCTGCGGCGTGAATCAGAACGGTTTGGCCGGCTTGTAGCCGTCCGCGGTCGTAAAGGGCGCCCCAAGCGGTAATCAATACCAAGGGCGCTGCGGCGGCGTGTTCGAAATCGAGCGATTGCGGCATGGGAGCGGCCCAGCGCTCGTCCAACACGGTGTACTCGGCATAATTGCCCTGGTCGCCGCCCAGTCCGCCATGGCAAAACCATACCGAGTCGCCGATGTTGAATCGGCTCACGGCTCCGCCGATTTCGACCACTTCTCCGGCACCGTCGCAGCCGAGCACCGCCGGTAAGGGATTTGGGTAAAAAAGACCATTTCGCCGTATTTTGGTGTCGACCGGATTGACACCGGCCGCCCTGAGCCGGACTTTGATCTGGCTGGGCTCGGTGATACTTGGTTCTTCGATATCCCGCAGTTCGAGCAAATCCGGCAGTCCCGGTTGCGTCATCAAGATCGCTTTCATGGCTTTCCTACCCTGTGATGATTAAGTTCGTGTCTCTCGGCACTAGCGGCGACTGACGCACCGTTCGGGCGGTAAGGTCTGCGTACGCCCAAAAAGCGCTCCAACCAATAAGGACGTTCAAGACTGGAGACGATCACTTTCCCTTTCACGCTGCTGGAATGTACGAATGTATCGTTACCGATATAAATCCCGACATGGGAGAATGGCTGTCCGGTCGTATTGAAGAAGACCAAGTCGCCGGGCTGTCGGTTCCTGCTGTCGACACGCGGGGTCGCAGCAGCCATTTGATAAGCGGTTCGCGGCAGGCGAACGCCGTATTTTTCATAGACGTATTTGACGAAGCCGCTGCAATCGAATCCTTCCCGCGGCGATTCGGCACCGTAGCGATAGGGTGCTCCTTGCAAGCTGAGGGCGTAACGTGCCACTTCGTTCGAAGCGGGAAAATGGACCGTCCGCTTGACTTCCCGTGTCCCGGCGCATCCAGCGAGCAGAACCGAGACGGCGGCTAGTGCGAGCAGTTGCGAAATGACGGGTTTGCGGAAAAGTTGATAGATAGCCGACTCCATGTGTTGGCTCCGGGTGTTTGATTCGGGCTGGCGAAGTTGCCTTAAATTTAGTCTCGGCTGCGATTGGCGGCAAGATCGGGTTCGGAGGCCATCCATTGGGTTCGGTAGTCTTCGTACCCGAAACGCTTCATTGCCTTGACTCGGCCATAACGATCGGATGCGAAAATCGCGGGCAAATCGTAACCGTTGAAGCGGTTGGCCTTGATCAGGCTGTAAGCTCCGACATCGGGAAAGACCACACGGTCGCCGACTCTCAAGGGTTCGCGAAATCGATATTCGCCGAAGACATCGCCGGCGAGGCAGGTGCTGCCGACGAGCAGGCATTCGAATGCCCCATCCGGCCGATGTTCAGCAACCGGAGGGACCTTCTGATATTCGAAGATCTCCGGAAGGTGGTTTACGCCCGTATCCAGGACGGCAATGAATTTGCCGCCCCGCTCGAATCGGTCGACAACGCTCGCGACGAGATAACCGGCGCGACCGACGACGGCCTTGCCCGGTTCGAAATAGATCTCGACGTCGCGTCGCCGTTTCACAGCGGTAACCAACTCGGATAATTCGTCCAGATCACCGCCATTTTCGAAGAGATAGCCGCCGCCCAGATTGATCCATTCGAGCCTGTTCATAAGCCCGCCGAGTGCGACTTCGATCCGGTCGAGAGTCGCCTTCAGGGGAGCGAAGGAACGCGATTCGAACGAAGTATGAAAATGGAGTCCGGCAATACCGCTCATTAAAGACGGATTCCGATCCAGAATGCTGGCGAGATTATCGACAGGAATGCCCAATTTCGAATACGGCCGGCAAGGATCGTAGCGGCCATCGGCGAGGAACGAAAGCTGCGGATTGACACGCAGCCCGATGCTCGCCCGCCCGGCCACGTGCGGTCCGAGCCGTTCGAACTGTTCCAGAGAATTGAAGCTGATGAAATCGCAATGTGCGGCGACCTCCTCGATTTCGTTTGTTCTGAGGCCCGGCGTGGTGATGTGCAGAGAGCGCTTCTGAGGCGGATGACCGCTCGTTTCGACAATCCCGGAGGCCAGGCGGGCTTCGAACAGAGAGCTGACCGAAAAACCGTCGATTCTGGGCTGAATCAGGCGCAGTGCCCCGGCGAAAGGAAATGCCTTGATCGAGTACAAGACACGTAAGCCGGAGGTTTCGCGTACTCGATCCAGGAGGTCAAGCATTTGAATGACCCGCGCTTCGTCGTAGACGAAGGCCGGGGTTTCCGGCAGGGCATTTTTGAGGCGCTCGATATCCAAGGTGCTGCGGGAAGAAGCGGGTTACGGCTTAATAATCTTCCAGCACAGTAGATGCCTGCAGATCGGCATGATAGGACGAGCGCACCATCGGCGCGCTGGCGACCGCGGAGAAGCCGAGATTTCGGCCGGTTTCGGCGAGGTGTTCGAATTCCTCGGGCGTCGCGTAGCGGGCTACCGGCAAGTGGTCGCGGCTCGGTTGCAGGTATTGGCCGACGGTCAGCATATCGCAGCCGTGTTCGCGCAAGTCCGCCATGACTTGTTTCACTTCATCGAGCGTTTCGCCCAAGCCCAGCATCAATCCCGACTTGGTGGGCACTTCCGGATGAATCTGCTTGAAGCGGGCCAGCAAGTTGAGAGATACATGGTAATCCGCGCCGGGGCGTGCTTGTCGGTAGAGGCGTGGTACGGTTTCGAGATTGTGGTTGAAGACATCGGGGGGCGTCGCTGCCAATCGATCGAGCGCGGCATCGATCCGGCCGCGAAAGTCCGGCACCAGTATCTCGATTTTGATGTCCTTATTCCGATGGCGGACGGCTTGGATGCAGGCGGCGAAATGACCGGCGCCGCCGTCGCGAAGGTCGTCCCGGTCTACAGAGGTGATGACGACGTATCGGAGCCTTAGCTGCCGAACGACCTCCGCGAGGTGTTCGGGTTCGTTGGGGTCCGGCTCCGAAGGACGGCCATGGGCCACGTCGCAGAATGGGCAGCGGCGGGTACAGATATCGCCCAGGATCATGAACGTGGCCGTGCCGTGGCCAAAGCACTCCGACAGATTCGGGCAAGCGGCTTCTTCGCAGACCGTATGGAGATTCTGTTCGCGCAGGATCTGCTTGATCCGATTCACGCTCTCGCCGCTCGCCGCCTTGACGCGTATCCAGGCAGGCTTGCGCAAAGGGGACTCGTTTGGAATCACCTTGATCGGGATACGCTTCAGCTTGTCGGCTTTGCGTTGATGGGTGTCGGGGCTCAGCCTGGAGGGGGCCAAATAGGAATCTTTGTCAGCCACGGATAGGGACCACTCGCTCGTAATTCAAAGTTTGCATGATTTCCACAGTCAATGGAGCGGCCGCCTCGTGGGGTTGAATCGCCACATCGAGCGCGGTCAGACTGGTGACTTCGAGACCTGCATAGCCGCATGGGTTGATGGCCGAAAACGGCGACAGATCCGAACTCACGTTAAGACTTAGACCATGATAGCTACAACCTTTGCGCACGCGCAGACCTAGCGACGCAATTTTACGTCCGTCGACGTAGACGCCGGGTGCGTCTCGCCGCGCCTCGGCCGTGATGCCATACTGCTTGAGCAGGCCGATCACCGCGTTTTCCAGGGTGCTGACCAAGCGCCTAATTCCCAGGTTTTTCCGTCGAAGATCGACCAGCACATAAGCGATCAGTTGGCCGGGGCCGTGGTAGGTGATCTGCCCGCCGCGGTCGGTTTTCACTACGGGAATGTCCGTCGTTCGAATCATGTGCCGGACATCTCCATTCAGCCCTAGGGTATAGACCGGATGATGTTCCAATAGCCACAGCTCATCCGGCGTGTCCTCGTCGCGCTGCTCGGTGAAGTCTTGCATGGCGCGCCAAGTGGTTTCGTACTCTGTAAGGCCCAGATTGCGCAGGTGCAGGACTTCGGTTGTGTCGCTCATGGGAGAGGTGTTACAGGAGAACCAGTGTCGCGAGACCCAGAAAGATGAAAAAGCCCATGCCGTCCGTCATGGCAGTCAGCAGTACGCTGGTGCCGACCGCGGGATCGAGCCCCAACCGGTCGCGCACCAGAGGCACGGCGATCCCCATGATCGCCGCCACCAATAGATTTAGCAAGGTGGCGCCCATCATGACCAGTCCGAGCTCGACGTCACGGTAAAGCAGATAGGCGATCAAGCCCAGCACGGAACCCCATACTGCTCCGTTGAGGAAACCGATGGCCAGTTCCTTGAAAACCAGCCGCTTCACATTCGAGGGATTGATCACCCCGAGGGCGATGGAGCGGACGATCATCATGCTGGTTTGATTGCCTGTGTTGCCCCCGATGCCGGCGACGATGGGCATGAGCGAAGCCAAAGCGACCACCTTGACGATAGTGTCCTCGAAAAGGCCGATTACCCGGGTGCTGATGAAAGCCGTGACGAGATTGATTGCCAGCCAGAACCAACGGTTTTGTGCGCTTTTCCAGACGCCGGAGAAAATGTCCTCTTCTTCCAACAGGCCGGCCTGGGACAGCATCTCTTCGTCCGATTTTCGGCGAATATAATCGACGATGGCGTCTACGCCGATACGCCCCTGCAGCTTTCCCTCGCGATCCACCACCGGTGCCGACAGGAGATCGTAGCGCTCGAAGGCTCGGGCCGCCTCTTCGGCGTCGTCATCGAGATGAAAGGACACCACGTCCTTGCTCATGATTTCCGAGACCGGCTTTTCGGGAGAGGTGGTGAGCAGGCGTTTCAGAGGCAGCACACCCTTCAATACATTGTGCTCATCGACCACGAACAGCTTGTCGGTGTGTTCGGGCAGATCGCCGCGACGTCTGAGATAGCGCAACACCACGCCCAGGCTGATATCTTCCCGTATCGTGACCATGCCGAAATCCATTAGGGCTGCCACGGTGTCCTCTTCGTGCGACAGCACCGATTGCAGACGTTTTCGGTTCTGATCGTTCAGTTTCTCCAGAAGTTCCTGCAAGACTTCTTCCGGCAAGTCCGGTGCAAGATCGGCGATTTCGTCCGTTTCAAGCTGTCCCGTGGCGGATAACAGCTCATCCGTGTCCATATCGGAAATGAGCGTTTCGCGCACGGCGTCGGACACGTCGAGCAGGATCTGTCCGTCGAGTTCGGACTTGACCAGGTTCCAGACCAACAGCCGCTGTTCCAGAGGCAGCGCTTCAAGAATGTAGGCGATGTCTGCTGCATGGAGTTGGTCTAGCTTTTGTTTCAGTGCCGCCTGATGGCGCTTGTGCAGCAGGGTTTCCACCAAGTCGTGGCGGGGCATCGCGCGCTGTTGGAGAATGGTCTCCTCGAGCTTCTGTTTGTTTAGGAGCGTGATGACCTCTTCCAGATGATGCTTGAGTGTTTCTTCGGGAGGAGTGGTATTCGGTTCGGCCATGAAACGCTCGGTCGGTGCTGCTAAGCGGGTTCGGAAGGACAATGCGAGGTGGGCGAAGTCGAGCAGATCGGTTATTGCATAAGGCGAGATTCCTCTCAAATATTAAATATTAGGTTGCGGCAGGCTCTTGCCCGGACTGTCCGAGCACCGCGCAACGCAGCCATCGGGCTGTTGCGTAGTAGCTTTACATCTCACAGAGCCATGATGACCTCGGTGCAATGGGTCAGATCCTGATAAATGGCATCCAGTTGCGCTTTGCTTTCGGCCCGGATAGTCACGGTGACTGCCGTGAACCTCCCTCCTTGGCTGGGACGAGCGGTCACGGCGTCTTCGGTTAGGTTCGGAGCGTGACGGCGCACAATTTCGGCAATCAACCCGTCGAAGTCCGGTCGGCTGTGGCCGAACGCCTTGATCGGAAAGTCGCAAGGGAACTGGAGCAGCGCAGCGGGAGTTTCGGTATTCATGCCGTGCGTAACCTCTGTTTATATGCTTGGTAAATGGCTTGCATTCGCGACCAAAGGGGCCCTGGTTCACCGCCGCCGACGGGTACGCCATCGAGTTCGATGACGGGGAGAATCTCCCGGGTCGAACTGGTCAGCCAAATTTCTGAAGCACGCTTCAAATCATCCAAACGGATGCGCTGTTCGACCGCAGGCACGTTGTTTTCCAGTGCCAGTTCCAACACCAGATCGCGGGTGATCCCAGGCAAGAGGTCGTTGCCCTTGGGGGGGGTCACCAGGATACCGTCGACAACCGCGAATACATTGCTCGCGGCGCCTTCGGTGACCCATCCGTCACGGACCAGGATGGCTTCCGCTGCGCCGCGATCCACGGCCTCTTGCCGCAACAGCACATTAGCGAGCAGCGTGATGGCTTTGATATGGCACCACTGCCAGCGGATATCGTCCATGGTGACGGCGCATACCCCGCTGGTGGGAATAGGCGCGATAGGCGAGCACATGACGAATACGGTCGGATTGACGTCCGCCGGGATGGCATGGTCCCGTTTTGGCGCGACTCCGCGCGTGACTTGTAGATAGAGATATTGATCATGCGCCCCGGCAATAAGACGGTCGAATATGTCCGCCCATTGACTATCCGAAAGGGGATTCGTCATCCGAATGCCGCGCAGGCTGTTATCTAGCCGGCGCAAATGTTCGTCCAGCCGGAACGGACGTCCCCCGTAGACGGGAATGACTTCGTAAACGCCGTCGCCGAATAGAAAGCCGCGGTCCAAAACGGATACCTTGGCGTTGTTCGGTGGTAAATAGTCCCCGTTCAAATAGACGAGGCAGTCGTTTTGTGCCATTTAAGCCGGCTCCCCGTAATTATTTGAAGAACAATCGGGCTTGGTCGAACGTTCGACGGAAAAATCCGCCTTGGTTGACGACTTTCAGGGCCACCAGATCCTGTTGGCCGACGGTCTGATCATTGAATGTCACTTTTACCATGCCGAGTTTGTCGCCTTGTTTCACCGGAGCGACGACCATGCCGTTGACTTCTATGCCAGCTTTGAGATTTTGGTACTGGCCGCGCGGGAACGTGACGTAGAAATCACGGTTGAGACCCAAAGCCAGTTCGGTGTCTTCGCCCTTCCACACTCGGGTTTCGGATAATTTTTCGTTGGCTTTGTAGATCGGCCGAGTTTCGAAGAAACGGTAGCCGTAATTGAGCAGAGCCTGGTTGGCATTGGCTCGATCATTATCGCTTTTGGTGCCCAAGACTACGGAGATCAGTCTCATGTCTTCTCTTACCGCGGATGTCACCAAACAGAATCCCGCGCCCTCGGTATGTCCGGTTTTCACGCCGTCAACGGTCGGGTCGCGCCATAATAGGCGGTTGCGGTTATGCTGCTTGATGCCGTTGAATTCAAATTCCTTGATGGCGTGCCATTTATAGAACTCGGGGAATTCGTCGATCATGGCACGAGTGAGAATAACCAAATCGCGAGCGGTCGTATAATGCTCGGGATCCGGCAAGCCCATGCTGTTCTTGTAATGGGTGTTCTTCATACCCAGCCGTTCGGCCTGTTGGTTCATCATCTGAGCGAACACGGCTTCGTCGCCGGCAATATGTTCGGCCAAGGCCACGCTAGCGTCATTTCCGGACTGAACGATCATGCCCTTGAGCAGCATTTCGACCGGAATCTGGGCGCCGACCTGGGCGAACATGCGCGATCCTTCGGTGCGCCAGGCTTTTTCACTCACCATGACCATGTCATCCAGTTTTAGATGGCCTGCGGCCAATTCCCGGAATACCACGTAGGCGGTCATGATCTTGGTCAGGCTGGCAGGCTCGAGGCGTTCATCCGCATTGCTCTCGGCGAGCACGCGTCCGCTGTTGAAATCCGCCAGAATATAAGCCTTGGCGCCGATTTCGGGGGGCGCCGGGATCAAAACCTGATCGGCGAGGCTGAGACGGTAAAATCCGAGCAAGGCGAAAAGGAAAAGCAAGCTGGGTAATTTTATTTTCACGGCTTTCTGCTTTCGGTCAGGTTAAAAATCGGCGCCGCATTGTAACACGGGCATGCGGCGTTCCGGGGCCGCCGGATAAGGCATTGGAGTCTTTGGGTCAGGACGAACTACCGGCGCTACGGCGAGAAACCAATTCACGACTCAGTTCGTAGGCGGCCATCGCGTATAGCGGGCTATGGTTGTAGCGGGTGATGACGTAAAAATTGTGAAGCCCCAGCCAATAGACAGGCCCCGTTTCTTCATCGAGTTTGACCAGAGCAGCCTTGACGTTGGCGGGCAAGGACGCGCTGGAATCGATGACGCCAAGCGAAAGCCATTCCTGCAAGGTTCGGCTCGGTTTTAGGTTGCCGTTTGCCAGCCGCTCGTGTACAGCGCCGTTCACCGAAGCGGGGAAGGCTACCGGCTCGCCCGACTGCCATCCATGAACGGAGAAATAACGGGCGACACTGGCAATGGCGTCGGCCGGATTGTTCCAGATGTCGCGTCGTTGATCGCCGTCGCCATCGGCGGCATATCTCCGATAGCTGCTCGGCATGAACTGCGGCATACCCATCGCGCCCGCGTAGGATCCCGTGGGACTGCCGGGATTCATGTGTTCTTCCCGGCATAACACCAGGAACTCTTCTAACTCGCGCCGGAAAAACTCGGCCCGTTTCGGATAGGCAAAGGCCAGAGTTGAAAGTGCGTCGATCACCCGGTACTTGCCCGGCGACTGGCCGTAGCTGGTTTCGATTCCGATAATGGCGACGATCACCTCGGCGGGAACGCCGTATTTACTGGCCGTGGCCTTCAAAGCGGCAGCGTTCTTGCCCCAGAAGTCGACCCCGCTTTGTATGCGTTTCTCGGTGAGAAACAGCTTGCGGTAGACATGCCAAGGCTTGGCTTCATATGGTTTGGCCATGGCTTCGAGAATCTTTTCCTGGATGGTCACGTCCTGGAATATCTTGTTGAGTTCTGAGGCGCTGAAGTGATGTTTGCGGCTCATATCCCGAATGAAAGTTCGGACGTCCGGTCGCTGCGGCAGACTTTCCGCAGCCTTCCCGAGTGAAGAAAAGCCATAAAGAGAAGCAATGAGCAAAATGAGACTGAGGGATCTCATAATCATCCGTTCGGCAGGAGTTTACGATGGGTCTGGACGGACATTAGCATACCGAACCCGGCGAGCAGGGTCACCATTGACGTGCCGCCGTAGCTGATCAAGGGCAGGGGTACTCCCACCACAGGGAGAATGCCGATCACCATGCCGATGTTGACGAATACATATACAAAGAAAGTCACGGTCAGCGCCCCGGCCAGGAGTCGGCTATAGTTGTCCTGCGCCTGGACCACGATGTAAAAACAACGCCCGAGAACAAACAAATAAAGCCCCAAAAGGCCCAAGCAGCCGACCAATCCGAACTCCTCGGCGAACACCGCAAAAATGAAATCGGTGGAGCGCTCCGGCAGAAATTCCAGGTGCGCCTGCGTGCCGTGTAGCCATCCTTTGCCGTAGATGCCGCCGGAACCGATCGCGATTTTGGATTGAATAATGTGATAACCGCGTCCTAAAGGGTCCCCTTCCGGGTTCAGGAATGTCAAAACCCGATCCCGCTGATAGCCGTGCATAAAGTGCCAGCCTACAGGTAGCAAGCTTCCACCCAAAATTGCAAGGGCCAGTATGTAGCGCCACGGGATTCCCGCGAGGAACACCACGGCCGAGCCGGCGCTGGCTACCAATACAGCCGTGCCGAGGTCCGGCTGCTTGGCGATCAGCGCCGTGGGAATCAGAACCAATACACCGGCAAGAACCAATTGCTTCAATCGTAGCGGAGATGTATTTCCGGACAAATACCAGGCGATCATCATGGGGGTGGACAACTTGGTCAGTTCGGATGGTTGAAAGCGAATGATTCCGAGGTCTAGCCAGCGTTGGGCGCCCATGCTTATCTTGCCCATCACCAGAACGGCTGTCAGAAGCAGTGCTCCGAGCAGATAAAGAACCGGACTATAAAACTTGAAGTGACGCGGGTGAATTTGCGCGATGGCGATCATGATGGCCATCGCCAGCCCGAGGCGCGCCGACTGACGTAAGAGTACGTTTATATCTTGGCCGCCGGAGCTATAAAGGATGATGAAGGCGAGAGTGCACAATCCTCCCAGTCCGGCCAACAGCGGCACGTCGATATGGAACTTTTGCAGCGGCGAAACGTGCTGAGGCGGCGTGATCCGGAGTTGAGCGAGAACGGGGTCTATGTTCATGGGTTTTCCAGTAGATACTGATCCATGATGGCGCGGGCGATCGGGGCAGCGACGGACCCGCCATGCCCACCGTTTTCGGCAAGTACGGCGATCGCGATGCGAGGCGCTTCCGCCGGCGCGAAGGCTATGAACCAGGCGTGATCGCGCATAGCCTTGGTAATCTTCAAGTTCTTGTATTCTTGGTCTTGCCTCACGGTGAACACCTGTGCGGTCCCGGTTTTGCCGGCGACGGTATATGAAAGCCCGTGGGCTATTCCTTTGGCTGTACCCCGTTGACTATGGACCACATCGACCATAGCATCAATCACCGTACGCCAGTGCTCGGGTCTGAGATCGGCGACAAATTCGTCACCGCTCTTAGGGTAGGGGTTTTGGATCTCGTACGGAGCTTTCATGGTGTCCACGACCCGAGGTTCCACGTTTCGCCCTCGACTGGCGAGTACCGCCGTGGCTCTGGCTAGTTGGACAGGCGTAACTTGGACATAGCCCTGTCCAATGCCCGCGATGACCGTCTCGCCGGGATACCATACTTGCTTGCGCTTTTTTTTCTTCCATTCCTTCGAAGGAAAGAGGCCTGATTTTTCGCCGACGAGATCGATTCCGGTTCGCTCCCCGAAGCCGAATAGCTGCATGAAATCATGTAGCTGGTCGATGCCGATATGGTGGGCGAGGTCGTAGAAGAAAACGTCGCAGGATTGGGTGATGGCCGATTTGAGATCCACTGAGCCGTGTCCTTGCTTGCGCCAGTCCCGGTACTTGTGGTCCGCGTTGGGAAGGCGGTAATAACCGGGGCAAAGCACTCGTCTTGCCGGACTTATGTCCAGGATTTTTAAACCCGCCAAGCTCACGAACGGCTTAATCGTCGAGCCCGGGGGATACGCGCCCCGCAGTGCCCGGTCGTATAGCGGCCGCTCCGGTGCATTCTGAAGGATATCGTAGTCTTCTTTGCGGATGCCGTGGATAAACGGATTAGGATCGAAGCCTGGTTTACTAACTAATACCAATACTCTGCCGGTAGCAGGATCTAGGGCGACCACCGATCCGTCATACTCGCCGAGCGCATCGAACGCGGTTTTCTGCAATCGGATGTCCAGCGAAAGATAAAGATCGGCTCCCGCTACGGGATCAGTGGTGTTCAGCACCTGGATAGCGCGGCCCTGGACGTTGGTCTCGTATTCCTCGTAGCCAGTCTTGCCATGCAAAACGGATTCGTAGGCCTTTTCGATGCCGCTCTTTCCGATATGGTAGGTTCCGCGGTATTGTGCCGGATCCAGTGATCGGAGCTCAGCTTCGTTAATGCGAGCTACGTAGCCTACGACATGGGATGTCAAATGGCCGTAAGGGTAACTGCGCATGAACCGAGTTCGGATTTCGACGCCGGGGAAATAAGGCATCTTGACAGCGAAGCGGGCAATTTCTTCCTCTGTCAATTCCAGGCGCAAGGGTACGCTTTCGAAACTTTTTCGTTGGCTTTTTTGAGCTTTGAATCGGCTTATATCTTCGTCGCTCAGATTGAGCAGGTTCTTGAGTTCGGCTAAGGTGGCGTTCAGATCCGGAACCTGCTCGGGAATGATTTCCAAACTATAAGTGGCCGTATTGTCTGCCAGAACTTCGCCATTACGGTCGAGAATCAAGCCGCGGGACGGCGCTAATGGAGATATCTTGACCTGATTGTCTCGCGATAAGGTCGTGTAGTGCTCGTGCCCCATCACCTGGAGATAAATCAGGCGAATTACAAGTCCCGCGGTAGCCAGCAGCATGAATAGCACGCTGGCGGCGATGCGGTTGAGAAACAGTCGGTTCTCGTAAAACTTGCCTTTGAGGTCGAAGGGGCGGCTCATAGCGATCACTTACCGCATAGCCGAACGTTAGAAGATGCTGAAATGGCGCCTGATTCGCCGTAGCGTCATCAAAACCGCCGGCCAGGCGAGTGCGCCGGTGAATGATGGTAGCCAATATGTCCAATTTAGGACACTCATGTTTTTGATGTTTTGCGTCCAGAGGATCAGAAATTGGCTGATCAGCAGGAGCAGGAGTATCCAGAGGGATTGCTGGGGGAGCGGGTAAAGGCGCAGTCGGCGATACAATCGCAGACTGACATAGGCAATGACGGAGTAAGCCAGGGCATGCTGACCTAACATGCGGCCGGTTAGGGTGTCGACGAAAAGTCCGGTGAGCCAGGCCGTGCCTACCCCTACACGGTCCGGTATCGCAATCGTCCAGTAAATCAGGAACAAAGCGGTCCAATCAGGGTTGAGTACGAATAGCTCGTGAGGTAAAGGCAGAATGCGCAAAGTCATGGCAAATACCAGGCTTAGCGGTACCACCATCAGTCCGGCCGAGGACGATTTAACGGTCGCCATTAGGGGGTAAAGTGTTTGAATGCTGCTCTTGACCGGCAGGGATGCGCGGGATGGATCGCGAGTCGCTCCAGACCAACAACAGCTCGCGGTTTCGGTCGAGCTGGGCTACCGGCGCGGCAGAGATTTTTGCAAAGGATGTTTTTTGCGGTGCGACGTCTGTTACCGTCGCCACGGGATAACCATGGGGAAAAACGCCTCCGAGTCCCGAGGTCACGAGGAGGTCGCCTACCTGAATATCGGCATTGCTGGAAAGATAGGGTAGTGCCAGGCGATCGGTTTGTCCGGTGCCCAAAGCAAGAGTACGAAGGCCGTTCCGATTTACCTGTACCGGAATGGCATGATTCGGGTCAGTAATCAGCATCACTTCGGCGCTGTAGGGCCCAACTCGCAGCACCTGCCCCACGACTCCGTTCGCGTCGAACACAGGTTGGCCGGCATGAACGCCGAATCGGGCACCTTTGTTTACCACGACGATATGCTCGTAGGGGACGAGGTTGACGGACAGTAGCTCGGCTATCGATACCTGCTCGCCAACTTTATAAGAGGTGTCCAAAAGCCCGCGAAGCCGGATATTCTCCTGCTCCAAGGCGGCGAATTTCAACAGCTTCGTCTTGAGGACGAGCTGCTCCTCCCTTAATTTTTGGTTTTCCGCCACCAGCCCCGCGTATGTAGATACGGATTCTATAATGTGCTGTCCAAAACGTACGGGCGAGCTAACGATTTGCTGTAAAGGGTAGGTCGCGGACGCGAAAGGCGTTCGCGCGGCATGAAAGACGCCGTGTTGCTCGGCGGCGAGCAAGACCAAGGCAGCCGCCAAACACAGCAATAGACGGATATTGAGTGAATAGCCTCGCGTGAACAGCCGTTTGATATCCCAATCCTCTTAAAACGACGCGAGCCGGCAGCCGGCCGACTTCATTCAAGTGAGAATGCTGCCGCGCCAATTTCGTCCAGCAGTTCCAGTACTCGCCCACCTCCGCGAGCAACGCAGGTCATCGGATCTTCCGCGATAAAAACGGGAAGTCCGGTTTCTTCGGCGATCAGGCGGTCCATGTCCTTAAGCAACGCGCCCCCGCCGGTCAAAACGATGCCCCGATCCGCGACATCAGCACCCAGTTCGGGCGGTGTCTGTTCCAGCGCCACTTTTACCGCTCCGATAATCCCCTGTAAAGGTTCCTGAAGCGCTTCGAGGATTTCGTTGCTGTTCAAGACAAAGCTGCGCGGGACGCCTTCCGCCAGGTTGCGTCCCTTGACTTCAATTTCCTTGATCTCGCTACCCGGATAGGCAGTACCGATTTCGTACTTGATCCGTTCGGCGGTGGACTCTCCGATCAGTGTCCCATAGTTCCGGCGTACGTAATTCATAATGGCTTCGTCCATGCGGTCGCCACCGATACGCACCGAGGCGGAGTAGACGATACCGTTCAGCGAGATTACCGCTACTTCGGATGTTCCGCCGCCAATGTCCAGGACCATCGATCCGCGCGCTTCATGCACCGGCAGTCCGGCACCGATGGCTGCCGCCATGGGCTCTTCGATGAGATAGACCTCCCGTGCCCCAGCTCCGGCCGCCGATTCCTTGATCGCCCGTCGTTCTACTTGGGTAGAACCGCACGGTACGCAGATCAAAACCCTGGGGCTAGGCCGAAAAAGCTTGTTCCTGTGTACCTTGTGGATGAAGTACTGGAGCATCTTCTCCGTGACGGTGAAGTCGGCGATCACTCCGTCCTTGAGAGGCCGGATGGCAGTGATGTTGCCGGGGGTTCGCCCCAACATCGACTTTGCAGCCGAACCGACTGCCGCGATGGATTTCTGTCCGCGGGTGCGATCCTCGCGGATAGCCACCACTGACGGCTCGTTCACCACGATGCCTTGGCCACGGATGTAGATCAAGGTGTTTGCGGTGCCAAGGTCGATGGACAAGTCGTTCGAGAAAAATCCTCGGAGGTGTCTGAAGAACATAGGCATATAGTCCTTGTGAATGCCGTGATTTTACAACGGATAGCCCGGAGCGACAAAAGCCATATATCAGGTATTATATGACCGAAAGAAACATCGGATGCAAATATGTCCTTAAATATTGACCAAGTTTACAAAATTGCTTGGCTTGCCCGGCTTGCCATTGATGCGGAAAAAGCGGCCGCTTATGCTCGAGATCTTACAGGCATATTGGATTTTGTCGAGGAAATGAGCACCGTGGATACCTCGGAGGTCACTCCGATGGCTCACCCTTTGGATCAGGCTCAGCGCTTGAGGCCGGATACGGTGAGCGAGACCGACCAGCGGGAGTTATTCCAGGCCCATGCACCCTTGGTGGAAGCGGGGCTTTATCTGGTGCCCAAGGTTATCGAGTGATCGATAGGAACGGCCGAAGCCGGAGGGCTACCGCCGTTTCGCGCGTATTCTGGATTTCGGAACTATCTCATGCACGACAAAACCATTGCCGAATTAGCTGACGGACTCAGAAAAAAAGAATTCAGCAGCATCGAATTGACACAGACTTTTCTGGCACGCATCCGGCTCTACGATCCGCAACTCAATTGCTTTGTGACCGTCACTGAAGAGCAGGCGCTAGCGCAGTCTGCAGCGGCGGATGCGGCGATATCACAGGGTTCTGCCGGTGTCTTGACCGGCGTCCCCATCGCTCAGAAAGATATCTTCTGCACCAAAGGCGTGAAGACGAGTTGCGGTTCGAAGATGCTCGATAATTTTATCGCCCCGTACGATGCCACGGTCGTTGAGCGATTCAAGCAGGCCGGAACGGTCATGCTGGGCAAACTCAACATGGATGAGTTTGCCATGGGGTCATCCAACGAAACGAGCTATTTCGGACCGGTAAAAAATCCGTGGGACACCGATGCGGTTCCGGGCGGTTCGTCCGGCGGCTCGGCGGCATCGGTGGCGGCCCGTCTGACTCCGGGGGCCACCGGTACCGATACTGGCGGATCGATTCGCCAGCCTGCGTCTTTTTGCGGCATCACTGGCTTGAAACCCACCTATGGTTTGGTTTCCCGCTGGGGAATGATCGCATTCGCGTCCAGCCTCGACCAAGGTGGTCCCATGGCCCGAACCGCGGAAGACTGCGCGCTCATGCTCCAAGTCATGGCCGGGTTCGACGAAAAGGACTCGACTAGCGTAGATAGGCCGGTGCCGAATTATTCCGCCTCTCTCAACAACAGCTTGGAAGGGCTCAGGATCGGCCTGCCCAAAGAGTTTTTCGATGAGGCCTTGGATTCGGACATCGCGCGCCTGATTGACGACGCTATTGACGAATATCGGAAGCTGGGCGCGACCGTGAAAGAGATTTCGTTGCCCAACATGAAGTTGTCGGTACCGGCTTATTACGTTGTGGCACCCGCCGAATGTTCGTCCAACCTGGCCCGCTATGACGGCGTCCGTTTCGGGTATCGCTGTAAGGATCCGAAAGACTTGCACGATCTGTACATGCGCTCTCGCGGTGAAGGTTTCGGTGCGGAAGTGAAGCGGCGCATTCTCATCGGCACTTATGCGCTGTCCGCGGGTTACTACGATGCCTATTACCTTAAAGCCCAAAAAGTCCGACGCTTGATCAGCGACGATTTCAAACGGGCCTTTGAGGATGTCGACGTGATCATGGGGCCTACCTCGCCGTCCGCTGCATTCCGCTTCGGCGAGAAGACCGCCGACCCTATCGCGATGTACCTGTCGGACATCTATACGATCGCCGTAAATTTGGCCGGTCTCCCCGGCATGTCGGTTCCGGTCGGATTTTCCAAGAATTTGCCGGTCGGCATGCAGATCATCGGCAATTACTTTTCCGAGGAGCGTTTGCTCAATGTCGCGCATCGGTATCAGCGAGCGACCGATTGGCACCGGCGGGCTCCGAAAGATTTCGTTTAAGAGGTTTGTATGGAATGGGAAACGGTCATCGGGTTGGAAATTCACGCCCAGCTCGCTACTAAATCCAAGATTTTTTCGGGTGCGGCTACGGCCTATGGCGCCGAGCCCAACACCCAGGCCTGTACGGTGGATTTGGGTTTGCCCGGCGTATTGCCCGTTTTGAACGGCGAGGCGGTGCGCATGGCGGTCAAATTCGGTCTCGCCATCGGCGCCCGCGTGGCTCCTTTTTCGGTATTCGCGCGCAAGAACTACTTCTACCCCGACTTGCCGAAGGGCTATCAAATCAGCCAATACGATCTTCCGGTCGTAAGCCAGGGGCATTTGAACATTTCCGTGGACGGCATCGAGAAAATCATTGGGATCACGCGCGCCCATTTGGAAGAAGACGCCGGCAAGTCCTTGCATGAAGATTTTCACGGCTTTACCGGAATCGACTTGAACCGGGCCGGCACGCCGCTGCTGGAAATCGTGTCCGAGCCGGATCTTCGCTCGGCGAAGGAGGCGGTGGTTTACATGAAAAAGCTGCATGCCCTGGTTCGATATTTGGAGATCTGCGACGGCAACATGCAGGAGGGATCGTTCCGTTGCGACGCCAACGTGTCGGTTCGCCCTAAAGGTCAGGAAAAATTCGGTACCCGTGCCGAAATCAAGAACCTGAACTCGTTCCGCTTCGTGGAGCGTGCCATCAACTACGAAATCGAGCGGCAGATCGAAATTCTCGAAAACGGCGGACAAGTCGTACAGGAAACCCGTTTGTACGATGCCAACAAGGACGAAACCCGCTCCATGCGCAGCAAGGAAGAAGCGAACGACTACCGCTATTTTCCCGATCCCGATCTGCTGCCTTTGGAAATATCGAGCAATTTTGTCGAAGACGTGCGCAAGGGGTTGCCCGAGTTGCCGGACGAAAAGCGCGACCGTTTCAAGTCCCAGTACGGTCTGAACGATTACGACGCGACCGTGCTGACGGCCACGCGGGAGCTTGCCGATTATTACGAAGCCGTGGTCAGGGAGTCGGCGGGCAGCGATCCCAAGTTATGTGCCAACTGGGTCATGGGCGACTTGTCCGGTGCACTCAACAAGGCCGGTCTAGAGATCGAGAAATGTCCGATCGAAGCGCCTCGCCTCGCGGGTCTCATCAGGCGCATCGCCGATAGTACGATCTCAGGAAAACTGGCTAAGCAGGTCTTCGAAGCGCTTTGGGAATCCGGCGAGACCGCCGACGCCATTATCGAAAAACAGGGGCTGAAACAAATCACCGATACCGGAGCGATCGAGAAAATCATCGATGAAATCATTGCGGCGAATCCGGAGCAGTTGGCACAGTACAAGGCCGGTAAAGACAAGCTGTTCGGATTTTTCGTCGGCCAGGCTATGAAGGCGACCCAAGGCAAGGCCAATCCGCAGCAGTTGAACGATTTGCTAAAGAAAAAATTGCAGTAGCCTTGCGTCATACCGCGGCGATCAGCAAGCCCTTAAGGTCCCATCGATCACTTCCCGAATCTAAGTGCCGCCCGAAGCGAGATGTTTCGGCGCGGTGGGACCGTTCGCGCGTTTGCCGGCCCAAGCCCCGTTTCTTGGCCGCACTCCATCGCCGGCGCAAGATCCCTGCCCCTTTCAATTGGCCGTTTTGACGCCCTATCCCGCTATGGAGACTTATTCGATTCCTGGTTTTGCCGATCCCGTAAGCTCTCTCATGCATTTGCTGGCCGCAGGCGTGTTTGCCGTTCTGGGGTTTTTCTTGATTCGCCGGGCCAGGGGCAACGTCGGCCACATAGTGGCTGTCGGGGTGTTCGTTTTTACCTGCATTTTTCTCCTCTCCATGAGCGGCGTGTTCCATCTGCTGTCCGTCGGCGGGGCAGGACGTGCGGTATTGCAGCGGCTGGATCATGCCGCGATCTTTTTGTTGATCGCCGGGAGTTTCACCCCTGTCCACTGCATTCTTTTCTCCGGTCTTTGGCGCTGGGGCTTTTTGCTTTTGATTTGGGGATTGGCTATTACGGGGTTGACCCTCAAGGTCATCTTTTTCCAGGACATCCCGGAAGCGCTCGGTTTGACGCTGTATTTAGGGTTAGGCTGGCTGGGGCTGGCGTCCGGGATAGCTGTTTGGCGCCGTTACGGTTTTTCATTCGTCAAAACGCTGCTGTTCAGCGCATTGGCTTACACCTCGGGAGCGCTTCTCGACTTTTTGCGATGGCCGGTTATCGTCGGCGGGGTGTTAGGCCCCCACGAGTTGTTCCATGTTGCTGTGTTGGCCGGCATCGGTTTCCATTGGCGGTTCGTGTGGAATAGTCTGAATCGGATCGAGCTGATAAAACCCGATCTGGCCGATGTAACGGAGCAGCAACCGTCCTGGCATGCCAGGACGGTTGAACAGATTTATGAGGCCGTTAGATCCGGTCCAAGCGGATTGACCGAAGAGGAGGCGGATCACCGTCTCGCCAAGCATGGATTCAATGAGATCGAGCAGGGCAAGGGGGCCCCGGCGTTCAGACTTTTTCTGTCGCAGTTCAAAAGCGTTCTGGTCGTTATTCTGCTGGTCGCCATCGGCTTTTCGGCTTATTTGGGGCATACCGTCGAATCCATCGTCATCGCGGTGATCGTTTTATTCGCCGTATTGCTCGGATTTTTCCAGGAGTACCGCGCCGAACGCGCGATGGAAGCCCTGCAGCAGATGGCGGCACCGATGGCTAGCGTGATGCGCGACGGCAAGTTCGTGGAGATACCCGCACGCTATCTGGTTCCCGGAGACGTTGTCCGTTTGCTGACCGGCAACCGCATTCCCGCCGATCTGCGTCTGATCGAAGCCGTAAACCTTCAAATCGACGAGGCGCCCCTAACAGGTGAATCGGCGCCGGTGGAAAAGCGTACCGCGCCGCTGAACGATCCTGGGCTAGCCATCGGTGATCGCCAAAATATGGGGTTTGCCGGCACTGCCGTGACCTATGGGCGGGGCCAGGGCATTGTCGTCGCGACCGGGATGGAAACCGAATTCGGGCGTATCGTGGGGCTCTTGCGCGGGGCTGAACAGCGCGAGACGCCGCTGCAGAAGAGCCTGGACAAAGTCGGGAACGTGCTCGCCGTCGCCGCCATTTTCATCGTCGCTGTTATCGTTTCTCTCGGTATTTGGCGCGGCGAATCCTTCGAGCACATGCTGATCTTCGGCATTGCCCTGGCCGTTGCCGTGGTGCCCGAAGCCCTGCCTGCCGTGGTGACGATTTCTCTGGCCATCGGCGCTCGCCGGATGGTCCGGCGTCACGCGCTCATCCGGCGTCTGCCGGCCGTCGAGACCCTGGGCAGCACGTCCGTTATTTGTTCGGACAAGACCGGGACCTTGACCAAGGACGAGATGACCGTCCGCAAGATTTGGACCGGCGGAGACTTGTTCAGCGTTACCGGTGCCGGTTACGAACCGGTGGGCCGGTTTCTCCACAAGGCTCGGGAAGTCGCTCCTACCCCTCCAGTGTTGAATCTGCTTCAAGCGGCGGCACTGGCGAGCGATGCGGGCGTGCATCGAACTGAAGAGGGCCGCTGGCAGGTTAAAGGCGATCCCACGGAAGGCGCGTTGGTGGTCGCTGCCGCCAAGGCCGGGTTAAAACCCTCCGAATTGGACCGCCGGTTTCCGCGCGTGGGCGAGATTCCTTTTACCTCGGAATCCAAGCGGATGACGACGCTCCATGAGAATGCCGAGGGCGGGCGGATAGCTTATTCCAAAGGTGCCTTGGAGGTCATTCTTAGCGCCAGCGATCGCTGGCTGAGCGCAGAGGGGGAGGCTCCTTTGGACGATGCGGCCCGCGGCGTGATACAGGCCGAAGCCGAGCGCTTGGCCGGCGAGGCGCTTCGTGTTCTGGCAGTGGCGCAAAAGGAAGACACGTCTCTGGAAACGGCTGAAAAAGACATGTGTTTCCTGGGGCTGGTCGGGATGATCGACCCGCCTCGCTCCGAGTCCAAGTCCGCCATCGCCACCTGCGAAAAGGCCGGCATTAAGGTCATCATGATTACGGGGGACCATCCTGCCACCGCCCGAGCGGTTGCCCGCGAGCTGGGCATTTTGAACCACGGACGAGTGATTACGGGCGTCGAACTGGACGCGATGAGCGATGAAGAATTCGCGCAGGCGGTCAGGCGAATCGAGGTCTTCGCCCGTGTCGCTCCCGAGCATAAGATTCGCATCGTCCGGACTCTGCAAGAACAAGGCCGCATCGTCGCCATGACCGGAGACGGCGTGAACGACGCTCCGGCTCTCAAACAGGCCGACATCGGAGTGGCTATGGGCATCACCGGCACCGATGTATCCAAGGAGGCCGCTGCAATGATGCTCACCGACGACAATTTCGCCTCCATCGTCGCCGCCGTAGAGGAAGGGCGGGGGATTTTCAGCAACATCAAGAAATACCTGATGTATCTGTTGTCTTCCAACATCGGTGAAATCGGCCTGATGGCGGGCGCTACGCTGGCAGGGTTGCCGCTGCCTTTAAGCGCGGTGCAAATTCTTTACGTGAATTTGGCTACCGATGGACTTCCCGCTCTGGCGTTGGCGGTCGATCCGATGGACAAAGCCTTGATGCAACAGAAGCCGCGCGACCCGAAGCAGGGGATTTTCAGTTTTCCCGTCGTTTCGCTGATGCTGGTCGGCGGTATTTGGTCGACTCTGGTCAATCTCAGTGTCTTTGTCTGGGCGTTACACAACGGCAACGAGCTTTCCAAGGCGATGACGGTGACTTTCGCGACGCTGGTCTCGATCGAGTTCTTCAAGGCCTACAATTTTCGATCCGACCGTTTTTCCGTGTTTCGTCGGCCGTTCGCGAACAAATGGCTGAATCTGGCGATCGCTTGGGAGGCGATGTTGCTCCTCGCTATCATCTATGTGCCGTTCTTTCAGGAGGCATTCGGCACTTTCGGCCTGTCGCGAATCGAGTGGGCGGTAGTGCTGGGCGCGTCGGCCACGATACTCCCGGTGTTGGAAGCAGCGAAGTGGATGATTCGGCGCGGGTGGTTCGACAGCCGGACCGAAGTCGGGCCAAGTCAGTGAAGGAGCCGCCGCTTCAGGCATGAGGAGGCCTGGTGATCATTGTTGCGCGGCGTATTGTCTAACAAGGCAAATTAGACATTCAGGGAGAAAACTCATGGCGCCGAGTAATTTCGCTGAGGCCAAGCACCTCGCCAAGATCGTCTTGAACAATTTCTTGATCGGTACTCTGGCGGTACTGCCAATCATCGTAGTGGCGCAGATCGTCATATTTCTCGCCCATTTGATTCTGAGTACGGTATTCGGCGTGCAAGAGGCGGTCGGCAATTACGGCATAACTTTTCTCGCGTTCGCCGGCGTTTTCGGCCTGCTGACTTACATCGGGCACACCGTCAACAAACGGCGCCATTCCCTGGTTCTTTCCCTAGTCGATCTCGCGATAGAGCGAGTTCCGTTCCTAAACACGGTTTACCGGGTGACCAAAAAGATTGTCGATATGTTTCGCAGCAGGCCCGATGAGCAAAAGCGGGAAATCGTTTATGTGGAATATCCTAGGGAAGGGATGTGGCTGCCGGCTTACGTCACGAACCGAGAGGGCGACAGATATGTTCTATACGTGCCCACTTCGCCGAATCCGACCAATGGGTTCACCGTCATCGTGCACGAGTCGAAGGTAGTCAAATCCGCTCTCGATATCTCGGAGGTGACGAGTTTCGTCATGAGCGTGGGGTCTGATTTTCCGAAATCGCAAGAAACTCTAGGCCTGCCCCGTTAGCCGACTTTGCGCCGTGAGCGTTACAGGAGCAACGCGATTTCTTCGATTTGGCGCGCTTGATTGATCCGGAAACCTCGCATTTCAAGAACTCCCTTTGTGTTCAGGGAGATAATGATATATACCGCATCGGGATAGGCCGCTTGTTCGAGATCGATGGCGGAAGGCTCGGCTGGGGCGGCCGGATGCGAATGAAAGATCGCGAACAGTTCCTCTCCTCGCTCCCGCATTTTACGCATGGCATCGATTTGGTCCTGAGGTTCCATCTGGAACCGGCAGTCGGGCGTAGTCGACGCATTCTTGACCGGATAACAGTGGCTTGGGGTGCCGTCTTTCGCTCCGATCAGACCACAGACTTCAACTTCCGGCGATGTTTGGGCATAGTGCAACAGTTGGTTGACTAAGGGGCGGGGGATATGAATTTCTTTATCGTGCATGCTTTTATTCCGAAAAGGATCGGCTGCTCGGTTCCCACCGTGCGGTTGTGACGCGGAAGTGACCTTGAAGGTCGGAATGGCGGCTGATTTCGGCGTAACCGAATTCGTTCAGAAGGTCAGCCAGAGAATCCGCCTGATCGAAACCGTGTTCCAGTATGAGTTGTCCATGCGGTTTTAAGTAATCGCAGGCTTCCCGAGCAATGATCCGGAAAGCATCCAGTCCGTGTAGTCCGCCTGTTAGTGCCAAACTCGGTTCGAAGCGCACATCGCCTCGGTTTAAATGCGGATCATCGTCTGCGACATAAGGCGGATTGCTGACAATCAAATCGAACTGCTCGTCGCTTGCTACCGCATCGAACCAATCGCCCAGTCGAAAGCGAACGTTGCGGACGCCGTGCAGAACCGCATTTTCCTGCGCGAGGTTCAAAGCGCCGGGGCTAAGATCCGTTGCGGTGACGCGGGCTGCCGGGCGCTCTGCGGCGAGAGTCACGGCAATGGCGCCGCTGCCGGTCCCCAGATCCAGAATATCGGCCGTCTGGGATGCCGGAGTGGCCGCCAGCGCCAATTCGACCAGCAACTCGGTTTCGGGGCGTGGGATGAGCACGTCGGGGCTAACCCTAAACGTACGAGACCAGAACTCCTTTTCGCCGAATAGGTACGCGACCGGAGTTCCGGACTGTCGTCGCTCGATCAGATGGTGAAAACGGTCTTCTACATCGGGCGAAAGCTTTCGCTCCGGCCATGCGCGAAGATACGATCGATCTCGGTTTAATGCGCGGGCTAACAAAATTTCCGCATCGAGCCGCGCCGTTTCGCTCAAACCTTCGAGGCGACTTCTGGCGGTCTGAAGCGCGGCCGCTATGGTGATGCCGCTGGATCTCGGTGAGGCAAGAGGAGTACTCATTGCATTAGTCCTGGGCCAGTTGCGCCAGCAATTCGGCTTGGTGCTCATTGATCAAGGGATCGATTACCGGGTCGAGATCGCCCTCCATGATGGCTTCGAGCCGATAAAGAGTCAGGTTGATGCGATGGTCGGTGAGTCGGCCCTGGGGAAAGTTGTACGTACGTATGCGTTCCGAACGGTCGCCGCTGCCGACTTGCAGTTTACGTGAGGCGGCGATTTCGGCGCTCTGTTTTTCCTGTTCGGCGGAGAGGATGCGCGATTTCAGCAAAGACATGGCGCGAGCGCGGTTCTTGTGTTGAGAGCGCTCGTCCTGGCATTCCACGACAATCCCGGTGGGTATATGGGTAATGCGCACCGCCGAATCGGTCCGGTTGACGTGCTGGCCGCCGGCGCCCGATGCGCGGTAGGTATCGACTCTAAGATCGGCCGGGCTGATGTCGACGTCGATTTCGTCGGCCTCGGCCAGTACCGCGACCGTGCAGGCCGAAGTGTGAATACGGCCCTGGGCCTCTGTTTCCGGCACGCGTTGTACACGATGGGTGCCGGCCTCGAATTTGAGGCGTGAATAAACGTCCTGACCGCTGATGCGGACGATGATTTCTTTGTAGCCACCGTGTTCGCCCTCGCTTTCGCTGATCACCTCCGCCTTCCATCCCTTTTGCTCGGCATAGCGGCTGTACATGCGGTATAAATCGCCGGAGAACAGTGCGGCCTCGGCACCACCGGTGCCGGCCCGGATTTCCAGAAAGATATTGCGTTCGTCGTTTGGATCCCTGGGCAGCAAAAGGATTTGCAGCTCCTTTTCCAAGGCTTCCTTTCTGCCCTCGGCATCGGCCAGTTCTTCCTTGGCGAGGCTACGCACCTGCGGGTCTCTGTCGTCGAGCAGACTCTGCGCGTAGGAAAGATCTTCGATTGCACCGAGATACTTGTTGAAACAGCCGACCAACGGATTGAGTTGAGCGTACTCGCGGCTCAGGGCACGGAAGCGGTCTTGATCGTTCTGAATCGACGGTTCGGCAAGGAGGGCGGTAATTTCTTCGAATCGCTGGGCAAGATGATCGAGTTTTTGGCGAATGGATGGTTTCACGTATTAAGAAGAGCTGTTTTTGAGTTGAAAAAGTTCTCGGGCGGCGGCAATCAGATCGTGCCGTTCATGGATGCCCGCTTGCTTGATTTGGACGCTGGGTATGTGAATCAATTTATTGGTGAGCAGATTCGCCAAAAGATCCAGCGCCTCTTCGGGAGATTTACCGCATCGTAATGCCTGTTTTGCTCGATGTAAGGCTTCGGCTCGGATCGTTTCGGCGTGGCTGCGGAAGTCGCGGATGGTGGAGGTCGCACCCTGAGCGCGCAACCAGCCCAAAAAATGCTCCACTTCGGTGTCGATAATTTCTTCGGCCTTCTTGGCTGCTTCCTGGCGCGATTTCAGGTTTTCTTCGATGGTGTTCCGCAGGTCGTCGACGGTATAGAGATAAACGTCCCTCAGTTGGGCGACTTCCGGTTCGATGTCGCGAGGCACGGCCAAATCCACCATGAACATCGGCTTATGCTTGCGGGCTTTGAGGGCGCTCTCGACGCCGCCTTTACCCAAAATCGGCAATTGGCTGGCGGTGGATGAAACGACGATGTCGGCCTTGGCCAAATGCTTCGGCAATTCGGCCAATGAGATGGCAAACCCGTTGAACTGGGTGGCCAAAGTGTGTGCTTTGTCGTAGGTGCGGTTGGCGATTATCAGATGGCCGATTTTGCTTTCGGCCAGATGGCGGGCTGTCAGTTCGATCGTTTCTCCGGCGCCGATCAGTATGGCAGCCTGTTCGGAAAGATCGTCGAAAATTCGTTGTGCTAGGCGCACCGCGGCAAAGGCAACCGAAACCGGGCTGGAACCTATCGCGGTGTCGGTTCGTACCTTCTTGGCGGCGGTGAAGGTGTGCTGAAACAGTTTGCTCAAGGTTTTGCCGAGAGTTCCGGCTTCGGCTGCGGCTTGGTAGGCCGATTTCATCTGTCCGAGAATCTGCGGCTCTCCCAGTATCATCGAATCCAACCCGCAGGCGACGCGAAACATGTGACGGATCGTCTCACCGTCGGTGTGGACATAGAGATACGGTTGAAAATCTTCCCGTTGAAGACTCTGCTCTTGAGCGATCCAGTCGATCAGAATGTTTTGATCATCGGTTTCGACGCCACAGTACAATTCCGTTCGGTTGCACGTGGATAGAATCGCGGCTTCGCCAATTTGGGGTAATTGAATCAGATCCTGCAAGGCACATTTGATTCGTTCGGCCGGAAAGACCAGGCGTTCTCTGATCAAAATCGGTGCTGTGTTGTGATTCAACCCTAAGGTTAAAATGCTCATGAGCTCAAATTTCTGAGACTTTCCAAATATAATTCTAAGAAAAACCTCAAATGCAGCCAAATACCGTTGGTTCGGGTCTATTGTTGCATGTTACGGACAGCGTACAATCTCGCCGGCTTATAAGTCAGTCTACCCCGCTTTAATCGAAAGCTCGGGACATTTTCGCGATGCTGCTTCGGATGAAGGGAGAAAAGCGTTGTCAATACTATCCAAGGTTCTTTTATTAACTTCGGCTTAGGAATTTCGTCAGTGTTGAAACGATTGGTCTGTTTGGCGTGTGTCGGTGCTATTGGGCTATCGGGATGCGCGGGTATTAATCCATCGCGGCCTCATACTGACGAGTCCTTGGAAGGGGTCCGTCAAGCAGATGTCCAAGAGCTTAATCAGCATTCGGAAGTCGTCTACTTGTTATTGTCGGCAGAATTGGCCGGCCAGCGCGGGCAGTACGAGATTGCTCTGAACAATTATTTGGAAGCAGCCAAGCTTACCCAAGATGCTCAGGTTGCAGAGCGAGCAACACAAATCGGGCTCTATCTTAAGAATACAGAAAAAGCTCTAACAGCGGCTACATTGTGGAGCGAACGAGATCCGGGAAATGCCTCGGCGCGTCGTGTTGCGGCTTTGTTGCTTCTGAAAGCCGGGCAAACTGATAAGGCTCTGGATCAATTGAGGGCGCTACTGACCCTGCCCGACGTAGACCTGGAAAATGCATTGATCGAATTGGTCAAGTGGCTGGATTCGGAGGTTCCGAAGGAAGATGGGGCGAAAGTAATGCAGCGCTTGGTCACAGAATTTCCGAGTATGGCCGAGATTCACTTCGCGTATGCGCTTTTGGCCAGCAGCCGGGGTGAGTATCAGTTAGCCCTGCAGGAAGCAGAAAAAGCGCTGGCTCTGCACCCTGATTGGAATAGGGCTCGCCTATTGCAGGCCCAAGTCATGTCTCAGATGGGTGACTCCGAGGCGGCGAGGGCTACGGTTCAGAAGGCGCTGAGGAGCGATCCCAATAATGTCCGTTTGCGCCTGATCTATTCCCAATTTTTGGCGAAAGCTGGAGATTTTCGAGGGGCGGAGAAAGAGCTGACTCGTATTTTGGAGAAGGATCCGGATAACCATGATGCGCGTTTCGGCCTTGCGACATTGTTGATGGAGGCGGGGCAAGACGAGAAGGCGAGGAAAGAGTTTTCCGATCTAACGACCGTACCCAAGTGGCGGGGACAGGCCTATTTCTATTTGGGGTTGATCGAAGCGCGCCAGAATCGCCTGCAAAATGCGCTGGAGCGGTTCGACAAAGTTGGGTCCGGGCCATTGGAATTCGACGCTAAGGTTAATTCAATTACCGCGTTGATTAATCTCGGCCGTATGGCCGACGCTCGGCAGCGTTTAGTTGACGTGCGCAAAGAATTTCCGAATGAGGCGTTGCGGCTCTACCTGCTGGAGGCAGAGCTCTTGTCCAAAACTAAGGACTATGAGGCAGCGTTTGATTTGCTGACGGAGGCGTTGGAAGAAATGCCGGGCCAGATGGAGTTGCTTTACTCCCGCGCTTTGGTTGCCGAACAGCTAGACCGTGTCGAGGTGTTAGAGGCGGACCTGCGTGCAGTATTGGAAAAGAATCCAGACGATGCCAACGCGCTTAATGCCTTGGGTTACACCCTGGCCGATCGCGGCGACCGATTGGATGAAGCAAAGCGGTATCTCGATCGGGCAATAGAGCTGAAGCCAGATGATCCGGCTATCCTGGATAGTTACGGTTGGCTGCAATACCGTTTGGGAAACTACGATTCGGCACTCGATTATCTGCGGCGCGCTTATGAGTCGGTCAGTGATCCTGAGATAGCGGCACATTTGGGGGAGGTGTTGTGGGAGTCCGGTCGACATCAAGAAGCCAAAAAGATATGGAAAGAGGCGCTCAAGAAGGATCCAGGCCATGAGGACATGAAAAAAATTAAGATCAAGTATCGGGAAGCCTTCAAATAGCGGGTGTTAGAAAGGCCTAATTTTGTTTAGATTCCTTGTTTTTGTGTTGGTCGCGTCGCTGACCGGTTGCGCTGTTTTCAAAAAGGAGCCGCCTCGTCCTGCTCTAGCCCCAAAGGCCGAAGAGAAAAATTATGACTTAAAAGTCTGGCAGCTGGAGGGGCGGATTGGCGTGCAAACCGCGAACGATGCCTGGCAGGCTAATCTGTTCTGGGAGCACGATGCGGAGCAGGATCGCTTGCGAGTGTCGGGGCCTTTTAGCCAGGGCATGGTTTCTATCATTCTGCAAAAAGACCTGATTTACGTTAACGAAGGCGATGGGGTTACGGAGTTGTCCCGCGATCCCGATGCCATGTTAAAGGACCGGCTGGGGTTTGCCGTGCCATTGTCGAGCTTGCGGTACTGGATTGTGGGGTTGCCCGATCCGAACGAAACGCATACCCCTGTTTATGGGGAGTCCGGTTCCTTGCTGGGGTTTAGGCAATCGGGTTGGACGCTCCAGTTCCAAAATTATATGAATGTGGGGGGCCGGGTTATGCCGCAGAAGATCGCGATTCAAGGGCCAGATGTTAGGCTCAAACTAATAGCGGATAGCTGGCGTGTTAAGGGGTAGTGCATGATGGACGCGGAAGTGCTTCGTCTGCCAGCACCGGCCAAGCTTAATCTAATGCTGAGAATAGTGGGCCGGCGAGACGATGGTTACCACTTGCTCCAAACCGTATTTCAATTCATCGATCGTTGCGACTGGATTACGCTGCGCCGTCGCTCCGATGGCCGCATTCGGCTGTTGAGCCCGCTCCCCGGTGTGCCGGAAGAGCAGGATCTCACGGTAAGGGCTGCGCAACTCCTGCGTCGCGTAACCGATGTTGAATACGGAGTCGAGATTGAAATTGAGAAAAATCTGCCCATGGGAGGTGGGCTTGGGGGCGGAAGCTCGGATGCCGCAACAGCGCTGCTTGGGTTGAATGCCTTATGGCGGACAGGCTTGTCTTTGCAGGATCTGATGGTGTTGGGTCTGCAGTTGGGCGCTGACGTTCCGGTTTTTGTCAATGGTTGTTCGACCTGGGCCGAGGGGGTTGGGGAGGTGTTGACTCCATTGGAGCTGCCGGAGCCTTGGTATGTCGTCGTGGTGCCTAGCTGCCATGTGGCGACCGCGCAAATTTTTTCGGCGCCCGGTTTGACACGAAATAACAAACCGATCAAAATAGCGGACTTTCTTGCGGGGCAGCAGGAAAACCATTGTTTGCCTGTGGTTTCGGAATTCTACCCGGAAGTTGGAGTTGCCTTGAGCAGTTTGGGGCGTTTTGCGCCCGCCAGACTTACCGGTACCGGGGCCTGCGTGTTTGCCGCATTTTCTGATGAAGCTGATGCGCGGGCGGCGGCCATGACATTAGAGAGCGAGTGGTCGGTGTTTGTCGCGCGAGGACGGAATCGGTCGGCTCTCCATCAGGCGCTGAAGCTGGTCTGAATAGGGCCGTCAACAACATTATTGGGGCGTAGCCAAGCGGTAAGGCACCGGGTTTTGATCCCGGCATTCCCAGGTTCGAATCCTGGCGCCCCAGCCATAGTAATTTCGACTCGACGTCTCGACTTTGGAGTGTCTTGAATGACAGACGCCTCGTTTATGGTGTTTTCCGGGAATGCCAATCCTGCCTTGGCCGAAGGCATTGTACGCAAGCTGAACATGCGCTTGGGGATGGCAACCATTGGAAGATTCATTGACGGCGAAATAGCAGTCGAGATCGAGGAAAATGTCCGTGGGCGGGAGGTTTTTCTGATTCAGCCCACCTGCGCGCCAATCAATGAAAATATCATGGAATTGCTAGTCATGATCGACGCTTTTCGTCGGTCGTCGGCGTCCGTGATTACGGCAGTGATTCCTTACTACGGCTATGCGCGCCAAGACCGACGGATCAGGTCGGCCCGCGTTCCTATCACGGCAAAGCTGGTTGCCAAGATGATTTGTGCGGCCGGAGCGGATCGGGTGTTGACCGTGGATCTCCATGCCGATCAGATTCAAGGTTTTTTTGATGTTCCTGTGGATAACGTCTACGCGTCGCCAATTTTATTGGGCGATGTTTGGCGGCAGAAATATCAGAATCTGATTGTTGTTTCCCCCGATGTGGGTGGGGTGGTAAGGGCGCGGGCATTGGCCAAACGTCTCGACGATGCCGATTTGGCGATCATCGACAAGCGTCGTCCGAGGCCGAATGAGGCTAAAGTGATGAATATCATCGGCGATGTCGAAGGGCGCACCTGTATCATGGTCGATGACCTGGTGGACACGGCCGGAACCTTGTGCCGGGCGGCCGGCGCATTAAAGGACCATGGTGCGCGGCGAGTAGTGGCGTATTGTACTCACCCTGTGTTGTCCGGGCGGGCGATAGAAAATATCGAAGATTCGGTGCTCGATGAGTTGGTTGTGACGGATACGATTCCGCTGCGTCGGGATGCTCAGCAATGTAAAAAGATCCGGCAGTTGAGCGTCGCTGAGATGTTGGCGGAGACGATACGCCGTATCGCGGTCGGCGAGTCGGTCAGTTCGCTTTATGTAGATTGATCCAATTTTTTAACTCACTGCTAAGAGTATTTTGGAGAGAAAGATGGTAGGCAGTTTTGTCTTTGATGCTGAATTGAGAACGAATACCGGTAAAGGTGATGCGCGGCGGCTGCGTCGGGCTGGCAAGGTTCCGGCGGTTTTGTACGGCGGTAACGCCGACCCGATTGGCTTGGTGCTGGAGCACAATAAGGTCGTGAAGAGTCTGGAGAGCGAGGCCGTTTATTCCCATGTTCTGACTGTTAAGGTCGGTGGCCGAGAGGAGCGGGCGATCCTGAAGGGTTTGCAGAGGCATCCGAGTAAGCCGATTATCATGCATATGGATTTTCAGCGTGTAAGCCGGGGAGAGAAGATTCGCGTTCATGTGCCTTTGCATTTCGTCAATCAGGATATCTCGGTTGGCGTGAAAAAGGGCGGGGTAGTAACCCACAACTTGGTCGACGTGGAGGTCGCTTGTACACCGGACCAGCTACCCGAATACATAGAGGTTGATCTGGCGCATGTTGATGTGGGGCAGTCGGTCCATCTCTCGGATTTGAAGGTGCCTGAAGGAGTTGAAATTCTCGCTCTCGCTCATGGACCGGAGCACGATTTGCCGGTCGCGGCGATTCAGTCCGGGAAGGTTGCTGAATCGTCGGAGAGTCCGGCTGAATAGGCTGGTTCATTGCTGACAAAATGGCCGGGAGGGGCTTTTGTCTATTCGATTCCGGCTGGTTGTCGGTTTAGGGAATCCGACGACCAAATATGAAAAAACCCGGCATAACGCCGGGTTTTGGTTTGTGGATGAGCTCGCATCTTCGTATGGCGTTCCGTTTAGGGAGGATCGGCGTTTCGAGGGATTGGTCGCGACGCCGGAACTCGAAGACGAAAGCGTTCTGCTCCTAAAGCCGATGACGTTCATGAACCGTAGTGGGCAATCGGTCGCGGCGCTGGCTCGATATTATAAGATCGGTGTCGAGCAGATATTGGTGGCTCACGATGAGCTCGATTTTGCTCCCGGTGTCGCTCGACTGAAATGCGGCGGTGGGCACGGGGGGCATAACGGTTTGAGGGATCTAATCGATAAGTTGGGGGCGGCTGGGTTTTGTCGTATACGCATTGGCATCGGTCACCCCGGTAATCGCGACGATGTCGTACCTTATGTGCTCGGCAAGCCGGGTAGTGACGAGCGCGAATCAATAGATCGCGCAATTTCTCGAGTGATCGAGCTGTTTCCCGCGATCTTGCAGGGGGATCTCGGCGCTGTAACAAGCTGTCTGCATAACGATTCAAGAATTGGCGCGTCTTGAATATTGACACCGACAATCGAATGCCGAATAATTCACATCTTAACCCTTGGAGGGGTTCCCGAGCGGTCAAAGGGATCAGACTGTAAATCTGACGGCTCTGCCTTCGAAGGTTCGAATCCTTCCCCCTCCACCATTAGATTTAGGATTTTGCGCGCGGGTGTAGTTCAATGGTAGAACCTCAGCCTTCCAAGCTGATGGCGTGGGTTCGATTCCCATCACCCGCTCCAGCAAAAAAGGGCGTCAGGTTTCTTGCCCATATAGCTCAGTCGGTAGAGCACTTCCTTGGTAAGGAAGAGGTCACCGGTTCAAGTCCGGTTATGGGCTCCAGTTTGAATGTATCGGTTATCAGATTAAGGGGTATTGGCGGATGTCCAAAGAAAAGTTTACGCGCACAAAGCCGCATGTGAACGTCGGGACGATTGGTCACGTTGACCATGGCAAGACGACCCTGACGGCGGCTCTGACCAAGGTGGGTGCGGAGCGCTTTGGTGGCGAATTCAAGGCATACGATCAGATCGATGCGGCGCCGGAAGAGCGGGCGCGCGGCATTACGATCGCGACGGCGCACGTGGAATATGAATCCCCCACGCGACACTATGCGCACGTCGACTGCCCCGGTCACGCCGACTACGTCAAGAACATGATTACCGGTGCGGCGCAGATGGATGGTGCCATTCTAGTGTGCTCGGCCGCGGATGGTCCGATGCCGCAGACCCGTGAGCACATCCTGTTGGCGCGTCAGGTTGGGGTGCCCTATATCGTGGTCTTTCTGAACAAGGCCGATATGGTGGATGATCCCGAGCTGCTCGAATTGGTCGAGATGGAAGTGCGCGAGCTGCTGTCCAAGTACGATTTCCCCGGAGACGACACTCCGATCGTGCGTGGCTCGGCGCTGAAGGCGCTGGAAGGGGATCAGGGCGAGATCGGTGTGCCGGCGATTTTGAAGCTGGTGGATGCGCTCGATGCGTATATTCCGGAGCCGAAGCGCGACATTGAGAAGCCGTTCCTGATGCCGATCGAAGACGTGTTCTCGATTTCGGGGCGCGGCACGGTGGTGACGGGGCGGATCGAGCGCGGCAAGGTCAAGGTTGGGGACGAGATTTCCATTGTTGGTCTGCGTGAGACCACCAAGACTACCTGCACCGGTGTCGAGATGTTCCGGAAGCTCCTGGACGAAGGGGTGGCGGGCGATAACGTTGGGGTGTTGCTGCGCGGCACCAAGCGGGAAGATGTGGAGCGTGGTCAAGTGTTGGCGGCGCCGAACACGATTACCCCGCACACCCATTTTGAAGCGGAGATTTACGTGTTGTCCAAGGAAGAGGGTGGGCGTCATACCCCGTTCTTCAATGGCTATCGGCCGCAGTTCTACTTCCGGACGACGGATGTGACGGGGGCGGTGGAGTTGCCGGAAGGGGTGGAGATGGTCATGCCGGGGGACAACGTCAAGATCACGGTGAAATTGATCGCGCCGATCGCGATGGAGGAAGGCTTGCGCTTTGCGGTACGCGAAGGCGGCCGGACCGTCGGGGCCGGTGTCGTGTCCAAGGTGTTGGAGTAGAAGTCGCGGGTTCTGCGCGTTACCGCGCGGGCGACTTGTCAAGTCGGCAGGGTATATAGGTCAGTAGCTCAATTGGCAGAGCAGCGGTCTCCAAAACCGCAGGTTGGGGGTTCGAGTCCCTCCTGGCCTGCCATCTCTGCTGCAAAGTAATCGCTTTTAATTTTGGTTAGGGTGTTCATGGCTGCTCGAGCAGAGTCAGGTTCTTCGGTCATCGACACGGCGAAGCTCGTGCTCGCAATCGGTTTGTTGATTGCTGGAGTAGTCGGTTTTTACTACTTCTCTCAGCAGTCTTTATTGTACCGAGTGCTCGGTGTCGTCGGCTTGTCGATAGCCTCGGTTGCAATGATTTTAACGACCTCGCTCGGAAAGAGCTTTTGGGGTTTTCTGAAAGAGGCGAGGGTTGAGGTTAGAAAGGTGGTGTGGCCGACGCGCCAAGAAACGGTGCAGGCAACATTAATCGTTATGGCCTTGGTTTTCCTTGTCGGCTTAATGCTGTGGCTGCTAGATATGTTCCTGTTCTGGGTAATTAGCCAACTGACCGGGCAGGGGGCATAGCATGGCATTGCGTTGGTACGTAGTGCATGCGTACTCCAATTTCGAGAATCAAGTAAAGCGTTCTCTGGAAGAGCGAATTAAGCGGTCGGGCTTGGAACGCTTCTTTGGGAAGATTCTTGTCCCTACAGAAGAGGTTGTTGAGATGCGTATGGGGCAGCAAAGGAAAAGCGAGCGCAAGTTTTTTCCGGGATACGTTCTGGTTCAGATGGAGCTAAACGACGAAACCTGGCATCTCGTTAAAGAGGTTCCGCGAGTTCTTGGTTTTATCGGCGGAACATCGGATCGGCCGGCGCCGATCTCGGATCGGGAGGCCGAGGCCATCTTGAGTCGGGTCGAAGAAGGCGCAACGAAACCAAAGCCAAAGGTGCTTTTCGAGGTTGGTGAGGTTGTCCGAGTAGTTGAGGGTCCTTTTAAGGACTTCAATGGCGTGGTGGAAGAAGTCAATTACGAGAAAAACAAACTCCGTGTGTCGGTTTTGATTTTCGGGCGTTCAACGCCGGTTGAGCTCGATTTCGGTCAGGTCGAAAAAGCATAATCCTACTGTTGTTCATAATTTCCCGCGGCGAGCGTAGGCAGTATGTTGCGGGCATGGGGAGCTTTAAAGCGTTATCACCCATCAGGAGTAAATAATGGCAAAGAAAATAACCGCATATATTAAGCTTCAGGTCAAGGCCGGTGAAGCAAATCCCAGTCCTCCCGTCGGGCCGGCGCTCGGCCAGCGCGGTGTAAATATCATGGAGTTTTGCAAGGCATTCAATGCTCACACGCAAGGTGTCGAAAAGGGATTGCCTCTGCCCGTTGTTATCACGGTATATAGCGATCGTAGCTTTACATTCATCACGAAAACGCCTCCGGCCTCGGTTTTGCTGAAAAAAGCGATCGGTTTGGCTAAGGGTAGCAGCAACCCGAATACAAACAAAGTGGGAACCGTTACTCGCGAGCAGTTGGCGGAAATCGCCACCTTGAAATCGCCTGACCTGACTGCGGCCGATATGGATGCAGCGATCCGTACTATAGCGGGCAGTGCGCGTAGCATGGGCCTGAATGTGGAGGGTGTGTAATGGCGAGGTTGAGTAAGCGCGCTAAATCGATCAAAGAAAAGCTCCAGCCTGGAAAAATATACGCTGCCGACGAGGCCTTCGCTGTCTTGAAAGAGCTTTCGACAGTCAAGTTTGTCGAGGCGGTCGATGTAAGCGTAAATCTCGGTGTTGACCCGAGAAAGTCGGATCAGGCGGTTCGTGGTGCGACCGTGCTGCCCCATGGTACCGGAAAATCCGTTCGTGTCGCCGTGTTTGCGCAAGGCGCTAACGCCGACGCGGCGAGAGAGGCTGGTGCGGATATCGTCGGTATGGACGACCTCGCCGCTCAAGTCAAGGCAGGTGAACTCAATTTCGATGTTGTCATTGCTTCGCCGGACGCAATGCGCGTGGTGGGGCAGTTAGGTCAGATTCTCGGTCCGCGCGGCCTGATGCCCAACCCCAAAGTCGGCACGGTAACTCCGGATGTGGCAGGGGCGGTCAAGAACGCCAAGGCGGGACAAGTTCGTTATCGAACCGACAAGAAAGGCATTATTCATTGCACCATCGGCAAAGTGAACTTTGAGGCGGTGGCGCTGAAGGAGAATCTCGAGGCGCTGCTATCCGACCTTAAGAAGGCGAAGCCCTCCACATCGAAGGGCGTCTATCTGAAGAAAATTACCGTGTCATCCACCATGGGGCCTGGATTGCAGGTCGATCATGGTAGTCTGGCGGCATAAGTAAGACAGACTTTGGGTTGCCGGCACCGCCGGTAACCGTCAAAGACCGCAGGCGCGCCTGGTGCGCTTAATCGATAAAGCCTGCGCAGACGGTGTACTGAATCCGTGATCGGTGAAAGGAGCCGTTTTTAGGGGCATCCTGATTCTGGATGTTTTTTGGCTCTGAATGGTTCCCAACTGTTCAGACTACTATTGGAGGTAAAAGGTGGCGCTAAGACTGGATGACAAGAAAGCCGTCGTCGCAGAAGTCGCTGCTATTGCCGCTCAAGCGCACTCTGCAGTAGCTGCAGAGTATCGCGGGTTAACCGTTTCTGAACTGACCAACCTTCGTAAGGTTGCGCGCGAATCGGGTGTGTATCTGAGGGTTATCAAAAACACCCTCGCCCGTCGGGCCGTGGAAGGCACCGAGTTTGCGTGCATGCAAGAAGGGTTGGTCGGGCCGTTGATCTTGGCATTTTCGATTGAAGATCCAGGTTCCGCGGCTCGCGTGGTCTACGACTTTTCGAAGCAGCATGAAAAACTGGCAGTGAAGTTGGTTGCTGTGGGTGGAAAGCTGTATGGCGCCTCGGAGATCGAACGGCTATCCAAGCTACCGAACAAAGAACAAGCTTTGGCCATGTTGATGGGCGTAATGAAAGCGCCGATCGAGAAGTTCGTCAGAACCCTGGCGGAGCCTCATGCCAAGCTGGTTCGGACGGTGGCAGCGGTGCGCGATCAAAAGCAGGCAGCGTAAGCAAGGTTAGAAGATTTATTTTGGAGTATTTCGATGGCTGTATCTAAAGAAGATATTTTAGAAACCATTGCCAACATGACGGTGATGGAAGTAGTGGATTTGATTTCCGCCATGGAAGAGAAATTCGGCGTTTCCGCCGCGGCTGCGGTAGCTGTAGCGGCACCGGCAGCATCGGCTGCACCGGCGGCTGAAGAAAAGACCGAGTTCGATGTTGTTATGACCGGCTTCGGCGATAACAAAGTGAACGTCATCAAAGTGATTCGCGCGATCACCGGTTTGGGTCTGAAGGAGGCTAAGGATCTGGTCGAAGGTGTTCCTTCGACGGTCAAGGAAGGCGTGAGCAAGCAAGAGGCCGAAGATATCAAGAAACAATTGGTCGAAGCCGGCGCTGCGGTTGAAATTAAATAATTGTTGCTCCGTCTGACCTAAGTCGACCTTTATAAGGCTGGCAGCTGATGGCTGCCGGCCTTTCGGCGCTTGCGACGATCTTTCGTAAACGTGTATGGCTCGTCCTAGCGGAGAGCAGTTGAGGCGTACAGTGCAATCGAGTCCCCGGCCGAATTACTTCTACTGTCCTATGTCTAATTCTAATCCGCAAGTGGTCATCCGAGTCTTCTAATTTCCTTTTAGACATCGTGGTAATTTCGTTTGAACATTTAAGGTAAGGAACCACTATGGCCTATTCTTTCACCGAAAAAAAACGCATTCGTAACAGCTTTGGCAAGCGTCGTGACGTACTTGAAGTCCCTTATCTTTTAGCAACCCAAGTCGATTCATACAAGAGATTTCTGCAGGCTGACGTTCTTCCCAGCAAGCGTGTCGATGAGGGTCTGCATGCCGCGTTAAGATCAGTTTTTCCGATCGAGAGCCATACTGGGCATGCCATTCTCGAATACGTAAATTACTCCTTGGGCGAGCCCACGTTCGATGTCAAAGAATGTCAGCAGCGGGGCGCGAATTACGCGGCCCCCTTGCGTGTGCTGGTGCGTTTGGTGATCTATGACCGTGAGGCGCCTGCCAGTGCCAAGGTCGTGAAGGATATCAAAGAGCAGGAAATTTACATGGGCGAAATCCCGCTGATGACGGACACGGGGACTTTCGTTGTCAATGGAACGGAGCGCGTGATTGTCTCGCAGCTGCATCGTTCGCCCGGCGTGTTCTTCGATCATGATCGCGGAAAAACCCACTCATCCGGGAAGCTTCTGTTCAATGCGCGGATCATTCCCTATCGGGGATCCTGGCTGGACTTCGAGTTCGATCACAAGGACTGTGTCTACGTACGAATAGACCGTCGGCGAAAGCTGCCCGCCACAGTTCTTTTGCGGGCCCTAGGTTACGATAACGAGCAGATCATAAAACTGTTTTTCGAGACCAATCGCTTCTCGTTTATCAAAGAAGGCATTCTGCTTGATTTGATTCCCGAACGTTTGCGTGGCGACATCGCCAGTTTCGACATCAAGGCCGATGGTCAGATGATTGTAGAAAAGGGGCATCGGATCACGGCTCGGCACATCCGGCAGATGGATAAAGCGGGGCTGAAGCAATTGGACGTGCCGCGGGATTACCTCTATGGCAAAATTCTCGCTCATAATGTGATCGTCCCGAGTACAGGAGAGTTGGTGGCCAAGGTGAACGACGAGATCACGGAGGACCTATTGAGCCGCATCATTGCGGCCGGCATCGAGGCCATCGACACGCTTTACATCAACGACCTCGACCGCGGCCCGTACATGGCGAACGCCATGCGGATCGACACGACCGAGACTCAGCTCGATGCGCTGGTGGAAATCTACCGCATGATGCGGCCCGGTGAGCCGCCAGCCAAAGAAGCCGCGCAGACGCTGTTCGACAATCTTTTCTTCTCCCCGGACCGCTATGATCTGTCGGCGGTCGGTCGGATGAAGTTCAATCGCCGCCTCGGGCGTTCGGAGATTACCGGACCGGGCGTACTGACGAAAGAAGACATAATTGATGTCCTCAGGGAACTCATCAATATTCGTAACGGCATAGGCACGGTCGACGATATCGACCATCTGGGCAACCGCCGTGTACGGTCCGTTGGCGAAATGGTGGAGAATCAGTTCCGGCTGGGTCTGGTCCGCGTCGAGCGCGCCGTCAAGGAGCGCCTGTCCCTGGCGGATGCCGAGAACCTGATGCCGCAGGAAATCATCAATGCCAAACCGGTCGCGGCATCGATCAAGGAGTTCTTCGGCTCGAGCCAGTTATCTCAGTTCATGGACCAGAACAATCCGTTGTCCGAGGTGACCCACAAGCGCCGTGTTTCGGCCTTGGGACCGGGCGGCCTCGCTAGGGAGCGTGCGGGTTTCGAGGTGCGAGACGTCCATACGACCCACTACGGGCGCGTTTGTCCCATCGAAACGCCGGAAGGACCCAATATCGGTCTGATCAATTCATTGGCGGTTTATGCGCGTACCAATGAATACGGATTTCTCGAAACGCCATACCGTAAGGTGATCGACGGCATCGTCACCGACGAAATCGAATATCTTTCCGCGATTGAAGAGGGCAAGTATTTCATTGCTCAGGCCAGCGCCAAGGTGGATGAAAATGGTCGACTGATCGATGACCTGGTTTCTTGCCGGCACAAAGACGAGTTTACCCTTGCATCGGCCGATCAAATCAATTACATGGACGTGTCGTCACGCCAGATCGTGTCGGTCGCGGCATCGCTGATCCCGTTCCTGGAGCATGACGACGCCAACCGGGCATTGATGGGATCCAACATGCAGCGCCAGGCCGTACCGACACTGCGGACCGAGAAGCCCTTGGTCGGCACGGGCATGGAGCGCATCGTAGCCAGAGATTCCGGGGTAACGGTTATCGCCAAGCGTGGCGGGACGGTGGAGTTCGTGGACGCCGGACGTATCGTCGTGCGTGTGAACGACGACGAAACCGAAGCAGGCGTACCGGGCGTCGATATCTACAACCTGACCAAGTACACGCGGTCGAACCAGAACACCTGTATCAATCAAAAGCCCCTAGTAAAACTGGGTGACAGCGTCGCGAAGGGCGACATCCTCGCAGACGGACCGTCCACCGACATGGGTGAACTAGCCTTGGGTCAGAACCTTCTGGTGGCGTTCATGCCCTGGAATGGATGCAATTTCGAGGACTCTATCCTGATTTCCGAACGAGTGGTGCAGGACGACCGCTTCACGACCATCCATATCGAGGAAAAAACTTGCGTCGCTCGCGATACTAAACTCGGACCGGAAGAAATCACTGCCGATATTCCGAATGTCGGCGAAGCCGCGCTGGCCAAGCTGGATGAGTCCGGGATCGTTTATATCGGGGCCGAGGTAAAGGCGGGCGATATTCTGGTGGGGAAGGTCACGCCCAAAGGCGAAACCCAGCTGACCCCTGAAGAAAAACTGCTCCGGGCCATATTCGGCGAGAAGGCGTCGGATGTGAAAGACACATCTCTGCGCGTGCCCTCCGGCATGGACGGCACTGTCATTGACGTCCAAGTGTTCACTCGTGACGGCGTCAAAAAGGACGATCGGGCGAAGCAGATCGAGCAGGCGGAAATCGACCGGGTCAAGAAGGACCTGAACGACCAGTTGCGGATCATCGAAAAGGACTTTTACCAGCGTGTGGAGCAGATGCTGCTGGGCAAGCTGGCCGAATCGGGCCCGAACAGGCTGCGCTCCGGAGAGGTAATCACCCGCGAGTATCTGGAGGGACTCAAACAGTCCCAGTGGCTGGAGATTCGCCTACAAGACGAAGACTTGAACGTTCAACTCGAAGCCATCGCCGAGCAGATCGCTCAGCAGCGCGAGGAAATGAACAAGCGGCTGGAGGAAAAAAAGAAAAAGATCGCCATGGGCGATGATTTGCCGCCCGGGGTCTTGAAGATGGTCAAGGTCTATCTGGCCGTCAAGCGTCGCATCCAGCCGGGTGACAAGATGGCGGGACGCCACGGTAACAAGGGTGTTATTTCTCAGATCGTCCCCGTCGAGGATATGCCTTATCTTGCGGACGGAACTCCAGTTGACATCGTGCTCAACCCGCTAGGCGTGCCTTCGCGTATGAATGTCGGTCAGGTATTGGAAACCCATCTTGGCTGGGCTGCCAAAGGGTTGGGGCTCAAGATCGGCAAGATGCTGGAAGCCAAGGCCAAGATCGAGGAAACGCGCCAGTTCTTGAAGGAAGTCTATAACTGCAGTGGCAAGAACGAAGATTTAGACCTGTTGTCCGATAACGAGATTCTTGAACTCGCCTCCAACCTCAGGGGAGGGGTGCCCATGGCTACGCCGGTTTTCGACGGCGCCACCGAGGACGATATCAAGACCATGTTGCGCTTGGCGGATCTACCGGAAAGCGGTCAAACGCGGCTAACGGACGGGCGTACCGGCGAAATCTTCGATCGGGCCGTCACCGTCGGCTATATGTACATGCTCAAGCTTAACCATCTGGTCGACGATAAGATGCATGCCCGTTCCACCGGACCGTACAGTCTGGTTACGCAGCAACCTTTGGGTGGCAAGGCCCAGTTCGGCGGTCAGCGCTTCGGGGAGATGGAAGTCTGGGCGCTGGAAGCTTATGGCGCAGCCTATACCCTTCAGGAAATGCTCACGGTCAAATCGGACGACGTCACCGGGCGTACCAAGATCTACAAGAACATAGTCGATGGTGACCATCGCATGGAGGCGGCCATGCCCGAGTCGTTCAACGTGTTGATCAAAGAGATTCGATCCCTGGGCATCAACATCGAGTTGGAACAGGACTAATACGCTAGACGCATGATCCGGACCGTCTAAAGGTCCGGATCGGCAGAACCGAATTTAGGAGAACGTCTGTGAAAGATCTCATTAACTTCTTAAAGCGTCAAAACCAGGCGGAAGAATTCGATAGCATCCGCATCAGTCTTGCTTCGCCCGATATGATTCGGTCCTGGTCTTACGGAGAAGTGAAGAAGCCCGAAACGATCAACTACCGTACTTTTAAGCCGGAACGCGACGGTTTGTTCTGCGCAAAAATTTTCGGCCCGGTCAGCGACTACGAATGTCTTTGCGGCAAATACAAACGCCTGAAGCATCGCGGCGTCATTTGCGAAAAATGCGGCGTCGAAGTGACTCTGTCCAAAGTCCGTCGGGAGCGCATGGGCCATATCGAACTGGCCAGCCCTGTCGCGCATATCTGGTTTCTCAAATCGCTGCCGTCTCGAATCGCGTTGCTGCTCGACATGACCCTGCGCGAAATCGAGCGGGTGCTCTATTTCGAATCGTATGTCGTTATCGATCATGGCATGACCCCGCTCACGCGCGGCCAGCTCTTGACCGAAGAGGAATATCAGCAGGCGGTACAGACGCACGGCGATGAATTCGTCGCGAAAATGGGTGCCGAAGCGATCTATGAGATGCTGAAGACCATGGATCTCAACGCGGAAGTAGCCACGCTGCGGGAAGAGATCGATTCGACCAATTCCGAAACGAAGATCAAGAAACACACCAAGCGCCTCAAGGCGATCGAATCGCTGATTTCGTCCAACAATCGTCCCGAGTGGATGATTCTGACCGTTTTGCCGGTATTGCCGCCGGAATTGCGTCCTCTGGTTCCGCTCGATGGCGGCCGTTTCGCCACCTCGGACTTGAACGACCTATACCGCCGCGTGATCAATCGCAACAATCGCCTGAAGCGGCTGTTGGATCTCAATGCGCCGGACATCATCGTGCGCAATGAAAAACGCATGCTGCAGGAAGCTGTCGACGCCTTGCTCGATAACGGCCGTCGCGGACGCGCCATAACCGGCTCGAACAAGCGGCCGCTCAAATCGCTAGCCGATATGATCAAAGGCAAGCAGGGGCGATTCCGTCAGAACCTGCTCGGAAAGCGCGTGGACTATTCCGGCCGTTCGGTGATCGTTGTCGGTCCTACCTTGAAGTTGCACCAGTGCGGCTTGCCGAAGAAGATGGCTCTCGAATTGTTCAAGCCGTTCATCTTCAGCAAACTTCAGTTCCGCGGGCTTGCGACCACGATCAAGGCCGCCAAGAAAATGGTGGAAAAAGAAAGCGCGGAAGTTTGGGATATTCTCGACGAGGTGATCCGCGAGCATCCGGTCTTGCTGAACCGTGCGCCTACGCTGCACAGGCTCGGCATCCAGGCTTTCGAGCCGATCCTGATCGAGGGTAAGGCGATCCAGTTGCACCCCTTGGTCTGCACGGCCTTCAATGCCGACTTCGACGGCGACCAGATGGCGGTTCACGTTCCGCTTTCTCTGGAGGCGCAGTTGGAAGCTCGCACGCTGATGATGGCGACGAACAACATTCTGTCGCCGGCCAACGGCGAGCCGATCATCAATCCTACCCAGGACGTGGTGTTAGGGCTCTATTACATGAGCCGCGAAAGAATCGATGCCAAGGGAACCGGCATGTTTTTCGCGGACGTGGCCGAAGTTCAGCGAGCGTTTCAAACCAAGTCAGTCGATCTCCATGCCCGCGTGCATGTTCGGATCCATGAAACCATTGTCGGGGAGAACGGCGAAAGAACGACCGCGTTTAAGCGGGTTGAAACCATTGTGGGGCGCGCGCTGATTTGGACCATCGTGCCGGAGGGAATCCCGTTCGAGATGATCAACCAGGATATGACCAAGAAGGCGATCTCCAGACTGATCAACTACTGCTATCGCACTTTGGGCATCAAAGCCACGGTTGTCTTTGCCGATCAGTTGATGTATCTGGGCTTTTCTCACGCGACCCGCGCCGGCATGTCTTTCGGTGTCGACGACATGGCTATCCCGACTCGGAAGGAAGAAATTATCCGGGCCGCAGAACTGGAAGTTAAGGAGATCCAGAATCAGTATGCTTCGGGTTTGGTGACCGACGGCGAGCGCTACAACAAAGTCGTCGATATCTGGTCGCATGCGAACGACCAAGTCGCTAAGGTTATGATGGAAGGACTGGGTACGGAAAAAGTCGAGATGCCCGATGGACAAACCGCCGAGCAGAAGTCCTTCAACTCGATCTTTATGATGGCCGATTCCGGTGCCCGTGGTTCCGCGGCGCAGATTCGCCAGTTGTCCGGTATGCGCGGCCTTATGGCGAAACCGGACGGGTCGATCATCGAAACGCCCATTACCGCCAACTTCCGGGAAGGATTGGACGTTCTTCAATACTTCATCTCGACTCACGGCGCTCGTAAAGGTCTCGCTGATACCGCGCTCAAGACCGCGAACTCGGGTTATCTCACGCGCCGGCTTGTGGATGTGGCCCAGGATTTGGTCATCACCGAAGACGATTGCGGCACCAATGACGGTTTGCTCATGGCGCCCTTGATCGAGGGCGGCGATGTGGTCGAGCCTCTGGCTGAGCGGGTGCTCGGACGGGCATTGGCCGAGGACGTCAGAGATCCGTCCACTCAGGAGTTGATCCTGACCGCCGGCTCGATCCTGGATGAACACGCCGTGAATGTGCTGGAAGCCCATAGCGTCGACAACGTGCGCGTACGGTCGGTCATCAGCTGCAGAACCCGCTACGGCGTTTGCGCTACGTGTTACGGACGCGATCTGGGGCGTGGCCACAAGGTCAATAGCGGCGAGGCGATTGGGGTTATCGCGGCTCAGTCGATCGGCGAACCCGGCACCCAGCTGACCATGCGCACCTTCCACATCGGCGGTGCGGCATCCCGGTCGGCAGCCATTAGCAACGTGGAAGTGAAATCCGCGGGTACGATTAAGCTGACTAATCTGAAGACGGTCGTCAACAAGGACGGCAACCTGGTCGCCGTCTCGCGGTCGGGTGAAGTCAGCGTGATCGACGAACACGGCCGTGAGCGTGAGCGCTACAAGATCCCTTACGGTGCCGTTTTGTCGGTACGCGAGGGCAGTCCGGTCAGGGCCGGTCAGGTCGTGGTGAACTGGGATCCGCATACCCACCCGGTTGTTACCGAAGTTAAGGGTTACGCCAAGCTGGTCGATTTCATTGAGGGCGTCACGGTTCGCGAGCAATCGGACGAAGTGACGGGCTTGAGCTCCATGGTGGTCATCGATCCCAAGCAGAGAGGTGGCGCGGGCAAGGATTTGCGGCCGATGGTCAAGCTGGTCGATGAGCAAGGGAACGACATTCGGATTCCCTCTACGGAAATCGCGGCCCAATATTTTCTGCCGGCCGGTGCCATCATCGGTATTCACGACGGCGATTTGGTGCAGGTCGGTGACGTCTTGGCGAGGATTCCTCAAGAGTCCAGTAAGACTCGCGACATTACCGGTGGTCTACCTCGAGTTGCCGATCTTTTCGAAGCCCGTAAGACGAAAGATCCGGCAATTTTGGCGGAGGCTACCGGCACCGTCAGCTTCGGCAAGGAGACGAAAGGCAAGCGTCGCATCATTATTACCGATGCCCACGGCCACCAGCATGAAGTGCTCATCCCGAAATGGCGTCACATCACGGTGTTCGAGGGCGAGCATGTGGAACAAGGTGAAACGATAGCCGAGGGCGATCTGACGCCTCACGACATCCTCCGGCTTCGTGGGGTGGCCGAATTGGCATCTTATTTGGTGAAGGAAATCCAGGACGTCTACCGGCTGCAAGGCGTGAAGATCAACGATAAGCACATCGAGGTTATCATTCGCCAGATGCTGAGAAAGGTTGAAATTACGGACCCCGGCGACACCATTTTCCTCAAGGGTGAGCAAGCCGATCGTGCGCGGGTGCTGGAGGAGAACGATAAGGCCGAGGCCGAAGGCAAGATTCCGGCGTGCTACGAGCCGGTTCTCTTGGGTATTACAAAAGCCTCGTTGTCTACCGAGTCGTTTATTTCCGCCGCCTCTTTCCAAGAGACTACTCGTGTGCTGACGGAAGCCGCGATTCGCGGTTTGAGCGACAAGCTCCTCGGGCTGAAGGAAAACGTTATCGTTGGTCGCTTGATTCCCGCCGGAACGGGATTGGCCTACCATCTCGATCGCAAACGCCGGGCGAAGCTCGCGGAGGGCGAGGAAGTCGAAGCGGCAGCAACGATCGATGCGGGTGACGTAGAAGAAGCCTTGAAACAAGCGCTGAGCATGTAGGACGGCATCCAAACGGCGGGCCGATCTCTCAAAATCGGCTTGCCGTTTTTTGTCGAGCGATTGTCAAACAGTGATTTATCGGTAATATAATTCGTTTAACTTTGGGGTCCTCGTTGTCCCCGACATGCTGCCCGGTTCAATCCGGGTTTTTGCTGTCTATGCGGGGGAGCAATTCATCGCGGCGCCTGTTTCGCTAGTTTGATAAGTCCGTAGATTCTTGGAGCACATTGAATGAAAACAAATAATTTGTGGGGCCTGATGGCTGCAGGTTTGGCTGGTGCGTTAATCGTTCCGGGCGTCAATGCGGCCGGAGATCCCGAAGCGGGAAAAACGAAGTTTTATACTTGCGAAGGGTGTCACGGGGTGGCTGGGTACACGAATGCCTATCCCACCTATCATGTGCCGCGCGTCGGGGGGCAGCACGCCGATTATGTCGTTTCAGCGCTTAAGGCTTACCGTTCCGGACAGCGTAAGCACGGAAGCATGCTTGGAAACGCGGCGAACATGAGCGATCGAGATATAGAGGACATCGCCGCTTATATATCGCGGTTCCGTGCAATAAACGTCAAATTGCCCGTTACCGGCAATCCGGCAGTCGGGCAAGGGAAAGCGGAAAGCTGTGGGGGATGCCATGGAGAAGACGGCAATACGACCGATCCGAACTTTCCGCGTCTTGCCGGACAGCATGAGAGCTATCTCATTAAATCTTTGCAGGATTACAAATCCGGGGCCCGGAAAAATCCGATCATGAATGGCATCGCCGAAGGGCTGTCAGAGGAAGATATGAAGGATATCTCCGCTTATTACGCGAGCCAGAAAAAAGGTTTGACGATAGTCGAAGATTAGTCTTGATCCAACTCCCCGGTTTGGATCGATTCTAAATTAGTTTTGCTTTCTTGTACTTGCCGGAGAAGTCAGCTTCGGCAAGTCGTTCCCCGCGTGGTGAATGTGAAGAGTATCTGCGGTCGTGCCATTCTACGCCGTTGGCAGCTATCCGACGCCACCAGCCTCACGTCCTTAATCGTGTTCCGCCGCTCGTCGATTCCCGTTAGCGTAGACGAGTGCTCCAAATCTATAGCTTCGTGATGCGATTCGGCACCTTGATCTTCTTGTTGACACTCTCAATCGCGATTTTGGCTGCCGAGGCGCAGTCGGCCGTCCGCGAAAAAGCCGTCATGGGCTGGCTGGAATCCGTGTTTCTCAAGCCATGGAACATCCGCATAACGGCGAAGCTGGATACCGGCGCCAAAACGTCGTCTTTGCATGCCGACAACATCGAGCACTTTACGAAAAATAGTGAGGAATGGGTACGTTTCACGCTGACCGGAACCGACGACGATAAATCCATCACGGTTGAGCGTCCTCTAGTCCGGACTGTTTATATCAAGGAGCGTAAGACACGCGCGACCAAGCGTGACGTCGTGAAGCTGGTGCTGTGCAAGAATGGCAGAAATTACGAAACCGAGTTCACTCTTGTCGATCGGAGCAATTTCAATTACCCGGTGCTTTTAGGCCGAAGTTTTCTCAAAGACGTAGCGCTGGTCGACTCGGGGGACACCTTTTTGTATAAAGCGGATAGCGACCCTTGTGTGTCTAGCGAGTCTGACCAAAACAAAAGCAAATAGACGCACGGTTCGACTGTCACCCTTAACGTAGGATAAATTCTTGCGGAACCTGCACGTTAAGATACTGGCATTGGTTTTGGTGGCCATCGGTGTTTCGCTGTGCTGGTACAAGGTAACCCGGCTCGGTTTGCCTTTGCTGCCTACAGAGCAGGCGGAAGTGTGGACCGTCGAGGCGCGCATCGAATTCAAGGCGAAGCGGGATACGCCGGTAAAGGTGCATTTCTCCATTCCCCGCGCCCCTGTTGGTTACACGGTCGTCGACGAGAACTTCGTATCCAGCAATTATGGCCTGACGACCGAGGATGACGGGACACGGCGCTTCGCTGAATGGGCAGTGCGGCGGGTAAAAGGTTATCAGGTGCTTTATTACCGCATTAATCTGGCCCGCGATCCGATGGCGACCTTGCCTTCCGCAATCTCTTCGGTACCCAGTGTACAGGCATCCGAGTTTCCGGAGTTGATGCGTTCGGCCGCATGGGCCTTGCTGGACGAGGTGCGCAGCAAATCCGCCGATGCCGCTACGTTTGCCCGTGAGCTGTTGTTGCGCCTTAATGCGCCGACTCCCGATCCTAACGTCGTTTTGCTCAGGCAGGACATCCAGGGTTCCGAAGACTGGGTTCGCCGAGTCATAAATTTGCTGGCTGCCGCGGATGTTCCGGCGCGAATGACACATGTCCTGATTCTCAGGGACGGTATCAGTCACGGCGCCTTGACGCCTTGGCTGGAAATCTTCGACGGTGTCGGTTGGCTGCCGTTCGGTCCGGAAACGGGTGAAACCGGATTTCCCAAAGAAGCCGTCGTGTGGCATTTGGGAGATTCTCCGGTGCTCGAGGTAACGGGCGGCAAGCATGCCAAAGTCGAATATTCGGTGAGAAAACATACTCAGGACATGACCCTAGTAGCCGAGCAGCGAGCGCGGCAGATGGGTTCGCGCATCATGGAGTTTTCTCTGTTCAGCCTTCCGGTACAAACTCAAAACGTCTATCGCGTGCTGCTCTTGGTGCCGGTAGGCGCGTTTTTTATCGTGTTCTTGCGCAATGTCATCGGCATCAAAACGTTCGGTACCTTTATGCCGGTTTTGATCGCGTTGGCTTTTCGAGAGACCGAACTCTTATGGGGCGTGATGCTTTTTTGCGTACTCGTGGCGTCGGGACTCCTCATCCGCTTCTATCTGGAATATCTAAAGCTTCTATTGGTTCCCCGTTTGGCGTCGGTGCTGATCATCGTTATCTTGCTGATGGCGACGGTCAGCTTATTTAGCCACAAATTGGGTATAGATCGTGGTCTTTCGATAGCCCTGTTCCCGATGGTGATTTTAGCGATGACCATAGAACGAATGTCTCTGGTTTGGGAAGAGTCGGGTCCTGCCGAAGCCCTGAAACAAGGACTGGGAAGTCTGCTGGTTGCTTCGCTTGCCTATCTCATTATGAGCAGTAAAACCCTCGGACATCTCGTGTTTGTGTTCCCGGAAATCCTCTTGGTGGTACTCGCTATGACCTTGTTGCTCGGACGCTATACCGGTTATCGCCTGACCGAGCTATGGCGTTTCAGAGCGGCGCTGAGACGATAGGCATATGGGATTTTGGAGCATTCGATTTCCTTGGGAGCGCCTGCGCGGCCAGGGAATTATGGGAATGAACGAACGCAATGCTGATTTCATTCTCCCGTATAATCCCCGCCGCTATTTTCCCTTGGTCGATGACAAGTCCAAAACCAAAGCGCTTGCTTTGAGCGCTGGCATTGCCGTGCCGAAACTGTACGGAATCGTCGAGATCGAACATCAAATCGAGAAGTTAAGGGAGATGGTCGAGCCGTATGAGGATTTCGTCATCAAGCCGGCGCACGGCAGCGGTGGCGAGGGAATCCTGATCATCGTCGGCCGCCAAAACGGACGCCATCGAAAAGCCAGTGGCGCTTTGGCCAATGATGATGAAGTGGGGCATCACATTTCCAATATCTTGAGCGGTATGTACAGTCTGGGCGGGTTGCCCGATTCGGCGTTGATCGAATATCGGGTCAAATTCGACCCGATATTCGATCAGATCAGCTATCAGGGCGTGCCGGACATCCGAACAATCGTGTTCCGAGGGGTGCCGGTGTTGGCCATGATGCGGCTGCCGACGCGATTATCCGACGGCAAGGCGAATCTCCATCAGGGTGCCATTGGGGTCGGGATAGATTTGGCGAGTGGGCGAACGTTTTCCGGTGTCTGGCGCGAAACGCCCATTGATCAGCATCCGGATACGGGAGGCAAGCTAGCCGGATTGGAAATTCCGTATTGGAGTGAAATTCTTGCGCTGACGGCGCGCTGTCACGATTTGGTCAAGTTGGGGTTTATCGGTGTCGATATTGTTTTGGATAAGAATTTTGGTCCATTGATGCTTGAAATTAACGCTAGACCGGGCTTGAGCATTCAGCTCGCCAATAAAATCGGCATTCTGCCTCGTTTGCGCCAAGTCGAACGTATGGCTGAAATACCGCTTTCTGTAGAGGACCGAGTCGAGCTGGCACAAAACCTGGCCACTTCAAATCCATAGTTTTTCGGCCTCGAGTTGATTGGGGCACACTTTTGTAGGTTGATGAGATCTAAATACGGCGTTCGGACCCATGGCGGATTGAAATATTACGGTAACAATTCTTTGTTAAAAATGTCCTGCTGTGAGGCGATTTCCGGAATCTAGCCGTGGTTGATATTCAGTTTACGATGGGGGATCTAGTGAAAAATAAATTCTTGGGGTTCGCAGCGGTCATCTCGATGGCGCTGTTCGGCGCTAAGGCACACGCCGAAGCAGCCCGCGATTACATCAGTATTGTGGGTTCTTCGACTGTTTATCCGTTTGCGACGGTAGTCGCGGAACAATTCGGGAGAGGCGGCAAATTCAAGACTCCAAAAATCGAGTCGACCGGAACCGGCGGCGGCATTAAGCTTTTCTGCAGCGGTGTTGGCGTTCAATACCCCGATATCGCCAATGCGTCACGTCCGATGAAAAAGGCCGAGTTGGCCGCCTGTCAGAAAGCCGGCGTAAAAGAAATTACCGAGGTGAAAATCGGTTATGACGGGATTGTGTTGGCCCACGCCAAGTCAGCGGAGGCGATGGAGTTGACGCGCCGCGAAGTGTTTCTGGCGCTCGCCAAGAAAGTGCCCGATCCATCCTGCCAAGAATGCGACAAACTGGTAGATAATCCGTACAAGACTTGGAACCAAATCAATCCGGCTTTGCCGAATGTCAAGATCGAAGTGCTGGGGCCGCCGCCGACTTCCGGTACACGAGACGCCTTTGCCGAGTTGGCGCTGGAAGGCGGCTGTCAGACCTTCAAATGGATTAAGGCTTGGAAAGAAAAGGACGAAGCACAGTATAAAGGAATTTGCCAAACGGTCAGGGAGGACGGCGCGTACATCGAGGCGGGCGAAAACGACAATTTGATCGTTCAAAAGCTGAATGCCAACCCCAAAGCTTTAGGTATATTCGGTTTCAGTTTCTTGGACCAAAATGGCGACAAAATTTCAGCCATTCCCATGGATGGAATCGCACCGGATTACGACACGATCTCGGCCCAACAATATCCTGTTTCCCGGCCGATGTTCTTTTATGTTAAAAAGGCCCACGTCGGCGTGATTCCGGGAATCGAAGCTTATGTCGCGGAGTTTACGAGCGAGAAAGCCATGGGGGAGGAAGGCTATCTGACGGATAAAGGTCTGATTCCTTTGCCTAATAGCGAGCGCAAGGAGGTTGCACAGAATGCAAAGAGTTTGAAGAACTACTCGATGTGACGAAAGTCATTCGAGAAGCGATATTTCAGCGACCGGGTTGCAATCCCGGTCGCTTGTTTTTCGAGGGCTTGCCTTAGAATGCAGAAATCCACACTTCTGTTCCTGCTTGTATTGCTAAGTGCGGCCGCCTACCACATCGGTCGCCGGCGGTCTCTACAAGTGGCCGGTGGAACGGTCAGGAGTCTTCACTCGTTACCGAGTTATTACGGCTATTATGCTGCGCTTTGGTGTGGAATTCCGGCGTTATTGGTCTTGTTTTTATGGACCGCCTTTGAAAATTCGATCGTAATCCAACTGGTTGTTTCGGCACTCCCGGAAGAATTGAGCTCGGCCCCACCGGATCGGATCGGCTTATTGGTCAACGATATTCGGAATGTTGCAAGCGGCGCCGTTGCAGGGGAGATCGAGCCAGCCGTCGAGGCTGCGGCAAATCACTATCTTAGGCTCAAGGATACGAGTAATCGTTTACTGAGCGTATTGGCCACTTTCGTGGCTATCACCGGAGCCGCCTACGCTCGCCAACGAATCAGCAAAGAACATCGAGCCCGGAACCACGTGGAAAAATCGATAACGGTTTTTCTGATCGTTTGCTCGACCCTTGCCGTTTTTACGACGATCGGCATCGTTTTATCGGTTCTTTTCGAATCGATCCGCTTTTTTAAAGAAGTACCCATTACCGAATTTTTGTTCGGCTTGGATTGGAGCCCGCAGATGGCTATCCGGGAGGATCAAGTCGGTTCTTCCGGGGCTTTCGGCGCCGTGCCTCTGTTCGTAGGCACTCTGTTGATCTCCTTGATTGCAATGCTGGTGGCGGTTCCGATCGGTTTGCTGTCGGCCATTTATCTATCGGAATACGCTAGTTCCAGGTTCCGTGCCACGGCCAAGCCGCTTCTGGAAATTCTTGCCGGTATACCTACCGTTGTTTATGGCTTCTTCGCGGCGCTGGTGGTTGCCCCGTTCGTTCGCGATTTGGGTGCGCGGATCGGTCTGGACGTATCGTCTGAAAGCGCGCTGGCTGCGGGGTTGGTCATGGGCATCATGATTATTCCGTTCGTGTCGTCGCTTTCCGATGACTTCATCAACGCCGTGCCTCAATCGCTTCGCGACGGCGCTTATGCATTAGGTGCGACCCAATCCGAGACGATTAGGCAGGTGATCATACCGGCGGCGCTTCCAGGCATAGTGGGTGGTGTTCTGTTGGCGGTGTCACGCGCCATTGGCGAAACCATGATCGTGGTTATGGCGGCAGGGCTCACGGCCAATCTCACGGCTAATCCTCTGGCGGCTGTCACCACCGTCACGACCCAAATCGTAACCCTGCTGGTTGGCGATCAGGAATTCGACAGTCCAAAAACCTTGGCGGCTTTCGCTCTCGGACTGGTGCTCTTTTTGGCAACCTTGGCGCTGAACATCATCGCTCTGCATATCGTGCGCAAGTATCGGGAACAGTATGAATGAGATCTGTGAGATTTCGGGGGGCTCTTCTTCCGACCGGACTATCGATGTCGTCCATGCTAGCCTGGTAAAACGGCGACAGGCGGAGAAACGTTTCCGACTTTATGGGCTCTTGTCCATTGTTGCCGGTTTGTGTTTCTTGGTCCTTCTATTCGGAAGCATCATCGCCAGGGGGTATACGGCTTTTCAACAAACGTCGATCGCGCTGGACGTCTATTTCGATCCCCAACTCATCGATCCTGACGGTAGACGCGACCCGTCCGCTCTCATGGAAGCGGATTATGACCGGCTTTTGAAAAACGCTCTGAGCTCGATGTTCCTCGACGTGAAGGAGCGCCAGGCAAAGAGAGCGCTTTATAGCCTCTTGAGTGCAGGCGCTTCCTACGATCTCCGCGACCTTGTTTTGGCCAACCCGGAGCTCATCGGCAAGACTCAGAAGGTGTGGATTTCCGCCGACGACGATACCGACATGCTTGTGAAAGGGCAGTTGGGACGGACCGGAGCGGAGGGCGAGCGACGCATCAAAGATAATCAAATCGCCTGGATTGATAAGCTCGAGGCTGATGGCCGTATCAAGAAATCGTTCAACACGGCCTTCTTTACGTCGGGCGACTCGCGGGAGCCGGAGTTGGCGGGGATATGGGGCGCCGTGATGGGGTCTTTGTTTACGCTCTTGGTAACCCTCAGTCTCTCGCTACCGATCGGCATGGCCGCGGCGATTTATTTGGAAGAGTTCGCGCCGCGGAATCGTTGGACCGATCTCATCGAGGTCAATATCAATAATCTGGCGGCGGTTCCATCGATCGTATTCGGTTTGCTCGGGCTTGCGGTATTCATCAACTTCTTCGGGCTGCCGCGATCGTCGCCGTTGGTCGGCGGCTTGGTGCTGACCTTGATGACCCTGCCCGTTATCATCATTGCCGGACGGTCCGCTTTGAAGGCCGTTCCGCCGTCGGTGCGGGAAGCTGCGCTGGGCGTGGGTGCTTCCCCGATGCAGATGGTGTTCCATCACGTTCTTCCATTGGCTGTTCCCGGGATGATGACGGGGGCTATTATCGGCATGGCGCGTGCGCTGGGTGAAAGCGCTCCGCTCCTCATGATCGGTATGGTGGCGTTCATTGTCGACGTCCCCCAAAGCATCATGGAGCCTTCGACGGTTCTTCCGGTGCAAATCTATCTTTGGGCCGATAGTCCGGAGCGTGCCTTTGTCGAGCGTACATCGGCGGCCATCATGGTTTTGCTGGTGTTTTTGATTTTTATGAACGGCTTGGCGGTTTATATCCGCAAGCGCTTTGAGCGACGCTGGTAATCACTAAGAACGCGCTTTCACCAAACGGTCGGAAAGATAATAGGTCGAGGTATGAATTCATTTATGGAATTTAAGACGTCGGTATCGCACAGAGAGCCGCCACGAATGAAAGTCCGCGAAAGAATTTCGGAAGCTTCCTTCAACCGGGAATATTCACACACGGTCGGTGAAATTACTTCACCGAATTCACGCATCGTATGCCGCAACGTAAACGTCTATTACGGTGAAAAGCACGCCATTCAAGATGTTGGTCTCGATATCGGCCGCAATGAAGTGATTGCGCTTATCGGGCCGTCCGGATGCGGCAAGTCGACCTTTATCCGATGTCTCAACCGAATGAACGACACCATCCCGGGGTGCCGAGTCACGGGGCAAATCGTACTCGACGGTCAGGATATCTATGACGGCTCGCTCGATGTGGTGCCGTTACGCGCTCAAGTCGGCATGGTGTTCCAAAAACCCAATCCGTTTCCGAAGTCTATTTTCGAGAACGTGGCCTACGGACCGCGGATTCATGGTTTGGTTTCCTCGAAGGCGGAGCTCGAAGAAGTGGTGGAGACGTCCTTGAGGCGCGCGGGCCTTTGGGACGAGGTCAAGGATTATTTGCATCAGCCGGGGACCAGCCTGTCGGGCGGACAGCAGCAAAGGCTCTGCATCGCGAGGGCGATCGCGGTCAACCCCGAGGTGATTCTGATGGATGAGCCGTGCTCGGCGCTAGATCCGATCGCGACGGCCAAGATCGAGCAACTGATTGACGAGCTTCGCTCGCATTACACGATCGCGATCGTAACGCACTCCATGCAGCAGGCGGCGCGCGTTTCGCAGCGGACGGCCTATTTTCATCTCGGCCGGCTGATCGAAGTGGGCGAAACGGCGCAGATTTTTACGAATCCCCGCCATCAGTTGACCGAGGATTACATCACCGGACGTTTCGGTTGATGAAACGGAATCCGGCCATGAACCGAGATGGGAGACGCGATGACAACTCAGGGTGAAGGGCACATCGTCAAACGCTTTGACGGCGAGTTGAGCCAGCTTCATTACCGCATCGTCGAAATGGGCGGGTTGGCATTGTCTCAGCTCAAGGATGCATTGCGGGCGATCAAGACCAAAGACATGGCGTTGGCCAGCAAGATCGGTCAGCGCGAGAACGAGCTCGATCTTCTCGAAGTGGAGACCGATGGGACTATTGTGGAGGTTCTTGCGCGCCGCTGCCCCGTTGGCGGGGATCTTCGGATGATCATGGCGGTGTCGAAGGGCGTTACCGATTTGGAACGTATCGGCGACGAAGCGATGAGGGTTGCGAACATCGCCCTGCAAATCTATGGAAACGATACCAGCGACCCGAACGAGCATCTGCTGCGCGATGTGCACGTCATGGGGCAAATGGCGGTCGATGCGCTGGAAAAAGCTTTGGATGCGTTCGACCGGTCCGATGAAGACGCGGCCCGAGACATCATCGCCCATCACCGCGCGTTCGAGGATGAGTTCGAGGCGAGCTTAAGGCGGTTGATGACTTATATCATGGAGGATTCCCGAAACATCGGTTTCGCGATCAACACGGTGTTGGCCGTCAAGGCCTTGGAGCGTGTCGGCGCCCATGCGCAGAATCTTGCCGAGTATGTCGTTTTTCAGATTAAGGGAAAAGACGTCAGGCACCAAAGTCCATGATGGCTCGCCCATTGCGATAGACCGCCGTCGGCTGGATATGCCGGCAATGACACGGTATAGTCCTATGCTGAAGCGCAACTCTTTCTAAAGCAGCGCATGCCTTAACCCTCATCTTCTTTTAGCGATCGCGCCCGTATTACTACGGTTTTTCGGCCGGTGGCGTTAACCGAAGCCGGTAGTGTGCGCCAATATACACAGATGCCAAAATCGACAATTCCACGAACCTTCGTATTCGAACGAAGGCTGATCGCTTTGCGACGTCTTGTGCTCCTCCGTTCCAGTTTGACTCGATTCGCCGCCGCGGGAGTGTTAATCCTCTCGGGGTGTGCCGGAACGCGGGAGGTTTCCATCGATTATCCGGAGACGGAATCGGCAGAACTGCGCGCCTTGCCGGGCATGTCTGCGGTGCAGGGCGATGATTTCTATGTTCAACTGATTTCCGAATTCGAATTCGAGCGCGATGCAAGCCGCGGACAGCCATGCCAGGACTTCGGCAGAAGCTATCAGAAGGGCGGTACCTCGGCCGCACTTTTATTCCAAATCAGAAACGATAAGCTCAAGCTTTACCAGGAAGTGCCCGCGCTCGTTTATCAGACGGCGGCCGGAGAGTGCAGCTTTACCTTCAATGCCAAGAAAGTTTATCTGACGCCTTGGATGAGGCTCGATACCGCCGAAGACACCCAAATCGACTTCAGTTTCGTCAATAGTTTGAACAGCGACGTCGATTTCGCCAAGCTGGCGAGCGATGTCGGCACGGCGAGTGGCGTGCTGGCCCTCACCGGAGCGGGAGCCGGTGTGGCCCTCGTGGGGCAGCTTGCCTCGGGGTGGATGCTGAATAACGAGAATCGGTCTGCGGAAATGACGCAGGCAGATGCTTCAGGGAGTCAAAGCAGGCGTGAGACACATTCGCTCCCAGCGGCCATTACGCTGAACAACCAGGGAGGCATCGTCAATAAAACCCGATTTGTCATCCGTGAGATTTCGGACAGTCCCGTCGCAATCCTGGGCACCGATGCAAAGGCTTTGGGCGAGGTCAGGGTCCATGGCGCCTTGCGCTCGTCCCTCCTGATGAAGATCAATCCGGACGGATTGCCGGATGCGAGAGATCTCTCTCTCGAAGAGCTTTGGCGCTCGAAAATGCAGGGGGGATCAGCGAATGGGACCGTGTTGAAATACATCGCCGAGGCGGATCATCCCGATCGCCCGAATCTTCAGCCGAACTGGGACAGTTATAAGGACGTCGAGAGCAGTTGTCGGAAGCTCAAGGTCGTGATGAAAGATCTCGGCTTCAATAAATTCGACCGCAATGCCGTGCTTTACTACTTCTTGGATAAGAGCGCCGATTGGAGGAACTACAACGTGCCGGGGCAACAAGTTCTCAGCGGAACTGTTCCCAATAGCCAGTTACAGCAGTACCGGGCTAAGGGCTTCGGCGGATGCTTGGCCTCGGAAGACTATGAGACGATGAAAAAAATGGGGTTGTCGGTCAATTCCGAGGAGGATTGGCGAGGAATCTTGCAACAGACCCAAGAGAAAGAAAGTTATTTCGCTGCCATTCGCTCCCTGGAGCGCCAACTCACCGCGGCGATGACGAACTCCGACCCTGCGGTGGCCGAGCGTCAATTGTTTCCTTTAATTGCGTCCGACGAAAAGGGGACGGGCACCGTATTGCTACAAAACCATCTCGCGGATTTCGGTCTCGAACAGATATTGAATGTTCCGGCCGTGCCGGGGGCCGGGATTGTAGCAACCTCGGCGCAATTGGCTCAGGTTTTTTCGGCACTTCAGATTGATGCCTTGAGCTGCGCCCGACCTGCATTCGAGCAGGGGCGACCGCTCAAAAACTTGGCGATTATGCTTTTTGCGACAAGAATCGGGAGTCCTTTGGCTAAAGGCGGAGCCCTGGAGTTCGAGTTTGACGGCGGAAAGGTCAAACGCATTGCTTTCCAGCATCCGGTCTATCGCGATCATTTGCAGAATTTGCGCGACTATCCGGACCTGGGTGGTTGCAGAGTCGACGCCGGATTCGTAGAGCGGCTTAACTGAATATCCGTGAAGCCGCGCAGCTCATGCGCGTTTGATAATAAATTGATTCCTGGGCACATTTAGCGGCGCAGGACGATCGGCCCGCAACGGGGCTAAAACGCCGTCTCGTGTTCCAAAGAGTTGGAATGTGGAGACGGCGCGTTTTTAGCCGTCAAATGTGCCGGGCGCGCCGAGGCGGAAAATTCGACTGGCTTTCGGAGCGAGGGCGTGCCTCGTTTACCCGGATATTACGCCCCTTGAGATCGGCGCCATCTAGCTGCTTGATAGCCTCTTCAGCGCTAGCCCGATCCGACATTTCTACAAAGCCGAAGCCCTTGGAGCGACCTGTAAGTTTATCCATCACGACGTTCGCGCTGGTAACCTCGCCAAAGCGTTCGAATGCTTCACGCAATTCCTCGCTGGTGACTTGATAGGACAAATTGCCGACGTAGATATTCATCGAAAACACCTGTTCATCACTTCGTGCCATTTCCTTATTAAATACATCAGCTGCTTAACGAATGGCACTAAGATCAAGAACTGATGATCGACTCCCTCTACGGAGCCAAATTGGCGGCCTATACACCCATTCATACCCGGTAATGGAGAAAGGCTGAACGTATCCCGAGATTCCATAAGCTTCAAAGGGAAGTTGTCCGATGTCAATAACTCGGTGATTGTTTCTGATTTTTCAAGAACAGTTCGACCGTTTCCCGATCGGGAATGCCTGGTCGCGCGCCCTCCTTGGTACAGCAAAGGGCGCCGGCGGCGCTGGCGTAGTGCAAGATATCCTGCCAATTTTGGCCGCTTGCAAGGGCGGCGGCGAATGCTCCGTGAAACGCATCGCCGGCTCCGGTAGTATCCACGGCCTTTACCGGAAATGCAGGGAGGTTTCCCGACTCGACGCCCTTCTTCCAGATCAGCCCATTTTCGCCCAAGGTTATGACGACTGCGGGTGAGCGTTCGGCCAAACGATTCAAAGCCTGCGCCGGATCGTCATCATCCAGCCATTGCCGCGCGAATTTTTCCGAGCACACCAGGAAGTCCACCGAGAACATCAGCGCGTCGGTTCCCTTGTGCAAAGAGCCGGCGTCCAGGACCGTGGGAATGTTTCTGGACTTCGCCCAGGCACACAATGGTTCGGAGAGGGCGGGCTCGTGCCCGTCAAACAAGATGACTTTCGGCGTAACGTCCGAAAAATCGATGCTGTCCGCCGGCAAAGGCGCCCTGGCGCCCTTGTAATTGACCAGAGCCCGCTTGCCGTCCGGTTTTATCAGGATTGCGGACAATGGCGTGGGCGACGCGCCGCGGACGATGAGATCGGTAGACACGTTCTCCCGTTGCAATTCCTCGAAATGGATTTGTCCATAGGGGTCGTTTCCCAAATAACCGGCAAAAGCCGCGTTATAGCCGAGACGCGCTACGGTTACGGCCGCGTTCGCGGCCGGACCGCCGCCGCAGGACATCAGGGATTCGGCGAAGATTTTTTCGTCCGCTTCAGGATGGTGCGGTACGGAAAAGATGAGGTCGTACGATGCGTGTCCAACGCACAATACGTGAATATTTTGGCTTTCAATTTTAGGGGAGGGTGTGTTCATCCTTGTGAAGCTCATCCTATCCACCGAACGAAGCGGAAGCCTATTTTTCCAAACCGAGAAAGTTCCACAAGCGCTCCATGGCAGACGGCTCGTAAACCAGATCTTTAGCCTGGCCGGGAACGCCTTGGGCATAATTGAATGCGTAGACGCGAGCCGCATCGTCGGCCAATTCCTTCATATCCAGCTTGCGGTAGGCCTGTTCCATGATCTGCAAAGCCACGGGCACGGCCGGAGTACGCTGATAGTTGCGAATGATTTCGGCGCAGCGCCTGGCCGCCGCAAGATAGGCCCCACGTCGCATGTAAAAGTCGGCAACGTGAACCTCGTACATGGCCAGATTGTTTCTTAACGACACCATACGTTGCTTGGCGTCGTCCACATAGCGGCTCTTGGGGAACTTGGCAATCAGTTCTTCGAATTCTCTGTAGGCATCGCGAGCCGATCCAGGGTCACGCTGCGACGAGTCCGTCGGCAGAAAACGATCAACAAAGCTTATGCCTCGGTTATAATTGACCAAGCCCCTGAGGTAATAGGCGTAATCGACGTTCGGGTGAGTCGGATTGAGCTTGATGAAGCGGTCGGTGGCGGCAAGAGCGGAATCGGGCTCGTCGTTTTTGTAGTAAGCGTAGGCGATGTCGAGTTGCGCCTGAGTCGCATATTTGCCGAACGGATAACGAGCTTCCAGTTTCTCGTATAATTTCACCGCTTTTTCGTAACGTTTTTCCGTCAGCGCCTTTTTGGCCTCGGTGTAAAACTGCTCCGCGGTCCAGTCGGCGTATTCATCCCTTTCTTCGCGAGTGGTAGAACAGCCGAATAGCAGTATGGCAAAGGCGAGCGGCCAAAGAACGAAGCGCACAGGCCGAAAAAAAGTGAAAAAAGACGACATGATAGGAGCGGCAGTCTTAACGCTCGCAGTATACATTGAATTATCTATCCCATAGAAGTGAATTCCACCCGCGTTCTTACCGCCGAAATTCCTCCATCGCTAGCCGGCCGTCGCCTGGATCAAGCTCTAAGCGAACTGTTTCCGGATTTTTCCAGAAATCGTCTGCAAAGCTGGATCAAAAACGGGGCTGCCCGAGTCGATGGGGCCGTTTTGTCTCCGAAGCACCGGATTCTGGGCGGCGAACGGGTGGTCCTGCATGCTGAAGTCGAGGAGACCACGGCCGTCGAGAGCCAGGATATCCCACTTGCGATCCTTTACGAGGACGACGCGGTCCTGATCATCGACAAGCCCGCGGGTCTGGTCGTGCACCCGGCGGCCGGCCATCGTGACGGAACTCTGCAAAATGCTTTGCTGCATCATGCCCCTGGGCTGGCCGGTATTCCGCGTTGCGGTATCGTTCACAGGCTGGACAAGGATACCAGCGGATTGTTGATGGCCGCCAAGACCTTGTCCGCGCACAAATCGCTGGTGGAGCAGCTCCAGACTCGGACCGTGCATCGGGAATACCTGGCCTTGGTGCAGGGTGCCATCACCGCCGGCGGAACAGTGGACGAGCCGATCGGCCGGCATCGCACCGATCGGAAGCGCTTCGCCGTCCGCGAGGAAGGCAAGCCTGCCGTCACTCATTACCGCATCGCCGAGCGCTTCCCCCACCACACCCTGCTTCGGGTAAAGCTCGAAACCGGGCGTACCCATCAGATTCGCGTCCATATGGCCCATATCCATCATCCGCTGGTCGGCGATCCGGTGTACGGCGGTCGGCTCAAGATACCGGCCGGCGCGAGCGAAGAGCTGATCACAGTCATCCGAAATTTCAAAAGACAGGCCTTGCATGCCGAAAAGCTCGGGATCATTCACCCCGCAACCGGTGAGTACACGGAGTGGCAGTCGCCACTCCCTGCGGATTTCTCCGGTCTGCTTGCGGCATTGAGAGAACAGGCATGAGCCGATTCTGGATCGAACCCGAGTGGCCCGTGCCGCCCGGCGTCCGGGCGGCGAGCACGTTGCGCCGGGGCGGGGTGAGCATAGGCCCATATCGGAGCCTCAACCTCGGCGCTCACGTCGGGGACGAGCCGAGTCGGGTCTCGGAAAACCGGCATCGGCTGCGGGAGGCCTTGAGCCTGCCCGCGGAACCCGTGTGGCTGAATCAAGTGCACGGAAAACACGTCATTCGGGCCGACGTATCGACCTATCGAAGCGCGGATGCCGCATTCACATGCCAAACCGGCATCGTTTGCACGGTCATGACGGCGGATTGCCTGCCCGTTTTGCTGTGTTCGAAGGAAGGCGATCGGGTCGCGGCGGTGCACGCCGGCTGGAAAGGGCTTGCGGCGGGCGTCATCGAAGCCGCCGTCGAAGCGCTTGAAGGCGATGATTTGTTGGCGTGGCTCGGGCCTGCAATCGGTCCGGACGCGTTCGAGGTAGGTCATGAGGTCCGGGAGACCTTCGTCCGCAAGAGAGCGGCATTCGCCGCCGCGTTTTGCCAAACGGAGAACGCAAAATGGCTGGCGGATCTTTATCACCTCGCACGTATCGTACTGAACGATGTCGGAATTTCGGCAATCTACGGCGGGGGCTTTTGCACTTTCGGTAATGCCGACGATTTTTTTTCCTATCGCCGCGACCGCGTGACGGGCCGCATGGCTACGTTGATCTGGCGCGAATAAATAAACCTAGAAACAGCGGTTGACCGCTTAAATAACTAGAAAAGTTCCATGAATCCTTATTGCCCTACCTTCTACCTACGTCACCGTTTGGGTGACGCCGCTACGTACCCGATTGCACGGCAGGCGGACCGGCTGGCGGCGTTGCTCCTCCTCGCGGGAGAATACCCCGCCGCGTCGTCGCGCCTTGCTATCCGGTCCGCCTGCCGCACACTCGGGCACGTCCAACCGCCGCTTCTAGGTTTAAATAAGACATGAACCTTCTCCTCTGGATAATTATTTTTACCTTGATCGGCGGCGTTTTGAGCGTCCTTGCGGCATCGCTGTTCCTGATGATTCCCGACCATCATCATCCCCGCGTGCTCCCTCACGGCATCAGCTTCGCCTTGGGCGCGTTATTGAGCGTGGCGTTTCTGGATCTTTTGCCCCATGCTGTCGAAACGGTCGGCACGGAGCAGTCGGAGAGCGTCTTCGCCGCCGTTCTTCTCGGAATCTTGGCGCTATTTTTGTTGGAAAAACTGCTGCTTTGGCGGCATTGCCACGCCGGCGACTGCGAGACGCATACGGACGACCACTTTCACCAGCCGGCCGGCACTCTCATCGTATTGGGCGACGGTATCCACAATTTCGTGGATGGCGTGCTGATCGCCGCGGCTTTTCTTACCGATGTACATTTGGGGATAGTCACGAGCCTGGCGGTGTTCGCCCATGAGATTCCCCAGGAAGTGGGCGATTTCGCGATCCTTTTGAAAAGCGGTTATAGCCGTCCCAAGGCCTTGCTCTACAATCTGCTGTCCAGCTTGGCGACTCTGCTGGGCGGTGTCCTGGCGTATTACAGCTTGGAAAATCTGCGCGAGGCGCTGCCTTATTTCCTCGCCTTGGCGGCATCGAGTTTCATTTATGTAGCGGTTGCGGACCTGATTCCCAGTTTGCACCACCGCACCAATGCCAGTGCCGCATTTCAACAAATCGCCATGATCAGTGCCGGCGTGCTGCTGATCTTTTCGGCGCATGCCTATACCGAGGAATTTCATAAAGATCATTCCCCCGAGGCCGTTTCATCGAAATGCCCCGCCATCGTCCCGTAGGAATATCGGCCGAACGCTCATTTAGCTGAATCGCGCATTTGCGCCACGAGTTCCCGCAGAGCTTTGCCGCGGTGGCTTAGGCGATTTTTTTCGTCCGGGGACAATTCGGCCGAGGTGCAGTTTTTTTCCAGCACGAAAAACAGCGGGTCGTAACCGAAGCCTCCTTTGCCGCGCGGTTCGCGCAGAATGATGCCTTCCCATACGCCTTGTCCGATCAATGGGCTCGGGTCCTGCGCGTGGCGCAGAAAAACCATGACGCAGCGAAATCGGGCGGTCCGCTCGGCGTCCGGAATATTCTCCAGTTCGCGGAGCAGCTTGGCGTTATTTTCGGCATCGTTCGCGCCGGGGCCGGCATATCGGGCCGAGAAAACGCCGGGCGCGCCGCCCAAGGCGTTGACTTCCAGTCCCGAATCATCGGCTATGGCGGGCAGGCCGGAAAGCTGGCTGGCGTGCCGAGCTTTCAGAATCGCATTCTCGACAAAGGTCAATCCGACCTCCTCGATATCCGGGACTCCGAAAGCGGATTGCGGTACGATCTCTATGTCATCGTTTGCTAATATGGCCTGGATTTCGCGGACCTTTCCGGGGTTATTGCTGGCGAGCAGGATTTTTTTCATCGTCGGCTTGTCTCACGATGGCGGGCCGAATCGCTTTCCGGGAAGGGGGCGTATCAGCCGGTGCGTCGGCTGCTGCTTGAGCAGGCGGCGTCATAAACAATAACAATCTCAGAGGAGAAAAAGATATGAGCCAAATCTTGAACGAAGTGCTCAGCGCTAATCAAGCGTACGCGGCGAGTTTCAACAAGGGCCATCTTCCCTTGCCGCCGGGGCGGCATTTCGCGATCCTGACCTGTATGGACGCGCGCCTCGATCCTGCCAAGTACGCCGGTCTTACCGAGGGCGACGCCCACGTGATCCGCAATGCCGGCGGACGGGCCAGCGACGACGCCATCCGTTCCCTGGTGATCTCCTACAAGCTGCTCGGCACCCGCGAATGGTTCGTGATTCACCATACCGATTGCGGTATGGAACTGTTCACCAATGAGATCATGGGCGATCTTCTGAGCAATAGCCTCGAAACCGCGACCATCGACGCCAGCGGTTGGCACGATGTGGGTAAAGGGCCGGGGTGTACCGACGGCAAATACATCAACTGGCTGACCATCAAGAATCAGGAACAGAGCGTTGCCGAGGACGTGAGACGCATCCGTAATCACACCCTGGTGCCGAAGAACATTCCGATCTACGGTTTCATCTACGACGTAAGATCGGGCAAGCTGGTGGAGGTGCCGGCGGCCATGGCCGCTGGACGTCCGCTATAAGGCGTTCCGGGATGGTCTGAGGCAAAGCCGGCTTCAGCCGGCTTTGCAATTTTCGAGCGCGGCTCGCTGATGAGCCAATAATTCTGCGATTCCTTTGCCGGCCAAATCGAGCATGGTGTTGAGTTCATCGCGTCGGAAGGCATGACCTTCCGCCGTGCCTTGGACCTCCACATAGGCGCCGGCCTCGTTCATGACCACGTTCATGTCGGTCTCTGCCTCGCAGTCCTCGCGGTAGTCCAAGTCCAGCACCGGCACGCCCTTGTAGATGCCGACCGACACCGAAGCGATTTGGCCGTGGATAGGATTGATCCGGAGCTTTCTTTGTTTCATCAGATTGCCTACGGCCAGGGACAAGGCCACATAGCCCCCGGTAATCGAGGCCGTTCGGGTACCGCCGTCCGCTTGGATCACGTCGCAGTCGATGGTGATGGTCCGCTCGCCAAGGGCTTCCAGGTTCAGCGCCGCCCGCAGGGAACGTCCGATGAGCCGCTGGATTTCCATGGTGCGGCCGCCCTGTTTGCCTCTGGCTGCCTCCCTTCCCATCCGCTCATGCGTGGAGCGCGGCAACATGCCGTATTCCGCTGTAATCCACCCGCTGCCCTTACCTTTGAGGAAAGGTGGTACTTTTTCTTCGATGCTGGCCGTGCAGATCACGCGGGTATCGCCGAATTCGACGAGCACCGAGCCTTCCGCGTGTTTCGTATAATTGCAGGTCAATGCGATCTCTCGCAGTTCATCCGGCTGGCGTCCGCTCGGTCTCATGGTATTGCTCGCTCTTCGAAAATCGGGGCAGTATACCCGAATTCAACTGCCCTCGCTTTTTACCGGCGATCCATAACAGAAGTCACGATAATCGCTCATGAATGCTAAACGGTTCTTATATTTGTTCGGTTTCGCGTTGTTGTTCGTCATTGCGCCCGCCGCTTATCAGATCGACAGGATTGCCCAGTCGCTGCCGGTCATGGACGGCGAGGCGGGGCTGCCAGGACTCTCCGAAAAGGCCGAGGTGGAAGCGGATGAGTTCGGAATTCCGTCGGTGCGGGTGGAAACGCGGGAGGATGCATTCCGCGTGTTGGGGTATCTCCATGCGCGCGACCGGCTTTTCCAAATGGACCTGATGAGGCGCAAGACGGCCGGACGATTGGCGGAAGTTTTCGGCGCGAAAGCGTTGCTCCTCGATAAACGGCAAAGAGCTTACCAGTTTCAGCGCGCGGCCGAGGATGCTGTGAACCGGATGCCGGCGGATCAACGCAAGGTTTTGCAAGCCTACACGGATGGCGTGAATGCGTTCATCTCCCGGGCTAAGGCCTTGCCGTTCGAGTTCCGCGTCCTGGCTTATCATCCCGATGCCTGGCGGCTGGAGGACAGCATGCTGGTCGCGCTGGGTATGTTTCAAACGTTGAACGGACATGACAAGGACGAGCGAACCCTTACGCTGATGGATCGTCTCCTTCCTGCCGAGGTGACCGCTTTCCTGACTCCCGACACCGATCCCTACGTTACCGTTCTCTTGGGCGGTGGCGATTCGCACCGGCCGGCGCGCCCGGTTCCGGTGAAATCGATCGCGAGCTTGATCGAGGAGGTCGGAGACCAGAAGCTCGGCAGCGTCATCGAGCCGGAAGCGCCCAGCATCGGTTCGAACAACTGGGCGGTGGGCGGAACCAAAACCAAGGACGGGCGCGCCATTGTGGCCAACGACATGCACTTGGGACTTTCGGTGCCGAATATTTGGTATCGTGCCCGGCTGCTCTACGGAGACGTGGATTTGTCGGGTGTCACTCTGCCGGGAGTGCCGCTGGTCGTAGTCGGCAGCAACCGTCATGTGGTTTGGGGATTTACCAATGTAGACGCCGATTTGCTGGATTTGGTGCGGGTCGAACTGGATCCCGCCGATCCCGGCCGATACCGGACGCCGGAAGGCTGGCGTCGGTTCGAGACCCGGACCGAGACCATAGTCGTTAAGGATGGCAGTGCCGAGCCCCTCGAGCTGAAGAGCACGGTTTGGGGGCCGCTCGCACCGGAGCCGCTGCTCGGCCAGCCTGTGGCGGTCCGTTGGACTGCGCTGGACCCGCGAGCCGTGAATCTGGGATTACTGGGGATGGACCGCGTCAAAACCCTGAATGAGGCCATGGCAGTCGTGAACCGCGCCGGCGCGCCGCCCCAGAATGTCGTTCTGGCGGACGATGCGGGGCACATCGCCTGGACTTACATGGGCTTTTTCCCGAGGCGGGTGGGCTTCGACGGGAGCGTCAGCGTTTCCTGGGCAAACGGTAGCGCCCGCTGGGACGGATTCATTCCGCCCGAAGAACTGCCGCGGGTCGTCGATCCCGCCGAAGGGTTTCTCGCAACCGCCAACAATCGTACTTTGGGCAAGGAATATCCTTACGTGATCGGCCACAATTTCTCCTTCAGCTACCGTGCCTACCGAATCGCCGAGAAGCTTAAGGGGATGCCTCGGGTTTCGGAACAGGATATGCTGGCCTTGCAGCTCGATACGGTCAGCGAGTTTTACGAGTTCTATCGCCGCCTGGCCTTGTCCGTGCTGAACGGTGAGCCAGAAGACGCAATTCTGGCGGAGGCGAAGCGCTCGATCGAACGCTGGAACGGCCGGCTCGATGCCGATAGCATCGGTATAGGGCTATTGGTCGAGTGGCGGCGAAATCTCGCAAAAGCCGTGTTCGCTCCTCTGGTGAGTCGGTGCGCGGCGGCCGATCCGAATTTCGCCTATGCCTGGCGCGAGCAGGAAACGCCGCTTCGTACGCTGCTCACGGAACAGGTTCCGGAAACGCTGCCGGATCGGCAATATGCCGATTGGCGCAGTTTTTTGATCGAGACGCTCCGCCGCAGTGCCGAAGAGGCCAAGCAGCGGAACGGCGTCGACCGATTGGAGAATTTGGCATGGGGTGAGATCAACCGGGTCCATTTGAGCCATCCGTTCAGCCAGACGTTCACACTCGCCGGCTGGGTTCTGGATATGCCCGAGGAGCCCGCGAGCGGCTGCGGCAGCTTCTGCGTGCGAGTGCTGTTTGACGGCCACGGCGCCAGCGAGCGCATGGCGGTGTCGCCGAATCATCCCGAGGACGGCATTCTCCATATGCCGGGCGGCCAATCCGGGCACCCGTTCTCGGTGCATTACCGCGACCAGCAGCAAGCCTGGCTCAAAGGCGTTGCTTTGCCTTTCCTGCCGGGTGCGGCCAAACATCATTTGACGCTGATTCCCGAATAATCCGGCCTGCACCGGGCAATGCCGTTAAGTCAGGTCCTGCTTCGTCATTCTTCGTCGGAATCTAGAAGCCACGGAGGGCATTGGGCTGAATCACATCCTTGTGTCCTGGATGCCGGCATGACGGCTTAACTTAACGGCATTGCTGCGCTAGGGAGGACGTTATGAGCGACGAATACCTCGAAATCGCGATCCGTTTAGGGAGCGCATGGACGGCCGGCGCCCTTATCGGACTCGAACGTACCTTTCACGGTCGTCCGGCCGGATTTCGCACGCATGCTCTGGTCTGTCTGGCTTCAGCGCTACTGATGTTGCTGACCGGCTACCAGAGGCTGTGGTTGAAGGGTGTTCCGCTGGACACGATTCAGACCGATCCGACGCGCATGGCCCAAGGCATCATGACGGGCATCGGCTTTCTGGGGGCCGGGGTGATCTTCAAGGAAAGGCTCACCATCCGCGGCCTGACCACGGCCGCATCCATCTGGATGACTGCCGCCCTCGGCATTCTTTACGGCATAGGCTTCTATTACCCCGCGATTCTGGTTACGGGTGCGGTCTTGGGTACTCTGGCTCTGTTCCGATTGATCGAGTACTGGATACCGAGCCAACAATACGCCCAGCTGAGGCTGCGGTATTCGAGGGATTCGGCGCCCGATGAATCGTCCGTCTGTGCGTTGATCGTTCAATACAAGGCGCGCATCGCGGGCATGAGCTACCGTCTTGTCGACAGCGGCAAAGCCTTCGAGTACTGCATGGTCATCCGCACTTACGATCTGGTCCATTTCAGCCGGCTTGCCGATAGGCTACGGCAAGAAACCGACCTTCTTGAGTTCAGCATTTCACCGGTGGGGGATTAGCCCCCATTTATCCCGTCAAATCTGGCGAGTGGTCGAGATATGTTGAACTTGCCGCGTCATGCAAGTGATCTCAACCTTGAACATCGCGTCAACTCTCATGGGCGGTTCGCAAGTGCGCGTTTCGGGCACGCTACGATCGATTTCGCGACGCCCCTTGGTGGAGGCGTCGCTCTGATCCGGCTCAAATTGGATGAGATATAGAATCGGCCGAATCCGATCGGCCAATCGATATGGGCTGCACTATGAAGCGGATCGTGGGACGCTCATTCCTGGACCGCGATTCCCAAATTTTCCCCGACCCAATGGCTTCTGATCTGATGTTTGTACATCAAACGATAGAGTGTCATGCGCGACACCGCCAATTGCCGCGCCGCACGAGAAATATTGTTTTCCGTGGCTTGCAGCGTAAGCTGGATAATTTCCTTTTCGGTTTGGTCTTTGGCTTCTTCCAGGGTCATAGGATGGTCGAATACTCTGCCAAAGCTCGGATGGAAGTCGTTCAAGCCCAGGTCCGCCGAGTTGATCAAAGGACCTTCGCACATGACCTTGGCCCGTTTGATCCGGTTGATCAACTCGCGAATATTGCCGGGCCACTCGTAACGACGCATCGCTTTCAATGCTTCGGGCTCAAAGCCTTGGGCGGAATCGCCGTCGCCGTTGGCGAACACGCGAAGATAGTGCTTGGCGAGAAGTTCGATATCGTCCTGACGCTCGCGCAGCGGCGGAACGTTTACGGTCAAAGCCTTGAGCCGCCGGTAGAGATCGTCCCGGAAGCGACCGTCCATTACCGTTTGTTCCAGGTCGGTTTGAGCGGTGGCGATGATCCGGACGTCGATCGGCGTTTTCGCGGTGTCGCTACCTGACGGGGTGGTCCCTTCCCGGAGAAAGTTGAGCAATTCGGTTTGAAGGTCTTCGGTCAGATTGCCGACTTCATCCAAGAGCAGCGTGCCTCCCGCCGCAGCTTCCAGACGGCTCTTGCCCGGTTCGTGGATGCGGTCATGCCGTTCTTTGTCGTGCCCGAACAGCTCCGATCGAATGACTTCCGGCGGCAATCCATCGCAGCTCACCTTGACAAAGGGGTTGTCGCATCGAGTAGAGGCTCGATGTATGGCGAGAGCGGTCGATTCTTTTCCGGTGCCGCTCTCGCCGATGATCAATACCGGCGCCTCGATGGCGGCGACTTTCTTGATGGTTCGGAACAGCCTGAGGCTTGCCGGGCTGCATCCGATCAGCTCCTCGCGATTTCTATGGATCGAGGAGGCTGCGGTGCGTTCCAAGATATCCGCCATGCCCAGAGCATGGCCGAGCGTCAATTGCAGGCGCCCGGTATCCAAAGGCAGGGTGTGATAATCGTAAAAGTAGCGAGAAATCAGCTCGCATAGGTCCGGTCTGTTCAAGGTCTCAGCCGCCAGCAAGCCGATCCATTCCATGGAGCGGCGTGCGGTGAAAAGATTCTTGATCGAGGATAAGTCGTTTGGCAGGTCGGAACCGAAGAAAACCATTCCAACCTTGAAACGATGATGATCGATGAGATTCTTGGCCTCGTTCAGATCGCCAGTGGAAAAGATAGTCCATTCGAGAGACCGCAGGGGATCGAGCGATTCGTTCCGAGCGGCCGAAAAATTGAAGCACAGTACCTTGCGCATATCCATATGTTGTCCTTCCTGGTTCACAAGTCTAGGAACTGCCGAGGATGTTGGATTCTTGGAATCCATAAGTCGGATGCCTGTCACCGGTTGTTGTATAGGGTTGCGGTGATTACGATGGCTTCAAGGAGCGGATCGAGGCCGCGGCCTAAAAACCCACCGGTCGGCATCATATAATCTCAGGCTACATGAGCCGGCGCAAGAACCCGACGACGGATAGCGCCGTTCTCGATCATGCGAGCGGAGCAAGCGACGGCACTTCCCTGTGCCGAAGTTAGAGGGCAGTCAGCTCAGGCCGCTTTGCGGAAGACGATCTCTCCGTCCTCCACGTCCGCGCTGACGGTATCGCCGGCGGCGATCTTGCCGGCCAGGATATCCTGCGCCAAGGGGTTCTCGAGTTGGTGCTGAATGGCGCGCTTCAGCGGGCGTGCGCCGTAGACCGGATCGAACCCGGCCTCTCCGAGTTTGTCCAGCGCGGCTTCGCTGACTTCGAGCGCGATATCGCGGTCGGCCAGGCGGTTTTGCAGGTAGCCGATCTGGATGCGGCTGATGGCGCGGATCTGCTCTTTGATCAGCGGGTGGAAGACCACCACTTCATCGATACGGTTGATGAATTCCGGCCTGAAGTAGTGGGTAACCACTTCCATGACCGCCGCCTTCATCCGCTGATAATTCTCCTCGCCGGCCAGCTCCTGAATACGGTCGGAGCCCAGGTTCGAGGTCATCACGATAACGGTGTTGCGGAAGTCCACGGTGCGGCCGTGGCCGTCGGTGAGCCGTCCGTCGTCGAGCACTTGCAACAGTATGTTGAACACCTCGGGGTGGGCCTTTTCCACCTCGTCCAGCAGGATCACCGAGTAGGGTCTGCGGCGCACCGCCTCGGTCAGATAGCCGCCTTCCTCGTAACCGACATAACCCGGCGGCGCCCCGATCAGGCGGGCCACCGAGTGCTTCTCCATGAATTCCGACATGTCGATCCGGACCATGGCTTCCTCGGTGTCGAACAGAAACTCGGCCAAGGCTTTGCACAGCTCGGTTTTGCCCACGCCGGTCGGGCCCAGGAACAGGAAGGAGCCGTTGGGGCGGCGCGGATCGGCGAGACCGGCGCGTGAGCGGCGGATGGCATCCGACACCGCTTTGATGGCCTCCTGTTGGCCCACGACTCGCCGGGCCAGGTTTTCCTCCATGTGGAGCAGCTTTTCCCGCTCACCCTCGAGCATTTTCGATACCGGAATGCCGGTCCACTTGGAGACCACTTCGGCGATTTCCTCGTCGGTGACCTTGTTGCGCATCAGCTTGGTTTCCTGCATCTCGGCCTGTGTGGCGAGATCCAGCTCCTTTTGCAGCTTGGGAATCTCGCCGTATTGCAGCTCCGACATGCGGGCGAGATCGCCGTTGCGCCGTGCCGCGTCCAGGTCCAGCCGAGCCCGTTCCAGCTTTTCCTTGATGGCGGCCGTGCCTTGCAGCGCGGCCTTTTCGGATTTCCAGATCTCTTCCAGTTCAGCGTATTCCCGTTCCAGTTCGGAGATGTGGTCTTGCAGGGTTTCCAGCCGTTTTCGCGAGGCTTCGTCGGTTTCCTTCTTCAAGGCCTCGCGCTCGATCTTGAGCTGGATCAGGCGGCGATCCAGACGGTCCATTTCTTCCGGTTTGGAATCGATTTCCATGCGGATGCGGCTGGCGGCCTCGTCCACCAGGTCGATGGCCTTGTCCGGCAGATTGCGGTCGGTGATATAGCGATGCGACAGGGTCGCCGCCGCCACGATCGCGGGGTCGGTGATGGTGACGCCATGATGTACCTCGTATTTTTCCTTGAGCCCGCGCAGAATCGCGATAGTGTCCTCGACGCTGGGCTCGTCCACCAGCACTTTCTGGAACCTCCGTTCCAAGGCCGCGTCCTTTTCGATGTACTGACGGTATTCGTCCAAGGTCGTGGCGCCTATGCAATGCAGCTCGCCCCGAGCCAAAGCGGGCTTCAGCATATTGCCGGCGTCGATGGCACCTTCAGCCCGCCCCGCGCCGACCAGAGTGTGCAGCTCGTCGATGAAGAGGATGATCCTGCCTTCCTGTTTCGCGATATCGTTCAGCAGCGCCTTCATCCGCTCCTCGAATTCGCCGCGGAACTTGGTGCCGGCGATCAGGGCGGCCATGTCCAAAGCCAGCAGGCGCTTGCCTTTGACGCCTTCCGGCACTTCGCCGTTGACGATGCGCTGCGCCAGGCCTTCGACAATGGCGGTTTTGCCGACGCCGGGCTCGCCGATCAAGACCGGATTATTCTTGGTGCGGCGCTGCAGAACCTGGATGGTGCGGCGGATTTCATCATCGCGCCCGATCACCGGATCGAGCTTGCCCTGTTCGGCGCGCGCGGTCAGATCGATGGTGAATTTCTGAAGCGCCTGGCGTTGCTCTTCCACGTTGGCGTCGTCTGCCTTCTGGCCGCCCCGGATCTGTTCGATGGCTTGCTCCAGTTTGTTCCGGTCCAGTCCCGCTTTCCTGAGCAAATCGCTGAGCTGGCCACGGTCTTCGATGGCCGCCAGCACGAAGATTTCGCTGGTGATGAACGTGTCGCCGCGTTTTTGCGCCAGCTTATCGGTGAGGTTCAACAACCGGCCCAGTTCGTTCGAGATCTGTACGTCTCCGCCGATACCTTCTACGCGGGGGATGCGGTGGAGCGCTTCTTCCAGAGAGGTACGGAGCTGATTGACGTTGACGCCGCATTGCGAGACCAGGGGCCGCACGGTGCCGCCTTCCTGATCGAGCAGCGCCGCCATGACGTGAATCGGCTCGATGAACTGATGGTCGTGCCCCAAAGCCAGGCTCTGCGCTTCGGCCAGGGCTGCTTGGAATTTACTGGTCAGTTTGTCCATTCGCATTGGAAAAATGCCTTTATGTTGCTTAATCGAGATGACTCAATAGATTGGGGTGCCGTACCCGCTTTTCAAGCGAAGCCGGCGATGCAGTCGCTCGTTATCGATCCTCTATAGGAAGGCATTGTAGTGAAGTTCCAGCCTTAAAAGCCGCTTTGACGTGCGTCGGAGCTTTGTAATACGATCGCCTTCCATTTCCACTTTTATGCGCGGAACTCCCATGCAGGATGCAGTGCCCTTCGCGGCAATCAGCCGCTTCCGGTTTTCCGAACCCGAGGTCCTCTCCGGACAATTGCCCAACGGAACCCTCTCTCGTCTCCTAACGGAAAAGTAGGCCGTCGTGATGGAGACGACGGCTTTAAGCAATAGAAGTTTTCCAGGCGTCGGCACGAGTTTTCTCGCCGGCCTTCTGAGCGCCTCGATTTACGGCTTCGGAATCTCCCTCCTGCTCGGGTTCGGTATCCATAAGATTTTTCTGTACTTGTGCGCCGCTGTCGTCATCTGTCTGGCGCTGTTGTCCCGCAGCGGCTTCCCAATCGATCGGCCGATGGCCGCTTTGCTGTCCCTCGTTGTTTTGCTGACCGGACAAGGCTATCTCATGGCGTCCGCCAACGAGACCGACTTTCGCTTTTTGGAGCATCTATCCTGGCCGGTGGCGGCGGTTGCCGGTGTGGTGATGCTGCCCGAGCGATTCGGCAGTCGCTGGCAATTGACCCATAAGCCGATTATCGCCGTGCTGGCTGCGTTCTACGTTGTCGCCCAGTGGATCGGCTTTGCGATTTTTCCCGATAAGTTCGGGCTGTTCGCCAATCCTCATTTCTTGGCGCTGTACTGCTTGCTGACGCTGCCGATCCTGTTCTATTTTTCGATCGCGAACGGCGGAGGACAACGGTGGCTGTTCATCTTGGCGTTGCTCGGCGATGCGCTGTTGCTGTTGAAGACCCAGTCTAGGCCGGGTTTTCTGGCTTTGCTGGCCGGCTCGCTGGCGATCGTCCCGTTCGTGGCGGTCAGGTACCGGTGGATGACGTTCGCGGCGGTGCTGATTATTCCCGGCTTGCTGTACGCATCGGGAATTTATGGATTCGACGACAGGATGGACGATTTCTTCGGTGATTTGCGCAAGGAAGAGCGGGTGGCCATTTGGACGGAGACTGCCGAAATGCAGTCGGCGAGTTCGGTTCGAGAATGGATTTTCGGGCATGGATTCGGGCAGTTCTACCGCGATTATCAGGGGGTTTCCAGCTTTCATTCGGTGGTCGATTTCTCCTTTCCGCACAATTTCTTGCTGGAACTGCTGTATAGTCACGGATTGATTGGGCTTATTGTTGTAATCGCCGGCTATGGGCTATTTTTCGCGAAGCTCTGGGTGCATACGGCGACTGCCAATAATGATACACGCAGGCAGATAGGCGTCCTTTTGATTGTCGTGACGACGGTCCATTTTGCGCATGCCTTTCTTACGCTGCCTTTTTTCTCCCGATCGACGCTCTATCCGTTGAGCTTGATTGTGGGGGGCGGTTTTCGTTTTTTTAAAGCTTCTCATGGCTCAGCCTGATTTTCCGCCGGTGGGCGTGATTATTCCCAATTTCAACGGAGTGCATTTATTGCGCCGCAATCTGCCGTCCGTGATACGGGCCGCCGCAGCTTATCCCGGCACCTGCTCGATCATCGTGGTGGATGACGGATCGGTGGACGGAAGTGCCGAGATGCTCCGGACCGAGTTCCCTTCGGTTCGTGTCGTCGTCCATGAAGCCAATCGCGGTTTCGCCGAAGCGATCCATTCGGGGGTCGATGCCGCCGACGCGGAATTCCTGATTTTTCTGAATTCCGATGTGCGGCCGCAGGAGGACTTCATGGCGCCGTTGATCCGGCATCTGGAAAAGGCCGAGGTCTTCTCCGTATCGCCCCTGGTTCTGGACGAGGACGGACGGGTGAGCCCGGTTTCGTGGCGGTGTTTCCGAATAAAACGGGGCCGGCTTAGGTCGGTGCGCTGGCGCTTCGACGACCTGAAGTCCGCTGCGCCGACGGAGAGCTTATTTGCCTCCGGAGGCTCCGTCGCTCTGCGGAAATCGATGTTTGTGGCGCTGGGCGGCTATTTGCCGCTTTACAAGCCGTTCTATTCCGAAGACTTCGACTTGGGTTTGCGCGCCTGGAAACGCGGGTGGCGAACGCTCTTGGAGCCGGCGAGTCGGGTGGTGCATGAAAAAAAAGGTTCGATTTCGGAAAACGTGGCCGCCGATCGAGTCAGAAAGACGCGGGTGTGCAATCGATTCTTGCTCGAATGGACACATATGCCGGGGAAGGACTTGATGCTCTATCTCTTGCCGGGCTATCTGTTCCAGTTGATCGGACGCTTGCTAAGACTCGATCTGGTATACGTCAGAGGCTTTTTTGCCGCACTGCGCCGCCTTCCGGAAGCGCTTCGAGTACGAGCCGAAATCCGGAAGCACCAAGTCCTGGATTTTTGGCGTATCGTCGACGCCGTCGAGCGGAGTTTTGGCCTGAAGGCTTGATTATTAACGTGTTCGTGAAATTACGGAGACCCTATGGTTAGGGACAGGCCGATGTTTACCGTCTTTATTCCCACCTATAATCGCGCGGGCTTGTTGACTAGGGCTTTGTCCAGCATCGAGGCCCAGACCTATCGGAACTTCGAGGTCGTCATCGTCGACGACGGATCGACCGATGACACTGCTGCCGTCGTGGCTCGTTGGAAAGCGGGCGTCGAATTCCCAGTCATTTATGTCAAACAGAGCAATCAGGGCAAGCACGCCGCTCACAACAAAGGCGTGGAATTGGCCAGGGGGCGGCTTTTTTTCAATCTCGACTCGGACGACCGTCTCTTACCCGATACCTTGGAGCGTATCCGGCGTCATTGGGAGTCCATCCCCGAAAGTGAGCGTGGACGTTTCGCCGGTGTCGAAGGTCTGGTGGAGAGTATGGACGGGAAGCGGTCGCTGACCATTCCTTATCCCCATAATCCGCTGGATGCAAGCTTTCTGGACGTGCGCTATCGCCTGGGCGTGGGCGGCGACAAAAAACATGCGATTCGGACCGATGTCGCGCGCCGGTTTCCGTATCCGGTCTTTGCCGGCGAAAGGCATATCCGGCCCTCGCTGACCTGGAAACGGATTTCGCACCATTATGTCTTTCGTTGTGTCAACGAACCCTTCCAGCAGGTGGAGTACCTGGCCGATGGTCTGTCTTCCGACCGTTTTCGTCTGCGCATGCGCAACCCGCGCGGATTCCAGCTTTACTATCTGGAAGACGTAACCGAGCACCGGGCATGGCTCAGCCGCCGCCAACGGCGGCGCAGCATGGTCGATTTCATCCGTTTTTCCTTTCATGCCGGTGCCGGTCTTCTCAAGCAGGGAAGGCTGACCCGCTATGATCCCTTATGGCTGGCGCTGGTGCCTGCCGGATTCGGCCGCTGGCTGGTGGATCTCTACCGGCTGCGCTTCAAAAAGGGATACAAGCCGAATCGGAAAGAAACGCGCAACTGATGCGGGCGCTCTTAAGAGGTGTGAGAAGTCGTAGGTCGGCAATCCCTTGCCGACCAAGGCGTCGGAAAAGGATTTCCGACCTACGGCTACACCTTCGCAACGCGGCCATCGAGCCGCGCAGTAGCTTCTCACACACCCTCTTACAGCCACTCCGCGCGTTTCAGGCGTCTATACAGCCAAACGCAGCCGATCAAGGTTCCCGCCAAAGTGGCGGGATAGCCGAATCGGAAATCGAGCTCGGGCATGAACTTGAAGTTCATGCCGTACATGCTGAACACCATGGTCGGCAACGCCAAAATGGCGCCCCATCCGGCCAGGCGTTTGACGACTTCATTCTGCCGGACCGTGATCAGCGCCAGGTTTGCTTGCATGGCATCCGACAGGGTTTCACGCATGGTGTCGGTGGCGCGGATGATGCGGTGCACGTGGTCGTGTACGTCGCGGAAATAAACGCGCAATTCCTTGGAGACAACATCGGGGTGAAGCCGCATCAGTGCATTGCAGACGTCCAGCAAAGGCATCGCGGCATTGCGCAGCCGCAGCAGGCACCGTTTGAGATCGTACAGGCGTTCCATCGCATCGCGATGCAAGCGGTTTTCAAAGATGTCTTCTTCTAGTTTTTCGAGCAGCGATTGGTAATGTTCGACGACCGGCATGAAGTTATCGACGATGAGGTCGAGGACTGCATAAAGCGCGAATCCGGAGCCTTTGGCCAGGAGTTGCGGCATGCTCTCGCAACGGACTCGGGCACGGCCGTAGCCTAGCGACGATTGGTGACGGATCGATATCAAAAATTGCTTGCCGACGAACAGATGCGTTTCGCCGAAATGAACCTTGCCGTCCTGGAGCTCTACAGTGTGCAAGACCACGAACAATGATCCTTTGTATTCTTCCAATTTCGGCCGTTGATGTGCGGAGCGGGCATCTTCCACCGCGAGTTCGTGCAGGCCGAATTCTTCCTGGAGTTGCAGCAACTCGTTCGGATCGGGTTCGGTCAAGCCAACCCATACGAAGGTATCCGGTTCCGCAAGCAGTTCACTGATGTTTTCGACGCTGACGTCTCCGATTCGCTGGCCGTTGCGATAGGCGGCGCATCTGATATACACGATTAATCCTTTTCAGCCCCGAGCGGGACAATTGGTCATGGTTTTTGTACGTATTAGTTACATATAATACGATCAGTCGAATGGATGATTTCCCTTGATAGGTTTTTGATGGTCGATGCAAAGCGCTTGATGGGTGCCACGCGAACGGGCGGTGTTCTCCGCGGCGCATCTGTTGCGGCCGTACTGGCTTTGGGCGTTACGTTTTATTTTACCCCGCTGAAAAGCTGGCTGGATCAAGGCTTGATGCTCAAAGCCGAGTTGGCGAGTTACGGTTTGGCGGCGCCCTTGGTTTTTACCTCGGCCGGCGTAGCGCTCACAGCAATCGGGGCGCCTCGCCTGATTTTGTGCTCTCTTGGCGGATTGGCGTTCGGCTTTGCTTGGGGACTGGTGTGGAGCCAACTGGCGACGGTGTTGGGTTCATACGTGACGCTTCTGCTCATCCGCCGATTCGGCGTAGGCTACGGACTGAAGAAGGTTCGTCAGTTTGAGCGATTGGCACGGCAGATCAAGCAAAACGGCGTATTGGCCGTGGTGCTGATTCGACAGCTTCCACTGAACGGCTTCTACAATAATGTACTTTTGGGGATGACGGATGTCGGTCATCTGGATTTTCTCATAGGAAGCTTTATCGGGTTTTTGCCTATGGGGATTACCGCCTGTCTGATAGGCGCCGGCTTACTCCAGACCGATTTTGCCAAGGCCGCCGAATACATCGCCTTGGCATTGGCTTCGTCGGTGATTTTGGGCTATGCGTTGAAACGGCTCCACCGACTCGTATGCGCCAAGAACACCGAGTTGTCTTTTTTGGCCGATAAGGATGCGTGATCGGCTGCGCGGAATGTTTCGCCCGATGGCCGCATGCCGCTCGCTCTACACTAGACTAGGGACTTCATGAAAAATTTCGAACGGTTCAATTGACGTCCTTAGATTCGTGACGCCTCCTCGAGTTTGTCTTTTCATCCCCAGCTTCGGCAATGGCGGCGTTGGGCGCACCTTCGTTCACCTTGCCAATGGTTTTTCCGCCCACGGCGTACCAACGGCTTTGATCGTCAACCAAGCCGATACCGTCTTCGCCGACCGGTTGAACCCCGAAGTCGAGCAGGTGGCCCTCCATGGCCAGAGCGACCTGGCGCTCGAAAAAGATCTGCTCGCGTTCCTGCGGACCAATAGGCCGGCTGTCGTCATGACCGGCCAAGGGCGGGACGACCGCATCGCATTGAAGGTCAAGAAAAAGTTGCGGGATTCCGGCATACGGTTTTTCTTGCGCGTCGGTACTTCGCTGGGTGCCCGGACCGAACTCAAGCATCGGTTTTGGTGGTCGCGGTGGCTGTTCCGGCGCAGACAGCAGCGCCTGTTCTCGCAAAGCGACGGCATCATCGCCAATTCCCGCGACGCGGCGGCCGATTTGTCGGCTTTCCTGAACATTCCGCTCGAACGCATCAGCGTGCTTCCCAATCCCACTGTAGCGCCGGATCTGCTGAACTTTGTCCATAAACCGGTGGATCATCCCTGGCTGAAGCCGGGCAGTCCACCGGTCGTCATGGGAGCGGGGCGGCTAGGGCGCGCCAAGGATTTCCCGACCTTGCTGAAGGCGTTCGCCCGGCTGCGTCGAGATCGGGTTTGCCGCTTGATGATCCTGGGGCAGGGCCGGCAAGCGGAAAAGCTGAAAAGCCTGGCGGCCGAGCTCGGCGTTCAGGATGATTTCGACCTGCCGGGCTTCGTGGACAATCCTTACGCTTTTCTCGCCAGGGCATCGCTGTTCGTTCTGTCGTCGCTGTGGGAGGGTTGTCCGAACGTGCTCATCGAGGCTCTGGCGGTCGGTACACCTGCTGTGGCCACGGATTGTCCTAGCGGGCCTAGGGAGATTCTGGCTGAAGGTCGTTACGGGCGGATCGTCGCGCCGGGCGATGCCGAAGCTCTCGCGGAGGCGATGGCCGCGACCCTGGAAAATCCACCGCCTTCCGAGCTCTTGCGCGAGGCGGTACGGCCGTACACTCTGGAAAACAGCAGTCGCGCCTATTTGGAATCTTTCGGGCTGAGCCGCCCATGAGTTCGAGCCGTACAGATCTGGCTTTATTTCTGGCGACTTCCGGTCATAGCGGGGTCGATCGGATCATGCGCAATCTGGTCCCGGAGTTTGCCCGATGGGGTCTGCGGATCGATCTCCTTAGAGTGAAAGGCCATGGTCCTCATTGGGACGATCTGCCGCACAATGTCCGGACGATCGACTTGGGCGTTTCCCATGTCAACACCGCTTTGTCGGCGTTAGTCCGTTATTTGCGCCGCAGCCGGCCCGAAGTGCTATTGAGCGACAAGGACAAGGTGAACCGCACCGCCTTGACGGCACGGGCGCTGGCTCGCGTCGATACCCGCGTGGCGGTGCGGATAGGCACGACGGTCTCCAAGAATCTCGAGCGCCGCGGCTGGTGGGCGCGAAATGGCCAGTTGGCTTCGATCCGACTGTTCTACCGCCACGCCGACTGCATCCTGACGCCTTCCGAAGGCGCGGCGGAAGATCTGGCCAGGATAGCGGGGCTGCCGCTCAAGGCGGTGACCGTGGTGCCCAGCCCGGTGCTCACGGACCGTTTCGATGCGATGGCCGAAGCGACGGTGGATCATCCCTGGTTCGCGCCGGGCGAGCCGCCGGTGATACTCGGCATCGGCGAATTGTGCGCGCGCAAGGATTTCGCCACCCTGCTGAAAGCTTTCGCGGAGCTGCGGCGTGACCGTCCTTGCCGTCTGATCATCGGCGGCGAGGGGCGGCAGCGCGACAAGCTCCAGCAACTCGCCCGTCATCTGGGCGTGTCGGACGATGTCGACCTGCCGGGATTCCTGGTCAATCCTTATGCCTACATGCGCCGGGCCAAGGTTTTCGCTCTCACGTCGATTTGCGAAGGCATGCCGGTCGTATTGATCGAAGCCATGGCCTGCGGCACATCGGTGGTATCGACCGACTGCCCGAGCGGTCCCAAAGAAGTGCTCGGAGACGGTCGTTATGGTCCGCTGGTTCCGGTCGGCGATTCATCGGCCCTCGCGGCGAAAATCGCCGACATGCTGGATAGTCCGACCTCGCCCGAAGCGTTGCACGAGGCGACGATGCCCTACACCGTTACCAACAGCGCGCGGCAATATCTGAATGCTCTGGGTCTGCTGAGAGGAGAGGGGTAATGGGTCGTGCACAGCGTCTGGCGGTACTGATTTCGTTTTCCGGCACCGGCGGCGTGGAGCGCATGGTGATGAATCTGTTGCCCGCGTTCTCGCAGGAGGGGTTGGCGGTGGATCTCCTGGCCATCTTGCGCAAGCCCGCGCCCGAACTCATAAGGCTGAACGGTTCGGGGTTGCGGGTTCTGGACTTGGGCGTTGGACACACCGCCTTGGCGGTGCCGGGACTGGTCCGCTATCTCAAGACCGAAAGGCCGCTTGCCCTGTTGGCCGCCAAAGACAGAGCCATTCGCGCCGCGGTGCTCGCCAAGCGCGTGAGCCGAGCGGATACTCGTCTGGTGGGCCGCCTCGGGACTCATCTTTCGGCCGCCATGGCGAACAAACCGGCACTGATCCGCTGGGCACGCCAATGGCCGATGCGCGAAATGTACTCGGCGGTGGACCGTATTGTCGCCGTGTCCGAAGGCGTCGCGGAGGACACGCGGCGGATCGCGAAATTGCCGCCGGAAAAGATCGTGGTGATCCGAAACCCGGTCATTACCCCGGAGATGATGGAAAAGAGCCGCATGCCGGTGGATCACCCCTGGTTCGCGTCGTCGGACGTTCCCGTCATTCTGGGAGCCGGACGCTTGACGCGGCAAAAGGACTTTTCGACCTTGATCCGCGCTTTTGCCCGCGTGCGGGCCTTCATCGATTCGCGGCTGGTGATCCTCGGCGAAGGCCGGCTGCGCCCCAGTCTGGAAAAGCTGGCTGCCGATCTGGGGATCGCCGATGCCGTCGCGCTGCTCGGCCATGTCGCGAATCCGTATGCCTACATGGCGCGGAGTTCGCTGTTCGTGCTGTCGTCCGCCTGGGAAGGTTCGCCCAATGTGCTGACCGAGGCCTTGGCCCTGGGAACGCCGGTGGTGTCCACCGACTGCCCCAGCGGTCCGCGGGAGATTCTGCGGGACGGCCTTTATGGTCCGCTGGTGCCGGTAGGCGACGTGGAGCGCTTGGCCGATGCGATGTTGAACACCTTGCAGTTTCCGCTTGAGAACCGGTTGCTTCGCGAGGCAGCGTCGGAGTATACGGTGGAGCGTAGCGCGGCTCGCTATCTGGAGGTGCTGGGATTTACGCCTTCCGGCTCCGCTAAGGTTTTGCATCCGGTTTGACACAACTCTTTTGAATCCATGTTGCTCTCCCTCAAATACAACTTCCTGTTCGTCCACATCGCCAAAACCGGCGGCACCAGCATTCGCGACTCGCTTTGGCGGCAAAAGTGGACCGATCCGTACCGGATTCCGCAGTTTCTCTGCAGCAAGCTGAGCGGGATGACCGGCCATAAGATCGGAGCCAAGTTCCCGCGCCACGCCAAGATCATCGCCGCCAAGGAAATGCTCCCGCGAGAGGTCTTCGAGAGCTTGTTCAAGTTCGCCTTCGTGCGTAACCCTTGGGATTTGCAGGTGAGTTCCTATCATCACATCCGCCGCGAGCGGCCGCAGCTGATTACCCACATCGACAGCTTCGAGGCGTTTCTCCGCTGGAAGCTCGATCCGGCCCGCCCGCCGCAGTATCACGCCGACATGTCGACGGAGCTGCAAAGCGACTATGTGATCGATTTGCACGGCAACACCGTCGTCGATTTTCTCGGACGCTACGAATTCCTGGCCGAGGACTTCGAAACGGCCTGCAAGCGGATCGGCATCAAGACCCCGAAACTGCCCCACAGCCGCAAGGCGACCGACCGCCGGAAGGACTATCGGGATTACTATAACGACGTGACGGCCCAACTCGTGGCGGATCATTACCGGCCCGACATCGAGCGGTTCGGCTATCGGTTCGACGAGCCGCTGGCCTCCAATCTGACCGGCTGAGATGTATCCGTCGCTGCATATTCTCGGCAGCCGACAGTTCGGCGGTGCGGACCAGTTCTACGTGCGCTTGCTGGGCGCGCTGCACGAAGCCGGGCAGCGGGTGATCGCCGTCAACCGGTCCGGCAGTCCGGTGGCAGAAGCCCTGAAGACTAGCGCCATCGAGCAGGTACACCTGCCGCTCGCCAATCAATGGGATCTCTGGTCGGTCTGGCGGATTCGCGAGTTGGTGGCCCGGCGACAGCCGTGCATCGTCCAGACCTACATGGGGCGCGCGACGCGCCTGACCCGTTTGCCTGCCAAGGCGAAGGCCGTGCATATCGCCCGCCTGGGCGGTTTCTACAAGATCGACGGCTATTATCGCCACGCCCATGCCTGGGTGGGTAATACGCGAGGCATCTGCGACTATTTGGTCAAGTCCGGTCTTCCCGCGGAACGGGTGTTCCACATCGGCAATTTCGTACCGGAGCCCTTCGTTTTTTCGAGCCAACACCTCGAAGAGCTGCGCGACAAACACAATATCCCAAGCGACGCGCTCGTGTTATTCGCCTTGGGGCGCCTGATCGACAAGAAGGGCTTCGACGATTTGCTGCATGCCTTCGCCGAACTTCCGGCCGAAGCGAACGGACGCCCGCTGATCCTGCTCGTTGCCGGCAACGGCCCCGCGGCCGATCGGCTGAAGACGCTGAGCGATAGCCTCGGATTAACCCCTCGCGTCCGCTGGTTGGGCTGGCAACAACCCGACCCGTTCTACGCCTTCGCCGATCTGTTCGTCTGCCCCTCGCGCCACGAGCCCTTGGGCAACGTCATCCTGGAAGCCTGGAATTACCGCCTGCCGGTGGTCAGCACGGCGACCGACGGCGCTCTGGAGCTGATCGACGAGGGGAGAACCGGTCTCCTGGCGCCGTGCGGCGACCCCTCGGAACTGGCGGCGCAAATCCGGGCGGCGCTCGCGCTTTCCGATACCGAAAGAAACATGCTCGGCGAAGCCGGTCATGCATTTCTGCAAAGCCGGTACAGCCGCGAGGCGGTGGTCGGCGCGTACCTCGAGCTTTATCAGCGACTCATGGCGGACAGAGGCGACTGACACTGATGCCGGAAATCGATTCTCCGCCGCAACGCATCCTGATCATCCGGCTCAGCGCCATCGGCGATGTCATCATGGCTTCGGGACTGATTCCTGCGCTGCGCAAGGCGTATCCGAACGCCCGCATCGCCTGGCTGACGGAATCCGCCAACGCCGATCTCCTGCGCCATAACCCGCATCTGGACCAGGTTTATTTGTGGCCGAGGGGCCGTTGGCGGCAGTTGCGCCGGGAGCGCCGCTACCGTGCGTTCGCCAGGGAAGCTTTCGATTTGATCCGATCGCTTCGAGTCGAACGCTTCGACTGGGTGATCGATCTCCAGGGTTTGCTCAAGAGCGGCGTCTGGGCTTGGCTTTCGGGCGGACGGCGGCGCATCGGCCTCGGTTCGCGCGAGGGCAGCCAGTTTCTGATGACGGAGGTTATCGACCGGCGCGTGGATGATCTCCGCATCGGCAAGGAATACAGGATGCTCGCCGAGACCTTGACCGGCCAGACCGATACTTTTGAACTCGATATCGCCGTTTCGGAAGACGATCGAAAAGGGGCAAGAGAACTGCTGGAATCGGCAGGCGTGACCGGAGCATATGCCGTCATCTGCCCGTTCACTACCCGTCCTCAAAAGCATTGGTTCGACGAACGCTGGGCGGAGCTGTCGGTCCGCCTGGCCGGCGAACGCCGGCTCGCCGTCGTTATGCTGGGCGGTCCGGCGGACAAGGCGCGTGCCGAAATCATCGCCAGGCAGACGCCGGGCCTCATTAATTTGGCCGGCCGGACGAGCCTGGGACAGTGCGCGGCGATCATCGAGAAAGCGAGGCTGTCGATCGGCGTCGATACCGGATTGACTCATCTCGGCATCGCTCTGGGCGCTCCGACCGTGGCGATCTTCGGTTCCACCCGGCCCTATTTGGACACGGGCCGGGCCACGGCGAGAGTGCTTTACGAGCGCTTCGAATGTTCGCCCTGCCGCCGTCGTCCGACCTGCGGAGGGACGTTCGATTGCATGCGTCTCCATACCGTGGACAAGGTGTTCGGCGCTGCCATCGAGCTTCTGGAAAAAAGATCATGAAAGTGCTGCACGTGGAAATGGGGCGGCACCTATACGGCGGTGCCCGGCAGGTGGCCTACCTTCTCAATGGCCTGAGCCGGTTTCCAGGAGAGCATGTGCTGGTATGCAGCGAGGGCGCCGAGATCGTCGGGGCTATCCAAAATCCCGCCGTCGAGATTCGACCGCTTCCGTTCCGGGGCGACTCGGATCTCGGCTTTATCGGCCGGCTGCGGCGGCTGATTCGAAACGAAAAACCGGACGTGCTGCACATCCACAGCCGCCGCGGCGATCTTCTCGCCGCTTTGGCCGGACGGCTGGAAAACATTCCGATGATCCATAGCCGGCGAGTGGACAATCCGCCGCGCTGGGTCGACACCCGCATCAAGTTTCCGCTGTTCGAGACCATCGTCACCATATCGGAAGGCATACGCGAGGTGCTCATCGAAGCTGGCGTGCCGGCCGAGCGGGTGGTCTGCGTTCCGAGCGCGGTCGACACCGAGCGCTACCGTCCGGAATGCGATAAGGCTTGGTTTCGCTCGGAATTCGGCCTCGCGGAGGGCGAGACGGCGATCGGCATGATCGCCCAGCTGATCGGCCGCAAGGGGCATGAGGTGTTATTCGACGCCTTGCCCGTGGTCCTGGCTCGTCACCCCCAAACGCGGGTTTTGCTGTTCGGGCAGGGCCCCGTGGAGGCCGAACTTCGGACATCGGCTCGTGCCCGCGGACTCGATGACACCGTAATTTTCGCCGGCTATCGAACCGATATGGCGCGGGTCATACCTTGTCTCGATCTGGTGGTCCATCCCGCCTGGATGGAGGGGCTCGGCGTCTCGCTGCTGGAGGCTGCGGCCTCTGGGGTTCCGATCGTGGCAACACGGGCTGGCGGCATTCCCGAAATCGTGAAGGACGGCATCAACGGCCGCCTGATCGAGCCCGGCGACAGCGCCGCATTGGCTTCCGCTATCGTCGAACTGCTGGACGATCCGACGCGGCGCCGTGAACTGGGCCAGGCCGGGCGGCGTTTGGTTCTCGAACGGTTCTCGGTCGAAGCCATGGTGGAGGGCAATTACCGGGTTTACCGGCAGGTTACGGAAACGGTTGCTGAACGCGGCTAGAGGATTTTCCGATTTGGCGTAGGTCGGCAATCCTTTGCCGACGCCTTCGTCCGCAGTGAAAACGCGCCAGTCAAGTCGTCAGATCCAGCCACACGCTTTGGCAATCCGCTCGGCGCGCTTCTCCCAGCTGTACTCTCGGGCCTTTTGCTTCGCCGCTTGCGCGAGACGGCAGGCGAGTTGCGGATCGTTTTGCAGCCGCCTGATCGCCGCGATCCATCCTCCGGTGTCCGCCGGCTCGACCAACAGAGCGGTTTTCTCGTGATCGACGATTTCCCGAATCGCGGGCAGATCGCTCACGATGATCGGACGTCCCGCCGCCATCGCCTCGAACAGCTTGATGGGGCTGATCGAATCGGCATGGGGAAGGCTTCGCTGGTAGGGCAGCAGGACCAAATCGGAGCGCTCCCACCAGGTCGGCACGTCCCGGTGCGGCACGAAAGGCACGACGTGCAGCTTGCCCGAGGCTTGGACCGTATCTTCCTGTTCGCCCACCAAGGTGACGTCGGCGATTTCCGTTGCAGCGATTTCCTGGAAGACGTCGAGGCCTCGGTCGCGGCTGAGGCGCCCGAGGTACACGATGCGAGGGGCGGAGAGACGGTCGGGATCGAAGGCCGGAATCCGGTCGAATGCGGAAAGTTTGGTCCCGCTCGGACTGACGAGCACGCGCTCCGCGACGGCCCCGGCCCGGATCAATACGTCTGCCGCGGCATGGCTGATGGGGACGAGCCATCCGATGAGTCCCTGCCGATGATGCTTCACGATGCCGGCCAAATACCCTTTGCCGATCAGTTCGCGCTCCGCCTCGTGGATTTCCAGTTGATGCGGTATTCCGGCAGCGGCCAATGTGGCGCTGATTTGCACGGAGCGGGTGTAAACGCCAAGAGCCTTCCGAAGTCGCCTGCCATAAAGCCGAACGAACGGGCGGGCGTTCCAGCGCCGATTCAGCAGCCAGCTGGAACGGATGTCCAAGGACGATTCGATGCCGAAATCGCGCAGCCGGCTTTCCAGGTCCAGCGAACCCGGCCACGGCGGCAAATACAGCGTAGCGTCGACGCCCGCTTGGCGGAATGCCTCCATCATCTGCAGGGTCTGGATCAGATTGGCGCGATTTCGTTGCAGGCGGCTTCGGCCCAGATAAACGACGGGTAGCCTAGTCATGGCGGGCCGCATCGGGATGCCAGGCAAAGCTATAGGCGATCCCGGCCAGTAAAATCCAATAGGCCCGGCAGTCGCCGTGCAGAATGCGGAAGTCGAACAGGCTCCACACGGCCAAGAGAATGAAGCAGCCGGCCAGAAACGCGAAATGGTCTTTCGGCAGAATCCCGGTCTTATAGCTGCGCCATACGTTGGCCATCACCAGAAGAACCGTTGCGGCCAAGACCAGTGCGCCCAAAAGGCCGAAGCGGACCAGGATTTCCAGATAAGTGTTATGAAAGTGGTCCATCCAGTCCGCTCCTTTCGCCTGTGGATGGATCAGCTCGGGTTGACCGCTGATTTCGACGAGATGCTCGGTAGAGCCGGGGCCCCAGCCGAACCAGGGCCGCTCCAAATATTTTTGCAATCCGAATTTCTGAATATCGTGGCGATAGCCGATCGACGTGCGCGGCAAGTGCTGGTTTTCTCCCTGCAAAATCGACGAAACGACCGCGTTTTCCTGATCGATCCGGGTCCGGATCTCGCCGTGGTTCAGGGCAAACAGACCCACAACCACGCCCAGCGCGAGGAGCATGAAAGGAACCGACTTTCCGAGCTGAAGGTCGGTTCTTTTTGTCTTCCAAAAATAATGGATACCCAATGCGCTGGGAACGGCTATGAGTGCGGCAAGCCAGGCGCCGCGGGATTTGGAAGAAATCAGCATGAAACTGGATAGATATAGGGCGGCCAGCCAACAGGCGAGGCGAAATAGGTCATTCAGGGGACTCGTGCGGGTGCTCCAGATTCGCGGGGTATAGATCAAGAGTCCCAGAATTGCCGATGCCGACACCAGACCGCTGAAGATGATTCGGAGTTTGAATCCGGTTCTTTCGGCGACGGTCATGTGATACAAGTTCGACCAATCGGCTTTCCAAAGCATGCCGATCAGGAGCCCCCCGGTGGCCAGGATCAGCGTCCAGTGGATGCGCCGCAGGTCGCCGCGCAGCCACCAGGCCAGCGGCAGAAAGGCGAACAATTTGAGCCAATTCGAGGCGTCTCGGATCTGAAGTTTGCGCGTTTCGGGAAATTCGTCGATCGCGAAATAAGCCCCGATGGCCACATAAATCGCGAAAGCGGCAAACAGTCCGAACATCGGATCGCGGCGAAACACCGGCCATGCCGACGGATTCAACAGAAATGCCAGCGAAAACGCGGCTAACGCGATATTGGTGCCGGCCGGACTCAGCCAGGCAAAAAAGGCGAAAGCCAAGGCAGCCGTGACGCCGGTATAATTGGCATACTGGACCGGGGGAGCGATGACTCCAGCGACCATTGGATGATTTCTATCCGTGTGAAAAAACCACGATTTTAGCAAAGTCGAACAGGCCGCTTGAGAAATCAGGACGGCCTTTTATTAAGCCTGCACGACCTCATGAGCGAAAAACACTCCGACCGAAAGCCACTCACCGATGGAATGATCATCTATCGGCGGCTGCTCAAATACGCTTTGCCCTACTGGAAGATGTTCCTGGCTTCAATAGTGGCCATGATTGCCTATGCCTCGCTGGGACCCGCTTTCGCCAAGCTGATTCAGCCGCTCATCGACGGCAGTTTCATCGAGAATGACCCCGAGATTCTGCGTCAAGCGCCTTTCATATTGCTGGGTTTGTCGATCGCCCGTGGTATCGCCGGGTTCGCCGGGGATTACTGTTCCGGATGGGTCGGACGGCGGGTGATCGCCGATCTCCGCCGGGATTTGTTCGATCAGCTATTGAATCTTCCCTGTGCCTATTACGATCACGCCTCGTCGGGGCAGTTGCTCGCCAAACTGCTGTACAACACCGAGCAGGTGGCGAATTCCTTGACCAAGGGCGTGGTCGCGGTGTTCAAGGACGGATTGACCATCGTCGGTCTCACTTTGTTGATGGTTTACGAAAATGCCTTGTTGTCCCTGGTCTTCATGGTGGTCGGCCCGGTGCTCGGCATCAGCATTCGCCTGGTCAGCAAGCGTTTTCGCAAGATCAGCATGCGTATTCAGGAGTCCATGGGCAATGTCGGCCACGTGGCGCAGGAAGTGATCGATGCGCAGCGCATCGTCAAGGTGTTCAACGGGAAAGGCTACGAAACCGAAAAGTTCGCCAAGGAAAACGAACGCAACCAGCGGCGGCAAATGAAGCTGATCGTCACCGACGCGGTTAGCGGCTCGCTCATACAGCTCATCTATGTCAGCGGGTTCGCGGCGATCTTGTACGTGGTCTCCCTGGATTCGGTGCGCCACACCATCACGCCCGGCAGTCTGATCGCCTTCATTGCGGCGATGGCCATGATGCTGAGCCCGATCAAGCGTGCCACCCAGGTCCTCAACATCATGCAGAAGGGGATCGCCGCCGGGGACAGCATCTTCGAGCTATTGGACAAGGAGCGCGAACACGATACCGGTACGCGAGAACTCGACGCGGTAAAGGGACATATCGAATTCCGGAAAGTCGGTCTTGCGTATCACGATGACGGAGATTACGCGCTGAAGAATATCGAGTTGACGGTAAAGCCGGGCGAAACCATTGCGTTGGTCGGACAGTCGGGCAGCGGCAAAACCTCGCTGATACGCTTGCTGCCTCGCCTTTACGAGCCCACTCAAGGCGAAATCCGCCTCGACGGGCGGGACATACGGGAGTTCACCCTGGAGAGTCTGCGCCGGCATATTGCTTACGTGGGGCAGGAAGTTACCTTGTTCAACGACAGCGTTGCCAGCAATATCGCTTACGGTTGCCGGGAGTCGGTGAGTTTCGAGGAGATTCGGCAGGCGGCGAGGACCGCCCATGCGCTGGAATTCATAGAAAACCTGCCGCAAGGCTTCGACACCGTCGTCGGCCAGCAAGGTATCGTGCTCTCGGGCGGACAACGGCAGCGTATCGCCATCGCGCGCGCCGTCCTCAAGAATGCTCCCATCCTGATACTCGATGAAGCGACTTCCGCGCTGGATGCGGAGTCCGAGCGGCACGTCCAGGAGGCGCTGGAGGTATTGATGAAAGGCCGGACCACCTTGGTCATCGCTCATCGTCTGTCCACCATCCAGAATGCGGACCGGATCTATGTCATGCGGGACGGTCGTATCATCGAAAGCGGCACTCACGAACAATTGCTGCGCGGACAATCCTATTACGCGGAGCTTCATCGCTTGCAGTTCGAGCACAAGGCGCTCAGGCCTGTCCCCCACGTTCACGCGATGCCTTAGAAGCTGTCCCGGCAAGCCCTCGAGGCCCTTCGAGAAGTTCGGGACGAACCGGCTAGCGGCAAAATCGGCGTTTACAAAAAATGCGAGTTTCGGGGATTTCTTGCGCAAATTGTTGACTAAAGTCAAGAGAGATATTGCGGTTTTATTCGTTTCGGCCTATGGTGTGTCGGCTCGCACGCAACCGCGGTGACGCTCGGAACTTCAGGCGGCGGCTGGCGAGTCGATAGAAACTACAAGAAGAGGAGGAGAAAGATCATGATGCAATTGCTGGTCGGTCTGACGGTGATCTTCGTCGTATTTGTGATCTACGAGGTATTCAAGACCGTGTCTCGCGCGGATAGCACGCCAACCCCGGTAGCGGCGCCCGAAACGAAAGCCGAGGAAGCCGCCGGCGCGCCTGCTGTCGCCGAAACGGCCGCGCCCGCCGAGGAAGAGGCCGCGCAAACCGAGCGCGGCGGACAGTTGCGCAATCCGGCTACGGGCGAAGTCTCTCCAGTGCCGACAAATTATCGTTTCGCCAAGAAATGGGTCAAAGAAGCCCTGGTCGCGGAAGGATTGCTGGATCGAGTCTATAAGCCTACGGAGCTGAACGACGCGGTTGCCGGGAAGATCAAGGACGCTCTGGATAAGCTCAAGACTCTGGATAAATATCGGGCTTGACGGCGTTGGGCGATGGAGTAAGCCCTTTAGATTTTTTTAGTTCAGGGCGACGGCTGACTCGCCTCCGTTGTGTATCTCGGCCGTCCATCCTCACCGGTTTTCCGCATTTGCTCAGTCCAGTCCCAGCTTTTTCAACTTATAGCGCAGTGCGCGGAACGTGATGCCCAACTGCTTCGCCGCCGCGGTCCGGTTCCAACGGTTTTTTTCGAGAGCCTTGATGATCGCCTGCTTTTCGATCTCGTCCATATAGCTTTCCAGCGACAGACCGTGTTCCCTCACGGGGTTCTCCTCCGACGCAGTCGGAAAAGCCGTTTCGATCATCTCCAATCGCAAACGGTCATCCAGGGAGCGCCCGGATGACCCTTCCAATCGCAAACGGTCATCCGGGGAGCGCCCGGATGACCCTTCCAATCGCAAACGATCATCCGGGGAGCACCCGGATGACCCTTCCGGAAGGTTCAAGTCCTCGACCAGAATGCGATGCCCGTCGCAGAGTGCGACGGCCCGTTCCAGAATATTTTCGAGCTCCCGTACGTTGCCCGGAAACGGATAGCTCATAAGTGCGGTCAAGGCTTCGGCGCTCAGTTCGGCCTTGGTATCTCCGGGGGAGGTGAGTTTTGCGAGTATGTGGTCGATCAAGGCCGGAATATCGCTGCGGCGCTCGCGCAAGGGCGGAACATGCATCTCGATCACGTTGATGCGGTAAAAAAGATCCTGCCGGAAATCGCCGTTTCGGACCATCTCCGCGAGATTCTTGTGAGTTGCGCTGACGATACGTACGTCTACCGGAATTTCCCGAGGTTCGCCCAGCGGTCGAATCGATTTTTCCTGAATCGCGCGCAGCAATTTGACCTGCAACGACAGCGGCAGGTCGGCGACTTCGTCCAGAAACAGCGTGCCGCCGTGAGCCGCTTGAAATAAGCCCTGCTTGTCCCCGACCGCTCCTGTAAAGCTGCCTTTTCTGTGGCCGAAAAATTCGCTTTCCATCAGGTCGTGCGGTATCGCACCGCAGTTCACCGCGACGAACGGCTTTTCGGACCGCGGACTCATGGCATGGATCAGTCTCGCAACCAATTCCTTACCCGTCCCCGATTCGCCGCTGATGAATATAGGCGCCTGATTGCGTGCCAGCTTAGTGATTTTGGAGCGGATTTCGCGCATCGCTTGCGAATCGCCGAGCAATATATGGCGGGAGCGGCGGTCCCTGCCTTCTTGCTGACCGAGCTTGAGCGCCGTGTTCACGAGGTTCCTAAGAATGTGCAGATCCAGCGGCTTGGAGACGAAGTCGAAGGCGCCGTTCTTCAAGGCGCGAATGGCCGACTCCATATTGCCATGCGCGGTGATGACCGCCACCGGCAGTGCCGGAAGGTTGAGCTGGATGTATTCCACCAGGTCCAAGCCGTCGCCGTCGGGCAGACGCATGTCGGTCAGGCAAAGATCGAAATGCCGGTTTTGCAGGAGCTCTCGAGCCTGCCGCAATGCGCCGGCCGATTGCACGTCGATATCCATGCGCTCGAGCGTGATCTCCAGCAATTCGCGTATGGCGGGCTCGTCATCGACGACCAGGGCGGACGGTCTGTTCATAATTCGATTGTGGTTTTTTCTGCGTCGGCCAAACGGAGCCGGAAGCAACCGCCGCCGGCGACAGGTTCATATTCCAGTTTAGCCTGGTTGAGTTCCGCCAGCTCGCGCGCGATATAAAGCCCGAGTCCGGTGCCGCTGGCGGAGGTGGTGAAGAATGGCTCGAACATTTGCTGAACGGTCTGACTATCGATGGGCGCTGCATGATCGATGATTTCGACGCATGGTTCGCCCCGTTGGCGCCTTACGCGCACCCGGATGGCCCCGCGTTGCGGCTCGCCGTATTTCAGCGCGTTCGAAAAAAGATTTTCAAGAATCTGTTTGAGATGGCTGGGGTCGACCGTGACCAGCGCATCGCCGATCTTGATATCGAGTTGAAAGGCTTTTTCATGTATTCCCTGCGCCATTCGGTAGTCGCGCAGAAACTTTTTCAAACTAGACGCCAAGGGAAGTATTTCTCGCTTCGATTGGCCTCGCCGCGAGATTTGAAGCACATTCTCGATGACGATGTTAACCCGCGCGGTATGGTCGAGAACGATTTGTATCAGGCGCCGGTCTTGAGATTGCAGCGACGAGCACTCGGCCAGAAGCTGAGCGGCATGGCTGATGGCGGTCAAGGGGTTGCGAATCTCGTGGGCGATGCTGGCGGTGAGGCGGCCGAGCGAAGCCAGCTTGCTTTGCTGTACCCGCTGATTGTACAGGGCATTGTCTTCCAGGAATGCCATGTAAATCGGAGGCCATGTAGGCCCTAAGCGGGTGAAGCGAACTTGCAAGGGTTGTCCTGCCCGAGAGCCGAGACCCACCGTGCCGGGGATCGGATCGTCCAGCCAATCCCAAAACAGCTCGGCCAACTCCGGACAGGCGGTTTCCAAGGACCGGGCGGTCGAAGAGATGCCGAGAAGCCGAGCGGCCGAATCGTTCATCATCCAAATACGATGCTGCTCATCGATGACGAGAATGCCCGACTGCAGGTGGCGGATGATGAATTCGTTGAGCTGCTGAAGATTGGCCAGGTCGACGCCGCGTTGCGCCGCGATCGCTTCGCTCTGCTCCGCGCGTCTCGCCAGCACCAGGGCGAGAATCGCGATGCCGAAGAACGAGGCCCCGAGCATGCCGGCGTAAGTGTAGGCCGCTTCGAACGCTCCGGAGAGATCGGCGTAAACTTCTTCTCCCAGGACTGCCACGCTGGCCAGCGCCGCCAGCAGCAAAGCGCAGCGACCGCCGGTCAGGATGCCGCCAGCCGCTACCGACAAAGCCAGCAATACGCCGACGCCGGTCTCCACGCCTCCCGAAGCGTGCATGATACTGGGGATCAAGACTAGATCGGCGAGCACGTGCAGCTGTGCTTGAAGCGGGAAGGCGGGGCGGCGCAGGAGCAGAGGAATAGCCGAGAAAAAAATAGATCCTAGATAGATGCTGCTGGCTGCTGCATAAAGCACGGGGTCGTGTTTACCCAGCGACGACGGCAGCGCACCCAGAAAAAACAGGAACACCAAAACGCTACCCAGCGTCAGACGGTATAGAAGATAAACCGTTAGCGACTGCCAGGCTTGGTTTTCAGGAATGCGGTAATGTTTGGAGAACGGACAGGGCGATATTTGCTTGTTGTCGAAGTCCATTGTCCGTAGCAGCTGTTGAGCGCCGTAGAGCCTCGTGCCGGGTCGTTCACCGCAAAACCGTTTGCAGGTACCTTGCGCTCGATCGTTTCACGGGGAGCGGAGACTCGCCCGAGTTCGGGGTCGGTGCGTGGCATTGCGACATGGCTGCGGTGCGGTTTCGGAGCGGGTCTATTAGAATAGCCGTAGACATTAAGAGTAGCATCGATTTGAGGATTGATGCCCGGCGCGAGAGCTAAACGGAGTATCCAATGAACCTACATGAATATCAGGCGAAGCATTTGTTTTCGTCCTACGGCTTGCCGGTCCCCCGCGGCACCCCGGCATTTTCGGAGCGAGAGGCGGTCGAAGCTGCGACCGCCTTGGGCGGCGGGCAGTGGGTGGTGAAGGCCCAGGTGCATGCCGGCGGGCGAGGCAAGGCGGGCGGCGTCAAGCTGGTCGGCAGCGTCGATGCGGTCGGGGCCTCGGCGGGTCAATTGCTGGGGTCGCGTCTGGTTACCGCTCAGACGGGCAGCGCCGGATTGCCCGTGAATGCCGTGCTGATCGAGGAAGTCCGCCCGATTGCGCGGGAGCTTTACCTGAGCGCGGTGGTGGACAGATCCAGCGCCAGGGTGCTGTTTTTGGCATCCAGCGCCGGCGGAATGGATATCGAAGAGGTGGCTGCGCAGCACCCCGAGAAAATTCTGAGTCTGACGGTCGATCCTGCCGCCGGACTTCAGGCCTACCAGTGCCGGGAAATCGGCTTTGCCCTGGGGCTTCGGGGCGACCAGGTCAACGCGTTGACCAAGATCATGAACGGAATGTATCGGCTGTTTTTGGACAAGGATTTGAGCCAAATCGAGATTAATCCCTTGGTGGTGACGGAAGACGGTGCGTTACTGGTGCTGGACGCCAAGATCAACATCGACGACAACGCCTTGTTCGCCCATACCGATCTGGCTGAGCTCCGCGATCCGGCCCAAGAGGATCCCAAGGAGTCTGCGGCCCGCCAGCATGGACTTAGCTATGTCACGTTGGACGGGAATATCGGTTGTATGGTGAACGGGGCGGGACTCGCGATGGCGACGCTGGACGTCATCAAGCTTTACGGGGGAGAGCCGGCCAATTTCCTGGATGTGGGCGGCGGAACCACGGCGGAGAAAGTCGCCGAGGCGTTTAAACTGATTTTGTCCGACGCGAAGGTGAAAGCTGTTTTGGTGAATATTTTCGGCGGCATCGTACGCTGCAATCTGATCGCCGAAGGCATTATCTCGGCCGTCAAAGAGGTGCACGTTCAGGTGCCGGTGATCGTTCGGCTCGAAGGAACCAATGCCGAGGAGGGCCGGCGCTTGCTCGAGCAGTCCGGTTTGGCGCTGATAACCGCGTCGGATTTGGACGAGGCGGCGAAAAAGGCTGTGGAGGCTGCGCAATGAGCATACTCGTCGACAAGAACACCAAGGTCATTTGCCAGGGATTTACCGGCAAGCAGGCCACTTTCCACTCTCAGCAGTGTCTGGAATACGGCACCCGGCTGGTCGGCGGCGTGACACCGGGGCGCGGCGGGCAAACCCATTTGAATTTGCCGGTGTTCGACACGGTCAAGCAGGCGGTGCGCGAAACGGGCGCCACGGCCAGCATGATTTACGTGCCGCCGCCGTTCGCGGCGGATGCCATCCTGGAAGCGGCCGACGCGGGTATAAAAGTGATCGTCTGCATCACCGAGGGCATTCCCGTGCTGCACATGCTCCGGGTCAAAGCGGCCCTGGCCCATTACGACACCGCATTGATCGGCCCCAACTGCCCCGGCGTGATTACGCCGGGCGAGTGCAAGATCGGCATCATGCCCGGTTTTATTCATCGAAAGGGTTCGGTGGGCATCGTGTCCCGATCCGGGACCCTGACTTACGAAGCCGTGCATCAAACCACCAAAGCGGGACTCGGTCAGAGCACCTGCGTCGGGATCGGCGGAGATCCCATCAAGGGCTTGGATTTCATCGATCTTTTGGCTTTGTTTCAGAATGACGATCAGACCAAGGGCATCATTCTGGTCGGCGAAATCGGCGGCAGCGCCGAGGAAGAAGCGGCCGAATACATCAAGGCGCATGTCACGAAGCCGGTAGTCGGTTACATCGCCGGTCTCACTGCGCCGCCCGGAAAACGCATGGGTCATGCCGGTGCGATCATCACCGGCGGCAAAGGGACGGGAACGAGCAAAGTGGCGGCCCTGCGGGCTGCGGGCGTGGACGTCGTCGATACGCCTACGGATATGGGGCAACGGATGAGTGCACTGTTAGGGAAGCCCTGAAAAGGCTTCTCCGGTTTCAGGGCGCCCAGCATGTAGGCTGGGGTGAGGAACGAAACCCGGCATTGTCGCGGGGTTGCCGGGATTCCTTCGTCATCCCGGCCTACGTTCGCCGCTGAGTTGACGAACGGGGAGGTTAGAGCGTTTTTCTCCGCCGTTTAGCGGTGAGGATCGGGAAATGCGTAGGTCGGCAATCCCTCGCCGACTTATCGGCTCGGCAAAGGACTTCGTCGGCAAAGGATTGCCGACCTACGTTCTTCCCGCCCGATACGAAGCCGTACACCGGCATGAAAAACGCTCTAAAGCGACCGTTTGCGATTGGGAAAGGAATGTCGACCTACCGTACCTTGGGGCGCGGCGTCAAACCGGAAAACGCTCTAACCTCCCCGCATTCTGCGCTGATCCGGCGTGATGGTCTCCAGCCTGAATGCATAGCTGCCTTGCTTGCGATCGGCGAAAAATAGACGCAGCGAGCGATAAACCGTTTCGAAGGAGATTTCGGTCCAGGGGATCTCGTCCTCCCTGAACAGGCGCGCTTCCAAGGTTTCCGAGCCGGCCGAGTAGCGTTCTTCCAGCATGTGGGCACGAAAGAACACGTACACCTGCGAAATATGGGGAAGGCTGAAAATGGTGTACACCGAGTCGAGCTCCACCTCGATATTCGCTTCCTCGCGAGCTTCGCGGCGGGCGGCGTCCGGCAAGGTTTCGCCGAGTTCCATGAAGCCCGCGGGCAGTGTCCAATAGCCGAGACGCGGTTCGATGGCGCGCTTGCACAGCAGTATCCGGTCCTGCCACACAGGAATGCATCCGGCGATCAGCTTGGGGTTCTGATAATGGATGGTCCCGCAGGAGTCGCAGATGTGGCGCGGACGGTCATCGCCTTCGGGAATGCCCGTTCGAAGCGATGTTCCGCAGTGTGTGCAATAGTTCATCGGCCGTATGGTGCCTCAGGCTTGGGCGGCACTGTCGCGACCAGTTCACGAGTGCTTCCGCCCGTTGCGGTGCATTGATCAGGCGATCATGCTCGAAATCAGTTGATCCTCAAGTTCGATGCGCATCGCCAATTCCTCGCCGAGCTTGGACAAATCATCCTCGAGATGGGTTTTGAGCCCGTCTCCGATCAGCGTTTCGTACTTGTCGTTGAACTCCACCGCCGCATCGGTGGTTTCGGCGATGCGAGGGTAAATGTTTTCCGCCAGTTCAAGTACTTTCCGCCTTCGTTCGGTTCCGTCGATGATGCGTTGGTAAATCCCGAAATGCCCCAGCGATATGTAATCGATGAGCAATTGGCAGAACTCCTGGACTTTCGTCCGAAGGGGCTGCTCGACCGTAAAGGGCTTCATTCCCGCAATTGTGCAGTACAGCGACCAAACTTGCCGCCTCTCCTCCAGAAGCTCCTCGATCATGTGATTCGTGTTTTGCCTGCGTTCGTTGATGCTCGCACTCATCATGACTGTTCCTGATTTTTCTTTTCCAGAAAGGCGGGCATACATTATGCCATCTTCCGCAGAGGAACAATCCTTTGCCGCAAAGTTAAATACCTTTAGGCGCGGCCAAGAAGGGGGGGGAATCTTACGGTGGAGCGATGGAGACCCGGAGTCGATCTCCGGCCGTTCAACTTTCGGCCGGTCGGCTGTCCGCGGAGAGGAGCCGCGAGAATTCTTCTATCGACTGCGGACGTTGCGCGGGATCTACGATCATGGCCAAATCGATGGCTTGCAGCAGATTTTGCGGATAGCGGCGTTTGAACGCTTTGACCGCCGGGATGAGGCTATCGCGTTCGGCGCGAATCGGAGCCGCGGGAGGCGGGAGGCCGTCCAAGCACATCCGCATGGTTGCGCCTATGGCGTAGATGTCGCTCCACGGGCCTAAGGCGCCGTCGTCCTGATATTGTTCGATGGGAGAGAAGCCGTTGGTCAGGACTTTGCCGATTCGCGTGTTTTCCTCGTACGGATAAGGCTGCGAGGCTCCGAAGTCCAGCAGCAAAGGATCGCCGCCCGAACGGATCAGAATGTTCTGCGGTTTGATGTCGAGGTGCAGCAGCCCGTTTTGGTGGATCGTCCTGAGGCCATCGAGGAGCGCCGGAAACACCATGCGCAGGAACTGATCGCTCACACCGTTTTTCTTTTCTTTCAGCAGATAATCGCCCAGGATTTTTCCATATTCGAAGGTCATTACCAGGTAGACCGTCGAGTTGGCCTGAAAGAAGTTCAAGACCTCGACGATGTTGCGATGTTTGAACCTGGTGAGAACTTTGGCTTCTTCAAGAAACAGTCGCCGGCCGCGCAGGAACATCGAGCGAGTTTCTTCGCTGTTCGGCACCACGTGATTTTCCGGCGTGCGATGCGCCAGGCGGCGCGGCAGGTACTCTTTGATGGCTACCTGGTGCTGGTCGGCCAGCTGGCGCGCCAGGTAGACGGAACTGAATCCGCCCCCGGCCAAAGGGCGCTCGATCATGTATTGATCGACGATCGTTCCGGACTTCAAAAAGTAAAACTCTTTCGGAGGCTTGTCCGAAGAGTCTGGCCAGAGTTTCCGCATGGGAGGATTCAGCTTAATATTCCGTTCTTTCGCATTAGGGTTTTACGCAGGACCGACTTCAGTTCTCTCCCCTCCGGAAAAAAGGGCGAACCGACAAAATTCGGGACAGGCCAGAAGACTTAAATGCGTGATTCAATTTACTCAGTATAAAGCAAGATTTTCCATGATCCGCAGCATGACCGCTTTCGCCAGCGGCGAACGAGAAATTCGGGACTGGCTTTTCACCTGGGAGGTACGCTCGGTCAATCACCGCTACCTCGATCTTTCCCTGCGTTTGCCGGATGCATTCCGCTTTTTGGAGCCTGCTGCCCGCAGCCGCGTCGGTGCGCTCATCAACCGAGGGCGCTTGGATTGCATTTTGTCCTATAAGAAAAGCGTCGAAGGCGGCGCCGACATCCGCATGAACCGTGAGTTGGTCACCAAGCTGTTGGCGACCGCCCGGGAGGTGGACGATCTGAGCGATAGGCCCTTGGCCGGCTTCAGTGCCCTGGACGTCTTGAAATGGCCGGGCGCCTTGCACGAGCCCGAGGCCGACCGAGAGCAACTTGCCGCCGAAATTCTCGACCTTTTGACCGACGTGCTGAAGCAAGCCATAGTCGTACGGGAAAACGAGGGGCGCCAATTGGCGGCTTTGTTGAAAGAACGCTGCGTCAAACTGCGGGAACACGTATCGTCGGTGCGGGCGCGTATGCCGGAAGTACTCCAATCCATTCGGCAGAAGATCATGGCACGGCTGGCCGAAGTCTGCGCCAATCCGGATTCCGAGCGGCTGGAGCAGGAAATGGTCTACCTCGCACAGAAATTGGATGTCGACGAGGAACTGGATAGGCTCGATGCCCATGTCGATGAAGTGCTGCGGGCCTTGCGCCAGAAAGAGCCGGTGGGCCGCCGTCTCGATTTCCTGCTTCAGGAAATGAACCGCGAAGCCAACACGCTAGGCTCGAAATCCGCCGATGCTGAAACGACCAAGGCCTCGGTCGAGATGAAAGTGCTGATCGAACAAATGAGAGAACAGACGCAGAATATTGAATGACGTATCGGGATGTTCCCGCATTGGGGACGCGGGAAGGTCTTGCACACAGTCGATTTTCGGCTAAGCTGGAGGGGACTGCACGGAATTGGGGGAAGATTCCGCTAAGAATCACCAAGAAGCAGTCTTGAGTGCCCGGCCTCGGCCGGGTTTCTTTTTTCTACACCTCAAGCCGATGTCGGGAAATCCGGCGTTCACTTGGCGAAAATTCCTCCATAAATAGCCGCATTTTTTTGCGTACTTCAAGTTGGTTTAGGGCTTGTGGGAGCAGGCTTTAGCCCGCGATTGAGCGATTATCGCGGGCTAAAGCCCGCTCCCACACTAATTCCAAATCGCTTTCAATAAGGCATTAATTTTTGTAGGTGGGTTAGGCCGCGAGGCCGTAGCCCACCGAGCGATCCCGAATCGGTGGGTTACGCTTCGCTAACCCACCCTACGATTAATGTTCACTCGAATGCCGAATGGAATAAGGCCATTTACAATCAATCCTTACATACGAACGGAAACTGCTCTGACAGCTGAGTTTACCAACCCAGTTTACGGAGCTATTTCGGCAATTCCGAAGAGGATTTCAAGACTTGAGATGCTTTTCGAGAAATCCCAAGAGATCTTGCCACGCCTTCTCGGTCTCGATGCGTTCAGCCGGTGCCGCGCCGTTCTTCAGGTGAGGTGTGTAAACCAGAAAGCCATGCCGGCAGCGGGGATAAATTTTCAATTTGGCCGGATGCCGGGCTCTGTCCAATTTCGCCTTGAATGTAATCGCCTGCTGGGCGGGTACGATGTCGTCCCGGCCGCCCTGGAGGATCAGCACCGGCGCCTTCAAGTTCGGGATTTGAGCCAGGGCGTGGCGGGTCGAGAAAGCCAGCGGTTTGTCCTCCGGGCCGTCGCCGTAGATTCGCCGGGTCAGTTCGTCGCGGCCCGAGATTCCATTTTGTTGAAGATGGCGCCACCAGGCGTAGATGTCCATCACCCCGTCGGCCGTGACCACGGCATCGACCTCAGACTGCCGCGCGGCTGCCAGCACGCTGATCAGAGCGCCGTGCGAGACCCCGACCATGGCCACTTTCCGGCCGTCGACGCCGGGTACTTGGGCCAGCAGCGGCAGAGCATTCAGCACATCCCGCACTTCGCCGGCGGCTACTTCGATGTCTCCTTCCGATCCGTCCTCGCCTCGATAGGACGGGGTGAACACGGCATACCCCGCCTGCGCCAGACGCGCACTGGCCCGCATGTGTTCCACGGAAATGCCCGAAACGCCGTCATGGTTGAAGAGAATCAGCGGCAGTTTGTCTTTGGCGCAGGGCAGGAACAGCAAGCCTTTGACCTTCAGGCCATCGCTAGGATAGGTCCAGACCGAGACGGGAACTCCGCCGATTTGGCCAGCCGATTCCTCGGCAACGCCGGGAATTTGAGCCGCGGCCGGACGGTACAGGTCCAGCGCCAAACAAAGGATCGACATCCATCTCAAGACGGCATGGCCGGGATTCGGTTCTCGGACGGCAGGCAATCTGTGCGCCTTGCTTCGATGTTTCCGCCACGTCCTCATTGTCATCAGCGTCACGGATGGGCAGTGCTAAACTGGTTCTGCCGCCGCTACGTCGGCTTGGGTCTTGGCGAGCGGGCTAGGGCAAGCGAGCCACAAGCAATAGTAGCCGAACGTATCGAAGCGAGCGACAAGACGATCCGGAATGTCCGTCATTGATCAATTATCCTAGAAACGGCAGTTGACCGCTTAGATGGAGTAGAAAAGCCCTATGAATTCTGACCGTCCTACCTTCTACCGATTTCACCACTCGGGTGAAGTCGCTACGCACCCGATTGCACGGCGGGCGAGCCGCCTGGCGGCGTTGCTCCTTCTTGTGGGGGACGGCCCCACGGCGGCGTCGCGCCTTGCCAGCCGGCCCGCCAGCCGCACACTTGGCCGCGTCCAACCGCCGTTTCTAGGATTATCAGTAGGGGAAGCGAATGACGAAACATAAGAACGCTATTTTGGCGCTGTTGATCGGATTTTCCACGTTAGCGGTGAACCAGGCCTGGGCGGAGAGAGGGGGCGGCAATGGACGGAAGCTCGATAGACCATCGGGTGGGCAATATCGGGAGCGGTATCAAGATCTTCGGCAGGAGCGAAAAAGTTTTCAGCAAGAATTTCAAGGCGAGGTTCAAGAACGTGCGCGGGACAGGGGCGTCGGGCGGGAGGGTGTGCGTCCGGGCGAGATGGAAGGCAGGCGTGAGCCGCTGATGATGCCGGAGGAGCGTGAGCGATATCAAGACCAGTACCGGGAATTGCGCGAAGAAAGAAAAGGACTGCGGGGTTTGACCGAGGATGCCGGCGCGGGAAGGGGCGGGCGAGGCATGAGGCAAAGGCAAGAATAAATAACCAACCAATCCGGAACGGATAGCGATATAACCCGGCCGGGCATTATCTCAGCCGGGTTTTTACAGCTTCCGATTCCGGCTGTTCCGGCTTATAGGAATAGTTAAGGACACCGATGGTCTTACATCTTACGAAAAAGGCTTGAATCCATTAAACGCTATTCCAAAGTAGCTTATCGGGTGGCCTCTCGTTTCGGTGCTCCGTAACGGTTTCACGACGCTGACGAGTGATGTCCAAACCGCTTTGGCAACCGTAGTCAACTTGGGGTGATTGCGGTATTGGGCGGAGATTCTTGAGGGTTTAGTATTACGAACCGTGGCGAATCGATCGGCCAGGCGTTTATGTAGCGCGGTTTACCCTCGGCTTCTTATGTTGGACGCTGTTCGGTACCGGTATGCCGCAGGAGCGATTTCCCCGTAAAGGGACGTTTGGAAACCTGGCGGGTTGTTTCGCGATCAAACAGACAGTGAATGCGAAGCCAAGATGGAATCGATGTGGGAGATTCGATTGAAAGCTGTCGGAATTTACGGTGGTGTCGTTTAACGCTGTTGGAGCAACGGAAATGAACCGACTTGAACCCTCAATTGCCGCCCGACAGGGGCAAAATGACCGCGCTCCGCCGATGCGGATCATCCGGTTGATTTACGACAGCAGCGGGTTACGGCGAATCATATCCCGCCAAGCGGGTTGCTTTCCCGACTTGGATGTCAAGAGAGCACAGGGAGAGAGCGAAGCGGCATTTCGTAGACGAGCCGGGTTGAACCGCTCCGGTTCGGAGCCGAGCTGAAAGCCTTGGCTTTTGTAAGCCAGGTTTCAGTTTTGGAACGCTCGCCGATCAGGTATGTCTCAAGATAAGACTCCACCTCCCATGAGCAGAAGGAGAAGCTATCTCAGCAGGAGGCTTGATGCGAACGTCACGGAGGCTATGTTCACCATCTTTTCATGAACGGTACGCCTACCGATTCCCCCTGCCGATAATTCTTTTCGCGTTACCGTTGTCTCTGCCTTTCGGCGGAGCGGCATACACCCAAAGAGCCGAGCCTCCGGTCACTGCTTTGCAAAAAGCGTCCGACGAAGACGGGCAATGGCTTATTTCGGCCAAGGATTACGCCAATACCCGTTTCAGCGCGCTCGACCAGATCAAAGCCGAAAACGTCCACGATCTGCGGTTGAACTTCACCTTCTCGACCGGTCTGTCACGCGGCCACGAAGCCGCGCCTATCGTGGCCGACAACACGATGTACATCGTGACCCCTTATCCGAACACTCTTTACGCACTGGATTTGACCCGTCCGGGCGCGCCTCTCAAATGGAAGTACGAGCCGAAGCCGCTGTCCGCGGCTCAAGGGTTGGCCTGCTGCGATGTCGTGAATCGAGGAGCGGCGTACTCGAAGGGACGAATTTTCTTCAACACGCTCGACGGGCAGACCGTGGCGGTCGATGCCAAGACCGGCAACGAAATCTGGAAAGCGCGGATCGGCAATATCAATCTGGGCGAATCCATTACGATGGCGCCGCTGATCGTGAAGAACAAAGTGCTGGTGGGCAACAGCGGCGGCGAGTTCGGCGTGCGCGGCTGGCTTACGGCGCTCGATGCCGGCAACGGCCGCGTGGTCTGGAAAGCGTACTCCACCGGCCCCGACAAGGACGTGCTGATCGGCCCCAGGTTCAAGCCGTTTTACCCCCAAGACCGTGGCGAGGATCTGGGCGTTGCGACCTGGCCGCCCGAGGCTTGGAAAATCGGCGGCGGCACCGTGTGGGGCTTCATTTCCTACGATCCTGCCTTGAATCTGATCTATCACGGTACCGCCAATCCCGGGCCGTGGAATCCGGAACAGCGCCCAGGCGACAACAAGTGGACGGCTGGGGTCTTCGCACGCGATCCCGACACCGGCGAAGCGCGCTGGTTTTACCAGTGGAGTCCCCACGACCTGTACGACTACGACGGCGTTAACGAAAACGTCCTGCTGGACTTGTCCATTAACGGGCAGATCCGGAAAGTTCTGGTCCATCCCGAGCGGAACGGTTACGTGTACGTCCTTGACCGAACCACCGGCGAGGTGCTGTCGGCCACGCCTTTCGTGCATATCACGACGACCAGGGGCGTCGATTTGAAAACCGGACGCCCCATCGAAGTGCATGAGAAAAGGCCCCGGTTCAACACCGTCGTGCACGATATTTGTCCCGCAGCGCCAGGAGGGAAGGATTGGCAGCCCTCGGCCTATTCCCCGAAAACCGGCTGGCTTTACATTCCTCATCAGAATATCTGCATGGACGAAGAGGGCGTCGAAGCCAACTATATCGCAGGCACGCCCTATGTCGGCGCCAACGTGCGGATGCACGCGGGTCCCGGCGGACACCGGGGCGAGTTCACCGCCTGGGACCCCGTTGCGGCCAAGGCGGTCTGGAAGATCAGGGAGAAGTTCCCGGTCTGGAGCGGCGCTTTGGCGACGGCGGGCGACGTGGCGTTCTACGGCACCATGGAAGGCTGGTTCAAGGCGGTGAATGCCCGGACCGGCGAGTTATTGTGGCAATTCAAGTGCGGCTCCGGAATCATCAGCCAGCCAATGACTTACCGGGGGCCCGACGGCAAGCAATACGTGGCGACTCTGTCCGGCGTCGGCGGTTGGTCCGGGGCTATCGTTGCCGGCGAGCTCGATTCTCGTGACGGTACCGGAGCGTTGGGATTCATCAATGCGATGACCGATTTACCGGAGTATACGACGCGGGGTGGGATGCTGTATGTCTTCGCATTGCCGTAGATCCGGGTTCTTCTCGATGCTTGCCTTGCTTGCGGCGTTTTGGCCGGGCATGGCGTCAGCCGTCGTGGATGATCATTCTCCAAAGCGTACTCTCCGCATCTGCTCGGATCCCAATAATCTGCCCTTCTCCAACCAGAGGCAGGAAGGCTTCGAAAACAAGATCGGCGATCTCATCGCCCACGAATTGAATGCCGAAGTCGAGTACACCTGGTGGGCGCAGCGGCGCGGCTTTATCCGCAATACGCTCAAATCCCATCGCTGCGACCTGGTTCTCGGCGTCCCGAGCAACTTCGGGCCCGCACTGACGACGACGCCGTATTATCGGTCCAGCTACGTGTTCGTTTACCGCCTGGACTCGGGGCTGAACATCCGCTCCTTCAACGATCCTACGCTGCACGACGTCAGGATCGGCGTGCAGATGGTCGGGGACGACTTCGCCAACACCCCGCCGGCCCATGCCCTGACCAGCCGAAAGATCATCGATAACGTGGTCGGTTACACCGTTTACGGCGATTACTCCAAGGAGAATCCGCCGGCCAGGATCATCGATGCGGTAGTGGCGGGCGACATCGATATCGCCGTCGTATGGGGACCTTTGGCGGGCTACTTTGCCAAGAACCAAGCGGTTCCGCTCGCCGTCGTGCCCGTCTCGCCGCCGGCCGACCGGTCTCTTCCCTTCGTGTTCGATATCGCGATGGGAGTGAGGCACGGCGATAAACGGTTACGCACAGAACTGGAACGCATCATCGAGCGCAGGAGCAAGGAGATCGAAGCCATACTCGACGAGTATGGCGTGCCCCGGATCGGAACCCGCCTTTCCAGCCGAAACGGACGGTCAGGATGGAAATCGGTCATAAGCTCTCGGCATTAGCCTGTGCGATTGCGGCAGTTCTTCTTCTGAATGCCTGCGATCGCCAGGAGGACCCCGCAGCGGTATCGGTAGCCGGCGGCGATCCCGCACAGGGGAGGGAAGCCATTTCACGGTACGGCTGCGGGTCCTGCCATGTCATCCCCGGAATCGAAGGCGCAAACGGTCTGGTGGGGCCGCCTTTGAGCGGAATCGCGAGCCGCGTCTACATCGCCGGCGTGCTGACCAACACGCCGGAAAATCTGATGCGCTGGATTCAAGATCCGCCCGCTATCGATCCCCTGACCGCCATGCCGAACACGGGTGTTACCGAAGCGGATGCCCGCCATCTTGCCAGCTTTCTCTATACGCTGCGGTAGACGGCTGATTCTCACGACCTCTACGGTATGACATGCTAAGCTAACGGTTTTCGGCCCCTGCTGCGGCATGGGTCGGAAACCGCCATTCGTCGGACAACCGTTAAGACCACTCCGGATCATTTCAAGGCACATGAGTATCGGCACGCTGTTCATCGTTTCAGCCCCGTCCGGGGCGGGAAAAACCAGTTTGGTCAGGGCACTGCGGGAAAACCTCGAGGGGTTCACGGTTTCGGTGTCGCATACCACGCGAGCGCAGCGTCCCGGAGAAGTCCACGGCCGGGATTATTTCTTCGTGAATCATGCCGAATTCGAAGGGATGATCGAATCGGGCGGGTTTCTGGAGCACGCCAGGGTGTTCGACAACTATTACGGCACGGCTCGGGCAACCGTGGAAAAAGCCCTATCCGAAGGACAGGACGTGCTGCTCGAAATCGACTGGCAGGGCGCTCGGCAAATCCGGAACTTGATGCCCAACTGCATCTCCATCTTCATTCTGCCGCCCTCGCGCCGCACCCTGGAAGAACGGCTCAAGGCGCGCGGCCAGGACGATCCTGACACCATCGCCCGCCGCATGCGCGATGCCATCTCGGAGATGTCGCATTACAGCGAGTACGACTATCTCATCGTGAACGACGACTTCGATCGGGCTCTCGCCGAGCTGCGCAGCGTCGTGGTCGCCAGCCGGCTCAAGACGGGGCGGCAGTCCGAAGTTCACAAAGATCTGATCGGCGGACTATTGGCCTAATTCCATTTTGTGTAACGCCTGCGGCAGCGGGCGTTACAGGCCCCGACCGGGGAAGGCTGGCTGTGCCGGGCCAGCCACAAGGACCTGTTTACCGGCGAGATCGTGGGCTACGCTCGCGGGGAACGCATGACGACGGCCTTGGTCAGCCAGTCTTTGTGGCGGGAGGTGTCGGCAAAGCGGCCCGCTCCAGGCAATGCCATTATTAACCCGGCCTATAAATATAGGCCGGGTTAATCCGGGGCAGGGATGCCCCGGCGCGGCGACAAGCCGCGTGAGCCCAGGCCGGGCGTATACCGGCCTGGGCGGCGGCCCGAAATACCAGGAGGGTATTTACGGGCCTGACTATTAACCCGGCCTATAAATATAGGCCGGGTTAATCCGGGGCAAGGATGCCCCGGCGCGGCGACAAGCCGCGTGAGCCCAGGCCGGGCGTGTACCGGCCTGGGCGGCGGCCCGAAATACCAGGAGGGTATTTACGGGCCTGACTAATAAGTTAAGCCGTCATTCCGGCAGGGATTGCTCACCCCATCCCTGGGGTTCGTCCTACGGACCGTGCTCCGCACGTCCAAATTTGCTCCTGGCAAATTTGTGCCGGACAAATCGGCAGGGCGAGGCGCAATGCGGCGAGCGGGCAGGCCAGGGAAGGACTGCCCAGGACTCGCGAGCGAAGCGGGACGGCGTAGCGCGGCGAGGCCGATTTGCACGCGAAGCGCCCGTAGGGTGCCGCACAGGGACTGTGCGGCATGAATCCAGTGCACAAGGAAGTGATAGGCCTCTGCCGTCCATGGCTTCTGGACCCCGGCATTCCAATCGCAAACGGGCCTTTAGTCGGCCCCTTCCCTGCCGGGGTGACGTTATTCGTCTTAACTTAACGGCATTGCCGCTCCAGGCCTGATTCACCATTCCGGTCAGGGGAGCCAGTGTTGTGCCCATGCCTATCGGGCGTTGCTGGAGCAGTTCGGTTTCAAGCCTCCAAATGCTCCTATGGAGAGCTTTTGGGGCACGCTGAAGAACGAACGGGTCCGTCACCGGCGGTTTGCTACGCGACAACAAACCATCGCGGACATCACGGAATGGATCGAGATCTTCTACAACCGCCAACGGCGCCACTGGCGGTAATGGAGGCCACCTTTGGACGCTGCTCTTCAAACGCGTGCCCCGCTCGCTGAATCACTTCCCGGCCATCCAGCCGTTGATCTCCTCCATGAACGGCGTGGACAGACTGCCGGCCCTGACCTGTAATCCAACAAGCCCGCGGATGTAGTCGTAGCGGGCCTTGGCCTGCTCGACGCGTGCCTTCAGCAGCCGGCGCCGGGCCTCGAGCAGGTCGACGATCGTCGAAGCGCCGAGCTCATAGCCGCGTTCCTGGGCCTCGGCGGCTTTCTCCTGCGCGCGCACTTCCTGGCGGGTGGAGTCGATCCGCGAGTAGCTGGCCATGGCATCCAGGTATGCCGTTCGTGTTTCCTGTTCGATTTCTCGGCGCTTCTGCTCGAACTGCTCCCGGGCGATCCGATGCCTGGCTTGTGCATCCCTCACCCCCGCCTGAACCCGGCCGCCCTCGAAGATCGGGACGGTGAGCTGCACGCCGGCGGTGAACACGTTGTAAGGGGGCTGGGAACGGTTATCGAATCCGGTGTCCGCATAGGTCTCGGAGACCTGCAGGGTAAGCAGCGGAGCATGCTCGGCCCGGCTGCTGGTCACCAGTTTGTCTGTGGCGTCGATGCCGTGTTGTAGCGCGGTCAGGGCCGGGTTGTTACGGGTCGCTTCCTGCACCCATTCATCCGGAGCGCGCGGGACGGGGGGAAAGTGCTCCCGGCCGACCGGGTTGACATCCCGCACCGAACCCCCGGCCAGCTCGCGCAGTTTCTCCAGCGCCACATCCTTGGCATTTCGCGCCTCGATCCCGCGGGTGGCCAACGTTTGGTAATAGGCCTCGACCTCGTACAGATCGGTCACCTTCACCATCTGCCGCTCGTGCATCCGCTGCAGGCCTTTCAGCTGGCTTTCCACGGCTTTTGTTTCCGATGCCACGTAGGCGATGTTGTCGGTAGCCTCGACTGCCCTGAGATACCGGTCCACCAGGTCCCCCGCGACAGCGATACGCGCCGCCTCGAGTTCCTGCTCCGACTGCAAAATGACATTTTCGGCGCTCTGCCAGCGATAGAAAGAGGCCAGGTCAAACAAGGCCTGGCGCAACTGCACCGTTCCGCGCAGGCCGCTGTATTGCTGATCGATTGCGGGCAAGCTGCTCAGGCTCAGCGAGCTTTGTCCGGCCTGTTGATGCAGATCGTTGTAAGAGTAATTCCCGACCGCGAAAATCTGCGGCAGCAATTTGCTGAATGCCTGGTCTTTCTGGGCGTTGGCTCGATCCACCGAGTATTCGCGGCTTTTCAGCACGGGGTTGGTTTCCAGGGTGCGCTGGTACAGCTCCAGCAGGGACTCGGCGCAAGAGGCCGAAGGCAGAGCAAGTACCGCCAGGCACAGGAGGCCCTTTCCGAAACCGGCTAATGTCATGGATCAATCTTCGATAAAGGAGCGGGTGACGGTGTTCACGAAAGGGTCGGTCAGATACTCGAACAGGGTGCGCTCGCCCGTATTTATCAAGACCTCGGCCGGCATGCCCGGCACCAGGTCCAGTTTCTGGCGGGCCAGGTCCTGAAGCCCTTCCGGCGTGATTTCCACCCGCGCCAGGTAATAGGAAGTCTGGGTTTGTTCGTCCACCAGACGGTCGGCGGAAACAACCATCAGCTTGCCCTCGATTTTTGGGGTATCGCGGGATTTGAAGGCGGTAAACCGCACTTCCGCCATCTGGCCGAGCTGGATACGGTCGATGTCCTGAGGCGACAGCCGGGCTTCCACGACCAAGCGCTCATCCTGCGGAACAATGTCCAGGATCTTTCCCCCCGGCTGGATGACGCCCCCCAGGGTGTGCACGGACAGACCCAGGACCATGCCGGGCTCCGGTGCCTTGACGACCGTGCGCGCCACTGTGCTTTCCAGGGACTGAATCTTTTCTCGCAACTCGAACAGGGCCGCCTGGACCTCGCCCAGTTCCTTCGCGACCTCCCGCTGCAGCTCCTTCTGGAGCTGGAGGATCTTGAGTTCGGTCTCGCTGATCTGTAGTTCGGTGGCTGCCAGTTCAGACGCCAATTCCCCGCGCTGGCCCTCGCTTTGTGCCAGATTGCGCTCCAGTTCCCGCACTTTCTGCTTCTCGGTGTAGCCTTCCTTGAGAAGGGCCTCGAAATCCTCCAGTTCGTGCCGAAATGACTTCACCAGGCGATCACGGCTGGTGATTTGGGCCTGCAAACCCTTGAGCTTGGCGCGGAGCTGTTCGATCTGCCGCCGGTACAGGGAAATCTCGCCGTCGTGGGCCGTCTTGCGGACGGTGAAAGTGTGGTTCTGTATGCGGATGGCGTCATCGATCCGGGGATCGTCTGCATGGACGAGCAAATTGGGAGGATAGCGGACCTCATTCAGGCCATCGCGTTGCGCGATCAGGCGGGCTTCCCGTGCCGCGGCGATGTAATACTGCCCGCGCAGGACTTCGAGCTGGGCTCGCGGCTGGGTGTCGTCGAGGGTGGCCAAGACCTGGTCCTTTTCGACCGAATCGCCGTCGCGGACCCGGATGGTCTTGATGATGCCGCCTTCCAGATGCTGGACCGTCTTGCGGTAGTTTTCCACGGTGATGACGCCCGGGGCCAGCGCTGCGCTGCTGAGGGGAGCGACGGCCGCCCAGGTGCCGAGGCCGCCGAAGACGGCGAAAACGACGAGGAACCCGAGCCGGCGGAAACGGCGGTCGTCGGTCAGCAGCGATGGCTGGGCTGAGGTCGTCACGGCCATCAAGACGGATTGTGGACGGGAGCGGCCGCGACGGGGCGGAGGCCGCCGGCCGGCCGCGGCGTCGAATTCTGCAAGCTCGCCAGAACCTGGTCGCGCGGTCCCGACACGGCCACCAGACCTTCCGCCAGCAGAACGATCTTGTCCACCTGGCTCAGGAGGCTCTTGCGATGGGTGACCACGATCACGGTGCACCCTTTGCGCTTCAGTTCGGCCAGGGCGGCGACCAAGGCATTTTCACCCTCCTGATCCAGGTTGGAATTGGGCTCGTCCAGGATCACCAGCTTCGGGTCGCCGAACAAGGCGCGGGCCAGTCCCAGCCGCTGCTGCTGTCCGGCGGAGAGGATATTGCCGTGGCCGAGGATTTTGGTGTCGTAGCCTTCCGGCAGCCGCAAGATCATGTCGTGGATACCGGCGGCGCGGGCGGCCGCCACTACCCTGTCGGGGTCGACGGTGCCGAATCGCGCGATGTTTTCGCCGATGCTGCCGTCGAGAAGTTCGACGTCCTGAGGCAGATAGCCGATGTAGTTGCCCAGCGCCTCCCGGTCCCATTGGGTGGTTTCGGCGCCATCAAGCCGGATGGCCCCGTGGCTTACGGGATAAAGCCCCAGGATCGCGCGGAGCAGGGTGGATTTGCCGGAGGCGCTGGCTCCGATCACACCCAGTGCGGTGCCCGGTTCGATCCGAAGGCTGATGCCCTTGAGCACCGGGGCGGACGCGCCCGGCGGCTGGACGACGGCGCTTTCCAGGAGGATTTCACCCCTCGGGGCGGGCAGCGGCATCGGCGGTTCGCGGTATGGGGCGGCGCTGAGCAGTTCGTCGAGCCGCTGGTAAGCGGCCCGCGCCTGCGAAAAACCCCGCCAGGTGCTGATCATCAGGTCCAGAGGCGCCAAGGCGCGGCCCAGCAGTATGGAACCCGCGATCACCAAACCCGGTGTGATCTCCCTGTGGATGGCCAGATAGGCGCCGAGACCAAGGATCAGCGACTGGATGGTCAGCCGGTAAGTCTTCGACAGCGCGGCGATCAGGCCGCCCTTGGCACTGGCCTGGCTTTGCAGCTCGAGCAACAGGGTCTGCTTGTCCTGCCAGCGGGTCCGCATCCGGGGCAGCATGCCCATGGCCTCGATCACTTCCGCGTTGCGCAGATTGCGCTGGGTGAACTGGTTGGACTCCACGGCGTGCCGGTTGGCTTCCTGCAGGTGTTTGCGGGTAGCCGCTTCGTTCCAGACAGCAAGGCCCGCCAGCACGAACGCCGAAATCAGGCCGACTGCCCCGAAAACCGGATGGAACAGGAACATCATCCCCAGATAAACCGGAAACCAGGGGGCGTCAAAAAACGCGAAGAGGCCCGGCCCGGTTAGGAACTGCCGGATTTGTAGCAGGTCGGTCAAAGGCTGCGCGGACGATATCCTGCCCCCGGAAGCGAGGGACTGGGCGAACACCGCATCGAAAACCCGCCCGCCCAGGAGACTGTCCAGACGCGCGCTGGTAACGATCAGAATCTGGGTACGGACCCACTCCAGCCCGCCCATCACGATGAAGAGGAACACCGCGATGAGCGTCAGCATCAGGAGCGTCGACTCGCTGCCGCTGCTCAGCACGCGATCGTAGACCTGCAGCATGTAGATCGACGGCACCAGAAGCAGCAAGTTGATGAAGAAACTGAAGAACCCTACCGACCAGAAGGAGGTCCGGCAAGTTTGCAGCGCCCGGCGCAGATCCGACCGGACCCATGTACCCTGGTGTTGTGGTTGCGGTTGGTGGGTACCCATTCGAATTCCTAAGTAGAGGCTGAACGGATACCCTCAACGCTCCGCATGAAATTAGAGCGGGCAGCCTTCAAGCCGGGCCTTGCGGATCGGGCATTCGTTCCTTCCCGAAACATGAGCGCTCGTGTTCTGACCGGAATCAGGCCGGCTGCGCCTGCCCGGCGCCTTCGGCGGCAAGGCAGGGCAACCGGGCTTTCGCAGGCGAACCGCCATATCGGATCAGAGGAGACCCGCTAGATCAGAAACTCGTTCTGTTGCAGCTCCGCGCCTACGCCCACCAGGCTGATCTCCGGAATACCCAGAGGGGCAATCCCGGCACCCTCCGTGGTCGAACCGCTCACCAGGCTCTGGATCACAACGTTGTCCCCGGTGCCGCCGTCGAGCACATCGAGTCCGGCGCCACCCAGCAGCACGTCGTCGCCGGCGCCGCCGAGCAGCACGTCATTGCCGTCACCGCCGATCAGCACGTCGTCGTCATCGCCGCCATTGGCTGTGAGCTGGATGCTGCCCACCGTCAACCCCGACGCCTCGATCACGTCATCGCCGGCGAGGCCGTTGATCACGAGGCGGTCCATTGTCGGGTCGAAATTCGTGATGTTGATCCGGGCCGCAAGACCCAGCACGGAGACTCCGTTGCCATCGCCCACGACGATTATGACGTCGTCCCCCTGGGTCGCATTGACGAAGATGGTGTCCGCCTGGCCGTCGCTACCGCCGCCGAAAGCGCCGAGATCGATGTTGACTTCGGTCACGTCCGTGCCGGACAGATCGTTGACCACGATGTTGTCGGCGCCGCCCAGCGCCCTGAAATCGATCCGCTCGACGTCGTCCAGGTCCATGGTGACGTTGGCGACGTCGCGGAAGAAGCGCGCGCGGCCGCCGTTGGCGGAGATATCGATGTTTTCGCTGACGTTCGCGCCGTTGAACAGCATGGTGTCGAAGCCGGCCTGGCCTTCGAGGATGTCGTTGTCGTCGCCCGGATTCCAGACGAAGGTGTCGTCGCCCGCGCCCATGATTGCGAGGTCGTTGCCGTCTCCGCCGTTGAACAGATCGTCCCCTTCGCTGCCGAGTAGAACGTCGGCGCCGAGGCCGCCGTTCATCGTCAGTTGGACTGCGCCAGCCTCCAGACCGGTAGCATCGATGACGTCATCCCCGCCAAGACCATTGAGCGTCAACCGATCGTTCGCAACCTCCTGGCCGGAAATGTTCACCTGGCTCGGCAGACCGAAGACGGTAATTCCGCCGGCATCGCCCGCGACGCCGAACACGTCGGCGCCATTCGTGGCGTTCACCGTGACCGTGTCCGCCGCGCCGTCGCCGCCCCCGCCGGTGCCTCTCAGGTCGATGTTGATCTGAGTGACGTCCGTCCCGCTGAGATCGCCGATCACGATGTTGTCGGCACCGCCCAGCGCGTTGAAATCGATCTGTTCGACGTCGTTCAGGTCCATGGTGACGCTGCCGACGTTGCGGAAGAAGTGCACGCGGCCGCCGTTGGCGGCGATGTCGATGTTCTCGGCCGCGTTGCTGCCGTTGAACAGCATCGTGTCGAAGCCGGCCTGGCCTTCGACGGTGTCGCTCCCGTCGCCCGGATCCCACTGGAACACGTCGTTGCCGGCGCCGAGCAAGGCGACGTCGTTGCCCTGCTGGCCGTCGATGAAGTCGTCACCGTCGCCACCCAGGAGGACGTCGGCGCCCTGGCTGCCCAGGATCGTGTCGTTGCCGGCGCCGCCGTCGATCACGAGCTTGATCACGCCCGCCGGGAGGGTGGTCGCAGTGATCCCGTCGTCGCCTGCCCCGCCGTTGATGACGAGCGAATCGTTGGCGCCTTCGCTGTTGGCGATGTTAACCTGCGCCGCCAGTCCGACCACCGACGCCGATGTCCCGGCGCCGAACACGTCGATGATGTCGTTGCCGCCCGTGCCGTTCGTGACCACCGTATCGGCCTGCCCATCGCCCGCCGCTCCGCCGAGCGTTCCGGCGAGATCGATGTTGACTTCGGTCACGTCCGTGCCGGACAGATCGTTGACCACGACGTTGTCCGCGCCGCCCAGCGCCCTGAAATCGATCCGCTCGACGTCGTCCAGGTCCATGGTGATGCTGCCGACGTTGCGGAAGAAGCGCACGCGGCCGCCGTTGGCGGCAACGTCGATGTTCTCGGCCACGTTGCTGCCGTTGAACAGCATCGTGTCGAAGCCGGCCTGGCCTTCGACGGTGTCGCTGCCGTCGCCCGGATCCCACTGGAATACGTCGTTGCCGGCGCCGAGGAAGGCGACGTCGTTGCCCTGCTGGCCGTCGATGAAGTCGTCGCCGTCGCCGCCCAGGAGAACGTCGGCGCCGTTGCTGCCCAGGATCGTGTCGTCGCCGGCGCCGCCGTCGACAGTGATCTGGATGAGGCTCGCTAGATTGCCGGTTGCGGAAAACGTATCGTTACCGCCGTTCATGTTGACGACGAGATTCTCGGTCGTGCCGATATCGAGTGCGAAAGGGGCCGGGTCGAGGCGGTCGAAACGGACGCGCGATCCGTTGGCGGTTGCCGTAAACACCTCGGCGCCGTTGCCGCCGTTCACTTCCGCGGTGTCGATGCCGGTTCCGCCCTCCATCAGATCGCTGTCATCGCCCGGATTCCAGATCATACGGTCGTTGCCGGCCTCGCCGAACATCTGGTCATCGCCGTCGCCGCCGGTCAGCGTATCGTTTTCAGAACCGCCGAACAGAAAGTCGACGCCGCCTTTGCCGAAGAGGACGTCGTCGCCCGCCTGCCCGAAGAGCTGGTCGCCGCCCGAGCCGCCGGTCAGCGTGTCGTTTCCCGTGCCGCCGAAAAGGTTGGCGCGGGGCAAAGCACCGTTTGTTTCGTCGAGCGTGATGGTGTCGTTTCCGCCCAGCCCAAATCCCTGAATCAGGCTCGTGTTGGCGACGGTCGCGGTACCGCCCCCGACCGGAACGGCGCCGCCATTGATGAGAATGGTTCCGGCCGCATTGCGGCTGAATTCGATCGTGTTGTCGAATGCATCACCGAGTGCCGTCAGAACCCCGGTGGAAGGTGTGAACGTTCCGGTGACCGTCTGGGTGGTGATGTCTGCGCTTGCGGTAAGAGCGAGCGGTCGGACATCTTCGGTCGACAGACCGCTCTCCGAGGGGGCTCGGAACGGTAGCTGATCCAATGCAAGCACTTCTGGTGCGGGTACCGGCTGTTTCCGGCCGAGGTTGGACATACCCATGGTTTTCTCCTTAATTATTTTTGATGATCACTCGATAACGCCGTATGAAATTTCGGTGGACTAGGGTTAAGGATTGAACGCCCCGTCCTAATCCGGCTCCATCCGAAACTTCTTATCGGGATTCGGCTCAAAATGCGGTGCCGGATCATCGTTTCGGCCCGCCTCCCGATTTCGCTCGGACTAACTCCGGCGGTACATTCACAAGAACCTGAACGGAGCCATGGCCGATCATCCCTTTCATGGCCCTGATCTCGAAGCGCTTGCCGGTCTATCCGGCCCAGCCATGACACCGCCCGCCGCACCTCCCACTGACGCGTCGTATCGGTATTTCTCCCTCCGAGCGAGAAAGGTTCAAAAAATCCAGCGTTGCGGCGGATTTTTTTACGAAACCCTTGTATGGCATCCCGGTCATCCAAAAGAACCTATCGTGGCGACGAGTCCCGGCGGTCGGCGCACTGGTCGAATCAATCGCAAACGTCGCTTTAATCGCGACCTTCCCCGCTTGTCTCGCCCGGCCCCAGCCAGGGGTTCGGATATCGCGCGCAGATGACTCGCAGCGCGTGTGAAGCTTGTTGGTCGAACCTTACCGAGCGCGGTTGCGCTGACTCGAACTCCGGCGGCGGAAAACGGCATAGGCCATCATGCCCGCCCCCACCAGCGCCAGTGACGGCGCCTCCGGGACGTTGTTGGTCGGTACGCGGGACCACACGGCATAGATGAAGCTTTCGGAAGTTAGGTCGTCCGAGGGGGAAACAATCAGGAGACCAGAAACGTCGTCCAACGGGCCAAACAGATTTTGTGCAAAACCCACATCGGCCAACCCGCCTACGGTGAGCCCAAAATCATAGGGCGTCAGCACCATGCAAAGAACGAAATCTGAGCACCCCGCGGTTGTATCCGGGGCGGAATCGAAGGCGCCAAAGGCCCCGTCCAAAAAGACCTGGTCCAATAAGGCTTGCGAGGCGGCCAATGCCTCCCCTTCCGTCTTAAACACGAAATCGTTGCTGGAATCGCACCCGCTGAACAACCCGGCACAGGTCCCACCCTGAAATGTGACATCGTATAGCGTGGTCACGTTGTTGACGGTGACTTCGACGCCGGTGGCCCCGGTCAATATGCCGTTAGTCACCTGCAGCGTCGGTAGAGCATGCGCGCTTCCCCAGGCAAGGCACGAAGCGACTAGGCAAACGATTATCCACAGAGTTTTCATTGGTCTCACTTTCCCTAATTCTGCGCTCACGAGTGAGCATGATGGTAAACCGTCGCTACCGCCTCGGAACGACCCCCTAGCACCTTCGAAGTGCCAAGCAGGATTTAGGCCATCGCCTCCAATACTAACCGTAAGACCTTGAAATAAAACTCTTTAGAGTGCCTCGCGCCCAGCGGTTCCCTCTGTATCTTTGGGGCTCTGTAAAAAATCCTGACATGCTTGTAACAGGCCGTACACAGAAACGCCATTTGAAATTGAACGGCCGCTTAGCGGGAGAGCAGAAAAACGAAAGTTTGGACGAATCGGTTAGCGCCTCATCACTCCGCTGTTTCGCTGGACGTGTGGTCATCCTTCTCGGACGCCATGATCTAGCCCTAGTTACCGAATCAGTAACTCTGCGGATATGCTGGGGATGCGTCGCACTTCACGTCGCTGCCGCAAAATGGCCGATTTTTCCAAAGGAACCGACCGTCCACGGAGATTTGGCGACTGGCGGCTTTTGGCCGATTGTGTTGAAAAAATCATCTAAACCAGCTTATCAGCTCGAATCCGCGCAGATTTGATTTTTTCATCATCGTAGATTCAATGGGTTACGCTCGTGCTGACGCTGAAGTGAGTAGGGTTTTTGCTGCCTGAAGTCCGCGCTCGAGATTGCCATTATCGGCGCCACCGGCGGGAACAGCTGCGGCTGTACTACTAGTTGCCGCGCAAGCCAAACAGGCATTTAAGCCAGCGTTTTGCCGTCGGGGTCAGGCCAGCCTTGAGACGTTGCTCGGCCAGGCGGGGGTTGATTTGCGCCAGGGTCGGGTAGATGTGTATGGTCCCGGCGAGATCGGATACCTTCAGATTCTTGCACATTGCCAAGACGTATTCATGGATCAATTCGCCCGCCTGGGCTCCGGCGACAGCCGCGCTCAAGACACGGCTGTTATTGCTATGGCACAAAGAGCGATTTTCGACAAATGCAGTCCGTAGGATGTGCCGACCATCGGGAAGCGCCCTTCGACTCGCTCAGGACAGGCCCTTCGACTGGGCTCAGGACAGGCATCGTTCGCGATCGATGGGCTGCGCAGGCTCAGCCCATCCCATACCAGCTATCATTGGCATGATTCCACTAAGCTGCCGGAGCAATTAAGCATTTTTCACTGCTATATAGCGGCGCGCCATGGGAAACTGCCCCTCACAAGTCAAAATACAGGCCGATATGACTCATAGAGCGTTTTTCATCCCAATGTACGGCTTCGTGTCGGGCGGGAAGAACGTAGGTCGGCAAAGGAGTTTGTCGGAAGGGTCGCGACTAAAGCGACCGTTTGCGATTGGGAAGGGATTGCCGACCTACCTATCGGGCTCTCTGACACCGAATCGGAAAATGTCTAGGCCGGAATAAGCCCTTCGGCTTCGCTCAGGACAGGCTCTGCGTTTCCGGCAAAGTCGTAGGTCAGCCATCCTTTGCCGGCAGCCGTGTCGGGAAGGGATTCTTGATCTACCGTACTGTTGGGCGAAATGAAAACGCGGTGGGAAACGAACGCCGTGTGCGTGGCGTAAGCAAAATAACGAAAGCTCGATCCCTTCTCCAGATTCGGATTATTTGGCCTTTCGGATAAGATATCGCATTTGACGCAAAGCAAGACGTTGGATATTTTCCATTTCCGGATTAGATATCGAATTTGAGGTCGACTTTTAGTTAGCAGTAATAAGTCATGAACGACGATAAATTATCTGAGGCCGTAAACAGATCAGGATTCCCACTACAAATCGGATTAGAACACCTGATTAACGAAACACGTGGGTCGCATGGGTGGAAAGTAATATTTTCTGAACACTCATGGAAAAATACCACAGATGGTTGTTCAGGTTTTATTGACTTAGTTCTAGAAGATCAATACGGCACTTCAGTATTAATAATTGAATCCAAAAGAGTCTTGGAAACATCTTGGATCTTCCTAATAGAAGATGAAAGGCAATTACAAAGGCGCCATGCAAAGTCTTGGCTGCTGCGCTACTTCGATAATAGGTTTACATATTTTGGATTAAAGGAACTAACTTTAGAGCCAACGACACCTCAATCACAATACTGTGTTGTCGACGGTCAAGATCCAAAAAGCAAACCAATGCTTGAAAGAGTTGGTGCTGACGTTGTCTCATCGGTTGAAGGATTTGCATATGAGGAAAAAGAACTTCATCTGAAAGATAGGGAGGCATTTCGAATGTATTTTGGCGTAATCGTAACAACAGCCAAGTTGAAGGTTTGTTCGTTTAACCCGGCCAGAATATCCATCACAGATGGGAAAATTCAAGATGCTAATTTCAAAGAGGTTCCGTATTTGCGTTTTAGAAAACAATTGGCGTCACATTATGAAGTTCCCGAGCATTATGCTGTTGGCGGCTATCGAGAGATTTCTAGTGCAAAAGAAAGCACTGTATTTGTTGTAAATGCAGAAGCACTCCCACGGTTTTTGCGGGAATTTGAAGTTGATGACAATAGCCTCAGGAGCGTAGTGTGAAACCTGCTAACAATCACATCCAGCCGACCCAAAAACCACTGCGCGGTTTTCGTTCGGCTGATGTGACGCGTTAGCCCTATAGACTCGCGACCTACCGATGATGGACATAGAGGAGTTTAAGGAGGAGTTGTCGATCTTGCTCAATCCTGAGCCAGATGAAGACGGCATGGTTCCGCTGGAATACCCCCATCCGCGCCATAGAAGGTGTCAGGCTTTGGTTATTGTGCTAATACCCCATGGCCCGCGTGATCGTTTCCGACCGAGCTTCATCTTGTATAGGAATCGCTGTGAGTAGCTGAATGAAGTTTACCCAGTATTTTCAAGCCATGCGCCAGCGCCCGGATCGAAGTACCATTCGGCTGGAATGGATTGAATACGTGATTGAAAATCCGGTCAGAGAGGTAATCCAGGAGGATGGCAGAGTTCGCCGGTGGGCGCCAATTTCGGAGATGGGCGGCCGCTTTTTGCGAGTGATTTTGCTGGAGGACGGGGAAACCGTGCACAATGCTTTTTTCGATAGGACGTTCAAGCCATGAAGATTACGTACTTTCAGGACACGGACACCCTTTATATCGAGTTGAAGCCGGCCGAGGTTTCGGAGACGCGGGACTTGGACGAAAACACGCTGCTTGATTTAGACCAGCACGGGAATATTTGTGGGATTACCATCGAGCATGCGAAGGAGAGGGCGGATATCCCGAGCTTTTCTTACGAGCAAGTCGCCGCTTGACTGCCTGTCCCTTTCACTTTCATGCGCCTTTCACTTGAGGGCTGAGGCTCGCCACGAACCGGGGCAGCCATTACGCTCTGGAGCTTCTCAGCGCGTAGCTTTCAATTGAATTCAGGTGTGGCAACCTCGAATCGGTGGGTTACGCTGAGCCTGTCCTGAGCCCTTCGACGATGCTCAGGACAGGCCTGTCGAAGGGCCTGTCCCGAGCGGAGACTAGGGGCTAACCCACCATCGATGGGTTTCGCTTCGCTCTACCCATCCTACGATGAATGTTCACTCGAATGCCGAATGGAATTACAGCTGCCTCTCGTCCCGAATCCACGGGATGACCGGTTCGGACCTGTATGCGGCCAGGGCCTCAAGGAGCATCTCCGGGTCGGTATGGGCCAGCAGCCGCCTTCTGCTCTCGGGTTTCATGAAGCCCTCCGTAAGCGCCCGATCGCACAAGCTCAGGAGAGGTTCGTAGTAGCCTTCCGCATCGAGAAGTCCGATCGGCTTACGATGAAATCCAAGTTGGGCCCAGGTGAGGATTTCGAACAGCTCCTCGAAGGTTCCGAAACCTCCGGGCAGCGCGATGAAGCCATCCGCGATTTCTGCCATGCGGGCTTTGCGGGTGTGCATCGAATCGACCACTTCCAGCCGGGTAAGGCTGGTGTGTTCCACCATTCGTCCTGCCACCTCGCGGCCGATCAAAGCTTTCGGGATGATGCCGATCACCCGTCCTCCGGCCGCAAGGCAGGCACTCGACAGAATGCCCATGAGACCCACGGTCCCGCCGCCATACACCAGTTCCAAACCTTTTTCGGCCAGCAGCCGGCCCAAGGTTTCGGCAGCGATCCGGTATTCGGGGCGCTTGCCGGGGTTGGAACCGCAGAATACGCAAATGCTCTTCAAGTGATCACCTCGATGTCCAAAACAGTCGTGAAAACGGCCGTCAACGAGCAGCTGTCCGAGGCCAGGAGGCTATGGGATTCGGAACAATCTAACTTCCATATCCGCCGCCGCCGGGCGTCTCGATGACGAACGTGTCGCCCGCGTCCATGTCGGTTTCGGCCTGCGACCCGAGAATTTCCTGCTCTCCATTGGCGCGGATCACGAGGTTTCGTCCGCATGCGCCAGGGTTTCCGCCGTTGAGGCCGAACGGCGGCTGCAGGCGGCGGCTGGAGACGATTCCTGCGGTCATCGGTTGCAGAAACCGGATCTTTCGGATCACGCCGTCGCCGCCCTTATGCAAGCCCTCGCCGCCGCTGCCCCGGCGGATGGCGAAGGTTTCCAGCAGCACCGGAAGCCGCCACTCCAGTACTTCGGGATCGGTGATGCGGGAATTGGTCATATGGGTGTGCACGGCGTCCGCGCCGTCGAAACCGGCTCCGGCGCCGGCCCCGCCGCAGATGGTTTCGTAGTATTGGTAGCGCGTGTTGCCGAAGGTGAAGTTGTTCATCGTGCCCTGCGAAGCGGCCAGCACGCCCAGCGCGCCGTACAAGGCATCGACGATGTGCTGCGAGGTTTCCACGTTGCCGGCCGCGACCGCCGCGGGATAATGGGGGTTGAGCAGGGAGCCTTCGGGAATCCGGATTTCGAGCGGGCGCAGACAGCCGGCGTTCAGCGGAATATCGTCGTCCACCAGGGTGCGGAACACATACAGGACGGCCGCCTTGCACACGGCGGCAGGGGCGTTCAGATTGTCCGGCTGCTGCGGCGAGGTCCCGGTGAAATCGATGAAGGCCCGCCGGTTTTCGGAATCGACCCGGATCGCCACGCGGATGACCGCGCCCGAGTCCATCGTCACCGCGAATTCGCCGTCGGAAAGCCGTGCGATGACCCGCCGCACCGCTTCTTCCGCGTTGTCCTGCACATGCCCCATGTAGCGCCGGACCGTCGCCAGCGAATAACGTTCGAGCATGCCGCGGAGCGCCTGCATGCCTTTCACGTTGGCGGCGATCTGGGCGCGGAGATCCGCCAGATTCCGGTCGGGATCGCGGGCCGGATAAGGCTTTGCATTGAGCCAGTCGCGGATGGCCGATTCGCGTATGTGTCCGTTTTCGACGATCTTCAGACCCGAGCTCAGAACGCCTTCCTGATCGATGGACGTACTGCGGGGCGGCATCGAACCGGGCGTGATGCCGCCCACGTCGGCGTGATGACCGCGCGAGGCGAGATAGAAAAGGACCGATTCGCCCGTGTCGTCGAACAAGGGCGTGATTACCGTAATGTCCGGCAGATGCGTACCGCCGTGATAGGGGGAATTGATGAGCCAAACGTCGCCCGGTCGCAGTTCGTCCCCGTGACCCGCGATCAGCGCCTTGACGCTCTCGTCCATGGAACCCAGATGTACCGGAATGTGCGGCGCATTGGCGACGAGTCCGCCCTTTCCGTCGAACAGCGCACAGGAGAAATCGAGGCGCTCCTTGATGTTCACCGAATGGGCGGTGTTTTGCAGCGTATAGCCCATGTCCTCGGCTACCGACATGAACAGCCGGTTGAAGATTTCGAGGCGCGCCGGATCGACGCGCTGTTCCGTTTGGTCCGCCTCTAGCGGGGATAAAGTGGCGTTGCGAGCTGGTGAAATAACCGTCGCGAGCGGCTCGAGACCGCGCCGAGAAGCGCAGGCGTACAAGGGGGTACGTTGAGCATCGCAGGTGCGGTCTCGGGCCGCGCAGTAGGTTAGTTCATCAGCTCTGAGTACGAGATGGTTGCGGGCGGTAATCTCGCCCTGCCAGCCGGGTTCGATGATCGTGGTCGAATTGGGTTCGACCAGAATCGCGGGCCCCTGCAACCGGACGCCCGGCTTCAGGTCCTCGCGCCGGTAAACCGGCGTATCGTGATGGTTTCGGCCGGAATATATCCGGACCTTCGCGACCGGTTCCAGAGAAGCGTCGGGCTCCAAGGGGCACACCGGTTCCTCGACCGTTTCGTTCAAGCCGGCCAGCTCAACGGTCGCGGTGTCCACCAGCAAAGCCTTGTCGGGGTAAACGAAGCCGAAGCGCTGGCGGTGCCGTTCCTCGAACCTCGCCCGCATTTCCGCCGAATCGCCGAACGGGACGGCAAACAGGGTATCGGTGCCCTCGTACCGGAGCATGGCGAGGCGAGCCGCGACGATCCGTTCCGGCGGAACGTCCTGGGCGGAGAGCTCCGCGCGTCCTTCGGTTTCCAGGGCGTCGAGCACCGTCCGAAGTTCCGTGGCGGCGGCATCGTTCAACAGGGTCACGATCGCGCGTTCCTTGATGACACGGTAATCGGCGACGCCCATGCCGTAAGCCGACAACACGCCGGCCAGAGGATGCAGAAAAATCTTGGCGATGCCGAGCCGTTCCGCGACCTTGCAGGCGTGCTGGCCGCCGGCCGCGCCGAAGCAGCACAGGACGTAATCGGCCAGATCGTGGCCGCGCTGCACAGAGATCTTCTTGATCGCGGCGGCCATGTTTTCCACCGCCACGTCGATGAAGCCTTCCGCCACTTCTTCGGGCGAGAGCGTTTGCCCGGAGCCGGACCGGACGGTTTCCGCCAGTTCCCGGAATTTGCGCCGCACGATTTCCGTATCCAGAGGCTGATCGCCGGTCGGTCCGAACACTTTCGGAAAGAATTCCGGGCGTATCTTTCCTACCATCACATTGGCGTCGGTCACGCACAGAGGTCCGCCGCGCCGGTAGCAGGCGGGGCCCGGATTGGCACCGGCCGAATCGGGGCCGGCCCGGAAGCGAAGTCCGTCGAAACGCAGGATCGAGCCGCCGCCCGCTGCGACGGTGTGAATATTGAGGATGGGCGCCCGCAGCCGGATGCCGGCGATCTCGGTTTCCTGGCTGCGTTCGAATTCGCCGGCGTAATGGGCCACGTCGGTGGACGTGCCGCCCATGTCGAAGGTGACGATACGATCGAAGCCGGCGAGACGGGAGACCGCCACCGCACCGACGATGCCGCCGGCGGGCCCCGACAGAATGCTGTCCTTGCCCTGGAACCGGTGGGCATCCGCCAGTCCGCCGTTGGACTGCATGAAAAGCAACTTGAGCTTGTGATCTTGTTGCACTTCATGGGCTGGGCCGATGCCCAAGCCGGCGGCGACTTGATCGACATAACGGCGTAATACCGGCGACAGATAAGCATCCACCACCGTGATGTCGCCCCGCCCGATCAATTTCATGGCGGGACTCACGCGGTGGGAGAGGGAAATCTGGGTGTAGCCGATTGCCTTGGCCAGCTTTTCCAGTACGAGTTCGTGATCGGGCGTCCGCCAGGCGTGCATGAGCACGATGGCGATCGATCGGAAACCTTCCCGGTAGGCCCCGGTCAATTGTTGTTCCGCTTCGCCGAGATCCAGCGGCTCCAGCTCCGAGCCGCGGGAGTCGTGACGCCCGGTGATTTCGGCGACCTTTTGGTAAAGCGGTTCGGGGCGGCGGATATTCAGGGCGAAGATATCCGGCCGGTTCTGATAGCCGATGCGGAGGGCGTCGGCGAAGCCCCGCGTGATCGCCAGGACCGTCGGTTCGCCCTTCCTTTCCAGCAGCGCATTCGTCCCCACCGTGGTGCCCATCCGCACGGCCTGGATGTTGGCCTGTTTCAGGGTCGCATCGGGAGCCAGATCCAGAATGTCGCGGATGCCTTGCAGGGCGGCGTCGCGGTAGCGGTCCGGATTTTCCGAAAGGAGCTTGTGGGTCAACAGGAGGCCGTCCGACCGGCGGGCGACGATGTCGGTGAAGGTTCCGCCGCGATCGATCCAAAATTGCCAGGATTGCGAATGCATGATGCCGGTTATCTTGACAGCAAAAACCCTGTGGTGCCTTAATAATTGACTATTTTTCTAGGATATGTGAACCTGAATTCCCACGTATTTAGTGTGAATTTCCGGGAGTCATTCCGTGCGCTTAACGACGAAAGGCCGCTACGCCGTCACCGCCATGCTGGATCTGGCCTATCATAGCGAAAAAAGGCCGGTGACATTGACCGATATCGCCAAACGACAGCACATCTCGTTGTCCTACCTGGAGCAGTTGTTCGCGCGTTTGCGTCGGGCCGGAATGGTCGAAGGAGTGCGAGGGCCGGGCGGCGGCTATCAATTGAGCCGCGACGCCAGCCAGATCAATATCTCCGAAATCATTATCGCGGTCGACGAAACCATCGACTCGACGCGCTGCGGCGGCAAAGCCAACTGCCAGAACAATCAGCCCTGTCTCACCCATGATCTTTGGCTGGGATTGAGCGAGCAGATTCGCGACTATTTGGCCTCCATCAGCTTGCAAGACGTCTTGCAGCGCAAGAACGTGCGCTTGGTAGCAGAGCGTCAGGACAAGCAGGCGTCCGGCGTTCAGGGCATCGATATGCTGTTGCGTCGGGAAACGCATATTTAGCGTTCTGACGAAATGATCTACTTCGATCACAATGCGACCACCCCGCTGGATGAGCGGGTCTTGGATGCGATGGTGCCCTATCTGGGCGCCTTTTACGGCAATCCGTCGAGTCTTTACCGGATGGGGCGGGTCTGCCGCGGCGCGGTCGATACGGCCAGGGAGCAGGTCGCTGCCCTGGTGGGCGCGCATCCGTCCGAGGTCGTGTTTACCAGCGGCGGGACCGAAGCGAATAATTTGGCGCTAAAAGGCTTGGCCTTTTCTCGCGAGTCGGGCGTGATCGCTGCGGGCGCTACCGAGCATCCATCGGTTTCGGAGCCTTTGGAGTTCCTGAAGACCAGAGGCTGGCGGGTCGCAACCATTCCTGTGGACGGGAATGGTATGGCCGATGCGTCGTATATCGAATCTTTGCCGGCCGGCGAGCTTCGATTCGCCACCCTCATGATGGCCAACAACGAAACCGGCGTGATTCAGAATATCGCGTCCATCGCCAATTGGTTCCGCGAGCGCGGCATCGTTTTTCATTGTGACGCAGTGCAGGCGGCGGGCAAGATTCCGCTCGATTTCAAAGCCTCAGGCGCTCATCTGATGTCCCTTTCCGGGCACAAGATTTACGGTCCCAAAGGCGTGGGCGCGCTGATTCTCGACAAAACCGTCATGCTAGAACCCCTGCTGCATGGTGGCGGACAGGAGCAAGGCCTACGCGGCGGCACCGAAAACGTGGCGGCCATCGTCGGTTTCGGCAAAGCGGCGGAGTTGGCTTTGTCCGAATTGGAGGGACGACGCGCTCAGCTGCTCGGTCTGCGCAAACGGCTGGAGGTCGGTTTGGAGACGATTCCCGGAGCGATCTTGTTCGCCAAACATGCGGAGCGGCTGCCCAATACTTTGCAGTTCGGCATCGACGGTTACGACGGCGAAGCCCTGGTCATGAACCTCGATCGGCAGGGCATCGCGGTGTCCAGCGGTTCAGCTTGCGCCAGCGGCGCCGGCGAGCCGAGCCCCGTGCTCATCGCCATGGGCGTTGAGCCGGAAGTTGCCAAGAGCGCGATACGCGCAAGCTTCGGCAAGAGCAACACCGAGGCGGAAGTCGACCGTTTTCTGGAGGTCTTGAAAAACCTCGTGGGCATACCCACGTCTGAGAGCCGGGGAGCGATACCGGTGATGCCGGTCATTTAAAGATTATGCCCCGAGCGTTTATAAGCTTTTTGAATCAGCGATCCGACAGAGATTACGTATTATGTCCATTACCTTAACTGAAAAAGCGGCGGAGCAAATCGCCAAGCAATTGCAAAAACGCGGCAAAGGGGTAGGGCTTCGTCTGAGCGTGAAAAAGTCCGGCTGCACCGGTTTCGCCTATGTAGTCGATTACGCCGATGCGGTGGAGCAGGGCGATGCCGTATTCGAACAGCACGGCGTGAAAGTCGTCGTGAGAGACAGCGATCTGGCTTATCTCTCGGGCGTTCAGGTGGATTATCGCCGGGAAGGAATCAACGAAGCGTTTCGATTCGACAATCCCAACGTCAAGGCGACCTGCGGCTGCGGGGAAAGTTTCGCCGTCTAAGATTCTCTCTTCAATCGGAAGAACCGATACATCGGCATCCCGGTGATCTCGTGAGGCTAGCCGTTCACCGCCTGCTCTCGGCCGGCCGCGCCTATCGCTTTGCCAAGGTCGGCAGCGAATGGCGGCCCGACGCCGTGTCACCGATACCCTTGCCCCGCTCAGCGAGGCCGGCACGATCACGGGCTGGCGCTATTCCTTCGGCGAGGACGAGACTTCGGAATACTACGATGTCACCGGCCGATTGACCGCGATCGTCAGCCGAGAAGGGCTGGCCCAGGATTTGGCCTACGACGGCCTGGGGCGGCTTTCCCATGTGACCGATCGCCTTTCGGGCCGCCAATTGCTGTTGGCGTATGACGCGCAAAATCGGCTGAGCACCGTGACCGACCCGGCCGGCAACGTCTACACCTATCAGTATGATGTGCTCGGACGCCTCGGTACGGTTCTGTATCCGGACAGCACCCCCGAGACCCTGTCGGACAACCCGAAGCGGTTGTACACCTACGAAGATATCCGGTTCCCCTATGCCTTGACCGGGATTATCGACGAAAACGGCGAACGTTTCGCGACCTTCGCCTACGACGAACAAGGCCGCGGTATCCTCACCGAACACGCCGGCGGCGCGGATAGAATGACCCTGACCTATCAGGCCGACGGCTCCAGCACCGTGACCGATCCGCTCGGAACAGCCCGGACCTACGGGTTCCAAACCATTCTGAACGTCGCCCGCAGCACCGGTGTGACCCAGCCTTGCGGCAGCGGCTGCGGTCAGCAAGCCAGTTCGGCCAGCTATGACGCCAACGGCAACGTCGTCAGCCGCACCGACTTCAAGGGAGTCACTACCACTTATCAATACGACCTGACCCGCAACCTCGAGACCAGCCGCACCGAAGCCGTGGGGACGCCCGAAGCCCGGACGATCACCACCGAGTGGCACCCGGCTTTCCGGCTGCCGACCCGGATCACCGAGCCGGGGCGGACCACGACTTTCGCCTACGATGCCCACGGCAACCGCCTCACCAAGACCATTACCGCGGGCGGCCAAAGCCGCACCTGGACCTACACTTATAACGACTTCGGTCAAGTCACCAGCGTCGACGGTCCCCGCACCGATGTCGGCGACGTGACGACCTTGACCTACGATGTTCAGGGCAACCTGACTTCGGTCACCAATGCCCTGGGGCACGTCACCACCTACGGCGCCTACGACGCCCACGGCCGGGTCGGTCGCATCACCGATCCCAATGGGCTCATCATCGATCTGGCCTACGACGTTCGAGGCCGGCTGATCAACCGCGCCGTGGGCGGCAAGAGCACGACGTTCGAGTATGACGGCGTCGGCCAGTTGACCAAAGTCACGCCGCCTAACGGCGCGTTTCTTGAGTACACCTACGACGCCGCCCACCGGCGGACCGATATCACCGACGCCTTAGGCAATAACATCCACACCACCTACGACCTCGCCGGCAACAAGACGAAAGAAGAGGTATTCGATCCGTCCAACACCCTGGTCCGGCAACACCAGTGGGTCTACGATACCCTCTCGCAGCTTACTCAATCCATCGGCGCCGCCGGTCAGACCACCACCTACGCCTATGACGCCAACGGCAACCGGACCAGCGTCACCGACCCCCTCAACCGGGTGACTCACTACACCTACGATGCCTTGAACCGCCGGGTCTCAGAGACTGACCCCTTAGCCGGCAGCACCGGGTACAGCTACGATGCCTTGGATCATCTTCTCGCGGTCACCGATCCCTCGAATCTCACCACCACCTACACCTATGACGGCTTTGGCGATCTCCTCCAGGAAGCGAGCCCCAACACCGGCACAGTTCTCTATAGCTACGACAGCGCCGGCAACCGGCTCACCCGACAAGATGCCACCGGTGCCACGGCGATCTCCAGCTACGATGCCCTCAACCGGCTCTTGGGCATCGACTATCCCGGTACGGTCTCGGATGTAAGCTATAGCTATGACCAGGGACCCCATGGGCTAGGCCGGTTGACCGGCCTGACCGACGGCGCTGGCGATACCGCCTACCAGTACGACGTTCGTGGCCGGCTGACGACCCAAACCGTAACGATCGATGGACTGTCGTATACCACCCGTTACGGCTACGACGACGCGGACCGTTTGGTGAGCCTGACCTACCCGTCTGGGCGGGTGATCGGTTATCCGCGGGACAACACGGGACGGATCACGGAGGTCCGGAGTACCAGTCAGGGGCAGACCGAGGTGGTAGCGACCGGCCTCAGCTATCGGCCGTTTGGTCCTCTGGCGGAGCTCACCTTCGGCAACGGTTTGATCCTGACGCGCAGCTTCGATGCCGACGGGCGCCTGACCGAGCAAACCGTGGGTACGGTGCAGCATCACGCTTACGCGTTGGACGAAGCAGACAATATCGTCGGTATCACGGACTGGCTGGACATGGGCCGCAACCAGAATTTTACCTACGATGCCCTGGACCGACTGATCGGCGCCAATGGGCGCTACGGCAGTCGCGGTTGGAGTTACGACGAGGTCGGCAACCGCCTCCTCGAAACCCGCAGCGCGGGTCAGACGGCATACCGCTATGCCCTGGATACTCATCGGCTGCTCGCGGCCGAGGGGCTGGACAACCGCAGCTTTGCTTATGACGAAGCCGGTCGCATGGTCGGCGCGGGCAGCTACCAATTCGGCTATCGTGAGGACGGCCGACTCACAACGGTCAACCAGGAGAGCCTGCCCCGGGCCGCCTACCGATACAATGGTTTGGGACAGCGCGTACAAAAAACCACCTTCCAGACTACGGGCTACCACTACGATGCGGCCGGGCACCTCATTGCCGAAAGCGGCGAAGCAGGCCAGCCCCTGCGGGAATTTGTCTATCTCGACGATCTGCCGCTGGCCTTCATCCGCTCTCCCGAGGGTCGCGAGCAGGACTTCAACCGCGACGGGGTCATCGACCGGAGCGATGTGGACATCCTACTTCAAGCCCGCAACCAGCCGGTTGGCCTCGGCGACCCCCGCGACCTCGACCGCGACCATTGGATTACCGTCCTCGACGCGCGCCGGCTGGTCTTGCGTTGCGATTACCCGACCTGTGTCGGCGGCGCCCCACCACAAAGCGAACCCGCCGTCTATTTCGTTCAGGCCGACCACCTTGCTGCGCCGAGGCTTCTGACCGATCAAAATCAGACCGTAGCCTGGTTTTGGGACTCCGATCCTTTCGGGGGCGGTCGCCCCGAGGAAGACCCGGATGGCGATCAACAGCCCCTCACACTCAACCTGCGCTTCCCGGGCCAGTACTACGACGGCGAGTCGGGGCTACACTACAACTACTTCCGCGATTACGATCCGAGCCTCGGGCGGTATCTGGAGAGCGATCCGATCGGGCTCGTGGGTGGTCTAAATACCTATGCCTATGTCGGGAATAATCCGGTCAATTGGATTGATCCATTTGGATTAGAAGCCGGTGTAACGATCTGGCAGCCGGTTGGATGGGGCAGCTCGTCGTTCGGTCATGCATCTGCCGATGTTAACGGCACCACTTATTCTTTTGGTCCGAGCGGGATGACCAATCTTCCTACATCCGAGTATGTAGACAAAAATGGTTTTCGAGATGGCACGCGAGTAAATTTAAAGTTGCCGCCTGAGAAGGAGGCAGTATTTGAGGCGTGCCTTCGGAGATCGCAAGGTGGATATAATGCGCTAACCAATAACTGTGCATCCCCTGTGCAGCGATGTCTTCGAGAAGCGGGGTTAAATGACTTTTTTAAACATGGAGAAACAACTTTGGGCATAAATGGAAACCACGTCTTACCAGTAGATCTTGGTAATGGATTACTTTCTTCCGAAGCGGCCAATGGAACGACGAATTATCCTGCTACTCGATCAAGCGATGGGACTAGTGCTCCATGGGCAAGGTGATGATAAAGCTCATGACAAAAATTGTTGGCGTGGTTTTTATATTTCTACTCATATATCTTATTTCTCGTGCATCTTCCAGTTATAGGCACGGATACTCGTGGCGAGAAATGGACTGGAATCAAGACGGGACAACCTCAATTGCCGAGGTCATATATGGTAGTGATATTGGTAAGCGCGAGGTTATTAGAAATCAGAAAGCTTGCGTCGAATACTATGCTTACAAAGATGGCCTACCCATAAAGACAGTTTGCCCTCAATAAGCTGGATAAGCAAAGCTCGCGTAGGATGCGGTGACGCAGGAACCGCATCGTTCGAGTTTGTGATCGATGCGCCTCCTTCGTCGGCACATCCTACGCGGGCTGAAAAATTGGCAAACATCCCATCCCCATCTTTTCCGTAAAAAGGTTTATAAACAGCCGGGACTTGATACCTACCGCGCTGGTTTTGGGACTCCGACCCGTTCGGTGTCGGTCGCCCCGAGGAAGACCCGGATGGCGATCAACAGCCCCTCACACTCAACCTGCGCTTCCCGGGCCAGTACTACGACGGCGAGTCGGGGCTGCATTACAACGTCTTCCGCGATTACGATCCGAGCCTCGGGCGGTATCTGGAGAGCGATCCGATCGGGCTCGTGGGTGGTCTAAATACCTATGCCTATGTGGGGAATAACCCGCTACTCTACGTAGACCCCTTGGGCTTGTAAGGCATTGCTCAAGATATTGGTCGACTCGTTGATAAGTTGCTCCAGCCTCCGGAAGCGACCTCCGATTTTCTTCGAAACTATCGCGATATGCGCGATGCCAATACGATCGGAGGGGACAAGTACTTCCATTGCAAGGCAAACTGTGAAGCGACACGTCGAGGTAAGTACGGAGAGGCTACAGCTTGCACCATATCGGATACCCGTGAATGGTTTGATCAGAATATCAAGGGGGATCCGGCAAGCGCCTCGGCAGCCGATCAGATAGCTAATACGGCTGGCCGTTCGGGAGGAAATAGTTCACCGCTGTCCTGCGACCTGGTTTGTAGTCCTTTCCGTCCTAACGGGTTACCTGCGAACTATTGATGGAGTCGTGATGCCACTCAGGAAAATCCTCATCCTGGCTGTAGTTCTGATCCTGTTGATAGCCGGTGGCATTTGGTTGCGGAAGCAGTTGCAAATTGATGGCTGCCTAGATGCTGGCGGACGCTGGAACTATGAAGAAGGGGGGTGCGAGACCGGGGTGTCAAATTAACTGTGTAACTGGGGTTAGTTCATAGGGTAACTCGATCACCAAAGAGGATCACGAAGTGGTTCAACGCCCGTTTCCAATCCTGGATCGGCATGGTCCATTTCTTCTCGATCCGCTGCAGTCCCAGATACAGGACTTTCAGAATCGCTTCATCGTTCGGAAACGCGCCGCGGGTCTTGAGCAGCTTACGCAGGCTGAAGTTGAGCGATTCGACGGCGTTGGTGGTGTACAGCACTTTGCGGATCTCCGGGGGATAATCGAAGAACACGGTCAAGCGCGCCCAATCCGCCCGCCAGCTTTGGCTGATGGCCGGGTATTTCGCGTCCCAGGTTTCGCTAAACCGCGCCAGGGCGGCTTCGGCCTCGGTCAGGGTCGCCGCCCCATAAATCGCCCGCAGATCTTTCGCGACCGCCTTGCGCTCCTCCCAGGTGACATACTGCAGGCTATGGCGCACCTTATGGACGATACACAGTTGGACCTGGGTGTTGGGAAACACTGCTTCGATGGCTTCCGGCAGTCCCTTGAGCCCGTCCACACAGGCGATAAAGCCATCCTGAACCCCCCGGTTTTTCAACTCGGTGAAGACGGCCAGCCAGAACTTGGCGCCTTCCGTGTCCGCAATCCACAGGCCCAGCAACTCCTTTTCGCCCTGCAGATTGACGCCCAAGGCCAGATATACCGCCTTGTTCTTGACCGGTCCCGCTTCGCGCGATTTGACGATCAGGGCATCGAAATACAGGATCGGGTAGACCGAGGCCGAGGGCCGGCTCTGCCATGCCTTCACGTCCGCCAACACCGATTCGGTGACGTTGGAAGGGTCGCGACTAAAGCGACCGTTTGCGATTGGAGATGAGCGTCGGCGAGACTTCCACGCCATACAGTTCTTCCAGATGGCCCTGAATATCACGGGTCGACAATCCCCGGGCATAGAGGGCCAGAACCTTCTCATCAAATCCTTCGAGCCGGCGTTGGCGCTTGGAAACCAGTTGCGGCTCGAAGTCTCCGTTGCGATCGCGCGGGACCTCAATCGCCAAGGACCCGGTTTCGGTCTGAATTGTTTTCACAGACTTGCCGTTGCGGGAGTTGCCACTGCCGCGCCCTTCCAGGGCATGCGGCGCATACCCCAAAGGGGCCGTCATTTCGGCTTCCAACGCTCGTTCCACCAGACGCTGGGTCAGCTGTTTGAGCAAGCCGTGTTCCCCCAGAATGTCTTTCGGATTCGTATAGCCTTTGAGCAATTCGTCCAATAAGGCATCTTGTTTGGTTGTGTTACTGGTCATCTCTTATTTTCCTTTTTGTCAGATTATATAAACCAGTTACACAGTTCTTTTTACACCCTCGCGAGACCCGTTAGCCATCAGGCACCGCAGGGTCATCTACTGCACTGGTGCCCAAAAACGCCCGCTGTCGCGGGCGTTTTCATTCCGTCCTTGTTTAGCCGTTTCGATCAACTCGATATCCTTGCGCAGCAGACTGTTGATTAATTCCGATAAGGCGATTCCCTTGGAATCGGCGCGGGCGGATAGGTAGTTTTGGACTTCCTCGTCCAGCTTGCGTAGGGCGGAATAGGGTACTCCCGTATTCCGCCGCATGAATTCGGCCTCTATTCGGCGCAATACGCGAGTACGCTATTGCGCCCTACCGCGCTTTGGGCAGACCTAACGACTAAAGGGCAATGGGCTAATCATGTTAGGGATTATAGCGCTGATTATGGTCTTGGAATTCCTCTGTTATATGAGCGTGGTAAGGGCTTGACCAATGTCAATAGACTTTACAGTGGTGCAGGTGTCATAAAATCGTTCAAATAACCACCCCTTATAAAGCAATGGCGGTAAAGAAAGGTTTATTTTTCATAGTCCTGGGCCTAAAAACACGATATGGCCCGTGGTGACTCGGCAGAAAGAAACTTTTCTATTATTTACCGCCATCGCTTGCCCAGCTAAAGGCGTTAGCCAAAGCGCGTAACGATATTGCTCTCAAGGAAAGTGACACAGGCAGCAGGGCGGAGAAAGGCACTTTGGTATTTGACCCTATGGGGGATATTCCAGGAAAACTATTTTTATCAAAAAGTCATTTGATGACAAAGAATTCCGACGAGAAGACTTTAAAATGGATGATTGAAATTGCCACGCAGCTCGGCGGACGCGTTAAAGATAACCGAAATAGGACTTATCGCTCCTGTGACGATTACTATGTTGATCCCGCGGATGAAGAGGCGGCAAGGCACAATGCAAGTCTGAGCAGTTAAAGGGTGATCGTTAAATTAGATTTTTATCCAGAGCCATATGATGCGCTGAACGAGCGAAGGGGTCAGACTTTGGTTATTTGCTTTTAATTTTGAATCAGTCCACCTCCCTGCGGGAAGCAGCGACGCGTATCGCGCCGGGGGGCGTCGGTGAATCTCTGAAAGCGGGTTATGCTCTGCTAACCCACCCGCGCCGTTGATACTCCGTTGGCGCGGTCATGGAAGTCAAACAACGAAAGCCTGCGCCTTTCTCCTGTCGATTTGGGAATGATAATGATAAGTTTCCAGGGTGGCCGGAGTTCTGGCCCGGCGAGTTGAGTCTTCAACTTCGGGTGGATTATCGCCGGGAGGGGATCAACGGAGCGTTTCGCTTCGACAATCCCGACGTCAAGGCGACCTGCGGTTGCGGGGAAGGTTTCGCGGTCTAAAGGCCGGCTTCAATCTGCCGTGCGACGCCATGATGCTGCTCATGGCGTTTGAAAACGGGTTCAAGGGCCGGTATTTCTTATCATCGGCTCAATTTTCCAGTAAAATCCCAATGTTTTATCTGCCCGTATCTGGGCGGCGAACGTTTTTCCGAAAGCCGAGAACGCTCGGTTTTCATTCACTACACAACACCGGCGAATCCGAATCAAGGAGATCCAATGGCGGTCGAACGCACCTTGTCCATCATCAAACCCGACGCTGTAGCCAAGAACGTGATCGGCGAAATTTACAGCCGCTTCGAGAAAGCGGGGCTCAAAATCGTCGCGGCTAAAATGCTGCATCTTTCCCGCGAGCAAGCGGAGGGATTTTATGCGGTCCACAAGGCAAGGCCGTTCTTCAACGATCTGGTAAATTTCATGATCACCGGTCCCGTGATGGTGCAGGTTCTGGAAGGCGAGAATGCCATCGCCAAGAACCGCGAAATCATGGGCGCCACCAATCCCAAGGAAGCCGCACCCGGCACCATCCGTGCCGATTTTGCCGTCAGCATCGACGAAAACGCGGTGCATGGTTCCGACGGACCGGATACGGCGGCACAGGAAATCGCATTTTTCTTCAAAGAGAATGAGCTCTGCCCCCGCACCCGTTAATTCCGGCGAAAAGCTGAATCTCCTCGGCCTAGACCGGAAGGCGATGGAAGCCTACTTCGTCGAGATCGGGGAAAAACCTTTTCGTGCGACGCAGTTGCTGCAATGGATACATCAGCGCGGCGTCGCCGATTTCTCGGCGATGACCAATTTGAGCAAGTCGCTGCGGACGCGGCTGGCCGAACGTTGCGAAATCCGCGTGCCGGAGATCGCCTATGCGCAGAAATCATCGGACGGCACCTGCAAATGGTTGCTGCAACTGGATGACCAAAACCGCATCGAGACCGTCTTCATTCCCGAAGACGGGCGCGGCACCTTGTGCGTATCGTCCCAAGTGGGTTGCGCTCTGGAATGCTCGTTCTGTTCCACGGCGCGGCAGGGGTTCAATCGCAACCTGAGCGCCGCCGAGATCATCAGCCAGCTCTGGGTGGCGCGGCGCGAACTCGGTGAAGGCCGGGTGACCAACGTGGTCCTCATGGGCATGGGCGAGCCGCTCCTCAACTTCAACAATGTTGTCGCCGCCACCAGCCTGATGCTGGACGATTTCGCCTACGGGCTCTCCAAGCGCCGGGTGACGCTCAGCACCTCAGGCATCGTTCCGGCTCTGGACAGGCTGGCCGAAGTGTCCGATATCGCGCTCGCCGTCTCCCTGCACGCGCCGGACGACGAATTGCGCAACGAATTGGTGCCGATCAACCGCAAGTACCCGATCAAGGAGCTTCTGGCAGCCTGCAAGCGCTATGTCGGGCGGGAAAATCGCCGCAAAGTGACCTTCGAATACGTGATGCTTGACGGCGTCAACGATACGCCCGCGCACGCCAGGGCCTTGATTCGCCTCTTGAGTCACGTGCCATCCAAGGTCAACCTGATTCCGTTCAACCCGTTTCCGGGTTCCAATTACCGGTGCTCCGGTCCGGAAACCATACGCCGGTTCAGCGACATGCTGCACGCCGCCGGATTGATCGCCACGACCCGCAAAACGCGCGGCGACGACATCGACGCGGCCTGCGGCCAGCTGGTGGGGCGGGTGAACGACCGGACGCGCAGGCACCACCGCTTACAGGTTGTACAGTCATGAAATTCCGGGTTTTGATCGGTCCGATAGTGTGTGTGGCGCTCGCGGCCTGTGGATCGTCGAAGACGCACAATACCCGTCCTAACGATCCCTACGGCTCGCTCAGCCAATCCGACATTTATGTTCGAAAGGGCATCCAATACATGGAAGCGGGCAACTACGAGGTGGCCCTACAGGATCTGACCAAGGCCGCCGAACTGGACGGACGAAACAGCGAGGCCTACAACGCGCTGGCGGTGCTCTATCAGCGGCTGGATCAGCCGGCCGACGCCGAGCGCGAGTTCAAGAAGGCCTTGTCGGCGAATTCCGAAAACTTCGGCGTCCGCAACAACTACGGCCGGTTTTTGTGCGGGCAGGGCCGGTACGCCGAAGCCATGAGCCAGTTCCGGGAAGTCATCGGTTCGAAGCTCTATAACTCGCCCTGGATCGCGCTCACCAATGCCGGGATTTGCGCCCGGTCGGCAGGTCAAAATGGGGAAGCCGAGCAGTATCTGCGTCAGGCGCTGGAATACGATCCCCGCTTTGCGCCGGCGTTGATCGAGATGGCCGAGCTGAGCCGCGAAACCGGTCAGGGCATGTCTGCGCGCGCGTTTTTGGAGCGCTATCACGCCGTGGCGGAACCGGATCCGAGATCGCTTTGGATCGGCGTCGAGACCGAAGCCGGTCTCGGCAATTTCCATGCAGCCAGAGACTATGCGAAAACCCTGCGGTCGAAATTTCCAAATACCAAGGAAGCCGTGCAGGCCAAGCGCTACATTTCGGTAGACTGACTCCCGCTTCTTAAATAACCCCACGACAACCCTTTCGACTATGGAAAAGATTCAGGCGATTCGCGGCATGCACGACATACTGCCCGATCGCACGCCGCGCTGGCAGCATGTCGAGTCGGTGGTGCGCCGTGTCATGGCGAGCTACGGCTATGAGGAAATCCGTCTGCCGTTGGTGGAAAGGACCGAACTGTTCAAGCGCTCGATCGGCGAAGTCACCGATATCGTCGAGAAAGAAATGTATACCTTCGAGGATCGCAACGGCGATTCCCTGACGCTGCGTCCGGAAGGTACCGCTGGCTGCCTGCGGGCGTGCATGGAGCACGGCCTGCTGCACAATCAGATCAACCGGCTGTGGTATGCGGGACCCATGTTCCGCCACGAGCGTCCGCAGAAGGGCCGCTATCGCCAGTTCCACCAAGTGGGTGTCGAGGCTTACGGCATGGCGAGCCCCGACATCGATGCCGAGCTGATTTTGCTGAGCTCCAGGCTGTGGCGGGAACTCGGCATCGCGCACAAGCTCGAACTGCAAATCAATACCCTGGGAACGGCCGAAGAGCGGCACGGTTATCGCGCCAAGCTGGTGGATTACTTCCGTGCGCACTATGGGAAGCTCGACGAAGACAGCCAGAGGCGCCTGGAATCCAATCCCTTGCGCATTCTGGACAGCAAGAATCCGGATATGCGCGAGCTGATCCAGGCGGCGCCGGTTTTAACGGACGAACTGGGCGGGGAATCCAAAGCTCATTTCCAGCGATTGAGGGAGCTTCTCGACGAAGCCGGTATTGCTTATTCCGTGAATCCCACGCTGGTGCGCGGCCTCGATTATTATTGCCGCACCGTTTTCGAGTGGGTCACCCACGAACTGGGCGCTCAGGGGACGGTTTGCGCCGGCGGACGTTACGACGGCCTGATCGAACAATTGGGCGGAAAAGGTTCCGCCGCAACCGGATTCGCTCTCGGCATGGAACGCCTGATCGAGCTCCTGGAATCCCCGGAAAAACTGGATGCCGCGGCGCTGCCCCATGCTTATCTGATCCGCGTGGGCGAACACGCCGAACGCAAGGGCGCCGTGCTGGCCGAGGCTTTGCGCGATGCCCTGCCGAACTTGAGGCTGGTGGTGAATTGCGGCGGCGGCAGTTTCAAGAGCCAATTCAAACGGGCGGACAAAAGCGGCGCAATACTGGCGCTGATCATGGGTGAAGATGAGGCGCGAGATCAGCTGATCGGCATCAAATACTTACGCACCGAGGCCGGCCAGACGACCCTTTCGCAATCCGAGCTGATCCCCTTTTTGCAAGCACTCATTTAACGCGACGAGGTTCGAGTGGAAACGTATTTGACAGAAGAAGAGCGTTTAGAAGCGCTCCAGCGGTGGTGGAAAGAAAATCGGCAATCGCTGATTCTCGGTGTTCTTCTGGGCGTCGCGCTCATCATCGGCTGGAACATGTGGCAGGGCAATGTGCGCAGCCAAAACGAGCAGGCTTCCAATCTTTATCTGCAAATGCTGAAGGCGTCGGAAACCAAGCAAACGGAACCCGCGATCAAATTGGGCGAGCGGGTCATCGCCACGTACCCGTCGAGCGCCTATGCCGATTACGCCCGGTTGCTGCTCGCCAAGCTCAAGGTCGATTCCAATGATTTGCCTGGCGCGAAGGCCGTTCTGGAAGAGACGCTTGCAAAAACCAAGGACGAAAACTTCAAGCATATCGCAAGGCTCCGTCTCGCCCAGGTGATGCTGGCTTCGGGAGAAACCGGTCCGGCACTGAGCCTTTTGGAGCCGTTGACCGCGGAACAGATGGGCAAGTTTGCGGGTCTTTACCAAGAGCTCAAAGGCGATCTGTACGCGGCCGCCAACCGGCCCGACGAAGCCCGTAGAGCTTACGAAGCCGCGAAAGAATTCGGCGAAGCTTCCCCGCTGCTGGAGCTGAAGCTTAACGATCTACCGGCCGCGCCGAAACCAGCCGGGTCCTGATGCGCCGTTTTCTGGTCTTGTTTTTGTGCGGTCTGCTGCTGACCGGCTGTAGTGCACTTGGTCCACTGAAAGAAGCAGCCTCCGGTATAGGAGAGTACTTCGGAGCTTCGGATAATGCCGACCCGCCCGCGGAGCTCAAAGATTTCGAGCCCGCGGTCAAAATGACGGTGCTTTGGGATGTCAATATCGGCAAAGGTTATGCCGAGCAATATGTGAACCTGGTTCCCGCCGTCACCGAAGACAAGATTTTCGCGGCCGACCGCAAGGGCGAAGTTCAGGCGCGCAGCCGTCTCAACGGCGACAAGCTGTGGTCCGTGGATATTGAGCTGGCCGTTTCCGCCGGACCCGTGGCGGGTGAGGGCAAGCTCATACTCGGCACCAGCAACGCCGAGATCGTGGCGCTGAATGACGGCGACGGTTCGGTGCTTTGGAAAACCAACGTGTCCAGCGAGATTCTCGCCTTGCCGCGCGTCGAAGGCGACACGGTGGTGATACGGAGCAGCGACGGGCGCATTACCGCGCTCGACGAAAATACCGGTGGGACGCGCTGGTACCATGACCGGACGATACCGGCACTTTCGATTCGCAGCCGTGGTTCGCCGACGATTGCAGACGATTTCGTGCTGGACGGTTATGGCAGCGGCAAGCTGATTGCCCTGAATTTGACTGACGGCAAACCGGAATGGGAGGCGACGATTGCGTTGCCCCACGGTCGCTCCGAAATAGAGCGTTTGGTCGATATGGATTCCGATCCGATCGTGAAAGGAGACACCATCTACGTGACGGGTTATCAAGGCGGCGTGGCCGCCGTATCGTTAAAAGACGGCGACGTGCTCTGGCGCCAGGCCGAACTATCTTCTTACACCGGCATGGCGGCGGCCCGCCGCTCGCTGTTCGTAACCGACGCCAGCAGCGATGTTTGGCAATTGGACGTGCGCAACGGCGCTGATCTGTGGAAACAGGACGAGTTGCACTTCCGGCGTTTGACGGCGCCAGCTTTGGTCAAGGACTATGTCGTGGTCGGTGATTTCGAGGGCTATCTCCATCTGCTTTCCCAGGAGGATGGCAGCTTGGTGGGCCGGGTCAGGGTGGACAAGAGCCCAATCGCGGCGACGCCAGTCGTGTTCGACGACGTCATCTACGTTTATACCAGCGGCGGCACCTTGGCCGCCATCGCGGTGGAAGGGTCATCCGGGAACTCCCCGGATGACCGTTTGCGATTGGAAGGGGCATCCGGGCGCTCCCCGGATGACCGTTTGCGATTGGAAGGGGCATCCGGGCGCTCCCCGGATGACCGTTTGCGATTGGAGTAGTTTATGTTGCCCGTGGTCGCCCTGGTGGGCCGCCCTAATGTAGGCAAGTCCACCCTATTCAATTATCTGACCCGGACCCGCGACGCGCTCGTGGCGGATTTCCCTGGCTTGACCCGAGACCGGCAATACGGCCGGGTAAGGCGCGGTCAAAAGGACTATTTCGTGGTCGACACCGGCGGTATCGTCGAGACCGAACTCGGCATCGACGAACAGGCTATGCGCCAGGTTAGTTATGCGCTGGAGGAAGCGGACCTGATCCTGCTGCTGGTCGACGCCCGTCACGGCCTCAATGCCGGCGACGAAGCCATTGCCGAACGCTTGCGCAAGACCGGAAAGCCCGTTCTTCTGGTGGTGAACAAGATCGACCGGGCGGATTTGGCGGTCGTGGCGGGCGAGTTCTACGCTCTCGGCCTCGGTGAGCCCCACCCCATCTCGGCGTCCCATGCGATCGGAATCGATACGCTGCTGGACGAGCTGGAAGCCAAGTTGCCGGCTCCGGAAGAGCCGGAAATGACTGAAGAATCGCCCGGCATTCGCATCGCCGTGGTGGGGCGTCCCAATGTCGGCAAATCGACCTTGGTGAATCGCATTCTGGGAGAGGAGCGGGTAGTCGTCTACGATCAGCCCGGAACGACGCGGGACAGCGTCTACATTCCCTTCGAGCGTCACGGCAAAGCCTATACCCTGATCGATACCGCCGGCATCCGCCGCCGCGGGCGGGTCTCGGAAACCATCGAAAAGTTCAGCGTCATCAAGGCCCTGCAAGCGATCGAAACGGCCCATGTCGTGATTTTCCTGATCGATGCGCGCGAAGGCGTGACCGATCAGGACGCCAATCTCCTGGGCATGGTTCTGGAAATCGGCCGCGGGCTCATCATCGGCCTGAACAAGTGGGATGGGCTCAGTCCGGACCAGAAAGACAACGTGCGGCGCCAGATCGATTTGAAACTGCCGTTCCTTGATTTCGCGGAAAAGCATTACATCTCAGCACTGCACGGCACGGGCGTGGGCAATCTGCTGGATACGGTGGAAGCCATTTACGAGGCTTCGACGCGGGATTTGTCCGCTTCGCGGCTAACCAAAATCCTTCAGGACGCCCTGGTCGCGCACCAGCCGCCCTTGGTCCGCGGCCGGCGCATCAAGCTCAAATACGCCCATCAGGGCGGTCAGAATCCGCCGGTCATCGTGATCCACGGCAATCAAACGGAAGAAGTGCCGGGGGCGTACAAACGCTACCTGATCAACGTCTTCCGGGATACCTTGGACATACAGGGAACGCCGATCAAGCTCGAGTTCCGGAGCAGCGAGAATCCGTTCAAGGGCAAACGCAACATTCTTTCCGCCCGCCAGGTTCGAAAGCGTCGGCGCCTGATCAGGCACAAGAAAAAGACCTGACAGTGCTTCGGATAGAGCATTTTTGGTCTGCGGTAGCGCCCGCTCGCAAACGGCTGCTTTATTCGCGAGCCTTTCCGCGATCCAGCGGGTTTGTCGGCAAGGGATTGCCGACCTACGAGCCTGGGCCGTCTGGTAGGTCGGGAATCCTTTCCCGACATCTTGGTTTGGGTCAAACGATGTCGGGGACAAGGACTCATCGCCGGGAGCCGGTGCCGGAAACGTTGCGCTTATTCCGGCCTACGACGAGCTGATTCGCGGTTTTCCCGATCTTCAAGTAAATGTCGCAGATGCGATTCGATACTCGCAGTCGCGTCGGCGTATTCCTGTCCTGCCAAATTCAAGGGCTTTCCGAAGCGGACGCTCACTTGATCCCGCCTCTTCGGCACGAGGGTGTCGGGAGGGAGGATTTTCTCGGTGCCTTGAATGACGAGCGGTACGACGGGGACGCCCATTTCGACGGCGACCACGCCGGTGCCGCCCTTCAAATCGAGCAGCGGCCGTTCGGACCGATTCAGCCCTCCCTCGGGGAAAATCAGAACGTTCCAGCCGTCGTCGAGCATGCGGCCGATATAATCGAGCCCCGGCCGGATGTTTTCGTGGGTTCCGGTGGGAAACGGGAAGGCATTGAACGCGAGTTCCGCCAGCGGCGCGAACCAAGGGTATTTGCCGTAGAGAACCTCGGTGCCGGCCGCGATGCCGAGGCGCGAGCGAATAACTTCTGGAATCGTCCAGGTCGCGATGACCGGATCGAGAAAACTGCGGTGATTCGCCATGAACAGCACCGGTCCCTGAAGATTCGTCAGGTTTTCCTCGCCGCTTATGCGCAAGCGGCAGAAGATCGAAAGCCACCAGCGGAAGACAACCTGATTTACCGCGGGCCGCAATCGGCCGGCCCAAGCCGAGTTCGACCAGCGTGGATAACGCCCCAACTGGGGCATTCGTCCCTTTTGGCCTTGCACAAGCGCGTCCAAATCGGCGACCGTGAGTTCCGGCGTGATCTGCATTTCCTCGATATAAACCCCGAATTCGTCCTCGATCCGCGAGACCAGCTCGATTCGCAGCAGAGAATCCAGGTTCAGGTCGGCTACGATCCGCGTCGAATCGTCGATTTCTCCGATCTCCGTTTGCGTCACCTCGACCAAGAGCCGCTTGAGCGGCGTGATCCGCCCGCCTTGAGACGGCCGGCCGGCCGGTTCGCTGCCGAGTCTTTTGATGACTTCCTCTTTTTTAACCTTGCGCGTGACCGAACGCGGGAAATCGGGCTCGGGCCAAACAGACCAGCTCGTGATTTGCTGGTGCGGCGCCAAATGCCGGTTGGCTTCGGCCACGGCGCCGGCGGCTCGGTTCGGCTCACAGAGCAGCGCGGCATGAACGACGGTCCGGCCGTTCCTCGGCAAGCCCACTACGGCGCTGTCGATGACGCCGGGAACCCGGCTCAGTTCGGCTTCCAGATCCTCGGGAAAGACGTTTTCGCCGCTCGGCCCCAGGATCATGTATTTCTTGCGTCCGAAGACGTACAGGAATCCGTCCTCGTCGAAGCGTCCGGCATCGTCGGTCTTGAACCAGCCGTGGTCCAGAACGGCCTCGGTGCGTTGAGCATCCCGATAGTACCCCTGCATCACGATCGGGCCTCGGACCAGGATTTCGTTGTCCGGAGCCAACCTGACCTCGACCCCGTCCAGAGGCTTTCCGACCGATCCCGCGCGATGGGCGGTGGAGGTGTTGGTACTGACGACCGGGCTCGTCTCGGTGAGTCCGTAACCCTGCAAGACTTCGAAGCCCAGGTTCCACCATTTGTCCTCGATCGTCGGATCGAGCGGAGCGCCGCCGCAAACGATGGTCCGGAGTGTCCGGGAGATGCGGGAACGGATGCGGTCGCGCAGCGCGCGCCGGAGGAAACCGGGGATTCGGCCCAGCCGGCTTTCCAGACGATCCATCATGGTCTTGAGCACTTCGGGCACCACGACCAGATGAGTCGCCGGCGTGTAGGTCAATGCTTCCCGAATGGCGCGGGTCGTCGGGGCGGCGATATAGGTGACCGAGCATCCGCTGTACAGCGAGCACAGGAGGCTCGTCATTTGACCGAACACGTGAAACAAGGGGAGCAAGGTGAGGATATGATCGTCGGGCGTCAAGGGCACCGCTTTCATCACGGCGTCGAGATCGGCCAGGAGATTTCCGTGAGAGAGCATGACGCCTTTCGGATCGCCGGTCGTTCCCGAGGTGTAGATGATTTCGGCGAGCCCGCCGGAGTTCTCGAAGACGGCTTTGTCCCGCATGGCCGCGGCTTCGTTCGCCGAGTAGGACGAGTCGGCCGTCGGCAAGCACGGCACGGCCTCGTCGGGCCAGGCGAGCGAGGGGGATAGCAGGGCCAGCTTAGGCTCGGCGGATTTGCTGATCCGGTCGATCTGATCCGGAGTGCTTTTCGGATTCAGAGGCACCACCACGCCGCCGCGGGCCAGGATGGCGAAGAAGGCCGCAACCCAGTGTGGCGAATTTTCCGCGCAGAGAGCGACCCGATCGCCCGTTCCGATGCCGTGTGCGGCCAGCGTTTGTGCCAATCCGAACACGCGCTCGCCGAGCATGTCGTAACTCCAGCGAATGGTGCGGTATCTTGGCCTATAGCGAACAGCTTCCCGAGATCCGTGACGCCGGGTTTGCCGTTCGAAGAACGCGGCTAGCGAGTCATCGGGATGCCGGCCTTCTTGAGCTAGGAGGGTGTTTTTCTTCATGTCGGTTTGGGGCGGTCGGTCTTTTTCACGTCCTCGTCGGCTGGATCGCGACTTCGAAACTCATCAAGCCCTTTCGTATAGGTTTGACCACACCTTCCGGCCGATTACGCACGCTTGCTTTCATGTTCGACCTTCGGAACGGAGAGCCGAGCTTAGGATTGTCCGCCAACCGAATATTTTTCGCATCGAGAAAGTGGATCAGGAGTGATGGATCGACGAAATAATCGTCTCGGTAGATCTGGCGTGCATCCGGCTGTTAACGGATATTCACACGGTGTGTTTTATGATAGGGTTATTCAGTAGAATAAACACGTTGGCAAGCAAGCGAGGAAAGACCCCATGACACACCCAGCTTCAGCCCCCGCCACAGACCGCTCGCGCGTCCTCACCGGAGCAGTGATCGAGGCCGCTCGCCGCCTGGGATTGGGGCCCAGCGATCTGAAAAGCATTATCGGCGCCAGCCAACCGACCGCGTCCCGGCTGTTGAACGGCCGATACGCTCTTCCGGAAGGCGGCAAACCCTGGGAGCTGGCCGCCCATTTCGTGCGCCTGTATCGTTCCCTGTCATCGCTGGTCGGCGGCGACGACGAACTGGCCCGAAGCTGGCTGAAATCGGCCAACCGCGCTTTCGACGGACAGCGGCCGTTGGAGGTCATCAAGCGGGTCGACGGCCTGATTCATGCCTGTGAGTACTTGGATTCTCACCGTGCTCGTGTTTAAACCACGCCCCTGGCGGGGCAGCGGCTGGCGGGCAGTCGAGGCGCAGCATCGGGTCGCCACCATGCACCTCGCTTCGGGCAATCTGGACGATCAGACATTGCTGGAAGACATCCTCGACGAGGCCAAGCCGCGCCTGCCCGCTGACGTCCAAGGCTTGCACTGGCTGCTGGCGACGCCGTTCCGCTATTGGCCGCTGCCGGGCGGTTCGCGATTTCGCCGGCGCACCGCCCCCGGCGTTTTTTACGGCGCCGAGGATCGCCGAACGGCCACAGCCGAATGCGGCTACTGGCGGTTGCGGTTCTGGCTGGACAGCGAAGGCCTGTCAGGCCGTCCGGCGAGCGTCGAGCTGACCCTGTTCGAATTTCATGCCGCCGCCGATAAAGCTATCGATCTTTCGAAGCCGCCCCTGGTGTCCCAGCGGGAGACCTGGACGCATCCTTCCGATTACGCCGGCACGCAGCTGCTGGCGGAACAGGCACGGGAAGCCGGGATCGGCCTGATTCGTTACGAATCGGTGCGCGCGCCCGGTGGCTTCTGCCTGGCCGTGCTGAATCCCCAACCCTTCAAATCGGTAAAGGAGCCGTACCGCAACAATCAGCAAACCTGGACCTTATTGATCCAGCCGCCGCGCCGGATCGTGCTGCAGCGCCAGTTGGACCGGGAAAGCTGGGCTTTCGAGTTCTGACGGGCAGGAAAAAAAGAAAACATTGTCCGAAAAAAATGGTCGAACTTGCGGGTTCTTGCCATTCAGTTATCAATAAATACCGATGCGTTCGGTTTCGATTCCAGATTAAAGGAACACGATAAACCTTCCGGGCGGCGAAAGCGCGATACAACCGACCCTTGGGACCTCTTCGCGATCGCGTGATAAGGTTTACACGCGGGCCTAAATCGAAGTTTTGTTTACGTCTGTGAAGTTGAGCGTCATGCGCCCCTAATCCCTCTCGTTCTTGCCATCGGGCCAGAATGGTGAGAAAGGCTACAAGCCTGCCTTGTTTCACTGTGACATGATTTCGTATCAATGATTAATACGCCCTTAGCCCCAATCCCCGACAAGGCAAAATCCGCGTTACTGGACTTATATCGCCACGCTCTCGACGCAGACGAACCTAGATTGTACTCCGCGGCTATCGAGGCGGCGGTCGCAGTGACGGACAGTGAAGTCGGCTACTTCCATCTGGTCAATGAAGACCAGGTGACTATCGAACTGGGAACCTGGTCGGCCGCAACCCTTCGCCAGTGCCAAGCGGTATATCAACGCCATTACCCGATAAGCACCGCCGGTATTTGGGCCGACTGCGCCCGCCATCGCAGGCCCTACGTTCACAACGATTACCAGGGGCTCAGTCGCAAGCAGGGCTATCCGGAAGGTCATGTCCATCTGGTGCGCCATTTGGGGGTGCCGGTCGTATACGATGATCGCGTGGTGCTGCTGGTCGGTGTCGGCAACAAAACAGTCGACTACGATAACGAGGATCTCGCATCCCTCCAGGCGATCGCGGATCATGCCTGGTTCCTGATTCGTCGATTCCGCCAGCGAGTCGCGTTGCAACTGTCCGAGGAGCAACTTCGGGATCTCCAAGCGCTAGCCGCCATTTGCGTCTGGCAGTGGGACCCGGTGGATCAGAAGCTCTTGTGCGACGGAAACATCCGCCGCATTTTTGCCGTGGATCCCTTAAGCGACTTTCCGTGCAATCTTGAGGGATTGCTGCAGTTCATCGACCCTCAGGATCATGCAGCTGTGCTCGACGTGCTGCACACCGCATCCGCCGATTCGGCTTTTGACCTGGAACTGCAGGGCACTCGTGCCGACGGAATTTTCGTAACTTTACACTTCCGGGGCGCGGCTTACCCGCGCTCCCAAGGCCGCGGCATCATTCTGCGCGGCATCCTCCAGGACATTACCGAGATCAAACGCGCGGAGGAAGCGTTACGCGAGGCCGACCGCCGGAAGGACGAGTTCCTCGCCATGCTGGCCCACGAGCTCCGCAACCCTCTGGCGCCGATCCGCAACGCCGTTCAAATCATGCGCAAATTGGGAACGGAGGATCCCAAGCTTCAGTGGACGCGGGATGTTATCGATCGGCAGGTCGAGCATTTGGCCCGGCTGGTGGACGATCTCTTGGACGTATCCCGCATCACCCGCGGCAAGATCGAACTGCGCAGGGAATTGCTGGTAGTGGCCGATATCGTGCAGCGCGCGGTAGAAACCAGCCGTCCCCTGATCGACGCGCGCCGGCACGAACTCCGCGTGCAACTGCCTTCGGAAACTATCCACGTCGAAGGCGACTTCGTGCGGCTGGCGCAGGTGGTCTCGAATCTGCTCAACAATGCCGCCAAGTACACCGATGAGGGAGGGCAAATCCGGCTGAGCGTCGAACGCGAAGGCGACGAGGTCGCCATCCGGGTCCGCGATAACGGGCGCGGCATCGATCCGGCGGCGTTGTGTCATCTGTTCGATCTCTTTTATCAGGTGGACCGGACTCTCGACCGCACCGAAGGGGGCTTGGGGATCGGCCTATCGCTGGTCGAAAGTCTGGTGGCGATGCACGGCGGCACCATACAAGCATTTAGCGAGGGCCGGGGAAAGGGTAGCGAATTCGTTGTCCGACTGCCGATCAGCGAGATCGGTGATTCGGCGAAGCCGGGTTGAACTGCTTGACCTTGCGTTCGGTCACAAAGCTAACAGACTTGGCGTCAGGGAGCATCGCAGATGAGCGTACAGCTCAATCACACCATCGTCCCGTGCCGGGACAAGCGGAAGTCGGCGACGTTCTTCACCGAAATTCTCGGCCTGCCGGCGCCGAAACCGTTCGGACCTTTCCTCGTCGTTGAGCTCAGCAACGGCGTTTCGCTCGATTTCTACGAGACCGACGGCGAGATCGCCTGGCAGCACTACGCTTTTCTGATCGGCGAAGACGACTTCGATCGGATCTTCGGCCTCATCCGCGAGCGAGGGCTGGAATACTGGGCCGACCCCGGCCAGCACCGTCCGGGCCAGATCAATCGCAACGACGGCGGCCGCGGCGTGTATTTCGAAGACCCGGACGGTCATCTTCTGGAGATCATCACCCGTCCCTACGGCAGCGGCCGATAGGCATGCAGGCCGTAGAGACTGCCTTTGACATCGATCATGGCCAAGAAGCCAGGAGGTCAGCATGAAAAAATCGCCAGGACACCAAAAATGGCCAGAGCATAAAGTGCAAGAAAAGCATCTCGGTCAAAGAGTGCAAGTCAAAATCGACAACGAAGTGATTGCCGACTCGCGCGACGTGATCGAAGTCGACGAAGACCGACATCCTGCGCGTTATTATTTCCCGCGTTCCGACGTCAGGCTGGATCGGCTCGAACGCTCGGATACCACGACAGAGTGCCCGTTCAAGGGGACCGCTCATTACTTCGATCTGAAGCTCGGCGAAACGAAACTCGAGGATTCGGTCTGGACCTACGAAGACCCCTACGAAGAGCATCGTGAACTGAAAGACCGGATCGCCTTTTACGACGACAAGTTTTCGGACATTCGTGTCGAAGTTGGAGCCTAGGCAGCATGTCGAAATTCGGGGGTAAGTAGGTCGGCAATTCCTTCCCAATCGCAAACGGTCGCTTTAGTCGCGACCCTTCCAATCGCAAACGTCGCTTTAGTCGCGACCTTCCAATCGCAAACGGGAACTTTGGGAGCACCAAAGTCCCCCTTCCAATCGCAAACGGCCGTCCTGGGAAGGGTCTGGCCGGCGCTCCCGGCCAGACCGTTTGCGATTGGAGCGCCAGGACGCCCCTTCCCACAAAGTCCTTTGCCGAGCCGATAAGTCGGCAAGGGATTGCCGACCTACGTTCTTCCCGCCCGAACACGAATCCGTACACCGGGATGAAAAACGCTCTAAGTACATCCCATAAAGTTCTGCGGAAAGGGCGTACACTGGTGGCATGAAAGCCATCCTGATCCCCCCGTTGGGCAAAGCGCAACAGAGTGAGTTAGACACCCTGTATCGAAAGACCAAGGACCCACGACTCCGAACTCGTGCCCAGATGGTCTTGCTCTCGGCCGAGCGGGGTCTCAAAGCGCTGGAGATCGCGGGGATCGTGCGGGAGAGCGAGGACACCGTGGTGCGGTGGCTGAAACGGTATCAGAGCGAAGGCGTGGACGGGCTGAAAGATGCGCCGCGAGCGGGACGGCAAGCCAAAGTGACGGCGGCGTATCGGGCCGCCCTGGTGGCGGCGGTACGGCGCCGTCCGCGCAGTTTGGACCTGCCGTTTTCCATATGGACCCTGCAACGGCTGGTGGATTACCTGGCCGAGCAAACCGGGATTCGCATCGCTCTGGAAACCCTGCGCCAAACCTTGAAGCGCGAAGGGATTGTGCTCAGTCGTCCGCAGCATAAGATCAGCAGCCCTGATCCAGACTATGCGGTGAAAAAAAAGCGGTCGAAGACACCCGTGATCACTTGAAACCGGGCGATGTGTTTTACTACGCCGACGAGTTTAACCTCAGTTGGCTGCCTACCTTGACGGCGTTGTGGAGCCCGGTAGGCCAGCAAATTATGATTCCGACCCCAGGTCAGCCTAAGAAGCGCTATGGGTTGGGAGCGGTGAATTACCATACCGGTGAAACCGTGGTCTTATTCAAACGACACAAGCGCCGTCGGGAGGTGGCCGAACTGCTGCAAGCCATAGTGGACCAGCATCCCACGGGGACGATTTACGTCGCGTGGGACAATGCCGACACGCATCAAGACGACGAGATCGAAGCGGTCGTGCGCGGAGCCGCCGGGCGACTGGTCCTGCTGTACTTGCCGACCTATAGCCCTTGGCTCAACCCGATCGAGATGCTGTGGCGCCATTTCCGCCGCGAAGTGACCCATTGCGAACTCTTCGAGACGGTGGCCGCCTTGCTCCAAGCCGCCCGCGAGTTCTTCGACCGTCACAACCGCTCTCCACAGCTGGTGCTCTCGATTATCGGTTCCTATGCCGCAAAAGTTTCATGAATGTACTTAGCCCGCGACAGCCGGTTCGAGATTGCAGTCCGACAGCAGCCCTAATGAGACCCGGTGACCCTATTTGAACGGCTCTGATCAAGTTCCGCCGCCCCAACGCCCACGAAAGATCATCCACATCGACATGGATGCCTTCTACGCGGCGGTGGAGCAGCGGGACTTTCCCGAATTGCGCGGCAAACCCGTGGTGGTCGGCGGCGCCCCGAACTCGCGAGGAGTGGTGGCGACGTGCAGCTACGAGGCGAGGGTGTTCGGTATCCGCTCGGCCATGCCTGCGGCCAAGGCTTACCGGCTGTGTCCCGAGGCAGTGTTCATTCGGCCGAGGTTCGACGTGTACCGGGCGGTCTCGGCGGAAATTCGTGCCATCTTCCTCGACTTCACGAACCTGGTCGAAGCCATCTCCCTGGACGAAGCCTATCTGGATGTCACGGCAAGTCCGATTCTCCAAGGTTCCGCCACGCGAATAGCCGGGGAAATCAAGCGGCGCATCCGGGAAGCGACCCAGCTCACCGCCTCCGCGGGAGTTTCCTACAACAAGTTCCTCGCCAAGATCGCCTCCGACCGCCACAAGCCCGACGGGCTTTGCCTGATTCCGCCGGAACAGGGGAGGGTCGTTATCGCGGAGCTCCCCATCGGCGCCTTCCACGGCATAGGCAAAGCCACCGAAGCGAAAATGCTCGCGCTGGGCATTCGTTGCGGCCGGGATCTCGAACGCCTGGCGCTGGCCACGTTGACACGGCAGTTCGGCAAGGCCGGCGAGCACTACTACCGGATCGCCCGCGGCATCGACGAGCGGCCGGTCGTCCCCAACCGCCCGCGGAAATCCTGGGGCGCGGAAACCACCTTTCCCGCCGACCTCTCGGACCGGGCCGAAATGTGCCAGCACCTCGCCAGACTCGCCGAAGGCGTTCTGAAGAAACTGGCCCGGCACGGCCTACAAGCTCGTGGCCTCACCGTCAAAGTCAAATACGACGACTTCGAATTGGTCACCCGCGCCCGAACCCTGGATCGGCCCTTTCGCGACATCCGCGATGTCCGGCCCCACCTTGCGGAACTCCTAAATCGCACCGAAGCCGGCCGGCGCAAGGTCCGCCTGTTGGGCGTCAGCTTTTCAGTCCTGGAAAACGCGCAGCGTCCGGTGACGTTGGACCTGTTCGCGCCGGACTGACCTTGTCCAAGGGGACCATCCAAGCCACGCCCGACTTTTCTCAGAACTTGGATTTGATAAAGTGTCTATCGGATCAGGCTTGAACGACAGGAAAACGCCATGCCGCGACCGATGACTCCCGCCCTTGCCGCCGACGCTATCATCGAATTGACCGACCGGCCCGGCCGGCCCATTGTCTTGATCGAACGTGCCTTTCCGCCTCAAGGCTGGGCTATTCCGGGCGGCTTCGTCGATATCGGCGAAACCGTGGAACAGGCTGCCAGGCGCGAAGCCCAAGAGGAAACCGGGCTGGAGGTTCGCCTGATTGCCCTGCTGGGGATTTATTCGGACCCCAAGCGAGATCCTCGAGGCCATACCGTGACCGTCGTGTACGTCGCGGAGGCCAGCGGCGAACCGATAGCCGCAGACGATGCCAAGCATTGCAGCGTGGTCATGCCGGATGAACTGCCGCAGCCTCTGGTCTTCGACCATGCCCAGGTGCTCGAGGACTACCGGGAATTCCGGGCGACTGGACGAGTAACGCCGCTGCGGTAAGCGAGAGCCGGAATCAATAGAGCTCGGACGGAGGCCGGGGTGGAAGCTTTGCGAAATCCCGGCGCCATTCCATTCGGCATTCGAGCGAAGATTAGGTAGGGCGGGTTAGCGGAGCGTAACCCGCCGATTCGAGGCCAATGCCATCCATGGCCTCTGGATTCCGGTATTCCATGCCGGAATGACGACCGAAGTCCAATGGCTAGGATGAAGCTTTGCGGAATCCCAGCGCAATCCAGTATTTTGCGGCCATCAAAAAGCTGGGTCTCGTTCCTCGACCCAGCCTACAAATACAGCGGTTTCCATTCGTATGTAAGGATTGATTGCAGAAAGCCTTAGAGCATTTTCATACCTACTGTACGGGCACTCGCGAGTAGGTCGGGAATCCTTTCCCGACGACACGTCCCGCCGAGCGTCTTCGTCGGCAAAGGATTGCCGACCTACGAAAGCTTGAGTCGATCTACCCGAGCCGAAGGCGCCAACGACTCCAGCAGGCCTGTTTTGCCGTACGAGCGCGATGAAAACGCTCTAAGTACATTCAGGGAAGTCTTGCGGCATACGCACCACTACAGGAGAAACCCGCCAATCAAACTAATCTGTCGAGATTCCGTAAAAGTTTACGGAATGTACTTAGTGTGGGAGCGGGCTTTAGCCCGCGATAATCGCTCGATCGCGGGCTAAAGCCCGCTCCCACAGGTCTTAGAGCGTTTTCCGAATCGGTGTAAGGGATTCGGATATGTAGGTCGGCAATCCCTTGCCGACGTATCGGCTCGGCGAAGGGCTTTGTCGGCAAGGGATTGCCGAGCTACGTTCTCCCCTCCCGGAACGAATCCGTACACCGGGATGGAAAACGCTCTAAATCAATCTGACAACCGCTCTAAACCATACCCAAAGCGTAATTCCATTCGGCATTCGAGTGAACATTCATCGTAGGATGGGTAGAGCGAAGCGAAACCCATCGATGGCGGGTTAGCCCCTAGTCTCCGCTCGGGACAGGCCCTTCGACAGGCTCAGGACAGGCTCCGCGTAACCCGCCGATGGAAGGTCGCTCGGCGGGTTACGGCGCACGCGAAGCGCAGTGATCGGCGGTCGGTTGGTGCTGATGTGCGCCTAACCCACCCTACGAAAATGAACGCCTGATTGAAAGGGATCTGGAATCAGAGCGCTATCGGTCAAAAGCGACTGATCAGACCTTCTTCAAAAAGCAGGCCTTCAGCATGAAATTGCCGTTGTCCAGCTTGCAGTCCACTTCGTGGTCGCCGCCGACCAAACGGATGCTTTTCACCTTGGTGCCCATTTTGAGCGTGATGGACGAGCCTTTGACTTTCAGATCCTTGATCAGCACGACCGTGTCGCCGTCGGACAGAACATTGCCGTTGGCGTCTCTAACGACCGCATCCGCGTCGTCGTCGGAGGCCGTAGTTTCCTCGATCGGCCATTCGTAGCCGCAGTCGGCGCACACATAATTGTCGCCGTCCGGGTAGGTGTTTTCTAAAGTGCACTGGGGGCAAGCTGGGATTGTGGACATGATTCCGCTCAAAAATAGTTGGGGCGTGCATTATAAGGGATCGGTAACCGCCCAAGAACGGAATGCATGTGCAACAGAGAATCCAGACCGGCTACGTCGAAGCGGAATGACGGTCATCGCCGTGAACGGCTCCGTCCGGCAAGGCGGCGAAAAGCTCTCTCGAAGCGAGGGTTAGCGTCTCAAATGCTGAACCAATCCGCGCAGCGGCAGGCTCAAAGCCAACGCGCCGAAAACCGTCGCCAGCGACTTGCCCGACAAGCGCTTCTCGTATCCGGGCGTCAGGCGCTCGGGGACCAGATGATAATCCGTCAGATAGGCAAGGCCAGCGACTATCGCTCCGCCCGTCAATGCTCTGGCGACATCGCCCGACTCGGCGGCTCGTCCGAACCAGCGTTCGTAGAGACTCGCCCACAGAACGGCCGCGGCGTGATTGAGCACGAATCCGGTGCCCGTGTATTTGAGACTGACATCGTTCTGCCGGGCGGCCCGGTCGCCCCAAGTGACGTGACTCACGGCGTTCAAAGGCGCCACGGCGCCGGAACGCTCGGCCTTGCCGCACGCTGCCGCCGCGAGCGTTGTGGCAATACCGACGATCGTCCCGGAAATCAGTGCATCGAAACTGCCGTTGCTGTTCGTACGCATTGCTATCTCCCGCCGGCTGTCCGGCTTCCGTGCGATCCTTTCCCGAATTGCTCGCCGTTCCGCTCTACTTCCCTGCGAAACGGCAGTTCGCCCCTTATGAAAAATGACCTTCCGGGCGAACCGGGGTTCCTTCCCGGAGAAGAACGGCCGGACAAACCGCGGCGGGGGCTGCTCGATCGATTCAGGGATAGGAACCGCATCGACAAGCAAATGCGCAACCACGGCCATCTAATAAAGTGCATCGGCCGGTAACGGGATTATCGACATGGCCTTCAACGTCATCGACGTCTTCCTTCTTCTGCTGATTCTGTTCGCCGTCTGGGGTGGATGGCGGCGCGGTTTCATCCTGGGTTTTCTCAATCTTCTGCGCTGGCTGGGCAGCTTGCTTGCGGCCTGGTTCTTTTATCGACCGGTGGCGGATTTACTGGGTTCGAAAACCGGTTTGTCGAGTACGTGGCAGCAGCCTGCCGCGTTTCTTCTCATCGTTCTGCTCACCAGCTTGGCCATCGGGCTGCTCGGGAATGCGCTGCTCAAACGCTTGCCGCATGGCATTCACCGACGGCTCTTCAATCACCTGTTCGGCACGCTTCCGGGATTGGCCAACGGGCTGATAACGGCAGCCATCGCCGCCGCCTTGTTGTTCGTGGTCCCGCTGCCGGGCGATCTACGCGAGGATGCCCGCGAAAGCGGGACGGCGAACCGCTTCGCGGTTCTGGTGGAACGGCTGACCACGGCTCTGATGCCGATTTTCGAAGATGCGCTTACCCACGGGCTGAACCGCCGGCTTCCGGTTTACCCGGAATCCGACGAGCATATTTCGTTGCCGTTCAGGGTCGGAGCCCCGCAGCCGAGACCGGCGCTCGAGGAGCAAATGCTTGGACTCGTCAACCGCGAGCGCGCCACGGAAGGGCTTTCGCCGCTGAAGATCGATCCCGCCTTGACCGAAGTGGCGCGAAGACATTCGTCCGACATGTTCGCCCGCGGTTATTTTTCTCATTACACTCCGGAAGGCAAAAGCCCGTTCGACCGAATGCGCGAATCGAATGTCGGTTTTCTGATCGCCGGCGAAAACCTGGCTCTCGCCCCCAGCGTTCACATCGCGCACGCCGGCTTGATGAACTCGCCCGGCCACCGCGCGAATATCTTACGGCCGCAATTCGGGCGTGTTGGTATCGGCATCATGGACGGCGGCATTCACGGCTTGATCGTGACGCAAAAATTCCGGAATTGAGCGGCCGGCAATTCAAGCAGGTGCAGACCAATCCATGTAGTGTACTGTTAAAGATTAAAGATTCGGGCAGGCGTGCGGACGCCCTCGCTCGCCACTCAAGGTGGACCTTTGTTTTAATCGGACTTGGACATCGCCGTACCGGATAATGTCGAATATCGAGACAGAATTTCTTACTCAGGAGTATGCAGCTTGATGGCGTTTCCCATTGTAGGCATCGGAGCTTCCGCCGGCGGACTGGAAGCATTGTCGGAATTTCTGGCCGACCTTCCCGCCACCAGCGGTATGGCTTTTCTGTTGGTCCAACACCTCGACCCCCACCACGAAAGCGTCCTGACGCAGATCCTCTCGACCAGAACGGCCTTGCCGGTCCAGGAGGCGACGGAGGGGCTCGCGGTCGAACCCGACCACATCTATATCATCCCGCCCAATGCCGTCATGACCCTGGTCCAGGGCCATCTGGCTCTCGCTGCCCGCAACGGGCTTCCCGTGCCGCCCATGCCCGTCGACCGCTTGTTTTATTCCCTCGCGCAAGAGCAGGGGGCCAATGCGGTCGGGGTCATTCTCTCGGGCACGGGCTCGGACGGCGCGCTGGGGATGCAGGCGATCAAGGGTTCCGGCGGTATCACCTATGCCCAGGACCAAGGCTCGGCCAGATTCAACGGCATGCCGAAGGCGGCGGTAGATCTCGGCGTGGTCGATCGGGTGCTGCCCCCGCGCGAGATTGCCCGCGAACTCGCTCGCCTCGGCGGCCATCCATACCTGAAGGTAGACAGTACCGCCTCCGCCGGCGAACCTCCGCCCACGGACGAGGAAACGCTCAACCGGCTCTTTCGTCGCCTCCGCAACGTCTCCGGCGTGGACTTCACGCACTATAAGCGCGGTACCGTGCAGCGGCGACTCGCGCGCCGCCTCGCCCTGCACGGGCTGGATACGCTGCCGGAGTACCTGAATTTGTTGGAAAGCGACACGGCGGAAACCCAGGCCCTCTTTCAGGACCTGCTGGTCCAGGTGACCGATTTCTTCCGCGATCCCGAGTTGTTCGAAGAGTTGAGCCGAACCGTCTTTCCGCGCTTGTTCGAACGCCGTCCATCTCAAGCTCCGCTGCGGATCTGGGTCCCGGGTTGCGCCAGCGGCGAGGAGGTCTATTCCATCGCCATCTGCCTTCTGGAATTTTTGGGCGAGCGCCTGACCCAAACCCCGATTCAGATTTTCGGCACCGATCTCAGCGAGTCCGCCATCGAGAAGGCGCGTACCGGACTTTACCTGGAAAATATCGCCCGCCACGTCTCCGCCGAGCGGCTCCGGCGCTACTTCGTCAAGGTCGGCGGCCACTATCAAATCACCCGCACGATCCGCGATTTATGCGTATTCGCCCGCCACGACGTGGCCCGCGATCCTCCGTTCTCGCGGCTGGATCTGGTGAGTTGCCGCAACGTGTTGATCTATCTCGAGCCGGCTTTGCAGAAGCGGGTGATTCCGCTGTTCCATTACGCCTTGAATCCGGGCGGATTCCTCGTGCTGGGACCCTCCGAAACCATAGGCCCCTTCTCCGAGCTGTTCAGTTCCGTCGACAAGCGGCTCAAGATCTATTCCAAGGCGATCCTGCCCGGACAGAAGAATCACTTGGCGTTGCTGGAGGAGTATCCCGCGTTGCCGGACCGGTCCCGCCCGAAACAGTTGGCTCTGTCCAGCGAACCCGTGGAGGCGGAGCGCCTGCAACGGGAAGCCGATCGCTTGGCCATGGCCCACTACGTTCCGCCGGGCGTCCTGTGCGATTCGGAGATGAACGTGCTTCAGTTCCGGGGCGAGACCGGTCCGTATCTGGCGAATCCGAGCGGCCCTCCGACTTTCAAGCTGCAGAAGCTGGCCCGGCCGGGCCTCCTCGTCGACCTCAGCAGCGCCATCGAGCAGGCGCGCAAGGAATGGGCTCCGACACGGCGGGAGGGCGTGCGCGTGGAGGGGTCAAACGATACGGAGTCGGTAAATATCGAGGTCATGCCGATTCGGATCGCCGGGGCGGAAAACCCGTGGTTTCTGATTTTTTTTGAAGCGCAAGCCTCACTGGTAGTGGACCAAGGCGCAACCATTGTCGGGGAATTTTGGAGTTCGTTGCGGAGCCGAATGCGTCCGGGGAAACGCGCGGAAAGTTTCCGGCCGGAAAGCGAAAAGGATCGCCAGATCCAGAGGCTTACGCAGGATCTCGAAGCGGCCCGCGATTACATTCGGGCCATGCTGGATGCACACGAGACGACGGTGGAAGAACTCAAGGCAACGGAAGAGGAACTGCTATCGAGTAACGAGGAGTTCCAGAGTACCAACGAGGAACTCGAGACCGCCCAGGAAGAGCTGCAATCGAGCAACGACGAACTGCGCGCCCGCAACCGCGAACTCAACGTGCTGAACGACGAGATGCGGCAGGCGCGCGATTTCGCGCAGGCTGTCGTCGAAACCATGCGTCAGCCGCTACTCGTGCTCGACGGCGATCTCCGTATTCAGCAGGCGAACTGCGCCTTCTACCGGAACTTCAAAGCCACGCGCGAAGCGACCGAGCAGGTCCGGCTTTACGAATTGGGCCATGGGCAATGGGACATTCCCGTCTTGCGCCGGCTTCTCGAAGAGGTCTTGCCCGCCCAGGCCGCTTTCCAGGATAAGGAGGTCACCCAGACCTTTCCCGAGCTCGGACCGCGGACCATGCGCCTCAACGCGCAGGTGTTGCGCTGGAGCGATCAGGAGCGCATCCTCCTGGCGATCGAGGATATCACCGAGCAACGGGCGGCGCTGGATGCGCTCAAAACGGTCGATCGGCGCAAGGACGAGTTCCTGGCCATGCTCGCCCACGAGTTGCGCAATCCTCTGGCGCCCATCCGCAACGCCCTCGAGATTTGGCGGCGCGGCGACGCCGGCAAAGCGGCGGAGAAGAAAGCCCAGGCCGTGCTGGATCGCCAGCTCCGCCTGGAGGCGAGGCTGCTCGACGATCTGCTCGATCTGTCCCGCATCACCCGTGGGGTGATCGCTCTTCAGAAACAGCCGGTCGATCTGACGCGCCTGGTGGCGCTGGCGGTCGAAGATGCGAGCGCTCAGCTCGACGCGCGTCAGCACCGGCTCGAGTCGTCGCTGCCTGAGCACGGCCTGTCGGTCGAAGGCGATCCGGCCCGACTGCAGCAGATCGTCTCGAATCTTCTGAGCAACGCCGTCAAATACACGCCGTCCGGCGGTCATATCACCCTGACCCTGACACTCGAAGGGCGGGAAGCGGTGCTCAGGGTCGCCGACACCGGCATCGGCATCAGCCAGGAACTCCTGCCTTTGATTTTCAACCTCTTCGTGCAGGCCGACAAATCCCTGGATCGTACCCAGGGCGGCCTCGGCATCGGGCTCACGCTGGTTCGTCGCCTGGTCGAATTGCACGGGGGGCATATAAGCGTACGCAGTGCAGGGACCGGCAAGGGAAGCGAGTTCACGGTGCGCCTGCCGGCTTTGCCGGATACGGCCATCCCCGCCGATACGGAGGAAACGGTAGCGACCGAGGGACCGCACCTCGGGCGCTACCGTATTCTGGTCGTTGATGACAACGTGGATACGGCGGAGAGTACGGCTCTACTGCTGCAGCTGGAGGGCCACGAGACGCAGGTGGCATGCGACGGTCCCGCTGCTCTCGAAGCCGCGAAGACGTTTCTCCCGCAGATTGTCCTGCTTGATATCGGTTTGCCGGGGCTGGATGGCTACGAGGTAGCCCGTCGTCTGCGGGTCCGGCCCGAACTGGAGGAGTCGCTGCTGGTGGCGATGACCGGCTATGGACAGGAGGAAGACCGCGACCGATCCGGGGCCGCCGGATTCGATAGGCACCTGGTCAAGCCGGTCGACCTCGACCAGCTCAAAGCATTGATGGCGGCCTACCCACGGCGGAAGAAGGTGAACGACGCTGAGGAAACCTCGTGAGAGTGCTAAGAACCATTGATAGTGCCGAAAAATACATCGTCTACATGCTGGTTTTCTTGCTGCTGATTTCCGTGATTTTGGGAACCCTCGAGCTCGGCCGGGTCGTCATCAAGAACATTATCCAGTCTTCTTTTTACTTGGTTGAGATCGATCGCTTATTCGAATCATTCAGCCTTTTTCTCATCCTGGTCATCGGCTTGGAGCTCCTCAAGTCCATCAAAAGCTATCTCGTGCAGGGCTCCATCAACCCGGCCTTCGTGGTGGAAGTTGCCATCATCGCGTTAGGCAACAAACTCATCACCCTGGACCTAAAACATGCAGAGCCCGGCCTACTCATAGGCATTGGAGCTATCCTCCTGGGATTGTCGGCGACCTATCTGGTTCTTAAAAAAGCATTCGGCCCCACGGACGTTCAGACTGGAAATCAATAACTCGATTGACCCGGGTAAACGGGAGGCTCTATGGAAGTGATGTGGTATGTATTGATTGGCCTGGCGGCCGGTTGGCTGGCGGGCAATTGGTCAAAGGCGGCGGGTTTGGCGCCATCGGAGACATTATTGTCGGGGTGTTCGGTGCCGTGTTGGGCGGTGTTCTGTTCGATGTGCTGGGTTTGTCCGCCGGGGGCGGCAGGCTTGGGAGCTTGATTATCGCGACGGTTGGCGCCGTAGCCTTCTTGCTTCTGTTGCGTCTGATCAGAAAGGATTAGGTGCCGGCAACGTCAAAAAGTCGCCTGCGCACGCTGGCGACACGGTGCAAAACCTTCCCGGTCGTACTCGCTCTAATTCGATGAAGGACTAAACATGTTATTCCCCCCGTTTTTAGGATAGGGATAGATGATTGATGGATTGCTCAACATTCCCGGATGGGGACTCATTGCCATTACCCTGGGCCTGACCCACGTCACCATTGCCAGTGTGACCATTTTCCTGCATCGTCACCAAGCGCATCGCGCTCTGAATCTCCATCCTGTCGTCAGCCATTTCTTCAGATTCTGGCTGTGGCTGACCACCGGTATAGTCACCAAGGAATGGGTGTCGATTCATCGCAAACACCACGCCCATTGCGAAAGCCCGCAAGACCCTCACAGCCCCCGCGTCTTCGGCATTCGGAAAGTGCTGTGGGAAGGCGCCGAGTTATACCGGGCCGAAGCCCGCCACGTCGAAACGCTGGACCACTATGGCTATGGCACCCCGAATGACTGGATCGAACGGAACCTTTACAGCCGCTATCGAGGCGGGGGTGTTGCCCTGCTGTTCGTCATCGATGTCGTGCTATTCGGCCTGTATGGCATCACGGTGTGGGCGGTGCAAATGCTCTGGATTCCCTTTTGGGCGGCGGGCGTGATCAACGGCCTGGGCCACTACCGGGGCTATCGCAATTTCGAAACCCCGGACGCCTCCACGAACCTGTTTCCCTTAGGGCTCCTCATCGGCGGCGAGGAATTGCATAACAATCACCACGCGTATCCGGCCTCGGCCCGTCTCGCCCATCGCTGGTGGGAATTGGACATCGGCTGGGTCTACATCCGCCTGCTGCAAAGGTTTCGGCTGGCCGAGATCCGCCGCACGGCGCCTCGAATCCGCCTCGAGCGCGCTCCCAAACCGATCAACCCGGCCACGGTCCAGGCCGTAATGCGCAACCGCCATCATGTCCTGGCTTTGTACGGGCGTCGCGTCGTGCTCCCGGTACTGCGGCACGAGTGGAAGGCCGCTCCTTCCGCCCACCGGCCTTTGCTGCATAAGGTAAAAACGCTTCTGGTCCGGGAGGGCGTCGAACTCGATGAAGCGGCCTGCCAAACCTTAAAACAGGCGCTGAACTTGAGCCGGACGCTCGAGACGATCTACCGTTCCAAACACGACCTGAAACAGCTCTGGATCCGATCCGCCAGCCATTATGAAGCCCGCGTGCAATTGCTCGAGAACTGGTGCCGGCAGGCGGAAGACACCGGCATCGAGGCCTTGGGCGACTTCGCCCGACTACTGCGCCGATATACGCTCCCAAGAGCCTAGGCCGTTTTCATCTCGCTCGTACGGCAAAACAGGCCTGGCAGGAGTCGTTGGCGCCTTCGGCGACGGTAAATTGATTCAAGCCTTCGTAGGTCGGCAATCCTTTGCCGACGAAGCCGTTGGCCCAACTGCACTGTCGGGAAGTGCGGCTTCGACGCTCCAATCGCAAACGGTCATCCCAGAAGCGCTGGGATGACCCTTCCAATCGCAAACGGCCTGGCCGGGAGCGCCGGCCAGCCCCTTCCCGAAGACGCCGTTTGCGATTGGGAAGGAATTGCCGACCTACTCGCGAATGCCCGTACAGTCGGTATGAAAATGCTCTAGCCTGGACAGCGTTCGAGTCCTTGGCTTGACGCGAAACGCGCGGATATGCGAGCGCTTGGAGTGATAACGATTGAGTTTGATATGCCGAAGCCAAAGAGGTCGTGGGTTAGCTTAGCGTGTGTGCGAGAAGCTACTGCACGGCCTGAGGGCAGCCCCTCGACAAGCTCAGGACGGACCCTTCGACGGAGCTCAGGACAGGCTTGCCTTCGGGCCGCGCGTGACGCTTTCTAAACACCCTCTTAGACTACCAAGGGCTTTGGAGAACGACAGGGCTCGACCTTTCCTTATCTTTTACAGTGAGTGAAGAAAGCAATGCCAGTATTACCCGTCATTCCGGCAGGGAGTGCCGGAATCCAGAGGCCAAGGATGGCCGGCCCTCTACATCCTTGTAACCTGGATCCCGGCAGTCCCAATCGCAAACGGGCCTTTAGTCGGCCCCTTCCATGCCGGGGTGACGATGTGGTTTGACTTTCGTTACGAACAGTAAGCGGGTGGTGATTGGGCATTTCCAGTCGATCTGAGAAAACGACGTGCTGAGCGAAAACCGTGTCGACCAGTGGGCCGGCTTCGCCGTAGTCCTCGTATTGATCCTGGGCTGTTTCGTCGTGCTGCGTCCGTTCCTTTCGGCGATCCTGTGGTCGGTCATCCTGGCCTTTTCCACGTGGCCGGTTTATCAAAGGATCGAATCGGCCGTCGCGGGCCGGAAAGGATTGGCCAGTGGACTGATGGTCCTGATAGTGGCAGCCGTCTTGATTGTCCCCTTGGCGCTCCTCGGCACCAGTTTGGCGGAAGACGTGACCGCGCTCGTGGAGATGGCACGGCAACTCCTCAGTGAGGGACCGCCGACCCCACCCGCGTGGGTAGCCAAGCTGCCGGTTGTGGGTTCGCGTCTGCACGACCACTGGCAAGAGATGGCGGGGAGCGGCGCCCGCTTGACCGAGGCGTTGCTGAAGTACCTCATGCCCCTGCGAGATTGGGCGTTGCGCAGTGCGGCAAACTTCGGAGAAAGTCTCCTGTACTTAAGCCTCAGCGTGTTCATCGCGTTCTTTTTGTATCGGGACGGTGCCGCGTTATCCACAAGGCTGGCCCCCTTATTCACCCGGGTCGGCGGCCAACGGGCGCCGGCATTACTCCATGTGGCGGGGGACACCATCAAAGGCGTCGTTTACGGCGTTATCGGTACCGCGTTGATTCAGGGGATTTTGGTTGGTATCGGGTTGTGGATCGCGGGCATCCCCCGCGTCCTGTTGCTCGGCGTGCTGGCGTGCGTTCTGTCCTTGATTCCCGTCGGTCCCGCATTAATCTGGTTACCCGCGGCCATCTGGCTGTTCGGAAAGGGTTCGACGGGGTGGGCCGTCTTTCTCGTGCTCTGGGGACTTCTAGTGGTGGGGCTCGTCGATAATTTTCTTAAGCCCTATTTCATCGGCAAAGGGAGTCATCTGCCATTCATCCTGGTGTTTCTCGGAACTTTGGGCGGGGTGATGGCCTTTGGCTTCCTCGGCATATTTCTGGGTCCGACCTTGCTCGCCATAGCCTATGCCTCGTTTCAGGAATGGAGTGCCCGGGAAAGAGCTTTAAGTTAGGGAACGGACCCAGCGAAATAGTGGCGTCGAATCCCTTGCAGGAAGACTCAATCTACAGCGAGGGCGGCGACGCGATGATCATGCTCAACCAATAGGTATCGGTCTTGTAACAATGCCAGAGTTGTGTTTCCTCGGTGAACCGGGCGAAGAGTTGGCCATTGGCGTAGACCACTCCATCGGCAACGGAGATTTCATCGAACGGGCCGAAGCTTTCCGAGGTGTTTGCCAGCGCATCCTCAAAATGGATCGACGTCCGGTCATGGCAGGCGTACTGGGTGAAGTGCTGCTGGCCTTGCATATCCCAGAAGTGATTGCTGAATTTGGCGACCACTGTCCCGTTGGGCCCTTGGCTGATGAAATTGCCGGTGATTCGGAAGAAAGGCGCCGGTGCAAGCTTGGTGGTTTTCGCTAGCTGCTCGGATTCGAAGATCAGACTGATCATATCTTGGCTCATCCGCATAATGCTTTCATTTCGATTAGACTGCCGAGGTTTCGTCGGTTCATGCGGCAATCCGATGAAGTCGCAGAAAGTTCTCGAAGCGGCACGGGTGATCGTCGGGAGCATCGACAAGCCGACCGCGCTTCGTCATCTCGATGTCGTTTAAAATGGGAGCATGTTTCCTCTACAAGAACCCGATGCGGGCGAGTCTGGCAGTCTCGACAGGGCCCGGAACCGGGCCGCCTTTCTTGCTATAACAATTAACCAGCAATAGACCCACCATCGACGACCGTCATTCTCCCCTTCCGAACAATGCAAAGAAAGTGGATCTGGATTCTTGCCATCGGCGTGCTCGCTGCCGCCGGCGGAATTTATTGGTGGCGCGAAGGTCCTGTCACGGTCACCGTCGTGACGCCGACTCGCGGGCCCGCGGTGGAGGCGATTTACGCGACCGGCACCGTGGAACCGACGGTCATGCTGCCGATCGCGGCGCGGCAGGCAGGCCATTTGGTTGAACTCAACGTCGATGAAGGGAGTCAAGTGCGTAAGGGACAGGTACTCGCTCGGCTCGACGACGCGGATTTGAGGAACACGGTCGAGGAACTGGCCGCCCGCGTGCGGTTCGCGCGCACGCAGTATCAGCGCTTGCAGGAACTGGTGCGCCGCAATGTCATTGCCAAAGTCGAACTGGACCGGGCGCGCTCCGATCTGGAAGCGGCCGAGGCGGCGCTGGAGCGCGCGCGGGCTCAGCGTGATTTCATGACTCTCACGGCGCCCGCGGACGGCCTGATCATCCGGCGCGACGGCGAGATCGGCCAGTTCATTCCCGCCGGACAGGCCCTGTTCTATCTCTCTTGTTGCGCGCCTTTGCGGGTCACGGCCGAGGTGGACGAAGAAGACATTTTGCGGGTGCATGTGGGGCAGAAGGCGGTGTTGCGCGCCGACGCGCTGCCGGACGAAGTGCTCGACGGCGAAGTCAGCGAAATCACGCCCAAGGGCGACCCGATCGCACGCAGCTACCGGGTTCGCATCCGGCTCGCCGACCCGGAGAAGTTGCAGGTGGGCATGACGGTCGACGCCAACCTGATCGTTTCCGAACGGGAAAATGCCCTGCTGGTACCGTCCACCGCGGTCCAGAACGGCACCATTTGGGTGGTTGAGGACGGGAGGCTACACCAGCAGCCGGTGCGGACCGGCGTAACCGGCGCCGTTCGTACCGAAATCGTCGAGGGACTGTCTCCGGAGGCCCAAGTCGTCGAGACGCCTTCGGAAAACCTTCGCGACGGACGCGCCGCCCGTATCCGTTCGTCATCTCCCGTGCCGGTGTCCTGATGCGCATCCAGCTCCAGGTGGCGCTCACGCATCTTACGGGTCGCACACGCCAGACTTTTGTTTCGCTTACCGGAGTCATACTCGGCGTCGCCTTCTTCCTGGCGGTGTCGTCCCTGATGCGCGGTTCCGAGAAGGACTTCATCAAGCGTCTCATCGACAACAGCCCGCACATCACGGTCTACGACGAATACCGCTTGCCCCGGACGCAGCCGGCGGAGCTGCGCTGGGCGGGCGGCGCGATCCGGATCAGCAACGTCAAGCCGCAGACGGAAACGCGCGGCATCCGCGGTTATCGCGAAAAACTCGAATTCGTGGAGTCCATGCCCGGGCTGAAGGTCGCGCCGGTACTGGTCGGTTCGGCCGTGCTCGTATTCGCCGGCCGGGAGGAAAGCGTCACCCTCTCGGGCGTGGTGCCGGACAAGATGAAGACGGTGTCGACGCTCGAGGAGAAGATGATCGAAGGCTCGATCGACGCGCTCGCGGCCAATCCGAACGGAATCGTCGTCGGCACGGGGCTGGCGCAGAAATTCAATCTCGGCCTGGGCCGCAACGTGAACGTGGTCGCCGCGAACGGCGCCAGCCGTCCGATGAAGGTGGTCGGCATCTTCCGCACCGGCAACGCGAACTACGACGAGACCCAGACGTTCACCTTGCTGAAGCGCGCCCAAGTGATGTTCGACCGGCCCAATCGGGTTAACCGCTTGATCATCCAGCTCGACGACCCCTACGAGGCCCGCGATGCCGCCCAGCGCATCGAAGCGGTCGCCGGCTACAAATCGGTGTCCTGGATCGAAGCCTCCGAAGACATCTTGAGCGTGCTGATCGTACGCAACATCATCATGTACAGCGTGGTGTCGGCGATCCTCATCGTGGCGTCCTTCGGGATATACAACACCCTGTCGACCATCGTGATGGAAAAGACCCGCGATATCGCGATCCTGAAATCCATCGGCTTTCACGCCCGCGATGTACGCCTCATCTTTTTGCTCGAAGGGATCATCATCGGCGTGGTGGGCAGCATATTCGGCCTGGTTCTGGGGGCCGGACTCATGAAGCTGCTGTCGACCATCGAGTTCAGGCCGCCCGGCATCACGGAAAAAGTGCAGATGCCGATCTGGTGGGGACCGGAACAATTCGCCATCGCCACCGCTTTCGCCCTCGTCTCGTGCATTCTCGCCGCCTATCTGCCGGCACGCCGCGCGGGCCGCGTGCATCCGGTGGAGATTCTGCGGGGCGCAGCATGACGGCGGTCCTGCGAGCCGAGCATCTCGGGCGCACGCTGGCCGGGGAAGTTCCGGTGACCCTGGTGGAGGACATCAACCTCGATATCGAGCGGGGCGAGTTCGTCTGCATCATGGGGCCTTCCGGTTCCGGCAAGTCCTCGCTGCTCTATCTGCTCGGTCTGCTCGACGTTCCCACCTCGGGGCGGGTGTGGCTGGACGGCGAGGATACTTCGGCGTACGGCGAGAACGAGTTGGCGAATCGTCGGCTGGAGAAACTGGGATTCGTGTTCCAGTTCCATTTCCTGCTCGCCGAGTTTTCGGTGCTCGACAACGTTACGCTGCCGATGCGGCGGCTCGGCAAGCACGGCGATGCCGCGATCCGTTCGCGCGGCATGGAATTGTTGGCTCGGCTGGGCGTCGCCGAGCAGAGCGCGAAACATCCGCACCAGCTCTCGGGGGGGCAGCGTCAGCGCGTCGCCATCGCCCGCGCGCTGGCCAACGATCCCCTGGTCGTTCTGGCCGACGAGCCGACCGGCAATCTCGACTCGGTATCGAGTGCCACGGTGCGGCAGATTCTCCACGATCTGGCTCACCAAATGGGCAAGACGGTGGTCGCCGTGACCCACGACGCTGAATTCGCTTCGGCCGCCGACCGGCGCATCGGCCTTGTCGACGGCAAAATCAACGCCGACTGGCGGCCGGCGTAGTTTCAGTCGAATTCTCTTCTTCTATTGCCGGATCCAGGCCGATTTACCAAAGCCGGCCGCCGAGATTGATTTCTTTCAAAACGCCTCTGGCTGTCCACGCGGCAAAACCCTACACTGGCTAGTGGGCCGCTCGGTCGTGTTCAAGCTTGGTCCGATCGATCTAAAAACAATGAGCTACAAAGATCCGAAATCTGGAGGAATGCCGCGATGTCTTGGTATATCCGTATGCTTGCTTTTCTAGTCAAATGCGCCGCCTGGGCTAAGAAGAACCTCGAGAATACCGCTTACTGGAACGCCAAGTTCGACCGGTTCGCGAGACTGTTCTCTCGCTTGTCGGGGCGGCCCTTGGCTTTCAACATCGCAATGATCGTGATCCTGGTATGGGTCGTCAGCGGACCGATCTTCGGATTCAGCGATACCTGGCAGCTGGTGATCAATACGGCGACCACCATCGTGACGTTCCTGATGGTATTCCTGATTCAGCACACCCAGAACCGGGATACCGAAGCCCTCCAAGTGAAACTGGACGAACTCATCCGTGCCATCGAAAAAGCCGATGACACGCTGTTGGATTTGGAAGAGCTGGAAGAAGAGGAATTGGCGATACTGCGCAGCAAATACGTGACCCTCGCGCGCGTGGCCCGCGAAAAGGCGAGGGCCGAAACGAAAGTGGATTCCTCCGCAGGCAAGCCATGAGGAGCTAGAGCGTTTTCATCTCGCTCGTAGGGCAAAACAGGCCTGGCAGGAGTCGTTGGCGCCTTCGGCTCGGGTGAATTACTTCAAGCATTCGTAGGTCGGCAATCCTTTGCCGACGAACCCGTTGCGTCGGGAATGGATTCCCGACCTACTCGCGAGTCCCCGTAGGTATGAAAATGCTCTAGCTTGAACGACGCGGTAGTGCCGAGCTTTCCGGTCGGCTAGGGCGCGGTTATATCCCGCGTGGCCGGATTCGGCAGGGACTCGTTGCCAATGTCGGAACTACTGAAGCCGCGCCCTGGCCGATCATAACCCGGCTCAAGGCCAATTCTCGCAGGGCCGGCTTCAGGTTTCTCCAAGTCCATTGGCATATGAAAGGGGTTCCGTTACTTTCGGCACTTCCCCGGCTTTTCGGTTTCAATCTCCTCGACCGAGCCTCCCTCGTACTCGACCTCCACGCACGCTCCAACCACCAGAGGGCCGTCGTCTTCCTCCAACTTGGTTTTTTCCGTCACCACGACCTCGCGACCGCCTATCATCCAGGTGCCGACCTTGCCTTCGGGACGCTTTTCAATGGTGCCGTAGAACTCTTCGCCCGCTTGGATGCTCGGCGATACCCAGAGGACGGCGCTAGCTAGCAACAGCATGCTTATCAGGTGTTTCATCGTTCGCTCCTTTTTGAATGGTCCCGTTTTTTTGGACAATCATCGCGTACCGATAATTCGTCCATCCGAGCCAGGCCGAGCATCATGACGCCGGCATTATGGCCGGACAGACCGAATTAGAGCATTTTCCGATCCGGTATCAGGGAGCCCGATATGTAGGTCGGCAATCCCTTCCCAGTCGCAAACGGTCGCTTTAGTCGCGACCCTTCCAATCGCAAACGGGAACTTTGGGAGCACCAAAGTCCCCCTTCCAATCGCAAAAGGCCGTCCTGGGAGCGCCAGGACGCCCCTTCCGACAAAGTCCTTTGCCGAGCCGATAAGTCGGCAAGGGATTGCCGACCTACGTTCTTCCCGCCCGACACGAATCCGTACACCGGGTTGAAAAACACTCTAAGTCTCCGATCGCCAATATGCTTGACGACCGAAGTGGCCGATTATTCCTCTTTCATGTGGCGGACTCCGGACCATGTGACCACATGGGATAAATCCATCCGCCGCAGCAGTTCCTGGATCACGGTTTCCACCCTATCCGGTTCGTCGTAAAACTCGATCACCAGGGGCAAATCCAGGGACAGGTCGACCAGTGAGGCCGTACGGATTTTTCCGTTTCGACTGAATCCTGTCATGCCCCGCAGTACGGTGACGCCGGCCACCCGTTCCTCTTCGTGCAGGAACTTCATGAGCTTGGACAGGATATGTTCGCCTTCCCTAAGATAAATCCGCGCTATGGTGACTTGCTGATGTGCCATAACCAGTTTCCCGTGAGTGTGCCCAACCAGACCGCCGTAACGCCGAGCAGGGCATTCACGGCGAAGATGCTCAATAGACCCTGAAACTCCGCCCGAATTTCGGGCAATTGGAATGCGAGCCACAAGGTCGCCGCCAGGGTCATCACACCGAGCAGACTGATCAAGACAATCGCCCGGTACAGGGTAGACAGATCGAAGTAAAGAAAAACGAATTCGGCCGCTGCGGCCAGGGTAAAGGCGATCGTCAGGGCGAGCGCCAGGCCGCCGTACGGAAACCCGTGCCCGAGCCAGGGATAGAGATCGGAGGCAAATATCTGCCGGCCCAGTACCAGTCCGATCCAGACTGCCGCGAGACACAACACGGCGCTCAAGAAAATATTCAATCCGGCTTTGGCGAGATTGCCTTCTTCGAACAGGTACAAGGTTTCGATGGCAAAGGTCGAGAAGGTCGTGTAGGCGCCCAGGAACCCTACCAGAATCGCCGCCCGGTATTCGACGGCCAGCGAAAATCGTTGCAGCATCAGTTCGGTGAGGAATCCCATCAGAAACGAGCCCGATACGTTCACGAACAGGGTGCCGTGAGGAAAGCCTCGACCCAGCCAGGCGTAGATGCCGGTGGCGACCAGGTAACGCGTCACGGCTCCGAGCGATCCGCCCAAGGCGATGGCGAAGAGTTGGCTCATCATATCTAACTCAAAGCTCGAATCATCAACACTATTCCGGCGATGGCCAGAAAACCCGCGAAGATGCGGCGGTACCTGGCTTGCTCGATGTGCGTGTAAAGCATTTCGTCGGTCAGCAGAAAAACCAGAGCGCCGACTACCAGATAGATTGCATTTTCGGCAAAAGGCACATCGATCTGCGACCGGCTGAACAGCCACAAGGTGAGGATTTGCGCCACGGCAAAGGTGGCGTAGGAAGCCGCAACGGTGACGCGGGCCACATCCTTTGCATAGTCCTTGTGGTGCACCAGCGCCGTGAGGAGCGAGCCGCCCAGATTGCTGAGCCCGTGTATAACGCCCATGGTCGCGAAGTAAGCCTTTTCGTACTTCATCAGGGCGTCGATGGCGCGGGTCACGGTCGGCGAATATTCCTTCAAGGCGATGAGCAGCAGAAACGATCCGATCAACACGCCGATGTTGATCCGGGTATGAGTCACCAGGAACAGAAAGAGCGCGATGGGCGGCAGCGTCAGAAACAGCACGTTCCGGTAAAAGGTAAAATCGATGTGGGCATGGTGCTTCGCGATCTGCAACAGATTGATGGCGATCGAAATCGGCAGCAGCACGATAAGCACGTCCACGAATTCGTAACCGAGCAGCAACAGGATCGGCGTGCCGAACAGCAAGACGCCTGCGCCGAAAATGGACTGCACGGTGGCCGTGGCGACCACGGTCAGCAGAATGTCGACCGACATGAATTCCCCCTAGGCTTGATCTCGTTGGCTTCCGCCACTCGTTAAACCGGGCTTCGCGCAGTCAGGGAAGCCCGGATGTCATAGGCTTTCCCCAAGCTGCCGTTCGCCCCGTAATGTTTTTATGGCGCGCCATTGTAAACCTTCAGGCTACAGAAGGTATCGGAACGGGTGCGTCGGGCGGGCTCTTTGTCAGCTCGAATCCCGTGTCGCGAAGCCGCTCGCCATTCGATCGGGTCACGTCGGCCTCGGCGCCGCACCGAAGCCGCCGGGCGCGCATCGGAATTCACGGGCACAGCCTCGCCGTCCCCGGCGTCAGGCGCCCAGGCGATCGCCGGCGGAGAGCGCCGTGGCCGGCGGGACGCGCCGGCCGTCGACCGTGATCACCTCGAGCCGAAGCCACGCGTCCGCGCACGCGGCCCACACTTCACCTCCGGGCATCGTCTCGATCGTCCCCGGCGGCGCAGAGCTCGGCTCTCCGGTGGGCGAGGTTTTCACGATCCCGATCTCCCGAGTGCCGGCCCGCGTCTTCGGTGCTCCCCACGGAGACGGGAAGGGGAAATAGCAAAAGGCGCGGACGAAGCGGTCGACGTCGGCGGCGGGGCGATCCCAAGACAGCGTGCCGCCCTCGGGGATTACCCTGCCGAAGTATTCGCGCATCGTGAGATCTTGCTCGATGTGGGGAATGGAGGCCGGGTCGAGGGCGGCCGCGGCGACCAGAGTGGAGAGGAGAGAGAGACCCTCTTCCACGCAGCGCAGGCCCACCGAAAATGCGGTGTCGCTTTCGGTCAGGTCGAAGAGCGTCTGATAGGCGATGGGTCCGGTATCGATGCCGGCGAACATGCGATGAACGGTGACGCCGTACCGGTGTTCGCTGCGGAGGATGGCCCAGCCCGGCGCGTAGAGACCGGCATAACGGGGCAGGGGGCCCGGGTGCACGTTGAACGCGCCGATCCGGGGGGCCTCCAGGATCGAGCCATTTACGACGTGCAGCGAGTGGACGTTGAGCAGGAGGTCCACATTCTCTTTGCGGAAAATGTCGGCGAGAGCGGCGTCCTTGACGGCCGAGGCGGGCAAGAGACAATGTCCGCGCCTTTCGGCGTACGACCACAAGGCCGATTTGCGCGTGTCCGGAGGCGACGTGAGCACCATCGCAACCCGGTGTCCGCTTTCGTCTAGCGCCTTCAAGGCGCGGAGCCCCGCACCTTCCTCGGCCACCAGGGCAATATTCAAGCGATATTGCTCGCTCACGGGTGCCATTCCGTAGCTTCCCATGCAAGATGCGGTCATCATGAGTAGATCCCTTACAACATGAATTTCAGATCAACGCGCTTCTTCGATTTCCCCGGATTCGGGAGCCGGTGATTCTGTCGACGAGTCGCGGGTTTCTTCGGAAGCGCCCGGGTTGCGAACGCGATGCCAGTCGTATGGAAGCACAAACGTATCGAAGACGGCCGAAAAAGGCAGATCGAAAATAAGGACGGATGCCACCAGTCCGTTGAGCCATGCGGATGCCGAACGCTCGCCGCCGAAAATTTCGCCGATCTCTTTCGCGTCTTGCCGAACGCCGGGGTAAACCGCCCACTCGTTTTCGAGTATCTCGGTCCTCGCCCGTATGCTCGAGCAACCGGCGGCCAGGGCGATCACAAGAACAATAACGGCCCATTTTCCAACGTCAACTTTCATCGCGTTTCCTTATAAACGAATAGAGGTGTCACGGTTATATGGAAGCCGAGCTTTCGGGAACGGATTGACGAATCATCCGATCCTGGAGAAGCAAAGAGAGGGGCGGTAGAGGCTTCCGAAATGAAGGCGGTCTCCCGGCGGACGAACATCTCAATCCGGTTGTCTGTCAGGCGAGGCCCGCTGGCACCGCCATCGGCTCGAGCATCAGCATCATGAAGCTAGGTCAAACTAGCTCTTGATGTCAAATTTCGTCAATAGGGTGTTCTCCTGGCTGGACGGCGTTAGACCTTGCATTTCGCATTTTCATCTATGCTTGAGCTAAACCACTGAGGTCGGGGGCGCCGGGCGGCCGATCATGACACAGGGCGAGGGTAAATGAGCCTTATGTCTCTACGGTTTTTATTGCACTTCTGACGCAACGATCAAGTAGAAGAGGACCATCATTCATGCATTCGACAACCCCATTTACCGGCTCGGCGAAAGTGCTTGAAGCCGGGTACCCCACGGTCGATATTGCCAACGCCTTGAACATCGTGCGTCCCAGCCTCGGGGATGATGCCGGTGTGGCGCTCTTCAGACTGCTGAGACTGGTGGCGATCGAAGATATCCTCGGCAGGGGTGCCTCGGCGATGGCCTATTACGCCGGCAAAAAACTGGGCATGGGTCTTGGAATCGGCAAGCTCGAAGACTTTCTCGGGCTCTGCGCGGCCCTCAAGATCGGAATCATCGAAGTCCCCTTGCTGACCGAGGACAAGATTCATGTCGATGTCTACGAATGCGTCACGTGCAGCGGTCTCCAACCCGTGGGGCGTACACTCTGCCATTTTGAGGGAGGGCTGATCGCCGGGGTCGTGGAGCACGTAACGCGAAGACGCACGCAAGCCGTGGAGGTAAGCTGCATCGGCGGATTGGGCGACCGTACCTGTGGTTTTGATCTCGAACTCCTCGGCGAGATCAAATAGCCGGTCAAGAGTTCTATCCCGAGCGCCCTGTCGATTGACTCGCCAGCCCGATAAGCTGCCGGGTCGGCGGATCAAAAACCTAGTTATTTGAAATTTGCGATGCGCTTCCTGGGATGGCATCGGCCCGAACTCGCTTACGCGTGAGCAGCCATCCGAGGTAAGCCGCGGCAGCGACGTCATACGTGAGGCAGAAGGCAGGCCACCAGGCCGGCACTCCGGGGTTTGCGATGAACCGGCCATGGACGAAATCAAAGATGCCGTGTGCGAGCAGGGCGGCAACGATAAGCCACAAGGTGTACTTGAATCCGGCGATAGAGGCGCCAAAAAACACCGCGGCAACGATGAGCTCAATAATCAATGCGTTCATGGAACCGCCCACGACCGCAAAGAGGACATAGTACGACGCGATGACGATCATCACCGTGGGATAAAACGCACGATCACGATCCAGGCCGAACAAGGTCGCCGACAGGCCGATCACAATGGCCAGAACCGCTCCGATCAGAAACGCCATGCTTGCTCCTCGGTTGAATTGCTATCCGACGAAGTGAAAAAAATCGCTTCGAGCATTTTGGGACGTTTAATCCGTTGAATGTGCATAGGCTGAGTTTTCGATCCAAGGATTTTTCAACATTCCGGCACTGATGTTCGGCGGACGCACGCAAGCGGAGTCTAGCGACGTTGCGGCCGGTCCGCTGAAACACCCTTTCGGGCTTCATCTATCCACGACGAGGTCCACGAATATGCCCGTACCGATATCGAACTCCCCGATGACCCGGATGGTGCCGGGGTGATAGTCGTCATAGACGATCACGTGGACGTGGTCGGCCCTATCCCTCGGATGCCGGATGAGCCAGGCGCCCGGCGGAACCTTGACGCGCAACCGATGGCACTGGCCGGGAGGAGGCTGGTGCCCGGCAGGTCGGCCCGGATACCAGACGCGGCATTCGCCCGGAGGGGGATAATGCCCCGGCGGGATATCGAGGCGGGTGTAGCCGTGTTCGTGGAAGTAAGGGTCATGCCTATCATCCCTCCAATCTTTCCTGTAGCCCCGATGTTGTTTCTCCTTCCATTCCTTTTCCGAGTAATACCCGTCCGTTCCCTTCTGCCGGTCCTTCCCGCCTTCCCGTGATTGTTTTTCCTTCCAGTCGTTCTCCAGGTAATGTCTGTCGTTTCCCTTTCCAGACTCGTCCTTTCCTTCGTCTGCCGCCGTCGTGCCGAAACCGCAAACGGCCAAGGCGATGGATAGCATTAGCGTGTTCGATATGTTCATTATTTTTCTCCAAAACGCATATCGGCACCGCGGGCTGGTTTGCTGGTTCCCAAGGCTCCCGCTTGGGTACTGGCAATCCCGTTTCCACAGTATTCGCCGAGGGCTAACTCTCAGAACGCTGAGCGTGCGCTCCGGATGTCGGGTAGTCAATACTAGGAAAGTTGCAGCCGCAACCGTCTCGGGCTCCTTGATATATCAGCCTGGCTTAGAGCCTATCCCGGTACGTCGCTCGTCCTGAGCTTATCGAAGGGTTTCGAGGATCTACCGGGATAGGCTCTAAGTCTCCGCATGACGACCCTCGAAATGTTCCTTCAGCCGCAACATCCCCCATGCTTGCGGTGTTCCTGTACCGGCGGGCATTTTACCGATCCGTAGGAACAGAACACGCAGCAATCCCCGGCTTCGGGACGCAGCAGCGTCTTGCAGTTGGTGCATTCGTAATAGAACTGGCAAGCATCCGTCGGCATGGTTTCCAGCCTAGCAAAACCGCATGCGGGACATGTGAGAAGGGATTCGAGAATGACTGTGCTCATGGTCGTCCTAGGGGTGAAGAGTCGATGGGTAGCGGGCGTCCGTAGTCGCCTTGGTAAGTGCGGCCGGGCCGGTCCGATCCGGATCGTAAGTGACCGTAGCTGTTTTCCGGTCGAAATCGATTTTGGCGTCTGTTACGCCCGGTACCTGTTCCAACGCCTTGCTGACGGTAATCGGGCAGACCGCACAACTCATGTTTTGCACATCGAGCACGACAGTGTGTGGTTCCCCGGAAAACGTTACCAGTGGCAGCCACGCGATCGCGAGCGTGATGATCTGGCGCATCGTTGTGTCCTCCTATTCAGTCAGTAGAAAAGTGGTGCGATCCATGGTCCGGCCATGAGCCCGAGCGATAACAAGCTGACTACCCAGAAGGTCAGACGCTGTTGCTTGATGATCGAGGCGGCGTGGCAGGCTGAGGTGGGTTCGCAGACCTGAGGCGTGAGGTAAAGCTTGCGGAATGCCAGAGCGATGAACAGCAGCGCAGCCGCCACAAAAAGGGGGCGGAAAGGCTGCAAGGCGGTTAAGCCGCTGATCCAGGCGCCGCCGATGCCCAAGGAGAGCAGGATCAAGGGGCCGAGACAACACAGCGAGGCGCCGATTGCGGCCAGCGCACCAACCATCAGCGAGCTTTTTGCGTTCAGTGAGGACATTTTGCATCTCCAAACCGGTAGTGTTGGCTTCAGTCTAAATGCCGTACCATGGTACGGAATCAAGCGGTTTTTTGACGAGATGACCACTTCTCTGTTTTTTACCCTGGCTGCCTTCTTCGAAATCGCTGGCTGCTTTGCTTTCTGGAGTGTCTGGAGGTTGGGCAAGCCTTGGCCGTGGCTCAATGCCGGCATCGTCAGCCTATGCCTGTTCGCCTGGTTGTTGACCCGTGTCGAAGTCGATGCGGCGGGCCGAGCCTATGCGGTCTATGGCGGCGTGTACATCGCCGCTTCGCTCGTGTGGCTTTGGTGGGTCGAAGGCAATCGGCCCGATCACTGGGACATCATTGGGGCGACTGTTTGTCTCGTGGGTGCGGCCATCATCCTGTGGGGGCCGCGATCATGATGGCGCCGACATTCACCATTGGACGCCTGGCCAAGCAAGCCGGAGTGAACGTGGAAACCGTCCGCTATTATCAGCGGCGAGGGTTGTTGGATCAGCCCGACAAACCGCTGGACGGAGCGCGTCGCTACCCCGTGACTGCGGTCGAACGGATCCGGTTCATCAAGCGGGCGCAGGCGCTGGGATTCACTCTGGAAGAAATCGCCGTATTGCTTCGGCTCGATGAAGCCTGCGCCTGCTCTGAAACGCGGGAACTGGCCGTGCGTAAGCTAGCCCTGATCGAGCGTAAGCTCGCTGATCTGCGCGCCATGCGCGATGTCCTGAAAGAACTGGTGCATCAATGCGATGAAGGAGCGAGACCACCCCCTTGTCCGATCATCCGGTCCCTGGCGCAGAATTAGGAACTCGCTCCAAACCGCTGCTTGCCTTGCCCGGGCCATCGACAACAAATACCAAGAATCGCGCCTCCGCTGCTGGCGGCGCTGCTCGCCCGCGAACGCCGGCAGGCCTGACGGATTTTCAGGCCGAAATCATCGCCGAGGTGCTGAATATGGCGGCCTCTTCGCCAACACCGTCCACCAAGTATGTCGGGGGCTGCCAGTGGCGGATAAACGCGGATAACTTTGCACGCCCAGGCCCCGCGATACCCAAAAGCCGATGAAGCGCCTATACGGGGCTCTCATCGAATGCTTACGATCTGAAAAGAGACCTTGGTTGGCCTTTGCGGACGGCTGTGCTCAACTACCACCGATCACCGGCCCGCATCCGAGCCCGGTAGGTCTGCATCCCACCCGAAAGCACCTTGACCTGAAGGCGGTTCTGCGCCAATAGCCGAAAGGCGTAATAAGCGCGTTGTCCGACGCCGCAGATCAGCCAGATTTCGCGGTCCTGCGGCAGTTCGTGAAGCCTGTCGCGCAGGGTCTCGAGCGGCAGGTTTCGTGCGTTCGGGATGTGGCCTCCGGCAAACTCGGTTTCGCTTCGAACGTCCACCAGCAGGGCAGAGGTGGTCGCCAGTTCCTCCCAATCCGCCAGGGGGAAATCCCCGCGCAGATGGTTGGCGGCGATCATGCCGGCCAGATTGACGGGGTCCTTGGCGGCGCCGAACTGGGGGGCGTAGCAGAGCTCCAGGTCCTCCAGGTCGAATACCGAAGCTCCTTCCATCATGGCCGTGGCGATGACATCGATGCGCCGCGCCACATCGAGCTCGCCCACGGCTTGCGCGCCCAGAATCCTGCCGTCGGTCTCGGAGAACAGCAGTTTCATGTGAATCGGCTTGGCGCCCGGAAAATAGCTCGCATGGTGGCCGGGATGCAGGTAGATCTTTTGGTAATTCATGCCGGCTCGCCTAAGCAGCTTTTCGTTGGCGCCGGTACACGCGATGGTGAGTCCGAACACTTCGCACACGGCGGTTCCGAGAACGCCGTCGAATCTCAGGGGAGGCGGTGCACTGTTGCTGCGATCGAAATGATGAAGAATGGCGGTGGCCGCCACGCGCCCCTGCCGGTTGGCGGGGCCGGCCAGCGGGACGAGCTGCCATTCTCCGGTGACGCGGTTTTTCACTTCGATCACATCGCCCACGGCCCAGATGGCGGCATCGCTGGTACGCATGTATTCATCGACCCGGATGCCGCCCAGGGCGCCCAGTTCCAAGCCGGCGTCGGCCGCTAGTCCCGATTCCGGGCGCACGCCGATGCCGAGGACGACCAGATCGGCGGAGATGGTGTCGCCCTTGGATGTAAGCACGTTCAAACCGCGCTCCGGGTGCTGGTCGAAGGCCGCGACGCCTTCGCCCAGTCTGAGGCTGACGCCGCGGGATTTCAGCCGTTCGGCGGCATAGGCCGCCATTTCAGGGTCGAGCGGCGGCAACACCTGGTCGGCCAGTTCCAGCAAGGTGACCTCGAGCCCCAGTCCGACCAGATTCTCGGCCATTTCGAGGCCTATGAATCCGCCGCCCACGATCAGCGCGCGGGAGGCCCTGGCCGTTGCTGCCTTGATCTTCCGGCTGTCCGGAATATTGCGCAACACGTGGATGCCGGGCAGGTCGATGCCGGGCAGAGGCGGACGGACGGGCTTGGCGCCGGTCGCGAGGACCAGCGCGTCGTAAGGTTCTTGTCGCGTCGCGCCCGTCTTGAGATCGCGCACCTCGATCGTTTTGGCTTGCCTATCGATGCGGGTGACCTCGGTTTCGGTGTGCACGTCGATGTTGAAGCGGTGCTTGAAGAGCTCCGGACTTGCCACCAGCAATTTGGCTTCCGATTCGATCACGTCGCCCACGAAATAAGGCAGGCCGCAGTTGGCGAAGGACACGTGCGGTCCGCGTTCGAACACGAGGATCTCGCAGGTTTCGCACAGCCGGCGCGCCCGAGCCGCACAAGTGGCGCCGCCGGCCACGCCGCCGACGATGAGGATGCGTTTTTTCGTGGCGTTCATGAGATCGAATCTCCAGTCAGCGAGTTGCGTTAGGTATTCACGGGCTAATGTCCGAGCCAGGACGGCCGATTGTAGCGCTCGCGACGGGGCGGCAACACCGTTAGAACACCCTTGGTCCGAGATAGTGACGCGTGGCTGGGTAGGCCGGAACAAGGCGATAGCCAGTTCCGGCGCTCGATCTACGAACTGGCGTCACCGAGTAGGTCAGTAATCCTTGCCGAACACAAGGAGTCGGCACGTGGAATCGTCGGCAAGGGGTTGCCGACATACCAACCTGTGCCGCCAAGTAGGTCGGGAATCCTTTCCCGACGTAGCAGGCTTGCGAGCGTAGTTGTCGGCAAAGGATTGCCGACCTATGAATGCTGCGAACAGGGGGTGCCAATGTGGTCAGGAGGCCTTGCCGAACATCCCAGGGCGGCGCATGGCATCGTCGGCAAAGGATTGCCGACCTACAAATGCCATGTATCGAAAGTAGGCTGGGATGACGAAGGAATCCCAGCAATCCCGCTAGTTATCATGCATGGGATGCATGGGATGCATGGTGCCGTGAGGATGTCCCGGCATGGCATCCGGGCCGTGCTCGGCGAGCTGGGCGTCGAACCGTCGGTGTACGGCGGCGATCAGAGCGGGATCGCCGGATGAATAAACGATCTCCGCTCCATTCGGGAGTTCGCGGTATTCCACGTGCAATGTTCCCGGTTGGGCGTTTTTCAGCTCGGCGAGGCCCGGCATGTTTTCACCATGGATACGCGCCGGATCGGAAAAATCGCCGCGGGCGAATTCCTCGGAAATCTTCGTCAGGTGCTGCCGGATGAGTTTGATCTGCCCGGCATTGGCCGGGGCCCGGACGACGACTTGCTGCACCCCTCCCGTTTCGGTCTTGGTAAAAACGTGCTGGGTTTGCTTGAGGTCGAAGGGCATGACCTCGGCCCCGCGTTTCGAGATTTCCTCCACGCGTTCCGGACTTGCCGTCTGTGCCGGCACCACTGTGGGTAATCCAAGAGCGAGAACGATCCCGGCAAATGCCCAAAGTCTTCGATTACGGCCTTGCATGACACGATCTCCAGTCAATTCGTCAATGCCCGGTTTTCAGATGCGCCGGACAGCATTCTTCGTAGCCCGGCACGCCCGTGCGGCGTTCGTACCAGGCGCGGCTGCGGTTGACCACGCCGACGGCGAGCAGCATCACCGGCACTTCGATCAAGACGCCGACCACTGTTGCGAGTGCCGCGCCGGATTCGAAGCCGAACAGGGCGATGGCGGTGGCCACGGCCAGCTCGAAGAAGTTGCTGGCGCCGATCAGCGCCGAAGGACCCGCCACGCAATGGGGCGAGCGTACGGCCCGGTTCAGGAGGTAAGCCAGTCCCGAGTTGAAAAACACCTGGATCAGGATGGGTACGGCCAGGAGCAGGATCACAATCGGTTGAGTCAGGATCTGCTCGCCCTGGAAACCGAACAGCAGCACCAGGGTGGCCAATAGCGCCGTCAGCGAGACAGGGTGCAGTACTTTCAGCAGCCGGTCCAGACGGGCGTATCCGTCCCCGTGGCGCAGAACCGCCATACGCAAGAGGTTGGCCAGGATCAGGGGTACGACGATGTACAGCAGCACCGACAGGAGCAGCGTGTCCCAGGGCACGGTGATCGCCGACAGCCCCAACAGCAAGCCGACGATGGGCGCGAAGGCGAAAATCATGATGATGTCGTTGAGCGCCACCTGGGACAGGGTGTAATGGGGCTCGCCGCGCGACAAATGACTCCAGACGAACACCATGGCCGTGCACGGCGCTGCGGCCAGGAGGATCAGCCCGGCGATGTAGGAATCGATCTGATCCGCCGGCAGCCAGGGCCGGAACAACTGACCAATGAAAAGCCAGCCCAGGAGCGCCATGGAAAACGGTTTCACGCCCCAGTTGACGAACAGGGTCACGCCCACCCCGCGCCAGTGCTTCACGACTCCTTTCAGCGCCTTGAGGTCCACCTTGACCAGCATGGGGATGATCATCAGCCAGATCAGCACCGCAACCGGCAAATTGATCTTCGCCATTTCCAGCCGTCCCACGGTTTGGAACGCTGCGGGGAAAAGTTGCCCCAGCCCTATGCCGGCGACGATGCAGAGGAATACCCAGACCGTCAGATAGCGGTCGAACAGGCTCATGCCTTTGGCTTTTTCGCCCGGCCCGCGATCAGAGGGACGGACGCTTCGGGTTGTATTTCGGAATTTCTGTTTGTTCATGGCGGTAGCTTTCGCAAGCGGGTCAAAGAGTTTCCGTTCCGATGCGGTTGAGCGCCTCGGCCAGTTCCGACCGGGAGATCCTTTCCACCGGCAGCGCCAGCAGTCGGCGGATACGTTTTTCGAGGGCCGTGTAGGTCGCTTCGAAAGCGGCTTCGATGGTCTCGGGACTGCCGGTGACGTGGGCCGGGTCCGGCAAGCCCCAGTGCCCGCGAACGGCCGATCCCAGGTAAACCGGGCAGGCTTCCCCCGCCGCCGAATCGCAGACCGTGATCAGGATGTCGATCGGCGTGTCTTCGAGTGCGTCCCAGGACTTGCTGGCATAGCCTTCGGTCGGGAGTCCGTGGCGGGCCAGCGTCGCCAGGGCGTTCGGGTTGACCCGGCCGGTCGGATGGCTGCCGGCGCTGAAAGCGCGAAAACGTCCCGCGCCCAGCCGGTTGATCAGGGCTTCGCCCAGGATGCTGCGGCAGGAATTGCCGGTGCAGAGTACGAGAACGTTCAGCGGACGCGGGTTCACGGATGGATTCCTTATTTTGAAGGGCTGCAGCAGCTCGAGGCGGATTTGATCTGTATGGCCGTGTCTTTGCCGAAGGTCGGTATGCTGCTCAGCGAGTGAAAGGCCTCCCAGGCGATGCCTTGGGGATCGACGGTCCAGTATTTGTCGGACTGGGCGTAGCAGCAGGCGGCTTGTTTTTGCGCCTCGACCGGCAGGGCCGCTTCGCTCAGGCCGCGGTTGACCTCTTCCAGCTCCTCGCCGGATTCGACCTGGAGCCCCAGGTGATCCAGGCCGAGCCGGCTTCCCCGCGCGGAAATGGCGAAGTTGATGCGGGGATCGTCCAGCATCCACTTGGCGTAGTCGTCTTTCAGGACGCTGGGCTCGGTCTGGAACAAGGCGCTGTAGAAACGGATGTTCTTTTCGAGATCGTCGACGGCGATATGGACATGGAATCTTTTCATGGCAAATGCTCCGATAGGTTACTCAGGTTTCGCGGACATCATTCTTGCGGATTCAACTTCACGTAACGGCGGTTCTGCCGACATCTCGGCCAGTGCCCGTTGTTGCACCGACGGCGAGGATAGTCTTGCCCGCGTCGCCCTTGCCGATGAGAACAGGAGCGCGGGAGCAGTTCGAAGAACCGCACGTTCGTCATCGCGGCACCTTAGCCGCAGCAACTCTGCACAACTGGAAGCTCGACCGGGTCTTCTTCGAGAAAACGGTGCGCCAGTTGCAACATCGCCTTTGCGGGCGTCTCCTTCACGCTCTGGGCGGTCTTCACGGCGAGCATCATGTCATCGCGCGAGACCCCCAGCTTCTTCGCCTGCTGAAAGTGATATTTGAAACAGGGCTCGCAGTTGGCGGCAATCGCGGCCCCGATCGCAACGAGTTCGGCGACGGCGTCCGTATAAATGTTGGGCGCAGGCGTTTCGATGTTCAGTCCTGCCAGGGACGCCAGTTCCGCTCGGGCCGGATATCTGCCCTTGCTGCCGATTTGGCCGTCCACCAGAAGCAAAGGCAGGCATTCGTTACCTTCCTTCTCCAGCCAGGCCTTCACGACCGGATTCGCCGCGAACGCTTGCGGGGCCTGGGAAAGGTTATGGCGGGCGACCTCGACGCCTTGTTCCGACAGCCACTGCACATCGGCGGCGAATTGCGCGAGAACGGGGTCGACCTCAACCCCGCACACGCCCGTGCTGCAGCATAGAGCGGGATCGTAGATTTCGAGCTTTTTCATGGGATTTCCTCTTATGCAAGTGATGAGGTGGGAAGTGAAAAGGCTATTCGCCATGTTGCGGTATATCGACACGTCCGATCTCGCGGACTTTTTGCTCCAGCGCGAGCCGTTCCAAACTCGCGGGATTAAGGCTCGCGAACAAGGTGACGCGCCGATGAAGAACGGCGAAGGCTTTCGCGAAAGCCAGGCGCTTTTCGTCATCGGAACCGGTGACCGCCGCGGGATCGGGCACGCCCCAATGGGCCGTGATCGGCTGTCCGGGCCAGGCCGGGCAAACTTCGCCCGCTGCGTTATCGCAAACGGTGATGACGAAATCCAAATCCGGTGCGTCGGCTTGCGCGAATTCGTTCCAGTGCTTGCTCCGTGCGCCAGTGGCGGGAATTCCTTCTTTTGCCAGCCTTTCCAGGGCAAACGGGTTGACCGTTCCCGCCGGGTGACTGCCCGCGCTGAAGGCGCGGAAACGGCCCTGGCCAATTTGGTTCAATAAGGCTTCCGCCATGATGCTGCGCGCCGAGTTGCCGGTGCACAGGAAAAGTACGGTAAAGGTTTTGTCGGTCATGCCTGGGTTTCCTCGATGCCGGCGCAATCGGATGTGGCGGTCGGCTTGCAGGGCTTGCCGCTGCAGCAGTTTTCGGTCAGAAAGCCGAGCAGCTCGTTCATGGTCCGGAAATTGGCCGAATAGATGACGTAGCGGCTTTCCTGCCGGGACGAAACGAGATCGGCGTGGGCGAGTTCCTTCATGTGGAAGGAGAGCGAAGAGGGCGGAATGCCCAGCGTCTCGCTGATCTTCCCGGCGGACAAGCCTTCCGGCCCGGTTTGCACCAACAGGCGGAAGACGGCCAGGCGGGATTCCTGGGCGAGCGCTGCGAGGGCGGTGACGACTGATTTGATTTCCATGGTTCAAAGATTATAGAAATATAAAATAATTGCAAGCGGAATTTTCTCTCGTCCCCAATCTCCGGATTGGGAACGCTACCCTGGAAGCCCCCGCTTCCCGAACGACAGCAAGCAAGAGCTTGCAAGACCGGGTTCCCAAGCCCGAAAGCTTGGGAACCCGTAGAAAAAGAACTAGGCCGGATCGAGCCGTTCGTCTCGGCTCAGGACAAGCTTATCCCGGCCTACGCGGGCTCAGTCCGCGACTCCCAGTATGACCGACCCGGCCTTGAACACGGCATGGGCCGCATCGCCCTCGCGCAGCCCCATCGAGTCCACGCTCTCGTTGGTGATGGTGGCGGCGATCGAATCGCCGCCCGCCAGTTCGATCACCACTTCGGAATTCACCGCGCCCTTTTGAATGCGCTTGACCGTCCCTTTCAACTGATTGCGCGCCGATAGGCGGTATCCGCCGAAATCCTTGACGATCATGACCAGCGGGGCCTTGATCAGCGCCATCGCGTCGTCGCCGTTCCTGACGCCCAGCGATTCCGCCGATTCCTTGGTGATGGCCGACACGATCGTTTCTCCGCCCTTGAGTCCTATGCATACTTCCACGGTGACCGCGCCGGTACGGATGTCGGTCACTTTGCCGAAGAGCTGGTTGCGCGCGCTTGCTTTCACGTTCAATCTCCTGAATAAGAAAATGAGGTTCGGGTTGTCCGCCAGTTGCCGGTTTTTCGCATCCAGGAAGCGGCGGTGTTCTTCCTGTAATCCGGTAAAAAGCGCCAATAACTCCCGGCCGACGGCGGTGAGCTTGGTGCCCCCTCCGTGGCGGCCGCCCACGGCGGTGGAAACCAGAAGCTCCGGCGACAGGTTGTTGGCCCGCTCCACCATTTCCCAGGCGCCTTTGTAACTTAGGCCCACATCTTTTGCTGCCCGGTTGATGGAACCTGTTTTTCCGATGGCGGCGAGCAATCGAAAGAGACGTTCGTTGAGGCCGCCGATCAGTCGGAGTTCGCCCTCGACCAAGGCGGGCGGATCGATCTTGTGATTCGGATTCGTCATCGATTGTTGGCTCTTCATGAACGGGATGGGGAGAGGCGGCCGGGATTCCGATCCACTTTCATCACGAGCGGATTGAAGGCTTTGGAAACCAGCATGACCGTGTCGCCGACTTGGATGTCCTGCATTTCCTGTGCCGTGGCGATCACTTGCACCACCCGGTTGCCGATCAGGATCGAGAGCGTGAACACGACGTCGTTGGGCTCGACCGCGAGCACTTCGCCGGTGAACTGAAATTTTCCGCTGATCCGGCGATTGCTGAAAACCTCGGCGGGGCGTCCGCGGGCGACCGTTCGGCCGCCCTCGATGACGATGACCCGATCGGACAGCCTGTAAACTTCGCCGAGGTCGTGGCTGACCATCAGGGTGGTCATCCTGAAATGCCGCTGTATCCGCAGAATTTCGTTTTGAAGGCGTTGGCGGGTTTCACCGTCCAGGGCGGAAAGCGGCTCGTCCAGCAGCAAGAGCCGGGGTCTCCGGGCCAAGGCGCGGGCCAGCGCCACCCGCTGTTGTTGTCCCCCGGACAGGGTGGTCGGGAGGCGCCGCTCCAGTTCCCGTATGTCCATCAGCTCCAGGAGTTCGTCCAGATAGCGTTCGTCCTTGGGATCCCCCAGCGCGATGCGGAGATTCTCGCGTACGCTCAGATTCGGAAAAAGGGCATAGTCCTGGAATACGAAACCGACTCGGCGCTTCTGGGGCGGGATGTCGATGCCCTTGGTCCGGTCGAACCAGATCTCGCCGCCTACGGCGATTCTGCCGTGATCGGGCTCGGTCAGCCCGGCGATGCAGCGAAGGCAAGTGGTTTTTCCGACGCCCGACCGTCCGAACAAGGTGAGAAACTGTCCGGTCTCGGCTTCGAGCTCGATGTCCAGGGTCACGTTCCCTTCCGCGGTGTGCAGGTTTTTTCGCAGCGATAGTTCCAGCATCAATGGGGTCCCAATGCGCGTTTGTTGATGAAAAATACCGCAAGCAGTATGGAGAAGCTCAGGGCGAACAAGACGAACGCATAAAAATTGGCCGCATCGTAGTTGAGCGATTCCACCTCATCGTAAATGGCGATGGAAGCCACTCGGGTCACGCCCGGAATGCTGCCGCCCATCATCAGCACCACGCCGAATTCGCCGATGGTATGGGCGAAACTGATCACGGCTCCGGCAAGCAGGGAGGGCTTGATGTTGGGCAGCAGAATCCGCGTCAGGGTTTTCCAGCGCGACAAGCCGAGCGTGTAGGCCGCCTCCGTGAGGCTGCGCGGCAGGTTCTGAAAACCCGACTGCACCGGGTGGACCATGAACGGCAGGCTGAACAATACGGACGCGACGACTAGTCCTTCGAAACTGAACACGAGCCGCAGCCCGAAGGTCTCGTCCAGAAAACGGCCGAAGGCGTTTTTGGGGCTGAAAGCCAGGAGCAGATAAAAGCCGAGCACCGAGGGCGGCAAGACCAAGGGCATGGCGACCAGGGCTTCCACCGCCGCCTTCAGGCGAAAGCGGCCGAAAGCCAGCCAGTAAGCCAGGGGCACGCCGATGAGGAACAATATCGCCGTCGTGACCGTGGCGAGCTTCAGAGTGAGGATCAGGGGTTGCCAATCATAGGTCATCGGCGCGTTCCCCCAGCATGACCTCGTTGGCCTTGACCAAGGCCTCGACGCGATCGCCCACGGCCAATTCCAGCCGCTCGGCGGCCCGGCGAGTGATAACGGACACCAGGCGGTGGCCTCCGCAATCGAGCGTCACCTCGGCCAATAGCTTGCCCTTGCGGATGTCGGCGATTTCGCCCTGTAGCCGGTTGCGCAGGCTCAGGCGACCGCTCAAGTCTTTGCCGAGCGAAACTTCCGTTTCCTTGAACAGGACCGATACGGCGTTGCCCGCTTCGAGATAGGGAGCGGATTCCGCCGTTTCCACCAGCATCGCGGTCAGCGTGTTTTCTCCCACGGCGACATCGACCAGCGAAATATCCCCTTCGCTGGCGACGGCAACGATGATTCCCGGCAATCGGTTCACGGCAGCCGATACCCTTGCCGGGCGAAGATGTCCCGTGCGGTCCGAGAAAACAGGAAGTCGAAAAAGCGTTTCGCCGCCGCGGGCCGATGTTCCTCCCCGTGCTTCAGAATGACGGCGGCCTGGGCGATGGGTCGATAGGCTTCCTCGGGAATTTCCATCCAGTGTCCCCGGTCCTTCAGCGCCGCCGTCAACACCGTGGACTTCGCGGTCAAGCCGATCTCGGCCGCCTGTGACAGCACGAACTGGTTGACCTGGGGAACGGTCTCGCCGTAAACGATTTTCTCTTGGAGAGCGGACAGCAACCGATAGTGGCGCAGAGCCTCCATGGCCGCCCGGCCATAAGGCGCGCCCTTCGGATTGGCGAGAGCGATTTTGCGGATGCCAGGCGCCTTGAGCACCGCGGTCAAGCCCTTGTCGAAGGCGACGTCGCCGAGGGTCCACGCCACCAGCGCCCCGTAGACGTAGACCCTGGGCGGCGTGACGGCCAAACCGGATTTGTACAGATGCTCGGGATAACTGACATCCGCCGAAACGAAGACATCGAAGGGCGCGCCCTGTTCGACCTGGGCGGCGATCTTGCCCGAGGACGTGAACACCGGCTCGATCTCGATGCCGGATTCCTGCTCGAAAGCCTGTTTCAGTTCCGGAAAGTTGGCCTGAATGCCCGCCGCGGCGGCCACCGTCAGAGTGTCCCGCGCCGCGAGCGGCGGCGCTGTGGCCAAAAGGCAAATGGAAAGTACGAAGAACGGGTGTTTCATCATAGGACCTTTGAATATCGTCAAACAAAAACACGTTCACCGATAGCCGATTCGGTAGCGCCGTGTCCGCCGAACATCGCGACGGTAAGCGAGAACATGGCGATTATCCAGCGCGCCACATCTTGATCACCGACAACGCCAGACTGACGAACTTGTTGACGATGACCGCTTCCAGGGCCGGGAATTGAAATGTCCCGATGAGCAGCGGCAAGCGGAATTCCGCGCCTCCCAGTCCGATCAGGCCGCCCAGGGTAACGATTAGCGCCCCGCCGCCGAAGGCGGATACCCCGCGCCGCGTCGTCGCGGGCGCAGTGAGATTCGGATCGGCGTGCCGACTCATAGCGCGGGCGCCGCTTCGCCCGGCAGAACAAAGCCGTAGCGACGGAAGATCGCCCGCGCCGGTTCGGCGGCGACGAATTCGGCGAACGTCTCGGCCAATGGATTGTTCTCGGCCCGCTTGACGACGACGTAGGCCTGATCCAGAGGGGAATGCAGATTCTCCGGAACCAGCGAATACCCGCCTTTCTCCTTCAGCGCGGGACTCACGGCCAGCGACAGGGCGATGATGCCGACATCGGCGGCGCCGGTCTCGGCGAACTGGGCGGTCTGCGCCACGTTTTCGCCGAACACCAATTTCTTTTCCACTTTCGACCACAGACCGGCTTTCTTCAGTGCCTCCTCCGCACGCATGCCGTAGGGGGCATGCTTGGGATTGGCGATGGCGATCCTGGTGATTTGGGGACTGTCCAAGTTCTTAAGTGTCATCTTGCTGGCGTCGGTCCGTGCACTCCACAGCACGATGCGGCCGCGGGCGTACATCCTGACCTCGGAAGCCGTCAGCCCCTGCTCTTTAAGCTTTTCCGGAAACTTGATGTCGGCCGAAAAGAAGATGTCGAAAGGCGCTTCGTGCACGATTTGTTCGTAAAACTTGCCGGACGAACCGGTGACGAGATCCACCGTCGCCTCCGGGTGGCGGTCTTTGAAGGATGTCACGATTTCGTCCATTGCATACTTGAGATCCGCCGCGGCGGCGATGGTGAGCTTGCCTGTCTCGGCGCCCTGAGCGGTGTGGCCTATGGTTATCAGATGGAGCAAAAAGATCAATAAGAAGCGATGCATGGCTGAGTTCTCCACAGTTTGAACAGATCGGGTTTTTCGAGAAATCCGGGTTTTCGGCTCTTGTATCAGAACTGATACTGAAACCGGGTCAGGAAGGCTTTTTCCGTCGGACGATCCCGGCCTCGCGCGGCGCCGCCGTCGAAATAGGTCTGGGCGTAATCGGCCATCAACTTGATATTGGGGTTGAGATACCAGTTGAGGCCCAGCGCCCACTCGGTGGCTTTGCTGGCCGAGGTGGACGGGTTGGCGAAAGCGCCGTTGTACTTGAAAGTGTCGTCGTCCACGTCCAACTCGCCCCATCGCGCGGCGATCTGGAAAGCGCCCCAGGTGCCGGCGAAGGGATCGAAGTTTCGGGCCGGCTTGATCCCGAAGAACGAGTTCCTTTCGCCGGTCAGCACATACGAGGTCTGCACTTGCCAGGCGGTGTTGTCCTGGCGCGCGGTTCGGGTTCTCGTACCGTCGGTGAGGCGCTGGGATGAAATCACGTACTCGGTCAGCAGCCCGAACGACCCCCAGTACCAATAAGCCCCGGGCGTGATGCGGTAGGCGTCTCCGAAAGCGGTGACGTTCGGGTTGTAATTCAGGAAAGCCTGCTGTCCGGCCGAGGTCAGCCGGTTCAAGCTGTGTCCTCTCGGTTGCCCCCAACTGCCAGCAAGATTGATACCCAGGCCTTCCAAAGCCGGGATGCCGCTGTGCATGAAAGGATGCGAAATGAGACGGCCGGCGAACTCCTTGTTGTCGTCCCGCTCGCTGTCTACGTTACCCCCGTCGCGGGCGCCGTTGAAGACGCCGAGTTCGTAGCCGAAGAACTCCTTGAACACCGGCAAGATCGTGTACTGCGTTTTATAGCCGGGGTAGGGGATCTGGCCGTGCAGCATTACGCCGATATCGCGTGCCGGCGTGAGGTTCTGGGTCAGTGCTCGCTCGACGAACGCGATATTGGGCGCGCCTTGCTGACGTTCCAGGCCGTTGATGGGCGGTCTGAATTTGCCCGCCATCAGGCTGGCGTACGGAAAATAGTGCAAATCGGCGAAGGCGTCGAACAGGCGCAGATTGCCTTGGCCGAAATCCGGCGAGAAACGGAAATCCGCCCATTTGAAGAAGGTGCCGTCGATGGTCAGACGGGCGCGGCGGATGGAAAACTTGTCCGGAATCGCATCGCCCGTCGAATCGTCCATGAAAAAATTGCCGTCGGCCTGGGCATAGGCGCGGAGGCTCAGGCGATAGTTCTCGTCGGCGGATTTGACGACCAGGCCCTTGTTGCCGATCTCGACCTTGGGCGCATTCTTTGCCGCTTCCGCCGTCACCTTGCGATCCTGCTCGATTTTTTTCTCGAGCGTGGCGACTTTGTCGTTCAGCGCTTTTACCTCGCCGTCAGATGTGGCAACGGGGAGATTTTTCGGATTCGTTTCCTGCGTTTTTGCGGCGATTTGTTTACGAAGCTGCGTGTTTTCATTCTCCGATTGTTCCAGGCGGGTTTCCATTTCCACGAGGCGCCGTTCCATCGCCTGCATGCGTTCTTCCATGGTCGCCGCAGACACGCCGTGAGGCGAGCTAAAGAGTAAGCCGTGACAAGCGACGGCGAGCGCTGTTTTTTTTCTTATAGTCATGAGAAGTTTCCCCAATTTGTTTGGCCGTTAAGCTGCGACGCCTCATTGCAAGCCGTCTCCGATCGCGATGGCTGGTTCTTTGATTGGTGTTTCCCCCCTTCCGGTCCACGTCATTGCGTAGCCGAAAAACCCTTTGAACGTTAATTCGTTATTTATTTAAAGTTATAACGATAATCGAGCAAAAACAGGGCCAATAATGGGGCGAACATCTCGACGAGAGGGAATTGGTCGGCAACGGCTGGCGTCCCGCAACTGCCGGAGGCCTAGTGCCTATGCTGTTGAATATTCGGCGGAAACGCGTTTTCGCTTGGGCTTAATCGTTCGGTTTGTGCTTCGTTATATACGTTAATAAATATCGATACAAGTAGTTCGGCCGGCGAGCGTCGGATAGCTATGGTGGCGAAAGGAATGTCAGGTTTCGAACAGGAAGAATGTCGGTTTTCCAACAAAAGCGATCGGCGGATCACGGCAGTCGGGCGAGAACTCGGCTAAGCTTCCATGGCGCCGGAACGGGCACCGTTGCCTGCCGGTGTCCTGAGTATTACCCCTAATTGGAGATGTCTGTGAACAAGATCGGCAAGTTCGGTGTGGTGGGGATTCTGGTGATTGCGGGCGGCGCATCCGCCGCCTCGGCGGAAGAAGTGCCCAAAGTATTTCGCGATGCGCCGGCCCAGAAAGGCCAATGGCGCATGGAGATTCTCAAGTTCGACGGCGGCGAAGGCGACGGAGAGGCTGTGAGCGCCATGCCCAAAAGCATGTCGATGTGCATGGACAGCATCATGGACATGGCCAAGAAGAGTGAGCAGCAGCAGGGGCCGAGCACATGCCGCGGCAAGATCCTCGAAAACAAGGATAATCGCGCCGTTTACGAGGCCACGTGCGAAAGCGGCGTCTACCGCAGCACCATAACCCGTGAGGGGCCGCGTTCGTTCTTGATCGAAGCCGCCGGGAAGAGCCCAGAAGGCTCTTTCGCCATGACATCACGCTACACCTACGAAGGGCCCTGCAAGGGAAACGGCGGGCAGCCGGCCATCAGCTTCGACAAGAACAGCGAAGCCTGCAAGGCGATGAAAGCGCAGATGTTCCAGATGGACCCGAAGATTGCGTGCGCCGGCGCGACGGGAGCGGCCCGCCAAACCTGCGAGCAGCAGATGGCGCAATCGCTCGCTCAAATGAAGAGTATGTGTGAATAATGGCGGCGTATTCGATCCGCGAATTTTCCGGATCGTGGGCCCGCGGCTCGGAAATTCTTTCCCGGCGCCGCCGTCCGGCCAACGGATTCGTCGGCAAAGGATTGCCGACCTACGACTGAGCACCCTGTAGGTCGGGAATCCTTTCCCGACGTTACGGTCCTACCGAGCGTCTTCGTCGGCAAGGGATTGCCGACCTACGACCGTGCACCCTGTAGGCCGCGAATCCCTTCCCGACATTCGCTAGATTTTTTGTCGAATGACCGAAGCCGTAGAACGACTCGGGAAACGAGCAACATGCTACGCAGGATAGGGCGATAGCCGCCAGTTCACGGGCTGTTGTACAGCACTTCGCCCAGCGCCCCGATATCGTAGCCGCCTAGGCTTTGGGCCTTTTCCGCGAATTCCGGGGCGCGGGTGAATTTCAGCAGGGTTTGGAACGGCGGCTCGAAATAATCGCGCCGGCGGATGACGAGGTCGAAGCGTTCCCGCGCCAGAGGCAGGAATTCCAGTTTCATTTGCCGGGCCACGGACTGCACCGCGATGCCGGCGTCCGCCTGGCCGCTGCAGACCGCAAGCCCGATGTCGACGTGGCCGCGGGCCGGCTGGGGCAGGAGATTCAAACTCTCGATCGAAAGCCCCGACTGCTTGAGCAAGTGCCGGAAGAGCAGACGGCTGCCGGCGCCTTCCTGTCTTTCGATGATCCGCGCGCGGGTCCGGGCCAAATCGGAGAGGGCACGGATGCCGAGCGGATTGCCGGCCGGGAGCACCAGTCCCTGCTCCCGCCAGGCCCAGTGCAGAACCACGATTTCCGCGCCTTTCAGATGTTCCTTGACCGCCGGCAAGTTGTATTCGTCGCTTGCCGGGTCGAGCAGGTGAATGCCGCACAGCACCCCTTCGTCGGCGGCGAACCGCTCCAAACCCTCGGTGCTGCCGTTCATCTGCATGGCCAAGGGGTAGCCGGTCTCTCCCAGTGCCCATTCCAGCAGCGGATCGTGACTGCCGACCACCACCTGCGGCAGCGGGCGGACTTCCGCGCCCGGCTGTACCTGGAACTCGCTGTTCTGCTTGAGCCAGATGTCGATCTGCTCCTTCGGGAACAGCCACTTGCCCGTGACCCGCGTGCAGGGAATGCGTTTCTGGGCAAGCAGATCGTAAATCTTGCGTTCTTTGAGACGCAGATAACGCGCGACTTCCGGAACCGTCATCATGTTCTGCGTATCCGATTCGTCCTTTACCATGATTGGGTCTCAATCGTTTCTTGGAGTAAGAAATTCAGGACTGTACCTGCATAAACCAAAGGGATTGTAACCCAAGGGCTATGGCTATAAACGAAAGCCCATATCGACTAGCGCCTGCCTCACCCGATCATCCCCGAGAAACTCCCGAAAACGGCGAACACCGGGTTTTTCCAAATGGCTTTTCGGCACCAGAAAATCGTAATGTTCGTCCTGAACGGGTATGAACCCGAGACCGTATTGGGTGGCGACCGTTTCGATGGCGACGCCCCAGTCGGCGCGGCTTTGCGCCACGGCGGCGGCCACCGCGTTGTGCGACTTGGGTTGCACGGGGTAGCCGGGCGGCTGCCCGCCTTCGAGCAAGCGGTCGATCAGGATGCGGGTTCCGCTGCCGGCATTGCGGTTGATCATGAGGCAGCTCGCATCCTCGCGCGCAGCGGCCAGCGCCGCTTCGAGCGGTTTTCCGGCAAACCGCGGGTCGTCCTTGCGGAACACGATGCCCTGCATGCGGCGGTAGCCGGGGACGAGTTCGAGTTCCGCCGTCAGCAGGTGGCGGTTGTATTCGCCGGTCGCGGGGTCCATGAGATGCACCCCGGCGATGTCGCATTCGCCCCGCTTGGCCGCCGCCGCGCCGCCCATGCTGCCGACGTAGAAGGCTTTGACGCTTAAGGCCCGCTGCTGCAATAGCGTCAACAGATAATCCAGCCCCGCGCACTGGCTGCCCACGAACACCAGTTCGGCGGGTTCCAGCGCCTGGCCGAGCAGTTGCACCGAGACTGCGCTGCCCGCCGGAACCTGTTCGGTGCGCTGGTCGATGGCGATGAACCCGTCCGCGAAGCTGAAAGCGGTCACCGCGCCGGAGCCTTTTCCCATTGGGTAGGCCGCGAGTCCGTCGTCGGTCGGCATCAGGCTGACCAAAAGGTATTCGGTGCGTCCCCGCTCCGATGTAACCCGCATGGGCAGCGTGGCTTCGACCGACCGTGTTCTCGCGGCGGGCAGTCCCGCCAGGCGCCTCAATACCGGAGCGACGAACTCGTGGAAGTTGAAGATCGCCGAGGTGGGAAAGCCGGGCAGCACCACCACAGGCTTGCCGTCGGTCACGGCCAGGCAAATCGGCTTGCCGGGTTTGAGCGCCACCCCGTGCGCCACGATGCCGGGGTTCTTCAAGGCGCTGACGGCGCGGTAGGACAGGTCGCCCGCGCCTTTCGAAGTGCCGCCCGAGAGCAGCACCATGTCGCATTCCAAGCCCCGCCTCAACGCGCTATCGAGTGCCGACTCGTCATCCGGCACCACGCCGAGGCTCACCGGTTCGCCGCCGAGTTCGCGCACGGCCGCCGCGAGTATCGTGCCGTTGGAGTCGTAGACCTTGCCGGGGCGCAGCGGCTCGCCGGGCGGAACGATTTCGTTGCCGGTGGAGATGATTGCGACGCGCGGGCGGAGATAAACGTCCACCCGGTCCAGACCGATGGCGGCCAACACCCCGAGCTCCCGCGACGTGAGCCATTGCCCGGCGCGTATCACGGTTTCGCCTTTGGCGACGTCGGTGCCGGCGAAAGCGACGAACTGGCCGGGCAGGGCGGGTTTGCGGATTTCGATGCGGAGCGGCTGGCGATCTTCCAGCAATTCGGTGTGCTCGATCATCACCACCGCATCGGCGCCCCTCGGCAGCATGCCGCCTGTCGCGATGGGGGTGGCGGTCCCGGACGTGACGGCCATCGACGGTTCGACGCCGGGCGCGAGCACCTCCGGGTTCAGGGACAACGCCGCCGGAACTTCGTCGCTCGCGCCGTAAGTATCCCCGGACCGGACCGCGAAGCCGTCCACGCTGGCGCGATCGAAGGCCGGCACGTCCACGGGCGCGCTCACGGTGCGCGCCAGCACCCGGCCCAAGGCATCGGCGAGCGGAACGGTTTCACGGCTGGACGGCTCCAGCCGGAGATGGGCATGAAACCGCGCCGCCGCTTCCGTGCGGTCGATGACGTCCAGAAATTGCTCCTGGCGGGCCGCGCGCCGCAGGTCGTCGTTATCGGACATGGTTTGGTTCCGAATCGAGGGAGTCATAAAGGTATACGGTCACTTCGGTGCCCGCCGGATAGCCTTCGCAGTCTTCGGGCACCAGCAGAAATCCGTCGGCAGCGGCAAGGGCCGAGAGGCGGGTATTGCCGCCCACGGCGACGGGTTCGGCGCCGTTCGGCGTCAGCCGTACCCGGCAATAGTCGGTGCTGCCGAGTTCCGAGCTGATTTTCTTGGTCAAGACGACCCGCCGTGCCGGATAAGGCCAGGCCGTGCTTCGGCCGCCCAGGCGCCGTATGGCGCGGCCCGCGAAAAGATCATAGGCGCAGAAGCTGGCTACCGGTTCTCCCGGCAGAAGAAGCACCAAGGTGTTTCCGATCCGTCCGATGCCGGTCGAGCGCCCCGGCTCCAGGGCGATGCCGTGCCAGGCCAGCTCTCCGGCCGTTTCCAGCGCTTCGGCGGCACGGTCGTTCCAGCCTTCGCCGCTGCTTCCCGCGATCAGCACCGCGTCGATTTCATCCGTGCGCAACGCCTCCCCGATCGCATCGTCGGTTACATGCATCCAAGCTGCGATTTCGCCCCCGTCCCGCGCCACGAGCGCTTTCAACATCGACGAGCCGGCCTCGAAATGCTGATGAGCACTGGGAGGCTGTTCCGGAACCGCCAAATCGTCGCCGGTGGTCACGAGCCTTATCCTGGGTCGTCGAACGACGATTATCCGATCCGATCCGCAGGCGGCCAACAAGGCCAGATCCTGGGCGCGCAAAAGCCTGCCTTCGGGCAGCAGCGGGCTGCCGCAGGCGATGTCCTTGCCTCGGCGGACGATGTGTTCGCCCGGCGCAACCGCCGCCGCGATATTCACGAAACCGCCGGCCTCCTCGGCGAGCGGGAACGGAACGATCGTATCCGCGCCGTCCGGCAGTGGCGCGCCTGCCACGACTCTCGCTGCCGTTCCGGGTTGTAGGGCGACTGCTGTATCGTGCAATTTCAGCATCACCGGGCTGTAGGCGCCCGCACCGATGGTTTCGAATCCGCGTACGGCATAACCGTCTATGGCGGCGCGGTTGAACGGAGGTACATCGATGGGCGACTGCACCGCTTCGGCGAGAACGCGCCCGCAGGCTTCGGACACCGCGACCGATTCCGGCGGCAACGCGGAAACCTGCCGGTCCAGCCAGCGCAGCACCTCGTCGACGGATTCATAGCGGGTGAACGTTTTCACGGGTGACGATTCGATGAGGAGTCCGGTTTCAATCCATCCATTCGATCACGTGATCTTCCACGGACTCTACTTCGGCTTCCGGTATTGCATAGCGGCGTATGGAAACCCCGGCGTCGTGCACGGCTTCGCGGTCGCCGCAAACCAGGTGATGCCAAGCAGGCAGGTCTTTGCCTTCCGCCAGCAGCCGGTAGGCGCAGGTGGACGGAAGCCAATGGTATTGCGTGAAGCCGGCGCGCAGGTCCAGACATTCCGGAACCAAGACCGTGCGCTCTTGGTAATGAGTACAGCGGCAAGCCCCGATGTCGAGCAGCCGGCACGCCACGCTGGTGAAGAACAATTCGCCGGTGTCTTCGTCCTCGATCTTGTGCAGACAGCATTTTCCGCATCCGTCGCACAGCGATTCCCATTCCTGTTCGCTCATTTCGGCCAGTGATTTTTCGCGCCAGAAGGGTGTTTTCATGGGGTCGGCGATGGGGTGGGTTGATTCGGAAGGCTCATTTTAGCTTGAAAGGCACAGCCTTTTGTCGGCCTTTGCCCATCCTACATCTCCCCATTCTTCGCGAAAAAATGTGACATCTGTTGCAACAGCGACACGCTTTTGCAATAAAGTTTGCCCCCGGTGAGCCGGCGCCCATCGCACCAACTCGTCGACTTGTCTAATGGCTAAGTCTCTTTAATCAACCCCAACCCTGACAGGAGGATTTATGGACCCGAACGATATTTCCGTCTTAGACCAGCGCTTTGGCATCACCGGCGAGGTTGTTTTCAAGGAAGGTCCGAACGGGCAGGGTGTGGTGGAGATCAGCAACGGTCTCGCCATGGCGAGCATCGCCTTGCAGGGAGCTCATTTGATGAGTTGGGCGCCGCATCAGGAGGAACTGGTCATTTGGCTGTCGCCGAAGGCGAAGTTCGGGCCGGGCGAATCGATCCGCGGCGGCGTGCCGGTCTGTTGGCCTTGGTTCGGGCCGCATCCCGGCGAATCCTCTTTTCCCGCTCACGGTTTCGCGCGCACCCAGCCGTGGGAAGTGATCGAAGTGCTGGCGCTGGAGGACGGTTCGAATCGCTTGGGTTTTCGCCTCATCCGGAGCGACGAGACCTACGCACTATGGCCGCATTCGACACCGCTGGAACTCTATATGACCATAGGCACGGCGCTGGAGATGGAACTGGTGACGCATAACGACGGGCCTGCGCCGATCACTATCGGCGAGGCTCTGCACACATATTTTCAGGTCAGCGACATTCGTCGGATCTCGATACACGGCCTCGATGGCTGTTCCTATATCGACAAAACGGACGAGGGACGACGCAAACAGCAGTCGGGCCCCGTGACCTTTTCCGGGGAAACCGACCGGATTTATCTCGAATCCACGGCTGATTGCGTGATCGAGGATCCGGGCTTGAATCGCCGCATCCGCATCGCCAACCGGGGCAGCCGCTCCACGGTGGTGTGGAATCCTTGGGCCGAGAGGGCCGAGGCGCTGGGCGATTTCGACGAGGACGGTTATCTCCGCATGGTGTGCGTGGAAAGCGCCAACGCGGCGGACGATGTGGTGACGATCGAGCCGGGCGGGACGCACCGTCTCCGGGTGCGCTATACGGCGGAGCCGTTGCGTTGAGCGCTTTGGCAGACCTTGTGTCGCGCTTTGTGAACCGCGGCCTTTAAGGCGACTCGGCCGAAGCATGGAAATCCTCTATCAAGACGACTCTCTCGTGGCGGTGAACAAACCCGCCGGCCTGCTCGTCCACCGGAGCGCGATCGATCGCCACGAAACCCGGTACGCCATGCAGATCGTTCGCGACCGGCTCGGCCGCCGGGTGTATCCGGTCCATCGCCTGGACAAGCCGACCTCGGGCATACTGGTGTTCGCGCTCGATGCGGATACCGCCCGGCGGATGACGGAATTATTCTCCGGCGGCGGCGTCGACAAGACCTATCTCGCCGTAGTCCGCGGCTATGCGGACGAAACCGGCATTATCGATTATGCGCTGGAAGAACAGCTAGACCGGATCACCGACGCCAATGCGCAACGGGATAAACCGGCTCAGCCGGCGGTAACGTGCTACCGCAGGCTAGGGATTGCGGAACTCCCTTTCGCGGTCGGCCGTTACCCGACGGCCCGCTACTCGCTGCTGCGGGTATCGCCTAAAACCGGGCGGAAACACCAGATCCGGCGCCACATGAAGCATATTTTTCACCCGGTTGTAGGCGATACCAGCCATGGCGACGGGCGCCACAACAATTTTTTCAGGAGTCATTTCGGCTGCCATCGATTGCTGCTGTGCGCGACCGGTCTGGCATTCACTCATCCCGATACGGGCGAGAGGCTCCGTTTGGAAGCGCCCCTGGATGATTCTTTTCGGCGCATCGTGGACAATCTCGGCTGGGCCGACGTTTTGAACAAGGTCCCCGAATCCGGCCATTTACATAAACCAATCTATGACCCACACACCTAAGACTCAAATCATGGCCTTGTTCTGCGACTTCGAGAACATAGCCCTCGGCGTGCGCGACGCCAAATACGCTGCCTTCGACGTCCAGAAAGTGCTGGAGCGGCTGCTTCTCAAGGGCAATATCGTGGTCAAGAAGGCCTATTGCGACTGGGACCGCTACAAGGAATTCAAGGGCGGCATGCACGAGGCGGCCTTCGAGCTGATCGAAATTCCGCACGTGCGCCAATCGGGCAAGAATTCCGCCGACATCCGCATGGTCGTCGATGCGCTAGACCTGTGCTACACCAAGTCGCACGTCGACACCTTCGTGATCATCAGCGGCGACTCCGATTTTTCACCCCTGGTCAGCAAGTTGCGGGAGAACAACAAGGTCGTGATCGGCGTCGGGGTGAAGAAATCCACCTCCGATTTGCTGATCGCCAATTGCGACGAATTCATCTTTTACGACGATTTGGTGCGCGAGGCCGCGAAGCCGAGGCCCAAGGCCAGGCGCGCGCCCGCCAAGACGGCGCGCCAGCCGGGTCCGGAAGGCGAAAAGAAAGCCGAGGAAGACAAGAAGCAACAAGCGGTCGATTGGGTGCTCGAGACGGTCGAGGATCTTCTGGAAGAGCGCGGGGAAGAAGAAAAGGTGTGGGGGTCCATGGTCAAGCAGGCGCTGAAACGGCGAAAACCCGGTTTCAACGAAAGCTATCACGGTTTCCGCACCTTCGGAAAACTGCTGGAAGAAGCCCAGGAGCGGAAGCTGTTAAAGTTGGAATACGATGAAAAATCAGGGGGTTACATCATCAAGGGCCTGGCCCGAGAGGACTAGCCCGGAATTTACCACGGCTTGCCGAAATACACCGGGCCCCGAAAGCCGCGTCTTTTGTACTCGCGTTCGATTTCGCTTTTGAGCGCGGTCGGAATTTCCCGCAGGCTCATCGCGGTCAACTGGTATTCCAGATAGAAAAACGCCGCGCGGGGATCGCCCAGCGTCAGGTAATCGATATAAATTCGGGCAATCGCCGGCCACCGTTTCGGGTCGGGAAACGGGATGATTTGAGCGGTTGATTCGTCTGTTTCCATTTTTCGGCCACCTTACGCGATTCGACTTTGACGGGCGGCGCTTCGTTCACTACGAATGTCGAGTAAGGCTGCAAATCGATCCTGTCATCAAGTCGCCGGCAACTATTGCCGGTTCCGGCAAGCCGGCGCCTCTTTGGCGCGTCAAAAATCCGACGAAATGGCGGAAAATTTCATCATGTTATTGATTTAAAAATGAATATCCGATAGGAACGGAACCTGCATAAACGCTTCCGATACAACCAAAATCGAGCGGAAGCGTCATGAAAGCCGTTATCGTAAAAGTATTGATCGGGTCGGGGTTGTTCGGCCTGTTCGTTCTTCTCTTGTGGGCCGACCCGTCGGGCCGGTATTTCAATCTTTCGGGCCTTTTTCTGGTAGTCGTCGGAACGTTCGCCGCCACGGTGCTTGCCCATTCGTTTCGCGGCGTGACCGATTTGTTGCGCCGGCTGCGGAGCAAGCTAACAAATAAGGCGTCGATGGACAGCGAAGACTTGGAAGTGTTCTTGCACCTCGTGGAAGCGCATCGCCGCGGCAGTGTCCGCGCGGCCGAGCAGGCGGCCCGGCGGCTGCAGGAATCTCTGCTTCGAACCGGCGCGGAGTTGGTGATCAATCGCACGCCGCAGGCCGACCTGACGCGCATGCTCCAGTGGAAAATCGGCGCGCAGCGAGAGCGCGATCAGGCCGAAATCCAGATCGTCCGGACCATGGGCGCTTTCGCGCCTGCCTTCGGCATGCTGGGAACGCTGCTCGGCCTCATCGGGATGATGTACGGTTTGGACGCGAATCGCATGGAGCAGATCGGAGAGTCCATGGGCTTCGCCATGCTGACCACGGTGTACGGGCTGGTATTGGCCAATCTGGTGTTGAAACCCCTGGCAACGCGCTTGGAACGGCGCGCCAACGAGAACCTGGCTTGGGCATACGTGCAGATGGAATCGGTGCTCATGTTGCATGACCGGTGTCATGCGGCGATGTTCCGGGATTATTGGCAGGCCTTCTTCGACCACCCGGAGGCGAGCGAACCGATTGATTCGCTCCCGCTCAGCGTGGCCAAATCGTAGCGGCGGGTTGTCCCAATGTCATCGAATCACGCATCGGCGATGACCCAGTCCCGGCGTCCGGAGACTCGGCGGGACGCCACGGCCGATCCTTGGCGAGCGGCGGCGGCCGAACGGCCGTCCGAGCAGAGCGGCTGGCTGTTGAGCTATCTCGACGTGATGACCTTGCTGTTTTCGTTTTTCGTATTCCTGTTCGCCTATCAAAAGGCGCTGACGGTGGAGGCGAAAACCGCCCATCCCGAAACAGCGACGCAATCGACACAAGTTGCGGCTTCGATTCCGGTTTCTCCCGCGGTCATCAAGGCATCGAAGACCATTTCGACGAACCGGGCCCCAGCGTCTCCGCCTATCCGGACGGCCCAGGATAGGAACCCTATAGCGGAAGCCGAGATCAAGGTTTACCCCGCTTATCCGGATGCGGCGCGGACTGTATCCGCGTTATCCCGACGCGAGCCCGAATATAAGGATGCGATTGTCGAGGCAACCCCTCCGGCGCAAAAGGCCGAGGAAACGTCAAACGTGGCCGGACCTTCCAGCAAGCCGGTTGCGGCGGCTCCCGAAAAAGGCTGGATAGCCGAAGCCGGCGACATGGCGCTAAATGCGGCAGCATCCCTCGACAAAGCGTTCTCGGACGCGGATCTCGGCGGTTCGGTCGAGATTTCGGCGGCCAGCGGGGAAGTTCGCCTGGAGATTAACGACGCGATATTGTTCGACCCGGCCAGCGCCGAGCTTAAACCCGAAGGTGCGAGCGTGCTGGACCGTCTGGCCAGCGTGCTTGGTGCTCAAGGCGGCACGATCGAGGTCGAGGGGCATACCGACGACCGTCCCATCGCCACGGCGAAGTTCCGGTCCAATTGGGAGCTGTCGACAGCTCGGGCCAGCACCGTCACCCGCTATTTGATCGCACACGGCATTTCGCCCGAGCGCTTGCGTGCCGTCGGCCTGGCCGACACCCGGCCGCGTGAGGCCAACGATACGCCGGAGGGCAGGGCAAGAAACCGGCGCGTCTCCATCGTGATGTTCCTCCCGCGCGGAGGCGGCGTGAGGACCTGAGCGGGGCGGATTCAATCCTGGTTTTACACGGCGTCGGGTCCGCAGCCGCCTCGCCCCCGCCGGTTAGCTGCCGGCGCGACGAAGGGCTGAGGACTTCCGGAGCATTAATGATTTCTAAGGTCTCGTCGCCGGGATTTGATCTGTTCGGCGATACTCTCCAGTTCCGCCACATCCCGTGGGTGGCTTTTGCGGTATTCCGCTTCCTGCATCCGTAGCAAGGCAATTTGCGCCTCCACATTTTCCGGCCGGAGTAATGTGCCGAATTGATCGCCGGCGTCCGCGAGCGTGAATATGCGATCCAAAATCAGATTGCCCAGTTCTCGTTTGAAGTGTCCTGCTTCCCAATACCAGTGCATCCTAGCTTGCCGGTCATTCTTGCCGGGGACGGCTTCCGTGGTCAGTTCATCGAACCCACTGAAATCCCAAAGCAAAACGGGCGGCTCGCCGCGCCTGCCTGCTTCCGTCCCGACGATATGCGTAATCGCTCGTTTCCAGTCTTCGAAAGCCGGCCAATGCCCGGTAATACGGATGATTTCCATCAGATGAGAGTGATAAGGGTAAATGATCAGATGTAGAGCGATGCCGTGTTGTCGGCACAGGCTAAGGACCCGTCTTAGATCGTCCAGCCGAGGTGACGAATGTCCGTCGGCATCGAAAATGTCTTTTGGGCGGCGCAGGTACGCCTTGACGTTCTCCAGATCTCGTTGCCTGAATACCGCCCAGTACCCCTCGTCGGCTGTAATCTTGAGGTAGTCGCGCATGGGGTTGAACCCCAGCGGAGTCAAATCTACCGCATACGGATCTCCTTGGTGGCCAAGCGTCTCTATCGCGTCGATGAAGGCGCCCAGCGTAAGCGTAGACTCGAGATAATCACGTGCCTGCTGTAGCGCTCGCGTGGGATTCGGGGAGCCATCGAGGTTGGTCAGAAGGCGGTTTCCTTCCTTGCTCGTCACGGCGATGCGGCGCGATGTACGGGCGTCGATTAGAAAGTCCATGAAGTCGATACCCCAAACGACTACCTTGGGTACGACTTTGGAGCCGGCATTGTCATTGGCTAGAACGTGTTGCAGAAAGCGTATGGTGGTCTCGGTACCGGTGCCCGGCAAAGCCAGATTGAATACGGGACGCGAGTCCGCCGGCCAAGCCTCGTATTCGGGATCGAAGCCGACTTCCGCGCGCGAATTGCCGAGAATCAAGCCACGTGGCTGCACACGCAAGACCTGGTAAGCCTTGGCCATGGTTCCATGAGCGCCTGCACTGGGCTTAATGCGGTTGAATCCAGGTTCGTCCACCAATCGGAACAAGCCATAGGGGTCCGCCACGAGGTTGCATGCCGCCACCGCCAACAACATCGTCCCGGTCAAGATCAGCCAAAACTGGAGGTAGCGCTTCATGAACGGTTCGAGACTTTCAGAACTGGAAATAAAGAAATTCGCTCGGTCGGGTCAGCGACAATAAGCCGGAGGCCAGCACAAAAGCCATCGCCAGCGCCCATCGCCATTCGGCCGACCAAGCGAGGCGCGAACCGTCGGCCTTCGAGTGATAGTCCAAAAATGGCCTGAAACGCTGCATGATCTGCTGGGTATTGGGCGCCAGGAATACGATTGGCAGGAGTACGGCGAGCCAAACGAAATTCATGAGGAACTCGTGGCCTCCACCGGGCGTGAACACTATTCCCAATTCACCGAGCCATGCCGCCACCGGGCCAATGCGCAACGCAACGGCGTCCGGTAGAGTGACGCCGTTCAACCCGGCCATGCTGTGCAGAATAGATAGCGCGCCGGCTACAGTCGGCGCACGAAAGAAAACCCAGCCCAACAGAACGGCCAGGAATGTCAGGGTCACGCCCAGGATGCGTCCGCCGATCGAGGTGCGGGCGGGATCGTGGCCCAAGCGAGCGCGGAGCGCCTGCCAAACTTGATGAATAATCAGATACAGGCCGTGCAGACCGCCCCACAAGACGAATGTCCAGCCCGCGCCGTGCCAAAGTCCGCCCAGTAACATAGTGGTCATCAGATTGACATAGCGGCGGACCGGTCCCTTTCTGTTGCCGCCCAATGGAATGTAGAGATAGTCGCGCAGGAACCGAGACAGAGTCATGTGCCAGCGGCGCCAGAAGTCGGCGATGTTGACCGCTTTATAGGGCGAATTGAAATTGATCGGCAGACGTACGCCGATCATATATGAGAGCCCGATCGCCATATCGGAGTAACCCGAGAAATCGAAATAGAGCTGTAAGCTGTACGCCAACGTACCGCCCCAGGCTTGAAAGAGGCCGAGAACCTCCCCTCTCTCGGCGGCGTCGAATACCGCCGAGACATAGGGAGCGACACCATCGGCCAGGCCGACTTTCTTGAACAAGCCCATGGCAAAAACCGTCAGCCCGACCGTCAGGTGCTCGTGGCTGAAACGATACGTCGATGCCTGGCCGAACTGGGGCATCATTTCCTTATGATGCAATACCGGACCAGCGATCAGATGCGGGAAATAAGTCACGAACAAACTATAGTGGACGAAATCGAATTCCTTGGCTTCGCCTCGAGCGGCATCCACGAGGAAGGCAATCTGGGTGAAGGTGAAAAACGAAATGCCGAGAGGTAGGACGATTTCAGCAATGCCATGGCTAGTGCCGAAGACGGCATTGACGCTATCGATGAAAAAATTCGCGTACTTGTAGTACCCGAGCAACGCGAGATCCACCGTTATCCCTAGTGTTAGAAACCGCTTGCGGCGGATAGAGCCGATGTCGTTGCCGCGTGCGATCGCGTAGCCGACCAGATAGTTGAAAACGATGGAGGCGAGCAGAAGGCCGAGATATGCCGGGTTCCACCAGCCATAGAAGAGCAGGGATCCGGCGGTCAGCCAAAGGGCGGCGAGTCGCCGACTGTGGCGCCCCAATCGGAAAAAAGCGAACAGCAGGACGGGTAGAAAGAAAAACAGGAATTCGACCGAGTTGAATAACATTTTTTTCTATTTGTTTTCCGATGCGCGCTTACGGCGACGTATCTTACATGGCCTATATATAAATATCCTAGGTTCCGAAAAGAGCGGGCGATCCGAACGGCCATAACAATTTTAGGCGAAGCCACGACGCGCGGTCGGCCACGTTTTTGCCGCGATTCGATTCGTGCGGCGCGCGACGCCGCACCGACGCCTGTTACCTTAGCGGCAATGAGATTGACAAGTCGGATTCAAACTACTCGATCAGCGCCAGCGCAGGACCAAACGCCGCTCATCGAGCGTTTCCACGGCTCCGCCGAACTTGTCGGTTTCCCGGTCGAGCCGGTCCCGAATCCAGCGGAAGTCATCCGCGGAAGGTCGGTTCAAGCGAAACTGCCTCATGTGCAGCGGGACCATTTCGAGATCCGACAGTGTTCCGTCGGCGGGATTCACGGTCGGGAAATACATCAGCGCCAAATCGCCCCGGAAGGATTCGTAGCCTTCGATGCCCTCGTAATCGTTGATGAAATCGCCGCAGCCGTAGAGGATGAGCTTGTCCCGGTAAACCTCCACGGCCTTGGGATGGTGGGACGAATGGCCGTGGATCACGTCGACGCCGGCTTCGTCGATCAATGCATGCGCGAAACGTCGCTGCTCGTCGGGAATCGCGTAGCCCCAATTGCCGCCCCAGTGTATGGATGCCACGACGATGTCCCGCTCCTGTTTGATGCGTCTTATTCGATCGGCAAGCCGTTGCACGTTTCCCAACGACAGGTCGGGCAGCCAATTCACGCCGGGCTTGTCGTCCGTCGCCCCCCATTCGGGCGGGATTCCGCTCGAATCGCAGCCGAAGCCGAAAACCAGGACACGCCCCTTGCCGGCCAGATTCAGAACCGCCGGGGCTTCCGCTTCCCGGCTGTTTCGGCCGGCACCCGCGGTTTTCAGCGAGGCTTGTTTCAAGGTGTCCAAAGTGTCGGCCAGCCCTTGATAGCCCCAGTCGAGCACATGATTGTTGGCCAGTACGCAGCAATCGATCCGGGCAGCGGTGAGGCAGGGGGTGTTGGCCGGATGCATCCGGTAGTTGATGCCTTTGTCGGGCCAGTACTCGTCGCTGGCAGTGATCGCCGTCTCGAGGTTGATCACGCGAACATCCGGTCCGGCACGCTCGAGTTCAGCGAGGGCATCGCCCCAAACGTAGGAGAAATCGGCGGGTTGAGAGATGGGGCCATTGAGCCGTTCCGCCAGCTTGACGTAAATCTTGGCGTTCCTGACATAGGGCTCGTAGAGCTGGGGATCGCTGGGCTGCGGCAGGATCTGGTCTATGCCCCGTCCGGTCATCACGTCGCCGCACAAAAAAAGCTTGGTTCTGTGGGGAGTCTGTTCCATGGGAGAAACCTCTTTCCCGTAGAGTTGTCGAAACGGTTCGCGGGCGGCGAGCAGGCCCGGGCCGGCAATCCCGTAGCGTAAGAGAAACTTTCGGCGACTGCGGTTCATAGATCATCCCGTTTTCCGTCGACATAATCCGGCTTTGGTTTCAGCCGATAGCATCGGGAATCTTCCGTGTCTACCGGTAAAGTTTGTTATGCTCTAAGCGTAAGCCTTTCGACGGCTGCTGCCCGTCGGCGGATTTCACCCGGCGGCGCGGACCGAGTTCGGATCGAAACGAACATCGATCATGACAACGATCGTCAAACCCGTCGCACGAACTCGACATTAGATCGAGGTAAAAGATATGACCGACGACGACCTAAAATTATTTCAGCAAGAAATGGCCGATGTGCGGCCCATCGATCAATCCGGCCGAGCCATTCTGACCCATCGCGAGGCGCCCACGCCCGGCCAGCTTTACAGGCGCGAATCGGCCCAGCGCGGTACCGCCTTCGATGAAAACCAGCTTCCGACGGCGTTCGTCGAATTCGTTCATCCCGAGGCCATCATCAGTTTCAAACGCGACGGCATTCAAAACGGCGTCTTTCGCAAGCTGCAGCAGGGTGGCTACATGATCGAAGCCATGTTGGACTTGCACGGTCTGACGGTGGAGCAGGCGCGCCACGAAGTCTATCGATTCATCCGTGACTGCGTGCGCCACGACGTGCGATCGGCTCTGATCAGCCACGGCAAGGGACGCGGTAACAAGGAGCAGAAGCCCTTGCTGAAGAGCTATCTGACGCGTTGGCTGCCGATGTTTCCCGAGATTATGGCTTTTCACAGCGCGCAGAAGTGGCACGGCGGCGCCGGCGCGGTGTATCTGCTGCTCCGCAAGAGCGAGAAACAGAAGGAAAAAACCCGCGAACGCCTGGGGTTGTCCTCGGGCAAACCCGTACCCTGACCGTCGCAGCAGATGCGTCGAGAAGGGATTCCCGATCTACTACTTCCGCATCCCGCTTTACGCTGGTTCCCAAACTCCCGTTTGGGAACCTATTTCGAGACGCTCCTGCGTCTCGATTCGCATGCGGCTGCGAGAAGCCGGAGCTTCTCGGGCATAGCGCCCAAGCGGAGCTCTCAGCTTTATACGCAAGTGTCTGCGTGATTCGAATAATGCCTCCGAATCCGTCATTCCGGCAGGGATGCCGGAATCCAGTGCCAAGGAGGGTAGCTCCCCGATCTCCACAAATTTATCGATGAACTCGTGAACCTCTCTCGATAAACAACCTTGTGTGTACATTCTCGCCAGTCGGCGGAACGGGACACTCTATGTTGGAGTGACCTCGGATTTGATCAAACGGGTTTTCCAACATCGGAATGGATTTATCGAGGGATTTACGAAGCGATACGAGGTTCACCATCTGGTTTGGTACGAACTCCACGAGCAGATGGAAAGCGCCATCTTGCGGGAAAAGCAAATCAAGAGATGGCCCCGCGTTGCAAAGCTGGGCTTAATCGAGCAGAGTAATCCGGAGTGGCGGGATTTGTGGACGAATTTGACTGCCAGTTCGTGAGAAGTTTTTGGTGACTGGCCAACTACCATCCCTGGCCCTAGATTCCGGCATCCCTGCCGGAATGACGAGTCTGAGGGCGTGATTCGAGTCTCGCGAGTATTTGTGTATAACGATCAGAGCAGAGCATAGGCGCCCGCGGAATGGACCGTTTGCCATTTGGAGAAGTTCGAACGATCATGGACTTGAGCGAAATCGGAAACCGCATTGCTCGCCATTTCGTGGACGAAGACGGCCATCTGAGCGTCGAGCCTTTGGGCGAAGGGCTGATCAACGATACTTTTCTGGTTGTCGCCGAACCGCCTGGCGGGGGGCGATTCGTTCTTCAACGCATCAACCGTCGGGTTTTCCCGGAGCCCCGGTTGATCATGGAGAACCTGCGGGTTCTGTTGAGCCATATTACGGAACGTCAAGCCGGCACCGACGCCGTCCGCGATCTGAGATTTCCCGAAATTCGGCCCACCCGCGCCGGCTTAAGCTTCTGGGTCGACGATGAGGGCGACTTTTGGCGCGCCCTCAGCTTCATTCCGGATACACGGAGCCAAAACACCTTGCAGGATTCCGCCCAGGCGGAAAATGTGGGTTATGCCCTGGGTCGGTTCCATGCCTTGACCAGCGATCTCGATGCCTGTTTGCTGCACGACACCTTGCCTGGATTTCACATCGCACCCCGGTACCTCGCCCGTTTCGATCGAGTCGTCGCCAATGGCGTAGGGGCCTCGGAAAATGCGGAGCTTCGTTTCGCCCTGGATTTCGTGAACGCCCGCCGCTCTGTTTTTGCCGTTCTGGAAGAGGCCAAGCTACCCCTCAGAGTCATCCACGGCGATCCCAAGCTCAATAACGTGCTGTTCGACGCGCAGAGCGGACGCGCCGCCAGTCTGATCGATCTCGACACGGTGAAGCCGGGACTCGTTCATTACGACTTGGGGGATTGCCTCCGCTCCTGCTGCAATCGATCGGGCGAAGCGGCGGACGATTCCGCGAAAGTGACGTTCGATCTCGACGTCTGCCGTGCCATTCTCCGGACTTATTTCGCCGAAACCGGGGCTTTTTTGACGGACATCGAGCGCTACTATTTGTACGACGCGATTCGGCTGCTTCCCTTGGAGCTCGGTTTACGTTTCCTGACCGACCACTTGGAAGGCGACCGCTATTTCAAGGTCGAGCAGCCGGGGCAGAACTTGCAGCGGGCTCTGGTCCAGTTCCGTTTGGCGGAAAGCGTCGAGGCACAGGAAAAATTCATCCGGAACGTGATCGACGAGCGGCCTTGATATACTTCTCCGCCAAAACAAAAAGAGTCACTGTATATCGACATGGCGCGCTGGCGGCCTCCATCCTCCAAATCCTCACCTTACATCACTGCGGAAGGCGCGGAGAAGCTTCGGGCCGAACTCAAGGGGCTTTGGGAGCGCCGCGCCGATGTGACCAAGCATCTTTCGGCCGCTGCCGCCGAAGGTGACCGGTCGGAGAATGCCGAATACATCTACCGGAAAAAAGAACTAAGAGAGATCGACCGGCGCATCCGCTACCTGCAGAAACGGCTGCCGGAGCTTAAAGTCGTCGCCCAATTGCCCTCGGACCGGGAGCGCGTCTTTTTCGGTGCCTGGGTCACACTCGAGAACGCCGATGGCGAGGAATCCACGTATCGTATCGTGGGTCCCGACGAATTCGATCCGCAGAAAGGCTGGATCAGCGTCGATTCGCCCATGGCTAGAGCCCTGCTCAAGAAAGCCATCGACGACGAAGTGATCGTCAATGCGCCCACGGGACCGCTGCGATGCGTGATCGTGGACATCGGTTACAAGCCGGAGAGGTCCTGAAGTCGTTCGGGCCCGATTGCGCCGGCGTTCCAACTCGCCGCCGTCCGCTGTTCAAGGCGCGCGCAACGTTCAGCCGCTTCTCGGCGAACCTGTCAGGCGTGCGTAATCCTCGACCGTATCGACATCAATGCCGGCTTCCGGCAAGTCGACGAATAGGGTGGATCGAAGATGCCGCACGATGATTTTCTTTGCGCCTTCATCGCCCGCAAGACCAGCCAAATCGCCGAAAAGCGAACGGTGAAACACCGCCGGTGCGCCGAAGGCATCGCCATACCGGGAGGCGACCACAGTCGGGCGGGATGTGCAGAAAGCCTCGACCAGGCCGTTCAAATGGCGGTAATCGATCAAAGCCTGATCGCACAAAGCCAGAAGCACCGCGTCCAGCTCCGGCGCCGCGCTGTTGAGCGCCGTCACTCCCATCCGGATCGAGCTGCCGATGCCTTCTTCCCATTCCGGATTGATAACGGTCAGCAGCTGAAGCTCTTCGAGTTCGTGGGCGCATGCCTCGGCGTCAGCGCCAAGAATGACTGCGATTTTCGAGCATCGTGAGGCCAGGGCCGACTTCGCCGCCCGGCGCAGGAGGCTTTCTCCGCGATGGTGCAGCAGCTGTTTGGGCTTGCCGAGACGCCGGGAGCCTCCTGCGGCAAGCAGCACCAGGCCGATTTCCGGCTGGTTCGGGTTGGTTGACATCGTTGGGCGCCTCGGGCATTTTGCCGAATAGACATCTTAAACCGCATGTCCAGTGCGGTTTCCATTATAGCCAGAGGAGGGAACACATGATCGCGCTGAACGTCAACGGCAAAAGTTATCAAGTGGACGTTTCCGGAGACACCCCCTTGCTCTGGGTTCTGCGGGATCATCTCGGGCTCACCGGCACCAAGTACGGCTGCGGCGTGGCCGTGTGCGGCGCGTGTACCGTACATGTCGACGGCGAACAGGCTCGCGCCTGCATCACCCCGGTGTCCAGCGTGAACGGCAAACAGGTGACGACCATCGAAGGCTTGTCCGCACAGGGCGATCATCCGGTACAGAAAGCCTGGATCGAAGTGGACGTGCCGCAATGCGGCTACTGCCAGTCGGGCCAGATCATGGCGGCCGCTGCGCTGCTCGCAAAAAATCCCAATCCCGGCGATGCCGATATCGACACTGCGATGTCCGGCATGTTGTGCCGCTGCGGAACCTATCAACGCATCCGCAAGGCGATACGCCGGGCCGCGGATATGGCAAAAGGAGCTTAGCCATGAGCATCGAACCCGCCAATCCGGGACGCCGGCAATTCCTCAAATCGTCCGCGGCGCTCGGAGGCAGCCTGGTCATTGCCTTTTATCTGCCGCGCACCATGAAGTTCGCCATGGCGGCGGAAGATCCGGCCAAAACTTATCCGCCCAATGCCTTCATCCGCATCGGCGAGGATGAAACCGTCACGATCCTGATCAACAAGTCCGAAATGGGACAGGGCGTTTACACCTCCCTCGCGATGCTGGTGGCCGACGAGCTGGAGGCCTACTGGAGCAAGGTCAGGGTCGAAGCCGCTCCGGTTGCGCCGGTTTACAACCATACCGTCTGGAACATACAGGCTACGGGCGGCAGCACGAGCGTCGCGACCTCCTGGGAGCAGCTCCGCAAGGTGGGTGCGGCCGGGCGGACGCTTTTGATTCAGGCCGCCGCCGATACCTGGAAGGTCAAGCCGGACTCCTGTCGTGCCGAGAACGGCTATGTCATCCATACGCCGACCCGGCGGCGCCTGTCCTACGGTGCATTGAGCGCCAAGGCCGCCGAGCTGCCGATGCCGGCCCAAGTTAAACTTAAAGATCCCAAGCAGTTCAAGCTGATCGGCAAGCCGACCCGCCGTCTCGATACGCCGGCCAAGACCAACGGCACGGCCCAATTCGGGATTGACGTGCAGTTGCCGGGGCTGTTGACCGCCCTGATTGCGCGGCCGCCGGTGTTCGGCGCCGAAGTGAAGAGCTTCGATGCCGCCAAATCCAAGGCCGTTGCCGGCGTGGTGGACGTGGTTCAGGTTCCGTCCGGTATCGCCGTGGTGGCTAAGGATTTCTGGTCGGCCAAGAAGGGACGCGATGCTCTGGAGATCGTGTGGGATCGCGGGGCGAATGCCGATCTCTCTTCCGCGAAGCTTCGCGAGGATTTCGCCCGATTGGCCAGGATGTCGGGGCTTCCGGCCAAGGAAAGAGGCGATGCAACCGGCATTCTCGCCAAAATCGCCAAACCGTTCAGCGCCGAGTACGAAGTGCCTTATCTGGCCCACGCTCCCATGGAGCCCTTGAACTGCACGGTGGATCTTCGCGAGGACCGCTGCGAGATTTGGACCGGCACCCAGTTCCAGACAGCCGACCGCAACCGGGCGGCTACCATCGCAGGGCTCAAGCCGGAACAGGTCGAGCTTCACACCACTTTCCTCGGGGGCGGTTTCGGTCGGCGGGGAAACCCGCAGTCCGATTTCGTCAGCGAGGCCGTACACGTCGCGAAGGCGGTGAAGAAACCGGTCAAGGTGGTTTGGACCCGCGAGGACGACATCAAGGGCGGCTACTATCGCCCGGCCTTCCACGACCGGCTGACCGCAGGCCTCGATGCGAAAGGCAGGCTGGTCGCCTGGACCCATACCATCGTCGGCCAATCCATCGCCATCGGGACGCCGTTCGAAGGTGCAATGGTGCGGGACGGAGTCGATGTGTCATCCGTCGAAGGAGCGGCCGATCTGCCCTATGCGATTCCGAACATCCGCGTCGATCTGCACAGTCCCAAGCTCGACATTCCGGTGCTGTGGTGGCGTTCGGTGGGTCATTCGCATACCGCATTCGTGGTCGAAAGCTTCATCGACGAAGTCGCGCATGCCGTCGGCAAGGACCCGTACCGGTTGCGGTATGAACTGCTGACGAAGCATCCCCGGCATCGGGGCGTCCTCGAACTGGCGGCGAAGAAAGCCGGCTGGGGCTCGGCCCTCGCGAAAGGCCGCGGGCGCGGCATCGCCGTGCATTCCTCGTTCGGCAGCTATGTGGCGCAAGTCGCCGAGGTTTCGGTGGAGGGCGGACAACCCAGAGTGCATCGGGTCGTCTGTGTCATCGATTGCGGCCAAGTGGTCAACCCGGACACCATCGCGGCGCAAATGGAAAGCGGCATCGTCTGGGCGCTTTCCGCGGCGCTCTACGGGGAAATCACTCTGAACAAGGGCGAAGTGGAGCAGAGCAATTTCACCGACTATCCGATCTTGCGGATCGACGAGATGCCGGCGGTCGAGGTGCACATCGTACCTAGCCGGGAGCCGCCGTCCGGCGTGGGCGAACCCGGGGTGCCGCCGCTGGCGCCGGCCGTTGCCAACGCGCTGTTCGCCGCGACGGGCAAACGCGTCCGCTCGCTGCCTTTGTCCAAGCACGATCTCAAAACCGCTTAAGGGAAATCCCCATGTCGCAAAGCAAGGAATTGCAGGACATCCTGTCCGCACTCAAGGACGGCACGAAGCCGCGCGCCCTCGCAACGGTGATCGAAGCTAGAGGCTCCACCTATCGGCGTGCCGGCGCGCGCCTGCTGATTCTGGAAGACGGCTCGATGGTCGGCGGCATCAGCGGCGGCTGCCTGGAAGCCGATATCTGCGCCCGCTCCGAAGACATTGCCGCGGCCGGTCGGCCGGCCATTGTTACTTACGACCATACCTCCGATGCGGATTTGGTGTTTGGGCTGGCGCTGGGTTGCAACGGCGTGATCCGCGTCCTGGTCGAGCCGCTGTTGCAAGGGGAGATTCCTGCCTATCTTCAGGCCGTCGAAAATAGTCTCGGATCACGCCGATCGCTAGCGGTGGCCGTGGTCGTCGGCTGCGGAGGCGATCTTCGTCACCGATCGGGTGAGCGTCTATGGATCGGCGCGGATAACGCCATCGGCGGAGAACTTGGACAAAGCCCGTATGCCGAGCGAATCGTCGACGATGCACGGATGGTGTTGAGCAGCGGCCGATCGGAACTAAAAACTTACGGCAGCGGTTCGGGCGAGCTCGAGATTTTCGTCGAGGCGATCCGGCCGCCGTTGGCTTTGATCATCTTCGGTGCCGGCCATGACGCGATTCCCTTGGCGGATCTGGCCAAACGGCTAGGCTGGGATGTCACGGTAGTCGATGGCCGCCCCGCGTATGCCGCACGGGAGCGCTTTCCGATGGCGGACGAGGTGCGTTTGTGCCGGGCCGACGCCGTGGCGAACGAGATTTCGCTCGAAGGAGCCGGCGCGGCGGTGGTAATGAATCACAATTATCATCACGACCGGGCCATTCTCGCCCATTTGTTGCATTCGCCAGTGTCTTATATCGGCATGCTCGGTCCGCGTAAGCGCACTCAAAAGATGCTCGAAGAATTGGCCCAAGACGGTTTGAGCTTAGATGAAGCTCGACTAGGTCGCCTCCACGGTCCCGTCGGCCTGGACATCGGCGCGGAAACGCCGGAACAGGTAGCCTTGTCCATCATCGCCGAAATCCTGGCCGTCTCGTCCGACCGTTCGGGGGCACCCCTCAAGTACCGCGAAGCGCCGATACACGATAGCCGGGCCTAGTGCGCTTTCCGCGATACGCCGGCGCGGGAATTCTCGGCCAGACGTAGGTCGGCAATTCTTTGCCGACACATGGGCCCGAGTAACCAGCGGATCAGAACGACCGGCTTTTTTCCCGACGGTAGGTCTGTGCCACGGCGATGAAAGCCAGGAAGTCGTAGATGGCATGGATGAGAATGGGGATGACCAGATTGCGTTCGCCGCCGAAATCGAGCGCGATCCCGAGATAAACGCCGGTAAGTCCGGCAAGCAGTGCATAAAGAGGCGTGACCCAATGCACCAGGGCAAATACCAAGTTGCTGAAGGCGATGCCGCCTATCCATCCCCAGTTTTGTTCGAACCAGGGCTGAAGCAGGCCGCGAAACAGGATTTCTTCGGAAATGCCGGCCAAAAAGCCCAGGTACAGCAATTCTTGCCAGCGATAGCGGCTCAGAAAAGGCCCTAGTTTTTCTACCAAGAAGTTCTTTACCGCACGCATGCCGCTCCAAGGCAGGTTATAGGACAGGGCAAACAGCAAATAGAGGGGCAATGTGCCCACGATGCCCCAAACCAAGGCCATCGGGCTGAATCCGATATGCGCCAACGGATTGATCGAAACCGCCCAGCCTATCACGTAGGCAAGGAGAATCAGGCCGCCTTCGAACCAGGTGGCGATCTTCAGGAATTGGTTATATCGAGTGGGGGGTTGTTGGTCTAACATGGTTTCACATCATGTGGAGGCTTCAGCAGCCGTATTCAAGGTACGATTTTCCCAAACGGCCACGGAAAGATAGGCTATTAAGCTGGCCGCCAGAGATGCCAGATAAGGGGTCGCCAGCTCCAGCGCATAACTGCCGATCAGCCACACGGTCATGCCGACGACCAGCGCTGCGGCAGCGCTTTTGGCTTGGCCGATGCGAGTGAACAAGCCGAGCAGGATGACGACGAAAATCGGTGCGCCGCCGAAGGCTGACGCCTCTTCCACAAGCGCATACACGCCTTCGGCGTAGAGCGCCAACACATAGGCCACGATACCGAAGATCAACACGCCGGTGCGGGCAATGCGGACCTTGCCGGATTCGGATACGTTTCCCGCCAAAGGGATCACGAGGTTGTGGGAAACCAGAGCCGAGGCGGCGAGGAGGGCGCTGTCCACGGTCGAGAGAATCGCGGAAATCAGGGCTCCGGCGAACAGCACGTAGGCAAAAGTGGAGAGGTGCTCTTGCGCGAGTCTCGGCAGGATCTGCTCCGGATTTTCGAGTTCCGGCAGCAGGTGAACGCCGAGCAGTCCGATAAAGACCGGAATCGATCCGGCCAGCAGATACAGTCCGCCTCCCGCCAGACAGCTCGCTCGGGCGACATGATGGGAGCGGCTCGCCAGGATGCGTGCGCACAGCTCCTGAGCGAACAATGAGCCGGTGATCGGTATCGCCCAAGTTTCAATCACTTCCAGCGGTGGTTTCTCGCCGCCGCCGAACAGCCTGAGTCGAGATGGCTCGATCGCACCGAAACTTTCTGCTAAGCCGCCGTTGGCCTTGGTTACGGCGTAAAAAAGAACGGCAAGGCCGACGATGAGCGCGATGCCCTGGATCAGGTCGGTGATGACATCGGCGAACAAACCGCCGTAAACCGTATAAATAATGACCACCGTCGCCGCTATCGTGATGGCGATTTCGACCTCGAAATCGGAAGAGGCCGAAATGACTTGTCCGAACGCACGAATCTGTGCCGCGGCCCACATGATGGACGTCGGGGCGAGCATGAGCACCGCCAGCCGCTCGACTTTGGGGGAATAACGGATTCGGAACAAATCCGCCAAAGTCGTGAGTTTTCTGCGCCAAAGGGGCACCGCGAAAAAGAGTCCCATCAGAAGGAGACAAGCGGCATAGCCGAAAGGATCGGCAGACCCGCCGGAAAGTCCTGACTGGTAGATCGATCCGGCGGCCCCGATGCAGGTTTCCGCCCCGAACCAGGTGGCGAAAACCGTGAAAGTGCCTAGCTTAAGCCCAAGCCTACGGCCGGCTAAAAGATAATCGTCCTCGCTGGATATATGTCTGGACACCAGCATGCCGATCAGCAGCTGGACCAGGATGTAGGCGACGATGCCGAGCAGCACGATATTCATGGGCGGCAGCACACTAAGGCAAATTGGTGAAGCGATGGGCGCGTAATTCTAACGGAAAATGGCACCACAGATTAAAACTTGCGCTGTGATGCGTCGAATACGCGTAAAGGGTTGATGTGATGGAAGAATATCCGCCCTGGAAAGCGGTCAATTCTCGGCTGATACGCGCCGAACCGTTGTCGGACGTTCGTCGAACAGGTCGGTTGATCGCGCCTGGCGCCATTCTCGTCTCGCTTTTGTTAGAAGGAGAGTTTGCTTTGTCTGGCAGACCAGGGGCTTGGGCATGGGCTTGGGAACTCGGCTTGAAGCCTTTGCCCGAGTATTCTAGGTGTTTGTCATCGCCGTCGACGAGGGGGTAAAGGCAAACGTCAGGCGATATTGGCGATATTATTGCGGCATATCGCCGGAAACCGCTGAACCGATGGCAGCTTTCGCTTGACTGCCGAGTTCAGCGGGGGCGATCGGTTTTAACCTTTTTTAACCTTCTCCGGGAAACAGCCCTACCGAGCCCGGTTTGAGGCGCTTACAGGCTACGACGATATCCTCCACGTGGCATCTGTATTTACCTGCTCCGGAGGCATCGCCGCTGCATTCCTCGCAAACCAGCTTCCCTTGGTCTTTAGCTTCGGAAACATACCATCCGTAGCCTTGCGTTTCGCAGAACCGTCTTGTGAATTTGTCGATGGTGTACTTATCGGTAGCTTTTTGCGAGGCTTCGTCCTTTACGGCACATTTTTGCGCCGGTATCGTATTTCCCATGAGGGTTCGCTCTATATATTCGGCCGCAAACGCCGTGCCGCAGGAAAAGAAGACGGCGGCCAACACGCAAAGTAATTTGGAACTTAACGCTCTTGTTCTCATGAAGGTGACCTCTTGATGGTGGTCTCGTAATACGAGGCGACGATTAGTTCAAAACTCGGATATTCATTTGGGCCGCCTCTTCGGACAGTTGCTGGCGAATCGGGTCGTATTTGTCGTTTTCACTCAACTTCACCATCGCGATGACGCCGACCAGCGCGATCGTTGCGAGAGCGACATAAATCCAGAAATAATCTTTCTTTACTGCTTGGTTCTCGACATTCATTTTTTTCACCCTAATCCGGTTATAAGCTGGCCTTCAATGGCCAGGGGTTGTTAGAAGCCAGAGTTGCCGCAGATGCCGATAAAAGGTATAAGGTCATTGCGGTTTCTGCGTTTAGAATACGAAGAAGCCCGTTTTGGAACCCGGAAAACGGGGCCCTATCGATACTTTTCAGGCTGCAGCAGGGCATGCGGGAACGCCCGGCCGCTGCTTTTGGTATCGGGTCAATACTTTATGCCCGGCTTGTAAGTCCTGTCAACTAGGGCGCTTCGATTATTTTGGGCGAGCGATGAGGTCGCCGGCGTGATCGATATCCGCTCACGACAGCCGTCTCCGAATCACGTGGCGCGTCTTTATGCCGACGGATCAGGCGGTCATGCTCGAATCGTCGATTTTGAGGCTGAGGTGTTGCGGTCTGGCCGAGTCGCCTAGCTTAATCGCCAGGGCAATCAGATAGACATCCATGACGCCGTAATAACAGATTACAAAACGGTCGAAGAATCGAAGTAGCGGATTATGGATGTTTTCCTGCTCGGTGATGGTCAAAACGGTACCGTCGCCGTCTTCTTCGAGTTCGTAAATCCAAGTACCGCTCAAGGGAAGGTCGTCGCCGACGATTTTGGTGACGAGGCGTGAAGGCAGTTTACGTTCGACTACTCGAAAATGTACTCGGCTATGCTGGGAACAGATTTCGTACCAGCTGGGCAGCCCGTCGATATCGGGACCGCGCTCGGTACGGTGCAATCCCGGCCGCCACGTCGCGTAAGATTCGAAATCATTGATGATGTCCCAAACCTTATTCGGCGGGGCGCTAAGGCGGATCCGGCTGGCGGCCACATGGGTTTTCGGCAATTTTCTCCCGACGAACGTCGCCGCCAAGATCAAGACGGCGAATAGCAGCACGATGAAGAAAAAAGTCGTCATATTGCCGACCCCGGCGGCCAGGAAGCCAAATTTCCGTTGAGAGTCCGGAAGAACGACGGAGGAACGCTCCTCCGCTGGACTTAATCTTGCCAGCTATTATAGGGGTTCGTCGACAAACTCGTGTTGTAATAACGCGGATCGTAAGTCACTTCTTCACCCAACCAGCCGGGTTTCTCGAACGTTTCGTCCGGATTTCCCAGTTCGATTTCCGCGACCACGAGGCCGGTGTTGTCGCCCTCGAAAACGTCGATTTCCCATGTATGGGGCCCCACGTCGACGAAGTACCGGGTTTTTTCGATTAGGGGCCTGCGGCTCAAGGTGCTCAACATGGTGTGAGCGTCGTTTGCCGGAATTTCGTATTCGAACTCCTGCCGCTGGGTACCTATGGTAACGCTCTTGATGTTGAGCCAAGCCCGGTCGCCGCAAACCCTCACCCGGACCGAGCAATGGATTTCGTTATTGAGATACCCCTGACGAAAATAGGCGGAATCCCTGACCGAATTGCGCCAACTGTCGTTTAGGACCAAAAATTTACGTTCGATTTCAAGCGCCATCGTCGATATCTGCCGTGGAAGAAGGTGATGCGGTCTCGGTCGAGAGCCGCGATCCGAATGCAGCGCTTATTCCTGTGCATCCGCCCAGTCTTCCCAGTAGGGTTTCGGATGAAACCGTTCGCTCAAGAAATCGACGAAGGTTCTAACTTTGGCCGACAAGTGCTTGCGATGCGGGTAAACCGCATGAATCTCCAAGGGCGCCGGTACGTAATCGGTGAGCACCGGGTTCAGTCTGCCTTTGCGGATGTCCTGGCCGACCATATAAGTCGGCAGCAACACCAAGCCCAGACCGTTGATCGCGGCCATGCGCAAGGCATCTGCGACATTTGCTTCCATGTTGCCGGTGACCTTGACCACGGTGGTTTCGCCGCCGGGTATGCTGAACTGCCATTGGTCGCGCGGCGGCAAGCTGGAGTTGGTCAAGCAGTTGTGCTTACGGAGATCGTCCGGCGTCTTGGGTATTCCGTGCTTATTGAAGTACTGGGGCGAGCCGCAAACGATACGCTGAGAGCTGCCCAGCTTGCGGGCGATCAGACTGGAATCGCGCATTTCGTCGAGATGAATCGCAAGGTCGAATCCTTCCTCGATCAAATCGATATAGCCCGCCTGCAGCACCAGCTCGACGTTCACCTCCGGAAACGCCTCCATGTAGGCGGCTATCGCCGGTGCCAAATGGTACGCGCCGAAGAACGGCGTCGCATTCACCTTGAGAGTTCCGCGGGGTTCCGTTTGCAACCGGGTGACGGCGATTTCCATTTCTTCCATTTCGTCGAGAATCTGCAGGCAGCGTTCCAGATAAACCATTCCAACCTCGGTGAGGCTGAGGTTTCGGGTCGTGCGGTTCAACAGCCTGATTCCGAGGCCGTTTTCCAATTGCATCACGTGCTTGGTCGCCATGGCTCGGGACAGTCCGAGTTCTTTGGCAGCCGAAGCGAAACTCCCGGCTTTCGCGACCTTGGTGAATACCAACATGCTAGTCAATTTATCCATGGTGATCCGAGTTGATAATTTTAATTATGGAAACAATTCGTAAAGGTTATTAGATATTGTAAACCAACTTTGTTGCTCTATAGTCTACAGTCGTGGGCAAAAAGTTTTAGCCTCAGGAGGTGGTCACATGAGACGTAGCTTAGGACTGATAGTCGCATTATTCGCCGCCTCGGGAACGGGAGCGTCCCAGGCAGCCGAAGATGTTAGACAAATTGCGGAGTCCAGTATTGCAAAGTGGAATGCCGCTTTCGCCAAAGGCAAAGTCGACGAGATTCTGTCTTTGTATGCCGATAATGCAATGCTGGTACAGCCTAACGGTTCAGTATCGAAAAGTGTCGGCGAAATCCGCGCGTTTTGGCAAACACTGATTCAGAAAGGCGTTTATGCGATGGATGTCGTCGATGTGCGCGGCGAGAAGGACGATACCATCGTCGCAACGACGAAGTTGTCCGACATCAAGACGCTGCAAGGTCCGTCGCAAGTGATGAAGTATCGCTACGACGGGGTACTTTACAGTGTATTGAAACGTCAAGCGGACGGAAGCTGGAAGGCGCAAGTCCAGCAATGGACCGGTAACCACAAGATTTAAAGTCTAAAGAGAATGGCCAATCCACCTGTTGAGAGGTAAAAACAGCGATGGTCCGAAATCGACCTGAGAATCAGGTATTCCGAAAAAGAGCTTCATGGGAAGCTCTTTTTTTTGTCAAAGGAAAAGAGGACGGACATGTCGATCGATGCTTCACATGCTTTTTGCGTTGCCTTTCGGATGTTAGACTATATTCCCTACTATTTAAGTTGGAATTTCACCCGTCGACACGATTGGGTGTGCTGATTTTATCAATAGACAAAAGGAGAATCTGATGACTCATGAACTTCCCCCGTTACCTTATGCCAAGAATGCGTTGGAGCCGCATATCTCTGCAGAAACTCTCGAATACCATTACGGTAAACATCATCAGACGTATGTCACCAACCTCAATAACCTGATCGGCGGGACCGAATTCGAGAATCTGTCCCTGGAAGACATCATCAAGAAATCCTCGGGCGGTATTTTCAACAACGCCGCTCAAGTCTGGAATCACACGTTCTATTGGAATTGCCTGAAACCTAACGGCGGCGGAGAACCCGCCGGAGCATTGGCCGGCGCGATCAATCAATCGTTCGGCTCGTTCGAAAAGTTCAAAGAAGAATTCACCAAGTGCGCCATCGGCACATTCGGTTCGGGCTGGGCTTGGCTGGTGAAGAACGCAGACGGCAGTCTCGCGATCGTCAGCACCAGCAACGCCGGCAACCCAATGACGAGCAATCAAACGCCGCTGCTCACCTGCGACGTTTGGGAGCATGCCTACTACATCGACTATCGCAACGCCCGTCCGAAATACGTCGAGTCATTCTGGAACCTGGTCAACTGGGATTTCGTCGAGAAGAATTTCGGCGTTTAGGTATTATTAATCAGGCCCGTAAATACCCTCCTGGTATTTCGGGCCGGCGCCCAGGCCCGGTACACGCCCGGCCTGGGCTCACGCGGCTTGTCGCCGCGCCGGGGCATCCCTGCCCCGGATTAACCCGGCCTATATTTATAGGCCGGGTTAATAATAAATAACGGATCGGCAGTTCGTCGATCCAAATCATTTTACGAGGCCGTTAATCGTTTTCGATTAACGGCTTTTTTGTCGCCTAATCAGGGAGCGCAGTGGCCAGCGCAATCCACCCGGAGGGAAGAGCGCAAACGTCTACAGTTAAGGAAGCTCTGAATAAGTGAATTCCGTTCATGTCCCTTCGACAGGCTCACGAGAGCACTCGACAAGCCTGTCCTGAGCCGAGTCGAAGGGCTTGTCCTGAGCCCATCGAAAAACTTAATCAGAGCTTCCTTGTTTCCGAGCGGCGAAAGCTGCGCTTCGGCGGCCGGGGAGGAGCACGGCCAAGAATAAGCCGAGAGACTGTTTGTGCATGGCCGTTGACAAATAGGTAATCCTACGTGTGATATGTAGCCTCCAACCCGTGCTCCTCCCCGTTCCGAAACGCCCATGACCGTAAAGCTGAAACCCTTGGTCCTATTGCTATTGGCGGCACTTCTGGTAGCCGGCTGTGCTAGCCGGCCGCCCGCGAAGTCGCCGAAAAAAATCGGTAAGGCCAATGTCTCTCCTCCGACCCGGCTATCCCGGAACTCGTCCGCACAAGCCTCCGCGGCTGCGCGGCGTAGGCCCGAATCATCCTACCCTTCGATCCGCAGTTCATCCGGAGGCAGTCATTACCGGGCATTCCGGATCACCGGGGATTACGCCGGCTACCCGGCGCTTCAACAGTTCATCGAATACATGGTCAGCCGGCACGGATTTTCCCGCGAGTATCTGAGCGGCGTGTTTTCGCAAGCCAAGCGTAAACAGTGGACGCTCGATTACCTGGGTAAACAGGCCGATGCGGTTGGACAGCCGCGCCCCGGAGCCTGGTCGCGCTACCGCTCCAAGTTTCTTACCGAGAAGCACATCTCCAGCGGGGCCGCCTTCTGGCGCCGTCATGCTTCGGCGTTGGAGCGTGCCGGCGCGCTGTACGGCGTGCCGCCCGAGTACATTCTCGGGATCATGGGAGTGGAGACGATTTACGGCGCCAATGTGGGCAACCATCGGGTGATCGATGCGCTGACCACGTTATCGTTCGATTACCCGCGCCGGGGAGACTATTTCAAGACCGAACTGGAAAAGTTCCTGTTGATGGCACGGGACGAACGGGTCGATCCGTTCTATCCGGTAGGCTCTTATGCCGGCGCGATGGGTCTGGGCCAATTCATGCCCAGCAGTTTTCTGCAATGGGCGGTGGATTTCGACGGTGATGGTCACCGCGATTTGTGGAATCCGGTAGATGCAATCGGCAGCATCGCCAATTATTTCGCAGCCCACGGCTGGCGGCCGGGCGAACCGGTGGTGACCGCCGCCCGGGGCAGCGCCATGGCCAGAAATCTCGAATCGGGGTTCGATACCCGCTATTCCCTGGCCGCTTTGACGAGCTACGGCATTCAACCCGTCGCCGCCTTAGGCCGCGATTCCACGGTGCGCTTGCTCCGCCTCAGCGCCGACTCCGGCGACGAATACTGGCTTGGTCACCAAAACTTCTACGTGATCACCCGCTACAACCACAGCACCCACTACGCCATGGCCGTGCATCAGCTCGCCCAGGCGATCAAGCGCCGTTATTTCGAGAGTGTGGCTTTATTGCAGTAACGGATAGCGCGTTTCTCGGCTCAACGACCCGGACGATTGGCTCTCGGTTTCCCCCAGAACTTTAATCGTAGGGTGGGTTAGCGCAGCGTAACCCACCGATTCGAGGTCGCTCGGTGGGTTACGGCCTCACGGCCTAACCCACCCTACAAAAATGAGCTCCTTATTGAAAGCGATTTGGAATAAATCGGAGAAGGAAGATTTGTTAAAACGTTATCTTCCCGTAGACGGTGGCATAGGGAGAATTGTCCCGCAGCCGTTTGTAAGTGACTTGCGGATACCAGGTTCCGCTGGTGGTGGGGAGTGTCGTCAACACGTCGAAGCGCTGACCGGGAGAGATGTCCACGCTGGTGACGGTTTTCGGGGTCGGCAGGGCGCGCCCGTCCTGAACATAGATCGTGACGGATTTAAGGTTTCCGGCGCTGTCCTTGATGGCGAAGGTGCCGTTGGTGGAGTGCAGCCCCACGAGTCGCAGCGCGACTTTCTTCGATGTCGCGGCGGCGAGCGATATCGCGGGCGAGGAGGCGGCTTTTCCTCCTTGCCGCTTCGGCCCGGCCGAACAGGGCTACCATGCACCAGGGCATAATATGTCTTAGTTTTAGTTGTTTTCGTTTTTTCCATGTTTCTTACTCTTTTTGGCAGAAAGCTCAGCACGGACATTTCGATATGTTTTTCGTCTCGCCACGGCTCTCCCCTGAGCTGATCCAAGAAGCGTGGGTTGACAATCCTTTGTCGAAAAAGGCGTCTGGCCGACAATAAGGTCAAATTGGCATATCACGAGACCGCGAGTGCAGAATTTCTCCGACCGATTGGTCCGAATTCCCGAACTGACCGCACGTTGGCGTTCCGGGGGCTTGAGCGATGCCGCCTATGCGGCGCTGTATTTCTTTATCTGGCAGATCGGGATGCACGGACCGCGTTTCGCGTCGCGCAAGGTCAAGAGCGATCCGAGGCCGGACGCATCAAGTTGGCTGGCGGATTTCGACCGATCGGCCGGAAGCGAATTGGAGCGGGTGCTGGTCGATCGGATCGAGCGTTATCACTTTTTCGGTCTTATCCCGAATGCTTCGGTGGCGCTCTCGGCGTGGTTGCGCGGCGAATGGCCCCTACTGCTGACCGAGCGGATTCCGCCGCCCGGAGAAGTCCTTGAGATGCAGGCGACGGGCCGGCGGCCGGTCACGGTCGTGGCCGATTATCCGCGGCTCTTGCGGCCGGTTCTCAAGAAGCCGAACGGTTTCGCTTTTTTCGTGCACGACCTCGAACATGCCTTCAAGTTCTTCCACGACCCCAATGTCCACGACGGACAGAGGAAATTTTTCGGGTTGCTTCGGGAGACGGTTCGGCAGGGTTTATTCAGTCCCTATCTGGGCGATAAGGTTTTTGCGGAGAAGTTCGATTACCTGATCAGCGACATGAATACCCACGTGATTCACAGCCTGCGCTTCCTGGGCGCGATTCTGATCGAGTGCATCTTGCGCCGGGAAGGGAAGGCGCCGCATGAAACGCTGTCGTCCGCAGCCGGGGACGAGTTAGCCGAACTGCTGCAAACCCTGAGCCGTTGCTGGGCGTTTTCGCCGGCCGCCGAGAAAGCGATGCTGCGTCTCATCGACGGCGGGTTCGGCGAGGCCGATGCGGCTTTGATCGAGCGGGCGGTCTCGCGGGCCTCGTAGGGCGGGTTAGGCCGGAAGGCCGTAACCCACCGAAGAACCCCACACCGGCGGGTTACGCGGAGCCTGTCCTGAGTTTCGTCGAAGGGCCTGTCCTGAGCCTGTCGAAGGGCTAACCCGCCCTACAGCGAACGTTCATTTGAATGCCCTCGGGAATTACGCCGTTTCCACAACAGCCGCCTTGATTCCCGGCTCTTCGGGCCGTTCGATGACCAGCGCGGGCCGGGTTTCGCGAGCGCCGATGGTCGCCAGATCCCAGATCAGCAGAACCAGGCCGACGGCGGTGACGATTCCGAAAATCAGCCGCCAAAACATGGCCTGCGTGAACCAGGGGTGGGTCTGGGCGGCGAAATAACCGCTCCAGGTCGAGCCTTCGATAGCACGTTCGATGAACGATTGCTCGTAGCCGGCGATGAGCAGGGCCACGGTCATGCCGACCACGCCGAGATTCAAGAGGACCATCGACCATTTCCACTTCCAGCCGTTGTCGGCGAGATTGGCGCCCATCCACACATTGCCGCGCCACTGTTGTACCGCGAGATAGAAGAAGGCGATATTGATCGTGGCGTAAGCCCCGAAGAACGACAAATGGCCGTGGGAAGCCGTCCATTGAGTGCCGTGGGTGTAGAGATTGATTTGCGGCAGGGTGTGCATGAAGCCCCAGACGCCGGCGCCGAAGAAGTTGCCGAAAGTGTGCGCGATCACCCAGCCCAGCGCGGGATGATTGGTGCTCTTGAACTTGTGGACGCCGGCGTCATAGATGGAGTGCACCACCATGGCGACCAGCGGAATCGGCTCCAGGGCGGAGAAGAAGCCGCCGATGGGGAACCAGTACTCGGGGGTGCCGATCCAGAAATAGTGATGGCCCAGCCCCAGGATGCCCGAACCGAACATCAGCGCCACCTCGATGTACAGCCAGGTCTGGACGATCTTGCGCCGGGCGCCCAGGAGCTTCATCAGGCTCCAGGCCATGATGCAGCCGACCAGCACCTCCCAGGTCGCTTCCACCCAGAGATGGACCACCCACCACCACCAATAGTGATCCACGGTCACGTTGGTGGTGTAGAACATCCCCGCCAGATAGAGACCGACCAGGGCGACCAGATCGAGTGTGAGCACGCCGGAGACGCCGGACCAGCGGCCCTTGGAAAAGGTGCCCGCGACGTTGTAGAAGAACACCAGCATGACGGCGACGATGCCGATATCCGCCCACCGAGGTGCCTCGATGTATTCGCGCCCTTCGTTGATCAGCCACCGGGTGGTATCGTCGCCCGCGCCGATTTGCAGGAACAGATACACCAGCACGACGACGCCGACCGCGGCCGTCAGCACCCAGAAGGCGATCTCCCCGAGCTTGAGCCCGACGATCTCGACTCCGCTCTCTTCTTCGAGAAACCAGTAGACGGCCCCGATGAACCCGTACAGCATCCACACGATCATCGCGTTGATGTGGAGCATGCGGTTCACGCTGAAATCCAGGGTTTCGAACAGAAAGCCGGGAGCGAGGAACTGAACGGCGGCGAGCAGGCCGAACAGGATTTGCGCCACGAAAAGAACCATCGCGACAATAAAATATTTCACCGCGAGCTTTTGTCCGCCATTGAGATTTCGACTGTCAAGGACTCCGACGCTCATTATTGGTTCTCCTGTGCGTATAGGGTCTTGAAGTTATGAGGAAAGCCGTTGGTGTCGATGGCCGCGGTCCATTTGAGAAAAGCGATCAGTCCCCTGGCCTCGTCTTCGGTGATGCCGAGGTCGGGCATCCTGCGCCCGGTGCCGTACGACCTGGCGTTGCCGGCCGGGTCCTGGAGGAAAGCCAGCATCAGCGTCTCGCGGTTGGTTTCGTCCACCCAATTCGGATCCAGCCAGGACTTGGTCAGGTCGGGCGCGTAGTAGGCGCCGTTCCCCAGAATCGTATGGCAGTTGATGCAGTTCTTCGCCTGAAAGGTCTTCTTGCCGAGGGTCACGAGCTTTTCCGCCTCTTCGTCGCTCAAGGTCTTGCCGAACAGAGGCGCATCGCTTTCGACAACCGGTACGTAGCGGTTCAGCTTGGCGTTGAGACGGTAATCGATCTTCTTGTTGATGACGCTGTAGGCGGGTACGCGCGCGGTGCTGCCGGCCGACACCTTGGCCATCGAGTCGAAGGTCAGGACGATCAGCAGCAGAAACGAAACCGCCGTCACCCAGATGGCGGTTTTCTTCCAAAACGTTTCGGATGCCCATAGAGGCGTGGTGTTCACGATTGTTCCCCCTCTTGTTGTTGGTTGATGATCGGACGATCGTGTTCGGAGTGTTCGCCGGCATGAGTGACCGTGCATAGCCGCCAGATCGCCTGAGGCGCGGCGAAGTAGCCGATCAGCATGAGGCCGGCGATGATGCGCCAAAAGCCTTCGAAATGGGATGTTTCCGCCAACAGCCAAACCGAGACGGCCAGAACGCCGTAGCTGACATAGGCCAAAATCAAGAATCCGGGACGGCGCGTCAGCTTGCCCCAGGCTAAAAGCGCGGCATAAGAGGCGCCAGCGAGGATGATCGTAGCGGCCGAGAAGACGTTAACGAAGAAATCGTCGAGCGCGACCGGTTCGATCATCGGCGGTGCAAGGATGTCCGCTTGTGTGCGTTCAACCGGGAGCGCTACACGTCCAACGATTCATCGTCGTCATATTCGTCGAATCCATCGCCGGAGTCGTCGAAGCCGGAATCGGAAGCCGGTTCGTCAGCGTTGTAGTACTCGTTGATGGTGATGTTTTCGACGTTTTCAGGAGAAGTCGATGCCGAATCGAGGAATCCGCCGCCGGAACCGTGGTGCAAAAGGTTTTCGATGCCGTGGAACAGAAACGCGCCGCCCGCGATTCCGGCCGCAGTCGCTGCCGCCGTACCTAAGAAACTCATGGCGGAGCTTTGTCCGGCCATATTCGTAGCATGGGGCGATGCCGGCGGTCCACCGGCAGGCGGCATGGACGCTGGCCGGTTGGGGGATGTGCCCCAAGGGTCCGCACCCAGAAAACCGCTCGCTTGGGAGCTTTTAACCTGCAATTGATTGATCTGATTTTGCAGTTGCTCGATTTGGGCCTTGGCGGCATTCAGCGCTCGTTCCTGCAACAGCGCTTTCTGTACGAGCAGATAAACGGCATCGGGTTGTTGTGCCGTGGCCTGATTGATGAGAGTGTCGGCTTCCGGATCTTTGCTGGATACTTTAATTTGCTTGAGCTGGTCGAGGAAATCGGTCAGCAGACGTCGTTCTTCGGTGTGCATCAGGGTCTCCGCGTGGAATATGTTGAATGATGCTGAAGTTAAGGATTTGTCAAACATTTTACAAGGTCCGACGGACGGCGCCGCTGTCGTGCGCCAGGGCAATCAATGAAATGGTTCTAAAGGAGAAATCAGCATGGCTACTGTACTGGTAACCGGTTCCAATCGTGGCATCGGTCTCGAATTTTGCAGGCAATACGCTGATGCGGGCTGGAAAGTTCTGGCGTGTTGCCGCCGTCCCGAGCAAGCGTCGGATTTGCAGGGTTTGGCCATCCATCATCCGTCGGTTTCCATTCATCAGTTGGACCTCGGAAATTTCGACCAGATCGATGCGCTGGCGCACGCCCAGGCGTCCGAAACGATCGACGTGTTGATCAATAACGCCGGAATCTACGGCGACTCCGGCCGGAATGTCCTTGGGGCGCTTGATTACGAGCTTTGGGCGCGGGTTCTGAAGATCAATGCGGAGGCGCCGGTCAAGATGACCGAGGCGTTTCTTCCCCATGTTTCGCGCAGTGAGCGCAAGTTGGTGGTCGCCATAACCAGCCTCATGGGCAGCATGGCCGATAACTCGAGCGGCGGCGCAATCATGTACCGCACCAGTAAGGCCGCGCTGAATGCCGCCATGAAGAGCCTTGCGATCGATCTCAAGCCCCGCGGGGTAGGTGTGATGATTCTGCATCCCGGCTGGGTGAAGACCGACATGGGCGGTTCAAACGCGCCGACGTCGCCGGCCGAAAGCGTCGCAGGCATGCGGCGGACGATCGAAGGTTTCGCTCTCCGCGACTCGGGTCGGTTCCTGGATTTTCGCGGGCGCGAACTTCCCTGGTGAAGAAAGACGGCAAGCGTGTCATTTGAAAAAACACGGACCTTTGCCTACGCTTCATGGAACACGGGAAGATCGAAGCGAAGCTTCGAGGTGAAAGAACTTTCTCGTTGCTATGGTCGTGAAAATCACTGTTTGCCAGCAAGGGGCCACTCATGTCGAGATCAATAAGAACCATTTTCCTTTCGGCGACGGCGGCGCTGGTCATGTCGTCCGCGTCGATGGCTTCGGACAATTACGGTCATGACGTGGGCATGAAATTGGGTTCGGGGCTGAGCAATCTGGCCATGGGATGGGTCGAGTTCCCCAAGAACATGATCAATACCACGAACGAAACCAACGTCATTTTTGGGCTCTCCGGCGGGTTTCTGAAAGGCGGGTTGCACACTCTAGGCCGTATCGCGTCCGGCCTCGTCGATGTCATTACCTTTCCCTTGCCTACGCAACCGATCACGAAACCTACCTTCGTGTGGCAAGACTTCGGCGTCGAAACGCAGTATGGTCCCGTCTTTCAGTTGAAAGATTAAGTCGGAGCGCGGCGGACCGTTGGTCAAGGTCCGCCTTTCTCGAAGCAAGAAGGGGTGACCGAGGTTCTCCCGGCATGGAGCGCCGACTCACCCCAGCCCTCATGTCCGTCCCCAGCGTTGTCTCCGGCCGATTTAAGGCGGAGTCGATCCCGTCATTGATAATTCTCGATTCGAAATCATACCGGTCATAATAGGTCCAAGTAGGTAAAGCACAATCAGCCGCGTTGACCGGTCTAATTATCTTATCAGCCTGGAATTCGAGCGGTTTTCCGAATCATCGAAATCGCCGCCGACAACATGGAACGCGGGAATTCACTGATTGGCGTCATTTGATCGCTAGCTATATTTCAGATCCAGGACGGACAGATGGTTTTGTCTGAATAGGTTGGTATATGCCAAAGGAAAAAAAGAGCAATCCAGCATCGATGTTTCCGGATGGGATGTCCGGATTCAAGTCGATAGACCGGTTTACCCGAACCTTGCTGGACGGCTTCGACGACGCGGTGTGCATGCTCGACGAGGCAGGCAACGTCGTTTTCATGAATCGGGCAGCGGAGGAGTTGTTCGGCTATTCCGAAGAAGAGCTTCGGGGACGATCCGTGTTTTCGGAACTGGAAGTGCCGGCGGAATCAACGCCGCTCCGCTGGGATCGCAAGCCTACGACGGTTGCGCAGGAGCGTTTCTTCAATACCAATGAGACTCGGTTCCGCCGCAAGGACGGAACGGTATTTGGTGTCCGGTATAGACTCACGCCTCTAAAGGAAGACGGCGTTCGTCTGAACCTTCTTCACCTGACCTGCATCGGTCCGTGCGAGAAGCGCGACGGCGTATTCGATACGGAGTCCAATCTCAGGGCGATACTCGACACCATCAGCGACGGCGTCATCGTCATTAACGATGTCGGGATTATTCAATTGCTCAACCCGGCCGCCGAGCGATTGTTCGGATACAAACGGGAGGAACTGATCGGGGAGAACGTCAACCGGCTCATGCCCTCGCCTTATCACGAGGAGCACGACGGCTATCTCGCCAATTACCGCAAGACCGGCATCAAGAAGATTATCGGTACCGGCCGCGAAGTCGCCGGTCAGCGCAAGGACGGCAGCGTTTTCCCGATGTATCTTTCCATCGGCGAGCTTCGGCAAGGGAATCGCCGCTTATTCGTCGGCATCACCCACGATTTGACTCGGCGAAAAAAGAACGAGGAATACCTGTCGATTCTGTCCGGTGCGGTGGAGCAAAGCCCGAACGCGATCATGATTGCCGATCTCGAAGGTCGCATCACCTTTGTGAACCGGGCCTTTTGCCGCCTGACCGGATACAGCGCCGACGAAGTCATCGGTCTGAACCCGCGGCTGTTGCAGTCGGGCCAGACGCCGCAGGGGGTTTACCGGCGGCTGTGGGAAACGATTCGGGCCGGCAAAGAGTGGCAGGGAGAGATTCAAGACCGGAAAAAATCGGGCGAACTGTATTGGGCGCTCGAAACGATCACCCCGATCCGCGATGCTTCCGGCAAGGTCACCCGTTATCTTGCGACCCAGCGGGACATCACCGAGCAGAAGCGCGCCAAGGAAGCGTTGCAGGAGAGCGAAGAGCGCTTTCGGCAAGTCGCGGAGATGGTCGGCGAGTGGTTGTGGGAGCAGGACCCGGAAGGCCGTTACGTTTACAGCAGCGGCTCGGTCTATACCATCCTCGGCTTGAAGCCCGAAGAAATCATCGGCAAGCGCTACCTGGATCTCCTGACTCCCGAGGATCGGCAACACTGGGCCGAGACCTTGCCGCCGACCGAGCGCGTTCACGAGGGTTTTTACAGGCTCATCAATCATTACCGCCACCGGGACGGACACGAGGTTTTCACCGAATCCACCGGCGCCCCGATATTCGACGACGAGGGCCAGGTCGTCAAATGGCGCGGCATGGATCTGGATATTACGGCGCGCAAGCGAGCCGAGGATACCCTGCGCTTGCGCGAGCGAGCCATCGAAGCGGCGAGTGTCGGTATCGTGATCGCCGACGCCCGGCAGCCGCATTACCCGAATATTTACGTCAACCCGGCGTTGAGCCGGATTACCGGCTATTCGCGCGAGGAGTTGCTGGGACGAAACCTCAAGATATTGCAGGGTCCGGAAACCGAAGAAGCCGCTAAAGAGACGATTCGCCAAGCATTGAGGCAAGGAACCAGTTGCGAGGTCGTGTTGCGAAATTACCGGAAGAACGGAACTCCCTTCTGGAATGAGCTGCTGCTGTCGCCGGTGCGGGATGGACAGGGTGTCGTCACCCACTACATCGGCATTCAGACCGATGTGACCGAGCGCCGGCGGGCGGAAGAGGAACGGCACGAACTCGAAATCGCCAAGCACATTCAGCTCTCGCTGCTGCCGAAAAGACCGCTGCGGCTTCCGATGGCCGAGATCGCCGGGGTCTGCGTCCCGGCGAGCCACGTCGGCGGCGATTATTTCGATTACTTCCATTACGATGGAAATGCCGATATCGTCGTGGCCGACGTATCGGGCCATAGCGTCGGTGCCGCTCTCATCATGACCGAAATGCGCAGCACCTTGAAAGCCGAGACCCGAAGGACGCCGGACAATCCGGCTCCGCAGAGCGCCGCCGAGGTGTTGCGGGCACTCAACCATCTCCTTTACGAGGATTTGAGTGCGGCCGAGCTTTTCATCACGATGTTCTATCTGAAATACGATCTCGGAGAACGCCTGCTGCGCTATGCCAACGCCGGACACAACCGCGCCTTGTTGCGGAGGCAGCGGGATTGGACCGTTAGCGAACTGGACGCGGAAGGACTGATCCTCGGCGTCAAGCGGGACGTGTTTTTCGAGGAAAAAAGCCTCATTCTGGAGGCGGGCGACCGATTGCTGCTCTACACCGACGGCGTGATCGAGGCGCAGAACGAACAGGGAGAATTCTTCGGCATTTCGCGATTGTGCAACATCTTCGCCGCCGACCGCTCGGAATCGCCGGAAGCGACCATTCGAAAACTGATGAGCGAGCTGCGGACCTTCAGCGGGGAGAACGAGTTCGCGGACGACATCACCATGGTGAATTTACAGGTTCGCTGAGCGGGCAAACTTCGCTTGGTGCGTCCGGTTCGCCCGGCTCCAAGGGATGCTGGCCTTTTCGTTGTAGCGATGTGGCTCTCGTAGGTCGCGATCAGGCGGAGCCGTTCCCCGACAGGCGCGTTATGCTCGGCGCGCGGATTTGTTCAGAGCTTTCTTAACTTAGCCTTACCTTGGTTGATTTCTTATGCGCATGGTATTAAAACGCCCGATTACTGTCGTCTTTTTCGCCCTGATCTTGGCAAGCTGCGCGGAATCCGAGACGAAAACGTCTATGCAGACGGCATCCCGCCCCTCGGATTACGCCCGCGGCAAGTATGTGTATAGCGCCTTCTGTGCCGAGTGCCATGATTCCGGCCGAGACGGGGCCCCCATGCTGGACGATTCCGAAGCCTGGGAATCGCGGACCCTGGAATTGCCGTCGCTGCTGACGGATCATGCGACCAAAGGTTTTTTGGGCATGCCGGAAAAAGGCGCCCATTCCGATTTAAGCGACGACGCCGTTCGAGATGCGGTCCATTACATGATCAGGCAGATTGCGAGCGGCGATTAGCTGCCGAATGGGTGGCGCAATGCCGACCTCGCCGCCGGGATTTTCGGGAACGGTGCAATTACTTCGGTCAGAAGGGGGCAAATCGGCCCGAGTGATGAAACTTCTACTTTAACTTTGGGGTCTTATCGAGGTTCGTCAATTTAGGTAACTCTACTTACCGGCAAGGAGTGCTTTCAACAGGGAGCGCACTCAAATCAAACGGTTTTTGTTGAACAGCTACGTCATAGCGGTACTCGGCACCTTGGCCGTATCGCTCATTCTGGCGTTTTTCAATCCGGTTTTCGCCGGATCTCCGCCGCTGCTGCTGTTTTTGGTTGCGGTACTGCCGGCGGCTTGGCGCGGGGGGCTCGGTCCGGGGCTTCTTGCCACTGCCCTGAGTACTTTTGTCGGCATGTACTTCTTGGTCGAGCCCAGTTATTCGCTGGATATCGCTGAAACCGCCGAAAGACTGCGTTTGCTCCTGCTGTTCAGCGTCGGAATGCTGCTCAGCCTGGTGCTCGATCGCTTGAAAAAATCGGAGGCCCGGGCGCGCGAAGCGGTGATCGATCGCGAGAAGGAGCTGAAGCGAGAAATCGTCGACCATTGGGAGACCGAGCAAAAGCTGAAGGATGGCGAAACCTTTGCCCGCAAGGTGCTGATGTCTTCCCTGAACGGTCTTTACATCTACGACATAAAGACCGGTACCGATACCTTCATCAACGCCCAGTATACGAGGCTCACCGGCTATACGCTCGATGATCTCAAGGCCCTGCCCGGGCCGGCGTTTTTCGCCTTGTTTCACCCGGACGACCAGGCGCGAGTCGTCGCCCATCTGGAGAATCTTACGCGCATCGCGGATGGCGACGTTTCGGAAATCGAATACCGCTTCAAGACCGCGGACGGCCGTTGGATATGGTGCTTGTCGCGCGATGCGGTTTTTTCGCGGGATGCCGATGGGACGGTCCGCCAATGTATCGGGGCCTTCCTGGACATCACGGAGCGCAAGCAAGCGGAAGAAGCGCTGCGCGAGTCGGACCGCCGCAAGGACGAATTTCTGGCCATGTTGGGGCACGAGCTCCGGAATCCCTTGGCGCCGATTCGAAACGCCGTAAAGGTGATGAAGAAGGTCGGTCTGCCCCATCCCAAGCTAGCCTGGGCGAGCGACGTCATCGACCGGCAAGTCAACCAACTGGCGCACTTGGTGGACGATCTTCTCGATGTTTCCCGCATCGTCCAGGGCAAAATCACCTTGCATAAGACTACGGTCGAAGTGGATAAAGTGATCGAGCTGGCGCTCGAAACCGCCCGCCCGCTGATCGAGGCCCGCCATCACGAACTCAAGCTCACGCTGCCCGAGGCCCCTCTGCGGCTGGACGGGGATGCCATACGCCTGGCGCAAGTCGTGGGCAATCTGCTCAACAACGCCGCGAAGTATACGCCGGATGGCGGGACGATCTGGGTGACGGCCGCTCGGAAAAACGGCGAAGCGATTATTTCGGTGCGCGACACCGGCGAAGGTATTCCGAAAAACTTGTTGCCCAAGCTCTTCAAGCTTTTCACGCAAGCCGAACGCACCTTGGACCGCGCGCAAGGAGGCCTGGGGCTGGGCCTGACCATCGTGCAGAAAATCGTCGAATTGCATGGCGGCTGGGTCGAAGCCAAAAGCGAAGGTCCCGGCAGGGGAAGCGAATTTATCGTATATCTACCGGCTTTAGCGCCGGCTCTCGAGACCGATTCGCTGTTTAGGGAAGCCGTGAACAAATCCGAAAGCCTTTCGGGTTGACTGTCACGGCGGGCCGGCAAGTACGGCGACAACTTTGTCCAGCCTCGGATGCCTATAAGTAAAGTCCATTCGGGAGCAGGAGCATGATTCGACTCGTATTCGAAAGCAGTGACCCGGGATACGCCATAACGCTTGGCCCAGCGCCTTTATTCCGGGTCGGTGGTAATTTCATCCGGCAAGGACCGGAAAAATCCGTCGTGGCGAGATACCGGAACCATTTCTGGGAAGTTCAGGAGCGGCACTTCACGCGCTACGATTGTCTGGATAGCGCATCGATCCATTTCGAGGATATTGCCGGCGATCCGTCGGAATCGTTCGGGCCGTTTGTTCGCTTTTGGGTCGCCGACGGGGCGCTTTATGCGGAAAGAAATCTCTTCGCCAAATTCGTGGAAGAATCCCAGCTCTGGCATTGTTATCCGACCGACACCTATTGGCCGATCATGGTGATTACCCAGGCCGACCGGGCCGATTAGTTTTTCTCCGGGCAAAACTTCACATTCGGGCGGCGGTCGTAAATTTATCGGCTGTCGGAATTCTTGTGTCAGAGAGCTATGTGGGTGCTGGCCATGTTGCAACTCGCAAGGGAGGTGGGTCGAGTCGATGAGCCGCATCATGCCTTTACGAGCGACTCTTGTATTCATCGCGGCATTTCTCTTCGGCTGCGGGCGGCCGGATTCCGATTCGATCCGTCTGACCGGCTGGATCGCATCGCCGATCGAAGAAAATCTGACGCGGACGTTCATCGACACTTTCGAGCAACGGCATCCCGGCCTTCCGGTCCGGTACGAGCCGATCACGGCCAATTACATGGACAAGCTGCTGCTCATGCTAGCCACCGGGACCGCGCCGGATGTGGTGATGATCGAGGCTTTCTGGATTCCGCTGCTGGTCGAGTATGACGTTTTGCTGCCGCTCGACGGTTTCCTTGTCCGTGACCCCGGCTTTTTTCCGGACGACTTCGAGCCGATGCTGCTCGATGCGTTTCGTTCCAACGGCGCGTTGTACGGATTGCCCAAGGATTATTCGACCCTGGCGCTTTATTTCAACCCGGCGATGTTCGACGAAGCCGGGCTCGCGGAACCTCCGAGGACTTGGGAAGAATTCGCCGAGTACGCCCGGCGGCTCACCCGCGATACCGACGGCGACGGCAGCGTCGACCAGTACGGATACAGCCATGCCGAGGACCTCGAATATTCGCTGCCCTTCGTCTGGCAGAACCGGGGCGAATATCTCGACGCGCAAGGCCGCGCCGCTTTCGGCGAACCCGCCTTCGCGGAAGCGCTGGGTTTCCTTCAGCGGATGAAGACCGACGGCATCGCCGTCATGCCTTCCGACGTCGGAGCGGCCTGGAACATGGACGCTTTCGGCCGCCGCCGCGTCGCCATGGCGATCTCGGGATTCTGGGCGGCGAATTTCCTGAACGAGACCCATGCAGGCACCCCATATCGGGCGGCTTTGCTGCCCGCCGGAAAGAAGGCGGCTTCGGTCGCGTTCGTGGCCGGTTATGCCGTCCCCAAGCGGACCCGAAACCCGGATCGAGCATGGCAGCTGCTTCGTTATCTCACCGGCCGCGAAGGCGGGCGCATCTGGGTCAAATCCGATGTCGGCCTGCCGGCCCGGCGCTCGATTGCGCTGGAATCGAAGATCGAGCGCGATCCCTTGAAGCGGGTTTTTCTGCAAAGCCTAGACCATGCGAGGATCTGGCAATTCCGGGTGAATCAGCGAGTCCTGGACGAAACTCAGAGCGCGCTGCAAGCCATCTTTCTCACCGGCGCAGCCGTTCAACCGACGCTGGACGATTTGAAGCGCCGGGTGGAACGGGGAGGGCGGTTTCACGCCGATGTCCGAGGCCATGAGGCGCAAAACCGGTCCGGGCCGCCCCGCTGACATGCCCGAGCGTCATCGCGAGGCTTGGGCCGCATTTTTCTTTCTGTCGCCGGGACTCGTCGTTCTTTCGCTGTTCGTGTTCGGCCCCCTGGTTTTCATCTTCGTCGTCGCATTTTTCGACTGGAATCTTTTTCGGCCCGAACAGCATTTCCTCGGTGTCGCGAATTTCGTCGAATTGACGGGCGACGAGCTGTTTTTCACCGCTCTGCGCAACACCACGGTCTATGTCCTGGGCGTGGTGCCGGCCCAGACTCTCTTGGCCTTGTTGCTGGCGCTCGCCGTCAACCAGAACATTCCGGCCCGTGGATTTTTTCGCGCGGCGTTTTACATCCCGGCCATCACTTCCTCGGTAGTGACGTCCATCATCTTTCTGTGGATCTACTCGAAGCCGGGTTTGCTCAATTACGTCCTGTCGCGGTTCGGAATCGTCGGGCCGGACTGGATCGGATCGCCCAAATATGCGCTCGGCGCAATCATGGCGCTCAACGTATGGTCGACCTCGGGGTATTTCATGGTGGCGTTTCTGGCCGGGCTACAGAGTATCCCGGCTTCGCTCTATGAAGCCGCCCGGATCGACGGCGCGAGTCCCTGGGCGCGCTTCCGGCACATCACGGTGCCGGGCCTCAAGCCCACGCTGTTTTTCGTGGTGACCCTCGGGATCATCGGCAGCTTTCAGGTGTTCGATCAAATCTACATGATGAGCGCGGGCGGGCCGGTCAATGCCACCACCACGCTCAGCTATTTCATCTATAACAGCGCCTTCCGGTATTTCCGCTTCGGCTATGCCGCGGCGGCCGCCGTGGTGTTGTTCGCGATCATACTGCTCGTCACCCGGATGCAGCGGAAGATCGTCCGTCCGGAAGCGCCGTGAACAGATCTCGGACCGTTCGAAACGCAATCCGGAGGTCGGCCGTCCTTGCGCTCTTGCTTGCGGCCACCGGCATTTTCACGCTCCCCTTTATTTGGTCCCTGTCCATCTCGTTTCAACCGCCGGGAGATGTTTTCAGTTGGCCGATCGAGCTCATTCCTGACGAGTTCACCTTGCAGAATTATCGGCGGCTCTGGACCGAAATTCCGTTCGCCCGGTGGCTGCTCAACAGCGGCGGCGTCGCGTTGGCGGTGACGCTGGCGAACCTTTTCTTCGACGCCCTCGCGGGCTATGCCTTCGCCCGCTTGCGCTTTCCGGGGCGGAACGTCCTATTCGCCCTGTTGCTGGCGACGCTGATGGTGCCCGCTCATGTAACCCTGGTGCCCAAATTCATGCTCTTGAATGCCCTGGGTCTGGTCAATACCTATACCGCGCTGGTCGCGCCGGCCATGGTTCAGGTGGTCGGCATTTTCCTGATGAAGCAGTTTTTCGAGTCCATCCCCAAGCAGCTGGAAGAGGCGGCCCGCATCGACGGCTGCAACCGATTCCAAGTGTTTTGGCGGGTGGTACTGCCGGCGTCCCGGCCCGCGCTGGCGGCGCTGGGCATCTATACCTTCCAGAGCAATTGGAACGAATTCCTGTGGCCGCTGGTCGTGACCACCACCAGCGACCGGTTCACCCTTCCGGTCGGCCTCGCCATGTTCCGCTACGAATTCAGGGTCGAATGGACCATGCTGATGGCGGGCGCCGTGCTCATCGCCCTTCCGACACTAATCATATTCCTGGTCTTCCAGCGCCTTTTCATTCAGGGCATCGCCACGAGTGGATTGAAAGGGTGAACACTAGAGCGTGGAGCTAGAGCGTTTTCTGGTTTGGCGTAGCGCCCCGAAGGTGCAGTAGATACCGTCTTAGAAATCACGATGCAAGCCCATGATTGGGATCGAACGGTCGGCCGGACTTAAGGACGCCGTAGGCCAGGACGAGGAGCTTGCGCATGGCGGCACCGACGATGAGTTTGCCGTTCTTGCCTTGGGCTTTAAGGCGCTCGCAGAAGGCCCGGATCAGTGGGTTATGGCGCCGGGCGACGATGGCCGGCAGGTAAAGGGCCTTGCGGAGCAAGGCATCGCCGGTCTTGGACAGGCGGGTGTGGCCTTTCCACTTCCCGGACTGGTGCTCTTTGGGCGAGAGGCCGGCAAAGGCGGCGACGCTGCGCGCGTTTTCGAAGCGGTGAACGTCGCCCAGGGCGGCCAGCAGCACCGGGATGGTGGCGTCGCCCAAACCGGGGATGGTGTCGAGCAGGTCACGCCGTTGGCGGAGGTCCGGATCGTGGTCGATGTGCTCGCGGATGCGTTGTTGGGTAGCGGCGATCTCGGCGTCGAGGGTGGCGAGCACGGCTTCGATGGAGGGGCGTACGGTGGGGTCGGCCCCGTCCAGGCGGTTTTTTTCCATCTGCCGCATCTCGAGGAGGCTCTCGAGCCGACGCACTAAGGCTTGTAATGGGCGCACGGCCGGCGGAGGCGGCTGAAAAAGCGGAGGCCGTTGGCTGAGACAGAAGCGGGCGATGCGCTTGGCATCGCTTTTATCGGTCTTGGTGCGGCTCAGTTCGGCGTGGCCGAAGGCGTGGATTTGGGCGGGGTTGACCACGCTGACGGCGAGGCCGTGGTCGACCAGAAACAGGGCCAAGCCCTCACCATAGCGGCCGGTGGCCTCCAGGCATACGTGGGGCGTTGGGAAGGCTTGCAGCCAGGCCAGGAACGCCCTAAACCCTTCGGGCGTGTTCTGGAAGACCTTGGTTTTGTACTTGCCATTGCGGAGCGCGGCGGCGTCGAACTTGGCTTTGGCGATGTCGATACCGATGGGGATGAACGTCATAGGGTCTCCTTGGTCTGCGTTGACGATGGGGCAAAGTGCTGACCGATCGAAACCGCTCCTGCCGGGTTCAGCCTTATCCATCCAGGGTGTTGCCCAAGGCAGCCCTACGATACCGTTCGAACTCTATGGCGAGGAAGGGACGCTGGGGGACGATCTACGGCGCGGGCTTCAGGCCCAAGGTCGGCAACGTCTTGCCCAGCGTCTGGGTCCGATGATCAGTCGGAGATTCTGCCTCTTGTGGAATCCAGAATCGAGATATAAGGTCGGCAATCCGTTGCCGACACATTGGGGCGGTGAGGGGCTTTGTCGGCAAAGGATTGCCGACCTACCAAGTTCCCGATTCTCACCGCTAAACTGCGGTGAAAAACGCTCTAGAGATTCGGATGCGCGGTAGGCGGGCAGGCGAACAAATCGATCCGCATGTCATCGGAATCTGGAATGCCGAGACCCGGAAAGACGGTCCTCCGACTTTTACCGCGCAGTCGCCCCAACAGGGTGTTGGTCGAGGCCAACACATTAACAATCCTTGATTTTTAATGAGATACGGCATTTTTCCGGAAATGCCGTTCGGCTGGGCAAACGGTGCCGGTTTCTTTCCATAGCTGTATATGCCAGATAAGTGACTGAAAAATAGAACAATATTCGTGCTGGCATGATTCCTCCCTTGTATTCGGCACCGGGCTCACGGTCACACGGATCGCATCGAGCCCAACACGCCAGGCGTTTCGAAAAATGAAAATACTCGGGAGGATTTATGTCGATTTACCAAGTCTCCAAATTTGCCGAGAACCCGGAGCCGTTGTTCAGCTTCCGAAGGTTTCTTGAAAATACCGCCAATCTCGGCCTCGTTCTGCCGTTCGGCGCGGCCAGCGTCACGTCGGTGGTGTCCCTGGCCCATACCGGCGAGATTTCGCTGCCTCTCGTCTCGTCCGCATTTCTCTGTGTGTATTCCAGTTATTTGATCGATCATCTCGCCGATGTCGGCAGGCTGGATGGAAACCTGGAGTCGACGCGCACCAAGACCCTTTCGAGAAAATCGCTGTTTACCGCCTTCGGCGTGGCCGCATTCGTAGCCGCCGCGGGCATAGCCTTGGTTTTCTCCGGCCTGGAAGCGTTTTTATTGCTCCTCTGTTTTCCTTTGGCGGTGGCCCTGTACGGAACCTCACTGTTCGGGACACTGGCCGGCAAACTTCTACCCTATCGGCGACTGAAAGACATTCCAGGCATCAAGGCCTTTTACACGGCATTCTTCTGGGGCCTTTTGATGCTCTACGCTTCCCGCTTCGTCGATGCTCAGGATTTGCGCCAAACCGTGTTTTTCTTCGTTTACATGATGCTTTCCGACTTCGTGAATACCGTCTTTTGCGATTTCAAAGACCTGGCGCGTGATCGGGTGGAAGGCGTCAAGACCCTGCCCCTGCTGCTGGGCGTGGCGAGGACGAGCAAGCTTATTCAAGCGGTGAACGGCATTGCGCTCATGGTATTGGCAGTGTCCGTCCATCTGCAGTGGATTCCGGCCTGGATGCTGGCATTGGCGCCGGTTCACCTCTATGTCCGGGCAATCGTCGATCATGGCCAAAAGCTGGTAGCCGCCGACGGCAATCCCGGCGATGCGGCGATGGATGCCGAATTCCTCCTGTGGCTGCCCCTGGTCTTGGGCGGGTTGGCCCTAGGCCTGTGAACGACGGCTCCGACACTTCCAAAGGTACCCAGCCATGACGCCACAACAAGAACTCACTTTCCAGATTTCAGCCACGGCATCGATGACCCTATGGATTGCCGCCTATATCCTCATCATCCGCCGCGGCTTCAAGGATCAAACGTATGGCATGCCGTTCGCACCGATGTGCGTGAACGTCTCCTACGAATTCATTTTCGGTTTCGTTTATCCGGATATGCCACCGGTGAATTACGCGAATATCGCTTGGTTTTTCATCGATCTGGCCATCGTGTATCAATATCTGCGGTTCGGGCGGGAAGAGTTTCCTGCTGTGTTTCCAAGGCAATGGTTTATCCCGGCTTTCGTCCTGGGGCTGGTGACGGCGTTTTTCGGGGTCATCGCGATTACCCTGGAATTCAAGGACTTTCATGGGAACTACACGGGATGGGGAGATCAGTTGCTGATTTCCATAACCTACCTGTATCTGTTGGCCCGCCGCGAAAGCACGCGCGGCCAGTCGGTTTATATCGTCCTGACGCGGATGTTCGGTTCGATTGTTCTGATTCCCGCGCAGTATGTCCAAGCCCCCGAGTCGATTCTCCTGCCGTTTTTGTATGCGGGATTCATCGTGTTCGACGCGATATACCTTTTCTTGTTGGTTAGGCAGTGCCGTTCGGAGGGGATTAATCCCTGGGCGCGGGTTTAAGCTTCGTAGAGTGGAACGGGTTAGGTCTTATCGACCCGGTTTTTCCGGCGCAGCTTTCAGGAAGCAGTTGTTTGGATATGGATTCCGCCGATCATTGACCTTGGGTGTCCGTGTATACGACCATATACAGTTGATAAGAAAAGTTATCGCTTTTGCCACTGTCAAGTGGTCCAAGTCGAGCGGTCAAAAATCGGGCGGGTCAACCGCCCGTTTCCGTGTTTGTCCATGTGACGGCCGGTTGCTGCAAGAAGCGGTCTTCAAACGTCACGAGCGATGTCAGGACAAGGCGCGAAAGGGCGACCCGAAGCCGCGGGACCCGCGGACGAAACGGCCGTTAGCCTGGCCCGCAGTAGTTTGAAGACGGCTTCTTAGACTGTTAGGGGGAAAACGTCCGGAGTAGCAGGTCCATGGCTTGCCTTCACGGGCGCGCAGTCGGAAAAGAACAATTAAAAGGCAATACGGCACTGATGGCAGTTCGTCACAGCATCCGGAGTCGGACCAGAACACTCTTTCGGAAAGCTTTTCTTTCAGCTTTTGACGGCAACGCTTGCTCTCGGCGAGTGATTCTTGCCGGGGTGCTATCCGGCGTTTTGGCTCCGCAGACGGCCTCTGCCGATGCCTTTCCCGGCGATCTGCTGCTCTTTCCCGAGCTCACCAGTCTCCATCGCTTCGATCTTCAAGACGGTTCCAGCCTGAAGAACTATTGGATCAATCCGGGGCTGAATCTCTTCTACGGCTTGGATCAAGGCCGGTTCCGTTTCCTGCTGGAGTGGCTGGTGGACCGCTCCGCGCAGGAGGTCCAGAGGTTGCAGCTCGGCTGGCGCTGGCAGGACACCACGTTTTGGGTGGGCCGGTTTCACAATCCCATCGGTTACTGGAACATCCATTTTCATCACGGGGCTTACATGATGACCAGCATCACCCGCCCCGGTGTGATGACTTACGAAACGTCAGGCGGCCCGCTGCCGATGCATGTCACCGGGCTTTACGTCGAAGGGGTTCGGGAACTCGGGGATTCCAGTCTCTATTACGTTCTGAATGCCGGCGTGGGTCCGGACCTCGAGAAGAAGCGGCTGGACGCGTTCGACGTTCTGGACCCGGAAGGTACGCGGCTCCCGGCCGTGACTTTGCGCCTCGGATATCAGCCGGTGAGCTTCGGTTCCGACGAGATCGGTTTTTCCTTCAGCTATACCGAAATATCCGGCCGCCAGATCGGCGTGGATCGAATCAATCAGATCGTGGCGGGCGTCTTTGCCAATTGGCGATCGGAGAATCTCGGCTTCCTGGGCGAGGCCTTTTACATCCATAACGATTTCACGGGCGGCGCTTCGGAACCCGAATCCGACGTGCTGAACCTTTACGGGCAGGCGGAATGGCGGGTGGCCGACGATCTGACCTTGTACAGCCGGATTGAAGGCACGTTCAACGATAACGGCGACTTGTACTTCGATCATTTTCGAAACTTCGTGCGTGATCGATACATGGGCGGCGTACGCTACGAACTGCCCTACAAGATGGCTCTGAAACTCGAGCTTTCGCGCGAGCACACGAGGGATGACGCCTTCGGGCAGGTGGGGCTCCAATGGAGCGCGGTGTTCCCCTAGCCATGTCCAAGCTGTCGTTCCTGATCCTGTTGTTATCGCTCGCGTCCAGCGCGCTGGCCATTGAGGCCGACGGCTTGCGCGAACTCGTTCTCGCCGCAAGTTCCCAGTCGAACATTCCCAAGCTTTCGCTGCAGGAGACCCGGAAGCTTTATCTAGGCGTACCGGTCGAGAAGAACGGCAAGACCATCAAACCTCTGCTGAATGTCAGCGAGTCCCTGCTGTTCGAAGTATTTTTGCAGAAGGTTACCTTCATGTCCTCCGACGCCTACGAGAAACAGGTCCTGGCGATCGTATTCCGCCTCGGCGGCCAGAGGCCCCAGGCTTTTCACGATAGACAGACCCTGAACGCCGCCTTGCTGGAACATCCGGATTCGGTGACGTTCATGTGGGCCAAGGATTTGGATCAGTACAGAGGGCTGAAACCTATCAACACTCTTTGGGCGGGGTCTGCCGATTGAAACGTTTCTTCCATAGCTTCAACGGGCGCCTGCTGCTGTCCATCGTAGGTGTTCATATCATGCTGGTGCCCCTGTTGCTGTTCGGGGTTTATTTGATCGCCAAGCCCGGTGTCGAGCGGCAATTCGTCAATCAAGTGCGCTCAGATGCATTGCTTTTCGGCAATTTGATCGGTTCTCGGCTGACGACGGGGGATACGGCGGAAATCGCGGCGCTCATGGGCGAGTTTCTGTTGAACGGCCGGCTGATTTTTGCCGAGGTGCAGATGGGCGACCGGATAATACCGCCCAATATCCCGCTGGCCACACAAGAACCTTTCAACGAGGATTTCTTCTTCGGACAGCATGAGGACGGCATTTATTTCATCGCGGTGCCTTTGACCGAAGGCGATGCCGGCGGACAGCCGGTCTTGCGTCTGGGTTACGACGAAACCCCGGTCCGGCAGGAACTCATGTCCCTTTACCGCCGCGGCATTTATCTGGTGGCGTCCTATCTGGGCCTGACCCTGATCGTCGTGGCCTTGTTGGGAAGGCGCCTGGTTCGGCCGCTGGAAATTCTTCGGCGGGAGGCGGATCAGATCACGGCCGGCGACCACGGCACCGAGTTCGGCACCCGTTCCGGAATCGCCGAGGTGGCCGCCTTGGCGGAGAATCTCGAACGGATGCGGCAGGGCCTCATTCATGCGCGCGACGCGGCCCTTCAGGCGGCGCTGACGAAAAGCGAATTCCTGGCCAACATGAGCCATGAAATCCGCACGCCCATGAACGGCGTCATCGGCATGCTGGAACTGGCCTTGCGCACCGAACTCACGCCGCAGCAGAAAGACTATCTCACCATGGCCAGTTCATCCGCCGAATCCCTGCTGCGCCTGCTGAACGACATACTCGATTTTTCGAAGATCGAGGCACGAAAGCTGGAGCTCGAGTGCATCCAGTTCGATTTGCGCGACGCCGTGGGCGACACACTGAAGCTGCTGGCGCCCCAGGCTCATGCCAAAGGCCTGGAGCTGACTTATCTCATCGATCCCCAGATACCCGACATCGTTTCCGGAGACGTCGGCCGTTTGCGGCAGATTCTCATCAATCTGGTGAGCAATGCCATCAAGTTCACGCCGCAGGGCGAGATCGTGGTGCGGGTCGAGTCCGGATGCGACCGCTGTGCCGACAGCATCTGTCCCCGCTTCTCGGTGAGCGATACCGGTGTCGGAATCCCAGCGGACAAGCAAACGGTGATCTTCGACGCGTTTACCCAGGCGGATGCCTCTTCCACCCGCATGTTCGGCGGAACCGGGCTGGGATTGGCGATTTCCTCGCGCCTGGTGAATCTGATGCGGGGGGACATGGGCCTCGAAAGCGAAGTAGGCCGCGGCAGCACCTTTTATTTCACGGTTCCGTTAAAAGTACCGTCGGAAACGGCGCCGGGCCCCCGGCAAAGGTCCTTCGATCTGCACGGGGTCAAAGTCCTGGTGGTGGATGATCATCCGGTCAACCGCTACATTTTCATGGAGATGCTGACGCAGTGGGGAATGAGCCCGGTACAGGCCGATTCCGGTAAAGCCGCGCTGCAGGAGATCCAGCGGGCCAACGAGCAAGGGGCGCCGTTCCGGTTGATCCTGCTGGACGCCATGATGCCCGAGATGGACGGTTTCGAGGTGGCCGCCCACATCAAGGCGACGCCCAGCACGGCCCTGACCACCATCATGCTGCTGTCCTCGGCGGACCGCGGCGGCGACTTCGAACTTTCCCGCCGCTTGGGCATTTCGCGTTTCCTTCGAAAGCCGGTCAAGTATTCGGAGCTGATGGAGGCGATCCAGGCTGCCCTGGACGAGTCGGAAGCCGCGCCCGTTACGCCCGAAGTGTTGCCGGCATCGCCGTTCCGTGCCGTGCAGCGCGGGCTGCGCATCCTGGTGGCCGAGGACAATCCGGTCAACCAGAGGCTGGTGCAGGCCTTGCTGGAAGACCGCGGGCATTCCGTGCTGATGGCGGGCAACGGCGAGGAAGCCTTGCGCTTGCTCGAGCGGGAATCCTTCGACGCGGTGCTGATGGACGTGCAAATGCCGGTGATGGACGGCTTGCAGGCCACGGCCGCGATTCGGGAGCGGGAACGGGACACCGGCCGCCATGCCTACATCGTGGCGATGACGGCTCACGCGCTCAAAGGCGACAAGGAACGTTGCCTCGCGGCCGGCATGGACGCTTATGTATCCAAACCCATACGCGAGGCGGAATTGCTGGCGGCCGTCGAACGCTGGAACGAGGAGCCGGCATCTTCCGACACTCAAAGGGCATCCGCCATGTCGTCCGACCAACCCCCGTTCGATCTCTCCGAAGCCTTGGCCCGGGTCCGCAACCGGCGGCCTCTGCTGCGCAGTATGGCCGAAATCTTCATCGGACAATCCGATGATCTGCTGGACCAATGCGAGGCGGCCATCGAAAGCGCCGACGGACCCACCCTGGAGAGGGCCGCTCATACGCTCAAGAGCTCGGCGGCGAGTTTTTGCGCAGCCACCGTGTCGGAGATCGCCCAACGGCTCGAGAATGCCGGCCGCACCGCCGAGTTCGGGAATGCGAAGGCGGATTTTCAGGTATTGAAATCCGAAATGGGCCGGCTGCTCCCCGCCTTGAAGCGGTTCCTGGACGAGCCGGACCCGCCGGCCTGAGGCTCGAAATGCTTACAGCCCTGTCGTTTAACTGTTGGAATTGTCGGATATGACCCGCAACACGGAACGAAAACCCCTGGTTCTCATGGTGGACGACAATCCGGTGAACCTCGCCGAGTTGTACGATTTGCTGACGGAGGCACAATACGAGGTATCGATCGCGGAAAGCGGGGCCGGCGCCATCCTCCAGGCCGAGCGCGTGGTTCCCGATCTCATCCTGCTCGACGTGCTCATGCCGGGCATGAGCGGATTCGCCGCCTGTGCCAAGCTCAAGGAATCTCCGAAGACGGAATCCATCCCGGTACTGTTCATGACCGCCCTCGACGATACCGCCGACAAGCTGCAGGGCTTGCGGCTCGGAGCCGTCGATTACATCACCAAGCCCTTTCAGCACGAGGAGGTCCTGGCGCGGGTCAATACCCATTTGACGCTGGCGCGGCTCCGAAGCGAGCTGCAGGCCAGCCGGGAACGGCTTTCCCGGATCGTGACCTATGCGCTCGACGCCATCATCACGGTGGATGCGGAAGGCCGGATCGTCCTTTTCAATGCTGCGGCCGAAAAACTGTTGAAATGCCGGGAGAGCGAAGCGGTGGGGGGAGTCCTGGAGCGATTCCTGACGCCCGCGCTCAAGGAGCATCTCGGCCACTGCATGGACCACTCGTCGGACCAGGCGATCTGGCTGCCGGAAGGCGTCGGCATTCTGCGGGGCGACGGCGCGGAGGTGCCGATCGAAGGTTCGATATCGCGGGTGGAAGCCGGCGACGAAAAGCTTTTCACCGTGATTCTGCGCGACTCCGGCGAGCGGCAGCGGCGCATGCAAGCGGAGGCGGAATGCCGGCAGCTCAAGGGCATCAAGCTTTACCTGGAAGAAGAAATCAAGGCCGCCCACAATCTGGGCGAACTGATCGGCGGGTCGGCGGCGCTGAAGCAGGTTGTGACGCTCATCAACCAGGTGGCCGAGACCGATTCCACGGTGCTGGTCACCGGCGAAACCGGCACCGGCAAGGAGCTCATCGCCCGTGCGATCCACAATCTCAGCAGCCGCAAAGCCAATGTGCTGGTCAAACTGAACTGTGCGGCCATTCCGGCCAATCTTGCGGAGAGCGAGTTGTTCGGCCATGAGAAAGGGGCCTTTACAGGAGCCCTGTCGCGCAAGCAGGGGCGCTTCGAACTGGCCGACGGGGGCACCCTGTTCCTGGACGAAATCGGGGAATTGCCCCTGGATCTTCAGGCCAAGCTGCTGCGGGTGTTGCAGGAGGGCGAATTCGAGCGGGTGGGCGGCACGCAGACGATCAAGGTCAACGTCCGCGTCATCGCGGCCACCAACCGCGATCTCGGCCGGATGTCCCGCGAGAATCAGTTTCGGGCGGATCTTTATTACCGGCTCAACGTGTTTCCCATCCATCTGCCCCCGCTTCGGGAAAGGACGGACGACATTCCCTTGCTGGTCCGGCATTTCGTCCAAAAGTACGCCGCCCTGCTCGGCAAGCGGATCGAGACCGTGCCGCAGCCGATACTGTCGGCGCTTTGTGCCTATCCCTGGCCCGGCAACATCCGCGAGCTGCAGCACGTCATCGAAAGAGCCGTGATTCTGTCCGAAGGCGGCGAACTGGCTCCCATCGATTGTGTCGAGCGTTCTGCCGCGGAAACGCGGAGCGGCGGGCTTGCCACCCTGGAAGAAGTGGAGCGGGCGCATATCCTCAAGGTGCTGGAGGCCACAGGCTGGCGGATCAGCGGCGAAAAGGGCGCGGCCGTGATCCTGGGTATGCCTTCGACCACGCTCCGTTCCCGGATGGAACGGCTCGGCATCACGCGGCACTCGACCACGGCCTGATGCAGGCCGAAATCATTGCGGGCGTAGGTCGGCAATCCTTTGCCGACACGTCGGCTTGGTAAGAACCTTTGTCGGGAAGGGATTCCCGACCTACAACACTGATGCAGGCCAAAATCATTGTGGTCGTAGGTCGGCAATGCTTTGCCGACACGTTGGCTTGGTAAGGGCCTTTGTCGGGAAGGGATTCCCGACCTACTCGCTTAGTGTGGGAGCGGGCTTTAGCCCGCGATAATCGCTCGATCGCGGGCTAAAGCCCGCTCCCACGAGCCGTAAACCAATCCGACAGCCGCTCTAAGAGCATTGCCTTACTCCCTCCTTGCCCTTTCGCCGGAAACATCGAGCCGCTCCGCCGAATCGCCGTCGAACAGCCAGCATTGATTCCGGCCCGCCCGTTTCGCGAGGTAAAGCGCTTGGTCGGCCTGCCGCAGCAAGCCATCATCGTCATCCCCCGCGCCGGCGAACAGGGTCACCCCGATGCTCGCGGAAATTGGAACGACATCGTCGACAACGGGGAAAGGCTTCGCCAGCGCGGCGAAGATGCGGGCCACGGTTTCGCGGCAATCCGCCGGGCCGCCGATGTCGTTCAGCAGCAGGGCGAATTCATCGCCGCCCAGCCGGGCCACGGTATCGCCTTCGCGCAGCTCCTCGCGGAGCCGCCGCGCGACTTCCACCAGCAGTCGATCGCCGGTTTCGTGCCCGAAGGTGTCGTTTATGATCTTGAAGTCGTCGAGATCGAGATAACAAACGGCGAGCTGGCGCTTGGAACGCTGGGTTCTGCTCATGCGAAGCCTGTCCGCGAACAGGGCGCGATTGGGCAATTGGGTCAGATAATCGTAATAAGCCAGGCGTTCCAGGTTCTGCCGGCGTTCCACCTCCTGCGTGATGTCCGAGACCGTGACCAGGAAGCGCAGCAGGCCGCCCTGCGGGTTCCGCAAGGCTCGCACCGAGGTGTCGGTATAAACGAGCTGTCCATTGCGGTGGACGAACCGTTTCTTGAAGCGGACGGCGTCGATTTCCCCGTTCCAGAGACGTTCGAAATGCGCGAAGTCATCGCCTAAGTCATCGATATGGGTGATTTCCACCCAGCTCGTGCCGTTCAGCATTGCCTCGGAGTAGCCGAGCATTTCGCAGAACGCCCGATTGACCTTCACCCATCCTTGGGCAGGACTGAGAATCACCATTCCGGGCAAGCCGAATTCGAAGAAGCTTTCGTACTCGTTCCTGCAATGTGCGTGCGCGAATCCCGCGGTCTTCCGGAGGCGAGCACGCGTTTCAAGCTCGTCCGCCGTTCCGGCCGGATTCCGGGATGGTCCATCGGGAACTCCGCGAGTCGGCTCGTGCTCCATAGATCCGGCAGGTCTCCGCAACGGTTCCTCGATCCCCAAGACCGGTTCGGAACGGGAAGCGAAAGCGGGTTGGGCCGGTTTGCTTGCGATGAACCCGAAGGCCTCGACCACCGCCGGATCGCCAAGATATCGACATTCGATCATTTCTTTTTCCTTTCTGCTCGGTAGGGCGGAGCGGCGTCGGTTGATCAGGGCTTGGCGCCGTCGAACGAAATCCCCTCGACATAAAGCCCGGCCTTGAACGTCGGGCGCGAGTCGCCGCCCGACCCGCCAAGACCGTAATCGAGGGAATAGATGCCGAGATGGTCGAGACCGATGGTCAGAAGGGGAGTTCTCAGGTCCGGAGCGAGCAAGGTGATGCTTCCTTTGCGTTCCTTCGAATCGGACGAGTTGCCGCTCAGGACGAAGTCCTGGTGCCACTCGATCAGTCCGCCCGAAGCCGCTTCCGGCATGGCAACGCTCAGGTTCGACACTTCCCGGCCGGCAAAATCGTACTCATACTCGCGAAACTCGCCTCTCTCCTGGAGCTTTCTCTTGACGGTCAAAGCACCGACGCCGATGGCTCTGGACATATCCAGCCCATCGATTTCCAACCGGAAGTTGGACTTCAGCATTCTTGACTGATTGACGGCGCGCTCCAGTCCCGCATAGCGCGCTCCGCCTTTTTGCCATTTGACATACGAGGGCCGTAGCTTGAGCGTGAGTTGCAACTTCTCCCGCGAGGTCCTGTCCAGCGCCGGAATGCTTATCTCCGAAATCACGGCATTGAATAAGGTGGCTCGCCGCATTTCGTTTCCGTGGAGATCGAGGATGACGATCCCCGCATGAGCGGCATAGAAGTTCGAATGCAGACTGGCCTGGACCCAGTTGAGCAACTCGCCTTCCGGAGCCATATCCAGCTTTACCGTCCAATCCTTGTACCGGGTTTCTCCCAGGACTTTGTTCGGAAACTGAGCCGGCCCGGCGGGTTGCGAGATGACCTGTCCGCTGGCTTCGCTCCCTTCGAACGAAGAGAGATAAGCGACTGGCTTGCCGTTCAATTCGAAGACATAGATGCCTGGCGAGTAAGATGCCGCCGCCGTGGCCCGCAGCGGAGAGAACAGTGCCGCCAGCATGCCCAGTAGGCTAAGGGCGTGCAGAAAGAATGCGCGTTGCGTTTGAATGTTCATTGTCATTGTTCCTTTTTGTGTTTATGAATTGCTAGTCCGCTTAACGACAGACGCCTCTCGGTGGGACGACCGTCTCCACGTTCTGCCGTCTTGGTCTGCTCCTCGAACTAGCGTGTCGATGCGCGGTCGGCAGACTAGGCGCAAGAGCGATGCCAATAAGGTCTGCGTGTGCAAGTAATTGAATTGGATGACGTTTCAGTTCGGGTCCGGCAGGAGTTCGTCGACGTGTTTTACGAAATGTCGTCAATGCACGCTATATCGTAAGTTCGTCCGGGCCTTCTCGATCCGGTATGTACGGTCAGGCTTCGAAGGCTTTTGCTCGGACGAAGATTCCGCGTATTCTGGAAAACGTGATTTCAACCAAACCGGGCTGGAGGCCGAACAGCTCCCATCCATGTCCAGAACCTCTACCGACCTGCATATCGATCAGCTCCTCAGGATCATCGCGGAAGGCACCGCCGAGGTTACCGGCGACGATTTCATGCGCTCGCTGGTGCGCCATCTGGCCGAAGCCCTGGACGTCAAGTACGCGTTCGTGGCCGAGTTTACGGAGGTGAAAACCCGCGTCGGAACGCTCGCGTTCTGGGCCGACGGCGAGTTTCTCGAAAACTTCGAATACGATCTGCCGGGCACGCCCTGCGAAGCGGTCTTGGCCGGAGAAATGCGCCTTTACAAGGCGGGCGTCCAGGATCTTTTTCCGTCTCACCGGGAGGAACTGGCCGCCATCGGCGCCGAGAGTTATCTCGCGATTCCGCTCGCGGACAGGGCGGGCGAGGTGATGGGCCATCTGGCCCTGATCGACGTCAAACCCATGAGCGGAGACCCGTCCGAGCTTTCCGTGTTAAGAATCTTCGCCGCACGGGCCGGGGCGGAGCTGGAGCGCATGCGGGCGGAAGAACTGCTCAGGCGCAGCGAGGAGCGGCTGGGTTCCATCCTGGCCTCGGCCATGGACGCCATCGTCACCATCGATGAGAGCCGCCGCATCACTTTGTTCAACAACGCCGCCGAGCGGATTTTCGGATGCTCGAAGAGCTGGGCGCAGGGCCAGCCGTTCGACCGTTTCCTGTCCAAGGGTTTCCGGAACCTCCTGGAACGCCATCTTCGGGAGAGCACGGGAGAGAGCGCGAAACCGCAACCGGTGTGGGCGCCGGAGGGATTGACCGCGTTGCGCGCCAATCGGGAGGAGTTTCCCATCGAGGCCACCCTGTCCCCCCTGGAACTGGGCGGCAAGCGGTACTACACCTTCATACTTCGGGACGTCGACGAGCGCCGGAAGATCGAAGCGGAACTCCATCGCCTGCAAACCGAAAACGTTTTTCTGCAAGAAGAAATCAGCGCGCCGTACCGCTTCGAGGAAATGATCGGCGGATCGCCGGCGATGCGCAGCCTGTTTTCCGATGTCGAACAGGTGGCCGGCACCGATTCCACGGTGCTCATCATAGGCGAAACCGGCACCGGCAAGGAGCGGATCGCCCATGCCATCCACAATCTCAGCCCGCGCAAGGACCGGCTTCTGGTCAAGCTCAATTGCGCCGCGTTGCCCGCCGAATTGATCGAAAGCGAGCTGTTCGGCCACGAGAAAGGCGCGTTCACCGGCGCGACCGCGCAGCGCAAGGGGCGGTTCGAAATGGCCGACCGGGGCACGCTGTTCCTGGACGAGGTTGGCGAGCTGAGTCTGCCGGCCCAGGCCAAATTGCTTCGGGTGCTTCAGGAACGGGAGTTCGAGCGGGTCGGCGGCGGACAGACGATACGGGTCGACGTCCGGGTCATCGCCGCCACCAACCGCAATCTGGCGGACGCGGTCAAAGCCGGCGAATTCCGCGCCGACCTTTACTACCGGCTGGACGTATTCCCCCTGCGGGTACCGCCGCTCCGGGAGCGGAGCGAGGACATTGCGGTCCTCGCTGATCATTTCCTCCGCCAATTCGCCCGCAAGCTCGGCAAGCCTCTTGCCGGCATCGCACCGGAATCGTTGCGGACGCTGGAACGCTATACCTGGCCCGGCAACGTCCGGGAACTGCAAAACATCATCGAGCGGGCAGCCGTGCTCGCGAAAACGCCGCTGGTCGACATCGACCTCAAGCTGGACGATTCCTCTCCAGACCCGCCGCAGACGGAAGCTTCGGAACTGCTGCTGGAGGCCGTCGAGCGCGGCCACCTGCTGAAGGTCCTGGAGGAGTCACGCTGGATCATCGAAGGCAGGACCGGCGCCGCCGCGAAATTGGGCCTTACGCCCAGCACGCTCCGTTATCGGATGCAAAAGCTGGGGATAAGGCGGCCGAAGCAGGTTTGAGCGGGGGGTACGGAAGGCGGGTTACGCTGCGCTAACCCGTCCTTGTGGCTTTCCTGAACATAAGTAAACATAAAGTTTTGTAGGGCGGGTTAGCGTACTCGCGTAACCCGCCTTCCGAGACTCGATCCTTATTCCAAATCCCAAGCCCGAATGTCGACCGGCGCCGCCCAGTCCAAGGAATACTGCCCCAACCGAACGAATCGGTGAAAGCTCGAATGCGGCCAATCGGCGGCGCGCGGTACCCAGCCGTGCTTGACCGGGTTGTAGTGGATGTAGTCGAGATGGGCGTCGAAATCGCTTTGATCCCGGATGGCATGTTCCCAAAACCGCCGCTGCCAGACGCCGCGTTCGCGTTTCATCTCCCTTCGGGTCGATAGCCGTTCCCCCGGCGCAATGGCGCGCGCGAAAGCCGATTTGATCAAGCGCCAGCGAGTCGAAAAATCCACATCGTCCGGCGGCAAGGTCCAAAGGCAATGTAAATGATCGGGGAGTATGACGATGGCCTCGATCCGGAACGGCCGTTGAGTTTGCACGGTACGAAAGGCTTCGCGTAACGCGTCGATGTTGTCGGTCAGCAAGCGACGGCGACGTTCCAGCAACGCTACGGTAAAGAAGTATGAACCGCCGGGGACATGGGCGCGGATGTAGTTGGGCATAGGGAAAGTGTGGCCGATGTCTCGGTTTCGCGAAAGGCGGGTTACGCTGCGCTAACCCGCCCTACGAAACTGGCCGAAGGGTGCCGGGCAGGACAGGCCAAGCCAGCATTGAATCCAGAGCACACGGATGTGACAGGCTTCTGCCGTCCATGGCTTCTGGACCCCGGCATTCCAGTCGCAAACGGTGTCTTCGGGAAGGGCGTGGCCGGCGCTCCCGGCCAGGCCGTTTGCGATTGGAGCACCGAAGCCACCCTTCCTTGCCGGGGTGACGTCAGCCATCTTCACTAAATGGCATTGCCTTACAACCTCCCTCCCACAAATACCCGCGGCCGCCCGCAACTATTAGTGGCCCCAATGCTCGCCAGTTTCTCGCCATTGCTCGCATGGCATCGATAACAGTTTGTTATTTAACCCTTTTTTGTCCTGAGCTATCGATGGCGCGAGGGTTGCTATAAAAACATGTCGCGAGTCGGTGTCGCGCAGAAAGCACTTTTAAACCCTTTATTAAGGATCATGAAAAATTCCGCATCTGTCGTTTCTTCCACTTTAGGTGCCATTATTCCGCTGAGCCGCGCCGCGACTGATGTTCCGTAACGCTGTCGAATAGCTAGACGTTCGTTGATAGGGAGAAAAACCATGAATTCGACTGCGAACACGAAAAAGCGCCTGCTGGAAGGCCAGCGCGCCATCGTCACCGGCGGCAACACGGGCATCGGAGCGGCCATAGTCGAGGGTTTGGCCGAAGCCGGAGCCAGGGTGGTGGTGGATTATGTGACCGAACCGGACAAGGCCGAGGCACTGGTGCAACGCATCCGAGATAACGGCGGCGAAGCCGTCGCGGTCGAGGCCGACGTGAGCCGAGAGGAACAGGTGCGGGCCATGTTCGGCGCCGCTCTGGAAGCTTTCGGGGGCGTGGACATCCTGGTGAACAACGCCGGCTTGCAGAGGGACGCGCCCTTGACCGAAATGAGCCTGGACGACTGGGAAACGGTGATCCGCGTCAACCTGACCGGGCAGTTTCTGTGCGCGAGGGAGGCGGCGCGAGAGTTTATCCGCCGGGGCGTGAATCCGGAGCTCTCGGTTTCGGCCGGCAAGATCATCTGCATGTCCTCGGTGCATGATGTGATTCCCTGGGCCGGCCACGTCAACTACGCGGCCTCCAAAGGGGGTGTCGCGATGCTGATGAAAACCCTGGCTCAGGAACTGGCGGTCCACAAGATCCGGGTCAACGGCATTTCGCCGGGCGCCATCAAGACCTGCATCAACTACGACGCCTGGATGACCCCGGAACGGGAAGCCAGGCTGCTGGAGCTGATTCCCTACGGACGGGTCGGACACACCCGCGACATCGCCAAGGCGGCGGTCTGGCTGGCGTCCGACGAGTCGGACTATATTACCGGCGCCACCCTGTACGTGGACGGCGGCATGACGCTGTACCCCGGTTTCGAGGACGGAGGCTGACAGTTGCATATGATGACTTTTGATGCGGCTTTCCCTGGAAAGCCCCCGAACGTAGCTCTGCTTTGGCGGGTTACGGCGCACGCGAAGCGTAGTGATCGGTGGTCAGCCGGTTCCGGTGTGCGCCTAACCCGCCCTACGAAATCGCGGACCGAATCGGGAGGGGAAACATGAACCGTTACGCGCGAGCTGGATTACGAGGTCAACGTCCGCTCTCATCAAATAATCCCGGAGCTCGAAAAACGCCTGGACGCGCTTTTTCAGGCCCATTCCGTTCAAGAGGTCAATCGCGATGCTGATCAAGAAACCCTCCGATATCAGGCCCTCGGAAATCACCCCGCGCGAGCTGTTTTACGGCCGGCGGCGGTTCCTGCAACTCGCGGCCGGAGCCTCGGCCCTGGCTCTACTGCCGCCGGGTCTCGCCGCCGGTGAGAAGCTGCCCGACGTCCGAAAGAGCGATTACGTGCTCCCGGACAAGACAACGCCTTACGAGGACATCACCCGCTACAACAATTTCTACGAATTCGGCACCGACAAGGAGTCCCCCGCGAAACTGGCCGGGAGCCTGAAAACCCGTCCCTGGACGGTGGCGGTGGAGGGCGAAGTCCGCAAGCCCAAGACTTACGATATCGACGAGCTGCTGAAACTGGCCCCGCTGGAAGAGCGCGTCTACCGGCTGCGCTGCGTCGAAGCCTGGTCCATGGTGGTGCCCTGGGTGGGCTTTCCCCTGGCGGAACTGATCAGGCGCGTGGAACCCACCGGCAACGCCAAATTCGTGGAGTTCACGACCTTGCTGGACCCCGCGCAGATGCCCGGCCAGCGCTCGGCAGTGCTGGACTGGCCGTATGTCGAGGGGCTGCGCATGGACGAGGCCATGCACCCCTTGACCCTCCTTGCGGTGGGGCTTTACGGTGAGGTCCTGCCCAACCAGAACGGCGCGCCGATACGGCTGGTGGTGCCCTGGAAGTATGGCTTCAAGAGTGCCAAGTCCATCGTGCGCATCCGCTTCGTGGAAAAGCAGCCGGTCTCCACCTGGATGAAGGCGGGCGCGAGGGAATACGGCTTTTACGCCAACGTGAATCCGGAGGTCGACCACCCCCGCTGGAGCCAGGCCAAGGAACGCCGCATCGGCGAATTCTTCAAGCGTCCCACCTTGCCTTTCAACGGTTATGGCGATCAGGTGGCGCAGTTATATGCGGGGATGGATTTGCGTAAGTTTTTTTAAGGAAGCTCTGAACCCGTGGATTCCGTTCATGCCCTTCGACAGGCTCAGGGCAGGCTCAGGAGAGCGTTCGACAAGCCTGTCCTGAGCCCAGTCGAAGGGCCTGTCCTGAGTGAAGCCGAAGGGCTCGCCACGAATGGAATCAATACGTTACCGTTCGTCCTGAGCCTGTCGAAGGACTTAATCAGAGCATCCTTAAGGTATGTTGGGTTTGGGATGGAATGTTTGTCCCCCCACTGGTTGAAAAAGTACGCAATGCTCCGCTTTTTTCGACGTCCGTTACGTAAGTTCGATGAACCTCGTAAGGCGGGTTACGCGAGTACGCTAACCCGCCCTACATCGCTCTTTGCCGACAAAGGCGTCGGGAAGGGTCGCGATTAAAGCGACGGTTTGCGATTGGAAGGGTCGCGGCTAAAGCGACCGTTTGCGATTGGAAGGGATTCCCGACCTACCCAAGCTTCTCAGGTTTTCTTAATTGGACGTCATGAATATTCGAAATCCCCATCCCAAGACGATAGCCGCCCTCAAGCGAGGACTCTTCCTGATCTTATCGATCCCCCTGTTCAAGCTGATCGCCGACGGCGTGCTCGATCAGTTGGGGGCGAATCCGATCGAGAAAATCACCCGGACCACGGGGTACTGGACCTTGACCCTGCTGCTGGCCACCTTGGCCGTGACGCCGCTCCGGCGGCTTTCCGGGTTGTCCTGGCTGGGGCGTTTCCGGCGGATGCTGGGGCTGTTCGCTTTTTTCTACGGATGCCTTCATTTCCTCACCTACCTGGTTCTGGACCAGTTCTTCGACTGGCCCGGCATCGTCAAGGACATCGCCAAGCGGCCTTATGTCACCGTGGGATTCACTGCCTTCCTGCTGCTCATTCCTCTCGCCGTCACCTCGACCGACGGAATGATCCGCCGTCTCGGCGGGAAGCGCTGGCGAGTGCTGCACCGCCTGGTTTATCTGATCGCCATTCTCGGCGTCGTTCATTTCTGGTGGCTGGTCAAGAAAGATATTTCGAGGCCCGCGATCGATGCCGCGATCTTGGCCTTGTTGCTCGGTTTTCGGATGATTGACGCGGTCCGGAAACAAGGTTCCGGGGCTCGATCGGACGAGAAGCGGAAGTCATCGAATAGCGACGGATCGAGTTCGAGTCGACATCTGCCGCGCCGGTCGGTCTTGGACGGAAATGCCCATTCCGAGACTACGCCGTAGATCTGCCTCTCGTCCGTTTGGGCGGTCGAATCCCTTCGTTTTCGGCTTCTTCATCTGCATGTCGGATTTTTATTCGCTTGACAGCGTCTTAGCTGAAACGCACCCTTTCGGTGAAAGGTGTCGCACCGATCAAATTTCCCATTCGTCTCCGGAAACACTACCGTGTCGCTCGAAATTTCCATGTTTGCCATCGGCAAGATTCAGCGCGTCGTTTCTCGAAAGCCGAGAGCCGCGCGATGATACGGTTCGAGAAGCAGCGCACCCCGGTGGCCGATGCCGCCATCGTGCTCGGTGTCGCATTCGGCTTCGTGACCGATATCATGACCCCGCTCGGCATCGCTGCATGGGCCGTCTACTTTCTCCCGCTTGCTTTCAGCCTCTATGTCTGGCGTCCGCGGATGCCGATCGTCGTAGCCGTCGTCGCAACGGTCTTGATCGTCGCCGGCCGGTTTCTCTCCCCGCCTTCCATAGATCCCTTGCCGACCATACCGTGGTTGAACAGAACCCTCGGTACACTGGCGATCTGGGTGGTGGCGGTGATCGCCCGACAAAGTATTCTCATAAAACTCAGGCTCAGGGAGGATGATTGGATTCGTTCCGGTCAGCGGGATTTGGGCATCCGCATGCAGGGAGAGCAGACACTGCCGGTTCTCTGCGACAATATTCTGCGTTTTCTCTGCGAGTACCTCGATGTGCCGGTCGGCGTTCTCTACGCGGCCGAGCAGAGCGGCGGCGAGTTTCGTCGCATGGCGACGTACGCCGTCGGAGCGGACTTGAGCTGTCCCGAACGCATCGCGCCGGGTGAAGGACTGGTCGGCCAGGCGGTCAAGGACCAGCGGGTTTTGCGTTTCGACGACCTGCCCGACGGGTATCTCCGGGTTTCGTCGGCGCTAGGGGGAGCAGACCCCGGGCATCTCGTGGTGATGCCGGCGGTCATCGACGGCAAGGTCAAGGCGGTGGTCGAGCTCGGTTTCATCCATCCGGTGGGCATCTCGGACATGGATCTCCTCAGCACGATGACCGAGTCGATGGCCAGCGCGATTCGCTCATCCCTGTACCGCACCCGGCTCGAGGACCTCCTCCGGAAAACGCAGCGGCAGGCCGACGAACTGCAGAGGCAAAAGGAAGAGCTGAAAGTGGCCAACGAGGAGCTCGAGAGCCAGAGCAAGGCGCTGTCCGAGTCGGAGGCTCGCCTGGAAGCGCAGAACGAGGAGCTGACCGAGATCAACACCCGACTCGAGGAACAGCGCGACGACCTGTCGCGAGCTCGGGCGGAGCTGATGAAGCGTTCGGAGGATCTCGCCCGAGCCAACCAATACAAGTCGGAATTCCTGGCGAACATGAGCCATGAGCTGCGCACCCCGCTCAACAGCGCGCTCATTCTGGCCAAGCTCCTCGCCGACAACAGGGACGGCAATCTGACCCCGGAGCAGGTCAAGTACGCATCGATCATCTACTCGTCGGGCAACGACCTGCTCGACCTGATCAACGATATTCTCGATCTCTCCCGGATCGAGGCGGGCCGCATGGAGATACGGCCGGAGCCGGTTCAGCTCGAGACCTTGGTAGAGACGCTCCAGCGAAGCTTTCAACCGGTGGCTTCGCAGAAGATGCTCGCATTCGAAGCTCGCATAGAGCCCGGGACGGCAAGGGTGATCATCAGCGATCCGCTCCGCCTCCAGCAGATTCTGAGAAACCTGCTCTCTAACGCCTGCAAGTTCACCGAGGCGGGCGAGGTCGGCCTGCGCGTGGCGCAGGTCGGACCTGACCGGATCAGCTTTGCCGTCCGCGACACCGGCATCGGCATTCCCTCCGAGCACCAGGACGCCATATTCGAGGCATTCCGCCAAGCCGACGGGAGTACCCAGCGCAGGCACGGGGGCACCGGGTTGGGTTTGACGATTTCAAGGGAACTCGCACACCGATTGGGCGGCGAAATCTCGGTGGAGAGCGTTCCCGGTAAAGGGAGCACCTTTACGCTCGTGCTGCCTACCGAATTCGCACAGCAAGCCGGCGAGGAACGGCCTCCCGAAGCGGAGGTAATTTTCCTGGCTAAGGCCCGTCCGGCGGCCGAGCGTTCCGCACCGAGCGTGGAAAGAGTCTCCGCGGACCCGACCGGAGAGCCGGCGCAGGACGACCGCGAGCGTCTCGCGCCGGGCGATCGGAGCATTCTGATCATCGAGGACGACCGGGCGTTTGCCGGCATCTTGCGCGATCTCGCGCACGAAATGCGTTTCCAGTGCCTGATCGCGGCGAGTGCCGGCGAGGGCCTCGCGCTCGCGGAGCAATTCCTGCCCAGCGCGATCATTCTCGATATCCACCTTCCGGACCATTCGGGGCTCAGCGTGCTCGAGAGCCTCAAGGGCCATGCCGCGACCCGCCATATCCCGGTGCACGTCATCTCGATTTCCGACTATACCCAGCAAGCCCTCGAAATGGGCGCGGTCGGGTACGCGCTCAAGCCGGTCATGCGCGAGCAGCTGGTGAGCGCTTTCCGCAAGCTGGAGCGGAAGCTGGAACAGAACGTCCGCCGCGTTTTGGTGGTCGAGGACGTCGTGGCCCAGCGCGAGAGCATAGAGCGGCTCCTCCGCACCGAGGGGGTCGAGGTCGTTTCGGTCGGGACCGGCAGCGAGGCGCTGAGCCAGCTGAAGGACTCCACCTTCGACTGCGTGGTCCTCGACCTCAGCCTGCCGGATATCTCGGGTTACGATCTGCTCGACAAAATGGCTTCCGGCGAGGCCTTCTCGTTCCCTCCGGTCATCGTTTACACCGGGCGGACGCTGACGCGGGATGAGGAAAGCCGGCTGCGCCGCTATGCCAGCACCATCATCGTCAAGGGCGCGCGATCGCCCGAGCGCTTGCTGGACGAGGTGACGCTCTTTCTCCACCAGGTCGAAGCCCAGCTTCCCCGCGAGCATCAGGAGATTCTGCGCGAGCTGCGCAACCGCGAGGAAGCGCTCGAAGGCCGCAACATCCTGGTGGTGGAGGACGACGTGCGCAATATCTTCGCGATTTCCAGCGTGCTCGAGCCGAAAGGCGCCAAGGTGCGCATCGCCCGCAACGGCAAGGAAGCGCTCGAGGTCCTCGAGCGTTCCGTGCAGGAGCCCGATGCCGCGGTGGATCTGGTTCTCATGGACATCATGATGCCCGAGATGGACGGCCTCACCGCGACGCGGGAGATCCGCAAGCGCCCGGAATGGAAAAATCTCCCGATCATCGCGCTCACCGCAAAGGCGATGCCCGACGACCGCGCGATATGCCTTCAAGCGGGCGCCAACGATTACATCGCGAAGCCCATCGATATCGATAAGCTGGTTTCGCTCATCAAGGTCTGGATCCCCAAGTAGAGGATGCTTTGCACGACGACACTTTCGACACGGAGCTCAAGTTAATCCTCGAGGCGATTTACCTCAGGTTTCACTATGACTTTCGCCATTATTCGCCGGCTTCGCTGAAGCGCCGGCTTTTCCAGGCGATGCAGCGGTTCGGCTGTCGATCGCTGTCGGGGCTGCAGGAGCGAATCCTGCACGAACCCGGCGTCTTTCCGGAGCTTTTGTCGTTTCTCACCATCATAGTGAGCGAGATGTTTCGCGATCCCGCGTTTTATCTGGCTCTGCGCGAAAAAGTGGTCCCTTTTCTGCAAACTTATCCGTCCCTGAAGATTTGGGTCGCGGGTTGCAGCACCGGCGAAGAGGTTTATTCCCTCGCCATCCTGCTGAAAGAGGAGGATCTGCTCGATCGAAGCCTGATTTATGCGACGGACATCAATCCGGAAGCGCTGCGGAAGGCCAAGGCGGGCATCTACGATCTGGATCGGGTTGCCGGGTTCAGCGAAGCCTACCAGGCTGCGGGCGGACGTACGTCGCTCTCCGATTATTACACCGCGGCCTACGGTTCGGCCGTGTTCGACAAGGCTCTGCGCAGGAACATCTTGTTTTCCGACCACAGCCTCGCGACCGATAATGTTTTCGCCGAGGTTCAGCTCGTCACCTGCCGCAACGTCCTCATCTACTTCGACCGCGCGTTGCAGGACCGGGCGATAGGGCTGTTTCGGGATTCGCTGTGCCGGAAGGGATTTTTGGCCCTGGGGGCCAAGGAGACGCTGCGGTTCTCGGATCACGCTGCGGAATTCAGCGAGTTCGCGGGCGCCGAAAGAATCTATCAGAAGGAATGAAACACGATATGGAATCATGGACGATGCCGGCCACAGCGGAGGCGATCGTGGTGGGCGGTTCCGCCGGGGCGCTGGAAGCGCTCTCGACTCTGCTCGCCGATTTGCCCGACGATTTCACCGTACCCATCGTTATCGTTCTGCATTTGCCGCGGCACAAGCCCAGCGTGCTGCCCGAAGTTGTCGCGGCCAAGGCCGGCCGCCCGGTACGGGAACCACTGGACAAGGAACCGGTCTCAGGTTCGATGATCTATGTTGCTCCGGCCGACTACCACCTGCTGATCGATCGGGAGGTGGTTTTTGCCTTCTCGGTAGACGAGCCGGTAAATTTCAGTTTACCCTCCATCGATGTTCTGTTCGAATCCGCGGCCGATGTCTTCGGCGCGCGGCTGATCGGAGTCCTGCTCTCCGGCGCCAATGCCGACGGTGCGAGCGGTCTCAAGGCCATCGAGGACGCAGGCGGGCTCGCCATCGTCCAGGCTCCGGAAGACGCCTCGATTCCGGTCATGCCGAACGCCGCCATTGCCCTGTGCAAGCATGCCCGCGTGCTGCCGGCCGCGGGCATTCGCGCATATCTGCTCCGGTCGGCGGGGTGCGGTGAAGCAACCGAGCGTAAGGAAAATCATGACCGCTAAACCGAAAATCCTGTTGGTCGATGATCGCGAGGAGAATCTCGTGGCGCTGGCGGGCCTTTTAAGCGGGCATGAGGCCGATCTGCTATGCGCGCGTTCCGGCGAGGAGGCATTGGATCTTCTGCTCGTGCACGAGGTGGCGCTGGCGCTCGTCGATGTGCAGATGCCGGGAATGGACGGGTTCGAGCTGGCCGAATTGATGCGAGGAACCGAGCGCACCCGCGAGGTCCCCATCATTTTCGTCACCGCCGGCATTCACGACCATGCCCGCGTATTCAAGGGTTACGACTCGGGGGCCGTGGATTTCCTGTTCAAGCCGCTGGACCCGCACATCCTGTCGAGCAAAGTCGCCGTCTTCATGCAGCTCTACCGGCAGAAGCAGGAACTGGCGAAACGCGTGCGCGAGCTGGAAGTTGCGCTCGCCGAACGGAAGCGGATCGAGAATGCGCTGAAGGCAGCCGACAGGCGCAAGAACGAATTCCTGGCCATGCTCGGCCATGAACTTCGGAATCCGCTGGCGCCGATCAAGAATGCTGCGCAAATCATGAAAAAAATGAACGTATCGGATCCGAAGCTTCAAACGGTTCAGCAGGTTATCGACCGTCAGACCGGGCATTTGGCTCGCCTGGTAGAGGATCTCCTCGATATCTCTCGGATCGAGCAGGGCAAGATCACCATCCGGAAGGAACCGATCGAGCTCGCAGCGGTAGTCGATCAGGCCTTGGAAAGCACCCGGCCCTTGATTCAGTCGCGTCAGCACGAATTGATCGTTTCGGTCCCGAATGTTCCCATTCGGCTCATGGGGGACGGAGCGCGTCTGGCGCAACTGATCTCCAATCTGCTGAACAACGCCGCCAAATACACGCCCACGGGAGGGACCATTTGGCTGACTGTGACTCGGGAGCGCGAAGAAGCTCTAATCCGAGTAAAGGATAACGGGGAAGGCATGGCGGAATCGCTGTTATCCCATGTTTTCGATATCTTCACTCAGTCCGAGAGAACCCTCGATCGCGCTCAGGGCGGGCTGGGGCTAGGTCTGGCCATCGTCAAGAACCTGGTGGAGTTGCACCAGGGGCGAATCGAGGCCTACAGCGAAGGACCGGGGAAGGGGAGCGAGTTCTCGGTGTGGCTGCCGGTGCTGGCTTGAGACTCTGTGGAACGGTTCACGACGACGACCGTCCAGGCCATCGCGGCGAAGGTTTCGACGAAATCCGGGGGAAGCCCGAAGATCAATTCTGTCTAATCTCGAAACCTCTTATCGTTTCGGGTTAGCCAGGAGGAACGCGTCATGGCCGATACACCAATCAATCCCGCCTCGGAAAATCAATCCGTCGCCTTGATAACCGGCACGTCCTCGGGCATCGGGCGGGCGGCCGCCCTGGCTCTTAAGGCAGCCGGATTCATGACCGTCGCGACCGCGCGCCGGGTCGCCGATATCGAGGAGTTGAAAGCGAAGGGCTGCGACACGGTTCAGCTCGACGTGACCGACGAAGCTTCGATGCAAAATGCCGTAAAAACCGTCGAGAGCGCTCACGGACGCCTCGATGTACTGGTGAACAATGCGGGATACGGGCAGTACGGGCCTGTCGAAGAGGTGCCCATGGATGCCGTGCGGCGGCAATTCGAGGTCAATGTTTTCGGCCTCGTCCGTATGTGCCAGCTGGTACTGCCGGGAATGCGCCGCGCGGGCAGGGGCCGCATCATCAATGTCAGCTCCGTCGCCGGCGAAATCACCCAGCCGGGTGCCGGTTTCTACCATGCGACAAAACACGCGGTGGAGGCGATCAACGAAACCCTGCGCATGGAGGCGAGCACCTTCGGCATCGATGTGGTGGACGTCCAGCCAGGACCCGTCGCGACCCGGTTCGCCGAAGCGGCGATCAGCACCATTCCCGACACGGGAGCGGACAGTCCCTACCGAGTGTTCAAACAGAACCTTGCCGAGACCACGCGGGAAATGCTCAGGTTCGGCAGGACGGGGGTGCTGACGGCCCGGGAGGTTGCCGAGGTCATCGTCGAGGCGGCGACAAGCCCGAAGCCGGACACCCGCTATCACGTCGGCGCGCCTTCCAAGCTGATGTCCCTGCTGCACGGCTTGATGCCGGACCGGATCTGGGATGCGGCGGTTTCGCGGATGGTGCCGATGGAACCGAAGTAGCGCGATGCCCGCTTGTGTTTTGGCTCCTCACCCCTTTGAGGGCGGAGTTCGGTAGCGCCGGTCAGTCGCATTCCGGCACCGGCTGGCCGTCGACCACCGTGATCCGTAGACTATAACCCATCAGAGAGATGATCGGCGCATTGCCGCGCCTGTCGGTGAGCTATATCAACCGTTCGAAGGAGAATCGAAAAAGGCGATGTGCAAAAACTCATCCGCGCGCCGGGCCCCGGCTACGAGCCTATCCCAGTAGGCCGTTCGCCCTGAGCCCTTCGACTCCGCTCAGGACAGGCCTGTCGAAGGGTTTTGGGCACCTACTGGGATAGGCTCTAAGTCCACTTCTCCAGCCAGTGCCGTAGGCTGGGTTGAGGAACGAAACCCAGCTCTTTGACATGTGGATTCGCTGGGTTTTTGCTATCGCTGCAACCCAGCCTACGGCCCTACATCCCGGAGTAGCCCATGCTCTCGCCCAAGGAACTCCGCACCGAGATCATCGCCGCCGTCGCCTTCTCCGTCGACGTGCACAAAGCCGTTGAGATCCGCCGCGACCGTCGAATCGAGGCTGACCCACAAGCCGGCCGAGGCACCGCTCACGCGGGAGGAAGGAAACGCCCGCATCCTGACCGAATGGAACGGGCGGAATGTGAAAGAGCTGATGGCCCGGTACGGCCTGAGCCGGTCGGCGGTATATGCCATCGTGGGAAAGTAAAGCGCGGCATTGACGCCATTTCGGTTCCGAGGCTACTCTCGCGCAGCCGCCGCAAGTCCGGCAGGAATATTTCTCAGGTCAGACATCTCTTGAGTTGAATGACCACTATAACCGCCGACACCCACACCCAATCGGTTACCAAGACCGATCTGGAAACCGCCCTGGCCCCCATTCGCACTGATTTGGCCGTGCTCAAGTGGATGATGGGCGTACTGCTGGCCGGGGTCCTCTCGCTGGTCCTCAAAGCCTTCTTTTAACTCGCCCCTGCGGATCGCCCAGTTTCGATTCCCCCAATCGGGAGCGCTACGCTTTCCGTAAGTGACCGTATCCGCCACGCTAAATATCAAAAAGCCAAAGCCTGCCCCGTTTTTTAAATGACCCGTTTTTCCTTCCAGGCGGGGAGAAGTGCCTGGCAGGCGGGCGGGCGGCGCCGTTGACACCTAATACCGCTCACGCCCATCATGGGAACTCAACAGTGGACAGGGGAGGTTGTTATGGTGCACAAAGTATCTAGGACAAGCACGACTCGGTGTCTCGCAGTCGAAATCAATCTATCGCGACACAATTTGCCGATGTTGAGTCGATCCATAGCGATGTCGCTACTCAGCGCGATAATGACGGTCGGCGCGCGGGTTGCCTGGGCTGAGCCGATCACCTCCCCGGCCTTTCCGGGTAAGTGCGTTGAGGGATCGATTCAGGGAGGATTGTTATCGTTGATGGATTGCAACAGCTCTGCTGCGCAGGATTTTCGGTTCGACCCCGGCACGTCGCGTCTTGTGATGCACCGCTCGGCTCCGCAGTTGTGTTTCGATTTGAATGGCCCTGTTCGAACCGGCATGGGCGTCTCTGTAAGCGTCTGCAATGACAACGCAGCACAGAAATGGGCTTTCCCGTTTGATAGCCGCTTACGGCCTGTCGGAGTGGACCCCAATAAATGCCTGACCCACGCTACGCGCGTTGGCAAGCCGCCGACGGGCTGGGGTTTAGACGTTGCAGTCGTTGACCCCGGCTGCGAATTTCCAGAAGTGGGAGGCGGCGGATTTTGTTTACCTACTTTCGAATTCTTCTTTGAGATGATGCTCTCGAAGTGTGAGGGTCTAAATGTGCAGCAGTGGAGTCTGCGGCAAGAAGGTATGCCCTTCCCATCCGAAGGCATAGTCACGCGCAAGGTCCACGTCACCGTCAACAATATGAAGATCGATGACTGTCGCGAAGGCGGCGCCTGTGATTGGAAGCTTCACTGTGGCATTGGCAATGAGGCGGATACAGAGTTAGTGGGAATGGTGGAGAAGGATACAGGTGGGACTATCGACGTAAACCGCACACTTATCCACGAGAGCGGACTGCCCGTGACTGTCACTTGCCAGGTCCGCGAGTTCGATCGCGGCATTTTTGATCCCGATGTTTGGGAAGTTGTAGGTACCGTGACCAGGACTTTTGGCGCGGCGGGGCCAGGAACAATGCAAATGGATAATTCTGAAGGCAAGGTCACAATAAACTTCACTATCGAACCGCTGGGCGTTATCCAACAACCATTATCTGCAGAGCAGCTGCAGGCAGTACCCATAAAAATCGACGCTATGCATGCATTGCGCTTGGCTGGGGTCGATTTCAGCGTCCCGGAAGCGGATCTAAGGGATTGGCTTAGCAACCCCAGCTTTACACCTTATCCCGCAATTACCGGAGCGCTGATTAAGATGCTTGGAGGCAAGCAGCTCCGGCGACCGGTGTTTATAGACGTGATTGTCTTTAACTATGAGCATGCGCCGGGCGCTTCCTCGCCACGTAGAATGGCAGACGTTGACTTAGACCTGCTGGCGAAGGCGATAGTTAAAGGTCACAATACGCGCTATGGTGAGGCTGTCAGGGATCTTCAGAACCTGCTTCAATAAGGCGTAACAGAGGGCTAATGACGGGACAATTAGCCCTCGTACAGCGGGTAGTCGGTAGCCGTGTTGCCCTGTAAGTTTAATCTCGCTCCCCCATGGTAACGTCCGGCTCTATCGGTCCAGCCCAATCCGCCGGATAGTGGCAACTAATCTGATCCTGAAATTGCGTTGATTGCAGTCTTCTAAAGCTATGGATGCGGTGCAGGCCTTGAGGCTCAGCAGGTAGCAAACAGGTCGGACATGCCGTGCAGCTTGCCCGCTCCTCGGCGGGGAGTGCCGTAGGCTGGGTTGAGGAACGAAACCCAGCTCTTTGACATGTGGATTCGCTGGGTTTTCGCTATCGCTACAACCCAGCCTACGGTCCTCATTATGACGTCCAACTTTCGACATGAGCGCCAGTTTGCCAGAAGCCATCCGCTCGACGGGAGGGTTAGCCGTCATTCGATGCATCCGAAGAACCTGGCTGGGTTGTGATCCAGAAGATATGGGTGCGCCAGAACCACAGAAGCCACATCGACTTCAACGGCTGACCAGGGACAGCTCCGCGACGATACTGAAAGATCTGTGGCCACGAATGCACGCCGGGATTCAGCATATGGTTGTACTGGGCGACCGCCTCCACATGACGACGTTCTCGGACGAAGAGGCACATGACGTCCCAGTCGGCTGGGGCGGCTGAGCCTGTTTCGAGGAAGTGCAGTCCTCGCACAATCTTGGTGGCTACAGCTTCGAGGCGTGGTTCTTGAATGCTGAGCGCCATCCGACGACCCAAATGAATGCCCGCAGGCGTTGTGAGTTGTACAGCTTGAAGGGCGCTACCGATATGTCTACGAAGGCCCAAGTTCTTTGCGTACATGCGCTGGAGCTTCTGGTTCCAAAGTTTCTTTCCCGGTTCCGTTACGCCCGCGTCCGAGAACATAAGTGCTGCCAAGAAGTACTCTTCGTCGCGGCCCGCTGCGTTGTTGCAGGCAAAACAAGCGGGCACTGTTTTCAGGTTGCTGGGCCGCGGCCGTGGGAAGAAGGCCTTGGGTGGGACGTGATCGGCTGTGACGCTCACGGCGACACCACAGTAAACGCAGGACTGGACAGGTTCGATCACGAGTCAATGATGGCTAACGATGTAAGTAACCGGATGCCGCGCGAGGCGGCCAGCCTAAGGACTGTAGAGCGGAATAGCGTACTCGCGTATTCCGCCGTAGGAGGTATTGTATTCGGCGCATTACGCTAATGCTAATGCGCCCTACGCGGGCTGACCCGTTTTGCTCGTTATGGCTGACGACTCAAGCTGTGGGACGCGCGTTTTTTGCGGCGTCCCTCTCCAGCGCCGAGTTTAGGCATCACTGCCATTAATCGAGCTTGGCCCCTTTCCCTATGCTCTCGATGGCTGGTTTTGTGGCTTCAGGGAAGTGCCTTGGAAATGGTCGCCTTGACGTCAGGATCGGTTTCCTCGGTCAATCTTCTCTTCAAGGCCTCCAGTGCTTTCGCGCCGCCGATCTTCGTCCGAGCTCAGCCGGTTCCGCTCCCGTGTAACCGAAAAGAGCGAAAAGCCTTGCCCGTCGTGTGTACCCCCTGTGAATGTTATAAAAGAGGGGGGCAGTCGGTGATCGGTTTGCAGACTCCGCCGCGGGAAGGGCATATAAACTGTCCGTGCGGACAGGTTGGGGGTGGCGGCGAATAGGGACAGATTGTAGGTCCCAGCGTGGCAAAGAAACCCTCACCGCAACTCATCCCTCTGCTGTTTTTCGCACATACTGCCAGCACGGCATTTCCTTCGCCCCCATACTCGGCGTTGATGAGGCCAATGTCAGAGACGACTCGATACACCTCTGTTGTAAAACCGCTACCTGCCATAACAACCATCTCATCGGCCATGGGTAATGGGGCATTGCATACAATGCTCATATAGCCACAGGTCGGAGCGCTACCCTCTGGGATATGACAGCCTATTGGAACTGGCGGCGGGGAGGGTTGCTGTGTCAAACCACCCGCTGTCGAGCCGAGCTGTTTCACATCCAAATGCACCGTGACATCGCCTTCATCGCTATTTTGATTTATCCGAATGTCATGTTTTCCAGATACCTGAATAGAAGCAGTGCTAGTGCCGACGTGTTCCCATACGGGGTCATCGAAGAAAAGGAACGGACCATCGCGCTCCTTAACTGTACATGTAACAGAAACCGGCAGAACTCCATCCTGAGCTAGCATGCGTTTAATGTCTCTATCTTTACCGGTATTGATCTCCACCATGGTAAAGAATTCTGTTTCCTGCTGGTTACCAAGTCGACAGGTAAGTTTCCAATCGCATATGCCAGCTTCCGGGCAGTCATTGACGTGCATTTTTGTAAAGGTAACTTCAACTCTCGTTTGCCCGTCAGGCGGGGGTGGAGGTGGAGGCTGCACTATGTAGGGACACGCTCCGAAATTCACGACATAGGCCCCTTTTTCACTCTGCGCGTTCTGCGCCGGATCCTTATTCGCCACGTCCCCACGGACGCCGACGCCAATCTCCTTGATCGCCGGATTTAGAATTGCCTCCCTGTGACCGGCCGTGCTTATATTCATCCACCAGTGGACGGCAAAGAGTGGCGTCGAGCAGGCGCCAGGCGGACATTCGGTCACGTTGGTGCCCGCGCCATCTTTGGCGATCTCGCTCACGAAGGTAGCGCCTTCCGGACAGTATCCCGCGCGGTTTATGCGTGCCGCGATCGCTTCGTTGCGTCCCAGTGGAATTGGAGGATTGGTCCCCGGTACGACATCAACCTGCGGGTCGACGTGCGGATCGCTCTCACCCCACCATTTCAGGGTCACGGCCCGTTGCACGTGTCCATCGGCGGCGCTCGCCAATTTTGAGTTCGCGGACAACGCCGCCAGCCCGCGGCTGGTGCGTTCGGCATTAATAAGGCAAAGGATGGCATTACGTATTCGGTGACCTTGAGTTGCAAGGTCGATGGTGGATGGAGGGGTATTCACATCGGCGCCACATGTATCCTTACCTGCCAGTGGTTGCGCTCTGGCGGGAGTTACTACGGCACTCATAACGGTTGCGCAAAGGAGGATGAGCGCCATCGTGCCAGTCGGAGACAGTATTTTCATGGTTTTCCCTTCCTTGGGAGTGCGGAAGCCCGCGAGACTTAGAACAGCTATCGCCCCAGGCATGGGGTGCCGGTTGGCCGCAGTATATCGCCGCGGCATCCCGTCAGTAGAGGCGAATAGAAACTTGAAACGTCGTTTTTCTTCAAAAAGACGATATCGCTGGGTCGAGCGAAATGTCAATCACGTTTCCGGGTCAAGGTTTATTGTTCGGCTTCGGCTCTTTTCGTTTCACTGAACGACCCCGGCAGGGCGCAGGTCCATAGGATGCGCTGACCATCGGGAAGCGCCCTTCGACTCGCTCAGGACAGGCCCTTCGACCGGGCTCAGGACAGGCATCGTTCGCGATCGATGGGCTTCGCAAGCTCAGCCCATCCTATTGCTGCTGTCGCTATATGTAGGCTCTATATGCCGTTTCGGTGCAATGCCGGCTAGCCCACGCGAAAGCCCTTCCAGGTGGTGCTGTGAGCCGGCTGCTGGCGCTGATCGACAAGGTGGTCGGGCCATCGGTCGAAATGGCGGACAGCGCCCACGGCGCCGACGCCCGGCTGGCCTACTGGATTCCCTCGCCCGGTTCCGCCGACGCGGACCTCCTGCCGGAATTCGATCTCCTCACCCTCGTTTGCGCGACCTGGCCCGGAATTCCGGTGTCGCCGGCGGCAATCTCGAGGCTGTGAAGGACAGCATCATCGGCCACCAGCTCCGGGCTGGTGGCGACCCCGGATTACAAGCCCCTCGACAAATTCAAGGAACTGCCACAGGAATAAGCCTCGAACACGAGGCGGAATTCTGCACTTGTATTGTGGAAAGGAATCCATTCGCTGGTCGGCAATTCTTTTCCGACAAATGCGCCCGAATTCGGCATTCGGCGCTTTTCGTATTACTATCCCCCGACAAATAAAACGGCTGTTGTCGCTTATTGGCTGATGAAAACGGGCGAAACGAAATCCGGATTCGATCGGCCTCATCCTTCGGTGGGATAGCTCATGTTGCGTATCAGATTGGCGATGGTTGTCGCCATCTCTCTGTGTTTTGTCTTCGTGCTCGGCTTTACGCTGTACTGGGGGTCTCACAAAATCGCCCTGTATTCGTCCCGCAGCCAGTCGGCTTACGAGGCGTTCGACCGCTATCAGCAGCTCTACCGGGAAGCTTATCGCTATTTTAAGCAACGCATGGATCTGCTCCTGGTCGATCAGCAAGGCACGGCGGCTGATGTCGAGATGTCCCGCCAGCGTCTGCACGATGCGGTAGAACGCCTGCGGAAAGCCGCGGCAACCGACCTGGACGCCGCCAGCGATATCGAGGTCTGGCAGACCCGTCAGAGCGAACTGGACAGCATCGCCCGTCTGAGCGCCTCGCTCGAAGCCGGCATGAATCGGTTCGACCAGGTCGACCGCCTGCGGCAGGAGGGTCGGCGCGAAGCGGCGTTATTGCTGCTGTCGGAAGTTCTGGAGGAAGACATCGACCGCAAATTCGACCCGCTGATCGATGATGCGATCAATCGCGAGCGTGAGCGGGCCCTGGTGGCGAGAGAGCGATTGATGGGGCTGATCGGGCTTTCCAGCTGGATTTCCATCAGCACGGCCATCGTCTCGGTGGTTTTCAGCATCGCCGCGGGCGCCATGCTTTTCAGAAGCATCCGAAGGCCGATCGAGGCCCTGATGCGAGGCACCGACGAAATCGCGGCCGGCAATCTCCCTTATCGCATTCCCATCGATAGCCGGGACGAATTCGGTTATCTCGCCAAGCACTTCAATCAAATGGCGCAAGAGCTGGAAGTCCAGCAGCGGAAGCTCGGCGAGGCGCGCACTGTGCTGGAACAAAAGGTGGCGGAGCGGACGCTCGAGCTGAACCACCTCAACGGCGAGCTGCAACGCATGGATCATGCGCGGAGGCAGTTCTTCGCCGATATCAGTCACGAACTGCGCACCCCGATTACGGTGATCCGCGGCGAGGCCGAAGTGACGCTTCGGGGGAGGAACAAGGATGCCGAGGAGTACAAGGAATCCTTGCAGCGCATTCTCGAACTGTCGCTGCAATTGGGTAAGCTGGTCAACGATCTGTTGTTCCTCGCCAGGGCCGAAACCGCGAACCTACAGTTCGAGTGGGAAACCCTCGATCTCGTCGAACTGGTCGTCAATGCGGCCGAGGATATACGTGTGCTGGCGCAGGAGAAATCGATCGAGGTGACGCTGAACGTAACGGATACGCCGGTGTGGGTCCGCGGCGACAAACAGCGGCTTCGACAGATCATTTTCGTTCTCGGGGACAATGCTTGCCGGTATTCGCATGCCGGCGGCCGGATCATCATCGATCTGGAGGGCGACGGAACGGAAGCGCTTCTGCGCGTCATCGATCACGGCATAGGCATTCCCGCCCAGGACCTCAAGATGATCTTCGACCGTTACTACCGCAGCACGAACGCCCGCCGTTCCAGCGACGACGGCACCGGCCTCGGGCTTCCGGTCGCAAAAGCCATCGTGGCCGCGCACGGCGGGGAGATTTCGGCGGACAGCAGCGAAGAAGCGGGAACGACATTTGCAGTAACATTGCCGCAAGTTGATTTGAAAGACAGCGCTGTCGATGCGAGCGCCGACGATTTCGACTACGTCCGAGAATCGGCCGCATAGCTCGAAGGCCGGCGTTTTGTGGGAACGGGCTTTAGAGCTGATTTCGTCGCGATGTAGCGCCCGAGGCTAGTAGGTCGGCAATCCTTTGCCGACGAAGACGTTTCGATGGGCACGCTACGCTTTGCCCATCCTACCTAGCCCGCGATGGGCAGCCGTTCGGAATCGCGGGCTAGAGCCTGCTCCAACGGAATGCGCAAAATGTCTAATAAAACGTTTTTTTTGGGAGAGGTAACAAGACCTTGGATATTCTGCTGGTGGAAGACGACGAGCGTATCGTCGAATTCGTCAGACGAGGGTTGAAGGCCGAGGGGTATGCGGTGGATGTCGCCCGTACCGGACGGGACGGCATCGCGCTGGGAAACACGACGGCCTATCGGTTGATCATCCTGGATCGAAAGCTGCCCGATCTTACCGGTCTCGAAGTGTGCGAGCGCCTGCGCGCCGATCACGTCGACACGCCCATACTCATGCTGACGGCCATGGATACGGTGCAGGACAAGGTGACCGGCCTCCGCTCCGGAGCGGACGACTATATGACCAAGCCCTTCTCGTTCGAAGAATTGCTCGCACGCATCGAAGCGCTGATGCGGCGGCGCGGAGTAGGGATCAAGAGCGAGGCCAGGGAACTCCGCATCGCCGATCTGGTGCTGAACCAGGAGACCCATGAGGTTCGGCGCGGCAATCAGGTGATCGATCTGACGCCCAAGGAGTTCGCGCTGCTCGAGAGTTTCATGAAGGCTCCCGGCAAGGTTTTGAGCCGAACGCGGATTCTGGAGCAGGTTTGGGGTTACAGCGCCGATCCCATGACCAATGTGGTCGACGTGTACGTCCGCCAGTTGCGGCGCAAGATCGATGAGAATTACGACCATAAGCTTCTCAAGACGGTTCGGGGTTACGGCTACAAGCTGGACGCCTCGCAGGAATCGGACGCGATCGCCCAGGGGGGCGCAGAGGCCTGAGTAAAGCGCAGGGGACGCTGAAGCACACTCATGTGCGCCCACGCCGATCCGTTGCGGTATTATCTGCATGCCCGAAGTGGGCTTCCGGGGGCGGCGGATTACGAACAATAAATAATTCGGGCAAATCGATTGTTCGAACTCATCACCAGGTGCATCTCATGAATAGGGTTATCCATGGCCTGTCCGCAGGCGAATATCGGGGTGGGGGCTCCCGTGGGGAAGAATCATGTTTTACACGGTTCCTTCTTTTTTTCATCACCCCTTTACGATGGTCGATGGCGGCGCTCGCGATTGCCCTGGGCGGATACCAACACCTGGCACTGGCCGATACCGTCACGGTCAGTCCAACGGCGCCTTCGGTGCCCGCGGACGCCGGGTCGGTGGACATCACGCTCACCTATTCGCGAGGTCCGAGTGAGACTGACGTATTCGGTACTCTTGATGTAACCTGGATAACGATCGACGGTACCGCGACGGCTCCGGCGGACTATACCGGGGTGAGCGGGCAGACGAGCTTCGATCGCGAACAAGGACCATTGACGCAAACCCAGACCATCACGATTCCCATCGCGAACAACCCGAGTCTGGCTTCCGAGCGGACATTCACACTCAGCTTGACTTGTAACGACAGTTCGTCGGAAGGCCCCTGCGCCGCAGCCCAGTTTCCGACCAGTTCCGTCACCATCACCATCACGCCTGTGCCAACCACGCCCACTCCGGCACCGACCCCAACGCCGCTCAGCGAGCTTCCCGGACTCACCGAAAACCAGCGCTCCGTGGCCAATGCCCTGGTAGGGGCCTGTGACGGAGCCACCGGCGAACTGGCGCTGCGCTGTTCGGATCTGTTGGGCTCCGGATTGACCGACGCCGAGAAGATCGCCGCCTTGAGCCAGATCACCCCCGAGCAGGTGGCTTCCCAAACCAGCATGCCGCTGCGCATAGGCACCGGGCGCATGGCCAACCTGAAGCAGCGTTTGACCATGCTGCGGCACGGCGGCGGCGGTCTCGACCTGGCCATGAATATCGACGGCCGAAACATTTCTTACGCCCAGCTCGCGCGTGCGCTCGGGAAGGAATCGGGCGGTGCGGCGGGCGACGGACCGGACGATCCGTTGCGGGACAGTCCCTTCGGGTTTTTCGTGCAGGGCCGGTTCAACGGCGGCGACAGGGACTCTACCGGCGAGGAGCGGGGCTACCGGTTCACGACCGGCGGCCTTACCCTGGGTGCCGATTACCGGCTGACCGATCAGCTGATCCTGGGCCTCGCGTTCGGCTACGACGGCACCTCCGCCGTCTTCAGCCAGGATTCCGGCGCGATGGACACCGATTCCTACCACGGCTCCTTCTACGGCAGTTATTACCTGCCGGCGGATTTCTACGTGGATTGGATAGGAAATTTCACCCGCCACGATTACGACATGAAGCGCAATATCCGCTATACCGGATTCTCGTCGCGGGCGCGCAGCAATCCGGAAGGCAATCAGTACGGCTTCGCCGTCAGTTTCGGCAAGGATTTCGCGATCAGCGAATGGAACCTGAACCCGTACCTCCGCATGGAGTATGCCAAGCTCCAGATCGACGCCTACCAGGAAAAAGGCGGCGGCGGCCTGGGCCTGGCCTTCGGCAGCCAGGACGATCATTCCCTGACCACGGATCTGGGCGCGCAGATAGGCCGGTCGTTCAGCCTGCCTTGGGCGGTGCTGACGCCGTCGATTCGCTTCGAGTGGGAACACCAGTACCAGAACGGTTCGCGCGACCTCCGCGTCCGTTTCGCGGACGCGGCCCCCGGCACCGGCAGCTTCTCCATCTCCAACTCGGCTCCGGACCGCGATTATTTCAATCTGGGCGGATCATTGGCCGCCACCTTGCCCGGCGGCAACGCCGCTTTTCTGCGCTATGAGACGCGATTAGGCCAGCAGGCCGTGTCCAGTCATATCGTCGAGGCCGGCGTCAGAATTTCGTTTTAGGACATTGTTCGGTCTGGCGTAGCGCCGCCCAGTAGGTCGGGAATCCCTTCCCGACATCATTGTCGGCAAAGGATGGCCGACCTACCAGCTTATTTTGGCCTGCATTCCGGGGGTGTGTGTGCCGAGTTCCCGTTTCACCCCGCTATACTGTGGTGAAAAACGCTCAAGGCATCGCACGAAATTCCGCCGGCCTTGGAAGCCGCTCCGGGACGCGCTCGTCAGAACGTCAGGGTCACCCCCACGTAAGCCGAGCGCCCCATGCCGGGCAGGGCGGTGCCATAGACAAACGGGCGCGCACCGAGATAGGCGCCGCCCAGAGGCAAGTCGTAGTTCTTGTCGAGCAGGTTGTCGAGGCCGGCGTCGATGCGGACATGCTTCCATTCGTAGCCGGTGCGCAGGTTGACCAAAGCGTAGCCGCCCGTCTTGAGTTCGTTCCTGACGTCCGCCACATCGGTTTTGGACGCCACCAATTGGAGTTCGACGGCGTTGTTCCAGCCGCCCCACTGGTGGTCGACGGTCAGTTTGCCGTTGACCGGCATCATGTGATAGAGGTTGTCGCCGGTGTCCAAATTTTCGCCGCGGACATAGCCCAGCACCCCCCTGCCGGTGAACCGTCCGAAGCGAGTGTCGCCCAGGAGCGCCTTGCCGGAGAAATCGACGCCGTAGAGTTGAGCGTCATGGTTGGCGAACTTGAGGAACACGAAGCCGTCGGTCGCCGCCAGATTGGCCGCCGTGCACGGCGTGCCGGCGGTCACCGGACAGCGGTCCGCGTCGATGTAATCTTCGACATAGGTGTAATAAGGCGTGATCCTGACGTCCCATTCCTGTTGCTGCGCGTCATGCCAACCGAACGTGGCGCTTATGGTATGCGCTACTTCCGGCTCCAGATCCGGGTCGCCGACATAGCCGTTGCCGTCGCCGAACCAGCCGTTCATGTACATGGCCATGCTGCCCAAACCCCAGGCATAACGTTCATAAAGGTTAGGGGAGCGATTCTTGCGCGCGTAGCCCGCTTCGAAATGGCTGGTGTCGTTCGGCGTGTAGCGCACCAGGGCGGTCACGTCGAAGTTGTCGTCGGTACGGTCGCGGCTTCTGGCGTTGAAGGTGCCGGCCGCCCGCTGGTCGGCGCGCTGCATCATCGACGTCGAGGAGTAAGGCTGCACGGTGTCGGCATTCATGCTCACGTGATCGTGGCGCAGTCCGAGCAGCGAACTCCATTCCTCGCTCCAGCGGGCGTCCCATTCGGCAAATGTGCCGATGCGGTCGCGTTCGCCGTTGCGGACGTTCCAGAAGATGTCGGGTTCCATCATCATGCTGCCGGCGACCGGCGGCCACCAGTCGTCCAGTTCGTTGCTATGATATTCGTTGCCGATGCGCAGGGTATCTCGATCCGATAGCGGTATTTCCGCCTTGATCTGGTAACCGAGATTGTTGCCTTTCGTCTTCATGGGCATGTCGCCGGGCCTTTTGTCCTCCAGGAAGTTCATCTCGTGCTCGGTGTGCTCGTAGTAAAACCGGGTTTCCAGATCGCCCCAGCCGAATTTCCCCTTGTACCGGACATTGCCGAAGGTGCTGTCGTTGTCGACCATGTCCATGCGGGCATTGGGAAAGCCCTGGCGCGGAATGTTCTGCTGCCCGGCGTTGACGACGAGCAGATGATCGTCGTTGCCGAGCGCCAGGGTCATCGAGTGGTTCTGAGCCTCGTACTGGCTGGATTTGACCTCGAAGCCGCCGCCCGCCTTGTAGTTGTCGCTCTCGGTGTGGGAACCGGTATAGGACAAGGCCATGTGCTCGCCCGCCGCGTTGAGCGTCACGCTGCCGCCGAAGGCTTCGCCGTTGGTGCGATAGAACGAGGAAATACTGCCCCCGAATATCGCCCCTTCCTCGGCCGTGGCGAAACGGGGAGTGATGGAATCGAGGATGATGGTTCCGCCGAGGCTGTCGCCGCCGAGACTGACCGGCGTGATGCCCGCCACGACCGTCGCCTGTTCCACGTTGCGCAAATCGATATAGGACAGGGGCGGATTCATGTGGTTGGCACAGGCGGAGGTGATTGACATGCCGTTGATCTGTACCTTGACCCGGTCGTCGTTGAGGCCGTGAATCACCGGGAGACTGGATAATCCGCCCGAACCATAGCGGCTGAATCCCGGCACGTCGTCGAAAAGCGCAGCGGTATCGCTGGTGTAAGACTGCTTCCTGGCTATGGTCTTGCCGGTCAGTTCGCTGGTGTTCAGCGACTTGAAATTCGGTGTCCACGATTCGGTCACGAGAATTTTTTCGAGTCGCACGGCATCGCCGCTTTGGCTTTCCGTCTTGTCGGCGGCGAATGCCGAGATCGCGCAGGAAAATGACAGGGCGCCGGTCAGCGCCTTCGTCAATCGTTCGTTAAACACAGTCTTTTTCACGCATAACCTCATCTAAGTACACACAAGAGAATCGGACGGCGGGCGCCGACGCGGAGCGTTATGGCAAAGACTGCACCACATTAAAACATTATCGTATTATCAAATGTTTAAGGATTATTTCCCCAATTTTGGCGCTGTAGTGTGTGGTAAATGCCTCGCTTTTGTGAGGGATATCGCTCACTTTTGGCGACTTAAGGAAGGCAAGATTTGGTAGATGCTTGAATTTCCGCCACGAGTTACGGCTAAGGCGATGCAGCCCAGAACCAAATCTTGCGGCCGGCACGGGGGCGGATGTGGCAAATACCGCGGTCGGTCGGCGATTCGCCAGAGCGTTGACGAAGCGCTGAAGCGTTTGTCGCAGCAGGGGTGTTCTGCATGGGTTGGAAAGCAGCCTTCATGGCGGGTTCCTGCGCCGAAAAAATATAGACGCGAGTCAGCTGTCGCAGATTGGTATCATTTGCCGACGAAACCGTAGTACCCGGAAGCGTTGCGACGGCGGCAGCCGTTTGCGTTTGAAAGCGATTTCCGATCTACTTTCGTACCCTGCGCGCGAGATGTGCGCCATTCGCCCCGGTGCTCTGTGCTATTTCCCGTGTGCCACCGGGCGTTTTGTCCAGGGCGCACGAACCGGACTCGCCGTGCTCATCAAACCGAGTGCGGCAAATCAATCGTTTAAACCAATGGCACGCTTTCTGTTATCAAAGTCTCGCCGGTGCTGATCCGACCAACCAAGTAAACCGCACATGATCGCGTCGAACCAACCGCTACACCGCTTTTTCAAGGCGCGCCGCCGGATGACTCTGGCCGAGCGCGCGGCCGTACTGGTCATCGTCTCGGTATCGATAGGCGTGGTGATGTCGCTCGTGCGCGGCGACGATTTCGCGGCCGAATGCGCTGTCACCGACGCCAGCCTGGGCGCCATCCGCACGGCGATTCTGGGCGGACGGGCCGGCCTTGGGGGATACCGTGCCGACGTCGGCGAGATCCCGCGCTCGATCCGCGACCTGTTCGACCCGGCGTCATTGCCGCCGCATCTTCGGACCTTCGATCCTGCGAGCGGGCGCGGCTGGCGCGGCCCGTACCTGACGGATGGCGTACGGATCGACGTCCGCAAGGCCCATTGCAGCTTCTCCGACGCGAGCTGCGACAGCAGCCGTTTCATCAACGGTTTGGCCAACGGCGACACGGGCGTTCTCGACGGATTCGGACGCCATGCGCCCGAATGCACGAATTCGGACGCCGAGCGCTATTGCAGAAATCCGATCCTGCTCCAGATCCCCTGCGACGATCTGAACCGCAACGGCGTCTGCGGCGACAGCGGTGATGTGTGGCTGCCGGGCAATGCACGGCTCGTTTCGGCGGGACCCAACGGGGAATTGGAGACCGCTCTGGCGGACTACAGCGCCGGCCGCCGCGGCGACGACCGGGTGCTGTACCTGCTCATGGGCGATCCGGGCGGCGGCAACCGACCATGCAAATGATGCCGGCCGATTCTCTCCCGATACGGCCGGATGGCACTTTAAGGAATGTTGGCTGAATCGACGGCGGTGGTCGGCTTGCGGTGCGGGGCGATGGTTTTCCGTATCCGCTCGAACGAGTCTCGGAAATCTTCTTCCCCGCTCGTGCATTCGAAATTCTTATGATTTCCATAATAAAAACAAGGCATTGCCCAGCTGGTCTTGGCATTCGGTTTCTGTAGAATAGGATTTCTCCATTCGGATAAATCGGTTCCGATCTACGAGAAACCACATGATTCGGAAAATTCTCATCGCCAACCGCGGCGAAATCGCGGTGCGCATCATTCGCGCCTGCGCCGAAATGGATATTCGCTCGGTGGCCATTTTTTCCGAGGCCGACCGTTTCGCGCTCCACGTGAAAAAAGCGGACGAAGCCTACTGCATCGGTTCGGAAGAACTGGCCGGCTATCTGAATCCCCACCGCATCGTCAACCTGGCCGTGGAAACCGGCTGCGACGCCGTGCATCCGGGCTACGGCTTTCTGTCGGAAAACCCGGAACTGGCCGCCGCCTGCGCGGCGCGCGGCATTGTTTTCATCGGTCCGGACGCCGACACCATCCGGCGCATGGGCGACAAAACCGTGGCCCGCGAGACCATGATCCGCGCCGGCGTGCCGGTAACGCCGGGCAGCGAGGGCAACGTCGACAGTCTCGATCGGGCGCTGAAGGAAGCCGAACGCATCGGTTATCCGGTCATGCTCAAGGCGACTTCGGGCGGCGGCGGGCGCGGCATCCGGCGCTGCGATACGCCCCAAGAGCTCCGCCAGAATTACGAAAGGGTCATTTCCGAGGCCACCAAGGCGTTCGGCAACGCCGAAGTGTTTCTGGAAAAGTGCATCGAGCGGCCCCGCCATATCGAGGTGCAGGTGCTGGGCGATCACCACGGCAACGTGGTCCATCTGTACGAGCGCGACTGCTCGATTCAGCGCCGCAATCAGAAGCTCATCGAAATCGCGCCCTCGCCCCAGCTCACGCCGGAACAGCGGGAGTACGTGGGCCAGCTCGGGGTGCGCGCCGCCCGCGCCGCGAATTACCGGAACGCCGGGACGGTGGAATTTTTGCTCACAGAGCAGGGCGAATTTTATTTCATGGAGATGAACACGCGAGTGCAGGTGGAGCACACCATTACCGAGGAAATCACCGGTTTCGATATCGTGCAGAAGCAAATCCGCATCGCCAGCGGCGAACCTTTGCCTTTCCGCCAGGAAGACGTGAAGGTCGCCGGCTATGCCATGCAATTCCGAGTCAACGCCGAAGACCCGAAAAACGATTTTCTGCCGAGCTACGGCCGCATCACGCGTTATTACGCGCCCGGCGGTCCCGGCGTCCGCATCGACACCGCCATTTATACCGGTTACGAAATCCCACCCTATTACGATTCGCTGTGCGCCAAGGTCATCGTGCGCGGCCGCACCTGGACTGAAGTGCTGGCCCGCGGCCGTCGGGTGCTCGGCGATATGGCCATCAGCGGGGTGAGGACTACGATGCCGTTCTACCGGGAAATCCTCGATCATCCCGATTTCATCGCCGGGCGCTTCGACACCGGATTTCTGCAGGATCATCCCGAACTCCTGAATTATTCACTGAAACGCAGCCACGACGACGCGGCTTTGGCCGTCGCGGCCGCCATCGCCGCCCACGTGGGGCTTTGAAACCATCATGAGCAAGGTCTACATCACCGACACCGTATTGCGCGACGCCCATCAGTCCTTGATCGCGACGCGCCTTCGCACCGAGGACATGCTGCCCATCTGCGACAAGCTGGACCGGGTCGGCTATTGGTCGCTGGAAGTCTGGGGCGGCGCCACCTTCGACGCCTGCATGCGGTTTTTGAAGGAAGATCCGTGGGAACGGCTGAAGAAGCTCCGCCACGCCTTGCCCCATACCCGCTTGCAGATGCTGCTGCGCGGTCAGAATCTTTTGGGCTACCGGCATTATTCCGACGACGTGGTGCGGGAGTTCGTCCGGCTTGCGGCGAAGGAAGGCATCGACGTATTCCGCATCTTCGACGCGCTCAACGACCTCCGCAATCTGGAGACCGCCATCCGGGCGGTGAAGGAGGCGGGCAAGCACGCCCAGGCCGCCATCTGTTATACCCTGAGCCCGGTCCACACCGTCGACCTTTACGTGGAGCAGGCCCAGGCCCTGGTCCGGATGGGCGCCGACAGCATCGCCATCAAGGACATGGCGGGACTCCTGACGCCCATGGCCACGGCGGAGCTGGTTTCGGCGCTCTCGGCCAGCCTGAGCGTGCCGCTGCATCTCCATTCCCACGCCACCTCAGGGCTGGCCGAAATGTGCGAACTCAAGGCGGTTGAGCACGGCTGCACCCACATCGACACGGCCATTTCGTCCTTCGCCGGCGGCACCAGCCATCCTCCGACAGAGAGTATGGTGGTCGCCTTGCGCGGCACCCGCCACGACACCGGCCTGGATCTGGAACTGTTGCAGGACATCGCCGCCTATTTCGCCGAGATCCGAAAAAAATACCGCCGGTTCGAGAGCGAATTCACCGGCGTCGATACCCGCGTTCAGATCAACCAGGTGCCGGGCGGGATGATGTCGAACCTCGCCAAGCAGTTGGAGGAGCAGGGCGCGCTCGACCGCATCCTCGACGTTTTCGACGAAATCCCGCGGGTGCGCCGCGACCTCGGCTATCCGCCCCTGGTGACACCGACCTCGCAAATCGTCGGCACTCAGGCGGTGCTGAACGTGGTCACCGGCGAGCGCTACAAGTCCATTACCAACGAGGTCAAACGTTATCTCCAGGGCGGTTACGGCCGCCCGCCGGCACCGGTCGATCCGGACCTCCAGCGCCGCGCCATCGGCCGCGAGCAACCGGTCGAATGCCGCCCCGCGGACCTTCTGCCGCCGGAACTGGACAACTTGCGCGCGGAGATCGGCGATCTGGCGGAGAGCGAGACCGATCTGATGATCTATGCGATGTTTCCGGAGGTCGCCCGGAAATTCCTTCAGGAGCGGCGCGAAGGCCGGCTCCAGCCGGAGCCTTTGGCTCCGCCGGAGGCGCCGTCCCAGCCGGCGGAGCGCGGCGACGTGCCCACCGAGTTCAAGGTGTTCGTTCACGGCGAGGCATACGATGTCCACATCACCGGCGCCAATTTCAACGATCCGCACCACCGGAGGTTCTACATCACCTTGGACGGCGTGCCTCAGGAAGTGGATCTCGAGGTGCTGAGCGGCTACCGGCGGAGCGTCACGCCAAGCGGGCGTCCCGTGCCGGGCAAACCGGGCGATGTGGTGACCGCGATGCCGGGCAATATCGTCGATATCCTGGTGCAGCCGGGGGACAAGGTGAGCGCGGGGCAGGGCGTTCTGGTCACCGAGGCGATGAAGATGGAAGCGGAAATCCAGGCCCCCGTCGGCGGCACGGTCGCCGCGATTCACGTCAAGAAAGGCGACCGGGTGAATCCCAACGAGGTCTTGATGGAGATCGAGCCTTAGCCTTACGGATTCGTCGACAACTTGTAGGTCGGCAATCCTTTGCCGACACAGGGGGCCGAACCCGGCCGAAGTTTGGAGATCGGCGACCCTTTCCCGGCAAATCCGGCACGTCGGCAAAGGATCGCCGACCTACGACTCTGAACCTGGGCGAAGGACGGCGACCGTTCTCGCCTGATGACAGGTCCGTACGTTTGCTTTCTTCCGGTATCATCTTCCCTTGAACTCAAATTCCCGACTTCGACATGAAAGCAACTGTCATCCCCGTCACGGCATTTCAGCAAAACTGCTCGCTCCTCTGGTGCGAGGAAACCATGGAAGGCGCCGTGGTCGATCCGGGCGGCGATCTCGATCGAATCCTCAAGACGGTCGAAGATGCCGGCGTGACGCTGGTCAAGATTTTGCTCACTCACGCCCATGTGGACCATGTGGGCGGCACGGCGGCTTTGGCCGGGCAGCTCGGAATTCCGATCGAAGGCCCGCAGAAGGAAGACCGGTTCTGGATCGATCTTTTGCCGAAGCAATGCGAGATGTTCGGTTTTCCGCCGGCAGCCACCTTCACCCCCGACCGCTGGCTGGAGGACGGCGATACGGTGGAGTTCGGGCATCAAACCCTCGAAGTGATACATTGCCCCGGTCATACGCCCGGCCACGTGGTCTTTTTCCACTCCGGCGAACGTCTCGCCATTGTCGGGGATGTGCTGTTCAAAGGCTCCATCGGGCGGACAGACTTTCCCGGGGGCGATTACGGCACGCTGGTGCGGTCCATCCGCGAGCGGCTTTTTCCCTTGGGCGACGATATCGTTTTCATTCCGGGCCACGGTCCCGCGTCCACCTTCGGCGACGAGCGCGGCACCAATCCGTTCGTGGGCGATGCCGCCCGGTAACCGGGTACATGAACCGGTCGATGGCCGGACGGCGAACGCAACGCTGATCCGCTTCGACCGGGTCTCGGTATCGGTACGCGGCAAGCCGATCCTGACCGATCTCAGCTTCACGCTGGGCGCGGGTGAAAAGGCCGTGCTCCGCGGCAGATCGGGCTCGGGCAAGAGCACGGTGCTCAAGACCTTGTTGGGACTTTATCCGCTGGCCGGGGGAAGAATTCTGTTCGACGATGAGCCGCTCGATCCGTCGGCCGTGCGAATCATCCGGCGCCGCGCAGCCTATATCGGGCAAGAGCCGATCCTCGGCGCCGAAACGGTACGCGAAGCCTTGATGTTGCCGTTTCAATTCGAGACGCATCGGGAAAATAAACCGTCCGAGCGTCGGTTGATCGATGCGCTGGCGCGTCTTCACCTGTCCCCGGATATTCTGGAGCAGGAATGCCGCCGCGTTTCAGGCGGCGAAAAGCAGCGCATCGCCATCGCGCGTGCCTTGTTGCTGGGGAAAAATCTCTATCTCCTGGACGAGGTGACCAGCGCCCTGGATGCCGAAAGCAAGCGGACGGTGCTGGACGTATTCGGCGATCCCGGTTTCACCGTGCTCTCCGTGGCCCATGATCCCGACTGGGACACGCGCTGCGATGTGGTTTTGGAACTGGACGGCGGGCGCCTGATCCGTACGCGTCGCGATGGAAACGCTTGATATCGCCCTGCCGCAAATGACGGTGCTTTACGGCGTCGTGCTGTTGCCGTGGCTGCTGCTCGGACTGATCGGACTGGGCTTGAGCGGGGCGATCGCGACCGGCATCCTCCGCATGAGCCTTCAATTGGCCTTGGTGGGCGTTTATCTGAAGACATTGTTCACGCTCAATAATCCCTGGCTGAACGGCCTTTGGGTTCTGGTGATGCTGGTAGTAGCCGATTGGTCGATTCTGAAGCGCGCCGGCTTGAAGCGGCGTTACTTCTTCGCCGCCACTTTCGCGGCGGTGACCGCCAGCGTCCTGTTTTCCACGGCGTATTTGTTGTTTTTGGTGATACGGCCGCCGCTCTATTACGACGCGCGCTATCTGGTTCCCCTCGCAGGCATGATTCTCGGCAATTGCCTGCAGGGAAATGTCATCGGACTGGAGCGCTTCTATACCGCACTCAAGAAAAACGAAAACGAGTACCAGACTTATCTGCTGCTCGGCGCCACCCGCTGGGAGGCGGTACGGCCCTATTTTCGCGAAGCCGTCAAAGCGGCGATCAACCCGACCCTGGCCAGCATGGCGACTTTGGGGCTGGTATCGCTGCCCGGCATGATGACCGGCCAGATCCTGGGCGGCAGCGAACCGTGGCTGGCGGTGAAATATCAGATTGCCATCATGCTGTGCATCTTTGCCAGCACCACCCTTGCCAGCATTCTCAACTTGGCACTTAGTCTGAATATCGCGTTCGATGAATTCGACGTGTTGAAGTCGGATATCGCCGAGGATGGCTAACAAGCGGCTCGATTTTTGGGGAGGCTTGATTCGCTCAGCCGAATTGCGGTAAAAGCAATCGAATAAGAGGATTATGCATGCTCGGAACCCTTGGAATGGACACCGTTTCGGGTAGAATTTATGGTTTCGAGTATGGTTCGCCAGCTCATAAACACGACAGGATGACCAGCATGGAGAAGGATGACCAAATTGCCGCAGGAAGATCGGCCGCTGCGGGCAAGGGCTTCAGCGACCACCTCCGGGTGTTTCGTAAGAACAATCCTACCCCGCCCTCCCGCGATTCATTCAGCACTTCGCGGCGCTTATCCAACAATAGCGCTGCTGCCATAGTCCCGAAGTCTAGTTTTCGCCAGCAAAGCACGGACAGCGTTTCGGTGCCCACAGTTGTCCGGAGGGGCGGACGGCACAAGCGGCATGCCCGTCTGCTCATCGTCGAGGGCAGCGCCGAGATGCGCAGTTATTTCCAGCGATTTTTGGGCGATCGCTACGAGGTCCTGGTCGTAACCAACGGCACGGCAGCGCTTGATGCCGTTCTGAGTGATCCTCCCGACCTGGTGTTGGCCGACCTCAGGACCCTGCAGCGTGACGGTCCCGTGCTTTTGCACGCATTGAAGGGCAACGCCAAGATTCACCACATCCCGGTGATTCTGACCGCGGCGCGCTCGGAGGAAAAAACCTGTAGCGAAGAATTGAACGCCGGCGTGGACGATTATCTGATCAAGCCCCTCTCCGCGCGCCAGCTACTGGCCTGTGTAGCGACCCATATCGAGCTCAGAAACGTGCGCCGGGAGGCCGCCCAGGCGCTATCGGAAAGCGAGGCGAAATACAAGACGCTGCTCGATTCTCTCGATGACGGCGTATTCGTGGCTCACGACGGCCGTTTCGTCTTCGCGAATCCCGCGTTGTCGGCCTTGCTGGGTTATACGGGCGAGGACTGTATCGGCTTGTCGTTTCGATCGGTGATCGCGTCCGAAGATTTCGAATCGTGGAGCGAACTATTCATACAGAGCGGCTCCGAGGGACTTGAGTCTCCCTGGCGTCGCGAGGCGGCGTTCCTGCACCGGGACGGACGACGCATCTGCGTCGAACTTTGCGCGCGCCGCATACATTTCAATCGGCGTCCGGCAATACTGGGTATCGTGCGCGATATAACCGAACGCATGCAGGCCGAAGAAGCTCTTCGCGAGAGCGAAGAGCGTTTCCGCCGGGTGGTCGAACAGGCGCCGATCCCGATTTTCGTCCACGCCATGGACGGCCAGATCCTCGAAATCAGTTGTGCGGTCACCGAATTGACGGGGTGGACCCATGAGGACATTCCCGATGCGCGAGCCTGGTTTCTGAAGGGGCGACGGATTCCCGAGGAAGCGGTGGACAGCATTCTGGCGGAAACACATCGGCGGTTTACCGAAGGCTCGATTGCGGAGCCCGAGGAGATTACGGTGTGGACCAAGAAAGGCGAGCCGCGGCGCTGGCTGTTTTATGGGTCGGCTCCCATGCGTTTGCCCGATCGAAGGCCATTCCTTGCCTCCATGGCAATCGACGTGACCGATCACCGAAAGGCGGAACAGGCCTTGCGCGAGGCCGACCGCTTGAAGGACGAGTTCGTCGCCATGCTGGCCCATGAACTACGGAATCCGCTGGCGCCGATCCGGAATGCCGTGCAGGTGTTGCGCCAATTGGGACTGACCGACCCCGAGCTGAAATGGACGCGTGACGTGATCGGCCGGCAGGTGATCCAGATGAGCCGTTTGCTCGACGATCTGCTGGATATTTCCCGCATTACCCGCGGTACCATCGTGTTGAAAAAGACGGCGGTCGAAATCTCGGCCGTAATCGATCGGGCGGTCGAAACCAGCCTGCCGTTGATCAAGTCCCGCCGGCACAAGCTGACCGTTGATTTGCCGCAGGAGCCGGTGCAAGTCGAAGGCGATCTGACGCGGCTTGTTCAGGTGATCGCCAATCTACTGAATAACGCGGCCAAGTACACGGATGCCGGCGGGTGTATCGATCTGATCGTCGAAAGCTCTGCGGACGAAGTGTTGGTACGGGTGCGCGACAATGGCATGGGAATTCCCGTCGAACTTTTGCCGAATATATTCGAGTTGTTTACCCAGGGCAGCCGTTCGCTCGATCGTTCCCAGGGCGGGCTTGGGCTCGGGCTGGCACTGGTGCGGCGGCTGATAGAAATGCACGGGGGGAGAGTGTTAGCACAAAGCGCGGGGTCCGGCAGCGGTGCCGAGTTCATTGTGCATTTGCCGCGGATGGCGGCTGCGCCGACTCATGAAGGTTCGGGGTCGGCAGGCGGCGAATCCGCATCGAGTTTGGCTGGCGTTCGGGTTCTGGTGGTCGACGATAACGTCGATTCCGCGGAAAGCATGGCATTGCTGCTTAGCCTGGACGGACACGACGTGCGTACCGCCTTCGATGGCCCTGGCGCTCTCGCGGTCGCCGCGGAGTTCCAGCCGGAGGCAGTGCTGCTCGATATCGGATTGCCGGGAATGGACGGTTATGAAGTCGCGAAGCAAATGCGAGGGTTACCGGGATTGCAAAAGGCGCTGATGATCGCCGTTACGGGCTACGGCCAGGCGGACGATCGCGCCCGTTCGAAGGCCGCGGGTTTCGATCATCACTTGGTGAAACCGGTCGACCCTGAAATTTTGAGCGCGTTGCTGGCGACGCTGAGGCCCGACTGAGGCTCGGCGGACGGCTGCTTGTTTTTCGATAATGTGACGGTCTCGTGACAAGATACTTACGAGTTTGCGCGTATTTTCGGAGAGGGGGTATAGGCGTTTAAATGTAATTTCTTGGATTCGCTTATTTGGCTGCTTACCGGTCCGTTCATGAACGTTAGTGGGACAGTTCCGAAAAGGGGTAATTCCGGAAATGCATGCCAACAAGCGGAGCTCGGCGATCATGATTTTCGTTGGCAATCGATTCGGTCCAGCCGGTCGTTTCGATTGCGAAACCCACCTCTGGTGGGGCGTTATCCTGAGAAAGCGGGTTCTCTTCGCTATGGGCGAGAGGGCCCGTTTTTTTGTGGATCACAGTCGGTTCCTGCCGATTTGTGTCAACAACCTAGCTGCTCTGTGACGCATAGCCGCGGGCGCGACTCTCCTCGCTCTCGGCCGAGAAAGGATTGAGCGATGATGTCGATAGCCTTCGGAGCTTGAGTGGCAAGCCACGGTGCCGTCATGGTGGGTAGTCACCCTCCTGCCGGACACGAGGCGTCCAGAGTTGCCAAGGGAAAGTGGCTGTTATCCGGTTTGGCGGCGTAACGGAAACGTTGCGGTCCGCTTTACAAATCGGGTGGCGTTTAGGGAAAAAAGTGTTGGAGGCACTATGTTTAAGCTAAAGACATTCATCCCGCCAGCTGCCGTGCTGTCGCTGGGATTGGCGTGGGCGCCTGCCCATGCACAGACGTGGACGAGCGATATCATCGACTTCACGCTGGTGGAGGGTGATCTAGGCGCACTTGGAGACCCGGAAGTCGTTCGGGACGACACCGGCGTCAGTCTTAACTTCAATCCTGGCCCGTTGACATTCGACGCGCTATCTGTCGGTGCTGGTCAGGCCGACAATGGCAATGGCAATGGTATTGGTCAGGTCGATACCGAAATTGCCGGATTCACAATCAGAGCCACGGTTAAACCGGTTATACCTGATCAGACGATTACCGACGTGAGCTGGAGTCAGAATGGCGTTTATCAAGTAACCGGAGACGGCTCCTGGGTATCGGCTTTCTCATCTCTGCGGATTGTAGATCCGGAAACCCATCAATCCATCGGCGATACACAGGCCGAGACATTCTCCGCGTTCGGAGCTGACGACGGCACCAACGGAGGCCCTTGGGACTTGACTGCCAGTAACTCTGTGGCCGCTGACGCTGTCGAAATCGAGCTGACGATAAAAGACATTCTTGCGGCTTATGCGCCTGCGGACGGTTTTGCCTGGATCGAGAAAGACTTCGGCAGCTTGAGGATTGACGTAAGTCCAGGCGGCGCTGTCGCGCCGATTCCGGTGCCAGCCTCGGTCTGGCTACTGGGGTCTGCTTTGTCCGGCCTGATCATGATTGGTCGACGTCATTTAGGAACCGCTTCGGCGTAACCCAAAGTGATTCGCCCACTTGAACCGCGCTGCCGCCATATCGCGGCGGACGCCTTTCTGGCGGCAGCGCACTTTGCCGGAATCCACCGGCTTCCGAATCGGTCGTGCCGTGGCTTTTCGAAAGTGAACTTCCTCTTTGTGCGAAATCACGTACGAATTCATCCGTATTCTCGGTGAAAGTTAACCACGGTTTAATAGCAACCACTCGAGAGCAACCGTCGTCGGAGGTGAAAACCACGACACGGCACCGAGCCGGAGACAGGAGTTTCCGCTAGGAAGTTAGGATGTGGCGAAAGGAGTGAGGATGTCGCCAGGGACAGGGTGGTCCCGACGGGATTGGATGTTCCGTCCGACGTGAGTGATTCGGAACCTTCTGAACGGAGTCGGAATGTTCCGAATCTGATTGGAATGGCGGTCATGGAACGGTGATATCCGCCCTAGTGGAAAGGAGTCGATCGATGGGATGCGAGTTGAAATAGGGATGTTTCTTTTTTTTCGCCTGTCGAGGAGTGATTGCGAACGACGAAGGCGGGAGAAGCCCAAGTTCGCGAATGAGACGACGGCACCGATTGAGACGTGTTGATGTAAGTGATTTTCGCGGAGGTGACTTATAAGGACGCAAGGCGGATCTTCGTGCCGGGCATAGGCGCAAGGAAATATTCCGGACCGAAGAAAACATCAGCGATGTCAGCCGATAGCAAGCGTTCGAGAGTTTTCCTCCGACCGTAAGTGGTAAGCGGGCCGTAAGCCGGACCGCTGTAAGACTTCCCCAGAAGGCAGAACACCCCCATCCCCCCCCAAGCACTTTGTTCTGCCTTCTTTTTTTGCCTTAGCACAATCGAAAATGTCGTTCGGGTCGTAACTGTCGTTCGTCCGATTGTTTCCCTATCGCCCATATCCGCATGTGATCGGATACCGCCGATCCCGGCCGAAGGCGCGGCGCGTGATCTTGACGCCGGGCGGGGCCTGGCGACGCTTGTATTCGTTGCTGTCCACCATCTTCGCCACCCGCTTGACTTCGTGCTCGGGAAATCCGGCGGCGATGATTTCGTCCACCGATTTGTCGTGCTCCACGTACATTTCGAGGATCGGATCCAAAATCGAATAGGGCGGCAGCGAGTCCTCGTCCCTTTGGTCGGGCTTGAGTTCGGCGGAGGGCGGACGCTCGATCACCCGTTGCGGAATGACCGGCGAGAGGCTGTTGCGGTATTCCGCCAAGCGGTACACCAAAAGCTTGGGGACATCCTTCAACGGCGCGAATCCGCCGGCCATATCGCCGTACAGCGTGGCGTAGCCCACGCTCATTTCGCTTTTGTTGCCGGTCGTGAGGAGGATTTTCCTTTTCTTGTTGGAAAACGCCATGAGAATGACGCCCCGGCAACGCGCCTGGATGTTTTCCTCGGTAGTGTCGGGCGGCAAGCCGGCAAAGCTCTCCTCGAGCATACCGAGAAAGGCATCGAAGGCCGGTTCGATGGGAATGATGTGATAGCGGCAGCCCAGGGCCTCGGCTTCCAAGCGGGCATCCTCGATGCTCATCGCCGCGGTGTAACGCGACGGCATCAAAACGCTTTCGACTTTATCGCCTCCCAAAGCGTCCGTGGCGAGAGCCAAGGTCAAGGCCGAGTCGATGCCGCCGGACAATCCGAGCACCGCGCCTTGGAAACGGTTTTTGCCGACATAATCGCGGATGCCGGTAACGAGAGCCTTGTAGATGCTTTCGATCTCGGTCAACGGTTCGGTAACGCCGTCGGCAATCGGCTCCACCGCGTCTCCGCAGGCAAAGTCGACGGGTAACAGCGCTTCCTCAAACTCCGGCGCGCGGAAGGTCACGGTTCCTTCCCGGTTCATCACGAATGACGCGCCGTCGAAGACCAGTTCGTCCTGCCCGCCGATCAAGTTGACATAAACCAGAGGGACATCGGTCACTGCGATGCGCTCGCGGGCGACTGCCTCTCGTTCCTTGATTTTATTGGCGTGATAGGGCGAAGCATTGATGTTCAGGATCAGCTTGGCGCCGGCTTGCGCGGCTTGCTCCACCGCACCGGGCAACCAAAGATCCTCGCAAATGGTAATCCCCACCGGCACACCCTGTAAGTCGAACACGCAGGGTTCGGATCCGGGCAGAAAATAACGTTTCTCGTCGAACACACCGTAATTGGGCAGGGCATGCTTGCGGTAGATCGCGTGAATCTTGCCGTCCCGCAGCACGGCGGCGCTGTTGTAAGGCATCCCGGTTCGGTTCTCCGGAAAACCCACGATGACGTCGATGCCGTGCACTTGCCCCGCTATTTCTTCGAGGATGCGCTCGGCCTGCGCCATGAAATCGCGGCGCAGGATCAGGTCTTCGGGCGGATAGCCCGCCAGGGCCAGTTCGGGGAAAACCACGGCATGAGCGCGAAGCCGGTCGCGGGCCTCGCTGGCGGTGTGCAGCACGCGGCTTGCATTGCCTCGAAGGTCGCCGACCAGAAAGTCGAGTTGAGCGATAGCGATACGAAGGTTCACGATTGTAGCGATTCAAATGTCTAAGGTAGTGCGGCTATTTTCGCCTGAAATCGCGGCGGGAACGAGCAAAAACGATGTCCGTGGCCTTCGCCCGTGAAATATAGGATCTGTGAATTTAAATGCCGCACTCGTGTCCGATCGAGTATTGCTGCGCCTGTTCGAGAGGCATATTCTTCAATCTGTAATCGAAGCCGAATGGCCCGATGATTCGCCGTCGATTTCAAGCGTGGGAAGAAATACTTCGCATCAGGTTTGCGGGCGACATATCCAAGCAGGGAGATTCCGTCATGACTCAACCACCCAACCTATACCACGGAGATCGCCAAGATCGTCTGATCCGTGAGCATGAGCACGACACCTATAAAATACGGCAAAAATTGCCGGAACCTACGGTTTGTCCGGAATGCCGAGCGGTTTATCACGACGGCCGGTGGCAATGGTCGGACGCGCCTGCTGGCGCGAACGAGTCGCTTTGTCCCGCCTGTCATCGTATCCATGACAAATGTCCGGCCGGATTTCTGACTTTGGCGGGCGAGTTTTTGGCTCAACACAAAGATGAGATTCTGCATCTCATCCGTAATGTGGAGGAAAGGGAGAAGGCCGAACACCCGCTGAAACGCATCATGGCCGTCGAGGAACAGAACGGCGGCATGCTGGTGACATTCACCAATCCCCAACTCGCCAGGGCGGCCGGGCAAGCCGTCCAGCACGCCTACAAGGGCGATCTCGATTTTTCCTATCAGGAGGAGGAGTATCTCCTTCGGGTGAATTGGTCACGTTGAGGTCCCCGCGATCCGCGATTGTCGGTGTGGCGAAGTATCGCCGACCGGCGGTTTCCGGGCTGCCTCATGGAGGCGCAAGGGGTACGGGCTTTTACGTCATGCTTTTCCGCCGAATCTGTGGATAACTACAGTTCTGGATCGGATTGAGGAGCGAGAGCATGCAACTGCCGTTACAAATTTCTTTTCGAAATATGGAGCCATCCGAGGCGATGGAAAAAGCCGTTCACGACCGCGCCGAGAAACTGGATCAGTTTTTCGAGCATATCATGTCCTGCCGGGTGATGGTCGAAGCACTTCATCGCCACCACCGGCAAGGCAATACCTACCATGTCAGAATCGATATCACCGTGCCGGGCGATGAACTGGTGGTCAGCCGCGATCCCGGCAAAGATCATGCGCACGAGGATGCTTACGTGGCGATCCGCGATGCCTTCGACGCCGCCCGCCGGCAATTGGAGGATTACGCCCGGCGCGTTCGGCAGGACATCAAGGCCCACGAGGTTATGCCGCATGGAAGCATTGCCCAAATCAACCCGGAGGGCGATTATGGGATGATCGAGACACCGGACGGGCGCCTGATTTATTTCCATCGGAACAGCGTGGTGCAAGGCGATTTCGACAAATTGGGCATCGGCGATACCGTCCGTTTCGTTGAAGAAATGGGCGAGCAGGGGCCTCAGGCGAGTTCGGTGGCCGTGGAGGGAAAACACCATGTTGTGGGTTAGGAAAGATTCGTCTGTTTCATCGAACAGCGCCCGCGCAATTCGGAGTTAAGGAGGGCGATATGCCGACCAATCCGCATGCTGATCGAATCAAGGCCATATTGGCCGACCTGGAACATGACACCCGGGTCAATCTGCACGACTATCCAATCCGTGTCGATGTCGAGGACGGTGCCATAGTCTTGGAGGGTATGGTCGGCGACATCGCGGCAAAACGGATTGCGCACGCCGCTGCGTATCGCCATGCGGACAATTCACCGGTCGTGGATCGATTGCGTGTCGCCGTGCCTCCCTCCGAGAGGGAGGGCGGGTTGCGCGACGAGATCATTAACCTATTGCAGCAGGAGCCGGTTTTCCGGGAATGCGGCCTCTATGTGCGCGAAAGCGACCGGCTCGACACGATTCGTGTCGGTCGCAGCGAATGGCCCGATCGCAGCGAAGGCGACTGGGGCGAGCAGCGCATCGAGATCGAGGTGCAGGATGGAACCGTCACGTTGTCGGGCACCGTGCTCAGCCTGTCTCATCGCCGCTTCGCAGAGGTGCTCGCGTGGTGGGCGGCCGGCTGCGAATCGGTCGTCAACTTGCTGCACGTCGTCCCTCCCGAGCAGGAAACCGATGGCGAGCTGGCAGATGCCGTGCTCATGGTGCTCGAAAAAGACCCTCTGGTTCATCAGCCGCAGATCCATATCACGGCCGAGCAGGGAACGGTAACGCTGGAAGGATATCTCGCCAGCGATGAAGAGAGGCGCCTGGCGGTGCTCGACGCGTGGTACGTCCCCGGCGTGCACGATGTGGTAGACCGCATTCAAGTCGCGGGGTGATTATTAATCAGGCCCGTAAATACCCTCCTGGTATTTCGGGCCGCTGCCCAGGCCGGTACACGCCCGGCCTGGGCTCACGCGGCTTGTCGCCGCGCCGGGGCATCCCTGCCCCGGATTAACCCGGCCTATATTTATAGGCCGGGTTAATAAAGTCGTAAGTCGGCAATCCCTTGCCGACAAGCGCGCTGTTAACGTCGGGAAAGGATTCCCGACCTACCGAGTGACGCAGTGCGAAACGACTCTCCTCACGGCGCGGAATAACGCCGATTGGGGAGCAGTTGTCCGCCGCCCAGCCGAAATCCGTTATTCAAAGCTTGCCAAGTAAAATCCTGAGCCTCCGACGCAGCGGACTCGATGTCCCGGCCTCGGGCTAGCAAGGCGGCGACGGCGGATGCCAGGGTGCAGCCCGAGCCGTGATAGCTTCCCGGCAAGCGCGGCCAACGGTAAGTTGTCTTGCCGGAGCTGCGGTAAAGGCGATTGATGACTTCGTCATCCCCTTCATGGGTCCCCGTCAGCAAGACATTCGGGCAACCGAGTGCGAGGAGCGCGCGGGCGCAATCGTCCAGATCCTCCATTCCCGTCAATTTTCTGGCCTCGGGCGAATTCGGCGTCAGCACCGTCGCTCGTGGAATCAGCGTCTCTATTAGCGCTTCGATCAGCGCCTCGTTTGCCAGGTTTGTTCCGCCTCCCGCCGCCAGAATCGGGTCCAAAACGACCGGAATGCCGCCAGCGGTCTTGAGTAGCTCGTCTACTGCATAAACGATGTCGACGCTTCCCAGAAGACCGATCTTGACGGCATCGACGGGCAGATCCAGAAGCACCGTGCGCGCTTGCTCCAGAAATTCCCCGGACCTTTGCGGCAAGATCTTGCGGACGTTATGCGTGTCTTGAACGGTTAAAGCAGTCAGCACCGAACAGGGATAACAGCCGAATCGGGAAACGGTCTCGATATCGGCCTGAATGCCGGCGCCGCCGGTGGGGTCGTGTCCCGACAAGCACAAGACAACGGGGAGCTGGGGTTTCATGGATGGCGTAAAGTTAGATCGCGATGCAGGCGCAGTTTCCCACGGCTGGCCGCATTCGGCTAGCCTGTCAGGCCCAAAGCGCCGTTGACAGTCTAAAAGCGCATCGGTACTTTAAGTTGTTTGGCCACGCGCCTACGCATTCCGCTTAAAAAATACCCCCTACGCAAAGAGTCCTGGATGGAAGAATTTCAACGTATCAAGCGCCTGCCCCCCTACGTTTTCAATATCGTTAACGAACTCAAGGCCAAGGAGCGCGCCCAGGGTGTCGATATCATCGACTTCGGCATGGGTAATCCCGACCGGCCCACGCCGCAGCATATCGTCGACAAACTGGTAGAGGTGGCGCAGAAAGGAACCGCCCACCGATATTCCGTTTCCAAAGGCATTCCCCGTCTTCGCAAAGCCATCTGCGGATGGTATCGGCGCCGTTTCGGCGTGGATCTCGATCCCGACTCCCAGGCGATCGTCACCATCGGTTCGAAAGAGGGCCTGGCCCATCTGATGTTCGCCACCCTGGGGCCGGGCGATGCGGTGCTGGTCCCGAATCCGGCTTATCCCATCCATCCTTACGGCTGCGTTTTGGCGGGGGCTGATGTGCGCCACGTGCCGCTGGTGCCGGGCGTGGATTTCTTCGATGAATTGGAAAAAGCCATCAAGACCTCGTGGCCCAAGCCCAAGATGCTGATTCTGAACTTCCCCGGCAATCCGACCACCCAATGCGTGGAATTGGAGTTCTTCGAAAAGGTCGTCGAGCTGGCTCGGGAATACAAAATCTGGGTCGTGCACGACATCGCCTACGCGGACCTGGTGTTCGACGGATATGCCGCGCCTTCCATCCTGCAGGTGCCCGGAGCCACCGACATCGCCGTCGAGTTCTTCACGCTCTCCAAGAGCTACAACATGCCCGGCTGGCGGGTGGGCTTCATGTGCGGCAACCGCGAACTGGTCGCGGCTTTGGGGCGCATCAAGTCCTATCTCGACTACGGCACGTTCACACCGATCCAGGTGGCCGCGATCGCCGCCCTGGAGGGGCCTCAGGACTGCGTCGCCGAGATCCGGGAAACCTACCGCGTACGCCGCGACGTCTTGTGCGCAGGGCTGGACAACATCGGCTGGACGGTCCAAAAACCCAAAGGCACCATGTTCGTTTGGGTGCCCATTCCGGAGCAGTACCGGCATCTGGGTTCCCTCGAGTTCGCCAAGAAACTGCTGCTGGAGGCCCAGGTGGCGGTGTCTCCCGGCGTCGGTTTCGGCGAGTACGGGGACGATCACGTCCGCTTCAGCCTGATCGAGAACGAACACCGCACCCGCCAGGCGATCCGAGGAATACGACATATGATGCGCAAGGATAACTCGGTATAATTTCGGCATTTTTGTTGCTACACAGGAGAGCGTCTTGAAACCCGTAAATATCGGTTTGCTCGGTTTGGGCACGGTCGGGGGCGGCACGGTCAAGGTCCTCAAGCGGAACGCCGGCGAAATTACGCGCCGAGCCGGCCGGGAAATCCACATTAGCGTCGTGGCGGCTCGAGACCTCAACCGTTCCCGGATTTGCGACACTGCCGGCATCCGATTGACTACGGACCCGTACGAAGTCGTTACTGATCCCGAGGTAGACATCGTCGTGGAACTGATCGGCGGTCTCGACCCGGCGAAAGATCTGGTAATGCGAGCGCTGGACGCCGGCAAGCACGTGGTCACCGCCAACAAGATGCTCATCGCCCTCCACGGCAACGAGATCTTCGCCAAGGCCAGCGAAAAAGGGCTGATGGTGGCTTTCGAAGCGGCCGTGGCCGGTGGGATTCCCATCATCAAGGCGGTGCGGGAAGGGCTTTCGGGCAACAAGGTGGAGTGGCTGGCCGGGATCATCAACGGCACCTGCAATTTCATCCTGACCGAGATGCGCGAAAAGGGGCGGGATTTTCAGGATGTGCTTAAGGAGGCGCAAGCGCTGGGTTATGCCGAATCCGATCCGACCTTCGACGTGGAGGGCATCGATGCCGCCCACAAGCTGACGATCCTGGCCTCCATCGCCTTCGGCATTCCTCTCCAGTTCGACAAGGTCTGGACCGAGGGCATCAGCAGCATCACGGCGCTTGATGTGGCCTACGCGGAAGCCTTGGGATATCGCATCAAACTGCTCGGCATCGCCCGTCGCGCCGAAAAAGGCATCGAGCTGCGGGTGCATCCCACCTTGATTCCCGAGCGGCGCTTGATCGCCAACGTCAACGGCGTCATGAACGCCGTTCTGGTCAAGGGTGACGCAGTGGGCCCGACCCTGTTCTACGGCGCGGGCGCCGGGGCCGAGCCCACGGCCTCGTCGGTCGTGGCGGACATCATCGATGTGGTGCGCACATTGACCTCCGATCCCGAGAACCGGGTGCCGCATCTGGCCTTTCAGCCCGAGGCGATTTCCGACATTCCCATTCTGCCCATCGAAGATGTCGAAACGGCATACTATCTCCGCCTCAGCGCCGAGGACAAGCCCGGCGTTCTGGCCGACGTGACGCGTATTCTGGCCAACCACAATATCAGTATTGAAGCGATTATCCAGAAAGAGCCGCCGAACGGCGAAAGTCATCTGCCCGTCATCATGCTGACGCAGAAGGTTCAGGAGCGGAAGCTGAACGGCGCCATTCGGGAGATCGAGGCGCTGTCCGTCATAAACGGACCGGTGAAGCGGATTCGGTTGGAAACACTGGGGTAACATTCCAATTCGAGGTATTACCCAATGGCACTCCGATATAAACGCAACCCAACCCAACCCAATGGGAAATTCGAGAGGCATATCTCCTCGGACGGAAACACAAGATGTTTGAGATTTTCGAGAAGCCACATGAAGGTAATCCATATCCGCACGATGAAAGAGGATGGACGTATTTGTACGGGTGGGATGATTATGGGCAGCGTTGGGATGAGCGACGCGGTGGCAAACCGCCAGCTAATTTTGATTTAGATGCCGAGAAGCAGCATTTTTACGGGCCACCAAATAACGTTCAGCCATCTTTGACTAAAGAATTGAAGGAACTGTTTCTTTCCGAAATCTCGTAGGGGGGGGGGTGCAGCATATGTCAGCCTAATTTAGGCGAGGGAAACTGAACATTGCGGAAGATACTCTTGCTCGCCTCAGATCGACGAACTATGAACTTCGTGATGCTTCTCTATCTATGACAGGCGATATCGCAACTGCGCCAGAGGAAAATGATATGTCAGCGACAAACGATTTAATCAAGCAGGCATTGGCTCTGCCCCCCGGCGAACGAATCGAGTTGATCGAACGAGTCTTAAATAGTCTTGACCAGCCGGATGAGGCCATCGATAAATTGTGGGCCGAAGAGGCAGAAAGGCGTCTGGAAGACTATCGCTCCGGAAAAATGGAATCCGTCTCGATGGAAGATGTGATGGCGAAGTATTCCGTTAAATGAATGTCCGGTTTCTCGCTCCGGCACAGAAGGAATTGGACGAAGCCGTGGAATACTATGAATCGCAACTGCCCGGCTTAGGTATTCAGTTTTTGTCGGAAATTCGCGAAGCCATCGAGAATGTCAAACGGTTTCCTCATGCTTGGCACCGCTTTAGCGAAAACACCCGGCGTTATCGGACGAAGCGTTTTCCCTACGGCATGATTTATCAGCTCTTGGACCACGAAATCCTGATTGTGGCTATTGCCCACCTGCATCGCGAGCCCGGTTACTGGTGCGATCGAGCAAAATAATCAAGTTTTTAAACAAATCGCTTAGAGACTCATCATGGCATATTCGACCCGCTATACCGGTCTTATCGAAAAATACCGCGACCGCCTGCCGGTAACCCCGGACACCCGGCCCATTAGCCTGTGCGAGGGCAACACGCCGCTGATCCAGTTGGTCAACATCCCGACGCTGATCGGCAAGGATGTGGATATTTACGTCAAGTTCGAAGGCTTGAATCCTACCGGCTCGTTCAAGGACCGCGGCATGACCATGGCCGTGACCCAGGCCGTGCACGAGGGCAGCCGGGCCATCATCTGCGCCTCCACCGGCAATACCTCGGCCGCTGCGGCCGCGTACGCCGCGCGTGCCGGCATCACCGCTTTCGTGCTGATCCCCGAAGGCAAGATCGCCATGGGCAAGCTGGCCCAGGCCATGATCTACGGCGCCGAGGTCATTCAGATTAACGGCAATTTCGACGCCGGAATGCAGTTGGTCAAGGAGATCGCGGACCATGCGCCGGTGACCATCGTGAACTCGATCAATCCGTATCGCATCGAAGGGCAGAAAACGGCTGCTTTCGAAATCGTCGATACTCTCGGCCGCGCTCCGGATTATCACTGCCTGCCGGTCGGCAACGCCGGCAATATCACGGCTTATTGGAAGGGCTACAGCGAATACGCTCTCGGCACCGAAACCCACGCGCCGGTCACCGACAAACGGCCGATCATGTGCGGCTATCAGGCCGCGGGCGCCGCGCCCTTCGTCAGCGGCGAGTTCGTGGATCATCCCGAAACCGTTGCTACCGCCATTCGCATCGGTCATCCGCAGTCGTGGGACGGCGCCTGGCGAGCGCAGAAGGAATCGGACGGCTGGTTCGCGCCTTTTACCGACGAGGAAATCCTGGCGGCGCAGAGACTTTTGGCGGAAAAGGAAGGCATCTTCTGCGAACCGGCCTCGGCCACTTCCCTGGCAGGCGCGCTGCACGACATCAAGTCCGGCCGCATTCCCGAGGGCAGCACCATCGTCTGCACCCTCACCGGCAACGGCCTCAAGGACCCCGACACGGCCATCTCCCAGTGCACGGCCAAGCCGGTGACGGTAGATGCAACTTTGGATTCGGTGAAGCGGGCGATTTTGGAGGCGATGTAAGCGGAGCTTAGGGGCGTGGCGCTCTAGAAGTGCTTCATTTATACGATCAGAAAGCTAAGCCATTAATCATCAAGCGGCGCAGATTGCTCCGTTTGCCGAATTCTGCTCAAGCTGTCCTCTCCGCAGGTTTGGCTAAATTGCATAGCGCGACAGGAAGTCGCTGCTGGGCGTTGCCCGCTACTCGATTTCCTGAAGAGGTTGCACATTACTATGCTCGTCACAAGGCACTTGGCTCTCCAGGACCAAGACCAAAGCTTCGCACGGCTGTCAGCGCATCTTTCGCTGAGGAGCAAGCGCTAAGAGTCGATGCTGCCCTTAACTTTGCCGAAATAGGGGAGCGTGCTGATCCGCTGATTAAACCAATCCTGCTTTATTACTCCTGTGCTCATCTCTGTGGTGTGTATAGTCGAGCGTTTCTCGAGTGGGAGTGTGACAGCCGGAGCCATGGGCTGACCTGTAATCATAGGGCTGGTGATGTCCGGAATACTCAGCTCACTATTGCGAAAGCTGGATTGTTTCCGAGAGTCTCAACAACCTGTTTTCTGTTTACGGGACAGCCAAACTGTTTCTCTCCCTTGGTAACCTATTCTTGCCAACCGGTTGCCCATGTGGCCTCGGGAGAACTGCTGGCGAATTTCGGAAAGAATGAATTGGGAAGGCCAATTACCAAAATCACTTTAGATGAACTCGCGAACTTCGAGTTCGGGACGCGCCTGAAAGCGGTGCGTCAGTGGCATGGGTTCCATAAATATCGCGGCTTGCCCACGACAGCGTTTCTCCTCGATGTGTTAACCCTATTTCTTGGAAGCTCCTTGGCGCGATATGACATATTAGGTTGGAAGCAAATTTTGGAGGGAAAAGATAATTCCTATCGAATCCACTTCGAGGAAACATACGAGCGATTTTTGCAGTTCGGGATAGATTTTCTGCTGGCTATGCTTGAAAACCCTCTCCAAGATTTCAATCAACGTTTGATTCCCTCGTCGCCAAGTCCTTATTCAGCTGATGATGAATCTCGTTTTTCCCAAGATCCCAACTATCAGCTCTGAGGCAACGGACTCCATCTCTATTTTGATTGCCACAGATTGATGGCCGTTGCCGTTACTCTTAAGAATCGTAATAGGCAATTTAATTTTCCATGAACGAAACTTACGACGCCTCATCCATTGAAGTTCTTTCGGGACTAGACCCGGTGCGCAAGCGGCCGGGCATGTACACCGATACCGCGCGCCCGAATCACCTGGTCCAGGAAGTGGTCGACAACAGCGTCGACGAAGCCTTGGCGGGTTATGCGAAATCCATCGAAGTGCGGCTGCTGGCTGACGGCGGGGTGGAGGTCCGGGATGACGGCCGCGGCATGCCGGTGGATATTCACCCGGAACTCGGCGTATCCGGGGTGGAGGTGATCCTGACCAAGCTGCACGCGGGCGGAAAGTTTTCGAACAAGAATTACCGCTTCTCCGGGGGACTGCACGGGGTCGGCGTTTCGGTCGTGAATGCATTGTCCGACCGGCTCGAAGTCGAAGTGCGCCGGGGCGGGAAAATCTATGCGATGAGTTTCGCCCAAGGTGAAAAAACCTCCGAGCTGCGCGAAATCGGAACTACCGCCAAGCGCGATTCCGGCAGCACGGTCCGGTTCTGGCCCGAAGCCCGCTATTTCGATACGCCGCGCATCGCCGTTCCGCGCCTGAAAGCCTTGCTTCGCGCCAAGGCGGTGCTGTGTCCGGGGCTCAAAATCACTCTCAAGGACGAACAGGCCAACGAAGAGGAAGTATGGCACTACGAGAACGGACTTCCACAGTATCTGCTGGACCGCATCGGATCGAACGAGTGCGTTCCGGAAGAACCCTTCGTCGGCAATCTCGAAGGCCATCAGGAGGCCGCCGACTGGGCGGTGCTCTGGACGCCCGAAGCAGGCGAGCCGGTCACGGAGAGCTACGTTAATCTGGTGCCGACGCCCCAAGGAGGCACCCACGTCAACGGGCTGCGTACCGGACTGACCGAGGCGGTGCGGGAATTCTGCGAATTCCGTAATCTTCTGCCGCGCGGCATCAAGATCGCGCCGGAAGACGTCTGGGAGCGCTGCCATTACGTGCTTTCGGTCAAGATGCAGGAGCCTCAGTTTTCCGGCCAGACTAAGGAACGGCTCAGTTCCCGCGAATGCGCGGCGTTCGTGTCCGGGGTGGTTAAGGATGCGTTCAGCCTGTGGCTCAACCAGCATCCCGCCATCGGCGAGCGCATTGCCGAACTGGTGATCGAGAGCGCCCAAAAGCGGCTCAAGGCCAGCCGCCAAGTGACCCGCAAGAAAATCACGGCGGGGCCTGCTCTTCCTGGCAAACTCGCCGATTGCAGTTCCCAGGACATGCAGCTGACCGAGTTGTTCCTGGTGGAGGGCGATTCCGCCGGCGGTTCCGCGAAACAGGCGCGGGACAAGGAATACCAGGCGGTGATGCCCTTGCGCGGCAAGATTCTCAACACTTGGGAAGTGGATTCCGGCGGCGTGCTCGCGTCTCAGGAGGTGCACGACATCAGCGTGGCGATCGGCGTAGAGCCGGGTTCCGCCGATCTGAGCGGGCTGCGTTACGGCAAGATCTGCGTGCTGGCGGACGCCGATTCCGACGGCAACCACATCGCAACCTTGCTGTGCGCGCTGTTCGTCCGTCATTTCCGACCTTTAGTTTCGGCTGGGCACGTCTTCGTCGCCATGCCGCCCTTGTACCGGATCGACGTGGGCAAGAACGTTTATTACGCCCTGGACGAAGCGGAAAAAAAGGGCGTGCTCGACCGGATCGAGGCGGAAAAGATCAGGGGCAAGATTAACGTCCAGCGCTTCAAAGGCTTGGGCGAGATGAATCCGTCGCAGCTCCGCGAAACCACGATGAATCCCGACACCCGGCGGCTGGTTCAGCTGACCCTGGAAGAGCAGCAAGCGACCGACGAGCGCCTGGATATGCTCCTGGCCAAGAAGCGCGCCGCCGATCGCAAGGTTTGGCTCGAGGAAAAGGGCAATCTGGCGGAAGTCTGAGCCTATTTTCGAACAGTCAGGGTTTGATGATCCGCCGCGCGTTAATTCCTGCCGACACTCATCGGTTTACTGTCCGAGCTCCTGTAAGAGGCTGACCAGATCCTCGGCATGTTCCTCTTCTTTGGCCAGGACGCCTTCCATAAGGTTGCGGGTGGTGGGATCGTTATTCCCGAGATACTCGATGATCTCTCGGTAGCTGTCGATCGCGATACGCTCGGCTATCAGATCCTCCTTGATCATATCGATCAGCGACTCGCCCTCCACGTATTCGGAATGGCTTTTCGATTGCAATCCTTCCGGCGCCAAATCGGGCTCTCCGCCCAACTGCACGATGCGTTGGGCAATGCTGTCCGCGTGCATCTGTTCCTCGTTGGCGTGCTCCAGGAACTCTTGGGCGACGCTTTGCGCATTGATGCCGGTCGCCATGAAATAGTGGCGCTTGTAACGGAGCACGCATACGATTTCCGTGGCCAGTGCTTCGTTGAGCAGTCGGATCACAACCTCTCGGTCGGCCTTGTATCCCGGAGTCACCGCGCCCTGCTCGATGTGCTGCCTTGCGCGTTCTCTTAACGTTTTGACGTCGGTCAAAAACGGTCGATCTCCCATAGCCGAATCTCCTTACTGGTGATGGACATCTTGCTGTCGATGCTTGGCAGGTCTTGACCCGCTATTCGTTAAGACAGCTGATCCTGCAAAAAAGTCGAGCCAGTATCGAAGAGATGACGCCGGAATTGAGGGATCATCCTGCAAAAAGCCGAGAACTTCGGGTAACCGGCGCCAAGCTGCCGAGTCGTTGCCGGTATCCGGCCTTCAAGCCTCCAAGTGCTTGTACCTAAGCATTTTTTCACTATAATGTTTCCCTTCTTTTTGGGGCAGTCTTGCGACTGCCTTTTTATTTTGGGGAAGACGAGTGATGACCAGTCAGGTAATGCCGACTTATGCCCGGTTGCCGATAACGTTCGACCGGGGCGAGGGTGCATGGCTTTGGGACACGGAGGGCAAGCGCTATCTGGACGCCATTTCAGGGGTGGCAGTATGCAGCCTGGGTCATGCCCATCCAGCCGTTTCCCGTGCGATCTGCGAACAGGCGGGCAAATTGCTGCACACTTCGAACATTTACCGCATCGAGCTGCAAGAAGAGCTCGCCGGCGAACTGTGCCGCCTGAGCGGACTGGATAACGCCTTTTTCTGCAATTCCGGCGCCGAGGCGAACGAAGCGGCCATCAAGATCGCCCGCCGTTACGGGCATCATCGCGGCATCGATCGGCCCGCCGTGATCGTCATGGAGGGCAGCTTTCACGGCCGCACGCTCGCGACCTTGAGCGCCACCGGCAATCCCAAGGTGCAGGAGGGTTTCGAACCCCTGGTCGAAGGCTTCGTGCGAGTGCCGTACGGCAGCGTCGCGGCTGTCGAGGCCGTGGCCAACCCCAATGTCGTGGCGGTCCTGGTGGAACCGGTGCAGGGCGAGGGCGGCGTACGCGTTCCGGCTGACGATTTCCTGCCCGGCCTTCGCCGCATCTGCGATCAGCGCGGTTGGCTCTTGATGCTGGACGAGGTCCAGACCGGTATCGGCCGGACCGGCAAATGGTTCGCCTTCCAGCACCACGGCATCATGCCCGATGTCATGACCCTGGCCAAAGCCTTGGGCAACGGCGTACCGATCGGTGCCTGCCTCGCCAGAGGAATTGCGGCGGACATGTTGAACGCCGGCAAGCACGCGTCCACCTTCGGCGGCAATCCCCTGGCATGTAGCGCCGCACTGGCCGTATTGCGGACGATCTCCGAAAACCGCTTGGTGGAGCGTGCGGGAGAACTCGGCGAGCGTTTGTTGATCGGGATTCGCGACAAGCTGGCCGGCAATCCTCGTGTCGTGGATATCCGCGGGAAAGGGCTGATGATCGGCATCGAGCTCGATACCCCTTGCATCGATCTGGTCGCTCAGGCGCTGAGCCGCGGGTTTTTGATCAATGTTACGGCGGACCGAACGATACGCTTGTTGCCGCCGTTCGTTTTGAACGACGATGAAGAGAAGCTGTTAATCGAAGGGATCTCTGCTCTGGTCGCCGACTACACGGCCCATGGGGTCGGAGAACGCGTATGAAACCACGTCATTTGATTACTCTTTTGGATTTGAGCAGCGAGGAGTTCCGCGCGCTCATCCGACGGGCCATCGAGCTCAAGCACATGAAGAGCCCATACGAGCCGCTGAGAAACAAAGTGCTCGGGATGATGTTCGAGAAGTCCTCCACCCGCACCCGATTGTCGTTCGAGGTCGGCATGGTGCAGTTCGGCGGTGCCGCGATCTTTCTGTCGCCGCGGGATACCCAGTTGGGACGGGGCGAACCCATCGAAGACTCCGCCCGCGTCGTTTCGCGCATGGTCGATGGGGTCATGCTGCGTACCCATGCCCACGAAACGGTGGAAACTTTCGCGGCCTATTCGCGGGTGCCGGTCATCAACGGTCTCACGGATAGATTCCATCCGTGTCAGCTGCTCGCCGACATGCAGACCTATTTCGAGCACCGCGGCGACATTGCCGGCAAGACGGTGGCCTGGATCGGCGACGGCAACAATATGTGCCAGACCTATATTCACGCGGCAGGATTGCTCGATTTCAAGCTCCGGATTGCTTGCCCCGCAGGTTACGAGCCGGAATCGGCATTGATCGAATGGGCCGGCGATCGCGTGGAACTGCTGAGCGATCCGTCGGACGCAGCGCGCGGAGCGGATTTGGTGGTGACGGATGTTTGGGCAAGCATGGGGCAGGAATCCGAACAGGCGCAGCGCAGGAATGCCTTCCAAGGCTACCAAGTCGATTCGACTCTGATGGAACTGGCGGCTTCGGAGGCGCTATTCATGCATTGTCTCCCGGCCCATCGCGGCGAGGAGGTCAGCGCCGAAGTGCTGGAAGGCCCGCAAAGCGTGGTCTGGGACGAGGCCGAGAACCGCTTGCATTCGCAAAAGGCGTTGCTGGAATTGCTGCTGGTAAAAAACTGACTTTTTATCCGGGACGCGGCGGCCGACACTGCGCCGCCGCCCGCGTTCAACGGAGGAGATGCCGCACCGCTTCGCGTTCGGCCAACAGCTCGGCTTCGGTTATCTTGAGTTTCTCCCGGCTGAACTCGCCGGTTTCCAAATTTTGTACGATCCGGTACTGTGCGTCCCCAATTTCGACCGGGTAGGAAAACATGAGGCCCGGTGCGATACCGTAACTGCCGTCGCTGAGGATAGTCATACTGGTCCAGTCCCCAGTCGGCGTGCCGAACAGCCAATTCCGCATATGGTCTAGCGCTGCGTTGGCGGCGGAAGCGGCACTCGATTTTCCGCGTGTTTGAATCACCACCGCGCCACGGTTCTGTACGGTCGGAATGAACTCCTTTTCGTACCAATCCCATTCGACCCTGTCGAGCGCCGGCTTTCCCTGAACCAGTGCATGATGCAAGTCCGGGTACTGCGTGGTCGAATGATTGCCCCAGATGATCACTTTCCGAATATCGCTCACCGAGCAACCGCAATGCAGGGCTAACTGGCTTACCGCCCGATTGTGGTCGAGCCGGGTCATGGCGGAAAAATTTTCCGGCGGAAGATCGGGGGCATTGTGCTGGGTGATCAAGGCATTGGTGTTGGCGGGATTGCCGACCACCAGCGTTTTGACGCTGCGTTTGGCGGCGGCATTGAGCGCCCGGCCCTGGATGGCGAAGATGTCCGCATTCACCCTCAAGAGATCCTTGCGCTCCATGCCGGGCCCCCGCGGTTTCGCGCCGATCAAGAAGGCGAGATCGGCATTTTCGAACGCCACATAAGGATCATCGGATACGATCACATCGTGGAGTAAGGGCGGGGCGCAATCGATGAGTTCCATCCTTACGCCGTCCAATCCGACGATGGCCTCCGGAATCTCGAGCAAATGCAATACGATGGGTTGATCGTCGCCCAGCAAGTCCCCTGCAATCAGCCGAAACAGCAATGCATAACTAATTTGCCCCGCCGCTCCCGTAACGGCGATATGCGCAGGCGTTTTCATGTGAATACCCTTTTTATAGTTGAGCATCGAGCCGCGGCACGAAGGCCGATAAGCATCTCCCTACTTGAAAACCTCTCAGACATTAGACAGGGATACGGCGCGATTCGCCATTCCATTCTATCCATCGGCACTGCTCCGAATACCATTACGAGTCGGCAAACATTTTTCCTATCGTGTGCTGGATTTGTGGACGCGGCTACGGTCCCTGCAAAGCCGAACGGATTGCTCATCCTAACGGAGGAAAGTACCGCCTGGCGCAAAAGCTCGCGTGACGGAACTTTCAGCCGACCGTGAAGCCTTTTTCGGTGATTGCCTGCTTAACCGAGGCCAGGTCGGTTCTTGTTTCGTCGTAATCGATTTCGACCGTGCTGGCCGTGTGGGAAGCCTTGGCTGATGAAACGCCGACACAGGATTTAACGGCGTCCTGGACCTGATTTTCGCAGCCGCCGCACTTCATGCCCGTTACCTTCAAGACAATTTTAGCCATTGGTCATACTCAATCTGTGAAATCTGTGATTTTCGACACGGATTCGCGGGCCAGCCGCGATTGTGATCTCGCCAGTGCGACATCGTCTGAACTAAAAGCCGGTGGATTGCGCCGAAGTTCAAACAGGGCAATGCCGCTTCTAAAGCAGGCTTTGAACTTGATGCCATGTCCGGACGCCCAAGAATTATAAGTCTTGGCGTTGGAGCGAACCAGACATTCAATACCGGCTCGAACGGCATTTGAAGCAATAGTCCGTTTGACAGCCGATGTCCGATCGCTCGATGATTCGATATCGCTAGACATTATTTATTTGTGACTCCGAACAGCCAAAAAATTCCGCGTAGTTTTTAAGGCCGTTAATAATCGCCGACTTTGTCTCGGACGCCCGTCTGATATCGCAGGACCGGATTACAGCATGAAAACACAACACGCCGCGCTCCTTACCGATCTTTATCAGCTTACCATGCTGCAGGCCTATCATCGGGAGGGCATGTCCGGCACCGCGACCTTCGAACTGTTCGTACGGAAGATTCCGCCGAACCGAAATTTTCTGATTGCCGCCGGGCTGGAACAGCTTGTCGAATTCCTGGAAGACTTCGAGTTTTCCGACGAGGAGTGCGAGTGGCTCGGTACTTTGGATTACTTTACGCCCGAGTTTATCGACCATTTGTCCAAGCTTCGCTTCACCGGGGATGTTTATGCCATCCCGGAAGGAACGGTCCTTTTTCAGAACGAGCCGATCGTTCGGGTAACGGCGCCGATTGCCGAGGCCCAGATCATCGAGACCCGTTTGATCAATATCGTTCAGCTCCAGACCATGATCGCTTCGAAAGCGGCTAGATCGGCGCTCGCCGCGCCGGGAAAGCTTTTGGTGGATTTCGGACTGCGCCGCGCCCACGGCGCCGAGGCCGGTCTGATGGCCGCCCGAGCCGCTTATCTGGCCGGTTTCGACGGTACGTCGAATGTTCTGGCCGGAAAATTATTCGACATTCCGGTTTACGGCACCATGGCCCATTCCTACATCATGGCGCATGACGACGAGGTCGAAGCATTCGAGCGGTTTGCGGAAAGCCTGCCGGGCAACGTGCTGCTTCTGATCGATACCTACGACACGCTGGAAGCCGCCCGAAAAGTGGTTACTTTGGCTCCCAGGCTGGCCGAAAGAAACATCCCCATAAAAGGGGTGCGTTTAGACAGCGGCGATATGGCGGAACTGGCTAAGGGGGTACGGTCGATTCTGGATGAGGGCGGGCTCACGGAGTGCAGCATTTTCGCCAGCGGCGATCTGGACGAGCACGAACTCTTTAGGATGCTCGAGGCAGGCGCTCCTATCGATGGATTCGGAGTCGGAACGCGTTTGACGACATCCCAGGATATGCCGTACTTGAACTGCGCTTACAAGTTGCAGGAATATGCGGGGCGTCCCAGACGCAAGCGATCGAAAGGCAAGGAGAATTGGCCTGGGCGCAAGCAGGTGTACCGCCGTTACGACGATGAAGGCCACATGCTGCACGATGTGATGGCCGAGGAAAGCGAGTCTCAGATCGAAGGCGAACCGCTGCTTCGCCAGGTAATGGCCAAAGGCAAGCGCGTCGGTGCACAGGAGACGCTCGCTGTCATGCGGGAGCGGTTACGGGGACAATTGCAGCAATTGCCGCCCGCCCTGAACGCCATCGAAGAGAGCGCCGTGTACACCGTTCTGATTTCCGATGGTCTGCAGCGTTTGGTGGAACGGATGGATAGCGCGGGTCTTTGAACGGGGTTGTTCGGTTTGCGTCAGCCAGGCTCACCGGCCCAATGGCCCACGGTTAATCTCGCGCCTCGGGACGGCGAATTGTATTTCGTCGAAGATTTCGTTTCTCGCCCGGAAGCGGATGCGCTTCATATCCTTTTGCGGCGGGAGTTGGCTTGGCAGGAAGAAGACATCACGGTTTTCGGCAGGCGGGTGAGGGTACCGCGGTTGGTGTGCTGGTACGGGGACGCGGGCGCGGCTTACCGCTACTCCGGCGTGAGCCATGAACCGCTGCCTTGGAACGAAACCTTGTCGATGCTGAAGGACCGCGTTGAAAGGTTTTGCGGGCGGCGGTTCAACAGCGTGCTCGGCAATCTCTATCGAGACGGCCGGGACTCGATGGGCTGGCATGCCGACAAGGAGAAAGAGCTCGGATCGAACCCGTTCATCGCCTCTTTGAGTTTTGGCGCCGAACGGCTGTTCAGGCTTCGCCACAACAAGACCGGAGAAACCTTGGAAATCGTCTTGACCCACGGCAGCCTGCTGCTCATGGGCGGGCGTTTGCAGCATGGGTGGCGACATTCCGTGCCGAAAGCGCGGGAGCCTAAGACCGAACGCATTAATTTGACTTTCAGAACCATTTTTTCCTGAGTTGAGGAGTTCGATCCATGGGCGATGTCGTTAATTTCCGGCGGCCGAAGGCCTCGGAAAAGCACGCCGGCAAGACATTGTGCCGGAGCGGTTTTCACAAATGGATAGTGGTGCGGGAAAAGCCCTTTGACGTCAAGCAGGGCAAGCTGATTACCGTTTATCGGTGCGAACGCTGCGGCATCACGAAGAACGAGTCACGCTGATCAAGCCAAGTTTAGGGCTACGTCGAGTTTCTCCGTCGTCTCAAGCCTTGTTAGCCGAAATCGATCGGCGAAACCAACAGCTTGTCCACTCGATTCTTGTCCATGTCGACCACTTCGAAACGAAGGTGATTCCATTCGAAATGATCGGCCGCGCGCGGAACGTGACCGAGCTGCAGCATGACGAAGCCGCCTATCGTATGGAAATTGCCCGTGGCCTCGTCGGGTAGTTCCTCCAAGTCGAAGATCTGCTTGAATTTCGCGGTGCTCAGCATTCCGTCCAAAAGCCAGGAGCCGTCGTTTCGCTGAATGGCTTCCGGTTCTTCTTCCCCTTCAGCCATAGGAATGTCGCCCACGATGGCTTCCATCACATCCTTGAGCGTGACCAGTCCGGCGACTTCGCCGTATTCGTCCACGACTAAAGCCATGGGCGTTTTCGAGCGCTTGAACTCCTCCAACAGTTGCATGGGATTGAGGGATTTCGGCACGTAGCGTGGCGTTTTGATCAGTCGGCCCAGGTCGATGGAATCGCCGAGGAGGGCTTTGGTCAGCAGATCCTTGGCCTGGACGAATCCTATGACGTTGTCGAGCCCGTCTTTGCAGACGGGGATTCTCGAATAGGGGCTGTCGATGATCTTTCGGCGGTTTTCCTCGAATGAATCCTTGATGTCCAGGTAATAGATATCCATCCGAGGCGTCATGATCGCCCCGACGCGAAGCACATCCAGGCGCAGGACGTTCGAAACCATCTCCTGTTCGGATTTATCGAACACGCCGGCTGCGGTGCCCTGATCGATCATGATCCTGATTTCCTTTTCGGTGATCAGCGGCTCCTCGGGCTGTCGCGCTCTAAACAGCCGCAGAATGAAGTCGGTCGATAGGCTCAGAATCTTGACCAGAGGATACGCCACCAGCGAAATGAAATTCATCGGCCGGGCGATAACCATGGCGATTTTCTCCGGCTTTTGCAGCGCTAGCCGCTTCGGAACCAGCTCGCCGATGATCAGAGAAAAGTAAGTAATCCCGATGACCACCACGGCCAGCGATAGACCGCGGCTGTAAGGCGCAATTTCCGGAAACTGTTCGAGATATTCGGCTAGTTCGCCGGAAATGGCGGCTTCACCGAAAGCGCCCATGAGAATCCCGATCAAGGTGATGCCGACCTGAATCGTGGAAAGGAAATGAGAAGGTTCGTTGGCTAACTGGAGGGCGGCTTTAGCGCCGAAATGGCCTTCTTGGGCGGACTGTTGCAGGCGGATTTTCCGGGCGGAGACTATGGCCATTTCCGACATGGCGAATACGCCATTCAACAGAAAAAGAAAGACCAATATGAGAATTTCCATCAAAAGATAGCGGTTGTTTATCCGGTAAGCTAGAGTAGCGAATAAGAAAGGGCGATGCAAAAATGGTGTTTTGAAGCGCCGACAGTTGAAGAAGGGGAAAAGAAAACCGAAGGGGACATCTTGCGAACCCCACGCCATGTTGCCGATACGGCTTTCTCTTGCAACACTTTGACATGGGTTGTTGTCGAATGTTGCACGACCTATGGAAGGCAGCAGCTCGTCGCAAAGCCGTTGAAAAATGTCGTTAACGGTCTTATTTCAGAAACCGGCATGTCCGGCTTTGTTCTCTCTAGCGTGCCTGATATGTGAATCCAAGTTTGCGTTTATAAAGGAGGAAATGCTATGACCGACAAGCGAGAGAGTCAGACCAAAAAGTCCACCGGCAAAGAAGTGACGCAGCCGCAAGCGGGGCAATTCCTAAGCCCCTTGGACGAGCTCGAGCAATGGTTCGACGAGGTGCGGCGCAACTGGATGCAACCGTTCTTTTTTGGACGGGGCTGGCCGGAAAGAGAGTCCGTCTTCGGCGGGCGCGTGCCTAGAGTGGATGTGATCGACCGCGAACCGGAGTTGCTGGTCCGTGCGGAGTTGCCGGGGGTCAGCAAGGAAAACCTCGATGTCTCGCTGCAGGACAATACACTCAGCATTCGGGCCACGACCCGACGCGAGGAAGAGGAGGAAAAAGGCCAGTTCTACCGGCGCGAGCTGAGTCGGGGCGAATTTCAGCGGACCATCCGCCTGCCTTGCCCGGTGGAAGGGGATAAGGTCAAGGCGAATTTCAAAGATGGCGTGCTCGAGTTGACCATTCCCAAGGTGGCCACCTCCAAGCGTAAAAGCATTAAAGTCGAATAACCCATGAGGGGCCGTGGGACATGCCCCACGGCCTTTTTTATGGGCTGGACCAGCGCTGATGCGATCACCGTTTTCACCTCTCTACTTTTTGTTCTTTTTGGGCTTGCTGCTGTGGATTATCTTCAGTATCAAGCTGGGGCTGATTACCCTAACTTTCCAGAAACTCGGTTTGAATCCGGAATCGGCGCTGACGCTGTTGATTACCTCCTTGCTCGGCAGCGCCATCAATCTGCCTTTGTTTACGCTGCGGGTATCCGCCGCGCCACCGCCGATTGAAAGAATAGGATACGGCTTGCTGCGCCGGCCGCCGGTGCCTTTTACCGGCCGCACTCAAGTCGCGGTAAACGTGGGCGGCTGTTTGGTGCCGGTGCTGTTCTCGCTGTACCTGGTCAACAGCTACAGTGTTCCGCCTTTGCAAATTATTGCGGCTACGGCTTTTGTCGCTTCGGTCAGCTACTTCATGAGCCGGCCCATTCCGGGCGTCGGCATCGGCATGCCGGTCTTGGTCGCTCCGCTCGCGGCGGCTCTGGCCGCCATTTTCCTGGGAGAGGAATATCGGGCTCCTCTCGCCTATATCTCGGGATCGTTGGGGGTCTTGATCGGTGCCGATCTCTTGCGCCTGAAGGATATTCGCCGAATGGCGGCTCCGATTGCATCCATCGGAGGCGCCGGCACTTTCGACGGCATTTTCATAACCGGCCTGGTGGCAGTGCTCTTGAGCTGAAGCGGCGACATTCTCGAATTGCGGTACCGGTTTTGGGCGGCCGATTACGGTGACAATGCTGACTCTTAAACTTCTATTCCTGCTAATGGCCGCTAACGGCGTTCCCATACTGATCAACAAGGGACTGGGCGAGCGTTTGGCATGGCCTATAGACGGCGGCGCGCATTTCGTCGACCGGCGGCCGCTGTTTGGCTCGTCCAAGACCTGGAGAGGGTTCATTGCTGCGATTCCGGTTACCGGACTGGCCGCCGCGGGGGTAGGATTTCCCTTCGAGCTGGGTCTTTGCATCGGCGCCACGGCGATGCTGGGCGATCTCTTTTCCAGCTTCATCAAGAGGCGTCTTGGTGTTCCGGCCAGTGGCATGGCATTAGGACTGGATCAAATTCCGGAGTCTTTGTTCCCTTTACTTGCCGTGCGTGTCGAGCTGGGTTTGGAGCTTATCCATGTGGCCGGTCTCGTCGCCGGCTTTACATTCATGGAACTCGTGGTCTCGCGTATCCTTTTCCAGCTCCGGATACGCGAGCAGCCCTACTAGGTCGAGCGCAACTGATGCAGGGTTATCTCGGGCGGGCAGTTCAAACGCACATCCACGATGCTGACACCGCTGCCGGCTGATGTGTAACCCTGCAAGGAGTGGTAACGCCATGGTCCGTTGCAGAACGCTCTAGGGGCGTTTGCGTTGAGAATGATGGGAATGCCTCCGGGCAGGCAAATCTGGCCGCCGTGCGTGTGGCCGCTCAGCATCACGTCGAAATTGGCATAGGCCGCGTGCCGATACATCTCCGGCGAGTGCGAAAGCAGAATGGAAACCGACTCCTGTGGAATTTGATCGGTGGCTTTCTCGATGTTGTCGGCGCGGTAGTAGTGAGGGTCGTCGATGCCGGCGAGATAGATGGTCGCATCGCCGCGAGTTAGGGCGATAGACTCGTTCAACAGCATGTGGATTCCCAGGTTTTCCAGCCCAGGCGACATGCGGATGGTGTCATGATTGCCCAGGACGCCGTAGACCGGCCCCTTCAGAAACGGACGAACCTTTTGCATGGCCGTCAGCGTCGGTTCGTACGGACCATAGGTTTGTGCACGAAAATCGCCGGTCAGAACGCAGATGTCGTAGCCATCGACCCGGTTTACGGCGTCGATGAGCGTGTCGGGAATATCCTCCGAGATGTCCAGATGAAGATCGGTAATGTGCAGCAGAGTAAAACCGTCGAACGCCCGCGGGAGCCGTTCGAGCTTGATCTCGTTATGACGGATTTGGATGGTTCGGGCATTTTCGCGGCCTCGGTTGTGCAGCCACAAGAGTCGCAGGATATGGCGCATCAAGCCATGAACGGAATACCAATTTTCGATATGGAATAAAGTGCGTCCCTGGCCGAACACGCGAGCCTCGAAATCATGCTCTATGCCCAGTCTTTGGTTGAGGTGGCAGCGCCCTACCCGCCTTTCCAACCTTCGATAGGTCTCTGAATCGATGGGCGGACAACGGAGGTGGCCGAGGGGAATGGATTCTGACGCGAGCGCCGCGTCTCCGGCCGCCTTCAGCGGCGGAAAGGGAAAGCGCTGGCCCGGTGGCGTGGGCTGCATTCGCGTCAAGGCATCACATGATTCAAAAGCTTGGCCAGCTTGCCCACCGCATCGTACACGACCGGAACGGCATCGCCTATGCGGGACGGCTCCTTGACGGCTCTTTCGACCCGAGCCGCCGCTTGGTTCATGGCCTGAACCGCCTGCTGGTAGACCGGTGACGAGCTGCTGATGGTGATATTGACAAGGTCGATTTTCTGCTGAAACAGTTGATCAAGCAGTTCGTCCACCTGATCGGCTTCGGGCAGCTTTTTTTCGCTCAGGGTTTCCAAGGCGCGAATCGTGCGTTGCAGGTTCTGAATAAGACTTTCCATTTTTTTTACACCTTCACGAGCGATTGTTTACAAACATTGAACGAAATCACACGGAGTTCGTCCAGAGCTTGTTGTATTCATTCTCTTGCCATGTTCGTGTTAACTATTTTCGCTTAATCCGCCTCAATAAAAAAATACGCTAACAGAGCTTTCCATGAACATTGCAGCGATACAACAGGCTCTACGAGAGTTTGCCCGTGACAGAGACTGGGACCAATTCCACAGTCCGAAAAATCTCGCGATTGCGCTTTCCGTGGAGGCGGCGGAACTGCTGGAGCGTTTTCAATGGCTTAAGGATGATGAATCGCATCGTCTGGCCGAAAATCCCGAAGATTATCGCGCAGTGCGGGAGGAGATCGCCGACGTTCTGATTTATCTGCTGCGGCTGGCCGACCTCATGAGTATCGATTTGGAGGAGGCCGTGCAGGAAAAGATGCGGAAGAACGCTGAAAAGTATCCTGTCGAATTGGCCAAGGGAAACGCGGTGAAATACAATCGGCGCGACCAATAATCCCTCGCGGAGAATGGGTCTGTCATTTTTCGCCATTCGTTGCAGTCTGTGATGACAAAAACTTTACGCAATCAAGTGATCGCTTTGGCCGGCCTGTCCCAGGCGGTTTACCTCGTGCAGCACATCGCCAAGCGGGGAACGGCCGATCGCGAGGACATGGCGGCCAGCATCGGCAGCGTGCTCAAGATCGACTCGGGGGACGTGGTGGATGTTTACGGCGGTCTCCACTGCGTTATGACGGGGCTCAGGCAAATCGAAAAACAGTTGGGCGGTCCCGATGTCGTGGATCCGGAGCAGGCGCGCTACGCCTCGACGCTTATTTTTCTCGAGCGCAAGCTGATGAAGCAGCCCCGCATGCTCGAGGCCATTCGTGCAGGCATGGAAAAAGCCGCCGCCATTGCCGAAGAGCGGGGTGTTCTGGATGAGGAAGTGCTCGCAACGCTTGCCGAAACCTATCATCAGACCGTCAGCCAACTGAAGCCGCGGGTGATGGTGGCGGGCGAGCAGATGTATCTGTCCGATCCGGAGAATGGCAACAGAATCCGTGCGCTCTTGCTGGCCGGTATCCGCTCGGTGGTGCTGTGGCGAAAGTGCGGCGGCAGCCGATGGAAACTGCTGTTCCTTCGTCCGAAGCTGCAAAAGGAAGCGCAGCAGTTGCTCGAGTCGCTCAGTCGTACTTGAGATACCTGAAGCGCGGATCGTCCGGTGTGCCTTCCAGGATGCCGCCGGTTTTTGCGCCAGGCTGCCATTGCACGACCTCCTCGATCTTTTTCGCCAGAGCGAAATCCTTGTCCGTTACGCCTTTTGCCGTGTGAGTCATCAGCTTGACGATGACGAACGCATAAGACACGGTCAGATCGGGATGATGCCAGGCGGCCTCCGCGAGATGTCCGACCGTATTCACCACCATCAGGGTGGCTTTCCAGCTGTGGGTTCGGAATTTTCGGCGTATCCAGCCGTTTTCGTAATACCAATGCGGAAGCTCCTGCTTCAGGCGCTCTTCGATTTCTTCCTGGGAATAGGCCTTTTCTTCTTTTTTGGTCATGGTGAATACCTCCGGGCACGAGTGCTGACCAGTGACCCAGCTTGTGGTTCCCGAAACCTATTGTCAAGGCTCATACGGGTTCTGAGCAGTAACATCAGCGCCGTCATCCCCGTTGCATTGACCCGGTCATCGGCGAGATTTAACCTTGGCCTATCGATCTCTCGGAAACCGCTGGCTTTCTGCTGATCCGGAGCTCCGCGAGGGGAAGGAGAATACGATGGGTACACAAGGTCGAATTTTGGTGACCGGCGCGCTCGGCCAAATCGGTTCGGAGCTGATTCCGGCGTTGCGGACCCGATACGGAGACGGCCTCGTGGTGGCGGCCGATATTCGCATGCCCCCCGCCGGCGCGGGCGAAAGCGATAGCCTGTTCGAGCATCTCGACTGTACCCAGTTGCGCCAGATTCAGGACGTGGTGCGCCGTTACCGGATCGAGACCATTTATCATCTGGCGGCACTTCTTTCCGCCGTAGCCGAAGATCGGCCCCAGGTGGCCTGGAACGTCAATATGGGCGGTTTGTATCGTATGCTGGAAGTCGCCCGCCAGTACCGATGCGCCGTATTCTTTCCGAGTTCGATCGGCGCTTTCGGACCGACCACGCCGCGCGAAGACACGCCTCAAGACACCATCCAGCGTCCGACGACGATTTACGGCATCACCAAGCTTACCGGCGAATTGCTCTGCGACTACTATTTTCGCCGGTTCGGCGTCGATACCCGAGGCCTGCGCCTGCCGGGGATCATTTCCTATCGGACTCCGCCCGGCGGCGGAACCACCGATTACGCGGTGGAAATCTTCTACCAAGCGATCCGCTATCGTCATTACACCTGTTTTCTCCGGGCCGACACGCGTCTCGACATGATGTACATGCCCGATGCCGTTCGAGCCATGATGATGCTGATGGAAGCCGACGCCGCCGGGCTGAAACACCGCAATGCATTCAATGTGACCGCCATGAGTTTTACCCCTGGCGAATTGGCTGCCGAGATTCGGAAACATATTCCGGAATTTGCGATCGACTATGAGGTGGACCCGGTGCGTCAGGCGATTGCCGACTCCTGGCCCCAATCCCTGGACGACAGCGCGGCACGGACGGAGTGGGGCTGGACGCCACATTACGACATAACGCGTATGACGAGCGACATGCTCGAAAAGATTCGCGCAAAATTGCAGGGTGTATCTGCATAGGGACGGCAGCGGACTGCCTGAACGGATTGGAAAAGCTCCATGGAGCCCGGCTATCCCGGCTTTGATTCGCGTCCGATTGCCGTTTCCGGAATCAATTATTGAGCGACGAGGTGAACTATGGCCATGGACCGAATGGAGGCTTTGTTGAAGCAAGAGCTGGCGCAGCTGGACCGGTCCGGCGTGCGCAAGAGCCGGGAAACGATCATTACCGGCGTTCTGCCGCCGAGGGACGGGCACGGCATCCGTTATCTGCTGAAAGGAGAGGGAGACCATCCGTTTCTCCGCATGAACTCCAACGGCTATCTTGGGCTCGCGCATCACGCGGACGTGATGAGGGCGGAGGAGGAAGGCGTCCGGAATTACGGTGCGGGTCCCGGAGCCGTGCGCTTCATCAGCGGCACCTACGAGCCGCATGTGCGGCTGGAACAGCGTCTGGCCGAGTTCCACGGCCGCCAGGCGGCAATGCTGTTCAGCTCGGCTTACGCGGCGGTGATGGGCGTTTTGCCGACCCTGATAGGCCTCGAGACTGCGGTGATTAGCGACGAGTTGAACCACAACTGCATCATCAATGCGATCCGTCTGGCCCGGCCGAAGGAGAAGTTCGTTTACGAGCATTTGAACCTCGATCAGGCCGAGACGTTTTTACGGCAGGCGGCCGAGTCGTGCCGGCGGGGAATCATCGTGACCGACGGCATCTTCAGCATGCGCGGCGATCATGCCCCCCTAAAGGAACTGCTTGCGCTGGCCGAGACCTATGATGAAAAATTTGCCGAAGGGGTGTTCGTCGTAGTCGACGACTCCCATGGCGTCGGCGCTTTCGGGCAAACCGGCCGAGGCACCGAGGAGTATGCGGAGTGCGGGCCGGCGGATATTTTGATCGGTACCTTGGGAAAGGCTTTCGGCGTCAACGGGGGGTATGTCGTCGGCAGTTCGCTGCTGGTCGATTTTTTGCGCGAAAAAGCCCCGCTCTACATCTATTCGAACCCGATCACGCCGGGCGAAGCGGCCGCCGGCGCGAGAGCCGTGGAAATCGTGAGCGGTTCCGAGGGGCAGCAGCGGCTCGCGCGGCTGCGGGACTTGACGGCCAAGTTCCGGCAAGCTCTAACGGATTCGGGATTCGAGACGCTTCCCGGCGCGCATCCGGTCGTCCCTTTGATGCTCAGGGATACCGAAAGGACCCGGAGCATGGTCCTTCATCTGCGCGAGCGGGGCATTCTGGCGACCGGGATCGTTTATCCGGTAGTGCCCCGCGGCGACGAAGAAATCCGGTTTCAGGTTTCCGCGGATCATACCGAGGCGGACCTAGACGAGGTCTTGACGGCGCTGCGCGAGTTCTGGCGAACGAACGCCTCGTAATCGAACACCGGTTCCCGTGGCAAATCGGCCGGCAACCGTTTTCGAGCGCACGAGTCTTATGAATAAGCTTTCGCGTGAATATGCGGCGGGGCGCAAGTCGACAGGGCGACTTCGGGTTGTATATCATGTGCCCGGAGCGGCACGGAAATAAGGGGCTGAGCGCATATTCGGCCCCATCGACCCAAGCCTTACAGGGTCACAACACAACAACCAATGGACCGAACCACCAAGCAGAAGCCGGAAATTTGGACGAGCCGGACAGCATGCGCTGGACCAGGGCTTCGGTGGAGACTTTTTGGACTACTTACAGACTTGACACTTAATGGGAAAGACCTATGCAAGTACCACTAGAGATTACGTTTCGAGGCATTCCTCATTCCGACGCCGTTGAAACCCGCATTCGGGAGAAAGCCGCAAAACTGGAGCAATTCTGTGATCACATCATCAGCTGTAGAGTCGCCGTCGAGGCGGAGCATCATCATCAGCACCAGGGTAATCTCTATAAAGTCAGAATCGATTTGAGCGTTCCTCAGAAGCAGATCGTGGTCAGCCGCGACCATCACGACAAGCAGGCACATGAGGATGTGTACGTCGCGTTACGCGACGCGTTCGATGCCGCAAAGCGTCAGCTCGAGGAGCACGTCCGCATGCAGCGTGGCGAAATCAAGAACCATAAAATTTCGTCCACCGCCCTCTAATCGTTTAACCACACGACGGTCCGGGGCGTAACGAGATTTAATCGCTTCTTACGCCCCGCCGGTGTCCCGGTTCCCGCCAAAACCCCTTTCTCAGTTCCGCGCCTGTTTTATATCCGAGTGTCGTGACAGAGCGACATGTGCCGGCGGCGTCACGGGCTAATCGTTCTGTTCGCAGCAGATAGCGGAATCCGTCATGGGCTCCGTCGGGCTGATCACGACTCCGGTAATGGGATTGGGCCGATAAGTGGTACAACCCTTTAGTCCCATGTCGTAGGCCTGGCGGTACAGTGACTCCATATCGGAGAAAGGAAAGTTCTCGGGCAGGTAGACCGTTTTCGAAATGGCGTTGTCCACCGAACGTTGGATTGCGACCTGCATACGTAAATGTGCGAGCGGCGACAATTCGAAGGTGGTGACAAAAGCCGGCGGCAGCGTGTGCTTCGAACATTCGAGCTTCCACAACCGGACCGCATAGTTTTCGATGTCGTAGTTCTGAAGACCTTCGGGAGTTAGGACGCGTCGTTGATAGCGCTCGGCAAATGCCGGTTCGAGCCCGTTGGACACGTTGTTCGCGAGCAGACTAATGGAGCCGGTGGGCGCGACCGCCAGCAGATGGCTGTTCCGAATGCCGTGTCCGGAAATGCCTTTTCTGATGGTGCGCGGCAAGGCCCGAACAAATGGACTCTGTAGGTATTTGTCGCGATCCAAACAGGGGAAAGAACCCTTTTCGCTCGCCAGTTCGATCGACGTCCGATATGCCGCGAGACACACGGTTCGCATGATTTTGTCGGCAAGCTGACACGCCTGTTCGTCGTCGTAGCGCACACCCAACATTATCAGGGCGTCCGCCAGCCCGGTAATTCCCAGACCGATACACCGTTTATCGAGCGCTTCATTCCGCTGTTGCGGCAAGGGAAACCGGCTGACATTGATGACGTTGTCCAGCATGCGCACAGCCACGGCGGTAATCCGTTCGATGCCCGCGAAATCCAGAGCGGCGTGATCCTCGAACGGCCGCGATACGAAGCGGGTGAGATTGATGGAGCCCAAATCACAAGCGCCGTAAGGGGGCAAGGGGATTTCGCCGCAAGGATTGGTGGCCGATATGTGTTCGCAATACCAAAGATTGTTTTCCCGATTGATGCGGTCGATGAACAGAACGCCCGGTTCGGCATGTTCATAGGTGGACCGCATGATGGCATTCCACAGGTCGCGGGCTCTGATCACTCGAACGATGCGGCAGGGAACAGGGGTGTCGGTATGGGACCAGCGTCTCAGAACGATCTGTCCGGTACCGGCAGGGGTTCCCTCGGGATTGACGGGAAATACCAGCGGCCAATCCCGATCACGCTTCAGCGCGTCCATGAAATCATCCGTGATCAGTACGGAAAGATTGAAATTCCGTAGCTCGCCGAGGGTTCGTTTGGCACCGACAAAGGTTTCGATGTCCGGATGATCGCAGCGCAATGTACCCATCATGGCACCACGTCGGGCACCGGTCGAAAGAACCGTGGCACACATGCTGTCCCAAATGCGCATAAAAGATACCGGGCCGGAGGCGACGCCACCGCAGCGGTGGGCGGGGATGCCGGACGGGCGCAGGGTGGAAAAGTCGTAACCGATGCCGCCTCCTTGCTGCATGGTGAGCGCCGCTTCCTTGAGAGCCGAGAAGATGCCTTCCATGGAATCTTCAATAGTGCCCATTACGAAACAGTTGAACAGCGTGACATCGTGTCGGCTGCCGGCTCCGGCCAGAATTCGCCCGCCCGGCAAGAACCGGAAGTCTTCCAAGGCTTCAAAAAAAGCGCGTTCCCAATGGGCGGAATTTTCGGGCTCGGCGCTGGCCAGGGCTCGCGCTACACGCCGCCAGGTATCCCTTACGCCAAAGTCGCGGCTCGCTTCGTCCGTGAGACGGTATTTCCAATTCCAGACCTCCCGTGACACGGGGTTTTCGAATACATCGGCGCGGTCCTGCATGAGACATCTCCGCTGCGTTTTGCGAGATCGTTGTGCCGGGATGAGCGGCGGGGGCAAGCTGGATGCCCGATTTCGCCGCGACATCCGACATTGTTCTTGCCTTAGACGCTTAATTCATCCCTGTTTTCTCTGAAGGCTCTAAATCTTGCCAAACGATTTTGCTCCGGGACGCGAGATCGTGCCAGCTACGGCCTTGCGAATCGAACAAAACCCAGAGATAGCCGAGGCCTAGGCAGCCGAAGGATATCAAGCCGCAGAAGAAGCGAATCGAAGCCTGGCCCCAGGAGATGGAAGTGTCGGCTGTCGTGCACAGGCGAATTTTCCAGGAACGCATTCCGAGAGTTTGTCCGCCATGGGTCCAGAACCACCCGACAAACGCGAAGCTGACCGTCAATAGATATGCGCTATACAGCCCGTGGTTCGGTTGAAAGGCTTCTCCGTGATGAAGCGGCAGCAGGAGGACCGTTGCGGCGAAGAGTACCGCAACCAGCACGACCATGTCGTAAACGAGCGCCGCCAGGCGGCGCAGCAAGCCGGGTGAGTTGTGCTTCGGAGTCACAAAGGCGACTCAATCGGAGTCTTCGACGCGCGTCCCCGCCTTATGCGGAGTTCGTCGCAGCGGATGAAACATCAACTGCGGCGCTCGAAACATTTGGCTTGTGCATGGTTTTTGCATTAATCATTAACGAGCGGTTTTTCCGGAAGTTGGTACTAAATCACATTATCTCGCGCCGTCCGCATGTAAGCTGAACGTCGAACAGTTTCGACCGGCGAGATAGCAGGATGACCGTTCAGTGAACGCTTGGTTTATCGTCGTTACTCAACGACAAGAGTCTCTGGGTTTCGTTAGCCGCCGATTTGGCGCCAAAGAACATCGAGAGGTAGACCAGTAGCGCGACTAGCAGCATGGACAGGGTGATCGGTGGGCGTACCAGGGGCAAGAACAGCAGAACCAAAAAGTTCGCGATGAGAGCGCTGGTATGAATCGGGCAAGCAAGGAATACGTCGAGTCTGGGTTTAAACATGTATCTCCTCTTCCAAAATCTTTTGCAATCATGGATTCGTAGAGATGCAGAATCGTACATCCCCTTCGAGCTGGATCGCCATTCCGGTGGCAATCCGGGAATCCTTGAAGTCGGGCAGCCGGCAGCGAATAGTAGCATAAAGGCTATGCAGGCCGCGGCGTTGTTGCAAAAGGGGATAATCGAACTGATCGTCAAGCGGTTTTCCTTCTACGCCTTGTTGACGATATGCTGGATATTGATCGCCGCTGCGGGATTGGCGTTCGCCGTTTTTCTCGACATTCAGCGGGAAACCCAGCGGTTTTCCGAGACGTCCGCCCTGATTCAAACGCAATTGGTTTCGCAAACGCGTCGCTATGTTGATGCGACACATGGACTGGCGGCATTCCTCAAGACCGAGGAGCCCATAAATCAGGAGAAGATCACTACCTACGCGCGCCTGATCTCGGACCAGGATGCCGGCATCTACTTCATGGGCACCGTTCCGAAGTTCGACAAGGAGACTTTGGAAGAATTCGTTGCCTTAAGGCTTCATGAGGGTGTCGCTTCTTCGGTACATCTTTTTTCCGATCGTAGGAATCGCCTGATTCGAGTTGCGGCTGTGGGCAAACCGTTCTTGTATGCTCCGAATTCCATTGCGCCGGACGCCGATGAGACGCGACCCTTGTCGGAGACCGATGTCGATTTGGTATCGGTACTCGGAAACGCCTTTCAGCGCGCTCTGAGGTCCGGAGAAATTGCCGCCAGTCGCTCGTTCCTGCTCAATAACGGCGATTGGGGTTATGCGCTCGTGGAGCCGGTAAGTTTAACAGGCGGCGTAAGTTTCGCCGTAGTGATATGCAGGGTGAAGGCTCTTTTCCATCTCCCTTCCGATTCCGTTGCGTTGGCGCTCACCCTGTTCGAGTCGGTGCACGCTGGAGCAAATCCGGGTGACAAGTTGATTCATAAGCAGGCTTCGCCGGCAACGCCCCTCGAATCCAGCTTGTTTCCCAAGCTGCTTTTTCGCAGCTCTTTCGGAGAGCCGGAGAAACACTTATCTCTCGAAATCGAACAACAATTGGGGTGGGCGAATCTTGATTGGAACCGGCTGAACCTGATTTTTGTGGGATCCTTGGCATGTCTCCTCATGTTTTTCAGTGTTGCCAGAATCTATGACCGCTATGAAAAACGTAAACTCGAGGAGGGCAACAGGCTATTTTTGTTGGCCAATTTCGATCCGTTGACCGGACTGCCCAATCGTCAGTTATTCATGGATCGGTTGGATCAATCGCTGGCCGAAGCTCACCGGTCGAGGCGGAAGGTGGCAGTGCTTTACCTCGATTTGGACGGATTTAAACAGGTCAACGACTATTACGGGCATCAGACCGGGGACAAGGTCTTGCAACGCGCCGCCCGCATTTTTCAGCATTCCGTTCGGGAAACGGATACCGTAGGCCGATTGGGAGGAGACGAATTCGTAGTGCTTCTGCAGAATATCGGAGACCGTTCCGGTGCGGAATCCGTGGCCAGGAAAATCAAGAAAGCGTTTTTCCAACCGTCCGTGGACGTCAATGGAACCAATAAGTTGATGCCGGTCTTAGGCGCTAGCGTGGGCATCGCCGTCTATCCTGAAGACGGCTCGACCACCGCCGAATTGCTGAGGGCAGCCGATCAAGCCATGTATCGGGACAAGGCCGTCGGCAAGAGCCAACAGAGTCCCACCCTTGTACTCAAATCTCTGGATTGTCATCCGGCGTCGTGGTGACGATCACTGCTTTTCCAACGCATCCCGTCACAAGTACTTCCGGAGCGGCGCATTGAGCTCGTTTGCGTCCGGCTCCGGCGTTTTTTGGGGTCCATTCAGCTATCGCGATTTATACCGGCGACTTCGTTTCAGAACCGCGCAGGGATAGGCGGGTCCTAATCATTATGAGCGGAAATCCTCCGATTACTGCTTCAAAGCATTGAATATTCATTGTGGATACGGAGGTCTGTCATGAAAACATCAATCATCATCACCGTGCTCGCACTGCTGGGTTCATCCTGGGCAGCGGCTGAGCAACAGCGAGTTCCGGGAACTCCCAACCCGGATGAAGCGACTGAAAGATCCCTGGACATTACCAACCAGCCGGCCGAGCCGCCGGCCCAGCGCCCGTCCGGCCAGCAGATCGAAAAGGACATACCGGCGACCAAGCATCAGGTCGAGGTCGAACGGGAAATCAAGAGCGAGCGTTTCAAAAAGCTGGACGAGAACCGCGACGGCCTGATTTCCGAAAGCGAAGGTCGCTCCGACAGCAAGTTAATGGAGCGTTGGCGCGAAATGGACAGGAATCAGGATGGCCAATTGGATCCGGATGAGTTTTCGAAGTTCGAGCAGAACGAACCAGTCGAATAGCCGGCTACGTAAATGCGGACTGGCGCATTGTCATTTCCACCTCGAAGACGCTATTGCCGATTCCTCCGGGGGCGCCGCAACTATCCCTGCCGCTTTCAACGGCTCACGGCTGCTCAGAAGGTGATCTTTCCTCGGGTCGCATCGGGTGTCGCTTTCGGCGGCACCCTCATTTCAAGTGGAGCATTGGCTATCCCGTCTTGCCAGGCATAGTCTTACGGAGATAGGCGAACGGTTTTGCCGATAGCGTGAATGGCCGAAGCGGCCGGGCCATTGCGGTAAAGCCGAGCGTCTTCAAGATTTCATGTGGGTCGCCTTGTGGAGTTTGAAGCAAGGCTTGATCGAGTCCGTGTATCGCTAAATAGCATGGATCGTCCGGGACGGACCCCAGGCTTAGCGGATTCAAGGTTCGTAGGGCAGGGCCGACCTTGGTCGGTACGCAACCGACAGCAAAACTGTTACGAGGTTCCGATTCAACCAGATCGCGGCTGCCGAGGGCATGATAGTCACCGCGGCCCATCAGCGGTTGACCGGGATATTCGGCATTTGAACAGCAAGACCAGCCGTCCTCCACCGTAAGAATGCAGAAGACCATAATGATCGGCTTTTCACATTCCGAAACGGCCTTTATCACCGGCTCCCCCTGTTCGAATGTCCTTTGTCTGACGATGCAGCGGTCGGTTTCCGTGAAGGAAAAATGCGAGTCAACGTCAAAGGATGTCGGGTACTTTGCACCGAACGAGATGCTCGACGGAACGGCCGGCTTAGCGGCGACGACGCCCGACAAAATCGAAACCGCTGCGGCGGCAGCGGCAATGCTGAGGGTTTTCATAGGGTTCTTCCTTGAGATGGTTTCCGTCGCTCGTGTCTCGTTCGGAGTCCCGATCAGCTACCAAATTGTGCGTACAAGAAGATACCCGCATCAATTCGCGGCATAACATAAGTATGCTTCCATAGGTGTACAAACCTATACCGTCGGCTCGACTTACTCGACACCATTAAGTACCAATACGGTAGCGGGAACTGAATAAGCGGCGACTTTCTCGAAGGGGTTAGGTCGCCTGATGTGCCTTGCTGATACGGTTCCAGGCGGAAATTTCCCTCATGCTAAGGAGGCTGCCGACATGGACTATATCGATATTGCTCAGATCGTTGAAGAATGTACGCGAGCCGAAGCGTTGCAACGCCTGAAGGCGTCATTGGCCGAGAACGAACAACAAATTACCGACCCCGAACGGGGGCTGGTGGTTTGTCTCGATTGCGAGGCTCCTATTCCTTTGGAGCGCCTTGCGGCCAATCCCCGCGCGGTACGCTGCATCGATTGCCAACTGGAGTACGACCGCGAGCAGCAGAACGAGGCTCGGTTATATCCGAATTTCGATGACCGGGATAAGTGAGGTCTCGCACTTTGGTCCAGCATCTGTTCGGCGTAATTGCCCGCCGCTTTTGCGAAAACCGGTACGAGACCTGATCGAGTCTACCGTTTGCTCGCGATACGGTTGGTTTCGCCGATTTATTCGTGCTGCTCTGCAAGGCTCTCGCGCATCCAGAGCAGCAATGGGATTTGCCGGGTCGCTCGGTATCCGCGCGATACGGCAAAGATGTTTTCAAGGACCAAAATGGACCGAGTGTTATGTTGCCATCCGATTGTAGCGTCCAACTCATGGACATTGACGATTCGATATCCGCCGAAGACGCCATTTCGGTTCAGTCGCGAAAAGACGAATTTCTCGCGATGCTGGCTCATGAATTGCGCAATCCGTTGGCATCCATCCGTAACGCGGTCGAAGTGTTGCGCCGCTTGGACTTGCAAGAGCCAAGGGCGGAGTGGGCACGGGAGGTGGTGGACCGCCAGGCGGCTCAGTTGTCCCGAATGATCGACGACTTGCTCGACGTATCCAGGATTACCCGAGGGACGATTGCGCTTCGCCCGGCCCCGCTCAATCTCGCTGCCATAATCGTTCGGGCGATCGAAGTCAATTTGCCGCTGATCAAGGCCCGTCGGCTCAAGCTCATCGTCGAATCGGGGCCGCTCGATCTCGATCTGGACGGTGATGAGGTGCGCCTAACCCAAGCCTTGGCCAATATTCTCAACAATGCCGCAAAATACAGTAACGAGGAGGGGCGGATTTGGCTCTCGGTGGAGATCGAATCGGGCCAAGCGGCCGTGCACGTCAAGGACGAGGGAATCGGCATACCTCCCGAGCTTTTGCCCCACATTTTCGATCTGTTTACTCAAGGGCCGAGGACATTGGACCGCACGCAAGGCGGCCTGGGGATAGGGCTTTCCGTGGTGCGACGCTTGATCGAAATGCATGGCGGGAAAGTGGAGGTTTCCAGCGAGGGCGAAGGACGAGGCACCGAGTTCGTCGTGTGGCTGCCGCTCCGAGGCGAACAAGGCCTTATTTCCGGTCGCGATCCTCACGATTCTCCGGCGACCTGGTCCCGGCTAAACTTTTTGGCAACGTAGTGATCAACCGCCTGAGACTATGGTTGCTTTCCTAAGCTCAAGCCGGACGTTGTCCGGCTTTTTTCGTCGTTCGATCGCGGGTTAAAGCCCGCTCCCACTCATAATTTCATTCGGCATTCGAGTGAACACTCATCGTAGGGTGGGTTAGCCCTTCGACAGGCTCAGGACGGGCCCCTCGGCTCCGCTCGGGACAGGCTCCGCGTAACCCACCGATTCAAGGTCGCTCGATGGGTTTCGCTTCGCTCTACCCATCCTACAAGAATGAATTCCTCGGAAAGCGATTTGGAATAAGGCGCCTGCAATCAATCCATACGCGCCAACGGAAACGACGATAAGAAATGCCGCGGCGTCAAGCCATGCGGCTGATCGGCTTTAGTCCGAGGCGCCTGGCAAGGCGATGCAGATTGCCCCGGTCCAGTCCCAGGCGGCGAGCCGTTTCCGACCAATTGAAACGACATTCGTCCAGCGTCTTGAGGATCAACTGCCGCTGAAAATCGTCCACCGCGCGTGCAAGCGATACCGGGTTCGTTCCGAACGCCAAGCCGGTCTTGGCATCCACGCTCCAGTGGATTTCAGAGCCGATGTCCAAATCTTCGGGTTGCAAGGTCAACGAACGTCCCCGGTCCGCCGAGGCGCGCAGAGCGGCGCGGAGAACGACGTGCTCGAGTTCCCGTACGTTGCCGGGCCATGAATAGGCCCTCAGGGCTTCGATGGTCGCGGGCGCCAGGTTGGCGCGGTCCAAGCCCAGGCGCGTCCGCGCCTGATCCAGGAAATATCCGGCCAGCGGTGCAATATCCGTGAGCCGTTCCCGCAGCGGCGGTACGTTCAAAGGGTACACGCTGAGCCGATGATAGAGGTCGGCTCGGAACCGCCCCGCCTTCACCTCTTCGTCGAGCTGCCGATTGGTTGCGGCGATGATGCGGACGTCGGCCCGGTGGCTCTTGTCCGAGCCGAGCCGCTGGATCTCGCCGAATTGCAGGGCACGCAGCAGCTTCGCTTGGATAGCCAGGGGCAGTTCGCCGACTTCGTCCAGAAACAAAGTGCCTCCCTCCGCCAACTCGAATTTGCCGGCCCGATCGGTATGGGCGCCGGTGAACGCGCCGCGGACATGTCCGAACAGTTCGCTTTCGGCCAAGGACTCCGGCAGCGCGGCGCAGTTCACGTACACCAGGGGTTGGTCGGCCCGCAGCGATTGCGCGTGTATGACGCGAGCGACCACCTCCTTGCCCACCCCGGTTTCTCCCATCACCAGGACCGTCAGATCGGATCGGGCTACGATACCGATGTTGCGCCTCAGTTCCTGCAGCGCGGGGCTGTCGCCGAGTATCTGCCCGCGGCGCTGTAGGGCCTCGTTGACCAGTTCGCTGGTCACCAGTTCGCGGTGTCTAGCCAATCTTTCGAGCGCACTGATAAAGGATTCGTGACGCAGCGCCACCGTCGCGATGGCGGCAAAGGTCTGGAATATGTGGTCGTCTATGCCGTCGAATACGCCGGGTTTTAACGCATCCGCCGAGAGCACTCCGAGCAGGGTGTTCTCGTTATAAAGGCTACAGCCGATACAGGAATGGACGGGCAATCGGCCTCCGGCATCATTCAGCAATAGCGAATCGTAAGGATCGGGCCTAGGGTCGTCGGCCTCGAATCGGATCGGTGTTCTCGAACCGAGGATCGCCGCCAGCCGGGGATGTTGCTCCGGGGCGAATTGGCGTCCCATGACCTCGGGCGAAAGGCCCCGCGTCGCCACGGGCACGAGTACCCCGTCTTGGAAGCGCAACAGGGCGCAAGCGTGATTTCCCGTGACTTTGGCGAAAATTTCGAGAAATCCCTCGAGGCGCTCTTTCATCGAAAGATTCGCCGTCAGGCTCAAGACCGCTTCGCGAATCGCGCTCTCGGTCGTTCTTATCTTCGAGCGTTCGTTCATATTTCAAAGGTTCGTAGTCGAACATTCCCATAGAGGCGTAGTCGAATTAACCACAGTGCTGTCATAGTGACAGCAATGAGTTCTTGTGGCAATTGGCGCGTTATTTCCGAATGCACGGTTATTAACCCTGCCTCTAAATTAGGCCGGGTTAATCCGGGGCAGGGATGCCCAGGCGCGGCGACAAGCCGCGTAAGCCCAGGCCGGGCGTGTGCCGGGCCTGGGCGGCGGCCCGAAATACCAGAAGGGTATTTACGGGCCTGATTAATGGATTCGAAGCTTTGTTGGAGGGTTGAAGGTCAGGCCGGGTTGTTGTTTGTTGTCGAGTCGATGTCATTATGACGACATTGGCCGGTGTTTCTTTGAAATGTTTTTTGAATTCAATCACCTGCGTTGTGGCATTAGGGTTGCTAAGGATGGGGCACGGGTGCCCGGCGCATCGGACATGTCTACGTCGGAAAGCGACGAATAGCTTGTTCGAAGCGATGTCCGGGTTCTTTATCTCGCACTGGATTCCATGGGACTGGGGTACCTCCCAAATATGAAACGTTATAGCTTGTTGCTGTTTTTGCTGGTTGCACTGAACGCTTGTCTCGCTCCTCCGATCAAGCCGCCTGCCGACCGGTCGGGCAGCTTGCAGTCGATCCTCGTGATTCCGGTGGAACCGCCGCCCCTCGAAGTAATGCCGGACCTCATCGAATCCCGGCTGCCCATTTATCGGCAAAACGATACCGTTCCTTACGATCTGTTTCTGGAAAGGAAGATTTACCGGAATCCCGGCGGAGTACTGATCGCCGGACTGGTAAGCCACAATGATATCGTGCCGGAACCGTCTCTCCCGCGAATCGCGTCCGTGGCAGACAATCCTGAGCTGGCTCCGGTCGCCTCGCTGGCGGAGAACTGGGCCCCCACGCTGGTGTTGGCGCGGGAAGCGGCCGAGATGTTGACCGCCGGGGGATTCAAAGCCGTTTCCGCCGAGCAGTACTACCCGTTGCCGATCGCCCCCGGCAACCGCACCGCAAATCTCGCCTACTGGCATAACGCCATCCGGCAGTGGTACAACGGCGACACCTCGTCCGTCGATTATCGGTCCCACGCCAAAGAGCGGGTGGATGCCGTGCTGGAGGTGGGAATCGGGACCTACAGGATTTTCGAGTCGCAGACGCCCTTGCAGGTGCTGGTCAAGCTGATTGACCCCGCCACCGGGCACGTCATCGGAAGAGCCGATGCCGATGCGTATCCGGTGGCCGGAGCGGCACCCAATCTTCTCGACCACGAAGCGGAAAAGTTCAAGCAGCTCGTGACCGATGTCGGCGCGAAGCTCGTTCGCCGCGGCTTGGCCGACTTGGGGCTGCCGGCGCCGCGGCAAGCCCGGTCCGATCAGCAGAGCATCGAAGCCGCTTCGGCGGCTATGGCGAGCAGTCGCTCCGAATGACAAGGGCGGCTGCGCTTCATGCTCATCGCCTGCCCTCTGGAAAAGGCGGCGCCGGCCGATGGCCGCTGCGCCGCCCGGCTGACTGCGGTCAAGGCGTCGATTAGGTGACCGTTTTCTTCCCCAGACGCCTTCGCGGCTGGCGCTTCACTCTGTTTAACATCGCGCTCGGCTTGGGGCACATGGTCGTGCTCTTCAACGCCGGCTCTTATATCGCGCTGATGCCGCATGTCGCGGGCGACCTGGGAGGGGTAGTGCCGAGCCTCGGCACCTGGGCCCAGACCGATTTCATGATCGCCCTGGCCTTGGCGTTTCCCATCGCCCGCTGGCTGTCCGGGCGTTTCGGCGATTACCGCTTGTTCGCTACGGCCTTTGTGATCTATGCAGCGGCCTCTTATTTCTGCGCCATCAGCGAAACTTTGCGGCTGTTCCTGCCGGCGCGCATCGTTCTCGGCTTTGCCGGCGGCGTTACGCTGCCAATCGGACAAGCCCTGTTGCTGAAAGAGTATCCCGCTCGGCTCAAATCGGTGGGGCTTGGGATATGGGGGTTGTTCACCCTGATGCCGTTTACGATCGGATTTCCCATCGGCGGCTGGCTGGCCGACGAAATCGGGTGGCGTTATCTGTTTTATCTCAACATCCCCGTCGCCCTGGCCATTGCCGGCGTAACCGGTTCATTACTTTATGGGCGGGGATTCCAGCGGCGCTACACCCGTTTCGATTTCGCCGGCTTTATCCTGTTGGCTCTGATCTTCGGCGGCGTGCAAACCATTCTGAATATGGGCAACGATTTCGACTGGTTCGATTCGCCCTTTCTGCGCGGCGTACTGATCGCCGTTGTCGTAGCGCTGCCTTGTTTCGTCATCTGGGAACTGGGAGAGCGGCACCCTGCGATGGACATCCGGCTGTTTACCCATCGCAACTTCACGATTGGCATCATTTGCCTTGTCCTAGGTTTCTTGGCGATCCAGGGACTGCTGTCGCTGTTCATCGTCCAGCTCCAATTGCTGCTGGGATACTCGTCATTTCTTGCCGGCCTCTTGTTCCTGGTGATGATCTTTTTGGCGGCGCCGGCGATCGCCGTCATGCACGAGCTTATCAAGGGCGTCGATGCGCGGGTGTTCGCCTGCCTCAACCTGCTGGGCTTGGCGTTCACCCTGTCCTGGATCGGGCTCTTCGACGATCCGGGATCGTTCGATCAGATCGTTTGGCCCATGCTGCTCCTCGGCTTTTTTCTGGGTTCGTTCTTCACGCCGCTGACCGCCATCGCCCTTCACGGGCTGACGCCGAGCCAAATGATGCGCGCCGCGGAAGAGGCAGCAGCGCTGAGAATCGCCGCGGGTGCGCTCGGCATTACCTTGCAGGGCGTCATGCTGTTTCGGCGCAGCCCCTTTCATCAGCTTCATCTGGCCGATCAATTCGGGGGGCGCCGGTTTCCGTCGCTGGACTTGCTGCCGCGGCTCTCGTCGCGTCTGGAGACTGCCGGCCTCGATCCCGGCATCGTACAGGGCAAGCTTCTGGCCCTCATCAGACAGCAGGCCGCCATTCTGGCGGTCAACGATGCCTTCTTGATGGCGGGATATCTCTTTCTCGGGCTGGCCGGGCTGGTGTGGCTGGCCCATCCCACTCACAGGCCGCTGCGTCCGAGTCCGGCGGAGGACCTGAGGGAAACCAAGGCCGAGGAACTGATGGAGCAACCATGAATCGCCGATCTGCCTATCGTCGCCTGATTGCTGGTCTTAGCGTCCTGTTTCTGATCGCAGGCTGCGCCTGGATTCCGTCCGGCGGGCAGCGTGCCGAATTTGCCGACGCCCCGGGCATTACCCAGAAACTGTCCGAAGCCCGCGACGGTGAGCTTCTGGGGGTACGGAATTCGTGGCCACAGGAGAGCTGGTGGCGGCAGTTCGGCAGCTCCGAGCTGAACCACCTGATGGACATGGCGCTCAAGGATAACCCAGGTCTCAAGGTCGCTGCCGCCCGGCTGCGCGAGGCGGAAGGCTTTGCCCGCGTGGAGGGGGCGAGACTGCTGCCGTTCCTGGATGCGGAGGCGGAGGTCGCAACGGCGCGGTTTTCCGAGTACAGCTTCAATGTCGCCCTTAGGGGAGCGCATACCGTCTCGGCGTTGATCAATCCCTTGAGCCTCCGCTACGAATTCGATTTCTGGGGAAAAAATCGGGCGGCATTGGAAGCGGCTCTGGGCGAAGCGGCAGCCGAAGACGCGGAACAGGCCGAAGTCAGGCTGCAATTGACCGCCGCGATAGCGAGGTGTTACTTCCGAGGGGTCGCGCTGCGGCAGCAGCTCGATCTCGCTGATGACATGGTGGAATTGCGGCGTAATTTGCTCCAACTGGCCGAAACGCGTTACGAGCTGGGGCTGGACTCCGCGGATCCGGTCAAACAGGCCGAATCCGAGCTGGAAGCGACCGGCAAGCGCCGAGCCATTACCCGCGACTACCTGGACTTGCAGCGGAACTTGCTTGCCCGCTTGATCGGCCGCGGTCCTGATGCGACACAGCACCTGTTTAATCGCAGCGTGACGCTGCCCGAAAAAATTCCGCTGCCCACAAAGCTTCCGCTGGAACTGCTCGCCCACCGTCCGGACCTCGCTGCCGCACTGCACCGGGCCGAGGCGGCGGCGCAACGGATCAAGGTAGCCAGAGCCAGTTTTTACCCGACGGTCGATTTGACCGCGTTCGTCGGCTTGAACGCCCTTCGCATGACCAAGGGTGCGAGCTCCCTCGCCAATATCCTTTTTTCGGGTAACAGCTTCGCCTATGGCGTCGCGCCTGGCCTCAGGCTCCCCATCTTCGAAGGCGGGCGGCTGCGCGGCCAGCTGTCGGTGCAAAGGGCGGAATACGACGAAGCCGTGGAGCTCTACAACAAGACCCTGCTGCAAGCGGTGCAGGAAGTCGCCGACAGTCTCAGCAGTTGGCGCGACACCCGGGCCATCGTCGAAGCGCACAACCGCCTGCTGGCTTCGCAGCGGGAAGCCCTCGATCTGGCTCAAGAGCGGCTTCGCAGCGGCCTGGACGATCGCCGGACGATGCTGGCGCGCCGGCATTCCGTTCTGGATCAGGAATTCACGCTCAAGACCCTGGAAACCGATCAGCTCGTTGCCATGACCGATCTCATCGAGGCATTGGGCGGCGGATACGCCAACGGTCTCGACGACACCCGCCTCCGACCGATTTCAGATTGAGAGGGCTCCTGCCGAAACATGGACCAAGCCTAGGCGCTATTCTGTCGAGCCCAAAGACAGTCTCTTCCACTCGATTCAAAATAATTCCAAAAACTCGAACAGGCATCTATGAAGATTCATCCGAAGGCGATCCGCGCGCGGCGCAACCGTCGTCTTTTGCTGGTGGCGCTGGCCGTGCTCGCGTGCGCTCTGGCCGCGGCCATCTACTGGTGGGTGCATGGCCGTTTCCGGGTCGAGACCGACAATGCCTTCGTCGCCGGCAATCTGATTCCGGTCGAAGCGGATGCGACCGGCATCGTCACCCAGGTCCTGGCCGAGGAAACCCAGTTCGTGAACAAGGGCGACCTGCTGGTCCGGCTCGACGAACACCGCGCCCATGCCGCCCTGGGGCAAAGCGAGGGTGACCTGGGGCGGACCGTGCGCGGGATCGGCGCGCTGTTCGCGACGCGCCAGCAACTCTGCCAGAAACTGGACGCGCGCTCGGCCCAGCTCGCCCGGGTGCGCCACGACGTCATTCGCTTCCGTCAGGCGTTTCCCAGCGGTTCGGTTTCGGAGCAAGTCCTGCAAAACGCCGAGGATCAGATGACGGCCCTCGAAGCGGAACTGCGGGAGGTCGGCGCGGAACTCCAGTCCATCGAGGCGCGGGTCGGGGGAACCAGTCGCACCGAACACCCCGAAGTGGAGGCCGCCAAGCACCGCTTCGTCAACGCTTACCTCGATTTCGTCCGACAGCGCATCCGGGCGCCCGTTTCGGGTTATGTGGCGAAACGCAAAGCTCAGGTCGGGGATCGGGTCCATCCCGGAGATCCGCTGCTCATGGTGGTGCCGCTGGACCATCTCTGGGTGGAGGCGAACCTCCGGGAGACCGAGCTGCGCAAAGTGCGGCCCGGCCAGTCGGCCGAGGTGATCGTCGATCTGTACGGACGGCGCCGTGTCTATCACGGCACGGTCGAAGGCCTGGTGCCCGGCACCGGCAGCGTGTTCGCCCTGTTGCCGCCGGACAATGCGACCGGCAATTTCATCCACATCGTCCAGCGGGTGCCGGTGCGCATCGCCCTGCGCAAGGACGAGATCCTGAAACGGCCCATCCGCCCCGGATTGTCCACGGTGACGTCCATCCATATCGATGAACCCGGCCGGCCGCTGGACACCTCGCTAGCGGAAGTTACCGCTCCGGCGTATGAAACCGATATTTTCAGAGACGAGCTTGCCTCCGCGGAACTCAGGGCGCAGGAAATCATCACGGCCAACGTGGTGCCGCAAGACGATTCCTTGGAGTCTTCCTGCAGCCGGTCCGGCGCACCGCTTCATGCCACGCAAACCCCGCCTCGGCGGAGATAATCCTAGAAACGGCAGTTGACCGCTTGGATGGAGTAGAAACGCCTCATGGATTCTGACCGTCGTCCCTCCTACCGATTTCACCGCTTGGGTGAAGCCGCTACGTGCACTCGAGCACGCCCAACTGCCGTTTCCAGGATAATCGGAGCGGTAACTCATGGTGTTCCAGGCCGTTTCAACGGTGCCGCTCACCGAGGGTGGCGCGAAGGCGGGTGGGGTCAATGCCGCCGCCATGGCCCTTGATGCCCCGGCCGCCATCGTCGGCGATCGGGCTGTTCGCGATCTGCATCGATGCAAAACGCGCCGAAATGCCGTCTCCGCGATTACCGAAAACGCGAGTATTCGTGAGAACCAGCATTGGCGGACACTCCAAGCCCGTGGTATCGCTTATCGGAGAAATTCCGGTTTTGCCCTGTTGAAGCGTTACGTTGTACAGCATGACGCTGGGCGGTACCGAATAAAAGCCATCGCCGCATGCCACACGGAGCGATAGCAGATCGAAGACGGGCGTATTCGGGGCGTCCGAGAGTGTAATCGAATGGCCGTTGCCGTCTATCGTTATGCGCGTTTGAACACAGGGATCCGGGTAGTAACGGCAGTCGCTCGCCACCACGGGCAATGCTTCCGTCAGGACGACGTCGCCGGTGAGTTCGATGGTGTCGTCTTCGGAGCCCGCGGGACAGCCGCCGGTCCGGGTATTGAATATCGCCGCCGTAATGGCATCGGCCAGAGTGCAAGCCGTGCTTTTATCGGCGCTTCCGCCTACGGTAAAAACCGTCGCCTCGGCAGATTCGGCCGCCAAGGCGGAAGCTAGCGGCAATAAGACCCGTAGATATTGGCAAAGCGTTGAGCTGAAGATGAAAGCTGGCATGCCCTTTCCTCCTTGTTCGACATGAGTCGTGCACAATCCCGAGATCATCGGTAACTGCGGAAGTCTGCATTCGGCCTCTGATGCCTTCAATGTCATTTAACAATGTAGAAGGCGGCGGAATCGGCTCGCTCGGCCCGACTTGATCCCGAATATTGCCGCGCGGGACGGAGCTTTTGCGGGATCGAGAGACATGGAGTCCGCCAACGGAAGCATCGTCGTGAGCCGAAAAACGCTCATGCCCGTTAGGGCGGCTCGCCGGTCAGGCGTTCGGATAATGTTTTACGAAGTGTTTCGACCGGTTTTCGTACCCGTTCGCCATGTAGAAGCGGTGGGCGTCTGTGCGCAGGTCGCTGCTGGTCAACTCGACCCGGGTGCATCCCCGCCCGATGAAGAAGTCGTCCGCTGCGCGCAGCAATTCGGCGCCTATGCCTCGTCGTCGCATGCTTTGGTCGACCACGAGAGCGGAAATGCGTCCCCATTTTCCGATTTCGTGGAGCGGACTAACGACGTGCAGAACGATCGTTCCGACCACCTCCGCGCCGATTTCGCCCACCAGCGCCAGATCAGAATCCGATCCGTCATAGGCGAGGAGTCTCGCCCGAAGTTCGCCGACGTCGATAACGTAGCCCAGTTGCCGGAAAAGGCGGATCAGCCGTTCACAATCCGAGGATGCCGCGGGGCGCACCTTCATGAGCAGCCTCCCAGAGGAGAATCGGCTCCGGCTTCGTTCGGCATTACCGGCGCGGACGATCAAGCTTCCCGGCTGAGATGCGCCAGCGCGTGCGCATGGGATTCCCAGTTTTGGCCGTCGAAGGGCTCGATGACCAGTTCCTTGGGCTTCGGACTCAGGCAGCGGACGTTCACGTCGTAGCCGTCCGGGTTCGATCTAGGGATATAGAAGGGCTTTATGCCGCAGGTCTTGCAGAACAGGTGCTTGGCGACGCCAGTGTTGAAGGTGTAGACAACGAGGTTCTCCTCACCCTTTATCAGCCTGAATTGCGATTTGGGGACGATGAGGTGCAGGAAGCCGGACTTGGAGCAAATCGAGCAATTGCAGTCCTGGCAGACAACGCGCTCGGGGGCCTCGACCTCGAATTGGACCGCTTCGCAATGGCAACTACCGCGGTAGAGCATGGTTTCCGTCTCATGAAAAAGAATGCCGATATTGCGGACCGTCATGACCGACTGTAAGCGGCATGTGTTATTAACCCAGCCTATAAATATAGGCCGGGTTAATCCGGGGCAGGGATGCCCCGGCGCGGCGACAAGCCGCGTGAGCCCAGGCCGGGCGTGTACCGGCCTGGGCGGCGGCCCGAAATACCAGGAGGGTATTTACGGGCCTGATTAATAACGATCCGGAGGAACATGATAATGCTCGGGGCGATTGAAGCCTAGCGAGGCTATCGAGGACGCGAATGATGGCACGGCCAGGGGCTCTTTCCGATTCCTACGCAACTCGCGATGTTCTTCCATAAGTACCGGCCGTTTCAATCCAAAAGCTCGTTCAGCCGCCGTTCGAGAAACCGCCGCTCCGGTTCCTGCCGTGTCAGGCTAAGCGCCCGCTCGTAAGCGGCGCGGGCTTCCGCCGTTCGTTCCAGCCGGCGGCACAGGTCGGCGCGAGCCGCATGCGCCAGGTGGTAGTCCTCTAAATCGCCTCGGGCGAGAATGCCGTCCACGAGCGTGAGGCCTGCCTCGGGCCCGTCGTACATCGCCACCGCCACGGCGCGGTTCAGTTCCACCACCGGCGACGGCTCGATTCGCAACAGCACGTTATATAGCCCGACGATCTGCGCCCAGTCGGTCTCGCCGGCGCTCGGCGCTTCGGCATGCACGGCCGCGATCGCCGCCTGCAGCGTGTACGGGCCGAACCGTCGCGACGACAGCGCCCGTTCCACCAGCGCCAGCCCTTGCGCAATCTGGTCCCGGTTCCAAAGCGCGCGGTCCTGCTCGTCCAGCAGTATCAGTTCGCCGCCGGGCGAGGTGCGCGCGGCACGGCGCGATTCGTGCAGCAGCATCAGCGCCAGGAGCCCCTGCGCTTCGGGTTCGGGCAGCAGTTCGATCAGCAACCGCCCGAGACGGATCGCTTCCTCCGAGAGATCGTGTCTTGTCAGCGAGCCGCCCAGCGAGGCGGAGTAGCCCTCGTTGAACACCAGATAAACAACACGCAGCACGGCGTCCAAGCGCTCCGGCAGATCTTCGCGTGTCGGCACCTGATAGGGAATGCGGGCGTCGCGGATTTTCGCCTTGGCGCGCACGATACGTTGAGCCAGTGTGGACGGGGCGGTGAGGAAAGCGCGAGCAATTTCTTCGGTGGTGAGGCCGCACACCTCGCGCAGCGTGAGCGCGACCTGCGCGTCCGGCGACAAGGCAGGATGGCAGCAGGTGAAAATCAGCCGCAGCCGGTCGTCTTCGACGCTCTCGTCGTCCCATGCCGCCGGATCGCCGAGCCCGTCCGCTACCCGTTCGGCGAGCGCCATCAGCGATGCCCCGCCGTTCCCGATATCCGCGGGGTCCCGTCCCTCCGGATCATCGGTGCCGAGCCGTTCGGCGGCATCCGGCGGCAAGTCGACGAACCGTGCACGCCGGCGCAGGTTGTCGATGGCCTTGAAGCGGCCGGTGGATACCAGCCAAGCCCGCGGATTGGCTGGCATGCCTTCCTGCGGCCATTGCTCCAGCGCCGCCCGAAAGGCATCGTGCAGCGCTTCTTCGGCGAGATCGAAGTCGCCGAGCAAACGCACCAGGGTAGCGAACACGCGGCGCGAATCGGAACGGTAGATGGCGTCTACCGTCACGCGCACCCGTTCAGCAGCGTTCTCGTTTGACGACGACATCTGTCGCTTTAGGCGTCGCTTTGCTTGAACATTGCCTCGGCACGCCTATTGATTTCCTCTGGGGTAAGCTCTTCCTTGCGGGTCGCGAGAAACCAGACGTGCCCAAAAGGATCTTCCAGCGTGCCGGTGCGGTCGCCGTAAAATTGGTCTTGCACCGGCCTGACGGCTTTCGCTCCGGCGTCGACGGCGCGGGCGAACAGAGTATCCACGTCTTCCACGTACACATGGAGGCCGACCGACGAGCCGCCCAGCGCTTGCGGGCTGCGTAACGGACTCGCTTCGCACGAATCGGCCAGCATGACGGTCGAGTCGCCGATCCTGATCTCGGCGTGTCCGATTTCGCCGCCGGGCGCCACCAGACGAAAAAGCTCCACCGCGCCGAATGCCCGTTTGTAAAATTCGATGGCCTCGGCCGCACCCTTGATGCCCAGGTACGATGTCACGCTGTGGTATCCGTCGGGGATCGCTTTAACCGTCATCTCCTTGCTCCTTCCAAGTAAAAGATCACTCACGACATGGGCGACCCAGCGCTCCGTGCGAACCGCTGGCATCGGTTTCCAAGCGCCTGTTATATCGCTTGATGGATATCTCGCGCCTAGAAAGTGGCGAGCCGACGCCGGGCGAACTCAATCCGCCGGCGCCGTCTCAGGCTTGGGACGCGTAACGGCAGCCGTTTCCGTCAAGGCGAGCGTATGTTGTCGTACGTCGGCGGGCCACTTCGCGACAGCCTGATGTAATCGGTCTTGATCGCCGGCAAACAAGGCCCGTATGGCTTCTTCGAAGCCGGGCTCGTTTCCGGCCATCGCATTCATGAATCGATACGCGGCTTCTCGCGCCTGACGGACTTGATCGTCCTGTCTGTTCGCGCGCATGGCCTGTTCGACGAGCTTTCGCAACGCCACGGAGGCGCCTCCGGGCTGGGAGGTCAGCCACTCCCAATGCCTGGGCAGCAAGGTGACTTCGCGGGCCGTGACACCGAGCTTCGGTCGTCCGGCGGTTCGCGGTGCGCTCGCCGAGGTGTCCGCGACCGGCTCGGTCTGGTTGCCCTGCGCGTGCGACAGCCGATCGAGAACCGCGGACACGGAGCCGCGGAGGTCCAGCTCTACGGGCGCGCTGGTGACGGCGTCGAAGATCAAGACGATGTCTTGGCTATCCGTATCGACGAAAGACTTCACCTTCGCGGCCACGTCACGGGGCGGACCCAGCGCGATGCGTTTGGCTCCTGCAAACGCGATCCATGTCGGTTGTGGATTAGTGTTCATAAGGCGACCTCGTTTGAAAATAACGAAGTCAATTTTATCCGGGTAAAAACTAATGTCAATATTACACGGGTAAAAGTCGTGCTTACGGGTGTTCGCCTTGGACCGCCCGACAATCCAAGCTCGGTTGCCGGTCTGGTACAGGGGCGGCTTTGTTCACGACGCCTGATCTTCGCAAGTCATCCATCTTTCCGGGGGCGGGCGAGGAGCGGGGTGAGCTGGCGGATCATCTCGGAGTCCTTGTATTTTTCCCGGACGGCGTCCGTATCCGCCCGATTTCGCCAGTTGGCGAGAGCGATGATATGTCCCGGATCATCCTGATCGATGAAAATCTGATGCGAGATGTAACCGTCGAAGCTTCGCATGTCCGACCACACTTGGCGCGTCAGCCGGAGCCCTTCTCGTTCCGTACCGGGTTTCAGCCAAGTATCCCAAATGACCGTGATCATCCTCTGATGTTGTCTATACAACGAAACTCGCACACCGCCCATCGACGTTAGGGGCGTGGTACCGGCGCCGAACTTGGCGGGAGTCCGTCACGCCGTACCGTCTCCTGTGGTCAGCCCGACAAAGCCAAGCGCGCTCAGCGTCTTGGAATCCTCCGCGATGGGCCGTATCTCGACGCATCCGATCTTGGCCCCGGGAATCATCGAGGCGACCTCGATCGCCTCATCAATATCCTTGGCTTCGATGACGTAGTAACCGCCGAGCTGCTCCTTGGTTTCCGCGTAGGGTCCATCGGTCGCCGAGACTTTGCCGTTCCGCACCCGGATCGTGGTCGCGGCAGCGGGCGGAAGCAGCCGATTGCACCCGACGAAATGACCGCTCTTCCGGATACCGTCGGTAAACTCGCGGTACTCTTCCAGGTGCTTCTCCGCATCGGCTTCGGGCATTTGCTCCATCACCGTTTCGGCACAAATCAAACACAGATACTTCATCACGTTTTCCTATTCAAGACGTACTCCGCCGCGTCGACGAAGCAACCGGGACGGCGGCTCTGCGCAACATTTACTTTTCCGCGATGGCTTTCAAGCTGGCGAGGCCGGCCTCGAAGTCCTTGCCGATCATCTTGTCCATGCTGATGAAGAGTCCTATGAGTTTTGAAATGTAAGGGCTGGGGCCTTGCATGGACCAGGTGGTCCGGGTGACGTCGCCCTGCGGTTGTAGCGTGAACTCGACGATGTTGTGGGCTTCGAAAGGCTTGATGAAGTCGAGTTTCATGGTGATCTTGGATGGGGGAAACGACTCCGTGATCTCGAGGCGTCCCTGGCCGATATCCGTGTTGCCGTCCCATTCGTACGCCGCGCCCTTGCCGTCGGCCGCGCCGGTATAAGTCCGTTTCATCGCCGGGTCCTTTTTTTCGAATGGCGACCACTCGTTCATCTTGCGCAAGTCGTTAATAAACAAGAAGATGTTTTCCGGCGGCGCGTTGATGCTGGTCGAGCGCTGGACGCGGAAAGTGTTGGGTCTGGTCGCGGCATAGATGAGGACCGCGGCGATCAGAAGGGTAGCTACGACGGCAATGTTCTTGAACATCGATTTTTCCAGTGCGGTGTCGGACGCAAGAAGGGACTGTCAGGGACCCGGCGGGAGACGATACGCGGCTAGTTCTCCGTACCGATCCCGAGTTTGCGACAGCGTTCGATCGCTTCACCCGGTTCGAAGTCGTCCAGCTCGAACAACTGGCGGACCTCGATCTCGCCTTCCCTGCCGTCACCGGCTGGATTGGGGAAGCGCCTGGTCCATTCCAACGCCTCTTCCTTGGATTTCACCCGGATAATGGTGTAGCCGGCGATCAACTCCTTGGTTTCGGCAAAGGGTCCGTCCACCACCGAACGCTTCTCGCCGGAGTACTCGATGCGCCAACCCTTCGCGCTCGGCTGGAGCCCGGAGCCATCGATCAGTGCGCCGGCTTTTGCCAGTTCCTCGTGGTATGCCGCCATCTCGGCAATGAGGTCCTCGGTCGGCATGACGCCCGCCTCGGAGTCTTTGGTGGCTTTGACGATGATCATGAATCGCATGGGCGTTTGTCCTGTTCAGTTTCGATTAAGGAGCTCGGCTTCCGGACGGCCCGGACCGGCGGAAGCCGAGCTCCTGGGTTGGCTCTATTCCGCACTCTCTACGATGATCATCCACGCCACGCCGAAGCGGTCGGTGACCATGCCGAAGCACGGCGAAAAGAAGGTTTTGCCCAACGGCATCTGCACCTGTCCGCCTTCGGCCAGCGCGGCGAACAGGCGATCGGCCTCCGCTTCGTTCGGCGCCGAGAGCGATAGCGAAATGCCCTGGAAGTTCGGCTGCCCTTGGCAGAAACCGTCGGAAGCATGCACCGTACTCTCGCCGATACGGAAGCTCGAATGCATGACTTTTTCCTCGGCTCCGGGCGGGAGCGGGCACTGATGGGGCTCAGGGCTTTCCTTGAAACGCATCAGCATCATTACTTCGGCGCCGAGCGCGCGGCGGTAGAAATCGAGCGCCTCCTCGCAGCGGCCTTCGAAGAACAAATAGGGTTGGATATGCATGGTATCTCCTTTTCTCGGTTGAGGTATTAAGACGCCTACGGGGCCAGCTTCGCCAGTTGTGCCTGAAGGCGGTCGAAATTCTGTTCGTTCGCTTCGACGCACACCGCCCGGACCTTGTCGCATTCCGCGGCGCTTTCGAAGAGCATCCGCCATTCGAGCCGGGTTCCTCCGGCCTCCTCCGTGAAGGTGACCGTCATCTGAAATCGCGGACCTGACACATGCTGGAACACAATGCGCTCGGGCTCGACGACCTCGAGAAAGACGCTCTCGTTCGGATAATCGACCCCGTCGGGACCGTGCATGACGAAACGCCAGACGCCGCCCGGCCGCAGGTCGAATTCGTGAAAAGTGTTGGTAAAACCCTTAGGCCCCCACCACGCGGCCAATTGGGTGGGATCGCGCCACGCCTTCAACAAGCGCTCGCGCGGTGCATCGAACACTCGCGAGCTGACAATTTCACGGTCGGCAGCGCTTGTCGGGGTGGAATCGGTCATATGGATTTTTTCTCCTCTTATCGATTGATGAAAAAAACAGTCGTCATCCAAGATCGAACGGGGCGGCTGTCGTCATGGGATCGGGCTAAAGGTCGAGCGTGAATACGGCTTTGCCGGTAGGCGGATCGAAGGGGAGGGAGCAATGCTCGTGCACGATCCGCCAGCTGCCCTTTTTCCGCTCATAGCCGGCCGTGAGCCGCATCCAGGTTTGCATTGCCGGATGGTCCTTTTCTTCCCCGGTGAAGCGGAACAGCCAGTGGGCGAGCGCCAGGTCTCCACTTACGAAGATGTCGAGGTCCCGCGTTTCCATGGCGAAAGAGTCCGGGAAGCACGGCAAGCACTCTTCCCAAATACGGCGGTAGTCCTCTGCGCCTTTGGTTTGGAACGGAGGTTTGCAATCGTAGAAAACGACATCAGGCGCGTAGCGGGACATGATTCGGCCCACGTCCTTGGCGCAGACGGCATCCATCTGATCGGCGATGAGTTGTCTAATCTGGGCTTCGTCGTAGGCTTGGATGGTTTCGGTTGCCATGGTGGTGGATCCTTATAGGTTGGTTTTCGGCGAACAGATGGAAAACGCCCAACTGCCGCTAGGTGGTCGAATGAAGAACCGCGAAATCGACATCACCGAAGTCCTCTCCCTCGGCATGCCAGTCCAGCACCCGTTAGGCCCGGCCATGGAGCGGTCCAGGGACGTTACCGTCGACCGGAGCAGTTTTCTCATGGCTGTGTTACGGCGTGAGGTCGAGCAAGGCGCGGCCGCTCTCGATGTCGAAGGGCGCCGAAAAATGCTCGTGCACGATCTTCCATTGTCCGTTCAGCCTGCGGTAGCAGGCGGTCATGCGCATCCATCCGGCTTTTTCCTCGCCGTTGTCTCCGGCTCCCCCGCACCGGATGAGGGCGTGGCAGAAGGCCGCGTCATCGCCTGCCGAGATTTCCGGGTCGTGAATCTCGAAAACCATCGGGCCGGGACACAGGGCAAGGCAGGCTTCCCAGTGCTTTCGGTACGCGTCCACGCCCCTGAATTGCAATTGCGATACGGCATCGAATGCGAGGATGTCCGGGGCGTAGTGGGAAACGATTGCGTCCATGTTTCCGTCCAGCACGGCTTTCAGCCAGCTGTCCACCAGGTTTCGGATCTCGGTTTCGGTCGTTTCAGTTTTCATGGCTTTTCTCCCGTAGATGGATGGGTTGAGTCGGGCTTCACCGAAGTGGGGGGTACATGAGCTCCCTTTCACCCAGCGTATTTGTCATGGTGGCGCCACCATCCATACGGTGGAGTTTGCGGCCATCCGTCCGGAGAGTCTTCCCAATCCTCCTGCCGGCCGAGGGGTGTCAAGTCGAGGTAGCTCCAATGACTGCCGAGGTACTCGGCGCCACGTCCGGCCGTGAAGTAGGTTTGAAAGATGTTTCCTCCCTCGCGGAGGAAGACGCTCACGCCGAACGTTTCGCCCTGCTCGGTGGTGACGCCGAAGTCCCGGTTGAAGTCGCTTCCGAAAGAGGAATACCAGGGCACGTCCCAGCCCATGCGTTTCCTGAACGGCTCGATCTTGGCCAGCGGCGCGCGGGAGACGAGGACCCGCGAGGTGTCGCGGGCGTGAAGATGGGCGGGGTGGCCCATGCTGTCGACCACCCATGAACAGCCGACGCAACCCTCGTCCCGATTTGGGTCGAACATGAAATGGTAGACGATGAGCTGGCGGCGGCCCTCGAACAAATCGGGCAGATTCAACTGGCCGTCCGGTCCTTCGAAGACATAAGCCTTGTCGATCTTCACCATCGGCAGCCGGCGGCGTTCGGCATTCAGCGCGTCACGCGCCCGGGTGAGTTCTTTTTCCTTGATGAGCAGTTCCTCGCGTGCGGCGAGCCACTCGGCCTTGGATACGATTTTCGGTAGATAAATAGGGTGATTCATGGTGACCTCTCTCTGCGATCGCATGGTATTCGCGTCGGGCGGCGTCACGGGGCTCCGCCGTAGCGGCTTTCCACGTTCAGCACTGGCTCGATGGGGCGGACCTCGATGCTGCCAAGGCGCGCCGACGGCCACCTCGATGCGATCCGGACCGCCTCGTTCAGATCGGCGGCTTCGATCAGAAAGAAACCGCCCAGTTGCTCCTTGGTTTCGGCGAAAGGACCGTCCGTCACCGATAGTCCGCCGCTCCGAACCCGTACCGTCGCGGCGGTTCGAACGCTCTTGAGGGCGTGAGTGACGATCAGGTGGCCGCTTTCGCGAAGCTCCTCGACATAGGCGAGCGTCTCGCGCCGCAGGGCATCCCACTCGCTTGCGGACAAAGCGTTAAGTTTTTCTTCCGCTTCGTACGCCAGACACAGATATTTCATGGCTTTCTCTTTTGTTGAATTTCACGGGCGGGATGGACCGTATTCGTCCTACGGCTTCAACTCCCGGATCGGACGCACCTCGATGCTGCCCACGCGCGCCGGCGGGATCTTCGCGGCGATCTGGATAGCCTCGTTGAGATCCCGTGCATCGATCAGGTAGAACCCGGCCAGTTGTTCTTTCGTTTCGGCAAATGGGCCATCGGTGACCGACACCTTGCCGCCGCGGACCCGTACGGTCGTGGCGGTCTGAACCGATTCCAGGGGTTCTCCGCCAAGCAGATGCCCGCTCTCGCGGAGCGAATTGGCGTAGGCCAGGCATTCGGCATCTTTCGGACTTTCGGGGAGGCTGTGCAGCTTTTCTTCCTCGCTGTAAACCAGGCACAGGTATTTCATGGCTTCCTCCATATCGTGATGAAAAGGCTGTAGGCGCTGGATAGTCGTTCGGGGAAGCGCCGATTCGACACTTGATCGTGAAATCGGGAAAAATTTTTCCGGCGCTTTCCGAAAACGCAGAGAAGCGACCGTGGCTTCAGCGCAGAGCGCTGCGATGCCGCCGGACCGCCCTATATCAAACGTACGAGTAAGCCGAGTACAGATACTCGCTTCGTGAGGTCAAGGTTCGGCATGAGCGAGCGTGTGCCCGCTGAATCCTTTCGTCGGCTTTCGCGGATGGGTCACTTGCACGCTTTTGTTTTTCCGCCATATGCAACCGAATAAGGCTCGTCGAAGCATGTGATCAAGCGATCGACGACGTCGAGGTTCGGTACGGCACCTTGAAGTCTTGGCCCTTTGGCGATCTCTTCCCGGAGTTCGGCCAGTTTCTCGCGGTTTCGTTCCAGAAAGGCGATTGTCGCCCGGACATAAGCGTTCCACCGGATCGGTGACTCGGCCGGTTCATTTTCGTACAAAGCGGCCCTAAAGCGGGCGAGCGCCTCGTCTTTCTCTTCGGCCGCTGCATAGAGCTGACCCGCATGGAACCGCAGGTTCACGCGCTGCCACTCCTCAAGGACCTTGGCTTCTTTTTCGTACCGGTCGATCAGCTTGGCGGCTTCCAGATACTTTCCCTGATCGGCGATTTTGCGCCAGCCGCTGCCAGGGCGCTGGTCGAAGGTCTCATAACTGAGCTCCGGTTCCTTGGGGCTCTCATTTTTCTCCTGAGCAGGGGCAGCGGAAGAAAAAAGAACGGTGGCAGCCGACAGAAGCATCAAGCCACGCCTCTGCAACGAAAGCCGAATCATTTATGGATCCCTTTGATACAAAAGCGAAAAGAGGCCCTAACCCTGAGCCGCGGCGAGCTCGGCATCCTTGGCTCTGGCTCGCGCCACCGCTGGGCGGGTATTGATGCGGTCGATGTAGGTCTTGATCGTCGGCGATTCCGGCACGAGCTTGAACGCTGTACTCCAGGCGAAGGCGATGCCCCAAAGCACATCCGCGGCGGTGAACCTCTCGCCCAGAATGTAAGGCCCCTTTGCGAGCTGATCGGTCAGCGTTTTTAACATAGTGTCGTAATCGCCGTACGGGGAGGTCGACCGCGGAGCGGCCTCACGCTCCAAGCCTTTGTCCACCATGGCCGGTTCGAAACAGGAACCGTAGAACACCAGCCAGCGTAGATAAGGTCCTCGCAGGGGATCGCCGACGGCGGGCGCGAGTCCCGCCTCCGGATAGAGGTCGGCGAGGTAGATGAAGATTGCCACCTGCTCGGTGACCAGGGCATCGCCATGCAGCAGGGCGGGTACCTTGCCCATGGGATTGATGGCGAGATAGTCGGGCTTGCGCTGCTCGCCCGTTTTCAGGTTAAACACGTGCAGCCGGTAATCGGCGCCGAGTTCCTCGAGCAGGGTTAGGGTGCCGAGAGAACGGGTATTGGGGGCATGAAACAGGGTGACTTGGCGGTTGCCATCCATCATAGGTTTACTCTCGTTCAAAAGACTTCGGCATTGACGACATTCCAGAGGTAAAGCGAGGCCACCGTGCGATAGGGCCGCCAACGCTCCCCCAGAGAAATGAGCTGGCTGGGGGAGGGGACTTCCGGCATCCCGTAGACTCTCGCGATACCTTTTCGGAGCGCGTAGTCGTCGACCGGAAAGACGTCCGTCCGGCCAAGATTGAAGATGAGCAGCATCTCCACCGTCCACCGCCCCACGCCTCGAATCGAGATCAGCCGTCGCACGATCTCGTCGTCGTGCAGCGCAACGATGGCCCTTGCCGTCGGTACGGTACCGTCCAGAGTCTTGGCCGCCAGATCCTTCAGCGCGGCGGTTTTCGCTTTCGACAGGCCCGCCTCCCGCAAAGCCTCGTCGGGGGTGTTCAGGAGTTCGCCGGGTTCCGGAATCGTCGTCCCCGGATAAAGTCCCTTCACCCGGTTCAGGATGGTGGCTGCCGCCTTGGGCGTCAGTTGTTGGTAAACGATCGCGCTTAGCAGCGCCGCATAGGGAGAGTGTTCGGCATTCGGCTTGAATGCGATGGGCCGGGACAAGCAATCGACCAGGCGGGGATCGAGGGCTTTAAGGCGCGCCGCCGCACGCCGGAGATCTTGTGCCGACTTGAGTGTCGGCGGCAGAGCCCAAGCGACTCCTTCGGCGGCCAGCATCCGGGATTTGGTCGCCAGTCCGCCCGGCGCCGAAAATCCGCCGGGCTTGCCGCCGGCCGCCAGTACCCGGTGGCAGGGGATGATCAGGGGGATCGGGTTTTTCCCCAGAGCCTGGCCGACGGCCCTCGCCGCACCGGGGCGCGCCAGGGCTTCCGCGATCTCGCCGTATGTCATGGTTCGCCCGGCCGGAATGGCACGAGCGGCTTCATACACTTCCCGTGCAAAGGGTCCCACGCCGTCGAGGTCGACATCGATGTCCCGAAAATCCTCGGCCTCTCCCTCGAAGTGCCTGCGAATTCGCTCGATAATGGCCGCGATCGCGGGCGGCGGAGCGCTAGCCGGGCGCGCGCCGGATTCCCGTGCGAGCCTCGCTTCCGTCGCTTGCGCCGTGTGGTCGGGAAGCTGAAACGAAGTCACTGCCGGCGGGGCGCCTTTGGTCCAGCCGTTGCGCCAGGCGATTCCGCAAGGACCGAGCGGGGTGTCGAAGATGCAGTAGTCGGACGGTTTCATGGGGATTGGTCCTCCGGATCGATGCGGACGGTTCATATCACCATCACGGATTTTTTGGGGGCAGGCTGGTAACGAATTCGATAGCCAAGTCGACATAATGCTGAAGTTGACGATCTTCCGCCAGCCCTTCGTCGGAGATCATGGCCCAGCCTTTCATGGGCTTTCCGGTGATATCCATCGGTTTGACATGGGTTTCCTCGAAAAGCCGGCGGGCCGTATGTTCGCCCACCCGGACGATCAGCCATGATCGATAAATGCCGACACACATGTTGCCGTGCAGCAGCCAGCCAATGCCGCCGAACATTTTCCTAGCCTGGAAGCCGGCACGCTCGGCGAGCATTTCCTCCAAGCGCTGCGACAAGCCCGGATCGCAAGCCATGATCAGTTCCTCCAAAAGTCCGGTTCAGCATTATCGGACGGTACCGGCGGCTCGCACCGGAGCTTGGGATCGACCGGCATGTTTGAAGTCGCTGCCGTATATCCAGCCGATAGCTGCCCCCGCGGCGGCGAATTGGATCAGGTGAAAGGTGCTCTGAACCGTCAGCCAGAGTTCGATGGAAGAGACCTGAATTTTCGCCGCGTTCGCCAAGGTCGACACGCTGAACAGGAACAAGCCCATGAGGCCGCCGAAAGCCAGCCCTGAGCGAATCGGTGTCTTTTCGCAGCCGAAGTACGGGTACAGCAGGGCGATGATCGCGCCCTGGACGAACATCGAAAGTAGACCGAGGGGGATGATCGGTTCGGCACGGTTGTATATGCCCAACTCGTGGTACACATCCTTGAACAGAATGAAGTGCCAGGGGGCGCCGATGGCGAACGAGAGGGCGACATAAGCCAGCACGGCCAACAGAAACTTTTTCGTCATGGAATTCCTCCAAAGCTTAAAATACTTGTTTATCAAAAGCATTTTAGAAACTACTGCAAACGCTTGCGTAACGCAAGCGTTGTTCTGGAGATTTGTCTTGCCCAAACTGTTATGCCATAGCGACAGCTCGCCCTGTCCGCTGGCCCATGCCCTGGACCTTATCGGTGATCGATGGACGCTCTTGATCGTCCGCGACCTGATGTTCCGCAACCTGCACGAATACAAAGATCTCCTCAATTCCTTCGAAGGAATTTCCACCAATATCCTGGCCGACCGGCTTCGCCGCCTGGTTCAGGCCGGCCTGATCAAATCCGTCGCGCACCCGGAAAGCAAGACCCGCAAGCTGTACTACCTGACGCCATCCGGCAAGGCGCTGATCCATGTCATGATCGAAATCGTCAAATGGTCCGATGAGCATGTGGGCACTGCCAAGATTCCGCCCGACGTCGCCGGTCAGTTGGAGGGGAACCGCGACGAATTTGTCAGGAAAGTTCTGGAGAAGCTGGAACGCTGGGAAGCCGAGCACTTGGCCTGAACCGTCTCCCGAGCCAAGCCGGCACTTGGCAAAGGCAATGCCATGTGCGAAAGTACAGCGCTTGCATAATACAAGTATTTAAGCTTGGGGCGCCTCGAAGCGTGGAGCGATGCGCCCCGAAACTATCCCGACCCGCAGCAAGGAGAGACACTATGACCAGCCCTTCCAAACGGCACGGACACCTTCAGACTGATTGGACAGTTGAGAAAATCCCCACGGATACACTGGTTAGAACATACATTATGGTCGGCATTATCGTCGCACTATTCGTTGCGATGCTGGTGGCGGCTATTCGGATGACGCCCGCTACTGCGGATGTCCACCTGAATCCCGGCATGTTGATTAAGCCAGTTGTTGCGCTTGCCGGCCTTACAGCCATGGTGACGGTACTGATGGTCGTATACAGAAACCTTGCATTCATCCGTGGCACGGCATCGGAGCGTTACTTCCGGACTTATGCGTCGACTGCGCCAGTGCCCGCCGAATGGATTGAACGTCCTGCCAGAGCGTATATGAACCTCCTGGAACTCCCCGTCCTTTTCTATGTTGTCTGTTTGTTCATGTTGACGACCGGCAAGTTCGACAATGTGCAGGTTGCTTTGGCCTGGATTTTCGTGGCAACGCGCTATGCCCATGCGGTTATCCATATCGGCTTTAATTACGTGCCGGTCCGGTTTGCCGCATTTTTTGCCGGGTTCATCACGCTTACGGTCATCTGGACTCGATTTGCGGCACAGAGCATATGAACCAACTGGGCACGATGTAGAAATACGCGCCGAACCGGAGTGAGCGCCGCCACAAGGACAAGGCCGCTCTTTTACGTTCATGTTTTCCGAGCCACGCCGGGTTAAGCATCATCGGTCTTCTCGGACGCCGCGACGGCCAGCAGGTTGGCGTCGCGAAAAACCCTCCAAGCCCCATCAGCTCCCTTGCGGAGAATGGTTAGCGTGTCGCCGGTCCGCTGTACCGGAACCCCCCCGTTTCGGGGCGTCACGGTAACCGATAGGCAGCTCCAGCAATAAGCCCAATTTTCCGAGATCTCGATCTCCCGAATCTCGCCCTCGACATGCAGGCGGTGGGTTTGCAGCACGTTGCGAAAGCCTTGTTCGAATGCCTGCCGGCCGCACATCGGAGCTTGCCCTGCGACCAGGAAAACGACGTCTTCCGACATGAGGGGCAGAATCTCGGACACCTGGCCGGATGCGGTAGCGCGATGCCAGGTCGTTATCAATTCGCGTATGGATTGCTCGTCGCGTGTCATGAATGGTTCCTTGCATTTTAAAAGCGGTCTGCCTGATCGCTGTCGCTCCTCGCCGGACGACACGGTCAGAGGCTGCGCCCGTCGAAGTGCTTGGTCGAAACTCGTGACCAATCGATGCCTTCGAGACAGCGGGCATTGATGGCCGCCATGGCGCGGCCCGAGGGGTCGGTGCCTTCGCCAAAGGTATGAATTCCACAGTGGCAACTGCCTTGGTAGGTCGTCGTTTCATTCCTTCTTGAAAGCCAGCGCCCGCCGGGCGATCTCGGATGGCTCGACATCCTCCACATGGGTCGCTATCAGCCAGTGGTTGCCGGCCGGGTCTTGGACGCCTGCCATACGGTCGCCCCAGAACTGATCGCCCGGTGCCATGAACGACGTCGCACCGGCATCCAGTGCCGCGCGATAGGTCGCATCCGTGTCGGGTACATAGAGATGAAGCAGTGCCGGTATACAAGGACGTCGTTCCATCGCCTCGCCCATCATCACGATCGAATCTCCGATTTTGACCTCGGCATGCATGACGCGCCCCTCGGCGTCATGAATTCTGATGCACTCGATGGCTCCGAATGCGGTCTTGAGGAATTCGATCAGCCGGGGGACGCCTTCCACGACTACAAAAGGCGTCACGGTATGAAAGCCGTCGGGAATCGGTTTAACGGTCATCTCTATCTCCTTCGCGAAATGGGTTCAGATTATCCAAAATGGTTCTTTTTCAGTGCGTGCGTGATGTTTGCCGGTCCCCTCCCTCTTTCCAAATGCGCGGAGGCTAATCGTCGAGCCCCGTACCATCAGTGTCATCGACAACCCGGCCAGCCACCCCGCTGCTGCTCACGGCGACATGGATGTTCTCGGGCAGACGTATGGACGTTCCGACTCCGGATATCTGGATGGATTGCACGGTCGCACCGGATAAAACGGTAATCCTGTGATTGACTCCGCTAACCCACAATGTCCTGATGGCGCTCCCGGAAGGCACCCGAACGGTATTGCCGTCTCCCGAGACGTAGAGGTCGAACAGGCTTGGATGTGAGGCCGATATGTCTTGTCTTGCTCCGGACACATTGACTGTCGCAATGTCGCCGTTTCCTGCCGTGCCGACCAAGGATTTGTCGGCGCAAGCGGACGCGATAGCCGCAAGCGCAGCCGTGACAACGAACCTTGCAAGACGATGCAACCTCATAACGAATCTCCGTGATTAAAACAAAGGGGTCGGAATATCGCCCCACACGACGTGGGCAGGGGGCGTTTCGATGGCGGTAACCTTGCCGGCGGCGATGTCGACTTCGACCAACAGCAACGAATCGACACCATAGGCCGATCGAACGATGTCCTTCCCGGCCGCGCGCTTCTCATGGATGCGCGCTTGGCTGAACAGGATCTTGTAGTAACGTCTGTCGAAGTTCGCCGGCGTGTGGTGGCCTCCTCGCCCCGGCTCGAGGTCGATCGGCAAGTCGGCCAGGTGCCAATCCCGAGGTACCACATGGACCACCAGCGGATCCGCGCCAAAGCGCGCCAGCAGCTGCGGAACCTCTGAGTTCTTGAGTGCGGTACGATAGGCCGCGAGCAGTTCCTCCTCGCTGAGCGGAGCAGGCGACAACACGGCGGCGCGGTTTGGGTAAACCGCCGTGATTTCCGATAGCGTATATTCCCGCAAACCGAATCCGATGAGCAACGCAGCGATGATGCTCGCGACGGCGCCCAATGCACCGAGTCCGATCCGGGGATGTCCGCCGCGATCCGCGGAATGCGGAATGAAAGGCAGAATCGGCGGGGTGCGGGCTTGGTAATCCCGGTAGGCTTGGCCGAACTCCGCTTCGCAGCGCCGCTCTTCCAGGGCGGCGAGATAGCGATACATGAACAGCATCGCCACGTATGCGATCAAGACGAGAAAGCGCGGCCACATCAGCAGGGTGCCCAGTCCAAGCAGCGCCAGCGCGGTATATTGCGGGTGGCGGCTGAAGGCATACAGGCCCGTCGTGACCAGTCCTTTTTGGCGGAACTTGTTCCAATAGAGCTGGCCCGCCGAGGCCAGGAACCATGCCGCTCCGATCACTGCGAAGACCCCGCCGATCCAGGGCAGCGCGTTGAGAACCGGACTCCGGGTCGTCGAAATATGGGGCAGAAAGAACTGGGTCAGCCAGGCCGTGGCTTCCCAACGGTTGAGAACATTCAAGGCCGGCCCGTACAAGGAGTAAAAATAGAGGGCGGCCGGACTGATCATGAACAGGATTTCGAAACCGATGACCAGGTAAACGATCCATGCGGTCGGCTTCAGCAGCCGTTTTGGGGTAGCGGAATTCTCGGGTCGAGACGGGGCGTTCATTGCTTGGGACCTCTCCATTTGAGTTGGATAACACGATAATCCCGATCGGTTACGGAACGGTTTCGCCGAGTGGCAGATTTGTAACGGCCGATTTCATTTGCGCCATCTGTTACCGAAAGTTACAAAGTTTTTCTGGAATGTTGTGAAGGATGTCTGACAATCCGCCCATGTCGAAGTCTCCGCGTATTCTGATCGTAGACGACGACCGCGAACTCCGCCAATTGTTGTCCGGGTTTCTCGCACGGCATGGTTATCGAGTGGATGCGGCGGCGGATGGACACGCCATGGCGAGAGCCATGGATGTCGCGCGTTTCGATCTGGTGGTGCTGGATTTGATGTTGCCGGGCGACGACGGCCTCGCGCTCTGCCGCCGGCTGCGGGCGACGTCGAATCTGCCGGTGATCATGCTCACCGCGCTCGCCGAGGAGACCGACCGCATCGTCGGACTGGAAATGGGTGCCGACGATTATGTCGTGAAGCCGTTCAGCCCGCGCGAACTCCTGGCCCGCATCAAGGCGGTGCTGCGGCGTACCGGTGGAGCGCCGAGCCATGCGTCCGACGGAGCCAAGACATTGGTCTTCGACGGCTGGCGGCTCGACCTCGCCAAGCGGGAACTGCATTCACCGGAGGGCGTGCTGATGCCGCTGACGAGCGGCGAGTTCGATCTCTTGGCGGCCTTCGCGGAACATCCGCAACGCGTCTTGAGCCGCGACCAATTGCTGGACTTGACCAAAGGGCGCGTCGCCGGCCCGTACGACCGCAGCATCGACGTACAGCTGAGCCGGCTGCGCCGCAAGATCGAGGCCGATCCCAACGACCCGACGCTGATCAAGACCGTGCGCGGCGGCGGTTATTTGTTCGTGCCCCGTGTCCTTCGCGAGAAGTGAGACCCAATGAGACTCTGGCCCGACAGCATCGCCGGCAGGATCGTTGGGCTGCTCGTCGCTGGGCTTGCTCTCACCATGTTGGCAAGCCTGTCGATCTTCATGCTGGATCTGTTCCACGGCAAGGGATGGAACGAGACTTTCCGAAACCTGCACCGTACCGCCGTCGTCGCCTCGGTGCTGAATCGGGTGTCCCCCGATTCCCGGCCGGCCTTGATTCCCGCCTTGAGCGAACCGGGCCTGTCGGTTGCCTGGCGGCCCGGAGAAACGCCGCCCGCCATGGCTCAAGACGCGATGACCCACCATCTGGCGCGCGATGTCCGCGTTCTTTCGGAGTCTTACGGGCTAGAGCGGGTCGAGGCCGGGTATCCGGCCGGCGCGCAGCGGCCGGCATTGGACTGGATGATGCCGGCACCGGGCCCTCTGCACGTTTGGGTGGCGCTGTCGGATGGCACCTGGGTGCAGTTCTCGATGGCAACCGAGCGTGTCGGCGCGCTTTCGACCTTGCGGCTGGTGCTGGCAATCGGCGTGTCATTATTCGGCATCATGGCGTTGGGGCTATGGGCCGCGCGCAAGGTGACCGCTCCACTGGCCCGGTTCGCCCTTGCCGCGCAACGGCTCGGCGCCAATGTGGATGTCCCGCCCATGAGCGAGACCGGCCCCAGCGAAATCCGCCAGGCCGCGGCGGCTTTCAACGACATGCAAAACCGCATCCGCCGCCTGATCGAAGACCGTACTTTAATGCTGGGCGCCATTTCCCACGATGTGAGAACCGCACTGACCCGGCTGAGATTCCGCACGGAATTGATAGTAGACCCCGCTCAACGCCGGAAAGCGGCCGCCGACCTGGACGAGATGGAATCGATGCTGACAGCGAGCTTGTCCTTCGCCCGCGACGATTCGGCGGCGGAACCTCCGACCGTTCTCGATCTGTCGGTACTGCTGCAAAGCCTATGCGACGATTTCGCCGACGCCGGAAAGCCTGTTTCCTGCGAAGGCCCCTTGCATCTGAAATATTCGGGCCGCCCGGTGTCGCTGCGCCGCGCCTTCGCCAACCTCATCGACAATGCCCTGACCTACGGGCGAGCAGCGGACGTGGTGCTGATCGATAGCGGCGACTGCATCGAGATCACCATCGGCGACCGCGGACCCGGAATTCCCGACGCGATGAGGGATCGGGTTTTCGTCCCGTTCTTCCGCCTGGAAGCCTCGCGCAGCCGCAAAACCGGCGGCACCGGGCTGGGGCTCACCATCGCCCGCATGGTCGTGCGCCGCCACGGCGGCGAAATTGCCCTGGCCGACCGACCGGGCGGCGGCTTGCTGGTGAAGGTGACTTTGCCCAAGGTGTCGTCCCCGGTTTTTGCCGGCCCCTGACTGACATCGGCGATTACAGATGTTGTAGGTCGGCAACCCTTTGCCGACAACGGCTCGATAACCGGATTCGCCTACGGCTACTATCAGTGGAAGCAATGGGGAAGAGCGGGTTACCGCGAACTGAGAAGATGCGGGGTCAGCGTCCGGGAAGCCTGGAACACCAGTAAATCGGCGCATGGCCCCTGGCGGCTTAGCAAGACGCCCGCTTTGACGCTGGCCTTACCGCGCCGTACCTTCCTTAACCTGGGGCTGCCGGAGCTGGCAGCATGAGATGGCCGTTATTCATCGAACCGCCGTGGTACCTGACCCGTATGCCCGGTGGTGTGGGAGGAGCGGTGCCGTAAGGCATCGCCCTATCCCGATTATGTGTCAACAAAAACGTTAGCTCCGCAAGATCTGTTATGCCCCTTCGTTCTTGGAACGATAGTCTCCTGAACGCCAAGGAGACGTTTCTTTGAACACTAACACAGCGAAGGTCCACGCTCGGTTCCGGAAGGTGCTTGAATACATTGATAACCACCTGGAGGACGAACTTTCCGTGGAAATACTCAGCGGTGTTGCGGCCTTCTCGAAATATCATTTCCACCGGCAGTTCTCTGAACTCTTCGGGATCGGTGTATACGAGTATGTTCAACTTTGTCGCTTGAAACGAGCCTCTTATCAGCTAGCATTTCGCAGCCACCGCCAAGTCATCGACATAGCTTTGGCCAGTGGCTACAAAGGGCCAGAGTCGTTCTCTCGCGCATTCAAAAAGAGCATCGGGCAGTCACCTTCCGAATTCAGGCGTCAGCCGCAGTGGAATCCTTGGTACGCGACCTATCAACGATTGAGCGAACTAAGGAGCAATCACATGAAATCGATAACGAACGGCGAGCAGGTCAAAATCGTCACCTTCAATGAAACCAAGGTCGCCGCGCTTGAACATCGTGGCGACCCACAACTGATCGGTAACTCAATACGGAAATTCATCGAATGGCGAAAGCATAATCATCTCTCGCCAAAGGTTAGTGCCACATTCAACATTCTCTACAACGACCCGGCAGAAATCGCCCCTCAGGATTATCGTATCGACATATGTGCAGCAACCGTTCACGACCTCGCCAACAACGAAGTCCGAATAGTGAGCAAAACCATTCCCGGAGGCAGATGCGCGGTGTTGCGGCACATCGGCTCCGATGACACCCTTCGAGATGCCATCCGATACCTTTATTCCGAATGGTTGCCGCAAAGCGGAGAAGAACCGAGAGATTTTCCGATGTTCTTGCAACGAATCCGGTTCTTTCCGGATGTGTCGGAAGGCGAGGCTGTTACTGACGTATTTCTGCCTATTTACTAGCTCACAGGATGCGCTGAACGAAGGGAAGCCCCCTTCGACCGCGCTCAGGATAGGCCCTTCGACTGGGCTCAGGACAGGCATTGTTCGCGATCGATGCGGTTCATGCCGGACCTCCCTATCCGGCACCCTGTGGGCGGCTCCGCCGTGCAAATTGGCCTCGCCACGCTACGCTGTCCCGCTTCGCTCGCGAGTCCGGGGCAGCCCGTCCCTGGCCTGCCCGCTCGTCGCGTTGCGCCTCGCCCTGCCGATTTGTCGTACCTCAGCGCATCCTATGAGCTGAAGCGCATTCACGCCGGTTCGCTTTTCTGGACGAACCGTTCCGCACGCGCCGACAAGGCGCGATAGACCTGTTCGTGGAGCGGCGCGGGAATTCCGTACTGGCGCGCCATTCCGACCACGGCTCCCGTCATCGTTTCCAATTCGGTCCGCCCGCCTTTTTCGAAGTCCATGTGCATGGACGATTTCGCACCATGGGGAAACGATGCGGCCTTGCCCAGCGAGAGCTCCCGGATGTCGGGCGGCAGACGAACGTTTTTCGCCCCGGCGACGCATTCGAGTTCGTCGTATAGTCCGATCAGGACCGCCTTGCTTTCGTCGTCGTCCATGAGTTCGCCGAGAGTTTTGTCGAAATAGGCCGTCGCGCTCGCGAAAGGCGAAACGAACAGATATTTTTCCCAGACCACGGCGTCGATGTCCCGCCGGTACTCGGCCTTGATGTCCGCTTTCCGCAGGAGCGCTTCGATCGCTTCGAAATCTCCGGCTGTTGCGCTCTCCGGGCCGAAAAACAGTTTGCACGATCCTCCGGCCTGGTGGACTACGCCTGGGGCAGCGAGGCGGGCGCCGATGTAGACGCAACCGTTGCAAATGCGCGCTTCGGGGAGAATCGCTTTCAAGCGTTCGGCGTTGTCGACGCCGTTGAGCAGCGTGATGATCGTGGTCCGTTCGTCGACATTGCCTTTGAGGGAATGCGCGCTGGATTCGAGATCGTAGGACTTGACGCAAAACAGGACTAAATCGAAGACCCCAAGCTCGGACGGATCGTCGGTGGCCACGTGAGGCCGCGAGGTAAAGCTTTCGTTTTCGGTAGTCAGACGAAGGCCGTGAGCCTGGATCGCCCTCAAGTTCTCGCCCCTGGCGACGAACACGATCTCGGGATCATTTCCAGCCGCGTAAAACCGGGCCAGCTTGCCGCCGTAATACCCGCCCACCCCGCCGATTCCGATGATGGCTATTTTCATTTCTTTCACGATGCTGTGCTAAGCAAGAGAGCGATTCCGAGGGCGAAACCGCCGAGGTAAGTACCCAAGGCTCCGATGATGCGAAGCGGATGGGGCCGGTTGAGATCGGCGGACATCAGCATGCCCGCCGCATGAAGCACTCGGCAGAGGGTGAGGGCGACTACCGTCCACTCGACCCATGCGCCGGCGCCAACGGTATTGAAGTAAAGAAAAAGAACGATCAACAGGGGCACGTACTCCGCGGCATTGCCATGCGCGCGAATGGCCTTGTTGAGGGGGCTCGACGGATCGGCATCCATGCCGATGAGCGTTTTGCTAGCCCCCTGACGCCCGGAGACATGAACACTCAGCAGAAAGTATAAGACGACGAGAAGACCAGATAGGTGTTCATGAAGCTGGATTCTCCTGAGGGCGTCGAACTGCCTGGTTTAGAACGGACGTACTGTGGTATGTCCTTTTTAGGTCGGAGCACGGAATGCCGGCTAATTAGTCATCCGGCGCAGCCAGCATGGATTGCGGCAAATGATCGGTGATGTCAAACCATGGCGCCTTGGAACCGACCATCACATGACGCATGGGTTTGCAGCCGGGATCGCTGTCGACCGTGCCCAATGCCAAACCGAAAGCTGCCGCCGAAGCCCGCATGGCAAGAAACTGCAGGGTCGAACCGCACACCTCGCAGAAAGTTCGCGTGATCTCGGGAGACGACGGGTAGTGTCCCAAGAACTCCTCCCCCTGGACCCACCGAAAATTTTGGACTTCGACATAGCCCCAGGTCGCGAAGGCTGCGCCGGTAGATTTTCGGCACATGGCGCAGTGGCAGTTACGCGCGAACTGAAGCGGGTTATCCATTTCATATCTGATCGTGCCGCACAGGCAGCCGCCGGTAATCATTCTGTGTCCTCGATAGGGTTGTTCGGTAGGGGAGCAACGGTGATGGTGCCAGCTGCTCGTAGAGCAAGACCTTACCGCAGGAGCGCGTCGGTCACGCCTTTCATGTCGGAGGCTACGATATCCGGTTTCTGAGCCAGCGGGAACAGGGGGATTCCCTGTCGCGCGACAAACGCGGCGTGCCATCCCGCCTGCATCGCGCCGAACACGTCCCAGGCATGCGCGGCGATGAGCCGTAGTTTGTTCGGCTTGGCACTGAGATGCTCGGCTGCGCTCCGATAGACCTGCAAATCGGGCTTGAAACGGTGTATGGAGTCCACCGAGATGGACTCCTCGAAATACTCGGTGAGCCGGGCGTTTTCCAGCTGTGCCTTGACGGCCGCTGGGCTCGAATTGGTCAGCGTGACCATTCGGAAGCCCGCGGCGCGCAAGCGTTCCAAACTGTCGACCATGTCCGGGTGGGGCGGGAGCGTCAGTATGCCTTGCAGAATACGCTTCTTGTCCTCGGCGGAGAGCTTGATTCCCTTGGTGTCAGCCAGCATGTCCAGCGTCGCTTTGCCGATCGATCCGAAGTCGGAGTACGCGTCGGTCAGGGACACAACCATCGAGTATTGCAAAAGAAGCGAAAACCACTCGTCCAGCGCGGCGCCGTTGCCGAACGCATGCTCGAATTGCGGCCGAAGCGCATTCAGATCCAGCATCGTCTGATGACGTCGAAGACCAGGATGCGAGGCTTCCGCTCGTCACCCGATCGCGGTCGTCGCTCTGCCTCATTGCGTGGGCGAGATACTTCCGAGTCACCACGGCCGGTCTTGGCGAAGACGTAAAGTGGGTTGGTCAGGATGAGAGGCCCGAGTGACGACGCGGCAAGCATAAATTTTCTCCGGGTGATGGACGAACTCATAGTTCTTGGTACCTCGAACGAAGGGTGGAAATTGGATGGGTCCGGTCCGTGTCGACCGACTGATGCGCATACGGCGCTTCACGTTAATTCTTGGATCCGATACGAATGGTCCGATCCTGAGTGTGTCCAAGATTATGCACCTTTTCTTCAATGGATTTTGCAGACCGCCTTTCAATCACACCTGCAGGGATGAAGTCGTATGGATAGCGATTACGGGACAAGGATTGGCCCGGCGACGGTGCTCAATGGCGTTATTCTTGTCCTGGCCTTACAGGCCCCCTCGCTCTTCGCGAGGACTCTCGGCATGGTAGCGGATGATGCTACACGATCAGTTACGGTATTCGATGCCGACACCGATACAGTGTTGGGCTCGGTAACGACAATCCCAGGTTTCAGTATCGGTGACGTTGTTATTACGCCGGATCAGACTCGGGGCTTTGTGACCAATTTCAACAGCGAGGTCTTCGTCATCGATTTGACCGCGTTGCCACCCCGACTTGCCGAAGGCCCAAACCCGATTCCCATTTCCAATCATGGCGAGGAGCTCGCGATCAGCCCGGACGGCAAGTTCCTGCTGGTGTGCGATTCCATTGATCCTCAACCGATCTCGGTCGTCGACATCGCCAGCCAGACCGAGATCCATACCTTGTTCGTGGGCTCTGATACCAGTTCGATCGAAGTCTGCAGCGATGGCTCGGTGCTGGCCGTATCGTATACGGACAGGAGGGTGCGCCGCCTCACCATCGATGGCGCGGGCCTGTTGAGGGATACGGGCGAGGGCCTGTCTCTCGGTTCCGATGAACCCAACAATGTCTTTTGCGCTCCGGGTGGCACGTCGGGCCTTGTCCTTAATGGCTTTCCTGCTGAAATTAAGTCGTTCACGATCCCCGGGCTAAAACAGGTCGACACACGACCGTTATCCGGTATACAGGGCGTTTCCGGCCTGGTGGATTTCGCAGGACGCCGGGTCTTTGCCAGAAGCGGCTTCGAGGGTCTCGTCGACGTCTTTGCGTATAACGCAGTTACCGCGGTACTCGGCGCCGAGCATCTGTTTTCAATTCCGGTTTCCAGTACGTTCGCATCGATCGGATGGGATCAGATCGCGCTGCATCCCTACAAGGGGAAATTGTACGTCTCGGAATACTATGCCAATGATGTCAAGGTGTATGACGCGCGCACCGGCGTCTTGCTGACTTCGATTACCGATCCCCACATTGTCCAGCCGTCAGGGATAGCCGTAGCCTCGGCAACGGACCCGTGCGCTGGCTCCCCACCCGCCGGAGCGATCGAGGGAACGGATGGCCCCGATGCGTTGCGCGGCACGTCGGGCGACGATGTCATTTCCGGCTTGGGCGGCAACGACACGATCGACGGCCGTGGCGGGGATGATCTGATTTGTGGTGGCGAGGGTAACGACCGGCTTCGTGGCGGTGCGGGTGACGATATCGTCGGCGGCGGTGGTGGAAACGACGCGATTTCGGGTGCCGGCGGCAACGATACGCTTCGGGGCGACGCGGGCAACGACGCCATTTTCGGCGGTCCGGGCAATGATCGAATCGACGGTGGCGCCGGTCGGGACTTATGCGCGGGCAATTCGAAGAATTCTTTCCAAAACTGCAATCCGTAAATTTGTCGGAGCCCCAAGTGAAAACCACCGCATGCCGTAAAAGGTCTGGCTTTTATCGGCAAGACCGGCGCACTTTGCGCCCTCCTCCAAATCGGGGAGGGCATTCCCATCGCGCTTTGGGCAGGCGATACAAACAGTGCTCACGGAGCGGATGGTTGGAGGGAAGCGCCGGGCGTTGAAACGTTTCCGCCACCCGCGGATCGGCGTTCAGCTGCGCAAACGGTTCAAGATCGGCGATACGCCATTGCCACAACCACTCGAGACGGTCATTGCCCCAGTAGCGGTGCGGACCGTAGACGAAGAAGGGCACTCCGAACAATCCTTCCCGTTGGCCGCGAACAACGCCTTTCAGCACGCGCCGCTGCGACGAGCGGTCGTCGGTGCTTCGGATGACGGCATCCGGTTCCAGCCCGCAGTGTTCCGCTATTAAAGCCAAGGCCGCCTTATTCCGATCGGGGCGGCCGGATTACAGTCACGCCTGTCAGGGAAGCTCTGATGAGCGCATTTTCCGATTCGGTGTCAGAGCGCCCGATAGGTAGGTCGGCAATCCTTTGCCGAGCCGATAAGTCGGCAAGGGATTGCCGACCTACGTTCTTCCCGCCCGACACGAAGCCGTACACCGGGATGAAAAACGCTCTAAGTTCTTCGACAGGCCTGTCCTGAGCTTGTCGAAGGGCCCAGGACAGGCCCTTCGGCTCGGCTCAGGACAGGCTTGTCGAACGCTCTCCTGAGCCTGTCGAAGGGGCATGAACGGAATCCACTGTTCAGAGCTTCCTCAGGTGGCTGAAAGCGTGCAGTAAGCTGACGGCCGCGAGTCGGATGGGCAACGGCTGCGTCAAGCGGCGTACGTAGAATTTCGTTGAACTCTCGTATCAAGCGGCCATCGAAAACTTGGACGATGAGCAAAAGGAGTTCGAATTAGTGTCCGTAAAATCCGGGCCAGCTCGGTTACGGAGCCCGGTTGGATAGGGTTCCGTAAAAAATCGGCATACTTTGATTTCTCTGGGATCAAATCGTCGTCATCATAATTATTGGATCATGAGAGAAGGAGTTCCATTATGAAGTCTTATGCATTAGCGGCTGTATTGTCATCGGTTATGGTTGCCGGGCCTGCAATGGCAGATAACGACTTCCGTGCGTTGGGCAAGGTGTCCAGCTTAAAACCGATGACCGAAGGGCAACTCTCTGCCGTCGAAGGCGGGACTTTGATACCGTTTAAGAAAGATAACGGTGGTAAGGTCAACGCTGGTAACGTTAACCAGAACATAGCCGTAACCACGATAACTGCGGTCAATCTAGCCCTTTTTAGTAAGGGCGGCGCCGATCAGACTATCGTGTCGGTCACGCAGCAGAGCATTGGCGGTAAATAACGAGAAGCCTCGGGCCCCTATCGAATGCTGATGAGGGCCGGAGAACCAGGCGGGGGAGCGGTCATGCGCTCCCCCGCTTTTTTACCTCGATCAGAAAATCATGAAGAGCCGGATGAAAAAATCATTCACACGGGGTGGTCTGTTATCGCTTGTGCTCTCATCCATAACCAGTGCCTATGGTCAATCCGAGTTTCGTGCCTTGGATAAGCCGTCCCGGCAAGAAACGGGTATTGCATCGTCAAGGCTGGACGACAGCGCGCTCGATCGAGTGGAAGGAGATCTGGATATTACGTCCGGCTCGGTTGATCCGGCATCGCAACAAGCCGCGATGCAAGCGGCGGTGCTTGAAAGAACAGTGATGGCGCATCGGTCCGTACACCGATTTTCAATTTGGCGTGCCGAGCGCAGTCCCGTCATGGAAGTCTTCCAATGGACGGAAACACGGGCACGCAGCGCATGAGCCAGCCAGACAACGCGCTGATTCGTCCGTGTAGCCTCTTTTTGGCAAAGTCCGTCCCTGGACTTTGCTCTCGTCCGACAAACGCCGTTCATCTCATTCCGCTTCCCGGCGAATCAAGCGACCTGTCGCACGGACTTTTCCAAAATGGCGACAACCTCTTCCCGTGCCTCGGGTTCGATGCCGTTGAGGCCGCGGTTCAGGGCGCTGACGATCGCCAGCACCGACGCCGTGACGATGTTGGCGTTTATGCCGGCGCCATAGCGGATGCCGGGAATGCCGTCGATCGCGACTTCGACGAAGGCGGCGGCTCTGGCGTCGGCTCCTTGTCCCATGGAACGTTCTTCATAGGATTGCACCCGCACCATTCCCCCGAAGGCGTGAGCCACGGCATCGATGGGACCGTTGCCTTCGCCGGTCAGCGTGATCCGCCGGCCGTTCGTCTCCAGCATCAGGCGAATTCCCTGAACCGCTCCATGCTCGAACAGATGATGCTCGAGATAGCGGATGGTCGTTGCCGGTCCCAGATATTCTTCGGAGAACATTCGCCAAAGCTCGTCCGGCATGACTTCGGCGCCGGTGGCGTCGGCATGCCGTTGCACCATGCCGCTGAATTCGACCTGTAGCCGGCGAGGCAGCACCAGTCCATAGGCCGACTCGAGCAGGTAGGCGATGCCGCCTTTCCCCGACTGGCTGTTGACGCGGATGATGGCGTCGTAGGAACGGCCCAAATCGGCCGGGTCTATGGGGAGGTAAGGCACTTCCCAGAATGTATCGGGCCGCTGATGGGCCAGGCCCTTTTTGATCGCATCCTGATGCGAGCCGGAAAAGGCCGTGAATACCAGATCGCCCACGTAAGGGTGGCGCGGATGGATCGGCAAGCGGATGCAGTCTTCCACGGTCCGCGCGATCTCGTTGATGTTCGAAAAATCGAGGCCCGGATCGATGCCCTGGGTGTACAGATTGAGTGCCAAAGTCACCAAGTCCACGTTGCCGGTCCGCTCGCCGTTGCCGAACAGACAACCCTCGACACGATCGGCCCCGGCCATGACCGCAAGTTCCGCTGCGGCGACCGCGGTGCCCCGGTCGTTGTGGGGATGGACGCTCAGAACGACGCATTCGCGCCGCGCCAGATTCCGGTGCATCCATTCGATCTGGTCGGCGTAGACATTGGGTGTCGCCATCTCCACCGTCGCCGGCAGGTTGATGATGACCTTGCGCTCCGGAGTCGCGCCCCAGGCCTCCACTACCGCGTCGCAGATGTCGCGGGCGAACTCGAGTTCGGTGCCGGTAAAGGCTTCCGGGCTGTATTCGAGCACCCATTCGGTGCCCGGATGCGCCTGCGCGAGTTCCCGAACCAGCTTCACGCTGGAAACCGCCATCGCGATGACTTCGTCGGGGCTCATGCCGAAAACGACTTCCCGGAACGGCCGGGCGGTCGCGTTGTAGACGTGGACGATGGCCCGGCGGGCGCCGTAGAGCGATTCCATGGTGCGACGGATCAGGTGTTCGCGGGCCTGAGTGAGCACCTCTATGGTGACGTCGGCGGGGACGTGTCCGCCTTCGATCAGAGTCCTGACGAAGTCGAATTCGGTCTGCGAGGCGGAAGGGAAGGCGACCTCGATTTCCTTGAAGCCTATATCCACCAGCCTCTTGAACAGGCGCATCTTGCGCTCGGCGTTCATGGGCTCGAACAGCGCCTGATTGCCGTCGCGAAGATCGGTGCTCATCCAGATGGGAGCTTGGGTGACGACCCGGTCGGGCCAGGTGCGGTCCGCGAGTCGGACCTTGGGAAAGGAACGGTATTTGGTGTTCGGCTGCTTCAACATGATCGGTGACTCCTGGGTTTTCGTCGGATGCGATGAGTGTCCATTGCGGCGACGGAAAGGCTGCCGGGCTGCCGCGAGCGCAAGGCCAGGCAACCGGGTTGAAGTCGAAGCAGGGGTAGGGCGGGCGTCAGGTGGTTCATGGTCGTACTCCAGGAAAAGGCGTCGTACGGACGCAGTTATCCCGTGAAGGGTGTTCAGTCGATCGAAGGAAAAAATGAGGTGAGTTATTTGCCCGCGCGGGGCAGCAGCAGACCGAGGCTCGGGGTAAGAGCCAGAAGAGGAGGGATGGAGGGCTGCCGTCGATTCATGGCTTCACGCTAACAGCTCGGTCGCCATGGTGTCAATACGAATTCCGCGAACCGCAAGTCGTTGCATGTGACGAAGCAAGCTTCTTGAAGGCAGCAGTTGCAAGGACAAGTGCGGTGCGACTATCCGGCGAACAGAGAAGTTCATTCCGAATGTGACATTGATCCAACTCCGCATTCCTCGCCTGACGGCCAAATCCGGATTCCATTGATCCGACCCAACCGCCCACGGATGGCATTAATTTCGCACACTCACCGATGCCCGGTAAAAACGCAAAAAAAACCGCGGCCTTCGTTCGATGATACCCATAGAGATAGGGAGTAACTCGTATGAAAAGCGTGGAAAACGGACCGGCCCGTTGGCGGCTCTCAAGCGAGGCCTTGAGTGCCCGAATCCAGCTTATGGTCCTGAAGCGCGGTCTCGGAGTCCTGGTCGGATTTTGGCTGGCGTCGGCTAACGCCGAGTCTCCCTATGTGCCCCTTATTCTGGATAACCCGACGCCCCAGAACGACGCCTACTTTGGCGACGCCGTGGCCGGTGCGGGGGATGTCAACCGCGATGGGATTCCCGATCTCCTGGTGGGGGCGTCCTGGCAAAACGCGGATGGCAACTATGCCCAAGGCCGGGCGTTTGTCTTCAGCGGGGCCGACGGCAGTCTGTTGCACATTCTCAATAACCCGACACCCCAGGCTGTCGCCTATTTTGGTCGAGCCATGGCTAGGGCTGGGGATGTCAACCGCGACGGGATTCCCGACCTCCTGGTGGGGGCGCCCTTCCAGGATGTGGGCAGCCACGCTGACCAGGGCCAAGCCTATATTTTCAGCGGTGCCGATGGGGCCTTGGTGTACACCCTCGATAACCCGACGCCTCAGGACGACGCCTACTTTGGCGATGCCGTGGCCGGTGCGGGGGATGTCAACCGCGATGGGATTTCCGACCTCCTGGTGGGGGCATCCTCGCAAGATTTGGGGGGCAATTTCGGCCAGGGACGGGCCTTTGTCTTCAGCGGGGCCGATGGGACCCTCCTTCAGACCCTCGATACTCCCCTGCCTCAGGAAGGTGCTCACTTCGGTTCGGCCGTGGCCGGCGCGGGCGATGTGAACGGCGACGGGGTTCCCGACCTCCTGGTGGGAGCGTCCGGGCAAACTGTAGCCGGCAATCGCGGCCAAGGCCGGGCCTTTGTCCTGAGTGGGATCGATGGCACCCTGCTGCACACCCTCGATGACCCGATAGTCCAGGAAAGTGCGCACTTCGGTGATGCTGTGGCCGGCGCGGGCGATGTGAACGGCGATGGCACCCCCGACTTTCTGGTGGGAGCTTACCTGCAAGACGTGGGTGGCAACGAGTACCAGGGACGGGCCTTTGTCTTCAGCGGGGCCGATGGGACCCTCCTTCAGACCCTCGATACTCCCCTGCCTCAGGAAGGTGCTCACTTCGGTTCGGCCGTGGCCGGCGCGGGCGATGTGAACGGCGATAGCAAATCCGACCTCCTGGTTGGAGCGCCCAGGCAAACCGTGGGCGGCAATGCCCATCAGGGGCAGGCCTTCATCTTCAGCGGGGCCGATGGCATCTTGCTGCACACCCTCGACCATCCGACGCCCAAGGATGATGCCCACTTCGGTCAGGTACTGGCGAGCGCGGGGGATGTCAACGGCGACGGCAAAACCGACCTCCTGATCGGTGCCTGGAACCAAAGCGTGGACGGCAATCCTGGTCAGGGTCAGGCCGTGCTCTTTGTCAGCCGGCCGACGACGCCCGTGTGCTTCGGCATGCCGGCGACGATTGTCGGCACTGCGGGCAATGATGTCTTGCGGGGAACGCCGGGCAACGACGTCATCGTCGGCCTGGCCGGCCACGACGTGATCGACGGCCGCGGCGGCGATGACCTGATCTGCGGCGGCGACGGCAACGACACGCTCCGTGGGGGCACGGGTAACGATAAGCTCAGTGGCGGCGAGGACAACGATATCCTCTGGGGCGGCGCGGGCGATGACCTGCTCGAGGGCGGCCCCGGTCGAGACCGGGCCAGCGGCGGTTCAGGCAACGATATCCTTCGGGGCGGAGAGGGGGACGATATGCTGAATGTCGTGGACGGTGCCGGTGGCAACGACATCGCCGACGGCGGCTCTCATGTCAACGGCGATCGTTGCGCCGCCGATAACCGGGATACCGTGCAAAACTGTAACCTGTAATGTCGCCATAGGTCGACAAGCCGTGGCCGATAGATCGATTATGTCGGAAACCGATTCCGCACCTACTAACCCTTTTCCACCGAGGGAGGGACTTTGCATCCTCCGGTCTGGCATAGCGGTGGACGGCATTCGGACGCCTGAACCAGGATACCGCCAATCGTCGCGCTTCTCTTGAAGCCAGCACTCGGAGGGCTGACCAATGGTCTCTTTGGACGCCTCGGTCGCCGCTCGGTTTTCCGCGGTGTCTCTTCCCTAGCCGTCGCCTACCCGATTCCGGCGCTCGAGTAGGTTCTAAGCGGTTGATCCGAACGGTTCCCCATCCAAAAATTCGAGCAAGGTGCGCGCTTCCTCAGCCACTTCAGCATTGCCCGTCATTTGGGCGCGCACGATGGCGCCGTCGATGATCAGCAGAGCCAGTTCCGCCGCGTCGTTTGCCGAGCGTCCCGGCCGCTCCGGGATCATCGTTCGGACGAAATCCCGCAGTTCCCGCTTGTGATCCGCCGCGATCCGGCGTTCTTCCGCCGAATCCTCGCTCAGTTCCGCGACCGTATTGATGAACGCACAGCCTCGGAAGTCGGGATCCGAGAACCATTCCTTCAGGGCATCCGCGATGATGCCGAGGCCTGGCGAAGTTTGGGATTCGGCCAATTCCCGCACGCGCCGGGTAAACCAATCCATCCAGAATCGATGGCGCCGTTCGAGAAACGCGATCACCAGGTCTTTTTTGGACGGGAAGTGGCGGTAGAACGACATCTTGGCGACGCCCGATTCGGCGATGATGCGATCGACGCCCACGGCGCGGATGCCGTATTGGTAGAACAGCCGTTGCGCGGTTTCCAGGATGCGGTCGCGTGCCGAGGACGTAATAGGCGTGGCGTCTTGAGTCATAAGAGGTTTTGAAAGCGTTTACGGGATTATTGACAGAATGGTCTGTCTCATCAATGCTGTAGACAGATCTGTCTACATGGCGGATTGCTCCTCGACCAGCACAAGGAAACGACCATGAGTTACACGTTTAAACCCGGTTTCCGATTAGGCATTTACATCTGCAAGGATCTGGAAATCGTCGACTTCGCAGCGCCCTATGGCGTATTCTCGGTCGCCCGGCGATTCGATCCCGAGCTGGAGGCTTTCTTCATCGCCGAGTCCTTGCGTCCGGTGCAGGCGCAGGCCGGCTTTACGGTGCTGCCCAACTATTCCTTTGCGGACCGGCCCGACATGGACGCCTTCCTGATCCCGGGCGGTTTCGGCACGCGGCAGGAAATCAACAACGGGCATCTGCACGAGTTCATCCGCGGCTTGCCCGAGAGAACCCTGCTGGTTTCGGTATGCACCGGTTCCTGGATTTACGCCAAGATGGGGCTGTTGGACGGAAAAGCGGCGACCAACCGCAAGGAGCCCGATCGCGTGGAACAATCCCCGTCGGGCAAAGTGCCCATCGACCGCCTGGCCGAGCTGGCCCCGGCCTGCCGCATCAGCCGGGCGCGGGTGGTCGACGCCGGACGGATCGTTACCGGCGGCGGCATCAGTTCGGGCATGGAAGTCGGATTTCACCTGCTGCGCCGGGCCGGGTACGGCGAAGATTTCATCGCGGAGGTGGCTCGGGTCATGGAATACAGCAAGGCTTACGATGTGTACGCGACGGACATCGAGTATGACGATTCCCATGCGTCATCTTGATTGAAATTTGTATAAAAACGATTGACCGGAGGAGAAGAAATGGCAGCTGCCAGCGAGAAGAAAACCGTATTCGGCGCGTGTCCGCACGATTGCCCGGACACCTGCGCGATGCTCTACGAAGTCGAAAACGACCGGCTGGTCAATGTGCGCGGCAATCCCGATCATCCGCTAACGCGGGGCGGCCTTTGCACCAAGCTCAAGGATTTCCACGACCATCACTACAATCCGGAGCGCGTGCTGTATCCCTCGCGCCGCGTGGGGCCGAAAGGCTCGCGCCGGTTCGAGCGGATTTCCTGGGACGAGGCGCTGGACGAGATCAAGACCCGCTGGACTGCCATCATCGACGAGTACGGCGCGGAAGCGATTCTTCCCTACAACTACCTGGGCAACCAGGGCACTCTTCAGGGCCTGACCGTCGGCGATGCGTTTTTCAACAAGCTGGGCGCGAGCGTGCTGGAAAAAACGTTCTGCGCGAGCGGTTCGTCCACCGCCTGGCTGCTCACGGTCGGCCCCACCGGCGGCGTTGATCCGGAAAGCTTCGCCAAGTCGAAATACATCGTCATCTGGGCCTGCAATTCGGTCAGCACCAACCTGCATCACTGGCATATCGTCCACGAGGCGCAGAAAAACGGCGCCAAGGTGGTGGTGATCGACGCCTACAAATCCCGCACCGCCAAGCAGGCCGACTGGCATCTGGCCCCGAAGCCCGGCACCGACGGCGCGCTGGCCATGGCGATGATTCATCAGATCATTGCCGAAGATTTGCTGGATCGCGACTATATCGCCCAATACACGATCGGATTCGAGGATCTGAAGGAGAGGGCGGCGCGCTACACGCCCGAGTACGCAGCCGAAATCACCGGCATTCCCGCCGACGACATCCGGAAGTTGAGCCGCGAATATGCCACGACCCAGCCCGCGGCGATTCGCATAGGCGTCGCGCTGGAGCGTCATCACGGAGGCGGGCAAACGATCCGCGCGGTGTGCTGTCTGCCGGCCTTGACCGGGGCCTGGCGACACGTGGGCGGCGGCTTGCTGCAGATGCCGGTCTGGGAATTTCCGATTCACTGGGATCGGGTGTGCCGGCCGGAATGGATCAAGCCGGGGACCCGCGTGATCAACATCCTGAAGCTGGGCGACGCGCTGACAGGGCGCATGCCGCTCGCGCCGCCGGTCAAGTCCCTGATGGTCTACAACGCCAACCCGGTGTCGCAGGCGCCGGAAACCAACAGGATCGTCGAGGGCCTGAAGCGCGAGGATTTGTTCACGGTGGTCAGCGAGCACTTCATCACCGACACCGCCGCCTACGCGGATTTGGTCCTGCCCGCCGCGATGGCGGGGGAAATGGACGACATCATGTGGTCCTGGGGCCACCTCTATTTGACCCTCAACCAGAAAGCCGTCCCGGCCTCGGGCGAAGCCGTACCCAACACCGAATTGTTCCGGCGCCTGGCAAAAGTCATGGGATTCGACGACGAACAGTTCACGCGCAGCGATCGCGAGATGATCGAACACTACGTCGACTGGAATGCGCCGCAGCTTCGGGACATCGACCTGGCTTATCTGGAGCGGCGCGGTTACGCCCATATCCGAGGCGGCAAACCGGAAACCTCGGCGCCGCACGCCGAGGGCAACTTCCCGACGCCCTCGGGAAAGTGCGAGTTCAAGGCCTCGGGCGCCGCGCAGGGCAATTTCGTCGGCGCCGTTTTCCGGCAGATGTACGAAAGCGGCCAAGGCGCGGAACCGATCGACGACTTGCCCGATTACGTGCCCTGCCGCGAGCGGCCGGAGAGCGATCCCGAGCGGGCGAAACGGTTTCCGCTGAATATCCTTTCGCCCAAAAGCCACGGCTTTTTGAACTCCTGTTACGCGAACGAAGAGCACAAGATTCGCGCCCAGGGCGAGCAATTCGTGCTCATCAACCCGGCCGACGCCGAACCGCGCGGCATTCGCGAAGGGGATAATGTGAAGGTATTCAACGACCGCGGCGAATTCGAAGCCGACGCGCGGGTTACCGAGGATACCCCGCCGGGCGTGGTGGTCGCGACTCTCGGATACTGGCGGAGCCGCAATCGCAGCGACGGCTCGGTCAATGTGATCAGTTCGGCCGCCTACTGCAACTTCGGTCATGCGCCGACGTTCTCGGACAATCTGGTCGAGGTGCGGCGGGCGGATGTCCGGCTCCAATAGCGAGCAGGATCCACGTCCGGATCATCACGCGCTCATTCTCGTTAACGGCCGCCGGGGCAGGTCGTTGACCGAGCATGGTCGACCTGTTGCTAAGTACATTCCGCAAATATTTGCGGAATCTCGACAGATTGGCTTGATTGGCGGGGTTGTCCTGCAGGTTGCCTATGCCGCAAGACATTCCCTGAATGTACTTAGAGCGTTTTCCATCCCGGTGTACGGATTCGTTCCAGGAGGGGAGAGCGTAGGTCGGCAATCCTTTGCCGACGAAGACGCTCGGCCGGGACGTGGCGTCGGGAAAGGATTCCCGACCTACAGGGTGCTACAGTCGTAGGTCGGTAACCCTTTGCCGACGGGCTTTGTGTCGGAAATCGTCGCCTTGGTGTTCCCGGAGACACCGTTTGCGATTGGAAGGGTCGCGACTAAAGCGACCGTTTGCGATTGGAAGGGTCGCGACTAAAGCGACCGTTTGCGATTGGAAGGGTCGCGACTAAAGCGACCGTTTGCGATTGGGAAGGGATTCCAGGCTGACCGGGCAGCTGTGCTCTCCCCAGTGGAGGAGGCGCTTTCGCGACGCCATCCAGAGGGGAGAGGGCTTTCTCAGGAAATTCCTAAAGGGTTAGGCGAGCCGGATGCATTCAGCGATGACCCCGCGCGCGTTCCCAAGCATAGTGGATCGCGTTTTTCATCTGGTCCCATTTGCTGCTCGGCTGTTTTTTCTCCCACACACGCCGGACATCCGGTTCCAGCGCTGCCCAGTCCTTGCCGGAGTAGGCGGGATCGCTACCCAGCGCGTGGCCGAAGCGGTAGGCGGGCAGGTACCGATCATAAGGCTGTCCCTGATTGCCGAAATGGGTCGAATAGTGCTGGCGAAAATCGGCATCGAAACGCTCGAAGCCGGACGGTGTTTCGGCTGCGCCTCTGCCGAATTCTTCCACGTCGACTTCGGTCCGGCGCAGCGTATCGTGGATGGTCTCGATATGTTCCGTCACGCCTTTGCTGACGGTGACTTCTTCAACCACCCGTGCTTCCTTGGAGGCTACAGCTTCTTCCCCCGTTTCGGTGAGCTCGATGGTGCCTTCCTTGAAGGCTGCCATGTCTGCGTCCGACACGGGACGGTCGACCCGGTGGCGTTCGACGTTGACGTGCTCTTCGCGCAGAGTGATGTCTTCGTCAACCGGCCGCTCCTTGACATGGGTATAGACGCGGACTCCGCCACGCTTGACGGCGCGCTTGCCCACTTTCAGCTCTTCCTCGACGACCGGGATTTTCGCTTCCTCGGCGGTACGCATAGGTTCTGTAGTAGTGCCCGCTTTGCCCATGGTCGGCTGTTGTGTCATGTCGGTCTGCTGCCATTGACCCGCGCGCTCCTCGATATTCACCGCGCCGTGTTCCTCCAGAATCTCTGCAGCACGGTCGGCGTGGCTTTCGTCGGTTTCGACGGTGACCAGGAGGCCGCCGCGGCGTACGCCTTCAGAGTAATAACGGATGTCCTCCGCAGGAAGCCCGATTTCATGCCGGCGCTCTTCCAGCAGCCCGAGCTTGGAAAGGACGAAGCGGAGGCCGGATTCCTTCTGGGCTCCACCGGCTGCGCCTAGCTCGCGCTCGTATTCGACATCGCTGGTCATGACATGAATGTGATCTCGGCCGAAGCCTTCACGCTCGAGGTCGTGCACGACTTTTTCGGCTTCCGATCGGTTATCCAGTAATCCAACCACTGTGTTAATCATGGCTTTCTCCTCGTCCGAACGTTAAAAAATACGATCAAAAACATTGAGGCATCTCAGTTTGAGACTCCAGGCTGTTCAAGGTCCGTCGTCTGTCTCTCCGGAGGAACCCGCTCGACCGACACTTCCTCGCGCCGCAGGGTCACTTGTTGCGGCCGGTGCGATTCCGTTTTGCGTCGGGTCACGTGCAGCTCTTCCTTCAGAATCAGCTGCTTCCGCACTACCAGGGTTTCTTCGAATACGGGAATGATCAGCGTGTCGCCTTCATGCCGGGCGGGCACCGGCTCATCGATAGGACGGTTTACGGCGACCCGCTCGACATGAAGCGTTTCCTGGATTAGTGGATCATCGACCTCTTCGACCCGGGTAGAAATGCGTTTGGTGATGCGCACCCGCCCGGTTTCGATTTTGCGGATTTGCCGTACCAGTCGTTCCTCCGCTACGGGAATGGTCAGCGTTTCGCCGCTTTCCGACGGGTCCCGCCAAGTGGTCATGGCTTCGGCCAAGGTCATGGGCAGAACATAGGTTCCGTCTTCCTGCCGATCGAGGACGTTCACGGGGATCACCAGCCGTTCGCCGCGCTCGAATTGCACTTGCACTACGGCCTGTTCGTTGACGGGAAGGAATGCGGGATCGACAAAACCCGGTAAACCGTCTCTGCTGACGACTACCGCACCGGGTTGGAATGAGCTTTCCATGGCGTACGGCTTAGCTTGAGGTCTCCGATTCGGACTGGTAGGGCGGTGGATTCTGTACACCCGCGAATGCGGATTCGCGCGGCGAGACTAAAGTGATTCCTCTTTGCATCCTGATGTCTCGATTCCTTATCAAGTAACGCCGATGTTTCTATTTGGAAACGGACAGCATCGCGGAGTTCCCCGCGAACCGCCAAGTTCCGACGCTATTTGCACGCGGAGAACCATCCAGGTCTTGTGTCGCGACGGCAACGGTGACATTCGGCGGCATCGACGCCGATAATACGGGGCCAACTATCCAGAATGCCCGGTTCGGCCGGCCGCTTCCTTCCAAAGAGACCGTCACCGCCATGCGTCGCGATATTCCCGCTGTACGAATGAAGGATCTTCCGCATGACCCACGCGGACTGTCCTCTATCGATATCGCCGAACGCAGAAAACGATATGGCCGGAACGACATTCTCGAAATCGCCGGCAGTCCGTGGCTGGAACTGGCGCGCGATACGCTCAAGGACCCCATGATCTGGTTCCTGGTCGGAACCGGTCTCATTTATGCCGTGCTCGGCAGTTATGCCGAGGCGATGACGCTAATGGCGGCCATTCTGCCGTTGCTGGGCATGGATGCCTTTCTGCATCGCCGGACACAGGTATCGACTGAAGGACTCGGCCGGCAGCTTGCTCAGACCGCCCGTGTCGTCCGTGACGGTGCGCTATTGGAAATCTCCGCTTCCGAGCTGGTTCCCGGCGACCGGGTGCGGATCGAGACCGGCGAGGCTTTTCCGGCCGACGGGTTGATCTCCGTCGGGGAGCAATTGCAGGCGGATGAATCGTCTCTGACCGGAGAAGCGTATCCGGTGCCGAAGCACGCTCTCAGAGCAATGCCGCTGCGATTCGACGAATCAGCCTGGATCGACGATGTGCATTGGGGATTCGCCGGTACCCGCCTGTTGACCGGCCAGGCGGAAATGACTGTAGTGTATACGGGCGGGCAAACGCTTTACGGCGAGATCGTCCGTGCCGCGGCCGCCGGCGAACGGGAGCGCACGCCGTTGCAGACCGCCATTTCCAACCTGGTGACGCTCTTGATCGCGGCTGCCGGAGTGCTTTGCCTGATTCTGGCCGGCGTGCGGCTGCATCAAGGCCACGGCTGGGTGGACGCCCTGGTCAGCGCGGCGACCCTCGCGGTGGCGGCTCTTCCCGAAGAGTTTCCGGTGGTATTCACCCTGTTTCTGGGCGTCGGCGTGTATCGGCTGGCGCGGCGGAAGGCGCTGGTCCGGCGCGGCGTATCGGTGGAGAACATCGGTCGCATCACCTGCATCTGTTCCGACAAGACCGGCACGATTACCGAGGGCCGTCTTCGGCTCGAACATCTGGCCCCCGGCGCGGACGTTTCCGAAGATGAACTGCTCCGATGGGCGGCGTTTGCGTCCCGTGCGGAATCCGGCGATCCCATGGATACGGCGATCCTCGAACGCGTTCAGAAACGTGCGATTTCGGCCGCTGCCGATGTCGTGCTCGAGACCTATCCCTACACCGAGCAGCGCCGCCGCGAAACCGTGGTGGTGCGGATCGGCGACAGGATACACGTGGCCAGCAAGGGGGCTCCTGAAGTCTTGCTGGCGCTGGTAAACCTTAGCGAGGTGGAACGGACCGATTGGGCGTCGCGGGTCGACCGCCTGGCCGCCGAAGGCCACAAGGTGCTCGCTTGCGCATGCTGGCATCTGGATGGCGCCTGGAGCGGCGGCGAACCGGACCGCGGCGGCCGGTTCCTGGGATTGCTGGCTTTCGAGGACCCGATCCGGGACGGCGTGATCGAATCGGTGCGGGAATGCCGCGCCGCCGGCATCCGCGTGGTGATGGTCACCGGCGATCACCCGGCGACCGCGGGCGGCGTGGCGCGGCAGATCGGGATGAAGGGCGGCATCGTTCTGGGCGACGAACTGGTCCGCCGTCTCGATGATGGTGCCTCTCTTCGTCCGGATGTCGACGTGGTGGCGCGCGCCCTGCCTACCCAGAAGCTGGCCCTGGTGCGGGCATTGAAGGCGGAAGGCGAGATCGTGGCCGTCACCGGCGACGGCGTGAACGACGTTCCGGCGCTTCAGGCTGCCGATATCGGCATCGCCATGGGTGAGCGCGGTACCCGTAGCGCACGGGAAATCGCTTCCATCGTCCTGCTCAACGACAATTTCGGCACCATCGTGCGGGCCATCGCCGAGGGGCGGCAGCTATTCCGCAATCTCCAGCTCAGCTTCCAATATCTGCTGCTGATCCACATTCCCTTGGTCATTACGGCCACCTTCATTCCGCTGATCGGGCATCCCATCCTGTACTTGCCCGTACATATTGTCTGGCTGGAGACGCTCATCCACCCGACGGCGCTTTTGGTGTTTCAGGAACTGCCGGCGCGCGGGCCGCTACGGCTGGTGCCGAAGCGCCGGGAGGCGCGATTTTTCTCGGGTGGGGAGTGGTTCCTGATCGCCACGATCGGAGCTCTGATCACTGCGCTGATCTTGTGGACCTACGACCGCAGCCTTCTGCCGGGCGGCAGTGTCGAACATGCGCGCGCCATGGCGATGGTGGCGCTGACCTGCGCCAGTGCGGCGGCCACTGCCGTTCTGAGCCGTTTGCGGACGAAGACCGCCTGGCTGATGGTCGTTGCGACCGTCGGATCGTCGCTGGTTCTGGTGCAGACGCCTTGGCTGGCCGCGCGTTTGAGTCTGCAACCCTTACACCGGGACGACTGGCTGATCGCCATGTTCGGCGGGCTGTTATCCGTCGCCGGCCCCATGGTTCTGTACTATGCGGCGAGGCGTCTCGTCCGGGCGGCGGGTAATTTTCTCGCCGGCTATTTTCGTCGCGCCGCTGAGGATGGTCGGAATGAAGTAACCGCTTCGCGATCGCCGGAGGCCCCGCTCACCCGCTATGCCTGGCTATCGATCTTCGCGGCCCTCGTGACGATCGCCTTAAAGACGGTCGCCTATCTCGTGACCGGTTCCGTGGCGCTTCTGTCCGATGCGGCCGAATCCCTGGTGAACCTGTTCGGAGCCGCGGCGGCCTTGGTCGTCCTCACGCTGGCCGCGCGACCGGCCGACGAGAACCATCCGTTCGGGCACGGTAAAGCCGAATATTTCTCCAGCGGTTTCGAGGGCGCGCTGATTGTCGTGGCGGCCGCCGGCATTGCCTGGGCGGCCTGGGATCGCCTGATGCATCCTCAGGCGCTGGCGGCGATCAATCTGGGCATGCTGGTTTCGGTGGCGGCAGCGCTGGTCAATCTGGCGGTGGCCAGGGTGCTGCTGCGGGCGGGACGCCGGTCCGGATCGATCACGCTCGAGGCCGACGGCAAGCATTTGATGACCGACGTCTGGACCACCGGCGCCGTACTGGCAGGGCTGGGCGGAATCGCATTGACCGGGTGGCAATGGCTGGACCCGGCCATCGCGCTTCTGGCGGCCCTCAATATCGTGGTCTCGGGCACCCAGCTCATACTGCGCTCGCTTTCCGGGCTGCTCGGCGCCGCCATACCTCCCGAGGAACGCCATCGCATCGAACGCATTCTCGACAACTACCGGCGGCAAGGCATCCAGTTCCACGACCTCCGCGCCCGCGTCGCCGGCACCCAGCGGCTGATCACCCTGCATGTGCTCGTACCCGGCGCGATGACGGTCCAGGAGGGACACGAACTCCTGGAGCGCATCGAGTCCGATATCCGCGAGGTCATTCCGAATCTCCTCATCGTGACCCATATCGAACCTTTGGAAGACGCGTCTTCCTTTCGCCATGAAATCATCCAATAAGCCGATAGGGAGGCCATGTGCCAACTGCCATGCCGTTTCTGCCGGATTATAGGGTGGTTGTCGGATTGGTTTACGGCCTGTGGGAGCAGGCTTTAGCCCGCGATTGAGCGACGAACGGAAACTGCTCCAGGATGGTAGGTCGGCAATCCTTTGCCGACCGTGTGTCGGAAAGGGATTTCCGACCTACTATGGTGGGTTACGGCGCACGTGAAGCGCAGTGTTCGGCATCGATCGGCGGTATAGTGCGCCTAACCCACCCTACGACCTCCGCGCCATAGGGGCGTAGGTCGGCAATCCTTTGCCGACAGTGTGTCTTACCGTCATCGATCGTTTACATTCAGCCCCAAGCCACCCTGCCGGAACGCTGTTTGACTCGGTACATTTCCATATCGGCATCCTTGAGAATCTGGTCGGGGTCTTCGTTAGTGCCCAGGAACAGCTTGACGCCGATGCTTGCCGAACATTGGTGCCGGATATCGCCCAGGACGTATTCTTGACCCAGCACATTGCGGATATCGTCGGCAAGGGCGGCGGCGTAATTCCGCGCTTTTTCCGCCTCCGGGCCGAGTCCCTCCAGCATCACTATGAATTCATCGCCGCCGAGACGCGCGACCGTGTCGCTTTCCCGGACAGTGCTTTGCAGGCGTCGGGCGACATCCATCAAGAGTTGGTCGCCGATATCGTGGCCGTGATTGTCGTTGAGCTCCTTGAAATTGTTCAGGTCGAGAAACATCACGGCAACATGGGATCTTTGGCGCGCGCTCGCGAGCTGCGCCTGATGAAGGCGATCCAGCAACAAACGGCGATTGGGCAGCCGCGTCAAAGCATCATAAAACGCGAAGTGGCGCAGTTCTTCTTCGAGACGCTTGCGTTCGTCGACTTCCGCGATGAGCATGGCATGGCTTTGTTCGAGTTCGATCGTACGTTCTCGCAGCTGCTCCGAGAGTTGTTCGCGTCGGACGGCGAAGAGCAGCACTTGATGCAAGGCGCCCCCCAACAGGATTCCGACTAGCCAGAAGCCGCCGCGCAGCCAGCCGAAGTGGCCGCCTCGGCCCCAGCCACGGTCGGGCCGCGCTGCCAGTTCCCAGGTTCCGCCCGGTGTAATGACCTCGGCGATAATGGCATCGGTATCGAATAACGAGTCGTCGCCCAGGAAGGTTTCTCCTTCCGAACCGGTGCCGTCCCTGCCTCGCAAGGCAAGCTGTAATCCCCGTACATTGGGCGCTACGCCGACGTGCGCATACAGGCTTTCGATATCGATCACCATGCTGAGCAGCCCCCAATAGTCTCCCTGGGCGCCGAGGAATACCGGAATCCGGTAGATCAGGCCCACGCCGCCCTGCTTCAATTGGGTTGGGCCGGCGAGTCGCGGTTTGCGTTCGCGGATGGCTCGCTCGACGGCGGGCCACTGCTCCTTCACATCCGGGAAGTAGAGTCCAAGCGCCTTGTCGTTACCCTCGAGCGGATAGATGTAGGTCAGGCGATTGCCGGGCGCAAGTCCGATGTTGCGGACATGCCGTCCGTACTCGTAGAGCGTTTTGAGCATCGGTTCGATCACCTCGGGTTCGAGGGTCGAGCGTGTGGTGACATAGGCGATCATGCCCTGCGTCAGAAACAGCGTGGCGTTAAGCTCGCTTTCCAGCGCGGCTCTGAGTTGGCCGACTTCGCTGATGACCTGGCTGCGCTGCTCGCGTTCGGCGTTTTGTCGTTCCAGCCGTACCATATATTCCCCGACTCCGCCGACGCTCAACATCACGACGAGCGTCAGCACGCGAGCCAGTATCATTCGTTTGTGCTGAAGTGCGGCAACGAGCTTCGATTGGACCGTCGAGGGGATCACGAGGACTGCGTTTTTAAGGTGGCGGATAAGTTTACTGCATTTCAACCTGCGCCTTTGTTAAATGGAATTTTAGCAATAACCTGATAACGAGCATGGTAAAACAAGTTTCCCGGTTTTCGGTTCTTAATGCACACTCTATCCGTGAGAAATGCGGATTACTGCCTCGGAGCACCCAGTGCCGCAAGGGAACGATCGGAGCATCGCCGAAACACATTCTCGGGTGCTGTTTTGTGCCGGGGTCCGCTATGGCGAGACGACGAGATGAGCGAGACCGGCGAGCGCACGGTTGAGAGCCGGCCGGCGCTGAAGCGGGCGATAGGTCCCAAGCTGCTGTTCTTCTTCGTGATCGGCGATGTGCTCGGCACCGGCATCTACGCCCTCGTCGGCAGCGTGGCCGGCCAGATCGGGGGAGCGCTGTGGCTGCCATTTCTCGTAGCGTTCGGAGTCGCGTTCCTCACCGCGTTCAGCTACTTGGAGCTGGTCGGCAAATATCCCCGCGCGGCCGGCGCGGCCTTGTACACCCAGCGGGCGTTTAAAATCCCGTTCCTGACCTTCCTGGTCGCCTTCGCCGTGATGAGTTCGGGCATTACGGCCGCCGGGGCGGCGGCTCGCGCATTCGCCGCTACCTACCTCCAGCCGTTCGCTCCCTGGCCGGTGCTGCCGGTGGCGGTCGGTTTTCTCCTCGTTCTCGGGCTGATCAACTTTCGAGGGGTGGCCGAGTCGGTGAAGATCAATATGGTACTGACCGGCGTCGAAATATCGGGCCTTGTGATCGTCATCGCCATAGGCGTGTACGCGGCGGGGAGCGGTCAAGGCGAGCCTAGCCGGCTCCTCGAATTCGACACCGAGGACCGAAACCTGCTGCTCTCGATTTCGGCGGCCACTTCCTTGGCCTTCTTTGCCATGGTCGGATTCGAGGACGCGGTAAACATGGCGGAGGAGTGCCGGGACCCCGCGCGGATTTTCCCGCGGTCGCTGCTATCGGGGCTGATTGCCGCGGCCCTGATTTATGAGCTGGTGGCGCTTACCGCTTCGCTGCTGATTCCGGCCGAGACGCTTTCGGCCGCCAGATCCGATGCGCTTTTGAAGGTGGTCGCCGTGGGTGCGCCGGCGTTTCCGCTGAAGGTATTTGCCGGCATCGGCCTGATTGCGGTGATCAACTCGGCCCTGATCAACATGATGATGGCCAGCCGGCTGCTGTACGGCATGGCGAACGAACGGATTCTGCCGCCGGTGTTCGGCGCCGTGCATCCGACCCGGCGCACGCCATGGGTGTCGATCCTGTTCACCACCGCGATTGCGGTCGCGCTGGTCGTTACGGCTGGCGAGGATGGCGTGAGGAAGCTCGGCGGCACCACGGCCCTGCTCTTGCTGTGCGTTTTCACCGGGGTCAATATCGCCTGTCTGGTGCTGCGCCGGGAGAAAGTCGAGCATGCGCACTTCCGGGCGCCGCCTGGAACGCCCGTGCTTGGCGCGATTTTCTGCGGCTATCTGGCTCTACCGGTACTATCCGGACGGCCGGCCAGCGACTACGCGATCTCGCTCGCGCTGCTGGGCGTCGGCATCGTGTTGTGGGGAGTCAACCGGTGGTGGATCGGCCGGCCGAGGCTGGCCCGGAAACGATGATGGACTTACGGATACGCAATCGGAAGCGGCCAAAACAGTCAAATTTGAAAGTACCGGAGAAATCGTCATGAGCACTGCAAAATCGGATTCTATCGGACAATACCTCCTCAAGCGTCTATACGATGCCGGTGTCAAACATATCTTCGGCGTTCCCGGCGATTATGTGCTCGGCTTCTACGATTTGATGGTCAAAAGCCCGATCCAGCACATCGGCACCACGCGGGAGGACACCGCCGCCTTTGCCGCGGACGGCTATGCTCGCTGCCAGGGCATAGGCGCGCTGGCGGTGACTTACGGCGTGGGAGCGCTGAATACGGTCAACGCGGTCGCCGGTGCCCATGCGGAGTCCTCGCCGGTGGTCGTCATCAGCGGTGCTCCGGGCGTGCGCGAACAGCGAGAAGATCCACTGATTCATCACCGCTTCGGCCCCTTCACGTTTCAGCGCGAGATTTTCGATCGCATCACCTGCGCCACGGTCGTGCTCGATGACCCGGTCATCGCCTTTCGTCAAATCGACCGCGCCATCGCGACCGCCCGCCGGTCGTGCAAACCGGTTTACATCGAGCTCCCGCGCGATCTGGTCATGGCTGAAGGCTATTCGGTGCCGGAAGAGCCGCTCGAAGAGCCTTCGAGCGATGGAGCCGCCTTATCGGAAGCGGTCGCCGAGACCGCGGAGCTCATGACGAAGTCGGTATCGCCGACGATTCTGGCGGGCCTCGAACTGCATCGACGCGGACTTCAGGACGCTCTGGTCGAACTGGTCGAACGGGCACGCTTGCCGGTGGCGGCCACTTTGACCGGCAAGTCGGTGATTGCCGAGCGGCACCCGGCCTATCTCGGCGTCTATGAAGGCGCGATGAGTTCGGAGAACGCGCGTTACATGGTGGAACAATCCGATTTGCTGCTGATGCTGGGCGTCACCTTGAACGACATCGATACCGGCATCTACACCGCGCGTCTCGATCCCCATCGCATCGTGCGCGCGGCTCAAAACGAAGTCGTGATCCGCTATCACCGCTATCCCCGCGTCACCCTGTCGGATTTCGTCATGTCCTTGGCGCGCTCGGTGAAAGCTCGGAGCGAAACCTTCCCGGCGGCGCCCGCCGTGCCTGAAGCGAGCGGGTTTCCCGAACCGAACCGGCCGATGACGATCGCCCGTTTGATCGAACGGCTGAATCGGGCGCTTACCTCCGACATGATCGTGGTCTGCGACGTGGGCGATTGCCTGTTTGCCGCGATCGACCTACAGGTCTACGAGCGGAGCGAGTTCTTGTCCTCCGCTTTCTATACCACGATGGGCTTTGCGGTGCCCGCCGCGCTCGGCGCGCAAATCGCCCGTCCGGATCATCGTGCGCTCATCCTGGTCGGAGACGGCGCGTTTCAAATGACCGGCACCGAGCTTTCGACGCACGTACGCTTCGGCCTGGCTCCCATCGTGGTGGTTTTCAACAATTGCGGTTACAGCACCGAACGGTTCATCCTCGACGGGCCTTTCAACGACATCGGCTGTTGGCGTTTCGACCGGCTGGGCGAGCTTTTCGGTCCGCTGAACGGATACGATGCGCCCGATGAGGAAGCGTTTGAGGAGGCGCTCGTCAAATCGCTCGCAGACCGCGCCACGCCAAGCATCATCAATGTTCGCCTTGCGCCCGATGACAGTTCGTCGGCCATGAGGCGCCTTGCGGAGCATTTGAAATCCAGGGTCAAGGGCTGAAGCTGGGTCAGCGAAAAACGAACCAAACTTGGACTACCCGCTCCTGGCCATCGCTGCTGTTCTGAGCGGCGGCCGGAAAGCGCCTTTGGGTGAAGTAATTCCATTCGGTATTCAAATGAATATTTATTGTAGGGCGGGTTAGCGCAGCGTAACCCGCCGATCCGAGGTCGCTCGAACGATGCGGTTCACTTCGTTCACCACATCCTACGGCTATTATCCTAGAAACGGCAGTTGGACGCACTCGAGTGTGCGGCGGGTGGGTCGACTGGCCAGGCGCGACGACGCGGCAGGGTCGGCCCCTGTTAGAAGGAGCAACGCCGCCAGGCGGCCCGCCCGTCGTGCAATCGGGTGCGTAGCGGTTTCACCCACCAGGTGAGACTGATACCAGACCGAGCGTTCAGGATTCATCGGGCGTTTCTGGTGCATCGAAGCGGTCAACTGCCGCTTCTAGGATTATCATCCGCCGAGGAAAATAAAGACCAGCGCCGGTAAGATATGGCTTTTTTGACCCGTTGCTCGGCGAGCTCCAAAGCGGCGTGCCGCGGAAGAATGGCTTTGGTACTGACGGCCTCCAAGACCTGCTCCGTATTGCTTCGCACTTTTTCCCCAATCGACGAAAATACCATCGCTTGAGTGACGCCGCGATATTCCAGGGCAGCGCATATCACGCCGCCCGCATTGGCGATGAAATCCGGAACGCAGAGCACGTCGTGCTCGTGCAGGAATTTTTCGGCTTCGGGGGTGACGGGGATGTTGGCCCCCTCGACAATCAGTTTGGTGTTGAGACGCGATGCGTTCGCCGCGTTGATCACATCCGGCCGTGCGGCGGGAATCCAGATATCGCATTCCATGTCGATCACGGCGTCCCGGTCCCGTTTCTCCCCGGCCGTAACGTCGGAAACGCTCTTTCCCGTCTTTTTCAGTTCCATCAGAGCCGAGACATCCAGGCCGCGAGGATTGTAAACGGCGCCCCGACTATCGGATGCGCCGACCAAGACTGCCCCGGCTTGCGCCAGAAAGCGCGCCGAGTGCCGGCCGACGGCGCCAAACCCCTGGATCACGACTCGGGCGCCGTCGATCTTCATATTGCAGTAGCGCGCCGCAATTTCCGTGGCCTGATAAATCCCCCAGCCGGTTGCGCCGACTTCATCCAGCGGAATGCCGCCCAGATCGCTGGGCAAACCCGCGGCACGGCCTATTTCGTCTTTCACCCAGGCCATGCAGTTTTCATCGGTACCCATGTCGGGCGCGAAAATATAATCCCTCTCGTTTCTCAAACTCGAGGCGAAAGCGCGGATGAGTCTTTCCTTATCCGGTCCCGGCATTTTGGGATCGCCGAAAATGACGGACTTGGCGCCGCCATGAGGCAAACCGGCGGCCGCGTTTTTGAACGTCATCGCCCGGGCGAGACGAAAGCATTCCGCCACGCTGACATCGGGCGCCATCCTCAATCCCCCGATGGCCGGACCCCTCGCAACATTGTCTACGACCAGAATGCCTTTCAACCCTGCGGAGGGTTCATAAACGTGAATGATCCTGGCGGGACCCAATGCGTCCGCAAACCCAAAAACATCGCTCGCGTTCATCTCGATTCACCGATGTGCCGGTTTGATGCCCAGTCAAGGAGGCCGCGCGGACAGGCCAAGTTCAGGAAATTCTCCGAGCGAAGCCCTGCCTACGCACTACGACCAACTTTATCACTGTTCTGCTTTCTGAATGAGAGGCCTATCGTTCGGCCAAACTCCCGACCGTCCTGCCGGCCTCTTTTTTCGTCACCCTGCATGCGTGCCAGGCGGGAGTAAGGCGCCGCATCATTCAAGAAGATAGTCGTAAGGCTCTGCCGATTTCGGAAAACAGCGATCAGGTTTGTCGGGTTTGTCCAGTTCCGGACATTGCATCGAGGGACGATCGTCCTGAAATCATTGAGAAATTGCCGTTGCAAACCGATGGCATGTTTATCGCTTCCAATACATACGTGCCACAAAAAATCTGGATACCGTGCAAAGAGGCCGCTCCTACGGTGTCGTTGCAGGCATGGTCCTGTCTGAACCGAAAATGGCGCATTTCCATCGACCCCGGCCTGGTTTGAATCATCCGGAGACCCTTTATGGCCTATGAAGACGTTTGCAAACAAAGCCTGATCGGCGAAGGGGAGTTGGTGCCCTGCAAGGTGGGCGACAAAGAGATCGTCATCATGTGGCCGGACGGCGGAGAGCCGAAAGCCTATGAAGCGCGTTGTCCGCATGAAGGCGTTTCCCTGGGGCAGGGCGATTTCAACGGCAGAATTCTTTATTGCATCGCGCATGGATGGGTGTTCGACGGTCGCTGCGGCAAGTCTCTGCAACCTGCCGGATGGCAGATGAAGGAATATCCCATGCGCCTGCAGAACGGCATGGTGCAGGTGGACATCACCGGCTAGCTTTCGCCATCGGTGCAGCGAACCTGCGCCGACCTCTTTCTCCACCCCAACAACCCTGATATTTGAGTCATGGCCATTATCGAAGTCACCGACGACACCTTTCAGCAGCTGATCGAAACCCATCCCATCGTCGTTCTGGATTTCTGGGCAACCTGGTGCGGCCCGTGCCGCGCCTTTGCGCCGGTTTTCGAAGCCGCCTCCGAAAAACACCCCGATTTGTTTTTCGGCAAGATCGATACGGATCAACAACGCCAGCTGTCGCAAGGATTCGATATCCGCTCGGTGCCGACGCTGATGGTGTTGCGAGACAGGATCGTGGTGGTTCGCGAATCCGGCGCATTGCCCGCCAGTTCGCTGGAAAAAGTGATCGAGCATGTCCGGGCGCTGGACATGGATAAGATCCGCGCGGAACTCGACGCTCGGGACAAGGCCGCGGTTTCGGGCTGAGCGCCCGGCTGCATTCTGTTTTATCCGGCCGATCAGTTCGTGGGGCAGGGGATGTCCTGACCGCTTTGGCGCGACCTCTCCCGGTTTCCCGCCACCCCGGCGGTACGCAACTCCCAGTCACAGGAGGAATGAGCACGTACCGGTGGGCTTGCCGGCAGGCAGCACGGGGGCGGCCGGGCTCCGGCGTACGTGATCGGAAAGCCCCTAGGCTGCTTTCCGGCGCAGGGGAACCATCTGTGCGATCACCTGCAATACGGTAAATCCATGGGTCGCGATGTCGACGGCGAGGAGAAAGACATCGGCGTTCTTGGTCGTTCCGGCCAGCTTATCCGCACGCATCACGGCCTCCTGCCCGATCCGCCCGGCGGCAAGAATGTCCTTGAATACCTGGACATCGGGATTGTCGTCGCCGAGCTGGGCGATCAAAGCCTCCGCTCGTCCCTTAAACCAGTCGGGAATGCCGATTTCCGCCCACTCGGGGCCGTTGAAAAACGATCTAAGATTCATGGCCATAACAAAAGTCTCCAAAAATCGAGCACCGGGCCGCGCCCGATGATTAAAACTCCTCATCCCTCGCATGCTCGGCGAGCGCTTTTTCGACGATGTCGCGGCAGCGCAGTAGGCGTTCGTACTCCGCTTTGTCGACTTGAACCCACTCGCCTGACGGAGAGACTTCCGCCGGTGGCGCGACGGCCTGGGCGGCTTCGAATAAAGCCCGTTCCAATTGAAAGATGCGTTCGCTCGCCCGCTCGAGGTAAGGCACCGGATTAGCCTTGATATTGGCTTCATGCAGGGCATCCAGGCACAAGAGCTCCCCGAAGCGCCTTATCGTCTGGCGTGTTCTCTTCCCGAAATTGCGCTCGATGACCGTCATAACCACTCCGACTCTTTCTCAAACTCTCGGCGGGCTCCGAACTCAAGACGCCGAAACTGCTCGGGATTTCGTACCTTTCCCGTTACAGCGGCGGTCCGAGGTCGTCCGAAGCCTGCTTTTTCTTCTTCTCGACTTTCGCCGAGGCGTAGCTTCCCGCGTTCTTCAGGGTGACGGGAGGCGGGCCTTCCAAGTTGTGGGAAATCAGCGTCAAGGTACGCTCGAATGCCTTCTGGGCCGCCGAAGCGTCGTAAGTATCGCGCTCTTCACAGTTGAAGCTATGTCCCGCCGGATAATCGTAAACGCTGACGTCCGGTCTGGCGGAACGGAATTGAACGACCAGCTCGAAAGGGATATACGGATCGAGAGACCCGAAATGCAGCTGCGTCTGAATCTTCCGCTTTCCGTACAAATCCTGGGTCACCCCGCAGGCGTAATAGATGCTGGCGCAAGCCAGCCCCTTCACCATGTTGGCCGCGTGGTAAGCCAGGTAGCCGCCCCAATCGTAGCCGACGATAGCCACCTTGCCGGCACTGGCGACGGCATCGACCGCCGCCTGAATGTCGGCGATGGCGTTCGTCAGTCCTACCTGCCGCGCGAGATCCAGACCCTCGGCAACACCGGCGTCGTCATAGCTCAACTCGACATCTTTTTTTACCCGATCGAAGAGGCTTGGCGCGATGGCCATATAACCCTTCGCCGCGAATGCGTCGGTCACCGTCCGAATGTGCCGGTTGACGCCAAACACCTCGTGAAGCACCACCACCGCACCCTTGGGCGCGTCCGGCGGCTCGGTCCGATAAGCGGAAAATACGTGGCCGTCGGCCGCAGAAATCTCGATCATCGCACACCCCGCAATCTGTCAATCCTCATCGATACCCTTGCGAAGGCCGTCACATCGACACCGTATGGACGAAGCACATTCCGGCAAACGGGACGATTCGGGCCTTTTTGAATAACTAAGCAGTTGTCGCGCCAAACCGTGGTCTGAGTGCGTGAGGCAGATGTTTTCGGTGTGATTAGGGCGGGAGCGGTCAGTCGAGTTTGCCGTTGCGGGACGGAAAAATAAGGCACTACGAGCGGGCGAATGAACGAATTTTATCGCCGCTCCGGCCTCGCCGATGGCTGCGGAATACTGCAACGCAGCGAATTTCCACACAAATAACCTTGTAATTTAGTCGACAATTCTCCACACTTGTGGCGGGTTTGTTCGAACAAAAGAACCTGGCCAGCCGCACACTCGAGCAGGTTGAACTGCCGTTTCCAGGTTGACAGGCTGCGTTACCTTATTCGCTTCACTTGATTGTCGAGGCCAAGTCTCCGTACCGAATTTATGACTGACGAAAACCAAGCGCGCGCCGCCCTGGCGGCCAACCCCTTACCGCCGAACCCGTGGGTACAAGTTACCGATGATGGCATCATCATCAAGGCGGGCTATAGCGACACGCTGCACCGGATGCTGCGCTGGGTTCCGAAGGTGCAATGGGTTCCCGAGAAACGCCACTGGAAGGTGCCCCTGGCCGGCGCCGAGCTGATACGTTCGGTGTTGCCTGAAATCTCGCGCCTGGCCGAGGCCACTCACGAGGAGTTCAGAGAGCCTGCTCCGCCCGCTCAAAAGGAGCCGCCACTCGACGCACGTGCGGATGCGCCAAACCCGTCGACGGGCGATTCCGCCACGCGCGTATTCGATCCCGATGCGTCCGAACGGGACCTTTTTCGCAATGCGGCGCGGTTTCTGTTCGGCAGCGATTGGCAGCGGGACACTGCTCGGGCCTTGGGCCGGGACGAACCGGCACTGGCCTGCTGGCTGGTGGGCGAAAGCGTGGTAGAGGACGATCCTCAAGTCTTGCTGAACGAGATGCTGGCTCTAATGCACCGGCGCGCCGCCGCAATCACCGCCGCGGCGGATCAATTGGCTGAAGCTATCGCGAGGAAAAAGTAAACCGCCTCCGGTGACACCGGAAACGGCAGTTGATCGTTACGGACTTGGTCGCCGATAACATTCTGTTCTATCCGAAAACGATTTCGTAGTAGGGTGGGTTAGGCCGCGCGGCCGTAACCCACCGAGCGACCTCGAATCGGTGGGTTACGCTCCGCTAACCCACCCTACGTAATGTTCACTCGAATGCCGAATGGAATTAGGCGCGTATCGCACGACACCTGCAAAGTTCCTTTGGTGTTTCCGCGCGCCGTAGCCCACCGACCAAGGCCGCGCAACCGGTGGGTTACGGCGCGCGAAGAGTTCCGTGACTGCCGAATGCTTCGTGGGAGTGCGCGCCTAACCCACCCTACACCAGATATACGAATCGGAACATTGTTTTCGGACGCACCTTAAGCACAGGGCAGGGAGCCCGGCGCCCGCGTTATGTTGGCGTGAGCCTGCTTCTCTGCCGCCGCAAGCGCGCGGGCTTCGTCTTTCCTGTCAGCCAGGCTGCATTTCATCGGCATTGGCGACAAATTCGATGCGCGTGACTTCGTCGAATACCTCGTTGGGAATGGTGTGCTCGTACTGGTTTTCATACCAGCTGCGGCAATACGGTAGGAAGATCCTCCCCTGATGGATGTGGTGCAAAACCTTGTCCCCTCGGTAGAGCACGTATTCGACCCCGGTGTTGTCGCCACGGCTGCTCCAATCGTCACCGAACACTTCGAACTGGATGAATAACTTGGAAAACAGGCGGCCCGCTTCGGTCGTCTTGACCGCGGTGACACGGACATTCTGGTAACGACGGGCAACGGCGTCGGTGTCGAGGGTTTGCAGGAACTCCTGCAATTTTCCCTTTTTCACCTGCGTCGTCTCGTCGATGGGAACGCCCAGGTCGTTGAGTCCCATAGTTTTGGCGGGCGCCAGTTCAATCGAAGCGATATGTTTTACTAACGAAGCCATAATCTTGCCTTTAATGTGCCCGTGCGCATTGTCGCTCCCCTCCCTGCTAAGAGAGAGCTCAACATAAACCACTGGATTGTTCGGGAGATGCCGGCCTGATCCGGTTCTTCTCAGCGCGCGGCGACGGTACTCGGAAGCAAGGTGTGAATCGTCGTCCATCCCCTCGGTACCGGGTTGCGCAGGAAAAACGCCGGGTCAGCCATGAAGGTTTGTCGTGGCCGCTCGCTGAACACGCCGCCGATGTCGCATAGCGGAATGACGCGGTCCTGCGGCGGCTGACAGTCAACGCAAACCATCCCCCTTACCACGACAACCCCAGCCTCTACATTTCCCCGCGCGATGATGTCGTGCGGCCAAAACCCGGAGATCATGCCGCCGTCGTTAAGCATCACTTGGGTCGAGAGCCCGTTGTTGATCAATCGAATCAATGAAGTAACGTTATTCATCGCTTTCTACGCAATTCCGTCGGGTTCGACCGGTCGATGGACCAAGACGACCTTTGGCCTTGACCGGGACGGCTTATTATTACCCGCATTTCCCGCCGAGAGTTAGCTGCCGGTGACGCTGATCGCGCTCTTATCGAGCAGCGCACTGTTTCCGAAAACGGCTGATGTCGGCGCGACCCGCCCGAAGCTGAGCGATTGATGATCTTGGAAAAAACGCGAAGCGGCCTCCTGACGAAGACCACGAATGCGAAGATCGGAAATGCCCGCACGCTTTCATGCGCGCCGAAACGCCTGCGATTGGGTGTGTTGATCGCCGGCAACGAGCGCGCATGATCATTCAGCAAGGGCGCACACGGCACCGGCATGTACGCTCGTTACCGAAGCCATCATCACTGCAAGTGCCGGATCAAACCCGGCAATTCCTTGAAATCGTCGAACCATACCGGACGCACGCCGAATTCGAGGTATTTGGCCGATTCCGCCTCGATCTCGTCCGGGGCCGGTTCCTTCCCCTGTCTGTCGTGCGGCCACTTCAGGAGCGCGTAGTGGTAGCGGCCCGGGTATTCCGCGATGACTTCCCGAAGCAGGTCGTTCATCGCGTCATCGGTGAACGAACAACCGATATAGAGCGCGATATGTACCGGATTGGCCAGAAATCCCCGATAAACCGTCTCCAGAATCCTGGATCGCGGACCTTTGTACACCGTCAGGTACTGGGACGTCGAAAAGACAAAGCGGACGTCCGTTATCAAAAAAATGCGTCTGGGCGTGTAGCCGTGCAGATGAAAGACCGGTTGGTGCCACCGGCTGTTGCGGGCCAGTTCGTCGGGGTCGCCTCGAAGCTCATCGCCTTTCATGGCCCAGGCCGCATGCGGGATCTTCTGTTCGGCGAGCGCTTCGGACATGAGGACATCGAAGTTGTAGGTAATGATCGAGCCCCAGCCCGGAAACAGGCCGGGACCGCGCACCGGCACCTCCTGCGCATGCGCCAGTTCGGCGATGGCCCGGTGGGTCTCGCCGGGCTCTTTCGCGCGCGTATAGAGAATCCTGGTGAGCAGGCGAAACAGATGTTGACCGCAAAGGTCGTAACACACTTGCGCCCCCTGCATTAGGGTCTCGACATCGGTGGAAGGGCCTTTGGCCTTCACCTCGGCGAAGATCTTTCGTGCGATTTGCTCCTGCTCCGGCGTAAAGCGCCTCACTTCGCTGACCCGTTGCTCAAAGCGCCAGGTGCCGCTCCCGCCGGTGCGCACGGTGCCGTCGGGAAGGAATTCGATCGGAGCTTGAGGAGGATTGTCGGCGGCGGGCACGGATTCATGGAATTCCAGGCCCTTGTCGAGCGTTTCCTCCAGCATCAAGAGCACCAGATCCGACCAGGACGGCGCACCGGCGCCCATCGAGACTCCGGCTCCCAACACCGGCGACAGCGCGCTCGATCGGCGAATCAGGCGCAGCAGCCCGAGATCGAACTCCCGAATGCGCCATCCGAGCCGGGTCCGGATCTCCTCGATGTAAGGCAGTACCAGACGCACTTCGGAGCGGATATCGGGCAGCGGACGGTTGGATAGCGGATGCTGACTGGCCCGGTAGATCCCGTTGACGTAGGTTTCGAGCTCGAACAGCGCGGCGGCCGGATCGTCGTTGAGAGCAAGCTGTTCCAATCGCGAAAGATCGCCGCCGTGCAGCGCTCTTTGCCAGGCGGCGTGCTGCTCCGAGGGGCGCGGGACCAATGACGGATCTTGCGGCATCTTCGTGTCCTCCGATTGCAGCAATCGCGCATTTGCCGCCCTGACGGGCATGAAAAACGCAATGGTATGAACAGATTGGGGACGGTAGCTCGTCGATGATCCAAAAGCCGAATTTTCGAGTCAAGGATTTTTAGGCGGACTGGGCCAAGAGGAAACGGCCCCGTCCAGCCGGTAATTTGTCGGCTCAACCGAAACAATCGAAACGCCATAAAGAGGCCGCACTCCCATGGCGCGTTTGAGGCTTCGATCCGCGACCTCCAAAGACGTCTTTGCCCGGCCGGGTGGCCGTGCACTCGCCTGTCGGTTCCGTTACCGCGAGCCGTTGACCCTTCCTTCGCTTCGAACCAAATGCGAAAATGCGTTGATTCAAACGGAATACCCTTTCTGTACATTAGGATGAGACTACAACTCCTGCCGGTGCGCCCGTTGAGCCTGGCAAACGCCTGGATATCCAGGGCGTGACGCGGGGAAGATCGGTCTTCCACTCCGCCGAAATCGATCGGTCCATCTGCCTGCCTGCCCCGTAATTACGACCCTGGTAAAGCCGTGTTCGAGTCGCCCCGCCCAAAATTCCTTCACCTTGCCTTATTCCCCGCCGCCTACCTGCTGGGTTCCTGGCTCGGCCATTGGCTGACGCTGCTGCCCGGATCGGGCGTAACCTTGTGGCCGCCGAGCGGTCTCTATCTTGCGGTGCTGTTGTTGAGCGAGAAACGCCATTGGCCTTGGTGGATATTGGCCGGATTGCCCGCCGAAGCGGCCGGCGACCTGTGGCTGTTCCACATTCCGCTTTCCGCCGCTCTTTCCATCTATTTGGGCAATACGCTCGAAGCACTGGTCGGCGCAAGCCTGGTGCGCGGCTGGTGCGGCGCGCCGTTTCAGTTGCGCGGGTTGCGGGAGGTGCTGGTGCTGATCCTCTTCGGCGCGTTGTTGAGCCCCGTCCTCAGCGCGACGTTGGGTGCCGCGATCTTGGCCGCGCTCGGGTGGCAGGCGTTCACCTGGGTTTGGCCGCTCTGGTGGGTCGGCGACGGCGTGGGCGTCCTGATCGTGGCTCCCCTGGTCCTGGAGGTCTTTCAGGCTCGATGGAAATGGCGGGACATCCAAGTCGCTCGCTGGGTTGAAGCCGGGACGATGATCGCCGTGTTCGTCGCTATTGTCCACCTCGTCTTCACCGGCCGATTTCCGTACGGCTACATCATCATGCTGCCCCTGCTGTGGGCCACGCTGCGCTTCGAAATTTTCGGAATGGCGCTGACCATGGCCATCCTGACGGTCATGGCGGTGCGCTACACGGCGGGCGGGCTCGGGCTGTTCGCAAATCCCGACTTCGCTCCCGATGAGCGGCAGTGGCTGGTACAGATGTTCTTGGTCATCGTCGCCTTCTCGGCGCTCGTGGTCGCCGCCCTTACCCGGCAACACCGGCAGGCGCTGTTCAGTTTAGAGCGCGCCTACGGCGAGCTCGAAGCCCGCGTGCTCGAACGTACGGCGGAGGCACGCGAGAACGAGGAGCGGCTACGGCTGTTTATCGAATATGCGCCCGCGGCGGTAGCCATGTTCGACCGTGAAATGCGTTATCTCGCCGTCAGCCGCCGTTGGCTGGACGATTACAGTCTCGAAGGCGAGGTGCGGGGCCGTTCCCATTACGACGTCTTCCCCGAGATTCCCGAGCGCTGGAGAAACGCCCATCGCCGCGCACTGGCCGGCGAAGTCGTTACCGCCGACGAAGACCACTTCGTCCGAACCAATGGAACCGTCCAATGGCAGCGTTGGGAGGTGCGGCCGTGGCGCGGGGCGGATGGCGCCATCGGCGGGATAATCCTTTTTACCGAGGACATCACCGACCGCAAGGTGGCCGAGAACGCGGTGCGCGAGTCGGAAGAGAAATACCGAGCCCTGTTCGAGTCCATAGACCAGGGGTTTTGTACCATCGAAGTGTTGTTCGATGAAAACGAAAAACCCGTGGATTACCGGTTCCTGACCGTCAATCCGGCATTTGAACGCCAGACGGGAATTCCCAACGCGGCCGGCAGACGGATGCGGGAAATCGCCCCTCTGCACGAGGAACACTGGTTCGAGATTTACGGCCGGATCGCCTTGACGGGCGAGCCGATGCGTTTCGAGAACCGCGCGGCGCAGCTCCACCGTTATTACGATGTTTACGCCTTTCGGATCGGCGCGCCGGAGGAACGAAAAGTGGCGATTCTTTTCAACGACATCACCGAGCGCAAGCGCGCCGACGAGGCCCTCCGCGCCAGCGAGCAGCGCTTCCGCGCCATCTTCGAGCATGCGGGGACCGGCATCGCCATCACCGACGAAGAGGGACATGTTCTGAAGTGCAATCCCGCATTTTGCACTCTGCTCGGCTATACCCAGGAGGAACTCGGCCACCTGGTTTTGCCCGACCTGGTGCATCCCGACGACTGTGCCGCCAATTTTTCCGCGCTCCGCCGCCTGCGGGAAGAGGAACTTCCTTACTTCGAAATGGAAAACCGCTACCTGCGCAAGGACGGCCAAACGGTCTGGGTGCGCAAGTTCGTTTCGCTGCTGCGCGAATCGGCGGATGTGCCGGCGCACCTGGTGGCGCTGGTAACCGACATGACCGAGCGCCACCACATGGAGGAAGCCTTGCGCGCTGCCGACCGCCAGAAGGACGAGTTCCTGGCGATGCTGGCGCACGAGCTGAGAAATCCGCTGGCCCCGATCCGCAATGCCCTGTACGTGCTGCAAAGATCCGACGCCGAAGCTGTGGCCAACGAACGCACTCGTGCCATGCTCACGATGATGGAGCGCCAGGTGAACCATTTGGTCCGGCTGGTGGACGATCTCCTGGAAGTGTCCCGCATCACCCGCGGCAAGATCGAGCTCAAGAAGGAACGAGTCGATCTGGCGGTTGTCATCGGTCATGCCGTTGAAACCAATCAGCCGCTCATCCAGGCAAACGACCACGATCTGAGCGTTTCCCTCCCGCCGGAACCCTTGCTTCTCGATGCGGACCCGGTGCGGATTGCCCAGATTTTCGCCAATCTGCTCAACAATGCCACCAAGTACACGCCTGCCGGCGGACACATTCATCTCACGGCGGCGCACATGGGCAACGAGGCCGTCGTCCGCGTCCGCGACACTGGCGTCGGTATTTCGGCCGGGATGTTGCCCCACGTGTTCGATCTTTTCACCCAGGTCGACCGTACCCTCGACCGGTCTCAAGGGGGGCTGGGAATCGGGCTGGCCCTGGTACGCCGCCTGGTCGAGCTGCACGGCGGCCGGGTCGAGGTCCACAGCGAGGGATCGGGACGGGGCAGCGAGTTCGTGGTGTATCTGCCGCTGGCCGCCGCCGCTTCGGCCGACGCCGCGATCTCGGAAGCCGCGGTTCCGTAAGCCAGGCCGTCTCTGCACGAGTCGCCGCGTTGAATCGTGGTGGCGGCTAACTCCATTCGACATTCGAATGGACATTCATCGTAGGATGGGTAGAGCGAAGCGAAACCCATCGATGGTGGGATAGCCCCTCGGCTCCGCTCGCGACAGGCTCCGCGTAACCCACCGATCCGAGGTCGCGCGATGGGTTACGGCCTCGCGGCCTGCTGCTCGAATTTTCCGACGGCGATATCCGGGTAGCCCGTGATGGGCCGGTGACATTGAACGCATCGCCCGCTTGGGCAATGCCGGTCCTGCGGCATAGCCGGATAGGCCTTCCGGATCAGGGACTGGTCGGATCCCAAATAAGACGGGCGAGATCCGTCAAATCGACATCCCGGTCGACGGGACATTGCGGGCAATCCAGGCGATTGGGCCGATTCGGGCATCGGCTGCATTGGCGAATCAGCATCTCAGCCCGTTCAAGATCGCGTTCCACCAATTCCAGCTCGCTCCGGGTCGAATCAATCCATCCCCGCAGTTCATCCAGGAGCGGCAATACCTTCGATACGGCTTCCGCCCCGGAGCCGCATTGCTCGCGAACGCAAGCGAGCCGCTGCACATCGCTCAATTCCATCCCCAAGCGGGCAAGCCGGAGGACGATCGCCATGCGTTTGACGTCTTTCTTGCGGTAAAGCCGGGTCCCGCCACGGGTCCGTTCGGGCGCGATCAGGCCCAGTTCTTCGTACAGACGGATAGTTCTGGGCGTGGTTCCCAGGTCTTCGGCTAACTCGCCGATCTTCAGCATGTCGCGCTGGTCGCGCGGAGGGAGGCGCATAACCATTACATCTCTATATTTGACGTTTACGGAAGATTCTGTTGACGCATCGGATGGAGCCGAGTTATAAGGTTTCCATCCAAGATTGGTTTTATATTAATGAATTTTAATTAAATATAGATATTGATGAGCTTCAGGAATGCGAGCAAACAAGGCTTTTTGGGTTGACATGTTATTCCGTTACAGGACGAAAGTGATGGCCTGTCACCGGTTGGCGCTGACGGGCGGAGTTTATCCTCGCTCGCTGCGGGTTACCCTGGTCGTCGGCACGCTCTTGAATCTTATCAACCAACCCGAGGCTCTCCTGGGCGCGTCGCCCTGGAATTTGACGCAGGCGATTTTGACGTATGCGGTGCCTTTTCTTGTCGCCACCTATGGCGCCGTGTCCGGGAGCATCCGACAGAACGGCCGCTCGGCATGAACCCCGATACGGATATTTTGCGGCCGAAAGTGAACCCCTCCATCTCGTTACCTTGCGGAGAATACCATGACGATTCCAACTGAACCGATCGGCAGCATCCCCCGTCCTCCGGAGCTTTTAGCGTTATTGCGGGAATTTCGTGCCGGCCGGGCTTCCTCGGAGCGGCTGGCGACGGTGTCCGAGGAGGCTCTGCGCGATACCCTCCGCCGCTTCGAAGATACCGGGTCGCCAGTCGTTACGGATGGCGAGCAAACCAAGCCGAGCTTTGCCACTTATCCGCTACAGGGCCTTCCCAACATCGCCCCGGACGGCGCGGTCATTACGTTTGCCGATGGCCATACGCGCCAGTTGCCGCGGTTGACGGCGGGGCCGTTTCGCTACGCGACGTACGCCGACCAATACCTCCGGGCTGCCCAACGCCTGACCTCATTGCCCGTGAAGCAGGCCGTCATTTCGGCTTCGGCGCTCAGTCTGATCTATCCGCCCGACGGGATCGAGGGTTATCCTCGGGAAGCTTTCCTCGACGACCTCGTCCGGGAAGCCGCCCGGGATATCCGGGGTTGTCTCGAGGCGGGAGCCCATCGCGTGCAGATCGATTTCACGGAGGGTCGGCTCGCGGTCAAGCTCGATCCCTCGAAGCGGTTGCTTCGGGAATTCATCGCTTTGAACAACCGCGTGCTCGATCATTTCACTCCCGAGGAGCGGCGGCGCATCGGCGTCCATACCTGCCCCGGCGGCGACCGCGACTCGACCCACAGTGCGGACGTGGACTATGCCGAACTCTTGCCGAGTTTGCTCGAGCTCAAGGCCGACAATTTTTACGTTCAGCTGGCCAGCGAAAAACAGTCCGACCGCGCGCTCGCCGCGCTTCGGCGGCATGTGCGGCCGGGGCAGAGGATTTTCGTCGGCGTGATCGACGTGCTCAATCCGGAGGTCGAGACGCCGGAGGCGGTGCGCGATCGCGTGTTGAAGGCCGCAGAATACCTTTCGCTCGATCAACTGGGAACGACCGATGATTGCGGCTTTTCGCCGTTCGAGGACGACACATCGACCGGCCGCGATACGGCGTTCGGAAAGATTCGATCGAGAGTGCTGGGTACGAAGCTAGCCGAGCTCATTCTGGAACGATAGCCGATCGAGAGGCTTGGAAGACGGGGGCATGGAAAGTCGGTCAGGCTTTGGCGCTTTGATGGCCCGCCTGTTCTCCCGTCACCCGGTACGCCATGTCCGGCTGCCGTGATGGTTACGACTGCGTAAATCTCGTATTCCGTCTCAAGATATCGACGGATGTCTCTCGGCCTTGACAAAGGGTCCTCAAGAGGCGTATTACCGCTCGGGAAAGGCTCATGACGCTCAAATAAAAAAGGAGAAAGCTCATGGCAACTCTGAGTTGGTCGCTCACGATACAGGTCAGTGGCAGCGCGGCGGTGACTCTTTCCCGCCCGCCTCAGGAGATCGAGGCAACCGACCGGATCGAGGTTTCGATCCAGCCGGGCGACAGCGATAAGGTCATCGACCTGCAACCGGGGGGAAGCAGCGCCATTCACCTTCTGGTGATCAAGTCTTCCGCTTACGGTACGCATCTGAGCTTCAAGGTCAGTGACGGGACCACCGATTCCTCCTCTCTGACACTGGACAGTCCCCAAATCTTCTCCGGTGGCGGCGTCGCCTTGTTCGGCGTGGCGCCACGCCAAATGAAATTCACCAATAGCAGCTCCGACAAGCCCGCCAGCGTCGAGATCCTCGTCGCGCGGGATGCCACGCCTTGATATGACGGCCGGGGATGCAGGTCCCCGTTCTTAACCAACCAGTCGATACGGAGAGATCGCCATGCCCGTTGCTCTTACCTATCCCGGTGTCTATATCGAAGAAGTGCCCAGCGGCGTTCGAACCATCACGGGCGTGGCCACCTCCATTACCGCCTTCATCGGAAGGGCGTTGCAAGGCCCCGTGAACCAAGCCGTTCGCATCCAGAGCTTCGCCGAGTACACCCGCCTCTTCGGCGGGCTGTGGCAGGCCAGCCCTATGAGTTACGCGGTCAGTCATTTCTTCCAGCACGGCGGGAGCGATGCGATCATCGTGCGGGTCTTCAACGGCGACGTGGCGGCCAGCACCGCGACCATCACCCTGGTCACGGCAAGCGGCAACCTGGTGTTGGAAGCCTCCAGCCCAGGCACCTGGGGCGGCGCCCTGCGCGCTACGGTGGATCACGAAACCCGCGATCCGGGCGACACGGCCCTGTTCAACCTGACCGTCGAGCAGCTCGACCGCCCCGGCGGCACACGGGTGATCGCCTCCGAGCGTTTCCGCAATGTGTCGGGCAAGGTCACGGATCCGCGCTTCGTCGATACCGTTCTCGCCCAGGAATCGAGTTTCGTGAGGGTGCGTACTTCCGCGCCGGACGGCGAAAGCCCCACCGACGCCACGCAAGCGGCGGTGGGCAACGCCACCGACGACGGAGACCCGCTGGTCGACGGGCAAATCACCGGCGATCCGAATCAACGCACCGGGATCCATGCCCTGGAGCCGGTCGACCTGTTCAACCTGCTCTGCATTCCGCCTCTGGGAACGGAGCGGGATACGCCGCCGGCCGGCACCGGTGCGTCGTGGCCGGATGTCGACAACGCGACCTGGGCCGCCGCGGCAAGTTACTGCCAGGACCGCCGGGCGATGCTGATCGTCGACCCGCCCGCGGCCTGGACCGCGAATCCGAGCACGGCGGTCGCCACGGCCGAGACCGGGGTGAACGGGGTCCGCGGAACCATCGGCAACGACGACGCCCGCAACGCGGTCATGTATTTCCCGCGGCTCCGAATGCCGGACCCCCTCAACGAGAATCGCCTAGGCAGCTTCGCCCCGTGCGGCGCAGTGGCCGGGATCATGGCGCGGACCGACGCCCAGCGCGGCGTGTGGAAAGCGCCGGCCGGCCTGGAAGCGTCGTTCTCCGGCGTCCAGGAGTTCACCTACACCCTCACCGACGGCGAGAACGGGCGCTTGAATCCCCTGGGCCTCAACTGCCTGCGCAGCTTTCCGGTCGCCGGCAAGGTCGTGTGGGGTGCCCGCACCCTGGTCGGGGCCGATCTGCTCGCTTCGGAATGGAAATACCTGCCGGTGCGGCGTATGGCGCTCTTCCTCGAGGAAAGTCTTTACCGCGGCACCCAGTGGGTGGTGTTCGAGCCCAACGATGAGCCCCTCTGGGCGCAGATCCGGCTCAACGTGGGCGCGTTCATGCAGAACCTGTTCCGCCAGGGTGCTTTCCAGGGCCAGAGTCCCAGGGAAGCGTATCTGGTCAAGTGCGACCGCGAAACCACCACGCAGAACGATATCAATTTGGGCATCGTGAACATCCTGGTGGGCTTCGCTCCGCTCAAGCCCGCCGAATTCGTGGTGATCCGCATCCAGCAGTTGGCCGGACAGATTCAGGCTTAACCGGGGAGAATTCAAGATGGCGCAGTTTTCCGTGAACGCTCAGCGTTTCGATCCGTACAAGAACTTCAAATTCCGCGTGAAATGGGACGGCCGCTACGTCGCCGGCATCTCCAAGGTGGGCGCTCTCAAGCGCTCCACCGAGATGGTCGAACACCGCGAAGGCGGCGACCCTTCCACCTCGCGCAAGTCTCCCGGTCGCACCAAGTTCGAGGCCATCACGCTCGAACGGGGCGTCACCCACGATACCGAATTCGAGAAATGGGCGAACAAGGTGTGGAACTTCGGCTCCGGCCTGGGCGCCGAGGTCTCGCTGAAGGATTTCCGCAAGGACATCATCATCGAGGTCTACAACGAGGCCGGGCAACTCGCGCTGGCCTACAAGGTGTTCCGCTGCTGGGTGTCCGAGTACCAGGCGCTGCCCGATCTCGACGCCAATGCCAACGCCGTGGCGATCCAGACCATCAAGCTCGAGAACGAGGGCTGGGAGCGCGATTACGACGTGACCGAGCCCGCCGAGACTAGCTTCACCGAACCGGATTGAAGCTCATGCGGGCTCCGAGCGAAGCGGAACTCTTGGCGCTGTGGGAGCGCGGCCGGACGCGGCACCCGATCGATCGGGCGCTGTTGCTGGGCGGTTTCGCCCGTCCGGACCTTCCGTCCTCCCGCCTCCCCGATCTCCCCTTGGGTGTGATCAACGCCGCGTTGCTGGGCCTACGCGAGGCCAGCTTCGGGCCCCGCATCGAGGCGTACCTGGACTGCGAGCGCTGCGGCGAACGGCTGGAGTTCGCGCTCGATAGCCGGCAATTGCTCGCCGGCACGGGGCAGGGCGACGGGCGTTCCGAGCTGGAGGTCGCCGGTTTCCGTTTTCGCGCGCCTTCGAGCCGCGATCTTGCAGCGGTGGCGGGGGAACACGACGTGGAGACGGCGAGCCGGAAGTTTCTCGACCGCTGCCGGGTCGACGGCGGGAATACGGCCTGGACCGAAGACGCGGATCTGCGGGCCACTGTCGAGGCTGGATTGGAAGCGCTGGACCCGATGGCCGACATCGCCCTGGAGCTGGCCTGCGACGCTTGCGGACACCGGTGGGTGGCGGGCCTCGACATCGGCGCGCTGCTCTGGGAGGAAATCGAGGCCCGTGCCCGCGCGCTGCTGACCGAAGTTCATCGTCTCGCCCGCGCCTACGGTTGGACCGAACCCGAGATTCTGGCGCTCTCGCCCGAGCGGCGCGCGATCTATCTCGAAATGGTGGACGCATCATGAGCGGATTCGTGCAGCGTCTCGTCGGACGGGCCATGGGCCTTACGCAAAGCGTCCATTCCGCCGCGCGGCTGCCCTATGCGCCGCCGCCCACCCTGATCGAACCGGAGTTGCCGGAAGCCGTTCTGCCGAACTCGGTTCCCGGCGACAGCCGGTCTGCCCGCCAGTGGACCGTAGAGGACCCGGTGCGGCGGCTCGATGTTCCGGAGAACGTACCGGACAAGCCCGCTTTCGAAGCACGCGTTACCGACCATGCGGCGGTCGTTCCGGAAGCACCGAGAGCGAGCATCGGGCCGCCGCCGTTCACAGCCGAGACGGGACAAGCGGGCTTTATGGGTGCAGAAAGCCTTGAAGAATCGTCTGCTGAATCTGTGGCAGACCTCATGCCTCGCGGGTCCCGCAGGATGATCGAGGGCGATTCCGCCGATCGCGAAGGACGAGTCAATGTCCATGGCCTGGCACACATGGTCGAGCCGCTTCTTCCTCCGCAACGGGCCATGCATTCGCCGGCATGGAATGCGGGGAATCGGCCGCCGGATTCCTCACGGGGCGCCGCCTCGGCAAGCCGGGCCGGGGAATCCACCGAGGTGCACGTGACCATAGGCCGGATCGAGGTCACCGCGGTGCACGAAGCGCCTCCGTCCAAGCGCCGGACGCCGCCGTCGGCCAAGCCGATGACCCTGGAAGAATACCTGGCGCGGCGGCGGGGAGAGCGCCCATGAGCAGCGCGCTCGCCATCGCCGGAGTCACCGCCGTGTTGCGCGACCTGCTCAACGACGGCCTGATCAATCAGAACGTGGCCGGCGTCATCGGCAGTTCGGTGTCGGTGAGCGTCGGCCCGCCCGACCGGGTGGTGCCGCCCAACGGCAGCGAAGCCTCCCAGCTCAACCTGTTCCTGCACCAGGTCACGCCCAACACCGGCTGGCGCAACGAGGGCCTGCCCTCGCGCGACCCCTCGGGTCGGCATCGCCTCTCCAACCCGCCGCTCGCCCTCGACCTGCACTATCTCATTTCGGCCTACAGCAGCGGCGACTTGCACGCCGAGATCTTGCTTGGCTACGCCATGCAATTCCTGCACGAAACCCCGGTGCTCGCCCGCCAGGCTATCCGTAACGCCCTGACTCCCTCGCCGCCGCCCGGCACACCGCTGCAGCGCGCGTTGGCCGAGTCGGGCCTCGCGGACCAGATCGAACAGATCAAGATCACCCCCGCGTACCTCAATACCGAGGAAATGTCCAAGCTCTGGACCGCGATCCAGAGCCACTACCGGCCCACCGCCGCCTATCTGGCGAGCGTGGTGCTGATCGAGGCGGACCAGCCCGTCCGTTCGCCCCTCCCGGTACTCTCCCGCGGCCCGATCGATCCGGTCACCCAACGCGACCGCGGCGTGGTGGTGGAACCCGGCCTGGTGCCGCCGCTGCCGATGCTGGAAGCGGTCAAGCCGTCCGACGGTCAGCCCGTGGCGCGGCTGGGCGAGACCATCGATCTCGAAGGCCACCATCTCGACGGCACCGGGCGCACGGTGTTGCTCAGCAACGATCGTTTCGAGGTGGAGCAGAGCATCGCTGCCATGGGAACGGGGGGCGCCGCGCTGATTCGGTTTTCCATCCCCGCGGCGCAGGCGGCCAGCTTTCCGGTCGGGGTCTGGCGTGTCGGCGCGCGGGTGGTCCGCCCCGGCGAGACCGAGCCGCGCGAGACCAACCGGCTCGCCCTTACGCTGGCTCCCGACATCACCGGCTTGCCCATGAACGTGGTCCGCGACGGCAACGGAACCGCCAGTTTCACGCTGAATTTCCATCCCGCCTTGCGCGCCGGACAGCGGGCCGTTCTGGTGCTGGGCCAGCAGGAGTTCGCTCCGGTGGCTTACGTTCCGCCGGTTACCGCACTCAATTTCGTGATCGAGGATGCACCGGTCGGTTCCCATTTGGCACGGCTCCGGATCGACGGGATAGACAGCCCGATCATCGACCGCGCGGTCAAACCGCCGGTGTTCCTCGATCGCCGGATTACCATCACATGAACGCCCGGGAGTTCGAACACGACTGGACCGCCGGTAACCAGCGCCTGCTGACGGCGGAATTCGCCCGCCTGAAGGCGCGGCTCGACGGGCACGGGAGCGATGATCCGGCCGCTTTGGATAATGCAAGGGCCGCGATGCCCGCGCCCGCCGCCATCGACAATCTGGCCGAGAGGTTCGGGCTCAGTTCCTTCGAGCGCGACCTGATCCTCCTCTGCGCCGGGGCGGAGATGGACAGCGAACTGGCCGCCCGTTGCGCGGCTGCCCAGGGTCAGCCTTCCAGGACGCATGTCACTTTCGGCCTGGCGCTCGCCGTCCTGGAAGACGCCCATTGGAGCGCGCTCACGCCGGCCCGCCCGCTGCGCCGCTGGCGGCTGATCGAGGTGGACGAGAACGCCGGACTCAGCGCCGCCCGCCTGAAGATGGACGAGCGGGTCCTGCACTATCTCGCCGGGGTGAATTATCTCGATGTTCGGCTGCAACCGCTGTTGCAGCCGCGTCCGCCTGCCCGGACGATGGCTGAATCTCAACTCAAGGCCGCCGAAGCGGTGCTGGAAGCCTTCGAAGGACGCGAATCCTGGCCGATTGTGCAACTGGCAGGGGATGACGCCTCGGGACGGCAGGACGTGGCGGCTCGGGTCGCCTCGACGATGGGCTTGCAGCTTTGCGTGCTGCGGGCCGGAGACATTCCCGCCGCCGTCCACGAACTGGATTCGCTGGCCGTGTTGTGGCAGCGGGAGGCGGTGTTGCTGGAAGCCGCGCTGCTGATCGACTGCGGCCGGGAAGAAACGGCCCAAGGGACGGCGGTTCGGCTGGCTGAACGGCTCGGCAGCCTGGTGTTCCTCTCCGCCCCCGAACCCTTGGCCGTGCACCGGGCGAACCTGCGGTTCCTTGTCAACAAACCCGACGCCAGGGAGCAGAAACGGCTGTGGGAGGCGGCGCTGGGGACAGCCGCCTCCCGGCTCAACGGCGCGCTGGAGGGGGTTGCCGGCCAGTTCCGATTGGGCGCCGAGACGATTTCGAACACCGGCGCGGCCTTGCGCGCGACCTTGGCCGCGAGCTCCCATCCCGACGCAGAACTCTGGCGAGCCTGCCGGACCCTGGGCCGAACCCGGCTCGATGATTTGGCACAGCGGCTGGACTCCGCCGCCACCTGGGACGATCTGATACTGCCCGAGCCGCAAAAAGCCACGCTGCGCCAGATGGCCGCCCATGTGAGGCACCGGCTCAAGGTCTACGAGGACTGGGGCTTTTCCGGCAAGGGCGCGCGCGGGCTAGGCATCTCGGCCCTGTTCGCCGGCGAGAGCGGCACCGGCAAGACCATGGCCGCCGAAGTGCTGGCCAACGAGCTGCACCTGGACCTGTACCGCATCGACCTGTCCTCGGTGGTCAGCAAGTACATCGGCGAAACCGAGAAGAATCTCAGGCGGGTATTCGACGCCGCCGAGGACAGCGGCGCCATCCTCCTGTTCGACGAGGCCGACGCGCTGTTCGGCAAGCGCAGCGAGGTCAAGGACAGCCACGACCGTTACGCCAATATCGAGGTGAGTTATCTCCTCCAGCGCATGGAGGCCTATCGCGGCCTCGCCATCCTGACCACCAACCAGAAGGCGGCCCTGGACACGGCCTTCCAGCGCCGGCTGCGCTTCGTCGTCCAGTTTCCCTTCCCGGACGCCGCGGAGCGCGAAGCCATCTGGCGCGGCATCTTTCCCGCCGCCACCCCGACCGAGGGGCTCGACCCCGCCAAGCTCGCCCGGCTCCACGTCGCCGGCGGCAACATCCGGAACATCGCCCTCAACGCTGCCTTTTTCGCCGCCGAAGCCGCGGAACCGGTACGCATGCCGCACCTGTTGCGCGCCGCCTACGACGAAGCCGCCAAGCGCGAGCGGCCCCTGACGGACGTGGAAACGCGGGGGTGGGTATGAAGCGTGTCGTAGTGCATATCGATCGGCTGGTGCTGAAAGGATTTCGGCACGAGGACCGACACGCCATTGCCGAGGGCTTGCGCGAGGAATTGAACCGTCTTCTCCTCGCCGAACCGAATGCCGCGGCGCATTTCGTGGCCCGAGGAAATTTACCGCGGCTCAAGATAGGCGGAGTTCGCATCGAACCGGAGGCGAAACCGGTGACAGTGGGGGCGCAGTTAGCTCGGGGTATTGCGCGGGAGACCGGGCGATGAGCGCCGCCGCAGCCCTTCAAACCGCACCCGCCAAGCCCAAAGCTTCGGCCGTGTCCGTCGCCGACGGACTGCTCCAGCGCAAATGCGCCTGCGGCTCCTCGAAATCTCCACTGGGGGAAATGTGCGACGAGTGCCAATCACGCGCGTTGCAGCGCAAGCTCTCGGTAGGTGCGAGTAACGACCCATTAGAGCTGGAAGCGGACCGGATCGCCGATCGGGTGATGGCGATGCCGGTACACCCTGCGGCTGCTGCTACGCCCCTGCGTATCCAGCGTTTTACCGGGAGACCTTCGGGGCAAATGGAGGTTGCGCCTGCCAGCGTCGATCAAGTCCTCGCGAGTCCCGGCAGGCCACTGGAGCCCGCGTTACGGCAGGACATGGAGCAACGCTTCGGCCACGACTTTTCACGAGTAAGAGTGCATTTGGGCGGAGCCGCCGAGCAATCGGCGCTGGAGGTGAACGCCCATGCCTACACAGTTGGTCAGAACATAGTGTTCGGTACGGGTCGGTTCATACCGGAGACGCGCGAAGGACGACGCTTGATTGCCCATGAATTGACCCATGTCGTTCAGCAATCAGATCCAGATTGGAGCAGTGTTGCTCACAACAAGCCACAACTGGCCATCATGCCTTATCGGCCAAAGACTAGCGCCAACTTCGGCGCTTGCGACCATGGGGCGGACGTCGAGGATTCATTCACGATGAAAACCGACACGAACAAAAAGCCCTGGATACAAAAGATAAGCATTGATTTCACCGGAACAACGACGGACGCGGACGGAGACTTGGTACCAACCGGCGAACTTACGGCTAAGTACTTTTCCAGCCCCGTCAGCCTAGCTGATATCAAGGTGGGAATCGTCGGAGGGAAGGCGTCCCAAGGACTTACCGATAGTGGAGCGCACACCGTCACGCGCATCGAGGGCTGTGGATATCACCACACGTCGGTTCCGAAGGCGGAACAAATCACCGGCCATAAGCGCGCCGGCAAGTACTTCAAAGACACTTCGAAAGCGACAATGAATTTCGCGGTGTTCTTTGTCGAGGGGCCAAAGACCGGCAACCAGGCCATTCACGAAGGCAGCCTGAGTTTAGGCTCGCTGGCTTGTGTGCATGTAGCCAAGCAGGACACGATCAGAAAGATCAACTATCACTCTGTAGAGGGCGGCACCAAAGTCCAAGTCTCATACAGTGCATCCGCCCTTAAAAACGTATGTTGTGAACGCTTCAAGACCAAGGGGTTCATGGTGTCGAATCCCTGCAAGGGTCAGGACGCCAAGAAATGCCCGTAGCTGGAGAGCCTTGCGTAGGATGGGTAGAGCGCAGCGAAACCCATCAATGGGAGGCTCACCCTATAGCAGCGTTGGTCGGGGTCGAGGGACAAGAATCCCGACAAGCGGTGCAAGAGGAATGGAGGCCGCTTCGCACGAACGAGGTCAGCGTCGGAATTGTTTTTAAGAATAAACCGGAGATTCTGAGGAGCGCCGTCCAAGGTATAGACCGATGATTACGTACACGGGAACACAGCCGAAGAACACCGCCGGAGCCTCGTCAGTAACGGGACGCGGCGTGCTTTTGCAGCGCAAGTGCGCCTGCGGCGGTTCGTCGGGCCTGAGCGGCGAATGCGAGGAGTGCCGGAAGAAGAAGATGCAGGGTATCCAAACCAAGCTGGCGATCGGCGAACCCGACGACGCGTACGAACGGGAAGCGGATCGGATCGCCGATCAGGTGCTAGCGATGCCGGCGCGGCCCGCCGTCCGTGTCGCGCCGTTGCGTATCCAGCGGTTCGCTAGGCAGTCAGCCGGCGAAGCGGTGCCCACCAGTGTCGACCAGATCTTGGCCGGTTCCGGCCGGCCGCTCGAGCCGGCACTGAGTCGGGACATGGAACAGCGCTTTGGTTATGACTTTTCCAGGGTACGCATACACACCGGCGCGAACGCCGAGCGCTCGGCTCGGGAGGTCGACGCCCACGCCTATACCGTGGGACGTGACATCGTGTTCGGCACCGGTAGGTTCGCGCCGGAGACGCGCGAGGGGCAGCGCCTGCTGGCGCATGAGCTGACGCACGTGGTGCAGCAGTCGGGTGCGGCGGGAACAGGCTCCGGTCAAAGAGCCGATAGAAGTGACCGGCTCCCGATTTCATCCCTGGCGGGCGGCACGCCGGATCGGCTTTTCCGTGACCCGGACGACAAGGGTACCAAGGAGGCGAAGAAAGATGATTGGGCGGGAAAAACCATTCCTAAGGATGAAAAACAGGGTTTGGCCATCTCGCTGTTTCAGGATATCGGAGTTGCTCCCGTCAAATCCTTCGGCTCCGTCGCAGGCGCCAAGTTCTTGTTGCATGACACATCTGGGGCCAGCTCCCGGGCTCATTTGGAGACGGAAGCCAAGAAAGCACGGGGCCCTCTGGGCAGCGGTCCAAACGTTTTCGTGCCCGCTACCGGGCAGGAAATCATCCAGCGCCCGGATTTCTACGATCCTCGCCGCCCGACCACCACCGAATTTGAAAAGGGCGAGGACCTGCTTCGGGAAGCAGACCGTGAGACCGCATTACGCAAAGTCTGGAAAGCAACGAATACGGCAGCAAAAGACAAAGCCTTGGCTGATGCGTTGACTGGGCTTCCCTTGAGCGCAAAGGAGGTTGCAGATGAGAAAAAAGGTGCGAAGGACAAGTTGGATGCGACGAGCGGAAAGATTTTCTCCACGGGCAATTGGGCCGTCGCAGAGATCTGCCGGCGGGAGAAGAAGGAAGGCGCGGCGGCGGTCGCCGTAAAGGGTAAAGAGGCGGACCTGACATCAGGCTGCAAGGTGATCGGACCCGTGCTCGAAGCCCGCGCGCAGCGGGCGAGAGCGACGGTTTCGGTCGAGCTCGTACAGGTGGGTGTCAAGAAAGGCGCGAAAAGCGAGAACACCTGCGATCCTTCGAATCCCGATATTTTGCCGCTCCCCGATCCCCCTTACTCGGCCGAACAATATTGGAATACGACCCTGATGTATCTGAGAGCGGCAGTCGCGGCGGGGGTATGGCCCATGACCACGACCCACTTTGTCGAAGACGCGTTTGCCGGCGGCCACTGCGACCCCCGTTGCTTCGACCTGCAACGGTTCTATGACGGAATCGCGAACTTTTTAGCTCCGTTAGGCCATGCCAAGGGCAGCACTTACGGCGTTAAGCCGAAGTATGGCCTCAAGTCCGGAACCGATACGGTGTGGTGGCACGACAAAATCTGCCACCGGGGGCCGCCCTAGATCTCCCGATGAGGTTTGCAGTTTCCTGATATGAAGAGCGGTAGAAGAACGACATGCACGCAAGCACAACTAGGTTCCCGACTTCCGACCATGGCTGCAATTTCGGCGCTTCCGGAACGCCGGTACAGGCGCTGAGCACGGCCTTCAAGGTATGCACGCGCGGTTTCAAGGACGCCATCACCTGGTGCCTGGGCTGGCAGACCAACCTGGTCAAGATCAACTCCAGGGGGAGGACCCTCATCAATCCGCCGGACAATACGCCCTGTGATCAGTGCAACGGCAGTATCTACAACCTCAGCGGCGATACGGAGGATTGTTCGGGCACCAAACCCAAGCCGCCCAAGGTCGATCTGCCCGATCGCAAACCGAGAGTGCCCGAGGTGCCTGAATGACCACCTTTCCCAATTCTCCGCGTGTCCTCAAGGGCGGCCTGGTGCTGATCGATCCCGAGTCGGCGCGAGTGCTGCGCATCATTTCGCTGCAGTACAACCCGGACTCGCTGTCGCGCACATTGCAGATCCAGTCGGCCGGGGGGGAAGCGGTCAACCGCTCGGAGCCGATGCGCTTCAAGGGGCCGGCGGTGGAGACGATCAAGCTGGACGCCGAGATCGACGCCGCCGACCAGTTGGAGTTTCCGGACCAGCATCGCGCCGTGGTCGAGCACGGCATCCAGCCTCAACTGGCGGTGCTCGAATCCCTGGCGCATCCGACCAGCGCCCAGTTGTTGCGGGTCGATGCCGAGGCCAGTTCCGGGACGCTGGAAATAGCGCCCATGGAGGCGCCGCTGATGCTGTTCGTGTGGAGCAAGAGCCGTGTGGTGCCGGTGCGGCTGACGGACTTCTCGATCACCGAGGAGGCTTTCGATCCCGCGCTGAACCCGATCCGCGCCAAGGTGAGCCTGGGGCTGCGCGTGCTCTCGGTGGACGACCTCGGCTTCGCCCACAAGGGCGGAAGCCTGTTCATGAGCTATCTGCAAACCAAGGAACAACTCGCGGCGAAGGCCCAGCCGGGCAGCTTCGCGGCACTTGGTATCGGAGGGATTGAATGAGCCGTCAGCTATCAGCGGTCAGCAGATAAGTTGGAATCGCAGAATGCTGAAACCTGAAAGCTGACGGCTGACAGCTAACTACCGAGAGCTAACTAATGACTGATCCAATCCAAGCCTTTCTACAAGCCAACGTCCTGGTCACGCCGCTGTTTCCCGCCACCAGCCGTTACCACGGCATCGCGGCGGCCCAGCTTACGCGGCCGGACGGCACGACCGTGGTGTATCTGAAACGCCGCTTCGTGCCGCCGCCGGAGAACTTCGCGCTGCTGCAGGAGCACACGGTGGTCGAGGGAGACCGGCTGGACAATTTGGCCGCGCGCTATCTCGGCGACCCGCTGCAATACTGGCGCATCTGCGACGCCAACCGCGCCATGCGTCCGGAGGAACTGACCGAGACCGCCGGGCGGCGCCTGCGCATCACCTTGCCGGAAGGCATTCCGGGGGGGGCGGATGCTGGCTAACCCGCTGCAGAGCCGTCTTGATGCGGGCTTCATCCCCTCTGTGGGTAGGGGTATCTACCTAAATGCACAAAGCCGTAGTTCCGGCAGGGATTGCTCGCCCCTTCCCTGGGGCTCGTCCTTCGGACCGTGCTTAGCACGTCCAAATTCGCTCCTTGCGAATTTGTGCCGGAATCCAGAGCACAGGGAAGTGACACGCCTCTGCCATCCATGGCTTCTGGACCCCGGCATTCCCTCCCGGGGTGACGATTTGTGTAGATACCTTTGCCCTGTGGGGGCGGTGCCGCGCAGCCGCAAGTCTTGGGGTTATCAATGAAAAACGGAATTCAGCTCACCTTGCTGATGGGCCCGGTGGTGCCCATTCCGGCTCCGCGGGTGGTGATGGATGCGCTCGACAGCGTGCAGGTCACCACGGCGGCCGGCGCGGCCAGCGGTTTCCAGCTTTCGTTCCAGTTCAGCAGCAAGTCGGAGCTGAACACGATTTTTCTGATCGCCGGGGCGCAGAGTACCGGTCCCGCGACGCCGCCGCTGCGGGTGATGCTGATCGTGACCCTGAACGGTACGCCCCAGCCGCTGTTCGACGGCGTCATGACCAATGTCCAGGTGCAGGCGGGAAGCAACGGGGCCCCGGGCACGGTGACGGTCACCGGCGAAGACCTCACCAAGGCCATGGACATGCTGGATCTCAGCGGCCTGCCGTTCCCGGCGCTGCCCATCGAGGCGCGGGTGGCGCTGTTGTGCGCCAAGTACGCGCCGTTCGGCATCATTCCGCTGGTGATTCCCGCGCTGTTTCCGGACGTGCCCATCCCCGTCGACAAGATTCCCGCCCAGCAGGGCACGGATCTCCAGTACATCCGGCAACTGGCGGACGAGGTGGGCTACGTCTTCTACATCGAGCCGGGGCCCACGCCCGGCACCAACATCGCCTACTTCGGACCCGAGATCAAAGTGGGCGTGCCGCAGCCGGCGCTCAACGTGGACATGGACGCACTGACCAACGTGGAGTCGCTGAGCTTTTCCTTCGATCCCACCAAGGGGGTGCTGCCGGTGGTCTTCATTCAGAATCAGCTGACCCGTGTGCCGATTCCGATTCCCATCCCCAATCTCAATCCCTTGCAACCGCCCTTGGGTGCGTTGCCGACGCCCATCGCCAATCTCACCGTGCTCAAGGACACGGCCAAGATGAATCCCATGCAGGCGATTTCCATGGGACTCGCGGAGGCCAAGAAGTCGCAGGACGCGGTCAGCGCCAACGGCAGCCTGGACGTGCTGCGCTACGGCCGGGTGCTCAAGGCCCGGCAACTGGTGGGAGTACGCGGTGCGGGCGTGGCCTACGACGGGCTCTACTACGTCGAGAGCGTCACCAGCACTCTCAAGCGCGGCGAGTTCAAGCAGAGCTTTCGGCTCACGCGGAACGGCCTGGTTTCCATCACGCCGAGGGTGCCCGTATGAACGAGAGCGGCAAGTATTACGGCAAGTACCGCGGCATGGTGCTCAACAACATCGATCCCTTGCAGCAGGGCCGCCTGCAGGTGCAGGTGCCGGACGTGGCGGGCCTCGCTCCGGCGACCTGGGCCATGCCCTGCGTGCCGATCGCCGGCATCCAGAACGGCATGTTCGCCCTGCCCATTATCGGTTCGGGCGTGTGGATCGAATTCGAGCAGGGCAATCCGGACTATCCGATCTGGGTGGGCTGTTTCTGGGGCAGCGGGGCCGAAGTGCCGGCGCTGGCCCGCGCCACGCCGCCGGGCCTGTCCGCCATCACCCTGCAGACGCCGTTGCAGAACGGACTGACGATTTCGGACCTGCCGGGTCCCACCGGCGGCATCATGCTGAAAAGCGCCACGGGGGCGACGCTGATCGTCAACGACACCGGCATTTACATCCAGAACGGCAAGGGCGCGGCGATCACCCTCGTCGGCCCGACCGTGACCATCAACAACGGCGCGCTGACGGTGGTCTGAGATGCCCGGACCGCTTCTGCATGTCGGCACTTCGGTACTGTGCGCGCACGGCGGCACGGCAACGCCCACCGCTCCGAACCCGAGGGTGCTGGTGAGCGGCCAGCCCACGGTAACCATGGCCGCGCCCTACGCCATCGCCGGCTGTCCGTTCAACGTGAGCGGCAGCCCGGTGCCCTGTGTTACCGGCCAATGGGTGGTGGCGGCCACGCGGGTCTTTTCCAACGGCCAGCCGCTGGTGCTGATGGACAGTCAGGCCGTCTGCGCGCCGAACGGTACGCCGCTTCTGCCGGTGGCGGCGCAGACGCGGGCGATAGGGACGTGAGCGGTCAGCTTTCAGCTTTCAGCTATCAGCCGTCAGCTGTCAGCCAAGAAAAGCTGACAGCGAGTTGATTTCCGGTTCCCTCGTGTGGCGTCACTGCCATTAAGTTAAGCCGTCATACTGGCAGGGATGCCAGTATCCAGGGACAAGGATGTTAGCCCGCTTGCCATCCATGGACGCTGGATTCCGGCCGCCCTGCCGGAATGACGGACATCTCTGCTTAAATTAATGGCAGTGACGTGTGGCGTGGGAACCGATTCGGCCCGCGCTGCGGGCCGTAAGGGGCGCGGCGCGGCGCGCCGATGCCATTAAGTTAAGGCAGTTGCCGTGTCATAGCCCCTCTCCCCAACCCCTCTCCCCTCGGGGGAGAGGGGCTTTTACTCCCCTCTTCCCCGAGGGAAGAGCGAAGCGAAGGGGGCGAAACCGGTAGGGGGAGAGGGAGGAATAAGCCGCCTGTGCTCAGTAATGACAGCGGATTTTCTTAACTTAATGGCAGTGACGCGACGCGCGGGAACGAAAAGAATAACTGATCGCTGAAAGCTGATAGCTGACAGCTCATAGCTAAAAAACCTATGAACCTTCAATACCCCTACCAGTTCGACGATCGAGGGCGTACCGGCGAAGCCGGCGAGGAGGCGTACATCCGGGGCCTGATCGAGCAGGTGCTGTTCACCTCGCCCGGCGAGCGGGTGATGCGGCCCGATTTCGGCAGCGGGCTCATGCAACTGGTGTTCGCGCCGAATAGCGTCGAACTGGCCGCGACCACCCAGTTCCTGGTGCAGGGCGCGCTGCAGCAATGGCTGGGCCATCTGATCGCGCTCGACGGCGTGGAGGTGGAAGCGATCGAGTCGACCCTGAGGGTGACCGTGCGTTATGCGATCCGCCGTACCGGTACCAGCCAAGTAGCGACGTTCGAACGCGGAGGGGCGCTGCCATGATCTACCATTGCTGCGACGAACGGCGCCGCAATAAGGTCGCCGCCCATCCCACCCTCAACGGTATCGACTATCTGGAAGTGCTGGACCGCGAAGCGCCGCTCGGCAGCCCGCGCCAGCAAACCTTGTTGGTCCGGCTGTTCAAGGCGATTCCGCCGGGTTTCGCGGCGCAGCAGGTCCGCATCGAAGGCGGCGAGCGGGTGCGCGGCGTCCGTGTCGAATGGGTGGCGCCGGCTTCCGCACCGCCAGCCGACGCCACCCCCGCCGAAGCGGCGTTCTTCGCCGGCCTGCCCGAGCCGGACCACGTCCTGCTGGTCCGCGTCGACCGCTACGGCGATTTCTCGCCGTACCGGTTGCGTCTGGTGCGCTCGGCGCTGGACGATACGCCGCCGCAAAACTTCGACCCGCGGCTTTCCGAGGTGGAATTCTCGTTCAAGGTCGAGTGCGACAGCGAGTTCGACTGCCGGAAGCGGGAGGACTGTCCCGAAGAGCCCGTCCCGGCGCCGGAGATCGATTATCTCGCCAAGGATTATCCGAGCTTCCGCCGGCTCATCCTGGACCGGATCACCCAACTGGTGCCGGACTGGCGCGAGCGCAGCGCCGCCGACCTGGGCGTGACCCTCGCCGAACTCATGGCCTACGTGGCGGATCAACTGTCCTACCGGCAGGACGCCATCGCCACCGAAGCCTACCTGGAAACCGCGCGCCTGCGCACTTCGCTCCGCCGCCATGCCCTGCTGGTCGACTATCCCATGCACGAAGGCTGCAATGCCCGAGTCTGGCTGCACGTGGCGGTGAATGCGGACGGAGTGGCCTTGCCGCGGGCCGGCACCCGTTTCTACGGCCGGGTGCCGGGTTTGCCGTCGCGTATCGTCCCCGGATCGCGGGATGACGAAGCCGCCTTGCGGAAAAGTCCCGCGATTTTCGAGCCGCTGCACGATGTCGTGCTTTACGCGGCGCATAACGAAATCGATTTCCATGCCTGGGGCGATCGCCGCTGCTGTCTGCCCAAGGGTGCGACTCGGGCGACGCTCGCGGGTCATCTCGCCGCGCTGGAAGCGGGCGACCCCTTGCTGTTCGAGGAGGTGCTGGGACCTTCGACCGGCGAGCCGGGCGACGCCGATCCCGCGCACCGCCACGTGGTGCGGCTGGTCTCGGTACGCAAGTTCTCGCCGGACGACCCCGCGGCGCCGCTCACCGATCCCGTCAGCGGCGCGGAGATTACCGAGATCGCCTGGGCCGCGGAGGACGCCTTGCCGTTCCCGCTGTGCATTTCCTCGGTCACCGACGAGGCGCACGGCGAAGTGGAGCTCGACCGGGTCAGCGTCGCAAGGGGCAACCTGGTGCTCGCCGATCACGGTTTCACCTTGCCGGCGGACGAGAACCTGGGCAGCGTGCCCCCGGCGCGGCTGGTTTATCCGCCCGAGCGCGACGCCAATCGCTGCACCGGCGCCGAGCCCGTGGAGCTTCCGCCGCGTTTCGCGCCGCGGCTCGCGAATGCGCCGCTCGCCTGCGCCGGCACGGTGCTCAAGACGACCGTGAAGGACGGGGTGAGCCGCACCGAACGCCTGGCCTTCGATCCGGAAGCGCCGGCGGCGTCCGCGATGCAATGGCGCATGGAGGACTGTCTGCCGGCGATAACCCTGAACGCCGGGACCTGGACGGCGCGGCGCGACCTTTTGAACAGCGAGCCGGACGATCCCCATTTCGTCGTCGAGGTCGAGCACGACGGTTCGGCCAGCTTGCGCTTCGGCAACGGTGTGCACGGGCAACGGCCCAAAACCGGTATGGCATTTACAACGCGCTACCGGGTCGGCAACGGCCGCGCCGGGAACGTCGGCGCCGACACCATCGCCCACGTGGCGAGCGGCGACGGTTCTGTGCTCGGCGCGCGCAATCCCCTGGCCGCGCAAGGCGGCGTGGACCCGGAAGACGCCGCGGTGGTGCGCCGGCGCGCCCCGCAAGCCTTCCGCCGCCAGGAACGGGCGGTCACGCCGGAGGACTACGCCGAAGTCACCGAGCGCCACCCCGGCGTGCAGCGGGCGGCGGCGACGCTGCGCTGGACCGGGAACTGGTACACGGTGTTCGTCACCGTGGACCGGGCCGGCGGCCTGTCGATAGCCACGGACGACTTCGAGCCCCGGATCACCCGCCACCTCGAGCGTTACCGAATGGCGGGCCACGACACCGAAATCAACGATCCGGTGTTCGTCTCCCTGGAAATCGATCTCCTGGTCTGCGTCCAGGCGAATTATTTCCGTTCCGACGTGCGCGCGGGATTGCTGGAGGTCCTGGGCAACCGGATGCTGCCCGACGGGCGGCGCGGGCTGTTTCATCCCGATAATCTGAGCTTCGGCCAAACCGTCTACCTGAGCTCGCTATACGCGGCGGCCCGCCAGGTCGCGGGCGTGGGTTCGGTGCAGGTGACCCGCTTCCACCGCCAGGGCAGCGAGGATACCGGACCGCTCGCCGACGGTTTTCTCCGCCTGTCCCGGCTGGAGATTCCCCGCCTCGACAACGATCCCAATTTCCCGGAGCACGGCGTGCTTCGTCTGTCCCTATTCGGAGGCAAGTGATGGCCGATTCCAGCCTCGACCACTGCGGATGCTGCGCGGGCCTCGACGCCGAGACGCCGGCGCGCATCGACAACCCGCCCGGCCAGTCCGCCGTCGCCTACCGGGTCGGCGTGCACGCGAGCTTCAGGGAATCCCTGCTCGCCCGGCTTTCGAGCAGCGGCTTGCCGGCCCTCGCGGGGCTTACCACCCGGGACGGCGGCGATTTCACCATCGCCCTTTGCGATGCGCTGGCCACCACCCTGGACGTGCTGTCCTTCTATCAGGAACGCATTGCCAACGAGAACTTCCTGCGCACGGCGACCGAGCGCCGCTCGATTCTCGAACTGGCCCGCCTGATCGGCTACGAGCTCGCGCCCGGCGTGGCCGCCTCGACCTTTCTCGCCTTCACCCTGCAGGAGGTTCCGGGCAGTCCCGCGCTGGCCGCGGGTCCCGTGGAGATTCCGGTGGGTGCCAGGGTGCAGAGCGTGCCGGGTCCGGGCGAGCAGCCCCAGACCTTCGAGACCGTGGAGCCGGTGGAAGCCCGCGCCGAATGGAACGCCATTCCTGTGCAGGCCTCGGTCCCCTGGCGCCCGCGCTTCGGCGACCGCGAGCTGTGGCTGGCCGGAGTGGGCAACGGCGTGGGGGCGGGCGATGTCATCCTCGTGGTGGGCCAGGAGCGGCTCGACGATACCGGCAGCGAGCGCTGGGACGTCCGGGTGCTCACGTCCGTGGAGGAGGACCGGGAAAAGCAGCGCACCCGGATCGTTTGGGACGAGCCGCTGGGCAGCGCGAGCCCCCATGTCGAGCCGGCAGGCGCGGGCGCGACAGTTTACGTCTTCCGCCAGCGTGCCGCGCTGTTCGGTCACAATGCGCCGGACCCGCGTATCCTGTTCACCCCGAACAACCCCGCGCCCGAGGGTCTGCTTACGGCAAACGGGCAGCAGTGGGCTAACTTCGGGATTCAGGGTTCCCGAATCGATCTCGACGCGGAGTATCCGAAAATCGTTCCGGGCAGCTGGATCGCCCTGGTCGCCGCGGCGCCGCCGCCCGATTCTGTGGATATCGGGATTCTGGGCCCCATCGAGTTGATTCCGGTGGCTTTCGCCAACTCGGCCGTGGCGTCCCCGGTCGCTAGCGCACTCTCCTCGATGCCGTCGGGTTTAGCCAGTGCCGTTTCGTCGAAGCTCGCCGCAGGGTATGTGGAACTCTATCGCGCCCAATCCGTCGCGCATCTTTCCCGCCGCGACTACGGTTTGAGCGGGAAGACCACCCGCATCGCCCCGGACACCACTGAAAACCTCGATCTGTTCGGCTTGCGCGAGACCCTGGTGCTGGCCCAGTCCGAGCCGCTGTCGGTGACCGGCACGCCGCTCGGATTTCCTCTCTACGGCGACCTGCTCGCGCTGGGCCGGCTCGCGCCGGGAATCGGCCCCGGCCGTGCGCTGGCGATCGGCGGCAAGCGCGCCCGCGTGCGGCTGCGCAAGGGCAGGAGCGCTGTGACCATGCCGCTCGTGGAAGGGGGCGGCGTGACCGTCGAGGAAGGGGATTCCCTGCGCCTCGTAGCCGCGCCGGAGCAGAAATCCGGTAGCGCATGGCTGGTGCTCTCCCCGCCGCAGTTCGGCGAGCGGCTCGCCAACCCGGGCAGCGCGGAGTTGCGCCTCCGGCTGCTGAACCGGGACGGGCGGGAAGGGGTGCTGGAGGCGGCCGCCGCGGCGATAGAACCGGCGCCGCCGGAACCGGGCGACGGGGAGGTGTCGGAAATCGCTTTCGTCGGGGAACTGGCTACTTCCGTGAGCCAGGACCGCGACCGCAGCTATTTCACCCTCGCCGCGCCCCTCAAGCACGTCTACGACCGCGAGACCGTGCGCGTCAACGCCAACGTCGCGCGCGCCACCCACGGGGAAACGGTGAACGAGATCCTGGGCAGCGGCGGCGCCCGCGTGGCCAACGCCGGCTTCGGCCTGCGCCAGGCGCCGCTCACCTTCGTGAGCGCGGCCACCCCGAGCGGACGCCAATCGACCCTGGCCTTGCGCGCCAACGACCTCCTCTGGCAGGAGGTTCCCAGCCTCTACGCCCGTGGTCCGAACGAGCGGGTCTACGAGCTCGCCGTCGACGACCAGGCGCGAGCCATGGTGCGGTTCGGCGACGGCATCGAGGGCGCCCGCCCGCCGTCCGGCGACCACAACCTGCGCGCCATCTACCGCAAGGGACTGGGGCTCGCGGGCAATGTCGCGGCGGGCAAGCTCACCACCCTGCTCTCGCGTCCCCTGGGCGTCACCGGCGCCACCAATCCCGAGCCGGCGGGCGGCGGGGAAGACCCGGAAGCCGAGGAGCGGGCGCGGGTCAACGCGCCGCTCACGGTGCTCACCCTGGAGCGGGCGGTATCGATCCGGGACTACCGGGATTTCGCCCGCGCCTTCGCCGGCATCGCCAAGGCCCACGCCCTGTGGCTGCCCAGCGGTCCGGCCCGCGGGGTGTTCCTCACCGTGGCGGGCGAGGAGGGAAGCGCCGTTCCGGCGAACGGCGACACGTTCCGCAACCTGCTGGCGGCGTTGCGCCGCCATGGCGATCCGCTCCTGCCGCTGACCCTGGTCAGCTATCGAGATGCGCGGTTCCGCCTGCGGCTGGCGGTGAAAGTCGCCGCCGAGGCCGAGCCGGAACTGGTGCTTGGCAGCGTCGAGGCCCGCCTCAGGGAAGCCTTCGGCTTCGAGGCGCGCGGCTTCGGCCAGGGGGTCTCGGTGGACGAGGTGGCCGCCGTCGCCCAGGCCGTAACCGGCGTCGAGGCGGTGCACGTGGCCGAGCTGCACCGGAGCGACACGCCGGTTCCGAAATTCGCGCCCCGCCTGTTCGCGGCGCTGCCCGTGGCCTCCCTCGGCGCGGCGCCGCTGGCCGCCGAGCTGCTCACCCTGGACGCCGCGCCCCTGGTGCTGGAGATGATGTCATGAGCTTCGACGCCGATACCCTGTTCCGGCTGCTGCCGGCCATCCACCGCATCCGCGATGCCGAGCTGGCCGCGGGCCTCGAGGGTCTCCTGACCCCGGCGGAAGCCGCCGAACTCGCCGCCCTGGAGGCTTTGCCCAGTCCGACCGTCGCCGAGCAGGAGCGGATCGAGGCACTGCGCGGGAAAGCCGCCCAGGGGCCCCTCAAGGCCCTGCTGGCGGCCTTCGCGGACGAGTTCGCGGTCCTGGAGGAGAATCTCGACCAGCTCTACGACGACCTCTTCATCGAAACCTGCGCGGACTGGGCGATTCCCTATATCGGCGACCTGATCGGCTACGAACCCTTGCACGCCCTGGGAGAGGCGCGCGGCTTGGCCCGCGCCGAGGTCGCCCACACCATCGCCCTGCGCCGCCGCAAGGGCACGGCGGCGGTGCTGGAGCAGCTCGCCCGCGACGTCACCGGGTGGAACGCCCGCGCGGTGGAGTTCTTCCAGTTGCTGGGGACCACCCAGTACATGAACCATCTCAGGCCGCACAGCCGGTACGCGCCCGACCTCCGGCAATGGGAGCCGCTGGCGCGGATCGGCACGGCCTTCGATTCGGCGGCGCACACCGTGGACGTCCGGCGGATCGAGAGCCGGCGCGGGCGCTTCAACATCCCCAACGTGGGGATATTCCTCTGGCGACTCGACGCCTATCCGCATACCCGGAGCCCGGCGGTGCGGGTCGACGACCGGCGTTACCTGGCGAGCCCCCTGGGCCATCCGCTCCAGCTTTACGCCAACCCCGTGGCCGAGGACGAAATCACCCACCTGGCCGAGCCCATCAACGTGCCTGACCCGATCGGCCGCCGGATGCTGGATGCCCGCAAGGCGCTTTATTACGGTTCGCGGGAATCGTCCGGGGCGGAGGTCGACAACGCCGAGCCCAGTCTCGTGCTGTACGCGGACGGCGTCGAGGTGCCCCGGGAAAGCGTCGTGGCCTGCAACCTGGCCGACGACGGCGGCGGCTGGGCGCACGCGCCGCTTACCGGGAACTTGCCGGACGGTACGACCCTGGGTGACAAGTACGGCATCGATCCCGTGCTGGGAAGAATCGCGCTGGGGGATTCCGTGGCCGTGCCCCAAAGCCTCCAGGTCACCTATCACTACGGGTTCCCGGCGGACCTGGGCGGCGGCGAATATCCCCGTGAACGCCGTGCCGACGCCCCCGGAACCTCCGTGATCCGGGTGCCCGACGACCATTCCACGATCCAGGCCGCCCTGGCGGCCCTGGCCGGCGACGGGGTGGTGGAAATCGCCGACAGTGGGCGCTACGAGGAAACCCTCGCGGTGAACGTGAATGCCGGCGGGCACGTGATCCTGCGGGCCGCCGAGCGGTGCCGGCCGACGCTGATCCTCGGCGGGGATGTTTCCGTCACGGGCGGGGCGAACAGCGCCTTCAGCCTGGAAGGGCTGCTGGTGGCCGGCGCGCGGCTGCACGTGCCCGCCGCGGGCAACGAACTCGCGCGCCTGCGCATCGCCCACGCCACCCTGGTGCCCGGTTTGGAGCTGGACGCGGCGGGCGATCCGGTCTCGCCCGGCGCGGCGAGCCTTCTGGTCGAACGGCCGGGCGTGGCCGTGGAGCTGGAACGGGCGATCGTGGGCGCGTTGCGAGTGGTCGAGGGGGCGAGACTCGCGGCCACGGATGCCATCCTCGACGCCAACGATCCCGCCGCCACGGCTTATTGCGCGCCGGACGAGGTTTCGCCGGGCGGCGAACTTTCCCTCACCGCCTGCACCGCGATCGGCAAGATCAACGCGGACGCCGTGGGTCTTATTTCCAACAGCATCCTCCTGGCCCGCGCCACGCCGGGCGATACTCTGCCGCCGGTGTACGCGCGGCGCCGCCAGACCGGCTGCGTGCGTTTTTCCTATCTGCCCTTCGCCTCGCTGGTGCCGCGCCGCCATCGCTGCCAGCCGGAGAGCGCGGAGGGCGAGTCCGACATCGCTCCGCATTTCACCTCGCTGCGCTATGGCGTCCCGGCGTATTGCCAGCTCATGCGCAGCACTCCGGACGAAATCCGGCGCGGGGCGGACGACGAGAGCGAGATGGGCGCCTATCACGCGCTGTTCGCCGCCCAGCGCGAGGCCAATTTGCAGATTCGTCTGTGCGAATTTCTCCGCGTCGGGCTGTCGTCCGGCGTTTTTTACGAGACTTGAGGAGCCCGAGCCATGAGCTTCGACTGCAGCCGTATCAGTTTTCACCCGTGGAAGGATTTCTTCGGGGTGGTGATGCAACAGGGGAGGGTGCAACTGGATTCCGACTGGAACGAGTGGGTGGCGGAACTCGCGCGCCGCCTCCAGGCGGGCACGCTGGATACCGTGGGACGCACCGTGGTGCCTCGCACCACGCCCAACGGCTTCCGCATCCTCGCCACCGCCGGGGCGTTGACCATAGGTCCGGGACGCATGTATGTGGACGGCCTGTTGGCGGAGAATCACGGCGCACAACCCGCGCAGTGGGACGCCTCGCTTGCCGAACTCGCCGGCACCGGCGACGTGCCGTTTTTCGGGCAGCCGTACCTGCCGTTCAACGCGACCGACCAGGCCGCGCCCGCCGATATCTTCAACCGTCCGGCGCTCACGGGGGGGCCGCACCTGGTGTATCTCGACGTCTGGCAGCGCGAGCTCACCCACTTGCAGGAACCGGCGCTGGTCGAGAAGGCGGTGGGAGTGGACACCACGGCGCGCCTTCAGACCGTCTGGCAGGTGAAGGTGCTGGCCAATATCGGCAACGCCGGTTGCGCCACGCCGGACGGCGAGGTGCCCGGTTGGGGAGCGGTCATCCGGCCCTCCGCGGGCCGGCTCACCAATTCCACGGGGGATGTGCCGGGCGATCCCAACCCTTGCCTGGTACCGCCCACCGCGGGCTACAAGGGCCTGGAGAACCAGCTGTACCGGGTGGAGATTCATCGCGGTGGCGGGCAGGGAACGGCCACCTTCAAGTGGTCCCGCGATAATGCCACGGTCGCTACCCGAGTCATCGAGATCCACGGGGGCAACCGGCTGGTGGTGGAGAGCGTCGGCCGTGACGAGGTGCTCGGCTTTCATGCCGGAGACTGGATCGAAATCCTGGACGACTGGCACGAACTGCACGGGAGACCCGGCCTGCTGCGCCGTATCCGGTCCGGCGACGGAGTGGACGCCGCCACCCGCTCGATTTTGCTCGAAGACGCGCTGCCCGCAGGACTCTTTCCCGTCGACGCCCAGGGCCGCACCGACGCTACCCGCCATACCCGCATCCGCCGCTGGGATCAGTCGGGGCTTGTGCGTCGCGCCGACGGTTCCACCTTCCACGATCTGAACGCCTCGGCGAGCTCCGACGGCATTCCGCTGCCGCCGGTCGGCACCCAACTGGCGCTGGAGAACGGCATTCTCGTCGAATTCGACCTGGACCCGGCGGGCGGCGAATACCGGGCCGGCGATTACTGGGTGTTCGCGGCGCGCGTGGCGGACGGCAGCATCGAGCCGCTGGACCATGCCCCGCCCCGAGGGATTCATCACCATTATGCCCGGCTCGCGGTGGTGACCCTGCCCGATAGCGAGACCGATTGCCGGGTATTCTGGCCGCCCGAAGCGGTGGGCGAGAGCTGCGATTGCACCGTGTGCGTCCATCCCGAGGGACATAACGCGGGCACCGCGACCATCCAGCAGGCCATCGACAGCATCCGCCAGCGCGGCGGCACCATCTGTCTGGATGCCGGGACTTACCGGCTGGATGCCCCGCTCAACCTGGAAGGCGTCCGTTCCCTGAGGATTCGCGGTCAGGGATGGCAGACTCTTCTGCAGGGGGCCGCCGCCGGGCCCTTGATGCGGATCGCCCAGGGCATCGGCGTGACCGTCGAGAACCTGGCCCTGGTCGGGGCGGCCGCCGGCGGAGGCACGACCGCGCTTATCGAGGTTGCGGCCTGCATCGATCTGCACCTGGTGCATCTGGCCGTGCTCGGCGTGGCGGCCGGCGATGCCACCTCCGCCGCGGTGGGCCTCTCGGGCGCGGTGCTCGCCGCGTCGATCCGCGATTGCACCCTGGTTGCCGAGCAGGGCGTGGCGGCCCTGACCGGGGAGCGCAATTATCTGCTTACCGGGCAATGCCGGGTGACAGACAACGTGTTCCTGTGCAGCCAGCGGGGTGTGAGTTTCGCCGGCATGAGCCTTCATTACGGCGAACTGCGGCTGGCAGGCAACCTGCTGCTCGGCTGCTCCCAGGCGGGCGTCGTGGTGACGGGCGGAGCGCTGCCGGCGGCGAGCATCGCCATCGCCGGCAACCTCATGCACATCACCGGCGCCGGGGTGGTCGCGGGCACCGACGGCTTGCGCATCGTCGACAACGAGATCGTGGGCTCGGGCGAGGCAGCGGTGGACGGCATCGTGCTGGAACCCGGCCTGGACAAGGTTTCCATCGATCGGGTCATGATCCACGGCAACCGGATCCGCGGACTCCGCGGCAATGGCCTCGCGATCCGCCAAACGCTGGGCAGGGCTATGATCAAGTCCAACGTCATCGAGGACATGGGACTCGGCGCTCTGGTCATGGAGCGCAGGGGCGGCGCCGCCTATTTGTGCCTGGAAAACAACCAGTTTTCGAACCTGGGGGCGGGATTCAATCAGGAGGGTCGGCCCTTTTTCGGCGTGCTCCTGGCGGATGTCGCGCGGGCCGATGTGGTCAACAACCTGTTCGCCGGCGTCGCCCGTCAAGCCAACCAGAGCCCGCTGCGCGCGGCACTGCTGGCGGTGGCTTCGGGGGAACTGCGGGTGGCGGGCAACCGGATGTTCGGCATCGGCCCCCAGAGTTTTCTGGGGCGCACCGTGGGATTGGCGGTGGGCGCCAGCTTCAGCCAACTCGCGGTGGAAGACAACTCGCTGGCGCGCCTGGAGGGGACCGAAACCACGAGCGCCGCCGCTTGGCAAGCGATCGTCGTCGCCCCGTCCGGCGCGGCGCAGGGCGGACCCGCGGGCGGGAATACGGTGACCGCGCCGGGGGTGATGGTCTTGCCCGTGAAGGAAGGCTACCTCTACCTGAGCGCCTTTCGGGCGCGCATCCTGGCGAGCCTGGCGCGCGGCAATACCAGCTTGCGGGGAAACCGCCTGCGCGGGACGCTTACGGTAATGCCTTTGGTGGAAATCGATGACGTGCTGAGCTGTCTCTTCGATCAGAACGATGCCGAACTGAGCAGTGTCGTCACCGCAGGACCGGCGCCGCTGGTCGGGCGCATCGGGTGCGATCACGCGAGCGTGGCCAACAACCGTCTGGTCGGCGTGACCGAATTTCCGACCCTGTCGCTGACCGCGAGAAATTTTGCGGTCCTCGGCAACTTGACCAGCGGTGCCATCGAGGTCAACGGAACGGCGTTGCCGGCACCGTGGAACGCATTAAATGTCCATATTTAGGTAAGGAGTGAATTCATGCGTGTCATTACGCTCAGGAGCGAGGCCAATATCGGTGCCCTGGCCGATCGCCTCTTCGCCAATCTCACGCCGGAAACGCGCAAGGCCGCCGAGGCATCGCTGCTCAAGGCCAACCCCCATCTCGCCCGCGCCGACGCCTTCAAGCCGGGCGCGGTGGTGCGGCTCCCCGAAGTGCCGGGCGTGAAGCCCAAGCCGTCGGCGGCTAACAAGGATCCGCGCGACGATCTGATCGACGGCCTCCGGGAGGCGGTGTCCGGCTATCGCGCCCGCTTGGCGGCGGGGCTGGAAGCCGAGAACGGCGAAATCAAGGCCCAACTGGAACTGCTCAAGCAGCGCGAGATCGCGGCCTTGCTGAAGAACGTGCCGGGTGCGGAGGAACTGGCGAAGGATCTCGCCGATTCGCTGAAACAGGCGGCCAAGACATTGCCGCAAGACATGAAACGCCAGGAGGAGGTGTTCGCTCAGATCGAAAAGGATCTTTCCTCCCTCGTCTGATCGAGCGGCTTTTCCTAACCTCTTCACAAACTCGCTACCGGTTCCGGCAGTCTATTTAGGGGAAAGCAGTCACGAGGTAGCGAGCAGTGGACGCGTTTCTCAACATCGATTGGGCGGAACTCTTCATCCCGAGCGCTCCCGTCGCGGAGACGATCATTCGCGGGACGCTGGTCTACTGGTTCTTATTCCTGATCTTCCGCCTGATCATCAAGCGTGACATCGGCTCGGTTGCCGTCAGCGACCTCATCGTAGTGGTGATCATCGCCGATGCGGCACAGAACGCCATGGCGGCCGACTACAAGTCCATAACCGACGGACTCATTTTGATCAGCACCATCGTGTTCTGGAATTTCCTGCTCGATTGGGCCGCTTACCGGTTCCGATGGATCGAGCGCGTCCTGGCACCTAAAGCACTCGAACTGATAAAGGACGGGCGCATTCTGCATCGCAACTTGCGCCGAGAGTTCTTGACCGAGGAGGAACTGATGCGCAAGGTCCGCGAGAGTGGGGTAGCGGACCTGTCCCAGATACAGGCAGCCTACATGGAAGGGGATGGCACCATCAGCGTGGTTAAACCTAAAAACGGCGGTTGACCGCTTCGATGGCTAAATAAGCTCTTATGAGAGAACCCCTTTATAGCCATCGGGGGTCTCACCCTTTGGGTGACGTTGCTACGCACCCGATTGCACGGCGGGCGGGCCGCCTGGCGGTGTTGCTCCTCGTTGCGGGAGACTACCCCGCGGCCTCGTCGCGCCTTGCCATCCGACCCGCCCGCCGCACACTCGAGCACGTCCAACCGCCGGTTTTAGGTTAAACGGGACTCGTGAATATCGTTGTCCTAAGAAGTCGTCTTCAAACTGCTACGCGCTGCAATATCCGCCTTGTTCAAGGAGGCGAAACGCCGATGAAAAACAGCCTTGCAATCCGCCACTGCGGGCTGCTCCGCCGCAAAGTGTGGGACAGGCGAGTCCAGCATCAATCGCGAACCGACCCTATTTGTCTGCTGCTTCGTAAGCGTCCGCCGAGCACCGTCTCGACGGGTTGAGAGACTCAGGCGACACTGGTGCGAGCGGACGCATGGGGTGTCCACGCACTCTTGAGGTGGACGCACTGATGACTCACGATGCTGACTTCACAACGGGCGTGGTGGCGATGGATACCTTGGGCCGGCGGCGGTTTGCGCCTGAGTTCAAGCGCGAACTGGTGGAGCGGACCCTACAGCCGGGCGCCTCGGTCGCGGGGATTGCGCTGGCGCATCGGATCAACGCCAATCAACTGTTCAAATGGCGCCGACACTACCTTAAGGACCGGAACGCCCCGGCCGGTCCGCCGGGGCCGACCTTATTACCGGTGGCGATGACGCCCGCATTGGCCGCGCCAGCGCGCGAAGCTACGGTATCCGCTCCACCGGGCACCATCACCATCGAACTCGGGGGTACGCGGGTTCAGGTGAAAGGTTCCGTCGATGCGGCGACCTTGCGCACCGTCCTCGCGAGTCTCAAGGGCCCATGATCGCGCCTCCGTCCGGCACCCGCATCTGGATCGCTGCCGGGGTGACCGATCTGCGCCGCGGCTTCGATGGCTTGGCCGCCCTGGTCCAGACCCAGCTCCAAGCCGAGCCCTTCTCCGGACACATTTTTGCCTTTCGCGGGCGACGCGGCGACCGGATCAAACTGCTCTGGTGGGACGGCGATGGACTCTGCCTGTTCGCCAAGCGGCTGGAGCGGGGCCGCTTCGTCTGGCCGCAGGCGACGGGCGGCACGGTATCCCTCACCCCCGCCCAGTTGTCGATGCTGCTGGAAGGCATCGACTGGCGCCGCCCGATCCGCACCGCGCCTTCTCACGCCGCCTGACGGAGGGCGGGTATAATCGGGGCATGACCAACCCCGACGTGCTTCCCGATGAGATTCCCGCCCTCAAGACGCTGATTGAAGCCCAGCGCGTCGAAATCGCCCACCTGAAACTCCTCGTCGCCAAGCTCCGCCGCCAGCAGTTCGGGCGCCGCTCCGAAAAAATGGCCGGGCTCCTCGATCAATTGGAACTTCAGCTGGAGGAACTCGAAACGGGCGATGCGGAACTCGCGGCGATCGTCGAACCGCGCGCAGCCGAGCGCCGGGTAAGAACGCCCCGGTCACTGCCCGATCATCTGCCCCGCGAAACTCAGGTCCATGCCCCCGGCTTGGCCGAGTGCCCCGACTGTGGCGGTCCCTTGAAGCCCTTGGGCGAGGAGGTCGCCGAAATCCTGGAGTACGTCCCGGCCCGCTTCCGGGTGATCCGCCACGTCCGCCCCAAGTGTGCCTGCGCCCGCTGCGACCGCATCGTCCAGGCGTCGGCGCCGAGCCGGCCCATCGCCCAAGGCTTGGCGGGTCCTGGGCTCCTGGCCCATGTACTCGTCTCGAAATACGGCGATCATCTGCCGCTGTACCGCCAGTCGGCCATCTACGCCCGCGAAGGCGTGGACCTGTCCCGGTCCACCTTGACCGATTGGGTCGGGGAAGCCGCGGGCCTCCTCCGGCCTTTGGTCGCGGCAATCCGCCGGCATGTGCTCGCCGGCGACAAACTCCATGCCGACGATACCCCGGTCCCGGTGCTCGCGCCCGGTCAGGGGCGCACGAAGACCGGTCGGCTGTGGACCTATGTCCGGGACGACCGCCCGGCCGGTGATCTCACGCCGCCCGCGGTGTGGTTCGCCTACGCGCCGGACCGCCAAGGCCAGCATCCCAGGACGCATCTCAAGGACTTCGAAGGCGCCCTGCAGGCGGATGGCTATGCGGGATTCAACGGGCTGTACGACACCGGTCGCGTGCAGGAAGTGGCCTGTTGGGCGCACGTCCGGCGCAAGTTCTACGAGCTCCACAAGGCCCACAGGAGTCCCTTGGCGGCCGAGGTGCTCCAGCGTATCGGCGCGCTCTATACGATCGAAGCCGAGATCCGGGGCCAGCCGCCGGAGGCCCGTGCCGCAGCGCGGCAAGCCCGCGCGGGTCCGCTCCTCGCGGCGCTTCAGACCTGGCTGCACACCACGCTGACACAGGTCTCGAAAAAGTCGGCGCTAGCCGAGGCGATCCGCTATGCCCTGACCCGCTGGCCGGCGCTGACCCGCTATCGCGATGACGGTCGTCTGGAGATCGACAACAATGCCGCGGAACGCGCGTTGCGGGTGGTGGCGCTCGGCCGGAAGAACTATCTGTTCGCCGGCTCCGACGCCGGCGGCCAGCGAGCGGCGGCGATCTACACCCTGATCGGCACGGCCAAACTCAACGGCCTCGATCCGGAGGCGTACCTCCGTGCCGTGCTGGCCCGCATCGCCGAGCATCCCGTCAATCGAATCGACGAGTTCCTACCCTGGAACCTCGCCGATCAGGTGACGGAACTGACCCAGCCCATCGCGGCTTGACGCCGTCAACACGGTAAGGCTCGGACGCTTACGCTGCTTCTAAGTACATCCCATAAAGTTCTGCGGAAAGGGCGTACACTGGTGGCATGAAAGCCATCCTGATCCCCCCGTTGGGCAAAGCGCAACAGAGTGAGTTAGACACCCTGTATCGAAAGACCAAGGACCCACGACTCCGAACTCGTGCCCAGATGGTCTTGCTCTCGGCCGAGCGGGGTCTCAAAGCGCTGGAGATCGCGGGGATCGTGCGGGAGAGCGAGGACACCGTGGTGCGGTGGCTGAAACGGTATCAGAGCGAAGGCGTGGACGGGCTGAAAGATGCGCCGCGAGCGGGACGGCAAGCCAAAGTGACGGCGGCGTATCGGGCCGCCCTGGTGGCGGCGGTACGGCGCCGTCCGCGCAGTTTGGACCTGCCGTTTTCCATATGGACCCTGCAACGGCTGGTGGATTACCTGGCCGAGCAAACCGGGATTCGCATCGCTCTGGAAACCCTGCGCCAAACCTTGAAGCGCGAAGGGATTGTGCTCAGTCGTCCGCAGCATAAGATCAGCAGCCCTGATCCAGACTATGCGGTGAAAAAAAAGCGGTCGAAGACACCCGTGATCACTTGAAACCGGGCGATGTGTTTTACTACGCCGACGAGTTTAACCTCAGTTGGCTGCCTACCTTGACGGCGTTGTGGAGCCCGGTAGGCCAGCAAATTATGATTCCGACCCCAGGTCAGCCTAAGAAGCGCTATGGGTTGGGAGCGGTGAATTACCATACCGGTGAAACCGTGGTCTTATTCAAACGACACAAGCGCCGTCGGGAGGTGGCCGAACTGCTGCAAGCCATAGTGGACCAGCATCCCACGGGGACGATTTACGTCGCGTGGGACAATGCCGACACGCATCAAGACGACGAGATCGAAGCGGTCGTGCGCGGAGCCGCCGGGCGACTGGTCCTGCTGTACTTGCCGACCTATAGCCCTTGGCTCAACCCGATCGAGATGCTGTGGCGCCATTTCCGCCGCGAAGTGACCCATTGCGAACTCTTCGAGACGGTGGCCGCCTTGCTCCAAGCCGCCCGCGAGTTCTTCGACCGTCACAACCGCTCTCCACAGCTGGTGCTCTCGATTATCGGTTCCTATGCCGCAAAAGTTTCATGAATGTACTTAGAGCGTTTTCCATCCCGGTGTACGGATTCGTGCCAGGAGGGGAGAACGTAGGTCGGCAATCCCTTCCCAATCGCAAACGGTCGCTTTAGTCGCGACCCTTCCAATCGCAAACGGCATCTCTGGGAGCGCCAGAGCTGCCCTTCCGACAAAGCCCTTCGCCGAGCCGATACGTCGGCAAGGGATTGCCGACCTACATATCCGAATCCCTTACACCGACTCGGAAAACGCTCTAATTTTCATAGCCGGTAAGAAGCTTCTCCAGCCGTTCAACGCGTTCCTCCGTCATCTGGGACTGGCACGCCGTGTCGAATGCTGACTTCCACATGCGCACACCACCCTCGGTTTCACCGACCAGGGCACACTCCGCATCTCTGAATTTGATCCAGGCCCGCTGTGCCGCTATGAGTGCTGTTTTTGGGGAATTGTCCGGCTCATCTGCCGGCATGGATCGAAGCAGTTTCTGGTAAATCTCATTGAGGCGTTTATCAGCGGCGGCGAGACTAACTTGCGCGGAACGTCCCGTGTGCATCGCGCTGCCTTCTGGCCAGTCCTCGGGGCGGTGATTGTCTGCGAGCGCAATCGCTGGAATCACGAGCAGTGCAATAGAGAGATGCCTAATCATGCAGGTATCCTTATGCCCAACGCCAAAGTTCACCGGCGGCTATGGAACACGGCGGAATTGCCGTCCGGTGCAGCGAAGCGTTGGGCGTTTCGTTGGGTTGATTCATTTGCCGTTAGTATGTGGTCGGAGCCATCGGAAGCCCGGAATGATCGCCTTTGTAGGGTCCCGTTTTCAACCAGGAATTTGAACGCTGCGAGCGACTGCATCCCCATTCGTCGCATTCCGGCAAGCCAAGCCGGCTCAAGGAGCCAGCCAAGCAGACCGCCTTTCAGCCAGAAAGCGATGGGTTTCGCTGGCGCTCTACCCATCCTACCGCTAACGCTCTTACATCAATTGCCGTAGACAAGCAGCAACGCACGCATTGGCATCGACGTTTATGCGAGCCACGTTCCGACGGTAGTGGTCCGATGCCAGGATTTTATTTACTGCCTCGGGAATTTCCACCAGGGACCGGACCCGTTTGGCGATACCGTTTTCCTCTGCCCAACGGATGTTGTATTCGAAAAGTATGCGCATGGACGGATTGTCCATGAGCACGAGCGGGATGCGGCAGGCTATGGCTTCATGGATGGAGATCGGGCCCGGCTTGCCTACCATGACATCTGCAAGCCTCATGTATTCCGCGACCTTGGCGGTGTATCCCACGATCAGCTTGGGCTTGCGTGAGCGCCACTTGCAAAGTGCCTCGTAGGCTGCTCTGTGACAACCGCAGATTACGATCATATTCACGGGAGTCGCTGCAGCATCCAGCCGCCGCGCGATGTCGACCATGTACCTTGAGCCCTGGCCGCCAAAGAAGATGAGTACTGTCGGAAGATCCCTTCGCAATCCCAATTCTTCGAGAGCGTCTGCCGCGTCGGTATCGACGGGTGCGAGAAAAGACGGGTGAACCGGCATACCCCCGAGAGAAAAGACATGAGACTCCGGCACGCCGTTTTGCAAGGCTTGCTGCACGAGCCGCTCGGTTCCGCACAAGTAGTAGGACATCAAGGCCGGGTCGAACCAGTACCGGCTATGGAACTCTTCGAAATCGACCGGAATCGTCACACAGCGCACTTCCGGGTTACTTTCGCGGGCGGCGGCGAAAATGATTCCGTTGCAAAGAGGAATCGTCGAGATCACGACATGCGGCGCTGCGTGTTTCCAAAACGCGGCAAGGCGCGGGGCCGCTGGCTGCATCAAGGTCATCAATCCCCTTCCGAGCGCGATGTATTGCCGCAAACCGATCATCGTTTCCCATTGCAGACCCGTGTTGTAAAGCTTAATGCCCGCTCGGGTGAGCCAATCCAACAAAGAAACGTGAGAAAAAATCTGGTCGGTGTTGACTGCCCGAACATCGGCTTCGGGAAGAGAGCGTTGCAGTTCGGCCTGTAGAGCCATGGCTACGCCTTTGTGGGCGCCCCCACCATTGAAGTAAACGATGTCGGCTCTCTTGCTTTTGCCGTCTTCGGTTACAGGCCTCTCGTGAATCGATGAAATCTCAACGGTTTTCGTCATAGAGCACCTTCCGTGTACTGGGTACAACGATTCGCGATCAATCTCCGATTTTGAAAAGCCGCCCAATACGTCCTGGCCTTTTCTCTCGGTATGCGTCTTCTTGCGCGGTTCCGTGTTTCATGAGCTAAGTACATTCATGAAACTTTTACGGCATAGGAACCGATAATCGAGAGCACCAGCTGTGGAGAGCGGTTGTGACGGTCGAAGAACTCGCGGGCGGCTTGGAGCAAGGCGGCCACCGTCTCGAAGAGTTCGCAATGGGTCACTTCGCGGCGGAAATGGCGCCACAGCATCTCGATCGGGTTGAGCCAAGGGCTATAGGTCGGCAAGTACAGCAGGACCAGTCGCCCGGCGGCTCCGCGCACGACCGCTTCGATCTCGTCGTCTTGATGCGTGTCGGCATTGTCCCACGCGACGTAAATCGTCCCCGTGGGATGCTGGTCCACTATGGCTTGCAGCAGTTCGGCCACCTCCCGACGGCGCTTGTGTCGTTTGAATAAGACCACGGTTTCACCGGTATGGTAATTCACCGCTCCCAACCCATAGCGCTTCTTAGGCTGACCTGGGGTCGGAATCATAATTTGCTGGCCTACCGGGCTCCACAACGCCGTCAAGGTAGGCAGCCAACTGAGGTTAAACTCGTCGGCGTAGTAAAACACATCGCCCGGTTTCAAGTGATCACGGGTGTCTTCGACCGCTTTTTTTTCACCGCATAGTCTGGATCAGGGCTGCTGATCTTATGCTGCGGACGACTGAGCACAATCCCTTCGCGCTTCAAGGTTTGGCGCAGGGTTTCCAGAGCGATGCGAATCCCGGTTTGCTCGGCCAGGTAATCCACCAGCCGTTGCAGGGTCCATATGGAAAACGGCAGGTCCAAACTGCGCGGACGGCGCCGTACCGCCGCCACCAGGGCGGCCCGATACGCCGCCGTCACTTTGGCTTGCCGTCCCGCTCGCGGCGCATCTTTCAGCCCGTCCACGCCTTCGCTCTGATACCGTTTCAGCCACCGCACCACGGTGTCCTCGCTCTCCCGCACGATCCCCGCGATCTCCAGCGCTTTGAGACCCCGCTCGGCCGAGAGCAAGACCATCTGGGCACGAGTTCGGAGTCGTGGGTCCTTGGTCTTTCGATACAGGGTGTCTAACTCACTCTGTTGCGCTTTGCCCAACGGGGGGATCAGGATGGCTTTCATGCCACCAGTGTACGCCCTTTCCGCAGAACTTTATGGGATGTACTTAGCGCGTTTTTCATCCCTGTGTACGGATTCGTGTTCGGGTGGGAAGAACGTAGGTCGGCAATCCCTTGCCGACTTATCGGCTCGGCAAAAGACTTTGTCGGCAAGGGATTGCCGACCTATCTATCGGGCTCCCTGATACCAGATCGGAAAATGGTCTAGCGTCCTTCTGCCATCTGTAAGACGATCACGATAGCTTTTTGCAACACTGTGCGTTGTTTTCTGTGAATTAGGACCTCATGCGGAAGGGTTCGTTTGCGAGATCGTTTTGGCGTGTGAGTTTTTGTTTACAGGTTTTTCGTGAAGACAAGCTATCGCCACGTTCGCCTTAAGGAAGCTCTGATTGAATCCTTCGACAGGCCTGTCCTGAGCCAAGTCGAAGGGCTCAGGACGAACGGTAACGTATTGGTTCCGTTCGTGGTGAGCTTGTCGAACCATGAACGGAATCAACTTGATCAGAGCTTCCTTAAGCGACCGGACTGGCGAGATTCGCCCGAGAAACCGGCTAAAGATGCGATAAGTTTCGCTGACGTTCCATCCAATCCGCCGTGCCGATGCCTTTCGTGTTCACCGATTCACCCGATTGCTTGTCAGGAAAAGGCAAACGCCAGCATGCTGATCGAACCCAGCTCGATACCTTCGGTAATGAATCGGAGGTCGTCTCCAGGCTGGCGCGCGCCCAAGACGTACAACAGCGGCAAATAATGATCCGGCGTCGGCACGGCGAGTAGAGCCTGGGGGGCAAGCCGCTCATAGTCGATCAATGACGTATGGTCCCCATTGACGAGACAATCGTGCACGCGTTCGTCGAAACGCAGCGCCCAATCGTGGGCGGGCGCGTCATGGTCCCAGTTCACCATTCGCAGATTGTGCACGGTATTGCCGCTGCCCATGATCAGCACGCCTTCATCGCGCAATGCCGCCAATTTCTGGCCGAGCTGAAAATGAAACAGGGGCGGCTTGCTCGCATCGATGCTCAACTGCACGATGGGAATTTTCGCCTGCGGAAAGACATGCGCGAGCACCGACCAGGTGCCGTGATCCAGCCCCCAGTTCCGATCGAGTGCGACGGCGAGCGGCGACAACAATTCCGCCACGCGTTGTGCCAGCTCGGGAGAGCCAGGCGCGGCGTATTCCACTTCGTACAAGGCCTTCGGAAAACCACCGAAATCGTGGATCGTGCGCGGCGCGGCCGTTGCGGTGACAGCGGTGCCGTGGATATACCAGTGCGCCGAAATGCAGAGCACGGACGACGGCGGGTGTTGCAGCAACCGCCTTCCGAATGATGCCCAGGCGTCGGTATGTCGATTGTGCTGCAGCGTGTTCATCGGGCTGCCGTGGCCGAAAAATACGGCGGGTTGTCGATAGCTGGTCGCAGGTACGGAGTTCATGGGCAGACTCGCGGGAAATTTGGCGGTAGATCGGCGTCCGGCATTTTCGCGTCTCCCTTAGACCAATGTATCGGAACAGGAGCTTCAATAGACTTGATCGCCCATGGCCGATGAAAAACCTCTTGGGCAGGGTTGTGGTCGATGGTGGATATGGCGCTATCGGCTCTGTGAACGGACAAAGACCATTGACCGAACTCGCGCAGGGGGGCGTTACGGTTAAGCTAATGCGCCCCTGCGCGGGCTCATCGATTATTTATGATTTTAATTTGCGGGTTAAACGTTTTATAAAACGTCAACGTGTTAGCTAATGGGCTCGACGGGGAAAATCCTTCAAAAACCCAAAGCTGCAAATAAGAACAACTCTCCAAACGGCTCTCGTCAGGCTCGTTACCTTGGGTTCCCGGTTAAAGCGTTAATTCTTGGTAACCAGGTATCCTCCAACGGCTATCAAGCCTACTGCGACGATTGCCCATAGTATCCTTGCGACAGGATTCCTCCCCTTAGCTGCGGCTGCCTTAAACTGTTGATGAACCGATGGGTTTTTTGCCAAGTAGTCTTCTATTGCTTCCTTCGCGTCCTTCAAGCCAATTTTGTTATGTTCCAGGTAATGTCTAATGGCATCTATCAGTTGACCATTTTGCAATGCCACAAGCGCATTGATTGGCATACTCGAGTGCGGTGAAGATGATGAAGACCGGCCATCATGCTTGAGTTCTCTTTCAACCAATTCCTTGGCATGTTTCAAATCCAGGCCGGTATCTTCCCGAACGATCTTAATGGCTTCGATGATGTTTCCGTTTTTCGCCGCCGCCATAGCTGACGGCGATATTTTTTGTTCAGATACATTCACTTGACTGGACTCCGATTATGTCCTCTAACATGCCCGAGTTCAGGGTCGCTTGGGAGCGGGCAAAGCCCGTTGGAAGGCATCTAACTCGAATGAATAAGCTTAGATTATGTTTCGCTTCGCTCTCGCAATCCAAGCTTAAATACGTCGCTATGGTTTTCATGGTGAACGCCGTGCCCGAGCGAGTATGTCATGAATGACCTCTGATTTTGCGTCCGCATAGTCCTGGATGTCTTTCCAGATTCGTGCTGTCAATTGACGCTTGGTCTCCTCGTAGAGTTTCCGGTCGTCATCATGTGTCCGGAGCCAATCCCGGAATGCCAGCATCCGATCGATTTCAGGGCATCCGACAGTGAACACGTGAAGATTACCGTCAGGCTCCGGGGCTTTTAGCATTCGGTGTTGAAACCAATCGGGCTCGCGAATGCGCATCACAAAGCCGAGCGACTCAAGCGGAGCGACATAGGACGATTCATCCGCGGAATCGGACACCGCGAGGACCATGTCGATGAGCGGTTTCGCTGATAATCCCGGAACCGATGTGGAACCGACGTGCTCAAGCAGCAGCACCTTCTCGGATAGGGCGTCACGAATTCTGCTGGCTTGCAACGCAAACTGTTTCGGCCAATAGTGATCGTAGGGTGCCAGATAGACGGTGCTATTCAGAGGCTTGCGTTCGCCGACCGTTACCGCAAGAAGATATTCGTTGCTCGTGCCCGCCTGAGCTTTTGAATCGTCAGAAAGCGGCATTCTCGTTTTCTCCGTATGACGCTAAGTACATTCAGGGAAGTCTTGCGGCATAGGCAACCTGCAGGACAACCCCGCCAATCAAGCCAAACAGTCGAGATTCCGCAAGTATTTGCGGAATGTACTTAGAGCATTTTCATACCTACTGTACGGGCATTCGCGCGTAGGTCGGGAATCCCTTCCCAATCGCAAACGGTCGCTTTAGTCGCGACCCTTCCAATCGCAAACGGGCCTTTAATCGGCCCCTTCCAATCGCAAACGGTCATCCCAGCGCTCCTGGGATGACCGTTTGCGATTGGAACGCCGAAGCCGCCCTTCCCGACGGTGCAGTTGGGCCAACGGGTTCGTCGGCAAAGGATTGCCGACCTACAACCGTGCCGCCCTGTAGGTTGGGAATCCTTTCCCGACGCCACCTGCCAACCGAGCGTCTTCGTCGGCAAAGGATTGCCGACCTACGAAAGCTTGAATCAATTTACCGTCGCCGAAGGCGCATCGCTTGTGGCCGTCCGTGTTGACGGTGTTGATAGGCAAGCTCACTCCTGTTCTTGAAACCATGCTTCCAGACCGCTCCAACGGTGGGTGCCCAGGTAACGGGTTCTACAAGTCGTTCGATAATAGTTGCCGCCATCTGCTCCGAGAGAACATCTGAGATCCAACGGTGCGGGCTTGGTGTAGTGGCGAGCGATCAAAACGACGATCTTGTCGGCGCCGCAGCGCTCGATCCAAGCGTCTCCATGGACCTTATCATCCTGAGCCGAGCGGGTGAGCGAATAGGTGGATTTGCCGTAATCGACAATAAGCGATCCCGCATAGGCGGATCCCGTAAGAGGGTCCTTCCCGACGATTTCGTAGGAACCACCGAGACCGGCAGGAAACTCCGGATCGATTGTTGTATCGCGTTCACAAAAGTCCGCGGCGTAGAAGCTCGCCGGCGATCCGAGGAGACAGAGCGCAAGCAATCTCTTCATGGCAGACTTAAAGAATTACTCATCCGACCACAAAAGCGGCCGTCCAAACAGTGACTCGTAACACCGAAACCACGCGGCTTTTGCCGGGCAGCTGGGACCGGAAGTTGGATTACCTCGTCTGCGAAAATACAAATTGTTTGGATTTCTGATTGAAGACGTAAAAAGCAAAATCACTGTCTTTTCTGTCACAACTAAGGGTTATTTGTTCTACCTTAGATTTATAGCTCCCGACATTCATGTATATAGGCGTCATGATGAACCCGAATGAACAGTCGTGGTCTTGCGGATTAAACTCCTGAGTTACGGTTCGGGTGTGCTTGTCTATCACTTTGATCGTTTTGAAAATCACGCCGGACTCGGTACCTTCATAAACACCAATGAATGCGTGATTCTTGGTTTGCCCCCAAAATGGGATTTCTATATTGCCTTTCGTCAATCCCGCGCCGGTCTTGTCATCCAAAATAGTGTTTCGGTGCAGGCTCACATCGTAGCTCTTTCCGCCACTGACCCATGTTCCCTGAGCACCAGTCTCATCTGCGCTCAGCTTGAATTGGCAAGATGATGTGTCAAATCCAGATCGGGAACCTTGAACAATAATGCGATCAAATTCAGTCTCGTCATGAATTTCGCAAAGCTCAATAGTGCCTGAGCTACCGCGTTTGCCGTAGATCGGAATCGGAATAATGTTCTTGTCATAGTAGTAGCTCCCGTGGAAGGCTAGGCCACTGCCAAAGTCGTATTCCTGAAGTGAAAAATGGATGGGGTACGTACCAATTTTGCCGATGTAATTAGTGACCTGATACCACCCCGCTACCGCATTCCTACCGAAAAGTAGCAGCAATATCCCAAAAAAGGCGACTTTCCTCATACACGATCTCGAAGTGTAACGAGGGTATAGAAAAACCCTATTTTCGAGCATTTTATTAACCCGGCCTATAAATATAGGCCGGGTTAATCCGGGGCAGGGATGCCCCGGCGCGGCGACAAGCCGCGTGAGCCCAGGCCGGGCGTGTACCGGCCTGGGCGGCGGCCCGAAATACCAGGAGGGTATTTACGGGCCTGATTAATAGTGTCTATAACTCGTTGATTATTCATGGACTGAATTTTCGAGTTGAGCGTTTTTCTACAGCATCAACGTTCGCGTTAACCCGCGAGCAAAAGGGGCGGGAGGCGGCCCCTTTTGCGAGTCGGTGTCGAAACGGGTTGTCGGCGGCGATTGGCGCCGCGAGAAACTACCTGCTTGCCTCAACATGGTGAGTGAAGTTGTTAAGAATGGCTTGCCACCCTTCGCGCTGTTGTTCGATAGAATGAGTTGGCTCGCTATCGAAGGTTACGCGTACTTTAATGCCTTTCGGACTATCAGCGAACTCTACCTGCGCTGCGCGATCGCCGAAGGAATACTCGATCAATTTGTGCTTCACGATATTCGTATAAGTGCCAGCGAAATCAAACCCCATGCTGCCGTCTTTTGCCTCCATTCGTGAGGAGAAGGTACCGCCAACGCGTAAATCGACCGTGGCAGCGGTTGTGTGCCAATCATCGGATGCAGCATTCCACTGTTTGATGTCCTCGGGTGTCGTATATGCACGCCAGACTTCCTCGATGGGTGCAGCTACGGTGGTTTCAACGGTAATTTTCATGGCGTGTCTCCTTTTTGATTGCAGCTAACGCCCAAGTGCAGCCGACGGGCCTTGTTGGGCGGCATTATCTCGATACTCAGGTTTTTCTTAGGACAACGTGAGTTGCTTTGTCGGTAGCCACACGCTCCACGCATCGATAGCCGAGCGAGCGCATGTTGATGCCGGAGAACAAGTTCTCCCCTGAACCTAGCAGAACAGGCGCAAAAGCAAGATGGAGTTCGTCGACTAGACCCGCGCGCAAATACTGTTGAACCGTTGCCACTCCACCGCCAAGGCGCACATCCATACCACCTGCCGCCGCTCTGGCGCGCTCTAGGGCCGCGTGGATTCCTTCCGTGACGAAATGAAATGTCGTGTCGCCTGCCATCGCGATGGGCGCGCGTGCATGATGCGTCAGCACAAAGACCGGTGTGTGAAACGGAGGGTTCTCACCCCACCAGCCTTTCCAGTGCTCGTCTGGCCAAGGGCCGCGAACCGGGCCAAACATATTGCGGCCCAAAATCCACGCTCCGATGTTTTGGATGCCGCGCGCCGCAAAATCGTTGTCTATTCCGGTTGTGCCCGTTTCTTTGCCGTACAGCAGTTGCTGAAACGTTGCGGTCGGGAAAAACCACTCGTGTACATCCAGACCCCCGATACCATTCGGATCTTCGAGGCTCTGTTCGGGCCCGGCGGCGAATCCATCAAGGGAAAGACTGAAACACAGCACGCGTACCTTACTCATCGTGATCTCCTAAGCGAGCGAAATGCTCTTTACGTAGTCGAACGGTGCTGTCCAATTTCGACACGGCCGTTTAACCATGGCTTCGATGACGCCCAACGTTTGAGCCGAGGGGCCAAGTGCCATGCAGGTGGAGATCGGCTCTGGCGAAGGGTAAGGCCACGCGTTCGGGCGAAAGCAGCCTTGACGTGAGACGAGCAGTCCACCGCCGCGCGAGCGCCTAGCTTCTCTTGCCCTTGATGCCAATGCAGTTGCCCCAGGGGGCTCGGACTTGGCATATGACGAGACCATTCTCTATGTTCAGCGGCCCGCGGTAGAGCGTGGCTCCGAGATCCTGGAGTGCGGCCAACGCTGCGTTGAACTCTGGCACTTGCCAGTAGGCGACGGTACCCGCCGGACCAGAGGAGACCTTCTCGTCGGAGGGCACGAACTCCAACTGAACATCGCCGACACGAACCGCTTGGAGTCCTGAGATGGAGTGAACCTGATCCGCTTCGGGGAACGCCCGCTGATACCAGGTACGAGCCTCTGACGGTACAGGCACGTGAATCATGAGTGCGACGAGTCAGTGCATAGTCCTGCTTGCGTGGCCTAATGCTGTGCATCACCGGCAGCAAAAGGCAGAGCGATGTGGCGCCTTTTGCTGTCCGAGTGCATGCGATTGTTAGGCATCTGTTTTGTCGTCACAGTATCCCCAACGCTTTAAGGCTCGCTTTACCCAGTTCTACACGTTTCTTGGCATCGGTTGCTTGCTGAATATCCATATTCAATGCAAACGCATATACACGATCGCCTTTTTGTACCCACCCGATCCACCAGCCAATACCTCGGTTAGGAGCGTTTTCCCAACCCGTTTTACCATATAGCGCCCAATTTTCTCCCCGCTCCATTAGAACGATTTCGCGAACGCTTTTCTGAACCGACCGGGGGAACGGCAATGCCCCCTGAGCCAACTTGGCAAGAAAACGAGTTTGCTCCACAGCACTGATTTTGAGTGGGCCATTCAGCCAAAAGGTATCGATGGAAGTACCTATTTCTCCATTTCCGAAATCAAGCCGCGAAAGATTCTCGCTCATGCGCGTTAAGCCGATACGTCGGGCCAAACTCTGGTAGATCGGGACATTGGACAGGGTAATCGCATCGCGCAATCCCATATCCTTCTCCCAGGTTTTGAACGGCTGTGGGTGACCACCGTAAGGCAGGACTTCGTCAACACTCTCTACCGCGCCAACTGAGAGTCCGATCAGCGAGTGGGGAACCTTGAACGTTGAGGCTGGAACAAAACGTGTTTCAGCGCGAGCTTTGCCGTAGCCAATTAATCGTTGCGCGGTGACATCATAGAGAACGAACGTGCCGTTCACGCCGGAGCCTTTAAATATGGCAGCTACTTTGTCGCTTTCTTCCCAACCAACGGCATAGGCTCGAAATGTAAACAGTACAAATACCACAGCGAGTAGCTGCTTCATAATTTCCTTCTGCCTATCGAGGCTGTGGAAAACCCTTTTTTCGCGCATTCTAGGGTCTGTAACTCGTTGATTGTTCATGGACTGAATTTTCGAGTTGAGCGTTTTTCTACACCCTCGACGTTTGAGTTCACCCGCTCGCGGAAGCGGGCGAAGCCCGCTGTAGCGAATCGGGTGCAACGAAGGGTCGGGCGGCATGCGGGCGCCTTGGTTCTCAGTCGAACTCATTGTGCTGAGGGAGTCTGTCGGTGATGGTGAACCACGGCGCCTTCGAGCCGACGAAGATGTGCGCCGAGGGACGGATGGTAGCTTCATCGCAAAGCGTCCCGAGCGGGACGTGGACGAACTGACCTTCTCGAACCACGGAATAAAGGAGGGAACCGCACTTCGCGCACCGTGCGTCGTGGGCAAGTTCCTCTCCGAAGATGAGCAGGGATTCGGGCCCCTGGCTGAGGATGAGCTTCTCACGCTCGATACCCGCGAACGGCTTGAAGGCAGCCCCAGTAGCGCGGCGGCAGTTCGAGCAATGGCAATTGAGTGCGTAGCAGAAGCTATCTTCGACCGTGTACCGGACGGCACCGCATAGGCATTTGCCCGACAACGAGCGAATGCTCGACGATGGATCGCGCGGTGTGTTCATGCCGCCCAACGACAAAGCTGACGCGCGCCGATGACGATGCCTGATAAAGCTGCAAAGCTTAGCGGCGTCGCCTCGAGCGCCTTGTTGGGCCCCACCTTACGAGCGCTTCTGCGCCAAATAGTCTGCATACTCATCTTGAATTACGAACTCGTTCACTAAGCGCTCTGTGCAGCAAAAGAACCGACGCTCTAGCTCAGCGGTAAGCTTGGAAAAGGAGTCGGCGCTGAACGTTTCTACCGGATCCTCAAACTCAAGTTCCGGGTCGAGCGGTCCGAATTCGTAAACGTCAGTAAACTCTGCGCTCCGGATATTCGCGCTCTCATAGACTGAGACAGTGAAGCCCTCTTTAGAGACACGCGCAGAAAGCCACCGAATGCCTGGCTTTCCGTCTCTGACACAAGCGCCGAGAAAGCACTCAGTTGCTTTCCCTCTACTCAGGGCGGACTCTGCTTCGGACTGGGTGAGGTATCTTCGCGCCATATTCTTGAGCCTAACGTTTGAGCTCACACGCGCGCGGAAGCGGGCAAAGCTCGCTATAGCGCGTCGGTTGGAGCGATCGGTTGGACGTCATGTGCTAGAACGCTGAACTGGTGACAAGAGGTTTGCGTCTCTGGCCAGGAGCCACTCGCCATGCTCACGCCGCAGGACCGTAAGCGTATACCCCACTCGCTCTATCGCCTGGCTCGCCCCTGGCGGTGTGACCGCGACAGAAAGTTTGGTCCATACGAACGCCATGTCACCAGAAACTTGAACCTCCTGAATCTCCGACGTGCCCTCGAACTTCGGACGAGGGCTGCCGGGCGGGACCTGTGACAGGGCCGCAAACTCCGCCTTTCGCATAGGCGGCCGGCCAGGAACGAGAAAGACAACATCGTCTGTCATGAGACCAAGCACGGTCTTTATATCGCCTGCCTTGGTGGCGGACTGCCACGTTTGAACAAGCGCGCGGATTTGGTCTTCATCGCTCAACATACTGATCTTGTTGATGGGACGCCTAACGTTCGAGCTAACGCGACCCTCCACGGCCGGCCGCGCGGGCAAGGCGGCATTCGTGGGTTTGAGCGTCTTGTTGAAGTACACCACTCGCTCCGTCACTGCGAAGCCCAGCTTGCGGTGGACGGCTTGACTCACCTCGTTCTCGATGGGCGTGTCGGAAGCCAACTCCACGCAACCTCTAGAAGTGGCCCACTGAGCCACCACCTCGACCAAAGCTCTTGCCACGCCTCGTTTTCGGGCGCCTGGGCTCACGTACAGACCTTCCAGGAATGCGACGGGCGCGGACTTAGTGCCGTTCACGTGGTCGGTCCGGATGGAGGCTTCGGCGAAACCAACTGCTCCTTGCTCTGCTGACCGGGCGATGAACTGAGCGTAGCGCTCCGGCTCTACCAAGAAGGCGGCCATCTCGTCCAGATGCTCGTCTGCGCGCCCATCAGGCCACAACTCGAGGCGCAAGCGCAGCCAGTCAGGATCCAGCGCAGTGGCCAACCGCTCGATCTTCATACCGCCCAACGCCTGAACTCGGCCGACGTTTTGCCGCGGCGGAGCGGAGGCAAAACGGTCGGCTGGCGTGCCGTGTTAGGCAGCAAGGTTCAGCTGCCAAGATACGCCGAAGCGATCATTTACCCAGCCGAACCGCTGGCTGAACCCGTAGTTGTCCAAAGGCATCAGGACTTGGCCGCCCTCAGACAGCGTTTCAAATGCCTGCTCTAGCTCTGCTGCCGAACCAAATTCCACGAAAGTGGAACTCGAAGGCGTGAACGAAAAATCATGCTTTATCGGGCTATCCGAGCACATGAACTCGCGGCCGCAAATAGTGAATAAGGCGACCTTTATCGTGCCGGCAGCACCCGGCTCGCCTTGAGTCCAGTATTCGACTCGCACCATGCGGGAATCAGGGAAGGTGGCGAAATACAGGTCAAGCGCAGCCTGCGCGCTGCCGCCCTGAAACATGAGGAATGGTCTGGCTGTTGGCATTAGATACCTCGACTGGTGTTGGACGCTTAACGAAGCTGTAGAAAGACCCTATTTTCGAGCATTTTAGGGCAAACAACCGATTGATTGTTCCTGGGCTCAATTTTCGAGTTGAGGGTGTTCTACGGCCTCAATGCTTGAGTTATGCCGTGCCGTGAAGCGGCATCGGCTTGAATGAATTGTTAGGCGCTGCCATTGCGAAGCCTGATGTGTGATTCCGTTGGCTGAAGAAGATCCCACATGTTGCCGTAGAGATCGAGAAACACGGCAACCGTCCCGTACGACTCATGCTTTGGTTCACGGACGAACACGACGCCCTTTGATCGATAGGACTCATAGTCGCGCCAGAAGTCATCAGTGTAGAGGAAGAGGAACACCCGACCACCTGTTTGGCCGCCAATGCGGCTTTCCTGGTCTGGGCTTGAGGCGCGCGCGAGCAGGAGTTGGCATTCTGTTGCGCCAGGTGGCGAGACGACAACCCATCGCTTGGATTGCTCAGGTACGAACGTATCTTCAACGAGTCTGAAACCGAGAGTACCGACGAAGAAGTCGATAGCTTCATCGTAGTCATGAACAACGAGGGAAACGAGGCCGAGCGATTGCTTCACTAAGATCTCCGACTGTGGTGGGTAAAGCGCCTAATGTTCACCATAATCGGCGGTGGAAAGCGGTGCGACGAAGGAGCGCCGCTTTCCACCGTCCGTGTTGATGGCGTTGTTAGCCAGTGATGCTTACCTCAACTCATAGATTCGAATACTTGAAATAAACGGATTGCTTTGGGCTAGTTTTTCGGCGGCATCAAGGCTTTCTGCTTCGATGATGTTGTACCCCGTAATGGACTCCATATTCCAGGGTAGATCCCTGGTGCCGTTCTTTGAGATTTCTCGACCACCGGCGAACCCACCCTGCTCGACTTGCTTGTCTGAAATGGACTCGAACCAAGCCTGCCAAGCCTTCATGATTTCCGGGGTGGGTTTTTCAAATCCATAATGCAGGAACATAAACTTTTTCATTGGTTTCTCCTCGTAAAGTGTTGAGGCTTGATTTTGGATTTTTCTGTCTTTGGGGGTAGAGTGCCAACGTAAGTCAGTGCCATTTGCAGCCAGCTTTCGAGAGCATTGTCCTGGCTTATTCCAGCAGGTTCAATCGATATGAAACCAGGCATGGGATGACCGCCACCGTCGCAACGCTTTGCCATGGCATTGGCAAGTGCCTGCGGTTCGGCATCTTTGCCGACGCGAACCATCAGGCCTTTCTTTGAAGCGCAGCACAGCATGTTGCCGTTTAACAGAAAGGTTACGCCGCCAAACATGCGCTTCTCTGAAACCGGCAAGCCGATGAGCGAGTTCCGGATTCTGTCTTCAAGACTTGCGGTGCCGGAATGTTGGTGCGTATTCATCACGGATTACCCCTCTTGAGGCATGGGGGGCATTTCCTGGAAGGCAGGCAGTGCCGGGTCAAGGTGATCCCATGCCTGCAACCGCTTCGTGTAAATCGCCATTTGCGGCGATATGGCTGCAGGGGAGTCCAGGCTCGCCACCCTGAATGTCACCATGCCTGGCATGCCGGAACTCTTTCCGAACAAGGGACTGCCACAGGTTGGGCAGAAACTCGTGATAACGCTGTTCCCGCTATCCGCCTTCCATTCAAATCCGCGGACGTTACCACTGATCCTCATTGCGGCTTCCGGTACCAGCGCGTGAAAGGCATGTCCTGAACCGCTGAGCTTGCGGCAACTTTCGCAGTAACAAAACCCCGTCATGGCCGGGGCTGCGGTGACTTCATATCGTACGGCGCCACACAGGCAGCCGCCTTTTATGTCGACTGAGGCATTTATCTCTGTGTTCATGTTCTTATCTCCGTATTAGATGGGTGCTTGCAAAGTGCAAGCGACAGAATCATGACATGTAGACTTGCATATTGCAAGTGACTCATGTAGCGTAACGATATGAGCAAAGAAGTTGACGTACCCGCATTCCGTTCTCAATGTCCCGTCGCTGCGTCACTCGATTTGCTGGGTGACAAGTGGAGCCTAGTTATCGTTCGGGACTTGATGATCGGCAAAAGAAAATACAAGGATTTTCAGGATTCTCCAGAGGGCATTCCGACAAATATTCTCGCAAACCGCCTGCGTAAACTTGAAGGAGACGGAATCATCGAAAAACGTCCTTATCAAGAGAAGCCCGTAAGGTACGAATACGCTTTGACCCGCAAGGGGGCGGATTTGCTACCAGTACTACAACAGCTGGCGCTTTGGGGACACAAGCACATTCCAGGAAGTTGGTCTCCACCCGACTGGTTCTTGAACGCAAAGCCAGGCGACCTTCCGCAGGAAAAATAGCGTTGTGATTCGCTAATTTATGGCTAACGTTCCACTTGAGCCGCGCCTTGCCCTGGAGCGCAGCGGAAGGGTAAGGCGTCGGACTCGAAGCGTTTGTGTACGCCCGACATGGGCATGAACTGATGGGGTGAGAGTCCCCTGTAGGAGTACCTGTAATGCCCATTCTTTGGGCCAATGTAACTACTAGCCGACGGCAAGGGCAACTCCGCGAGGAGTGGTCTGAAGGAAGCCCGAGCGCAAAGGTGCGAGCCGACGAACAGAAACCGCATAGAAGGCTCAGTCTCCGGGTGAGTCAGCACATGATGACGAAACCCGCCGGGTACGGGAGATAGGGTAAATGCGGCGGTTGTGCGCTGAAAGCTCATGTTCTTATTCGGGGAGATCTGTCCGGCGAGCGGCTGGGACAGGTTATGGGAGTCGGACTGAGGTCCAGGGCGAAAGCCTTGGAATAGCCACCGGACCCTACGACCTGTCTTTGGCAGCGCGTTCTGCGGCAACGCAGGGTGTGACCGGGCAGAAGTCAGCAGAGGCCATACTAGCCGCATCGGCCTGGAAGACCGGACGGTGAAGGGCCGAACACAAGAAGACAAGGAGGAGCCGTGAGCGACTCGGTATCGACGATGAACCCGACCGGGGGAGCCGATGTCCGGCGTGGCGTCACGCAGCCAGCCTTGCACGACGATCTGATGGAGCGGGTGTTGGACCGTGCGAACCTGCGACGGGCCTGGAAGCGGGTGAAGGCCAATCGGGGTGCGCCCGGCATGGACGGGATGCGCATCGAGGACTTCGCCGAGTTTGCGCGCTCGCATTGGGCCGAGATTCGCCAGCAACTGGCCGATGGCAGTTATCAACCCCAAGCGGTACGACGGGTGTCGATCCCGAAGCCGGGAGGGGGCGAACGACTGCTGGGTATCCCGACCGTCATGGACCGGGTGATCCAGCAGGCCATCGCGCAAGTATTGACGCCGATCTTCGACCCCGGCTTTTCGGAGTCGAGTTTTGGTTTCCGACCGGGACGCTCCGCCCATGGAGCGTTGAGGCAGGTACAAGGTCATCTTCAGGCCGGCTACCGCATCGCCTGTGACCTGGACTTGGCGAAATTTTTCGACAACGTCCGGCACGATGTCTTGATGGCTCGTGTGGCCCGCAAGGTTGGCGACAAGCGGCTGTTGGCGCTGGTTGGCCGGTATTTGCGGGCGGGTGTTCTGGTCGGCGAGTCCATCCAGGTAACGGCGTTGGGGACGCCGCAAGGCGGACCGCTGTCGCCGTTGCTCGCCAACATCCTGTTGGATGACTTGGACAAGGAACTGGAAGGGCGTGGCCACCGGTTCGTCCGCTATGCGGACGACCTGCTGATCTTGGTCAAAAGTCAGCGGGCCGGCGAGCGGGTGAAGGATAGCGTCACGCGCTTCCTGACCGGCACGCTCAAACTGGTGGTCAACGAGCAGAAGAGCCGGGTGGTCAAAACCGACCAGGCCAAGTTTCTCGGATTCAATTTCCGGGGAACCAAGCTGCGTTGGGGCGACCGGGCATTCGAGGACTTCAAACACAACATCCGGACACTGACCGGGCGTAGCTGGGGTGTCTCGATGGCTCACCGGTTTTACAAGCTCGCCCAGTATATCCGCGGTTGGATGGGCTACTTCGGCATTTCGGACTACTACCGCCCGATCCCCGAACTCGACCACTGGCTTCGACGCCGGGTACGCATGTGCTACTGGAAACAGTGGCGCTACGTGCGTACCAAGGTCAAGAACCTGTTGGGTTTGGGGACGAGCAAGCGCCAGGCAATCCTGACGGCGATCAGCAGCAAGAGCTACTGGCATCTGTCGCGGACGCTGGCGACGCAGACCGGGATGACCAACCAATGGCTGAAGACCCAGGGGCTGATCACTATCCGTGATCTTTGGATGAAGGCCCATGGCTACACCTGACATCGTCGTGTGCTCCCTTTTCGTGAACCGCCCGGTGCGGACCCGCATGCCGTGGTGGTGTGGGGACTGGGGGTTAGAAACCCCTGGTTACCCGATTAGCGGACAACCTCGGTCTCCCAGCCATCGTACTCTCCGCCATAATCTCGAGCTGCCCGGAACAACGGGATGGTAAGATCGTCTATGTTAGCGATTGATGGGACGCCGATGCAGGACAGCCTGATACCGTAACTGTTTTGATCGGATTCCGGTTCGATCAATGCTACTGTTGTGTAGCCGAGCGTTGCTGCGTGACTCGAGAACTTCTGACGCGAGTCTGAATCAGGAAAATATACCCAGTGCTCGATGGGTCTCTCCTTTTCGAGACGGTCGCCGTTTCTTTCGAGGGCCTCGCAGGTTCGACGATTCTGAATGCGCTCTCGGTCTTCATCTGACGGATACAGAAACCTGAAGTAGGCGTTCCAATCAGGGTCGCTTCGCGTGCCATACTCGAACTCATAGGAAGGAAAAGCTTTCATGACATCTGCGACTCGTTCCGCCCAACCCTCGGCGGTGCGAGCATAGAAGTAAAGGTCGCGACACCCGTTAGAGGTGCTTCGGCCAACATAAAGCGCCGTTCCATCTCCCCGCAATGATTCCAGGGCGTCTTCTAGAGACTTGAGGGTTTCGAACTCGACTTGACTCGACAGACCATCATCTCGCGGCGCCTGCATATGAGTGCGGACATAGGCCATCACCGAATACTCGGCCATGGGTGCTTCTTTGGCTATACCAAGGTCCACGAAGATGGATGCCGGCTTGTTGTCTACACTGCAGAAATAGAAGTCCCAATCGTCGCTCATGATCTTTCTTATTCGCTAAGTTTGAGGTAACCGGCCGCCGGAGCCCGAAGGGCGGAGGGAACCCGCAAGCGCAGCTTGCGGGCGGTCCGGTTGACCGAGAGGTGTACGCCCGACATGGGCATGAACTGATGGGGTGAGAGTCCCCTGTAGGAGTACCTGTAATGCCCATTCTTTGGGCCAATGTAACTACTAGCCGACGGCAAGGGCAACTCCGCGAGGAGTGGTCTGAAGGAAGCCCGAGCGCAAAGGTGCGAGCCGACGAACAGAAACCGCATAGAAGGCTCAGTCTCCGGGTGAGTCAGCACATGATGACGAAACCCGCCGGGTACGGGAGATAGGGTAAATGCGGCGGTTGTGCGCTGAAAGCTCATGTTCTTATTCGGGGAGATCTGTCCGGCGAGCGGCTGGGACAGGTTATGGGAGTCGGACTGAGGTCCAGGGCGAAAGCCTTGGAATAGCCACCGGACCCTACGACCTGTCTTTGGCAGCGCGTTCTGCGGCAACGCAGGGTGTGACCGGGCAGAAGTCAGCAGAGGCCATACTAGCCGCATCGGCCTGGAAGACCGGACGGTGAAGGGCCGAACACAAGAAGACAAGGAGGAGCCGTGAGCGACTCGGTATCGACGATGAACCCGACCGGGGGAGCCGATGTCCGGCGTGGCGTCACGCAGCCAGCCTTGCACGACGATCTGATGGAGCGGGTGTTGGACCGTGCGAACCTGCGACGGGCCTGGAAGCGGGTGAAGGCCAATCGGGGTGCGCCCGGCATGGACGGGATGCGCATCGAGGACTTCGCCGAGTTTGCGCGCTCGCATTGGGCCGAGATTCGCCAGCAACTGGCCGATGGCAGTTATCAACCCCAAGCGGTACGACGGGTGTCGATCCCGAAGCCGGGAGGGGGCGAACGACTGCTGGGTATCCCGACCGTCATGGACCGGGTGATCCAGCAGGCCATCGCGCAAGTATTGACGCCGATCTTCGACCCCGGCTTTTCGGAGTCGAGTTTTGGTTTCCGACCGGGACGCTCCGCCCATGGAGCGTTGAGGCAGGTACAAGGTCATCTTCAGGCCGGCTACCGCATCGCCTGTGACCTGGACTTGGCGAAATTTTTCGACAACGTCCGGCACGATGTCTTGATGGCTCGTGTGGCCCGCAAGGTTGGCGACAAGCGGCTGTTGGCGCTGGTTGGCCGGTATTTGCGGGCGGGTGTTCTGGTCGGCGAGTCCATCCAGGTAACGGCGTTGGGGACGCCGCAAGGCGGACCGCTGTCGCCGTTGCTCGCCAACATCCTGTTGGATGACTTGGACAAGGAACTGGAAGGGCGTGGCCACCGGTTCGTCCGCTATGCGGACGACCTGCTGATCTTGGTCAAAAGTCAGCGGGCCGGCGAGCGGGTGAAGGATAGCGTCACGCGCTTCCTGACCGGCACGCTCAAACTGGTGGTCAACGAGCAGAAGAGCCGGGTGGTCAAAACCGACCAGGCCAAGTTTCTCGGATTCAATTTCCGGGGAACCAAGCTGCGTTGGGGCGACCGGGCATTCGAGGACTTCAAACACAACATCCGGACACTGACCGGGCGTAGCTGGGGTGTCTCGATGGCTCACCGGTTTTACAAGCTCGCCCAGTATATCCGCGGTTGGATGGGCTACTTCGGCATTTCGGACTACTACCGCCCGATCCCCGAACTCGACCACTGGCTTCGACGCCGGGTACGCATGTGCTACTGGAAACAGTGGCGCTACGTGCGTACCAAGGTCAAGAACCTGTTGGGTTTGGGGACGAGCAAGCGCCAGGCAATCCTGACGGCGATCAGCAGCAAGAGCTACTGGCATCTGTCGCGGACGCTGGCGACGCAGACCGGGATGACCAACCAATGGCTGAAGACCCAGGGGCTGATCACTATCCGTGATCTTTGGATGAAGGCCCATGGCTACACCTGACATCGTCGTGTGCTCCCTTTTCGTGAACCGCCCGGTGCGGACCCGCATGCCGTGGTGGTGTGGGGACTGGGGGTTAGAAACCCCTGGTTACCCGATTAGGCGGATGCCCGCAGTTTGTGCGGATTTCTATTTGGGCATGTTTGGTCACTGCATCTCTCCGGGATGGTTTTTGTTCCCATGACCATTAGTGCACCACATTTCTTTCCGTCGCGCATGAACGAGCATCTTTTTCCCGTTGGACGCTCGGGTAGCCAGTAATCGCACACCTTGGACGTGCACTTGTAAATAGGACCGAAACGGCCCCGAGCGACTTCCAAAGTACCTTGTTTACAGCTTGGACATGGTACCCCGGTCGGAGGAAGACCAGCGTGTGCGCATTCTTTGTCAGCCATCGTCGGCGCTCCTGAGTTCGGTTAGGGAATAGCTGGCGCAAGCGGTATTCCGATTGCGCCAGCAAATACTTCGGGGATTAGGCCGTGCCTTCCGCCATTGCAATGAACTCGGGATTAGGTACGGCACCGGCCAAGTGATTGCTATAGTTGGTGAGCGTTTTCAGGGCCACCCCCATCACCACCTCAAATACCTGAGCCTTGGTGTAGCCTGACACGAGGAATTTCTGCACATCTTCTTCTTTGACCCACCCCTTTTCTTCCACGACCTTGCGAGTGAAGTCGCGCAGCGCATTGAGCTTCCGGTCGGGCAGTGGCGCAAGGGCAATAACCGCCTTCAAGACAGCGCCATCAACTTCGGCCCTACGTCCCAACGCGGTGTGTACCGTCTTGCAATAGCTGCACCCGTTTAGCGTGCTGACGGTAAGCAAAACGACCTGCCTTTCCTGCGGCGTCAGCGAAACCTTGTCGAAGGCCCTGTCGAGGTTCAGCACGGCATCGAGAACCAGAGGCGATTCGGACACATAGGCCCCCAGATTCGGAATGAAGCCGTATAGGTCCTTGACTTTCGCCAGAACTTCTGCGGCACCTGCCGGCGCGGTCATGTCTGAGTGTTGAGTGAAGATGCTCATGATTTCTCCGGAAAATGTAGTTGAGTATGCCGGCAAGCCCTCCGACTAGACCGGTCGGTACAGACTAGCTCAGAGTAGACAGACCGGTCAACTGTTGGTAACGTTGCACCATGACTCAGCAAGAATTAGGGATAACCCAAAATGAAACCCGCAGAATCACTCGATACGCGTGACCGTCTGCTCCAAACAGCCGCCGCCCTGATGTGGGAACGCAGCTTCCAAGCTACCGGGGTTGATGAGTTGTGCCAGCGTGCGAACGCAAAGAAAGGCAGCTTCTATCACTTCTTTCCCTCAAAGTCCGATCTTGCGGTTGCGGCCATGGAAAGCTTTTGGGAACACGCAAGAGCTGGGATTTTTGAGCCAGTCTTTTCAGGCTCGGAGAGTGGCCTGACTCAGCTTCGTGAGCTGATTGAAAGAATTCATGAATTGCAGGTCCAAGTCTCCGCTGAAAAGGGAGGAGTTCTAGGGTGCCCCTTCGGCAACTTGGGACAGGAGATGGCGCGCCAGGACGAGAAAATACGAGAGGCGTTGCAGAAGATTTTCGACTCTCACTGCCAGTTCATCGAAGCCGCGCTTATCCGCGCGGAACAGGCAGGTGAAATCCCGGCGGGTGATAACCGGCAACGAGCGAAAAACATATTCGCCTTGCTGGAGGGGGCGCTCCTATTGGCAAAGGTCGCAAACGACCCGCAGATATTTCGCCGCGTGATATCGGCGGTGACAGTTGTTGCAGCCGCCTAACGTTTGAGGTGAGGGGCCGCCGGAGCGGCGTAGCCGCGGAGGGAACCTGCAAGCGCAGCTTGCAGGTTCCCTCTCGACCGAATGGTTAGGGGTGTGGCTTTTCGTCGGAAAGCCCTTGTTCGCTCTTCTGAAGAATCTGTGGGACGAGGCGTTCTGAGAAACCAGCAATAAATGCCCAGAAGAGAAGCTTTGCTACATCCTGCCCTGATGCTGGATAGGTAGAGTTGATGAATCTGATCAGGTCGTCTGCTGTTGGTAGAGGCTCAGAAAATGGGGGAAATGCAAAATGAGGAAAGAGTGGTCCGTTCAAGATTTCACTCAAAAAGCCCACGTATAGAACGAGAGAGAATATCCCACCGTAGATTGGAATTAGCAGAATCTGAAACCATGACCGGGACAATAGTTCAAGTTCTTCATCGGCAAGCTTCTTCAGGCGTTGCTGGATGCTTACAAAACCACCAAGTAGTCCGCAACCAAAGCATAACCACGACACCATGAGTCGTTGGTGAAAGAGGAATGACAGCCCGAATATCGAAACCACTATCACGAGAGCGCAGGCTGTCATGAGAATAAGCCGCTTAGTAATTGTGTGGAGCTTTTCAGTTCGGCTGGACATAAGGCTTCCTTCTGCGTGAGCCCCTAACGTTCAAATTGAGGGGCGCGCCGTTTTTGGCGCGTCCCTCTCGAATGCAGGGTTAGGAGCGGGCCTGGCAAACCGACCGATAATGCCGAGATGGGTAAAACCAAACCCCACTGAATACTTGAGCCCGTAACCTAGAGCACGGTCAAAGCCAATGTGGGCGCACCATATGACGCCCGCACATGAAAGCACGGGGGCAGGGAGGAGGAGCCCTACGAGAAGACAGGCAATCGCACCGATATACGAGTGTGCGGCATTGTAGGTTATGGCACCAACCCGTGCCCCAGCGAGATAACCTAGAAACGAAACGTCCGGGGTGAGAAAGAACAATGCAAACGTACCCCAGCTAAAGCCCAATTTCGAGTAAGCAAGCACCGCTGCGAGGAGAACACACAGCCCCTCAAGTCGAAGCATTAAACGTACAGCACCTGTAGTTTCACCGGACATTTGATCTCCTTGCATAGCGCCCAAAGTTTGAGTTCACCCGAGTGCCGCAGCGGGTGAAGCCCGCTGCAAGAGCGAACCATGAGTAGGCTGCATTGCCTGCCACCTCATCACCTTCCAGCCAACTCTCACCCCGCCCATTAGGGCGTAAATCGTTTCCAATGGCCTTCGGAGACAACCTCGACCATGCCATCGATCACTTTGATGGCGGTCTGATCGTCCATGGCGTACGCCGGCACACGCATGCCGGCGGCCCATTTTTCCGCGTGAGCCATGGAATTCTCCGGCAGCATCTCGTGATCGAGGTGTGGAAACATCGAAAAATCCACCAGTCCTAATGTTTCATCGCCACCGGTGGGCGGCTTCCAGCGGACGAAGTCCTCCCCGATGCTGGGGGCCATCACCATGCTCCCGGCGCTCAGTCCCACGTAAACCGTCTCGCGCAGTGACGGCAAGAGGCTTGCCAGTCCTGATTGCCGCATCCAATAACACAGGTACAAGGGATCGCCGCCTCCCACCAGCAGGACGTCAGTTGCCTGGACCATGGGGACCCAATGCTCTTTATCGATGCTGGGCAGCGCGGTCAGCTCCAGCACTCCCAAGGACTTCCAACCCAATTCGCACATGGGGCAGACGGGATCTCGTCCGCTGATCAGCCGCCATGCGATGTCAGCACCGCCGGGCAAGGCATACGCCGCGGTGGGAATGCAGAGGGCGCTGGACTCGGCAATCGGTTTGCCCAGCAGGTCGAGCAGCGCATTGTGGATGCTCGTGTTCTTGATACCGGCCGAGGTAAGAAGATACTTCACTGAAACTCTCCTTGCAGTTACCGAGAGCGTCCTTTGAGCAGGAACGCGATGGCTGCGGGCTAACGTTTGAGTTAAGTGGCGCGCGTCAGCGCGTCCGCTTGGACGAATTGTTAGCCGCCACCTGACGATCAGAGCGTAAATGTGGCAGGAGGTACCATCGTCCACTTCCCGCTTCAACCACGGCGCGCCGCTTCGATTGCCGCGATGTCGATCTTTCTCATCTGCATCATTGCATCGAATGCACGCTTGGCAGCAGCGCGATCGGGGTCGGTTATCGCTTCTGTCAAAGCCTGTGGGGTAATCTGCCAGGAGAGGCCCCATTTGTCTTTGCACCAGCCGCACGAACTCTCTTCGCCACCGTTGCCCACGATCGCGTTCCAGTAACGATCGGTTTCTGCCTGGTCAGAGGTTGCGACCTGAAAGGAGAACGCTTCGCTGTGCTTAAAGTTGGGTCCGCCATTAAGCCCGAGGCAGGGAATTCCCATGACAGTAAACTCGACCGTCAAAACATCCCCTTGCTTCCCGGATGGAAAGTCCCCCGGTGCGCGATGTACCGCACCAACAGATGAATCGGGGAAGGTCTTCGCGTAAAAACGCGCCGCCTCTTCGGCGTCGCCGTCGTACCAAAGGCAAATCGTGTTCTTTGCTTGCTTCATCATGTCACTTCTCCATGCGCACAGGGGCTAACGACGAAGCTCAGCCGCTGCGCCGCATCGGCGCGGTCGGCTGGAGCGCCTCGTTAGCCATCCACTTTAATTCGAAGTACGGACACCGTTCAATGCTCGGGTCATATGATAGAAGGAGCAGTGCTCGATCAATGTATTCGGGCTTCTGAAAGACGTGCCCATCAAGAAACTTTTCTACTACGTTGCGAGGCAAACCGGGTTCATCCGTATGTATCACAACCATGTAACCATCAGAGTACGGCGGGTCTTTCAGCGCTGGAAAACGCCGATCCTTCTTCGTGATACAGCACGTGAGCGCGTCGATAAACTTCTGTTGGTTCCACTCAGCCCATTCGCTGAGCTTCCTCTCCTTCCGTGCCCGCTTGTACTCGTGGATCATAGGGCCATCAACAAGCTCAGTGACCTCGATGGCGAGCCGCTGACCGCTCTCCCCAAGAGCCTCACAATCCGGAGGATCATTGGGCCGCCGGCGACTCTTTATCTTTGAAAAGAAGAGCGTGCCGTCGGCATGCATTGACTCCGCAAGGGCGACGACTACGCCCCACTCCTCTAGATCTCTATCTATCGCCCATCCGAAGAAATCAGCGTAGCCGCGCGCTTTATCGCGCGCAGCTCGCATCAGGGAAACAATCTCAGCTTGGTCTTCAAGTTTCATGAAACGATGGCTAACGCTATTGCTCAGGCGCGCGGGTTTCCCGCGTCGCCTGCAGCAATTTGTTGGAGGCCAGGATGCGAATTCGATCGACGACAATGGTGGCGCACAGCGCCGCCAACGGAAGGTAGGCGATCGCGATCGGGTAATGTCTTGAATCGGCCCATGAGAAAGCCATCAGCGACGCAATGAGACCACCCAAGATGGCAAGCATCATTCCCAATGACACGGTCCACACCCCGCGCTTTGGGACCCTGACTGCCGTAAGAAGGCAGACCAGAATAACGATGGAAACGACCACTCCGTCAGCGAGCGGCAGGCCTATCGAATCTGCATCTATGGGGTAGACGCCGAGGGAGAGATTGTGCCTTAGCGTGAAGTAGGAGACGACGTTAACTCCGCCAGCCGAAGCGAGGGCTAGGAGCGCTGCAGCCGTAGTCTTCACTCTGGCCTCCAACGTTAAAGCTCACCGGCGGAGCGAAGCGGAGTCCGGTGCAGCGCCTTGTTAGGCGTCATCGTACTGATATATGGCTCGATGTTTTTTATTGCTCTTGAAACGTACTCATCCTTCTCGCCAACCGGGGCAACGTAATGCAATGCTTCCTTGGCGGCTTCTTCGCCCTCGGCGCGGGCAATAATCCATGCGGCTAGATATTGCGACGCGAAACAACCTCCGGCGGTGGCGATGTTGCCCGATGCGTAGAAGGGTTGGTTCAGCACTTCAACCCCAGCTTCTTGTACCCAAGGTTTGGTTGTGAGATCTGTGCATGCAGGAACGTTGGCGAGTATGCCAAGCTTGGCAAGGATGAGCGTGCCGGAGCATTGCGCTCCGATAAGCTGGTGTGCGGGATCCAAGCGCAGAGCCGACATGATGGCTGAGTCATTTACGATCTCTCTCGTTTTGATGCCGCTGCCGACAATGACTGCGTCAGCGGAAGTTGCTTCCGCAAGGGTTGACTGCCCATGCACGGTCACGCCGTTCATTGAAGTGACAGCGCTCTCCGGACAGCAGAGCGTGACGCGCCAATCTGGTTTCTTGATTCGATTGAGCACGCCAAGCGCCACGAGAGAGTCGAGCTCGTTGAAGCCTTGGAAGGTGAGTATGGCGATGTGCATTTTTAATTACCTCGGATTTCGGGCATGACGCCTAACGTAAAGTTGAGTGGCGCGCCGCGTTTGGCGCGTCCCTCTCGAACGCCATGTTGGGCCTATTTGGCACTGCGAGACCCCGCCAGCGCGGTGAAAACGCCGAGGCCAATAAACGCCCCACCCCCAAGCCAACAACCGATACGACGGGCGCCACGAGCGCGCGTCAATGCGGGTGCGACTGCACCGGCAGCTAAGGCATAGGTGCTGTCCGTGACTGCGGCAATTGCAACGAAGATCGAACCGAGCGCCATAGTTTGAAACATCGGCGATGCCTCCGGGCTCAAGAACTGGGGCAGGAACGCAGCGAAGAAAACCGTGGTCTTTGGGTTAAACAGTGCTACAACGAAGCCATCGCGGAAGATGTGGCCAACTGGTGCTGCTTGAGGCACGGAGGTTGAAACCTCGGCTTGTGACTCACGCAACATTTGCACACCAAGATAAACAAGGTAGAAGGCCCCTGCGTACTTGACGACTGTGAAGGCGGCTGAGGAAACAGCAAACAAAGCTGCAAGACCAACAGATGCAGCAAATACATTGCCGAGGTTACCAAAAGCGACAGCAGCCACTGAAACCAGCCCCGAACGGCGGCCTTGGACGAGGCTCCGAGTAACGATGTAGAACACGCCCGGGCCTGGCGTAACTGCGAGCACAACGCTCGCAAGCAAGAATGCGGAAAACAGTGACCAGGATGAAAACAAAGTAGTCATGGTCACTTTCCTTGACAGGCCCAACGGCGAAAGTAACCGGACGCCGCGCGAGGCGGCAGGCTAGAGCGACGACGGTTGCCGGCGGTCCGGTTGACTGGATAGTTAGGGCTGGCGGCCAAAACTGTCTGTATTTTCATAGCCGCTTACCTGGACAAGATGTACTGAATGGCTTGAAGCTTCTCTGCACTCAGACCGTGTAGGTCTTTTTCATCGATCCACTTCTCGCCCAGTAACCTGGCAAATACAAAGATCAGTTGCGAATAGCGGTAATCGTATTTTTCATCAATCGCTCTTCGTTGCTTGGTGAGGTAGTCGTGAACCGCCCAAAGGTCTTCGGGTTTTTCCACCTTCGCGGCCATATCTTTGAACTTGGCCATGATTGAAGCGCATTCCTTCTCGAGCGCTTTATCAAAGGCTCGCCTTGCGACTTTTTTCTCCGAATCAGACCACTTGAAGTCCATGATGACGTAATCCTAAGTTTTTGTTGCCTAACGTTCGCCATAACCGGCGGCAAAAAGTGGCGCGACGAAGAAGCGACGCTTTTTGCCGTCCGAGTTGGTGGCGTTGTTATGCACGCCTGAACCCCGCGCGCACCCACGCCACTGCTACACCCAGCAAGTATAGAGCTAAAGGCACGCCCAACGCCGCCAAGCCCCGCTGCAAGTTTGGCTTGAGGGTGCTCGCAGTTCCTGGGCTGTGCTTCGCGTCAATTTCCGAGAAGCCGTATCTGTATGCGGGATGTTTGTTCAAATATTTGTCATGCGTGGCCTCTACGAGCTGCCTATCCGACATATCGGAGTAAGCGGCCCGCACCGATACTGTGGTGTGGCCACGTAGATCCGTGGACTGTGCGATTAGATACTGGATTAGCTCATTGAACAAGTCGTGATATCTCTGTTCCTCAGAACGCTGCGAAGTGATTGCCACGGACGAGATAACGGCGATCCAGGCGACCGATAGGACGACCCACGCTCTTTGCCACCCGTTGAGTCTCATGTTCTTCTCAGTGCATAACGCTCCGCATTAGCCGCGTCGGCTGCATGCGGTTGCTATGCGAGATTTCGCGCGCATTATCTCCATAGCTCGCAATGGAATAGCCTGCGTCGCACAATTTCATGGAGTACCGACCTTCTTCACGAATCTCCCCTTGGAGTCGAACATGATGTATGTCTTTGAAGGAAGAACTCTCGCGATTCCGCCCTCATCAATGGCGACAATTTTCAGAACTCCAACACTGTAACCTTGGTCCCGTTCCGAGATTTCGATCAGACAAGGTTCGGAACGACTGCAACCGCAGATCTCGGCCGCTTGACGCTCTATTCCTTTTCTCAGTTCATCCGCGGCAGTCGCGCCAGCGACCAGTAGTAGCCCAGCACCCACTAAGTAGCGCAATCGAGAGTTACGCATAACGTCTGAATTCACCGGCCTGCGCGGCTCTTTGCGCAGGTCCGGTGGAATGATGGGTGTACGCCCGACATGGGCATGAACTGATGGGGTGAGAGTCCCCTGTAGGAGTACCTGTAATGCCCATTCTTTGGGCCAATGTAACTACTAGCCGACGGCAAGGGCAACTCCGCGAGGAGTGGTCTGAAGGAAGCCCGAGCGCAAAGGTGCGAGCCGACGAACAGAAACCGCATAGAAGGCTCAGTCTCCGGGTGAGTCAGCACATGATGACGAAACCCGCCGGGTACGGGAGATAGGGTAAATGCGGCGGTTGTGCGCTGAAAGCTCATGTTCTTATTCGGGGAGATCTGTCCGGCGAGCGGCTGGGATAGGTTATGGGAGTCGGACTGAGGTCCAGGGCGAAAGCCTTGGAATAGCCACCGGACCCTACGACCTGTCTTTGGCAGCGCGTTTTGCGGCAACGCAGGGTGTGACCGGGCAGAAGTCAGCAGAGGCCATACTAGCCGCATCGGCCTGGAAGACCGGACGATGAAGGGCCGAACACAAGAAGACAAGGAGGAGCCGTGAGCGACTCGGCATCGGCCGTGAACCCGACCGGGGGAGCCGATGTCCGGCGTGGCGTCACGCAGCCAGCCTTGCACGACGATCTGATGGAGCGGGTGTTGGACCGTGCGAACCTGCGACGGGCCTGGAAGCGGGTGAAGGCCAATCGGGGTGCGCCCGGCATGGACGGGATGCGCATCGAGGACTTCGCCGAGTTTGCGCGCTCGCATTGGGCCGAGATTCGCCAGCAACTGGCCGATGGCAGTTATCAACCCCAAGCGGTACGACGGGTGTCGATCCCGAAGCCGGGAGGGGGCGAACGACTGCTGGGTATCCCGACCGTCATGGACCGGGTGATCCAGCAGGCCATCGCGCAAGTATTGACGCCGATCTTCGACCCCGGCTTTTCGGAGTCGAGTTTTGGTTTCCGACCGGGACGCTCCGCCCATGGAGCGTTGAGGCAGGTACAAGGTCATCTTCAGGCCGGCTACCGCATCGCCTGTGACCTGGACTTGGCGAAATTTTTCGACAACGTCCGGCACGATGTCTTGATGGCTCGTGTGGCCCGCAAGGTTGGCGACAAGCGGCTGTTGGCGCTGGTTGGCCGGTATTTGCGGGCGGGTGTTCTGGTCGGCGAGTCCATCCAGGTAACGGCGTTGGGGACGCCGCAAGGCGGACCGCTGTCGCCGTTGCTCGCCAACATCCTGTTGGATGACTTGGACAAGGAACTGGAAGGGCGTGGCCACCGGTTCGTCCGCTATGCGGACGACCTGCTGATCTTGGTCAAAAGTCAGCGGGCCGGCGAGCGGGTGAAGGATAGCGTCACGCGCTTCCTGACCGGCACGCTCAAACTGGTGGTCAACGAGCAGAAGAGCCGGGTGGTCAAAACCGACCAGGCCAAGTTTCTCGGATTCAATTTCCGGGGAACCAAGCTGCGTTGGGGCGACCGGGCATTCGAGGACTTCAAACACAACATCCGGACACTGACCGGGCGTAGCTGGGGTGTCTCGATGGCTCACCGGTTTTACAAGCTCGCCCAGTATATCCGCGGTTGGATGGGCTACTTCGGCATTTCGGACTACTACCGCCCGATCCCCGAACTCGACCACTGGCTTCGACGCCGGGTACGCATGTGCTACTGGAAACAGTGGCGCTACGTGCGTACCAAGGTCAAGAACCTGTTGGGTTTGGGGACGAGCAAGCGCCAGGCAATCCTGACGGCGATCAGCAGCAAGAGCTACTGGCATCTGTCGCGGACGCTGGCGACGCAGACCGGGATGACCAACCAATGGCTGAAGACCCAGGGGCTGATCACTATCCGTGATCTTTGGATGAAGGCCCATGGCTACACCTGACATCGTCGTGTGCTCCCTTTTCGTGAACCGCCCGGTGCGGACCCGCATGCCGTGGTGGTGTGGGGACTGGGGGTTAGAAACCCCTGGTTACCCGATTAGGCCGATAGCCCAAAGCGCAAAAGCCGGCGCTGGCGAGACGGCGATCAAGCATTTGTTTTGCCTTTCTGTGCTGCGCGAAAGTTGGATACGGCGACCAAGACGCCAACGCATCACCGCGGCATCAGCGCGAACACACCCCAGCCCAGGTATTCACGCGTGTAAGCGGCGTAGCGCTCGGGTTCCGATGTCAGTTTGGCTCGAACATCTTTCGCGAACTCGTCGTCGGGGTTGGCTTCAAGCCATCGGCGCATGGTGAGCCATTTGGCCGCCTCGTATCTATCCCAGCCGTCTTGGTCAGCCAGAACCATTTCAACGACGTCGTAGCCAAGATGGCCGAAAGACGCGAGAAGTTCAGGAAGCATGAGAAAGTCGGAGATTGAGTTGGCAAGACACCCCTTGGCAACATCTTCCGTCGGCGGTAACTGCCGCCAGTAGGGTTCGCCGATGAGGATGATCCCTCCGGTGCGCAAGCTCCGCGCCAGAAGCTCGATAGTGCCGACGACTCCCCCGGCGATCCAAGTGGCACCGACACAGGCTGCCACACCGACCTTCTCGTTGGAGACGTAGCCCGCAGCATCGCCATGGATGAACTTGACTTGATCGGCGACGCCGAGTTCTACGGCACGGAATTTCGCTTGCTCTGTGAACAACTGGCTCATGTCGATGCCGGTGCCGATGACGCCGTGATCGCGTGCCCAGGTGCACAGCATCTCCCCCGAACCGCTGCCGAGGTCGAGCACTCGGGTCCCCCTTTCCAGACGCAGCGCCGCGCCGAGAGTGGCAAGCTTTTCGGGTGTGAACGGGTTATGGATGCGGTGAGCACTTTCGGTGATGTTGAAGATGCGTGGAATATCCATTGTGGAAAATTTCCTTACGAGTGTGAATAGATTCGGTCATGGCCTAACGATGAAGCTGGAGCGCGCCGCTGCCGCGGCCTGAAATGGGCGCAATGCTTACCGGCGTCGCTTCAAGCGCCTTGTTGGGCGATCTATGGCCGAAAGCGCTCGAAGTCCACATCCGCATACCCATTGGGACGGTAAGTCACCGTCGTCGTGGTGTTATCACTTAACGCAACAAAGGCGTAGAATCAGGGTCAGGTCTTGCAAAGTCACATCATTCCCCATGCATGGATTCGTAGGCTTTCACCGCCCGACTCACGGTGGCGTAGTGCACGCCAAATTCCCGGGCGATGGCTTTCATCGCATAATCGCCGGTGAGATAGGCCAGCGCCATGCCGGTGCGCGGATCGCCGGCATATTCCGTTCGATAATGCGCCAAGGGCTTCGCCAACGGCCGCCGTTGAATGTCCTCGCGCCTATCGCCACGGGACGTGATGTGGGGGGAGATGACAGAGCGGGGTGTGGGCGTGCAAGACCTGACCCCGGTGGCGGTGCAGGGCGAAGCGCAGTCTTGGCCCGCAGAGCAGCGGAGAGACGCTCCCACGAACGGTCAAAAGGTTGGGTGCGCTGGTTGTTACACAGAGAGCACAGTCGAGCACCGGATTTCAATAGGTTTACGTTTAGCCCTTTGACTGGAACGTTTCTTTGAGACGCGGCATGCCGATACAACGGGCGATTTTGAGAGACGTGACCAAAGATCGCGCTTAAGTCCGACTTTTTAATTGTGTGCTCGCCTGTGCGAGCTTCGTCACCACAGACCCAGCACTTCATCGGCGGTATGAAACATAACGTCTGCGCTCAGGCGCGTGCGTCCCGCACGTCGCCTGCAGCGCGTTGTTGGGCATTTGTCGTACTTGGCTCAAGATTCCCCTTCCGCGAGCTTACCAATCTCCAGCCACATCTCCGCCGCAAGCGATTCCACCTCATCCGCAAACTCCTTCGCAGCAGCTAGATCTATGATTCGACCGCCACGAGCAGTTGCTATGCAACGCTCGAGAGCAAAGTCCCCGGATGCTTCGTGGGCGAACACGTTTAGCATCACGGGGTTGTGCGCGATGTCGTTGCGTGTTTGCGCAAGGACTCGAGCACGCTTCAGCATGCGGATGAACTCCGCAATGCGCGCTGATTGCTTCTCGCGACCTTCCAACATTTCAACGATCAGATCGACGCGAAGGGCGAAGCCTAGCCTTGATGATGTATCTGCGATCTTCTCGTTCGGCAGATGCGCCAGGCACTTGTAGGTGATGAGCTCGAGCTCACCAAAACCAACAATCGCTTTTCCGACAATGGCGTGCCATTCCCCCATCTCGCGAACGTGCTGCTCCAAGCTCATTGGCTTACCCATCGCTTCATGCCCAACGCTCACGCTAACCCGCCGGCACCGCGCACGCGCGGTGCGAACCCAAAGGCGTTAGCCTTTGGGCGGTCGGTGTTGAGCGTGTTGTTAGGCGACTCCACTGACGTTGACGCGCTAGGCTTCACTCTAAAACAGCTCCCATTCTCCACCGGCGCCGTGATAGGTGTCAGCCGACAGTCGAAAGCGCTGCCCGCAGGCAGTACATCGGAAGTAGTGTTCGACATAGTCTGGCCAGGGCGCGACATCGCTAAGCTCACTGAACTCGCCGGATGGGCTGTGCGCCGGTTGCGTGATATCGACCAACGTTCCATCTGCCACATTGGCCCGCAACACCCGGATTGTTTTCGTCAGCTGAGCAGGCGAGAGAATCTCGTGGCGCACGGAGAGTTCTGCACATTTTTGGCACTCCTCTTTCATGTTCTAGCGCCTAACTTTGTATTAGACACCTACCCCAGGTGTATAACACCGGCAGTGAGGTGTATAACTCGGGATGTTCTGTCCTAAACTTTTGTATTTTATAAACTAGTTTCATGTAGACAGGACTCATGACTGAAGCAAATACACCGCCTGCCGCAGGTAGCCCGAAACTGCTGGATCAGGTGCGTGCCCGCGTCAGGGCCAAACACTACAGCATTCGTACGGAAACACAATATGTCCAGTGGATCGGGCGCTTTATTCTCTTTAACGGCAAACGCCATCCCCGTGACATGGGTATCGTCGAGGTGGAAGCGTTTCTGACGCATCTCGCGGTGGAAAGCAAGGTGTCTGCCTCGACGCAAAATCAAGCTTTGGCGGCGCTCTTATTTCTCTATCGAGAGGTATTGCGCCTCGACTTGCCGGGACTGAAGGACGTAGTTCGGGCTAGAGCATTTTCATATCTACTGTACGGGCACTCGCGAGTAGGCCGGGAATCCCTTCCCAATCGCAAACGGCGATTGGAGCGCCGAAGCCCCCCTTCCCGACACCACGTCCCGGCCGAGTGTCTTCGTCGGCAAAGGATTGCCGACCTACGAATGCTTGAATCCATTCACCCGAGCCGAAGGCGCCAACGACGTCCACCAAGCCGGTTCTACCGTACGAGCGCGATGAAAACGCGCTAAGCGGCCGGCGCGGTTGCCGACGGTGCTGACCCGTTCCGAGGTTCAAGCGGTGCTCGCCCGGATGGATGGCGTTTACGGGCTGATGGCGCGCTTGCTCTATGGAACGGGTATGCGATTGATGGAATGCGTGCGCTTGCGGGTGAAGGATGTGGACTTCGAACGGCGTGAAATTCTCATCCGCGATGGCAAGGGAGCCAAGGATCGGGTGACCGTGTTGCCGGAGAGTTTAAGAGTGGCGTTGCAGGCTCACTTTGCGGAGCGCCGCAAGCTGTATGAGCAGGATTCGGCCGAGGGGAAATCCGAGGTGTATCTTCCCGATGCCCTGGCGCGCAAGTATCCTCAAAGGCCGAAAGAGTGGGGCTGGCAGTATGTGTTTCCCTCCGGGAGCTGTTCGAGCGATCCGCGCAGCGGCCGCGAGCGGCGGCATCATGTGGATGAAAAGCTATTGCAGCGGGCCATGAAAAAAGCCGTCCAGGCTGCCAGAATAGCCAAGCCGGCGACGCCGCACACGTTGCGGCATAGTTTTGCCACGCACCTGATCGAAGGGGGCTACGATATCAGAACCGTTCAGGAACTGCTCGGACATAAGGACGTGAGCACCACCATGATTTATACCCATGTGCTGAATCGCGGCGGACAAGGCGTGGTCAGTCCGCTCGATCGGATGTGATCGCCATGATCGACTGCGGCTCACAACAGCCACTCGATGGGCAAGGCCGACAGGAACCGGATGCCGGCGCGCAGCCAGAAGCTCGTGCCGGGTTCCGTGTCGTGCCGCACCCACTCCCCGGACCGGTGCTCGGTCCAGTACAACTGCCCATTGTTTGACAGGCGCACCTGGTATGAGTTGGCGGGAATGCGGCTGTCGAACGCCGTGGAGATATTCCTCGCCAGGGCCGGACTGTCGATGACGAAGCCCATTTCGGTGTTCAGCTTGGCCGAGCGCGGATCGAAATTGAACGAGCCGATGAAAACGCGCGAACCGTCCACCGAGAAGGTTTTCGCGTGCAGGCTCGACGCGGAGCTGCCGGAACTGCCCGGCAGTCCCGCGCGTCGGTTCGTTCGCGGCGACAAGCGCCGCAATTCATAGAGCGTAATGCCCGCTTCGAGCAGCGGTTTGCGCCGCTTCGCATACCCGGCATGCACCGCTGCCACGTCGGTGGCTTCCAGCGAATTGGTCAGTATCGTGACGTTCACGCCGCGTTCCGCCATGCCGACGAATGATTCGACACCCGCGGCGGTGGGCACGAAATAAGCCGATACGAGTTCGACATCCGTGGCCGGTTCGCCGATGATCTCATTCATCTGATGGGGCAAAAGCTCGTCCGACTCGGCCCGGCCGAGCGCCTTGGCGGGGTCGTCGCTGACCATGCGGGCGGGAGCCCACTCCAGTGCCAGGCGGCCTTCCGTCAGTTCGCGCACGAACGGCAATTGGCGTATCGCAGCCATGTAAGCCGCCGCGGCGGGGTCGCGCTCGACCAACGACGCCTGAGATGCGAGCTGCTCCAGCCGCGCGGGGTCGGCCGGCGGCAGCAACAGGCCGACGGGGTAGGACGAACCGCTCGCCCAGTAACGGTCGAAATCGTTCGACACGTCCTCGACGATAGGCCCCACCGCCATCACATCGAGATCCACGAACACCGTACCCTCGGCGGCGTCGAAGTACTCGTCCCCGACATTGCGGCCGCCGATGATCGTGGCTTGATTGTCCGCCGTGAACGACTTGTTGTGCATGCGCCGGTTCAGCCGGGAGAAGTCGGTCAGATACCCGATCAGGCGCGGTTTCCGGATCACGAACGGGTTGAACAGCCGGACTTCGATGTTCGGATGAGCGTCCAGCGCGGCGAGCGTAGGATCGAGCCCGGCGGTGTTGTTGTCGTCGAGCAAGAGGCGCACGCGGACGCCGCGCTCGGCCGCGGCGTGCAGCGCCTCGAACAGCAAGGTGCCCGACCAGTCCTTGCGCCAGATGTAGTACTCGACGTCGAGCGAGCGCTCCGCGGCCCGCGCGAGCAGCATCCGCGCGGCGAACGCGTCGCGCGAATCCGGCAGCGGATAGAGGCCGGATTGTCCCGGATGCGCGGCGACCGCCGAGGAGATCGCCCGCCCGAGCCGGGTGGTGTCGGTGTCGACCAGGGCGGTCGAAACGCTGCGGTTTTCCAGTGACGGCAAAGTGCTGTATCCCTCAAAAAGGCCTACGACCAGGCCAAACGCCAGAATGAAAAACCCGATGCGCCTACTCACGCTCGTTTTGCCCAGTTGCTATCCATGCCGCATCGCCCGCTCGATTGCTCGCGCGCGCAACCAGCTTGCTCGACTCGCGAAGCCACAGCACCGAGCTCGCCACCGCGATGCAGCGCAGCCAGTCGCCCGCGCTCAAGGGCACGGTCGAAAACGCATGCTGCAGAAGCCGATAGGGCACAGTCTCGGGTATCCGAACCGGCGCGGCGCTCATTTTTCTCGCCCGGCCATCGCCAGGGGACGGGTCTCCAGCGGAGGCGCGGGCGGCAGTCCGGTGATCTCGAGGATTTCCTCCTCGCCCAGCGTCTCGCGCGCGAGCAAGGCGTCGACCAGGGCATCGAGCTCCTTGCGATGCGCCTTCAGGAGACTCTTCGCCTGTTCGTGGCTCTCGTTGATGATTCTTTGCACCTCGGCGTCGATGATGCGGGCGGTCTCCTCGCCGAAGGGCTTGGCGCCGACATAGCCTCCGCCGGCGCCGCTCAGGTAGGGATTCTCGCGGGGCGCGAGCTGCACCATCCCGAGCTTGTCGCTCATGCCCCAGCGGGTGACCATGTTGCGGGCGAGCTGGGTGGCCTGCTCGATGTCGTTCTCGGCGCCGGTGGTCCGGGTGCCGTACACGATCTCCTCGGCCGCGCGGCCGCCCAGCATGCCGACGATCTTGGCGCGGAGATACGCTTCCGGATAGTTGTAGCGGTCGGTCTGGGGCCGCTGATACGTCACCCCGAGCGCTTGTCCGCGCGGCACGATGGTGACCCGGTGCACCGGGTCGGCGCCGGGCATCACCAGGCCGAGGATGGCGTGTCCGCTCTCGTGGTAGGCGATGCGCTCCCGGTCCTCGCGGGTCAGGAGGAGCGGGCGCTCGGGGCCAAGCACGATTTTCTCCAGCGCGTCCAGAAAGTCCTTCTGGCGGACCGCGCTCTCTTCGCGCCGGGCCGCCAGCAGCGCCGCCTCGTTGACGAGGTTTTTGAGGTCCGCTCCCGAGAGTCCGGGCGTCGTGGCGGCCAGCTCGTCCAGGCGGACGTCGTCCGCGAGCGGAACCTCGCGGGTGTGAACCTTGAGGATCGCTTCGCGGCCGACCTTGTCCGGGAGGTTCACCACCACGCGCCGGTCGAAGCGTCCGGGCCGGAGCAGCGCCCGGTCGAGCACGTCGGGCTGGTTGGTCGCGGCCAGCACGATGACGCCTTCGCGGCCCGTGAAACCGTCCATCTCGGTGAGGATCTGCTGCAGCGTCTGCTCGTGTTCGCTGGCGGCCCCGATCGCCACCTGGCCGCGCGCGCGGCCTATCGCGTCGATCTCGTCGATGAAGATGATGGCCGGAGCGTGCTCGCGCGCCTGCTTGAACAGATCCCGCACGCGCGCAGCCCCCACGCCGACGATCATCTCCACGAACTCGGCGGCGCTCATCGAAAAGAACGGAACCTCGGCTTCCCCGGCGACGGCCTTCGCCAGCAAGGTCTTTCCGGTCCCCGGCGCGCCGACCAGCAGCACACCCTTCGGCGCGGTTCCGCCCAGGCGGGTGTATTTCTCGGGAGACTTCAGGAAATCCACGATCTCGACCAGTTCGTTCTCCGCCTCGTCGATGCCGGCCACATCGTCGAAGGTGACCCTGGCGCTCGCCTCCTGGTCGTAGCGGCGGGCCTTGCTCCGGCCGATGTTCATGAGTCCGCCCATGCCGCCGCCCTGCTGCACGGCTCGCCGGTAAATCCAGACATAGAAAAGAATGATGAGGATCGCGGGGCCGAAGCCGAACAGAAGCGTGATCCAGGGACTGCCTTCCCGGATCGGCACCGCGCTGATCTCGACCTTGTGCTCGATCAGGAACGCCTCCAGTCCGGGGTCCACGAACGCGGGCAGTTCGGTGGTGAAGGTGTCCGCCGTTTTGGGCTCGGGTTCGGTCAGGCGCCGCTCGTCGGGCGCCACGTCTTCTCTATCTTTCGGCGGCCAGGTGACGGGCGACGCAAACCGGCCCTCGACGCTCGCCCCCTGGCTGTAAATCGCCTCGACGTTTCTCTTCGCGACCTCTTCCTTGAAGGCGGTATAAGGGATGGTGATCGACTCGCCGGGTTCCGGAAAGAGAGACCGCATCAGCAGGTAGTTGATGAGGAGGAGGATCAGGAACGTCAGCCAAATTCTGCGAGGCGCGCCTTGCGGCTGTTCCGGGCGGCGCTCGGCCGGCTGGAAGCGCGGGTCGGGCGCCGAGTCTCGGTTGCGCGGCGCCTTTGGTGTCGGCCAATTCATGGTGCCTCCGAGGATGTGCTCATTCTTCTGTCTTAGAGCCTATCCCAGTAGGCTCAAGAATCCCTTCGACGGGCCTGTCCTGAGCTAAGCTCGTAGGGTGCGGTGAAGAACGAACCGCACCGATGCACCGCGAATGATGCGGTTCCCTTCGTTCACCACATCCTACGAGCTCAGGGCGAACGGCCTGCCGGGATAGGCCCCTATTTGCCGAGATCGAAAACCCGCGTGCTGCCGCCGGGGAAGTCGTGTACTTCATCCTTGAATGCCAGGCGGATCGGCGCGATGCCGGGTTCGCGCCCGTGTACGGTAAGGGCGTCGCGGGTGAGATGCAAATCGAGCGTGTGCCCGCGATAGCGAATGCGCAGGTCGAGGCGCTCCAATTCCGCCGGCAATTGCGGATTGAGCCTGAGGACATCGCTCGTGACCTCGACGCCGGTCGTTACGCGCTGCATCAGATCGACCGTCCCCGCCATGGCGCCGAGGTGCACGCCTTCGGCCGTGGTGCCTTGCTGAATGTCGCTCAAGTCGCTCTGCAACGCCTCCGCGAAGTAGGTCATCGCGCGCGGCCGGTTCGATCGCGCCAAGACCCACGCGTGCACGACCCGCGACAATGTGGAGCCGTGCGACGAACGGCGGTCGTAATACGTGACGTTGCGCGGAATGGTTTCATATTCGAACGGATAGCCGAGATGCGTGAACAGATCGCTCAGCTCCTCGGCCGAAAACAGATAGAACAGCATCAGCACGTCGGCCTGCTTCGACAGCTTATAGCGGTTCGCCGTGTCGTTCTCCGCTTCGAGAATGAGATCCAGGCGCTGGATGTTGCCGTACCGCCTCCGGTAGTCCTCCCAATCCAGCTCGATGAGCTTTTCGTAGCCCTCGAACTGGCTGATGACCCCGTTCCCGTGAAACGGCACGAACATTCGCCGGCTGATGTCCTCCCAACGCGCGGTTTCTTCCGCGGACAAGGGAAGCTCGCGCATGAGCTCCAACCGCCGGAGATCGGGGAGCAGCCTGAGCACGTCCAGTGCCCGGCGCAGCACCCACACGGCCATGATGTTGGTATAGGCGTTGTTGTCGAGACCGGGCGTCGGCGCATCGGGATAGCCCTCGTGGAACTCGTCCGGGCCCATCACCCCGCGGATCTCGTAGCGGCCCTTTTCTTTACTGAAGCTCGCGATGCTGGCCCAGAAGCGGGCGATCTCGAGCATCAGCTCGGCACCGGCGAACTGCAGAAACTCGATGTCACGGGTAACCTGAAAGTACTGCCAGACGTTGTAGGCAATGGCGCTGCCGACGTGGCGCTGCAGATAAGAGTTGTCGGGCACCCATCGCTGCGAGCGCGGATTCAGGTTGAGTTCCTGGGTTTCCTCCTGCCCATCGCTTCCGCTTTGCCATGGGAACATGGCGCCCTGGAATCCGGCGCTCTTCGCCGCGGCTCGCGCTTCGTCTAGGCGCCGATAGCGGTACATGAGCAGCGAGCGGGTGATCTCGGGCATTCGAAAATTGAGGAACGGGAAGATGAACAGCTCGTCCCAAAAAATGTGGCCCTGATACGCTTCGCCGGTCCAGCCGCGTGCCGGCACGCCGATATCGAGATCGATGGAGTTGGGGGACACGGCCTGCAGCAGATGAAACATGTTCAGCCGAAGCATCATCGGCGCGTTCAGCCCGAAATCGCGTCCGGCGGGTTCCATGTGGATGTCGAACCTTCGCCACAGGTGCATCCAGGCCAGGACGTGGTCCGACAGCACGGCCTCGAAGCGTCCGGCTCGCGCCATCGCCTTGCGCGCCGCCAGGGCGCACTGGGAGATGGCGCGATCGCGCGAGGTATGGAGCATGGCGAGTTTCTCCAGCACCAGCGTCTCCCCCGGCTTGAGCCGCATGCCGAACGCCTGCCCGATATACCCGGGTTCGCAAACCGTTCGGCGCGGCGTCTTGACAAGCTTGCCGCCTTTGAACGCCTGCGTTCGCGCCGCCTGCGCGACATGCAGCTTCGACTGAGATGTACGCACTTCGAGACACATCCCGTCCTCGCCGACGATTTCACCCGTCAGCGGCTCCAGGTGCTGATTGTTGAATTTCCGATAAAGCTTCGCGCCCGCGTTGACAACACGCCCGTCGATGGCCGTGCGGACCGTGATGCGGGCAGACCAGTTCTCGGCGGTCAGGGTGAGCTCGATCGCACCCAGATGCATGTCGACCATCGACACCAGGCGCCGCTCCGTAAGCGTGCTCCGCCGCCCTTTGCCGTCCTCGAAGCGTATGGCCCTCGACAGCAGGCCGCTGCGGAGGTCCAGTTCTTGACGATGTGACAGGATTCTGACCTTTCGCTCATCGAACCAATCCTCGTCGGCGATGCGAAACTCGAGCGCGAGCCAATTGGGGAAGTTGACGAGGTCCTCGTTTTCGACCACCCGTCCGGCGATATCGGTCCGCAGCCGGTTGTAGCCGCCTGCCAGGTAGGTGCCGGGATAACGGATATCGTCCGCCCGCGCCCAGGGCGCTGCTCCGCGCGTCTCGAAATAGCCGTTTCCGAGGGCGCACAAGGATTCCCGGATGCCCTCGCGTGCCGGGTCGAAGTCCTCGTACGCCAACACCCAGGCAGAGGGCGGTTCGAGCGACACGCGGATGTTCGCCAAGCCGGTCACGACGGCATCGGCGCCGGCCTCCCGCAAGGCCTGCGACCGACCGCTGCGGTCGATGCCGATAACCAGGCCGAACCGGCCCATGTGTCCCGCCTCGACCTCGCCGACCGTATCCGCCACGACGACCGTTCGCAGCGGTTCCACTCCGAGCCGCCGCGCCGCCTCCAGAAGCGCATCGAGCGGCGGCTTGCCCTCGAGCTCCGGACGGATGATCTCCGACCCGTCCACATAAATATCGAACAGCGGCGCGATACCGGCGGCTTCCTGCACCGCTGCAAACTCGTTGCCGGCAGCTATCACGGCCGTTCGAATCGCCTGCGCCCGGAGCGACCGCACCAGATCGATCGCGGCTTGATCGACTTCGATGGCCCCATGCTGCTCCGAATATCGCGCAAAATATCCGCCGTCGAGGTCGAACAAGACGGCATCGTAGTCGCGCGGCAAGAGAGCGACGATGGGGCCGGCAGTGCTCATCTCGGCACTCGAATGCCGATCTCAGTGTTCTGCGGGCTCGTCGGCCTTCGTTCGGTGCACGGTGCCGTCGGGATGCTCGGGCGGGCTGTAGAGCGTGTACAGCCTGAGCGGCTGGTCGGATGAAGTGTTGATCACATTGTGTTCGACGCCCGCCGGAATCACCACCGCCACGCCATCGCTCAACGGGTGCTCTTCGCCGTTTAGCACGGCCACGCCGGTTCCGGCTTCGATGCGGATGAACTGATCGTGCTCCTCATGGGTTTCGACTCCGATTTCCTCGCGCGGCTGGAGCGTCATCAGCACCAGCTGGGTATTCCGGCCGGTATAGAGCACGCGGCGATAGTCCTGGTTTGCCAGCGTATCGCGTTCGATGTCCGTTGTGTATCCGATCATAAGTCACCTCCAAAAACGATTGCGGCAAGACGAAAATTCAATGAGCGGTCAGTCCGCCGGCTTCGAAGCGCCTCTCGCGCCTATCGTCCCGGTACGATTTTCCAAAGCTCACCGTTGGTCTCGTCGGTGACGACGTACAATCCACGGCTGCTCGAGCCCCGTTGCGAGCACGACGACGTCGAAGGCGACATCGGATTGGACGGCGCACGCGCGGGTCTGACCGGGAAACGCCGGGCGCTGGTCCGGCGCGTTCGGCGCGCGTGTCTCGAACGGCGGACAGGCGCCTGTCCCGCCGGACGTCTGCGCCCCGCCGCTGCCCGCACAGACCATCAGAACGAATATTGAGATACAGGCTACGCGGCAAGTCTGTATGGGGCGGCCCTCCTTGGCGGATGATTCCATTCTTGAGACCAGCGAGACAATAAGAAGTGCGCCGCTCGCAGGCGAAGGCCGGGCGACCGGTCCCCAGGAGGGGGCCACAAAAAACAGACGGGGCATTCCGGAGGATTATCGAGCCGCGTAAACCGGACTCCGCTTATTCGGTCTTTCGTATCCCTCTTGTTGGACGGGCCGAGGGAAAGGCTTGGGGGAAAACGAAAACAAACGCGGTCCGGTATCTTTTTGACCCATCCGAAGATGACTCTCGCCCCCATGCCCCGTCCCACGGCCCAAATGGCGTTTTCGTGCCGTTTACTCGTGGCAGGACTAGGCCTTATTCGGCGATCCTTCCCAGGCTTCGGATTCCTTTGCGGTCAGTGCGATCGCGATACAGCTCCAACCGTTCATGATCAGTTCGATTGCGACGAAAAGGCCGATGACCCAAAGTCCTGAAACCGGCCATTTCGCCACGATCATGACGCCCAGCAGTATTTCGAGCATGGCGCTTGCAAGCGGCCAAACCCAGCTTTTGAGCCCGCGGAGTTGAAGGGCCATAACCATCCGCGCGATACCGATGCCGATCAGCGCTCCGCCAAGGACCAAGGTAAGAAGGGTTGATGCGGCCACAGGGTTGTTAATGATGGTTATACCCGCAAGCAAATAGAGGATGCCGATGAGTACGGACAGAATGATGCTTTTCCATCCCGTGGCCTTGACGGCATGAAATATCTGGAAGCTTCCGCCAATGAGCAACAGGACTCCGAAATAAACCATGCTGGCCACGGTCAAGAAAAACGTCATGCCCAGCCCGATCGTACCGAGAATGATCAATACGATTCCCAGGGCCAGGAGCCAACCCCAATTCTGTCTGAGTTCGCCGAAGAAAACGTCCGGGCCGCCCGCGCCGGTCAATCGTTCCATATATGACATGACGAAGTCCTCCTTGTCAGATGCAGACAAGGTTTGACCGCAGCGTCGGGCGCTTCGTTCGCTTTCTCGGCAGGCATGTCAGGATCGGGCGATTACTTCAGTTCTTCGATCGCCAGCCGGTGGTAACGGTGCGCGAAATCGAACGGTACGCGGCGAACGACGTTCATCGCGCGTGCCGCGTCGGTGTCGCCGGGTGCATAGATCAGCAAAAATGCGGAGCCTTGCCGGGCCGCATCCAGATGGGCTTGCACCGCATCGTCGCTCCAGCCCAATCGCGCGAGAAAGCCCGTGTTTTCCGCAAGATTACGCTGCGCGGCGGCAGCCACTTCTTCGCACGTATAAAGCTGGCAATCCGCCTGCTCATAACCGCCGGTTAGGAGATCTTGCTGTACCCGCTGTGCGTCCTCCCGTTTCGGGAACGCGACGACCAGGTAGCCGACAGGATAAAAAATGCCGAAGTCCGTGGTCTTAGGGGGCGTGCGCGGTTCTTGATTGCTCATGATTCATGCTCCTTTGACGTGACATCGTTAGTCCTTTAGACAGCTGGATTAGGCAATTTGACTGCGAATACTAAAGCCGCGTTTGTTCCCGCCGTTGGCGCCGCCAGGGTGGGTTAGGGCTTCGCGGCCTAACTCACCTACAAAATCAATCCCTCATTGACAGCGATCCGGAATATCAAGGTCCGCGGTTCTTTCTGGATCTCGTCCGGAAAGTTGCGTACCACGCGTCGGATTCCGCTCCTCGATGAAACGTTTCGTTACCCGATCGCGGGACATGTTTCTCCGATATCCCACGAGGCGTACCCGAAACGCCCACAACCAAGGCATAGATGTGAAAAGGGAGCACCGACGATAGCCAGTCCGTCACCGAATCGTTACGAAATCCTAATAGACCTGTAATGCGCCGCCGATTAAATGGCCGCGCTTCTGAACAAATGTCGGGCCTCGACCACCTGGTAACCGTCGAGTTCGCCGATTGGAAAGGGGCCGCTTGCGGCCCTTTTATTTTCTTTCCAACCCGGAGCTCATTGTGAACATGACACCAGTCAAATCCCTGCTTTTTGCCGCCGCTTGCGCCGTCGCACTCGGGCAAACCGCCAGTGCCGCACCGGAGCACAATAACGCCCACGGTTACGGCAAGTTCGAGTTCGCCCTGATCGGCGACGTGCCGTATGCCCCGGCCGATTTTTGGAAGCTCGATAATGTGATCGCGGAAATCAATGCGAACCGTAAATTGAAATGGGTTCTGCATGCCGGCGACATCAAGAACGGTTCCACCCTGTGCTCGGACGAAGTGTTCGAGGATCGGCTGCAACGCTTTCAGCGTTTCGAGATTCCCTTCGTTTTGACCCCCGGTGACAATGAATGGACGGATTGCCATCGCGCCAACAATGGCTCCTATCAGCCTTTGGAACGGCTGGCCAAGCTGCGAGAAATGTTCTATCCGGTGCCCGGTCAGACGCTGGGCGAGAAAACCATGACGGTGGAAACCCAGGCCGCCGATCCGAGCTATCCGGAATTCGTCGAGAACACGCGCTGGATGGAACAGCACGTCATGTTCGCGACAGTGCACATCGTCGGCAGCAATAACGGCCTGGCGCCGTTCGCCGCCCGCACCCCGGCCGACGACGAGGAAGTCGCTCGCCGCATCGAGGCGGCCCGCGCCTGGATCAGCGAGACCTTCGCGAAAGCCGAGGCGGAAGACGCACGCGGCGTGCTGCTTCTGTTTCAAGCCAATCCCGGTTTCGAGCTAGCCAAGGGCAGCGCGGGGCGGCGCGGTTTCGAGGAAATTCTCGCCGACATGGAAGCGGAAGCGATCAAGTTCAAGAAGCCGGTCGTTTTCGCTCACGGCGACTCGCATTATTACCGTGTGGACAAGCCCATGATGGGCAGTAACAGCAAGCGGCGCATCGAGAACGCGACGCGCGTGGAAACCTTCGGTGCCGACGACGTGCACTGGCTGCGGGTCGTCGTCGATCCGAATTCGGCGGACGTCTTCTCGGTTCATCAGGAAATCGTCGAAAAGAACCTGGAACAGCATCCGTTGCCCTAGAGCATTTTTCGATTCGGTGCCAGAGAGCCCGATATGTAGGTCGGCAATCCCTTGCCGAACCGATAAGTCGGCAAAGGATTGCCGACCTTATATCTCGATTCTGCGTTCCACAAGAGGCAGAATCTCCGACTGATCATCGGACCCAGACGCTGGGCAAGACGTTGCCGACCTTGGGCCTGAAGCCCGCGCCGTAGATCGTCCCCCAGCGTCCCTTCCTCGCCATAGAGTTCGAACAGTATCGTAGGGCTGCCTTGGGCAGAACCCTGGATGGATAAGGCTGAACCCGGCCGGAGCGGTTTCGATCGGTCAGCGCTTTGCCCCATCGTCAACGCAGACAGAGGAGACTTCATGACGTTCATCCCCATCGGTATCGACATCGCCAAAGCCAAGTTCGACGCCGCCGCCCTACGCAACGGCAAGTACAAAACCAAGGTCTTCCAGAATACGCCCGAAGGGTTTAAGGCGTTCCTGGCCTGGCTGCAAGCCTTCCCAGCGCCCCACGTGTGCCTGGAGGCCACCGGCCGCTATGGTGAAGGCTTGGCCTTTTTCCTGGTCGACCACGGCCTCGCCGTCAGCGTGGTCAACCCCGCCCAAATCCACGCCTTCGGCCACGCCGAACTGAGCCGCACCAAGACCGATAAAAGCGATGCCAAGCGCATCGCCCGCTTCTGTCTCAGCCAACGGCCGCTGCTCTGGCAGCCGCCTCCGCCGGCCGTGCGCCCATTACAAGCCTTAGTGCGTCGGCTCGAGAGCCTCCTCGAGATGCGGCAGATGGAAAAAAACCGCCTGGACGGGGCCGACCCCACCGTACGCCCCTCCATCGAAGCCGTGCTCGCCACCCTCGACGCCGAGATCGCCGCTACCCAAAAGCGCATCCGGGAGCACATCGACCACGATCCGGATCTCCGCCAACGGCGTGACCTGCTCGACACCATCCCCGGTTTGGGCGACGCCACCATCCCGGTGCTGCTGGCCGCCCTGGGCGACGTTCACCGCTTCGAAAACGCGCGCAGCGTCGCCGCCTTTGCGGGCCTCTCGCCCAAAGAGCACCAGTCCGGGAAGTGGAAAGGCCACACCCGCCTGTCCAAGACCGGCGATGCCTTGCTCCGCAAGGCCCTTTATATGCCGGCCATCGTCGCCCGGCGCCATAACCCACTGATCCGGGCCTTCTGCGAGCGCCTTAAAGCCCAAGGCAAGAACGGCAAACTCATCGTCGGCGCCGCCATGCGCAAGCTCCTCGTCCTGGCCTACGGCGTCCTTAAGTCCGGCCGACCGTTCGATCCCAATCATGGGCTTGCATCGTGATTTCTAAGACGGTATCTACGTTCTTCCCGCCCGACACGAAGCCGTACACCGGGATGAAAAACGTTCTAATCGGCCGACGAAACACCCTGCGAGAAGTTCCGGGGTACGTTTTAGCCGGTGAAAGGACCGCTTTCGCGGTCCTTTCTTTTGCTCGCTTGTACGGGCGAAATTGCAGACATTCCGGCAGTATCCCAAGAGCTCAACTCTTTCCAGCATTCGTAGGTCGGCAATCCTTTGCCGATGCACCCGTTGGCCCAACTGTGCCGTCGGGAAGGGCGACTTCGGCGTTTGCGATTGGAAGGGTCGCGACTAAAGCGACCGTTTGCGATTGGAAGGGGCGTCCTGGCGCTCCCAGGACGGCCGTTTGCGATTGGGAAGGATTCCCGACCTACTCGCGAGTTCCCCTACAGTCGTCGGGGTCGCCAAACTGTAACCAGATCTACTCACACCCGTCATTTTTGAATTCGAGAATTAGCCACACGGATGCCCCGCAACGAAATCCGCACCATCGATTCCGATGGGGATGGACGGTCGTGGCGGGAGAACGCTTGGAACACGCTTCTCGACTAATGGCAACGCAAAATAACGGAGATCACATGACAACTCGTGACGACCATATCGACTTGATCCGCGACCTCGCGGCCGCCGATGCCAGGAAAGAACTCGACCCCAACTGGACGCTCAGCCGCCGCGGTTTCATCAAGAGCGGTATCGCCGCTGCAGCCGCTGTCGCCATGCCTTACAGCATTCTCGGTTCGGGGCAGGCCCGCGCCGAAAACATTCCCTTCAGCCCCGATTACGGCCCACTCTCGCCGGTATTTGACGAAGCTACCGGCTTGCCGCTGCTGAATCTGCCGGAAGGCTTCAAGTATTGGTCGTACGGCTGGACCGGCGACATCATGGATGACGGCATTCCCACCCCGAGCAATCACGACGGCATGGCCGTAGTCGCCGTCAACAATGGCCGCTACGTGCTGGTACGCAACCACGAGAAAGGCGGTGTGACCGGCTCCTTCGCGGCTCCCGAACTGACTTACGACCCTGCTTGCGACGGCGGCACGACCAATCTCATCTTCGCCCCGAATTCGCGTGGTAACAAATGGGCGTCGAGCCGGGCCTCGATTTCCGGCACCATCCGCAACTGCGCCGGCGGTCCCACGCCCTGGAATTCGTGGATCAGCTGCGAGGAAACCACCAACGGCCTGCACACCAACCCCGCCTACACCAAGCAGCACGGTTACTGCTTCGACGTTCCCGCCGTGGGCGAAGCCAAGCCCATCGCGCTGGTCGACATGGGCTGCTTCAGCCACGAAGCCGTTGCGGTCGATCCGGCCACCGGCATCATCTACGAGACCGAGGACAGCACGCCGTCCGGTTTCTACCGCTTCATTCCCAACGTGCCGGGCAAGCCGGCCATGGGCGGCAAGCTGCAGATGATGAAACTCGTTGTTGCTCCCAATGCCACCCGCACGATCAATGGCGTTTCTTACCCCTACTATGACACCGGCGTCGCCCAGCCTGCGGGTGCAACATGGGATGTCGAGTGGGTGGATATCGAGGAGCCGAACAAGCCCTTCATCACCGGCACCACGTACGGCGGCGTGGTTTCCCAGGGCATCATGCAGGGCGCCGCGAGCCTGCGCCGCGGCGAAGGCGTGTGGTACGGCAACGGCATCATCTACGTCTGCTCGACCAGCGGCGGTGTCGCGGGCCGCGGCCAGATCTTCGCCTACGACCCGGTCAACGAAACCTTCAGCCTGGTTTACGAATCGGCCGATCGCAACGTGTTGGACAACCCGGACAACATTGCCTGGAGTCCGCGCGGCAGCCTGATCCTCTGCGAAGACGGCAGCAACGCCGTCTCGCGCATGCACGGCCTGACCATCGACGGAAAGATCTTCCCGTTCTGCGAAAACAACATGGATTTCAGAGCCGAGGGCATGGGCTCGATTTCGCGTAACGGTGTCACCTACGACAGAAACCAGCGCGGTGCGGAGTTCGCGGGCGCGACCTTCCAGGACGAGTGGCTGTTTGTCAATATCCAGGCCAATCCGGGCATTACCTTTGCCATCACCGGGCCGTGGAGCAACGGCGCGCTGTAAAACAGCGCGGCGACGATTTGTGGATTGCCCTCACAGGGCGATGTCAAGCAGGGAAGACGGCGAGGGATACGCCGGCTCCAACGGTTGGAGCTACGTCATTTCCCCGGGCGTTCGCGAAGAACGTCTTGGGGACGACAGGGACCGATCACGTCAATGTGCTTCTGACACGGGCGGCACAACCCTGAACGGCGTTTGGTCATTCTCTCGTAACGCGCGCCTGCTAGCGTGCGCGGACTTCGTTCGAGATTTATTAACCCGGCCTATAAATATAGGCCGGGTTAATCCGGGGCAGGGATGCCCCGGCGCGGCGACAAGCCGCGTGAGCCCAGGCCGGGCGTGTACCGCCCTGAGCGGCGGCCCGAAATACCAGGAGGGTATTTACGGGCCTGATTAATAATTTTTTTGAGGTACACATGGGCATAGGCGTTTGGGAATTGTTGCTGGTTTTTATGATCGTCCTTCTGATTTTCGGCACCAAGAAGCTGCGGACCATAGGCGGCGATCTCGGCGGGGCGATTCGGAGTTTCAGAAAATCCATGAACGAAGCCGAGGACGACAAGTCTCCCGTTGGCGAACGTGATGCGGAATTCGGGACTTCGCCGTCCGACGTCGCAAGCCCGAAGGCCTAATCTCTCTTCTACTGCCCGTCGTTATGTTCGAGATCGGCTTTTGGGAAATGGTGCTCGTGGGCGCTGTCAGCCTGCTGGTCCTGGGGCCCGAGCGGTTGCCACGCGTGGCCCGCAAGACGGCACTGTGGGTTCGGAAGGCAAAGTCCGCCATAGGGTCGGTCAAGGCGGATATCGATCGCGAACTGGAACTCGAAGAGATCAGGCAGTCATTGAAGGTGAAAGCCGGCAGGCGTATCTCTCTCTTGGAAGAGACGCCGTCATCCCGCGCGAAGCGGACGGGCTCCGAGCCGGAAACGGACGCCTCCACAATCGGTAACGGTGGTAGAAATGCGGAACCGGAAGCCTGACATGGAGTCCGAGAGTCTTGGCGAAATGGGCTGGATGAGCCATCTGGTCGAGCTGAGGAATCGATTGCTCAGATCCGTCCTCGCCGTGCTGCTGCTTTTCCTTGGATTGGTTTATTTCTCCAACCCCATCTATTCCTGTCTGGCCGAACCGCTGATGCGGCATTTGCCGGCGGGCTCGCAGATGATCGCCATCGAGGTGGCCTCGCCGTTTCTGACGCCTTTCAAGCTGACCTTGGCGGTGGCGGTGTTCCTCGCCGTGCCGTTCATCCTCTACGAAGCCTGGGCCTTCGTCGCGCCCGGCCTTTATCGTCATGAAAGACGCGTGTTCATCCCGCTCTTGCTGGCCAGTACGATCTTGTTCTACGTCGGTATCGCATTCGCCTATTTCGCGGTCTTTCCGGTGATATTCGGCTTCATGGCCGCTGCCGCCCCGCAGGGAGTCGCCGTCATGACCGATATTTCCCATTATCTGGATTTCGTGCTGTCTCTCTTGCTGGCCTTCGGCGCCGTGTTCGAGGTTCCGATATTGACCTTGCTCCTGGTCAAGAGCGGTGCAGTCGATTACCGCGACCTGAAAGAAAAACGCCCGTACGCCATCGTAGCGGCGTTCGTCGTCGGCGCTGTTCTGACGCCGCCCGACGTCATCTCGCAAACTCTCATGGCCGTGCCGATTTGGCTGTTGTTCGAGGTCGGCGTGGTCCTCGCGTACTTTTCCACCGCGAAATCCTCGCAAGACGCGGAAACGCCGGCCACTCAGGATATCGGCTAGAGCATTTTCATATCTACTGTACGGGCACTCGCGCGTAGGTCGGGAATCCCTTCCCAATCGCAAACGATCGGTTCGGGAGCACCGAACCGATCCTTCCAGGAGCGCCGAAGCCGCCCTTCCCGACGGTGCAGTTGAGCCAACGGGTGCGTCGGCAAAGGATTGCCGACCTACGAATGCTCCACGGCGATTCCTCAGAAGTTTGCCATTTTGCGACTCAAGGTGTCGTAGGTCGGCAATCCTTTGCCGACGCCGGGCCGGGAAGGGATTCCCGATCTACGACGCCTTGGCCGAACGATCATGTGCATATCCCAACATAACGATCGCCGATCCTGTCACTCGCTCGGCCTTCCCCCTGACCGCACCTCGGAAATCCCGCGTCCGACATCCACATGTCATCAAACATTCATTAGCCGGTCATGATGGTCGGCTAAGTTACGCCCGACCCGCAGTGAATGTGCCGGCAACCGCATCGGAATATCCGCGGCTTATTCCTGCGTGGTGACCAATTCCAACAAGAACTCTGGAGTATTCGATGAAAGGTGAGCGACATCCGAAAAACGACGTGACCATGAATCCGTCGGGCAACGAATCCATTCGCGACGTGATCGAGCGTACCGACTTGGGGCGTCGGCATTTCATGCAAACGACGATCAGCGCGTCTGTTCTGGCTGCCATCGGCGGCGTCAACATGAAGAGCATCATTGGCGCTGTGGAAGCCGCGCCGCTGCCCGCCGGCAACGGCTTCGCCGGGATCGGTTTCGAGAGCGTACCGCCCAGCCTGGCGCCGGTCGCCGATAAAGTAACGGTCCCGGCAGGATATACGGTGGAAGTACTGGCGTCCTGGGGAGATCCAATCATGAAGCGCGCGCCGGCTTGGGACGAAGACGCCAGCCAGGATGCCGCCGCTCAGGAAAAGCAGTTCGGCATGCATAACGACGGCATGCACTACTTCCCAATTTCCTCGCACGGCATCGGTCACGGAAGGAATCCGGTGCTCGGCCTGTTGTGCGTCAATCACGAATACACTCACGAAGAAATTCTGCACGGCGCGGAAGGTTTGGCCGGCGGCGCCGGCGTCACCATCGCGAAGGTACGCAAATCCCAGGCCGGCCATGGCATATCGGTGGTCGAAGTGCGCAAGAACCGCGGAAAATGGCAGGTCATCGGTACCTCACCCTTCGGCCGCCGCATCACCGGCAACACCCGGATGAAAATATCCGGCCCGGCGGCCGGGCATGCCTTGATGCAGTCGAAGAAGTTCGACATCCAGCCGACGGGCTCGGTCGAGGTCGGCATCAACGACGGCTACCATTGCCACGGAACGCTCAACAACTGCGCGAACGGTTACACCCCCTGGGGCACCTATTTGACCTGCGAAGAAAACTGGAACGGCTACTTCGGGTGGAACAGCGGCGAAAGCGTCGATGTGGCCGATCCGAACCGCGCAGCAATTCTCAACGATCAAGCCCGTTACGGCATCGTGGCCGGGGGTTTCGGCTATCGCTGGCATGAAGCCGACCCGCGGTTCAATGCAGCCACCAACCCGCTGGAGCCCTATTTGTTCGGCTGGGTGGTGGAAATCGATCCTTTCGATCCCGAGAGCAAGCCGGTCAAGCGCACCGCCATGGGCCGATTCAAGCACGAGAGCGCTCAGGTAGCCGTGGATGGCAACAGCCGGGTCGCCTTTTACATGGGCGACGACGAACGCAACGAATACATCTACAAATTCGTTGCCGCCAAACGGTTCAATCGCCACAAACGCGCCGACAATCGCAACCTGCTGGACAAAGGCACGCTCTACGTCGCCAGGTTCACCGACATGCCTGGCGCCGGAGCGGAAACCTATCGCGGCGAATGGATCGCGCTGGAGCCGGATACGACGTCCGTGATTCCCAATGGCGCGGGCGGATACTACAAGCTGCGCGAGTTGCCGCAGTTTGCCGGCGCGGACGACGCGGAAGTGCAGGCCCTGATCCTGATCAAGACCCGTCAGGCCGCCGATGCGGTCGGCGCCACCATGATGGACCGCCCGGAATGGACCGCGCTGCGCACTTATTACGATCCCGAGTTTTCGTTCAAAGGTTACTCGGTCTACAACGACCAGCGTCCGCTGGAAATCTATTGCACCTTGACCAACAACAACCGCCGCGGCGGTGGCGGCAGTACGCCGGCGACCTCGTCCAACAAGGCCGACGGCACGACGACGGCCGCCAGCGCACGTCCGCCGGTGGATATGGCCAACCCGCGCCCGGACAACGACTACGGTCACATCATCCGCTGGCGCGAGGACGGCAATGTCGTCACCGCGACCGGCTTCGAGTGGGACATCTTCATGCTCTGCGGCGATTCGATCACCGCCAAGACTCTGGGGGCGAATTATCAGTCCGGCAATCTGGTGAACGGCGCCGCCGGCACCGGTCCGTACTATGAGGGCGACATTGTCGACGCACCGGCGGGCTCCGCCGATTTCGGAGCGCCGGACGGCTTGTGGTTCGACCAGTTCGGACGGCTGTGGATACAGACCGACCAGGCCGGCGATGCGAGCGGCGATTGGGTCAACATCGGTGCCAACATCATGGCCTGCGCGGACCCCAACACCAAGGAAGTGCGCCGTTTCCTGACCGGCCCCCGAAATTGCGAAGTCACCGGCGTCACCAGCACGCCCGACGGCAAGACCCTATTCGTCGGCGTCCAGCATCCCGGCGAGGATTCGCCCGCGTCTAACCCGACGCAGTACAGCAACTGGCCGCAAAGCCAGTTCACCGTCAACAGCGCCGGCCAGCCCTTGCCCAACACGCCGGGCCTGAGCCGTCCGCGTTCCTCCGTCCTGGTCATCACCAAGGACGATGGCGGTATCATCGGCTCGTAAGATCCGTGCGTTCAGCGGCGGGGCGGGCATGCCCCGCCGCGACACATAGTCATGCCGGATTCTTATTGCATTCGGCATTCGAATGAACATGAATCGTAGGGTGGGTTAGCGAAGCGTAACCCACCGACCCTTCGACTTGGCTCAGGACAGGTCCGAGGTCGCTCAGTGGGTTACGGCCTCGCCGCCTAACCCACTCTTACAAAAATTGATTCCTGATTGAAAGCGATTTGGAATTAGTAACGGCTGAAAACAAGGTTTCGTTCATGTTTCCGGTGCAGCGTGGGTTAGATGCGCGGAGAGTCACGCAGCCGCAGTATTCTTCCGCACCAGCAGTTTGCGGAAATTGGTCAGCGAGGCCAGATGCAGGAAAACCCAGCCGAGTTCGCCCGCCGTGTGAAGCTCGTGCAGTTTCTCGATCGTCAACCGATTCAATGCCGTTTCATCGACGATCCAAAAGCCCGACAGCCCGAAGCTCTGCCCGGCCGACGTGGTGGCCGCCGCCTGCGTCTCGATCAGCAGATTCCAGTCGGCAAGTTTTTGACCGAACCGCGCGGTTCGCTTGGCCTGTTGATGGTAGTCCTGGAGGAAATCCATGGTCTCGCGCAGATAAGCAGAAGGCTTTCCGCCGACGAATAGCGGTTCCCCTTCCGCTTCAACACTCAACCACGCGCAGGTTTCGTCCACGCAAACCACGTGCTGCGGTTCGGGATCAACGTCGCTTTCCGCCAGAATGAAAGGGTATCGGCGAACGAAGGCCGGCACGTAATCCGCCGTCCAGTGTCCGTGTCCGTCGATGAAAAGATTTTCCTCCCGTTCGAATCCAAGCACGGCCACTGGAACCCAACCGTCATTGCCCGCCTTGGCGAAACCGATCGGGTAGTCCTTGCAGGCTTCGGCGAATTCCGCCGCGAGGAGCGGAACCCAATGGCTCTTTGCCGCGAAACGATGGTCGTTGGCGGCGCCGATTCTTAACGACTGATGCCTTTCGGCATTCAAAGCGACGATGTTTCGATAAAAGAGCAGTCCGGTCGGTTCTGAGCGTGATTTGCTTGTTTCCGCAGTCATTTCGGGTTTTGAAAAAACAATCGTTGCCGAGTATGTAAAAGTCTATCGGGCGTCGCCGATCGCAAGGCTTTTCCTGAATGCGCCCCTTGCCGTCAACCGTGTCAGGCCGCAGCTTAAAAAACCACAAGGCGGTCGGCCGTAGAGCGGCGCCGGACGATGTTTCGTTGACACCGACATCCGCGCCCTTGAGTCCGTTGATGGACCCGTGTCGGAGAAACGGTAGCGGTGTTTTGTGACGACCGTTTGAAGATCATGTGACAGTTTCCGAAACACAAGCGCGTTCGGATGCGGCATGCCGAGTCCCGCTCTCCAAAGCTGACACCGAGATCTTGTTCCAGAACGGACGAATGCGATCTGGGGTTGCCATGCAACAAATCTGAAACATTCGATTGTTACAGTTTGGAGCACGTTGACGCCCGAGGAGTCCTTCACGAAGAAACCTCGGCACCTTTGGGGATCATCATTCTGGCCGATATGAAACTCGGATTTCTCATGCCACCGGTGGACATGAAGTTGCTCTTCGCGTCCTACCGGTTTGGCGAGCCCTTGCCGTAATGTCCCATCGCCGAGGAATGAAATGGATACAAGCGTAGCCCTTTACTGGCTGGGCGCGGCTGTCGCTGCGGCGGCGCTGCCGAAATTGAAACTGAGATTGGATCTGTCGAGGGCCAAGCACCCCTCCCTGGCAGGGCATTCCAATCTATCCCGCCGCATCGCCAAACTGGTGCCATTCTACGAATACGACGAGGAACATTTTTTTCGCTGCGATGGCGCTCCGGAAGAAATCGCCGCACAACGGCGCGCCGGATTCATGCGGCTTGCGGAGTTCTTGCGCAAGCGGTCTCCGCGTACGCTCGAGCTCAACGAGTCGGCGGCGGACGGCATCTCGGATTTGCAGTTCACCTCCGCCTATCGCGTACCCTTCCAATTCAGGCGCTTGGTCCGCGAATACCTCAAAACCGGCGCTTTCGTTCAATCGTCTTCGGGAGTCACCCTCACCGACCCGGACGGCAACGTCTCCTACGATCTCGCGGGGTCTTACGGCGTCAACGTGTTCGGTTACGACTTTTACAAGGAGTGCCTGCAGCGGGCCGGCGAGCGAGTGCACGAGCTGGGACCTGTACTGGGCCTTTATCATCCGGTGATCGTCAGCAACGTGGAGCGGCTGAAACTCATCTCGGGACTCGACGAAGTGTCGTTCCATATGTCCGGCACCGAAGCGGTGATGCAGGCGGTGCGGCTGGCGCGATACCACACCGGGCGAGCTTATGTGGTGCGCTTCTGCGGTGCCTATCACGGCTGGTGGGGCGACGTGCAGCCCGGGATCGGCAACCCGGTGCCGGCGCACGAAACCTACACGCTGAAAGACATGGGCGACGATACGCTGCGCGTGCTTCGCAAGCGCCGGGACATCGCCTGCCTACTGGTGAATCCTTTGCAGGCGCTGCATCCGAATGCGAGCGCTCCGGGCGATGGAACCCTGATCGACAGCAGCCGATCCGCCGGTTTCGATCGGGCGGCTTACACGGACTGGTTGAAGCGGCTACGCACGGTGTGCAGTGAAAGGGGCATCGTCCTGATCTTCGACGAGGTGTTTACCGGCTTCCGCCTGGCGCCGGGCGGCGCTCAGGAATATTTCGGCGTTCAGGCCGACATGGTCACCTACGGCAAGACTTTGGGCGGCGGCCTGCCCGTCGGCGTCGTATGCGGCCGCAAGGACTTGATGAAGCGCTTTCGCGACGACCGACCTACGGATATCTGCTTTGCCAGGGGCACATTCAATTCCCATCCTTACGTGATGGCGGCGATGAATGAATTCCTGAATTGTCTCGACAAACCCGAGATCCGGAATCTCTATCGGGACCTGGATTCCGTGTGGAATGCCAGGGCCGAGCAGTTGAATCAAAGGCTTCGCGACCAGGACCTGCCGGTACGGGTGGCCAATCTGGCGTCCATCTGGACTGTTTTCTATACCCGGCCCTCCCGCTACAACTGGATGTTTCAATATTACCTGCGTGCGCAGGATCTGACCCTGAGCTGGGTAGGAACCGGCCGGCTCATCTTCAGCCTCAATTACACCGAATCCGATTTCAAAACCGTGGCGGAGCGCTTCGTGACCGCGGCCGAGAAGATGAGGCAGGACGGATGGTGGTGGTACGAGGGGGGATTGTCCAACAAGGCCATAAGACGACAGGTGCTTCGCGAGATGCTTGCCAAGCGTTTCCGGTTAGTAGGTTCCGAGTACCGTCAAAACCGAGAAGGCTAGGATTAAGCGCGAGCTTCCGTTTCCTCGCTGGTTCTACACGCATCTGTGGGTGACAAATGCTGAACGAGTCCGGATACGTATGCTCAGAGTTTGTTGATCGTATCGGTTTGAAAGGGCTGGCCGCTTTCCGTCGCGGCCTTCATAAAATGAATTTGGAACCCTGGCGGAGCTCAAGCGTGCTGTTCCGATTCCTCTTTTTCAGATGTCATGGGATCGATGAGCTGTCCTCGGAGCAGGCAAATAGGGGATTTGTAGTACAGCTTGATGTCGTGAAACGGATCGGTAAGGATTTTGGCCAACCAAACCAGCCCGGTTTGGACGTCTCTCAGGAAGAACAGTTGCACGGTTCGGAACAGCAGGCCGCCGATTCCGATCGCGAGCCATAACAAGCCCAGGTGGTGCATGAAGCTACTGTCGGTGGAGTTGGAGTCGAAAAGCCCGAACAGCGTTGGATCCAGGTAAAGAGCGATCGGAGAGAGTGCCCAGATAGCCATGAGGACCACCTTCCGCCTTAGGTTATAGCCGACCTTCACCTGTTCCTTGTACTCGTGGGTCGCCTGATTGACGACGTCATATCCTTTCGGCTCGAAGAAGAAGTGACCGGTTTGACGGGTGAGCATTGCGAACAGCCACCCGATCAGCGCCGCGGCGACCGGATCGGTGAACACCAAGGCGTAAGCCAATACGAAACTCAGCGCGCTGACGAAATGCAGCGACTGGTTTATCCGGCTGTGATGATAGTAACGGTGATCGTCCCAACGTTGTATTTCCAGAGCTTTAAGAAAACCGTGCATAGATCCTCCGATGAATAGCGCAAAAAAAAAGCACGGTGTGTCCGTGCGTGAAGCGTACGAACAGCGCCGTGCGGACAGGAGAGAAAGAGACAAAGCAAAAAGTCCGAAACCCAAAGAATCAACGAGCATCCCTGCTGCCACAGCACTTCAAGGCGGCTGACCATTCGATGCCAATCCATCCATTAAGGATAAGATTCGAGTGTTACAGAGTTAATGCAATTTCCTGACTGAACGATGACAGCCGGATGACTCGCATGATTCCGTAGTTATTGCTTTGGCACAAAGAGGCGATCTTCGACAAATGCAGTCCGTAGGATGTGCCGACCATCGGGAAGCGCCCTTCGACCGGGCTCAGGACAGGCATCGCTCGCGACTGCCGGAACAATAATGCGTGTCCTGTGGCTTTTGGAGATGAGCACCGATAGTACAAAGCCCTACAAACAATGACCTTACGCTCCCTAATCGCGCAAATTACCCAACAGGACGATGTCAATTTTTTGCTGACCAATCGCATTCCGCGCCAATTTCTCACGCGGTTCGTGGGTTGGTTCAGCCAAATCGAGCATCCTCTGGTCTGTCGTCTATCCATTGCCTTGTGGCGGCTGTTTGCCCAAGTCGACCTGAGCGACGCCAAGAAAACGAAGTTCCGCAGCATGCACGAATGCTTCACCCGCGAACTTAAGGAAGGCGCCCGTCCCGTCGACGATGATCCCGGCGTTCTGGTCAGTCCGTGCGACGCCATCATAGGGGCACATGGCGATATCGAAGGCACGACGCTGTTTCAGGCCAAAGGCATCCCGTACGCCCTGAACGAACTGGTTTGTGATGGGGAATTGGCAAGCCACTACCGTAATGGCTATTACGTGACCTTACGGCTCACTTCCGGCATGTACCACCGGTTCCACGCGCCGTATGACTGCGAGATCGATCAGGTTACCTACATTTCGGGAGACACCTGGAATGTCAATCCGGTTGCCCTCAGGCGAATACCGGGTCTTTTTTGCAAGAACGAGCGCGCCGTACTGCGGACGCGGTTGAGCCCCGGCAACCACCTAATCGCTTTGGTGCCCGTTGCCGCCGTGCTCGTGGCCAGCATACGGCTTCATTTCCTGGATGTTCTGCTGCACCTCAAGTACCGCGGCCCTAACGTGATTCCATGCAAAGCGCCATTTCGTAAAGGTGACGAACTAGGGTGGTTTCAGCATGGTTCGACGATCATCGTTTTGGCGCCCAACGGGTTCAAGCTCTGCCCTCAGCTGGAACAGGGCGCCGTCATCCGCATGGGGCGACGACTGCTGATGCTTCCGTTATGGAAACTCTGAATAAGTCGATTCCGCTCATGGTTCGACAGGCTCACCATGAACGGAATCAATCCGTTTCCGTTCGTCCTGAGCCTGTCGAAGGACTTACTAAGTGATAAGAAAGAAAAGTTATACCGTCATCCTGGCAGGGAATGCCGGGGTCCAGGTTACATGGATGTATCAGCCTTGCCATCCCTGGTTTCTGGATTCCGGCAATCCATGCCGGAATGACGAGCAAAGTGACATTCATTCGTTTACGTTTAGTATCGCTTCGGCAATTAAAGCGCGATTTTCGGCAAATTGCGATTAACCCAAGTCATTGATTGGACAAGGTAAGATCGGAGATGCATTCGAAAGATGATTCTGATTTAACTGCCGAAGCAATAATCAGAGCTTCCTTATCGATCAACGCTCATAGTACGCGCCGACGCCGTAATATAAAGTCTCCACAAGAGGTAACAGAATCCAGTCGTCATGAGGGAATCTCATGACCAGAAAAAAGCCCCAAATCGACAATAATGTACCGACGTATTGGGGATGGTTAAGCACTGAAAATGGGAAGGCGTTGCACCACTGGATTTCATAACCGAACTTGTTGCCGTAGAACACTCCGGACCGCCCTAGGCGATAAAAGACGCCGAAATTAAATACTTGGCCGATAACAATCAACCCAATCCCCAATGACATTGGAACCAGACTGCTGGTGGGGAGTGGAATTAGGGTATTCCCTAGCAGCATGCACCAGGCAAGGAATATCCCTATTTGCAATATCTTGAATATATAAAATAACTTCTCCAGGGCGGAAATCGGCTCGCCAAAACGAACGATTGCGGGATATTTGCAGACGGCCTTAAAGGTATCAGGATGATGCCAAATCCACAGGTAGGTTATCCGTTCTATGCTTAACAATAGAGCTGCGGTCAGAAATAACCAAAGCAGCATAATCTTATTCCTTGAAAATCCAGTTAATCGAATTAAACAGAATCAGAGAACGGATCGCAACCTCGAAACGGAAAACATCAAACCTGTCGATAAAAATACGGTAATACCTATGCGTTCGGCGCGTCGAAGAATTCGGGAAAAGAGAATCCTTCACCTGGATACTCGGTGATTTTATTGTGAACGTCGGACAGCCGACGGCACATGTTCAGCGAACCGTTTGAGGCGGTAGGCCGGGGGTGGAGATCGCTTCTCGGCTGCTGAAAGTATCGACCATCCTGCCGTGCAGTTCGATTAGAGCATTTTTATACCTACTGTACGGGCATTCGCGAGTAGGTCGGGAATCCTTCCCAATCGCAAACGGTCGCTTTAGTCGCGACCCTTCCCGACGCCGCCGTTGGGCCAAAGGGTTCGTCGGCAAGGGATTGCCGACCTACAACCATGCACCCTGTAGGTCGGGAATCCCTTCCCGACGCCACGTCCCGGCCACGCGTCTTCGTCGGCAAAGGATTGCCGACCTACGAATTGAAGCAATTCACCCGAGCCGAAGGCGCCACGACTTCCGCCAAGCCTGTTTTGCCGTACGAGCGAGATGAAAACGCTCTAATGCGGCATCGAGAACCCTTTTACGAAAAAGGTCAGGGGCATACGGTCGTCGCGTCAAGCGCCCGGTATCGGAATTCGGAATCAGCCGATGCGGCCGGTGATATAGCTTTTGGTCAAGGGATGACGCGGATGGGTAAGGACCTCGGCCGTTTCCCCCACTTCAATCAATCGTCCCAGATGGAAAAATCCGATGCGCTCCGAAACCCGCGCGGCCTGCTGTAGCGAATGGGTCACGATTACAAGGGTGAATTGACGCTTCAATTCCGCGGCCAGGTGCTCGATTTTGGCCGTCGCAATGGGATCGAACGCCGAACATGGTTCATCCGTCAGGATGATTTCGGGATGGCAGCGATGATTCGAAATCCGAGTCGATTGTCGGCGGGTTCGGAAGGCCGGACCGAGATCGCGATTCGCCGCGTGGGATGCGTTTGGAAGATCATGGAGGAAGCGGACGGCTGCCGCCGAAGGGGCTCAGTCGTCAGTTCGCGCGATGAATTTCATAGCGCCCCTCCCTCAAGCCGTTCAAGAACTCCACCCAAGGCAGGTGCCGAGTCTGGTCCATTCCTCGTATCCAGTCATTCTCGACGTATTGGATCACGACGCTCTCGGTGGCGGGGTCGATGTCGACGATGTGGAAATAAGCGCGGCACGATCGGTCGTCGCCAAGATGGTTATTCATAAGGACAACTCCTCGTTAGTTGGAAAGCTTGAACTCGGCCTCCCCGAAGCTTCGCCCGGCGATCGGGACGGTCGGGGTGAGGCCGGAGGTGCGTGGTTGGCGCAGGCGAGACGTCCCGGGGGATCATCCGCTCCGTCTGCGGGCTACCCGGCGGGTCTGCGTCAACATCTAAGGCATGATAGCCAGCGCCGCAGTCGGCATCCAGATCGAGACTTGACCTCCGTCAAACCGGCTGCTTATTTTGCAAGCACGCAAGTGGCCCGGTGGCATCGGTCTTTCATCCCAAGTGAGGCGGATGCTCTACCGCGCACCGCTAATGCCGAGGATCAGGCCGCGGCAAGGAGCACCCCCAGCCATTGGCGCTTAGTGAGTGGCGCTCGTACGGTCCCGGCGTTTCGGTTCGCGTCTATCGGCCACCATTTACACGCAACCTCGTTCTTCATCCGGCAACGAGCGATAGGCTTCGCGTCTTTCTTCTTCAAGACTCCTTTTTACACGAGGCGTGGCTTGGAGTGCCGGGAGGCGAAAGCGAAACCGGCGACAGCGGAGCCGAACAGCCAAAAAGCTGCGGGAACGGGAACAGGTTCGGGCGCGGTACCCGGTTGACCGTTCGAGCCTGCGAACCACGCGCCGCCCGTTCCGCCGGTCAGGGCTTCGTTGAAACCGGCGACGTGGGCGGCGAAGTAATAATTGCCCTGGCCGGCGTTTTTACCGGAAAGAGCGAAATAGTGGCTTGCGTTATCGCCGTTGATCCCGGTGATGGCGAACCAGACCGGATCGTAGCGGTCTTGGCCGCCGCCGTCCGTCTTGAGTTCGAAATCGCCGAAACCATCGGCATTGCCGGACCCGAGGCTCCATCCGCTGGGCAACTTGAAGTTATTAGCGGTAAAACCGCCAGGGTTTAATGTGGTGTTGAATGCAAAAGTATCGATACCGTAGTTGGTACCCGCTTTCGAGTCCAGCACGGAAAGCGCGTCGACGCTGAACACGACGTCATCGCTCGTCGTCGTATAGCCGTTCAGCAAAAGTCCGGCGGCATCGCTGCCGTCCCGGATGAACACGGTCAGGTAATCCGCATTGTCCGGAAACACGGATTCGGCATTGGATTGATTCAATGTCGCTTTCCAGATGGCGGCATGCCCTGCCGGGCTCAACCCAAGACCGAGCGCCAATGCAAAAACGACTGGCGGTTTTCTGACATGAGCAAGCATGATCGGTCTCCTCGACTTCTCGTTTGTAAGGCTGGCGACACTGTATCCTTGCTTTCTTTCAAATGGGTTAAGTTTGTGTTACGGGTGTTCGTTTTTTCCGCTTGAAGCGACCTTCCGCGTTAGGCGTAGGTCCGGCTTAGGCGATACTCCGGAGCAGGCTTGTCATACCGCCTTAACGTGATTCCAGTAGCGTCCCGACTTTCGGATAGTCCAGCCATTGGAAGGATTGTTTTGAACCGCGTTCTTTTCACCTGCGCTAACTCGGAGTCACAAGAATGAAAACCAAACTGTTCCGTTTGAAATTTGAGGGGGCCTTGGCGAGCGGCATTCGCGCGCTCGATGCGGCGCGGACGACCTCGGTCGGTGCCGCCGCCCTGTTTGCGGGAATCCTGCCCGGCCCGGTCGCCGCAGCAGGCCCCGCGTTCGAGCCGGTCGGCAGCTATGCCACCGGTCTGACCGGCCAGACCTCGGCCGAGATCGTGGCCGTCAAGGGCGACAAGATGTACGTTTCGAATGCCGCGAACGCTTCGGTCGACATCGTAGACATCTCCGATCCGAAACAACCGGTGCGTCTCAAGCGGCTCGACCTGTCCGCGTACGGTTCCGAAGTCACCAGCGTCGCCGTCGGGAACGGGCTCGTGGCGGCGGCAGTGGAGTCGGGCACCGAACCGGGCAAAGTGGTTTTCTTTTCGCCGGGCGGTTCCAATCTGCGAGCGGTCGAGGTCGGCGCCGGCCCCGATATGGTGACTTTCACGCCGGACGGCAAGAGGGTTTTGGTCGCCAACGAGGGCGAGCCTTCGGGATATGGAGAAGGCCATGTCGATCCTGAGGGCTCGGTAAGCGTGATCGACGTACTGCCCCGCCGCAAGTTTTCGGTGAAGACGATCGGTTTCCAAGCCTTCGACCCGGATCAGCCGCGCGCCGGCGATCTGCCGCCGGGCGTGCGCATCTTTGGGTCCACGCGGCCGTCGCTCGATCTCGAGCCAGAATACATCGCGGTCGATGAAAACGGCCGGAAGGCCTGGGTGTCGCTGCAGGAAAACAACGCCATCGCGATACTCGACCTCGAAGCCCTCGAGGTGGACAAAATCGTCGACCTCGGCTTCAAGGACCACTCGCAGGCCGGCAATGGCCTCGATGCCAGCGACCGCGACAATGCCGTCAACATCAGCACCTGGCCTCAGGGGCGGGTCTACGGCATGTACCAGCCGGATGGGCTCGCCGCTTTCCGGATCGGCGGCAAGGACTATGTACTCTCCGCCAACGAGGGCGACGCCCGCGAATATCCCGGTCTCGCCGAAGAAGCCCGTGTGCGCAGCGTTACGACCAATGACTCCTTCACGGCGGCGCTGCGCGACAATGCTGCGCTGGGGCGTCTCACCGTAACCACGAAGATGCCCGCCGCCGGGTCGGATGCGGAATCGACGGTCTACGCTTTCGGCGCCCGATCGTTTTCGGTGTGGGACGGCGAAACCGGCGACCTGGTCTATGACAGCGGAGATCAGCTCGAACAGATCATCGCCGCGGAGCTGCCCGCCAACTTCAATTCCAACAACGAGGCCAACACCTTCGACGATCGCAGCGACAACAAGGGCCCCGAGCCCGAAGCCGCCGCCACCGGGGTGGTGGACGGCCGGACCTACGGGTTCATCGGCCTCGAGCGCGTGGGCGGGGTGGTCGTGGTCGATTTGGGCGATCCGGCCTCGCCGGCCATCGTCCAATACCTGCAAAACCGCGATTTTGCAGCCACGCCGGTGGGGCCGGACAGCGGCCCGGAAGTGATCGACTTCGTGCCGGCCCATAAAAGTCCGACCGGCAAGCCTCTAATCGCCGTTTCGAACGAGGTGTCCGGCACCGTAAGCTTGTGGGAACCGAAGGGCGAGTGACGGCGGGTTATTCGAAATCGCGTTCAATTAGGCATTGTTTCGTAGGGTGGGTTAGGCGCACATCAGCACTGACCGATCGCCGATCACTGTGCTTCGCGTGCGGCGTAACCCACCGAACGACCGTCAATCGGTGGGTTACGCGGAACCGAGGGGCTAACCCGCCATCGATGGGTTTCGCTTCGCTCTACCCATCCTACGATGAATGTTCACTCCAATGCCGAGTTGAATAAATACAACCTGAAAACGGAGTTTCCGGGATTCGAAAATTTGCGTAGAGCTCTATGTTTCAGAGACGGTGCGGCGGAGGCCGGAGCTCTCCGCCGCCGGTTTTTCAGGGAATCCGCACGATACGGTCTTGCCGACCGGGCGCGATTTGTACGCCCGGCTCGGCCGGATCGGAATCGGCGTCCGGATGGTTGAACCAGGCTTCGAGGGCGTCGAGGTCCTGGGCGCCTCCGAGCCGATCGGTGCCGAGCTTCAGGACGTAGAACTTGTCCCCGCCGTCGGCGAGGAAGCTGTTCACGGTGACGCGATAGTTCGCGGCCGGGTCGACGGTTTCGCCGTTAATCCGAATGCTGGCCGGGTCGACCTTGTCGCAAGGCGAACCGCTGGCCGACCACTGATAGGTGAAGCCCTTGGAGACCTGCAGGATGCGGTCGAACGCCTGGCCGGAGTCTCCGGCCGGATAGTTGAAGGCGGCCGGTGCATTGTCGGCGCCGCAGCCGGTGAATTGCTGTTCCAGCAGAATTTCGATCTGGGCTCCGGTCAGGGTCATGGTCACCACGCTGTTGCCGAAGGGCTGCACGGTAAAGGCTTCGCCGTAGGTTACGTTGCCGTCGCCTTCGCCGGCCGTGCCGGATGCGTAACTCAGGTCGGCACGGATGCCGCCCGGATTCATGAACGCGGCTACCGCGTCGCCGAAGCCCGGAGCTTCGGTGGCTTTCAGTTGCGCGTCGGCGATGACGTCGCCTAGGGCGGACTCGCCCGCCGCATTGGCTGTGCGGGTGATATCGGCGGTGATGGCGCCGATTACCCGGTTGGCGATGGGCTGGGCCAGTGACTTGTAGCCGTCGACGACGGCCTTGATGCCTGCGTCCGGGGTGACCGTCGCGTCGGTCTGGTCCACCAGAATATTGGTCGCGCTGACTGCCGTCACGTCACGGGTTTTCCGGTCGATCGTCAGGTCGATGTCGGTCAGGATGCGTCCGATGGAATTGGCGCTGGTCACCGGGATTTCACGCCCCTCCCGGTTTGCGATCATGCAGTTGTAGGCCTGATGGGTGTGGCCGGAAATCACCAGGTCCACGGCATCGTCCAGTTGGTTGACGATGGGTTTGATGGGGGTTCCGTCCAGGTTGCCGGCGCACTGGTTCATGGTCGTGGCGTTCTGGGCGACGGGCTGGGTGCCGCCCTGATGGATCAGCACGACTATGGCTTCGACCCGCTGCCGCCGCAATTTGGGGATCAACGCGTTAACGGTATGGGCCTCGTCCTTGAATTCCAGTCCGGAGACGCCGGACGGCGTGACGATGGTGGGAGTTTCCTTGAGGGTCATGCCGATGAAGGCCACGCGGACGCCGCCGTAGTTCTTGATGACATAAGGCGGGAAAACGGGCTTGCCGGTAGCCGTGTCGACCACGTTGGCGGCCAGGAACTTGAAGTCCGCGCCGGCAAAGGAACCATCATCGGCGGTAGGCGCGCCGACCGAGGCGCCCTGGCAGGAGTTCGGATCGGTAGGATGGCAGCCGCCTTTCTGCATTCGCTTCAGCTCGTCCTTGCCTTCGTCGAACTCGTGGTTCCCGACGGCGTTGATTTCCAGCCCGGCCATGTTCATGGTCTCGATGGTGGGCTCGTCGTGGAACAGGGCGGAAACGAGGGGCGTTGCGCCGATCAGGTCGCCCGCGGAGACCACGGTGGTGTAGCGGTTCTCGCTTTTCAGCTTGGACACGTACCCGGCGATCCAGTCCACGCCGCCCGCCGGCTTGCCGCCGAAGGAGCCCGGCGATTCGAGCTGGCCGTGGAAATCGTTGAAAGCGACGATCTTGACCGTCGTGGCCGGCCCGGCGCCGGCGCAGGCGGTGCCGCCGGCCAAGATCAGCGTTACGGCACAGGCGAGTTCGTTGAGTTTCATAGTGTCATATTCCTCGGTTTGTTCCTGAGAAAGGCCGGGCGAGTCCCGGCGGACCGCCGTGTATCAAACAGCATCCGTGTTAAGGCGACCTGACAGTTGTATTACCGGGAGGTTATTAACCCGGCCTATAAATATAGGCCGGGTTAATCCGGGGCAGGGATGCCCCGGCGCGGCGACAAGCCGCGTGAGCCCAGGCCGGGCGTGTACCGGCCTGGGCGGCGGCCCGAAATACCAGGAGGGTATTTACGGGCCTGATTAATAATAAGTTCGGTCGTCGAAAGTGTAAGCAGCGAAGACCGGAGCTTGGCTATCTCCGCGCGATGCCGCCCGGTGTGTCGGTCTCGGGTGAAAACTTCACAGGGCTGTAATGGTTTCGGGTGTTTAATACGGTAAACCGAACGACGCATGCGGGTTGCCGGCGGATGCCTGGACAATGAACCGCAAAAGCTGCGATCTCGAGTTCGATGTGGGATGAGGGGCTGGAAGCCGCGGGCGCCGGTTATCGGAGTCGTTCGTCAAAAGCCTTGAGATAACGGTATCGGCCGCTTGACGGCCGGGCACATAATAGGGGGCATATGGAAAAGGTCGCCATCCGTGCATATCCGGCACCGGGAATGATCTTGCTCGCCTTCGATTGGGACGAGGGGAGCCGGCGTAAGGATTTCCTGGGTTTCGCCGCCAGGCGCACACCCGGATTTCGCGATCCCGCGACGCGCCGGTACGCCCCTTCCAGCTGGCTTCTGAACCGCATCGACTTCAACGGTCCGGCCGACCCGGAACAGCCCGATTTTCCCAGCAACGAAGCGCCGATCCAGAAGTTTCTCTGGTGGGACGCACGAATCGGCGATGAAGACCGGGCGGCCGCGAGCGCCGGACGCAATCCGGTTTTTCGATACGAGGTTTTCCCGGTGATCGGCACGCCGGGGAATCTCCAGCCGCTTGCGGAAGCAACGGGAACGCTCGATGTCACGCTGCCGGCAGAAGTCGAACACGACATCGGCACCTGGTTCAACCGTGCGGTGCTGAGCTCCCAGGGTTTCATGCGGAAGCTGCGCGGCATGGGGCTGGAGCTCGACGACAAACCCAGCGCGGAGCAGGCGCGCGAATTGCGCCGATGGCTGGCCAACGGTCTGGACGGCGTGGTCCCGGCATTTCTCAGGCAGGCGAGGGAGGCGGTCGGGGCGATCTATCATCTGACCGACGAACTGTTCATCGTTCCGGCGCTGGACACCTTCAGCCGGAATCATTCCCTGGCGCTGGTCTACGATGCGAAGAAAACGGGATCAGCCGGCGGCAACGCCGTTTCGCCCAATCAGCCGGCGGTGGACTTGCTGAAGGACCGGGTGGCGTTTTTCCCCCGCGACAAGGCCGCCATCATGCACAACAAATACCTGGTGTCGGGCCGCGGGTTCGCCGGTCGCCGCCCGTCGGCGGGGCGGGTCGTGTGCGGTTCCGCCAACTACACCACGGGGGCTTTGTCGACCCAGGCGAATTTGATGCACACCTTCGATTCGTCCGCCCTGGCCGGGCTATATTTCGACCGCTTCAAGCGGCTCAAAGACAATCCGCCTTTGTCATCCCTGGCGCGGAATGCCCGCTGGTCGAGTCCGATTACGGTGGGCGATGCCGGGGTGCGGGTTTTCTTTTCGCCGGAAGCGAGTTCCCAGCGCGAATCCATCGACACCATCGTCGAAGCCATCCATCGGGCCAGGAGTTCGGTGCTTTTCTGCCTGTTCACGCCGACCGACGCCGAGCTTCGCGACGCCTGTTTCATGGCGGGGGACAACGGCAAGATGATGTTCGGACTGGTCAACCGGATCGCCAGGCCGAAAACGGACGAGGCCGTCCGCGCGGACCAGATCGCCGCGCTCGAACTCTACCACCGCTCCCGCCAGGGTCGCGACGTGATCGGCGCGGAGCGTTTCCGCCGGTCGGACACTCCGGAGGGCTTCGATACCGAGCTCATGCTGTTTCCGGGGGAAACGCCGCCGCCGTTCCCGCCGGTCATCATCCACCACAAGTTCATCGTGATCGACGGGGAAACCGCTCAGCCGGTGATCTACTCCGGTTCGGCCAACATGAGCAACAACTCGCTGCACCGGAACGATGAAAACCTGCTGGAAATCCGGGGCTCCCGCCGCATCGCCGCGATCTATCTCGCGGAGTTCTTCCGCCTGTACGAACACTACCGGGCCCGCGCCGCGTATTACCGCGACCGGGAAATGCCATCTTCCGGCCGCCGCAAGTTCAAGCTGCGGTCCGATGCCGGATGGGCCCGCAAGCATTACTCGCCGGGTACGCCGGAATACAAATCGCGCCGCGCGATGGCGCAGGAATGACCTCGATCTCTTAACACGGAGAAAGCCACCATGCCCCTGAAAAATTATGGCGTATTGAGAGCGACGCCGGTCGATCGGCATCTCGGGACCGGCGACAACCCCCATTATCAGATTCTGGCGGTGGACGAGCAGGATCGGTACCGCCTGGCGGTGAACGTCAAGTCCAAGCTGTGGCCGTCGGAATTGTCCTACCTGATCGTGCCGCACTTCCGGCATCCCATAACCGAGTCGCTGGAACAACTGGAGCCGGGCTGGCACAAGCTGCCCTCGAAGCCCGGCGGAGTCGCGCTGGATTACATCCGCGGCAATCTGTTCGGCTCGTTCGCCGAAATGACGCCTCTCCCGTTTTCCGTGCCCGGCCCGGACAACGACCTCAACGAGAAGATCGACCGCTACGTGCAGCGCGCCATGGCCAGCGAGAACGCCTGGGTGTATGCGTTCGGCGAGCCCTGGGGGCCGGAGAACAAGCGCGACAAGATCTTCGGTTTCGCGCCCGGCCGCGGCGTTCACGACATCCACATGAATCAGGGCAATGCCGACGATTTCGTCAAGGACGACGGCGTCTGGCAGGACGGCGGGCTGCTGTTCTGGTACGCGGACCAGCAGGAATGGGTGGCCCTCTTCCTGAAATTTCAGTCGCAGGCGATTCATACCGATGATCGTACCGGGCATATGTTGCCCGAAGAGCCGGGCGGTCCTCCCGCCGAACACGGCCTTCCGCCCCGGCCGACGCCGGTATGGCCTCCCACCCATGCGGTACCGGACGGCCTGGTGCGTATCGTGGCGGCAAAGGTCAATACGATCGAATCGCCGGAAGACGAAACCGTGATCCTGCTCAATACCTCGCCACGGCCTATCGATCTCGACGGCTGGGCACTGCTGGACCGCGCCAAGCACCGAAAGCCGCTGACGGGCACCCTGAATCCGGGCGAACCGATGATCATCCACGTTCGGCCCGACATCGAATTGTCCAACCAGGGCGGAATCATCTCGCTTCTCAATGCCGAAGGGCTGAAGGTGCACGGCGTGAGCTACACGCGCGATCAGGCACGCGAGCCGGGGTGGACGCTCGTGTTTTAGAGCGTTTTCCATCCCGGTGTACGGATTCGTTCCAGGAGGGGAGAACGTAGGTCGGCAATCCCTTGCCGACGTATCGGCTCGGCGAAGGGTTTTGTCGGAAGGGTCGCGACTAAAGCGACCGTTTGCGATTGGAAGGGGCCGATTAAAGGCCCGTTTGCGATTGGGAAGGGATTCCCGACCTACATATCCGAATCCCTTACACCGATTCGGAAAACGCTCTAAAGCGTTTTCATCTCGCTCGTATGGCAAAACAGGCTTGGCGGACGTCGTTGGCGCCTTCAGTTCGGGTGAATTGATTCAAGCATTCGTAGGCCGGCAATCCTTTGCCGGCGACCCCGTTGCCTGCCAAGCTTGCATGTCTCGATGTGCCTAGTCTTGATCGGGGGAGCCGGTGCTCCCGTTACAGCGGAGACAAATGGACTCAGAAAAGCCGCCGCACTCTAAGGCTGGAAACCATCAGGAAACTTTGCACCAGGAATATCATCGGCCAGGCATTGACACTTTCCGGTACGAACGCGGCGACCAGGAACAGGGTCGGGAACAGGACACCGTTGACCGTGATCGGAACCCCTTCAAAGGCATTGCCCTGCGAAATGTTGTAGCGCGCCAAACGCAGCATTCCGCAGGTGACGAACATGATCAGGATCAGTGTCTTGATCCAGTGATGGGTGTCGATCGAGAAATAGAGAAACGCCGGAGCCACGCCGAATGACACCAGGTCGGCAAGCGAATCCAGTTGTTTGCCGAACAGGTTCTGTTGGTGAAGTAGGGCCGCGATCTTGCCATCCAGGCTGTCGAAGAGCACGGCCAGCACCAGGAAACCGGAGGCCCAGTCCGGATGGCCTTCGGTGGCCAAGAAAATCGACATCAGCCCGGAGGCCAGATTGCTGATGGTAAACAGATCGGCAACTTTTATTAGTTCCAGCATTTTCATGGGATAGATTCCTTCTCGTGATGGTCGTGCTTGCTCGATGTCTCCCGGCCGTTGGTCCTCGGAATAAGACGACATTACTTTTGCGAATCGAAGTTCGTCGTAGCGGCGTAGACGATGTCCTTCGACCTCGTCGCTCACGTCTCTTTTCCGGCGAGCTCATCGGATCATGCCCAGACGTTATGACGCAGCCATGACAGCGCAAGTTTTCCAGACCTTTCGCCACGCGCCATCCGATCGGCCGAAACAAAAGGGCGCTATCAATGTCGTATCAGCCGAAAGGATTCGCCAGTGGTACACGCCTACTACGGAACTGGAGTCAAGATCAGTGATGCCTTGTCAAATGAACGGCTTCTCCGGCAACCGCTATGCGGACTTCTATGAGTTCGCGCCCGTGGGTTACGTAGGTTTGGATGCGTGCGGCATCATTCGTGCCCTGAACGCGACCGGCGCGCGCCTGCTCGGTGGTCAACGGGATCATTTCCTCGGTTCTCTCTTTCTTTACCTCATCGCCGAACAAGACCGCCATCAGTTCCTGCAACATCTCCGGGACTGCCGGATATGCGGCACCGGCCTGACCGAGCTCACCTTGCTAACCGTCGAGGGACGAGGATTGCCGGTCGTGCTGGACAGTCGAATGGGCGCGCCAGACGATTCCGGGACGGATGTTCATTACTGGGTCTCGATAATCGATGTCAGCGAGCGGAAGAAGGCCGAAGCGGCCGTACGAAAGGCGCAAATCGAACTGGCTGAGCGGGCTCTCCAGCTCGAGGCCGCCAATCGCGCCCTGCACGAATCCGAGCGTCGCAAGGACGAGTTTCTTGCCATGCTGGGGCACGAACTCCGGAATCCCCTGGCGCCCATACGCAACGCCATGGCGATCATGCGGAAACTCGATGCGCCGGACTCCCAGCTTCGATGGGTACGGGACGTGGTCGACCGGCAGGTCACTCAGTTGGCGAGGCTCGTGGACGATCTTTTGGATGTCTCGCGGATCGTTCAAGGCAAGCTGACTCTGCGCAGAGTGCCTATGGATTTGACGGTGGTGATCGATCAGGCGGTTGAGACCTGTAAGCCGCTCATGGACCAGCGCCACCACCGTTTTACGGTTTCGTTGCCTGCTGATCCGATTCGGCTCGAGATTGATCCTGCGCGTCTGGTACAAGCAATCTCGAACCTCTTATCGAATGCCGCCAAGTACACCCCGGAAGGCGGCTTCATTTGGCTTACCGCATTCGTTGAAGATAGGAATGCGGTTATTTGCGTTCGCGATACCGGAGAGGGAATTCCCAGCGCGTTATTGCCCCGCCTGTTCGACGCCTTCACTCAAGCCGACCGCACTCTGGACCGCTCTCAGGGAGGATTGGGGTTGGGGCTGACCATCGTGCAAAAAATCGTCGCTTTGCATGGCGGACAGGTCGAGGCCCGCAGCGAAGGGCAGGGAAAAGGCAGTGAATTCGTGGTGCGGTTGCCGCTCGATTCGCCTACGTCCTTGCCGCAAGAGGCAAGCACCGATTCCGTGGCGGATTGATGCTTTTAAGGAAGCTCTGAACAAGTGGAATCCGTTCATGCCCTTCGACAGGCTCAGGACAGGCCCGTCGAAGGACTTAATCAGAGCTTCCTTAAGTGGCATCTTACGATTCCAGTTCGGCAGCCGTCGCAGGTCGGCAATCCTTTGCCGACAAACGCGATCGACGTGCAAAGCGGCGGCTCGGAGATCAGCCTGATCCAAAATGGCGAGATCTGCGCCTTGATTCAGCAGCGTGCCTGATTTTTCTTGGCCGCCATCACGCTGGTCAAACCGGCGAGTCCGGAGGCCAAGAGCCACACGGCCGCGGGCAAAGGCACCGGGGCCGGTTCGCCGCCGGACAGAACCGCGCCGATGGTCACGCGGATCGCGTTCAGATCGATCCAGGCCTCACCCTGACTGCCCACCGGAACGGCCCCCAGCATCGTCGTCAAGAGGACGTCCAGTTCTTCGCTCCGGGCAATCGACTGCTCGAACAGCGTGGTCCAGCTGCCCGCCTTTTCGCCGCCGCTGCCGCCGAGGCGGAAGGATTTTTCACCCGAGTCGCGGAACAGTTCGTCGTTGGTAAAGTCGTCGAGCCGGAGCCGACTGCTGGCCGAAACGCTGCTGTTCTTTCCGGCGAGTGCGTAGTCGCCGCCCTCCGCCAGGTGAAACTGATTGATCAGAAATCCGTCCTTGGCGATGACCTGAAATTCCATGGTTTCCCTTAGGCGCTGGGAAGCCGAGGCGGCAGAACGATCGGAAAAGGCGAAGCTCAGGGTATCGCCGTCGATGGACGGTGTCCCGAAGTAATCCAGGTCCTCGTCCGCAAACTGGAAATAAACCGATTGGCCTTCCAGCAGGGCGGCCTGCGCGGCAGCCCCGCTGAAAAAGATAAAAATGCCTGTGATTGCACCGATAAATGTCTTCATGAGCAGTGACTCCTTACAGTCAGTTTAAAACGCAACGAAAAACCCGAATTCCAAACATTCCCTCGTATCTCTCGTCCTACAAAAGCGGCGACCCTATACGTCTGCGAAAGGCGCGTAGAGGTATGACGGGCGACGATGCCCGGATTTCCACACTCCAATTCCACCCATCCCTGCCTGGTTTATCGATTCGGCGAGATAACCAAGATAAGGCTGTTTCCGAACGACCTTTGATACCCCCCAAAATGCTCTGACAAGCCTCGATATACCGTTCTTATCCCAAACGGCCTCTCCGCTGGCGCCCAAGCTTCGGCTTGGGCGCCCCGCCCGAGAAGCTCCCGCTTCTCAACGTCGGTTCCCAAACGGGAGTTTGGGAACCAGCACACACCCAGTGCAGGTCGCTTCAGTCGTACACCCTCAACCGACAGCACGCTTTCTATGCCTTTGGGTTCCAGGGCGTCGCTCGATGATTTCCGGCGCTTTCATGCCGAAAAGGTCAACGACAAAAAAATCTTTCAGTTTTTGTTTATTAAATCGAAGTTCTGTGAAGATTTTGTTAAGGGTCTGTGACATTTTGAGAAATTTCGATGGCGGCCTATTGGTGGTTCGGAATGTGGTCGCTCTTGGCCCCGGCGGACGGCTCCGGGACCGATGGCGAACCAGAACATGCGAGAGGGCGTATACGGCGTTTTCGTAACAGGCGGCGTGAGCTGCTTGCTGAATAGCTATCCGACGCCGATCCGCGTTTAGGTGAAAAGTCTCCCGTCGGGTTCGGATGTCTGGGGATTTAGCAGCAAACTCTGAGCCAAGGACTCGTGTTTCGCTGAATCAATGGGATAGGATGAAAATCTACGGTGGGCGTAAAATTCGCTGACGCCAGGAAAATACCCCAGGCGCACCGTTTCAGGTATTTTTCCAAATCGCTTTCAATCAGGAATTGTTTTGTAGGGCGGGTTAGGCCGCGAGGCCGTAACCCGCCGAACGGCCTCGGATCGGTGGGTTACGCTTCGCTAACCCACCCTACGATAATGTTCGCTTGAATGTTGAATGGATTTACAAGGCGTCTGAAGCGATCCGTTCGTCGCCGGGAAGAGACATCCCCTCCGGCAGGCGAATTTTCCTGTTTGGTGTAGCGTCTCCAGTAAGTCGGGAAGGGATTCCCGACCTACTCGCCAGTGCCCGTACAGTAGGTATGAAAACGTTCTAGCTCGCCTTCTCGAACACACGGCCTTGCACCGCGTCGAACCCGAGGCCAAAAAGCAGATCGGCCTCGTCCTCCCGTTCCACGCCGGTGGCGGCAACGCGGATACCCAACTCTCGTGCGTATTGGCATAGCGCCTTGAGCAGGGCCTGATTGCCGGCGTCATCGAATATCCGGCGGCAGAGAGCCCCTTCCACCTTTACCCAATCCGGCATCAATTCGTTTAACCAGGCCAGTGCGCCGGGATAGGGCATGAAGCGATCCAGCACGAACCGAAAACCGTCTCTCCTGAGCTCGCTAACGGACTCGGCCGCTTGCGGGGCTAAAATCAGCCGATTCAAGGGGACTTCTATGGCCAGATTTGATCGAGCGGGCACTTTATGTCTAAAAGATTGAGCGAATCCCGGCTGCATGATGGTGGCCACCGACAAATTGACGGACCACGCCGCTTCGGGTTTTTCCGCCATCGCTTCCTGAAGGCGCGCGACGACAAGTTTGTCCAGCATCGGAGCCAGATCGGTTTCCTCGGCAATGTGCGCCAAGGCGCCTGCGGAAAGCCGTAATCCGTTTTCCGTCACGATGCGCGCGAACACCTCGTAATGCTCGGGTGCCGAAGCGTTCCGGCACATAAGCGGCTGCCGCTCCAGTTCCACTTGACCGTTGTCCAAAGCCTGCCGCAGCAATGCGAGCCGGCCGCTCCCGCCCGGCGTCGGATCTGCCTCCGCAATCCGAAAGCTCCCGCTGGACCCCATCTGCGCGTCGCGCAGCGCAGCGTCCGCCCGGGCAAGAAGTGCCGTGCTGCTATCGCCGGAAGAGAGGGCCGCCCCGATATGGACGGTGCAGGACGAAGCGATTCCGGTCTCGAGCAAAGCCATCACCGTCGATTGGGCGAGGTGATGGGTCAGATCGTTCAGGCAATCGGCATCGGCGTGCTCCAACAGCACGGCAAACTGCGCGCCGTCTATTCGCGCCGCCGAGCCGTGCGTCTTTTCGGCGACAGCTTCCACAACATCGGCGAGAAATTTGACGACAAGATCTCCCGTATCGCGTCCGAATCGGCGATTGCATTCCGCCAGTCCGGTGAGCTGAAGGATGGCAATGGCGTGCTGCGTTCCGGATATTGCCAGGGCCGCGTCCAGCGATGCGAGAAAATACGCGCGATTGAAAAGACCGGTTTGCCGGTCGTGGTGGAGATCCCGCTGTAGTTTCTCGATGGTTTCCATCTTCGCGTTCAGCATGCGCCGCACCGCTTCCGACATACGGTTGAACGCCGAGCCGATATGATGCAGTTCGCGAATACGGGGCAGCTCCGCCAAAGGCTCGAACTTGCCTTCGCCGATGCGAAGCGCCAGATTTTCCAGCCGGTCCAGCGGACGCAACGCCTTTTGCAGCAGCCATACCGACAGCAGCGCGGAGATCAGCCAGAAACCCAGAGTCCAGCCCAGGATGGACCAGGTCATCTGCCAAAGTTGGCTATATCCGAAACCGGGATGGCTGGCCACGTCGACCACGGCTGAAAGTTTCCAGCCGGCCATCGATTCGGCCCGACCCGCGGGAGCGTCGAACGGCACGCGGCTGATGAACCACTCGGGAGCGCCGTCCACTTTCAAGGGGAGTTCCCGCTCCACGACGGATTCGCCGTTGGGGCGGATCACGGCGATACGCCGGTAGTAGCCGCTATCGTAGAGAGCGTCCACCGCATTGGCCACCGCCGCGGTGTCGTTGCTCGCCAGCGCGGGCGATAGTTCCAGCGCCAGAGTGGTTGCCGTTTCTTGCGCATGAGCGTGCAACTGGCGTTGCAGAAAACCGTGGGTATTCACCAGGCCGGTGGCGAAAAGAGCCAGCCCCAGCAGCAGAAACAGCAGACCGAGCATCAGGACCAGCAGGGTTTTCAGGCTCATCGTCTTCATCGAATCGCTCCCGTCTTTTCGTGGTGCATGCGCGCCAACAGATCGTTCCAGTGGCGTATGTCGGACGCTTCACCCAGTTTGCCATGCTGCCCGCGCTGCTTGGCCGACCACAACCCCTCCGCATTGAAGCTCATGGTCGGCGCTAGATCGGTCCGCGCGGCGGCCGGCCGGATATCGCCGATCAGATTGTCCAAAATCAGCGGTTCGGATTCCGGGGCGGGATAGTAGGCCAGGACCATGTGCGGCTCCATGCGGCTCAGCCGTGGCCGCCAGACCCGGACATAAGTGACCCGCAATCGGTCGGGAGCCACTCCTGCCGCTCGAAGGGTGAAATATTTGGCCAGGGCGAAATCCTCGCAGTCGCCGCCGTTGGCGGCCAGGAGTTCCACCGGAGTCGCCCAGTAGTCGCGGCGCGCCCATTGGTCAGGGTCGGAGATATTGGGCAGGCGGTTGAAGAAATCGTTGACTCGCGCCAGCTTCTCGTGCTCGCCGGCACTGCCCAGATGCAGAACCAGGTCGCGCCACGCCGACAGACGTTCGACGGCCGCCGATCCATAGCGCTGGCCGACCAGTTCCAAGGTTCGTGCATTGGGGAGCAGGTCCATTTCGACGCCTGCCACGGCAAGGACCGCAAAAGCGGCGCTCCATATCAATAAGCGTTTCAAGAGCTAAGGGGGTTGATTTGAAGGAAGCGTATCTTGCCCCATCTCGGCGAAATTTCGCCACCTTATATTCCGGTGCTCGATCGTTTTTCACCGCAGTATAGCGGTGCGGCTTGGGAAACCGCCCCGTACCTCTAAGTGCCTATCTCAGTAGGCCGTTCGCCCTGAGCCGAGTCGAAGAGTTTTTGAACCTACTGGGATAGGCTCTAAATGTAGGCCGAAACGAGCGGCCGTAGGTCGGCAATCCCTTGCCGACGCAGGCGTTCGGATGCAGGCCCGGCTAAGCGTCAGCGCTTGATGGCAAACGGTCGCTGCTATACAGGTCAGCGGACCGCCATTCCGGTATGGATTTTCGCTGGCTCCCAAGCTTCCGCCTGGGAGCTATACCCGAGCAGCTCGAGCTTCTCGAAACATCATTCGAATCGAGAAGCGGGAGCTTCTCAACGTCGGTTCCCAAACGGGAGTTCGGGAACCAGCCTAACGACGGAGGCATGCCGGATCAATCGGTTGCAGGCCGGCTGGCACCGAACCGCGGAGTAGGTCGGGAATCCCTTCCAATCGCAAACGGTCGCTTTAGCCGCGACCCTTCCAATCGCAAACGGACCTTTAGTCGGTCCCTTCCAATCGCAAACGGTCGCTTTAATCGCGACCCTTCCCGACGGGATTTGTCGGCAAAGGATTGCCGACCCACCGCCCCGATGCGTCGGGCAAGGCGCTCGGAAGAAGTCAGGTCCGGCGGTGCCCTTCCTCGATTCCCCCGCCTTCATGTTGCGAATCCGTAAAGTCGTTCAGCGAAAAAGCTACAGCCGGGGCAGCTCGCAATCATCTGCGACTTAAAGTTTTGAAAAAAAACACAGCACGCAAATGTAATCCAAAACAAAGACTTAGTTGATGCGCGGGAGCCGTGCGTTGAGTTTTTTCAAAAAATTTCATCGGTGTCACACAAACTTAACTTGGTTGTAAAAAAGCGACATTAAAGTCTGTCTCGCCTTCAAAGGGACGGAAGAAAACCGCAGTGCGGTTCAAGTTGCGGCCGGGGAGCAGGAGCCCGGTCCAGGAGGGTTGCTAGGACAAAGCCACACTCGTCGCGAGGCGGGGCCGGAAAGCCACGGGTCTTGATTTCAAGACAGCCGGGTTGCCACACAAGCGTTGATGGCAACCCGGCTTTTTTTGTTTTCGGTGCCTGAAAAACGGCACAAAAAAGCCGGTCGCCGAAAAGCGACCGGCTGAAAACAGCCCTGCAGATTGACCTTGGGGAGATGTCTGCAAGGTATTTTCAACCGCGATTTTAGACGAGGCATGGAAATGAACAAACTGAAAGCGATTACCGCCGGCGTGATGCTGGCTTTGGGCGCCACCGGCGCGGAAGCGTCCATTAACAGCGGCCTGTATCCGAACGTGGGCGAATTGTTCGTGTCGATTTTCGATCCCGACGCGAACGGCGGCCTGGGGCGCACCTACTTCCGCGATCTCGACGTTCCCCTCACTGACGTGCTGAACGCCGGTTCGAATTGGACTTTCAACGTCAATCTGGCCGCGGACGCCAATTATGCCGGCTTCGCCGGTCAGACCGATCTTCAGTACAACATCGCCGCCGTGTACACCCTCGACGAGGGTTTCGCCAATATCGATCAATGGGGCTTTTTGGCCACCGGGTCTTCGTTCAACGGCGGCTTCGGTAACGTACTCGGCACCAATAGCATCATTCAGAACTATATCAGCAAGCTGAACACCGCTCTGGGCGACAACGTGTCGGGCGTCGTGGATAACGGACTGCCGCAGTCCTGGGACGACGGTAACTGGGGTCCGTTGATGGGTGCTTCTCCCAGCGTGTTTGCTTCCACGGCCGGCGGCGTCGACCTGGCAACGCTTTTCTTCCACGTGACCAATAACACCGGCGACGACAGCGACGGCATCGTCAATCAGATTGCCGGGCGCTGGCTGCTGTCGAGCAACGGCACCCTGGAATTCGGCCCGGCCGGCACCTCTCCGGTACCGGTTCCCGCGGCGATCTATCTGCTGGGCTCCGCTCTGGCCGGCTTGACCCTGGTCAGCCGCCGCGGCCAGAAAGCGTAATCTCCCAAATATCCTTAACGGAGAAAATTCGATGAAATTCAATCGTTTGTCTGTCGCCATGGCGGCAACGGCGCTGCTCGGCGCCGGCGAAGCCTTCGCTCTCGCTCCCGGCGCGGCCGTGGATATCGAAATCTGGGCATCCGGCGCCACGGCGCAGGACAAGGGCGTGGAAGCGCTTTTTTCCGAACTGTGCGTGGCCGGATCTCTGGACATCTACCGCGACAACGCCAACGCATCCAAGCCGGGAGCGCAGCACTCGGCCTATTTCTGCACTCTCGACTCCACCAAGGTGACCGGTCTCAGCACCGTCAACCCGAACGTGTTGTTCCACAAACGTTCGCAGGGCGGCTCGGCGCAGGGCGTAACGCCCCTGATCCTCGATCAGGCGATCACGCACATGCAGATCAATAACGGCAACTGCAGCAAGACCGGCCCTGACACATTCTATCGCTGTACGCTCGCCAATGCGGGCGACACCATTCTGCACGAGTCCGATCTGGGCGTCAGCGACGTCAACCCGGATTTGTTCCGTGGTCCTAACGCGCCCATCGAGGGCGGCGTGAAGCAGCCGGATGTCACAGCCAGCCAGGTTTCCAGCTTGCTGGACGTGACCCCGGCCGCGGGCCTGGTGTTCGGCATCCCGGTGACGCTCTCTCTCTATACCGCCCTGCAGGACGCGCAGATGGACCAGGGCCGGCTCCCCGCCGGTTGCGTGCTGGGGGATGACAGCAATCCCGATTGCATGCCCAGTCTCAGCTCCGAACAGGTCGCTTCGCTGCTGGCCGGCAAGGTGCAGAACTGGAATCGATTCAAGGTTCAGGTCGGTGGCGCTTCCTCTGACTTCTTCACCAGCTATTCCGGCGGCATGGGCCTGACCGACAACAAGGTGGCTGTCTGCCGCCGCGTCGACGGTTCCGGCACCCAGGCGCAAGCCAACGCGGTATTCCTGAACAATCCGTGCATGAGTGGTGCGGTGCCTCCGGTGTCCGGCAGCAATGCCTTGAGCGGACCGATCGTCCCCTCGACCAACCTCGCCCTGAACGGCATCGGCCAGTCGGGTTCCGGAGACGTGGACAACTGCCTGGCCGATTTCAACGATGGCACCAACACCGGCGGCGGCAATTCCGGCAACAGCAAGCGCTGGGCGATCGGCATACAGAGCCTGGAAAAGAACTCCGGCAGGGATAAGAACGGCAATTCCATCGCTCGCAAGAACTACCGCTTCGTGAAGATCGACGGTGCCGCGCCCACGCTGGCCGAGGTGGCTGCCGGCCGCTACCCGGATTGGGTTGAGCAGACCTTCCAGTGGCGCAAGGCTTCGGTCGGCGGCCCGACGGGAGACGTGCTGACGATCCTGCAGAAGGTCGCTCAGGACGCCAGCAAGCCGTCGATCGTGAAAGACCTGAACGTGGAGTTCAATCATCCGTTCGGCCAGTCGGGCTTCCTGGCTCTCAGCACCAACGGCACCAACGCCCAGACCTTCCCGTTCGATGCGGCCAACAATCCGACGATCAACCTAACCCACAAGCAGGGTGCTTCGCTGGATAACTGCCGCGCGCCTGTCGTCAACACCACCAGCGGTAAGAACCTGTTGGATCTGTAAAGGACAAGGGACCGGCTGGGAGGCCTGAAGGGCCGCGGGCCATTCGGCTCGCGGCCAAGGCAGGGAAGGGGGATGGGGCTTTTCGCCCATCCCCCGCTTGCGTTTGTGCGGCGAGCGATCGAAGACAGGCCTAACGGGTGTTTTCGGTCCGGCGAGCCGCGATTGCGAAGGTGCCCCGCAGGGGCGGATAGAAGAAGTAGAAAAACCTTGTTTATACGTTTTCCGAATTCGAGCTTGCCGAAGATAAGTTGCACGTCCTTGTTTGTGCTTCTCTTGTCGGGGTTCGGCGAAGCCTGGGCGGAACCGCCCGGCGCCGGCACCGCCGCGCCCGATGCGGCGACAGAAGCTCCGGCGGAACAGCCGATTTTCGACGTCATGGAATACCTGGTCGAGGGAAATACCGTGCTGGAATCGAAGACCGTCGAAAAGACGGTCTACCCCTTTCTTGGGCCGGGCAAGAGCATCGACGACGTGGAGAAGGCTCGGGAGGCGCTCGAAGCGGCATACCACAAAGCCGGCTTTCAGACGGTTTTGGTGGATATTCCGGAACAGGACGTCGATCAGGGCATCGTTCGGCTCCAGGTGACGGAGGGACAGGTGGAGCGGCTCAAGATCACCGGATCGCGATATTACTCTCTCGGAAAGATCAGAGAGGGCGTGCCGGCACTCGCAAAAGGGGAGATTCCCAATATGCCGGCGGTGCAGGGCCAGTTGGCAAAACTGGGGGGCGAATCGCCGGACCGGGAGATCACGCCGATCCTCCGCGCGGGATCGACGCCGGGCAAGCTGGAAGTGGAGTTGCAGGTGAAGGACCGATTGCCGCTGCACGGCAGCGTGGAGATGAACGGCCGCAATAGCGAGGGCACGAGCCGTTCCCGGCTGATCGCCTCGCTGCGTTACGACAATCTCTGGCAGCGCTTCCATAGCGCGTCCCTGCAATACCAAGTAAGTCCCGAAAACTACGACGAAGTGGAAGTGTGGGCCGGAACCTACGTGTTGCCCACCGGAATCGCCGATACCCGGCTGGCACTGTATGGCGTCGGCATCAGTTCCAACACTCAGATCGCCACCGCGGGAGCTTTGTCGGTAGTGGGTACCGGCAACATTTTCGGCTTGCGCGTGGTGAAACCGCTAGAGCCGCTCGACGGCTATTTTCACAGCCTCACTTTCGGATTCGACTACAAGGAATTCAATCAGGGCCTGAGCCTGGTGGGGCAGGATCAGCAGAACACGCCCATCACCTACGCTCCCTTTACCTTGAGCTACGACGGCACGTGGCGGGACGAGTCCGCCGTGACCGCCATGAGCCTTGCCTCCCATTTTTCCGTCCGCGGACTCGGCAACGAGCAGAAGGAATTCGAGGACAAGCGCTTCGGCGCCCGAGCGAATTATCTGTACTTCACGGCCGATTTGAGACACGAGCGGGAGCTTCCGCTCGGCTTGCGGTTCCTCGCCAAGGGGGCCGGGCAGGTAACCGACTCGCCCCTCATCAGCAACGAGCAGTTCGCGGTGGGCGGACCGCAGAGCGTCCGGGGTTACTACCAAACCCAGCAGTTGGGCGACCATGGCGTGAACCTGTCGGTCGAACTGCAAAGCCCGGCGCTGATCGCGGAAGGATGGGGTTTCACGCATCAGCTGCGGGCGCTGGCGTTTTTCGACTGGGCCTATCTGTGGATCGTCGATCCGCTTCCGGCCAATCCGAGCTTTTATCGGCTTGCGTCCGCCGGCGCGGGTTTGAGGCTTCGGATGTTTCAGCATGTGACGGGCGAGCTGGATTGGGGGTATCCGCTGTATTCGCAGGGCACGGTGGACGTGGGCGAACAGCGGGTGGATTTTCGCGTGGCCTACGAGTTCTGATTCCTAGGCAGTACCACGGGCGCAAGTATCGAGGTAAAGAGGATGTCTGTTAAGAACCGGAATAAACCCGAGAATAAGACGATTGCCCTGAAGCCGCTCGCTGCCGCAGTGCGGGCATGCATGGCGAGTGGTATCTTGCTTAGCGCAAGCCCGCCGCCGGTCCATGCCGAGCTGCCGGTCGCCGCCGACGTATGGGCGGCCCTGGGAAACGCCACCCGCAGCGTGAATGGCGGCACGATGGTGATCAACCAGTTGACGGACAAAGCCATTCTCGACTGGAAGAGTTTCAACATCGGCGCGGAGAATGCCGTTCACTTCAATCAGCCGGCCGCTACCTCGGTGGCCCTGAACCGCATCCATCAAAACGACCCCAGCCGCATTTTCGGTGCCCTGACGGCCAACGGGCAGATTTATCTCGTTAACAAGAACGGCTTCGTATTCGGCAAGAACGCCCAAGTCAACGTCAATTCGCTGGTTGCCACCACGCTCAACATCAGCGAGGACGTATTCAAGCGCGGCATTACCAAGGCGTTCGACCAGGACGGAACCGCCGCGCTGCAAGCGGGCGGCGAGACTTATCTCAAGGACGCGCAAGGCCGTTTCGTCTTCGACCAGAACGGTGAAAAAGTCAAAATCCAAATCTTCGTCCAGCCGGGCGCTCAATTGAGAACCAATGCTCCAGGCGGGCGGATCATTATTGCCGCGCCGTCGGTGGTGAACCAGGGGACCATCGAGACCCCGGACGGCCAGACGATTCTGGCGGCGGCGACGGACAAGGTGTATCTGCAGGAAGCCGATCCCGATTCCGGCATCCGAGGGCTTCTGGTGGAGGTTGAGACCGGGGGTGACGTCAAGAACGTCGGCAAGATCATCACGGAAAGAGGCAATGCCACCCTGATCGGTTTTGCCGTCAATCAAGAAGGCCGGGTATCGGCTACCACCTCGGTCAGTCTGAACGGGTCGGTACGCTTGCTGGCGCGGGAGGGCCACCAAACCGTTGAAAGCGGACGCAGAAAGCTGTTGCGTCCGATGAGCACGGCCCGCGTCCAGGATCTCGGGGACGGACTTGGGACACGAGCTACGGTAGAGCTGGGACCGAACAGTGTTACGGAGGTGATTCCGGACTCGGATAAGTCGAAAACCGCCGTGGACGCCCAGCCCCAGGCACGCTCGAAAATCGAGATCAGCGGCAGCAAGATCGTGCTTCGCAAGGATTCGACGGTTTACGCCCCGGCGGGAGAGATCGAGCTAACCGCTACGAAAAGTCCGGCCACGCCGCTGGTCGCCGGGGTCGAGAACGACAGCCGGATATACATGGAGCCGGGGAGCCGCATCGATGCTTCCGGCCTGAGAGACGTTTCCCTCCCGATGGAGAGAAACGTGGCGGAGGTGGAGTTGCGCTCTTTCGAGCTGCGGGACTCGCCGTTGCAGAAAAACGGGATACTGAAAGGCAAGACCGTGCGTGTGGATATCCGCGATCCGATCAAGATCGCCGATATCTCGGGGGCGCTGGCCCGCATCGAGCGGAATATCGACGAGCGCAGTACCACAGGCGGAACGATCCGAATCCGCTCGGAGGGCGACGTGATCGTGAAACCCGGCGCGGTGCTCGATTATTCGGGAGGCTCGGTCTCGTATCGCGACGGCTACATCAGCACTACCAAACTGATTTCGCAGGGCCGGCTATACGATATCGGCGAAGCGGATCCGAACCGCATTTACGACGGCGTGTTCGGAGAAGTGATCAAGGTTTACGAAAAGTGGGGCATTACCCGCCGCTGGTCGATTCCGGGGCCGCTCGGTCTCGGCCGCTTCGAGGCGGGCTACGTGGAGGGAAAGCCAGGCGGAGCTCTGGAACTGAGCGGCTACCGCGTGGCGCTGGACGGAGTACTGCGCGGAGAGACGGTCGACGGCCGATTGCAGCGCACCGTCGGGAATCGGGTGCCGGGAAGTTCCTTGACGATCGACGTAGGCATCGGCCAGGGGCGGCAGGCGGTCGTCTTTGCCGGTGACCACATCGTTCGCGATATCGGCGAGAAGGATGAGTTTCCGAAGAGCGGGTCGGGCAGCGAAAACATCCCCGCGCCCCTGGTGCTGGACACCGGCGCCCTGGCGAATTCGGAGTCCCGGCATGTGGCCGTGAAAAGCAGTCGGGGAATCACGATACAGGACGACGCCCGTCTGGCGCTTCCGGCCGGCGGCAGCCTCAAGCTTACAGGGGACCGAATCGACGTAGCCGGCGAGATTGGCATCCCCTCCGGATCGATCAGTCTCGAATCTCTCGGGAGCGCGGGGACACCGACGTCCGGCGAGGTCACGCTGGCCTCCGGCGCGGCGATCGATGCACGGGGAGCATGGGTGAACGATACGCCCGATCTTCCGGGAAGCAACCGCTTTTCTCCGATTGCCATAGACGGCGGAACGGTGGCGATCAAGACCAGGGAAGGGGATCTGGTATTGGAGGCCGGCAGCCGAATCGACGTGAGCGGCGGGGCTTGGCTGGATGCGGACGGCCGCCTTACCGCCGGCCGGGGAGGCGATATCAGTCTGGCCGCGACCGGTTTGAACGGCGCGAGTCTGGTCTTGGACGGGGATTTGCGTGGATTCGGCATCGACCGGAGCGGCACCCTGAGCCTGACCACCAACGAGATCGCCATCGGCGACGGGCCGGTGGTTCCGCATGCCGGTTCCGTGTTGAAGCCGCTGGTGCTGCCGTCCGATTTTTTCCAGCGAGGCGGGTTTACGGATTACCGGCTGACGTCGAACGTGTTCGGCATAACCGTCACCCCGGGGCTGGTCCATCCCTTGGTGCGCACACTGGAGTTGGGGAAGGGATTCGAGTCGCTGCCCGACGGCGGGGATTTGGCCGTGTACAGCCGCATCGTGGAGTTGCCGGAATTTCTCCGCCCCGCCGCTATCCTGAGCCTGGCGGTCGATCAGGCGAATACTTACGACAGCAAGGAATGGCTGACCGTTCAACGCGGCGCCGAAATTCGCACCGATGCGGGCGGAAAAGTGGCCTTGGCTTCGGATACGGGGATTGCCCTCGGCGGCACGATAGACGCCCCTTCGGGTGAAATCTCGCTCCGAATCACCAAACCGAACGTAGATCGGGGCTTCAACGACTCCCAGGCGATCTGGCTGGAGACCGGGAGCCGGTTGCTGGCGCGCGGCGCTTTCAAGCCGGAGCTGGATCCTCTCGGGCTTCGCAAGGGCGAACTGCTGCCCGGCGGCAAAATCAGTCTCGTCGCCGGCCGCGGCTATATTCTCGCGCAGGAGGATTCGCTGATCGATGCCTCGGGCTCTTCCCGCACGCTGGATATTCTCGAAAGAACGAGCGGCGGCCTGGGCCTTGAAATCACTCCCCGGCTGGTCGCTTCGCGCGGCGGCACGGTGAACCTGACCGCAGCCGAGGGCATTCTCTGGGACGGCTCTTTCCGCGCGGCATCAGGCGGCGCAAACGCCGGCGGCGGCAGTCTCAATATCGAGCTGGATAAACGTCTACGCCTCAAAGCGCGGGACATCGGGGGGGTGCCGTTCCCGGACGATGGTCCGAATTCCGACCAAGAGCTTCCCATCCCTCGTGTCATCGAGGTCTCCGCATCGGATCGGACCCTGATTCCCGACGGTCTCGCTCCGGGCGCCAAAATCCCGGATCGGTTCTACGCACAGGCCTTGGTCGAGAGCGCTCAGATACAAGACGGGGGATTCGCTTCCGTCAGGCTGAGATCCAACGGTGACGGCAATGTCGGAGAAATACGGTTTTCCGGGGACGTTTCCCTGGCAGCCGAGCGGCAAATCGTGCTCGATGCGCCCAAGATTTCCTGGCAGCGGGAGGATTCGACGGATGCCGGACGGGTCGTACTTGAAGCCGCCTATGCTGCGCTGGGGTCCACCGATAGCCGCGTGGTTCCGGCGGCGACTTCCGGCGCCGGCGCTCTCGCCATCAATGCGCAAGCCATCGACTTGATCGGAGGTGCGAGTCTCCAGGGCTTTTCCGGCGCGAACCTGAACAGCTCGGGTGATATACGCGCTAGAGGCATCATTACGAATGCCAACGCCCAGCGTGACTACAAGGGCGAGTTCCGGATCGCCGGCGATCTGGAGCTGCGCGCCGCGCAGATCTATCCGGCGACCCTCACCGATTATGCGATCCGGGTCGAGGATGCGCCGGGCGCCACCATACGAATCGAGTCGTCGGGGCGCGCTTCTTCCCCCGTGTTCTCGGCGGGAGGCAGCCTGACTATCAACGCGCCCAACATCATCAGCTCGGGAGTGTTGAAAGCGCCCTTCGGCACGTTGACGCTCGACGCCGACGATTTGCTCGAACTGACCAGCGGAAGCCTCGCCTCGGTTTCCGGCGAAGGATTGATCGTTCCTTTCGGCCGGACGCAAGGCGGTCTCGATTGGATTTTTCCCCTAGCCGAGAATAACAACCGCGTGTTCGGCTTAGAACGTGACCTGCAACAGGGTACCGAGCTGCTGCCGGAAAAGCGGATCAATCTGAGAGGCCGCCAGGTCGCTCTCCAGGAAGGCGCCACCGTGGACATTTCCGGCAGCGGCGATCTCTATGCCTTCGAATTCGTCAAGGGACAAGGGGGTTCCGTCGACTGGCTGAATCCGGGCGACCCGGGGTTCCTGGACGGCAGTTTCGCCTATAGGCCGTCGTTTGCGGTGATTCCCGGTCTTAACGGACTCATGACTCCTTATGATCCCATCGAATTTCCGGGCTCCGGCCTGACGGTCGGGGACAGCGTTTACCTCGCCGGGGGATCGGGCCTGCCGGAAGGCCACTACACACTGCTGCCCGCCCATTACGCCTTGCTGCCCGGCGCCTACCTGATCTCGCCGGAGCCGGGAACGCAGGACGTCACGCCGGGTTCGGTCGCGCGCAGGCTCGACGGCGTACCCATCGTCGCCGGGCAATGGGAGGCGGCGGGAACGGCCATCCGCGACTCCCGCTGGAGCGGATTCGCCGTGGAGACCGGCGACATCGCCAGAACACGCTCCGAATATCAGGAGTATCTGGCTAACGAGTTCTTCGAGGAGAAAGCCGCAGCCGAAGAAAAGCCGGTACCGGACTTGCCCGCTTCCGCGGGTACCGTCGCCGTGTTCGCGGAGGCCAGCCTGTCTTTACGCGGGACGGTTCTGGCGTCTTCGTCCTCGGGAGGGCTCGGCGGGCGTCTGGATATCGGCGCCGACCGGCTGGCGGTGGTGGGGCGCCGCGAGGACCTCGCGGCGATCGGAGAAGGCTATGTCGGTTTGGTCGCCGAGGAACTCAATGACCTGAACGTCGGAAGTATCTTGTTGGGCGGTTCCCGGAGCCGGGAAAACACGGGAAGAAGGCTCTCTGTCAATTCGCGCTCGGTGATCGTTGGCAGCGGGGCGCGGCTGAGCGGACAGGAACTCCTTCTCGCCGCACGGGAAAATCTGACTATCGCACAAGGTGCGGCGGTGGAGAGCGTCGGCAAAACGGAATCGTCGGGCGAAACCCTGCTGGTGAGCAACGATCCGAAGACCGGAGCTGCGGACAGCAACGGCGCCTTGGTCCGGGTATCGTCGTCGGGTCTTGCGACGGTCACGAGGGACAAGGCCGTCAGCGGAGCCCGCGGGACTTTGACGGTCGAAGCCGGAGCCCTCCTCAAGTCTTCCGGTTCGATTCTCCTGGACTCCACCAAGGACACCGTTTTCCACGGAACCGTCGAAATTCCCGGAGGAGACTTGGAGTTCCGCGCCGGCGCGATCAGCTTGGGCGAGGCTCCTGCCGGTACGGGCGGTTTGGTCCTGTCGTCCGGGCAGGTGAGCGCCCTGGGCGCGAACAACCTGATTCTGACCAGTCGCTCGGACGTCAATATTTACGACGGCGTTTCCGTCGGTCTAAAGCGGCTTACCATCGATGCCGCAGCATTGCGGGGCTTCGCCGAGGTATCCGACGAAGCAAGGATTTCGGCGGAGGCGATCACTCTGGCCAATACTTCCTCCCCGGCGACTGCCGGAGCGGGAAACGGGGAGGGGACGCTGACGCTGACGCTGGATGCCGCAAACATCACGCTGGGCGGCGGAAACTTCGCGCTGTCCGGATTTCGGCAGGTCGCTCTCAACGCCGCGGAAAACCTCGGCGGGCAGGGAGAGGGAAAATATTCGGCGGACGGCGACCTCGTTCTCGCGGCCGGCCGGATCACCGGGGCGTCGGGATCGACGACGACGATCGATGCGAGCGGTCACACCGTGGCAGTCCGGACGACCGGCAACGTTCCCGATTCCACTTCGGCGCCGCTGGGCGCGGCCTGGTCGATTACCGCCGACGCGATCGTGCAGCAAGGCCGTTTCGATTTGCCGGGCGGCGCATTGGATCTCATCGCCTTGACCGGCGATATCTTGGTGGGAGCCGGCTCGAGTATCGACCTTTCCGGACGAAGCGTGAAATTCGATGATCAGGTCCGGTTCGCTCCGGCCGGTCGGCTGAATCTGGTCGCGAACTCGGGGAATATCGATTTCGCATCGGGAGCATCGGTCAATCTGGCGGGGGCCGTAGGCGGCGGCGATGCCGGCCTCCTGAGCATACGGGCACCGCACGGAACCTTCCGCTGGGAAGGGCAGGTCACCGCGGGTGCGGCCGACGGTTACCGGCAGGGCTCGTTGATGCTGGATGAGATGGACTTCGGGCCCGGCGGATTCTCGGCGCTCAATGCTCATCTGCGCGATGCGGGTTTTGCCGATGAAATCGATCTGCGTCAGCGTAGCGGCGACGTCGCGATCGGCGGGGGCGATGTTGTCCTTGCCCGCCGGTTCAGCCTGCGGGCGGACGACGGCGCGGTCGATATCTCGGGCGAGATCGACGCGTCCGGAACGGAAGGCGGGGAGATCGAGATCGCGGCCCGCAACGGGATCGTGCTCGGTGGCGGCGCCCGTCTACGAGCCGCCGCGCATGGCGAAGGCGAGCGCGGCGGCCGCGTGACGCTGGATACGGTGCATCCCGACGACGCGGGATCGGGCCTGCTCGACTTGTCCGCGTCCGGCGGCTTGATCGACGTCTCGGGCGGCAGCGGCGGCGCCGGCGCCGGCGGATTCGTGCATCTTCGCACCGGGCGCGACGCGGGAGGGAACGTCGCCGTGACGGACATCCGCACGAAAATCACGGGTGCGTCGCAGGCGGATCTGGAAGCGACACGGGTGTTCGAGGGTGAGAGCGACATCAACGCGGCCCGAATCGAAGCCTTCCGGAGCGATATCGAGACCTTCATGGCCACTCCGCCCGCGTTGGTAGACGAATCCGGGGCAGCGATCGAGCTAACTCCTGGGGTGGAAGTGCGCGGAGCGAACCTGAAACTCGTGTCGACCTGGGATTTCGCCTCGGACTATCCATCGTGGCATCCGGACGGCATTCCCGGTTACCTCACTCTCAACGCGACCGGCGGCAACCTCGATATCAACGCTTCGCTGACCGATGCCTTCGCGCTCGGTTCGGTGCTTCCCGGAGTACTTCCCGATTATCAGGACTTTCTGCAGCCCGGTCGCTCGTGGAGCTACCGCCTGACCGCCGCGAATAACATCAATCTGGCGGCCAATCAGGTGGTTCGCACGGGCACCGGCACCATCACGCTGGAAGCGGGAGGCGATATCGTGTTCGAGGAAGGAGCCACCGACTCTGATCGCGCCGCGGCGGTCTATACCGTCGGCCGTCCGACCGATGGGGATTCGGACGATCCGGCGGCCGATCGGCGCTACGGCTCGATGGACGATTTGCTGGTGGCGCTAGGATTCTATGCGGAATATCCGGTCGACGGCGGCGATATCGCGATCAAAGCCGGCGGCAACATTAAGGGCGCCGCTACCGGCCAATTGATGACCGATTGGCTGGTGCGGACCGGCGACTGGAGTCGTCGGAACGACCACACCGAGGAACGGCCGACCATGTGGGGCATCAATCTGAGCGGGGATCCCGACGCACCGGATAGCCGGTTTTTCAATCAGAACGTCGGCGCCCTGGGCGGGGGCAACGTCCGGGTCAGCGCCGGGGGCAGCGTGGAGAATCTGTCGGTCATGGTTCCCACGACCGGCAAGCCGGTGGGGCAACGTGCAAGCCCGGACGACCCTGTCAACTTCCTGACGAACGAGTTCGTGGTTCAGGGGGGCGGCAATATCGATGTTTCGGCCGGCAAGGATCTCCTGGGCGGCGTCTATTTCACCGGTCTTGGCGAGGGGCGCATGCGGGCCGGCGGCAATTTCGGGATCGGGGCGAACGGTCTCGCTCCGGTAGTGGCGCTGGGGTCCTCCCAATTCGAGCTTTCCGCCCGGCAGAATCTCACCTTGGGCGCGGCCTTCAATCCGACGGTTCTGGAACAAATCAAGAAGCCGGATATTTCGGGAATCGAAAGCTATTTCTTCACTTACAGCGATGCCAGTGCGATCGATTTGTCGTCCGTCGGCGGCAAGGTGACGCTGCAGAACGATACCGACCGGCTGGCCCTGGGGAGCTTGACGTCGGAGAGCAAATTCGCCGCGTCGATTTATCCGGGGACGCTCAAGGCCACCGCCTTTTCCGGCGATATTTCGATCGAGCGTTCGTTCAAGATGTATCCCGCTGCGCGGGGACAGCTTGAGCTCCTCGCCGCCAATAACATAAGCACCGGGGCGGGAGGGGGGTTCGTCGACATCAACATGTCCGACGCCGATCCAGCGCTTCTCCCGAATCCGCAAATTCCGGCATCCGTGATGTCCGGCAGTGACACCACGGCGGACGCCCGGTTCGATCCGCGCGGACGCGCCGAGCTCATTCACGCAGCCGTGCCGGTCCATGCGTCCGATACGGTTCCGGTGCGGGTCGTCGCGGAGCACGGGAATATTGCGTTCCGACGCGGCAACGAGCTCCGCTTGTACACGCCGAAAGCTGCGGTCATCAAGGCCGGGGGGGATATACGCGATTTCACCTTCAAGGGGCAGAACCTGAGGGACGACGATATCACCGTCATTCACGCCGGACGGGATATTCGGTTCAGGTCCCCGCGCAATCCCGTCGGCGGATTGGCGAACGTAGACTACCAGATTGAATTGGCGGGTCCCGGCGAGTTGCAACTGCTCGCCGGGAGAAGCATCGATCTCGGGTCGTCGAACGGCGTTTCCACCATCGGCGGATTGTTCAACCCGGCCTTGGGCAGCGGCGGCGCGAACATCATCGTGCAGACCGGATTGGCCGGAAAAATGGACGTCGAAGCGTTTATGGCGCGTTATCTGGATTCCGGGAGCTACAAGCTGGACATCGGCGGACGAGATCCCGAAGCTTCGCTGGCCTACTTCAAGACCCTGCCCATCGAGCGTCAACGGCGCGAGCTGCTGAAAATTCTCTTCAACGAAATTCGCCAATCCGCCTCCGCGGCGGCGGCCGAGAGCGACGAAGCCAAACGCGCACGGCAGTACAAGAGAGGTTTCGACGCGATTCAAACGCTATTCCCGGATAAGGAATACCAAGGCGATCTGAAACTGTTCTTCAGCAAGATCAAGACGCTAGATGGCGGCGACATCGATATTACCGTTCCGGGCGGGCTGGTGAACGCCGGTCTGGCGGTGGCGTTTACCGGTGCCAAGGACGCAAGCGAACTCGGCATCGTCGTGCAGCGCGAGGGGGACCTGAACGCTTTCGTCAAAGGAGATTTCCAGGTCAATGAGTCGCGCGTTTTTACCATGGACGGCGGCGACATCGTGATCTGGTCGGCCGAAGGCGACATCGACGCCGGGCGGGGGGCGAAAGCCGCTATTTCAGCACCGCCTCCTATTACGACCTTCGACGAGGAAGGAAACCAAAAAACGATATTCCCTCCCATCGTGTCGGGCAGCGGCATCCAGGCGATCGTCAGCACGCCAGACAAACCCGAGGGATCGGTCATTCTGGCAGCGCCGAAAGGCGTGGTGAATGCGGGCGAGGCGGGCATCCGCGGCGGCCAGGTCGTCATCGCGGCCACCGCGGTTATTGGTGCCTCGAATATCCAGGCGTCCCAGGGAACGGTTGGCGTTCCCACGGCCCCTCCCCCTCCGGTTGTACCGGCAGGAGTCGACAATTCTGCAACCGGCGCTGCCAAACAGGCTACGGACCAGGCCAATGTCGGCGGTTCGGGCGATGGCCAGCAGGCTCAATCCGGCCAGGCCAAGTCCGGGCTGAGCGTGATTACTACGGAAGTCATCGGCTTCGGCAACTGCAGCGTGGGCGACGTGAGGGATGGCAAGGCGGGCTGCAGTTGATCTCCGATCCAGGGATATCGACGGGTGATTTTCCGCTCCAGGTGCCTGAATTCGGCATCCCGATCGGGGCGAAATCGTCACGTATCTGAAACATTGATGTAACACAATACATGCTTTCAAAATCAGTAAATACAAGAACTTACATGAAAGTGAGGGTCTACGCTCTGGCCTTGGGGTTGGTGCTCGTTCCGAGCATCGTTCACGCCTGGTGGAACGACGCCTGGTCGTCGCGCAAACAGATTTCGCTGGACGGCGGAGCTACCGGCGCGGATATCCAGGAGACCTTGGCCGAGTTCCCGGTGCTGGTCCGCCTGCATACCGGAAACTTCGCCTACTTCATGGACCTGGCCGAAAACGGCAAGGATATTCGCTTCATGGCGGACGACAAGACGCCTTTGAAGTATCACGTCGAGAAGTTCGACGCGATCAACGAGATGGCCCTGGTCTGGGTCAAGGCGCCGCAGTTCCGCGGCGGGATCAGCACCGATTCGATCTGGATGTATTACGGCAACGCCGAAGCGCCGGATGGCGGCGACGCGAACGGGACGTACGACGTGCATCAGGCGCTGGTGTTGCATTTCGACGAGACGGACCCGATGCCAAAGGACGCCACCGCCTACGGCAACCATGCGGCGGATTCCAAGGCCGCGCCGGAACCGGCGGGCTGGATCGGTGCAGCGGCCAAATTCACCGGAGCGGGCGGCATTGCGATCAATGCCAATCCGGCTCTGCAACTTTCGCCCGATAAAGGCTGGACCTTTTCCGCCTGGCTGAAGATCGATCAGGCCCAGTCGAATGCTTACGTCTTGCACGCTGGGGAAGGCGAGAACGCGCTGGAGCTGTCGGTTCGCGACACGGGTCTGGTCGCGAAATATGCGAACAACGGCCAAGGGGTCGAGACGCCTCCCGCGCCGTTGCAACTCGGCAAGTGGCAGCACATCGCCGTGGTTCTGCGGACGGACAAGCTGGAACTGTACCTGGACGGCAACAAGGCGGGCGAGTCGCCGGCTTCGGCGGGGCCGATGAATCCGATGGTGACCCTGGGCGCCGGCGCCGCAGGCGATAGCCTCATCGGCTTTCTGGACGAAGTTCAGATTGCCAACACGGCGCGTACCGCCGACTGGATCAAGCTCTTGGCGCGCAGCCAAAGCGCCGATTTCAACGTTCTCGGTTTTGGCCAGGACGAATCCAAGCAAGGGGCGGGCGGTCCCAATTATTTCGTCATCATCCTGCAAAGTCTGACCGTCGACGGCTGGGTGGTGATCGCCCTGTGCGGCGTCATGTTCGTGATCAGCGCCCTGGTGATGGTCACCAAGGGGCTGGCTATCTCCAGGGCCAATAAGGACAACCGCGCCTTCCTCGACCAATACCGGAACATGGACGCTTCCGCCGATCCCGGAGCGCTGGATCAGGAAGAAACCGAGGAGGAGAAGGAACTCGGCGAATCGGATTTTCTTGCCGCGGTGGTGGGCAAGCACGATCACTTCCAGAGTTCTCCCGTCTACCACGTCTACCACGCGGGGGTTCAGGAGCTCAAAAAGCGCTTCGGCACTTTGGCCAACCAACCCTTGACCGACGAGGCGCTCAACGTTCTGCGGGCGCGGCTCGACGCGGCGGTGGTGCGCGAGGGGCAAAAGCTCAACCGCAATATGGTATTGCTCACTATCGCCATCTCCGGCGGCCCGTTCTTGGGCCTGTTGGGTACCGTGCTCGGGGTGATGATCACCTTCGCCGTGATCGCCGCCACAGGCGATGTCAACATCAACTCCATTGCACCCGGTATCTCCGGCGCGCTGCTCGCCACCGTCGCGGGTCTCGCCGTCGCTATCCCGGCCCTGTTCGGCTACAACTACCTGCTCACCCAAATCAAGGACCTCACCGCGGAGATGCGGGTGTTCACCGACGAGTTTCTGGCCATGGTGTCGGAGCGCCTGGCCGAGCGTCACCGCGGGGGATAAGCCATGAAAGTCGAATCCGAAGAGAAGGTCTACGACGACATCAACATCACGCCCATGCTGGACGTGGCCTACGTGCTGCTGCTGATCTTCATCATCATGACCACCGCCACGGTACAAGGCATCACCGTCAACCTGCCCAAGGCCAGCGCCACGCCCGCTCTGTCCAAGCCGAAGACCAAGGCGATTTCGATTACCCAGGACGGCACCATTTACCTGGACACCTATCCGGTCAGCCTCCAGGAGCTCGAAACCCGTCTGTCGCAGTACAAGGCGGCCACGCCGGACCTTCCGGTGGTGCTCAAGGCCGATGCCGCCATCCAGTATGAAAAGGTCATCGACGTGCTGGACGTGGTCACGCGCCTGCAGATCAGCCAGCTCGGCCTGGTGACGCAGAAACTGGTGAAGTAAGCCTCGTCTCCGTCGCCCGCCATGAGCAAGAAAACTTGGCTTCGCTATCTGCCGCTCGGGATCGGCGGGGTTCTGATCGTCGTGATCGCGGTGGCGGTTTTTTTTCTGAAGGACCTTTTCGAAAAGCCGGTGCAGACCAAGAAACAGGTCCAGCAGATCACCGTGATCCAACCGCCCCCGCCACCTCCGCCGCCCCCGCCCGAGGAAAAGCCGCCGGAGCCGGAGATCAAGGAGGAGAAGATCGAAGAACCGGAACCGGAGCCCGAGCCGGAACCCGAGCAGCAAGCGGATGAACCGCCTCCCGGCGAGGATCTGGGCGTCGACGCCGAGGGTGCCGCCGGGTCCGACGCTTTCGGGCTGGTCGGCAAGAAAGGCGGAAGGGGGCTCATCGGGGGAGGCGGCGGCAACGCCATCATCTGGTACGGCCAGCAGTTGCAGCGCCAGATCGCGGACGAACTGCGGGAGAAGCTGAGCCAGAGCAAGGCGCGGAACAAGAAGATTTCGGTGATTGCGAATATCTGGATCGGCGCCGACGGAAGCGTTTCCCGTGCCGAACTGGCCTCTTCCAGCGGGGACGGCGATGTGGACGAAGCCTTGCGTTCGGCTTTGGGGACACTCCGCTCCAGGCTCAAAGCTCCTCCGGAGAACATGCCGCAGCCGGTGAAGATCCGCATCCGCTCCTAAAACAGACTCAGAAATAACACGACTTGGGGAATTCCATGAAAGCAGACCGCAAGCTGCTCGCCGCGCCTTTGGCCTTGATTTTGGCGTCCACCGCGGCGGCGGGAGAAAAAGAAGAACTGCTGAAGCTCAAGAACACCACGCTCAATTTGATCGACATCCTGGTGCAGCAGGGAATCATCGACAAATCGAAAGCGGAGGACATGATCAAGCAGGCGGAAACCAAGGCTGCAGCGGAAGCCAAGGCGGAAGCCGCGAAGGAAGAGCAGGTCGCTGCAAAACAGGGTAATCCGGACAAGGGCAAGCCGGGACCGGTACGGGTGACCTACGTCCCTGATTTCGTGAAGGACGAGATTCGCGCCGAGGTGAGCAAGGAACTGCGCGACGAAGTGGTAAAGGAAGTCAAGTCCCAGGCCAAGACGGAAAAATGGGGCGTGCCGGCGGCTCTGCCGGATTGGGTGAACCGGTTCAAGTTGTCGGGCGATTTTCGCGTGCGTTTCGAGGATCAGTTATTTGCGGACGACAATCAGGAAGGCAGTTATCTTAACTGGCCGGTCATCAATGAAGATGGCGGCATCACTGCTGCGGGAGAGGATGCCTTCCTGAATACCACGGTCGACCGGCAGCGTTACCGAATTCGCGTGCGCCTTGGACTGGAGGCGCAAATCGCCGATCACTTCAAAGCTGGCATTCGCCTGGCCACCAGCAACGATCGCAGCCCGATTTCCATCAACCAAACCTTGGGACAATACGGGAAACAGTATGAGGTGGCGCTGGATCGGGCCTTTCTTCAATACGACCACGTGGACGGAAAGGGAACGGACTGGTTTACCGTATGGGCCGGGCGTTTCGCCAATCCATGGCTTTCCACGGACAACCTGTTCGACCCGGACCTCAGTTTCGAAGGTTTCGCCGGCACGTTCCGCCTGCCTATCGGACCCAAGGCAGAGCTTGCCCAGGACTTCTTCAGGTCGGGGCCTCAGTACCGTCAAATCAATATGGGATTTTCGACGCCTAACACGGCCTTCCTGACCTTGGGCGCCTTTCCCTTGCAGGAAATCGAATTGGAATCTCAGGACAAGTGGCTGTGGGCGGCACAAAGCGGCCTGGATTGGCTTTTCGGTACCAACACTCGGGTGAAGGCGGGCGTTGCCTATTACGACTACAAGAATATCGTGGCGCAGCCCAATGCGCTCGGTAGCCGCAGGAATGATTGGACGGCGCCGGAATTCTTCACCAAGGGCAATAGTTTGGCTGCGATACGCAGTCCCGGTAATGATCCAGACGGGTGCGCGGTCAATGAAATCGTTTGTCTGGTTGGCCTTGCATCCGACTTTAATATCGTAGATGCAATGTTTGCCCTGGATTACGGTGGCTTCGGCGAAAACCACGTGATGTTCACTGCCAATTACTCGGAGAACATCGGCTTTGATGAAAAGGAAATCCTGAAACGTACCGGAGAAACCATCAAGCCCAAGACTACCGCCTTTCAGGTCCGTCTCGACGTGGGCCGGCCGGAAATCCGTAAATTCGGCGACTGGAGCACTTTCTTCGCATACAAGTATCTCGAGCGAGATTCGGTACTGGATGCGTTCACGGACTCCAATTTCCACTTGGCCGGGACCGATGCGAAAGGATGGATGGCCGGCATGGTATATGGCTTGGCGAAAAACACTTGGGCCAATATCCGCTGGCTCTCGGCCGACGAAATCGACGGTCCTCCGTTCGGGGTCGACGTGCTGCTGGTGGACTTGAACGCGCGGTTCTAATTCCATTCGGCATTCGATAGAACATTCATCGTAGGATGGGTAGAGCGAAGCGAAATCCATCGATGGCGGGTTAGCCCCTCGGCTCCGCGTAACCCACCGACCCTTCGACTTGGCTCAGGACAGGTCCGCGGGTGCTCGGCGGGTTACGGCCTCGCGGCCTAACCCACCCTACAAAACAATTCCTGATTGAAAGCGATTTGGAATAAAACATCGAGATCGAGTCATGAGCCCATTCGACATGCGTTCGCTTTTCTTGATTCGGCGGACGAAAAACGCCGTCCTTTTTCTGTTGCTGTGGTGCGCCGTGGTTGGCCCTTCGGCAGTACACGCCCAGGCGCCCAAGCAAGACAGTGCTGCGGCTCAAGCCTTGCGCAAGGCGCAGGGCATGCTGCGCCAGTTGAGCCAGGAGAAGACGGCTTTGGAAGGGGAAAAGAGCGCCTTGCTGGACCAGGTCGGAAAGCTTGAAGACAAGATCAAGCAACTCGAAGGATTGGAGAGTGTGGTCCAGCAGCAGAAGGCCAGTCTCGATAACTTGAGAGCCGGTAACGAATCGCTGCAGGGGCGCATCCATCAGGATTCCGAACGCATTCGCGGCCTCAACGAGCGTTTGCGCGCTGCGGTCGGCCAGTTGAAGAAATACCAGCAGGACAATGCGCTTCTGGTCGGCGCGGTGGCCGAGCGATCCCGATGGATTGAGGCGTGCACGGAGAAAAACCAAGGCTTGTACCAAGTAAACCGCGAATTGCTGGACAAGTATCAAGGCAAGGGATTTTGGGATGCGCTCACCGAAGGCGAACCCTTTACCCAAATCAGTTCGGTGAAGGCCGAAAACGAAGCTCAGGAGTTCCAATTCAAACTCGAAGACCTCCAGGTCACGCCTTGGCAGGAAGCCGGCGTGGCCGTTTCGGAAACAAGCCCGGCCGCAAGTGAGAATGCGCCGCCGCCCGATGAGGAGGAGGACGAAGAGTGAACGGAAACGGGCGCATACGACTCGGCCGGACGGCACGCCATGGTTTGGCGGGCCTACCGGGATAGAGGCTCCATATAGTTCGAAAATCCCTTCCCGATCAAATGGGTGCCGACCTTCCGGCCCACCCAGGCGATGTACCAATGCCGTTAGAGCGTTTTCCATCCCGGTGTACGGATTCGTGCCAGGAGGGGAGAACGTAGGTCGGCAATCCCTTCCCAATCGCAAACGGTCGCTTTAGTCGCGACCCTTCCAATCGCAAACGGCCTGGCCGGGAGCGCCGGCCACGCCCTTCCCGAAGACACCGTTTGCGATTGGATTGCCGGGGTCCAGACGCCAAGGACGGCAAAGGCCTCTCACGTCCTTGTGCACTGGATTCATGCCGCACAGTCCCTGTGCGGCACCCTACGGGCGCTTCGCGTGCAAATCGGCCTCGCCGCGCTACGCCGTCCCGCTTCGCTCGCGAGTCCTGGGCAGTCCTTCCCTGGCCTGCCCGCTCGCCGCATTGCGCCTCGCCCTGCCGATTTGTCCGGCACAAATTTGCCAGGAGCAAATTTGGACGTGCGGAGCACGGTCCGTAGGACGAACCCCAGGGATGGGGTGAGCAATCCCTGCCGGAAGGGGCGTTCTGGCGCTCCCAGAACGACCGTTTGCGATTGGAATGACGGCTTAACTTAACGGCACTGGGCGATGTACGGGATGACCGGACATCGCTGAGGCCGGGCATCTTTTCCCGCCGGTGGGGCCGTCAGCTGCCCGGTCCGGGTTCGGCCTTGTTGAGGAGGGTGCCGAGGAGGGGGGTGGTGTTGAGGTGGGCGAGGGCCTCTTCGAGTTCGGCGTGGGTGGTGCGGCCGGCCTCGAGCACCAGCAGGGCGGCGTCGACATGGGGGGCGAAGGCGAGGGCGTCGGCGGTGGTCAAGTGGGGCAGGTCGAACACCACGATGCGGCTCGGATAGCGGTGCTTCAATTCGTCCACCAGGCGCGCCATCTTCGGCGAGGCGAGGAGTTCCGAGGCATCGGGCAAGGGCCGGTGGCCCGGCAGGACGACGAAGCGGCCGATGCCCTTGGGGTTGATCAGCAGGCGCTCGATCGGCACATCGTCGAGGAGATAATCGCTGAGCCCGTACTGGGGGGTGAAGCCGAACGCGGTGTGGACGCTCGGATGGCGGAGATTGGCATCGACCAGGAGGACGGTCTGGCTGACGTCGAGGGCGAGGCTCAGGGCCAGGTTGATCGCGGCGACGGTCTTGCCCGCCTGGGGGTTGGGGCTGGTGACGGCGAGCGCGTTCCAGCCGCGCTCGCGGAGGATCTGCAAGACCTTGGTGCGGAGCACCTTATAGGCGTCCACATAGGGGCCGGGCGGGTAGCCGGCGATGAGACGCTGGCGGCGCAGCACCTCGCGGCGGACCTCGATCGAGCGGGTGGTCGTGTACTCGATCCGCTCGGCGGGCGCCGGGACCGCGGGCGATCCGCCGCGCGGACCGGGGGTGGGGGTTGCGAACGAAGGGGCAATCGATTCCATCACGGGCACTCCGGGTAAAAAGAGAGACAGGGTTAGCCGAGGGCGGTGTCGAGCTTCCGAAGACCCCGGAACCAGAGCACATCCAGCGGGGTCCAGAACCAATGGATCAGGCACACGGTCAGGAGCAGGGCGCCGAACCCGAGGCCGGCCAGGATCAGGCGCTGGCGGCTCTGATCGATCGCGAGCTCATCGGTCGTGAGATACGGGACCACCGCGAGCGGGGCGGTGCCGACCAGGGCGGCGACGGCCCGGGCGGTGCGGACGGTCTGATCGAAGGTGGTGCGCAGCGCGATCGTGCCGACCGCGGCGGCGAGGCCCAACAGCAGACCGAGGATGACGATCGCCGGGCGGTTCGGCTTGATCGGCTTTTCCGGCAACAGGGGCGGCTCGATGATGGAAAAGCGCTCGCCCTTGCTTTTGCGCTCCAGCTGCTCCCCGATCTGGGCCTCCATCTGCTTCGCCCTCAATTCCCGATAGCGGTTGGCGGCGTTCTCGTAATCCCGCATCAGGGCCAGATACTGGCGCTCGGTGTCCGGCGTGCGCTGCAGCCGGTCCTGGTAATCGGCCAGCTTCGCCTCGAGTTCGAGCCGGCGCTGTTTGAGCGCCTCGATCTCCTGGCGGGTGCTGGCTTTCTGGGCGGACAGATTCACATAGGCCGGATTGTCCGGCTGGCGGGCGGCGATCGCCCGCGCCGTCGTCTCGGCCGAAGGCTCGGCCAGGGCCTTTTCGTAGGCGGCGATCTTGGCCGTGACGGCGACGACATCGGGGTGATCGGGCGCATGGGTGTCCTCGAGCACCGCCAACTCCCCCTTCAGATGCGCGAGGGTCTTGACCGTGTCGAGCGCGTGATCGACCGGCCCGAGTTCGCGCTCCAGGGCCTCGATCTCGCGCCGCGCCTTCACGACATCCGGGTGCTTATCGGCATACCGGCTGGTCAGGGCGACCAGCTCGGTCTGAAGGTGCTTCAACCGGTCCTGCTTGCTCAGAATGCGCTCCCCGGTGCCCGATACGATCGGCGTCTCCGGGGCGATTTGCGAGAGCTCCGCGTCCAGATAGAGGGCGCGCTCCTGGAGCGTCCTAAGCTGCAGATCGAGCGACTGAAGCTCCTGCTCGGTCTGCTGCAGGAACTGCAAATTCAGCGCCTTCTGCTCCGGCAGGGCGTACAGATGGGCTTCCTTGAACTGCGCCAGCGTCTGTTCCAGCTCGGTGACGTAGGCCCCGATCTGCTCGACCTCCTCGGTGAGGAAATCGGAGGCTTCCTGGGTCTTCTGAGTGCGCGTCTTCAGATTCTCCTCGAGATAGAGCGACGTGATCTCGTTGGCCACCCGCTGCACGGTATCGGGATGGCGGCCGTCGTAGGACAGGCTGAAGGCGATCGTCGCCTTGGTCGGATGGCCGGATTTGGGATCGATGACCTCCGCGCTGATCGGCTGGAAGGCGATATCCTCGCGCATCATCTCGACGATCTCGTCGGTGGTCTTCTTCTGGCGCTCTTTCGCATAGAGATCGAACTTCTCGACGATCGTCAGGAGATGTGCGCGGGTCATCACCCGCTGGCTGATCATCTGCAGCCGCTCGGCGGCATAACTCGTGATGGTGGAGCGGACCAGGTCGGACGGGATCTCCTGCTCCTCGATCAGAATCGTCGCGGTCGAGCGGTAGGTCGGCGGCAACAGCAGCGCGGTCAGGACGCCGAGCGTGAACAGTCCGCCCAGAATCGCGCCGAAGGCGGCGCGATGGCGGCGAAAGGTGGCGAGATAATCGCTGAGTGCTTTTTCTTCCATTGATCGGTCTCTCAAACTCAAAACTGGAATGGGTCGAAGTCGTACTTGAGCGTCACAAAGACGGCATGGGCCTCCTGGCGGCCGGAAAACAAACCGCCGCGCTCCCCGAGATCGCGGAGGGTGTACTGATACGACGCGCCGAGGCGCCAGCGCTCGGTCACGGCATAAGACAGATCGCCGCCGATCCGGTAATACGCCTGGGTCAGGCGATCGCCGTTCGCATCGGGCAGCGACTGATCGGTGTAGGACAGATTCAGGGCGGCGTTCAGGCGCTCCGACACCTGCCGGCGGGCCGTGACCGTCACCCGATCCGACTCGAACAGGGTGCCGTTGATCGAAGGGCTGATCTGGTGGGCGTAATTCAGCTCGACGTCCCCGGTGTCGAAGCGCTGCCGCGCGCTCGCGGTGACCAAGGGGCCGAACTGGCGGTCCTTGAGCGTGACCGTCTCCCGGACCGTGACCGGCACCAGCAGCAGCGGGTCCAGGCTGACGATCTGAAAACCGTCGAGGCGCAAGGTTTCCAATTGAGTCTCCGAATCGCTGAACTGACCGCCGCCGGAGACGCCGACCTCGAGCGTCTCGGTCAGGGCGTACTGAAAGCCCGCCAGGGCGTTGAGATAATCGATCGCGCGCCGGTCGGCGCGATAGGCGGTATAAGCCAGCGTCCCCGAGAGCAACAAGCGTTCGGTCAGCTGATGCTCGAGTCCGGACGACGCCGTATGCGCGGTCGAACTGACAAAGGCGAACCCAGCCCGGGCCTCGTAATCCGAGGCCTGATACGCATAGCCCAGGGTCAGCCGGGTGCGCTCGTCCAGCGCATAGGTCCAGGACGGGGCGACGGTGGTTTCAGCCCGCTGCACGCGGGTCAACACGATTCCGACCAGGACATCGGACTGCGACGACAGCAGGGCGTCATCGGTATGGTTCACCGTGAGCGCCCAGCGCGACCGCTCGGTCGCATAATGGGCATCGAGGTCCAGATACTGATTCTGGGTGTCGATGGCGTCGATCGGCGTATAAAAAAGATTTTGCAGGCGCGCCCGGCTCTTCACCTGCCAGTGAGGCTCCGCCGCGACGAGCTGGGTGGTGAAGCCGAGATCGGTGCCGAAGACCGCCTGAGGATCGAGCCGGTCCGGCAACAGCTGGATATTGGAATGATACTGCTGGCTCACGCTGGCCGCCGCCTCGAGGTGCCAGTCCACGCCGAAGCTCGGGCGGGCGACGGCCATACCGAGCCCCACGCCGGCCCAGGCCAGCCGCTGAATCGTCCCCCGCATGCTCAGCCGCCTCGCGCGCGCCTGGGGCCGGCCGGATCGCGCCTCACGCGGGCCCGGCGCCTCAACGGACAACCACGACGTCGCCGTTCATCAGCAGAATGTTCTGCTCCAGGTCCTCGCCGGCGGCCACGGCATCGTAATCGAACGGCAGGGGCGTGGTCTGATCGCCCCGTTGGCGGAGGATGGTGATGTCGTCGCGGTCGGCGAACGGGTTGAGCCCGCCGGCGAGCGCCAGGGCGTGCATCACGGTGACCCGGCCGGGGGTGACGAACTCGCCGGGTTTATTGACCTTGCCGACCACATAAATCTTCTGGCTGGTGGTGATCACCGACACCGAGACGACCGGGTCGGCGAGGTACTCGCTCAAGCGTTCGGTGACGGTGGCGCGGACGTCCTCGACGGTGAGGCCGCCGGCCGCGAGGTCGCCGACCAGGGGGAAGGAGAGGCCGCCGTCGGCGCGGACCAGGACCTGTTTGGTGAGGCCCTCCTCGCGCCACACCGAAATCTCCAGCACGTCTCCGGGGACAATGCGATAGTCCCTGTGGCTTTCTATCAGGGGCGGCGAATTTTCGCCATTTCCGAGTGCGCCGGTAGCGAATGCCAAGAGTGCTGCAAATTTGAGCAATTGGAGATACATAGGAGCTGTGACGCAGAGAAATACGAAAATGAAGGAACAGCGGGCAATACTCGCCCGACGATTCAGACGATGGGTCCGTCTTAGAAGCTGTCTTCAAACTACTGCGCGCCGCCATGCTTTCGTTGCTCAAGGGCTTAAAATCCGCATGTACTCCTCTGTACACTCCGGTTTTGACTCGCCCCATCCCTGGGGCTCGCCCTGCGGGCCAGCCTAACGGCTGTTCCCTCCGCGGGTCCCGCCGCTTCGGGTCGCCCTTTCGCGCTTTGCCCTGACGTCGCTCGTGACGTTTGAAGACAGCTTCTTGTCGCCTATCCAGCATTACGCTAACAGACGATTGTTACAGTTCCGTTCCAACGACGGAACACCGTTTCACAAAGCTGACATGAAGCCATGCTGTCATATTCGGCTTAGACGGTGGGCTGTCGGTGTTGCTTATGTACCACCTAGCCTACCTGATTTTTCTGCAATGCTGTCTCTATCGAGCTAGGGAGCGTTTATGAAATTGAGTCTGGTTCGGCCCGTTCCGGCCTGGGTGGTGGTGGCCTGGGTGTTGACCGCGTGCGGCGGGGCGGAGGAGCGCAAGGCCGCGCACCTGGCGCGCGGCCTCCAGTATGTCGAGGCGCAGAATCTGGACAAGGCCAAGGTCGAGTTCAAGAACGTCCTGCAGATCGACCCCAAGGCCGCGAGCCCCTATTTCTACCTGGGCCGGATCGAAGAGGACCAGAAGCACTGGCGCGAGGCGTTCGCCCTCTATCAGAAGGCGGTCGAACTCGACCCGACCCACCGCGACGCCCAGCTCAAACTGGCGAAGTTCTACCTGTTGGCGAAGGACGCCGCGAAAGCCCAGGAACTCCTGGGGCCGGTGGCCGAGGAACGGCCCTCGGACCTCGAAGTGCGGATGCTGAAGGCGGCGATCGCGAACCTCCAGGGGGACAGCGCGTCGATGCGGGCGCAACTGGAGGCGATCGTGGCGGAGCAGCCGGCCCGGCCCGACCCCTATCTGGTGCTGGCCCTCCATTGGGCCCAGCAAGGACAGCCGGCCGAAGCGATCGGGGTGCTCGAAACCGGGCTCAAGATCCAGCCGAACCAGCCGGCGCTGCTGATGGCGCTGGCGAGGCTGCACCAGCAACAGGGCCAGGCGGAGGCGGCGGAAGAGACCCTCAAGGCCCTGATCGCGGCCCAACCCGACCGCCTCGAACACCGGGGGCTGCTGACCGAACTTTACCTCAAGCAGCGTCGCTTCGACGCCGCGGAAGCAACGCTCCGCACCGCCCAGAAGGATTTCCCCGAGGACCCGAGAGCACCGCTGTGGCTCGCCGAGTTTTTCGTGAAGCGCGGCGACGGGGCGCGGGCGGTCAGCGAACTGACCGCGGTCATCGCGGCCCGCCCGACGCTCACCGCCCTGCGTTTCGGGCTCGCCCAGGTGCACCAACAGCTCGGCGAGGCCGATCAGGCGGAAAGCGTCTACCGCGCCCTGATCGCCGACCACGAAAACCAGCCGGACGGCTTCAAGGCCATGACGCAGCTGGCGGAGCTTTTGGCGAAGCGCGGGCGGAGCGACGAGGCGCGGGACCTGGTGAAACAGGTGCTGGCGGAAAACCCCAAAGACCATCCGGCGCTATCGCTTGAAGGCCGGCTGGCGCTGGCGCGGCGGGAGGCCCAGGACGCCATCGTCGCGTTCCGGGCCTTGTTGAAAGATCAGCCGGAGTCGACCGAGGTGCTGACCCGGCTGGCCCAGGCCTATCTCCTGGACGGCAAGCCCGCCCTGGCCCAGGAACAGCTGGACAAGGCGGTGGCCGTGAATCCTGCGGACTACCGGCTGAGGAAACTGCTGGTCGAATTCCTGGTCGGGCAGAAAAACCCCAGCCTGGCCCTCGACAAGCTCAACGAATTCCTCAAGCAACAGCCGAAGCACCTCGACGGGCTCAACCTCAAGGCGGACCTGCTGGTGGCGAGCCAGCAGACGGACGCCCTGGAGCCGCTCCTCAAGGAGATCAAGGACCGCTTCCCCGATAAAGCCGTCGGGCCGTTCCGCCTGGGCCAACTCTACCAAAGCCGGAAACAGCCCGAGGCGGCGCTGGCGGAATACGAAACGGCGCTTTCCCGCGCCCAAAACGACTACGAGCCCTTGAAGGCCATCGTCGGGCTCCACCTCGCCGCGCAGCAGCCGGAGAAGGCGCTGGCGCGGATCCGGAAAGCCCTGAAGGACGATCCGAAGCACCCGACCGCCCACCAGTTACTGGGGCTCTACCATCTGGCGCGGAACCAGGAGACGGAGGCCATCCAAGCCTTTGAGCGGGCGATCGAGATCCATCCCCAATGGCGGCTGCCGTACCACAACCTTGCCGCGGTCCATGAGCAGAAAAAGGACCTGAAGGGCGCGGCGGCGGCCTACCGGCGGGCGCTGGCGGCGGCGCCCGAGGACCGCGCGGCGCGGATGGGACTGGCCAGGGTCCTGGAGCGCAGCAAGGACTGGGCGGGGGCCATGGCGGAATATGAGGCGATCCTGGCCCGCAACCCGAATGACGCGCTGGCGCGCAACAACCTGGCCGCCCTGCTCAGCCTGGATGCGGCCGACCGGGACAAACTCCAGCGGGCGCTGGCGTTGGCCCAGCGGTTCGAGACGGCGACCGAGCCTGCGTTCCTCGACACGCTCGGCTGGATTTACCGGCAGTTGGGCGAGTTGACGACGGCGCGGGGGCTGTTGGAAAAGGCCGTGGCGCAGGCGCCCGAGGTACCCATTTTCCAGTATCACCTCGGCATGGTGTACCTCCAGGCGGGCGATAAGGCCCAGGCCAAGGAGCGCCTGGAAAAGGCCGTTAGGACCGAAGGCGACTACATCGGTCGCGAGGACGCCCAACGCGCGTTGAGCCAGTTTTCCGGCGATTCGTCCACCTAAGCGGATGCGCGGGACGGGAAGACTTTCAGGGAACGATCCGTACGTTGCTCAGGCCGGCGAAGCCGTCCGCTTGGGCAAGCGCTCCGGACCATGAGCCTCGGACTGCGCGGGGGCGTCGCTCTCGGGCGCAATTGCGAAGAGATCCCATTTGAATTTCGTGGCAAAGGAGCGATTGTCTTGTTCGCTCCAGCGAACGATGTGGCCGCAGCTGTTCGGGGCGCGCGGCGTGCCTGGTGCCGTGCGGTCGGGATCGTCGGTCATCGCGAGATAGACCTCGCAGGATAGAGGATGGACGGAACGCCATTGCGGACGGTCCATCGCGGTCGCTCCGACTATATCTGCCGCCAGACGAGTATTCACTAGAACATCGGCCTGGTTCTTGAATACCGCAGATCGAGCTGCGGCAGCGGTTCGAAAGGAAGAATCGCCCAAGTCCAGAGCCAGCCAGTCGCCGGTCCCATCCTCGTTGAACCGTGCCGCGTACAAGGTTCCCTCGTCCAGCATGTCGCCGTTGGCGGTTCGCCGGTGGAACCGAGCCTTGGTGACGAATTTGTAGATGTACTCGTCCGGGTCGTCATCGCTCATGTACCAGACCAGCGGATGACCCTCCTTCACCGGTGCCAGCCAGGCGCCGGTATGGGCGAGCCGTCCCATGGCGGTACGTTTCTTGGGCGTGCTTTCAGGATCGAAAGGGTCGATCTCCAAAATCCAGCCCTGACAGTTTGGTTCGTTGCGATAATCTTCCGTGGCGTCGGCGCCTCTTGCCGAAGCATCGAAGCGGACGTGCTCGCCGGTGCCGCTGTCGTCCTCGCTCCACTCACGGCGGACGCCGCCGGTATTAATGCCATAACGCGCATGTTCTCGCGGACGACCGGTTCGGTTGATAAAGTATATGGCCCAGTTTCTTTCGCAGACCAGATAGGTTCGCCAAGGCGTGAAACTATAGGCGCAATTGACGAAGACTCCGCGGGTTTTGGTTCCGTCCGGGCTGTACTCGGTTTTTAGCAAGCCGGAACCTCGCGCCGGACCCGCAATGTCCACCGGCGTGCTGTCGGTGATCCGTCGATTGTATTTGCCGGGTATTACGCTCCATTCACCCGCGCCGTCTTTTTTGATTTCCATGATAGTCACGCCATAAGCGGCGACTTTTTTCGATATCGGGTCGACCGGACGCTTTCCGCCGATAATCGTGCAGGGATGCAGCAGCCGCTGGCTAAGATATCGGCGGTTAGCGCAAAGAAGGCCATGAGAGGTCAAGGTGGCGCGGGCCATCGGAAAAAGATACATCCCGTAATGCTCGGAGCCGATTTGCTGCTCCGGTTCGTCGCCGGGAGCGGGTTTGGCGTTGATTGCGTAATGGCTGCCTGCTAGCGGTGGACTCCAGAGAATGAGCTGCTTTTCAGCGTGTTCGGCCGATGCTGTGGCGGTAGCGGTTCGCATTACCGGTGTCGCATTGAATACCGACGGATTGATGCGAAGGGACGGCTGTTCTCCGGGTTTTGACGCTGGGATTGCCAAGAGCGCGTTGAATGTGCCTGATTGCTCCAAAAGGCCGGACGAGAGGGCACGCGCCGTGCCACCTCTTAAAACCACGCTCTGAATCGGGCGCTTTGCCGAAATCGATCGGAAGGTGGGATTACCGGATCGGTAATTTGATGGCTTACCGCCGGCGCTTTCCCGCTGAATGTGAGATTGTCGGTCGCTCATCATTACACTGCTCGTAGCTTTAGCCCAACCAGATGCTTGAGAGCGTGACGATAGGCGAGCACTGTTACATATCGTTGACGATTAATTTACGGTGTCATTACTAAATGATGACAAGCCGTTGGATTGGTAGAGTCCATGGAGAGAAATGGGACGCGCAATAGCGCACCCGGCAAGGTGACAAATCGGCAGGGCGAGGCGCAACGCGACGAGCGGGCAGGCCAGGGACGGGCTGCCCCGGACTCGCGAGCGAAGCGGGACAGCGTAGCGTGGCGAGGTCGATTTACTCGCCTCTTCCTTGAGGCTCGTCCTCCGGGTCGTGCTTCGCACGTTCCGGTTTGCTCCCGGCAAATTGGTGCACGGCTTGGCCGCCCATAGGGGCGAACCACAGAGATGTGGTGAGTGAGAAACAGGGATGTTTTTCATCCGCATTTCGAGCCCTTGAGCAAAGCCGGTATGGCGACGCGCGGCAGTTTGAAGACAGCTTCCAGATCAGCAGCTACGATTTTTTTTGGTTTGAGTATTTAACGAATGGCTTTTGAATTCGGTTTGATTTTATTGTTGATTTTCTTGAATGGCATATTCGCGATGTCGGAAATGGCCATTGTGTCCGCCCGCAGGGTGCGCTTGCAGCAGTTGGCGGAGGGCGGGAGCGGCGGGGCGGCCAAGGCCCTGGAACTGGCCGAGCAACCGACCCGGTTCCTGTCGACCATCCAGGTCGGCATCACCTCCATCGGCATTCTGAGCGGCGCCTTGGGCGAGGACGCCATTGCCGAGCCGCTGTTACCCTACCTTGAGCAAATTCCACAACTCGCGCCTTATGCGGAGGAACTGGCGCTGGCGGTCACCGTGGTCGTCATCACCTATCTCTCGCTGATCGTCGGAGAACTGGTGCCGAAACGCCTCGCCCTCAATTTCCCCGAGCGCATCGCCGCGTGGATTGCCAGGCCCATGCACGGACTGTCCCTGGTGTTGCTGCCCGCCGTGAAGCTGCTCAGCCTCTCCACGGAACTGGTGTTGTGGCTGCTGCGGATCAAGCCGAAAAAGGAGCCCACGGTCACCGAGGAAGAAATCAAGATCTTGCTGGAGCAGGGTACCGAGGAAGGGGTGTTCGAGGAAGCCGAACATCAATTCATGGAAAACATCCTCCGCCTGGGTGACCGCAAGGTGGGTGCCATCATGACCCCGCGCAAGGACATCGTCTGTCTCGATCTCCAGAAGCCCTTCGAGGAAAACCGCAGGCGCATCCTGGAACACACCCACTGGGTTTTGCCCTTGTGCAACGACGGTCTGGACAACATCGTCGGCTTCGTGAAAACCAAGGACCTGTTGGATCGTGTGCTTCAGGGGGATCGGCCGGACTTGCGCGCCATCGCGGTCAACGAGCTGTTCGTGCCGGATTCCCTGACACTCATGGAATTGCTGGAAGAGTTCAGGAAATCCCATCTCCACACGGCGCTGGTGGTGGATGAATACGGCGAAATCGATGGACTGGTGGCCCTTGGCGATGTTTTAGAGGCTATCGTCGGCGATTTGCCCGCCGGGGGCCGGGCGGACCGGCCGGACATCGTCCGCCGGGACGACGGTTCCTGGCTGATCGACGGCATGGTGGACATCGACCGTCTGAAGGAACTGTTCGATCTGGACGAATTGCCGGAGGAACGCGACGGACGCTTCAACACCGTAGGCGGTTTCGTCATGCTGCGACTTGGCCGGGTGCCCAAGGCCACCGACTGTTTCGAATTCGAGGACTTGCGGCTCGAAGTCGTCGACATGGACGGCAACCGGGTGGACAAGATACTGGTCTCGCAACTGCATGAACCCAGATCCCTATCCGCACATCAACCCTGAGCGTGTGTTCGTGAAGTGCTGCGCGGCCGCCAGACTTTGGCATACTCACTCGGCCCTCGTCCAGAACGCCGACAAAAACAGCCCATGCACTTCACCATCAAGGTCTTGATATCCGCCCTCCTGATCGCGGCCATTTCCGAGACGGCGAAACGGAGTAGTCTAGTTGCCGCCCTCATTGCTTCCCTGCCCGTCACGTCGATCCTGGCCCTCATCTGGCTCTATGTCGACACCGGGGATACCGAGCTGATAACCGAGCTTTCGCGGCAAATCGTCTGGCTGGTGCTGCCTTCGCTGGCCTTCTTCTGGATCTTGCCTCTGCTGCTGGAATGCGCGCTGAATTTCTGGCTCGCACTGGGTCTTGCGGCGATAACGACCAGCGTGTGTTATGGCTTGGCGTTATTGCTGCGGAGCCTTTTTCAATAGGCGTGGTTTATGAGCTGAAAGGCCAGGCCGCGATTTTTGTCCATATTGGCGAGACGATCGAGCTCAATCCTTCGCCGAACGGTTCATCCTAACTTACGATACAGCGTACTCGGCCCAGTACCCTTGCCGGAACGTTCTTACGTTGCTCATTGCTTGACGGCAATTTACCCCGAGCGCATCCTTTAGGAAGTCTGGCTGCGATTCACGCCTTTCGGCACGATACGGATGACGATTCATGGAGAGGTGCGAACGTGCGATACAAACGAATGCTCGTCTTTCTGGCTATGGTCGTTCTAACCGGATGCGCTGTCAGTCCGAAACAGCATCCGGAAGCCCTGCCCGCCTACCGGTTCTCCGAGAAGCTTTTCGAGCAGGGTCCGTATGGACGAAACGCCATCGTGTGTATGCCGGCCACCGTCGTAGGTCACCTTGTCGGCATCGGGGCAGCCGTTGCCGTTCTTCCGCTTTATCTGGTGGGCGGCCCCATCGATTATTTCATCGCCCCGAAACCTCCTTCGGAACACCCCCCGCCGATAGCATCAGCGCTCAGCAATGCCTCCTGGTTCTTCGGCACTTTCGCCGGATTGATCGCAGGGACCCCTTTCTTGCCTCTTTCGTATCTCGCCGACCCGAATCAGTGTAAACGGATCATCCTGTATTGAAGGTTTAGGGTTTCGTCTTCCACTGCGACGAAGGCGCAAGTTCCTCATGCCCGCCGCCCCGGTGAAATCTTCTTTCAGCCGGTGGTTGTTGAGTTGTTTCAAGCCCGAAGACACACTGGACTTTTCGCGCTTGAAACCAAAAAGATGGGCTATCGAACGGCGGGTACTCTAACCGTAATTTCGAGACCTGGAAAATCACGCTCTATCGTCGTTTGGGATAACTTGCCCCGCATCGCGGCAACGAGGTTCGCACGGCCATCGAAGCCCGTGGAGCCATTCTCAAGGCACTGCCGCCCCATAGTCCGGATCTCAATCCTATCGAGCAGGCCTTTTCAAAACTGGGAAAATACCAGGGCTGCGTTGAGTTTCTTGGATAAGTCACGAAATAGTCACGTTGACGGTCGTGAAAGACCATCAAGGTTTGGCTAAGTGATTGATTTAATTGGCGCCCCGGATACGATTCGAACGTACGACCTTCCCCTTAGGAGGGGGACGCTCTATCCTACTGAGCTACCGGGGCGGAGCGGATTGATTTTGCCGTAAAGGCTTTTAGATCAGGCGGATAGCTTTAAAAAAGCGGCTATAGTGTACCTCTAAGACCCGCCCGAAGGCCAGTAAATTCATATTTTGCCGCGTGATTTCGACTGCATTCTCCCGCAAAGGCGAGGGGGAATACCCTTGAGCGTCCGGTCAATCGTTGGGATCGTCGCAGGCTTCCCGCAAGGCGTCCAACGCCGTAACCAGGGCAGTGAACGGAATCAGGGAGACTTCCGTAGATTCGTTGAGTTCCCGTCCGAATCGGCGCAGTTTCGCCAGGCGTTGTTGGAGACGCGGTCCGGTGAAAAATGCGGCCGGATCGCGTAATCCGGCGCGCAGCATGGCAAGGCTGAAGCGAACCGAGCCGGACTTCAGCCGTTCCAGTAATGCAGTTTGTACCCGGCGTTCCCAGCGGTTGCGGGGTTTTACGTCATCGAGCCGGGGAATCAGCCGTCTTAAGTCCAGATAGTCGGCGACCGCATCGTTCAGTTCGGCTACCTTTGAAAGCGGCTCGCCCGTGCGGGCGGTCAAGTCGACCAAGGCCGGAAAGTTGTGCAGCCGTTCCATGAGCGCCATGAGACGGGCTTCTTCTACAGTGAAGCCCAAAGCTTCCGAATCCGAGATACGCTGCTCGTAATCCGGGAGCTCGCTCGTTGCGAGACTTTCCGCCAGATAAGCTAGATGCTGTGCCAGGTCCGTGCGCCACAGGGCTACCGATTCGGGACTCGGATGCAGCGCTTTGCCTTTTTGCAGCGCCCAGAGGCAGAACGAGTTCAGAAGGCTTTCCAAACGCAGCAAAAGCTCGAGCTGCCGAGCGGCTGCGATTCGATCGTCCAGAGCGCAGATCTTGTAGCGCAACGTACGTCCGTCGAGTACACGGTCGAACAGGAGATAAGCCCTGACGGCTTGATTGAGGAGAGAGGGCTCGAGTTCGTCGACCCAAACCAGAAAGCCCGCGCCGGCCTGGTTGATGAGCGTGTTGCAGATCACCGTGGCGGTGATTTCCATGGCGAGCGAATGTTCGTCGAGCGCTTCGGCGAAACGCTCCCGTACTGCGGCCGGAAAATAGCCGGCCAGGCAATCCCCGGCCCAGGATGCCGACAGAAACTCGGGGTTATCGAAGAAAGCCCGCTTCAAGGCTAGTTTGGCGTAAGCCATCAATACCGCGAGTTCCGGTCGGGTCAAGGCTTGTTGGGAGCGTGCCGCGATGTCCTTGCGGGACGGAAACGACTCCACCGCCGGGTCGAGCAGTCCAGCGTTGATCAGGCGCGCGGCGGCTTCGAGGAACGGTTCCGCATCCTGTAGGCAGCGTTGGTGGTCCAGCGAGAGACAGAGACTTTGCCAATAATTGTTGGCCAGGACCGAACGGCAAACATCGTCCTTGACTTCCGCCAGCCATCGGTCGCGTTCCTCCCGGTCGGCGATCAGTCCTTTGTGTTGCAGAAGATTCATGAGGATCTTGAGATTGACCTCGTGATCGGACAGATCTACTCCGCCCGAGTTATTGATCGCGTCGGTATCGATGCGCCCTCCGCTCAGAGCGTATTCGACACGGGCGAGTTGGGTGAAGCCGAGGTTGGCCCCTTCGCCGACGACTTTCGCCTTGATCTGGTTGGCGTCGACGCGGGTGCTGTCGTTGACTTTGTCGCCGACGTCCTCGTTGGTCTCGGTGCTCGCTTTGACGTAGGTTCCGATGCCGCCGAGCCAGAGCAGATCGACCGGAGCAGTCAGCATTAGCCGGATCAGTTCTTCGCCGTCGACCGTGACGTGGTGCACCCCGAGCCACTCGCGGATGTCCGGAGAAAGTGGAATGTCCTTCGCATCGCGCCGGAACACGCCGCCGCCGGGCGAGATCAAGCCGCGGTCGTAATCGTCCCAGCTGGAGTAGGGAAGATCGAACAGGCGCTTTCGCTCTCGATAGGACTGCGCCGGGTCGGGACTCGGATCGAGGAAGATATGGTTGGCGCTAAAGGCGGCGCGCAGGCAAATCTTGTCGGACAGCAGCATGCCGTTGCCGAACACGTCGCCGTCCATGCTGCCGATGCCGATCACCGTAAACGGTCGGGTGTCGATATCCTGGCCCAATTCGCGGAAGTGCCGTTTCACGCACTCCCAGGCGCCGCGGGCGGTAATGCCGAGCTTCTTGTGGTGATAACCATGCGAGCCGCCGCTGGCGAAGGCGTCTCCGAGCCAGAATCCGTACTCCGATGCGATGATATTGGCGCGATCCGACAGCCGCGCCGTCCCCTTGTCCGCGGCGACCACGAGATAGGGATCGGCATCGTCGTGGGGCACGACCTCGGAGGGGGCCGTCACGACGGTGCCTTGTAGATTGTCGGTCAAGTCCAAGAGCCCGCGAATCAGTGTGGAATACGCTTCCTGGACCAGCCGCTCGCGATCGGCCGGATCCCGCGCCGTCTGCTTGACGATGAATCCGCCCTTGGCCCCGTGCGGAACGATCAAGGAATTCTTGATCATCTGAGTTTGCATCAGATCGAGAATCTCGCTGCGGAAGTCGTCCGGCCGATCCGACCATCGGATGCCGCCGCGAGCCACTTTGGCCCCGCGCAGGTGTATGCCTTCCATCAGCGCCGAATGGACGTAGATTTCGAACAACGGCCTCGGCGCCGGCATGTTGATGATCCCGAGGCTGCTGATTTTGAAGGCGACGAAATGGTCCGGCTGATCCATCCTCCGGTAGAAGTTGGTCCGCAGCGTGGCGTCGATGAGGTTGAACAGATCGCGGAGGATGCGGTCCTCGTTCGAATCTTCCACCTCGTTCAGCGACGAGCCCAGTTCCATGCGGATCGGCAACATGGCTTCGTCCTCGCGCCGGGCGAGATCGATCCAGCGCCTGTCGGGCTTGAAGCGGCTCTCGAAATAGTGAAAAAGCAGCAGGGCCGTTTTGGGATTGTTGAGCAGCGCCTGATGAAAGCGGAAACGGCCGAAACGGCTGCCGAGCTGAAAATAGTAGTTTCGGTAAGCGCGGAAGACGTCGATTTCCTTCCACGAAAGCCCCGTCAGCAGCAGCAAACCGTTGAGGGCATCGTTGTCCGCCCGTGCCGTCAGCAGTGCCATGAAGGCCTCCAGCAACGGCTCTTTGACGGGTATCAGGGAATCGAAACCGTCCGCGGCGGGCTTGACCGAGAAGCTGCGGATATAGATGCGCTGCGATCCGATCTCGCCCCTGAACTGAACCTGATCGACCACCCGTAAGTTCAGGTCCTGGAGGATCGGAATGATCTCGTCCAGGCTCCGCTCGCGCAGCCCGTAAAGCTGAAGGCGATGGAACGGATCGCCGAGTTGCCGGTCGGGTTCCCACAGGTCGACGGCTTCCCGGCCGGTTCGGATGACTTGTTCTACCTTGAATGCGTCACGAGTCGCCAGCTGTGGAGGAACGAGCGCGCGGTATTCGGCGGAGAAAGCCTGCTCATAAGGAAACGAGGGGGCGGTTTGATGGAATTCCCGAGCGGCCTGGTCGAGAAAAATTCTGAAGCTGCGTTCCCAGGGCATAGTCTTTTTCTCCTGCCGAATCGGAATGCCGATGTGTATTCTCGGCTGGGATGGTTAGAGTTTCGCCGCATCCGAGTTCGGCCGATTGATGAGGTCTAGGCCAGCCTCTTGTACATTTCCAACACGTTGCCGTTGTCCGCCTTACGGTAGCTGACCCAATCCATAAATGTCCGCATAAAGAAAATGCCCCGGCCGCGTTCGTTCAAGGCATCGAGATTAGGAGGCGGTACGGCATTCAAATCGAAACCCTGACCATGGTCGTATACATAAATCCGGAGATCCTTGTCTCTTATGCGCATGCACACCCTAACGGTCTCGTTCGCGTCGCCCGGTGCCGCATGCTGAATGGCGTTGACCATCGCCTCGGTCAAAACCAGGTTGAGATGATAGGCAAGCGCATCGCGGTCGCCGGTGTAGACATCCAAAGTCTTGGCCACCTGTTCGGCGATATTGCCGATTAAACTCAAATACCGAGTTTGGTTCGGGACCACAATTTCGACGTTGATAATGTCGGTTTCGCCGCCCATCGAAATCTCCTGGCTAGTTGCTGCTCGGTACCTCCCCAAGGCTGGGATAGATATCGAACACCCGGTGCAAGCGGGTAAGCTCGAACATGGATTGTACACGCGGCTGTAGTCCCGCCAGTACGAAGCTGCCGGAACGCAAGGAAGCGTTCTTGTAACCGGACAGCAAAGCGCCCAAGCCTGAGCTGTCGATGAAACGGACGCCCGACAAATCGATAACCAAGCGCGTGTGACCGTCTTCCAAAAGCTTGAGGATGTAATCCTTCAGTTCGCCGGAGTTGTGCGCATCGAGGCGCTCTTCCTTTAGGCTGAGGATGGTCCTGCCGTTACGATTTTCAGTCGAGATATTCATCGTTTGGCTCCAGCATCCGCAATTGTTTCTATAGGACAAGTTGCACGGAGAATAATAACGTGGAATTCATCGGCAAAGACATAGGCGCAAAGTTCTTGTAGGTAAGTTTTCGCGCCGAATACCGGCGCGGCAATCGGGTCGTGTTTCAGCGCCTTGTAATCCGGGGACTTGTGACGATTGCGAGTCGTATCGAGAGCAGATCTTGCAGCAGCTTACCGTTCACATGTTCTTATCGGGCCGGAACTACCGGCGTGAAACGATTGGTTTAATTACTTAGACGGCGGCAATGAGTTAAAAATTCACGGAACCACGTTTCTTTGAAGTCCTCCAGATTCCAGCTCCGCCGGACGAGCAGCCGGTAATGCGCGGGCGGAACGATATAAACTTCCGCATCGGCTTGAATCCCCGTGCGGGTGACCACGGTCAGGGTTTCGCGCCGATAAAAGTCGTCCTCGAACGCGTCCAGATCTTTAAGCGCGCGTGCCGAGACATCTTCGTAGAGTACACCGTCGGTAAAGCTGCCCGTCTCTCTGCGAAGTCCTGGATAGACCCGGTTGCGAATACGATAGCGGGCAAAACCATGTAACCGGGCCGGTTGCGATGGGAAAACACTGCCGGTGACGGCTCGCATTACCTCCGGAACCTGGAGCGTGCCATAGGCGAAAATCTTGAACATGACGGCAGTACGTTGAGCAAAGAACGGAAGCTTAACCGGCCGCCGGCCCTGATCCAAGGGACTGCGCCCTTGGCCCAATGTCGTTGGAAAAGGAGTCAGGATTTTCTTGTTCGTCTTTGTCTTCGTCCTTCCGGCTCAGTAGGCTTGGTCAATTCCCACTGTGGAGACCGGAATCGCTTAAACAGAAACAGATGACAAAAGCCAGATTTTTACACTGCCCCTTACACGTCCTCACGACCTCCTGTAGCCGTTCCATCCTATTTACTCCTCCCTTCTCAGACTCTTATGAAACCCGACAACTTATCGGCTTGTAACACTCAATCAAGGTTACGCTTGTATCAATACAGGCACATGACTAACATTTTCCACCTCGAAGGTGCAATGGTTTGTGCCGCTTAGAGTGTTATTTCCAGTTGAGCATTACTATAGGAACAACTCATGAACATGAAACCTGAGCTAACGGAACGGCAGCAGAGAGAGCTCGACTATCATCGAGAACATGCGAAGAAACACGGAGCGATTCTTGCCGAGCCGTTTTCGTGGGATGTGCTTCTGAACCCCGGTCGTCGATGGTGGAACGCCTACTGGCAGATGTACGCCTACCTTGTGAGTTGCGATCTCAAGGGCAAGGATGTACTGGTTGTAGGATGCGGCTTCGGAGACGACGCTCTACGGCTCGCCAAACTCGGTGCAAAAGTAAGTGCTTTCGACTTGAGTCCGGACGTGCTCCAGATCGCGAGGACCCTCGCCGCTCGCGAGGGCTTGGAGATCGCCTTCGACGAAATGCCCGCTGAACGAATGAGGTACAAGGACGCCAGTTTTGACTATGTGATTTGCAGAGATATCCTCCACCACGTCAACATCCCCGAAACCATGAGCGAAATTGTTCGCGTGGCAAAGCCAGGGGCTCAGTTCATTGTGAACGAGATTTATTCACATTCTATAACCGAGAAGGTCCGCCGCTCCTCTCTTGTTGAGTCGTTCTTGTATCCGCGCATGCGACGATTGATTTATGGTCCCGAGAAGCCCTATATCACGGAAGATGAACGGAAACTCAATGAAAGCGACCTTGCCGAGATCACCAAGCCTCTGCAGGCGCGGCGTTTTGAGAAGCACTTCAACTTTCTGGTTACGAGAATTATCCCCGATCAATCTGAATTGTTTGCAAAGATCGATCGCATTCTGCTCATTCTATTTAAGCCGATGGCGCCATTTCTGGCCGGCCGGATACTTTTCAGCGCTCAAATCGTAAAGTAGTGCCCCGCCCCCTGCTTGCTGCAATGCCCGACTCGTCGTTCCAGCCGACCGCCTTCGGCGGCCGTTGGTCTCCAACGGGAAAAGGGGCAGTCCATGTGGGCTGGAAGAGCGAAGCAAATCCCGGCAAATCAGGTTTCACTCCCATTGGCCGTTGCGAATCGATGCCCAATCTATTAACCCGGCCTATAAATATAGGCCGGGTTAATCCGGGGCAGGGATGCCCCGGCGCGGCGACAAGCCGCGTGAGTCCAGGCCGGGCGTGTACCGGGCCTGGGCGGCGGCCCGAAATACCAGGAGGGTATTTACGGGCCTGATTAATAACAACCGGGAGAGCAAACATAAGCCTTCACAAATGCTTCCCTGATCAATTACCGGGGAGCTAACCCCGACCGGCCTCATCTCCCTCGCTTCGCTCTGCCCAAGGGGAGAGGGGTTTTTGCGACACCTTGCGGGAGAAGGCTTTTTCAGAGATTCCTCAAGGCTTGACCGCGGCGACCCAGGCGTCGATGTGTTCGGTCGTGATCGCGCCGCTGACCGGCAGACGGTTATGGCCCGCATCGTAGAAATAACTGCGGGGCAGCTCGCCGTACCAGGACGAGTCGATCTCGTAGCGCAGCCGCTGCGCATTGGAATCGCTGAAAATCCACGATTCGACCTGCTTCAGCTTGTGTTTCGCCAGCATATCACTCACTTCGCCGGCAAATTCGGCTTCGTCGGTGGAGACCATCACCAGATCCAGCTTCGGATGCTTTTTCATCGAGGCTGCCAGGGCGTCCAAATCTTTCATGCAACTGGCGCAGTCCAGGGACCAGAACATGAGAATGAAAGGTTTTCCCTGGCGGGTTTTCAAGATATCGCTGAGACTGCCGGCCCTGAATGGCTGCGTTTGATTTTCGGCGAATGACGGAGCTGAAAATAGCGTCAGGAACAGGCAAAGCAGAGCGAATAATTTTTTCATATGGGTATTCATAAGAATCGGAAGGGATAAGAGCGGATCGATTAATCGATGCGGATCAGGCGGTAACCCTTGTCTTGGCTATTCCACGATAGAAAAATCGCTTGGCCGTCGGTCAAGAGGAACGGAAAATCGACTTCGGCGTCCGATTCCACCGTTGCGACTGCCTCGGACCATGTTTTTCCGCCATCCCTGGACTGTTTGACCATCGCCCGATTCTTCCGGCCGTCGAACTCGTTCCAGGCGAGAATCACCCGATCGCCCGCGGCCAAGACGTCCGGATGTCCCGGCAATCGGTCGGGATCGCCCAAGGCCATGGGCTCTGAAAAGCTGCGGCCCCGATCGTCGGAATAAGCGTAAAACAGGCCCTGGCGTTTCGTTCCCTGGGTAAACCATGCGACGTGGTAGCGGCCGTCCCGGCCTATGGAAAGTGCCGGTCCATGAACCGGGCACGCTTCGATTTTCCAGCTGTCATTCGTGGCTCGTGTCGCCGCCCACTCGGCACGGCCGTCCTCGGGCTTTAGAAGGCCATGATCGCGGATGTTGCCGGGATAAATGAACCGGGTGATCAAAACCGGCCGCCCATCGGTATCGAAATCGACGGCGAGGCGGCAGCAACTGCAAACGTCGTCCACGATTTTTTGATTGGATTGAAGGGGCTTTCCGTTGGCGCCCAGGACGGTGTGAAAGATGTCGTTGCCCCGTGCTTCGTCGACGCCCTCGCGCTCGTCGTGCCAAAACGCGTGCAAATCGCCGCGGGGATCAACCGCCAGTACGGCCTGAAACGAGTTGGCTGTTCTAGCCATGTCGCTCAAGGGCTCCGGCGCGGTGAAATGCCGCCCCTGATCTTCGGAAATGCTCAAATAGGTGGTCCAAGGCTGCAAGCCGAAGGCCGGGTAAGCGACGTAGATTCGGCCGGCGGGATCGACGGCGATCTGCGGGCGGTATTCGCTTTGCGTCCTGATCGGCACGCGCTCCGGGTTGATTGCTACCGGGGGACTGAAGGTTTTGCCGTAATCGCTGGAAAAATCGACGTAGACGCGGTCGGTGGTGGGCACGACGCGCCACAGCCGTCGGTCGGGGCCGAAAGCCGCCGAGACCGGAAGCTTTATGTCCATGCCGCGATAATGTTCAAATCCGTCCGAAATCGGCTTTGGTCGCGAACCTATGGACGCGCAACCGGACAAGACCGCCACGGACAAAGCCCAGAAACACAGCGAGGCCAGATGATTGCGGACGCCGGAGAAAGACCTCGTCCGAATCGATCTTCGTTTGAGTCCGATCGACAACACGCTTGAAATCAAACCCCCGGTTCGCAAATTAGCCGCCCCATCTGCACGTAACCCTGGTTCGACCGGCGATGCGGTAACCCGGTTCCGCCGGGTAACCGTTCGACTCGGTCGCGATGAGGGACATCGTACGAAAAGCCATGTTTAAGGTTTCGCTGCCCGCAACAACACCAGCCGGTGAAACATTAAGGAAGCTCTGAACAAGTGGATTCCGGTCATGCCCTTCGGCAGGCTCATCACGAACGGAATCAATACGTTACCGTTCGTCCTGAGCCTGTCGAAGGACTTAATCAGAGATTCCTTAAAGAACTTGGCCGCCGTTATCGAAGTCCTTTGGCTGCAAAGGCCGATGGTCAAAGTTACGGCATGCATTTCTTGCTTCTTGCTCCACGAGTAAAGAAAAACTCTTTGCTTCGGTAAATGTTGAAGTGTGTGTTTTCGCAGATCGCCAAGGCTTTTGTAAAAGGCCGATCAAATGGGCGGAGCATCACGCAGAAATCGAGCCAAGCATGCCGAACCCGTTGCGCGGCGCAAGGTTGCTTGGCGCTCGGTTCCGAAGCCATCCGTAAAACTGCGGCAAATCACGCAGTCAGGTGTGTGAAATGACGCACACATATTTTCTTGATGTCTCTGACGAGAGAGCGTGGGCTACATCTCGGTAGGGCTATCCGAGCAGGGCGCCCAATTCTTCCGGATCGACCGGCTTTACCAGGTGATGATCGAACCCCGCGGCTTTGGTGAGAGCTCGGTCTTCTTGCTGGCCATAACCGGTGATGGCGATGATCAGCGCTTCGCGCGTCTCCGGACGTTCACGCAGTCTGCGGGCTACTTCGTAGCCGTCCATGCCCGGGAGGCCGATGTCCAACAGCACGGCCTGGGGCCTAAATTCGGATGCCAAATCGAGAGCGGCCGGCCCATCGAGAGCGGTTCGGACGTCATGGCCTTCGAGTTCCAGTAATAAAGCCAAACTTTCGACGGCATCCGTGTTGTCATCGACCACGAGAATACGCTTGGATTTGGTGTCTTGGTCGGTCATACATCAGTTCCTTTTTGTCACAGTTCGGAAATGCCGGGTAACACAATACGATCTAACCGGGGGCTTTCATAGGTCGAGCGACGCGTCTACACAAATAAGACGTGAATAGCCGGAGCAATGCGGAGCCGAACAAAGGGGAATCTTTATCGGGCCGGCAAGTCTTATGAAGAGCGGGAATTTCCCCGGCAAGGCGGCCAAGATACCGTGCTTCTGGAAATCAGTCCGTCGACCATGGGAAGTTCATACAAGAAGAAACAACAAGAAGAGAACGGATATGTTTTTGCCATTTTATTTCCCCAGTAAGGAAGCGCTCAAGCTCGTCATCGTAGGCGGCGGCTATTCAGGGCTGTCGGCGCTGATTACGATCCGTGAATACCGTCCCGACGCCGAGATCGTCTTGATCGATCGCCGGCCTTATCACCTTAAGATTACCCATCTGCACGAAAGTTTTCGCCGTCCTCTGACGGACTTCAAAGTGTCTTTCGCGGCCTTGGAGAAGCGGTTCAATTTTCGCCATGTCATGGCGGATCTGAGATTCGACGATACGGCGTTGAAACAGTGGCAAAGCGACCGGGTCATACCGGTCGGGCAGGAGGAGATCGGGTTCGACTATCTTCTGATCGCCACCGGAGCGGGTTTCAAGAAGCTCGAGAAACCTAGCCGAGTGATCGATCTCGACGATTTCATCGAAAAGCCGGGGCCGGAGGTCCTGCAAGAGAACTTGGCGGCTGCGAACTCTTCCGCTCCGTGGATTACCGTGGTCGGAGGCGGTGCGACCGGCATCCAGTATCTGTTCGAGATCGCCAATTTCGTGCGGGAGCGCCGCATTCCCTGTCGGCTTCGTCTGGTGGACTCCGAGCACAGGGTGCTGACGCAGTTCAATGCGAAATTGGGGCAGTATGCGGAGGCTCGAATGGCGGACCTCGGAATCGAGCATGTGACAGGTCGTTTTTTCCGCGCTCAGGAGGCGGATCGTGTCGTGCTCGAGGAGGTTGAGACGGGCGAGCTGTCCGAACTCGATTCCCAGCTGAGCCTGCTTTTCGTCGGCAAGAGCGCCAACATCCGTTTGCACGCCAATTTTTTCGGCCAAGTCGTTGTGGACGGAGACATTTTGGACCGGGTTTTCACCGCCGGCGACTGCTCGTACTATCGCTCATTGGGATCGAACGCCATGACGGCTCAGTCCGCCGTGCGCAAAGGCAAGTTGGCCGCTCGAAACATTCTCAGGCATTCGGGGCTCGTCAAATTGCTGGAGCCGTATCTGCATCGCGATCTGGGCTATCTGGTCAGCCTGGGGCCTCAGGATTCCGTGGGATGGGTGGCGTTGGAACGCAATGTGGTCGGGGGATTTCCCGCAGCGGTCGTGAAAGAAATCGTCGAAGCGCAATACGATCTATTGCTTGCGGGCATCGATACCTATGTGTTGTGACCGGCTGGAGGAAAGGTGGCAAGGCGTATATTTGCGGCGCTGTTGTCAAAGCGTGAGCAGGTGAACTGGATTCATATGGGATATCGGTGCGTCCAATAATGACGCCAGAAAATTCAGGAGGCGCAAATGATGTTTGGCTCAAGTCAGCCCGTAAAAGCCAAGGCGACCACGGTCATCAACAAACCCGTAGAGGAAGTTTTTCATTTTATAAGCGACGAGTTCTTCGAAAATTACCCGAAGTGGTCACCCGAAGTCGTCGAATTGAAACCCTTGTCGGAAGGGCCAATGCGTCTTGGCACTCTGGCGCGGCAGGTTCGAGTCGATCATGGGCACCGGACCGAATCCACGTTCAGGGTGACTGATTATCAACCGAACAAGCGGCTTTGCTTCAGCGGAGTGTCCAGCCCTTTCCGCTGTGTCTATGATTTCGAGCAAAAGAGTACGCAGTCGCCATCCACGCAGGTCGCGTTTACCTTTGAGTTATCGGAGCTCGAGCTGTTCATGCGTCCGTTCGAGAAATTGATTCGAGTCGCCGTGCAGGATGGTGCCGAGCAGACGGTGAAAAATCTAAAAGGCCTCATCGAGGGCCATTCGTGAGTCAAAAGGAATTTGGCGAGGTTTTTCGATCAACAATAAGCGGAAGCGAGAGATTGAAGTGAAGAATTAGGAGGAACCGATTATGGCCTTCATTGTGGAAAAAGATCCGGGACTGATCCCGCAGGTGCTGGCTAAGATTCTTGATTCGTGCGTCAATGGCGTAACGCTGGCCGACCCGGATTTGGACGATATGCCCGTCGTTTATGTCAATAAAGCCTTCGAAGAGATAACGGGATATGACCAGGGAGAGATAGTGGGGAAAAACTGCCGGTTTTTACAGGGAAACGATAGAGATCAGGACGCTCGTACCCAGATCCGCGAAGCGCTGGCGAACGCTCAGCCGGTTGAAGTGACGCTCCGCAATTATCGAAAGAACGGCGAGCTCTTTTATAATCATCTCGCACTCACGCCGCTCTTCGATCGAGACGGGAAGGTGATTTATTATCTCGGGATTCAGTACGATGTGACCAACCAGGTACGGGCCGAGGAAGAGATCAAGCGCCTGAGCGAAAACTTGGAGAATGTCTCTAGGCTGACGAAATAAAAAAGCCGGCGTCTTTGCCGTGTGAAAGACGCATGAGCGATAAGACGGTATCGTCGAGAGGTGTCCCGGCGCTGTTCGCGTTCGGCCGCAAATGTGCGTGTCGCTAGGCCGACGCCGTAAATGCAGATTATGAGCAAGTTAAGGTTTTGATATGGCGGTTATTTGCACGAGCGTTTGCGTCAACTATACGCCCAAAGAAATGTACGATTTGGTGAACGACGTTCAATCCTATCCCAGCTACCTTCCTTTGTGCAGCAATGTAAAGCTGCATTCAAAAACACCGAATGCCCTCAGGGCTACCATCACGCTGTCGAAAGGCAAGATCAAGTTTTCCTTCACGACGGAAAATTCGATGGAGGACAGCAGGCATATCCGGATGAATCTGGTCGAAGGGCCGTTCAAGCACTTGCGCGGGCATTGGCGTTTCGAGCCGAGTGCGACCGGCGGTTGCGAGGCGACTTTCCGCCTAGATTTCGAGTTTGCCAACGCCTTGCTGGGAATGGCCTTCGGCGGCTTTTTCAAGGAAGTGACCGAGTCCTTTGTCGAAGCTTTCTGCCGCCAGGCGGCCAAGAAATATGGCGAGCGGGAGACTCATCCGCCCGAGGCTCTTCATGGCCATGGAAAGCTCACATAAGAGACAACGGCACCTCGCCGCATGCGCGGTGCAACCCGGTCCTTGAACCTTAACTGCGCGGTCCGGCTGAAAGTCGGCGATCCGGAACCTCGAAGCGGTAAGTTTCGCCGTGACTCAGATATCTCACCCGATCATCGAGACCGGCGGCGGTTACGGCCTTCTTGAAGTCTTCGAGCGGTGATTTGAAAACCCGGTAATCGTTGTAGTGGATAGGAATCGCCTCGCGAGGGTTAACGATTCTTATCGCTTCAATGCCCTCCTTAGCGTCCATCGTGACCAGGATGCTCATAATCCGGGTGCCGCCGAGATGAAACAGTCCCAGATCGATGTCCGGATGGCGAATGGAATTCTTGGCGGTGTCGACATGAGAACGGAACTCGATGAGTGCTAATAATGAAAAGACCTCAACGGGGCTCTTCTTATTTTAAAAAATGCTTGAATATATCGAGTCGAAACTATAATATGACCTCACTGCCGTCGTGTCCCCCTCAAGGCAGTAGCTAGATTCACTACCTCAACGAACTAGCGAAGGAAGACTTATAGGGTCGGCCCGAGCCTCCTCAGCCGACCTTTTTTTTGTGGTTGCAAATCGATTCGCGAAATCCTCTGGTCGAAGGTGCTGATTCGTGGAGGGCAATCAGGCATGATGGGTCGCTTCTCAGTGAAGCTGAATAATTTGCTTTTCTGGATAAAGGCCAAGATGGATGAACGGATGGTCCTGCTCATGGCCGGCTCTATCGTCATAATGCTCTATGGCGACGTCGTTCTGGGTTGGATCGGATCGTTATTGCATTACGCGATCGAGGTATTGGAACTGGGCCTTGAGCACCTGATCGAAGCGACATTTCATGTATCTCAACGCACAGCACAGATCCTGACGGCCTGGACCGGGCTTTTCCTATTCCTGCTGCTCGGCTGGTTCATTTTTCGTAAGACTGTAAGCCTGTTTCGCGAATGGATTGCGCTAAGGTCGGACCGCTTGAATCTACATCAAACCCGAATATCGAACCGGCAAAGACTGGCCATCTGTGCCAGCCTGCTGATCGCCGTCATTCTTGCGATCTACTTTCAGTTCTGATCGAAAGGCGCACGGCGGACCGAGCAAAAATCGACCGTTCGCGGACCGGTTAAACCTGATCCGCCTACGTCCTTAATTTCCTACCAAGTCCAGAAACGCCGCTTCGTCCAATACCTCGACACCGAGTTCCTGGGCCTTAGCCAGTTTCGAGCCGGGATCGGCTCCGGCTATCACGTAGCTGGTGTTCTTGGACACGCTACCGGTGACCTTGCCGCCTAGAGCCTGAAGCCTGGCTTTTGCTTCCTCTCGACTCATGGAGGACAGCGTGCCGGTGATGACGAAGGTTCGGCCCTGGAGCGGTTGCTCGGTTTTTACGTCCGCGACTTCTTCCCAATGCACCCCGGCATCGAGCAGAGCTCGGACCACCCCGACATTGTGCGCTTGCCGGAAGAAGGTATGGATATGATGGGCCACGGAAGGGCCTATGTCGGGAACATTCTGCAGTTCTTCCTCGTCCGCGGCCACGATGTTGTCGAGGGTGCGAAAGTGAGCCGCCAAGGTGTGCGCCGTGACTTCGCCGACTTCCCGAATGCCCAGCGCAAAAAGGAAGCGGGACAGGGTAGTATGCTTGCTCCGTTCCAGCGCATTGATCAGGTTCTCCGCCGATTTTCGCCCCATGCGCTCCAGTGCCGCCAGCTGTTCCGCGGTCAGTCGGTAGAGATCGGCGACCGTCTCGATCAGCTTGTTTTCGAGAATCTGATCGACCAGCTTGTCGCCCAGGCCGTCGATGTCCATGGCGCGGCGCGAGGCGAAATGCTTGATGGATTCCTTGTGCTGCGCGGGGCAAAAGAGGCCGCCGCTGCAACGGGCGATGGCTTCGCCGGGCTCCAATTCCACCTCCGCGCCGCACACGGGGCAGTGGCTAGGCATTTGGAAGACCGGGGCGTCGGCCGGGCGGAGTTCCGGCAGGCTTTTCACCACTTCCGGGATTACGTCGCCGGCGCGCCGGACGACGACGGTATCGCCGGCCCGAATATCCCGCCTGTGCACTTCATCCGCATTGTGCAGCGTCGCATTGGTTACGGTGACGCCGCCGACGAAAACGGGTTCGAGCCGCGCCACCGGGGTCAGGGCGCCGGTGCGTCCCACTTGAACCTCAATGGCGATGACTTTGGTGGTGGCTTCTTCCGCGGGGAATTTATGGGCGATGGCCCAACGCGGCGCGCGAGCGACGAAACCTAATGCGCTCCGGTCCGCCAGACGGTCCACTTTGTAAACCACGCCGTCGATTTCGTAGGGGAGATCGTGCCGCCGGGCCAAGAGGTCCCGATAGTAAGCAAGACAGCCGGCTATGCCTTGGACCACGTGTAGTTCCGGACTGACGGGAATGCCCCAGGACTTGAACCGGTCCATCAACTCTTTCTGGGTATCCGGCAGCTGGTCGCTCGGAAAGATGCCATAGCCGTAAGAAAAGAAGCAGAGGCGGCGTGAGGCGGTAATCTTTGGGTCGAGTTGGCGGAGGCTTCCGGCGGCGGCATTCCGCGGGTTGACGAAGACCTTGTCGCCGTTTTGCCGCGCCCGCTCGTTCAAGGCGAGAAAACCCTTTTTCGGCATGAACACTTCGCCCCGCACTTCGAAGCGTTCCGGCCAGCCGCTGTCCCTGAGCCGCAGCGGAATGTCGCGGATCGTGCGGACATTGTGAGTGATGTCTTCGCCGGTCTGACCGTCGCCGCGCGTGGCCCCGCAAACCAGGACGCCCTTGTCGTAGATGAGGCTGACCGCGAGGCCGTCGAGCTTGGGTTCCACCAAGTAGCCGATGTCGTTGCGTCCGAGCCGCTGGCTCACGCGGCGATGGAAATCCTCGGCGTCCTCGTCGCTGAAGGCGTTGTCCAGCGACAGCATGGGGATTTCGTGGCGTACCGCGGCAAATGCTGCGACCGGCGGAGCGCCGACCCGCTGTGTCGGGGAATCGGGGGTGGCAAGTTCCGGATACTGGTGCTCGATCGCCAAGAGCTCCTGCATCAGGCGGTCGTACTCGGCGTCGGAAATCAGCGGCGAATCGAGCTGATAGTAGCGCAGATTGTGGAATTCGATTTCTTTGCGCAATTCGTCCGCGCGACGTTTAATCTCTTCCGGCGCGTTCACGGCTACTCGTAAGCTTCTTCCAGGCGGTTGCGCATCTGGGCGATTTTTTCCCCGGTCAGCGGACGGCGGGCGTCGTCCCACTCGATCCCGTCCAATCGAACGGCCAGCTCATGGCAAGTGTTGACCAAATCGTCGAACACGCCCAAGGGATCGTCGACCGTGGCGGGTTGAAAGAACAGGACCACGCCGGGGCACTCGAACGACGCCATGTCGTCGACGGGGAAGGTGCCGGGTTTCACGAGGCTGGCCACGCTGAACAGAGGTTTGCGGAATTCGCGGTCATAACGGTGAAAGATGCCCATCTCGCCATGGACCAGGTCGAGGTCCAACAGAGCATTCTTGAGTTCGTCACCCGCAAAAACGAACTCGTCTCCCGCCACCACGCTGAGTTGTATCAGAAACGGGGCGCCCAAAGCGGCGGTTCTGTCCGCTTCTCTCTGCGTTGTTCGCGGCGGTTCCTGCGGCGCCTCGATCACGTCTTCCGCCTCGTCTTCGAAATCGAATTCATTATCGGAAAAATGCCGCTCGTTTCGATTCAGGACGCGAACGCTTTCGAATTCTTCCTCATCGTAATCAGGCGACTCCTTATCGATCGAAGGGTCGAAATCCAGTTCGTCGAACTCGCCGCGCCGTTGTAGAAAATCCAGGACTTTTTGCTTGTGGCGTCCCCAGACATAGATGCCGGCGATGACGATGACGCCGATCACCAGCAGGACCAAACGTACGGTATCTCTATCCATCTCCTTTCCTCAAAGGCACTTGACAGCCTGCAAACAAGGAAGCCGCCAATGGCGGCCAAGTTATCTCGTGCGGAAAACCGGCCCGCACACGGCACAGGAACTCAAACCGCCGACATTTCCACCGCCGCGTCGATATCGACCGCGACGATGCGGGACACGCCGGGTTCTTTCATGGTAACGCCGGCCAGATGCTGGGCGATTTCCATCGTCACTTTGTTATGCGAAATAAACAGGAATTGTACCTTTTCGGACATTTCTTTGACCAACTGGCTGAAACGGCCGACGTTGGCGTCGTCCAGCGGAGCGTCCACTTCATCGAGCAGGCAGAAGGGCGCCGGGTTGAGCTCGAAGATGGCGAACACCAGCGCTACCGCCGTGAGCGCTTTTTCGCCGCCCGATAGCAGGTGGATCGAGCTGTTCCGCTTGCCGGGCGGCCGCGCCATGATGCTGACGCCGGATTCCAGCAAATCGCGTTCGGTGAGGTCCAGGGATGCCTGGCCTCCGCCGAACAGCTTGGGAAACATGCGTTGCAGGCCGGCATTCACCTTGTCGAAGGTCTCTTTGAAGCGGGCTCGGCATTCCCGATCGATTTTCTCGATGGCTTCTCTCAACGTGGTCAGCGATTCGATCAGATCCTGGTGCTGCTGATCGAGAAACTTCATGCGTTCTTCTTGCGCCAGGTATTCTTCCATCGCCGTCAGATTGACCGCGCCGAGCCTGATGATTTCTTCCCCCAGTTCGGCGACTCGCTTCTGCCAGATCTTTTCATCCGCGTCCTCGGGCAATTCGGCTAAAACCGCGTCCGGTTCCGCGCCCAGTTCATCGAACTGCTCCTGTACCGTCTGCCGGCGCACGTCGTTGGCCTGGAGTTCCAACTTGGTTTGCTCGAGGCGCTGTTTGAGGCTGTCCAAGTCCCTCTGATTGCGGACCCGAGCTTCGTCGGTACGGCGCATCTCGGCTTCCAATTCGCCGGCGCGCTTGCGCAAATCCGACAGGGTGCGCTCGACCTCGATGCGCTGTTCCAGCAGTTCGTCCAACCGGGCTTGTTCGTCCTCGACCGGTGTTTCCGCTTCGTTCATCTGTGCGCTGACGGTTTCCAGCCGTCCCAGCGATTGGTCGTACTGATTTTGGGCCCGCTCCAGGTGTTTTCGGGTTAAACCTTCAGCCGACTTCAGGGTTTCGAGACGGGTCTTGAGTTCGTGGACCCGGTCGCGCGCCGCTTTCAAGGACGCATCGGCGTTGCCGAGAACATTTTCCAGCGCTTCCCGTCGGGCCGCATGATCCGCGGTTTTCGGTTCCAGCTCGGCAAGCCGTTCTTCCGCCTCGATCAAGGCAGTTTTGGCTTCGGCGGTTTCTTCGATGATTTGAGACTGGTGTTCTTCCAGATCGTCCAGCTCGTATTCGAGCTGCCGGAGACGCTTCGCAGCCTGCTCGCAGCGTGCCGTGGCGGCGCTCAACTCGGCCTTGAGACGGGTTTGATCGGCGCTCAAAGTGCGTTCCTGCGACTGCAGGCGCTCGCGCTCGTGCTCGGCATCCTTCACTGCTTGATCGGCTTGCGCGAGATCGTGCTCCAGTATCCGGCTTCTCTCCAGCAAGTTGTCGCGCCGGGCTTTGAGTTCCCGCAGGTCGCGCTCCCGCTTGATCATGCCGGCCTTGCCGTCCTCCGGCTTGTGGACGGCCAGCCAGCCGCGGCCGAGGCGGATGCCGTCCGGAGTCACCACCGATTCGTGGTCCGCCAGCCGCTCGCTCACGGTTTTCGCTGCCGCAAGATTTTCCGCGCAATATACGGCACCGAGCAGCGGACCGAGATCCCAGGGCGATTGCACTTGTCCGATGAGTTTCTCTGCGGCCGGCGTGGCAGCCCCATTCGGCGAGTGGGTTTCAAAGAAGCTCAGCGACTCGCCGGGAAGTTTGTCCAGATGCGGCCAATAGACGGCCGGTCCCTCGACGCACAGGGCTTCGAGATGGCTGCCGAGGACGCTTTCGACCGCCGTCTCCCAGCCGGAACGCACGTCCAGGTGTTCGGCCAGGCGCCCGGCACGATCGAGATCGCGTTCGGCCAGCCATGTCCTGACTGCGGCGCGGTCCTTGCCCATGGCGTGCTGTTGCAGCGTTTCCAGCGAGCTGATCTGGCCCTGTATGGCATGCACTTCGGCACGGCTGGCGTTCAGTTCGTCCTGGCAGACTTTCGCTCGCTGGCGTTCCTGCTGAATTCGTTCGACCAGGCTTTGCAGCTGCTCGTGCAGCGCCGCGCGTTCGGCTTCCAGTTCCGCCAGATCCTGTTGCAGCGCTTCCAGCCCCTCGGTTTGCAGCGTGTCTTCGAGCTCGTCGCGCTCGGTTTCCAGCCGCTCCCGCCGGGACTGGAATTGTCGCTCCTGTTGTTCCAGTTGCTTGAGCCGCGATTTCTGAAGCTCAGCCTGGCCTTTGCAACGGTTGATTTCGCCGCTCAGCGATTCGAAGGCCTGGCGCAGGTTTCTGAGCGCCCGGTCCGATTCGTCTCGGTGTTTGACCGCTTCGATTTCGGCGGCCAAACCCCGATCAAGGTCGGTCTCGACTGACGCGAGCTCTTCCCGCACGGCTTCGAGTTGGTGTCGATCGTTTTCCAGGTCGCGCAGCGCCTGTTCTTTTTCCCCTTGGAGCCGGGTTTGTTCCTGACGCAGGGTTTCGCGCGTCTTGTGCGCGTGCTTGATCGCCTGGTCGAGCCGGCTGACTTCGGAGCCCAGCTCGTAAAAGCGGCCTTGATGCTCGCCGAGTTGGTGTTGCAGCGCTTCGTGCTGGTCTCGATATTGCTCCAGCGTTTCGTTCAAGCCGTTGCCTTCGCTGACCAGTTGTCGGAGCAGCTGTTCGGATGTTGCCAGGGACTTTTGATGATCGCGCAGGAGCTCGTCGTATTTGCGCCAGCGGATGGCGAGCAGTTGCTCTCTGTAGCGCCGCTCCTCCTGCTTGAGAGCCGTGTACTTTTCCGCCTTTCTCGCCTGCCGCCGGAGGTTGTCCAGTTGTTTCGCCACCTCGTCGCGGAGATCCTGCAGCCGGTCGAGGTTTTCCTGAGTGTGACCCATGCGGAGTTCGGTTTCGTGACGCCTTTCCTTGTACTTCGAGATGCCCGCCGCTTCCTCGATGATCTCCCGCAGTTCGTCGGGCTTGGCTTCGATCAGCCGGGAGATGGTGCCTTGCTCGATGATGGCGTAGCTGCGGGAGCCGAGCCCGGTGCCGAGGAACAGGTCGGTGATGTCCTTGCGGCGGCAGCGGGTGCCGTTCAAGAGGTAGGTCGATTGCCCGTCCCGCGTGACCTGGCGCTTGATGGAAATTTCCGGGTATCTGGCGAATTCGCCCGGCGCCTTGCCTTCGCTGTTGTCGAAGATCAGTTCCACCGAGGCCATGCCCACCGGCTTGCGGGTGCTGGACCCGTTGAAGATCACGTCGGCCATGGTGTCGCCGCGGAGATGCTTGGCCGAGCTCTCGCCCATCACCCAGCGCACCGCGTCGATGATGTTCGATTTGCCGCAGCCGTTCGGTCCGACGATGCCCACCAGATTGCCGGGAAGCGGAATCGGCGTGGGGTCGACGAAGGACTTGAAGCCCGCGAGTTTGATCTTGTCCAGCCGCATCAGAGGGTGTAAATGAGTTTTGCAGTACGAGACGACAGCAGGAAAATGATGGTGGGCGCGATGGCGGGCAAGTCCGTTAGTCTGGTTTGTAATGGAACCGGGCGCTATTATAGCGGACTAAGTCACGGCGTCATTCCGTACTTGTTTATGTCCTGTCTGTGTTCCGCCACTACTGCGCATCGCGCATTTCTGAAGATCCTTTACCGTTCTCCTATGCCATCAATACCTAGCAAAGACCTCGAAACCTTCGATAATCCGCAACCCGGCCGCAATTACACTATCCGCATCGAGATTCCGGAGTTTACCTGCTTGTGCCCCAAAACCGGCCAGCCGGACTTCGCCACCATTCTGATCGAGTACGTGCCGAACCGATCGTGCGTGGAGCTCAAATCGCTCAAGCTTTATATCTGGTCTTTCCGCGAGGAGGGCGCGTTCCACGAAGCGGTGACCAATCGAATTCTCGATGATCTCGTCAGTGCCTGCGCTCCGAACTTCATGCGCGTGACCGCCCGCTTCAATGTACGTGGAGGTATCTACACCACGGTTGTCGCCGAGCACCGCGATTCGGCGTGGGAGCCGCCGCGGCTGGTCAATCTGCCGTAAGCGACGGATTGCGGCGCCGGGCGATGAAAAGCACGTTGGCAAACGGCGTGCCTTCGCTCATCGGAACGGTCTCCACGAAAAATCCCAAAGCTTCGAGCAAGCCTTTCCATTCCGTCTCGCTGCGGTAATGATAGCGTTGCCGAACATGGCCCCGCGCCAGCGCGCACAGCCGCTCTGCGGTTCGGGTGGCTTGAAACCGTAGACCCGAGCCGGCATCCGTCTCCCGCATGACCAGCGCACCGCCACCGGGCAGTACGTCCGCTATTCGCTCGAGCAGCGCCTCCTGTTCGTCCGCCGCGAGATAAAGCAGAAGGTCCAGCAGGACAGCCGCTCGGCAGGCGGGCAAGGCTGCCGAGCGCACGTCGGCGACGGCGATTTCCGCCTCGTCGCCCAAGGCCAGCCTGGCGGCGGCTACGTCGTTCGGACGCAGATCGATGCCGAAAAATTGCGCGTTGCTCAGCGGAATCAGATCGAGTCTCCGAGCTTCCGACAATAGGCTCATGAGAATGCCTCTCCCGCAGCCGAGATCGAGAATCGCGCCGCTTCGGGGAAGCCAATCGGGATTGGAAAGGAGATAGGCGTACACGGGATCGTGCCGCAGCTTGCCGCGCACGAATCCTTCGGTGAAGCGGCCCGCCGCCCGATAGCGGCGGGCGGTTTGTTCGGCCAAATGGCCGAAATCGACGATCACTGCGCGTTTTTAAATGCTCAACAGCTCGCGCTTGATGGCATTATCGAAATTCTGAATCCAGCCGTTGTAATTGCTGTGAATCTTGGTGCCGTCGTAGTTCAGGTTGTTGCTGTTCTTGTAACGGATATTGTATTTGTCCTTGCTGTAGGTGATGTCCACTTCCGCCATATGGGAGCGGATGAACAGCGTTCCGATGAGCTGTCCCGGCTTTACTTTTCTGACCTGCCAGCCGAGTCCGGCACCTGCCCGAATGATGGCTTTCTCGACGTCCTCGGCGGTATAAGGCTTGTTGCCCGTCACCATGACCGGCGCGTCGTAGACGTTGTATACCGGAGAAGTCCGGCAACCGGCCAGGAGAACGAAAGCGGCGACGAATAAGGCGACGAGTACGGGTTTGAGTCTCATTGTTTTTTCTCTTTTTGTTGGTTGACGGAAAATCCCAAGAGGACGCTAAGCACGAATCGCTGTTCCGACGATCCTTTATCCCCCCAGATCGATTGTGCAAAGGATCCGCGTTCAGGGCAACAATCGTTCACATTAAGTCAGCGTCGATCCCGAAACTTCTATGTGGGTAACAGCTTTTTAAAGCTTGGAGTCGTCATAGCGGAACGGGAATCAGGTTCAGCCGAGCGACTTCGTCCAGCAATCTCGGCAAGGCTTCCAGTACGACGGGGCGGCCGTTCCGGTCGCGGGCCGAAGAGCCATCGTGCAGCAGCAAAATATCTCCGCCGCGGAGGTTTTTGGACAAACGCCGCACGATCTTTTGAGGGTCGCCGAACACGGCATCGTAGCCACGGCGTGTCCATGAAACCAAGGTCAGATCCAAGCTGCTCAGCACGGGTTGCAGCCACGGGTTGCGCATGCCGACGGGGGCCCGGAAGTAGCGCGGTGAGGCGCCCGTGAGAGCTGTTAACGCCGCTTGCGCTCGCCCGATTTCCGCCTTGAAACCGCCGACGGCGCTCAAGGCGAAGGTATGCGCATGGCGGTATGTGTGATTTTCGATGCGATGGCCTCGCGATACGATGTCGCGAACCAGTTCCGGATACTTTTCGGCTCTGGCGGCGATGCAAAAAAAGCTGGCTTTGGCTTGGTAACGATCCAACAGATCGAGCACTTTCGGCGTGGTTTCGATGTCGGGTCCGTCGTCGAAGGTCAGTGCGATTTCCTTGCGTTCCGCTCGTTCGGCGGGGAGCCGGGTGAGGTTCGGGCCGAGCAGCGGGCTGGTAGGCCAAAAGCTCGCGCCGAATACGATCGCGTGATTGGCTGCGAGGGCCTCGACGAGCAGCGTCGATCCATCGGGCGCAAGAAGCGCGGCGGACCCGCCGATGACTTGAAAAGCCGCGGAATAGCGCAGAAAAGGCGAGGGAAGCCAGTGGCGGACGGAGTGCATCGGCGTTATGTGTATCGAGTCGGAGAGCAAAGCTTGAGGATTAAAACCGATTTTCTTATCCGTGGGGAGATGCCCGCCGCTTGATCAACGATATTCCGGGGACCTCCATGCTTGCCTGGCCGAGCGGATCAGGCTTACGCTCTCGTCAAGAAGGTCTCGAAGCTTGTCTATATAGAGAAGACCTGCTTTTCCGATTGATAGAAATGAATAGACGAAAACTGATCAAGCTCTTGTTGGGCTTGGCATGTCTGGTGGGGTTCGGTTTGGCGCGGGCGGCGAATTCCGCAGCAGTGATTTTGGACGATTTCGAAACGCTGAGCGGCTGGACCGCCGTGGCCGCGGAAGGCACTCATGTGGAATTGGCTCAGGATACCGGCCGGACCGGCATGGGTCTACGCCTCGATTTCGATTTCAGGGGCGGTACGGGCTTTGTTACCGTGCGCAAGAAGTTCTCCATCCCGCTGCCCGAAAATTACGCATTCACGTTTTATACGCGGGCGGAAGCGCCGGCCAACAATGTCGAGTTTAAGATCATCGACCCCTCCGGGGATAACGTCTGGTGGCGACGGCGCTTCGATTTCAAGTTGCCGGTGGACTGGCAACAGTACCGCGTGAAAAAACGTATGTTCGACTTCGCGTGGGGACCGTCCAATACGCCACTCAAGCAGGTTGGATTCGTCGAGTTCTCGATCACGTCGAGCACCGGCGGCAAGGGATCGATTTGGCTCGACGATTTCCGCTTCGAGAAGCGCGAGCCGATTACCGCCTACAATCTCACGCCCAAAGTCACGGCCTCGACCACCGCCAAGGATCACGACCCGGAGTCGGTGCTGGACGCGAAGCCCGAAACCTCATGGCAAAGCGGCGCGCTCGCGGAAAGCCAGTGGCTGCAGGTCGATTTTCTGAAGCGCCGCGTATATGGCGGCTTGATCATCGAGTGGGACCGCGACGATTACGCCACCGCTTATCAGGTTCGGATTTCCCAAGACGGCAAGCTATGGCAGCCGGTGTACACGGTCAGTCTGGGCAACGGGCGCCGCGATTACATTTATATGCCCGACGCCGAATCCCGCTATTTGCGGCTGGAGTTGCAGAAAAGCAGCCGCGGCCGGGGATACGGCATCAGCTCGCTGACCATAAAACCGTTCGACTTTTCCGCCTCGCCGAACGCATTTTTCGAAACCATTGCCCGTGAAGCGCCCCGCGGTATCTACCCGAAATATTTTTACGGCGAGCAAAGTTATTTCACCGTCATCGGCGCCAACGGCAGCGACAAGGAGGGTTTGCTGAACGAGGAAGGGGCGCTGGAAGTGGATAAGAACGCATTTTCCATCGAACCCTTCTTATACACCAAAGGCAAGCTCGTTACCTGGAACGACGTGTTTCCGGTACAGGAGCTCGAGCGCGGTTATTTGCCCGTGCCCTCGGTGACCTGGCGGTCCGATTCGGTCGAAATGAAGACGACGGCTTTCGCCGCCAGCAAGCCCGGGCAGGCGCTTTATGCGCGCTATCGGGTGGAGAACAACGGCAGCGAGCGTGAGCAGTTGAAGCTCTTGCTCGCGATCCGTCCGTTTCAAGTCAATCCGCCCTGGCAGGCCTTGAATATGGTGGGGGGCGTGGCGCAAATCCACGATATCGCGCTGGACGGGCGAATCATCCGGGTCGACGAGAATCGCTCGGTAATCCCCTTGACCCCGCCTCATCACTTTGGTGCGACGACCTTCGACCAAGGTTCGATTACCGATTTCTTGATGGAAGGCAAGGTGCCGCAGCAGACCGAAGCTCACGACCCCTTCGGCTATGCGTCCGCCGCCTTGGAATACGAGCTGGATTTGCCTCCCGGCGCGTCGCGGGAGATTTATCTGGCGATTCCGTATCAGAATCCGGAGGCCATTCTGGAGGCGGCGAATATAGTGGAGGGGAACGGCAGTGCCTTCGGTCGGGCCCGGTTTCGGGATGCCGTCAACTTCTGGGAGGCCAAGATCGTCCGCGCCGATCTGATCGTTCCGCCCGAGGCGCAAAAGCTTCGGGATACGGTGAGGAGCAATCTGGCCTATATCTTCATCAACCGGGACGGCGCCGCGCTTTATCCCGGTTCTCGCTCCTACGCCCGCTCCTGGATTCGCGACGCGGCCTTGATGTCCGCCGCCTTGCTCGGCATGGGGTATACCGAAGAAGTACGGCACTTCATCGAATGGTATGCCGGGTTCCAGTTTCCCAACGGGAAGATTCCCTGCTGCGTCGATCACAGGGGGCCCGGTAGCGTCCCCGAGAACGACAGCCACGGCGAGTTCATTTACGTTGTCGCCGAATACTACCGTTACACGCGCGATATCGGTTTTGTATACGAGATGTGGCCGACGATCGTGAAATCGGTGCACTATATCGAGCAGTTGCGCAATCAACGGAAGAGCGAAGAGTACAAGTCCTCCGATAAATCGATGTTTTTCGGCATGATGCCCGAATCCATCAGTCACGAAGGTTACAGCGCCCATCCGGTACACTCCTACTGGGACGGCTTTTGGACCTTGCGCGGGCTCAAGGATGCCGCCGACTTGGCCGTGCTGGTCATGGACGAAAACAATGCCGCGCATTTTGACGCTTTGCGGGACGATTTTCGCAGCGACCTGTACCAATCCATCAAGCGCACCATGGCCAAGCACAAGATCGCCTTCATGCCGGGTTCGGCGGAGCTGGGCGATTTCGACGCCACCGCCACGGCCATGGCGGTCGCGGTCGGCGGCGAGCAGACCAATCTTCCGATAGAGGCGCTGAACAAGACCTTCGACAATTTCTACGACTATTTCAACAAGCGGCGCGACGACAAGCTGGAATGGATCGCTTACACGCCGTACGAAGTGCGTACCGTAGAAGCGCTGGTCCGTATGGGGCGGCGCGAGCAGGCGCTGGAGCTGTTGAATTTTCTGCTCAAGGATCAACGTCCCGCCGACTGGAATCACTGGGCGGAGGTCGTCTGGCGCGATCCCAAGCATCCCAAGTTCATAGGCGATATGCCCCATGCCTGGATCGGGGCGGAATTCGTGCGGGCGATGCGCGCTCTGTACGCGTATGAACGTGAAAGCGATCAAGCATTGGTTCTGGCGGCAGGAATTCCGAAAGCGTGGCTGGAGGGTGGCGGCGATGTGGGCGTGAAGCGTTTGCCCACGTGGTATGGAACCTTGAACTATACCTTGCGCCAGGAAGAACCCGATAAATTGCGGCTCGTGCTCTCCGGCGATCTCGCCCTGCCTCCAGGCAAGATCGTTCTCAAGGCACCCGCCGACCAGCCCATCCGGTCGCTTACCGTCAACGGAAAACCGGTCGATACGTTTACCGCCGATCAAGCGGTGATCGGCGAGTTTCCGGCGGAAGTGACGGTGAACTACGGGGCGGCAATTACGCAGCAAGCCAATTGATTTCGATTTTTGACCTAAGGAGTCCGCATGAGCTTCGATCCTAACCAGGCCGGTCTCGATCGACCGAACGATTCGGTCCCGGCGTCGCGCCTTCTGTCCAACGGACGCTACACGGTATTGCTGACATCGGCCGGCACCGGGTTTTCGATGCTTGGCGGCCACGCGCTGTCCCGCTGGAGCGGAGACCGCGTCGAAGACGGCGAGGGATGGTTCATTTACCTCCGGGATTTGGATAGCGGAGACTGGTGGTCGCTCGGTTTGCAGCCGACGGGGATGGAAGCCGATGCACGGACCGCTCGTTACGAGCCGGGCCGGTTTAGGCTTCAGTGCGAGAACAGCGGTATCGAGGCCGTTTTGGATGTGTGCGTCAGCCCGGACGACGATCTGGAGCTGCGCCGAGTCACGCTGCGAAATCGTTCGAATCGGCCCAGACGGATCGAAATCACGAGCTATCTCGAAGTGGTCCTGAATCATCCTGCGGCCGATGCGGCGCACCCGGCTTTCTCCAAGTTGTTCGTGCAAACCGAGTTCGTGGCGGAACGAGAAGCGCTGCTCGCTCGTCGCAGGCCGCGCAGCGCTCATGAGGTTTATCCGTGGTTGGTCGGCGCGGCGTTCGGGCCGGGTGAATTGGAGTACGAGACCGACCGGATGCGCTTCCTCGGCCGGAACCGGACGCCGGCGGAGCCGCAGGCGCTTCGTGAAACACAGCCGCTGTCCGGCGGGATCGGCAACGTGCTCGACCCGGTTTTCGCTCTGCGGCGCTGCTTGGAACTTGCTCCCAACACGCAGGGAGATGTGGTGTTTCTGTTCGGCGCGGCCGAAGACAGGATGCAGGCGCTGAAACTCATCGAGCGTTGCTCGGCGGAAAAAGCGATAAATACTATCTACGCCCGCGCGGCCGAAGGCGAGCGGGAACTCGTCCGGCGGCTCGACATGACCGGAACGGAGGCGGAGTTTTTTCAAGCCCTCGCCGGTGCGTTGCTTTACGGCGATCCGAAGCTTCGGGCTCCGGAGTCGGTGCTGCGGAGCGCCTGCGGTCCTCTTGCGCGGCTCGACCGCTACGGCTTGCCGTTCTACCGGCCGATCGTTCTGGTACGGGCCAGTGACAGTCGCGAGGATTCACGGGTTGCCGAACTCATCAAGGCGCAGCGCTACTGGCTGGCGAAAGGCTTACGTTTCGCGCTGATGATCTTGAGTCCGGACAAGGGGGCCGACTTCGGTGGGTTGGGCGGGCTTGATCAGGACATCTTTATTCGCGCGGAAAAAGACATTGCGCCGGCCGATCTCGAATTGCTGTGCGCCGTTGCGCGCCTGGTGGTCGATGAAAGCGCGCCGTCGCTTCGATCGGAGCTTCCGGTTCCAAGCGCGAGAGCGCGGCGCGCCCTTTTGCCGCCGGAGACGCCGAAACTCAAGGCCGGGCTCGAAGCGCTTCGATTTTTCAACGGATATGGCGGTTTTGCCGCGGACGGCACCGAGTACGTGGTTCGTTTGGATTTGACCGACGGCGAGTTGCAAGGGCCGCCTCTTCCATGGATCAACGTAGTCGCCAATGAACACTTCGGCTTTCTGGTCAGCGAGCGGGGAGCGGGATATACCTGGCATCGGAACAGCCGCGAGCATCGGTTGACGCCTTGGTTCAACGATCCCGTCAGCGATTCGTTCGGCGAAGCGTTATATCTCCGGGACGAGGAAACCGGCGCGTTCTGGTCTCCCTTGCCGGGGCCTTGTTCGGCACCCGCCGCTTACGAGGCGCGCCACGGGTTCGGGTACAGCCGGTTTACCAGCACCTACGATGGTTTGGATCAGGACGTCGTACTGTTTGCGGCCCGCCACGATCCGGTCAAAATTTTCCGATGGCGTCTGACGAATGGGGGCGCTAGCCGCCGCCGCTTGTCGCTGTTTTCATACCAGCGCTTAATTCTGGGCGGAACGCCGTCCGACAGCAGCCGGTTCGTGATCACCCGCCATGATCCGGAGACGTCGGCGCTGTTCGCTATCAATCGCCAAGCCGGAGAGTTTTCCGACGGCGTCGCCTTCGCGGCGGCGGTAGGGCAGCCGGGTGCCATGTATTTCACCGCCGATCGGGAGAGCTTCATCGGGCGGAACGGCAGCCCGGAAGCCCCCGCGGCTTTGCTCGCACGCGCATCGCTCGATGGACGGAATGGCGCTAATCTCGATCCGTGCGCGGCGCTTCAGCTTCAAATCGACTTGGAACCGGGGCAAACCTTCGAATGTGCGTTCCTGCTGGGCGAAACCCTCTCCGAGGACGAATCCCGTTCGATCATCGAGCGATACCGGCAAGGAGGCGCCATCGAGAACGCCTTGGCCGAAGCCCAAGGTTTTTGGCGCGATTTTGTCTCCGGAATCCAAATCGAGACGCCGTCTCCCGAGATCGATCTGATGGTCAACGGCTGGCTGGCATATCAGAACCTGAGCTGCCGGATCTGGGGGCGCTCCGCGTTCTATCAGTCCGGAGGCGCCTTCGGTTACCGCGATCAGCTTCAGGATGCCTCGGCGCTGATCTATCTGCGCCCCGAGCTCACTCGAGCCCAGATTCTGCTTCACGCCGCTCATCAGTTCGTCGAGGGAGACGTGCTTCACTGGTGGCATCCCGAACCCCTGGAGCGGGGATTGCGCACCCGATTTTCCGACGATCTGGTCTGGCTGCCATATGTCACGGCGTTTTATATCCGTCACACCGGCGATTGGAGCGTGCTGGACGAATCCGCGCCGTTTGTGACTGCCCGTTTACTGGCGGAGGGGGAGGACGAGGCTTATCTGAAACCCGACGATGCCGGTCAGGTTGCGGACATCTACGAACATTGCTGTCGAGTGCTGGACCGCTCCCTGACCCGGGGCGCGCACGGTTTGCCCTTGATGGGCACGGGCGACTGGAACGACGGCATGAACCGGGTGGGCCGCGAAGGGCGCGGCGAGAGCGTGTGGATGGGATTCTTTCTTTACCACGTTCTCGAAGAATTCCTGCCCATCTGCGAGAAGCGCGGCGACCAGGCGAGGATCGAAGCTTACCGGGCTTATCGAGAGCATCTTTACCAGGCGCTCAATGACGCGGGATGGGATGGCGACTGGTATCGACGCGCCTACTATGACGACGGTACCCCTTTAGGCACCAAACACGGCGATGAGTGTCGAATCGACGCCTTGGCCCAGGCGTGGGCGGTGATTTCAGGCGCGGCGCCGGCGGAGCGGGCGAATCGAGCTTTGGATGCGGTCGAGGAGCACCTGATCTCCGATCATAATGGTCTCATTCGTTTATTGACGCCGCCCTTCGTCAACACACCGCATGACCCGGGCTACATCAAGGGCTATGTGGCCGGCGTGCGCGAAAACGGCGGGCAATACACCCATGCCGCGTGCTGGGTGGTGCGCGCCGTGGCAGAACTCGGCCGGAACGACCGGGCCGCGCGGCTATTGGAAATGCTCAGCCCGGTGAGCCACGCGCGGACGCAGGAAGAAACCGATGTTTACCGGGTCGAGCCCTACGTAGTCGCCGCCGACGTTTACGGCGAACCGCCGCATGTGGGCCGCGGCGGTTGGACGTGGTACACGGGGTCCGCAGGCTGGATGTACCGTGTCGCCTTGGAATCGATTTTGGGATTTCGGGTGAAGGAGGGCGCTTTCATCGAGCTCAAACCCTGTATACCGGCCGAGTGGCCGGAGTTTGTGATCCGCTATCGGCATCCGGGCAATCCGACGCGCTATACGATCAGGGTAACGAATCCGAATAAAACGCCTCGGCGTGTTCTCAGTGCGGATCTGGACGGACGGCCGATGCCGGTCGAAGGGGAAACGGCACGAATTCCTTTGCTATCGGACGGGCGGTCTCACGACGTTGTCGTGATCTTAGGCTAATGCCTGCGCCAGGCTGCGAATCAGGCATATGGCGGCTTCCTCGACGGTGCGGCCGAACGCGATGACGCCGTCTTCATGGCCACCCATGGCGATGACCGGGCTTTTCGAAGTTCGAACCAGAAACCCGACCTCATGGGCCATCTCCGGCGTGCCGTAACCGACTTGCCGGTCAGTCACGGGAATGGCCAAGGCTTCGGCCTTTTCCCATAATTCGGGCGAGTGGACATGCAGTACGCAATCGATCCCGCTTCCGCTTTGGTAAACCGCAGCATGGGTCAGGGCTTCGGAAGAGGGCGCTATCGGTCCTTCGGCGATGATGAGGTTTTGCTCCAGATCGAATCCGGTGACGAGACAGTAATGTTCGCTAGTGAGCTTGGGCTTGCCGCCGGTCTGCGTTCCGCTGATAAGGAAGGCGGTTTCACCGCGGCGAAGGCTGACGTTGCCGTAGGCCAGGCCGTCATACCGACGAGAGTCCTGCCCGGTGAGTCCGAGACGATAGAGGATGGTCCGCCAGGCATTCAGTTCGGCGACGATTTCCGAATCTACCGGCGGAGCCGTCGTGTAATCGAGGCGATACTTGACGACGCCTTCTCTGTCCTGTTTCTGATCCATCTTTAAATCCATAGCCTTGGCCGAACATATTTATTACTACAGGCCGGACGAAAAAGCGAAAAACGGCAAAATCCGCTATGCGTCCAAAGAACGAACAGATGAAAAAATATTCGCGCGTTTTATAATAGAAAGCTTGCATCCGATCGGCGGGGCGAGTTTTTGGATCGAATCTTGAAGGGAAGCGGGACCGAGCCGGAAATTCCTCGGCAAACGGAGTATAATCCGGGCAGATTTTATGTGCGAATGTGGCGAAATTGGTAGACGCGCTGGATTTAGGTTCCAGTGGGGCAACCCTTGAGAGTTCGAGTCTCTCCATTCGCACCAAATGTTCAGTAAGCACCAAGAAGCCAAGCTTCCTAGCATAAATATCCGATTACGGATATCAGAGTTCGGCGCATCAGCCAGCAATTTAGGCGATTGTGCTTTTCGAGCCAGTCCCTCCGATACTTTTTTCCATTCTTGAGGTAACAGCGACATGCAAGTTTCTGTCGAAACGACATCTGAATTGAGCCGGAAAATGACCGTACAGGTGCCGGAAGAAGAGATCCAGGAAAAAATAGCCTCACGCCTCAAAACTTTGGCGAACAAGGTCAAGATCGACGGTTTCCGTCCCGGCAAAGTGCCTCAAAGTCTGGTAAAAAAGCGCTATGGACAGCAGGTCCGGGAGGAGGTCCTTTCGGATCTGATCCAATCGAGCTTTTATGAAGCCGTCCGGGAGGAGAGGCTCAAACCAGCGGGAGTGCCGCAGATCACCGCTCGCCGAGTCGACGAGGGCAGTGGGCTGGAATATGAAGCGAGCTTCGAAGTGATGCCGGAGTTCGTGCTGATGCCGTTGGAGACATTGGAGGTCAAGCGGTTCGTTTCGGAAGTGACCGAGCCGGATATCGATGCCATGATCGAACGTCTCAGAGAGCAGCGGAAGAGCTGGCAAGAGGTCGAGCGCGCGGCGGCAACGGGGGATCGTGTTACGATCGCCTTTGAAGGCAAGATCGGCGATGAGTCGTTTACCGACGGAAAAGTTGAGAATCTGCCCGTTGTCCTGGGCACGAACCAAATGATTCCGGGATTCGAAGATAAGTTGGTCGGCGCAGTGGCCGGGTCGACGCTCGAATTCGAATTGCCGTTTCCGGCCGACTACCCCAACCAAAAGCTGGCCGGCAACACGGCGCAATTTGCCATCGAGCCGCTGAAAGTCGAAGAAAGCTTATTGCCCGAGGTGGACGCGGAATTCGCAAAATCCTACGGCATCGAGGAAGGTGGCGTGGAAGCTTTCCGCAGCGATATCCGCGCTAACATGGAGCGCGAGATGAAGCGGGCGCTGCAGACGAGAACGAAATCCTCGGTGATGGATGCTCTGTTCGCCAAGAATGCGATTGCTCTGCCCAACGCCTTAATCCAAGATGAGCTTGAGCATTTGTTGGCGCCCTACCGGCAAGCGGCCCAGAAAAGGCGGCAGGATCTCGATGAAGCCAAGCTGAAGGAGCAGCTAGAGCCAGTGGCGAGACGAAGAGTCGCCTTGGCGCTGATCCTCGGGAAGATCATTGAAACTAATAATCTTGTCGTGGATCAAAAGCGGGTGCGTTCGACCGTCGACGAATTGGCCGCGAGTTATGAGAGCCCGGAAGACGTGGTGCGCTGGTACTACGCCGAGCCGGAGCGGCTTCGCGAAGTGGAAAACGTGGTCATGGAGGATCAGGTGGTGGATTTGGTATTGGACAAGGCAAAGGTGACCGAGGAAAAGATCGCGTTTCAAGAGTTGATGCAGCAGGTTACCGGCAGTTCCTCACAAGCGGCGTAACTTTAACCCGAGAGATCTCATGATGTTTACCGGCGATTTTGATAAAACCGTCAATACTCGGGCGACGGGGTTGGTGCCCGTCGTTATCGAGCAGTCGGCGCGTGGCGAACGGGCGTTCGATATCTATTCCCGCTTGCTCAAGGAACGGGTGGTTTTTCTGGTTGGGCAGGTCGAAGACTACATGGCCAACCTGATCATCGCTCAACTGCTCTTTCTGGAATCGGAAAATCCGGACAAGGACATCCATCTTTATATCAATTCTCCCGGCGGCATAGTCACCTCGGGACTGGCGATTTACGATACCATGCAGTTCATCAAACCCGACGTCAGCACCCTGTGCATCGGTCAGGCGGCTAGCATGGGAGCGTTGCTGCTGGCGGGCGGCGCGCCCGGCAAGAGATATTGTCTGCCCCATTCGCGAGTCATGATCCATCAGCCTTTGGGCGGCTTCCAGGGACAGGCCAGCGACATTGACATTCATGCCCGCGAAATTCTCGCGACCCGCGACAGACTGAATCGAATATTGGCGAAACATACAGGTCAGCCGTTGGAACGAATTCAAGTCGATACCGATCGTGATAATTTCATGAGTGGAGAAGACGCAGCGCAATATGGTCTAATCGACAAGGTGCTCGCTAGCCGAGAACCGGGTTCTAGCGGTTAAACGCATTGGAATTCGAGTTCGAAGGACTAGTGGACGTATGCCGGTAGCGGTTGGTTCGCGTAGGTTGCTACAACAGTCATCTGACGAATAAGAGGTTTGCGATGAGTGATGATAAGCACGGCAAAGACGGGGGCGGGAAACTTCTTTACTGCTCGTTTTGCGGAAAAAGCCAGCATGAGGTCAGAAAGCTCATTGCCGGTCCGGCTGTGTTCGTCTGTGACGAATGTGTCGAGTTGTGCAACGATATTATTCGCGAGGAGCTTCAGGAAAATGTTGCCGCTAGCGTAGATAAGTTGCCCAAACCGAAAGAGATCAAGGCCGTACTCGACGAGTATGTCATTGGCCAGGAGAAAGCCAAGAGGATCTTGTCGGTTGCGGTCTACAACCACTATAAGCGGCTCCGGGTGCATAACCACCTGAAGAAGAACGATGTCGAACTGGCCAAGAGCAATATCCTCTTGATCGGCCCAACCGGATCGGGAAAGACCTTGCTTGCCGAGACGCTCGCCCGGCTGTTGGACGTGCCGTTCACGATCGCCGACGCGACGACGCTGACCGAGGCGGGTTACGTCGGGGAAGATGTCGAAAACATCATCCAAAAGATCTTGCAGAAATGCGATTACGACGTGGAGAAGGCCGAGTCCGGTATCGTCTATATCGACGAGATCGATAAGATTTCCCGTAAGTCGGATAATCCCTCGATCACCCGCGACGTGTCCGGTGAAGGTGTGCAGCAGGCTCTGCTGAAGTTGATCGAGGGCACTGTGGCCTCGGTACCGCCACAAGGCGGACGCAAACACCCTCAGCAAGAATTTTTGCAGGTCAATACGGCGAATATCCTCTTCATCTGCGGCGGAGCGTTCGCCGGACTGGAAAAAATCATTCGTTCACGCTCCGAAAAGGGCGGCATCGGTTTTTCCGCGGAGGTCAAGACCAAGGACGAACGCCGCAATGTCGGCGAAGTTTTGGCGGACGTGGAGGCGGAGGACCTGATCAAATACGGCCTGATTCCGGAGTTTGTCGGTCGTTTGCCGGTGGTGGCGACTCTGGAAGAATTGGATGAGCAGGCATTGGTTCAAATTCTGACCGAACCGAAAAATGCTCTGGTCAAACAATACAAGAAGTTGTTCGAGATGGAGGGTTGCGATCTGGAGATTCGCGAGGACGCCTTGCGGGTGATCGCGCGAAGGGCAATGGAACGGAAAACCGGCGCACGCGGTCTGCGAACGATTCTCGAACACGTGTTGCTGGATACGATGTACGAATTGCCTTCCGCCGAACATGTTTCCAAAGTTGTGATCGATGAAAAGGTTATTCGCGGCGAATCGGACCCGTATCTGATTTATCAAACCGAAGAAAAGCACTGTGCTTCGGTAGAGTGAAATATCTTCCGAGTGCTATCGATGCCTTGCGGCGAGCGGGCGTCGGTAGCCGATTCAGGGTTTTGTTATGCGGCCAATTTTCAGATCTTGATCGATGGCCGAACTTCACTGTCTGACTAATGGCTGATAGCTTCTCAGTCTTAAAGCTCGTTAGGGCAGCCTTCAAGTTGAATTTGCGTTCTTGCTCGCCTGTCGGCACAAACACCTGTTTGCATTCACTGATCCTAATGGTAGCGGTCGCTTATTTCAGCGCGTAAGCGTCACCGCGCATTGATCTACGCATTTTGTATAGAAAATCGTTCGGATTCGGGAATCTCGACGATACATTCGCATCTAAGTAGTTTTTCGTACTTACCCGGACGGGATCGCAGAATTTTTGCTGATCTCTTCATCTGAAGTTTTTGGCCAAATCAAATAGTCCCCGATTTTATCGGGCTTAGTCTTGTTTTTTGCCCGAAGCTTACCTATATACTCAGTAACAACGCGTACTCACTAATATCCATGGGTGGCTAATGGAAAATACCTCGCTTGAAAATCGTGCAAAGCCGGAAAAGATGGTACCGGTGCTTCCCTTACGGGACGTCGTAGTCTATCCCCACATGGTCATACCGCTCTTCGTCGGCAGAGAGAAGTCGATTCTGGCCCTAGACTCTGCCATGCGGGACAACAAACAAATCTTGCTCGTAGCGCAGAAAGAAGCCGAACTGGATGATCCCAGCTTCGATGACCTGTACCAGATCGGCACTTTATCCAACATCCTGCAATTGCTGAAGCTTCCGGACGGCACTGTGAAAGTGCTCGTCGAGGGTAGCGAGCGCTGCAACGTCGATAAGTACCGTGTCGCCGACAAGCACTACGTAGCCGTAGTTTCGCCGCAGCTGGACGAGATCAACATCACCGATCAAGAAATCGATGTGTTGATGCGCACCGCCATCAACACCTTCGATCATTACGTCAAGCTCAATAAGCGGATACCGCCCGAAGTGTTGAATTCGCTTGCCGGCATCGACGACCCGAGCCGGTTGGCGGATACCATCGCCGCACATATGACCATCAAAATCGAAGACAAGCAGTCGATTCTGGAGATGAGCGATGTGACGGCCAGGTTGGAGCGTTTGATGACGCTCATGGAAGGCGAGGTGGATATGCTGGAGATGGAGAAGCGTATCCGCGGGCGGGTCAAGCAGCAGATGGAAAAAAATCAGCGCGAGTATTACTTGAACGAGCAAATGAAGGCCATCCAGAAGGAGTTGGGGGAAATGGACGATGTGCCGAACGAATTCGAGGAGCTATCGCGCAAAATCGAAAAGGCCGGCATGCCTGAGGCGGCTCGTACCAAAGCCGAGACGGAGTTGAACAAGCTCAAGTTGATGTCGCCGATGTCTGCCGAGGCTACGGTAGTCAGGAATTACGTCGACTGGATGGTCAACATGCCGTGGAAGAAGCGCACCAAGATCAGTCACGACTTGCAGCGTGCCGAAGAAATTTTAGAAACCGAGCACTACGGTTTGGAGAAAGTCAAAGAGCGTATCCTCGAGTATCTGGCCGTTCAGCAGCGCGTCAAGAAACTAAAAGGCCCAATATTGTGCTTGGTTGGACCGCCCGGTGTGGGCAAGACTTCGCTCGGTCAGTCGATTGCTCGAGCGACCAACCGGAAGTACGTTCGCATGGCCTTGGGCGGGGTTCGTGACGAGGCCGAAATTCGCGGCCATCGCAGAACTTACATTGGCTCGATGCCGGGTAAAATCCTGCAGAACCTTTCCAAGGTAAAGACCCGCAATCCGATGTTCATGCTCGACGAGATCGACAAGATGGCGATGGATTTCCGCGGTGATCCTGCTGCCGCATTGTTGGAAGTTTTGGACCCGGAGCAGAACCATACTTTCAACGACCATTACTTGGAGGTCGATTTCGATTTGTCCGAAGTAATGTTCATTGCAACGGCGAACACTTTGAATATCCCGGCGCCGCTTCTGGACCGCATGGAAGTGATCCGCATCGCTGGCTACACCGAGGATGAGAAAGTCAACATCGCCATGCGCTATCTGATTCCAAAGCAGGTCAAGAACAACGGGCTTAAGGACAGCGAAATTCATATCACCGAATCGGCGGTTCGAGATATTATCCGCTTCTATACTCGAGAAGCCGGTGTTCGTAGCCTTGAGCGCGAAATAGCCAAGATTTGCCGCAAGGTCGTCAAGAGCTTGGTCCTCAAACCGAGCACCAAGAAACTGAACGTGACTCATCGTAACGTGGATGACTTTTTGGGCGTCAGGCGTTATCGCTACGGACGAGCCGAGGAGAAGGACCAGGTCGGGCAGGTTACCGGCCTGGCCTGGACCGAGGTGGGAGGCGAGCTTCTTACCATCGAATCGGTCGTTATGCCCGGAACCGGCAAGCAAACCTATACCGGAAAACTCGGCGAGGTCATGCAGGAGTCGATACAAACCGCTGTCACGGTAGCCCGGAGCCGAGCAGAAACGCTGGGTATCGATCCGGCGTTTTATCAGAAGCACGATGTGCATATACACGTGCCGGAAGGGGCCACGCCCAAAGACGGTCCCAGCGCCGGTATCGGTATGTGCACGGCTTTGGTTTCCGCATTGACTCAAATCCCTGTGAGATCGGACGTTGCCATGACGGGCGAGATCACGCTTCGCGGGGAGGTTTTGCCCATCGGAGGGCTAAAGGAGAAACTGTTGGCGGCGCATCGGGGCGGTATTTCGACCGTCTTGATTCCGCAGGAAAACGAGAAGGACTTGGCTGAGATTCCAAAGAACATTAAGCAGGATCTCAAAATCGTCGCGGTTCGCTCTATCGATCAAGTCCTCGAGACCGCACTAAAACACATGCCGGAACCGTTGAAACCGCCGGTTACTCCCGAATCCGAGGGTGTGACTAAATCGACGGGTACGGCAGGCATGATCGTTGCTCATTAGTCCTAATTGGAGGGAGTTGCTTTTTGCGTGTTCAGAGAAATGCGACGGATCGCTAAAATTCGCTGAATCCCAGACGCTATGCGGCTTGACAGTGCTTTTTGTCTACTGCTACATTTCGGCCGGCGAGTTCACGCGTAGCCAACAGCATATAGGAATGGACGAAGTCTTGCGGCCATGTGAAGAACTTAGATTCAACATCATCGATCAAAGGGGGAAAGAATGAATAAAGCGGAACTAATTGATGCGATCGCTAAGTCGGCGGACCTGACGAAGGCCGATGCCGGGCGCGCACTCGACGGTATGATTGACGCTATCACGATAGCTTTAAAAAACGGCGAAACCGTTTCACTCGTGGGTTTTGGTTCCTTTGGGGTTAAAGAGCGTGCCGAGCGTCAAGGCCGTAATCCGCAGACGGGAAACACGATTACCATCAAAGCTGCAAAAATTCCCTCATTCAAGGCTGGTAAAGCACTTAAAGATGCTGTAAGCTAGTCGACTCTTTCGGGTGCTTAGCTCAGCTGGGAGAGCATCGCCCTTACAAGGCGAGGGTCGTAGGTTCGATCCCTACAGCACCCACCATAAATTGGAGCGGTAGTTCAGTTGGTCAGAATACCGGCCTGTCACGCCGGGGGTCGCGGGTTCGAGCCCCGTCCGCTCCGCCAAATTTCAAAAAACCCGCGCCCCTGAGGCAGCGGGTTTTTTTTTGAGGGCAGGGGGCTGCCTGTCTTTTCGTTTAATGATTGCTCTTAAAGCCGTATCAGGTTCTGCATATGCTTCAAGCGATTCGTGATCGTGCCCAAGGTATCTTCGCATGGGTAATGTTGATTCTTGTCGGTGTGCCGTTCGCTCTATGGGGAATTCAGAATTATCTGGATTCCGGCAAGGAGCAGCCACTGGCTGTCGTCGGTGACAGGGATATTTTTGAGCGCGAGGTAAACCAGGCCTATCAGCAGAGTCTTGCGAATCTGGTGGGTTTGGCGGAGGTCGACGATAGGCAGCTCAAACATGAAGCTTTAGAGCGGCTGATTCGAGAAGAAATCATTGCGCAAAATGCGGAGGCTAAGGACCTTGCCGTCAGCGACAGCGCCGTGCGCGACTTCATCCAGACGCTCCCTTATTTTCAAACCGAAGGCAAGTTTGATAAGGAAAAATACAACATCATGCTGTCATCTCAGGGCTTGAGTTCTGCCCAATTCGTTGCGCAGGTCAGAAGAGCTTTGTTGATGGAGCAATACCAGCGCGGATTGCTTGACAGCGCATTTGTAACCCCGAATCAAATCGCTTCGCTCTTTCGGCTCAGAAATCAGGAGCGTGAGGTCGAATATCTCAAAATACCTTTGAAGAAATCGGCTCGCACTATTTCCGATGCGGAAATCGAAGATTACTATCGGAAACATCTTCAGGCTTACCAAAATCCCGAGCGTGTATCGATCGAGTACATCGCCGTTCGTCTTGACGATATCGCGAAGGAGACCCAAGTCACCGAAGACGACCTGCGCAATCTGTATGAAGAGCAGAAGTCTGGTTTCGCGTCCGAAGAAAGGCGCAAGGTCAGCCATATCCTAGTCGCGGTCGATTCGGAAGGCGGTGAAGCCGCCGAGCAGGCGGCTTTGGCCAAGATCAATCAGATTCAAGACCGTTTGGCTAAGGGCGAAGATTTCGCTAAGGCCGCAAAGGAAACGTCGGATGACCCGGTATCCGCTCAGAACGGCGGCGACTTGGGTTTCATTACCAAGGGGGCCATGGAGCAAAATTTTGCCGATGCGGCATTTGCTTTGAAGCAGGGTGAGTTATCCAAGCCTGTCAAAACATCTTTCGGCTATCACTTGATCAAAGTAACCGAGTTGTCTCCGGCTAAGGTCAAGCCATTCGAGGAAGTAAAAGACGAACTGCTGAAAACGTTCCAGCGCAATGCGGCAGAAAACAAGTTTTACGAACAGGGACAAACGCTGACGGAGCTCAGCTATGAACATCCCGACAGTCTGGAGCCGGCCGCGAAAGCCCTCAATCTGAAAATCGAGAGCACCGGATACTTTACGCGTGAGGCAGGAGACGGTATCGCCGCCGAGTCCACGGTAAGAGCAGCCGCGTTCAGTGAGGACGTTCTGAACGGACGGAACAGCGATCCGGTCGAATTGGGGAGCGAGAAAGCAGTCGTTTTGCGGATAAAAGACCATCAACCGGCGTCCGATAAGCCCCTCGCAGAAGTGAAGGAAGATATCGTTGGCAAATTACGTGCCGAGGACGCAAGACAGGAGACCCGCAAGCAAGCGGAAGAACTTTTGCGCCAAGCGCAGCAGGGTGCTCCGCTTACGGGTTTGGCCAAAGAGCACGGTATGCAGGTTTCCAAGGAGTCGAATCTGCGCCGCGATGCAAAAAATGTACCGCCAGTGCTGACGAATGCCGTATTCAAGGCTGCTCGACCGTCAGCCGAGCAGCCCGTTATCTCAACGGTGGAACTTGAAAACGGCGATCAAGTCGTCTTTAAGCTGATCGCCGTCAAGGATGGCGCTTCGCAAGGAGATCCCAAGGAAGCGGACGCTGCTCGCCAGTTCCTCGCCAAAAACGCCGCGCAGCGCGAATTTTCGTCCTTTGTGGCACAATTACGTGAACTCGCCGATGTTTACGTCAAGCCCGAGGCTGAAAACTGATCCGGATCGATTCGAGCTATAGCTGCGAAATTTTGAAGCCTTTCGATTGCAACAGGTTTAGGAGGCCGTGTTCACCGACCAGGTGGCCGGCTTCCAAGACAACGAAATAAGTCCTACCATCGGCCGCCAATTCCCCGATTTTCTCCGCCATCGCTGCGCTTCGATCGGTGAACAAGAGCTTGAAGAGCTTGTCCGAAGCCGGAAGACTATCGAAGCGGCGACGCACGATCAGCTCAACGGTCGAGGAATCTCCGCTCGTCCAGGCTTCGATCATCGATTTGAAATAGTCGTCCCCACGTTCAATCTCATTTAGCGATTGCAGGAGTATTTGCTCCTGTTCAATCTCGGACAAGCCATCCAACAGTTTCGCTTGTTCATCTACCGAGTCTAATTGAAGTACCGGCTTTCGCATCTGCGCATCCTTGACAAAGCCTTTTTCGATGCTGAGCTCTTGCGTATAGCCCGCCTGTTTAGCGGCTAGGCTCATCAAACTCAGTGACGCCATCCATGGCTTCTGGGTGAGAATCGTTTCCTCTGCCATGCCCAAAGCCTTGGAGAGCTTGAGCACTCTTTCCCAGGTGGCGGCTTTGATGTGGTCTCTTAAATCGGAATTGTCCGTGTACGCGCCTCGGTTTGCGGCGATGGGAAGTAGTTCGGCCTGAGGCAGCGCAGCGACATCGGCTCCGACGATCAGCACATCCGACCCCGAGAGGGCGTCCGTTATCGCTTCCGGGAGGGGATACATATCGCTCGCGCCATAAGGAAGGGCGCCCATGAGGTAGACCGTGCCTTCCGCAATTGTCGCCTTCCAAAGAAAGTGCGGCTTGTTATCGCTGGCTGCTAGTTGAGACAAGCCGGGCGGCAGTTGAGCCGACGTCAACTCCTGACATGGTCGGTCTTGATAAAAGACCTTATCTTTCTGATCCAGACACTTATAAACATCGGCGAATATCGAGGTCGGCAGCAACGCGAGCGCGAAGACCAATAGGTTGGAGCGGGTTACGAGATGGAACATAGGCGTCATTCTTCCCAGTGATCAAAAGGTCGGCGAAGCGATTCGATGACATCCAAAATGTAGCTCAAGTGTCCAGCTTGACAATTTTTGACCGAAGTATGGGAGACGAAGACGGGGCGAAGGTATGTTGTGACGGAAAGACCGACCTGGTCACGTGAACCGTCGTTCCGTTGAGGGCGGGATGTAGCCGTCGCGTGTCTTGAGTCTCGATGATGAGCCACTATGGTGAACTCTTGAGTCCCGGTTTCGATCAAAAATTAATAGCGCAAACGACGAACTCTGGTGGCGCTCTTGCTGCCAGCCCGGACGTGAACAGCGTATAAGGAGGAGTATGAAAATCGCGCAGGTAGCGCCTTTGTATGAGAGCATACCGCCAAAACTTTATGGCGGCACCGAGCGCATCGTGCATTATCTTACCGAAGAGCTAGTAGGCGCCGGACATGATGTTACGCTCTTCGCCAGTGCTGATTCGGAGACGAGCGCCAAGCTCGAGCCGATTGTTTCCAAGGCACTGCGTCTCGACCAAGATGTACTAGATCCGTTACTACCCCATCTCTTGATGTTGGATCGGGTGCGCAGAGCGGCCAGTGAATTCGATGTCATTCACTTTCATACCGGTTGCCTTCATTTTCCGGTATTTCGCGAATGCTCGACCCCGCACGTTACCACCTTACACGGACGCTTGGACATCAGAGAGTTAGATGCCCTCCTCGAAGCCTTTCGGGACATGCCGTTGATCTCCATTTCGGATTACCAACGCACGCCGGTCGGTTGGGGGAATTGGGTAGCTACGGTTTATCACGGATTGCCGGAGGAGCTTTATACGTTCCGTGCCGAGCCGGGCACCTATCTGGCATTCTTGGGGCGTATTTCCCCGGAAAAGCGCGTCGACCGAGCGATCGAAATTGCAATTCGTGCCGGCATGCCGCTCAAGATTGCAGCGAAAGTCGATAAGGCCGACCGCGAATATTTCGACCAGGAGATCAAGACCCTTCTCAATCATCCTTTGGTGGAGTTCATCGGCGAAGTCAACGAGCGAGAAAAGAATGAGCTGCTCGGCAATGCTTACGCCTTGCTTTTTCCCATCGATTGGCCGGAACCTTTCGGGCTCGTGATGATCGAGGCGATGGCTTGCGGTACGCCTGTGATCGCCTTCAGGAACGGTTCGGTGCCGGAAGTTATGCGGCACGGAACGACAGGTTTCGTTGTCGAGAATCTTCACCAAGCGGTATCGGCAGTCGAACGGGTAGGCGAGATCAATCGGGCAATGTGTCGACAGGCGTTCGAAAATCGCTTTTCCGCCCGCCGCATGGCGAGCGACTATATTCAGATCTACCGACAGCTCGGTGAAAAGTGTAAGCAGAAAGTCTCTCCAGCGCTAAAGGTTCTCGGTATGGACGTCATCGAGAAGGACCTCGGTCGCCTTTCTATGCTGGGCAAGCAAACGATCTAGTTTTTCGATTCCTCGAACGGGTGATCCATGGACGATCCGGCTTCCACCGAAAACCAGTGGTATGTCGCTGCCACCGCACCACGGGGCGATGAACCCTCTCGAGTCTTAAAAGCGGAAGATATGTTCGGTATCTTCGATCGTCACGGCGATATTTATCAGGTGAGTTCGAGCGAGCAGGGACTTTACCAAGGCGGGACACGCTATCTTTCTCACCTGGAGCTGCGAATCAACGGACAACGCCCCTTCTTGCTCAATTCCACCATCAAGAAAGACAACAGTTTGCTGGCGGTCGACATGACCATGCCCGATCTCTATGAGAGCGAAGTCCTAGTCATCCCGAGAGGCAGCGTGCACGTGTTCCGATCGGTGGTGTTGTTAAGCCAGGCTAGGCATGAGCATTTGCGTTTGGTCAACTACGGCGATCGAACGGTAAATTTGAACGTCGAGTTTCGGTTCGCTGCCGATTATCGCGATATATTCGAAGTGCGCGGTGTCCATCGACCGGCCCGAGGAACAATGCTGACGCCGGACATTAAGGACGATGCCGCGATACTCGGTTATCGCGGATTGGACGGCGAAATGCGCCGAACTCACATCCAATTCCATTGGCGACCCGATCAGCTCAATGCCTCGAGTTGTAGCACAGCGCTTCGGTTGGGAATACGCGACGAGATTCATCTGCACGTCTCGGTAAGCTGCGCTTGCGACGATGCGAGCGTATCGCAAGGTGATTATTACCAAGCGATCGATAGGATAGGGGCGGACACTGCAGCCTCCCGGTCGAGCGTCGCCCACATCGTGACTTCGAATGAACAGTTCAACGATTGGCTCGGTCGGTCTGCCGCCGATCTCGATATGCTGGTCACGGAAACGTCTCATGGACCTTATCCTTACGCCGGAGTCCCGTGGTTCAGCACGCCTTTCGGTCGCGACGGCATCATCACCGCGTTGCAGACGCTGTGGGTTCGGCCGCAACTCGCGAAGGGCGTAATCACCTATCTTGCCGCGACCCAGGCTGAATCCTTGGAACCCGAACGCGATGCCGAACCCGGCAAGATTCTTCATGAAGCGAGATCCGGAGAAATGGCCGCTTTAGGAGAAATTCCGTTTAAGCGTTACTACGGTACGGTGGACGCCACGCCGCTCTTTATCGTTCTTGCCGGCCACTATTATCGGCGTACCGGCGACCGGGCTTTCATGGAAACGATTTGGCCTCACATCGAAAGAGCCCTGGACTGGATCGATCATCATGGCGATTGGGACGGCGACGGCTTTGTGGAATACGCCCGACATAGCGCAAACGGGTTGATACAGCAGGGCTGGAAGGACTCCAACGACTCGGTATTTCACGCCGACGGAAACCTGGCGCCGGCACCGGTCGCGCTTTGCGAGGTGCAGGGATACGTCTATGAAGCTAAACTGCTGGCGGCCGAACTGGCCGAATTGCTCGGCCGGGGAAAATGGGCGCAGCGGCTGCGGCAGGAGGCTGCAGCGCTGAAAAAACGCTTTAATGAAGCATTTTGGCTCGACGAACTCGATACATTTGCGCTCGCACTGGACGGCGACAAACGCTGTTGTGCGGTGCGAACCTCTAACGCAGGCCATGCCTTATTCAGCGGGATTGCGGCTCCCGATTATGCTCGTCGCACCGCCGAGACGCTGTTGGCGGTGGAATCTTTCAATGGATGGGGAATTCGCACGGTCGCAGAGGGGCAGAGCCGCTACAATCCGATGGCGTATCACAACGGTTCGGTTTGGCCCCACGATACCGCCATCGCGGCCATGGGCCTGGCGCGTTACGGTTTCAAAGACAAATCCTTGAAGATTTTGACCGGTTTGTTCGAGGCCGCCGTGTTTCTCGATTTGCATCGCTTGCCTGAGCTTTTCTGTGGGTTCTCCAGGCTTCCGGGGCAAGGCCCAACTCTCTATCCGGTAGCCTGTTCTCCGCAGGCCTGGGCCAGCGGAGCGGTATTTCAGCTCTTGCAAGGCTGTCTCGGCTTGAGCTTTTCACCCGAAAAACCGCAGATCAGGTTTTATCATCCGCGACTCCCGAATTATCTCAACTGGCTCAGGATCAGCAACTTGCGTTTTGACGATGGCGTCATTGACTTAGCCTTGACTCGCCATGCCCACGATGTGGGCATCAATGTAGAACGCAAGGAAGGCGATATCGAAGTGACCGTCGTGGTCTGATGCGGATGCCTCGCATCCCGACGGAAGTTTAACCACAACAGTGGGCGGCTAATACACCGAATTTAGGGCCTAGCCAGAAGCTGCTTCAGCTCTCCGGCATTATGTTGTGCGAAGTTTCCGAAATTGTTATTGAAAATGACGTGTGTTTCTCGCGCCTTTGCGGCGAGCTTCTCGATGGACCCCGCCAATTCCTGCAATTCGTCGGCCGAATAGAGATAGTTGAAGCGATCGGCGGACGACTCGAGCCCTTTCTGACTCCAGGTCTCGCGGTTTCGGCCGTGCATGCGGACCACCGCTATTTCCGGGGAGGTGGTTTCCCAAACCGAAGGAATGCTGCTGGCAAATCCCTGCGGCTCATCCACGACGACGTGCGTCAATCCCCGGCTCCGTTCGAATTCGAGCACGTCCTCGCGATGCCTATCGTCAAACCAGGATCGATGACGGAATTCCACGGCAATGCGAAATCCTTCCATTACTCGGGCGCAAGCGGCGATATGCTCGAGATTGCTTTGCCGATAGACGAACCACGGCGGAAACTGAAACAGTACGACGCCAAGCTTGCCTGCATGTTTTAAAGGTTTAAGGGCTGAGCGAAACCGTGACCAGAGTTCGCCGCGGAGTTCCTCTGGCAGGTCGCCATAATAAATGTTCTTTTTTTCGACCGGCCCCAGGGCTGCACGAATATCCACTGGAAGCACTTTCGGCGGCGTTTGATGTTGCGTGAACAGCCGAAAGCTTTTGACATCGAATACAAAGCCCGGCGGAGTCCGTTCGACCCATAGGGCCGCATTCCGCTCCGAGGGCAGGGCATAATAGCTGCTGTCGACCTCGACCAGAGGAAACTGACTGGCGTAATAACCCAGCCGATCCGCAGGCGTCTTGATGTGGGCCGGATAGAACAAGCCGGAGTCGATCAGATTTTTGTCGGCCCAAGAGGCGGTGCCTACCAGAATCATCGCTTCCCTCGACTTTGAATGGCATGAGTCGCGCCAGTTACGGCATACGACAGCAAATATCCGCTTTTACCGAAATGCGGTAATGTCGGCTGAAGCAGGTATCTCGATATTTCGACAAGTATTCCGGTGGAAAGTCATCCCTTCGGCGCCGAGGCGGCGCGATTTTGCTCAATGCCGCGCTGCCATTATTCCGGATGCCATGATCCTGACTATCAATATAACCATTGGCGGATCGCGGCATATTGAAAGGCAAGGCTCTTGTGTACCAGCCTGAGCACTCCCCTGTGCCAATCGACGACGGTTTTTTCGAAAAACCAACGCGGCAACAGGCGGAAGGCCTGCAGCGCAACCGTCCCATACTGGGTGGCCAGAGAAAAAATACTAGTGTCCACCGTGGAAAGTAGCGCCATGGACCGAACGCATGCCTTATCGCTGGTGCGCCAGTAGGAAAAGATGCATTCTCTGAGCAGTAACGCCTCGGGCGTCTGGGCCAGAAACGCTTCGCGCAGTTCTTCCGCCAGGGTGCGCCGGGTCAATTCAAGACGGCCGCAGCGGCGAGAATAACGTCGCAGGGCCGTTGCGATATCGAGATTCGACTCGCTAAGCGCATCCCGCAAGATCAGCGCATCCTTTACCGCCGCAGTAATCCCCGAAGCGGTCAGCGGATGGCAGCAGCCTCTCGCGTCCCCGACCAGTGCGGCATTACCTCGTACGCTGGCATTCGGGACGATGCAGAAATTGGCTGCCGCCAAAGGTTTGCTCGTGGCCAGGACGCGTTCGATATCGAGCCTGAACAAGGGAGGGAAGAGACCGAGGTGCGTCTTGATCGATTCCTTCGAATCGGCGCCTTTCAGCACCTCGAACATGACCCTTGCCCGTCCTCCCCCGATCGCATAGGCATAGGCGACGCCGGCGGAATTCAGAAAGATATTGCCGTAGCCGTTATTGGGCAGATGGGTGTCTTCCACTTCGATGCCCATCATGCCGGAATAGCGCCGAGTCTCGTGAGAAATTCCGATCAATTTGCGCACTCTGGACATCGGTCCATCGGCGCCGAGGAATAACTGAGGGCGAATTCGTATTTCCTCGCCGTCGTTACTTCGTACCATCGCCGTGAACGACCCGTCGGGATTTTCCTCTATCCGTGTGACCCGTGCGCCTATCCAGGCCGTAACGCCGGGAAACCGCTGTACGGTTTCCAGCAGATGATCCTTCAGGATCCGGTGCTCGATCGCCCGTCCCAAATGGCGAGTTCCCGGCTTTTCGCCGTAGCGTAAGGTCACCGAGCTTGCGGGGTCGTCTTTATCGGCAGGGAAGATCGCGAAGCCTTTTACCGGCGAACCGGGCATCGATCGGTCGCTCAGCAAGCCGAGACGACACAGGCCATCGATGCCGGGCGGATGGATGAGCTCTCCGGCGAGGCGCCTGCCTTGGGCCGGGCCGGGTTCGATGATCAAGATGCGCAATCCCAATTGCGAGAGTGCCGCAGCGGCCGCTGCGCCGCCTACGCCGCCTCCGGCGATCAGCACATCGATATGTTCCTGATAAATGACTCGTCCTTGCATAATGCTTTTCCGATAATTGGTGAGAGCAGCCCGGGCGGGCTGCGCCTCGAATGTTGAACTTCACAGAATCCACCGACGACAATCCCTTGCAGTGCGATTTCAAGGTCCCGCTGATATTTGCGAGGGCCTTTTATCGGACTTTCGGTCCGAATTTCGGAGCTGAGCCGGAAGATTACATCTTCCGACGCCAAGTCGAAAAAATGCCTTGAAGACTCCGGCTATGGCGGGCTCGTCAGGCGCGCATAACGGGCCATCGCCCAAGTCGGGAAGTAGGTGTGATAGAGGCGATAATCCAACATCGCCGAGCCGAAGAAAACGCCGTTAACCGCCTGCCGCGGCCAACCGCCGTCCTCCAGTTGCCGGCTCATCAGCCATTCGAATCCACGTTTGATCGATTCATTATCGTACGGCAGGATGTCGAGCAGTGCGAGCAAGGCCCAACTCGTCATGACCACCTGACTTTGCTCGTGCTCGACGTAGCGGCCTTGGAGACAGCTCGAATAGTGCTCGCCCCAGCCGCCATCGGGCCGCTGCTTCCGGACCAGCCAGAGGGCGGCCGACTGAAGTGCCGGGTCCGAGGCGGACACGCCGGCCGCCCGCAGCCCCTTGGTCGCGTGATATATGGCATAGGTGTGATTGATGCCCCAGAATCCCGGATAGGATCCGTCGGCAAGCTGACGCCGGCGCAGGAAGGCTACGGCCTTGCGTATCGCTCGCTCGATCTCTCCGCCGGGCAAATCGGGATGATGCTTCCGGTAATGCGCGAGGGCGGCCAGCGCCGATCCCGTGCACTCGATATAGGAGAGTTCGGTCATGCACTGGCCGAACATTTCGGACGGATTGACCATTTCGAGCAGCTTGCCGCCGCGCCGGCGTTCGTAGGTTCCGAAACCGCCGTCCGCATTCTGCCGCGACAGAATGAAGATCACCCCCTGGCGGAGGCGCTCGGGCTCGAGCGGCGACGCCACCGTGTACTCGGGATGTGCGTAGAGCGCGAGCAGGGCGCTCAAGGCTTCCGCTGCGCAGTCGCTCACCGGCCAACGGTGTTGCCCGTCGGAAAAGCACCAGCCGCCGAGTGCCGGGTCCCGCCAGGCGCCGTCGTAATCCGGAAGCTCCTCGGTCATCTGGGCACCCCAGAGAAAATCGTGAGCCCGCTCGAGCGCTTTTGCCGTCCCTTCGACAGCCGACGGCCCCTCGACCAGAGCCTGGACGGCGAATGCGGTATCCCAGGTGTTGGAGCGAGCTCCCGCATAACGGATGCCTTCCGCCTCGTCCTCCCAGCGCCAGTCCTCGACGCCTTCGAGGCTGGGCAAAAGATCCGGATGGTTCGGATCGCGAGCGAAGATGGCCAGACAGTTGAGGAGTCCGCTGACGGGAGATATCCCCTGATAGCGCGTAACCCGCTGCTCGTAAAGTATCCGGTCGAAGCACAGGTCGAGGCCTTTCCGCCGCAGCGCCCGGCTATGGCGACGCTGGTAAGCGGCTAGCAGCTTGTAAATCAGGCGCAATACCGGGCTGATGGGGACATAGACATCGCTCGCGGCCAGGGTGTCTCGCAGAGCGGCGAAATCTATGGTTTCGTAAGGCTCCGGGTAGAGCTCCCGGCGCAATTCGCTGCGTAGCGTGTCCGGCAGGTTCGCGCGAAATCGCATGCCGCAAAGAAAGGCCATCCCGAGGTAAATCTGACGGGTGTGGCAGTAATAATGTCGCGGGTGTATCGGCAACCATTCCGGCATCAAGAAAAGTTCCGGCGGGACGGCATTGAGTCCCTCGTAGGCATAGAGATCCAACATGGCCAGCCAGAACTTGCCCCAAGTGGGAATACCCTTTACGCCATCGGGCTGGGTATGCAGCCAGCGGCGCGCCTTGACGAGCGTCGGCGAATCGGCGGGAACGCCGAGCAGCCTCAGGGCAACATAAGCCAGAGTGGTAAAGAAGACGTAGCCAGGCGATTCGGGGTGCATGCCCCAGGAGCCGTCATTCATCTGGTTACCTTCGAAATGAATGACGATGCGTGCCTTTTCCACGTCGCTGTAGGGGCGGGCCGCTATGGTACGCACGATGACGGCCTGGGCGAGAATCATGGTGCACCAGACCATTTCCCCTTCCCAGTCGCCGCAGGGCCGCTGCAGATCCAGCAAACGCCGCTGTGCGCGGCGGCTGGCTTCCCACGCGCATCTGAGAGGCGGAACGGGCGTTTCCATCCCGGTGTGCCCGCCGGCGGTTTCATTCCATTGAAGCTTCACGAACGTTGTCCAAGACAAATCATTGACCGGCAAAGCACGAGGACCACGTTGTCTCCTTCGGGCGCTTATCGATGGCGCATGGAAAAATACGTTACATCGCGTTGATTGTGCGGGAATATCGCTCCTGCGTCTAGTTGCTTCGGACGAAGTCACTCGATACGGTTCCACTAAACCCCGAATAGTACCGTGCGCGCCATGGCGACAATGCCTTTCAATTTTTTGCCGATGCCTCGGCTTGTATGAATGGGAGCGACCCCGGGGAGCGGCTGACCTTTCGCCAGTTTGCTCAGCCTCTGCTTTACGGAAAGATCCAGTTTGCCGTCGGCCGCCAGTTCCATGAACATCGCCTTGACATTGCCGAGATCGAAAAAGTCGCGCTGCCAGCACCACTGATATCCTCCGCCGTAGCGGAACCAGGAACCGCCGATGCCGGCGACTTCGTAATCGCTGCCGTCTTCCCTTTTCACCGGCGCGACTTGGCGCCAGATGCCGATCACCTCGCCCTGTTTTTCATCGATCAGGATTTTCTCGTAGGGGTAGCGCCATTTCTCGAATCCCTCCATGTGCGCCCCGAGCGCCCAGTCCTCGATCTGCTTTCTGCCTCTGGCGATGAATTCTCGGTTTGGTCCCATGTTCCAGCCGTATTCCGCATCCTCGGTGTACATCACGCCGAGGTGCTTGATCCAGTTGCCCTCCCGCTCGGCTTGACGATTGGCGGCAAGCCAGCGTTCGACCATTTCTTCCAGCTCTTCACGAGGATAGGCAGGCATTTCGGCTCCTTTCGGGGTAGTCCTTGCACGAATAAGGTTTGATGTATATGAAAAAAATGATTTCATGAACACCTTGATCGCGAAGCATGATACTAATCTTTTCAACCGGCGGACGATAACGCCATCGACTAGGACTCGGCAATGGCCAAAGGGCAACTCAAAGAGCCCCCGAAACTCTCGGGCGCGTTCCCGCTCGCGGGGCATATTTTCAGTTTCGGCAAGAATCCGCATGCTTTCATGATGCGGCTGCGCCGGCAACTGGGAGACGTGGCCGAATTCAAGCTCTTCCACCAAAGTATGGTGCTGCTGACCGGCACGGAAGCCAGCGAGGCTTTCTATCGCGCTCCCGACGAGGTGCTTGACCAGGGGCCCGCCTACAAGATCATGACTCCGATTTTCGGCAAGGGCGTGGTTTTCGACGCGCCCATCGCAAGAAAAAACCAGCAGCTACTAATGCTGATGCCGGCACTCCGGGACAAGCCCATGCGGACCTATTCCGATATCATCGTCGGCGAGGTTGCGACTCTGCTCGATCGCTGGGGCGATTCCGGCGAAATCGATCTGCTCGAGTTCACCAAGGAACTGACGATTTACACGTCCAGCCATTGCTTGCTAGGAGCCGAATTTAGATACGAGCTGAACCGAGAGTTCGTCGAAATCTATCGCGACCTGGAGCAGGGTATTCAACCCATCGCCTACGTCTTTCCCGATCTGCCGCTGCCGGTCTTCCGCCGCCGCGACAAGGCTCGGGCGCGGCTTCAAGAATTGGTGTCTCAGATCATGGAAAAGCGCGCGCAGCAGTCGGAGAACCGAACCAATGTCTTCCAGATGCTGATCGACGCGAGCTACGAAGACGGGAGCAAACTGACCGCACACGAGATTACCGGCATGCTGATCGCCGCCGTTTTCGCGGGCCATCACACCAGTTCCGGAACCGCCGCCTGGGTGTTGATCGAGTTGCTCCGCCACCCCGAGCACATGAAGGCCGTCATTGCTGAAATCGAGGAACGATTCGGTATGGACGGCGCGGTCGATTTCGAGTCGCTGAGGCAGCTTCCCAAACTCGAAAACGTGATTAAGGAAGTTCTGCGCCTGCATCCACCGCTGATCATTCTCATGCGCAAGGTGATGCAGGATTTTTATGTCAAGGACTACGTCATCAAGGCCGGCAAGTTCGTCTGCGCGGCGCCCTCCGTTACGCACAGAATTCCGGAATTATTCCCCCAACCCGACCGGTTCGATCCGGACCGGTACTCGCCGGAACGAGCCGAGGACAGGGACCTGTTCGGCTGGCAGGCTTTCGGCGGCGGGCGTCACAAATGCTCGGGCAACGCCTTTGCCCTGTTTCAAATCAAAGCCATCTTCTGCGTGCTGCTGAGGCGTTATGAGTTCGAACTGGTGAACTCACCTGAAAGTTACCGGGACGATTACCGAAAAATGGTGGTCGAGCCTGCCTCCCCTTGTCTCGTTCGTTATCGGAGACGGCAGGTTTCGGCTCTGAACAGAGCCCGAAAAGAGACTGCAAGCGTTCGAAGCAGCACGCTCACCGGGCGTTTTAGGATCGTTGTCGACCGCGATCTATGTAAGGGTCATGCCCATTGCGTGGCGGAAGCGCCAGAAATCTTCCTGGTCGACGAAAAAGGCCGTCTTGAGGTGCTCGAGGAGCGGCCATCGGTGGCGCTGATCGAGAAAGCGAGGGCTGCGGAAAAATACTGCCCGAATCAGGCGATAAGAATACTGAACGACTCGGAATCCTGATTCGAGGCATGACCAAGCTCGTACCCAGCGAAGTTCCGGTGAAAGCGACAGGCGACCCTACATCCCGTGTTGTCGAACACATTCTCACCCATTATCGGGGGCTGTTCGCGACCGTCGTCCTTTTGCCGGTTTCGGCGTTGTATGGCGCGTATGTCTCGGTTCGCGACCGCATCGCCTTCCGCCTCAAGAGCGCTCCCGCGAAGCATGATCAAAAGGTAAAGAAGGTGATCGGGCAGATCGAGGCATGGAAGCGGGACGGTTGCCGGGAAAAGCTGTGCACCGCGCGCTCAGGCTGGAAATCCATGAGCGAGTTGGTGCCCAAGTACAAACTTTTCCATCGAAAGATCGACGTCAGCCTGTACGACATTCTCGAGATCGACGAAGAACGCATGCTTCTCAGGGTGGAGCCGCTGGCCACGATGGGTCAGATTTCGCGAAGCCTCGTGCCTCGCGGATGGACCTTGCCCGTCGTCCCGGAATTGGACGACTTGACGGTGGGCGGTTTGATCATGGGCTTCGGGGTGGAAAGCAGCAGCCACAAATACGGGTTGATTCAGCACATCTGCGAATCCTTCGACATTGTGACGGCCGAAGGCAAGCTGCTCCGGTGCAGTGCGTCGGAGAACCCGGACCTTTACTACCTGATCCCTTGGAGCCACGGCACGCTGGGTTTTCTGGTCGCCGTTCAACTCAGAATAATCCCTGCCAAAAAATACGTCCGGCTTCACTATCGTCCAGTTTACTCACTCGACGATATGGTCGATGTTTTCGAAGCGGAGAGCAGGGATACGGAGAAAAACGACTTCGTGGAAGGGTTGGTCTACAGTCGCGATACGGCGGTCATCCTGTGCGGCATGATGACCGACGAGAAGGGGGCCGACGGACCGTTGAACGCCATCGGACGATGGTATAAGCCATGGTTCTACAAGCACGCACAAACCTACCTCACGGAACGAAAAGAAGGGTTCGAGTACGTACCGCTCAGGGATTATGTTCATCGACATACTCGAAGCTACTTTTGGGCGATGGAAGAAATCATTCCCTTCGGCAATCATCCGCTTTTCAGATGGCTATTGGGATGGGCGCTGCCGCCGCGGATCGAGCTATTGAAGTATACGGAAACGGAAACGACCCGAAGGCTTCGGGAAAAACATCACGTCGTTCAGGATATGTTGATGCCGATCCGATACTTGGCCAAATCCATTCAGTACTTCGACGATCATTTCGAACTCTATCCATTGTGGCTTTCGCCCATGGCGGTCTACGAGAACGAGCGGAAGCTCGGGTTCATACATTCCTTCCGAGGCGAGGGTGACATTCTGGGTGAGCTTTATGTCGACATCGGCGCGTATGGCACACCGAAAAAGGACAGTTTCGACAACGCCTCCGCCTTGCCCTCGCTCGAAAAGTTTGTCCTGGACCATCGGGGTTATCAGGCGCTGTACGCCAGAACGACCCTGAGCCGAGAGAATTTTAGAACCATGTTCGATCACAAAGACTACGACAGACTGCGGGAGCAGCTGCCGTATTGCAAGCTGGCCTTCGATGAGATTTACGACAAGGTATCGTCAAAAGGCCGGACCTCGCCGGTCGAGCTGAGGCGTATGAATAAGGTGAGGCCACGGCATCCACGGTAATTCGGCTTTCAAAACGCCGTTTACTTGAAGACCAGGCTCTTTACCAGAGAACGCCTGTTGCATTCGGTCGTGCAGAGAACTGGATGAGTCCCGATGTGTAAACGTCGATCGCTTCAGGAGAATTACAAGGCGACTAACGCCATGCGCTACGGATGAGGTCAAATGGCTGCGTTTTCGGATAAAAATATCAAGGGCCTGGCAGTCACAGGTGTTAATTATCGGCGCTACGAGGGAGGCAGTGATCCCAGTTTCGGTGTCCAAGTTACCGCCGCCGGCGTCAAAACGTTCTTTTATCAATACACACTTCACGGGCGCAGACGTTTTCTTCGCTTGGGCACTTACCCTGTACGACGCTCTATCCTGGGAAGAGATCCGGACGATTTGGAACACGGACGGCTTCCATTTGCCTTATCGCTTGGCGATTCGTCTATTGTTGGCCACTGGTGGACAACGGCCAGGCGAGGTAACCCAAGCTGCCTGGTCGGAATTCGACCTTGATGCCCGTCTATGGTTGCTTCCTGCTGCTCGTGTGAAAAATAAACGTGATCATCTCATTCCGCCCACCCGACTCGCCCTAGATATTCTGAATGACTTGCGCAGCATCTACCCTGAAAGCAAATGGTTGTTTCCCGGTCGCCACAATCCGTTATCTGTGAAGCCTTGGAACGAGTCCACTTTACCGCACGCCGTGCAGGACTTTTGTGAGGAAACCAAGATGCTGCCCTGGACCCCGAAGGATCTGCGACGTACCGTAAAGACGCGGATGGGCGAATTGGGGATCGATAAACCGGTGCGGGACCGAATTCAGAATCGTGCATTGAACGATATTTCGGCGAAGCACTATGATCGATACGACTACGTTGCAGAAAAGCGGGCTGCCCTTGAAGTTTGGTGCCGCCAGCTTGAAGAGTTAACCACTCGATGAAGTGCCGCTCACTGAGTGGTCGAATAAGACTGTACCGGCTCCGACGTGTCCCGCAACTCATCGCGGGCTGCTTGTACATCCTCGGGACTGACGGGTTTCATTCTGGTGCGCCGTTCCGGAATGAACCGCCCCGGTTTTCCCGGAGACAGTTAATGTTGAGTCAGGCCGCGATGACCGACTCGGCCTATTGGCGATAATACGCCTGTTCCAACTCCGCCGGAGGCCCATGGCCGATCGGCTCCAGCAACCGACGGTGATTGAACCAATCCACCCATTCCAGGGTAGCGTACTCGACCGCATCGAGGTGTCGCCAAGGCCCCCGGCGATGGAGGCCCTCGGTTTTGTATAGCCCGGGGCGCGCATCAGGCGCTCGACCGTGCAGCGGGCCACCCGAATGCCTTCGCGCTCGGGTTGTCGCCAGACTTTACGGGCGCCGTAGACCTGGAAGTTCTCCTCGTATACCCGGCGGATTTCCCTCGAGAGCTTGATGTCACGCTGCGCCCGTGGCGGCAACCGGGCTGGGTCCACCTGTCGCGTCTTGTGCTCGTGGTAGGTCGATGGGGCGATCGGCAACAGGGCGCGGATCGGCTCGACCCCATAGGCGACCCGGTGTTTGTCGATGAACGCCACCCTCATTTCAGTCGGCGGTCGAGCTCCTTAAGCGAAAAAAGCCGCCGCCTTACGCAGAATCTCGTTGGCCCGTTTAAGCTCGCGGTTTTCCCGCTCCAATGCCTTGAGCCGATCGTGCTCCGAACCGCACACGCGCCCTCTTGCCCGGAGTCGCGTTCCGTCCGACGCACCCACTTGCGCAACGTTTCCGCGGCGCCGCTCCTCTTGCCCGCGATCGAGCAGATGGCCGCCCACTGCGATTCATACTCCCCTTGATGTTCAAGGACTAGGCGGACCGCCCGCTCTTAGGTCTCTGGTGAAAATTTCGATGACTTTTTCATGACTCCATCCTCTCGAGAAACGGAGTCTCCGGAAATCCCGGGGCGGTTCAGTGGCCCGCAATTTCCGGCCGTTCTCTCGTTGCCCATGCTGTTATGTCACAGAACGGCCTCCATTTTGTCACGCATCGGTAAGCAGATTGAAACGTGGTACGCCTATGATCCAGCGCGACCTTCACCGTGCGCCACACGTTTCTTGTGATCAACCCGACGGAGACTAGATATGAATGGCCTATGGCAAAGAAGAACTGCCGCGATTATTTCTATTGAATTGATACTGTCACTCGGGACATCGACCCTTGCATGGGGCCGCAATGACGACGCGAGTACTTCCACTCGTGCCGGTATTGTCCTTACCGAGGGAGAGTTCCTGCCGACCGGCAAGCGCATCACACCGGATGCCGCCCCTCATGCCCTCTTTCAGCCGCTCAATCCCGGCCTACCCACACGTCCCGATTTCCTGGCCGATCACGCCGTCGATACGACCGTCAGCCCCGACGGCAGCACTCTGCTGATCCTGACCAGCGGCTATAACCGCAATAACAGCTCCACCGGATCCCGAGTGGCAAAAGAATCCATGGAATATGTGTTCGTCTTCGACATAACCGGGCTCGCACCGGTTCAGAAACAGGCGATCCTGGTGCCGAACACCTTCAACGGTTTGGCCTGGAATCCCGGCGGACACGAGTTTTATGTGTCCGGTGGTGTGGACGATACGGTTCGCGTGTACACGCGGAATGCGGGGCAGTGGTCCGAGGCCGCGGAAATTCCGCTGGGACACGCCAACCAGGGTGCTGGTCTGAATATTCGGCCGATGGCTGCGGGCTTATCCGTCAACGCCAAGGGCGACCGGTTGCTGGTGGCCAATTACGAAAACGATTCCGTGAGTCTGGTCGACCTGAGCACGCGCACCAAAATCGGCGAGCTGGATCTTCGCCACGGCAAGACTGATCCTTCCCGAGCCGGCACCCCGGGCGGAACTTATCCCCTGGCGGTGTCTTTCAAGGGAAATGAGAAGGCCTATGTTTCGTCCCAGCGCGATCGCGAACTGGTCGTTCTCGACGTGGACGACAGCACGATGGCCGTGCGCGGACGCATCAAGACCCAGGGGCAGCCCAGCAAGATGACTTTGAACAAAGCCCAGGACCGGCTCTACGTCGCCAGCGACAACAGCGATACGGTGCTGATCATCGATACCGTCGAAGATCGGATCATCGAGGAGATCCTGACCACCGCACCCGAGCAGGTTTTCCCCAAAGCGAAAAGATTCAAGGGCGCAAATCCCAACAACGTTGCGCTTTCGCCGGATGAAAAAACCTTGTTCGTCACGAACGGCGGCACCAACTCGGTGGCCGTTATCCAGCTCGAAGGCGGCGGAGCAGAGAAAACAACTAAGGCGGAGGACAGCGACGATGCTGGGGATAAGAAGAGCCGGCTAATCGGTCTCATCCCCACCGGATGGTATCCGAATGCGGTCGGCGTGAAACCGGACGGCAGCACGCTCTACGTGGTGAACGGCAAAGGGGTCGCCGGACCAAACACCCAGGCCTGCCGCAACACGCTCTCCACCGCGCCGGGTTCTCTTGGCGCCTGCAACGCCGCCAACCAGTACGTCTGGCAACTGGAGAAAGCGGGCTTTCTAACGCTGCCCGTTCCGGAGGGCAAGGATCTGGCACGGCTCACCTGGCAGGTCGCGTACAACAACGACTTCCCCACCGTTCACGAGCACGCCAGATGGGAAGACACCATGGCCTTCCTGCGCAGCCGGATCAAACACGTCATTTATGTGGTCAAGGAGAACCGCACCTATGACCAGATCCATGGCGATCTGGAAAAAGGCAACGGCGACCCTGACCTTGCAATCCTGTCTCCCTACAGTCCCAACCACAACCGGCTGGCCCGCCAGTTCGTGACGCTCGACAATTTCTACGACAGCGGCGAAACCTCGGGCGTCGGCTGGAACTGGACCACGGCGGCGCGGACTACGGACTTCACCGAGAAGACCCAGCCGCCCAACTACGCCGGGCGCGGCCTGAGCTACGACTGGGAAGGGGCCAACCGCAACTTCCCGGTGTCGTTCACGCCGGAGGAACGACAGGCATCCGGATTGACCGATCCCGATATGCTCGCCGGCAGCGCCGACGTGGCGGCCCCGGACTCACGGGATGGCGAAGCGGGCACCGGTTATTTGTGGGATGCCGCCCTGCGCGCCGGCTTGACGATACGGAACTACGGGTTCTACGTGACCAACCTCCCCGGCGCCCCGGTGGTCGACAAACCCTTCGGGCAAGGCGTCAAACAGGCGGTGGCTCTGAAGCAGGCATTGAAACCGTACACCGACGAATATTTCAGAGGTTACGATCAGAACAACTCGGACTTTTACCTGTTTAAGGAATGGGAGCGGGAGTTCGACCATTACGTCGAGAGTGGCCAGCTTCCCAATCTCTCTTTAGTCCGGTTGCCCCACGACCACTTCGGCAATTTCGCTACCGCCCGGTTCGGCGTGAATACGGTGGAAACCCAGATGGCGGACAACGATTACGCGGTGGGCCGGCTGGTGGAGAAAGTCGCGAAGAGCCGCTTCAAGGACGATACGCTGGTTTTCGTCATCGAGGACGATGCGCAGAACGGTGGCGACCACGTGGATGCGCACCGCAGCATCGCCTATGTCGTGGGTCCTTACGTCAAGCAGGGTGCGCTGGTATCCACCCGCTACACGACGGTCAGCATGATCCGAACGATCGAAGAAGTTCTGGGCCTTCCGCCGCTGGGCATCAACGACGGTCTGACCGCGCCGATGGCGGATCTTTTCGACAAAAAACAGGAATCCTGGAGCTACCAGGCCGTGGTCCCGGAAATTCTTTACAGCACCCAGCTCGAATTGCCGCCACGCGATGCCGCCCTGATCGCCTCGGCGCCCAACTGCTCGGGCATGCCCAAACGGGATGCGACCTATTGGATGGCCGCCATGAGTCAGCAGGACTTCTCGGTGGAGGACCGTCTCGACGTCGACGCCTTCAACCGCGCGCTGTGGAAGGGTTTGAAAGGCGAAAACGCGCCTTACCCGGCAGACCGCGACGGCGCGGATTTGCGCGAAAATCGCGCGGCGCTGCTAAAGGAGCATTTCGCGGCAGCGACCCGGCACTGTGAGGCCCTTCCAGTCGCTTCAAATCATTAGCCGTTGGCCGCGCATCCGGTACGCAGCGATGACAGGGGCAGGCCCCTGTCATCGTTCCGGTTTTTCTCCGGACGGTGACCCGCGCCCAAGAGTCAATGTTCGTCGGGGGGAGATATTAACCCGGCCTATAAATATAGGCCGGGTTAATCCGGGGCAGGGATGCCCCGGCGCGGCGACAAGCCGCGTGATTAATAACTTCCCCCGTACCCACCACAACGTTATTGGAAATTCACATGCAACCCAGAATAAAGATCATCGCCGGCCTAGTGAGCGGCATCCTGTCCGTCGGCCTTCTCGGTTTCGGCAATACCGCTCGCGCGGCGTCCCCCGACCTGTTGACCCGCCCCGCCGGCCCCAGCCCCGACGGTCTGACGGGCATCACCCCCAATAACTGGCAGGTTACCCCCGCCGGGGAGAAGATCCGGGTCGGCCACGTGCCCCTGGGCATGATCCTCAGTCCGGACGGCAACGACCTGCTGATCAGCAACAACGGTTACGGCCAGCACTCCCTCATGCGCATCGACCGGGCAAATCTCGCCATTCGCGATAACCTTCCCTACGACGCGCCGGAAGGCCTGTTCATCGGACTGGCCTACAGCAAGGACGGCAGGCGTATCTATGCCTCGGGCGGCCATACCAACCTGGTGCGCGTCTATGAGGTGACGGAGAGCGGCATCGCCGAAACCGGGCAAATCCAGGTGGATTCCCGCCGCAAGGGCGGCTTCATCACCGGCATTGCCCTGTCGGCCGACGAGAGCCGGCTGTTCGCGGCCAACCACCAAGGCGGGGACGTGGCGGTTTTAGACCCCATCGCCGGCACTGTCACCCACCGCATCCCGATGGGTAAAAGCGCCGACCCCTACAACGCCAGCATGTTTCCCTACGGTGTACTGCTCGGGGCCGACGGCAAGAAGCTCTATGTGTCCAACTGGAAGGAAGGCAACGTCGCCGTTGTGGATGTGAATAACCCGGATTCCGCTGCCGTGACCAAACGCATCGCGGTGGGCCAGCACCCTAACGCCATGGTCTTCAGCCCCTCCGGCGACCGGCTGTACGTGGCCAACGCCAACAGCGACAACGTTTCCGTGATCGACACCGCCACGGATGCCTGGCTGTTCGACATCGACGTGCAGCCCTACAAGAACGCCCCGTCGGGCAGCACACCCAATGCCCTGGCCGTTTCCCCCGGCGGCGAGACCCTCTACGTGTTGAATGCCGGCGAGAACGCCGTGGTGGTGGTCGATCTGGAAGATCAGAAAAAGGATCCGGAAAAACGCTATCGGGTAAGGGGCCGCATCCCCACCGGCTGGTACCCGACGGCGCTCAGCATCAGCCCGGCCGGCGACAAGCTCTACGTCGCCAACTCCAAGGACGTGGGCTTGGGCCAGAACGCCTATCCTCAGACCTATATCGGCGACCAGATGATCGGCTCGCTATCGGTGATCGACGTCCCTGACCGGGGCACGCTGGAACGCTACACCCGCCAGGTCAACGAGAACAACATGGTGGCCCGCGGCAAGGCCGTAACGGCGGGCGGCGAACTCGGGGAAGCCCATGCCCACTCCGGTATCCTCAAGCAGCTACCCATCCAACACGTGGTTTATATCCTCAAGGAAAACCGCGCCTATGACCAGATCTTCGGCGATCTTCCGAAGGGCAATGGAGACCCCAGCCTGCTCATGTTCGATGATCGGAGTGCCCCCAACCATCGCCGTCTGGCCCGCGAATTCGTGCTTCTGGACAACACCTACTGCGATGCGGAGATCAGCAAGGACGGCCACGAACGCTCCATGGGCGGAAACGCTACGGACTATACGATGAAGGTCTGGCCGAGCGACTACTCCGGCCGCGGCACCCTGATCAACCGGGCACTGATCGCCATCACCAATGTGCCCGGCGGCTACCTGTGGGACGCCGCCCGGGCGGCCGGCATCAGCTACCGCTCCTACGGCGAGTACGTGATCAACGGCAAGACATACCCCGACGGCAGTTACGAGCCCGCCACCACCCGCATGCCCGCCCTGGTGGACCACTTTTCGCCGATGTACCGCACCTACGACCTGAAGCATATGGACATCAAGCGGGCCGAGGTGTGGCTCGAGGAGTTCGAGACCCATAAGAAGAACGGCGGCTTCCCCAACCTGTCCATCATCAGCCTGCCCAACGATCATCTCGCCGGCACCAGCCCGGGTTATCCCACGCCCCAGGCCATGATGGCGGACAACGATCTGGCCCTGGGACGCATCGTCGACGCCATCTCCCATTCCCGATTCTGGCCCAACACGTTGATCATGGTCATCGAGGACGATACCCAGGACGGTTTCGACCATGTCGATACCCACCGCACGCCGGCCTTGCTCATCAGCCCCTACGTCAAGCGCCAAGCCGTCGACAGCACTCACTACAGCACCGTATCCATGATCCATACCGCCGAGGTATTGCTGGGTCTCAAGCCCATGAGCCAGTTCGACGCGGCTGCCAACACCATGGATCGCAGTTTCACGACCAAGCCCGATTTCACGCCTTACGAGCATGTCGTACCGGCCCAGGATCTCTTTGAAATGAACCCCGCCTTGGCTTCCCTGCAAGGGGAAAAGCGCCAGCTCGCGGAGCGTTCGATGAAACTCGATCTGGCCGAAGTGGACGCCGCAGACATGCGCGAATACAACGAGATTCTTTGGAAGGCGATCAAGGGCAGCCAGCCTATTCGGCCTCTGAGCCGCCAGCCGCGCGAACCCGGCATTCGGGAAGTATTGCTGGTCTCACGGACCGACTAACAACGTCAGCCACACAAGCCGACCCTCGCGCAGGGTCGGCATTCTTGCCCGTGAACCAGATCCCAACCGAAGTTCCTGTTCTGACGCCCGCAACGGGCGCAATCGACCTCCCGTATCCGCCTTGTGAATCCCTGTCCTGCTTCGTCGGAACCGATTCCTATCCCTATCCCGGAAATGAAGCCGCGGCGCTCCTTTTCATTCTGCGCGCATGTTCCCTCATCCTGAGAATGCAATTAACACGAATTTGTAACCGAGTTGTAAGCACGTTGACACGCTAAGCCGGTAAGTTCCACAGGTGCCGAATCTAAGGACATTTTGCCCACACGAGTAGCGGCATGGATGCGCTGGACAAACGCCGCGTTGGCATTTTCGACCGGATCGATGCTGGGGAGATCCGTTCACCTCTAAGTACATTCAGGGAAGTCTTGCGGCATACGCACCACTGCAGGAGAAATCCGCCAATCGAACTAATTTGTCGAGATTCCGCAAAAGTGTATGGAATGTACTTAGAGCGTTTTCCATCCCGGTGTACGGATTCGTGCCAGGAGGGGAGAACGTAGGTCGGCAATCCCTTGCCGACAAAGCCCTTCGCCGAGCCGATACGTCGGCAAGGGATTGCCGACCTACATATCCGAATCCCTTCACCGATTCGGAAAACGCTCTAGGCGGCTGATGTCGTGCGCGCCGCTGGAAGGACGGACAGTCTGCGTTCCGGTGAGTGCATTGGCAGGACGTGCGTGTACTGAAGCCAAGACGAGACGAACAGACAGATACCTTACGGTATCACTGTTCCGGGAACCAACAAGTAGAAAAATGCGATGAACTTTGTGCGTTCTGGTTTGGCGCTGGCCATCCTCGTGTGCGGTTACGCACTCGCAGATCAACCGCCGACGATGCCTGCCATCGTAGTCACCGCGACTCAAAGCGAACGGGATTCCTTTTTGGTCCCGCAGGCGATCTCCGCCATCACACCGGAATTCATCGACCACTCACTGGAATCCACGACCCCCGATCTGTTCCGATTCACGCCGGGGGTATACATCCAGAAGACCAACCAGGGCGGCGGTTCGCCGTTCATCCGTGGCCTGACCGGCAAACAGGTGCTGATCCTGGTCGACGGCGTCCGGCTGAACAACTCGTTCTATCGGTTCGGTCCGCACCAGTATCTCAATACGATCGATCCGAACATCATCGAACGCATCGAGACCGTGCGGGGGCCGTCCTCGGTACTCTACGGCACCGACGCGCTGGGTGGAGCCATCAACATCATCACGCGCAAACGCTCCGACTTTTCCAAACCGCTCGGCTATAACGGCCTGCTCTCCGCCCATTACGAAAGTGCCGCCGACGCCGGCGTGTTCCGTGGCGAGGTGGAGGGCAACTGGAACCAGCTCGGCTTGATCGCCGGGGCAACCGGCAAGCTGTATGACGACCTCGACGGAGGCGGAAATCTTGGCCGACAAGTTCCCAGCGGGTACGACGAAAGCGACGCGGACCTGAAACTGAACTACCGACTGGACGAAAATCAGGAGCTGATCTTCGCCGGCCAGTATACCCGCCAGTTCAACGTCCCCAAGACCAGCGAAGTGACCCTGGGCGACAAGCTGAAATTCGATTACGAGCCCCAGGAGCGCCGCTTCGGGTACCTGGAATACCGGGCGCGTCAGCTTGGGGTCTTCGACGGCGTACGTATCAATGCCTCCTACAACAACCAGCGCGAAGGGGAACAAGTGATCACGAGGCGCAACCCTGCCATCGAAACGCTGGAACTCACGGATGTCGACACCGTCGGACTCTCCCTGCAGCTGAAGAATCGGATTTTCGGCGTCCATGGCCTGACTTACGGGGCCGACTACTACCATGATGATTATCAGACCCGGAAAGTCGAGCGAAACCGGGTGACGGAGTCGGAACGCAAACTGACGCCCGGCACGCCGGATGGCGCGACTTACGAACACTGGGCTTTGTATCTTCAGGACGAGGCGCACCTCCTGGATTCGCTTGAAGGCGTATTCGGCGTGCGCTACAACCGATACGAAGCCCGCGGCGAGGTGACCGATCAAAGCCTCCGCTTCGAGACGGATGCCGTGGCCGGCAATATCAACCTGGGTTACCGGCTCGCGCCCGCTCTCAACCTGGTGGGCGGGCTGGCGTTCGGCTTTCGCGCACCCAACATGGAGGACTTTTTCGGCCGGGTGGACTTCTTCAGCGAGATACCCAATACCTCGCTGAAACCGGAAGAATCCTTCTCCAAAGAAATCGGCCTCAAATATCGCGATGAGGTCCTAAGTGCCGAGATATTTTACTTCCATAGTGACTATGAAGGATTTATCGATCGGGTTACCGTAGGCCGGCGGGCCGACGGCGCGCCGATCCAGCAGCGCCAAAACATCAATGACGCCGAAATCCAGGGCGTGGAGGCTAGTGCCGAATATCCCTTGAATGCTCAATGGCTGGTCGGCGCAACCCTGACCTGGACCGAGGGTCGTGACGCCCAAACGAAGGCCCCGCTGCGACGGATTCCCCCGCTCAACGGTGCGGCCCGTCTGGTCTACTACCCCATGGATCGCCTGTGGATTGAGGGCTCGGTCTGGTGGGCCGACAATCAGGACCAACTCGCTAAGGGAGACATCGAAGACCCGCGCATCGGTGCCGGAGGAACGCCCGGATACACTGTATTCAACCTCAAAGCGGGTTATACGCCGCATCCACAACACGAGTTGTTGGTGGAACTGGAAGACCTGACCGATAAGAAATACAAGTCTCATGGGTCGGGCATTTTCGCGCCGGGATTCAACTTTTTAGCGACGTATCGATTTAGGTTTTAGCCCGCGTTTGTTCATCATCGCGTTGTGGGTATTGATGCTCGCTCCGCCATCGGCCGCTCAACCGATCCTGGTGCATGCGACGCTCAAAACCGCGGTACGGGATTCGGTGTCTAGGTCTCGATGTGTCCGGAAATTTCGATCGCAAGCCATGAACACTTGGACGATCACGCTCGGCGTGCCCGAACACCGCTTCGGAGCAGGATGACAACCAGCGCAGCCGCGCTGAATATCGCCCCGGCAACGAAGGTGAATGCGGCGCCGAACTGGTCCCACAGCAGTCCGGCTAACGCGCTGGCCAGGAGCATGGCGAGTCCGCTCATGAGGTTGAAGAAGCCATAGGCCGTGCCTCTCAAGTCCGCTGGCGCGGTATCGGCCACCATCGTCGCCAGCAGCCCTTGGGTGATGCCCATGTGCAAGCCCCACAGGGAGATGCCGAGCCAGACCCAGGTCCAGTGGTCGCTGTAAGCCAGCGCGACGTCGGCGCCGACCAGGACGGCCAAACCCAGCGCAAGCAATTTGGCATGGCTCATGCCGTCCGAGAGCTTGCCGAAGGGATAGGCCGACAGAGCATAGACGACATTCATCCCGATCAGCACCAGTGGGGCGAAGGCAATCGGCAGCCCGCCCTGTTGGGCACGCAGGATGAGGAAGGCTTCGGAGAATCGCGCCAGGGTAAACACCGCCCCGATCCCGACCACCCACCAGTACGCTGCAGACAGCCGGCGCAGGTTTTCCCGCCGGATCGGATTGATGGCACGGTGTTCCGACTTGTCCCTTTTCGGCTCCTGTACGCCGAAGAACAGCAGCGCGACGGCGAGAAACCCAGGAATGATGGCCACCCAGAACACGGCGCGGAAGTCGTTCGCCCAGACAAGCATCAGCCCCATGGCGAGGAGCGGGCCGAGGAAGGCGCCCACCGTGTCGAGCGACTGGCGCAGGCCGAAGGCCGCGCCGCGCACCTCGGGCGGCGCGATGTCCGCCACCAGCGCATCGCGGGGCGCCCCGCGGATGCCTTTGCCGACCCGGTCCATCAGCCGCGCGGCGAGCACTAGACCGGAACTCGTCGCCAGCGCGAACAGGGGCTTGGATACCGCGCCCAGACCGTAGCCGAGGACGGCCAGGGGCTTGCGTTTGCCCCAGTAGTCCGACAGGGCGCCGGAGAAGACCTTGACGATCAGCGCGGTGGCTTCCGCCGCCCCCTCGATCAGCCCTACCACAAACGCGCTTGCGCCTAGGGAGGTAATGAGAAAGACCGGCAGCAGGCTATGGATGAGCTCGGACGAGATGTCCATGAGCAGGCTGACGAAACCGAGAGCCCAGATGGCCGCCGGGATGCGGGCGCCCGACGGCGATGCTATTGCGGATTGATCGAGTCGATTCATTCGCTGATGTGTTCAAAAAGGGACCACGCCACGGAATACGAGCGATAACGGGACGTTCATGCGGCTATTCAAGGATATTCACCTGGCCAGTCGTCGGTCCGCGACGGCCCCGGATCCGGGGCAGCACCCACTCGTCCCACGGGTCCTTCTGGAGGTGGACTTCGTAGTACCGGGCCTCCTTCTCCCATCGGAGCCAGAGCGAGTCTTCGGCCGTGATGTCGTTACTCATGGCGGCCCGTTGCGGACTTAGGAAAGGATATACAGGCTGATGAATTCACCTGCAAGATCGATTCCTGATCAAACTCTTCCCGATAGCGCTTCGCACGATCATTTCCGCTTATTTATTCAGCAGAACTTTCCGTAATTGATGCCAAAAGTGAAAAGTCTTTGCCGCCAATTCCGGCCGAATCAGGGCTGACTAGGCAGCAATCAGGCCATCTAACGCGTCGTAAACTGGAAAGTTTGATGCCCCGGAAGAATCGAGGATTCCGGCTTACAACCCCAGCAGAGATCCTTGGAAGCCACACATTAGCGACAGATTAAGTGTCGTCATATCGCAGCGTCGTTCCCACTGGGCCGACTTACAGTCATCTTCGAAGGTTTGGGCGATTCCTGGCGGCTAGCTCTCTGCTGACAGTAAACCTGAAATCCACCTTGCTGTTGCCAACCCCCCATACGGCTAAAGCCGAGGCAGTTCTGATCAAGGATCCCGATTGGTTCGCACCCCAACTTATCCATTCCGAATTCCGCAATGTTCTCCTCGGCGCAGTTCGTCGCGATAATATCGCCCGGAGTGATGCCGATAGTTTTTTGGCTCGAGCGCAAGAAGTCATTACGGTACCCGAAGCAGCCATCGACGGACCTGCGGTGTTCGATCTTGCAATTGAAAGTGGCTGCAGCGCATACGATTGCGAGTTTGTGTGGCTCGCCCGCTATCTGCGAATCCCGTTGGTAACGGCAGACAAGAAAGTGCTGCATGCGTTTCCGGGACAGGCGGTAGCAATCGACCAGTTCCTAGGTACAACGGCCCCGTGAAGTATTGAAACGGGACAACGGTGGATGCCACCCCAACAGAAGTGTTCGGGGCATTGGGTCGAACGCAGAAACCAGCGGTGAGGACACCCGGACAACGTCTCCAGTGTGATGAAAAATCAGAATGTTAAACGTATTTAACTTTCGCGATACCTTGATCGAAGGGTATCGCACCTTCTCTCGCAGTTTTGTTCGAATCGAAGTCACCGATATCCGCGATGAAGTCGAGCGGCAATATGCAGAAGGCCGTTATTGGCCGGAGCCACTCATCCAGATCAACCCGAACTATCAGCGCAAAGGGACTGTCCAGCAACTCGCTGCAGAAGGTGTACCTGCTGCGCCTGCGCCACCAGTTCGGCTACGTGTGCCGCCGAGAACCCTTCCAATGATGGCCGGGGAAACCGTGGCGTTGGCATTGCGAGGCAGCAGCCAGTCGCAATGGCACAGCGACGGCAGCGTGGCACGTCCGCTCGAACGCACCTCCAGCGGGACGGGGTAGGCTCGAAAAAGTGGACGCCATCAATCCCTTAAAGTGGCTGAGGGAGGTACGAAATGGCATGGTTGCCAAGACAGTCATTCACAGCAGAATTTCGAGAACAGGCCGTAAAGTTGGTATCGGACAAAAAGCTGACGCTGCCGGAAAGAGACTTCCCGTTGGAGTTGATGTGCCGCGTGTTCGAGGTCTCGAACAGTGGCTATCACGCCTGGCTGAAGCGCAAACCCTCGAAGCGGTCGCAAGAGAATGCGCGCTTGGAAGTAGCGATCCGGGCGGCTCATACCCGGAGCCGGGAAACTGGCGAGAATTTGCTTCCAGAGATAGTCGGTCTTGAGTCCTCCGGGTTAGGCCGGATGGAATCCCGCGACATACCGGCCTTCGTGCGTCCGATTATGCTGCGCTGATCGGACCTGCTCAGACTGTATCGATGGAGTCCAAGGCTGCCAGCGTCTCGGGGGGTAGTTGCAGTGTTGCCGCCTTGAGATTCTCCCGGAGGTGGTCGGCCGACGTGGTGCCTGGGATCGGCAGGATGTTTGGAGAACGTTGCAGCAGCCACGCAAGCAGGACCTGCATGGGCGTAGCCCCTAGTGAGCTTGCTGCTTCCGCCAACGCCGAAGACTGCAATGGCGCGAATCCGCCCAACGGAAAGAACGGGACAAACGCGATGCCCTTGGCGGCCAAGTCATCGACGAATGCATCATCGGCGCGATGCGCCAAGTTGTATTTGTTCTGAACGCAGACGATTTCGGTCATGGACTGTGCCTGTGCAAATTGCCTCGCGGTGACGTTGCTCAGGCCAAGGTGGCGGATAAGCCCCTGTTCTTTGAGTTTGACCAAAGCGGCGAGCGGTTCCTCGATGGAGCCTTCCTGTGGTCCGTGGATGCCAGGGGCCCGCAGGTTAACCACATCCAACGCCTCCATACCGAGGTTACGCAGGTTGTCGTGGACCGCCGAGGCCAGTTCTTGGGCCGAGTAGCCGGGCCGCCACGATTTATCATCCCCCCGGAGTATTCCAATTTTGGTGATGATCACCAACCCTTTGGGGTATGGGTGAAGGGCCTTTCGGATGATCTGGTTGGTGGTATTCGGACCGTAGAAGTCTGCGGTATCGATGTGGTTGACCCCGAGGGCGACTGCTTCGCGCAATACAGCCACGGCGCCGGATACATCGCGCGGGGGCCCGAAAACCCCAGGACCGGCGAGTTGCATGGCACCATAACCCAGTCGATGCAAGGTCATGGAAGTACCTGGGAGGGTGAAGATGAGGTGGTCAGTCAATTTCATGGTTTGCTCCAGATGGTTGTGTAAAGCGACACATCCACCATGAAAGTTGAAAGCCATTCAGGGCGGACGCAGCCAAAGTACAGGCGTGAAAGCGCCTGCAGTTTGTCGTGGGTCCGCTTTGAATGCGGCTGAAAATACTCCCAACTGGGAGCGGTCAGGCTAACCATCTGACCGGCTTTCATTCTGACGATTCAAATACTTGCGGAAGACATTCGTGATGTCAATCGTTTGATTCAGGGAAGCAGTTTGAGGCTCTCCCGCACCACGAAAAGTGCGGGAGAGCCAATTTTCAGTCGGCGTTGACAATCGCGGGTGTAATCGAGGACCGCCATAAGGCGCCTGCGAGATCTTTATACGCGGCGCTACAGGCGGAAGATATTCGCCTGTTGACCGAGGCGGATGCGCTGCATGGCACGCTCTGAGGCCCAGCGACGCGTAAGTTGTACGAGCGCATGTACCAGGTGTTCGGCGAGTTGGGGCGACACTTGGGAATACAATTCTCTTGAAACCGGGCGCTACTCGGTCGGCATATGATTCGAACGTACGACCTTCCCCTTAGGAGGGAAGCTATCATTTTTTCAGACTTGGTAAATCAGTAACTTAGGCACATGCTCCCCGCGTGAACCGGACTGAGAATGCCACGAAATGAAGAAGCTTGACTGGGGTTTGTCACGTTTTAGTCACGTGACCAAAGCGCCAAACAGGACTGACACTACCGATAGCCAACATCAATTTTCATCGGCCAACAGCCGGGCATCACATTCGTTGTCGCGGCTGCTTTGATTCCGTAACGGATTCAAGAACGGATGGATGGAACCGTATGTCGATTCCTTGCCGTGTCGGGTGCTGGGCGCAGATCCCGATCGATGAAGTGACTGGCGAGCCCGGGCTTGTGAACAAATGCCGTGAGCGACCGGCCGGTCGCCTGTAAAGGAGGTCCCAATCTTAAAAAATCGGATTTTTGAAATCATTACAACAGAAGTCGAATTTTCACCCAAGCTACCGATCCCGTGAAAAGATCAATGACAAAATCACCATTGGCCAAATCCTGAAAAGAAGCCGATAGCCGGGTTTTCAATGGTACCGAGAACCACACCACGATCAAGCAAACGATTCTGTTCCTCGCACGATGTCTCCGGCAGAAGCGCGCAAGAATGACATGCCGCCAGGTTGCAGCTGTCTGGACCTTGTCCTCGGCTCTCAATGCACACTGGATCGGATGAGCACCAGCGAGACTTCTCCATGGCACGTTGTATCACGCTTCCCAAGCGATCTGGCTGGCCCATGCGCACTAAGCCGCCCATGGTGCCTTCCGAATCGCCAGCAGCCGTGTAGATCAGGATCCCCGCCATGGGATTTTCACCTTCGGCAGAATAGATTCGTTCGCGCAACGATGCCGAACCGTAACCACAGTCCTGCACAAGTTGATTGATCAGCAGGTGGGCAAAGGTATGCAAGAGCACAAATCTGGGGGTGATCAGCCGCTGTTCCCGATGGCGTCTTTCTGCCAGCGTATCCATGTTTTTCCGCATAAGGGACAGTCGACCATCCAGTTCCATTCTATGTCGCTCCAGCCATTGCTGTAAGCGGGACTCGGAAAACTGAACGAAGATACCCTCCCCACGCACTACTATGGCCGGCAACCACTTCTTGTGACCTGCCATGAATAGAGCACGCTTTTCATCAGGCGTGAGGCCAGTGGAGTAAATACGGGAAAAGCCTTCGAAGGCCCGCGTTTCCCGAAGCTTATTCAGAAGCGCAACTCGACTGAAGGCACTCTGAACGAATGTGTCATACTTCGTAATATCGGTGCCGCGAATATCCAGATCCGTCTTGGGGTAGCCCACTTGAAGGTCGCGGGAGAACACGCTGAATTCCTGCTGACGATAGCCTACTTCTTCGTCATCAGGGTTGGCGGCTCTTACTTCTACGCCATTTCCGGAAAAATGCGACCTGAGCGCATCCAAAATGAATGTGGGATCAGCATTCCAGTTCAGACTCTTCACCGCAGCCGCGACAGCATCCAGTGACAGCTGGCGATCTGATGCTGATTTGATGCACTGGTCCAAGAACGCGCGTGTTGTGCGATTATCCAGAAGGATACCGTGCAAAAGATGACGATTGGCCGCCTTGGCCAGAGTGGCAGGCTCCACTATAGATTCGGGGTAATACTTCGCAAGGGCATTGACAGCGGCTCGATGGCTCACAAGACCGTTGTCTGAGTCCAGAGCGCTCTCTCGCAGACGGTTCTTGACGTCGCGATCATCGAGAAGGTCCAAGACTTCCTGAGTCAACGACTTGTCATCAATATCCGGGATATAGATCGAACTGACCACCGAAGGGAAATAAAGATTGGTGGCGCTCTTAAGCACCACATGGAGAGGATGCCCACAACCGGCAGCAGGTCGAAGATCGGTTCCAACCGCCAGCACCGGATTGATGCCTGAACAGCTGACGTTTATCTCACTTAACGCCTTGCTCCACTCTTCGCCCGCCTGCGGATCATTGTGCACAAATGCTCCTGCAAGCGATCGTTTAGCGAGTTGATTAGCTCCAAAGCGTACAACCTGAACTTTCCCGTCCTTATCTTTCTCCTCGGCCTGAACGGAGACGCCCGCTAGCGAGGCGCTACCAGAACTGGTCATGCGCAACCATCTATCAATTCCGTCAGGTTTCCAATCCATGCTGTTGCCATTAAATATCCATTCCACCCATGGAAAATCCTGGATATGCCCTTTTGCACAGGCAGCGACAAAACGCACTTGAAATGTCTTACGCTTCGGGTGCATCTTGCCGGCATCCGAACCGGTCGAAATCGGTCCTTCGCATATCGGCGCATCCTTGTCATGATAGCGCCCTAGATGCATGCGGCCGCACCTTGGGCAAACATGCCAGAGCGGAAAGCGCAGGAAAGGCAACTTAAGATTGATATTACGCTGCTGACCGCCATGACGGTTCGGTCTTCGGAAATCTGGTGGCTGGACGAAGAAGTCGACACCTAGGCGTCTGGCCAGTCGTTTTTCGTCATCTATAATGAATTCCCGATGATCCGGGTTGTTCTCGTCAAAGGGCCATGCGTCCAGCCCGGCGTGAATCAGTGAAACCGGGCCAGGAAAATCCACCATTGCACCCGGTCCGAATGGTGCAATGGCCTGCGATTTGCGAACAGGACGGCTCATGTCATTACTCAGTGTCTTGTCGTTGTTCGACAGCGCTGTTGAACCAGTCGGTCACATCGGCTTCGCAACTTGAATCTACCTCCCGCAGCGAAGAAAGGGTCGGCCAACTGTGATTGTTCCATTCGGGTAGCGGATTCGAACCTGCCGGATACATCAGCGGTGGATGTTCGGGCATGCTGCCGAAACTTCCGTACTCGTCTGGATTCCAGTATTGCCACTCAGTTAGCCGCCTAGCCAAGCGCTCCATTACAGGCTGTGTTTCCGTATCGTGAGTCACAAAAGCCACCCGGTTCCTGATCATGTCCTCGATGATTTTGCGCAGCTGCTCCCCCTCCGCCAGTGGAAATGGCGCAGGATGTTCACCTTCTCGCTGCTGTTCACCAAGCTGTCGAACTGCTGCGACAACCAACCCATGCAATGCACGGTCAACAGCAGGCAGACTGAAAGGGGTAACGCTGGTCGGTTCTACTTGGGCGTAAAGTTGCTGGTGATAGCTGCGGAAGCGTTCGTAGTGGCTGCGATCTCTGGGCTTTCCTTGGCCATAGAGCACCACAACCAAGCCCGGCTTGTCCCTGTCTCGTCCAACACGGCTGGAGACTTGGATGTACTGGGAGGTTGTCTTTGGCTGGCCGACGATAGCCATCAGAGACAATCTCGGGATATCGATGCCCACCTCGATGATGTTGGATGCGAGACAGACATCGACCGGTCGGTCACTGGTTGCATCGTCCTTGCTTCGCAGCTTGCCCGTGCCGTAGGGAATTTCCAGCCTTGCCAGTTCCTTGGGGATGTCATCACTGCGGATACGACTGGTCAGTTCCGTGGCAAATGGACTGCGAATCTTTCCATAGTCGATTCCGTGTCGATCAATGATGACGCGCAGATACTCTCGCACATCGGCCACAAACAGCGTGGCTGCGCCACCCAATTCGCGTAGCGAATTGAAGAAGCAGAGCAATGTCCACCATGGGTCACGAGCCGCATCATCGGCATCCATGACGGCCGCATACTGCATCAGCGTAGCGAAAACCCTCGCTTGCGTAGTCTGCAATGACACATGGCCCGGTGCCATTACCCCAGCGTAAAGGCGACCGGGCTTGCTTCGGTCTTCCCTCGCGAAGAAGGAATCTCCGGCTTCCAGTCCAGAAGGAGGAAACAGCACCACGCTGTCGCGAGCATAAAGATGACGGATCTGTTCGCCAGCGCGACTGATGGTGGCCGTCGAGGCGATGATCTTGGGACCAATCCTGCCGATGCCATGCTCGCGGCATAGCCGGTCGATCACCGTTTCATAGGCCCCGACCATGGTACCCAATGGTCCGGAAATGAGGTGAAGTTCGTCCTGGATTACGAGAACAGGTGGTTCCTTGTGGTGCTGCCCGTCTTGCTCGATGCCAAAAAACCTTCGCAATTCCGGCTTCCACGCCAGCATGGCGAACTTGTCCACGGTACCGATCAGCAAGTTGGGTGGGGCCTCTATCATGTCCTCGTCGATAACCATGACTGGAAGTGGCGGGGCAGGTCTCCCGATGGGAGAAGCTTTCTTGCCAAATTCACAGGCATGGTCCGGACAGCGATAGACAACAGTTTTCGATGTGCCGACACCATCTCGCTCATATCCGTTCACTGTGATTGTATTGTCGCCCCTTTGCCTACGCATTCCTTTGGCAGTACTTCGTTCCCATGGTCCAAAGGCTGCACCGCACCACGGACACTTAAGCAGTACGAAAGGGTTCTCTGCTGCTGAATCCTTCTCAAGCCTGCTCAGGGCGCGCATGGCGTCTTGCCGTGTGTTGGGCGTCGTTGCCGTGCCGACCCACAGCCCAAGTCGAAAAGGTTTTTCACCCAGGGTTGGGTCGCGGCGGCGAAGATATTCCATGGCACAGAACAGCAATGCTGCTCGCTGAAACTGCTGTGCTGTGAGCAGGCGCAGGGTATAACGCATGAGAACATCGACTCCACCCGGCTCGCGCCCTGATAGCCTGTTGAAAAGGATTGTGAAGGCCGTTAGGCCAAGGTAAGCTTCAGTCTTGCCTCCGCCCGTAGGAAACCAGATGAGGTCCACGGTTTCGCGGTCTACATGTTCAGGATCGCAGATACCTCGGAGTGACATGAGCAGAAAGGCTATCTGGAAAGGCCGCCAGAATCCTCGGTCGTGGTTGGGGTCAGCCGGGTCAGGATTCTCTATCGGTGACTGCCACTGTCCATTTCCAGTCGGTGCCGGTCGTCGAACCTTGACGCCTGCCCTGAGCTGAGCAATGAGCATGGCATGGTTCGCCAGCCTGAATGCATCACGAGCACGCCTTGCCTGCTCGGTCTCCTCGGACAGCAGGCGAAGGCCATCCTGAATTCTGGACAGACAGGTTCTGCAGCGCCTGATCAGTTCGCCAGCCGTCCGTTTCAGAGCGTCGGGGACTGGAGGCACATTCGGTCGCTCATGCTGCAGCTCATCGATCCAGCCTGCATAGGCATCGACCAGTTCATTCAGTTCTTCTCGGCCGGCATCGTTGGGATCGAGTCCGGCCAGCTTGCGCATGCTGACCTTGATGCGCCGTATGACGCCGTTTTCCCTAAAGACCTCAGGTTCTGCCGTTGTCTGTGGTGTTTCGTGTGCCGGTAGTACGTCGCTCCAGATCTCCCCGGTTCCTTCGAGCGGATTGCCGTGCCAGTCAGCTGCGCACCCGTGGCCAATTGCATATGTCTGGGACTCTCGATAAAGTAGGCGATTGATGGCCTCATCCGAAAACGGGTCTGCAATCGTTGCGTCACCATGCTCCGGATACGGAATGATCCAGTTGTCACTGGCGACTCCTCTGATACGCAGACCAGATTGGAAGACGCAGTGACCGTCCATGCCACTTCCGCCATCCTGCCTCCGATTGACTATAGAAACTGTCACCAATCTCCTGGCGGTGCTCTGCATGTCTCCTGTCCAAGGCCGTGAAACAACCACGACCTCGACGTTCTCGACGGCCGGTAGCCACTTCCGACGATTCACAGTTCCATGACCAAGTAACTCGTCCCGGCTGAACTCCACATACGGGAATTTGCCATTATCATCGAGTAGCGGCACCCGAAACCAGATCGAGCGTTCAAATTCATTTCCTCCTCGATCCCCCACCTTCACTGTGGCATGCCGATAGGTTGCTGTGGATTGCAGTGAAAATTCGTTAGCTCCCAGCCGACCAACACAAACCAACTCGACCATGAACCCATTGACTTCCCGCTCGAGGTCGGCCAGGAAACTCAGACCGATAGCAGACGGGCGAAAGGCATTGGCCAACGTAACATCATAGTCCTCGGACTCATCCGCCAGTCGGTTATTGCGTGCCAGCAACTCCTCGTTTGCATTGAGCAGGGCTTCTTCGATTTCCGGTGTTCCGGCGCTCTCTTCATGACCCTCTTGCTCATCGTTTGATTCAGCCACCTCGGCTTGCGGTAGACCCGCCGGGTAGAGGATGCCGGCGCCATAACGCTTGTTGGGTGGATCCTGCCAGAGGATCTCTTCACCGTTGATCTGGCTCTTTCGCTTCTTATAGAAATCATCTTTCGTGAGTTTGCACAGATTCGCCGGGTCAAGTCGAATTTCTGGGTTCTTTACCGGGTCAGGCCCGACGACTTCAGCGCGCAGTCGCTCAAGCAGCCATGTTCGATTGGCGAGATTTTCTGTCAATGACATTTCACTTTCCTATGCTCAGGGTCAGGCCGGCTTCGAGCATCCGGACGTATTCTTTGCGGCAGGCTTCCTGCATCAGCAGGGTGAGCCTGATTCTGGCTCTGGACATCGCCACATAAAGCAGGGAACGGGATTGCTCATCCAGTCGAACAATATCCGTCACGATGATCGCAGGTGCCTCCAGCCCCTTAAAGGCGTGCACACTGGCATACCGGACACGAGTAACAGGAACATCAGATTCGCGCAGGGGGATGTACCTGCCGGGCTGGTTTGCCGAGTTCTTGTGCGCACAGCTGCGGTCATCGGCATTCAGGGACAGAACTACGATTTCATTCACATGAAAGATCGTGCGCAGTTCGGCCACTGACTGATCCAGCTTCAGACACTGGTCTTCCGCATTACTCCAGAACAGAGGATCGACACTGCTTCCCTCCATTTCATGCAGGAACCGACTGTAACCGGGGGAGACATTGCAGGCAAGCGTCAGGGTCTCCACTATCGGGCCAGCATTTCGACAATTGACGCGCAAGCCAAAGCTGGCGTGATTAGGTGCACGCTGCCTGAGCACCGCAAGTGCCTCCGCCGAGGCGTCTTTTCCCCCATTTAAATAGATGGCCTGGCGTTCGAAATCGCCAAAGAGCACCCATTGCCCACCGGCCAATCCCCCCTTCACCAACAGATCCAGCACATCGAGATATTCATCAGCCAGGATGTCCTGTGCCTCATCCACCAAGAGCAGATCAAACTGGTGCCAGCCTTGGCCATCCGAAAGCAGACAATCAATCACATGAATGGGAAGTTTGTACCTCCAGAAATTCTGGTCGTTGCGAATGCAGGCGTAATCACCCGCCAGCTCGCGCAGCAAACCATGCAGATGGACACAACGCAGATGTCCTTTCTTGCCTTGCACCATGTCTTGGGACAACGGCTTCAGCCATTCACCGAGCAGTCTGTTGTAACAGAGAAGAAGAACGTTCTTCCCTTCAGTCACGGCACGTCTTGCCGCCTCGATGGCGAGCAGTGTCTTGCCCGTACCTGCCAATCCCTTGATGATCATTCGGGGGTTTTCCTGCACAGCATCCAGTGCGTCATATTGTTCCTCAGTCAGCCGCAAAAGAGATTCTTCGATACGTTGTATGTCACTGCGGGGCTGAACGACGCACTCGAAATTGCCACGCAGCAAGCCAGTCAGCCGGCGAACCTGCTCGACTGTCGGGCGACTTCGCTGTCGGTCATACCAGCCGCGTCCACCTGGTCCGGAGCCGATATGGCGGTGAGCCTTTTCAATGACACCAGAAATGATCTCCGAGATTGGCTTGCGTCCCAAGGTTCGAAGGTCAATCACCTGCCAAGGATGCCATTCGGGCGATTCTTCATTGAAACGAATGCGCGTGAAGGCAACAGCGGACCAATAGAGCAGGCCCGTCAGAGACGGATCTCGTTTCTGGATATAATCGCGCATAGAGTGCATGGCGCGCGATGCTTGCCGGAAGGGACCTTCGACGGATGTTCCGTAGGGATAGACCCACAGGCCATCTTTCCGGGAGACGTCACAGCCCTTCACCTCCAGACAGATAGCCCCCAGCCCCGGCGCGAGAATGACCATGTCAATCTCTCCTTCGGCCTTGGTCCGGTGTCGCCGCAACTCGAGAGAATGCAGGACGACCCAACCCTCGGTTCCGGGATCATCTCTGAGCTTGTTGAAGAGGATTGCTTCACCAGCCGGTGCATCGGATGGGATGTCCGGTGGGATCATCCTTGCCATCGCCCACCTCGCATGGGTCTCAGCTGCATGACGCAAGAAGACGGAACCCATGAACACCGGTCATCTACAGCCGCCACCTGGCTGATCCGAACGCTGATGCCGTTATCCAGGCCGAGGATTTGGCCTTCAGAAAGAGATGAATGCCGTTTCAGAGCATCCGCTATCTGTCTGGTCAGTTCCTGACGCAGGTTTGCACCGGCACGATGGCGAATGCCCCGAACCTCCTGGAGCGTCCTCCAGTGATTCTCGACAAACTCATCGAAATCCAGGGGGGTCGCGAGCATGCCCTGTCGGACCAGTACTGAAAGCAGCACCCGCAATTCATTTCGGCTTCCAGGACCATAGACCGATCCATTGGCCCAGTTGCGGATACTCTGAGCCAGTGACAAGCCACGAGCACCATCTGCCTGCATGATCGCGGCGAGCTGCTCGGGGCTACTTGTCAGCAGGAATCTCTCAAGCGCCGGTCGCCAGTCGCATGACTCTTCCAGCTTCTGGTCGAATCCAGCCCTTGCCGAAACCAGGTCGAGCAACTTTCCTGTGTCATTCGGCTGCATGACCACACAGTCACCTTCGCAGACTTCATCAACTGCGATACTTGCCAGATACTTTTCATCTTCGGTCGCGTCATCACGCCAGACAAGCAAGTGGTTTTCTGTCGGGACAAACAGTCCCTGTCCATCCATGAGCAGTACGTAACGCGATTTGACCTGATTCGGGGTGGGTGATCGTTGACCATCGTGTGACATATCCCAGAGAGCCTCGCTCATTTCCCTGTCGGTATCCTGATCATCGGCGCTTTCAAGAGCGGAGATGTCATTGCTGGAAAGAAGGATACGGCTTTTGGTCAGTCGGCCCCTGAAGATGGAACTGTCCGGTGGGGTGAGTCGGTCTCTAAGCGAAAATCGTTCTCCTGGGTATAGCAGCACTTCGATTTCCCGGATGCGGCCCATATGGAAAATCTCTGTGTGGATGCGGTTTGAAAGGTAGTGACACGTGCCCGGAATAATGAGCATGTCGAATACGTTTTCCAGAAGTTGCTTGCGGGATTCGATGACTGTGATACCGGAGGGTATTTCAGAAGCTCCTACTTCCGTCGCAGCTACTCCCGCTCTTCCTCCGCCAGTCATCACGACGAGAAGCCCAATTTTTTTGTTGTCTAAAATGCCGATCCCTCTTAAACGGTCAGTTATCCAGTGACTCTTCGGATTCTCCGGCCGGGACAGTAGCCGGTGAATGCTCCTTTCAAGGCTTGTCGCACCGTCGATAAGACTCGGGATGCATAAAGCAGCCTGCCTGAATGCATCAAGCTGTTCAGCAAGTGCAAGTTCGGTACTGTCAAATGGCAGAAGAGTAAACAGGATATGAGTACGCAATCGCCATAGTTTTCGCACGAGTTCTACCTGACTTGGATTGCGCCGGTCAAACTGGCCAAAAAGGTCTCGGCACGCATCCAGTACCCCAGAAATCGGGTGACAGGGAACATGAATTTTCCGGATGTTCAGAGCAGTGGCATTTCTGAACCGGTGAACAGTCTGCTGGAGAAGACTATACCCCATGTAAGTCATTCGTCAGGAAGGACAAAGGCTGCAAGCTCGACGCTTGGTGGGAAGCGAGCCGGTAGATCCTTCAGCATCTCGCATGAAGGGTGCCGTGCAGCATTTTGCGCTTCCAGCAACAGGTTATGGATCTCCGGAGAATACTCGCCTCGATCCAGCAATATCAGAATGTTGCCGGTGTTGATCTCCCTGATCTGATCAAATGCATTCTTTCCATCGAGAATGCTCACGGGCGCTACCAGATCTATTGGCTTGTGCGGCGAGGTGATGCGCAGCTTTGCCAAACTCCTTTCGTTGGAGCTGGACATACAAAGGACATCGTGGAAGTCTGAAAAGGGCGAGTCGCCCGCGGTCAAGCCTAGATTATCAATTGCGGTAGCGAATCTGGCCTGGCTGGTTACCACGCATGCTTCGGCACCTGCTGTCCATAACCACCGTGGGTTTGTTTTCAGGCCAAGACCTTGCTGGAAGCTCTGTGCGGAACCAATTGCGAGCATGCCTCGCTGGGTAGGAAGACATTCTTGGCTGAACAGGTATTGAGCGAATCTCTGCTTTGAGAAGTACCAGACAGCATTCACATCCCTCCGTCGCCCTTTCCTGATTCTTACTGGCACAAGATAATCACTCTGGTTTTCCAGAATTACGCCCTCGTATCGTGCTCTTTCGTTGGGGATACCCCAGAATATCGCGCTTCCTGCCGGCAGGTTCCTCAGATCCTCCCAAGTTAAACCACTGGTGAATTGCTGCGATCCGGCGAGAAGGCACCCCAGCGCTGCGAATGCGGCAGCAAGATCACGCGCTGGCAGCACTGCGACTGTGAGCAGACGTGCATTGTCAAGTTGCCACTTCCTGCACCACCAACCCAGCCATATCTCCGCTTTGGCCCAAGCCGGAATCGGTAACCTTCTTCCGTCATCGAGCAAGAAAATCTGATGGCGAATGCCCATGGATTCAGGAAAATCCATCGCTCCCTAGCGCTTAATGCCTGTTCTTTATATGTTATCCAGCAGGAGCGAAGCCCTCACTTTCCAGCCGCTCGCTTACCTTCATCAGGCAGGCTGCCTGTAATGGAGTCGGAATCCAGCCTGTCCTAGAGGCATTTCGGACCAGATCGGCTTCCTTTCCGTAAAGTGGCGAATTATGTCGCGCCCAACTGGCCAACTTTGTCCAATAACCGGTGCCGCGCTCAATTACCGCCGATACGGCATATATGCCCGAATCAAGCTTCCCCTGACAGGCTTTTTCCCTGCTGATATTTCTTGCCTCATCGGGCGATATGAGTTCCCTGGATAGTGCCTCGCACAATCTCACTGGTAAATCGAGCACCTTTTGCCAGCATTCCTTCTTCTTGCACCATTCCGTAATATTCATTTGGGCGATGGGAGGGCTGGTAATGGCATCAACAACTGCCTTTGCAATTTCCTCAAGCTGACCCTTCAGTGCATCGGTTAGTCCCTGCTGTGCCCATATGGTTTTGAAGTCAAGCGCGTACCCCGGCTTCTGCAATTCGATCATGCTTGCCAGCTTGGCAATCGAATAGGTGACGATATTTGCCCTGTATCCGCCTTCATACCAGCCAGCTGCACTGACAAGTTTCTCGACTGCTCTGAATAGGATGGCACGCGCGACCACCTCCTTGAAGTAGACGTCATTGTCGAAGACATGACCGTCTTCACCCCATGCCTTGCCGATATGCTCGGCAAAAGCAGTAAAGTTCTTCTGGGCTCCTGTGCTGACAACATGGGGAAGTTGTCGCCACGAGTTCTCGAATTTTGCTAGGTCAGTCTTGACGATTAGTTGTGAGCGAGGGTTTGTTCTCTGAAACTCCTTTTTCCGAGCTTGGGTCAGACTCGAGTGAGCATTCTGATACTGGCCACGCGCCCGCTCGTAGAACCAATATGTGTGATACTGCGCCCCTTCAGCCGCAGGCGCAGGAATACGACGAGAGAGGCGCTCCATAGCTCGATGATAAGGATGATTGGAAAAGAAATCGGCGTCACTGACCTTGTTTTGCTTGTTGGAGAACATCGCGATGCTCTGGATCATGTCGTCCAGCTTCTCGGTATCCCTAGCAGTCACCACTGACAGTTTCATCTGAACGTGAATCTCGCTCAGATCGGCATTCCCTTTCCGTCGTGCCACATACAACGAAGCTGTTGTCTGACCACCGTTCACGATCTGAAAGTACCTAGCCGAAACCAGTCTGTGCCCTTGCGCAGTTTCTACTATCTCTGCAGAAGTAGCTGTTGCAGATATTCCGTTGTTATAAACAAAGAACCGTTCGGGCTCCTTCAGGATAGTGCCCTGAATTCCCTTGTTGATTTTGCCAGTAGCACTAAGAAAGGACCTGACATTGCCCTCCAGCAATTTGCTACCGTAGTTGTCATAAAGTTCGGCCAGCGCATTACCTGGGATCACTGCAAGATAACCTTGATAGTCTTCTCCCTTGCTTGCCGGAAGACAGGGAAGCCCCCCTGGTACGAACTCCGTAAAATCGATCTCAAGCTCCTCAGTCCCAAAAGTGGACAAGGATACAGTGTGGAGCCTGCCGATGTCCCAGATATGATATTCAACAGGTAGACCATCGATTTCGCCTTGAGTGAGATCTTTCAATCGGCCACTCAGGTGTGCATCAGTAAACAGGTAGAATCTGTAACGCGTCAGCGCCGGGTGCTTGTCGGAAAGCATGCCTGCGAGTTCCAGGCCATCTTCCATGCCGGAAGGAGTGTTGCTCCAGATTCGACCGGATAAGGAATCCTCAACAAAAGCCTGTAACTGACCGAACAGGGATTCTGCCCGAGTACGAGTAATTACTTCCCGCTGAATACCGCCAGAAAAATCCGCAACAACAAGTCGGACGGAATCATCCGATTCATCAAACTCATAGCCGTCGACTCTTAATTTGCGGTTCTTAGATCCAGTACCAAAAAAATGGCTGGGAATGAAATCATGGAATTCCTCTGCCTGAGTCAGGCGTTCGCCAACCTCACAGACGAAGGCGAAGCATCGATCTGCCTCCGTCGGCTCGTCAGGCAAACGAACCTGTATCGCGCTCAGCAGATCTTCGCTGAAATCGTCCAGGTCCATTCTCTCCCCCATATTTGTTAACTAGTCCCCACCAAATTCATGTACATGTATGTTACATAATTATTCTAGATGAGTATTCTCGCCACATGATGGCAACTCATATCCCTTCTCAACCGGCCTTTGTGTTCCAACTGTGGAACATCGAAGGCAAGAATTTAGCGGTTGAGTGCGTCAAGATCGTATAAATTCCGAGGGCGAACTCCGGCTCGGTTGTACGCTGGTTTACACGAGCAGTGGCGCCAAATCGGCGTTGCTCGACAGGTTTTCATCATGTGCTTGGGCAAATAGCGGTGTTGCAACTGCCACTCTTCAATTCTGCTCCAATCGAAAATAGTTGAACCGGAGCAGCGGTTCAACTATTCCGTGAGCACCGCCCTGATCAGGCTGCCGATTCCGGCCTCATTCGCGAAGATGCCAATCACGTTGACCCGCCGCCGCAATTCCTGTTTTAAGTCGCTTCAGGATATTCGTGGAGTGAATCTTGATCATGTGAGCGCCCGGGAACTCCAGAGGGGGCAGCACATCGGTTTCCACCTGATCCATCAGGTCCGCAGCTTTCGGGAAAAGAGGACGCAGTTGATCCGCGAGCTGTCCGTGCCAGTCGAGTCCTCTCCATGGTGGGCCGGACGAACACCTCGTGCACCAAGGTGCCGACCAGCGATTGGATTACTTTGGACAAACAGGCCAAGCGGTTGCACAGGAAGTAGACCCGCCGTGTGACCTAACCACTCCAGATATGCATGCTGCCTTCTCGTTCTTTCATCGATGTCTCCCGGGTCAAATTGAAAGTCGCAATCTCAACCTTACCGGAATTTGATGGCCACCCATCTTGTGCTCACAATTTATACTGCCTCAGTGGGCTCTCCGCTTGGGGGCAGCGAGAATTTGCGTAACTCGGTTAGGCACGACGTTCTGCCAACGGAAAGCCGGGGTAAAATTCTATAAAAATAGGCGGAGTTTCACACAGCAAGGGACGGGGGTTAAACCCCTGCATCGCCCATCATCATTAAGGGATGATTAACCAAAATCACCGAGCTCTCGCATTTTTAGTCCTCCGTTGGCTCGAGATTCTTGCAACAAAAACGAAATAAGAAAAACTTAACGATGCCAGTAAATCGCATACCTGTTGTTGACCTGTTTGCCGGTCCCGGAGGATTGAGCGAAGGTTTTTCGTCCTTAACTGACGCGGGTGGAGAGCCGTTATTCGATGTTCGAGTTTCGATCGAAAAGGATCCACACGCCTTTGAAACACTCAAACTGCGTTCCTTTTTCAGGGCCTTTCCGAGCGGATCGGTTCCAGACTGTTATTACGATTACATCAGGGGAAGCATAGGAAAAGAGGATCTGAGCACCAATAAATTGGTCAAGGAGGAATGGCTGCGGTCCGGGTATGAGGCTCGCTGTGCCACGTTGGGAGAAATCTCTCCTAAGATTGTCAACGATTGGATTCGGGAAGCGATTGGCAACCAAGATCCATGGGTGCTGATCGGTGGTCCGCCCTGCCAAGCATATTCCGTGGTTGGGCGTGCTCGCATGCGCAGGGGAGATCCTCATGCATTCGAAAACGACAAGCGCCATTTTCTGTATCAGGAGTACCTCAGAATCATAAAGGAGTTCAAACCAGCCGTTTTCGTTATGGAAAACGTCAAAGGGATTCTCTCATCAAAGCACGGGGGCTCGCCGATATTCGACAGGATTCTTGATGACCTGTCCCATCCAGAAAAGGATCTCGAATACGAAATCCGGTCTTTCGTACGGGAAAATGGTAACAGCAAACCAAGCGACTTTGTTATCGAAGCTGAATGGTACGGAATCCCCCAAAGGAGGCATCGGGTCGTTCTCTTCGGGGTGCGTCAGGATTATGCTGCAAGACAACATCACCCTCTGGTTAGGCGTACTGCTGTTGTTCCTATCGAAGCTGCCTTATCCGGCATGCCCGAGATCCGAAGCCGTTTGTCGATCAGATCTCGCAAGACCGATTCATTCGAGAACTGGCTTCAGACTCTCAAGGACGCACCCAGCACTTTAGAACGATGGCAAGACCCGCGTCGATCCGAGATTGAGGAGCTTATGGTCGAGGCCATTCAACAGGCCCAATTCATCGAATCCAGCGGTGCTGGATTTATTGAAAACTCGGCATGGTCGGACCGACATATGCCTGCGGAGCTAAGTCATCTGATTAGGGATTCGCGATTGGGCGGGGTATGTCAGCATGAAGCCCGAAGCCACATGCCAAGTGACTTGCATCGTTACCTGTTTGCGGCCTGCTATGCAGAAATCCACAAAAAATCCCCTACACTTGCTCAATTCCCTTTAGATCTATGGCCGGAACACAAAAACGTCAACGCGGAAGAGGTTCCCTTTGACGATCGGTTCCGAGTCCAGTGTCGGGGAATACCGGCCACGACCGTAGTGTCCCATATTGCAAAGGATGGGCATTACTACATTCACCCTGACCCATGCCAGTGCCGCAGCTTGACTATACGCGAAGCTGCTCGATTGCAAACTTTTCCAGACAATTATTTCTTCGAAGGCCCAAAGAAACATCAGTACACTCAGGTTGGCAATGCGGTACCACCGTATCTTGCGAAACAGATAGCCGATGTCGTCGCTGGATTTCTCGCCGCCCCAGCGAAAAAGGACATTACAGCAGCCCCTGTGCTCCATCGATCGAGAAGTATCAGAGAGGAGTGCCTGGCAATTCCCTGAACGATTCGTTGCCCAGAATCCACGCTTTCAGTTCGTCACCAAGTTGCAAGACATGTTCTTTCGACTTGGTAACACATTCCCAGATGATGAGAACCCTCCAGCCATTGTTGAGCAAACATCCAATGTTCTGCCGATCGCGCTCAAGATTGCCACTCAGCTTTTCTCGCCAGAACTGTTCATTTGATGCTGGCATTTTCGATAATTTACAGCCCGGATGCTGATGCCAAAAGCATCCATGGACGAAGATTACAGCTTTATACTTTGGCAACACAACGTCAGGACTACCGGGCAGATCGCGCCTATGCAAGCGAAACCTGAAGCCGTTGAGGTGCAACAAAGATCGGATAAGCCTCTCTGGTCGGGTATTCTTGCCCTTGATGCCTGACATCATCCGGCTTCGAGCTTGTGGTGAGACAATATCCATCGACTAGGTGTTTACCGAATAATTGTCCTGTCTTAGTAGGAGCGCATTAAGCGGCTGAAAATTTCTTTCCTTATCATCAGGCTTAGACCCTCGGATCTATCAAGGAATTATGCTCGAAAGTTGTGGATGGGGTGTGAGGTCGGCGGCGTATTCTTGATGGTCTTCGAGGTCATCAATTCCTACAAGAGGAGCGAATACGCCATGAGTGAAGATAAGATCATTCCGCTGAAGAATCCAGGGGCACCGACGCCGGTGCCGGATGCCTTGACGGAGTTGTTACGGGAAGGCGCCCGGCGAATGTTGGCGGCGGCGATCGAAGCGGAGGTGGCGGCCTTCCTGGAGCGATCCAAGAATGACCGCCAAAAGCAACGCTAACCACCAGGGCAGCATCGCGGCCAACTCCACCAAATCGTCAAAAGTACTATTACGGCGCCGTCCCGCATTGTTGACTCCATTTTCCTTGAAGAATGAGTTGTTGATGTTTCTTTCAGGGAATTTTAGTCGTTTCCGGATGCAGCGATCGTGTGACGGTTTCAATCAGTCACTGAGTAAGCTGCCGGCAGATAGCAAGTTTCACGGAAGGCGTCAAAGACAATGAAGATCAGGGATTGTCATTGCATTGGATGCAGCTGAAATCTTGTCCTCCTTAAAATTGAATATAGCTTCGAAATGCCTGCGAACGGCAAGGCGGGTCTTGGAGTTTTCACCATGAAGCTTCCGATCTTTGGATGGTTCATGCACCGGTCGCCAGCAGCCCCGGCTGCGCTGTCGCCCGAACCAACTGATTGCCGGCCAGCCGGCGCTTTGCCGGTTTTGTCTCCCCAGGAACTGCTGCTCAGTCGCCGACAGCATGTCAACCTTATCGAGGAGTTGGCGGGAGCAACTCGGCATCATTTCCAAGCCTATTACGTCGCTGCCATTAGCCGATTTGCCGAATTCGTACAGCAGCTTCCCGCCTCGGAAGCTCACCATCATGCCTATGCCGGCGGCATGCTCGATCATGGATTGGAGGTCGCTACGATCGCGCTAAAACTGCGGCAAGCCTACCTGTTGCCGCCCGGCGCTGTGCCGGAGGAGATAAACCACAAGCGCGATCTTTGGACCTATGCCGTTTTTACGGCGGCCTTGCTGCACGACTTGGCGAAGCCGGCCGTCGATCAGGTCGTTACGGTGTTCGACGAACGCGGCAAAGACTTCGGGCAGTGGGATCCCTGGATAGGCAGTCTGACGGACGATCCCCGTGCTCGGTGGTATCGCACGGAATTCGTACCGAAGCGGCAGTACCGATTACATGAAAAAGCTTCGCTGCTATTGGTGAACCGAATCATTCCCGCCGAAGGCTTGGCTTGGCTCGCTGGCGACCGGGAGGCGTTTTCGGCCTGGCTTTCCTGCATAGGAGGAGACATAGCGGAAGCCGGAGTGACCGGCGAGATTGTCAATAAGGCCGATGGTGAATCGGTGGAGCGGAACCTGGGGGCGGAGCCGGGGCAGCGAGTAACGTCCAGCTCCGTCGTTCCGTTGCATGAAAAGCTGCTCACCGCCTTGAGGTTCTTAATCGAGGAAAAGGAGCTGCCGCTCAACCGAAACGGCGCAGCCGGATGGCGAGTCGGTGACGATCTCTGGATGGTCAGCAAGCGCGCCGTCGATGCCATACGTTTGCATCTCATGCAATCCGGACACGCCGGCATTCCGACTCAGAACGACCGTATCTTCGATGTGTTGCAGGAACACGGCGTTCTGCTGACGTGCAATGATCGCGCGGTTTGGCGTGCGATGGTCAACGGCGATGATTGGGGCCACGAGCTGACGCTGATTCGAATTCCGGTTTCCCGGCTTTGGCCGAGTCGGGATCGCTGGCCCGACGAATTCCCGGGTACCGTCAACCCGGTTTCCCCGCCTCAATGCCAGGCGCCGGTGCAGGTGGATAAAACGCTGGAAGGCACGGTTTCCGGCGAGCCTCGATCCACTCCAACGCCGGAGATTCTGAAATCCGTGACTACCCAGATGAATGCCAGCCCCAACCCATCCGGCTGTTCAGCCGATCACGAGAACTTTGAGGTAAAGTCACCTTTGTCTTCCACTTCACCCGATGATCTCGGTGAAGCCTTTCTATCCTGGCTCGTTGTGGGAATTGCCAGCAAAAAACTGGATTACAACAATCCGGGTACCCGGATTCATGTCGTACCGGAAGGCGTGTTGCTGGTCAGCCCCGGTTTATTTCAGGATTTCGCCAAAGAGCCCGATGCATCCGATGGCTCCTGGGACAAAGTGCAGAAGCGTTTCCTGAAGCTGGGCTTGCACGAACGGACCGCGAACGGCATGAACGTCCACCGCTATATCGTGACCGGACAGAACCGTTCGACGGCGATCAACGGGATTCTGGTGCGGGACGTGGGACGAATCTTCAGGACCACCAATCCCCAGCCGAACCCGCATTTACGGCGAGCGTCTTAATGAATCTACTGTTTGGATTGAATGATCCGCGGTCGATTTGCGCTGATCAGTTCGTCGGACATCCTCGCCGAGTTTTTCCGCCTGGAGGAACGTCATATCACCGATCTTCTCCGGCTCTTCCTCCTGCACGCGGGGGCGGAGCAGGAAGTACACGTTGCCCTCGTCGAGTACGGTCGACTTGCACCCCTGTCATAAGCCCCTCCGGAATTTGATATATCGCAACTCATTGGGCCGGATGATAGGGCCGGTGTTGCTAGTAGGTCCGCAAACGAAATCGTACCGCTTCAAGCCGGTCTAATATTGTACCGACCGAATTCGGCCTATCTCGAACGCAACGATGATGCCTACTCTGGTTCTGGTGGCGCTCACCGTGTTCTTCTTGGCCGGCTGCGATTCCCTTCCGCGCGACAGTGCCGGGGCGCTAAACCGCGTGCGCGGTGGCGAATTGCGTGTCGGCGTGGCGGACAACCCACCCTGGGTACGCTTCGAGGGCGGCCGCGTCACGGGACTCGAACCCGAGCTGATCGAGGCTTGGGCGAAAGGCCTCGGTGCCCCCGTGACCTGGCGGAGCGGCGCAGAAGCGGAACTCATTGAAGCGCTGCATCGCCGAGAGATCGATGTACTGGCGGCGGGGCTCGACAGCGAGACGCCTTACAAATCCAAGCTCGGTCTTACGCAGCCTTACATTGAGATCGAGGATCGATACGGAACCGAGAAGAAACACGTGCTCGCCGTGACGCCGGGCGAGAGCGCGCTGCTTTTTTCGCTGGACCGATTCCTTGCCGCCCAGGACAAAGCCATGTTGCGACGCCGTGCTCAGCAGGCGCAGCAGGAGAACGCGCAGCCATGAGGCCCCTCGATGCTTTTGACCTGCCGCCCGAAAAGGAACGCGACCTAAAAAAGGCGCGGCGGTTGGAAACGTGGACATTGATCTATATCGCCTCGTCCACGACCTTTCTCGGTCTCACCATGGGCACCTCGCAAGCCATGCGGACGAGCTTCTTTGAAGACGCGTTTTCATCGGTGCCGGCGATCGCCTTTCTCGTCTGCACGCGCATCGCGCGCCGCAGAGCGAACGAGGATTTCCCTTACGGTTACCATGGCGTCGTCTCGATCGGCTATCTCACCGCCTCGCTCTCGCTCGTCGGTCTGGGCGGGTTTTTGCTGGTTGAAGCCGTGACCAAGCTGATCGCTGTCGAACGCACGACGATCGGCGGGATGACGCTTTTCGGCCATACGCTCTGGGCCGGCTGGCCTATGCTCGCGGCAATCGCTTACACGGCGATACCGAGCGTCTTTTTCGGTCGCGCGAAACTCAAGCTCGCACCCCAAATCCATGACAAAATCCTTTACGCCGACGCGAAGATGATGAAGGCCGACTGGATGGCGGAGACGGCGACGGCCGTCGGCGTACTCGGTGTCGGCCTCGGTCTGTGGTGGCTCGATCCGGTGGCAGCCGCGCTGGTTTCCGCCGATATTCTCAAGGACGGCGTGGTCAACGTGTACGTGGCCGTACACGACCTCATGGAGCGCCGCCCGATGAAAACCGATCGCTCGGGTCCGGAGCCGCTCCCCGATGAGTTGCGCGCACGCATCGAAAGGCTCGACTGGGTCGCCGGCGCCACGGTCAGGCTGCGCGAAGTCGGGCACGTATTCTTCGGCGAAGTGTTCGTGACGCCGCGCGGTTCGCCCGAGGACTTGCCCGCGAAGATTCGTCACGCTGTGGCGGATGCGAAGTCGATCAACTGGCGGCTCCACGACGTGACAATCACGGTGCTGGACCGGCCGCCTGAGTGAGCCTGACGCTTGCCGGAGGAGGAGATTGCATGTCGAGGGCAGCGCCACTTTCGGAATTTCGGCGCCCTCGCGCAATTTTCGCCCATCCTAGAAATCTAGGATGCGGCCAGCCAGATACGTAGGTCGGCAATCCCTTGCCGACAAAGCCCTTCGCCGAGCCGATACGTCGGCAAGGGATTGCCGACCTACGTTCTCCCCTCCTGGCACGAATCCGTACACCGGGATGGAAAACGCTCTAAGTACATTCAGGGAAGTCTTGCGGCATAGGCAACCTGCAGGACAACCCCGCCAATCAAGCCAAACAGTCGAGATTCCGCAAGTATTTGCGGAATGTACTTAGGTGCGGCCAGCCGGCTTATGTCCGTCTGCTGTTGTTTTTCCGAGATGATCAGATCAAATCAAGTCATGCTCGACGGCATACCGGATCAGGTCGGCGTTATTTTTGACGCTGAGTTTCCGCATCAGGCGCGTTTTGTGGGTGCTGACGGTTTTTTCGCTGAGGGATAACGCGTCGGCGATGTCCTGAACTCGCTTGCCCGAAGCGAAAAGACGGAGAATCTGCCGCTCTCGCTGCGAAAGTGCCGCGTGAGGAAATTGGTCCGGCACCATAGTGAAAACGATTTTTTCAGCCAGCGAAGACTCTATGAAGCGTTGACCGCTCGCTACTCTTCTTATGCCGGCAACCAAGATGCCCGGTTCGCAGTCCTTGGTGATGTAACCCGCGGCGCCGGCTTTGATCGCTTCTGCGGCGATCTGTTCCGAGGTATGCATGGTCAGGATCAGTATGGGAAGCGATGGTCTGATCTGCTGGACGCGTCTAATCAAGTCGACGCCTTGAGTGCCCGGCATGGACAAGTCCAAAACCAGAACGTCGATATCGGTACAGCGGCACTTGTCCAAGACTTCGGACGCATCCGCGGCTTCATCCACGACCGAGAAATTGACGGTTGAAGACAAAATATGAGTTATTCCATGGCGAATGATAGGGTGGTCGTCGGCTACCAGGATCTTGATCATCAATCATTCCGATTTTCAAAAAGGAGAACTTCTAGGAGGAAGCCGAATCGCAAGCCGGGTGCCTTTCCCGGGTGTACTATGGATGTCGAACTTGCCGCCCAATGCCGACACCCGTTCCCGTATTCCCAAAAGGCCAAAGGACTTGGGTTTGTGCTCGGCCGTCACATCGAAGCCGCAGCCGTCATCCTGTATTTCGACGCGAATATGATCATTCCGGGAAACCAGGAGTACGGAAGCGTGGCGGGCATTGGCATGCTTTGCCACATTGTTCAGCGATTCCTGGGCGATACGGAATATCGCGATAGCCAGTTGTTCATCAAGGACGATATCGCTCATTGTGGTTAAGACACATGGGATACCGGTGCGGGTCTCAAACTCTTTGACCAGCCATTCCAACGCGGCTGCAATGCCGAAGTCGAGTGCGCTGGGGCGCAAATCGGTCGATATGTTGCGTACGACCTGAACCGCTCTATTTACCAAGACGCCCAAGGCCTGGATCTTTTTTGCCAATTCGGAGTGGTTTTGAAGAAAGTTCATTCGTATGAAGGAAATATCCATCTTCATGGCCGTCAGGATCTGGCCCAGTTCGTCATGGATTTCCCGAGCGATCCGTTTTTTCTCTTCTTCCCTCAAATTTTCCCTGTGAGCGGCCAGGCGTTGCAAAAGTCGCCGGGAGTCGCGGATTTCTTGCTCCCGTTCCCGCAGCATGAATTCTGTTTTCTTGAGGACCGTGATGTCTCGGCAGTTCAACAGCACGCTGTGCACTGTGCCATCTGGCGAGAGCTCAGGTACATGGCGGGACTGAAAGTGCTGTTCGCCGTCAGGGGACGGCAGGACGAACTCGGCGATTTGTTCCTTACCGCTGGCGAAAACGTTTTTTAGCGGCGACTGTAGGCATCTCACCAGATCGTCAGGTAATTCGAGGTCTTGATACGTCTTGCCCGGAAAGCTCGACGCCGGTCGGCCCAGAACGCGTTCTATGGCCGGGTTGACATAAATAAAGCGCAGAGCTCGATCGAAGCGAGCGATGATATCCGGCGAATTTTCCACGAGTGCCCGGAATTCTCGCTCGCGCCTATCCAATTCGCTTTTTAGGTACGCTCTCTCGGTAATGTCCCGTGCAATGATCAGGAAATGCCGCTCGTCCTTCGATTCGAGTTCGTCGATGGCCATTTCAACCGGAAAGAAGGTGCCGTCCTTACGCTTGCCTTGCCAAGAGCGGAATCCGGAGCCGTGAGCTTTGCGCATCTCGGAATTCCGATGATTTTGGATAGGAGCGTAGTGTTTTTCGGCCTGTGTTTCCGACATCAGTTGATCGGTGCTGAGCGGCAGCACTTCGTTCAATCCGTAACCGAACATCCGGGTTGCAGCCGGATTGAGGATCTCGATTCGTCCGTACCGGTCGGTGACGATCACTCCTGATGGCACACGGTCCAGAATTTCGTGTAAATAGAGCTCGGCTCGCAGCAAGCGTTTCGACAGTAGCCGCATCCGATGTCCGAATAGAGCGAAGAGCCCTAAAGTGGCTATGACGAGAGTGAGATTCACTTGAGGATTGACTGGAGAAAGCGAGTTTCAGGCATGTTCGGAGTTATAGCTCGCGTTTGCTTGCTTGCGATAGGCGATGGAGAAACGTCTGTGGACGTTGATGGATTGCCATACGGTCGAATATCGGCCGTCAGGCCGACGCGGTCAGCGGCGACAGCGATTTCGGAACCGTAAACTCGAGCGTTTTGCCGGTCCGCAGCATCGCTTCGACTTCATCGGCGGGCGTCGGTTTACTGAAGTAATACCCCTGTATTTCGTCGCAATGGCGGGTCTTCAGGAACTCGGCTTGTTCCGGCGTTTCGACACCTTCTCCGATCACCCCGAGATTGAGGCTATGGGCCAGAACGATGATGGCTTCGACGATGCGTGCATCATCGGGATCCTTGGCTAGATCGCGTATGAAAGACCGGTCTATCTTGAGATAGTCCAGCGGAAACTGTTTCAGATAGCTCAAGGAGGAGTAGCCCGTTCCGAAGTCGTCGACCGCCAGCGAGATACCGAGTTGCTTCAACCGGCCCAGCACATCGGCCGCTATGGACCGGTCGCGCATCAGCATGCTTTCTGTGATTTCCAGTTCTAGGGTCTGCGGCGGAAGACCCGTTTGTTCGACGACGGCGGTAACGACCTCGACCAGATCCGGCTGTGCGAATTGGCGTGCCGATAGATTGACGGCCATTCGGTTGAAGGCTAGCCCTTTATCGCGCCATACTTTTGCTTGCGCGCAGGCAGTGCGGAAAACCCATTCGCCGATCTGAGCGATCAGACCGGTTTCCTCCGCGATCGGGATGAATTTGGCCGGTGCAATGAAGCCTTTTTGGGGATGCTGCCAACGTATCAGCGCTTCGACACCGCAGATTCGACCGGTGACAAGACTGACTCTGGGCTGATAATGCAAGGTGAATTCGCTTCGGTCCAAAGCCGTGCGCAGGTCGTTGACGATGTCCAGTCTTTCCCGAAGACAAGCGCCCATTTCGGCAGTGTAGAACCGGAACTTGCTCCGTCCTTCGTCCTTAGCCTTATACATGGACATGTCGGCATTGCGCAACAGTCCGTGAACATCGTCGCCGTCGCCGGGATAAACGGTAATACCGATGCTGGCGCTGATAAGAATATGGTGGTGCTCGATCCTGCAGGGCTGCGCAATGGCGTCCAGCAGTAATTGCGCCTTTTGCGCCGCGCACGAGGAATCGGTGATGTAGGGCAGGAGTACCGCGAATTCGTCGCCGCCCAGCCGCGCTACGGTATCTTCCTCGCGCAGGGCTTCTCTAAGGCGGCCTCCGATCAGCTTTACCAACTCGTCGCCGAAATCGTGTCCCAAGGTATCGTTCACATCCTTGAAATTGTCCAGATCGACCAAAAGCACTGCGACCAAGCTGCCATTGCGGAATGCTCTCAGCATCGCCTGCTCCAGCCGCTCGCGAAACAGGAAACGATTGGGCAATGCGGTTAGAGGATCGTGGGTGGCCTGAAATTTCAGCATCGTCTCGTACTGTTTCTGATCGGCGATGTCGCGAGCCACCGTCGACCAGTAAGCGACCCGCCCGTCGTTCCCCTTGTGGGCTATGATGACCTGGGAGAGCGGGATTTTGTTGCCGAACCGGTTGACCAGTTCCGTTTCGCCCCGCCAGACGCCGCTCTTCTCCGCCTCCGCAAGTCCTCCCCTCAGTAACGTATTGAATACTTGAGGCGGGTGAAACTGTTCGATATGCAGGGCGGAGATGTCTTCCTCCCGGCCGAGTCCCAGCATCGCGCGTCCGGCCTGATTGATGTAGATCGGTTTGTAGTCGGCGTTGACGATACCGATAAGATCCGAGGTCCCTTCCAGAATGGCCACGAGTCGGTCTCGCTCCTCCTCGCGTTGTTTTCGTTCGGTGATGTCGCGTACGGCGACGATGGTCATCAATCCTTGTTCGGTATGCAATGGACCGAGCGTTACTTCGGCGGGAAAATCGGATCCGTCGTTGCGGCGTCCCCATACTTCCCGTCCTACCGATAAGGTTTGCTTTTCCTCGCGATGAGTGTGCCATCGCGCTGAGTGCTTTGCCCGGCAAATCTCAGGAATCAATGTTTCTATCGACCGGCCGATGAGTTCCGCTCGCGGACAGGCGAAAATGGCCTCCGCTTTGGCGTTGGCCATGGCGATGCGACATGCGCTGTCGGCCAGCAAAACCCCGTCCGGCTCGAATTCCAGCAGATCCTGAAAACGTGCCTCGCTTTTCCGAAGCGCCTCGCGGGAGGCCTGGAGCCGCAGATAAGGTTCGTGCACGCCTTCGACGAAGATTCCCCGGTAAACGAGAAAATAGGCGATCGCTTTGTAAACATGACCGACAAAATTGCACAGATCGTCGACCGCCCGATATCGCGAGAAACACAACTCGCTCAAGGCCGTAACCGCCGAGGCGCCCATCAAATACGCCAGAACCCGGGGCTGCGGTCGGCGCAAGCGATAGAGCAGAACGAGAGTGACAGTGAAATAGATGAGCGTCAGCGCATATTCCGCCTTCATTTTGAAAGGCGTTAAGCCTTGTCCTGACAGAAACGTCCGCGGCCAAAAATCTTCCCGGAATAGGCCAAGCCAAACGATGAGCGAAGCGAACGCCAGGCATCCGGCCAGTATGGCGCATCGAAATGAAAGCCGCTTCATCGGGCGCCAAGGCAGCAAGCCGGCGGCCAGGAACGTAACGGCAGCCAGGTAGCGTGCGGACAGCCAGAAATTGATGGCTTTTTCCGGGCTGCTCGGCGTAATGAAATTCGGCATTCCCGGAAACGACAGTACGTGCATCAGGTCGAGCAAACCGACGGTCAGAAAGCCGCAGGCGAGGATCGGCAAGGTCAACGGACGATTCTCCTCGTAGGCGTTCCAGCCGATGCCGAATACCATTGCGGCGATCACGATGGCGGGAATCTCCACAAGCGTGTGAAGAGCGGAATAATCGGCGAAACGGACGCCGTGTTCCTGTACGCACAGCCAGAGTCCGAAGGAAAACAGGCCGAGAGGAAGGAGCAGCAATACAATCTGCCTTACCGTCTTCTCCGTATCGGTACCGAATACGAATACCGAGTGCCCGGACCGATCAAAGTCTATGTCTGTCATAACTTCCGTTTCCGAGAATGATGCTAATCACGATGTAGGGTTCTAAAGACCAATCGTTCAGAAAATACCGCGGTGATGGCGATGTTCGTGTATGGAGCGAGTAACTTACCTGCTCGCGCCATAATCCAGGATCGCTGACGGGATATCCGAAAGCGCGATGCTGCGTTCCACCGCTCCGAGTCTCACGGCCTCTTTCGGCATGCCGTACACGACACAGGTTTCTTCGTCCTGAGCCAAGGTTCGGCTCCCGGCCTCGCGCATCTCCTTCAGGCCGCGGGCGCCGTCGTCGCCCATGCCGGTCATGATCACCCCGAAAGCATTTTTTCCGGCGGTATTGGCCACGGAGCGGAACAACACGTCCACCGACGGGCGGTGCCGATTGACCAGCGGGCCGTCAATCACGTCCACGTAATAAAGAGCGCCACTACGTTTGAGCAGCATATGGCGGCCGCCGGGTGCTATCAGTACCCGGCCGGGCAAGACCCGGTCGCCGTTGGCGGCTTCTTTGACTTCGACCGCGCTGAGCTTGTCCAGGCGGTTGGCAAAAGCGGTGGTGAATTTTTCCGGCATGTGCTGAACGACGACGATGCCGGGACAGACCCGAGGCAGAGCCGTGAGCACCGCTTCCAGAGCCTGCGTGCCGCCGGTGGAGGCGCCCAGGGCGACCACTTTGTCGGTTGTCTGCGTGAGAGGGCGATGAGAATAGGACAGCACGGCATCGGCTGTATGCTTGGGTTCGGCCTTGTGCGGCAGGCCCGCGAGCGTCAGCCGCTTGAGATCGGCCAGGGCCGCGGACTTGACGGCGTGGATCAGTTCTGCGGCGACGCTCTGCAGATGTTGCTTGATTCCCAGCTTGGCTTTGGCGACGACACCCACCGCGCCAGCGGACAAGGCTTGCAAGGAGGTTTCTGCGCCTTTCTCCGTGAGCGAGGAACAAATCACGACCGGGGTCGGGTGTTCCATCATGAGCTTCTTCAAAAAGGTGATTCCGTCCATGCGGGGCATTTCCACATCCAGGACGATGACGTCCGGCCACCGCCGTTTCATTCGCTCCATGGCGAAGAGGGGATCGGAAGCCGCGCCGATGACTTCCAGGGCGGGATCCTGGCTCAAGATACCACTGATGACCTGGCGCACTACGGCCGAGTCGTCCACGAGCATGACGCCTATTTTTTTCATTGAGATTCGCTCTTTCTTCTCGCCGTGGAAAATTCGATGAGCTCCTGGCGATGTTCGAGGCGGGTCTCGCCGCTCCAAAGTTCGAATGCCAGCCTCCGATACCCCACGCCGCCCAAGTGTTCCTCGTCGATCCGGGAACCGAGGCGAGTTGCGAGACATCTCGCGGCTTCCACGTTGCGTGCACTCACGTTCAGGACGGCGGGTGCGGAACGGTTCGAAAACATGTTTCCGCCGCCGAACAATCGAGCGCGGTATTCGGACGACGGCGCTCCGGCGCGCAAGATTTCCCGGCGGAAGAGTTCCATAGCCTCGTCGGCATAGCGTCCGTCCGGTTCCGACGCCCGCCCGTGGCCGCGGGCCGGCAACATGTAATGGCACATGCCGCCGAGGCAGAGGCGCGGATGCCATAGAATCACGGCCACGCAGGAACCGAGCAGGGTAACCAGGCGCACTGCTCCTTGCCCGAAGTAGAAGTCGCCCGGACGCAAATGGATTTCCTGAAATCCGGGGGGCGAAACGGCGCTGCATATCATGGTTTGCGGTAAATGGTAGGGGCGACGGGTTTCAGAGTTTCATCGACACCGTTCAGGGTTTCCGCATGGCCGACGATAAAATGGCCGCCGGGTTTCAACGTCTGGATCAGACGGGCCACTATCCGTCGTTTTGCCGCCAGGTCGAAATAGATCATGACATTGCGCAGAAAGATGGCGTCAAACTCGCCGATCTTGGGGAGCGGTCCGTTCAGATTGATGTGAATGAATCGCATGCGGCTCTTCAGCGGGGTGTCGATGAGAAAAGTGCCTTTCTGAGAGCCGACTCCCTTGAGGCAATAGCGGGTCAAATGATCCTTGGGGATGTGTCTGGCCCGCTCCATGGGATAATGGCCGAGCCGGGCTTTTTCGAGGACGCGCCGACTGATGTCGGAGCCCAATACTTCCCAGGGACCGCTACCCAATCGATCGGCCAGCACCATGGCGATGCTGTAAGGCTCTTCGCCGCTGGAACAGGCCGCACTCCAGACCCGGAAGGTTTGAGCCCGGCGGTGGGAGCCGAGGATGTGGTTCTGCAAAAAATCGAAATGCCCCGGTTCGCGAAAGAAATAGGTCTCATTGGTGGTCAGTAGGTCGAGCGCGTGCTGAAGCTCCTCCGCCTCCCGTCGGTCGGTCAAGAGGCGAAAATAGTCCCCGTAACTGGTCAATCCGTGCTGGGCGAGACGCCGGGCCAATCGTCCGCATACTAGGGCTTTTTTCGCCGGCGACAGATGGATGCCGGCGATGTCGTAGAGGAGCTTTTGGTATTGGCGGAATTCATGATCGCTGAGGGTCAAAGCGTCCATGGTTCAAGAACGGTCGTTTTTCGGATAGACGATTTTGGTTTTGCGGCTCGCTCCTGCCGCCGGGAAGTTCGATGGCCGATCCGGACCGACCGGGCCGTCTTGCCGCCTATTCCCCGTTTCCATGGTCTCCTTGCCCCATCTCGGCGAGCAGAGCCATCTCGTCCACGGACAGCACCTTGGCGAGATCCAGCAAGATGACGAAGCGGCCGTCGAGTTTGCCCATACCGGCGATGAAATCGGTGCGGATCTTGGCGCCGAAGGCCGGCGCCGGCTCGATTTCGGCCGGCGGAAGCTCAACGACCTCGTTCACGGCATCGACGGTCACCCCGATGTCGTGGCGTTCTTCCTCGTGTTGCACCTCCACGATGACGATACAGCTTCGCCGGGTCACCTCGGCCAGGCCGCGGCCGAAGCGCGCATGGAGATCGATGACCGGCACCACCGCGCCGCGCAGATTGATGACGCCGCGGATAAAGGTCGGCGTCATGGGTACCGGCGTGACGTGGCCGTACTCGAGGATTTCCTTGACGTGAAGAATATCTAGGGCGAACAGCTCTCCGCCCAGTTGAAAAGTCAGGTATTGCTGTGCGCTGTCCGATTCGTGGTCGATCTGCGGCGACGACTTTTGGTGCGCAATGATATTCGCCATAGCGGCTCCTCGTTATTCGGATGCTTGTCTCAAAATTTTTCGAATTCGTGCTGGCTCATGGCGTAGGTTTCCAAGAGACGTGGCGCTTGGGCGGGTTTGGGTTGACGAACGGAGGGCTTGGCCGGCGCGTCCCGGTTCTCGCCTTGTGCCAGCCTGAAGAATTCCATGAGCTGTTGCAATTGCTCGGCTTGGCTGCTCATTTCCTCGGCGGTGGCGGCAAGCTCTTCCGAGGACGAGGCGTTCTGCTGCGTGATCTGGTTGAGCTGCATCATCGCCGTGGCGATCTGGTTCACGCCGGCGGATTGTTCGTTGGAAGCCGCAGCGATCTCCTGCACCAGATCGGAGGTCTTGGCGATGGAGGGCACGATATCATCCAAGAGCTTGCCGGCTTTCTCTGCCAGTTTCACGCTGCTGTCGGCCAATTCCCCGATCTCCTGGGCGGCGACTTGGGAGCGTTCGGCCAATTTCCGCACTTCCGCCGCCACCACGGCGAAGCCCTTGCCGTGATCGCCGGCGCGGGCGGCTTCGATAGCGGCGTTCAGAGCTAGGAGATTGGTTTGGTAGGCGATGTCGTCGATGATGCCGATCCTCTGGGCGATCTGGCGCATCGCTTCGACCGTGGACTGAACCGCCTCGCCGCCTTCCTTGGCCTCGGTGGAGGCTTTGCCGGCCATGCCGTCGGTGACCCGAGCGTTCTCGGCGTTCTGGTTGATGGAGGCGGACATCTCTTCGACGGCGGCGCTGGTTTCCTCGACGCTGGCCGCTTGTTCGCTGGAGGCTTGGGACAGGCTCTGGGCGGTTGCCGAGACTTCTTCCGAGGCGCTCGACAACTGGCCCGCCGCGCCGCGCACATCGGTGATGATGGCCGAGAGCTTATCCACCATGAACTTCATGGCGGCAACCACGCTGGTGGTATCGCCGTGCCGGGTCTCGACGGTGGCGGTAAGATCACCACCCGCCACCCGGCGCGCCACCTCCGCGACATAGCCGGGCTCGCCGCCAAGTTGCTTGGCGAGGTTGTTGACGAGCCACAAGCCGACCAGGGAGCCGATGAGAATGCTCGCGACGATCGTACCGATGGCAAAACTGAAGACGACGCGATAGCTTTCTTGCGCTTTGTCGAACTCCTGTTCGGCGACGGTCAATTGCAGATTGGACAGATCGGCGATCTTATCGGTGACCGGATCGATCACAGCGTAGAGCGGGCCATCGAATTCGCCGAGTTGTCCCACGATATTTCCGGTCTTGGCATCCAGTACCTCGAGCAGACGATCGATCTTTCGGTCGGACTCGCTAAACATCGACTTGACCGCGCTGACCAGTCTGCTCTCCTCTTCGGTCATGCGGGTAGCGGCGTAGGCGTTCCATTCCGTCCGGATGCGTTCGTTGGCACTGCGTATCCGCTGCCGGGCGTCTTCTGCGGTAATCAATCCGGCATTGGCCTTGTTGACCGCATCTATGATGTGGACGGCATAAGCGTCGGAAATCCTCTTCAGCTTTCTGAGAGGCACGACGCGGTCGTTATAGACGGTATGGAGCCCGGCGTTGCTTTGCTTCATGCCGGACAAACCGTTCCAGCCGATCATGATCTGAAAGGCGCAGAGCAGGAAAACCAGTCCGAGTAACCGGGTTCTGACGGTGAATCGATGGAATGCAGTCATTTTTGTTCTTCCTTTTTGTCGTGTGGGAAGTGATCGTTGTGTGTTTGCGTATTGCCTTCTCGTGCTTCTGAGCTGTCGTTTGCCGTTGGCTAGAGAAGGGTTCGCTTTCAGGCTGCTTTTTGAGCTTCCAGACCGGCGGCATACTGGATCAGCGAAAGCACATCCAGAATCAGCGCCACTTCGCCGGAGCCCAGGATGGTGAAGCCGCTGACGCCGCGCACCTTGCCGAACAGCTTGCCGAGCGGCTTGATCACGGTCTGGAACTCGCCCATTAGTTCGTCTACCAAAAGCCCCGCCTTTTGCCCGCCGAAGTGCGTCACGACGATGTTCTGACGGCGGGAGGTTTGGCCGTGTATCTTGAAGTGTTCGCGCAGGTTGAGGATGGGCAATACCTCACCCCTAAGATTCACATAGCAGCCGTGGCGCTGTTCCCGTTCATCAAGCTCTACGCATTCCGATACTACTTCCAGGGGAATCACATAGGAGCAGCCGGCGACGCTCACCAGGAAGCCGTCGATAATCGCCAGGGTCAAAGGCAGGCGAATGCGTACGGTCGAGCCTTGGCCCTGACGACTGTTGATTTCCACCATGCCGCGGAGCGCTTCGATATTGCGCCGCACGACGTCCATGCCGACGCCGCGTCCGGACAGGTTGCTGATCGTGTCGGCGGTGGAAAAACCGGGCTCGAAGATCAAGTTGTAAATCTCTTGCTCGCTCAGGTTTTGGCCGGCGTTCACCAGTCCCCGCTCTATTGCCTTGCTCAATATTTTGTCGCGATTCAATCCTCCGCCGTCATCGGTCACTTCGATGACGATGCTGCTGGACTCGTGATAGGCGTTGAGCCGAACCGTACCCTTTGCCGGCTTGCCGGCAGCGACACGCCTATCGGTAGACTCGATTCCGTGGTCGATCGCGTTGCGCACCAGATGAGTGAGGGGATCGCCGATCTTTTCCACCACGGTTTTGTCCAGTTCGGTTTCAGCGCCGCTGATCTGGAGTTCGATGTCTTTGCCGAGTTCTTTGGAAACATCCCGGACAATGCGATTGAAGCGGTTGAAGGTTTCGCCAATCTGCACCATGCGCAACTGAAGGGCGCCGCCGCGGACTTCCTCGACCAGGCGCAGAATGGTGGAAAGCGCTTCTTGCAGTTCGCTGTCGTTCGTTCTCTGCGCCAGCAGGGATGCCGTCGCGCCGGCAATGACCAATTCGCCCACCTGATTGATGAGTTGGTCCAGCTTTCCGGAATCGACACGGATGAATCGGGATTCGCCGATTTTTGCGTCGCGGATTTTCTTTTGTTTTTCAAGAGCCGCTTCGACGACCGGTTGTTGCAGCATGCCTTCCTGCACCAGTATTTCGCCCATAGGCGGATGTCTTTGAGTTCTGGCGTCAATCTCGTTTTGCAGGGCCAGCGCTTCTTCGATTTCCCGAGGGGTGACGGCATCGGCTTCGATCAGGATCTCGCCCACCTTGTCCGCTTCTGCTTTGAGAGCTTCGATGCGTTCTATGGCGACTTCGGCGAAAGCGGGCGGCGGGGTGATGCGGATATGGCAATCCTCCCGTACGAACTCGAAGACGTTTTCGATGGTTTGTTTGTCCGCAGCGCTTCTGAAGTCGATTTCGAAACCGAGGTAACAGCTCTCCGGATCCATGAGCTCGGCGGGCGGAAGCCGTTCCGTCTTGGTTGCGAGATGAACGATTTCCCCGAGATTGCAGAGGTAGCGTATAAACGATGCCGGGTCGAAGCCGTTGCGCAGGACGTTTTCGCCGAAATCCACGACGATGCGCCAGCAGTCGCCGGTCACGGCAGCTTCGCCGCAAACCTCTACCGGTGGGGGCGCTTTGGCCGGCAGGTGACCGGCATCGCTGCTAGCATCGGATGTCTCAAGATAGGCGCGTAATCGATGGAGCAGCCCGACGCCGTTGGACGTTGGGTCGACGTCCGATTCGGAGCCCGCCGCTGCAGCCTCGATGAGCACCGAGATTTCGTCGCACGATTGGAGTAAGAGATTGGTCAAATCCGGCTGAGTCAGGATTTCGCCGGCGCGCATCCGATCCAGCACGTTTTCCACGACATGGGTGAAGGAGACGATGCCGTCAAGACCGAACAAGCCTGCCGAACCTTTGATGGTATGGGCAGCGCGAAAAATCGCGTTCAGGATGTCCGGATCGTCCGGCGTCTGTTCCAGCCCCAGGAGCCCTTCTTCCATTTCTTGGAGTAGGGCGCGACCTTCTTCGATGAAGACCGGTAGTGCTTGATCCAGGTTCATGACGACCGTCCTCCCGTACCGTGCGCGGCGGTGATGACCAGCGGATCGCCGAAGAACCCCGCCAGGTTATACAGCTCGATCAATTCCAGAACAGCTGGGCTGTGCGAGGTCAGGCGAAGATTGCCGCCGGTACGATCGGTTTCCCTCTTGGCCAGCATGAGGAGTTGAAATCCCGCTGTGTCGATTTCGCTGATGCCGGATAAGTCGATTTCCAGTTCGTTTCCGGCTTGCAGCATCGTCAGGAGTGGCTGTTTGATCTCCGCGGCATGATAGATGGTCAGTTCGCCAGAGAGACGCAATGCCCCGCCGTCTTCTGTGAATTCGATGGCCATGGCTAACGCTCTCTTAGGGGGCGATCAATTTCGATACGGCATCCAGCATTTGGGCAGGCTGGAATGGCTTGACGACCCAAGCCTTGGCGCCGGCCGCCTTACCCTCGGCCATCTTGCTTTCTTGAGACTCGGTGGTGAGCATGATCACCGGAGTGAACTTGTAAGCTGGGAGCTGTTTCGCTTCTCTGACGAAGCTTATTCCGTCCATATTGGGCATGTTGACATCGCTGATGATCAGGTGGATTCGTTGCCCGTTCAGCTTGGTCAGGGCATCTTGGCCGTCGCGGGCTTCGATGACGTCATAGCCCGCTCCTTTCAGGGCGATGCTCACGACCTGGCGAAGCGAAGCCGAATCGTCGACGATGAGAATGGTTTTGGCCACGGAGCAACTCCTTATGGATTAAAAGAAGGTAATGTTTGCGGATCGATCGGAACTGACAGGCTGTACGCCGGGGTGGTGCCGGCGTTGCTCTTCGGTGGTATAGGTTTGCGCCAATTCCTTGAGCCAAAGCTTGGCATCGATCGTTTCTTTTCCGGATGCTTCGGAAATACATGCATGGAGCTTTTCCAAATCGTCGCGCACGTGCCCCAGAATTTGGCTAACCCGGTCTTGGAATTGCAGCGAAACCAGAATGTCCGATAGCTCGTTCTTGATCTCTACGCTTTTTCCTTGAAGGATCTCGGCGGATTGGCACAAAGCGCCGCCCGCCTTGCTGAATTGGTCGAGAACACGGTTGATCGCGGTCTCGGAATCGGTCAGCAATTTCACGTCTTGATTGGCAGTTTTTTCGGAAAGCTCCAATGCCGAGGTGATGGCCTCGTTGATGACATTCACCCGTTCGCTGATCCGTTTTCCGGTTTCTCCGGAAAACGTCGACAATTTCCGTACTTCATCCGCGACGACCGCAAATCCTCTTCCGGCCTCCCCCGCGCGTGCGGCTTCGATGGCCGCGTTAAGGGCCAGCAAGTTGGTCTGCCCGGCGACATTGGCGACTTCCGCTGCCATCTGTTTCAACTCTTCCGTGAAGTGGGACAGTTGCAGGATTTCCTGCATCGCCATCCGCCTCATGTCGAGAGCGGTCTTTAAAGAGGCGAGAACTGAGTTCAATTCGTTTTGGCTCTGCGTTAGAAGCGAAACCATGCCGCTGTCGCCCGCTTGTCCACCGATATCCAAGGCCGCTTCTTGCGAAGCGATCACCGTGGTTTGTAGGTCGTGCGCAATATCGGCAAAGCGGTCGCTGAGTATGACTATGGCCTCTTCCATCTGCGACCGCCCCATCTCGATCTGGCCGGACCACACGGGCAATACGGCCGTACATAATTTGTCCAGACTGTGGATGTGTTCGCGCTGCTCTTTCTGTTCGGCCAACAGAATGGCATTGCTTTCGCTTATCGCCGCCGCTAACCCTCGCTCGGATTGCGCGGCGAGCAGACGAACCGGCAGCAGCGCCATGAGTAGCAAGATGCCGCCTCCGATCAGGCTGCCGGCGCTCCAATTTCCTATCAGCGTCGTTATGAGAAAACCGCCCATCCCAAGGCAACCCGCATAACACCATAAGGCTTTGTTCGGTAAATGGTCGGAGGTGGAGAATTCGCGGGTGGCGTATAACTCCTTTTCACTGTGCATCTGTGTTTTCACTCCTGGTGGTTTTCGATTTCCGAATTACCGTGTCCGTGTTACATGCCGGCTCTTGTCACGTCCTAGAACCGTTTTCATTAGTCAAAATAAAGCTCGCACCCTCGGTAACTGCATAGCGGTTAAAGAGGGCGTTATTTGGGTAAGGTTGTTATTTCAGTGCTGGGGATAAGAGGATTCGCGGCAAACTGCCACTATGTATCCCTAAAGGTCGACACTATCGGCACTCCTTATCGAGTCGGATATGTGGCCATGCGTGCATATGACACGATTGTCTATGACGCTGAGCACAGCCGTTTGTGTCGGCGGGAAGAGTCCAAGATGGCCCGTGCTGGGGCTGCTGTTCGAAAATTTTCCCGGTACATCGACTTGCGGCCGCAGCCTTGATTTCCGTGACGATTCCGGGGCTATATTCAAACTAATCAGACCAGGCGGTCGTAGCCATTAGCAATTGAAACTTTCCCGAGCATTTTTCCAGCGAATGTAAGTCTGGTACGGATATCACAGAATGAAAGTAAGAAAATTCTGATTTTTTTGTAGGAAAAACGGAATTAGATGTAGGGGTGTCGGATGCTTGCCGTCTCGAAGGTATGGTTCGCCAAAGCGTGCAGGCTAAGGGAGGGAGAGAGGGGGTGAGTCCGTCAAGGTGGTGTAAATTCCGAGGGTGAACTCCGGTTCACTCTCACAACTGGATTGCAGCGTGCGTCCATCCAAAATCGCAGCCTTCGGCTGCGGTTTTCGCCCCTGAGCCAGGCGCAAACCTTCGCGGAGATCGTGCACGATCGCGTCGAAGCAGCCCGCCGCGAGCCAACGCCGGGTCTGCCGATAGACGGCTCCCCACGGCGGCAAGTCATGCGGCAACATCATCCGCAGGGCTCACCGGTCCGCACCAACCAACGCAAGCAATTGACGATTTCGCGCAGATCGTGCTGGCGTTGGGGCGCGGCCGCCTTCATCAAGGTTAAATAAGGGACCGCGAACGTCCATTCGTCGTCTGAAACATCGCTGGGGTAAGGTTTTCGAGTAAGCATCCCTGCAGTACCTTGCCCACAGCAAAAAGTTCATAACACGCTCTGGAGTGTCAGACAGGAAACTGACACATTATTCGACAATAAGCACGCAAATCAGGAAAGCCGCGGGCTGTAACGTTTCTTTCACAATCTTATCCACGGACTTTTCCACCCGAACTGTGGATAAACGGATGCATTCCGAGGCTCTTGCCTTCCTCACTTTTTTATGTCAAATGGTTGTGCGAAGTCTGGGCGAATGGACGTGAGAATAACTGGGGTAGGCTGATTCCAGCACGGTCGATGCGTCTTCGTAGATTCGGTCCTGGTTACCCGCCTCGTGATACCGACGGAGTAGTGTGAGCAGATCGATGGCGTCCTTGGGATCTTCTCGGCCACGGTCAACCCAAGCAAAGAGTTTGAGGATGACAATCCCAGCGATGGAAGCTACCGATACGATAAGTCTAGGTTCAACTTCAACTGGCACCGCGGATACCAAGGCATCTCGGTAGCCGGCGACGTTCATTAGGATACTCATGTCCGGCGGCCAAGCGATGGTATTTTTTTCGACTTCGAGCCCACCAAACGGGATTAAATCCACGACGAATTTACGCCTACAGCCTGCTGGTTGGTAAAGCAGCCGCTGCATTACCCGCTCCATTTCTTGAAAACCGGAGCCGGTGACAAGATATCTCTTGATTGCCTTAAACTGGTCCCAGTTTTCAACCGCAAAAGCAAAATCGATATCGCGGGTAGCACGTTCAGCCTGCAGCCCGAATACGTGCTCAAGCAAGATGATTCTGGCGGTTGCTCCTACCAGGAAGGCTTCCAGACCCAGAGCAACTGATGCATTCTGAATTTCTCTCAGGACCGCGAGGGTAATGGGGTCGATCGGGCGCTCAGCCCTGGGTGCCAGAACCATCGATGCTCTGCTCGTAGATCATGTGCGCCGTTTCAAGATTCCGCGGATCGAGGGTGGCGAGAAGGTCCGCGTAGACGAGGATCGGTGGCACGGTTTCGGACAGGGTGTCATCGGCTGGAAAATTCCAGAAGGCATCCAATACCTCGATCTCACCTTTAGGATCAGCACGCAGCTTGTTTTCGACCACTAGCTTCGTGAGATTTTGACGAACGTTTTCGGGTCGGAAATACAGAGTGAAGGTGTTGGGCCTCAAATAGCCGGTCAGCTTGTCGGCCGCGACTTCGCCGCCCCATTGGGCTCCGTACCGGGTGACATCGACTTGCCGCCACCAGTCCGGAGTCGGAGCATGAAACCGTCTTGGGTTTAACTTCGGACGGAGCTTGATGGGGTAGTTGGTCACCCATTCGTCAATCAATCGCTTGCGCTCCAGAATGCGTCGCTCGCCCATTCCCTTGCCGATTATGGCGTAACCCCTGTTATTCAGATCTAAAAAAACCTCTCCCACCGTCCCCAGCGCAACGCCGGCCGCTCGATTGATCTCGCGATAAGGTGCATTGACCAACTCGGGACGGCATAGCAGGACGAATATCACTCTAAGGGCAGTTGCAGTACCTGCACGAGGTGGTTCCGCAGTTGTGATATCCATCCCCTCCTTGGCTCGAGGGCGCAGTCCTTTCACGAAGATAAACAGGCCTAGGTCATGAAGATAGGCGTTGCCGTTGGCATCGATGAACTGCACGTCCAGTTCACGGCATTTGTCGGCCATTTCAGCGGTGATCCGCGGGGCCACAAGTAAGCCGGGCTGCTGAAATGAATCGAATCGGTTCCTGACTTGGCCGATCGCGGTAAAGCGATCGATTCGTTTGATTTCAGTCATATAACGATGCGGCTGACCGGCTACGTCGATTTCCACGGCTGCATCGACTCTTACTCCCCGTTCCAATAAGGGTTCCGCGGCGATGATTTTCCCAGTCAAGCCAGTGGTTTCCTGCAGCGCGGCTAAGGCACGCTCCAGGAGGGCTTGCTCTTGGTGATGCAGAGATTCTTCTCGATAGCGAAGCGGCATGTTCACATTTAATCATTTGTTCACGTAACGTGAACATTATAAAACAGCGAACACAAGATCAAGCGAAATGTTCACGTAATGATCATGTTCACGATGCATGAACATGATCATTACGTGAACGTCGCGGGCAATCAGAAGACGGAGTATCTATGAACTGAAAATCGCGTCGGCGCCCGCCTCGATAGAGCCAAGCATGAGTTCAGATAGATTTCCGATAGCCACGGAAGAGCCCTATATGGCCAGAAATAGAGGCTGCTCTCATTGTCTGAAATTCGGCCATTTGCGGCCATTCAGTCTGTCCAATACCTGTCGGTCACGAACGACTGCTTTCCTCAACGTCGAGCGAGCAGCACGTGCCCGAATGAGCCACTCGGCCAGGGACTCCGAACAGTAGCAAACCGAGACAAAGCGGATGTTTGGTTGTGACAGGAAACCGTCCAAAGCTAGCGCAATGATGACGCGCTGCACGAGGGGGTGTCACTTTCGCCGTTCAGTCTTTTTCACGGGCCGGCCTCCGCTCGACCGACGCGCCTCAACCTTACATTGCTCACGCCCAGCAGCCTTTCCTTTCTATGGTGGACAAATAGGGCGTGGCGGGGGCGGCTTACTGGATCTAGCGAGAAGATTGGACGGCGCCTACAGTCCGGGCAGCCAGTTGTGCGCCTCACTCTGGCAATGCGGCACTAGGCATAGTGACCCAGTGATTGTGGAGGCGTCTTCACCACCGCTTTAACCAGGGCTGGATGGCTTGTAGCTTTCGGGCCACCACCCCGTAATCGACGGGCATGGTTCTGAGCTGGTCGAGCTTCGGCACGTCGGGCGGGGTTTCCACGCCAGGGTGCAGTGGAATTTGGGCGCAGTCGGCGAAAGCCAGCTTGCGCTCGGTGTCCGGAGACAGGAGGTAATCGACGAGCTTGCGGGCGGCCTCCGGGTGCTGCGCGCCCCGGATCGGCACGACGGCGTTGGGCAGGATCAGGCAACCCGGTTCGCCCTCGCCCTGGTCCGGGCAGATCATCTCGACGGGTTTGCCCTGGCGCATGCGGTTGACCGCGTCATCGCTGTCCACCAAACTGAACTCGAATTCCCCGGCGGCCACCAGGTCCGCGCTTTCGCCATTGCTGGTGGAAATCTTGGTGCCGTTCCTTTTTAGGGCGTCCATAAACCCTTTGGTCCGCTCATCGCCCCACAGCGTGAACAGGGCCGCCACATGGGTGGCGGTCGTGCCGAACAAGGGATTGGCAATAACGCCTTTGCCCGCCCACTTGGGATCGGTATAGGCGGCGAGGCTTTGCGGCTTGAGGCGGGCCTTGTGGTGGACGATAAACACCCGCGCCCTTGCGGAAAAGCCGGTCCAGTACCCTTCGGGGTCCTTGAAGACCTTAGGGATGCCTTCGCCATTGGGGGACCGGTAAGGCGCCGAAACACCCCGCTGCTTCAGGACTTCCGCCCGGATCGGTTCGTTCGCCCAATAGACGTCCGCCTGCGGGTTGTTCTTCTCGGCGAGCAGCCGGTTCATGACGCCGGTACCCTTGGTTTCCTCGGTGTCGTACACCGCTTTGACGCGGATGCCGGTATCCCGCTCGAAATCCCTGAGGATCGGTTCCGAGAAAACTTGATCCTCGCTGGCATAAACCACGACCGTGGCTTCCGCGCCCACGGCAGTCCGGACGAGCGCCAGGCTCAGCAGCAGCGATAGCCATCTGTAGGATTGCATTGTCATCGTTGCCTCCTTAAGGGTTTGGCGAAAACAGCAGTTTCAGGCCGATGAACAAAGTCAGTTCCGGCTCGTCCCGGAACGAGCGGCCGGCGGACACCATCAACACCCGGCCGGGGGCCATGACCCACTTTCCGCCCAGGTTGAAGCCGGCGTTGGGCTCGCCGCCGGGGGATGGGGACGTAATGGCGAACACCTCGCCGCCGAGCTTGAGCCGCTTGCCCACGGCGTGCTCCAAGGCCAAACCGAAAAACCAGTAACTTTTGCCCTCGGCCCCGGCCCACAGCTTGTAACGCGCATCGCCGTAGATCACGGTGTCGCCCCACTGCTTCTGATAGAGCAGCGGCAATTGCAGGGTCGCGCGCCCGGCACCGAGGCCCCTTTTCTCGTCTCCCGTGGGCAGGGTGAGCTGGGGGTTGATGCCGAAATACCCCGCTTCGGCGTCGAGGCCGAAGCGCCGCTTGTACTCGAACAGCACATCGCCCACGCCGGAGCGCAATCCGCCTTCGGCGGGGAGCCTGTAGGGCGCGGGCAGCTCGATGCTGAGCTGGGTGTAAGGGTCGTAGCCGTAATTGACGTCCACGCGCACGAATTCGCCGATCGCCGAACCATCCCGGCTGCGTTCCATGAACCAGGGCAGGTTGATCTCCCACTGGCCCGGTTCCGGCGGGTCGGGATCGTTGGTGAAGAAGGGCGGGCCGCCGAAGGCGGAGGCCGATCCGGCCAAAACCAAAGAGAAGACCCACCGAGTGGACGCCGGCGTGCCACGGCCCATCGATTATCGGGCGGTCACCACCAGATCGTCGAACGAACTGGCCGCATCCGCCTTGCTCCAAAAGCCGATCCCGCCCGCCTTCATAAAGGTTCTATCGGTAGTCTCCAGATATTTCCGGTCGTTCAAATAGGCTTCGATCTTGTCTCCCTGCTGAACGATCTTCAACCGGAACCATTCGCCGGATTTCACGCCGGAGATGTTCGCGCTGTCCAGTTGCTTGCGCCGCCCGTCCTTCACGAAGTACAGGCGGATGTTGTCTTCCAGGGGGTTATAGCGGGCGACGTAATAGTTATTGGCGTCCTGCACCCGCCAGATGAGACCACCCCCCTGATCTTCCTTGCCGCCGTCGGCGCGGAGGCTGACTTCGATGGCGCCGTCCCGGAATTTCACCGCGTTCGTCCAGCACAAGTTAAAAACATCCCCGGAATCGTCGTGAATCTTCGTGATCGCCAGAACATGGGGCGCGCTCGGCGCCTTGGGATCGGCCTTGACTTGCCACTCCGCCGGGGGACCGCCGGGATTCGTGGCCGCGATGGTCCAGCCGGGCGGAATGCCGCCCGGCGTCAGTTCATCGAAGCTCAGCCGGGATACCGCGGGACTCGTAGCCGCTTTCTCCTCGGCCGAGACCAGACCGGTGAATGTGCACAGCCCGAGGCACACAGCCAAATGGATGAGTTGTTTTGTCGCCATGATCAAGGGTTTCTCCTCTGGGTTTCCAAGGCGGATTGGAGCGCCCGCGCCAAATCGACCGTGGGGCCGACGCCCCAGTAGTGCAGGAAGACCGTTCGTGGCGATTCCATGGTCATGTGGCTGTGGATCGCTACGATCTGGATGCCGGTGCGGCGCAGCGCTTTGAGCACCGGCTGCAGTTCGTCCTCGCACATGACGAAGTCACCGTCGACGACCGCTTGCTCGTCGCTGCCTGCGAACGCGGCCCAGGTGTTGACGCCCATCGTGCTGCCGAGGGTGTTACCTTCCATGGTCGTGGTTCGCCCGAGGGTGATCTTGAAGACGCCTCCGGCCAACTCGCCTTTGGCGCCGATGACCGCCTCGATTTTCTTGGGATCGAGCGAGGTTTGGGCGGGGTCGATGGCAGCGAAGGGTACCTCGCCTCGGCCGCCGCGGGTCTCCTCGACTTTGGCGAATACCTCGCCCACGGCGGCCGCCAGCTTTTCTTCATCCCCCGTGCCGCCGATGTGCATGAACATCACCTTGGGGGAATCCCAGAAGAAATGGTTGTGCAGGGCGGTGATTTCGAGGCCGTTGTCGAGGGCCACGCTCATGACCGGATTCACTTGATCTTCGAGCAGGACCATGTCGCCCATGACCAGGGTTCGGCCCCCCGCCTTCATGAACGCGGCCCACGAGGTCAGCCCCAGGGGCGGTGTCATTTTGACGCCCGCCGCGGTCACCCGGAGATCGGCGCGTGGCTGGCTGACTTTGAATACGCCCTCCTTTTCGTCCAGTTTCCCTTTGACGCCGGTCAGCCGCTCGATTCTTGCCGTATCGAGCCCTTGCCCGCCGCTGGGGGCCTCCGCCGCAGCCGGGCCGGGCAAGAGGTTCAAGAGCGTTATCATGAAGATGGCGGTCAAGCGGTAAATCGTATCTCTGTTCATGGAGAATACCTCGATCGGTCTCACAGTGTGTTCACCGTTTGCCGGCAATAGGCATAAAGGGCCTCGTAGACGATGAATTCCTTTTCCAGAATCTCCCCATCATCCTTCAGTCCCAGGTGCTGAAATCCCTCGGCGATGGCCTTGAGCCCCGCGGCTTCCGGCCGCCCGTAGAGGTCCTGTTTCACGTCCGCGCCGTGCACGATTCTCGCGAGCAGGGCCACGGCGGGATCGTCGATCCGGTACTTGGCCACGACCGCCTCGAAACTGCACCGGCCCTCGTGGTGCCCGAGTTCCACGCCGGGGACATCGAAAGGAATAGCGCCGTGTCGCTCGGCCACCGCCAGGACCTGGTCGGCCGGAACGAACAAGAACTCGGCCTCAGGGTCAATGAACTTTTTGATGAGCCAGGGGCAGGCCACCCGGTCCACCTTAACGTTCTCGCGCGTGATCCACTTCATGATGTTTGACCTCCAGTGAGTTATGGAAGCAGTTTTTTATCGGCGCCTTTCTCGGTATGCGTGAGCACGCCTGCCGCGGCGAAGGCCGCGTAAACAGGTAGCACGCGCCCATGGCATCCAAGAGATCCACGATGAGGACCTTGCGGACGGGTTCGTCCACCTCTTGAGTTCTAACCACTTCGCCACGCGCGCTATCCCGTTGACCGATGCCATTCCGTCTTATCCCTTTACACCGGCCGATTCCGCCGTCCCGTCAGTACCCGAGGCGAGGAGTCCCCGGCGAACCTGGTCGAAGTGGGCGCGGATTTCCTCCACCGACCCCTGGCGGACGATGGCGCCCGCGCGCATCACCACGATCCGCTGGGCGATGGCGAACGCCTCGTCCAGATTGTGGGTGACGTAGAGCAGGGTGAATCCGAGTGCTTCCTGGAGCGCCAGAATCTCGCGGCGCAGTTCGAGGGCCAGTTCAAAGTCCAGGCTGGACAGGGGTTCGTCCATGAGCAGCAGGCGGGGTTGGGTGACGAGGGCACGGGCCAGGGCGACACGCTGCTGCTCGCCGCCCGAAAGTTCGCCGGGGCGCGCGTCCGGCCGCGATTCCAGGCGCACCAACCGCAGGGTTTCCCGGATGCGCCGTTCCCGCTCCGCCCTGGCAACGCCCTGCGCCTTCAGGCCGAATTCCAGATTCCCGCGCACCGTGAGATGCGGCCACAGGGCCAGGTCCTGAAACACCATGCCGAGACCCCGCTGTTCGGGTTCCAGGTCAAGGCGGCCGGCTTCCGCCGCGACCGCCCCGTCCAGCAGTACGGCGCCCCGCTCGGGCACGCGGAAACCGGCGGCGAGGCGCAGCACCGTGGTCTTGCCGCAGCCGGAAGGGCCGAGCAGCACGACCCGCTCGCCGGCTTCCACGTCCAGGGAAAAATCCCGCACCGCCGGCTTGCCCCGATAGGACGCCCAAACCTGCCGGAACTCGACGGCGCTCATGGCGAGTGCGCCTCTCTGCGAAGGCCAAGTCCAGTCAGGATGAGCGGCGGCAGTGCCGCGGCCACCAACAAGGCGCACAGCGCCGCCACCAACCCGAACGGGCTGTTGGCCATCACGGTGAAGATGCGCACCGGCAGGGTGTCCCCGCCGGGCGGGTACACCAGCAGGGCGAGTCCGGTATCGCGCAGGCAAAAGAGGTAAGCGACCAGCCAGGCGGTCAGGAGTCCTCGCCGGCTCAGGGGCAGCGCGATGAACAGGATCCGCCGCCACCAGCCAGCCCCGGCCACGGCCGCCGCCTGCTCCAGGGACGGCGGGAGGCGCGCCAGAGCGCTGTGGGCGATGCCCCCGGACAATGCTCCATACTGGATGAGATACCCCAACAGCAGGAGACCCGGCGAGGCGTAGAAGCCGGCAGTCGCAGGTTGGTTCCACAGTCCGATCAGGCCGATGCCTACAACTGAGCTGGGCAGGATCAGGAGCAGCAGGGCGGCGAATTCGGTGAGGCCTGCGCCGCGCGTCCGCTCGCGCCACAAAAGCCCCAGAAAAAATCCGAAGGCCGTCAAAAGGCTCGCCCCGAGCGCAGCGTACAACAGGCTGCGCCCGAGGGCATCGCCCGCCCGACGCCACGCGTCGCCGAAGTCCGCCGGGGCGGCTTGAAGCAGTAGTGCGCCGAGCGGCAACACCACGAGCATCAAAAGCAGACTGGATACGCCGACCGTCCATAGCCATTTGCAAGCGCCCAGGCGGATGGAAAGCGAGGTTCCCGCCGGCCGAAGATCGGGTGCCGCGAAGCGCCGCGAGCGCCATTCCGCCGCCAGCGGCAAGCCCACGACCAGCGCCAGCGGAGCCGCTGCCGCGATGGCCGCGTCGAAATCGTAGAAGGCCGCGAACTGGGTCAGGATTTCCACCGGGTACACGTCATAGCGCAGGAACATGGGCACGGTGAGTTCGCCCAGGACCAGCAGAAACACCAGGACAGCGCCGAATAGAACGCCCGGCCCAACGGCCGGCAGGGTGATGCGGCCAAGCACTTTCGGCCAGGCGGCGTACAGCCTCGCAGCCTCCTCCAGGCGGGGATTGACGCTATGGAGGAGGGTCGCCGTGAGTAGCACGATCAGGGGCAGAAACACCGTGGCCAGCGTTACGGCACAGCCCGGCAGTCCGAACAGCCATTCTGAGAGAGTTCCGGCCACTGAAGCGGGCAGCAGGCGGGCGAGCCAACCCTCCCGCCCCAGCAGGGCGAACCAGCCGAGCGCGAGGAAATAGGGCGGGAGCAGCAGGGGCAGGATGAACCCCGCGGCGAACAGGCGCCGCCCCGGCAGATCGGTCTTGCCGAGCAGCAGGCCGAGCGGCACGCCGAGTCCCAGCGCGCCCAGGGTGGCCAGTCCCGCGAGCAGCACGCTCCGACCGAAGAGCCGAGGCAGGCGGGGCGATGCCCACAGGTCCCGATAGCGATCCAGGCCGAACATTCCGTCCACGGTGAGACTCGATGCGAACATGACCACGAGCGGCGCCAATCCCAGCCCCAGAAACAAGGTTGCCGCAAGGGTCAGGGTGAGGCGTCTCGAACCCATGGAACCGGTGGTTTAATGCCTGACGGCAATACCTTCAGGCATTTTGGAGAAGGGAATGGTCTTCACCGCCTCGTCCCGCTTGGCGTCGATCACCCCCTGAACCGGGTCGAAAGGCGGCGGTGCTTCCGCGCGGGCCGGCAACATGGCGCACATCAGGAAAAGGAAAGTTCCTAGCGTAATCCTCGGAAAGACGATGCGGTTCATAACAGCACTCCCGCCTGGGCCAACCAGGGTTTGAGGAAGGTGAACAAGAAACCGACCAGGCCGCAGACGCCGATGACCGGGATGACGCCGACCCGGCAACGGAACAGGATCAGCAGCGCACCCAGGCCTACCAGAGCCGAAACGCCATCGAAGCGCCCAGAGAAGCCCTGCGGCCAAAATACGTGGTAGGCGAAAAACACAGCGAGGTTGAGGATGACACCCACCACGGCGGCGGTAATGCCGGTCAGGGGCGCGGTGAACTTGAGATTGCCGTGGGTGGTTTCGACCAGGGGGCCGCCCGCCAGGATGAACAGGAAACTGGGCAGGAAGGTGAACCAGGTCACCACGGCCGCGGCTGCGGTGCCTGCCAGAAAAAGCTGATCCGGTCCGAACAGTTGCTTGGCCCAGCCGGCGACGAAACCGACGAAGGTCACCACCATGATGAGCGGCCCCGGCGTCGTTTCGCCCAAGGTCAGGCCGTCGATCATTTGATGCGGAGCGAGCCAGTGGAAATGCTCGACCGCGCCCTGATAGACGTAGGGCAGCACCGCGTAGGCACCGCCGAAGGTGAGCAGGGCCGCCTTGGTGAAGAACCAGCCCATCTGCGTGAGCGCGCCGTGCCAACCATACTGCGCGTATAGGAAGCCGATCGCGCCACTCCATAGGATCAGGCCCGCTAGAATGATCTTGAGCAAGCTGGCCCAGGTGAAGCGGGCATGGGCGGGAACCGGCGTATCGTCGTCGATCAGCGCCGGACCGTAGCTTTGCTTGGCCGCACCATGGCCTCCGACCACAAATTTGCCGGGTGCAAACTTGCCGCCGATGCCGCCCAGAATCGCCGCTACCAGCACGATCAAGGGAAACGGCGCTTTGAAAGCAAAAATGGCCACGAACGCCGAGGCTGCCATGGCCCACAGCACCCAATTTTTCAGCGCCCGCGAGCCGATGCGCCAGGCTGCGAACAAAACGATGGCGGTCACCGCCGGCTTGATGCCGTACAGCACGCCGGCCACGGCGGGCACCTGGCCGAACGCCAGGTAAATCAAGCCCAGTCCGATCAAGATCAAGAGCGAAGGCAACACGAACAGCCCTCCCGCGATGATCCCGCCCCAGGTGCGGTGCATCAGCCAGCCGATATAGGTCGCCAGTTGCTGCGCCTCCGGCCCCGGCAGGAGCATGCAGTAGTTGAGTGCGTGCAGGAAGGCGGCCCAAAAACCTACGGCGACCGGGCGAACATTGTTCTTAGTGGGTGCGGTGACGTGGGAAGTTTCGCTCATGGCGCGGAATCCTTTTCAAATGCGGCCAGTAGCCCGTCAAACAGAACGCTGGCGGCCGTGAACAGTTGATCGTCATTGGCGCTGGTTTCACGCAGGCCCGCCAATACGCGCTCAATGCCTTGGGCCTCCGGAGGTTGGATGCCGCCGACGTCGAGGAAGTGCACGATGCCGGCGAGTCGCGCGAGCGGTGGCGACTCCAGGCCGAATCCGGCGAGGAGGGTCTCGAAGGTCACCTTGCCGCCCACATGGGAAAAGGCGGCACCGTCGAAGTCGAACCCCAACGCGTCCTCCGGGCAGTCGGCGGGTGAAGCCAACCAGAGAATGCGGGCGTCCGGGTCGATGAAGCGGCGAATCAGCCAGGCGCTCGCGAGTCGATCCACCCAGGGGCGGGCACGAGTCGCCCACACGCGGCCGCGATAGTCGGCAATATCCAAGCGTGGGATCGCACCGGCCGCCGCATGCGGTTCGTCGGGGGACAGGCAGCGGCTGACCGAACTTTCCAGCTCCTGCAAGGCGGCATCGGCTTGTTTCTGGGCTTCCCCCGGGAAAAAGTCGATGGCGGCCAGTTGTCCAAATGTCTTGCGGAGCTTTCTGGCTTGTTTCAGTGTCGCCGGCGCGGTTTCGCTCGTCAGCTGAGAGCCGCATTGGGCAATCTCCGCCAGCAATTCGCCGAATTCGGATGAACGGTCAAACAGACCCGAAAAACCGTCTTCACCTTTTCCTTCAGCCGTCAGCAAATAGGCCGTGCCGCCGTTCTCACGGAGATCGTCGGCGACCTCGGCCAGAATCTCTCGACAGCCGTCCTGTTCGGGCAGCAAATAGACGCCATCCCGGAGCACCGCGGCGCCCGAGGCTTTGAGCGCTCGCCAGGCCCGCATTCGGGCCGTGGCGTTCTCCGTCGGCAGAGTCAGTATGAGCAAAAGCCAAGACATGTGTAGCATTCTCTACAGTAATGTAGATTATGCTACTCATTAAGCTGAAGGGCTTCAAGTTGCGTAAACGCCTTTTAAAACAGGTTTCTCAGCAATAAGACCAAGCCATAGCACACGCTGGTAGCTATCGCCGCGAGGCCGAGTGCCAGCCAGAAATTCAGCGACCGTTCCAGCAGCAGGGGCAAGATCCAAAAGAAGGCCAGTGAAGGTATCACCAGCCAGACGATTTGCCGCGAAAGCTCAGTTATCAGTTCGGTGTCCCCGGTGTCGACATAGAGCCAGATGAAGGCCAGAATCGATGTGATCGGCAGTGATGCGATGAGGGCGGCAACCAGGCTGCTACGTTTCGCCGTTTCGGAAATTACTGCGATCAACAGCGCGGATATCAACACTTTGAGGTACATGGCCGTTTGTGTTATTTGCTTGCCGGCTTGCAGCGGAGGTTGGTACGCCAAGATCGTACCCATTTTCTCGTTATGGTTTGCGCTTACGCTCGTAGGTGTTCATACCGACTCGTCTGCATTCAAGTCCTTCTGAATCTTTCAGAATAAATCAGACGTCTCGGAGCGGGCGTGCTTTATTCATGCCTATCAATAGACCGTAGCGCATTCGAAGTCGTTGGCCCAATCACCATGGGAATATGAAAGGGGACGCATGTCATGAGAATAGGCTCTGCTCTCTCCGAACATACGAGGGCTTACACTGAGCGGACTTTCAGGGCGAGTCTGCTCATGCTATCCGTGGTAATCGACCGCTCGGAGTTCAGTCCATCTACCGTACGCTTAACAGGCAGACCTCGCCCTCTGCCGAACCGACGGCCAGCATGTTGCCCTGAGGACTCCAGGCCAGCCGGGTCAGCGGATTTTTCAGGATACAAAGATCCTTCATTATGCCTTCGGGGATATTCCACAGGATCAACATTCCATCCTGCCCGACCGTGGCGAGAACATCCCGCTTCGGATGAAACCTGAGGTCGGCGATGCGGTCGATGTGGCGGCTGAGCACAAAGGGCTCCCGATTGGCCGGACCCGGTCCCGAGAAATTCCACAGCACCGCCTCACGGTCCGCGCCGCTGGCCAGATATCGGGATGAGGCATCCCAGTTCAATAGGCTGATCTTGCCGGGATAGCCCGACATGCCGACGTTCTTGGCGGTCTTTACATTCCAAACCAACAGGCTGGCATCCTGGCAGCCGGCAGCGAGGTGTTCGTCGTTCGGCGAAAGGCTCAGGGAGAGAAACGAGCCTTTCCACTGGAAATGCTTTTTCGCTTGCACGGCGTCTATCCGCCACAGCTTGACCCCGCCGTAACACGCGGTGGCCAATCGGCGTCCGTCGCGCAGCCAGGCCAAGCCCGTCACCGTGCTGGCATGATCGCCGTAGACTCGACACAATTCGCCGTCATTCTTCCACAGCTTCACGAACTTGCCGGCCGCCGAGGAGAGGAGATCGCCGCGCGGCGACCAGGCCACGTGTTCCACCCAGCCGCTGCCGCCATCCAGTACCATGGCCTCTGCACCGGTACCGGCATCCCACACCCGCGCCTTGCCGTCCTGTCCGCCGCTGGCGAGCCAACGTCCGTCGCAGGACCAGTCCAGCGCCAGCGTTCCCAGGCCGTGACCGGGCAGTTCATGAACGACCCCGCCGGTTTCTCCCACGAGCAGCAGGATCGGACCGCCGGCCGATGCCGCTGCCAGCGTAGATCCATCAGGCGACCAGGCCAGAGCGGTGATGTAATCGTCGCCCACGACCCGCCATTGCGGCTCGATCAGCTCGAACGGTGCTTTCTCATTCAAGCCAGACATTGCCGAAATCCCTCGTTCAAAGCGTGCCGGTCCAGATTGCGGCCGATGAACACCAGCTGGTTGCGGCGCGGCTCGTCGCCCCAGGGTTTATCGGCCTGCATGTTGAACAGCATATGCACGGCATGGAACACCAGCTTCTTTTCCATGCCTTTCAGGCTGACGATGCCTTTGGTGCGGAAGATATCCGCCCCTTTTTCCCGGAGCAGCTCGCCGATCCAGTTGTTGAAGCGGCTGTAGTCCAGATCGCCGGGCTCGCTGATGCCCACCGACGTCACGTCATCGTCATGTGTGTGCCCGGCCTCCCATTCACGGGTCATCACCGGTTCGACCCCTCGATCCCCGCGCAGGAAGGTCATGCCGAACTCATCGGGATGATGCTGGGTGAAGCAGGCGTAATGCCCGTCCCGCTCGACCGAAACCCGAATTTGCTTTATGCCGCCGGCGCTCAGATCCAGCTCGTGCAGGCATTCCTCCGTTAGGCCGGCATCGGGCGCGAGCCGCTTGGGAGGGTCCGAGAACAACCGGACCATGCGCTCTTGCAGACCCATGAGGCAACTGTCGCTGGCATCGGCCACCGGCAGCCAAATCAAGCGGATGGCGGGATCGGGGCCGTCTTGGATAATCCAGCGGTAATCCCCGGCGGCGAGATGGAACAGCCCGGCCCATTCGAAGGGATATTCCGGATCCAGGAAACCGGGCTTGACCGTCAGCGCCCGATCGAGGTCGAACCCGCCGACGTCCAGTACCTCGGCCAGATCCACCTGGCCGTTCACCGTACGATGGATTCGGGCCATGGCATTCATGCCCCGCACCCGCTTTTCCAGGGCGGCCAGCTCCGGTTCCGAGACCAGGTCGGCCTTGTTGAGGAGAATCACGTCGGCGAAGGCGATTTGTTCCTTGATCTCCTCGCTGTCTTCGATATGCAAGTGCACATGTTTGGCGTCCACCACGGTGATCACGCCGTCCAGCCGGAGCTGCGAGGCGATTTCCTCGTCGACGAAGAAGGTCTGGGCCACCGGGGCGGGGTCGGCAATCCCCGTGGTCTCGATCAGGATGGCGTCGAACTTGTCGCGCCTCCGCATCAGATTGCCGAGGATGCGGATCAGGTCGCCCCGGACCGTACAACAGATACAACCATTATTCATCTCGAAAATTTCTTCATCGGCATCGATGACCAGGGCATTGTCGATGCCGATTTCGCCGAACTCGTTTTCGATCACGGCGATGCGTTTGCCGTGGTTTTCGCTCAGGATTCGGTTCAAGAGGGTCGTTTTGCCTGCACCCAGGAAACCTGTCAGCACGGTGACGGGGATGCGGTTCGAAGTGATGGCGGTCATGTCATGGCTCCGTTTTGTTGGGGAGATGAGTGGTGTAGATCGCGATCGATCCGCGCATAGGCAGAATGGTTGTGGATGGATTCGAAGTTCTCCGCTTCGACCGTGTAGGCCAGGATGCGGGGCTCCGCGTCCATCCGGGCGGCCACGTCGCGCACCATGTCCTCGACGAACTTGGGATGGTCGTAGGCGTATTCGGTGACATACTTCTCGTCGGGACGCTTGAGCAGTCCGAAGATCGGGGAGGAGGCTTCGGCCTCCACCCACTCGATCAATTCTTCGATCCACACGAAATCAGCGGTCGTCACGGTCACGGTGACGTGAGAGCGCTGATTGTGGGCGCCCCGTTCGGCAATCGTCTTGGAACAGGGACAGAGGCTGGTGACCGGCACCGCGACCCGGATTCGGGTCGTGACTTCGCCTTCGGCGATTTCGCCGACCAGGGCCACTTCGTAGTCCATCAAGCTGCGCACGCCGGTGACCGGCGCCGCCTTTTCGACGAAATACGGAAACCGCATTTCGATGTAGCCGGACTGGGCTTCCAGTCGCCGAATCATCTCGGCCAGCATGTCGCCGAAGGACTCCACGCCGATTTCGCGTTCGTAACCGTTGAGTATCTCCACGAAGCGGGACATGTGGGTGCCCTTGAAGCCGTGGGGCAGGTTCACGTACATGTCGAAGCGGGCGATGGTGTGCTGCTCGCCCTGGCTGAGGTCCCGGACCCGCACCGGATGCAGGATGTCCTTGATCCCGACCCTGTCGATGGCGATGCGGCGGGAGTCGGCCCGGCCCTGCACGTCTTCGATGCCGATCGGAGCGCTCATCGATCCTCCTCCGTATAGCGGACGCACGACGTGTCGGTTTCCCACAAGGTCACGGCGCTGACCCGGGCGAATTCCCCGTCGATCCGTTCGGCGAGCCGGCGGTAAAACCAGCCGGCCAGGTTCTCCGCCGTCGGATTGATCCGGTCGAACGGCTCGATCTCGTTGAGATAGCGGTGGTCCAGGCTGTCGGCAAGCGTTCGGGCTTCCGCCTTGATGGTCTTGAAATCCAGGGCGATGCCCAGCGCGTCCAGGATGCGCGCGGAGACCTCCACCTCCAGCTTCCAGTTATGCCCGTGCAGGCGGCGGCGATCGCCGGGATAATCGCGGAGCGAGTGCGCGGACGAGAACTGGACCTGCACGCGAAGCCTATAAAGGCTGCGTTTGCCTGAGGCGGCCGCGGCGAGGGACGAGTCGTTGCTATGGATGTCCATGGGTTGCGATAGGATCGTTAGTCAATGCAGGCGGATCGCATCCGGAACCGCGATGCCACCCACGGCCGCCATCAGTTCCTCGGCGAGTTCGTGAACGGCGCCTGCGGCGATGAAGACCAGGCGTCCGAGCCCGTCGTCGGATGCTCGGGCCGGCAAGGGAACCGGCGGATACAACCGGCCCGTCGCGGCTTGCACGATGACGGGCTCGGACCGGTCGGACAGGCGAACCACTCCCTTCACCCGCACCAGACGGGAACGATGCTGGGCCAAAAGGTCTTCCAGCACGGTTTGCAGGCGCGGCCAGGGAATCGGCGCGCTCAGGTAGAGGGACACGCTGCGGAAACCGTGATCGGGCAACTCCTGGCCCTGTGGCAGTCGGCGATTATCGGGAGCCACCGGCGCCAGAACGGTTTCCGGATCGATGACTCCCTGTACTGCGACCAGCCTGGGCGTGGCCGGCGCGAGTTCGTCCAGCCGGACAGCCAAGCGCACCATCTCCTCCGCGTTTGCCTGATCGGTGTGGGTGAGCACCAGGACATCCGCCCAAGCCACCTGGGCGCGGGCTTCGGGAAAACGGCCCAATTGTTCTTCGGCTGCCGGTACTGACACCATCGCGATCACCGCTTGCAGATGGTAGCGGGATGCCAGCCAGCGGTCCCGCAGCAGCGTGTCCAGAACGGGTTCGGGGCTGGCGACGCCGCTCGCCTCGATGACGATCCGGTCGAACCGCGGCGAGCGGGGATTCTCCCAGGCCAGCCGGAGGTTTTTGAGCACCGGCGCCAAGGCGCCCCGCATCTGGCAGCACAAACAACCGCCGGACCGATTGTGTCGCCATTTTTTGCAAAACCTTTTGGGACTTCCGAGTCACCAAAAGGAGCAAAAACTTGGCGACAAGTTATTGCCTGCGGCGCCCCGGACGCCCTGCGTTCGACCGGTCCCGACCCGACAAGGGGTCGGAACCTGGCTCCACAATGGCTCGACGCCCGGTCGCGATGCCTTGTGGATGGCCTACGACCGTTGCTAACGCAACGACCTTCGGCCATCCACCCGGCGCTCGGGCTTCCGGGGACTACTCGACTCGCTCGCATTCGCATCGCTCCATGTCTCGCAGCGAGGGTCATGAGCGGGATGTCCTGACGCTCGATCAGGGCCTGGTCCACCGGGGTGGAGCCGAACTCGTTGATCAGCACCGCCGTACGCGGTCCCTGATCCAGCAAACGATTCAGCAGCGTGGTCTTGCCGCTGCCGAGAAAGCCCGTCAGAACGATGACGGGAAGCGGGGTTTTGGGGCTTAGCGACATGTTTGCACCGGTGCTGGCCGGTTCGAAACGGGAACCGCCCGAAAACGTTCCGCATCCTTGAGGGCGAAGTCCACGTCGTTCACTTTGAAGTGATCGAGGGACAGGCTGTGGAAGCGGTCGAAATGAACTTTGACGGATCGCTCGATGCGGCGGTCGTATCCGGGTTGAATCACCTGCGCCGTCCCGTGGACGCGCTCGACCACTTCGCCGTCCCGCACCACCACGCGCCCGTTTTTCAACACCAGCGCGGCGTCGGCGAACATGGCGCGCCGGTCGGGTTGCGGCCGATAAACGGCGATGTCGGCGACGGCGCCGGGGGCGAGATGGCCGCGGTCGCCAAGACCCAGCAAACGTGCCGGGGCGGCACGGGTCATGATCGCGATTTCAGGGAGCGAAAACTCCCGCTTCAGCTCCGGCAAGAGGGTCAGCGCCAAGGCTTCCTGATTAAGCCGTGCCATGCAGGACTGGCGATAGTCGGCGTCCATGAGCAGGCGGATCAGTTCCGGATAGGCGGTGAAGGGCGCGCCGTTGGGATGATCGGTGGTGAAGAACACCCGCCAGGGATCTTCCGCCAGCAGGAAGATTTCCAGGCCGATGGCCCACTGTAAGGTGTTGACGAAGCTTTTTTCCCGGTAGCGGTAGGGCACGATGCCGCCCGCACCGTCACATTCGGCGTCCCACATCACCCATTTGCCGGGGCTGGCATCGTCCCGGCGGCTGTATTGAGCGGTGACATCACCGGAAATCGTCACGGTCCGGCCGAACAGTACCTGGCCGACGTCCATCGTGATATTCGGATGGCGGCGGAAGGCTTCCATCAGGCGCGCCGCGCCCGAGGAAAAGCCTTTGGCGCCCTCCTGTCCGTAGCCGTAGAACTGGATGTGCGCCAAGTGCATGGGCAAGCCTTGCGCGGCTTCCATGGTGGCGACGGCGGTGTCCACGTTGCCCGGCATCCCCAGGTTGTTGCAGTGGACATGGACGGGATGCGGAATGCCCAGATCGCACACCGCACGCTGCAGGGCTTGCAGGATATGCCGGGAACTCACGCCGTAGAACGGCACCACATCATCCAGATCAAAACACCGCACATTCCATTTGAAGGCATTGGCCCCGCCGGCGTTGATGACCTTCAGGCCCAGGCAGCGGGTGGCGTTCAAGGTCCAGGCCACGTAATCGTCGACTTGCGCCTGGCTGGCCTTGTCGCGCAGCAGCCGCAACAGGAAATCGTCGCTGCCGAGGATGGCCAGGCCGGCCGTGTCGATGATCGGAATATCCGCCATTTGTAAGTGGGCATCCAGGGCGTTGGCCGGCAACACCGCCGGTTCGACCACGGTGGTGTAGCCCATTCGGGCGTAGCGGTAGCCGGTGTCCGTGCTCGACCATTTAGCCGTGCTGAACGGGTGGCCGAACCGTCGGGCCATGACATTGCGGTGCTGTTCCGGCAGCAGCACGCGGGCGGTGTTGACGTTGCCGCCCGCAATGTGGCTGTGGATGTCGATGGCCCCGGCCATGACGATATGTCCGGAGATGTCGTGAACCGTGTCGACTCGCGCGCCGGGACCGGGGTCGGAGACGATAAGGCCGTCCCGCACGAACAAGTCGCGGATTTCTCCCGCGAGCCCTTGGGTTGGGTCGTAGATCTCGCCGCCCGCCAATTTGATCAGCATGGTTCGGCGCTCACAGCAGATCCAGGGTCAATAGGAGACGGCGCGGTTCCGCCGGCGTCGGCTTGGGCGAGCGGTGCACCAGCCCGTGGCCCTTGTTGCCCTCCCACTTGCCGCCTTTCATCAGCCCGACCGCATAGGGCGGCATGGCGTGGATCGCGGTTTCATCCAGAATCAGCCCGGACTCCTCGTCGGGCAACCCTTGCGCACCGGGTCCCAGCTTGGTCCGGTCCACGCAGTCATCCGGCAGCCACTGGGTGCCGACGCCGCCGTAGGTGCAGACCAGACGAGCGGGCACATGATCGACGTGGAAGCGCGGACACATGGGCCTGGCCAGGGTGCGAAGGCGGAGGCCCGCCCGCTCGGATTCGAACAAGTCGCAATAGGCGCCGGTCAAGCGGGCGACATCGCGCCACCAGTCGTCATGCCCCGAAATGTGCTTGCACTCCGGCAACAGCGAGCCGAAATCGAAATGCTCGAAACGAATTTCTTCGGCCAGTTCGATTTCAATCGGGCTTCGCAGGAGTTCGGTAACAAACCTCCGAAGCGGCTCCTCGGGTTGCCGGTGAATCAGGCACAGGCTCACCCCGGGCTCGTAGATGCGGGCGAGGTCGGCCAGATCGTTCGACTGGACGGCGAAAGAAACGTTTTGAGCGGGTTCGATCCGGTGGGCGGATGCGGTCATGGAACCTCCTTATCCGGGTAACAACAGGTTTTCGAAAACGACGATGCCTTGCATGAAGCCGATCCCGAGGCCGAAGGTGGTCGCTTGTCCGACCAGGCCGGGCAGGGTGGGAATTTCGTGCAGGGCGGGAATCAGGTCGGAGCCGGCGATATAGATGAAACCGCCGGCGGCGAGGGGCAGCAGCAGGATCAGGGAGGACTCGGCCGCCTGACCCAGGGCCAGGGTGAAAACGACGCCAGCCATTACCGTCAGCGAGCAATAAAAGTTGTAGAGCACGGCCTGCCGCGGAGTGTAGCCGCCGTAGACCAAGGCGCCCACGTCGCCTAATTCCTGGGGGACTTCATGGGCCACGATGGCGAAGGTGGTGGTGAAGCCGAGGATCGGATCGGCCAGGAAGCTGCCGGCAATCAGGATGCCGTCGACGAAGTTGTGGATGGCATCGCCGATCAGGTTCATTCTGGCCAGGGGCCGAATATCTTCGGAGCCGGTATCGAGCGCGAAACGATGGTCATGGCGCCAGCGCACCGCTTTCTCCAGCAGGAAAAAGACGAATACGCCGACGAGGGCGGTCATGCAGACCGTCGACACCGAGCCGTGGCGCGCGGCCGCATCGGGAATCAGATGGATGAAGGCATCGCCCAGCAATACGCCCACCGCCAGGGAGACCAGATTGGGCACTATGGCCGCCAGCCGTTCCGGCTTTATCCACAGGACGAACAACCCGCTGAACGAGACCAGGCTGACCGTTAGTCCCGCGGCCAAGGCATAGATTGCGGTGACCCAGTCGTTCACGCGTCCGCCTCGTCCTGAGGCCACGCCGGGAAACGGTCTTCGCAGGCTCGCCAGACCTCGGAGCCGACGTCAGCCACCGTGACCAGCGTAGCGGATCGCGCCATGGCGGAGAGGCTTGCGCCGTCCTCGCCGCGAAAGGTGAATGCCGCGTCGGTGGGCAACGGTCCTGCGATACCTGCGGACCGATCACACGCATTCTTGTGTTTCATTCTGCGGGCCTCCATGCCCCCGAATTCGCTCCGGGCGAATTTGTCGATCGCCGGGTAGCCGAAGCGCCTCTCGTGCGGCAGTCGTCCGACCTCGCGTCGGTCGTTGACGATCACCGCCACCAGGCGCTTTTCCCGATTGGACAGAAGGTGATTGAGCAGGGTTGTCTTGCCAGGTCGAGCGAAACCCGACGATACGGTAACGAGCAGTTTGCGCGGCAAGTGATCCGAGTTGGCTGTACGCATCGACGACTGAAGAGTCATATAAAATGTTATAGCGTTACATTATTTGGAAATGAGGCGCACGTTACTCCGTTGGTTCCGGGACTTAAGGGCTTGTTTGCGTCAACAGCTGAAACGATCGCCGCTTTCCACGCAGCTGTTCGGCGGGGATGGCCCGGTTGCGACAGCCAGCGTGGTAGGTATGGGAGGATGAAACAGTTCCATGGGCGGCGAAACAGGGGTTGACATCATGGATCGATCACGTCCTGCCCAGATCAATGATGTGACTATATAACATAACTTATCTGGGCCGCAAGCTCATGGATCTATGTTGCGGCTACTGGCCGGCGTCAAGGCGGATGTCATCCTCGGATGACTCCGCCGAGGAGGGCCTCTGCATTCTTGAGTAGCCTGGGCCAGGAGTCACTGCTGGCCTCGACCGTGACATGAACCAGCTCCTGGTGAACGCGTAATAGCCCTCTGAAGTACTCCGGGTGAATATCCTCTTCCATGGCCAGGTTGCCGATGCAAGCGAACTTGCCTTTGCCGACGCGCCAAATGTGAAGATCGCAAATTTCGGCCTGGATCGGGCTTGCTTCTATGATCGCGCGGATTTCCGCCGTCACCGGGGCGTCCATTTCGCCATCGAGCACCGGACGGGTGGGCTCCTCGGGTTTTTGGCCGCAGGCGACCGCTAGCATCGCCGTTCCGACCCATACGATCCACGCTGAGATGGGGACCCGGCCCTTCAGTGATGCGTTCATCAGAGACCTCCCGTCTCATCGTTCGGGAGGAGTTCGTAGCTGACGACCCGGTGGACCGGATCCACCTGGAGGCGAAAGGCCGGCCCACCGAGGACCCGCAAGGCGTCCTGCACGGTGAGCGGTCCGAGATGGCGCTGGACATCGGGAACCGTCAGATTCAGCAGAACCTGCGCCTTTGGGCCGTGTTCATCGGGATCGGCAAGCCGATACCCGGAATGCCGCAACAGATACTCCGCCGCGTCCCTGACCGTAAAAATGTCCCGCGGGAGGCGGACATCGATGACCATGAGAAGCGGATTGACCTGTTCGGCGCTGGGCCTCGCCGTCACCACCGAGTAGCGCCCGGTTTGGACCCGGATCGGTTCGAGGGTCTTCACCGGACGGTTCCCGGAGACTGCCGGATTCACTTGGGTGTCAGAACGATTCGCTACCGGTTTTGCAGGTGGTCCGGACGGACGCTTCGTGTGTCCGGCACAGCCGGATAACATCAGGATGAGCGCCAGGATCGGAAGCAGTATGGGGTAGGGGAGCTGTCGCATCGGCGGTCCGTATCGATGATGTGGCGCCGATGGTGCAAGCATTATCCGGTGGACTCAAACGGAAACCGTTCATCGATTTGTGGGCGGTTTGGCTACAGGCGTTTCCATATTCCAATTCCATTTGTTGGAGGACGGGTACCCTTTCCATTCAAGCCCTGTCCGGTCCTTTTTCCCTTCTTTTCCGGACCTTTTGGCTCTTTACCGTTTGTTTTGTCGAACATCCTATTGGTCGGTAAGGTGTGATTGTATTTTCAAGATGGGTGAAGCCTATGCCTATTTCGGTCAGACTCGATCCGGCGTTGGAGGCGCGGCTGGATCAGGAAGTCCGGCGCCTCGGCGTCACCAAGTCGGAATTCGTCAAGGATGCGCTTGAGCGGGTTTTAGGGCTCAAGAGCCCGGCAAGCCTGTTGCAACAGGTCAGGAGCGGCACTCCGACGGGCGTTCCAGCGTGTCGGAAGACGTCTCAGCCAAAGTGAAGGCCAAGTTGCGCGCGAAGCGTTCTGATTGATGCCGGTCCGCCAGTGTACCTTTTGCGGTGAGCGAAGCGCGTTTTCAGGAATGACTGGTTATCGGCAACTTGTGGTCGCACAACATCTGTCCCCACATTGAAATTCTTTTCGGTGCCACATTTGAAGAATCGCTAAAAAGCCTTCGCGAGAGTCAACGGGATCCAGTTAAAGCCTCGGATCGACCGGTTCCGACTCCAGCGCCAGCACGCCGAACACGCATTCGTGTACCCGCCTTAGCGGCTCTCCTGCGACGAAGCGTTCTAAAGCCTCCAGCCCCAATGCAAACTCCCGGACGGCCAGCGCCCGTTTGCCGGACAGGGCGCGTCTGCGTAGCCGCTGGAGATTGGCCGGTTGGGTATATTCCGGACCATAGATAATGCGCAGGTAATCCCGGCTGCGGCATTTCAGTGCCGGCTGAACCGGTTTGCCGGAAAGCTTCGGTATGAAGTCCACCGGTTTGACGACGATGCCTTCGCCCCCTTCATCGGTGAGTCCGAGCCACCAGTCCTCCAGACCTGCACGGGCAGCGTCGTCGCTCAGATCGATGATCCGGAACGGCGTGGCGAGCAGGAAGCCGTCGCCATGCCGGGAGAGGCGATGTAAAGTTTCCATGTGCCAGACATGGGTGCGGTCGGCGTGTACTTTGCCTTCGGAGGCGAGCAGATGGAAGGGCGCGAGGCGAATGTCGTCCAGCGAATGGGCATGCCAGCAGCAGCGCCGGTAGGCATCGACGAAACGCTGGGCATCGCGGGCTCGTTCGGTATAGCGGTCTCGTAACGCCGAAATGTCGAGGCCCCGCGTTTCGGCGGCGGCGATCCATTCCTGGGCCGGACGCAACATCGCCTTACTGGCGGCCCCTACGGCACCGTATTGCCGGGTCAGCAATTCCTTGGCTTTGAGCGACCACGGCATCAGTTCGCAATCGAGAATGAACCAGTCGGTCTGGAACTCTTCCCAGAATCCTGCAGCGCTCAAGGCTTCGCCCAGACGATCGAGTACCCTCTTTTCCAAGTCGGGCTCGTTGAAGAAGCGCCGCCCGGTGCGGGTGTAAACGATACCCCGGCCTTCGCCGGCCACTCCGAAACGGCGCAAGACCGCCGCTTCATCCCGGGCAATCGCGACGACAGCACGGGAACCCATGTGCTTCTCCTCGCACACGACGGAACCGACACCGGCCTTACGATAATAGTCCAATGCCTCGCGCGGATGTTCCAGGAAGCCGTCGAGTTCGCTGGTCTCCGAGGGAGACATGGTGGGCGGCAGATAGACCAGCCAACGCGGGTCCGCCGCGAAGCGGGTCATGACTTCCAACGCCGCCGCGGCGTTTTCGGGGCGAATCGTAACGGTATGTCCTAACCGCGGATGGAGAATGCGTTTGCCGGACACGTCGGCGTAATCGAGCAAATCGTCAGCCGCCTGTTGCAGTGAAAGTGTTTCGGTCTGAGCCGAAAGCAGCGGGCGAACCGGTTCGTAGTAGGTGGCCATCGCCGGCGCGGCGACCAGTTCGTTTTCCGGCCAGCGCAGCGCCGTCAGTTCGCCGCCGAACACGCACCCGGTGTCCAGGCACAAGGTGTTGTTGAACCATTCGGCGCGCGGTACCGGTGTATGCCCGTACACCACGGCGGCACGTCCGCGGTAATCGGCTGCCCAGTTGTAACGGACGGGTAGTCCATATTCGTCGGTTTCGCCGGTGGTCTCGCCGTACAGGGCGAACTCGCGAACCTTGCCGGACCCACGGCCGTGCATGGTTTCGGGAAGACCGGCGTGGGCAACCGCCAGCTTGCCCCCGTCAAATACGTAATGGCTGACCAGGCCGTCCAGGAATTTTGCGACCGTGTCCCGGAATTCCGGAGTTTCGCTTTCCAGTTGTGCCAGCGATTCAGCCAGGCCATGGGTCTTCTGGACCTGACGGCCGCGCAACGCCCTGGCCAGCTTCAAGTCGTGATTGCCGACTACGCAGTAGCCGTTGCCGTTTTCCACCGCCCCCATCGCCAACCGCAATACGTCGGGGATGTTGGGGCCGCGATCCACCAGATCTCCGACAAAAACCAGCTTGCGTCCTTGCGGATGAAATACGGCGATATTGTCGCCGTCGCGGCGCACTTCGTAACCCAAGCGGGTGAGCAGCTGCACCAGTTCGTCGTAACAGCCATGCACGTCGCCGATGATGTCGAACGGTCCCGTCTCGGTCTTGCGGTTGTTCCACAGGGGTTGACGGTGAATCTCCACGCTGTCGGCCTCTTCCGGAGTGCGCAGCCGGTACACGTAGCGGAAGCCTTCCCGTTCCAATCCGCGCAGCGAGCGGTTCAGGGCGGCGGCCTGATTGCGGACGACGTGGGGACCGAACGACCGGTCCGGCCGTTCGGCGTTGCGCTCATGGCAGACATGCTCCTGCATGTCCATGACGATGGCCACGGGCAAGCAGTGGTATTCCCTAGCGAGCACCACCAGGGGCTTGCGATCCTCGGCCCGGACGTTGGTGGCGTCCACGACCGCGAGACGTCCCCTTTTCAGGCGTTTGCCGACCACGTAATGAAGGATGTCGAAGGCATCGCCGGTCGCCGACTGGTCGTTTTCATCGTCGGCCACCAAACCCCGGCAGTAATCCGATGAAATCACCTCGGTGGACAGAAAATGCTTCCGGGCGAAGGTGGATTTGCCGGATCCGCTTGGACCGATCAACACCACCAGGGACAATTCGGGAAGCGTGATCTTCATGCCGCCTCCCGCTCGAACACAGCCATTTGCGTCGGTGCACCCAACTCGGGGTCGATCTCGCCGATAGGTTGGAAACGCACTTGATAGCCATGATGGTCGGCCACGCGCCGGCCCCAGGACTGGAACTCCGTCGGCGTCCACTCGAACCGATGGTCGTGATGGCGCAATCGTCCCGCCGGGAGGGTTTCGTAGCGGATGTTGTATTCCACGTTAGGCGTGGTCACGATGGCGATGCGCGGCCGGGCACAGCCGAACAGCACTTTCTCGAAAGCTGCCAGACGCCCCAAGTCCAAGTGCTCGATCACTTCGATGGCCAAGGCGGCATCGAACCCTTCGATGCGCGCATCTCGGTAAGTCAGCCCGCCGTGAAGCAGCGTAATCCGATCCCGTACCCGCGGCGGCAACCGGTCCAGGTTCAGACGCTTCGCGGCGATTTCCAACGCGCGGATCGACACGTCGAGGCCGACCAGTCGGCCGATGCGACTGTCCTTCAACAACCGGGATAGCAACTTCGCCTCGCCACATCCCAAATCGACCACGGACTCTGCTTCGGCAGCATGCAGAACCTCCAACACGGCGCGAATACGAGCCTCATTGAGGGACAGGGGGGACTCGACCGCCGCCTCTTCCGAAGTGATGAAGGCCATATCGTTCACCGCCATATTTCCAACCTCCGTGACCGGACCATTCGGTTCGATGCCGTCGTCCTCTTCGGGCACATCGAGTCGGGAAAGGGCTTCCAGAGCCAGGCTGCGCTGGTGACGCAGATAGCGGCGGGCGATCAGTTCCTTCTCCGGGTGCGTGGCCAGCCAGCTTGCACCATGGCGCAGCAGTTTTTCCAGCTCATCCTGACCGACCCAGTAATGCTTCGTGTCGTCCAGGACCGGCAGCAGCACATACAAATGCGACAGGACGTTCTTGACGGTCGTGCAGGCGGCAAGGGTCAGCGCCACATAAGGACTGTCCCCCCACTCCGGGAAATGTTCGTCGAGGGGCAATCGGGTCGCTTCCGCCTCATAGCCGAGCGGCTCGAATAGAGCGTGAATCAATCCGGTTTCTCCCCGGACCGATACGGCAGGCAGCTTTACATTCAGCGATAACCGTTGCTCCACCAGGTTCGGCCGGGCATTGCAGCGGCCCTGCAAGGCCGAGGAATACACCTCGCCGATGGCCACCGACAGGAATGAAGAAGCGGTATAGGGGCGATCGTTGACGTATTGGTCCAGCAGCCCGCGGCTTGCCTGCGTCTTGCCCCGCACCAGCTCCACCGGATCGACCGCCACCAACAAGCACGCGGTGCAGCGGTCGGGTGATGCCTCTGGATAAAACACGTGGGCCTCGCCGAAGCTGAGGGAAAACGTCTGCACCCTGTCCGGATGCTTATGCAGCAGAAATCCCAGATCCGTTGCGGGCGACTGGGTGTTGGTGAGGGTCAGGAGCATGAAGAGCTTCCATGGTGAGGGGCATGATCACATCCATCAGGGCGGAAGCAGAAAACGTCGACGCCAAAATCGACCGTATCATCCGTGTAACGATGGAGTCAGCGATTTGAGTTTAGCACGCGAAAGTGCAGAACGAGGTTTCACGGGGGGGGCGACAGATTAAGGGCCACTTGAAAGGCAGGTATGCCTTTTACAACTGTCACTCAGATTTGGATCGTTGAGGTCCGACCTTGACCAAATTTACAATTCGAACAGGGCTTCATGAAGTCGACATTCTAGCTGGCTGATGCTCAAACGCGAACGGTAGAAATGGCCGTTAAGCAATCATTGGGCGCGCTATATATCTGTCCGGCGGCAGTTCGGCCGAAGCAGCCATTCGGCTCGCTCAATACCGCTTATTCATGAGCGTCCGCTTCCTTTGAGGCCGAGCGAGTGCTTCGTGCCAACCCCTGCGGTTCGACGATACGTGGACCCAATGGCGGCTTCCGAGCGGTCATAGGTATCCGCGCACCATTGGGCAAGTCCTCGGCCGAAAGCGAGCGTTCGGCGCAAATTGGCAGGGACGTGGGCCGTGAGCCTCAAAGTGCCGCGAGCATTTCCACCAAAGCTCTGAGCCCGATCACTTCAACATCCGCCTTGATGGGATAGCGGTCGCTACCTCCATACACGACAATACGTCGATCCGGCCGCAGATCATCGCAGGCGATCTGGAAGCCTTTTTCCAACTTTGGAGACAGACCTCGCTTGATTTCGATAGCCCACAGGCCTTGGCCCGGCATCTCCAGTAGCAGATCGATCTCGGCGCCGACGGCGGTGCGGTAAAAGCTTGGCAGTGTTTGCTCCGGTGCAGCCGCGAGCAGATTTTCGATGACAAAACCTTCCCAACTCGCGCCAACAGCGGGATGGCCACTGAGCGCGTTATAGTCCGTCAACCCCAGCAGGGCATGGGCTATGCCGCTGTCTCGAAGATACACCTTTGGGGACTTGACCAGGCGTTTGCCGAGATTGGCGTGGAACGGCCGCAGGCGGCGGATCAGTAACAGATCGACCAGTAAATCGATGTAGCGTGTTACGGTTTGCGCGCTGATCATCAGGGAGGTGGCAAGGCGCGAGGCATTCAACAGGTCGCCCTGCTCATAGGCCAACATCGTCCACAGGCGCTCGAGGGTCTCCGCCGGTACCCGTGGACCGAATAGCGGAATTTCCCGCTCCAGATAGGAACGGATGAAATCCCTGCGCCAACGCAAGCTTTTCCGATCGTCCGCCGCGAGAAAGCTGTTGGGAAATCCACCCCGCACCCATAACCGAGCGACGTCTTCGCCATTGCCGGCCGAGGTTTCCAGAATATCGAATGGCCCCATATTGACGTAAGCGATCCGGCCCGCCAAGCTCTCGCCGGATTGGCGGAGCAAGCTCAGGGAGGCAGACCCCAGAATCAGGAAGCGCCCGGTTCGATAGCCGCTGCGGCGTCCCTCATCGATCAGTCCGCGCAGGCTCTGGAACAAATCCGGCATTCGATGGATCTCGTCCAGAACAACCATGCGGTCCCGGACGTTTCGCAGGAATAATTCCGGATCGGTCAGTTTGGCGCGGTCTTCCCGTGACTCCAGATCCAGGTAGACGGAAGGACGCTCCTGCGCCAGGGTCAAGGCCAAGGTGGTCTTGCCGACCTGGCGGGGGCCTATCAAGGCGACGGCGGCCTGGTCGCTCAGGGCTTCTCTTACGATGGGCAGAATACGGCGAGCAATCATCCTTGCATATTATCCATCATGTGGATGATATACAAGGATTGATAAATTATTGGCGAGCCATGATCTGACGAGATCAGTTGGATCGAAGCCGCTTTCTAGTCCCCAACAACTCAAACTCGCCTCCTACGACCGGTTCTTTCCCAACCGGGACACCATGCCGAAAGGCGGCTTCGGCAACAATACCTCGATCCTGGTGCATCGCAATGAACTGAAAATCGCGTCGGCGCCCGCCTCGATAGAGCCAAGCATGAGTTCAGATGGATTTCCGATAGCCACCGAAGTGCCCTATACGGCCAGAAACAGAGGTTGCTCTCACCGTCTGAAATTTGGCCTCAACGACCATTCGTCTTGACCGATACCGGTCGTTCACGAATGTCCCCTTCCTTCAAACTCGAGCGAGCAGTACGCGCCCTTAGGATACAGTCGAGTAAATTTCTTGAGAGACCGTGTATGGACCGGAAATTAAAGGGAAACCCGCCGCTTACGCTGTGGAGTGCCCAACTTTGCCGAATAGTCCCCTTTGTACTTGTAGGCACAAGATGGCCGCGGTTATGGCTAGCATCCAACGTCCACCCATTTCGTTAAAGATCATCCACGTCAACGTCAGGGGTTCATTGCGCACCACATGGGCCTGCTGCGCCATGTCCTGAAGCTGGATTTCCAGCGTTCCCAGCAATACAAAAGGGCCCGTGAGGCCGACGACGAATATCGATGTCGGCACGCCCAATACCAGCAACACTGCGCGTTCGACCCAGCGCCGCGTGGGCCAGGCCATCAGAATGGACCCTTCGATGACCACCGGGACCAGGGTATGCATCAGATGGGTTCCCGTCGTCAGCTCTAAGCCCGCCGGAATCTGCTGGCCGCCTCCCAGAGGCAGCGGCTGCAACAGCCAGGCCTCGAGCTGGATGAGAACATCGTAATTGTCCGCGACCAGTTTGAGCGACGGCGCGTATTCGGGGGCAACCGACAGGATGACGAACCGGAACAGCGGCAACATCAGTTCCGCCAAGGGTGCGCTGACGTAGATTCCCAAGGCCGACAATCCGAGCCAGGCCGCCACGGCTTTCGCGGAGAGCTTGAGCCAATCAGCGCGGTGCATCGGCGGATCGCAAGGCGCCCGCTGCCCACCCGGCGAAGAACAGGCAACCGATCACGATGATCAAGGTCGGCGCGAGATAGGTGTGGATCAACTGGAACCAGTCGCGATAATGGGCGATGACGAAATACAGCCCGCTGATCCGGATCAGGTTGAGGGCGTACATCAACGAAACGCCCAAGCCGATCCCGATCCATTTGCGCGTGATCGTCGAAGGGAAAGCCAATATGGCCGAGATCAGCAGAAACAACGCGCCCGCGCCGTCGCAGCCGCGGACGATTTCCAGGTCGGCCTGTGGTGACACCAGCCGATTCTGAACCGCCGACACCCGTTCCATGGGCGCGAGCAGATTGATCAGGTCCGCGCAAAGCGTACCCAACCCCCGGTGATACAACTCTCTGAACACGTCATCGGGTATCTGGAAATAGGCATAGTGAAATGCTCCATACCATCCGAGGAAGAGCAACAGTTGAAGCCACCCGGGCGTATACATTGAACGTTCGTGAGACCGAAGCGTTGTCATGGCAAGACTCTAAGAAGAAATGGATCGGGAGCCTGAATGGCGTCGCAGATGTCACCGGCGAACTGGCACTCCGCAGGGGTGGAATCATCGATGCGGTTGCGTAAAGCCAGCAAATGCTGGATCCACATCGGGATTGCCCAGAACAGAGTGTTGTAGAGGCTCGTCCGATGGCTCAAGGTTAACGCCGTCCGGTTAGTTGCTTTAATACGGCGATGGACGCTATCGAACTCACACCTGCGTGAATTTCCTCCGCTTTAATACACCCTCGATAACCGATACAACGTAGCTAGATCGGGTTGTATTATCAGCACGGCACCGGTTTAACAGTTCGATTGCCATATCAGCTGCTTCTTTGCCTTGGCTTAACGAAAAAAGCGCCATTGCTGGTTCAAGGTAATCTGGATATCGCTTGAGCAATACTCGACATTCGTCCAGCTCAAATGCATCACCCCGATCAGCCCAGGCAATATACCTCGTCCAAAATAACACCTCGGGGCGCTCGGGGAATCGCTCCCTTGCTATGTTTAGAAGCTGAGCCAGGCGAGTGCCCGCATTTGCAATGAAGGGCTGAGACAGCCGATGAGCCAAAGAAAACCCATAGTCGGTTGACTGCCAATAAAGCACTAAAAGATTTACTATTGCGACTAAATCATTGGCATCGTGAGCTAACGCGCTTTCGTATTCATCCGCAGCTCGTTCAATCTGCCCGTTCCGATCCGCCTCTAGTGCTTTAGACAAAGTCATCGGAGTGCTCCAGCAGGGGTTATGCCCGCGTTCTTAACCAACGTAGAGCTTATCTACCAAAGCCTCAAGCTTTTTACCGTCTTGATTCAGATCGTAGTTCTCATCGTAACCGCAGACATCAAGCTTATCGTTACATCTATCCCTTAATTCGTCTGCTTGCTCCTCACTTACTGCCCCTCCTTCCACCGACAGTTGCTCTAATACTTGACGCAATTCAGGTGTTAGTTCGAGCGTTGCAAGCATATATCGAACATCTTCGCAGCTTAGCGAAATCATGGGGAACTCTCTAACTGACTTCTTAGTCGAGCAGCTTTGCTCGTAGATGTTGGATTAACAGATATTATTTTTCCTGTCTGTGGGTTGACAACAACTTCACCCATCTCACCTATAAACCGTTGACTTTGCCGACCTAGTTGATCGATTTTCACATCACCGATCTTCAATGGGTTTTTCAATGCATCCAAGATTCCCTGTGGCGAAACCCCTGCTCGGTCACTACCATTTCCTATTGCACGATCAACCCCATGTCCTGTAAAGCCCTCTACCTTCAATCCAGTCTTAGCTACTATCCCCTTTGCCAGCCCGTTAAGTAAATTGCCAACCTTACTTGTCGGTAAGGCAAAGCCAATCGCAATGTCCAACGCCTCCTGTTGAAACTGAACGATTTGGGCTTGCGATATGCGCGCTCCTTCAGTGGGACTGAGTCCGCTCGGATCCACCAAGGTAATCGGATTCCCCCCCGACATAGGCATACAGGTTCAGTCCGCCCTCGAAGCCGATGGGGTCTTCCGAGATGAACCGCCCGACACTGGCATCGTAATACCGCGCCCGCATGTAGTACAGGTTCTGGCCCTCGGCCATCACCCCGACCTGGCCGGCGTATTGGAACGGCTGTGGAACCGTTTCGGTCTGCGCCATCAGCCGGCCGTAGGGGTCGTAGGCGTAGGTGTTGACCGTCTCTTGGCTGGCGTCGGTGAGCGCCACGGTGTGCCCGGTGCCGTCGAAGTGGTAGACGTAAAGGGCGTTGGTTTGGGCCTCGATCAGCGCCGTCAGACCCAGCCCATAGATGTAATACCGGGTGATCTGGTTGCTGGCGTTGGCTTCGGCCAAAAGATTGCCCACCGCGTCGTAGACGTATTTCGTGACGGTGCCATTCCTTGTTGCCTTGATCCGATTGCCGATCCCGTCGTAGGTGTAAGCTTGTGGTACCTCGGGCCGATCAGGTGGTAAAAGCCGTAGCTGTCCTGTAAGCCGCCGCCGATGATCATCTCGGGGTTGTGGTTAGTTCTGTATAACGCGTTGGCTACGGCATGCGGTCGTTTTTAGGGGCTGTATTTTTGGTCTTTGGCCTAATTGTTTGCAAGCCATATAAACCAAAAGCTACTACGGCAAAATAGGCAATAAATCTCTGAAAATTGACAGACCCACAATCCTTAGTGCCAACAAAAATCCAAGATATATCATTAGGGAAGAAGCCGTCCAAGTACTCGGTAAGTTCGCTTTCACTAAATAACCTAATCTTATTTCTAGTTGGATTCGGCTGATCTATTATGGCGTATTCAACTGAAGGATGACTTGTCGCGACTTTGACATAAACCCTGGCGGGATCATAGCTATATGCCAGAATTCTGTTCACTCTTACTTCCTCCCCGTTTAGAGTTTTCAACTTATACTCAGATGGAGAGGGCAGTCGTGGATCCCGCGGAGACAATCCTAAATATGGAGTAAGCAATCCAAAGCCGTCAGAATCTACAAGCCAAATAACCCCGTTTTCCCAATCAGGTTTAACGCCATATGGTAGCGCCGGCACGGGCGAATATGACCACGTTAAACCACAATATGCCGCCCGATTTTCTAGCGAGACGATATAGCCAAGTAGCGCAATAATGCCTATAAAATAAAATCTTGCAATCTTTCCTGAAAAAAAAACGCAACCGAACAGTGCAAAGCTGATTATGATTGCGATTACTAGATAGAAAATTATCATCGTCTCTACTTATATGGATTTTTGTAGGTATCCTGCCAGGAAAACGGGACATAGGCGTATGGGGTTCCAAACTCCCCACGAGGACCAGCTCCATCGGATGAGAATTGCGTAGGATCCCAAAAACCATCTCTAACGCCCGCTGTAAAAGTTGTGGTGCAGGAATTGCCGCTACATACGGTATTATAATCTACGGGCGTTTTTCCTACGTGATATACCGACCATGTCATATCAACCTGATAGTTCCCAGATAAACTAGAAGTTGCTCCTGTTTGTATCCTGTTCAAACGGTAAAGTTGCTCAGGGCTATTTTTTATTAGCGTTTGGGTATTCTGCCCTAAATCGGCCGGGGCTCCGTTTCCAGTTAGGTAGTAACTAAGAGCCTCGAAAGTATTGTCAACTGTGACAAGCCCAGTCGGATCCACCAGGCTGATCGGATTCCCCCCGACATAGGCATACAGGTTGAGTCCGCCGTCGAAGCCGATGGGGTCTTCCGAGATAAACCGCCCAACACTGGCATCGTAATACCGCGCCCGCATGTAGTACAGGTTCTGGCCCTCGGCCATCACCCCGACCTGCCCCGCGTACTGGAACGGCTGAGGAACGGTCTCGGTCGTCGCCATCAAGCGGCCGTAAGGATCGTAGGCATAGGTGTTGACCGTCTGTTGGCTGGCGTTGGTCAGCGCCACCGTGTGCCCGGTGCCGTCGAAGTGATAGACGTAAAGGGCGTTGGTTTGGGCGTCGACCAGCGCGGCGAGCCCCAGGCCGTGGATGTAGTACCGTTTGATGGTGTTGCTTTGGTCGGCTTCGGCGAGGAGATTGCCCGCGGCGTCGTAGACGTATTTCGTGACGGTGCCGTTCCGCGTCGCCCGGATCCGGTTGCCGACCCCGTCGTAGGTGTAGCTCGTGGTGCCGCGGCCGGTCAGGCGCTGGGCGGGGTCGAAGCTGAAGGTGGTCGCGCCGTTGCTTTGCAGCTGGCCCTCAAAGTCGTAGCTGTAGGGGGTGGCGGCGCCGTCGAGCTGGGTGCCGGTCAGCCGGGTCTTCGGCGTGTTGTAGCTGTAGGTCCGGGTGAGATTGATGAGCTGTTCCGGGAGCCTGGGTTCGGTCACCAGGGCCTTCGTGCGGTTGCCGTTGGCGTCGAGGGTGTATTGGTATTGAGCCAGGGTCTGGCCGTTGGCGGTGTGGGTCAGCTGGGTCAGGCGGTCGGCAGCGTCGTAGCCGTAGGTCGTCTGGCTGCCGTTGAAACGGCTGACTTGGGTCAGCCGGCCGGCGGCATCGTAGGTGTAGCTTTCGGTCTGGTTGAGCCCGTCGAGGGTGACGGTCTGCAGCCGGTTCAGGGCATCGTAGGTGTAGCTCACGGTCTGGTTGCCGGGATAGGTGAGCCGGGTGAGGTTGCCGGCGTCGTCGTAACCGTACCGGACCTCGAAGCCGTTGGGATCGGTGTGGGCGGTGAGGCGGCCGGCGGCATCATAGGTGTTGCTGGTCGTCCCGCTCGGATCGGTCATGCCGGTCAGGCGGTCCAGCGCGTCATAGGTGAAGCTGACCGTCTGGTTGCCGGGGTAGACGATCTGGGCGAGCTGGCCGCTTGGGGTGTAGCTCGTCGTGACGGTATCGCCGTTGCGGTCGGTGTGGCTATTGAGACGCCCGGCGTTGTCGTACCCCGAGGTGTTGAGCTTCCCTAAGGGATCGGTGCGCTGGATGAGCAGACTCCGTTTGTCGTACTGGAATTGGGTGACGGCCCCGGCCGGGTCGGTGAGGCTTAAGAGCCGGCCGATGGCGTCGTACTGGGTGGCGACAGCAGGATGCGTGCCGGTCTTCGCGGTGGCCGGATGGCCGTTGCCGTCGTAGGTGTAGTGGGTGACGGCGTTCTTGGCGTCGGTGCGGCTTTGTACCAAGCCGGCCGCGGTATAGGCCGTAGTAGTCTCTTGGCCCAAGGCGTTGCGCGCGGCGATGGGGTGGTGCTCGGCGTCATAGTCGATCTCGGCCGCGTGGCCCAGGGCGTCGGTGACCCGGATCAGGCGCTGCTGGGCATCGTAGGTGAAGCCGGTGGCCTGGTTCAGGGCGTTGACGGACTGGACCCGGTTGTGCTGGCCGTCGTAGCCGTGCTGGGTGACCTGGCCCAGGGGATCGGTCTGTTGGACGACGTGAGCCTGGCCGTCGTATTGGGTCCTCGCGATCTGGCCCAGGGCGTTTTCGACGGCGATCGTGCGGCCGGTGTCGTCGTAGGTGTAGGTGGTGCGATGGCCCTCGGGGTCTTCCTCCGACGATGACAGGCCGGTGTAGTGGAGTTTGTACAGCGCGGAGCCGGTCTGCCGCGGAGAGGTCTGCTGGATGACCCGGTGGTGGTCGTCGTAGACGTTGCTGACGATGACGCTGTTGACCGGATCGGTCACCGTCACAATCTGGTGATTGGCGTCATAGCCGTATTGCCACAGCTGGTTCTCGGCATCGCGGAATTGGGTCAGGTCGTCGCCGGTGTAGCTGTAGCTGACGCTCCGGCCCTGGTTGTCGGCCACCTGGGTGAGCCGGCCGTTCGTGTAGGTCAGGGTCAAGGTGCGGTTGTAAGCGTCCTTGACCTGGGTCAGCCGATCGTTGCCGTCATAGGTGAAGCTTAAGGTATTGCCGTCGACGTCGGTCAGCCGCTGGATTCGGTTTTGAGCGTCGAAGGCCAGCACGGTGCCGAAGCGCTCCCTGAGTTCAAAGGTGCCGTCGGCCAGCTGGACCAGCTGGGTGGTGACGCCCGGCGGCGCCACGTAGCTGCCGTCCGGCAGCTGCCGGTAGCTCAAGGATCGGTCGCCGAGACGCACGCTGACGCTGGTGTCCAAGAGTTGATCGGTGGCCCACTGCGCGACCAGGGCGCCAACGGTCCAGGCTTGAAGACTCGGCTGGGTGGGCGCCATCAGGTCGCGGGTCACAACCGCGGCGACGATGAGGGCGGCGGCATCCCGGGGGCTCCTGAGGCCCAGGGCAGTCTTGACGTCGCTGTGCCGGCTGAGGCGGAGATGATAGCCGTGGGTCCAGCCACGGCCGAGGCCGGCGCTCGCCTGATTGACCTGCTGGCTGTTGTAGTAGCGGGCCAGGCTCAGGCCGCGCGCGCCTGCACCGCCCAGGCGGAGATCCGCGGCCTGGTTGAGGTAGGCGCCCGAGCCCAGATCGACCGGATCGGCGCCCTTGGGGGTCGGGACGTTCCCCGGCGGCACCTGCACCGGGGCGTAACTCGCCTGCGCCGCCGGCGTGCTCACGGGCCCCAGAAAGGAGCCGTAGCCGCCCTGCAGGCCGCCGCCGATGATCATCCCGAGGCTCCGCTGGCTGCCACTCACGCGGTAATCGATGTAGCCCTTGCCGTGCCAGGCGTTGAGCGCCACCTGGCCGTTTTGCGGCAGAATCAGCGTGGCGCCGGCGTTGACGGCCGTTTGCAGGTCGGCGAGATCGTTGGCGCTGTAGCCGCTCAGTTGGCCTTGAATACTGCCGAAATTGCCGCTGTTGGCCAGAAAGAACTTCTGCCCGCTCTGGTTGTTGAGGGCGAAGATCTTGACCGTGGACAGGGCCGCCTGCGCGGCGCCCTGCGATTGCTCCAGCACGCCGTGTTCCAGCGCGCTGGCGATCAGGCCGGATGCCTGGAAGGCGCCCGATACGGCGGTGCTGCTTTGCGGCAGGACCGGGGAGAACTGGGCCTTGACGTCTATGAAGTAGCCGTCCTCCTGGCCGACGATGCCGAAGCGGTGATGCTGAAGGATCCGGTGGTCGCTCACGGCGCCGAGCAGATCGGACGCCAGCTGGGTCTGCTGCATCCAGCCGAGGCCGATGACGTTGAGGGTTTCCGAGAGCACCTCGCGCGAGCCGTTCGCCGCCCCGTGCAGGGTGAGCTGGTCGAGGTAGCGTTGCCGCTCGGCCAAAAGGCTGCTGTCGCGGTCGCCGCCGAAGGCCGAGGCCAGCACGTAGGCGCCGGTCCGTTTCAACGTGAAGGTCGCGCATTGGTCCGCGAAACGGGCACCCGTGAAGCACGGGTTGCTGACGCTGGCGCTGTAGGGGTGGTCGACGGTCAGGGTCAGATGGGTCAGGTCGCCGGAGGGCGTGCCCTCGGACAGCAGCAGGGTGTCGTCGAGATACAGCTCGGCCACGGGGGTACTGACCACGGCGCCGGTCAAGGCCACGGTCTGCGAGCCGATGGAATTCCCCTGGTAGGTATAGTTGAAGGTCAGGCTGGCATTCTTGCGGCCCGCGCTCTGGCCGACGCCGGTGAACTTGACCTTGACCTGGACGCTGCCGTTGGCCGGAATGTTCTGCGTGCCGCCGCCCGAAACGAATTGGAAGGCGCCGGCGCCGGTGCCGGTGATCGTGCTGGTGACCTGGATGACCACCGAATTGGGATTGCCGGGCGTCCAGGTAAACGTCGGCCCGTCCTGGCCCGGCGCCACCGTGCCGAAATCGGTCGCGCCGGCCGGCGGCGGATCGATCGTGGCACTGTCGCCGGCATAGCTGAGACTCAGTTTTTTCCCGGCGATCTCGGGGATGTTCAGCGTCGTATCGAGGCCGCCGTGTTGCAGGCGGACGGTGTGGATGTAGCCGGAGGGAATGTCGGTCCAGGCGGCTTGAGTCGGGGTGCCGGGAAACGGCAGCGCAGCCGGCAGGCTGGCGCTGTCGTCCGGGAGGATGCCCAAACCGCCGGCGATGTCGCGGACCCGCGCATTAGGGTAGTTTTGCTGGAGCTGCGCGGCCAGTTGCGTGGTCAGCGTATTCAGCGCGTTGTCGAGGGCGCCGGCATCGAGGCTCTGGATGGAATGGCTGCCGGTGATGCCGCCGGCCGCGCTCAGTAACGCCGCCGGGTCGTAGCCCATGGCGGCCGCCAGATCGATGCCCGCCAGCTTGTCGCTCGGTTTGAACGCCGGGTCCAGGGCGACCGTGTTGCCGTTGATCGTCGCCACCACCCAGACCCGATCCAGCGTGAAGCTGGTCCCGTGGTTGACGGCCGGAATGCCGCCGGTGGCGATCATCGTGCCGATCACACCGGCATTGGCCTCGGTGCCCAGCCAATGGGCCAGGTCCAGGCCATCGGCGGCCGACACCGGGATGGTCATGCTGCCGTACTGGAACTGGGCGGTGAACCCGGCGGCCCGGAGCAGCGCCACCAGCAGGGCGGCCTGGTCGAAATCGTTGCCGCTGCGTTCCTTCAGCGTGAGGTAGGGGCCTTTCAGCGCGCCGTAATACGGCACGTAGGCGAAATGATTGCGGACGAACTGGTAAATGCGGCGCGGATCGTTGTCCAGGGCCGCCGCCAGCTGGCTGAACTCGGTGGCGGCCGGCACCAGGCCCTCCGCCGCCGCGGTGATCTCCGCGGCCGCGCGGGGCGCGGCGGTCGCGCCCAATAGGTGTTGCCGCTCAGCCTGCCGGTCGCGCTCCTGCGCCAGGGTCTGTTCGCGTTTTGCGACCACGCGTTCGGCCGATTCCGGCGAGACGAGCTTGGCGCGCTGGTCGATCCAGCCCTCGGGCGCGGCGAAAGGCTCTGCCGAGACCAGCCCAGCCAATGTGACGAACGCCACGAACGGCACCCAGAGGGCCATCGGGGCCACCCCGCTTCTTCTTGTTTCCGGCTTCATGTCAAAGGCCCCGGTTTTTCTGGTTCAGTCGGGCGGCGATGCGCCACAGCGCCACGGCCATCAGGAGCAAACCCTCGGCCGGCACCGCGGGCACGCTCGCATGGGCGGTGCCCGAGTTTTGCTGGTTTTGCAAGGGATCGGTATTGCCCTGATATTCAGCCAGGTTGGTGATCCCGTCGCCGTCGGCATCCTGCGCCGCATCGGCGGGATCGAGCGGGTTGAAACCGTACTGCGCTTCCCAGGCGTCGGGCATGCCGTCGCCGTCGTCGTCCGGGTCGGCGAAGTTGGCGATCAGATCGCCGTCGGTGTCCGGGCTGTTGCTGACCCCCTGGCTGGTAAAGTTGCCGGCCTCGTCGTACTGGAAGGCCAGCGCCGGGCCGTCGGACCGGGTTGCGCTCACGAGCCGGTTGAGGTCGTCATAGGCATAGTTGATTTCGACGGCACGAACGCTCGGCAAGGCCAGCCCTGACAGGAGACCCGCGCACAGCGCTAACCGAAGGTTCCGGTGGCGATCCGTGGACCGGCACTGGGGATTGAAGGCCAGGACGATTCGGTGAGATCGCCGTTCGGGCCCTGAAGAGGAGTGACGCGTTGCGCGCGTGTCTCGTTCCATAACGCCTTACCTTAAGTTTTTGAACCGGTATTTCGAGGCGCCATGGCAAAACAAGGGCGACTAGGCCCAACCCCCCATAAAACGCATCGTTTAAGTTTTGTGTGAATCGCCGGTCGACGAAGGCGGCGATATCGTTACCGGGGTTGACCCCTCCGGCCGATACCCCTTGTCCGTTGAACCGCGGCGGACGGCGCTCGTACGGTTCCCACCGTTCGGTTGCGTCCGTCACCCGCAATTGCGCCAAATTCACCGCTAAAGGCGATCTTAAAAGTCGCCGCGTTACAGGGTTGTGTCAGTGGATGGTGAATATTCACATCCATTGCTGTGACATAGTTCACTGATTTTTCCCAGGCGTTTTGGCTTCCGCACATGGGAATACGTCGCTCTTTCCTAGAAGTAGCCTGTGTATCTGATGGCCCACGGGCTGGTCGTGGCCGTTACCACTCCCATCTTTTGATGATTGTGTCCGCCAGTCGAGGCAATCATATTTGCAAATAATCCCGGTCCGCGGCGAAGGATTGCAGGCCAGCCGGATGGATTGCAGGTTCTCGGGTTTTCCATTGCAGGTCACTACAGTTAGAGTCGATTCTGCCGGCCGAATTCGCCGCCCGCATCAAGCGCGTCGGCATCGTCAACGCGATGGACGACGAAAACTTCGCGGCGGCCGTCAAGGCGACCGGACGCAAGAAATTCATCATCGCCGGCGTCACAACGATGTGTGCACGGTCTTCCCGGCATTGAGCCTGGTACGCGAGGGCTATGAGGTTCAGGTCATCGCCGATGCCGGCGGTTCGCCGAGCCAGATCGGCGACGACATGGCTCTGCGCCGCATGGAGAAGAACGGCGTCACGCTGTCCAGCACGAACCAGGTGATCGCGGAACTTGCGGGCAACTGGAGCACCCCCGAAGGGAGCGCGATCGTGCAGCAGGTGGTGATGCCGGCCCTACAAGGCTGAGGGAGACGAACAACGCTTACTCAGCGGGGGATGTTGGTAGTTGACCTGGATCAGTGCGCCGAACGTCCCGGCGCCCCCTGAGGTCGCTTGGCTACATCATCACCGTTTCCTGCCTTCTCACGCGCAAGGTCGGAGGCTATTTGGGCCAGCCCGCCCATGAAGAATCGTTTGAAGTGCTCAATGGCAGCGTCCGGTTGATTGGCGATAGCCTCTTGTGGTGCCGCGTGTTCCAGCATTTTTGAGCTCCCGAGCAGAAGCAGGGCGAACGGCGCGATGATGGCGAGTCTGCTGCGCGCGACCGCAGGGTGGTCGGGAGGTACCCCTAGAATCTCGCTGATGAACGCGGTGGCGATTTGCATTTTGGGGAGGAGTTCCCTCTCCAGGAGGATTGGAAACGCGGTGGAGGGGTGGAGTATTTCCCGACCCAGCACGCGCAGGGCCCAGTTGGAAGACATCGGACCAAGAACCGCCCGTAGCATGCCGTCGATGAAGACGCTCAGCTTGTCTTCCGGACGCCCCGGGGCTTCGGAGATCTTCTTCAGGAACTCCAAATCCATCAACCGGTGATGGGCCTCCACTAGGACTTCGGCGTAAAGGCCATCTATGCCGCGGAAGTAGTAATTCACCGCTGCCGAATTGACTCCTGCTCGTTCGGCGATTTCCTTGCCGGTGGCGTAGGCAACCCCTTTTTCGGCAAATACCTCGCCTGCAGCCTCGAGGATCTGCCACCTTGTGGCTACGCCATCGTCCCGGTGACCGGGCAATTTTCGATTTCGCTTCTCTTGTTTCATGGAAAGAGCATACCGGGAAAAGCATGTCTTATGAACGTAAATTTAAATTTCAAATTCGAATTTGACAAAAGTGGTGGCTGCACCCATTCTTATGCCATGAACACGAAAGCTCGCATCATCATTCCGACAGCTCTCATCCTGGTAACTCTAGGCGGCGGATGGTGGCATATCCATCGCCCTTCCGCAGAGGGCTTGCTGACCGTGTACGGCAACATCGACTTTCGCCAAGCCTCCGTACCGTTTAATGGAACCGAGCGAATCACCGAGATCCTAGCGGAAGAAGGCGATGTGGTCCGCAAAGGGCAGGTGCTGGCCCGCATGGATACCAGCCGGCTGGTGCCCCAATCGATCCAGATCGAGTCCGCGGTAGATGCTCAGAAAGCGGTCGTGGAGCGCCTCCGAAACGGCAGCAGGCCGGAGGAGATCGAACAGGCTCGGGCGAACCTGGTATCCGCCAAGGCAGACGCCGACAACGCCAAGGCTCTCTACCGGCGGCGGAAAAATCTGGTGTCGAGTGCGGCCATCAGCAAGCAGGATTTCGATGCGGCAAAGTCGGCCGCCGATGTGGCGGCCGCGAAGGTGGAGGTTACTGAGAAGGCACTCAGGCTCGCGGTCATCGGACCACGCCTGGAAGACATCGCCCAGGCCGAAGCCCAGCTCAAGGGCTACGAGGCGCAGCTGGCACTGATTCGCCGGCAATTGGCCGACGCCGAGTTGCGGGCGCCCTTCGACGCCGTGATCCAGTCGCGGCTGATGGAGCCGGGAGAGATGGCGTCCCCGACGAAACCGGTGTTCTCGTTGGCCACCATCGGGACAAAATGGGTGCGGGCGTACGTTCCCGAGCCGGAGCTCGGGCGTGTGCATTCCGGATCCCGCGCGAAAATCCTGGTCGACAGTCTTCCCGATCATCCGCTCGAGGGTTGGGTCGGCTTCATCTCGCCGGTCGCGGAGTTCACGCCGAAAACGGTGCAGACCGAAGACCTGCGCGCCAGCCTGGTTTACGAAATCCGGGTGTTCGTCGAAGATCCCCAGAACGTGTTGCGCCTGGGCATGCCGGCAACAGTGAAGATTCCGCCGGATGCAGACGGACCTGCCCGCGACCGGGCACGGCAATGAGCCTGCAAGGCCTGATGCATCCGGTGGAAATTCGCGGGGTTCACAAGACATTCCAGCGTGAAACGGGCGAGACCGTCAAGGCCATCGACGACGTTTCCTTTGCGGCACGGCATAAGACCCTCACTGCGCTGGTCGGTCCCGACGGAGGCGGCAAGACGACCCTCCTGCGGATGCTCGCCGGCCTGGTTTTCGCCGACAGTGGAACGGTACGGGTTCGGGGCATCGACGCCTCGTCCGACCCGCAGGCCATACAGGACCGCATCGGCTATATGCCCCAGCGGTTCGGCCTCTACGAAGATCTGACCGTCCAGCAAAATCTGGATCTGTATGCCGAACTGCACGGCATCAGCCCAGCGGCGCGCATGGCGGTCTATCCCCGCCTGCTGCAGATGACCGCCCTCGGCCCGTTCACCGGTCGCTTGGCGGGAGCGCTCTCCGGCGGCATGAAACAGAAACTGGGCCTCGCCTGCACTTTGGTCCGTCCGCCCGACCTGTTGTTGCTGGACGAACCGACCGTGGGCGTCGACCCGTTGTCCCGCCGAGAGTTGTGGGAAATCGTGCGGCGTCTGGTGCGTGAGGAGGCGTTGACGGTCATCGTCAGCACTTCCTATCTCGACGAGGCCGCGTTCTGCGACCATGCCGTGGTCCTGCATCAAGGCAAAGTGCTCGCGGAAGGGACACCGGAGGAGATCACCTCTCGGGCGGAAGGGCGCGTGTTTTTCGCCACCTCCTCCGAGGGCTCCACGGCCCGCTCTCTGCAGGCACGCCTGTTCAAGCATCCAGGTGTGGCGGACGCCGTACCCGAGGCGGGGAAGGTTCGGGTCGTTACCCGCTCGTCGCGCGCCCCTCAAGATGATGGCGGAGAGGGCGGCCTCGAGTTTGAACCCGCAGCCCCGCGCTTCGAAGACGGCTTCATGGCGCTGTTCCGAGCCGCGGTCGGCGAGATCCATTCCCCATCCATCACGCTGGGCCGCCGTCCCAGCGAGGCGGTCGGCGTTCCTTCCGTGGAAGTTCTCGATCTGGTTCGGACCTTCGGCGACTTCGTCGCCGTGAACCATGTGTCCTTTCAGGTACGGCGCGGGGAAATCTACGGACTGTTGGGGCCGAACGGGGCGGGCAAGAGCACCACCTTCCGCATGCTATGCGGGCTGATCCCGGCCACTGGCGGGCGCCTCCGGGTAGCGGGGGCCGATTTGAGGACCGCCCGTGCCGAGGCACGGGCGAAACTGGGCTACGTCGCTCAGAAATTCTCGCTCTACGGCGACCTTTCCGTGGATGAGAACCTGGATTTCTTCGCGAGCGCCTATGGTCTGCGCGGTTCCAGAAAACGCGACCGCATCGCCTGGGCGAAAGACCAGTTCGATCTCGGCCCGATGTCGGCCTTGCCGAGCGGAAAGCTGCCGGGGGGGTACAAACAGCGGCTGGCGATGGCCACGGCGCTGCTGCATGAACCGGAAATCCTGTTTCTGGATGAGGCGACCAGCGGTGCCGATCCTCTGGCTCGCCGCGAGTTTTGGGGCCGGATCACGGCCCTGTCGGAACAGGGGGTGACCGTCGTCGTCACGACCCACTTCATGGAAGAGGCCGAATATTGCGACCGTGTGATCATCATGGATGGCGGCATCGCCCTGGCGGAAGGCTCGCCGGCGGCGATCCGCGCCCAGGGGGAGCCCCGAAGTGGGCAGCTGCCCACCATGGAGGATGCCTTTATTGCCATCGTCGAGCAATCCCGGCACAGCGTAGGGAAGGCGGCGCAATGACCGGCCAGGAGCTGATGGCGCGAAGCCGTGCCCGGCGGGTATGGGCATTGATCCGCAAGGAAACCTGGCAGATCCTCCGGGACCCCAGCGCCATCGCCATCGCCATCGGCGTCGTCCTGCCGATCGTGATGTTGATCCTGTTCGGCTACGGGCTTTCCTTCGATCTCAAGCATCTCCCCGTCGCAGTCGTCGTCGAGCACGCTTCCGAAGAGACCTCCGCCGTCAGCGCGGCGCTGAGCCTTTCGAGCTATTTCCGGGTACACCCGGTCAATACCATGGCCGAGGCGGCGAGGCTGATGACCGAGCATCAAGTCAGCGCCGTCGTTCGCTTTCCGCCCCATTTCGCACGGGATGTGGCGCGCGGCGAAGCCGATCTGTTGGTGGCGGTCAACGCGACGGACGCCAACACCGCCCGCATCGCGATCAGTTACGCAAGGGGCGCGGTAGCGACCTGGCTGGCTCGCGAGATCGCCGAAGGCCGCGCCGCTGCAGGCGGCTCTGCTATCGCCATCGAGGGCCGGCTGTGGTTCAACGAGGCCAACGAGAGTTCCTGGTTCCTGGTTCCGGGCCTGATCGTCCTGATCACGGAGCCTTGCTGACCTCTCTGGTCATCGCCCGGGAATGGGAGCGCGGCACCTTCGAGGCGCTGTTCGCGACCCCCGTTCGTCCCGTCGAAATCCTGCTGAGCAAAACCGTGCCCTATTTCGTCATGGGCATGTTCGGGCTCGCCCTTGCGGTTGCCGGCAGCCAGTTTTTGTTCGCCGTCCCCTTGCGTGGGTCGCTTTGGCTGCTGGCGCTGGTCTCCTCGCTCTACCTGCTGGTGGCGCTCGGTATGGGACTGGTGATTTCGTCGGCGACCAAGAGCCAATTTCTCGCCAGCCAGATCACCTTTCTGGTGACCTTCCTGCCAGCGACCCTGCTGTCGGGCTTCATCTTCGACATCCGCAGCATGCCCTGGGGCGCCCAGATCGTGACCAGCATCTTTCCGGCCCGCTATTTCGTCAGTTCGCTGCAGACCCTGTTTCTGGCCGGGGACGTGTGGCCCATCATCCTGCCCAACGCGCTCGTCCTCGCCGGCATGGCCGCCAAGGCGACCCGCAAGCGCATCGACTGAGGTTGCCATGACCGACTCCTTATTTCGCATCCTCGCCCTCATCCGCAAGGAGCTTCTGGCGATCCTGAAAGATCGCAAGAGCCGGGTCACGGTGTTCGTGCCGCCCATTTTGCAGTGCCTGATTTTTGGCTACGCCGCCAGTTACGATCTGAACCATGGCCCCTATGTGTTGCTCGATCGCGATCACAGTGCGGCGTCGCGGGCCTTCATCGCCACCCTCGATGGTTCGGGCACTTTCGATCGTATCGCCACGCTGCAAAACGCTTCCGACATTGCCGACCCGATCACGGATCGCCGCGCTGTCCTCGCGGTGATCATCGACCGGGACTTCGAGCGCCAATTGATGGCGGATGGTACCGCCAAGGTCCAGGCGATCGCCGACGGGCGCAACACCAACACCGCCGGAACCGCGCAAGGGTATGTGAGCACCCTGGCCGCGAACTTCGTGCAGAGGTGGCGCCAGGAGAACGGCGTTACGCCGCCGCCCGGCATCAAGGTGACGCCCCGGGCGTGGTATAACCCCAACCTTGAGACACAGTGGATCATGATTCCCTCGTTGATCGGGACGATCACCATGATGATGACGATGAGCCTGACCGCCATGTCGGTGGCTCGCGAACGGGAGGCAGGCACTTTCGAGCAATTGCTGGTGACGCCTTTCCGTCCCTACGAGATCATGGTCGGCAAGGCATTGCCGTCGATGATCGTCGGGCTGATTCAGGCCACCTCGATCCTGCTGGTCGCCCAGCTATGGTTCCAAATTCCCTTTGCGGGCTCCTACTTCGTGCTTTACCTGAGCCTTGCCGAGTTCCTGGCGGCATCGGTCGGGATCGGCTTGTTCCTCTCCTCCATCGCCCGAAACATGCAGCAGGCCATGATCGGTACGCTCGTGGTGATGATGCCGTTCATGCTGCTGTCCGGCTTGACCACGCCGGTGATGACCATGCCGGACGCACTCCAATACCTTACCGCCGTGAACCCGCTCCGTTATGCCATCAGCATGACGCGCCAGATCTATCTGGAGGGTGCCGGCATCGTCCAGCTGCTGCCCGAAATGCTGGCACTTCTGATGATTGCGGCCGTGACGCTGCCCATCGCCGCCTGGATGTTCCGCAACAAGCTGGCTTAGTGCGGACACAGTAGAACGGCAGGCGATGGTCTGGATGAAAAAACGCACAACAGATACACAACGACATTGAACACCAAGCTCCAATTTTCACTGTCACTATTCGCAATGAGCCTGGCGGCATGCACGGTAGGTCCAGATTATCGGGCGCCTGTTCCGGCCGTTCCGGATCGATGGCACGCAGATGAGAAGATCGGCGCCGATCTGCTATGGGCCAAACCGGAAAATTTGAAGGCATGGTGGCGAGCCTTCGGCGATTACGAACTGGATCGCCTCATGGATCGAGCTTTGGCGCGCAATCTCGACGTGAAAATCGCACTGGCCCGAATCGAACAGGCCCGAGCCGAACGGAGCAGCACCCGCGCAGAACTGTTTCCGTCGGTCGATGTGACGGGGGGCGTGCAGCGCCAAGATAACCCGATGCCCGGCCTGAGGCCGGGCATACGCTACAACCTGTTCGAGATCGGCTTCGATGCCTTGTGGGAAATCGATCTGTTCGGACGCCAGCAAAGGCGCCTCGAGGCGGCCTCGGCGGAGCTGGAAGCGGCCGGTGACCAATACGCTCAATCCCTGGTGACGTTAAGCTCCGAGCTGGCGCGTAGTTACATCGACTACCGCAACGCTCAGGCCCTGCTGGCCATCACCCGATCGAACCTGGACAGTATGCGGCAGACCCTGGCGCAGACCGAAAGGCTGCTGCAAGAGGGCATCGGAACCCGCCATGATGTGGTGCGCGCCAAAGCCCAAGCGGAGACCACCGAGGCGCAGATTCCCACCCTGGAAGCCGGCAAGACCGCTGCCCTGCGTCAATTGGAAGCGCTGGCGGGCCAGCAGCCCGGTGCGCTGGCCGCCGAGCTGGATGCGCCCGGTCCCTTTCCCGAAGCACCGGGGCAAGCCATGCTCGCTTCGCCCGCCGATACCATCCGCCATCGGCCTGACCTGCGCGCCGCCGAGCGCCAGTTGGCGGCCGCTACGGCGATGCAGGGGGCGGCTATCGCGGAGCTGTTTCCGAAAATCTCGCTGTCGGCGTTTCTGGGATTGCGAAATACCGATATCGAAAGTTTGTTCAAGTCCGCGGCGTTTTCCCATGGCAACGCCGCCAACCTTGTGCAGCCCTTGCTCAACTTTGGCCGCATCAAGGCAGGAATCAAGCTGGCCGAGGCCAAACAACGGGAAGCCTATTTTGCTTACGAAAAGGGTGTGCTGGAGGCGCTCAAGGAAACCGAAACCGCGCTGACCCGCTATCTCAAGGAAGAGATCCGACGTCAAACGCTGGCACGCGCGGTGGAGGACCAGCAAGAGGCGGTGCGTTTATCCCAACTGCGCTTCGAAGCCGGCGTCATTTCCCTGCTGGACGTGCTGGTTGCACAACGCGCCCTGTATGCGGTGGAAAGTGAACTCGCTAATTCACGAGCCCTCACTGCCGTTAATCTGATTTCTCTGTACAAATCTCTGGGAGGCGGGGCTAACGCCACGCCGCCGCTGGTTGCTGCCGACGGCAAGAAATCATGAGTTTGTGAGTCATCGGCGCGCCTGGCTCGAGAGGGGTAGGGTAACGCATTTTGCTGGCCGGTGGTTCTTTATCAGCTCGGCATGTCCGGCTGAGCTTAACCTCAACCTGGCGTCAGACCAGCCGGCTTAGATGCGTCAGAGTAGAGTCGATTTAAGCCTTTTCTGATATGCCCGACGTGTGCTCTAAGCTTCAACCTGACACCCCGTACCCTTGGCGTCAATGCCGTTAAGTTAAGACGAATGACGTCACCCCGGCAGGGAAGGGTGGCTTCGGTGCTCCAATCGCAAACGGCCTGGCCGGGAGCGCCGGCCACGCCCTTCCCGAAGACACCGTTTGCGATTGGATTGCCGGGGTCCAGACGCCAAGGACGGCAAAGGCCTCTCACGTCCTTGTGCACTGGATTCATGCCGCACAGTCCCTGTGCGGCACCCTACGGGCGCTTCGCGTGCAAATCGGCCTCGCCGCGCTACGCCGTCCCGCTTCGCTCGCGAGTCCTGGGCAGTCCTTCCCTGGCCTGCCCGCTCGCCGCATTGCGCCTCGCCCTGCCGATTTGTCCGGCACAAATTTGCCAGGAGCAAATTTGGACGTGCGGAGCACGGTCCGTAGGACGAACCCCAGGGATGGGGTGAGCAATCCCTGCCGGAAGGGGCGTTCTGGCGCTCCCAGAACGACCGTTTGCGATTGGAATGACGGCTTAACTTAACGGCATTGACCCTTGGCGTACAGGTTTTTCCGTTTTCTGCACCGGCCCCATAAAGCGCTGGGACTGCAATCCGCGCGATTTCAGTTAAGGGACGATCATCCCAGCCGGCTTTTAAGCCGGGTCAGCATCTCCATCCGCTCATGCAGGACGGCAATAATGCGCGGTGGTTTTTCTTCCGGATGGATATAAAAAATATAGTGGTGTTCACAGCGGCTCACCCTGACCTGGGGATACCGCTCGGAAAAGCTGCGCGAAGGCACGGTCCGGGCGGCGATCTCCCGAAGATGCTTGTCCAGCAGCCCGGCATAGCGTAGGGCTTGTCCTCGACCCCATTGCTCTAGCGTGTAATGGGCAATCTCCCTGAGGTCTTCCTCAGCGGGGGCGGTTAATTCATAAGGGAGCATTCCCTTACCGCGCTTCCCGATGGATTTCCTCGAAGATCTGTTCGACCGATTTGTGGACGGCGGCGTCTTTCGCAGCCTTGATCCGTGGTTCCAGGAAGGCTTCCAACTGGCGAAGCGCTTCGTCTTCATCCGCTGCCGCGATATCCGGTAACACGCGCTCCAGAACATAATCCTTGATGCTCTGACCGCGCAAAGCCGCCACAGCCTTGAGCCGTTGATGTTGTTCCGGGGTCACTTCAATCGATAAACGCATCATGTCCTCCTGCTGGATTAAGGCACTGTCTAGCTTAGCGTGATAAACAACATTAGCACAAATGAACATTTGTTGTTTAGATTATTCCTGAGCAATCCGCCGCCCGTTTTCCGGCGGATCCGCGCCAGGTGCCTATCGAGGGCCTCTTAAGCCGCTTGCCGGCACACATCGAGACCCAATACGCCTCTACGCCAGCACTGAATTTAGCATGCGACAAGTTTCCCGATCGCGAGCGATGAGAGACCGCAGGCCTTAAGTGCCGGCCAGGTAATCGCGGACCATTTGAATCAACAGCCAGCCGAGCATCAAGATCACCGTGACAAAGATCATCGCGCCGAAGAACTCGATCACCCGGAGGATGCCGACCTACACGAGCATGACGGCGTGATACGGCAGAGAGAGGACCCAAGCGACCGCGCGAGCGCCGGTTCACGTCATCCGCCCCGCCCGAGCGATAGGCGCGACCGCCGCGATCGCATCGGTGCGCGTGGGCCAGACCAGGCGTGGACCCTTCAGCGGCGCCCGTGCGCGGCGCGCCGTTCCCGACCGAAACGGGACAACGTTCGCCCTGTTCAGGCCTGGCTTTTTCGCCATGCTTTACCCCTGTTCTATAGTCTGCGCTCGCGCGTGGGTGACCGGATCTTTGAGGCAGGTGGTCATCACTGTGGCCGCAGCCCCTCCCACATCGTCGGCTAAGAGACTGACTCCCACGAGGATGGCCAATCGCTCGCGGGCACTGCGTTGCATCGCCATGCCCGCTGACGCGCTTCGGATGGCGCTGTGGCGCCGGCAACCGCCGCGCGGCCAACTGCTGCATCATTCCCAACCGGGCGTGCAATATGCCAGCCGGGTGTTTCGGGGCCTGCTACAGGCGTATGGCATGACCGGCAGCATGATTCGGAAAGGTGGTTGTTGAGTGGGGTGTCCGCTGCTACTTGACCAGGTCAGCCTATATTGCCGAATAGGAAGATAGACAGAAGGATAGATCAAGAAAATAAAGGATACTTTGTCAGGCAGGGGACGTGTGGTACACCGTAACGGATGATAAACAAAAACCGTTTAATTGTTTGGTGGGCATAAAGGAGAGACCGATGTTAAGCATCGAGAAGGCAAAACGGGAGGATGCTCGGGCGGCCTGGGAGATAAGGAATACTGCCATCCTCAATCAATGTGCTGGCCACTATTCCGGCGATGCCCTAAAAGTGTGGACTGGTGGTATGTTAACGGAGGATTTCATAGATCACGTCGAGAAACATTTCTACGTGGCGAAGTATCACCACCAAGTGGTTGGCACGGGCATGATCAATATCGATACCGGAAAAATTGACGCCGTATTTGTCCATCCAAACCACATGAGAAAGGGCATAGGAAGGGGGATTGTCACATTCCTTGAGGAGATCGCCTTAAGCCATGGGTTGGAGACGTTAAATTTGGAGTCGACGTTAAACGCCGCGGCGTTTTATCGAGCATGCGGTTTTAAAGGAGATGAGATTGCTACCTATGTCTCTCCACGAGGTATATCACTAGACTGCATCCCTATGATTAAGGATATCTCGCCCAACAACCGCTTGCAGCCGACGTCGGCGGCTGAAGCGGGGCGATAGGCGCCAGAAAGATGTCTCGCCTTTGCATCATTTTTGACCTTGACGGCACGCTGGTGGATAGCGAGGGCCTGTGTAATCAAGCGTTCTTGGATCTGCTGCCTGAGATCGGTGAAACCCTCGAGTCAATGGTCGAACGATACCGGGGGACGAAACTGGCGCTGATACTCGCTGATCTTGGGGCTCGCATCGGTCGACCGCTACCTCCGAATTTCGAGGCGACCTATCGCGCTCGAGTCAGCGAGCTTTTCCGGATCGACCTGCGCCCTACACCCGGCACTATCGAGATGCTTGAGACGCTCAGCTATCCCAAGTGCGTTGCGTCCAGCGGCCCTCCGACCAAAATCGCCGAAGCCCTGCTTTCAAGCGGCCTTTCGAGATACTTCGGCGACCATGTGTTCAGTTCCTATGAGGTGGGTTCGTGGAAACCGGATCCGGGGCTGTTTCTCCACGCAGCACGGTCAATGGGATACTCTCCCAATCAGTGCATCGTCGTCGAAGACAGCCCTGTCGGCCTACAAGCTGCGGCAGCCGCTGGAATGACGGCGATCCACTACTTGCCTGGGTCACAATACAGCGAAATGTTCGGACAGTCTCATGCAGTCGTTGGCCGTATGGCTGACCTTCCTAGGCTCATCGATGCTGCATCGCAGGGCGTCTAACCTGGGGTTCGAGCGGAACACAGCGGCTGGCGCCGGCGTGCCCGCTAAACTTCGGTTTACAGCCGGAAAGGAGGAGTTACGCCTATGCGCCACCCAGTAGTTGTTGCTGCCACCTGGATGGTTGGCGCTTTACTCTCATTTTCCGCGATGGCCGTTGCGGTACGCGAACTTTCCGCGAACTTTGGCACGTTCCAACTTCTTGCCATCCGCAGCCTCATCGGCTTGGCTGTTATCTCGGCCATACTCACTAGAGTCGGTTGGACGCAGGTCTCGTTTCGGAACGTTAGAATACATCTCGGGCGGAACTTCGTTCACTTTTGTGGGCAGTTCGGTTGGTTCTATGCCATTGCGTTTGTTCCGCTGGCGGCGGTGTTTGCCATTGAGTTCACCGTGCCGCTCTGGACGGTGGTATTCGCGGCACTACTGCTGGGTGAGCGTATCTCCCCGAGTCGGGGGCTGGCGGTTGTTCTAGGCATCGCCGGTGTTTTGGTTATCCTTCGTCCCGGCTGGTCGGTCGTTCATCCGGCGGCGCTTGTAATGCTGGCCGGCGCCTTTGCGTATGGACTGTCTCATACGCTGACCAAGAAGCTGGCGGGGCGAGATACACCGCTGTGCATTCTCTTTTACATGATGTTGATTCAGTTGCCTCTAGGTTTGGTGCCAGCGGTGTTTACTTGGGTTACCCCTGCAGCAGCACATTGGCCTTGGCTCATCGTGGTCGGCATTACCGGGCTCAGTGCGCACTACTGCATGGTGCGGGCACTTTCCCTGGCGGATGCCTCGGTAGTGGTGCCCTTAGATTTCCTGCGCTTACCACTCATAGCTCTGGTTGGCTACGCGCTTTACGGTGAGCGTGTAGATGAGTATTTGGTTTTGGGCGCGGGCTTGATACTGGCAGGCAACTTTATCAACCTGCATCGGGAGCGGAAGAAAATTAAGCCGCTAGAGCCCATTCCGCAACCACGAGCCTGATTTTGCTCTAACGAGTGCGTCAAGCCGACAAGCCCTCTATGGCTACGCCGTTCGGGCCTTGCGGCTTACGTTGGCATTATTGCTTCGGTAATTAAAAGGCGATTTTCAGCAAGCACAGATCAGCGCAAGTGATTGATCTACAGTGCTACAGGAATTAATTGGAAATTCATCATCAGGAGGAGGGATGAATTGTGTATCAAATTTCGATTGTCATCTTTGATGAGTTTACGGATATCGATTTTTTCTTAATGAGAGACATCCTGGGACGGACAAGAACAGACTGGAAGGTAAGAGTTCTTGGAACAAAAAGCACCCACACGTCTACGCTGGGTATGACGGTAAAAACCGATGGCCATGTATCAGAGGCAAATGCCTCTGACGTGGTTTTGTTTGTTAGTGGTTATAAGGGTGTGCCAGCCGCATTGGAAGATGAAGAATTTGTGTCTTCCTTCAAATTGAATCCACAAAAACAACTCATCGGCTCGGTCTGCGCAGGTTCGTTCATTTTATCCCGACTTGGTTTATTGAAAGGTATCAAAGCGACAACGCATCCAGATGCTAAGCCGGGTCTTGTGGCTATGGGTGTCGATGTTCAAGACAAAGCGCTGGTAGTGGAAGGCAATATTGCTACGGCGGGCGGGTGCTTATCGGCGCTATATCTGACCGGGTGGTTGGCTGAACGTTTGTGTGATGAATCCAAGCGGCGCGAGATACATAGGCAGCTCGTTCCGGCAGGGCAGGCCCGCATTTTTGAGGAGCTCATTAAGTCATCCATTGAGGCTGCGAAGGTAAGCGAATCGCATAACACAATGCTCCAGCCGGCGTCAGGGCGCGACGCAGCCTTCCGCGGCTGAGCTTGGCGTTAGGCACCAAGAAGGTTTGGCCCCTGTCATGGCGGAACTGATCGAATTCGAGACTAAGCGGCTTCGTTTGCGGCAGTGGCGGGAAAGTGATCTTGAACCTTTTGCCGCCATCAATGCCGATCCGCAAGTGATGAAGTTCTTTCCCAAACCTTTGGAGCGTCGGGAGAGTGACGAGATGGCGGATAAGATCCGCTCGCTCATTGAACTGCGTGGCTGGGGATTCTGGGCTGTCGAGGTTAAAGGCGGTGAACCTTTTATCGGCTTCGTCGGACTGCATGTGCCAGCCCCGGCATTGCCATTCTCGCCGTGTGTAGAAGTTGGTTGGCGGCTTTCAGTAACCCACTGGGGCCGAGGGTACGCATCCGAGGCCGCCCATGGTGCGCTGCAGATAGCATTCCTGAGGCTCGGCCTGCCCGAGGTTGTTGCCTTCACCACCGTGGGCAATCGGCGGTCTCGCCGGGTCATGGAGCGTCTTGGCATGCAGTATAGCCGCGAATTCGAGCATCCGGACATGCATGATGACAGCATGCTCAGGCCCCATGTACTGTACAGGCTTCACGCTGCGTGCTTCAGGAAGGCCGCCAGCAGGCAAGAAATTGAAGAGAAAGGCAAAAGAGCCTAACTACCGCTTTCGGGCACCACCGGGGTCAGGTCTTCCACGCCCACACCCTGTCATCTCCCCCCATGGCAAGACCTCTCCGCATCGAGTTATCCGGCGGCCTCCATCACATCACGTCCCGTGGCGATAGGCGCGAGGACATTTATTTTTCCGATATCGACCGCGAGGCTTGGCTGGCGTTGCTGGGGCAGGTTTGCGCGCGGTTCAACGGGGTTTGTCATGCTTATTGCCTGATGTCCAATCACTATCATCTGGTGATTGAAACGCCGGAGGGCAATCTCGCCCGAGGCATGCGCCAGCTCAACGGGGTTTATACGCAAACGGTAAACCGAACGCACGGGCGCGTCGGGCATGTTTTTCAGGGGCGATACCAGGCGATTCTGGTGGAGAAGAACAGCTATCTGCTGGCGTTGGCGCGTTATGTCGTGCTGAATCCCGTGCGTGCCGGGATGGTCGGCGATGTCGGGGATTGGCCGTGGAGCAGTTATGCGGCCATGGTCGGCTTGGCGCCCTCGCCCGCCTGGTTGCAAACCCATTGGCTACTGGGCCAGTTTGGCCGGCAACGCAAGCGTGCAATCGCGGGGTATATTGATTTTGTGCGGGCTGGCGTTGGCTTGCCGAGCATTTGGGATCATCTGTAAGGCCAGATTTATCGGGGTAGCCCTGAATCCATCGAGCGCATGCAATCCAGATTTGCGCCGGATCAGCCGCTGGATGAAATCCCCCGCATGCAACGGCGGCCGTTGGCGAAGCCCTTGGCGCATTATCGAACGGAATAGGCCGACGATCCGCGCACCGGCATGGCGCTGGCCTATCTCACCGGCGATTATGCGATGAAAGCCATCGCTCGGGAATGCGGAGTTCGTCGATCTCATCCAAGACCACGGCATTCGGATCAGCATGGGTGGCAAAGGCCGCTGGGTCGACAACGTGTTCGTCGAACGGCTGTGGAAAAGCGTGAAATATGAGGAGGTCCGCTTGCATGCTTACGACACGGTTTCCCAGGCACGAGAAGGCTTGCAGCGGTATTTCAAGTTCTACAACGAACGTCGACCCATTCATCGCTTGACGGCAAGACCCCCGATAGCGTGTACTTCGATCCGCTGCCCATTCAACAGGCAGCCTAAACCGCAGAAGCCCACTTAGGATCGGGAAAATTCTGTCCAGAAAACCGGGGCCACCGCTGATTTCCAGTTCGAGCCCATCATTTCAAAAAATCGAAGCCGGGCTCATAAGGCAACAAAAAGCAGGTTTTTCCACAGCTTCGTTAGACTGCAGGCTGCAACTGAAGAGAAGGTGAAGTATGCGAGCCTTTGCACAAAAACAGAATCAAGCTCAAAAGCCGGCATCCTCAAGCCTTGCCCGGCCTCGGAAGACAATACTTGGGCCGCATCATCATGAGCATCATATCCTCCTTCTGCAGCGCGCGATCGGGAATCAAGCCGTACAGCGGCGGTTAGAACCAAATACGGTGAATGTCGAAGGAGACTCGACTACTACCAAAATTGCCCGCTTCGGTCACGATTTCAGCCGGATACCCGTATACGCTAAAGTGCCCATGAAGACACAGACAAAACTGACGGTTAAGACTCCAGAAGACGTATACGACCAGGAAGCGGACCGGATTGCCGATCGGGTGATGGCAACGGCAGCGCACTCCGTCGTTATCGGCGCGCCACCAGGTATCCAGCGCTTCGGCTACGGCTTTTCAAGGCTGCGGGTGCATTCCGGCATCGGCACTGCTCCCGGGGAACTGGACCACCCACCCCTCCGCATCAGCGCGCGCATACCCACCACCTTGCCCGCCGCGACACCCGCATGGACAAGGAACGGCGAAATAAACCTCGGTCCCGCCGGTCTGTTCATGCCGCCGCGGGAGCAACTCCGGATGCTGCGTCACGAAGCCTTCCACCGGCTGCATCAGCGCATCGCGCCCGTCAGCGATGCACCGGAGGCGCGCCTGCGGGCCGAGCGGCTCGCGACCCAAGCGGAGACGGGCGCGGCGCTGCTTCCCGTTGCGTTGCCACCCGCGCCCGCGCTGCTGGCCTTCCCGCCGCAGAAGTATACGCCGTGGGACAGGGTCTGGATCGGCAACGACGCCATCATCGGCGAAGTGACGGAGGGAGGGGTCGCCGCGCGCATCTTCCTGAGCTACAAGGACCTCGGGATCACGAAGGCGCCGGAATCGCAGACCTACCACTGCGGCAAGCACGATCCGGCGCCGATCCCGACGCTGGTCAAGCGGATGCGAGCCGCCGCAAAGCAGGCCGCCGTGCTCAACGGCAAGATCACGGACAGCACCTACTCGCTGAGGACCAGCGTGATCGCCATCTCGAAGGGCGCGAACAGCGCATTCCGCGTGTTCGGAGGCCAGGGCGTGCTGGTGATCAAGCAGGAGGATTCCTGGGAGGGAACCATTGCCCACGAGGGCTCGCACGGGATCTTCGCCTTCCACCTTGGCGACCGCGTCCCCAAGGGCGCGCCCGACCTGCTGGCCAAGGGAGTGGCCGAGCTCTTCCTCGAGCTGCAGAACACCGCGCCGGTTTCGCTCCCCAGCGCACCGTTCGATGCGAAGCACCTGCCTCCGCTGAAGGACGACGGCAAGACCACGACCCATCCGGCGGGGCTGGTGATGGTCGCCGACACCCTGTGGGCTGGCGGCGGCGGACATCCTTGGGACAACGCGGACGAGTTCTTCGCCAGCGCGTTCGGCATGTATCAACAGAAATCGCTGTTCGACCAGATTGTGCGGCACTACGGCAAGGCGGATCCGAAGATCCCGCCACTGGCGAAGAAGCTGTCGGCCCTGCTCGCCGCGGTCGGGGACCCGAAGGCCGTCGCGGGACTCAAGGTGCCGTCGAGCACGAAGGCGGTCGATGCGGAGCTGAAGCGGATTCAACCCACGCCGGAGGTCGTCGCGGGGCTCGACGCCTCCGTCGACCTGCTGCTCGATCCCACCACGCTGCGCGGACCACAGACGATTTTGTGCCCCGGCGCTAAGCCGCCCACGGCCGGAACAGGGGCGGCCAGCCAGAAAGCGACAGGGCCATGAAAGCCATGCTACCCAGAGCGAGCTAGGGATTTGCCCTCACTCAACAGCTTGTTCCTGCAACGCAAGTGTCCATGCGGCTCCAGCGGCGACTTTTCCAGAGTTCTTGGGCGGAGTACATCGCCACAGCCACGACTGCGCCTAACAACGGCATCAACCCGACGCCCCGACGCTGGCTTTTTGGGAAGTAGTCTGTGGTCCTGCCCCGTCCTTCTGTTGCCGAAACCGGGCACGTCGACCGTGGTATCGAGTTTCACCGTCGCGCCGAGCGGCCAAAGAACGCCGAACAGCCGTTCGTCCGCCTCCTGATCAGGCGGCGAATCCGGGCTATCCAAGGTTTCATCAGCGCTCGCGCCCGATGCACATGTTTCTTCCACCGGCACGCGAAAGCTCGTCGCGGTGGCTTCGGCCCGCGGTTCCAGATCGATGGGATCGGGCTCCGGCAGGGGCGATTGCTGCTCGGCCGGCAATTCGTCGATGGCCGCCAGGGCCATGGTTGCCAGCGTGGCACGGACCTCGACGACCAGCCGTCCGCCGGCCAGATAATTGGTCGGATAGATCCGGGAGACGCCGAACTCACCTTCGTAGCGGCCCTCGTCGTACTGGTCCAGCAAGGTATCCTTGACGGCGAATTCGCCGATCTCGGTCACCAGCCGTCCGACGGAAAAGGTGCCGTTACGGCCATGGATGGCGCGAATGTACAGGGTTCCGCTGAGTTTGATCATGGGGATAGCCTCCGGTTGAATGAAAAACGGAGGCAGCCCCGCGACGGACTGCCCCCGTCGGGTGGATGAAAACGGCTTACGCTGCCGTCGGCTCGGAGTGAGCGGACGCTTGGCTCCTGACGGGCGCCTGATAGACCGGCTGACCGTCGACCTTGGCCCAGGCGATATAGAGCAGCCGGGCCTTCAGGCTGACGCCGGTCTGGCCGGCCTTCTCGCCTTTCTCGTAGGTAAAGGTCTCGGCATAGAGATCGCCCAGCCTGAAACCGACCAGCACAGCCTGGCGCGCCTGGATGGCCGGCATCAATTGGCAGACGACTGCTTGTGCGTCCTGGCCGTTCACCCGGCAATCGAAGTGGGTATATTCGACGGCATCCGCCGCGCCGTGCATAGCGGATACCTCGACCGCCAGAAACGGCTGGCCGCGTCTGATCGGTACCTCGCGCACGCGGTTCAGATAGCCGACGCCGGTGATATGAAGGTCGAAGTATTTCTCGTCAGGTGGGTTCATGGTGTTTCTCCTATTGGCATGAATGAACCGGAGAAATCCCGACCCGACCGGGGTATGGGTTCCCCCGGAGAAGGTAGAAGATGCCTGCGGCGCTCCCGAAGGAACGACCATCGTTCGAGCAGGCCCGCGATGGTGAAGGGTGCGACTAAGCCGCAGTCGCCACGGTTGAAACTCCTCCAGAAGCTGCCGAAAACCTACTGCGCGCCGCCATGACTGCGTTGCTCCAGGGCTCAAAATGCTGATGAAAAACTTCCTTGTTTTTCACCCGAACAGGCGCGCTTTCGCGCGTCCTACTTCTCTCCCGGAGAAGTAGTCATGTACTCTATGTACACTCCGGTTTTTCGCCCTTCGCGCCTTGTCCTGCCGGCGCTCGTGACGGTTTTTACCAGCTTCTAGGCCAAGGCCACGAACAATACGAGCATCATTAATACCGTCGCCTTGACGATATGGGTCTGGACCTGCATCAGCGACAGCCGCTCGCGGCGCCAGCCGATGTATTGCATCAGACTCACCCAGGCGGTGCACAGCAACAAGCCCACGGCCAGCGTCTGTAGCACCAAGGCCTTTACCGCTCCGAGGCCGATGCCGGAACCGCTGGAGAATGCCGCCGAGGGCGAAAGCGGTGCGTGGGTCGACGGGGTTATCCCGATCGTAGCCCCCGGTGCGGGTGTGGCCGAGCCGGTGGATGGTCCGCCGGACACGCCTGTGACCACCGAGACATCGAATCCGCCCAAAGCCGAAAGATACGTGGCGATCGATGTTCCGTTGCCATCCCGGACCGAGCCGGTTCCGCCCGAACTCAGGAAGCGGCGCAGCCCGCCGACGCCGACCAGGTGAGCGCCGGCGAGCAGGCCTGATGGTGTGATCAGGACGCCGCCGACCGTTTGTCCCAGATAGCCGTCGAGATCCAGGTTCTTGATCTGCGACCACTGGGCGGCACTCTGTAGGCGGTCACCGCCTGAGTCTGCACCGAAGGGCGGCTCAGGAAATCGGCCGTATTCCGGACGCCGTCCTTCCCGGTCCAGCTTCCCCGCCAGTCGTTCCTCGCGGTGCCGTCGGGCCGGTAATAGCCGGCTTCTGCCAAGGCCTGCTCGCCCATCTGGTAGAGACCCAAATACCCGTAATCATTGCGGGCACCGGGGTTGTTTCCGGACTCCACCCTCGCCAGGTGGCCCAGATAATCGGCATAGTTCCCTGCCGCCAAAACGATGCCTGACATAACCGCTAATGTGACCAACGCCGTGCGCCAGACTTTCGGACAAAGATGGCGGTTTACGCCCACGTCACGGCCCTCGGCGACGCTCATCGATCGATTTCGCGCAGGCCAGAGCCGCATCGGTGACCGGCCTATGCGATCCCAACCGACGCGAGCGGCCCTGTTCACTGAGAACCAGCCCGTAATCCAGGGACGGCAAGACAATGACGCCGTACAGGGATTCGGCGTCGCAGCGGTGCGGCCTGCACAGATCGAACAGGACAACGTTTACCCCGTCATGTTCGAAAATGCGTACCGGACGCGAGGGACCGCTGAGCTTTCGGATCCACGGTGCCTCGTTCCGGGTGAGCACGGCGTGTTGTCGGCCGATCGCGGGGACCGACTCGATCAGGTGCCAGGGCAAACCGGCATACGGCGGATCCCCGGCGTAGCGCAAGACGCCGCCCCCTGGACAGGCGTCGCGCCGGGCCAATTCCTGTTCGGTCGGCAGCAGGTTCACGCGCTCATCCACCGCCGCATTGGCCATCGCCGCGTTGGACAGGGAAACCAATGCGAACAGCCATTCGATGTGCCGAATCCTCATCAATCATCTCCTTCAACGCGGTTCATGCGATTTTGGATCAAGACCTTCACGCGTCCCGGCCACGCGATATCGACGAACCGCACGGGTCTGCCGTCGGTGCCCGCCGAAGTCAATTCCAAGGTGCCGATGTTCACCAGACGCTCGAACCAGGATTGTCTGAGGGTGATCGAGCGGATGTCCTGAAACCGTAAGCCCACGGTATCGCGGGCAACCAGGCCTTCGCGGGCTTCGACCCCGGTCTCGGAAACCACATAGGCGGCCGACAGCCATTCGGTCCACAGCCAGAAGAGCAGGGCGCCGGACAGGAAACCACCCATGAGTGTCAAGCCGTTGAGCGTCCAAGTCAGCCCGGTGTTCAGCACCGAAGGATCGATCGGCAATAAGGCCAGGAGGGAACTCAGCAGGCGGTGCGGCATAAACGCCAGCAGCACGCCGATGCCCAATACCGGCAGCCAAGCGGCATTCGCTCGCACCACGGCGGGTCGGAATACTCGTGTGGCTCTTTTTTCCGAACCCACCTTCATCGAGTGCCTCTCGGTTCGCTGCAACAACCCGCCAGGACGCGCGGCTTGCGCCGTCGGTTCGTTTGATCGGCGTGCCGAAACGGCTTCGGCACGCGGAAACTCCGGCTCGCGCCGAAGAATGAAACCGCCGTCAGGACAACTTTCCACCGCATAGCACCTTCCCGATTCGCCCGACAGCAATTCGCGCATGCGGGTCGCGAGGCCGAATGAACGGAACGGCAGGCCGTCGAGGTTGTAGATGGCGTCGCCGATCCGCATCGGGATTCCCGTTACTCTTCGCCGGGATCACTGGGCATCTCGGTGGGCGCACCGGTACGCGGCCGATACGTGATGGATTCGATGCATACCGGGTCGATGCCGATGCGACTGGCCGTCAGCCGTAATTCGCGATGCTCGGCGCCCTCGGCGTCCTCCCAGGATTCCTCCCGCAGCTGGCCATCGACCTGAATCCGGGCGCCTTTGCGGAGCACTTTGACCGCCGATTCTGCACGGGCTCCCCACACGCTGACGCTGAGCCAGAATCCGCCCTCGTCCTCGAAGGAACCATCGTCTTGCGGAACGCTGCGATCGAAGTAGACGCGCAGATCCGCCACCGACCGGTCCTCGCCATCGACTTGGACGGTGCGAAGCACGGGTGCCTGACCGAGGTTGCCGACGCCGGAGAACTGATTGCTCATGCCCTGGACTCCTGAGAAATGCCGCTGTTTGCAATGAGCCATAGATGCCCGATTTTTCGCCCGATGACCACCCAAAACCGATCATTCGCCGGTGACCGGTTTCCGCTTCTTGAGCCGGTTTCAATGTATCAAGGCGGTCGTGAAGGAGGTTGAAAGCGATATGTGCCAATACGGCATCTGTACGGAACCTTGTTGGAAGTTCCGAGGTCATATAAACTCGATCCGTATAATTTCCGTATCAATGATTGAGACCGCCATGCCTACTGCGACCACACCCTACGAGCGCATTGACCTCAGGACCTCGCCCGAAATCAAGGCACTGATCGTTCGCGCCGCAGCCACGGCCGGCGTTTCCGTGAGTGCCTTTCTACTGGGCGCCGCGCAGGAGCGCGCCAAACAAGTTCTCAGCGAGGCGGAATTGATGACGCTGTCGCCGCGTGACTGGGAGGCTTTCTTTACGGCTCTGGACCATACCGACAAGCCCCGCCCGAAATTGTCGGCCGCCATGCAACGGCATCGTGAATGGCAATCCGAACGTGAATCCTCGTGACGGTTTTCTACCGGAAGCGATCGAGGCGCTTCACGTCCATCATGATCGGCGAAGCTTTACCTGCGGCGACCCGGAACTGGACGGCTATCTCAAACGCTTTGCGCGTCAACATGCCGAAACCAAGGTCAGCCGAACCTACGTCGCCGTCAACGGTGCTGCGATTCTCGGTTATTACAGTCTGGCCCTATCGGGCATTCGCAAGGATCAGTTGCCGTCCCGGTATCAATCCCGCTTTCCGAATTACCCATTGCCAGTAGCTCGTTTGGCCCGGCTGGCGGTCGACCATCGCTATCAAAATCGGGGCTTGGGCGAACTGCTATTGGCCGACGCGCTGTCCCGGTGTCTCCGTCTCTCGGAGGAAATCGGCATGGTCGGCGTTGTGGTCGATGCCAAGCATGAGCACGCCAGGCGCTATTATGAGCGTTTCGAATTCGAACGATTCCCCGATGCCCCGCTCACCTTGTGGTTACCCACGGCAGCCATTGCCAAACTGTGAACCGGCACATCGAATTAAGTGTGGACGCGAGGGGTTAGTATCGACCTATACCCTGTCAATCTTCGCCGCGGGTTAGGGCATGATCTCATCCGTGCTCATTGGCGATCCGCGCCCAGGCGCTGGCCAACGCCTCGATACTGGATGTGTTCATGGTGTCCGTCATGGTTCGATCCCATAGCGGTTTTCGTCGTCGGCATCCTGGCGCACGGCGGATAGTTGCTTCAGCAGCCCCGGCAGCGCCGTTTGCACCGTGTCCCACACCATGTCGAGGTTGATGTCGAAGTAGCCGTGGGCGATGCGGTTACGCATGCCGCGCATGCTGCGCCAAGGCACCTCGGCGTGCGTGTTCGCAAACTCGGCGTAGCCGTCCATTACCTTCGTAGCGGCTTCACCGATGATGATGAGGCTCATGATGACGGCCTGCTGGGTGCGCTTGTCCGCCAGAAAGTCATCTTTACTCAAGCCTTCGACGAAGCTGCACGCATCCGTCGCGGCCTGCCGCATGTGGTCGAGGTAGTCGGGCAGGCGGCTCTCGCTCATACCGGCTGGGCTTCCGCGAGCACCTTGGCTCGGACCTTCGGCGGCAGGTCGGCCGGGGTCAAGAGATCAACATGGACGCCGAGCAGCGCTTCCAGCTCGTCCTGCAAACCGCCCAGATCGAACAACGTCGCGCCGGGTAATGCATCCACCAACAGATCGAGGTCGCTGCCGTCCCGGTCGGTGCCGTGCAGTACCGAGCCGAAGACGCGCGGGTTCGCCGCGCGGAAGCGGCTCGCCGCTTCGCGGATGGCGCTTCGTTTGAGGTTGAGCGCAACGGATGGTCGCATGTGACACCTTTCCTTATCTCAACTCGTTGAGACGGTAAGAAACCGATAATAGCATTTCAAGAACGATTTTCGAGAACAGCAAAGCGGGACTCGGGCGAACTGCTATTGGCCGACGCGCTGTCCCGGTGTCTCCGTCTCTCGGAGGAAATCGGCATGGTCGGCGTTGTGGTCGATGCCAAGCACGAGCACGCCAGGCGCTATTATGAGCGTTTCGAATTCGAACGATTCCCCGATGCCCCGCTCACCTTGTGGTTACCCACGGCAGCCATCGCCAAACTGTGAACCGGCACATCGAATTAAGTGTGGACGCGAGGGGTTATTAACCCGGCCTATATTTATAGGCCGGGTTAATCCGGGGCAGGGATGCCCCGGCGCGGCGACAAGCCGCGTGAGCCCAGGCCGGGCGTGTAACCGACCTGGGCGGCGGCCCGAAATACCAGGAGGGTATTTACGGGCCTGATTAATAATTCAATTGGCGCCCCGGATACGATTCGAATGTATGCCCATCCCCTTAGGAGTCCCGGTATGCTGCATTAAAGAAAGCGCAAGTTGATCGCAAATTTGACAACCTTTCCCGTCGCCACTGTTTTTGAAGCGTTGTGCAATGTAGGCAGGCTGAATTTCATAAATCAGGAAACTGCGTTCAATCAAGTCTGACTTCCATTATCGTTTGGACGAATTTGAGAGGACCGTAATGAGCGAAAAAGCATTGGTAACCATTACAGATGCCGCAAAGATCATCTCCGTGAGTCGCGCAACGGTCTACAGAATGATTCAGGCCGGCGATTATGATCAGCAAATTGCACAAGGAAAGAAGTCCAAGGAAGACGTACCGCAAGCGATTCGAGGCTATTTAGGGTGTCGATTCCCCAGAATGATCCGTTTGGGGCCTCGTTGCGTGCGCCTGAACCGGGCGGAAGTGGAGGCATGGATAGCTTCGAGAGCCTCCCAAGGCGTGTAACGTCATGCACTACGGCGATGGGATGAGAACTGCGGTGGGCTACGAAACTAGTCGTAACTTATTGATTTGGCGGAGAGGGAGGGATTCGAACCCTCGTGCCGGGTTTCCCCGACCATCCGATTTCGAGTCGGCGCCGTTATGACCGCTTCGGTACCTCTCCCCGGAAAAGGCTGATATGATACGACACTCTTGTTGAGAACTAAATGGTGGGGGACATGAATTTGTCTGAAGTCATGCCCTTCGGCCTAAACCTGAAAGACACCTTGGGCCGAAGTTTAGATCATGCGAAAAATGTAGACGATAAAAACAAATTCATAAGGGGGCGACAAAAAAAATCAGCATTAAAGCAATCCAACGTTTTCCGTTTCCTCGCTTATCTCTTCTTCACGGCTTCTTTCTCGGGGTGTACTCAAGAAACATCCCGGCCTTTAACCCAGTTGGAACGGATCAAGCAATCCGGTGAACTGCGGGTCGTAACCCGGTACGGGCCTTCCACTTACTATGAAAGTGTCAATGGAGCGGTTGGTCTGGAGCATGACTTGGCCGAGCTATTCGCCAGGCGCCTCGATGTCAAAGTGAAATTTATAGTGTCGGATTCGGCTAAGCAGGCAATCCAGACTCTTGATGACGGAGGCGCGGATATAGCGGCAGCAGGGCTGCTTATCGATGTGGTAAGGAAAAAGAAACTACGCTTTGCACCGCCTTACCGCGTTCTTACCGAACAAGTCTTGTACAGTGACGGCCGTCCGCGCCCGAACAGCATCGCCGATTTGGCCGGAGGCGTGTTGGAGGTTTCGGCGGGTACCAGCCATGTCAACACTCTCAAAGCGCTGAAGCGCAACTATCGAGACCTTAATTGGCAAATCAATTTCGATCAGGACGTTCACGAACTTCTGTTTCTCGTCAGTGAAGGGTTGGTCGATTACACCGTCGCCAATTCGGATCAAGCACTGATCATGCGGCGCTATTATCCGAAGCTGCAAGTCGCCTTCGATATCGGCAAAACCCGGGAGCTAGCCTGGGCTTTGCCCATGTCCGAAGATTCCAGCCTATATGACGAGACCGTTCGGTTTTTTCGGGAGATCAAGGAAAACAAGACACTGGATCAGTTGATCGATCGTTATTACGGCCACGCGGAAGCATTCGACGTGGCTTTGGACAGTTCTCTACGTCGCGATTATTTGACCCGTCTGCCCAAATTCAAGCGATGGTTCGTGCAGGCGGGCAGACGTTATGACATCGATTGGCGCCTTTTGGCGGCCATTGCTTATCAGGAATCGAAATGGCGCAGCACGGCCGTCTCCGCCGAAGGTGTGCGCGGCATGATGATGTTGACCGGCGTCACCGCCAAGGAGCTGAAAGTAACTGATCGATTTAATCCGGTCCAAAGCATTTTGGGCGGCGCGTCTTATCTTCGGCAGACTTTGGCTAACATTCCGTCGCAGATCGAAGACCCGGATCGTACCTGGTTTGCCTTGGCGGCCTATAACCTGGGTTATGGCCACATCGAGGATGCCCGGAATCTGGTTGCGCGGCGCGGTGGCGATCCCGACAAATGGATCGAAATCAAGAAAGTGTTGCCTCTGCTCGGGAAACCGAATTGGTATCGCAAAACCAAGTACGGTAAAGCGCGTGGCGCCGTGGCCGTTCATTATGTGAACAGCATACGCCGGTACTACGATCTGCTGGTTTGGCTCACCGAGGAAAATGCAACCGGCAAGATGGCGATGGGACCGGAAAAGTCCCGGGCCGAGGGCGTTTAGCGTCGTTCCTGAAAAAAGCGCTTGAGGAGGGTGCCGCACTCCTCCTTCAAGACGCCGCCCTGATATGCGACCTTATGATTGAGGAACTCGGTATCGGCTAGCTGCAACGCGCTGCAAACGGCGCCTCGCGTGGGATCCGGGGCGCCGAACACAATCCGTTTCACCCGGGCGTGAATGATGGCGCCCATGCACATCACGCAAGGCTCCAGCGTCACATAAAGAACGGTATCGACCAGCCGATAGTTACCAAGATTCGCGCCGGCCGCCCGAAGCGCCATGATCTCGGCGTGAGCGGTAGGATCGTTCGTGCCGATCGGGCAGTTCCGGCCTTCGGCGATCAATGCATTGTCCTTGACCAGCACTGCGCCCACCGGCACTTCGCCCATGTCGCCGGCCTGTTCGGCAAGCGCCAGGGCATGGCGCATCCAGTCTTCGTCGCTGGGAGCCATGGACAGGGGATCATTCCCACTCAATGGTGGCCGGCGGTTTGCCCGAGATGTCGTAGGTTACCCTTGATATACCGGGTACTTCGTTGATGATCCGGCGAGAGACGAGATCGAGAAAGTCGTAAGGCAGATGCGCCCAGCGGGCGGTCATAAAGTCTATCGTTTCAACGGCGCGCAGCGCGACGACGAAATCGTAGCGGCGTCCGTCGCCCATGACGCCGACCGATTTGACCGGCAGAAATACTGCGAAGGCCTGGCTGACCTTGTCATACAGTTCGTGCCGGCGAAGCTCTTCGATAAAGATGGCATCGGCGCGGCGCAGCAAATCGGCATAGTCCTTCTTGACTTCACCCAGAATGCGCACACCCAGGCCGGGGCCGGGAAACGGGTGGCGATAGACCATTTCATAGGGCAGGCCGAGTTCCAATCCGATCTGTCGGACCTCGTCCTTGAACAATTCCCGCAACGGTTCGACCAGCTTGAGATTCATGTTTTCCGGCAGGCCGCCTACGTTGTGATGGGATTTGATGACGTGGGCTTTTCCGGTCTTGGAGCCGGCGGATTCGATGACGTCCGGGTAAATCGTGCCCTGTGCCAGCCAGCGGGCATCGGTGATTTTGCCTGCCTCTTCGTCGAAGATTTCGACAAACAGTCTTCCAATAATTTTTCGCTTTTGTTCCGGATCGTCGACGCCTTCGAGCCCTTGCAGGAATCTGTCCTCGGCATCAACCCGAATGACTTGGACGCCCATATGCTGAGCAAAGGTGGTCATGACTTGGTCGCCTTCGTCGAGGCGCAGGAGTCCGGTATCGACGAATACGCAGGTGAGGCGATCGCCGATGGCTTTGTGCAGGAGTGCCGCGACAACCGAGGAGTCCACGCCGCCGGAAAGCCCGAGAACCACCCGGTCGCTCCCTACTTTGGCGCGAATGTTCTGCAAACTGTCCTCGATGATATTACGCGGCGTCCATAGGGCTTCGCAGCCGCAAATATCCAGCAGAAAACGTTCGAGGATGCGCTTCCCCTGCCGGGTATGGGTCACTTCCGGATGAAACTGGAGGCCGTAGTAGCCGCGTGCGTCGTCGGCCATGCCCGCAATGGGGGCGCTTTCGGTAGAGGCGATAAGTTTGAAGCCGGCCGGTAATGCCGTTACCTGATCGCCATGGCTCATCCAAACATCGAGCAGACCGTAACCTTCCGGCGTCGTGTGGTCTTCGATGTCGTATAACAGGCGGGAGTGGCCGTGGGCGCGAATCTGCGCATAACCGAACTCGCGGTGGGTGCAGGCTTCCACTCGGCCGCCCAGCTGCTCGGCCATGGTTTGCATGCCGTAGCAGATGCCGAGTACCGGCACGCCCAGATCGAACACGATGGCGGGGGCGCGGGGAGTGTCCGCCAGTGTGACGGTTTCCGGCCCTCCCGAGAGAACGATGCCCTGAGGCTGATACTCGCGAATGAATTGCTCGCTGCAATCGTACGGATGAATCTCGCAATACACGCCGATCTCCCGGATGCGGCGTGCGATCAATTGTGTGTATTGCGATCCGAAATCGAGAATTAAAACTTTTTGGGAATGGATATTTAATGCCATGGACAGGTACGTTTGCCTTTCTAATCGAGCCAGTAATTGGGTGCTTCCTTGGTAATCGTCACGTCGTGTACGTGGCTTTCCCGAACCCCGGCGGTAGTGACTCGAACGAAGCGGGCATTGTTGCGCATGGCTTCGATGGTGTCGCAACCCGTGTAGCCCATGGCCGAACGTACGCCCCCGATCAGTTGGTGAATGATGGCGATCAGGCTGCCTTTATAGGGGACACGGCCTTCGATGCCCTCGGGGACGAGCTTTTCGGCATCGGTGCTTTCCTGGAAGTAGCGATCGCTCGAACCCTGCTGCTGGGCCATGGCGCCTAACGAGCCCATTCCTCGATAGGATTTATATGACCGCCCCTGGTACAGCTCCACTTCGCCGGGGGCTTCTTCGGTGCCGGCGAACAGTCCACCGATCATGATCGAGTAGGCGCCCGCGGCCAATGCCTTGGCTACATCGCCGGAATAACGGATACCGCCGTCAGCAATGAGAGGAATCCCGGATCCCTTGAGCGCTTCCGCGACATTGGCCACGGCCGTTACCTGCGGGATGCCTACGCCGGCCACGATGCGGGTGGTGCAGATGGAACCGGGGCCGATGCCTACTTTTACCGCATCCGCTCCCGCCTTGACCAAATCTCTTGCCGCTTCGCCGGTGGCGATGTTTCCGCCGATCACCTGCACTTGCTTGAAGTTCTGCTTGACCCAGCGCACGCGGTCCAAAACGCCTTGGGAGTGTCCGTGAGCCGTGTCGACTACTATGACGTCGACGCCGGCTTCGACCAGCGCGGCTACTCGCTCTTCGGTGCCGGGACCGGTGCCGACGGCGGCGCCAACACGAAGGCGCTCCTGCTCGTCTTTACACGCCTGCGGATAGTCTTTGGCCTTTTGGATATCTTTGACAGTAATCAGTCCCCGAAGCTGAAAGTCGTTGTTAACGACCAGCACTTTTTCGATCCGGTGTTTATGGAGGAGGTGGATGGCTTCCTCCTTGCTGGCGCCTTCCTGCACCGTGACCAGCTTTTCCTTTGGCGTCATGGCCTTGGTGACCGGCTCGTCGTAGCGGGTTTCGAACCGCAGGTCGCGGCTGGTGACGATGCCCACGAGATTTTCACCGTCCACAACGGGCACGCCGGAAATTCTTCTCGAGCGGGTCAATTCCATGACTTCGCGAATAGTGGTATTCGGAGAAACCGTGATCGGCTCTTTGATTACCCCGCTTTCGTACTTCTTGACGCTTTGAACCTCATAGGCTTGACGGTCGACCGTCATGTTCTTATGGATGATGCCGATTCCGCCCTCTTGGGCCATGGTAATGGCCAGGCGGGATTCGGTTACCGTGTCCATGGCCGCGGATAGCAGAGGAATATTGAGGCTGATATTGCGGGTAAGTTGGGTTTTTAAGCTGACGTCGCGCGGCAGTACGGCCGAGTGAGCAGGAATAAGGAGGACATCGTCGAATGTGAGCGCTTCTTGAACGACATGCATGGTTTGCTCCCGCCAACTAAAATTTACAGATTCTATTGTAGATATCTATATGTTGCAATATCAGGTCTAGGTTTGAAGATGGAGCTCGAATACCTCGCGGTGTGGTTCTAATGTGAGTGTTGCGAAAACACAGGGGCTCTTCGGTTGAGCTCCATTTCCGAATCGGGATCGATTCCCTGTCCAATCAACGCGAAAACGGTCTGTGCCATGGCAGCCTGTGCTATGGGCTCAAAAAATGCGGCTTTCAGAGTCCAGGCGAACGCGGCGGTAAACACGTATTGCCACAGGCCGACGGATACGGGCAGCGCGCCGGCGATGTTCTTGATCGGGATCAAAAGTACCGCAAAAGCGACTGCAAAGCCCAAGAGCTCAAAAAGGCTCAAGTAAAGACGGTTCTTGAACAGTGCCGAAAAGTGCTGAATGTGAGCCGCCAGCGCATTTCGAGCCGAGCGCCAAGGATCGGCCGTATTCGTGAAGAAAAGCCAAGCCAAAATCGCTAGATCGTTGGCGGAAAAAATCCGACCCGCGATCCAGGTTAACGCTTGGGAGAGTCTCGGATTGTTCATCTTGTCTAGAGCGGGACCTAAATAGGTTTCCGGAAGTTTTTGCAGGGTTTCCTTAACGGAGAGATCCAGTTCCATCAATCCGGAAGCGCTGGGAAAGCGCCGTGCTACGAGCTGTTTCGCATAATCGATCTGGGCTTTGCCTTCCGGAATGGATTGTCCCTTGGACTGCTCGGCCAACAAAGCCAGATTTCCCGCCTTGATGTGATAAAGAAAGGTTGCGCGAAGCTTATACATTAAAAACGCACATCCGATGAATCCGGCGACGGCCCCGGCCGAAGCGAATGCGGTTGGATTCTGGCTCAAGGAACCCAGACCGATAGCGGTACCGGCACCGGCCGCCGTCATAAAGACATAGGCAAACGCTATCGCTAAGCATGCCAGCAGTCGATAAAGGACGAACGGCATTGATTTTTCAATGGTCCGCGTCGCGGCCAGCAAATTGAGGTCCGGCATCTCTTCCTCCAAGGTGGTTTTTGATTTTTGAGTTTTCTCGGGCAGGTCAAGTAGTTCGAATCTTAAGGAAAAACGGGGTTGTTTTTCCATAAAGTAAAAGTCCAGTTGTATCGGTGATTCGTTAAGATTTGCTCATCCGTCTCGATTTGCGCGGTGTCTTTGTCTTGGTCGTCGGCAGGTCGGTGTGCTGGGTTCGGAACGGCAGCGCCTTGCGGGCGATTCGAGTGCCTTCATGTTGATTTCCGATGCCTTCGGGCTGCCATGTCGGTACCAGATGATGCTTGCCGTTTCCGATCAGGTCTGCGCGTCCCATGCGTTTCAGGGCTTCCCGGAGCATCGGCCAGTTGTTGGGGTCGTGGTATCGGAGGAAAGCCTTGTGCAGGCGCCTTTGCTTAAGATTCTTGGGAACAAACACCGTTTCGCTGGTGCGTGTGACGCGGTGCAGCGGGTTCTTTCCGGAATGATACATGGCGGTTGCGGTGGCCATGGGGGAGGGGAGGAAGGCCTGAACCTGATCGGCCCGAAATCCATTGCGCTTGAGCCAAAGTGCGAGATTCAGCATGTCTTCGTCGGTGGTACCCGGATGGGCGGCGATGAAGTAGGGGATCAAGTATTGCTCCTTTCCGGCCTCCTTCGAGTATTTGTCGAACAAAGCCTTGAACCGGTCGTAAGTGCCGATGCCCGGTTTCAGCATCTTGGACAAGGGGCCCGGTTCGGTGTGCTCCGGCGCGATCTTCAAATAACCGCCGACATGATGGGCTGCGAGTTCTTTGACATATTCAGGCGAAGTCACGGCGAGGTCATATCGCAATCCCGAGGCAATCAAGATCTTCTTGATGCCCGGCAGTGCTCGGGCGCGGCGGTAAAGCCGGATTAGCGCCGTGTGGTCGGTATTCAGGTTTTTACAGATGCCGGGGTATACGCAGGACGGCCGGCGGCAGGCAGCTTCGATCGCTTTGTCCTTGCAGGCGAGCCGGTACATGTTCGCGGTCGGTCCGCCAATATCGGAGATGACTCCGGTAAAGGCCGGCGAGGTATCGCGAATGGTCTCTATTTCCCGGATGATCGAGTCTTCCGAACGGCTTTGAATAATGCGCCCTTCGTGTTCCGTGATCGAGCAGAAGGTGCAGCCGCCGAAACAGCCGCGCATGATGGTCACCGAATGCTGGATCATCTCGAACGCGGGAATCTTGCCGGTTCCGTAAGACTTGTGGGGAAGGCGCGAATAGGGCAGGCCGTAGACGCCGTCCATCTCCTTGGTGCCGAGCGGAATGGGCGGCGGGTTGATCCAGACGTCGCGGTCCCCGTGTCGCTGCACGAGCGCCCGAGCGTTACCGGGATTGGTCTCCTGGTGCAAAACGCGCGAGGCATGAGCATAGAGGACGGGATCGGCTTTGACCGCTTCATATGCCGGCAGGCGGATGACCAATCGATCGCCGGAAGTTCGGCGTTTGGTCAGGCGGATCAGCGCTTCGGACTTACTGCCGGAAGTTTCCTTCGTACATCCGGGTGATTCCCCGTGATAAGGATTCAGTTTGGGAGCCTGATTTCCAGGCGCATCCACGGATGTGGAGTCGAGCTCGGTCCATCCTGCGGGTGTCTGTTTGCGGATGAACGCGGTTCCGCGAATATCGGTCAATTGGTCGATGGATTCTCCCGCTGCAAGCCTGTGGGCGATCTCCACCACCTGGCGTTCGCCGTTGCCGTATACGAGAAGATCCCCCTTGGCATCGAGCAAAACCGAGCGGCGCACTGTGTCGGACCAATAATCGTAATGGGCGATCCGGCGGAGGCTCGCCTCGATCCCGCCCAAAACGATCGGCACATCCTTGAAGGCTTCTCGGCACCGCTGCGAATAGACAGTGACACAACGGTCCGGGCGTCTGTCGGGGGCTCCGTCGGGTGTGTAAGCGTCGTTCGAACGGACGCGGCGGTCCGACGTGTAGCGATTGACCATGGAATCCATGTTGCCGCCGGTGACGCCGAAAAACAGGTTGGGCTTGCCGAGTTCTCGAAAATCGTCGGCGGATGTCCAATCCGGCTGCGCGATAATGCCGACTCGAAAGCCCTGAGCCTCCAGCAGCCGGCCGATGATCGCCATGCCGAAGCTTGGGTGATCCACGTAAGCATCGCCCGTTACAATAATGATGTCGCACGAGTCCCAGCCCAAGGCGTCCATGTCGCCGCGGCTCATGGGGAGTTGCGGTGCTGTTCCGAAGCGCTTGGCCCAGTATTTTCGGTAAGAAAAAAGATCGGGAGTAATGTTCATCGCGAACTAGCGAAGAAGACAAATGAAAGGAATCGAACAGGAGAGAATCGAGAGCACGACTCCCCGTACAGTACCTGAGAATTCAACTGGGGATTCTAACGCGAAAATCCCGCCTTAGGCGCTAAAAAGCCGATCGGCCGGCTTTTCGTTCACAAAAATCCAAGAACGAAAGATGGGCGAAGCCTGTAACGAAAATCGAATGGTTTCTAAGGAAGAGGCTAAGGTCTTAATGGCGCGCGTGCCTTGGATTCGCGGATAACGCCCAGTCCCCAGATGCCCCATGATGCCGTTTTAAGCATCAATAAAGGAATAGCGACGGCTTTGAGCCCCCAAAGAACAACGGCTAGCGCGCTTGCTCCGGATAGGCTCCAAGCAAACACACCCCAACGTCCACCGACGACGACTCGAAGAAGACGCTTAGATGTATTTTGCAATTTGCTCATAGATAGATGGCATCCAGCAAGCGGGGGCAGTGTACCATGCGGCATCGATCGGTAGAGTGGCGGTAAAGTAGAGATCCGCAAAACGCCTACTGAATGCGTGCTCAAGAAAATCCTAGCAAGCGAATTTAATATAAGCAAATAAATTGTTAAGAATACGTAATCAATGCTTATTTCCTTCACGCATTAAAAAGCCACTGCCTGAGAGCGTGGCTCCAGGCAGTGGCTGTAGACGCAAACAGTGCTTAGAAAACTAAGCTAAGACGCCGTTAGCGTTGTGCCGGTGGTATATCCGGGCAGAGGTCTTTGCCGATCAGGTTCGAGATGCTCGCAAACACCTGCAGCAACACGCCCATGATGGCCAATGCCAGCCAGCCGAAGATCACGAAGCCGTAGTGCAAGGGCGCTACGAACAACTCTTCCATAAACCAGAAGGTGTGACCCCATTCGTTCAAGCCGACGTTCGGCAGAATCATGAACGGACCGGTCCACAGAATCAGGTACGCCAGCGACAAGCCTTTCGACGTCGAGAAGTGCGGCAGGCGGGTATGCGCATACAGGAACGCGCCACCACCCGTGATGATGTAGATCGGATAGCTCAGGTAGAACTCGATGATGTGCGACGGCGTGAAGTCGGTGTCGCGAACAATCGTCTGGTGCCAGGTGCCGTCCTGCTCGGTGAAGTAGCTCGCACCCCAGTAAATGGCCCATGCATACGCAAACAGCCAAATCAGGTGCGTCATGTTCCGGCGCAGTTCTTCCCGCGGCGCCAGTGCCGCCAGGTTGCGGTCACGGGTCTTCCACAGGTAGCCCCACAGAATCGAGGCGGTGACCACTTCCAGTACGATTTCGGTGTACAGGAAGTTCATCCAGTACGTCTCGAATTCCGGTGCGAACGAATCCAGACCGGCAGACCAGCCGTAGACCCCTTCATACCACCGAACCCAAAAATAAAAGACCGTGTACAGCATGAACGCAAAAGTCAGCCACTTTACGTTAAGTAAGGGTTGCTCTTTTGCTTCCACGCCACCTGCTGTTGTAGCAGCCATAGTTTTACCTCCATTGCTTGTTGTTAATTACCAATGAATGCCAGAGTACGTACGTGACATCTCTGACCCCGATTTAGAGTAAAGCTGCACAAAAAAATTCCGATCCGTAGGAAGAAATTTTTAACTGTGCGGCTTCTGCGTTGAAAATACGGAGAAGCCCTTCGAAACCCTAAATACAGGGCCTATCCCGATACTTTTCGGCGTACGGCAGGTTTGTCGGAACGCCCAACCGCAGCCAATGGTATCGAGTCAATACTGTATGCTCGGCTTATAAGTGATGTCAACTAGGATGTGTCAATTATTTTTCGACGAAGTTGATGGCAGGATTTGGTGCCGATCGGATCGGGCTGACAGGCTCGGATCGTCGATTTTTACGCTGAGATGTTGCGGGGTCTGGCTGGGTCGCCCAGCTTTATCACCAGCGGCAATCAGATAGACGTCCATGACACCGTAGTAGCTGATCACGAAGCGTTCGAAGAATCGAGCCAGCGGGCTATGGATGTTTTCTCGTTCAGTGATGGTCAATACGGTGCCGTCGCCATCTTCCGCAAGTTCGTAAATCCAAGTACCGTTTGAAAAACAAGCTAAAAGAGGTGATCTGCCAGCGTGGCGACGGGCTCGACTCGTGTACTTTGCGTATTCGGTTTGTCCATTATGCGGAAGTGGGCGGGTTTTTCGTTCCGTGATCAGGATGATAAGATCGGCCTAATGTAAAGCGGATTGTTTGTGGCTCATTCATAAGCCAGCCATGAGAAGGGAGGCGCTTGATCGGCGAGGCGGTAGTACCGGCGCAGCTATTGGTACTGATGCAAGTCCACCGCAAGACCGTCGATCCGTGTTTTATGAAATCCGTCAATCATGCGACCACAGTTATTCCCTCTATGAAGCCCCGTTATTCCTATTCGGCGGGATCTCCTATTCCGCATGGAGTTCATTTGCACAAAGGCGGGGTGAATTTCTCCCTGTTTAGTCGGCATGCGACCCGCGTTTGGTTGCTTTTGTTCGAAGATGTGCATGCCAGCAAGCCGTTTCAAGTCATCGAGCTCGATTCGCAACATCATAAGACCGGCGACATGTGGCATATCTGTGTCCTGGGGGCAGGAAGGAATCTAGTTTACGCCTTTCGCGTCGATGGGCCTTTTGCACCTGAACAAGGACATCGTTTCGATTCGACGAAAATGCTGCTGGATCCATACGCGACGGCGCTTGCCACGCCGCTACAGTGGAATTTTGCCGGTTTTTCTCCTCATGCCAAACCAACTGCGCTCGCTGATTCCGAGCGAGAAAACCCGGTGGCCGCCAAAAATCTTGTTACCGGCAACGGCTTTGACTGGGAGGACGATCGACCACTTTATCATCCATGGTCTAGCCTGGTGATTTACGAAACGCATGTACGCGGTTTGACGGTGCACCCATCGTCCGGCGTCAGGTCGCCGGGCAGTTATCTTGGTCTTATCGAAAAAATTTCGTACTTCAAACGGATCGGGATCACGGCCGTTGAGCTAATGCCTTTGCAGGAGTTCAATCCTAATGAGGTTACCGCGGTTAATCCTCTGACCCGAGAGAGGCTCCGCAATTACTGGGGCTACAACACTATCGCTTTTTTCGCGCCTTTCGAGGGGTATGGCAGTCGTCTGTATCCCGGCTGTCAGGTCGACGAATTCAAGACGATGGTCAAAGCCCTGCACAAAGCCGGAATCGAGGTGCTGCTCGATGTTGTGTTCAACCACACGGCGGAAGGCGATGAAACCGGACCGACGCTCAACTTCCGCGGTCTGGACAACAGCATTTATTACTTGCTGGAAGACGATAAAAGTCGCTACAAGAATTTCTCCGGTTGCGGCAATACCATGAACTGCAACCATCCCGTGGTTCGCAACTACATTCTCGACTGTCTGCGGTATTGGGTCGTGGAGATGCACGTGGACGGTTTCCGCTTCGATCTGGCCTCTATTTTGGGGCGAGACCGCAACGGCCATCTGGTGGCCAACGCGCCGCTCTTGGAGCAGATTGCCGAGGACCCGATTCTGCGCGACGTAAAGCTGATCGCCGAGGCTTGGGATGCGGGCGGCGCCTACTTGGTCGGACGTTTTCCCGGAGAGCGCTGGTCGGAGTGGAACGGCCAATATCGTGACGACGTGCGGCGCTACTGGCGCGGCGATCTCGGCACGGCCGGAGCTTTTGCCAGCCGATTATGCGGCAGCGCCGATCTTTACGAGCATAGCGGGAAGGCGACGGTTAACAGCATCAACTTCGTGACCTGTCACGACGGGTTTACGCTGAACGATCTGGTGAGCTACGAGTACAAACACAATCTGGCCAATGGCGAAGAGAATCGGGACGGTTCGAACGATAATCACAGCGCCAACTACGGCGTGGAAGGTCCGACCGACGATCCGATCATCAATCGAATTCGGCTCAGGCAGATGAAGAACTTCATCGCCACGCTTTTCGTTTCCCGCGGGGTGCCGATGATTTTGGGCGGAGATGAGTTCTGTCGCACTCAACTAGGCAACAACAACGCTTATTGCCAGGACAACGAGATTTCCTGGTACGACTGGAGGTTGCTGGCGCGGAATCAAGAATTCTTCGAATTCGTGCGGAATATGATTGCCTTTCGCGCGCGTCACCCGGTTCTGTCGTCGGAAAGGTTCTATAGGCCAGAAGACGTGAGCTGGTTCAATCCGTCCGGGCAGGTTCCCGACTGGCATTCGGAGAGCGCGGTGGGATGTCGGATTTATGCGGAAAAAGAAGGAGGGCAAGACCTTTGTCTGCTCTTCAATCCGCTGACCTATGCGACAAACTTCGTACTGCCGGATCTGCCGCACGATTCGGCTTGGCTTAGGGTGATCGATACCAGTGCCGCGCCGCCTTTCGATATTTGCCGGCCGGGCGACGGCATCCCGTTCGGCGGAAACTCATCCATTCGGATCGAGGAGCGCAGTATGATCGTGTTGCTTGCGGAGCGTAATCGCTAGTCTGAAAATGAAAACGGCCGGCTGTCCCGGCCGTCTTGCGTTTCTAAGACATGTACGAAACATTCACGGCGTTACCGTTTGAGTGGCCGAAAACTGATTTCCTTTATTGTCTCGAATTTCGGCTTTCAACTCTCCGGCCGTTTCCGGCACGAAATAGAAGCGGAAATTCGGGTCGGCGCTGATGGCGATATCGGTCTGTGCCGTGAGAACCGGTTTGTCGTTGAAGCTGACTTTTAGTTCTTCCACGAAGTGAGCCGGCTTGATCATCCGGGTCAATTGATCCATCTGCAGGCCGGTGATGTTCGGATGACTGATGAGCAGTTGAGCCAAATTCGGCTGTTGCAAGGCTGCTTTTTCATTGTCCAGCTTGAACTTCATCTTGCCCATGCGTGCCATGGCTGCCTCAAGATCGGTGCCTATGGGGGCCGAGCAGCCGCCGCTCGCTTTGACGAACACTTTGTTCATATGGAGCTTGCCGTCGTTGGTCTCGGCGATGGCGCGAATATGGGTGTAGGCGTTGACGCGTACCCGCATGGCCAGGTCGGCTTTTCCGCTTTCCGGTGTGAAGTGGAAGTTGGCGGAGAATGGAACCGGGTTGTTGTCGATGATCAAGGTCACGGTCTTGATGTATCGATCCTTGGTCTGCGGAATCTTGCTGTTGATCTGGATCGGTACCAAGGCCGGATCTTCTGCGCGATAAGGGGCGGTCAATTCGATGATTTGGTTGCCCTCTTCGATTGCGCGGTCGCCGAAAAATTTTTGTCTGAGTCCGCCGTTCCAGGCCGCTTCTTCCTCGCCGGCGGCGAACGCGGAGCCGGTTACTGCTAGTAAGTAGGCCAAGGCTAACCATAGACCTTTGTTTAACGCTATCAATTGTTTCATTGAGTTACTCTCCGGGTAAGTGTTCGGGGATTTAGTCGTCTTCCCACTCCAGTTCGGCGAATGCAGTGGAAATATTCCTCTTATGGAACTCGTCGAACAGTTGCCAGTCATCGCGGACCGATAAATCGACGTTCTCCATGGCATCCTCCATGGTTTTGTCATCTTTGATGAACGCTCTGATCTCGGACTGCAAAGTCTTGAGATAGCGCTCCTCGGGCTCCAATGCTCCAGGCCAATCGGCCGAAACCGGGCCGTGTCCCGGTATTGCCAGCTTGGCATCGATCGTTTTGAGTTGCTCGATCGTCGCGAGCCAGCCATTGAGGCTTCCGTCAACCACGGGTAAATGCCCCATGAACAGGAGATCGGCAAGCCAAAGGGTCTTGGTTTGAGCGTCGTAAATGCTGAGATCGTTGTCGGTGTGGGATGTCTTGTGTGCCCTCAAAAGCAGCGTTCTGGCGCCGAGCTCTAGCACGAGCGTGTCCCGAACCGAATGATCGGGCGGCACGAAGTTCTCGATCTTTAAACTGAAGCCGAGATCGCGCTCGGCCTTTTCTTGATAAAAGGGCGCGCGCATCGCCATGGCTTCGGCAAGCTTGTGATGGCCGATGAAACTGACGCCGGGCTGTTTGAATGCGATATTGCCGTAGATGTGATCCGGATGGACGTGGGTGTTGATGACGTAGCAGATCGGAGTCGTGGTGATGGATTCGATGGCGCTTCTCAAGGCATGGCCTTGCTCCGGGCTGCCCCCGGTATCAATCACCGCCACGCAACGCTGGCCGACTATGAAGCCGATATTTGCGATCTCGCCGCGGTTGTGGCTATCCGGCAGTTCGTGGACGCCCTGGTGAACGTAAATGCCCGGCGCGACCTGCTGAAGCGAGAGTTTGGGGATGTCGGTCTGGGCGGGGGCGTTTAGCGCGGTGAGCGACAGGATGAGCGCAATAACTGGAACTTTCATTAAGGTCTTGTGTCTTTTTCGTTGGCGATCAATAGATCGAGCAAAGCGCGGCTGGCCCGCGACCGCATTTTCGCTTCGGGCGCGATGATGTTCAACTGCCAGCGGAGGCCATCGGGCGGGTTGATCCGCCGTGATACCAAGCTGTTATTTTCATGGCGCATGGCCTGAATGGATGCAAAACCGATACCGAGTCCGGCCCGGACAGACTCTTTCACGCCCGCGACGCCCATCACCTCGATATTGACCGGCGCCGTAATATGCGCTTCGGCCAACGCGGTTTCGACGACTTGCCTCGCACCCGATCCCGGTTCGCGCCAGATGATTTGGTAGCGGGTAAAAACATCGAGAGGAACGGCCTCCGGATAAATTTCCGCGATTTCATGATTCTGGGGGACGATCAGCACGATTTCGTCCTCTTTCCACGGCAGCATGCGGAATGGCGCGGATAACTGCTCGGTCGCGACCGGGCCTTCGATGAAAGCCAAATCCAACTCCGGAAGATTTTGCACGATTTCTTGGGTATTGCCGGTATTGATATACACATGCACGCCGGGGTAGTCGGTTTGGAGTCTCACGACGTATTCGGGTAGGTAATAGCTGGCGATGGTCATCGTCGAGCCGATGCGCAAGGTTCCGACGTTGACCTGCTGTAAGCGGCGGATGTAGTCCTTCGCCTCGCGATAGTCGCGTTCCATGCGTTCGGCGTATTCGAGTAGACCTTGGCCTGCCGGTGTCAAAACGATTTGATGGCCGACTCGCTCGTACAGCGGTTCTCCGACGGCATCCTGAAGTAACTTCAGCTGCCCGGAGACGGCCGGTTGGCCTAGATTCAGCTGTTCAGCGGCTCGAGTGATGCTTTTCAGCTTTGCCACGATCGCAAAGGTCAGGAGAGACTGCAAGTTCATACATGATTCTGCATAAATATGCGTAACATCATGAAAAGTAATGGAAAATTCATGAATATCGATTTGAATTTGATGGACCCATCCGCTACAGTCGCGTACACCGATTCGACTACCCGCTAGAACGCGTTGTTTCTGCCGATGTTGAGGGCGCTGGGCCCGAGAACGGCTGTTTCCGAAGCACTATATTAAAGGTATGCACCGTATGACCACAGCTCCGGTTGCTTTTAAGAAAGTCAAGAAAAATAAGAGGATGGCGCCCAAGGGGCGCCTGATCGACCTCAAGGCCTTGGAGGAGATTCGTGCCTTGCTCGGCGAAGCGCCGCGTCGCCGGGATTTGCTGATCGAGCATCTGCATAAGATTCAGGATGCCTACAAGTATATTTCCGCAAAACATGTCGTTGCCTTGGCCCATGAGATGAAGCTTTCTCCAGCCGAGGTGTATGAGGTCGCTACCTTCTACCATCATTTCGATGTGGTCAAAGAGAACGAGACGCCTCCGCCGCCCTTGACGGTGCGCGTTTGCGAGTCGGTTTCCTGTGAAATGGCCGGTGCCAAGCCGTTGCTGGAAGCACTTCAAAAAGGGCTGGGAGAAGGGGTCCGCGTGATTCCGGCACCATGCGTCGGACGTTGCCAGCATGCGCCGGTTGCCGTGGTGGGGCAAAATCCGATCGATAATGCCAACGAAGAAACAGTACAGCAGGCGGTTGTCAGCAGGGCGGTCGAAGCCGAGGTCCCGGCTTACATCGATTATTCCCAGTATATCGCTCAGGGCGGATACCAAACCCTGAAGGCATGCATCGAAGGCAAGCGCAACCGCGAGTGGGCGATTAATGCCATGGAGCATTCCGGTTTGCGCGGTCTTGGCGGCGCCGGTTTTCCGGCGGGACGCAAGTGGCGGATCGTCAGTAGCTATCCGGGGCCGAGGCTCATGGCAGTGAACATCGACGAGGGCGAGCCGGGCACTTTCAAGGATCGCCATTACCTGGAAAGCGATCCTCACCGTTTTCTCGAAGGTATGCTGATCGCCGCGTGGGCGGTCGACATCAGCGAGATCTATATCTATCTTCGCGACGAGTATGCCGCCTGCCGCAAGATTCTTACCGAAGAACTGGCCAAGCTGCAGAGCAATCCGCCTTCCGCAACACACCTGATTCCGCCGATTCATCTACGGCGGGGGGCCGGCGCCTACATCTGTGGCGAGGAGTCGGCAATGATCGAATCCATCGAGGGCAAGCGCGGCATGCCGCGGCTCCGTCCTCCCTTCGTTGCCGAAGTCGGTTTGTTCGGCCGTCCCACGCTGGAGCACAACATGGAGACGGTGTTCTGGGTGCGCGACATTCTGGAGAAGGGACCCGAGTGGTTCTCTTCGTTCGGGCGGCACGGCCGTAAAGGATTGCGTTCGTTCTCGGTCAGCGGGCGCGTGCAGAAACCGGGAGTTCATCTGGCCCCCGCCGGTATCACCGTGCGCGAGCTGATCGACGAATACTGCGGCGGCATGCTGCCGGGACACGAGTTCTACGGCTACTTCCCCGGCGGCGCTTCCGGCGGAATTCTGCCGGCATCCATGGGCGATATTCCGCTGGATTTCGACACCTTGAATCAGTACGGCTGTTTTATCGGCTCCGCTGCCGTCGTCATCCTGTCCAACCAGGACAGCGCCAAGGCGATGGCGATCAACGCCATGAAGTTTTTCGAGGAAGAATCGTGCGGTCAATGCACGCCTTGCCGGGTCGGTACCGGCAAGGCGGTCAGGCTCATGCAAAAGGACCAATGGGACAAGCCCTTGCTGGACGACATCTCCAAGGTGATGACCGATGCATCCATCTGCGGCCTTGGTCAGGCGGCGGCAAATCCCTTGCAGTGCGTGTTCAAGTATTTCCCCCAAGAGCTTGAAAAGTAAGCGAGCTGAAATCCGTAGGAACGAGATATGGTTGCCAATCCCAAAGATTTAAAGACAGCGAAGACCGTCGGATTCAAGCTCGACGGCGAAGACATTCAGGCTTTCGAAGGCGAAACTATCCTTCAGGCGGCCAAGCGGCAGGGTAAGGAGATCCCGCATCTGTGTTACAAAGACGGCTACCGGCCGGACGGCAATTGTCGCGCCTGCGTGGTGGAGATCAAGGGCGAACGTGTCCTGGCGCCGTCCTGTTGCCGTTATCCGCAGGAAGGGATGGATGTATCGAGCACGAGCGAGAGGGCTCGCACTTCTCAAAAGCTGGTGCTGGAGCTTCTGCTCTCCGATATGCCGGAGCAAGGCAAATCGCCTTATAACCCTCATTCCGAGCTGGATTTCTGGGCAGACAAGCTGGAGGTCGGGAACCCTCGATTCCCCGGTCGAGGGCAGCCGGCTCCCGATTTTTCGCACCCCGCCATCGCCGTGAATCTGGACGCCTGCATCCAGTGCACGCGTTGCGTGCGGGCCTGCCGCGAAGAGCAGATGAATGACGTGATCGGCTACGCGTTCCGCGGGCATCACTCCAAGATCGTTTTCGATCAGGACGACCCGATGGGCGAGAGTACCTGCGTGGCCTGCGGTGAATGCGTGCAGGCGTGCCCGACCGGTGCCTTGATGCCGTCCAAGAATGTCGGCCTGGTCGAACCCGACAAGAAGATCGATTCCACCTGCCCTTACTGCGGCGTCGGGTGTCTTCTGACCTTCAACGTCAAGGACAACAAGATCCTTTACGTCGATGGACGCGACGGCGATACCAATCACAGCCGTCTCTGCGTCAAGGGTCGGTTCGGTTTCGATTACGTCCACAATCCCTTGCGCCTGACCAAGCCTCTGATCCGCAAGGAAGGCGTGGCGAAGACCACGGAACTGCTCGATCCTAAGGACATCGAGCAGGTCTTCCGTGAGGCGACCTGGGAGGAAGCACTGGATTTCGCCGCTTCCGGACTCCGCAAGATTCGTGACGAGAAGGGCCCCCAAGCTTTGGCCGGCTTTGGCTCGGCCAAAGGCAGCAACGAAGAGGCTTATTTGTTCCAGAAACTGGTGCGTACCGGCTTCGGCACCAATAACGTCGATCATTGCACCCGCTTGTGTCATGCCTCGTCGGTTGCGGCTTTGCTGGAGTGCATCGGTTCCGGCGCGGTATCGAATCCGGTGGAAGATGTCGCGAAGGCCGAGGTCATCGTCCTCATCGGGTCCAATCCCACGGTCAATCACCCGGTTGCGGCCACGTGGTTCAAGAATGCAGTGCGGAACGGCACCAAGCTCATCGTGATGGATCCGATCCGCACGGAAATTTGTCGCTTCGCGACCTATTCGCTGCAGTTCCGTCCGGATACCGACGTGGCCTTGCTCAACGCGATCATGCATACCATCGTTGCGGAAGGCCTATACAACGAGGAATACATCCGAAAGCACACCGAAGGCTTCGAACAGCTGAGAGAGCACCTGAAGGACTACAATCCTGACCTGATGGCTCCCGTGTGCGGCATCCCAGCGGAAACCATCAAGGAGGTGGCTCGTCTTTATGCCAAGTCCAAGGCGGCGATGATCCTCTGGGGAATGGGGGTGTCCCAGCACGTCCACGGTACCGACAATGCCCGTTGCTTGATCTCTCTCGCTCTGATGACCGGCCAGATCGGCCGTCCGGGCACCGGTTTGCATCCGCTGCGCGGACAAAACAACGTGCAGGGTGCGTCCGATGTGGGGCTTATCCCCATGGTCTATCCGGATTATCAGCCGGTCGGCGATGCCGAAGTCCGCGCAAAGTTCGAAAAGCTGTGGAGTACTCAACTCGACCCCAAGCCAGGCCTTACCGTGGTCGAAATCATCCATGCCATCCATGATGGCAAGCTGAACGGTCTCTATATCGAGGGTGAAAACCCGGCCATGTCCGATCCCAATCAGAACCACGCCCGCGAAGCCTTGGCGATGCTGGAGCACTGCGTGGTGCAGGACATCTTCCTGACCGAAACGGCCGGCTTCGCCGACGTGATTCTGCCGGCCTCGGCTTTCCCAGAAAAGACCGGGACCTTTACCAATACGGATCGCCGTGTTCAGTTGGGACGGCAAGCCATCGACCCGCCGGGCGACGCTCGACAGGACTGGTGGATCATTCAGGAAATCGCGCGGCGTATGGGGTTGGACTGGAATTACTCCGGCCCTAAGGATGTGTTCAACGAAATGCGCCAGGCGATGGGCAGCATCGCCGGTATTACCTGGGACCGGCTGGAGCGGGACGACTCCGTCATCTACCCGTGCGAGCAAGAGGGTGATCCCGGTGAACCGGTCATTTTTGTGGATGAGTTTCCGCGCAAGGGCGGCAAGGGATTGTTCGTTCCTGCGGTATTCAGCCGCGCGAACGAACTGCCCGACAATGACTATCCGTTTGTCTTCATTACCGGCCGGCAGCTCGAGCACTGGCATACCGGCAGTATGACCCGGCATGCGAGCGTTCTGGATGCGATCGAGCCCGATCCGGTTGTCTCGATTCATCCGCTCGACTTGGAAGCCTTGGGCGGCAAGCCAGGCGAATTGATTACCATCGAATCGAGGCGCGGCAAGATCTCCGCCTATGCGAGGGTCGATACTGGGTTGCAGCCGGGAAGCTTATTCATGGCCTTCTGTTACAACGAAGCCTCGGCCAATCTGATCACCAACGAGGCGTTGGATCCCTACGGTAAAATACCTGAATTCAAGTTCTGCGCCGTCAAAGTTACACCCGGCGGCAAGTTGTCCGAACGGATCAGTTAATCGATAGATTGATCTAGGGCAGCCCTGACGGCGGATTTGTCGTCAGGGCTTTCTTGCGTGTTGCCCAAAAAACCCGTCTAACCGTGCTGTGCCGGGCTTCGCAGCAGTTCTTGCATTATTGACTTTTAATCCGAAATACTTCAACTTACGCACGCAGACGGGCTTGTCGGGGAATTTCCACGAGTACCTTAGGGAATGTTTCCTTACGCAACATAAAATCCGTCCTATTGTTTTTAGGGTAACTTATCGTTAACAAAACGTACTCTGTGTATACAGAATACGAGGAGGAAAAGAGATGAAAAAACCCGTGAAAAGTTGGCTGGTCGCAACGTCGGTCGCATCGTTGCTGGCAGCCCCGGGGATTTCCCAAGCCAATACCGAAGTCGAAGCCCTCACGAAGGACCCCAAGAACTTCGCGAGTTGGGGCGGGGATTACTATGGCATGCGCTACAGCGCGCTGGACCAGATCAATAATAAGAACGTAAAGGATCTTCAGCCTGTCTGGACTTTCTCGACCGGCATGCTGCGTGGTCACGAAGGTGGCCCTCTCGTCATCAATGATGTGATCTATATTCAGACGCCTTACCCGCACAAGGTTTATGCGCTGGATCAAGGCACTCAGTCCGTAATCTGGGAGTACTCTTACTCACCCGATAAGGATGTCGATCCCAACCAGGTTATCTCGGTCATGTGCTGCGACGTGGTAAACCGTGGTCTCGCGTACGGCGACGGCAAGATCTTCCTGGCTCAGGGTGACGCTACGCTGGTTGCCTTGGACGCCAAGACCGGCAAAGTGGTGTGGAAGACCAAGAACGGCGAACCCAAGCTCGGCATGACCAGCACCAACGCTCCGCTGGTGGTAAAGGATAAGGTCATCACCGGTATCGCCGGCGGCGAGTTTGGTGTGCGCGGTTTCCTCGCGGCTTACAACATCAAAGACGGTACCTTGGCTTGGAAAGCCTACAGCATGGGTCCGGATTCCGACATCAAGGTCGATCCGGAAAAGACCATGACCTGGACCGACGGCAAAATGGCGCCGGTCGGCAAGGACTCCAGCGTGAAAACCTGGGAAGGCGATCAGTGGAAGCTCGGCGGTGGCACCACCTGGGGCTGGTACAGCTACGATCCGAAACTCAATCTGGTCTACTACGGCTCCGGCAACCCCGGTACCTGGAATCCGAGTCAGCGTCCCGGCGACAACAAATGGTCGATGACCCTCTGGGCTCGCGATGCGGATACCGGCGTGGCCAAGTGGGTTTATCAGATGACCCCGCACGACGAATGGGACTATGACGGCATCAATGAGACGCCCTTGATCGATCTGAAAATGACCGACAAGAACGGCAAGGAGCACGACAAGTTGATCGTCCACTTCGATCGTAACGGTTTCGGCTATACGCTCGACCGTGAAACCGGCGAGCTTCTGGTTGCCGAGAAATTCGACAAGGCCGTCAACTGGGCCAGCCACGTCGACATGAAGACCGGCCGTCCGCAGGTGGTCGACCAATACAGCACGCACAAGGGCGGTCCCGACCACAACACCACAGGGATCTGCCCGGCCGCTCTGGGTAGCAAGGACCAGCAGCCGATCGCGTTCTCGCCCCGGACCAATTTGGTCTATATTCCGGGCAACCACGTGTGCATGAACTACGAGCCTTTCGAAGTCGAGTACACGGCAGGTCAGCCGTATGTCGGCGCGACTCTCACCATGTTCCCGGCCGGTGTTGACGCCAAGACCGGCGAGAAGAACGGTTCGCATAACCTCGGCGTATTCACCGCCTGGGATCCGACGACCGGCAAGATCGTTTGGGCTAAGGACGAACCGTTCTCCGTATGGAGTGGCGCGGTTGCAACCGCTGGCGATGTCGTGTTCTACGGCACCTTGGAAGGCTACTTGAAAGCGGTTGACGCCAAGACCGGCCAAGAACTTTACAAGTTCAAGACCCCGTCGGGCATCATCGGCAACGTCAACACCTGGAGCTACAAAGGCAAGCAGTATGTCGGCGTTATGTCGGGTCTCGGTGGCTGGGCCGGTATCGGTATGGCCGCTGGCCTCGAAGGCGAAAGCGAAGGGTTGGGTGCTGTAGGCGCATACCGTAGCCTCAGTAACTACACCAAACTGGGCGGCGTATTCACCGTATTCGCTCTGCCTAACAAATAAATCTAAAGCGTTAGTTGTATAGTACGCCCTGGCTGATTCGTCAGCCGGGGCGTTCTTTTTGTAGTGGTTTTGAATGCCGAATTTTTACGTTTACTCTTGGTCTTAAAGACGTTTGTTCAAGCTATAAAGGAGTCCTTCATGACCGTTAGGTGCGATACCCGTCGGGCAGTGGTGCTTTTGGCGTCATTGTTGATGCCTTTTTCCGTGGCTCAAGCGGATAAAGATGCTTTCAAGGTTTGCGCAGACCCGAACAATCCACCTTTCTCAGATAAGAACGGTCATGGTTTCGAGAACAAAATTGCCGAGCTGTTCGCTAAGGAGTTGGGAAAAAAAGTCGAATACACCTGGTTCCCGCAGCGGATCGGCTTCATTCGGAATACTTTAAAAGCGCAATTGCCGGACTCCGACGAATACAAGTGCGACGTGGTGATGGGCGTGCCTACCGGATATGAGCTCGCCGCGACCACCAAGCCTTATTACCGTTCGACGTATGCCTTGGTTTACCGGAAAAATCGCGGCTGGGACGACATCAAATCGCCCGAAGATCTTGAACGTCTTCCGGACGAACGGAAGAGCAAGCTGCGCATCGCCATGTTCGATGGAGCGCCAGGCACAACCTGGCTATTCAATCATCAACTCGCCGATCAAGGGATACCTTATCAAAGCATGTCGGGAGATGCGTCGGTCAATACCGCTCAGATTCTTGCGAAGGATTTCTCTGAAGGGAAAATCGATATGGTCATCGTTTGGGGGCCGATCGCCGGTTACCTCGTCACTCAAGGGAAACCCGGGGCTTTCGGGATGATACCCATGAAGTCGGAAGAGTCGGTCAAATTCGACTTCCCTATCTCGATGGCCGTCCGCTTTCCCGACAAGGAGCGGAAAGAGGAGTTGAACTCTTTGATCGAACGAAACGCGAAGAAGATCGAAGCGTTACTACACGAGTATCGCGTGCCCTTGGTCGATCAGAATGGAAACCTGATCGAAGCGGCAAATAAAAGAAAAAAATAAGATATGGCGGGAGGGGCAGGGCGGTGGAGCCTTGCCCCTGCCTCGTTATGGCGGTTCCGGTAAACCGGGGTTTTTCAGCTTTCTCGCCGCATGTGCGGGAAGAGAATGACGTCGCGGATCGAGGGCGAATCGGTGAAGAACATTACTAACCGGTCTATGCCGATGCCCTCGCCCGCGGTCGGCGGCAGCCCGTATTCCAAAGCGCGGATATAGTCCGCATCGTAGTGCATCGCTTCTTCGTCCCCGGCATCCTTGTCTGCAACCTGTTTTTTGAACCGCTCCGCTTGATCTTCCGGGTCGTTCAGCTCCGAGAAGCCATTGGCGATTTCCCGTCCTCCGATGAACAGCTCGAATCGATCGGTCACGAATGCATTCTGATCGTTGCGGCGGGCGAGGGGCGATGTTTCGGTGGGATATTCCGTGATGAATACCGGACCCATCAGTCGATGCTCTACGGTTTTCTCGAAAATCTCGGTCTGGAGTTTGCCTAGACCATCGCCCGGGGTGACGAGATAACCCAGGCGCTCCGCAACTTGGGCCGCCCGATCGCGATCGGCGAGATCCTCAGCCGTCAGGTCCGGATTGTAGCGAAGAATCGATTCGAGTACGGTCAGCCGTTCGAACGGCTGCGCCAAATCGTAACTTTGACTCTCGTGTACGACGGTGGCGCTTCCGAAGAGCTTAACGGCTAGGCCGCGCAGCATTTCCTCGGACAAGTCCATCAAGTCCCGGTAGTCTGCATAGGCCTGATAGAACTCCAGCATCGTGAACTCCGGATTGTGCTTGGTGGACAATCCTTCGTTGCGGAAGCTGCGGTTGATCTCGAAAACCTTTTCGAACCCGCCGACGACGAGGCGCTTCAGGTAAAGCTCCGGCGCGATACGAAGATACAAATCCATATCGAGTGCGTTGTGATGGGTGATGAACGGCTTGGCCCGAGCTCCTCCCGGAATCACTTGCATCATCGGGGTTTCCACTTCGAGAAAGTCCCGCTCGAGCAGAAACTGCCGAATAAACTGAACGATGGTGCTGCGCATCTTGAACACTCGCCGCGAATCCTCATTCATGACGAGGTCGACATAGCGCTGCCGGTGGCGGGTTTCTTCGTCCGTTAGGCCGTGAAATTTCTCCGGCAAGGGGCGCAGTGATTTGGTAAGAAGGCGAATGCCCGTGGCTCGTATGGACAGCTCGCCGGTCTTGGTTCGAAACGCCGTTCCCTCGACGCCGATGATATCGCCGATGTCCCAGTGCTTGAAGGCTTCATATTCGCCTTCCGGCAGGGCATCCTTCTGCAGGAAAATCTGAATGCGGCCGGACATGTCCTGAATATGGGCAAAGCTCGCCTTGCCCATCAGTCGCTTGCCCATCAGTCGCCCGGCGGCTTTCACCCGGATGTTGCGCGTTTCGAGGATGGCGCCATCCTCGTCCCCGTATTGGTCATGAAGTGCCTGTACCAGTGTGTTGCGCCGGAAATCGTTGGGGAAGGCAATGCCGCTCCGACGCAATTCAGTCAGTTTTTCCCGCCTCTGAGCGATGAGTTTGTTTTCGTCGAGTTGTTCGGTCATACCGTTTCTTGTTACGAAAATGTTTCAGGGAAAGCTCCGCTTGAGCGGAGTAAACCAGGCTGTTTGCGGCGGGCCGGGCATACTCCGACCGCCTTTAAGCCTCACAGGCCGCTTTTCAAGCTGGCTTCGATGAACATGTCCAGATCGCCGTCCAGCACGGCTTGCGGGTTGCCGGTTTCGACCCCGGTGCGCAAATCCTTGATCCTTGATTGGTCCAGTACGTACGAGCGAATCTGGCTGCCCCAGCCGATGTCGGACTTGGAATCTTCCAGTTTTTGCTTTTCCGCGTTGCGCTTCAGCATCTCCATCTCGTAGAGCTTCGCCCGAAGCTGTTTCATGCACCGGTCGCGGTTGGCGTGCTGGGACCGTTCGGTCTGGCACTGTACCACGATGCCGCTGGGAACGTGCGTGATGCGCACGGCGGATTCGGTTCGGTTGACGTGCTGTCCGCCGGCGCCGCTGGCCCGGTATACGTCGGTGCGGAGATCGGCCGGATTGATTTCGATATCGATCGTGTCGTCCACTTCGGGCGAAACGAATACCGAGGAGAACGAGGTATGCCGACGATTGCCGGAGTCGAACGGCGATTTTCGCACCAGACGGTGGACGCCGGTTTCGGTTCGCAGCCAGCCGTAGGCATATTCGCCCTCGAAGCGGATGGTGGCGCTCTTGATGCCGGCAACGTCACCGGGCGACTCTTCGATCAGTTCGGTCCTGAAGCCGCGGCGTTCGCCCCAGCGAAGATACATGCGTTCCAGCATTTCCGCCCAGTCCTGGGCCTCGGTGCCGCCGGACCCCGCCTGAATGTCGAGGAAGGCATTGTTCGGGTCCATTTCGCCGGCGAACATGCGGCGGAATTCGAGATCGGCTACCAGCTTTTCGAAGCGTTCGAGATCGGTAGCCACGGTGTCCACGGTCGCTTCGTCGTCTTCTTCCACCGCCAGTTCGAGGAGTTCCTCGGTGTCGTTCACACCTTGTTCGATGCTGACCAGGTTATTGACGACCGACTCGAGTTGCGTCCGTTCGCGCCCCAGATTTTGGGCTCTTTCGGGATCATCCCAGATTTTCGGGTCTTCCAGTTCCTTTAAAACTTCGTCCAGCCGCTCCCGTTTGGTATCGAAGTCAAAGATACCCCCTAAGAGCTGCCTGGCGGCTCTTCAAGTCTTTGATTTGGTTGTAGAGGGGATTGAGTTCGCGCATGGTGAATGGTTTTCAGTATCCGGCGAAAAAACCGCGATAGTACTACAGATGAGCGAGAAGAAAAACGAGCGGAAGCGTTCGGCTCAACTCGGCATCAGTCCCAGCGCTTGTCTCGCACCTGAATCATGCCGTTTGCGATGCGGACCGGAAAGCACGGGAGGTCCTCATAGGCCGGGGGCTTGAGGACTTTGCCGGTCTTTAGGCAGAAGCGGGCGCCATGGCGAGGGCAGACGATTTCGCAGCCTTCCAGCCGGCCGCTCGCGATCTCGGCGCCATCGTGGGTACAGACATCCTCGACGGCATAATACTCGCCGTCGATCATGAATACGGCGACGTCGGTTCCGTCGACATCCACGACGACATGCTCGCCGTTTTGAAGACTGCCTTCACGGGCGACATCGATCCAGTCGGACATGAAACGACTCTCTCTTTATTCGGTACTGACGGTGTCGGCTTCGTTCTTGAGAGCCGCTTGCAACGAATGCCAGGCCAGGGTGGCGCATTTCACCCGGGCCGGGTAGGCGCGTACGCCCGACAGGACCGCCAGTTTGCCGATTTCTTCCAGGTTCACGGCGTCGTCGTTCTTGCCGGTGGTGATGCGATGGAACAGATCGAACAAGTGCTGGGCCTCGTCCTCGGTGTGGCCTTTGACGATTTCGGTCATGAGCGAGGCCGAGGCCGTCGAAATGGCGCAGCCCGAGCCTTGGAAGCTCACGTCCTCGATTACGCCGGCGTTGACTTTGACGTAAAGCGTGATCTTGTCGCCGCACAAGGGGTTGAACCCCTCGATCTTGCGGTTGGCGTCTTCCATCACCCGGAAATTGCGCGGGTTGCGGTTATGGTCGAATACGACTTCCTGATAGAGATCCCTGATCTGATCCAGCATTAGCCGAACACCTCGATGACTTTTCGAATACCGTCCACCAGGATATCGATTTCCTCGAAGGTATTGTAGAGCCCGAAGGAGGCGCGGGCGGTCGCGGGCACGCCGAAGAAGTCCATCACCGGCATGGCGCAATGGTGTCCTGCCCGGATGGCGATGCCGAGGTGATCCAGAATCGTGCCGATGTCGTGGGGGTGTATGCGCTCCAGCGTAAACGACAGGATGGCGCCTTTCCGTTCTGCGGTGCCGACGATAGTCAATTGCGGAATTTCGAGGGCCCGTTCCGCGGCGTATTGCAACAGCCGGTTCTCGTACTCGGCGATGGCATCCATGCCTATGGTCTCGAGATATTCCACCGCCGTGCCCAGGGCGATCGCGTCCACGATGTTCGGCGTGCCCGCTTCGAACTTGAAAGGCAGGGTGTTGTACTCGGTTTTATCGAAAGTGACGCGGCGGATCATGTCGCCGCCGCCCTGATAAGGCGGCATCGCCTCGAGCCATTTTTCCTTGCCGTAGAGAATGCCGATGCCGGTCGGACCGTACAGCTTGTGCCCGGACAGGGCGTAGAAGTCGCAGTCCAGGTCCTGGACGTCCACCGCCATGTGAGGCGCCGCCTGCGCGCCGTCGAGAAGCACCGGAATGTCCCGGCTATGGGCCAATTCGATGATGGCTTTGACCGGGTTGATCGTTCCCAGCGCATTGGACATGTGGCAGACCGAGACCAGCCGGGTGCGCGGCGACAGGAGTTGCTCGAATTCGTCCAGCAGAAGTTCGCCGGTTCGGCCGATCGGAGCGACCTTCAGCTTTGCGCCGGTTTGTTCGCACAGCATCTGCCAGGGGACGATGTTGGAGTGATGCTCCATGGCGGTGATGAGGATTTCGTCGCCTTCTTTCAAGGTGCTGCGGCCGAAACTTTGGGCAACCAGATTGATGGCTTCGGTGGTGCCCCGCACGAACACGATTTCGTGGCTGTGCTTGGCATTGAGAAACTGCTGTAGCTTCTCGCGCGCACCTTCGAAGAGATCGGTCGAGCGCTGGCTCAGGGTATGCACGCCGCGGTGAACATTGGAGTAGTCGTTCTCGTAAACCCGGCGGATGCAATCGATAACTGCTGTGGGCTTTTGCGTGGTGGCGGCGTTATCTAGATAGACCAGCGGTTTACCGTTCACCGTTTGGCGGAGAATCGGAAAGTCCTCGCGAAGTTTCGCGACGTTATAACCGACCGAGTTCGGCCGAGTTTTCAGGCTGGCCGCGCTTGGAGCGGAATGTGCTGGATTCTGTGTCATAACGGCTTGGGAAGCGGAAACCTTGTTCATAGCCAATCCTTTCGGATGTCGGATTGCGGCAGAAAAGACAACAGTTCGCTTTGAACCAGTCTTTTGAGACTGCTTAACCGTATCTTTTCGACCATTTCATTGGCAAAGGCGAAGGTGAGCATATTGCGCGCCGTCGGTTCATCCACGCCGCGCGATTCGAGGTAAAAAATGGCCTCCGGATCGAGTTGCCCTACCGTCACGCCGTGAGCGCATTTCACGTCGTCCGCGTGAATTTCCAGCTGCGGCTTGCTGTCGATCTCGGCGTCTTCCGACAAGAGCAGGTTGCGGTTGCTCATTTCGGCGTCGGTTTTCTGGGCTTCCGGGTGAACGACGATGCGCCCTGCAAAGACGCCCCGCGCGCGATCCCCGGCGATGCCGCGGTAGGTTTCGCGGCTGGTGCCGCAGGGTGCCCGGTGATGGATCAGGGTCTGGGTGTCCAGATGCCGCCGTCCGGTCGCGAGGAACAGTCCGTCCAGTTCGCACTCCGCCGCATGGCCCAATTGAGCGTGAATCTCGGTACGAGCCAAAAGGCCGCCGAAAGCAAGATGATGCTGGCGGAGTCGGGCCGAGCGCGCCTCTCGCGCGTAAATGCCGCCGAAGTGATAGCTCTTGGCGGTCTCGCTCTGAAGCTTGTAATGGTCGAATCCCGCATTCTCGCCCACCGAGATTTCGGTGACCGAGGCCGTGAGATAGCTTGAGTCTCCGATACCCGCATACGTTTCAACGAGGCTGGCTTCGGCATTCTGCTCCAGCGCGACGAGATTGCGGGTCACAGACAGTCCGTCCGGGCGTGTCGAGAAATGGATCACCTGCAAGGGTCTGTCCAGAACCTTGCCGGCCGGGATGTGCACGAATGCGCCGTCTCTGAAATACGCGGTGGTGAAGGCGATAAAGCCGTGAGCTACTTCCGGAACCACTTGGTTGAGTAAGCCCTCGATCAGATCGGGATACTGTTCCAGCGCGTTGGCCAGAGATGTCGCGATTACGCCCTCGGGAAGGTTGGCAGTCACGGAATGTTCGGCGGAATAAACGCCGTCGACGAAGACCAGCAACCACGCACCTTCCAGACGGAGCCGCGCCAGAGCGTTCGTATCCGTCGCGCCTGCGGGCGCGCCCACAGTCGGCACGAACAGCTTCTTCTCCAGGGTGGCGACATTGGTGTACTTCCACTCTTCCTCGCGCGGCGAGGGAAAGCCGCTGGCGGAGAAGCGGCTTTGGGCCTCTTCCCGCAGCCGGCGCAGCCACGGCAGATGCTCGCCCGGCAGCTTCGATGCCAATTCGCGATAGTGTTCGACGTAGTGCTGAGCTGCGCTCATGTCAGGCACCCGCAGACGTCAGTTGATCGACCCAGCCGTAGCCTTTCTTTTCCAGTTCCAGCGCCAGGCTGGCGTCGCCCGATTTCATGATCCGGCCGTGGGCGAGCACGTGAACGTGATCCGGCTTGATGTAGTTCAGCAGGCGCTGGTAATGGGTGACCAGGATGAAGGAGCGATCCGCCGAACGCAGGGCATTCACGCCGTCCGCCACCAGCTTGAGCGCGTCGATGTCGAGCCCGGAGTCGGTTTCGTCGAGAATGCACAGGCTCGGTTCGAGCACCGCCATCTGGAGGATTTCGTTGCGCTTCTTTTCGCCGCCGGAGAAGCCTTCGTTGACGCCGCGGTATAGGAACTGCTCGTCCAGATTTACTGCCTTGATCTTCTCCTTGACCAGTTTCAGGAAGTCCATGGCGTCGACTTCGCTCAGGCCCCGATGTTTGCGGATGGCGTTCAGGGCGGCCTTCAAGAGATAAATATTGCTGACGCCGGCGATTTCCACCGGGTATTGAAAGGCGAGAAAAACGCCTTCACGGGCGCGCTCCTCGGGTTTCATCTCCAGAAGATTCCGACCGAGATAGCTCACGGTTCCATCGGTGACTTCATAACCCGCGCGACCGGCCAGCACGTGGGACAGCGTGCTCTTGCCGGAGCCGTTCGGTCCCATGATGGCATGGACCTCGCCGGGCCTGATGTCCAGGCTGATGCCTTTGAGGATGGGTTTGTCGTCGACCCGGACGTGGAGATTCTCGATTTTGAGCATAACTGACTTACCTGAGGTTTATTCTGTTGGATGGATCGACCGGGATACTAGCCTACGCTGCCTTCCAAACTGATTCCCAAGAGCGCCTGGGCTTCCACGGCGAATTCCATGGGCAGCTCCTTGAACACTTGCTTGCAGAAGCCGTTCACGATCATCGATACCGCGTCCTCGGCGGACAGGCCACGCTGCATGCAGAAGAACAGCTGGTCCTCGCTGATCTTGGAGGTGCTGGCTTCGTGTTCCACCTGAGCCGTGGGTTGCTTGACCTCGATGTAGGGGAAGGTATGCGCGCCGCAACGATCGCCGATCAGCAGCGAGTCGCACTGGGTGTAATTGCGCGCATTCTCGGCGCTTTTCAGAATCTTCACCAGTCCGCGATAGCTGTTCTGGGCGCGGCCGGCGGAAATCCCCTTGGAAATGATGGTGCTCTTGGTGTTCTTGCCGAGATGGATCATCTTGGTGCCGGTGTCGGCCTGCTGGCAATGATTGGTTACCGCAACCGAATAGAACTCGCCCACCGATTCGTCTCCGCGCAGGATGCAGCTCGGGTATTTCCAGGTGATGGCAGAGCCGGTTTCGACCTGGGTCCAGGAAATCTTGGATTTGCGGCCCCGGCAGTCGCCACGCTTGGTGACGAAGTTGTAGATGCCGCCGCGGCCTTCCTCGTCGCCGGGATACCAGTTCTGCACGGTCGAATATTTGATCTCCGCGTTGTCCAGGGCCACCAATTCCACCACCGCGGCATGCAGCTGGTTTTCATCCCGCATCGGGGCGGTGCAGCCTTCGAGATAGCTGACGTAGCTGCTATCTTCGGCAATGATGAGGGTGCGTTCGAACTGGCCCGTTTTCGCGGCGTTGATGCGGAAATAGGTGGACAGCTCCATCGGGCAGCGCACGCCTTTCGGGATGTAGACGAATGAGCCGTCGGAGAACACCGCCGAGTTGAGCGCCGCGAAGAAGTTGTCGCCGGGCGGCACTACGCTGCCGAGGTATTGGCGCACCAGGTCGGGATGATTCTGGATCGCTTCCGACATGGAGCAGAAAATCACGCCCGCTGCCGCCAGCTTTTCCTTGAAAGTCGTCGCCACCGATACGCTGTCGAACACGGCGTCGATGGCTACGCCGGCCAGCCTTTCCTGCTCGTAAAGCGGGATGCCGAGCTTGTTGTAGGTTTCCAGCAGCTTCGGGTCCACCTCGTCCAGGCTCTTCGGCTGTTCCTGGGACTTCGGCGCCGAGTAGTAGCTGATGGCCTGATAATCGACCGGTCCATAGTGGACGAAAGCCCACGTCGGCTCTTCCATGTTCAGCCAGTGACGGTAGGCTTCCAGCCGCCATTCGAGCATGAACTCGGGCTCGTTCTTTTTGGCCGAGATGGCGCGTATCACGTCCTCGTTGAGGCCGGGTGGAAGGGTATCCGCCTCCAGGTCGGTGACGAAGCCCGGCGCATAGTCCTTTTTGATGAGTTTATCCAGGGTTTTCGCTGTCGCAGACATGATGTTTACTCCGCGCCTTTATCTCGGCTGATAGTGAAGGGTGCTGACCGGGATATGGATTTCCTCGGACGCTTTAGTCAAGGGCATGACCATATCGGCCAGGCTGACCGACTCCAGGGCGGTTCGGATCGCCCGGTTGATGACGCCCCAATGGCCACGAATCTGGCATGACGACGACTGCTGGCACTGATCGTGGTCGAGGCCGCATTCTGTCAAGGCGATCGGTCCTTCGAGGGCGTAAATGATAGTCGCCACGCTGGTCTTGTCCGGCGATCGGGTCAACTGATATCCGCCTTTGGCGCCGCGCGTGGATTTGAGGATGTCGGCCTTGGTCAAACTCTTCAGAATCTTGCTCACCGTCGGGATCGCGACTCCGGTCGAATCGGCCAAATCGGTCGCGGCATAAGTGCGTTCGGGTTCTCCGGCCATATGTCCCAGAACGATGATGGCGTAATCGGTTAGTTTGCTGATGCGAAGCATGGCGCTACCTTTCTAATTAAGGACCATTTTAGTCCTATATAAATCCCAAGTAAAGTAGTAGGCTTTTGTTGAACCCGGCTGTTTTCTGGACCTCGAAGGATATACAGATTGCGGTTGCACAATGTTGGAGCTCAAGGCGCCATCATTCGGCGTTATACTGTTGCGAACCCGCACGTAATTGCGCCATTAAGGCACTTTTATTGCCAGCAAGGAAAAAATGAGATGAACAAAGTTTGCCCAACCTTGGGGATTTTTTTTCAGTTTGCTGTAACCGTTTTAGCTCTCGGCACCGTTGCTGCGTCCGCCGTTCAGGCCGAAGCTCCTGAGCTCATCCCGGATACGCCCGCCGTCCACATACAAAGTCTTCTCAAGGAGGGTACGCATCCCAAGCTGCGCTGGGGCAAGTTTCCCGACTACAAGGCGCAACTGGAGCAGTTGTATTACCAGAACGGCCTTACGCCTTTATGGCTGAACGAAGGAAGGCCGACGCCGCAGGCAGAGACGCTGGTGGCGAGCTTGGCGGAGGCGGACAGCAAAGGGTTGAACGCTGCGGATTATGACGCCGAGCTGTTGGGCAAGTGGTTGAGCGAGTTCGATACGACGGCCGCAAATCCGCGGGAAGTCGCTTCCTTTGATGTGGCTCTGAGCCTCGTGGCCATGCGTTACGTATCGAATCTGTATGTCGGGCGCATCAATCCGAATAACATCGATTACGGACTCAACGTCGAGCCCAAGAGGGTGGATCTGCCGAATCTGATTCAGAAAATCGCTCAGAGCCAGCAACCGGCGGCGATGATCGATGCTTTGGAGCCCAAGTTTCCTATCTATGAGCGGCTCAAGGCGGCGCTGCCTCAGTATCAGCGGTTAGCAAAGGAAATGACCCCGGTCCAGTTTTCTTTTCCGGCGAAATTCAGTCCGGGAGATCGCCATAAGGATGTGCCGGCGCTGAGACATTTGTTGCTCGCTCTTGGGGATTTGAACGAAATCAAACAGGGTTCCGCCGGCTCCCCGGTTTACGGACCCGAGCTTGCGCAAGCGGTCAAGAGTTTTCAGCAGCGCCACGGGTTGACGGCGGACGGCATTATCGGAAAAGGTACGCTGAATCAGCTCAATTTCCCGCTGGCCGACCGATTGCGGCAAATTCAGCTCGGGCTGGAGCGTCTTCGCTGGTTGCCCGAACAAATCCGCGGCAACTATCTTGTCGTCAACATTCCGTCATTCCAGCTGTTCGGTTTTCGAAACGGCTCCGCTTTCGGAACGTCCGATCTTCAGATGAACGTCATCGTCGGGGAGTCCGTCGACGGACGTCATACGCCCGTCTTTCACTCGGATATGACGTATATCGTCTTTCGGCCGTACTGGAATCTGCCGTACAAGATCACGGTCAAGGAAATGCTGCCGCAAATTCTCAGTAACCCCGGATACTTGGCGAAGAACAGCCTGGAGCTGGTCCCGAATTTCTCGCCGAATGCGCCCGTTTATGAGCCAAGCTTCAGAAATATCGAGATGCTGACGACTGGTACTCTCAAGTTGCGGCAGAAGCCGGGCCCTAAAAACGCCTTGGGTTTGGTCAAGTTCGCGTTCCCTAACCACAATAACATCTATCTGCACAGTACACCGTCCAAGGGATTGTTCAAGAAAGCCAGGCGCGATTTCAGCCACGGCTGTATCCGAGTGGAAGATCCGGTTGCTCTGGCGGAATTCATTCTGGCAGACCAGGGTGAATGGACCCGCGAACGGATCGAATCGGCCATGACTAGAGACAAGCCGAAAACCGTCACCTTGAAGCAGGCCGTACCGGTTTACATCTTCTATTCGACGGTGTTGGCGGACGAGTCAGGCACCGTGAGCTTTTACGATGACATCTACGGCCACGACCTGATTCTCAGCGACCTGCTAGCGAAGGGCTTCCCTTACCCCTCATGACGAGGAGGGGAGCGAGCGGAGAGAGCGCTCTAAATCGGATTTGGAGCGCTGAATCTATTATCGGGCAAGGCTACCAGGAACGAACTCTGCCGGTATCCAAATGAACGAAATCGGAGCGGCGGTAATAGCCGACGCCGCCCTGTTGTAGGGCGAGCGCTGCCTTCTGGATCGTGCGCGTACTGATATCGCTCATGCGAATATCGATCGCCTTGCCTTCCATGTGCAGGCTGTGTTCGGCCACGCCATGGCTGGTCTTGCGCAGCATCCGGTTCGTTTCCGGAGAACGGTATCCCGAGACCACCTGAAACGTGCCGCGGCTCCCGGTGAATACCGAAACCGCATAGAGCAAATCGATCAGGCCGGAATCCATCGGATGGACGCTATCTGTACGATGGTCCCGCAGAAAATAGTTGAACTGCCTCAAAGTTCGGCGGTCGTAATACTGTTGCGGGCTACAAAGGAGCGTCAGTTCTTCGCCGGTATTTAAATTATGAAATGAGAGCTTGCGATCTTTACTGAAGATTTTCGCAAGCGCATCGGTCGAGGGTAAAAGCAAAGCTCCGACAGCAGCCATTCCGGCACGCGTCAAAAATGCTCGCCGGGATATGCTGGCGTCGGATATTCGATGCCTATTATGAGAATTTGTGTTAGTGCTCATATGCTAAGTTCCCTTTTTTAAATAAGGTCTTCGCATAGGCATCGAAGAATTCTCCGTAGTCCCTTCTCCGCCACCAATGCGCGGAGGCGGGGAACTCGTCGATGCCCGGGTGAACGGCAACCCGCCCACCGAAAAACGCGAACTTTACTTTTCGTGCCTTACGGAATCAAGCTTTAAAACTACCTCCTCATTTAAAGCATAAATCGCGCCATTCGTGAGTAGCCGCTAAGTGCCTGTGATTCAAAGCTCGGCGGCTCTGTCGATACTGTCCCGGTCTGGTCGTTAAATGCTTCTTTTCTCATAAAGAAATATTGATGGCATCAAAATCCGCTGCCCGATCATGGGCAGTCCGACCCGAATCAGTGCTTTCACGAACCAACTGGCACGTCAAAAAACCGGCGGATTTTGCAGCGTCCAATTCCCCTTCAACGTCCGAGAGGAACAGGATGGAGGCGGGCGGCAAGCCAATCTGCCGAGCAATCTCCCGGTAGGAATCGGCATCTTGCTTGGGGCCGATCCGAGTGTCGAAATAACCGGAAAACAGCGGCGTCAAATCGCCGTATTCGGTGTGTCCGAACAGGAGTTTTTGGGCGTGGACGGATCCCGAGGAAAATACATAGAGATCGATGCCCTGAGCTTTCCATTCCCTTAGCTTGCGCACGGCGTCCTCATAGATGTGACCGCAATAATCCCGTTTGCGGTATCCCTCTTCCCATATCATCCCCTGCAATGCTTTGAGGGGCGGTGACTTTCGATCCTCATCGATCCAGCGAATCAGCTGTTCTGCGACTTGTACCGTGCTCAACTCCATTCCGCAGAGTGAACGCACCTCGTCGAACAGCTTCGCTACATCCGGATTATCGGCATGATGAGCGACGAAACTCATCATACGCTCGCGGGAGTAGGGGAACAATACATCTTTGACAAAGGATATCGATGATGTAGTTCCCTCGATGTCAGTCAAAATCGCGCTAATCATACGTACTGGGTCAAAAATTGTTCGAGTTTGGGAAAGGTGTCGGCAATATTGGCGCCGGTGAATCGAGCGACCCAGCCTTCTGGAGAAGTGAATAAGCGGATTGCCTTCAGATTCGGATTCTCGCCCATGTCGAACCAGTGCTTGACATGCGCCGGGACGCTGATGAGGTCGCCTTGCTCGCACAGCAGCACGTATACCTTGTCGTTGGGATGCAGATAAAAGAGACCTTTTCCATCGACGAAGAAACGCACCTCGAAATCGTCGTGAGTATGTTCGCTGAGAAACTTGGTGCGCAGTTCCGCCTTCTGCGGATGGTCCGGGCGTACGCTGATGACGTCGACCGAGCGAAATTCGTAGCGGTCGATCAGCCGATCGATGGATGGACGATAGGCCGCGATAATGGACTCCTGATCGGCGTCGGGAGACAGTTCCTGGTCGGCGGTCCAGCGCTCGAACAGCACACCGATTTCCCAAAGCTTCGTGGCGATGGTTTCCGGTTCTCGGATCACCTCGGCATTTTCCGGCCGATTTTCGGGATGAATGGTCAGTAAGCTCATGGCGTTCTTACTCCGTGTAAGCGACTCTCGATATCAAATAAAAATTCCAGCGCGTCGACATGACGCAGAGCGTCCTTCACCGAGGCTCCCCAGGTATAAAATCCGTGACCTGCGATTACATAACCGTAGATGTTGCCATGGAGTTCGATGTATTCGTCCACTTTCAGCGCCAGCCGCGGAATGTTCTGATCATTGGGGAATATCGGGATAACGATTCGAGTTTCATGCGTGTCGATTCCCGGCAGGGCTTTCAGCAGTTCGTAGTTCTCCAGCACCAGTTCGTCGCGAAAGAATCGCGAAAGCAAGGTGGCGCTCGGCGTATGCGGGTGCAGCACGGCACCGACATCCGGATAGCGGCGATAGATCGAGGTATGCAGCAAGGTTTCGGCGGAGGGTTTTTTTCCGTCCAGCGATCGGCCGTCGGCATCGATCAGCATGATGTCGTCGGGGGTCAGTTCGCCTTTGTGGCGTCCGGATACGGTGATGGCGATGCGCCCGTCGCCGAGCCGGGCGGAAAAGTTTCCGCTGGTTGCGGGGGCCCACCCCCTGCCGTGAATATAGCGCCCCGCTTCGATCAGTTCGCTGGCGCGCTGCTGGAATTCGTCGTGCATGGATGATGTCTGCCGTGCAGCAAAGCTCGCCATTGTAGTCGTCCCGATGGGCCGGCTCAATCCGGAAGATTTCTCAGAGATTGTTGAGAAAATCTGCTTCGCAGCCCGAGTTCGCGACGAAGGGGTATGAGAAATGTGGGCTAAATACAGGTCCAAAGCCGCTCGCGAAGTCCGGAGAATCGTCCGGGAACGCGCTTGATGGCGTCTTCCAGAATTTTCTGCGAGCCGTGTATTTCCGCTCGATGCCGCGCTCGGGTAACGGCCGTGTAAATCAACGGGCGGTCCAGTACCGGGCTTTCAAGGTCCGGTAGCGCCAGCACGATCTCGTCGAATTCGGAACCCTGGCTTTTGTGAACGGTCATGGCGTACACGGTTTCGTGTTCGGGAAGGCGTGTCGGCGAAAATCCCCGGATGTGGCCGTCCGCATCCTCGAAAAAGACCCGAAGTCCTGCGCCGGTTTCCAGCGCGATGCCGATATCGCCGTTGAACAGCCGGAGGTCGTAATCGTTGCGGGTCACGATCACCGGACGACCGGGATACCATCGGCTTCCCCGGCGCAATCGCCGTTGCACGTAAAGTTGTTCCTCGAACCTGCGGTTTATGCCCGCCGCTCCGCTATCGCCTTCCCGATGAGCGGTCAGTACCCGAAAACGGCCGAAAAGGCGCAGAACGTCCTTTGCTTCGTCGCCCGAGTCGACGGCTTCGAAGAAAGCTCGATAGCCGCCTTCCATCCTTCGGACCAAATCCACTCCGCCGACCCGTGTCCGCTCCCAATGAATCTCGGGGTGGCGGCCGCCGGCGAGCAACGCGACCGCTTCTTTCGCGCGCCCGGCATTGATCATTCGCGCCAATTGGCCGATGCCGCTCTCCGACCCGAAGCGATGGCTGTGGGTGAGGAGCGCGATACAATCGGACAGGGCCGGTGTGAACAGATCGCCCGACGGAATCTTGACACCCGAGGCTGCGTAAAGTTGATCGCAAAATGCCGGGCTGTAGCCGGACGATTCGCACAGATCGCCGAACACCGCGCCGGGTTCCACCGACGCCAATTGATCCTTGTCCCCCAGCAAAATCAGCCGCGCGCCTTTCGGCAAGGCGTCGATCAGCTTGGCCATCAGCGCCAGGTCGATCATCGATGCCTCATCCACCACCAATACGTCCAGCGGCAGCGGATTTTTCCGGTTATGGCGAAAGTAAACGGAGTCGGGCTTGGTGCCCAGCAGCCGATGCAACGTGGAGGCGGTTTCGGGGAGAGCGTCGAGTACGGCTTGCGGCACCGGCAGTTTCGCTTTCTGTTCGCGTATGGATTCCTGAAGCCGCGCCGCCGCTTTGCCGGTGGGCGCGCTCAGCGCGATGCGCAGCGGCTTTTCTCCGGCCTGGGATTGGAGTGCGGCGAGTATGCGAACCACGGTAGAGGTCTTTCCCGTTCCGGGGCCTCCGGAGATGACGCAGAACCGCCGCAACGTCGCCACGGCCGCAGCCAGCTTCTGCCGATCGGGCACCTCGGTGTTGTGCGCGAAAAGCCGGTCCAGTTCGGCGCGAAGCTCGGCCAAATCGATTTCCGGGCATGGGCTCTCTGCGAGAGATATCAAGTTGTCCGCCAATGTCTTCTCGTAATGCCAGTAACGCGTCAGATAGAGGCGGTTGTCCGCGTCGAGGATGAGCGGCGCGAAGCTGCCGGGAGCCCCGACCAGCTTGGACTTTCGGAGCAGCGCCAGCCAATCGGCGAGACCGGGCAGCGTAACGATGCCCTCGCCGTCGTCGGGGGCTACCTCGGAGCCGGCATAGTCGCACAGACGAATACAGATATGACCTTCCGCGACGGCCTGGTAAGCCAGCTGTGCCGCCCAGATGACCGCTTCGTCGGGATTGCCGTCGAGCCGGCCCAAGTAAGTGGCGAACTGCTTTCCGAGCGTCGAAAGCTTCAAGAGTTTCTGGGCGGCCGAGGCCGGTGCGGCCGGTAAGGAACGTGCGGAAGAACGCAACGAGGCAGCGCGGGCTTCGGAGTTCATGACCTTATTATTCGAAATGGGGAGATGGCCTATTTTCGCCGTATTTTTCTTTATGAACAGTATCGGCGTTGGCCAAGCGACTAGACGGGGGTGTTGTCGAGCCGCAGTTTTGCGCTACGACGTCCCCATCAAGAGGCTGTCCAAAGCCTCGATCAATGCCTCAGTCGGCCTGTCCCAAAAGATTCCGGTTTTTCTCTGCGGCCCAATACCCCTCAGAAATAGGTAATACGCTCCGCCAAAATGGGTTTCATAGTCGTAGCTCGGCAGCCTTTGCTTGAGATATCGGTGCAGGGCGACGGTGTAGATGAGGAACTGGAGATAATAATGCTCGCGCGCCATGGCGGCGGCGAGGCGGTCCGGAGCGTAATCGGCCTGGGTGTTGCCGAGCCAGTTGGATTTCCAGTCGAGCAGGTAATAGCGGCCGGACGCTTCAAACACCAGATCGATAAAGCCTTTCATATAGCCTTCGATATGCTTGAAGTCGAGCAGCCGGGCGGCTTCGGCATAGCGGCGGTCGCGTTGAAATCGCGGATCGGCGAGAAGTTTCCGCAAAGCTTCGGAATCGCCCCCCCGCAACGCATAAGTGAATTCCATTTCGACCAGGCGCTTTTCTTCCGGCACATCGGACAGCTTGAGCCCGCTGTCGTCGAGCGGTGTTTCGAGGGCGGTTTCGATGGTCTGCCGTACGGTCGGCGTCCAGCCATCTCCGATGCCGTGAGCTTTCAATTTGCGGCGGACGAGTTCGGCTAGCCGTTCGGAATCCCGGCAGGCAAAATCCCACTCCTCCAGAATCGCGTGCAGGCAAGATCCGGCCCGAGCGCCACGCGGAAAGGCGAATATCGAATCGCCCGGCGCTTCCGGTAACTCGGATTCCGGCAGAACGTCGTAATCCGGCGCTTCGCTGTGCCGCCCGGTGGTCAGGGCCGAAAAGCTGCTCATGCGCCAGTTCGGGTAAAGCGGCGGACGCCGGAAGGGGCGAACGGCCAGGGTTGAATCGTCCTCCCGTTCCGAGCCGCGGTAGCGGACCGGACGGGTTTCGACGGAGCCTAGGCTAACGCAGCCGGGCGCCCGTTTCGCGAGGCCGCGGATGTCGGCGGCGATAAACCCGGTATCGGCTTCCAGCAGTCTTGTCTCCAATGCCGCCAGCGGATCGTCCTCCGGCGCCGTCGAGCCGCCGTGCAGCAGCCAGGCCATGGCGGTCGAGTGAAAGCCTTCGCTTTTGTCCCGCCCGTTCCGGACATTGCCCCAGACGACATAGCAGCGGTAAACGGCGCGCGTGAGCGCCACGTAAAGAAGACGCAGATTTTCCGACATTTCTTCCTGAACGGCCTGACGGCGGTTTTCCTCCAGCTTCGCCGAGCCGAGGTCCAGTACCGATTCGCCGTCGGCGTGCAGAAGCACCGACTGAGCCTTTCGCTGCCGCAGCCGTCCGTCCCAGAGAAACGGACAGAATACGATCGGGTATTCGAGCCCCTTGCTGGTGTGTATGGTCACGATCTTCACGCGCTTGGCGTCGCTTTCCAGTCGCAACAGCGCAGTTTCGTCGTTCTTAGAGGGACTCCGGATAGCGCGGCCGAACCAGCCCAGCAGCGTATCGATACTCGATTTTTTGCGGCTCTCTACCTGCAGCAGTTCGGCCAAGTGCAGGAGATTGGTCAGCCGCCGCTCGCCGTCTCGGAATTGCGGCAAATGATCGGTGATGCGGGCGTCTTCGAACCAGCGGCGGAACATCGGCATGAAGCCTTCGCTCAGCCAGACGTGATGATAGGTCTGGAAGCGGTCGAAGATCGCTTCCCAAGCATTCTCGTCCTTTTGCAGTTCCAATATCGCGTTGGCAGTATGATTCATGAGTTCCGTCGCCAGCGCGGCCTTGATCAGCGGCTCCCGCCCGGGCTGGGCGACCGCCTGCAAGATCCGTTCGAGTTCCGCCGCTTCGGGAGTCGAGAACACGTTCTCCTGCCCCTGGCGCACGCTGGGTATGCCGCAGGCCGACAGCGCGTCCTCGATCAAGCGCGCCTGGACGTGGGTGGAGACCAGTACAGCGATGTCGCCCCCGTCGAGGCTTCGCTCGCCCAGGCGCGCCTTGCCCTCGCTTGCGGCGTTGAGCAGCCGGGCGATTTCGAAGGCGGTCGCCGAGGCGGTCAACCGGCTTGCCGCGCCTTTCGAATAGGGCTTTTCCTTTCCTTTGTCGTCTTGCTCCGGCGGCAGCAAAAGAAAGCGGAACGGCTCCTCGCCGTCGTCTTCGATATCCAATACTGCACGCTGCCGTGCGGCGGGCCTTACCTCCGGATAGGGGATCTCGTCGAGCAGGAAAGGCTTCGGATGGCCGACGAACAAGGCATTGACCGCGGCGATGAGATCGCGCTCGGAGCGCTGATTGGTCTTCAGCGTGCGGCGGGTGATGCCTTCGTTGCTCCGCGCTTCGAGGTAGCTGAAGATGTCCGCGCCGCGAAACCCGTAGATCGCCTGCTTGGGATCGCCGACGAAGAACACCGGCGAGCCGCCGTCTCCGTAGATGCGGCGGAAGATGCGGTATTGGATCGGGTCGGTGTCCTGGAATTCGTCAATCAGGGCGGCCCGGTAGCGGCGGCTGACGGTTTCCGCCAGGCGTTCGCCGTGTTCCGAATCCAGCGCGCTGGCCAGGCGGTTCAGCAGGTCGTTGTAGCAGACGACTTGCAGCGCGCTCTTGCGCTGGTCCAGTTCGGCGTCGCAGAACTCGATCAGGCGCCGCTTGAGGCACTGAAGCCGGATTTCGAAATTTCGGCGCAGGGCCTCGTCCGCCTCGACCACGGACCGGCAACGTTGAAAAAAAGGATGCCGCGGTGGCTCGCAAGCTTTCTTGACGGCAGAGGCAAGGGCTTCGGGCGTCAGACGTTGAAGACCTTCCGGCAGATCGAGCAAGGGCGGGACTTCGGGTAAAACGACCGGCTGCGGAGTCTGTTCTGATGCCGGCCATCGGCCGAAAAATTCGGCCGTTTCGGCTAGCCAGTTCCGCAAGCTTTCGGGTTTGGCGCGGGTGCGATTGAAATTCGGATAATCCAGCAGCAGCGCCTCGATGGCAGTCCTTTCGGCATACCAGACTTCCGCCGCTTCGAGCACCGCCTGCCCGAACCGCGCGATGTCGTCCTCCTCGTCAGCCGGTTCGACGGGCCCGGCGATTTTCAGGAACGGCTTGCCTACATGGGGCTGAATTTCGCTCAGCCAGACATCGGGCGATTGATTTGTTTGGGCCAGATAATCGGCCCAAGCTGCGGAGGCGAGATAGACCTCCCGTCGCCAGAAATCGTCGACGATTTCCAGCAGCAAATCGGTTTCGTCCGGCATCAGCTCGCAATCGAAATCCGCTCCCGACTCGAAGGCGCTTTCGTTCAAGAGGCGCTGGCAGAATCCGTGGATGGTGTAGACCGCGGCCTCGTCGAACCCGCTGATCGCATAGCCGAGAAGGCGCCTGGCGGTCTCGGTCCGGTCGCCGTACAGTTCGATGATGCGGCGGCAGAAATCGTCGTCGCTTTCGCCGGTTTCGAAGGCGGAAAGGACCTCCCTCAACCGCTTGCGGATGCGGTCCTGAAGCTCGGCAGTCGCCGCCTTGGTGTACGTCACTACCAGAATCTGATCGACGCTGAGGCCAAGCTCCAGAATCAGCCGAACGTAAAGCCCCGAAATCGTCCAGGTCTTGCCCGTCCCGGCGCTGGCTTCGACCAGATTCAGCCCGGCGAGCTCGGCGTCGTAGATGTCGAGCTCGGGGGTATGGTCGGTGGATAGCTGGCTGGAAGGGAGCATGGGCGATTTCGTTTAATGCCGTAGAGCGCGGTGAGGAACGAGCCGCATCCTACGCCACGAAGCACTTCTCCGGCAACGACGAGAAAGATTGCGGCTAGAGCATTTTCATACCGACTGTACGGGCATTCGCGAGTAGGTCGGGAATCCTTTCCCGACACCACGTCTCGGCCGAGCGTCTTCGTCGGCAAAGGATTGCCGACCTACGAGTGCTTGAATCCATTCACCCGAGCCGAAGTCGCCAACGACTTCCGCCAAGCCTGTTTTGCCGGACGAGCGAGATGAAAACGCTCTAAAGCAACCGTTTGCGATTAGAAGGGTCGTCTTGGTGTCCCCAAGACGACCGGGAAAGCTGACGCCGTGTGGAAGGAGGGTAGTATTTGCCTTTAACCGCCGGAGTAGTGTTCGACGATCTCGACGCGCCGGTTTTTCGCGCGCCCTTCTTCCGTTTTGTTCGAAGCGACAGGCGCTATCATGCCGGCGCCCGCGGGTGTCAGGCGGTCGCGAGCGATGCCATGGGCCGACACCAGAGTGTCTGCCACGGTCTGGGCTCGTTTCTGGGACAGCGAGAGATTGTAGTCGAACGCGCCCTTGCCGTCCGTGTGTCCGACGATGAGGACCTTTAACTTAGGGTTTTCTTTCAGAAGCGCCGCCAATTGCGCGATTTGCGGTTCCGATTCCGGCTTGATCTCCGCCTTGTCGAAATCGAAGTAGATGCCGTAGATCGCGATCCGGCCGTCGCGCTCCAGCGCCTGCTGCATTTCGCTGGCCTTGACCAGCGCGATCTTGTCGGCCTCCATCGGCTTCGATTCGACGACCGTCACGGCAACATGCGGCGTCAGAGGCCGGGATTTGGTCGCCTTGGTCTCGACCCCGAGCATCCCGACGGTAACCCGGCCTTCCGGCGCATCCCGCTCCGCCAGCAAATAGACAGTGGTATCCCAGGTCGTCGGCATGCCGATCTGGCCGTTCCCGGCTTCCCAGAAGGTTGGGACCGATCCGCCGGGCGAACATTCCTTCGCGCCCTTGCAGAAGAAACGAATCGTGAATCCCTTCGAGCGCAATGCCGCCTCGTAATTGCGCATGACCTCCAGGATCGAGCGATCCGCGGGGCCTTCATATCGAATCGAGGTGAGCTTCCCGGACACGCCGATCTGCCATGCCTCGGGCTTGTCTTTTTGGCCACGGTCCAGCGGTTTGAACGGCAGCTTCAATTCTTCGTGGGCTTTCGTTTCGTAAAACGTGACAACCGACCCCTCGTAACGTCCGACCAGGGCATGATCGGCGGAACCGGCCAAATCGGTTTTCTCGGCTTGCACCGTCCCGGCAAAGAGGGCCGGAACCGCCAAAAACAAAAACAAAAACGAAATCCCCAATGGCAATCTCATGAGTTCACCTCGATTTTTTCCGCCCGATCGGGCATTTGTAATTATCCGAGTTTCCAGTGCGTCCGCCGGCAACATGGCCGCTACCGGCATGAAATCCAAGCCTTGCGTCGGCGCGATACCGCGTCCGGTTGAAAACAAGATTAGATTATTTGTGCGGTTACTGATTGTTCAGCGGCAGTTCGTAGGATGTGCCGACGATAGGAGGCGCATCGTTCGCGATTGATGCCTGTCCTGAGCCTGGTCGAAGGGCGGTTCGTTCCTCACCGCATCCTACGGCCCTTCGCCTAAAGAAGTCTGAAGCAAATAACAAAAGCCTGACCCTTTTCCTGACCCTTTTCCCATATGACCCTTTTCCCATATTGCGCCTGCGGGCTACCAACCCCATTTTAGCCTATCGTACAGCGCCGCCAATTTTCTAAAATTACTGGCGTAGCTTGATTTTTTATAATCTATCTTTTCAAGATTATTGATGAGGAATTCTTTCAATACATCTAGATCAATTTTATCGCTTGGTACGAAAGGAATGTACGCGGAAGAATTCTCGGGCGTGCATAGCTGGATAATCTCCTCTATACTTTTATGCCTATAGTTTCTAAAGAATGGCCTCGAGTACATTTTCAGTCTAAAATCCTTTACTTCTTTTTTTACAACTTTATCAAGGCATATATTGGCCAGCCTGTACTTCTCTTCACTATCAATTCCGATTGATCTCAAGTATTTAAATACTGGAATATAAGGGGTGTTCTTACTGGCGCGGGGTAGCACGTTGTCAACAATTTGTTGATGATCGAAGCCTTTGTTATCAAGCAATAGATCTTCGATTAGCTCCTCTGCACCTATCGCCGCATATCCAATTGGTGCTGGGCCCGCGTGCTCTTTTGATGCAACTCCAACTCCAACTAAAAATTCAACATCCTCTTTTGATTCAATTTCGTCGATATCCACCACGCATATCTTCTTTTCTGGCTCTGCCGACTGCACTAACTCATAAAGTTGTTCTTTGCAGTACCGCAGAACTCTTGCAGGAATTTTCCGCTTTGTTGTATCAATGGCTTGATAGACCTCTCCGAAGTTATTGGTCTTCACCAGAACCAACGGTATCTGCACACCGTTTATGGCTAGATATGTATCAGAAATAATTGGTTCTTCGCCATTAGACAAGCGCTGTACGAATATTAGATTTTTCCTTAGTTGCTCTATCTTGTCCGTGCCGATACATGAAGCAATTGCTCTTAGGAGGCTGCTTATGTTTTCATCAGAAATTGAATAACCAATAAACACAATTGGATGCTCGACAAACAGAGTTATTAATTTGGCAGCAAGATAAGTATTTTTTTCGTTAAATTCATCGTAATCCTTTTTCGTCATTACTAACGAAGACGGTTCAGTAGAGCAGCCGTGAATCTTGTAGATTTCGCCAATTTCGTGGGGATGTGAAAACAGCAGCTCTTCTTGACCTATATAAGTTCTATGTTCAGGAAAAAGCTGTTCAATAAACATATCCCAGTTCGTGGTTATGACACCATCAACATTCAGTCCTGATAATAGCGAAACTTCTTCTTTATATTCAGAGTCCATCGCTTTTGACTGATCTAGGGTTGATAGATAATTGCAGATTTCAATACGTAGAGCTGATGTTTCATCTTTCACTTTTGACTTGAAGCGCTCTACGCTTTTTTTATAATCTTCTGAGTTCCACCAGATCTCATTGAAATCTCTTGCTAAGAGAGCTGCAACGGTAGGGTAGTGCCCATTTGCAGAAGCTAGATAATACTCAAACGGCTTTCCAGTAACACAGAATCTCTCTAGAAGTCCTCTCCAATCCTCAAGACCTAAGTAGCGTCTCGAAAACCCCGATCCAACAAACAGAAATGGTCCCGCTTTTCTTGATCTAAAAATCTCAATCAATTTTGATGTTATACCCATAAATACCTTAGTTAGGTCAAAATTTCGAAACATTCAAGGTAAAATCGACTTCAAGAACGAAGCCAAATCTTAATCGGAAAATATCCAATATCTTACTTCGATAGCTACGCTCCGTATCCTTGTTCGAAGCGTAATCGTTTTATGCCGGCCTGATCGATAAACGTTAGTTTCGTGCCCCACTCCCAATAACACGGAAAAGTAATCAATATCGATCAGGCTAATTCGGGATAAAGAGGCATCGTATACACCGAATTCAAGAATCTCATCGGCAATTACCGAGATACCTCTTTCGTCATCGCCGCCAACATCGGGCTTATAAGCTCGATGGCCAGCGCCTCGAAGCTTTCGTCCAGAGGATCGCTGCCTCGATAAACCGTCTGGTAATAGGAATTCACGCTTTCGCCGGCCTGAAACTCCGACCCTTCCCAGATACTCCAGGCCTGCCTTAGCGCGTTGAGCCGGATAGCCTCCGGATCGCCGCCAAGTCTGGCCGGCGGATCGTGTATGCAGCGGGCGTAGGCATGACTGGCCTTGGGAAAGAAGGGCAGCGGGGCGGATAGTCCCTGCCAGTAGGCGTTCAATAGTTTCACGAGTTCGTTTTCGGGATCGTGGACCGCATGGAATGTGAGGGTTTGCTTGGGCGTGTGCAGGATGGATTGCGGCGTCACGTTTTTCGGGGCGATCAGGCAAAGCATCAGGTGCCGGAGCCAGAGGTCGAAGAGCTGGCGGGGGCTCGGCTCTTCGAAGCTGTAGTCGGTAAGGCCGCTAGCGCCGACTTCGGCGAGGGAGCCGATGAGGCGCAGGCCGTTCGCTTCGAAATCCACCGGCATCGGCTCGAAGCGGGGTTTGACGAGCTCCGGGAGCAGTTTGACGGCGAAGCTTTCGACCAACCGTTGCTCCTTGCCGTGCAGCGCTTCGCCGAAGCGGCCGTGGGGCAAAAGGCCCTGGGCGTCGGCGAGCAGCAGCGCGCTGTGCGGTTCTCGGTCCAGCGCCAAGGCGTTCAGGAGGTTCTGGCGGACCTGGTTTCTCGTTCGGTAATCGAGCGCAAACGGTTCGCGCACTTCGAACTCCGTTGCGGCGTCTTCCAGAACCAGGTTCAGCCGCCGACGCAGAAGATAACGGGCGGGGTTGCTGAAGAAATAAGCAAGGCCTTCCGGATCGACCGTGCGCCATTCCTCTTCGGGTTCCGGTAGAGGGCCGGAAAACAAGGGTGCGGGCTCCTGGTCGCCTCGTCCGATCAGGCGGGCCGCGGCCAGCCAAGTCGACGAATAGCCCGGCAACCTTGCGTCGTCCTTGAAGTAGCCGGGATCGAACGGTTGCAGCGGGTGCTGGGTAACGAGATGGGACTCGATGTCGCCTTCGGCCAGCTCGCAGCTTTGTTTCGCGACGTCGATGAGTTCGGACACCAAAGGGGAAGGCGGGAGTTCGGCGTTGTCGCGGACGCTGCGGCCCACATAGCTGAGATAAAACACCTCGCGCGCCGACAGCAGCGTTTCCAGGAAGAGATAGCGGTCGTCCAGCCGGCGGGAACGGTCTCCCCGGCGGGGATGCTTCGCCATCAGGTCGAAGTCGGGGGGATGGCGCTGACGCGGAAAGCTGTCGTGGTTCAGGCCGAGCACGGCGATGACCTTGAACGGCAGGCTGCGCATCGGCACCATCGCGCAGAAGGTGACCGCGCCGGTCAAAAAGCCGCCGGCGCTCGATGGCTGACACAGGCGGTCGGCGAGCCAGCGCTTGATCACCCGTATCCCGACCGGCTCGCGGAAGCCGGCTTGTTCCGAGAGTTCCCGCAGCAGATCGAGGGTGCCGCGCAGCTGGAGCAGCAGCGTTTCGTCCTCGTCCCGCGGATCGAACAGCCGGTCGATGAAGCTGTTCAAGCGCTCGACCCACTCCGTCACGGGCTGCTTCGCCTTGAACCGGTCCGCCCATTCGAACAGGGTTTCCAGAAATTCCGCGAACCGCTCCAGGATCAAGACCCGGCTGCCTTCGATGTCGTCGTAAGGCAGGGTTTCGGCGAACAGCGGAAAGCCGTCACCCGCCAGTTCCTGCGGCAGGGCATAACCCAGCATCAGGCGCTTCAGGCCGTCGCGCCAGGTGTGGCGCGGAATGTCCGGCAGCCGGTATTCGGTCTTGTGGGTCCCGTCCCGTCCCCAGCGGGTGCCGACCGCCCGCGCCCAGTGATGGATCATGGGAAGATCGTCTTCGCATAGCCGGAAACGGCGCTGTATGGCGGGTTGCTCCAAAAAGCCGAGCGTCGTGTCCGCCGCGAATCGGCTCTCCGGCAAATCGAGCAGCGAGAGAAAAGTCTCCAGGAGCGGCTGTTCGTGGGTCAAACCGCGGTCGGCGATGCTGAAGGGGATCATCGGGGCGTCGCGGCATTCGGCGAATACCGCTTCGATGTAAGGCGTGTATTGCTCGATGTCCGGCGTCAGCACGGCCACGTCGCTCGGTTTCAATTCAGGATCGGCGTCGAACAGTGCCAGAAGCTGATCGCGCAGGACTTCGACTTCGCGCATCGGACTGTGGCAGGCATGGACTTGCAGCGAGCGGTCGTCCGGCCGTACGGCCAAGCGCCCGGCGCTGCGGCGGTCGATCAGTTCCAGGATGTCGGCCTGGAGTATGTGCAGCAGCGAATCGCGCGGCGGTTCCGCCCGAAACAAGCTGTGCAGCTCGGAATGCTCGGCCACGGAATCGAAAAATTCGCGGCCTTGTTTCCCTAGCGATGCCAGCAAGGGATGCCCCACTTCCAGGTACAGATCTTCCGGCGAGCGTTCTCCGGCCACGCGGCCGATTTCCCGTTCATCCCGGATTTCGCCCCAGTATTCGCGGCAGGGATTGAGCGCGTATAGATTGATCTCGGTATGCCTGGCGAGCGCATTCAGCACGTCCAGAAAGGCCGGCGGCAGCGAGGAAACGCCGAAGATGGCGATGCGCCGCGGAAGCCGATCGGCCGCCGAGTCGGATTCGAGCGCCGTCAGCAGTTCGTTCATGAAACGGGCGCGATGGGGCGCAGCTTCCCCCATGCTCAGGTCGCGCCACAATAGGGCTTGCCAGTCCTCGTCGCCGTCCAAGGCGAGCGTTTCGCCGCGTTCCCAGGCGGCTATCCAGTCGGCCCGGTACATCAGATATTGATCGAACAGATCGGCGATCCGCTTAGCGAGTTGGAACCGGCGGAGTTCGTCTCCGTTTTGGAGATACCCGGACAGGCGCGGAGTTCGCTCCAGATTCGCGGTTTGTCCCAGCCAGTCGAAGATGCGGAAGGTGAGTACCTCGGAAGAGAATGCCGAACGCCTCGGGAGTTCGCCGAGGAATTGCCGAAGCAGGTCCCAGATGAACGAGGCCGGCAGCAGAAAACGGACGTTGGCGCAGATGCCGAGATTGTCCGCAAGGCGCAGGGACAGCCAGCGTCCCATGCCAAGGCTTTGAACGATGACGATTTCCGGTTCGAAGGGGGAGGCCGGCGGTGTGCTGTCCGCCGTCAAGAGTTCGGCGAGAAATTCCAGCTTGTCGGATTGGTAGAGGCGAAGCACGGGGCGGTCAGTTAGGTTTCGTTCTTAATACCCTCACCCTAGCCCTCTCCCAGCGGGAGAGGGAAAGATCGGTATTGCCATGCAAATAGCGGATTGCGCTTGGGCCCGCCTCGTGGGAAAGGCTCCGGCTTACGAGGTGCAGCGCCGTAGGCTGGGTCCAGGAACGAGACCCAGCATTTTCAGGAGATCAGATGCGAGATCGAACTGGGATTACGCAAAGCTCCATTCCAGCCTACGGACTTTGCCATTCCTGCGGCGCGGGGATGCCGGTTTACGCCTTGCCCAGATGAGGCCACTGATAGCCCTTGAGCAGGCCCTGCCAGTAAATCACCGGAATGATGTAGCGCTTCAACAGATACATGCTGTAGCGCTCCTTGCCCTGGTCGAAGGGAAAGGTTTCCTTGGGCTTCAGGTCGTAGTCGAATTCGGCCAGGATCAGCTTGCCGTAACCGGTGATCAGCGGGCACGAAGTATAGCCGTCGTATTTGGCTACCGGCTGTCCGCCGTTCATGACCGACAGGAGATTCGCGGTCAGGATCGGGCTTTGCGCCCGGACTGCCGCCGCCGTCTTGGACGTGGGCAGGCTGCTGGCATCGCCCAGGCTGAACACGTTGGGGTAGCGGACGTGCTGCAAGGTGTCCTTATTTACGTCCACCCACCCGCCTTCGTTCCCGAGCGGACTTTTCTTGAGGAAGTCGGGAGCGCTCATGGGCGGAACCACGTGGATCATGTCGTAGGGCTGAACGACGCTCTCTCCGGTATCGAGATTCTTGAACACGGCCTCTTTCGACGCCGGGCGCAGTTCCACCAGATTGTGCTTGAAATGAACTTCGATATTGCGCGGTTTCACCACCTGTTCCATCAGGCTGGCGGCGTATTTGGGCGCGCTGAAGATGGTGGGCGTGGCGCAGTAGTAGACGACGCGGGATTTGTCACGCAGGCCGTGCTTGCGGAAATAATCCTCCGCCAAATACATGATTTTCTGCGGTGCGCCGGCGCATTTGATGGGCGGCGGCGGAAAAGTGAACACGGCGTTGCCGCCCTTGAAGTTCCGGATGTTTTCCCAGGTGGTGTTCACGGTGTCGTAGCTGTAATTGCTGCACACCCCGTCCTTGCCTACCGCTTCCTTTACGCCCGGGATCTTGTCCCAGTCGATCTGTAGCCCCGGACAGACGACCAGGTAGTCGTAGCCGATTTCCTTGCCGCCCTCGGTTTTCAGCGAATTGTTGGCGGGATCGAACTCCGCGGCGGCATCGCGTATCCAGGTGGCGCCTTTGGGGATCAACTCGGCCATCGGTTTGACCGACTGCTCGCGAGTGACGACGCCGCCTCCGACGAACGTCCAGAAGGGCTGGTAATAATGCTTCTCGGACGGCTCGATGATGGCGACATCCGTTATCCCGGCATGCAGCAGACGGGCGGCGATGCCGAGCCCGGCGGCGCCGCCGCCGATCACTACGACACGATGATGAATCTTGCTATCCATGGGGTCTTCCTCTTGGGTGGATGAGTTTTAGAATTTATTAATCGAGATTTCTTATTTTCAGATTCATTCTCAATGATTTGGCTTGTCCGCCCAATTCTGCCTTGCATGGAGGTCCTTTGACAATGTATTCCGGTTTTGGACCGGCTGTCTGCCTGCGCGAACGTCGCCCCGCCCGGATTAGGTAAGTCTTTGTAATGGCTGAGGCCAATTTAACCTGCTATCTTCATGTGGCGGAGGAACAACACGCTTTGGGAGTTCAGTCGCGCTTTAGTTTGTTCATCAATTACAAGGAAACAATAATGTTTAAGAAACCGTCTGTAATTACCGTTTGCGTCGCTACCGGGATGATCTTTTCGGCCTCTGCTTCTGCGGATATCGTGATCAAATCGGGAGTAGGGCGCACTCAAACGGTTATGGAAGCCTCGATTCATTACGACGATTTGGGAAATGACGATATCGATTGGCCGGCGATAGCGCCGAATTACGAGGGAGATACCCAGCTCGGAGAAATGGCCGTAAAAGTAGATAACAAGACTACGTTGGTATGCGCCGTCTTGGGGAAAGGATACGATCTACAGGTTTTTACGGACGGCTCCGGAGCGCCCGTCATGCTTCCGACAGGACAGCCTCTCGTGGTGCCCGGCCATCTTCGCCATGTCATCACGTGTACCGATTCGTCGGGTTCGGAACTGTCGCGGTTGAGCACCGATGGCGATACGCCTGTCAGCTTTTCTCCGGTAGCATATCCTTGTAAATGGGCGGTCACGGAAATCATGTATGTCAAGGCGCCCGTGCTCACGGTGGGGCCAATTACCGCTCCCGGAAATACTGGAATGTTCAGTGGCGTTACAGGCGGCACCCTTACTGTAAAGGGTACGATCAATGCCTGTACCGGCCAAAATGTATTCACGAGTATTACCGGAACGCTTGCCAATTAAGCATGGATTACTAATCTCGATTTCATAATGCCTAAGGGATCGGCTTAGCCGGCTGATACAGATTATGCCGATCCCCCCTTTTCTGGCTCTGTATCTGAATACCCGTTCCCTTGCCGCAGTTGCTCTCTCCGCGTATCGGCCGTAGTGCTGCCGGCGTTGATCTCGCTCTTGGAGCATTCAGCCATCAGTCTCCTTTCGTTTCCAAGCGTCCGAATTTTGGCGCCTTGCTGGCTTTTGTCTTGCCGTAGTGCGACGAAAAGCGTTCAGGGCTTGCTAATGCCTTGTCGGTGCTAAGCTTTTTTTGTGGGCATCATTGTTGCTGAAGGCAGCAGAAAACTTTGGAAAACCGCGATGGCGCAACAAGACAAACTGGATTTAGGCGAAGAAAAGAAGAAGTCATCCAAGAGCGTTATTTTTATCGTTCTCGGAGCCATGCTGGGAACGCTCCTTGCCGTGTTCGCAGCGCTTTATTTTTGGGGGATCTTCCCACCGAAGCAGAACGAGAATGAGGCGGCTGCGGAATCCCGTGACGGCGGGGCGCTCGCGCTGCCGATGATCTATTTCGCTATCGACCCGGCTTTCGTGGTCAATTTCAAGAGCAATCCGGATGCCCGCCTGCTCCAGGTTGGCCTTAGCGTCGCTTCGAAAAATCAAGCCGTGATCGACGCGGTGAAAAAGCATTCGCCGATGATCCGCAACAACGTGCTTTTGCTGCTGAGCGGCCAGGAGCCGGCGGGGCTCAAGACGGCCGAAGGCAAAGAGGCGCTCAGGGGCAAGCTGCTCGAGGAAATCAACGCGGTAGTTTCTAAGCAAACGGGCCACAAGGAAGGCGCCGAAGAGGTTTTTTTCACCGGATTCATCATGCAATAGCCATGGCCGTTCATGATCTTTTGACTCAGGAAGAAATCGACGCGCTTCTGCACGGCGTCGACGACGGAGATATCGGAACCGAATCGGAGATCGATTTTCGAAGCGGCGAGGTACGGACCTACGACTTCACCAGTCAGGACCGCATCGTGCGCGGGCGGATGCCCACTCTGGAGATGATCAACGACCGCTTCGTCCGTCATTTCCGCATCAGTCTGTTCAATTTGCTGCGGCGCTCCGCGGAGATTTCGGTATTGGGCGTTCAGGTCCTGAAGTTCTCGGAATACGTGCACAGCCTGTTCGTTCCGACCAATCTGAACGTCATCCGGCTCAACCCCTTGCGTGGGCGTGGTTTGATGGTCATGGAGCCGACCCTGGTGTTCACCGTCGTGGACAATTTTTTCGGCGGCAGCGGTCAGTTCTACAACAAGATCGAGGGACGCGAGTTCACGCCGACCGAGATGCGGGTCATTCAGATGCTGCTCGAGCTGATTTTCAAGGACATGAAAGAAGCCTGGGCGCCGGTCATGCCGATCGAGTTCGAGTATCTGGGTTCGGAAGTGAACCCGCAGTTCGCCAACATCGTGAGTCCCGCCGAGGTCGTCGTGGTCTCCACCATACATATCGAAGTGGAAGGCGGGGGAGGCGATCTGCACATTACCCTGCCGTATTCCATGATCGAGCCGATCAGGGAACTTCTGGATGCCGGTATTCAGGGGGATAGAAGCGATGATTCGGACGACCGTTGGCGCACGGCTCTGCAAGCGGAAATCCTGGATGCCGAAATCGAGATGCACAGCACCTTGGTCGAAAAGACCTTGTCGTTGGAGGACATGTTGCGGTTGAGAGCCGGCGACGTGATTCCGATCGAAATGCCGGAGACCATTACGGTCGTCGTCGACGACATCCCCGTATTTCGCGGCAAGGTCGGGATCTCGCGGGGCAATTACGCAGTGCAGATTCTGGAGAAGATCAGCCGCGCAAGCGGGGATAAAGAACGCTTAATCGGGGTATTGGGAAGCGGAGTTGAACGAGCATGAGCGACGAATTGGAAGAATCGATCGAAGGCGCTGACGGGGGCGACGAATCCGAAGATCTAGCCGACGATTGGGCCGCCGCCCTGTTGGAGCAGCAAGAGGCTGCCAAAAAAATGGCGGAGCCTCCCCGCCAGCCGGCGGCTCCGAAACCCGAACCCGCGACCTTCGAAGATCTCGGGAGATCTCCGCCGGCGGCGGACGTGGCAAAAATCGAGGACATCAACCTGGACGTGCTGCTGGACGTTCCGGTGACCATCGCGATGGAGATAGGGCGCACTAAGATCAACATCCGCAATTTGTTGCAGCTGACCCAGGGCTCGGTCGTCGAGTTGGACCGGCTGGCGGGCGAACCCATGGATGTGCTGGTGAACGGCACGCTGATCGCTCACGGCGAAGTGGTGGTGGTGAACGACAAGTTCGGTATTCGTCTCACCGATGTCATCAGTCCCGCGGAGCGGGTGAGAAAGCTGAAATGAAGGCCCATGTCTTTGCGGTGGTTTCGTCGCTGATGTCGCCGGTTCTGCTGGCCGACACCGCTTCCGCCGTACCCAAGGCCTTGCCTTCGGTGGATATGGCGAAGAGTCTGACCGGATTGCTGGCGGTATTGGCGGTCATTTTCACTCTGGCCTGGCTGCTGCGGCGATTCGGCAGCTTTTCCCGGCTCGCGCCGGGAAGCTTTCGCGTGTTGGCCGCGGTTTCGCTGGGATCTCGGGAGCGGGTCGTGTTGTTGCAGGCAGGTGGGAAACAACTGGTGCTGGGGGTAGCGCCAGGACGGGTCGAGACCCTGTGCATCCTGGAAAATTCGGAAATCATCCCGGTCGAGAGCGGAATGCCGTCGGCCGGGGCCTCGTTCGCCGAACGCTTGCACGAGTTGACGGGGCGGCGATCATGAACCGTCGGCCGTACTTCGCTCTGACGTTTCTCGGGATGATCGCGGCTCTATTTGCGTTGTCGATTCCCTCGGCGCAAGGCGCTCCCGGCATCGAGGCTTTCACCGTGGCCGCCAACGGCCAGGGCAGCCAGACCTACACGGTCACGATACAGGTTCTGGCGCTGATGACGGCGCTGACCGTGCTGCCCTCGCTGTTGCTCAGCATGACCTCGTTTACCCGCATCATGATCGTCCTGGCGATCTTGCGGCAGGCACTAGGCGCCGGTCAGACGCCCAACAATCAGGTACTGCTCGGCATTTCGCTGTTTCTGACCCTGTTTACCATGCTGCCGGTGTTCGAGCAGGTGAACGAACAGGCCCTGCAGCCTTATATGAAAGAACAGCTGGCGCCGGGCGCGGCCCTCGAACGAGCCGCGGTTCCGTTCCGCCAGTTCATGCTCAAGCAGACGCGGGAAACCGATTTGGAGCTTTTCGCGCGCATATCCGGCAAGCAGGACATCGCCAGTCCCGAGGCGACGCCATTTTCCTTGCTGGTGCCGGCCTTCATGACCAGCGAGCTGAAGACGGCTTTTCAAATGGGATTTCTTTTGTTCCTGCCGTTTCTGATCATCGATCTGGTGGTGGCCACCATACTGATGTCGATGGGCATGATGATGCTGTCGCCCATGATCGTTTCGCTTCCCTTCAAGCTTTTGCTGTTCGTCCTGGTGGACGGTTGGGCGCTGGTGGTCGAGACGCTCGCGGCGAGTTTTTTCGTCGAGTAGGTCTTTACAGCAGGTATTAGAGCGTTTTTCATCCCGGTGTACGGATTCGTGTGGGGTGGGAAGAGCGTAGGTCGGCAATCCCTTCCCAATCGCAAACGGCATCTCTGGGAGCGCCAGAGCTGCCCTTCCGACAAAGCCCTTTGCCGAGCCAGTACGTCGGCAAGGGATTGCCGACCTACCTATGGGGCTCCCTTACACCGAATCAGAAAATGCTATAGGGAAGAGATGCCGGGATTACCCGTCATTCCGGCACGGATTGCTCGCCCCTTCCCTGGGGCTCGTCCTTCGGACCGTGCTCCGCACGTCCAAATTTGCTCCAGGCAAATTTGTGCCGGACAAACCGGCAGGACAGCCGGTTTGCACGGCGAGAGCCGCTCGGAGGGTGCCGGGCAGGATGGCCCGGCATGACAAACCGGCAGGACAGCCGGTTTGCACGGCGAGAGCCGCTCGGAGGGTCCCGGGCAGGATGGCCCGGCATGACAAATCGGCAGGATTGCCGATTTGCACGCGAAGCGCCCGTAGGGTGCCGCACAGGATGGCCCGGCATGACAAATCGGCAGAGGATTGCCGATTTGCACGCGAAGCGCCCGTAGGGTGCCGCACAGGGACTGTGCGGCATGAATCCAGAGGCCAAGGATGGCGAGGCGTCTACGTCCCTGTAACCTGGACCCCGGCATTCCTTGCCGGGGTGACGATATGGTTTGACTTTCATTACGAACAGTAAATGACACCCGAAACCATTGCCGCCCTGGGCCAGCAAGCCATGACCGTCACCATGCAGATCAGCGCGCCCATGCTGCTGGTGGCCCTTGCCGTCGGACTCGTGATCGCCCTGTTCCAGGCCGCCACCCAGATCAACGAGATGACCCTTACGTTCGTGCCCAAGCTCATCGCCATGGCCATCGTGCTGATGCTGGCCGGACCCTGGATGCTGCAACTGCTGATCGATTACACCCGGTCGTTGATTCGCAGCATACCCAGCCTGATCGGTTGAAGTCTGTGCAGTTCAGCGAAAGCCAGCTCCTGACTCTGGTCGCCGGCATCGCATGGCCTTTCTTGCGCGTTAGCGCGCTGTTTCTTGCGATACCGGTCTTTACCGGCCATATGGTGCCGGTCCGTGTCCGCGTCATGCTGGCGGCGTCCGTCACCTGGCTGATCTCGCCGATGTTGCCGGTCATGCCCGATGCGGAACTATTCAGCTTGTCCGGTTTCTGGATCGCCGTTCAGCAATTCCTGATTGGTCTCGCAATCGGTCTCGTTCTGCACCTGGTTTTCGAAGCCGTCGTTTTCGGCGGGCAGAGCGTCGCCTACAGCATGGGACTGGGTTTTGCGTCCATGGTCGATCCGCAGACCGGCGTGCAGGTTCCGGTCATCGCCCAGTTTTATCAAATCTTGGCGACGCTGCTGTTCCTGGCCATGGACGGACATCTGATACTGATCCGGCTGCTGGTCGACAGCTTTCAAATGCTGCCGGTCGGGTTCGAAGGTTTGAGTGCCGACGGAATGCGGCGGCTGGCGCTCTGGGCGAGCCGCTTGTTTGCTGCGGGAGTTCTGTTTTCCTTGCCGCTGGTAACGGCCTTGCTGTTGGTTAATCTGGGGTTCGGCGTAGCCAGCCGTGCGGCGCCCCAGCTCAATATTTTCTCGGTCGGATTCCCGGTCAGCTTGGGGTTGGGACTGTTTCTGATCGGCATTACCGTGCCGGACGTCCTAGGCCTTTTTTCCGGTTTTCTCGATGAAGGCTATCTACTGATGAGCGCGATTCTGCAGTAGGACTAATTCGATTCGGTATTCGAATGGGCATTAATCGTAGGGTGGGTTAGCGCAGCGTAACCCACCGATCCGAGGTCGCTCGGTGGGTTTCGCTTCGCTCTACCCATCCTACAAAAATGAATTCCTGTTGAAAGCGATTTGGAATAACCCACCCTTACAAAAGTTAATTCCGTAATTGAAAGCGATTTGAAATAAGGTGTCATGGCCGAGGAATCCGATCAGGAACGAACAGAGGACCCTACCAGTAAACGCCTGAGCGATGCTCGGAAAAAAGGTCAGATTCCGCGTTCCCGCGAATTGAACACTCTTGTTCTTCTGCTGACCGGTTCGGTAGCGATATTCGTCTTTGGCGGCGGCATGGCGCAAAGCCTGTGGCAAATCATGGAGGGAGACTTTCGTCTGAGTCGCCGCGACCTTTTCGATCCTGCGGCGCCGCTTGCCCATCTCGGCCGAGACTTGCTGGCCGCGGGCCAGGTTCTGCTCCCGATCCTCGGTCTTGCCGTTCTGGCTGCCCTGGCCGCTCCCATGGCGCTGGGCGGCTGGAATTTCAGCGGCGAGAACCTGATGCCCAAGCCGGAAAAGCTCAATCCCATGAAGGGCCTGGCTCGCATGGTCTCGGTTCAGGCCCTCGCGGAAGTCGTGAAGTCGGTTCTGAAATTTCTCTTGATCGGTTTTGTGACCGCCGGACTGCTGACGGCTTATTTCGACGATCTCGTCGGTCTCGGCCGCGAGGCTTTGCTTCCGGCGGCGAATCAAACCGCGCGCCTCGTCATGACGTTTATTTTGTGGCTATGCGCTTCGCTGGGGCTGATCGCGATCGTGGACGTGCCCTTTCAGCTCTGGAACCACAAGCGCCAGCTGAAAATGACGCGCCAGGAAGTCAAGGACGAAATGCGCGAAGTCGAAGGCAAACCGGAAGTCAAAAGCCGGATTCGCAGCTTGCAGATGGAGCTGGCGCGGCGCCGAATGATGGACGAGGTGCCGAAGGCCGATGTCATCGTGACCAACCCGACCCATTACGCGGTGGCCCTGAGATACGACCAGGCCGGCATGAAAGCGCCCAAAGTCGTCGCCAAGGGCGCGGACCTGGTGGCGGCCCAAATCCGGAATTTGGCCGTGGGTGCCGGTGTGCCGCTCCTGTCCGCGCCGCCGCTCGCCCGCGCGCTCTATGCGTCCACCGATCTCGACCGCGAAATTCCCGCCGGTCTCTATTTCGCGGTTGCCCAGGTTTTGGCTTACGTCTATCAACTCAAGGCGGCCCGGGTTTTCGGCGGCGACATTCCGACGCCGCCGACCGAATTCAAGATCCCGGAAGAATTCTTGCGCAAGGCTGCCGACGCGTAAGCCGCATACTGCCTGTATTTTTTTTCGGAGGGTCCGGCTCTGCGGCCGGTCGGCACGAAACGTGATTGCCTTCGCTGTCACTGAAGGTTACGCACGGGTTTCGTCATGGCCGCAACAGTTTTGGAACGAATCAAAGTCGCCGGCAAACTCGGCTTGGGCGCTCCTCTCGTCATTCTTCTCATGATGATGATGATGGTGCTGCCGCTGCCACCGTTCATTCTAGATCTGCTGTTCACCTTCAATATCGCGTTTTCGCTGCTGATCCTGCTGGTGACGATTTATACGCTGCGCCCGCTGGATTTCGCCGTGTTTCCGTCGGTCCTGCTGGTCGCCACGCTCCTCCGACTGAGCCTCAACGTGGCCTCGACCCGCGTGGTCCTGCTGGAAGGGCATAAGGGTCCCGACGCGGCCGGCAAGGTGATCGAGGCATTCGGCGAATTCGTGATCGGCGGCAACTACGCCGTGGGTCTGGTGGTGTTCATCATTCTGGTCATCATCAATTTCGTGGTCGTTACCAAGGGCGCCGGGCGCGTGTCGGAAGTCAGCGCACGGTTCACCCTGGATGCGATGCCCGGCAAGCAGATGGCGATCGATGCCGATCTCAATGCCGGTCTTATCAATCAGGATGAAGCCCGGACGAGACGCCAGGAGGTCTCGCGCGAGGCGGACTTCTACGGATCGATGGACGGTGCCAGCAAGTTCGTCCGGGGCGATGCCATAGCCGGCATCCTCATCTTGCTCATCAACGTGGTCGGCGGGCTGATCGTCGGCATGCTGCAGCACGATCTGGCGTTTTCCGAAGCCCTGCACAATTACACGCTGCTGACCATCGGCGACGGTTTGGTGGCTCAGATCCCCTCGCTGTTGCTGTCGGTCGGGTCGGCCATGATCGTGACCCGTGTGTCCAGCAGCAACGAGAACATCGGCGCCCAGTTCAGCGCTCAATTTTTTGCCGATCCGAGGCCTCTTGCGCTTTCCGCCGGCGTGGTCGGACTCTTGGGCCTGATTCCCGGCATGCCGAATCTTGCCTTTTTGCTCCTGGCCGGCGCCATGGGCGCGTCGTCCTATTCCATTTCCAAGCGTCAGCGGCGCGAGCGCGAATTGGCGGAAGCGCGCGTCGCGGCCAGGCCCTCGGCCGCCGCGCCCGAAGTGAAAGAGCTCGGCTGGGACGATGTCGTGCCGGTCGATCTCATCGGGCTGGAAGTGGGCTATCGGCTCATCCCGCTGGTCGACAAGAATCAGGGCGGGCAGCTCATGTCGAAGATTAAGGGCGTGCGCAAGAAGCTGTCCCAGGATCTCGGATTCCTGATCCCCTCGGTGCACATCCGGGACAACCTGGACCTGACTCCCAACGCCTACCGCATCAGCCTGCTCGGCGTCACCGTCGGGGAGGCCGAAGTGTTTCCGGATCGCCTGATGGCCATCAATCCGGGGCGGGTTTACGGAACGCTGAAGGGCGTCGAGGGCAAGGACCCGGCTTTCGGACTGGAGGCCGTCTGGATAGAACCGGATCAGCGCGACCACGCCCAGACGCTCGGTTATACCGTGGTCGATCCCGGTACCGTGGTGGTCACCCATCTCAGCCATTTGTTGCAGTCCCACGCCCACCAGCTGCTCGGACATCAGGAGACGCAGCAGTTACTCGACCTGCTCGCCAAATCGATGCCGCGGCTGGTCGAGGATCTCACGCCGAAAACCCTGCCTCTCAGCGTCATCGTCAAGGTGCTGCAAAACCTTCTTCAGGAGAACGTGCCGATTCGCGATATGCGGACCATCGCCGAAACTTTGGCGGAGTTCGGCGGCAGAAGCCAAGATCCCGGCGTTTTGACGGCGGTGGTGCGTGCCGCACTCGGACGCCTAATCGTCCAGAAAATCAGTGGCATGGAGAAGGAAATCCCGGTTCTGACCCTGGATCCGGACCTGGAACAGTTGTTGCAAAAAATACTTCAAACGGCCGGACACGAGGGCGCCGGCATCGAACCGGGCTTGGCGGAGCAGCTCCACAAATCCTTGGATGAGAAGACGCAGAAGCTGGAAATGGAAGGACATCCCGCCATTCTGCTGGTGTCCTCGCCGGTGCGGCCCTGGTTGGCGCGCTTCGTGCGCCATTCCATCCCTGGGCTCAATGTTTTGGCTTACAACGAGATCCCGGAAGACCGGCAAGTCAGGGTGGTGGCCAGCATCGGCCAGCGCGGTTGAGCCGCCGCGCACAGTCCCGCTGCGCTTGCCGGAGTCGTTAGCAAAGTTTTGGGGACAGCTTCCGAAAGACTAGGACATAGGCATGAAGATCAAACGATATTTCGCACCCGATATTCGTCAAGCGATCCGCATGGTCCGCGAAGAGCAGGGGCCGGACGCCGTGATTTTGTCCAACCGCAAAGTGGATGGCGGGGTGGAGATCGTCGCGGCTCGGGACTTCGACGAGCAGCTGTTATTGGATCGTGCGAAATCGGAGTCGCGCGGCGAATCGGAGACGGGCGACGCCGAACCGGTCGCGAAAGCCGAAACGGATACCCGGCGGCGCGCCGAGGACGCCTTTCGCGAGGCTCTTGGAAAGAGCTCGGCCGCACTGGGAGCCGGTTCGGCAGCGACGAGCCTTCGCAAGCCGGCTCCTTCCGTATCGGGCAAAGATATTCGCACAAATCGCCACCCCGGCAGGGAAGGGGCGAGTACTCCCTGCCGGAATGACAATCTTGGAGCTTGTGTAGATACCCATGCCATATCAGGGCGGAGCGAACAGGGCGGTCCTGCGGTCGAACCCGCTGCCGGAAAGCCGGCTTCCCGGCCCGAGCGAGAATCTTCTGTCGAAGCCGTCGTTTCCCAGCCGGCTCCTGCCAAACCGAGCGTCGATGCCGACGCGCTGAAGGAAATGCAACGGGAACTCAAACAGATGCGGCGCGTGATCGACGCCCATTTGAGTGAAACCGGATGGCAGGCCGCGGCGGGCCGAAATCCGACCCGACTGGATCTCTTGCGTCGTTTCGGCGCGCTCGGGTTCTCCAAGAAACTCAGTCTGGAACTGGCCGAGCGCTTGGGCGGCGTCGCCGACGCCGACGTCGCGTGGCAAGCGAGTCAACATGTCTTGGCACGGCAGATCCCGCTGGCCGAAGACAACCTGCTCGATTACGGCGGCGTCGTCGCCCTGGTCGGGCCTACGGGCGTCGGTAAGACGACGACGATTGCCAAGCTGGCGGCCCGGTTCAGACTCAAGCACGGACCGCGCCAAATCGCGCTGATCACCACCGACAACTACCGCATCGGGGCTCATGAGCAGCTCGGGACTTACGGCCGCATCCTCGACGTACCGGTCCGGGCGGCTTCCAGTATCGAGGATCTGCGTCAGCTGCTGTCGAGTTTCTACGATAAGCGCCTGGTACTCATCGACACCGCCGGCATAGGGCAGCGCGACCGGCGCCTGGCCGAGCAAGCCGCACTGTTCAGCCGCACCGACATGCCCGTCAAATCCTATCTGGTCATGTCCGCGGCCAGCCAGCTACGCGTGATGCAAGAGGCGGTGGAGGCCTTCAAGGTCTTTTCCCCGGAAGCCTGCATTCTGACCAAACTGGACGAAACCGGCCAACTCGGCGCCGCGGTGTCCACGGTGGTGGAGAACCGCTTGCCGGTGTCCTTCGTGTGCGACGGACAGCAGGTCCCGGAAGACCTGCACGTGGCGAGAACTCATCTATTATTAAACCGGTGTTTTGCCGAAAGGTCCGAAGCGGAGACTGTCGGCGCTCCGATGCCTACCTACGAAGACTGGATAGTCCATGCGAATGTTTGATACTGATCAGGCCGACGGAATTCGACGTATGGCACAGCCCAGGCCGGTGCGTGTCTTGGCGGTGAGCAGCGGCAAGGGCGGGGTCGGCAAAACCAATGTCGCCGTCAATCTCGGGGTCAGCCTATCCGAGCTCGGTCGGCACGCGGTTCTGCTGGATGCCGATTTGGGACTCGCAAACGTCGACGTGCTCCTAGGTTTGCAGCCCAAATTCAATCTGTCCCATGTGTTGAGCGGCGAGCGCAGTTTGGACGAAATCCTCGTAGAAGGGCCGTCGGGGCTGAAGATCGTGCCGGCCTCGTCCGGTATTCAGCGCATGTCGGAGCTTACCACTGCGGAACAGGCCGCCGTGATTCGCGCCTTCGGGGAGATGAACCAGGACATCGACGTGCTGCTGGTCGACACGGCAGCGGGTATTTCGGGGGGGGTGGTCAACTTCGCGCGCGCCTGCCAGGACATCATTCTGGTGGTGTGCGACGAGCCTACGTCGCTTACCGACGCTTATGCCTTCATCAAATTGCTGAACCGGGACTACGGCGTTCATCGGTTCCAAATCCTGCCCAATATGGTCCAGGACTATCAACAGGGTCAGGCGTTGTTCGGCAAGCTGTGCCGGGTGACGGACCGCTATCTCGACGTGACGCTCGATCTATTGGGCGTGGTTCCTCGCGACGAGCAATTGAGAAAGGCGGTTCAAAAGCAAACTCCGGTGGTCGTCGCCTATCCGCACAGCAAAGCGGCGCGGGCGTTTCGCGCCTTGGCGCTGAAAATGGATGCCTTGCCGATTTCCGGCCAAGCCAGTGGGCGGCTGGAGTTTTTCGTAGAGCGGATGATTCAGTACCACAGCGCAGCAGCCTTATGAGCGGCATCGCCTTGTACGCATCGGTACAGGCGCCCGGATTGGACGCCATCGTGGGGCAGCACGCGTCACTGGTCAAACGGATTGCCTATCATCTCATGAGCCGGCTGCCGTCCAGCGTGCAAGTGGAGGACTTGATCCAGGCCGGCATGGTGGGCTTGCTGGAAGCAGCCCGCCAGTACGATCACGCTCAGGGCGCGAGTTTCGAAACCTATGCCGGGATCCGGATCCGCGGCGCGATGCTGGATGAGCTGAGGCGCTACGATTGGACGCCGCGCTCGGTTCATCGCAAGGCGCGTGATGTGGCTGAAGCAATGCGTAGCATCGAGGCCAGGACCGGACGCGACGCCCGAGATGCGGAAGTCGCCGAGCATTTGGGACTGTCGCTCTCCGAATACCATCAGGTTCTTCACGATAGTTTGAGCTGTCGCATGTTCAGTTTCGAAGAGTTGTTGGAGGCCGGCGATTCGGCTTTGGACGACTGTGCGGATTCGGCCGCGCCTCCGGTCGAGGTATTGACCCAGTCCGGATTTGCCGAGGCTTTGGCGAACGCGATCGCGGGATTGCCGGAGCGCGAGCGCCTGGTGATTTCGCTCTATTACGAAGAGGAACTCAACCTGCGCGAAATCGGCGAAGTGCTGGGGGTCAGCGAGTCCCGAGTGTGTCAATTGCAAAGCCAGGCCATGTTGCGCCTTAGGGCGAGAATGCAAGGCTGGCTGGATGCGGAGCAATCCGCCGGAGCCCGTTCGAAGGGAAGGCGAAAAGCCGCGCAAGTCTGAGGCCCCGATGAATCGATAATAAAAAATGGTTAACCGGAACGAGGTGAGCGTCCTTGAACAAGAACATGAAAATCCTGGTTGTGGATGACTTTTCCACCATGCGAAGGATCATCAGAAACCTGCTGCGGGAGCTCGGGTTCAACAATATTTTCGAAGCCGACGACGGGCAGAGTGCTCTGCCCAAATTGCAGTCGGGGGGAATCGATTTTCTGATCACCGATTGGAATATGCCCGGAATGACGGGTATCGATCTGCTGCGCGCAGTACGCGCCGATCCGAACCTGGCTCAGTTGCCGGTGTTGATGGTGACCGCCGAGGCGAAGCGGGACCAGATCGTGGAGGCGGCGCAGGCCGGTGTAAACGGCTATGTAATCAAGCCGTTTACCGCGGCCACCCTGCAAGAGAAGATCGAAAAGATCTTCGAACGCCTGGAAGCCTGATCGAACCTTTGGGGGCGGCTAATGATTGACAAGCAACCGTCCGCCGACGGGCGGATCGAACAGGCTCGCGCACTTCTGGCGGCATTGGAGCGCGGCGACGACGAGTCGGCCGACCGTATCCTCGATGATATCGGCCGCGTCCGGGAAACCCTGATGTTTCAGGAAGTCGGCAAGTTGACCCGCCAGCTCCACGACACGCTGGCGAATTTTTCCCTGGACGAAAGAATCGCGGATCTCACGGAGAAAGAAATTCCCGACGCCAAAGAGCGCCTCAACTACGTCATCACCATGACCGAGCAGGCGGCGAACACCACCTTGAATGCAGTCGAATCCATCTTGCCGTTCGCCGAAAGTCTTCGCGAGCAGTCGAACGAACTCAGCGCCCAGTGGCAACGCTTTCGCCAGCGGGAAATGCCTTATGAGGAATTCAAGTCCCTGACTCAAGACCTGGCGCAGTATTTCGACGTTTCCGCGGGGCATTTGCAGACCATTCAGCATAGTCTCACCGAAGTGCTCATGGCGCAGGGATTTCAGGATCTCACCGGCCAGATCATTCGGCGCGTGATCAAGCTCGTTCAGGATCTCGAGCACAGTCTGGTCGAATTGATCCGAATTTCGGGACGGCGCTTCAAGCCCTCCGGCGATAGCGTGCCGGAAACCAAATCGGAACCACTCGGCCCGGCTGTTCCGGGGGTGGACAAGAATACCGTGCAGAATCAAGACGACGTGGACAGTTTGCTGTCGAGTTTGGGTTTCTGAAGGTAAGGCGCAATGGCGATCGATCTCGATGACGAAATCGTTCAGGATTTCTTGGTAGAAGCCGGGGAAATACTGGAAAAGCTCAATGCTCAACTGGTCGAGCTTGAGCAGTCGCCGGACGATTACGATTTATTGAACGCCATTTTTCGCGGCTTTCACACCGTGAAGGGTGGAGCGGGGTTTCTCAATCTTGTCGCCTTGGTCGACGTTTGCCACAACGCCGAAGACGTATTCAACGTGCTTCGACAAGGCGAGCGGCGCGCCGACCCGGCCTTGATGGACGTCATTCTGGAAGTATTGGACGTCGTCAACGCCATGTTTCGGGACATCCGCTCCGGACACGATCCCGAACCGGCCGACCCGTCGCTGATCGATCGGCTGAAAGTTCTCGCCCAGCCGGGAAGCGATTCTACTCTTGTCCCGCCGGCTCCGGCGTCGGTGGAGCCCGAATCCGTTTCGGCGGCCGAACCCGAGAGGCTTCCGTCCGCGGCGAATGTTGTGGAACAGGCGCTCGCGGCGATGCTGGAACCCGGCCAGGACGACGATCCGGCCGAGGCGGAATTCGAACCGTTGCCGGATGCGGCGGAGGAGCCGAGCCGGCCCTCGCCCGTCTCGGCGGTTGACTCGAACGGCTCGACTTCGGATGAAATCACCGAAGAAGAATTCGAGCGTCTGCTGGACGAACTTCACGGAAGGGGCAAGCATGGCGGTGTGCCAGATGCGCCAGCGCTAAACACTCCGAATGCCAAATCGCATGATGACATCACCGAGGAAGAATTCGAGCGCTTGCTGGATGAACTCCATGGCAAGGGCAAGCACACCGGCATGCCGAGCGCCGTGGTTCCCGGGGCGCCGAGACCTGTAGCCGAGAGCGATCGCATCACTGAGGAAGAATTCGATCGCCTGCTGGACGAGCTTCATGGCAAGGGCAAGCATGGCGGTGTACCGAATCAGGAGAGCGCGCGTCCAGCGGCTCTGTCTTCGGCACCTACGGAAGCGCGCAGCGCGACAAGGGAACCGGCCAAGACCGTCAAACCACAGGCGGCCGCGGCAGTTGAAACCACGGTCCGCGTCGATACCCAGCGTCTCGACGAGATCATGAACATGGTCGGCGAGCTGGTCTTGGTTCGCAACCGCTTTCAAACCCTCAAGATCGCGCTCAATGACGAGGAGATTGCCAAAGCGGTCGCCAACCTGGACGTGGTGACCTCGGATCTCCAGCTGTCCGTCATGAAGACGCGCATGCAGCCCATCAAGAAGGTATTCGGCCGCTTTCCCCGCGTGGTGCGGGATTTGGCCAGAAGCCTCAACAAGGAGGTGCAGCTCGAGTTGCGCGGCGAAGAAACCGATCTCGACAAAAATCTTGTCGAGGCCTTGGCAGATCCATTGGTGCATTTGGTTCGCAACGCGGTCGATCACGGCATCGAGACCCCCGGGGAGCGGATCGCAGCGGGTAAGCCGCGCGAGGGCTCGGTCGTTCTGACCGCGTCTCAGGAGGGCAATCATATCGAATTGACCATCGAGGACGACGGCAAAGGCATGGATCCGGACGTGCTCCGGCGCAAGGCCGTGGAAAAGGGACTGATGGACCAGGAGAGCGCCGCCCGCCTGGACGACAAGGATTGTTACAACTTGATTTTCATGCCCGGCTTTTCCACCAAGTCCGAGATTTCCGATATCTCCGGACGAGGTGTCGGCATGGATGTGGTAAAGACCCGAATAGCCCAGATGAACGGCTCGGTAGCCATCGATTCGAGCAAGGGAAAGGGCAGCCGCATCACCATCAAATTGCCGCTGACTTTGGCCATCATGCCGACTTTGATGGTCAAGCTGAACAATCAACCATTCGCTCTTCCGTTGGCGAACGTCGTCGAAATCCTAGACCTCGACCTCACGAAGTCCAATACGGTCGATGGGCAGTTGGTGGTGCTGGTCCGGCAGCGCGCGTTGCCATTGTTTTATCTCAAGGAATGGCTGGTTCCGGGCTACCGGCATGATAGAAATCAGGACGGGAAATGCGGCCATGTAGTGGTGGTGAATGTAGGGGGACGACATGTCGGCTTCGTGGTCGATCATTTGGTCGGACAGGAAGAAGTCGTCATCAAGCCTTTGGGGGCGAAACTCCAAGGGGTATGCGGAATGGCCGGTGCGACGATTACCGGCGACGGAAAAATCGCCCTCATTCTGGATGTACCCGGTTTGATGAAACGGTACGCCTCCTTGCATTAAGCCTAGGACAACTAAGAGGTTTTCATGACAATCAGGGTTTTGGTGGTGGATGACTCGGGCTTCATACGCCGCAGACTGACCGAAATCCTCAACGCCGATGGCGACATGGAGGTCGTAGGAAGCGCCGCCGACGGCGCCGAGGCCGTGCAAAAGGCGGCATCCTTGAATCCGGACGTCATCACCATGGACGTGGATATGCCCGTAATGGATGGTATTACCGCGGTGCGCGAGATCATGAAAGATCGGCCCACGCCGATTCTGATGTTTTCCGCGTCCACCAAAGCGGGCGCCAAGGCTACCTTGGATGCTCTCGAGGCCGGCGCAATGGACTTCATGCCCAAACAATTGCAGGAAATCAGCGGAGACCAGGACTTGGCCAAGCGCATTTTGCGGCGGCGCGTTCGCGATTTGGCCGAGCATGCGGGGAGGCTGAGGCGGCTCCGTCGGCCATCAAGGCCTGTCGCCGCTCCGGTCGTTGCCCGGCCTCCGGCCGCCAAAGCGCAACTTCGGGATTTCCGTTTGCTGGTCATCGCCGCTTCTACCGGCGGTCCGGTGGCTATCCAGAAAGTTCTGACGCAAATTCCGGAGACCGCGTCGGTCCCCATTCTTTTGGTCCAGCACATGCCGGGAAATTTCACCGGCAGCTTTGCCGAACGCCTGGATCAGCTTTGCCGAATTCGGGTCAAGGAGGCCCAGAACGGCGACGAACTGCGACCCGGTGTCGCTCTTCTGGCGCCCGGCGGCTTTCAGTTGGAGCTGAGCGAGCACGGGGCGCGGAAAACCGTCGTCGTTCGGGAGAGCGGAAGCGGGGAACATTTTCGTCCCAGTGCCGATGTCACGTTTAGCTCCATAGCCAAGAACATGCCCGGCAAGGTTCTCGCCATCGTGCTGACCGGCATGGGATCGGACGGAAAGCTCGGAGCGGAAAAATTGAAAGCCAAGGGCGCGGCCATCTGGGCCCAGAACGAGCAGAGCTGCGTCGTTTACGGCATGCCGAAAGCGATCGTCGAAGCTAACCTGGCCGATTGCATCTACGATCTCGATGAAATGGCCGGCGAATTGAAGAATCTTTAGGCATGGACCCTTTAAGCATTATCGGAGTCACTCTCGGGCTCGCCGCCGTTCTAGGCGGCAATTGGCTCGAGGGTGGGCATATCCAGTCACTGCTGAACGGCCCGGCGATAGTGATCGTGTTCGGCGGTACGCTGGGTGCGACCATGCTGCAGACGCCGCCGGCAGCGTTTTTCTATGCCGTCAAAATGCTCAAATGGGTCTTCATGACGCCGCCGATAGATCATAAGGAACAAATCAAGAAAATCGTCAGCTGGAGTGCCTTGGCGCGGCGGGAAGGCCTGCTCGGCTTAGAGACCTTCATCAGCGCCGAGAAAGAACCGCTGGCGAAGAAAGGGCTTCAGTTGCTGGTCGACGGCAACGAGCCCGAGGCCATAAGGGACAGCTTGGAGGTGGAAATATACGCTCGCCAGCAGCGGGATTTGGGCGCGGCCAAGGTATACGAGGCGATGGGCGGCTACGCGCCGACCGTGGGAATCATCGGCGCGGTCATGGGGTTGATTCACGTGATGCAGAATTTGTCCGACCCCAGCAAGCTGGGGAGCGGCATCGCGACGGCATTCGTGGCGACGATTTACGGCGTCGGTCTCGCCAATTTGATCGTTCTTCCCATCGCCAACAAACTGAAATCCCGAGCACAGGCCAATAACCAGGCGCGGGAACTGATTCTGGAAGGAATCATTTCGATCGCGGAAGGCGAGAACCCGCGGAATATCGAAATGAAGCTGACCGGTTTCCTAGACGGATGACTAACGTATGTCGCGGCGGAAGCATTCGGAAGAAGAGCATGTGAACCTGGAGCGCTGGCTGGTTTCCTATGCCGATTTCATTACGCTTTTGTTTGCGTTTTTTGTCGTCATGTATGCAATTTCTTCGGTCAACGAAGGCAAGTATCGGGTGTTGTCGGAGTCGCTTTCCGCGGTGTTCAAGGAGCCGGGGAAGGAGCACAACCTCGGGCATACGCTGGAGCCGATTCAATTCGGCCAGTTGAAGAAAGGACAAGACCTTTTGGGCGAACCCGCGGCGTCGGACGGTTCGGCATCGTCCCAGGACAAGACTCGGCCGATGCCGGAGAATCTCGATGCGGAATACGCCCAGCTCGAGAGCCTGGCGGATCAGATCGAAGCGGCTTTATCGCCGTATATTCAGGACGATTTAGTTGCCGTCAAACGCCATGAGCTGTGGGTGGAGGTCGAAATGAAGAGCGGGATGTTTTTCTCCAGCGGCAAAGCCGAACTTTCTAAGGAATCGCTGCCCATACTTTACCGAATGTCCGAAATTTTCCGCGAAATCGACAACACCATTCACGTCGAGGGTCATACCGATAATCTGCCGATCAACACTCCCGAATTTCCTTCCAACTGGGCCTTGTCGTCCGCCCGCGCCGCAGTGGTGGTCAACCAATTGATGAGCAACGGCATCGATCCGCGCCGCATGGCGGCGATAGGCTACGGCGAGCATCATCCGATTGCCGACAACAGGACGGAGGAAGGACGCTACCAAAATCGGAGAGTGGTCATCGTTCTGATGTCCCACGGAGCGGCTCGTTACAAGCTTTCTTCCGGGGACCGAATTGAGGATTTCGGCGCTTCGCAAAAGCCGGTGTCTACGGAAGCGCCCATCACTCCGACGGAGGTTTCGAAGCCATGAGAATCTGGGCCGTATCCAACCAGAAAGGCGGCGTCGGCAAGACCACGACAGTCGTTACCTTGGGGGGGATTCTCGCGTCGCGGGGGTACCGAACTTTATTGATCGATCTCGATCCGCACGGTTCGCTGACCAGCTATTTCCGAATGAACCCGGATCAAATCGATGTCAGCGTCTACAACCTGTTTCAAGACGCAATTGCCAAGAAAAGCTTGCTTCCGGGTCCTTATATCGCCTCTACGGATTTCGAAGGGCTGTCGGTACTGCCGGCCTCGACCGCTATCGCGACCGTAGAGCGGCAGGGGGGCGCCGGCGGCATGGGGCTGGTAATTGCCAATAGTCTGGCAGCCGTTCGGAAGCAGTACGATTTCGTGCTGATCGACAGCCCACCCATGCTGGGTGTGCTGATGGTGAACGCACTAGCCGCCTGCGAACATTTGTTCATTCCGGTGCTGTCCGAGTTTCTCGCGCTCAAAGGGCTGGAGCGCATGCTGCACACCCTGGAAATGATCGGTAAGTCTCGGAAAACGCGATTGGATTACACGGTCGTTCCCACTTTGTTCGATCGGCGTACCCGCGCGTCGATACAAACCCTCAGGGTGATGCGCGAGCGTTATGGGGATCAGGTCTGGGATTCCGTGATTCCGGTCGATACCCAGGTGCGGGAAGCGAGCGACGCCGGAATTCCGCTGTCTTATTACATGCCCAAGGCCAAGGCTGTCATCGCCTACACCGAACTGCTCGAGCATATGTTGTCGCAAAATCGATCACGCTCGGTCGAGCCGGCTCTGGCAACCGCATGAAAGCCGATCGCCTAGCCCGAAGCACTACGGGATGGCAGGATCAAGTACTCCTTTTCTATCTGCGGAACCTGCTGAATCAAACCTACGGCCAGTCGGAAGCATTGCCGGCCGAGCGCACGGATTCCGACTCGGTAGCGGCATCCCAGCCCGTCCTGTCTGCTCCCGCGGCTTTGCCCGACTGGGCGCAATCGGAATTTCAAGTGGTTTATTTTCGAATCGGTCATACGGTTCTTGCCGCGCCGTTGACCGAGGTGAGGAGAATCGAACGCCTTGACGATTCGACGCGAGTGACGGTCTTGCCGGGAAAGCCAGATTGGTTTCAAGGGCTGACCCGATTTCAGGGCGAGATCATTCAACTGGCGGACACGGAGCTTCTCATAGGCGGCAAGCGTTCCATCTCCTTAGAAGATTCCCATCGTCATGCCTTATTACTTAATGAAGGGCGGTGGGGGTTGGTGTGCGGCGAGATCGTCGATATGGTCCGGCTGCGCGAAAGCGATGTCCTCTGGCGCGTAAACCGATCCCGGCGAGCATGGGCGGCCGGCACGATTATCGATCGCTTATGCGTGCTGGTGGATCCGCACAGCCTGATTCCGGCCGGCCGATCCAAAAATCTGAGAGTTTTACGATAATGCTAGAGGCGAGAGGGTAATATGAGCGAAGCGTTGGCAAGACGCAGCGACCCGGTGAATCAGTGGGTCACATTCCGTTTGGGCGAAGAAACTTACGGCATCAACGTAATGCAGGTACAGGAGGTGCTGCGTGTCACCGAAATTGCGCCGGTTCCGGGAGCGCCGGATTATGTGGTGGGTATCATCAATTTGCGCGGAAACGTGGTGACGGTAATCGATACCCGGCGGCGCTTCGGGCTGCCTCCCAAGCAGCCGGACGATGCGTCGAGGATCGTCATTATCGAGGCGGACGATCAAGTCATCGGTATTTTGGTCGATAGTGTCGCGGAGGTGGTCGAACTCAGAGCCTCCGAAATCGAATCGGCTCCCAGCGTCGGCAATGAAGAAAGCGCCCGATACATTCAGGGCGTGACGAGTCATAATGGCGACTTGCTGATTCTGGTCGACCTGAATCAGTTCTTGAACGACGAAGACAAGGCGCAGCTCGATCTGCTTTGATCCCGCCCACCCTGGGAGGGAGAGCTTTTTCGAAGAATGGCGAGATAGGGTTATGGTCGAGATTCATCCCGTCGAACACGTCGGACCTTTGCCGGCGGCGAACAAGGTCAAAGGCGACGAGAATCGCAAACAGCAAAAGCCCGATTCACAAGAAAAGAAAAAACCGGGACCGGCGAGTGATGATTCGCTGCCCCATATCGATGAATACGCCTGATGGATTGGCATCTCCCCTATTTTATTCTGGTCGGGCTGATCGTCGCGTTGGTGGCGGGAATGCTCATGCTGACCCGTGCTTGCCTGGCCCTCAGGCGCGATTATGCAACGCTGGGCGCACGGCTCGTACAGCAGCAAAACGACTTGATCGGGCTGTCGGCAGCCGCCGTGCAAGTGGATCGGCGTATGCTGGATCAAGAACGCCGGCTTCGAGAGTGCGACGAGAGACTGGCGTCGCTCTCGTCGCAGGATACCGGCTACCAATCCTATCGAGCTGCAATCGAAAGACTTAAGGACGGCGTCGCTCCCCAGGAGCTGGTGTCCCAGTTGGGCCTTTCCCTATCCGAGGCAAACTTGCTGGCGCATCTTTATGCGCAGCGACAGGGTCAATAAGTCGAGCCGGCTGTCGAGAACGATTCTCACGCTTCTGAATCGAATACCAGGAGCTCGATTCGAAGATTATGTGTTGCTCAGACGCAAAAACGTAGCGCGATCGCAACTAAGCGTAGCGTTCTGATTGGCGTTTTATGATATAGTCGCGACGATTTCGATTTCGGACTTATGGGAAAGACAATGTTTCTTCAATTTTTCCTGGGATTGTTTCTAATTGCTTTGGCTCCGTTGTCCGTTGCAGCGGAGGCCCCTACGGAAGCCAAGAAAACCGTAGACTTGCTCAACAACACGTTAATTGACGTTATGAAGGATGCGAAACAATTGGGATATCAAGGACGTTACAAAAAGCTAGAGCCGGTGGTCAAGCAAGTGTTCGAGTTCGAGGCTGTTTCCCAGATCGCGCTTGGAAATCACTGGAAGAAACTGGATAAAGAACAGAAAAAGGCTTTTATTGAGAAGTTGACCGATCTAAGTATTGCCACTTATGCCGCTCAGTTTAACGGCTACTCGGGGGAAGAATTCAAATACGATTCCGCCCAAGACATGAAGAGCGATCGCGTGCTGCTACGCTACTTTCTTACTTCGCCGGATGAAAAGCCCATCAAGTTCGAATACATCGTGAACCAGTTCGGCGGGCAGTGGCACATCATCAATATCATCGTGGACGGTATCAGCGATTTGGCGCTCAAGAAGGCCCAATATACCAGTGTCATCGACCGCGAGGGATTCGACAGTCTTCTGAACAAACTGTCCCAAAAGATCGCCGATTACTCGAGTAATAATGCGACGTCCGGATAATGAGGCGCCGCCGCAGGCCGTGCAAATGCGTTCGAGGCGGTTCTTTCTTATCTTGGATTACAGTTCGTAACAAAAAATGCCCGTCACGTGAGTGGCGGGCATTTTCGTTTGTCCCTAAGGCGTTTCAGCCACGCAACTAGAATAGAGTGCTTTTCCTGTTTCGGCTTCAGAACAACGGTTCTCGGTAGACCAGCAATATCGCGCCGATCAGGAACATCGCCACGATGGATATAAATCCCGCAATCTTTCCGTCCACATACCCGCCGTAACTCACGTTGGGTTCCGCCAAGCGCAGTTCCAGCCAGCGCCCGCTCGCCATGATCACGGCCAGGAGCCCCATTGCGGTGTGCGTGGACTGGATGAGGTATTCGCTTTTCAGCTCGAACTCCGCATGGGCATGGGTGAGCAGCAAAATGCCGCCGAACGCGCACAAGACCGGGAACGTATAGCGTAATCGGTCGGCGTTCCGATTGGCGCGCGCGCGCATCTCCATAACCCCCAATGCGAAAGCCAGAAGGGTGGCGATACGATGCTGGAACACCTCGCCGTTGCCGAAGGTGCTTTCCCAAAAGCCGATCGGGCCTAAGGGCCAAGTCTCGGCGTCGCTACGGAAGAAGAGAAAAATGCTCAATCCTACGAAGCCCAGCGGCCAATACCTCGCCCATTCGAACCGCCTGTAGTAGGAAAGCATGGCGACCAATCCCATCAAGGTCAGGAAGACTCCGGACACGTTGTGATTGTAATCCGACCATTCCGTGGCCGCGGGTGAGGGAACTTTGTCGACCACCGCCACACGCCCCGGCTCACCGGCCAGGAGTTGCTCGTGCGTGGGCGAGGTCAGGCGCGGCATGCGCGGGGTGAACATCTCGGCGACTTCGGAGACGGTCGCGGACAGTTCCTTGATGTCTTCCGAAGGCGGTTGCGAGGACAGGGTGGCGGCGATGAAAAGTATCCCTACCAGTATGAAGGTCTCGGCCTCGATGTAATGCGGAACCTTGTTATTCAGTCCTTCGGTTTGGCGGTGTCTCAACCACTGCCGACCGGCCCGGTGATTCAGATAGGCGAAGCCGAGCGCGACCATGAGAAGAACGACTTTGGTGACGACCAGGCTGCCGTAACCGGTGCCGAAAAGGCCATCCCAGCTGCCGACGTAAGTCCAGGCCAGGGGAAGCCCGGTCAACAGAAGAACGACGACGGAACTGACGCCGAGCAGCGCGAAACGGGTGATCGCGATGGGCCATAGTGCTTTTGCCTCTTGAGATTCCCGGCTCATGTGCCAGAGCGACAAAAGTTGCGCAACGCCGCCGAACCACACGGCCGCCGCAAACTGGTGGAGAACGGTCATGGTCATGAGCTGCTCCCGATATTCGAAGCGGCCCACGCCATGCACCAGCCAGGCGCCGGCAATCACCATGGGAATCATCGAAATCGCAGCGAGATTCCACAAAAACCGCTTATCCGGTATTTGGCGCAACTGGCCGGCGATGTAGATCAGACCCAAGGCAAGCAGGAAACGTATCAAACCGGCCTGGAACTGAACGGTGCCCATATAAGCGTCGGCCGGAAAATCGCCCAAGACCGATGCCAGAACCACGGCTTTGATGATCAATTTGAGCCCTTGGGTGATAGCTAGGGCGATGGCGCCGGCGCGCAGCAAGCTAACGGCTCGGCGGACCACGGATTCATGCGCGGCGAATCCGGGCGACCATACTCTGAGGATAAACGCACTCCAGAGCAGGCTCCCCACTACTAACGCGTAGCTGATCAAAATCAGCCCGCCGAGGAAATCATCGATGAAATTGGCCAAACCTTGCATGTACATAGGGGTTACCGCGGTTCAGAGACGTGGAAACGAATGACATTTTCCGTGAAGTGTCCATCCGCAGCGAATACCTTGTATTTCAAGGCATATTCGCCTGGCGTCAGTGCGGGCACCTGGATGCGCATCTCGCCCGGTTTCTTGCCTTTTTCGATTTGTACCGGATGGAAGACATCGCCTTTGCTGACCAGAAAAACTCGGGACAAAGGCAATTCCACATTGGAATTGAAAAAGAGTACTACCGTCGTCGCGTGATTCGGCTGAATCGGGTTTTGGGTCAGAGAGGATTCGGTGACGACGGCGTGCGCCCAAGGCCGTTGGCCATAGGCCAGCAGCAAAGACATGGAAAACAGCAAAACGGCAAATTTACGGCTGCGAGAAGAGAGTGGTTGGTGCATGGTGGTGCCGGTGTTGGTCGTGGATGATGGAAATCAGCCCGCTTTGGACTTAAGTGCATGGCTGGTAAGGTTTTTCCCAAGGTCCCAGATGGCTCCGGGAACCTTGTGGCAATCGGCGATGACATCGTCGAGAGCAGTGAGGACCCACTGCGTATCGTTTTCGTTAATCACCAACGGAGGGAGAAACTTCACCACGTTCATGCCATGCCCGGCGACTTGGCTCAAGATACGATGGTTCTTGAACAGCGGAATCGTGATCATTTGGCTAAACAGCCCTTTATTGGCGGTTTCCAGGAGGTTCCATGCGGCCTTTAAGGAGAAGCTCTTGGGAGAGCCGAACTCCAGAGCGATCATCAGTCCCTTTCCGCGGACTTCCTGGAATAACTCGTACTTGTCGACCAGGTTCTGCATTCCGGCCAGAAGTTTTTCCCCGAGATGTTCGGCATTCTCCAGCAGCTTTTCATCATCGATGACCTTGAGTGCAGCGAGCCCCGCCGCCATGGCCATATTGTTCTTGGAGAAGGTTGAACCATGAACTACGGCGCGATCCATACGGCTGAAGACGGCATCCATGATGCTCTTGGTCATCGCCACGGCGCCCACCGGGATGAAACCACCGGACAGTGCCTTCGCCATCAGAATCATGTCGGGTTTCACGCCCCAGTGCTCGATAGCCCAAAACTTGCCGGTGCGGCCGATGCCGGTTTGGATCTCGTCGGCGACAAAAAGCGTTCCGTATTTGGCGCACAAGCGAGCCGCTTCCGGCAGGTAGTCGTCGCTCGGCAGGTTGACGCCTTTTCCCTGGATCGGCTCGACGATAAAGGCCGCGACATCTTTGTTGCGCAAGGCCTCGTCCAAAGCCTTGATGTCATTGAACGGAACCGTGACGCATTCCGGCAACAAAGGACCGAAACCTTCGCGGAAAATCTTTTCGCCGTTCAGTGAAAGCGCGCCCATGGTGAGGCCGTGGAACCCGTGATCACAGTAGACGATTTTTTCCCGCCTGGTCGTATAGCGGCTGAATTTGATCGCCGCTTCGACGGCTTCCGCACCGGAATTGCAAAAGAACATCTTGCTGAGATTGTCCGGGCAGCGCTTCAGAATTTGCTCCGCGAGGAGACCGCTCAGCACGGATACGTCCATCTGTACCATGTCTGGCAATTCGCTTTGCAGTACGTCCTGAAGCGCCTGAATGATCTCGGGATGATTGCGGCCTAGGGCAAACACGCCGAAGCCGCTCAAGAGATCCAAATATTCGTTATTCTGATCGTCATAAAGATACGGGCCACGGGCTCTGGTGTAGATGCGGTCATAGCCGATGGCCTTGAGCACCCGCACCATTTGGGTATTCAAGTAATTTTCGTGGAGTTCGAAGTTCTTGCCGCGATGGGTGGCCAGCAAATCCGCAATGTAGGTGGACATCAAGACCTCGGGAATTATCTAGGGCTAAAAAGACGCTCGAATTTTACACGGATCAACGCCGGTGGGAGACTCTCAGCGTACTGAAGGCGGGCAGCACGACCAACGCGCAGATCAGGGTGAGCATGAGGCCGATGGTCAGGATCATTCCCATGCTGGCGGTGCCTTGATGAGCGGTAAAGGCTAGGCTGCCGAAGCTGAATACGGTCGTCAGCGAGCCGTAGAATATTCCTTGTGCTTCGCTGGTACTGAGCAGGTTTTCATCGTTCGAATGCAGATAGTGTAGACGGTGTGCCATGTGAATGCCGTTGTCGACTCCCAGACCGAAAAGCAAGGGCAGGGCGATGATATTGGCGAAGTTGAACGGGATATCGAACAGCACCGTCGAGGCGGCGGTAAATAGGGACGCCAGCAGCAGCGGCAGCAGGACCAACAGCGTGTCCTTCAGATTTCGTACGATCAGCAGCAACAGGATCGTGGTGGCGACGAAGGCAATGCCGAACGCTTGCTGAAAGGCGTTGATGGCCTCGTTCATGGATTCGAGATAAGCGACCGGCACGTCGGTTACATTCTTGTCGACTTTTTGCGCCTCAAGGATGAATTCGCGCAAGTTCTCGAGATCGTTCAAGTCTTTATTCGGGAAGATTTGTAGACGGTACAGTCCGTCGGCGCTGACCCAGCGATTTTTCAGGTCGGGAGGTAAGGTCCCCATGGAAATCGGATGGGCCTGAAGGCTTTCGCGAAGATTGGCGATGGTAGCCGGAAGCGGGCCTAAAATGCTGTCCTGAAGCCGGCCGAGCATCGCTTGACGCGTGCTTTCGTCGGCGGTTTCCAGGCGGGCGTGCAACTGCGTCAGAGCTTCGTCCAAGGCTTTGATTACGCCGTTTTCACCTGCCGCAGCACGGTCCCGCAACACCTGATGAAAATTCTCGATGACCTGGGGATCGACTTTCTCTCGCGTGGACGGGGGGAAGCTCTCGAGTTGAGGACCCATGATGAGCGACAAATCGCTGATAATCGCGAGCTTATCGTCCTGATTCTCCGGAATGAAGTCGAAAATGCTGACAACCTTGTCGACTGTTGGCAAGGACTCGAATGCGGCTTTCTTGGCTTTGACCTCGGCTTCGCTCCGTGCCAGGGAAGCCAATGTCATGGGGGAGGTGTCTTCGAATTGCAGCAGATATTTAAAGGTCTTGACCGATTCCGTATTGGGATCGCGCAGGTTGATCGGATTGAAGTCCACGGTGACGTCACAGAGGAGACCCACGGAGATCAAGCCAAGAACAACCGTGGCCGTGCGAATCGATGGGGCATAGCGGATCGGCCAGTTCGAGGACAGGAACGATGCGCCTTTCTTTTCCTTGCGCCGACGTGGCGGCCTCAAGGGCATGATCTTCAACAGCGCCGGCAGTATGGTGAAGGTCGTCGCCAGAGCGATGAACATGCTGGTGCCGGCGATAATACCGAGTTCCGCGACTCCGGAGTAGTTGGTGGGGATGAAGGCATAGAGGCCGGTTGCCGCGGTGATGGAGCAGAGAACGAGCGAGGAGCCGGTGGATGTCAAGGTTTCCCGCAACGCTTCCCGTTGGGAGACGCCGCGCAGGACCAATTCCCGGTAACGCAGACAGAAATGGGAGGAATACGCATCGCCCATGCCGATGAACAAGACTGCGAAGCCGATGGAGATCAGATTGAGCTGGCCGATGGCGACGGTAGCGAAACCGAGCGAAAAAATCAGCCCCATGGTCAACGCGACGAAAGTGGCGAACATCAGCTTGAAGGATCGGTAAGCGACCCACAAGGTGGCGGACACGAGAATAAGGGATGCGACGCTGGCGATCGAAACCCCGGTTCCGACGGTCTGCATTTCCTCGTGCTCCAGCACCACCTCGCCGGTTTTGCGGACGCTGACATCGGCAAGATCGCCCTGCAGTACTTCTGCCAAAACTTTATCGATAGCCCCGATTGCTTTTTCGGCGGGCAGCAATTCCTCGAAATTGAGGACCGGCGTGATATTAATAAACCGCTTGGTGACCCCGAGCCCCTCATCTCGGGTGAGCATCAATTGCTGCCACGACAGCCGGTAGGGCTTGCCTTCGCTCGTTGCAACGACCGCCTCGCGAATTTTCTCTAGCAAAGGATTCAGTTCGATTTCGAAGCCTTCTTCCGAAGCCTTCAAGGCCTCGCCCAAGATATCGAGGAGACCGCCGAGACTGTTGTTTTCGGAAATCCGGCCGATAAAAGGTTGGGCATTTGCGAGTTGGGCGGACAAATCCTCCAATTCTTCCAAATCCAAATATAACAAGCCGTTCCTAGCGAAAAATTCTCCCTCGTCCGGAATATGGACCGACTTGATTTCGGTCCTATTTTGTCTGAGTTTCTCGCCGATCAGTTTGACGGCGTCGGCGGTTTCCTCCGGCGTTTTTCCCTCGACCAGGAGAATGATGGTACTGACATCCTGAGGGAATGCTTTTTCCAGCTTGATGCGGTTTTTCTGGAATGGCAGCTCCGTCGAAATCATGTCCGCCGTGTTCGTGTCGAACTTCAGGTTCTCCATGGTGTACTGGAGCGTAAAGCCGGAGGCGATCAGGAACAGCAATGTGACTAACCACGGCCGGTTGAGGAAGTTTTCTTCCCACCAGTGGACGACACGAATAAAAAGGTTCTCGGCGGTTCTGCTCATCGACGTTTTAGTTGCGAGAATTAACGGTCGGCGGACGGCGTAAGAGAGATGTCGGTTCTCAAAAGATGCGCCGTTCGGCGAAGTGTATTTGCGGCTGCGTAAAAAGCCTTCCCCAGTCGGGCCAAGGCAACGAATTCGGCAGGATGAGCCAAGGCATATCTCAGGAGCTTCGGAATGTTGACGTCGCCGCGTTCATCTACGGCGACGGCCACGGAGTTGGGAAGGTTCATGCATGCCGGATCGGCGATGGCTCTAACTGCTAGAAAAGGTACGCCCCGGGTGTTTGCGACCGAGGCTACGGAGGCGCTTTCCATATCGAGTGCAACTGCGCCTTTGCTGGCATGAAGTTCTCGTTTTTCCGCCGCGTTCGCGACGACCTTGGGGCTTCCCAGCAGAAGGCCCGTCGTGACCGGCAGCATCGGGGCTAAGGCTTGCCGAACCCGGTCGTGCCATTCGGGGCAGACCGCATGCTCGATGCCGTCCGGGCTTAAGATTCGATCGGGCAATACCAGATCGCCTGCATTCATGGAACCGTCGAGGGCCGCCGCACAGCCCCAGCTGATTAAGGCATCGACCTTGTGTTCGAGAAGTCGGAATGCGGCACTGCGCGCATGATTCGGACCGGAGCCGGAGACGACCAACCGATGACCGTCCGGCAGTTCCAGCAGGTCGTCAAAGCAGACGCGCTGCCGGACGAGGGTACGAGCCTCGGCCGGCAGCGCAATCACAAACCCAAGGGACTTCACGCCGTGCCGTAGCGCTCGTTACGATAACGCGCCAACGCCCACAGCGGGAAAAATTTGTCGTAGCCGTGGTATTTGAGATAAAAGACCCGCGGGAAGCCCGGCGCGGTGAAGCATTCGTCCTTCCAGAAACCATCGGCGTTTTGCGTTCTGACGAGGTAATCTATGCCGGCCTCGACTTCGGGCGAATCGGTATCGCCTGCCGCCATCAGCGCGAGCAAGGCCAATCCGGTCTGAAAGGCCGTGCTGGTGTGAAAACGGCCCCGCCGTTCCGGGCTGGCGTCGTGATAGGTCAAGTTGTCCTCGCCCCAGCCGCCGTCCGGGCGTTGTACGCTCTTCAGCCAAGCGATGGCTTTCTGTATGCTCGGGTCGGTCTTGGGGATGCCTGCCGCCTCGAAGCCTACGAGTACCGACCAGGTGCCGTAGATGTAATTGGTGCCCCAGCGACCGAACCACGAGCCATCGGCTTCCTGTTCTTTTCTCAGATATTCGATCGTACGATCCAGCGCCGGTTTAAGATCCGGGCGTTGTTCCAGCATCTTGCCCAAGAACATCGCGCAGCGTCCGCTGACGTCGGCGGTGGGCGGATCGAGCAGGGCGCCGTGATCCGCGAACGGAATGTGATTCAGGTAATAATGCGTGTTGTTCGCATCGAACGCACCAAATCCGCCGTTGTCGGATTGCATGCCGGCAATCCAGTTGGTGGCGCGGCGAATGTTCTCGTCGAACTCGTGGTTTTCGGCCTGAGCCAAGGCTTGGGCGACTACGGCGCTGTCATCCACGTCGGGGTAATAAGTGTTTTCGAACTGGAAAGCCCATCCGCCGCCTTCCAAATTCGGCCGGTTGATACGCCAGTCACCCGGCTCGTCGGTCAACTGCTTGCTCGCCAGCCAGCGTAGCCCGCGAGTTAGTGCGTCGTCGATCTCGGGATCCTTCTCGAACCTGTTGACTTCCTGCAGTGCCAGGCTGGATAGCCCGGTGTCCCAAATCGGCGATACGCACGGCTGGCAATAAGCGCTGTTTTCGCCGACGACAAGCAGGCGTTCGATGGCCTCCTTGGCTATGCGGCGATGCTCGTTTTCCGGTGGAAAACCCAAGTAGTCCATGGCTTCATAAGCGTTGACCATGGCGGGGAAGATGGCGCCCAAACCGTCTACCCCGTTCAATCGTGCCATGAACCAATCGCGTGCTTTCTCGGTGGCTTTTCGCCGCATCGCTTTTGGGATGAGCGGCTCCATCAGGCGGCCGATGCGTTCCAGCGCCAGAATGCTCTTGCCGAGCGGCGTCTTTACGTGGCTGAAATATCCTTTTTCCTTTTCCGGATCGACAGTAAAGAGTTCGCGAATGCCGATCTTTCTTGGGTTGCGCGCTTTAACCTTGTAGCTGCACAGGATGAACAAGGGAACCATCACTGTGCGCGACCAATAGGAGACCTTGTCCAAGTGGAACGGAAACCAGCGCGGCAGCAGCATGATTTCTACCGGAATGAACGGCACGGCGCGCCACGGCACTTGCTCGAACATAGCCAGCATGATGCGGGTGAAGACGTTGGAGCGTGCCGCGCCGCCTTGGGCCAGAATCCATTCTCTGGCTTTCTTCATATGCGGAGCGTCGATGTCGTCGCCGGCCAGTTTCAGTGCGTAATAGGCTTTGACAGTACAGCTGATATCGCCAGGACCTCCGAAGAACAGCGGATAGCTGCCGTCTGCCTGCTGATTGGCGCGCAGATAGTTGGCGATCTTGGCCTGTAATGCTGCGTCGATTTCGTCCATGTAGTGCATCATCAAGATGTACTCGGATGGAATCGTGCAGTCCGCTTCGAGCTCGAACACCCAGTAGCCGGACTGGTGCTGCAATCCGAGCAACTCCTTTTTGGCGCGACGGATAGCGTTATCCAAGGGTGATTCGTTATAAGGCTGGAGGAAAGCCGTATCGAGAGCGGAAAGTGCAGTCGCTTCTTTCAACATGAGCAAGGAATCCCCTGTTTGTGGTTGGCTTCTCACGTGTCGGTATGGTGACCGAGGGCCGGGAGCTGACGGCTGCTACGTTGCAAGCCGGATCCTGCAAGGAAAAATGCGGTATTGAGCAGGATATCGCTCGAACGCAGCAGACGACTTGTCAGAACGGTCGCTTTCACTGCCCGGCGTGTAATCTTGACTTGCGATGAGTCGCTGAAATAAAGGTTTTTGTTGATTTTGCGCAGGGTCAGCACTGCCATCCCCAGCGCCCACAGACAGAACTCGCGAAGACCGGTCTCGCGCGAAGGTATATACAAGGTATAGGCAAGCGCATTCTTCAGATGTCCGTGTGCAATTCCAATCAGATGCTTGAATCCCTCGCAGAACTTGGGGTCGTTATGGCCCGGTTTAAGCTTGCGTAAATCGAATCCGCACTGGCCAAAAATATCGCGTGGCAGCCAACAAACGCCGCGGGCATGGTCATCCCAAAGGTCCTTGAGGATGTTGGTCATTTGCAGACCTTGCCCGAACGACACCGCGAGCTTCATCATCTCGTCGCTATGGGCGGCGATCTCGGGGGAGTAGTGACAGAAAAGCTTGGTCAGCATTTCCCCGACCACGCCGGCCACGTAATAACAGTAGTTACTCATTTCCTCCATGTTTGCGAGACCGTATCGCAGGTCTCGGTCCTGGAATTCTGCCATGCCATTCGCCATGATTTCGACGCAGGAGGCCAATGCTTCCCGTTGCGGCGGATCGAAGCTGTGAGTAATGGCGATGACCCGGGGAATCAAGTGGATAAGTTCGTGCTCGGCCGGACTGGTGACTGTCGAAAGGCGAGGGCCGAGTTCGTCTCGAAGCAGTTCGGCGGCCTCGTTGCCTTGGACCACGCGCACGAATTGCTGACAGAACTTGCGCTTTTCCGTGGATGAAAGTGCCGTCTCATCTTCGATGGTGTCGACAATGCGACATAACAAGTAAGCATTCGAGACCGGCTTGGCTAAGACCGGCGGCAATTGCGGGATAGTAAGCGCAAAGGTGCGGGAGACACCTTCCAGTAGGTGAGACTGCAACGCGTCGTCGTCGCTCATCACGCTTGGATCCGAGGAAAAGCTTCCGCTCGTGCGGACGAGTGTTGCTCCGTTCAAGTTCTGAAATTCCAACCAGTTTCTAGATGCGATGTTCCGGCCAGTTCGTCTTGAGATAAGGCAGCAACGGTTCGCTGGGAAAGCAGCAAATTCTAGCCGGATTGCCCCGATCGTCAAGATGTGTTGTATTTTAACGAAATTTAGTTGAGGAAAATACAACTACAAGCTAGGATGTTGCATTAGAATTAATGCCTGGACCAACCCGAATTAACCTGCTTATCAACATGACAGGTGGTCTGATGAATTCCAAAGTGCATTGGTCAGGAATTTAGTTATGGTTTATAGTCTGCGGCGCTGTGCTCGTTGTGGTGGAAACACGAATACAGGCTAATTTTAAGTGAATCGAACTTGTTAAATCGGGGGAAGGTGAATGAGCGTTCCAATAAGGCAACAACTCAGCGTAGCTAAGTATCTTCTACAACAAAAATTAAATGGAAACAAACGTTATCCGTTAGTGTTGATGCTCGAACCTCTGTTCCGCTGCAATTTGGCGTGCGCCGGTTGCGGTAAGATCGATTATCCCGATGATATCCTGAATCGTCGGCTGAGCATCGATGAGTGTTTGGCGGCTGTTGACGAATGCGGCGCGCCCATCGTTTCCATCGCCGGCGGCGAGCCTCTGTTGCATAAGGAGTTGCCGCAGATCATCGAAGGCATCATTCAGCGTAAGAAATACGTCTATCTCTGTACGAACGCGCTGCTTCTCAAGAAACGAATCGACGATTACAAACCCTCCCCCTACCTTACTTTCTCGATACACTTGGACGGCAATCGCGAACGCCACGATGCTTCAGTCTGCCAGAACGGCGTGTTCGATCGGGCTACCGAAGCCGTGGAAATGGCCATTGCGCGCGGGTTCCGCGTCACCATCAACTGTACTTTGTTTCAAGGCGAGAACGCCGAAGAAATTGCCGGATTCCTCGACTACTGCAAGAAACTCGGAGTCGAAGGCACGACCATCGCGCCGGGCTTCAGCTACGAGCATGCGCCGTTGCAGGATATCTTCATCAAGATGCGCGACAGTAAGGAATTGTTCCGCAAGGTCTTCAAACTAGGCCGCGGCCGCAAGTGGAAGCTGAACCATTCGAGCCTGTATCTGGATTTTTTGGCGGGCAACCAAGCCTACAACTGTACTCCTTGGGGTAACCCCACCCGCAATGTATTCGGCTGGCAGAAGCCTTGTTATTTGTTGGTCGACGAGGGTTACGCTCCATCTTTCAAGGCATTGATGGAAGAGACGCCCTGGCATAAATACGGCAACTCCAAGAATCCGAAATGCGCCAATTGCATGGCCCATTGCGGATACGAGGCGAGCGCCGTGGAAGATGCCGTCAGAAATCCCTTGAAAGCGGCGTGGGTTGCTCTATTCGGGCCGCGTAGCGATGGACCGATGGCGCCCGAGCCGGTGCCGGAGTACGATGTGGAAACGGTTGGCGCCAAAGCGCGGCCGGCCATCCGCATCCAAGCCATCGACTGATTTCTCTTACATAGGCCGGCGGCACAGGTTTGAGCCAAAGTGCCGCCGGCCTTTTTCTATTTCTTCTTCTTTAGATTTGTTTATCTATCCTGACTCATTCCTGCGAGGCAGTTTTTGCCGCGGGCGCAGAACGCCGCCTTCCCTTTGCTTACAGCCAGCGCGGTACTCGGCGTTGGTATTCCAGATAGTTCTCCGCGAAGAGGCCGGCTAACTTGGTTTCTTCGTAAGGAATAAAGTGCCGGTCGATCACGAAATAGAAGCCTATCGGAGCGATAAACATCGATAGCGAGCCGACAAAAAAGGCGAGTCCGGTTAAGGCCGTTAGTATCCCTAGATACATGGGGTTACGGGTCCAGCAATAAGGGCCATCTTTGGCGAGCGCCGTAGGATCGTCGGTGGGGATGAATGTGGTTCGGATAAGGCGGAATTGAAACAGCGCCGAAGCGCTAGTGACGATGCCTACGGCGATAAGTATGATTCCCAGGCTGGGTATGCTGAAGGACGGGAATCCGGAGGTTATCGGGACTAAGCCGAAACCTAGACCGACAAGAGCCAAGGCGATGACGGGAGGCGGAAAACGAAGGATCTGCTGCATAATCGAAATGCCTCACAAGATTGACGGGTAGGCGGATGATACGTTAGGCCTCGACTTACTGAAAAGCCTATCCGTGATTCAAGGTTTTCTGTCATCGAAGAGCCGGGGCCGCGCGCCTCAGCGCGGGAATGGGTCGAGCTCGTTTAATCGCCAATGGATGTCCGTTGCCCGCGCGCAGAGCGCGGCGCTGATATTTTCGCCGAGATCTAAACTTCGAAGGGACCACTCATCGGGATTACCGCACGATTCCGGAATCGTTTCCCAGCGTGGAACTTCGCCGGAAGCGAGGACGCATCGGGTAAGTCCGAGTCCCAAGCCCCGGCCTACCGCTTTGATAAACGCTTCCTTACACGTCCAAACATTGAAAAATGCGGCCAACCGGTGAGAGGGGGGCAGCGAACACCAGCGGTTGCGTTCGGAAGGAGCAAAACAGCGCTCAACCAGACCTTCTATGTGGGTAAGCGGACGCCTGATTTCAAGATCCACCCCAAGTGGCATGTCCACGCCCACGGCAACGAGGGCCTGGTCTCCCGAGTGGGAAAGATTGAATACCAGCCCTCGGTCGGGTTCTGTCCCTGCGAGACGGGGTTTGCCGTGTTGGTTGCGTTCGAACTGGACGGTATGCGGTGCAATGCCTAAATAGCAAGACAGCAAGCATCGCAATGCCCCTTGCGTGGCAATGAAGCGCTGCTTATGAATATCGGAGCGGAACTGCGAACAGCGATCACGTTCGGCTGGAGCGAGCGCCTTCCAAAACGCATCACGATTAACGGGCATAACGCCGAGATTCAGGTGCCAAACGTGGATTTCTTTGCCTTTAGGATGCGCGATGGCATCGATTCGGGAATTCATTATGTGCAAGTTGGTCGGGTAAAGCCGCGTTACGGAGTAACCAGCGGCTGGAGTCCATCTATAACCGTTTCGAACTTGATTTTCGCGTATTGGAGTTCGCTTTCTTCGAACGGTCCGGGATTCGGGATGGCTTTCACGGCCGGCAAAACTTAAAATTCGCTCCTCATTGCGAACTCGTCGGCTCGTTTTTTAGATGTCAGCCGTACGATTGGAATTCCGAAATCTTAACGTAAAGCATAGATTAAGAAAAAATAGGTATCCGTAATTAGTGGTTGATCTCTCTGTTCAGTCTAAAATCTAATAGATTAGATAAAATCGTATTTTACGGTTGACTTCTCTTGTTGGTTCATTATACTGAAATCGTAATGTACGGTTGATGCACAACAAGAGGATACGACGATGGCACGAGACAGAAAAACGACAACGGTTCGAGTTCCCGAAGCTGGCGCGGAGGTAGCTTGCGGATTAGTTGAGATTGCACTTGCGGAGGCCACGGAAGAGTTGATGCGGACGAAATGGTACATGTCATCTAGGTCAACCGAGATCCCGAAAGTTCGCATGCTGCGGATAGAAACCCGCATGGTGAACACATCAATCGGTGGAATTCACTCTGGGCAATTCCCCATGCCGTTTTTGATCTGCGAAGCTCAGGTTAACGAGTATGTCGGAACTTTTGCGGTTCGGGTCGATTTCGGGCGCGGCGGCGTTGAGATCGAAGATGAACGATATGCGGAAGGATGATTTATTGCCGCGCCCGTTTTTCGGCGGGCGCGATGTATTCTCGGGACAGCGCTAACATGCCAGCCAACATACTTAATTTGCCTCAATACGCTGTGAAATCCGTGGATCATGATGACCACGACTACCACATCAATGCGGAGGTAAAAGCACCGCCAGGCTCGTGCCCTAGTTGCGGATCTACAAGCCTGGTAGGGTTTGGTCGGCGTGAGCAGGTTGTTAAAGACCTACCCATGCACGGTCGTCGAGTCGGAATCTATATCAATACCCGGCGCATGCTGTGCCGCAGCTGCAATAAGACCTTTTCAGAGATTCTACCCGAGGTCAACGAGCGGCGGTCGATGACGAAACGCTTGGTGGCGTGGATCGGCAAGCAGGCGATTAAGCGTACGTTTGCCAGCATTGCCGACGAAGTGGGAGTCACGGAAGGGACGATACGCGGGATCTTCAAGGACTACATAACCGACACTGAGAAGACGATCCGCTTTGAAACGCCGAAATGGATGGGGATCGATGAAATCCACCTCATCAAGCCGCGATGCGTCATTGCGAACATCCGCAGCAACACCATCGTTGACTTGCTGCCCAATCGCGACAAAAAGACGGTCGTGAACTATCTCTACGGCTTACAGGATAAGGCGCGAGTTCAGTTCGTGGCTATGGACATGTGGGCGCCATATCGTGACGCCGTGCAGCTGGTGCTTCCAGACGCACTCATCGTTATCGACAAGTTTCATGTTGTCAGGATGGCGAATGATGCCGTTGAGCGCATCAGGAAATCCCTGCGAGAAAAGTTAACCACTAAGCAGCGCCGTGGGCTAATGCATGACCGGTTTGTATTGCTGAAGCGCGAGCGGGATCTGAATGATCGAGAGAGATTACTGCTCGATGGTTGGACGGTCAATTACCCGGATCTCGGTGCGGCCTACAGGCTCAAGGAAGAGTTCTATGGCATTTACGAAACAGCCGTTGGTTCGGCTCAGGCCCTAAATCAATACGAAGCCTGGTATCAAGCTATCACGCCTGAGACCTATAGAGCGTTCTCTGATCTCATTCGCGCCTGGTCGAACTGGAAACCGTACATCCTGAATTATTTCGATCAACCCATAACGAACGCTTACACGGAATCACTCAACAATCTAATTCGATCAGCGGACAGGCTTGGGCGGGGGTATAGCTTTGAAGCTCTTAGGGCAAAGATCCTATTCGCCGAGGGCGCGTTCAAATACGAGAACAATAGGCCGAAATTTGAGCGAAAACCTAGTAAATCAAGGCGACCGCTCATACCGCCAGATGAGGCCATAGGTTATGACTTGCCTGATAGATTGGCTGAGGAGGCATCAACACAAGAGCCTCAAAACTATGGCGTTGATATATCAACACTGACACGGATGATCGAATTAGGCGAGCTATGATCGTTTTCAACCGCGTATTACGGATACCCGAAAAAATGAGCCTATACCGGACTGAATTTCGGTTGGGCCGTGCTTTTGGACTGAGGCGGCTTGATCGATGAGAAGAGCACTCATTACCGGCGGTAGCGGCGCCATCGGCGCGGCGGTTGCTCGACAATTGGCCGCTGACGGTCTGCATGTGGTGGTGCACGGTTTTGGAAATCGCGACGGAGCGTGCCGCGTGGTCGAAGACATCATGGCGCAAGGCGGATCGGCAGAAGCCGTTTTCTTTGACGTTGCCGATGACGAATCGGCTAAACGGGCTTTGGAGACGCTCTTGGAGGCCGGCCCTATCCAGGTCTTGGTGAATAATGCCGGCATCCATGACGACGCGCCGCTGGCGGGTATGCGCAGGGAGCAGTGGAGGAACGTTCTCGAGGTTTCATTGACCGGTTTCTACAATGTCACCCAGCCCTTGCTGCTGCCTATGATCCGAACTCGGTGGGGGCGCATTATAAGCGTCTCGTCGGTAGCTGCACTCATGGGGAACCGGGGGCAGGCCAATTACGCAGCCGCGAAAGCGGGATTGATAGGTGCCTGCAAGTCGTTGGCTCTGGAAGTTGCATCTCGCGGAATCTCGGTGAACGTGGTTGCGCCGGGAATTATCGAAAGTCCGATGATTTCAGAAGCCTTCAATCCCGAATTGATCCAGCAACTGGTGCCCATGAAGCGCGCCGGAACGCCAGAGGAGGTGGCGCATCTGGTCGGCTTTTTGGCCTCGGACAAGGCGTCCTATATTACGGGGCAGGTGTTCTCCGTCAATGGCGGCATGGCATGAATCCGGATCGGACCGGCGGCAGAAACGCGGCATATGCCCTGGTGATTCCGGCGTTCAATGAGGCGGCGACCATCCGGGAGGTCGTGGGCGCAGCGCTTCGGTACGTGCCGCGCATCATCGTCGTGGACGACGGCTCGACCGACGGGACTTCCTCGACACTGGACGGGCTCGATATCGAATTGCTCCGGAACGAAACGAATCAGGGCAAAGCGGCTAGTCTTTGGCGTGGCTTACAGCACGCATTGCGAGATGAAAGCATCCTTGCCGTAATGACGATGGACGGCGACGGTCAACATGATCCGGCTGAAATTCCCAGGCTGCTTTCGGCGGCGCATCGGTTCCCGCACCATATCGTGATCGGATCCAGGCTGTGGAATAGGGCAGCCATACCGTCGGCACGCTACCGCGCCAACCGTTTCGCCAATTTTTGGATCGCTTGGGCTTCCGGGCAACCGATAGAGGATAGCCAATCGGGGTTTCGGATTTATCCCGCCGATTTGATCCGCTCGGTGAAATTGTCCTGTACTCGAGAAAGGAGTTTTGTATTTGAGAGCGAAATTCTGATCGAGGGGGCTCGCATGGGGTTTTATGCCATGCCGGTGCGGGTCAGTACCGTTTATCGCGCTAATGCGCGTCCCAGCCATTTCCGCCCGGTGACGGATATCCTCAGAATTACGCGCATGGTGGCGTGGAAGCTGATCACGAAAGGACTTTATTTAAAGGGACTTTGGCGCAGCTTGACCATGCGCCCGATAAGCTGCGAGCAGTGTGGCTCGTAGCGGATTTTACGGAAGCGGAATATCGGATAATGGCGATCGATTCGGTTCAGGGTGGTGTTCAGACGACCGAGCAGGTGCTCTTTTTTACCCTGGTACAGGTCGCAATCATCATTATTGCGGCGCGCGTGGCGGGCTATTTGGCCAGGCGGGTCGGCCAGCCTCGGGCCGTGGGCGAGATCGTCGCCGGGCTCTTGCTCGGTCCTTCGCTATTCGGCGTGCTCGCGCCGGAAACGTTCCAGCTGATATTTCGGACTGCCGACACGACGCCTATCAGCATTATGAGTCAGATCGGACTGATTATGTTGATGTTTCAAGTCGGTCTGGAATTCGATTTCTCACAGCTCAAATCGCGACAAAACCAGCGGGCGGTCGGCCTAATCAGCGTGATGGGAATTGCGGCGCCATTCACGCTCGGACTGGTATTCGGCTATGGGTCCGCTCCCCATCTCGCCTCCGGAATTTCGGCGTCGGCGTACGCCTTATTCATGGCCACTGCGTTTTCGATTACGGCGGTGCCTATTTTGGGGCGCATCATGATGGAGTTCGATCTGACGCGCACGCGGATCGGGGTAATCACCATCTCGTCGGCTGCCGTCAATGACGCGGTCGGGTGGACTTTGCTGGCGTTCATATCCGCTGCGGTGACCGCGCATTTTTCCATTATCGGCATGTTGGCGCAGGTCGGCTCGCTTCTGCTTTACGTCATTGTGTGCTGGTCTGTGGTGCGGCAAGCTCTGCGGTTCATCGTACGTCGTTTCGAATTCAATCATCAGGCGTTGCCGCAAGACCTGATGGCGATTCTCCTGGTTATTGTGTTCACTTCGGCCATGTTGACCAGCAAGCTCGGAATTTTTGCCATCTTCGGCGGATTCATGATGGGCGTGCTGTTGCATGATCAGCATGAACTCGTGGAGGCATGGAAGCATAAGGTCGCGGATTTGGTGACGGTGTTTTTCCTGCCGATCTTCTTTACGTATACCGGCCTGCGTACCGATGTGGGAGGATTGGAAACCGCTGAGCTCTGGTTTTGGTGCGCAGCGCTGGTTTTTCTAGCGGTTTTGGGTAAATTCGGCGGCTGTTACGTCGCGGCTCGGATTTCCGGCTTGAAGAGACCGGAGGCGCGGAACATCGCCATCATGATGAATACGAGGGCGCTGATGGAGCTTGTCGTCGTAAATTTAGGATTCGAGCTCGGCGTGATTCCTCCTCAGGTCTTCACCATGCTGGTGCTCATGGCGATCGCCAGTACGATCATGACGGCGCCGGGGCTCCGTGCATGGCTGCCGTCCATCGGGCACGCGATCCCGGCGGGGCGGGATGCGTGAGCCGTGAGCCGGTTTTTTATGGCCGCGAGCGGCGCTTCTCCAAACTTTCCCGCCAGGACTGCGACAGCGCCTCGACCCGGAGGGCTTTCTCGATAATCTCTTGTTGGCGCGGTCCTTTTACGATAGCGAGCATCGCATCCTTGATATTCAATCGCTCCTCATCCTCCTGGAGGCGAACAATCGTGTCGCCGGAACGCACCTCGCCCTCCTCAAGTACTCGAAAATAAAATCCGGTTCGGCCCGAGCTGAGAAAAACATTTACAAACGAGGGATCGCCCATTTTGATCCCCAGTTTGAAACAAGGGACGCGCGGTTGGGTGACTTGAACCACAATCTTGCCGATTCGAAAGACGTCGCCGATGTGTACGGATTCATCGGGCATTCCGCTGACAGTGAAGTTTTCGCCGAACTGCCCGAAAGGCAGGGACGGCTTCTCCAATTCCCGTTCCCAAAAGCGGTAGTTTTCTACGGTGTAAACATATATCGCTTTGTCCTTGCCGCCATGGTTCTTGAGATCGACTTGTACATCGCCCTCTAGCCCGAAGGCGCCGGCTTTGACCGGACCCTTCGTGGGCTCTTTGTAAATGCCAGTGAAAATCCGGCGGCCGTCATGTTCGACCTGTTTCGGCTCGGCTAGGCTGATTGCCAAGAGTTCCATCGGCACCTCGTTGAAAGTTGGACTGATGCTAATCCGATCCCGGGACGCTCGCTCGCCTTACCGGCCCGAAAGATCGTCTGTGGCACGGAGTCGGTCCCAATTCGCGTAAGCGAGAGATATGGACCGCCGTGGGATAGCCTTTGTGGACGGCGAAGTCGTAGCCGGGATGCAGGCTGTCGAGAATTTGCATTTCCCGGTCCCGAAATACCTTGGCCAGTATCGATGCGGCAGAAATCGCCGGCACGGTGGCGTCTCCACCGATAATGGCTTCGCCCGGACAAGGGAATGCCGGATATTGGTTGCCGTCCACCATAGCCCAATCCGGTTTTATCGGTAGAGCGTCAAAGGCCCGGCGCATCGCCAAGAGCGACGCCTGGAGGATGTTGATTCGATCGATTTCGCTTGCTTCGGCTCGGCCTACTGCCCAAGCGAAAGCTTTGGTCCTGATGGCTGCGGCCAGATCTTGGCGGCGCTGCGGCGTCAGCTTTTTGGAATCGGCCAGCCCCGAGATGTGAAAACGATCTTCGATGATCACCACCGCCGCCACTACCGGTCCGGCGATACATCCGCGGCCCACTTCGTCGCAACCGGCAATCAGTGCCATGGCATTCGATTCCGAACGAGCCTATCCGCCGTCTATCAGCGGATGATGCTCCGGCCGGTTTGCTTGAGGAAGTCCACCATTTTTTGAATCTCGGGCGTTTCGGCTGTCATCTCGTCGAGTTGCTGGATCGCCTCGTCGAGTTTTAGCCGGGACTTGTACACGGTCTTATAGGCTTTGCGAATCTGCCGAATCGATTCGGGATTAAAACCTTGTCTCTCCAGTCCCACCGTATTGATCCCGTGGGGTTTCGTGGGGCAGCCACCAACCATGACATAAGGCAGAATGTCGCGCGTAATGACGCTGCCCATGGCGGAAAAGCTGTGTTGCCCGATCTTGCAAAATTGGTGTACCAGCGAAAAGCCACCCAATATGGCGTAATCGTCCACGCGGACATGGCCCGCGAGCGAAGCGGCATTGGCCATGATGACATGGCTGCCTATGACGCAGTCATGAGCGACATGGGTGTATGCCATCAGCAAATTGTCATCACCGATACGGGTAATTCCTTGATCTTGAACAGTGCCGCGATGAATCGTGACGTACTCGCGAATGACGTTGCGATCGCCGATATCGAGGTAGGTGACTTCACCATGATACTTTTTGTCTTGTGGGTCTTCCCCCACGGAAGCGAACTGAAAGATCCGGTTATGTTTTCCGATACGGGTCGGCCCTTTGATAACCGCATGAGGACCAATTTCGGTGCCGGAGTCGATTCGGACATCGGGTCCGATGATCGCGTAGGCTCCTACACGGACGTCGTTCGCTAGCTCACAGGAAGGATCGATAATAGCTGTGGGATGAATCAAGACTCCTGCTCCGCCGCCGCACACATGATTTCCGCACTGGCTACGAATTCCCCGTCGACCTCGGCACGGCAGGAAAACGCCCAGATATTCCGCTTGTGACGCAGATAAGTCGCTTCCAGCATCAGACGGTCGCCTGGAACGACCGGGCGCTTAAAACGAACCTTGTCCAGGCCGACAAGGTAGTAAACCATCCCTTTTCCCAAGACATCCGGTGCGGTTTCCGATGCAAGCAGACCCGTCGTCTGAGCTAGCGCCTCGATAATCAAAACCCCGGGCATGATGGGCAGTTCCGGGAAATGTCCAGTAAAAAAAGGTTCGTTATAGGTCACATTCTTGAAAGCCAAGAGCCGCTTGCCGGGATCTACCTCAAGAACCCTGTCCACAAGAAGAAAAGGATATCGATGAGGTAGATACTCTTTTATTTTTTGAATATCCAAAGGCGCTTTTCCTTTTTCGGGTATGGATGAGATTACAGCTCAGCCGAATTAATTTTTATAGCTATCTCTGAGTTTTTTCTCGACCTTGCTGGTCACGTCAACCGTTTCGCTGGCAAATACCACCCCATCCGTCAAAAGGAGGTCAAAGCTCTCGTCCTTGGCCAGGGATTGAATGGCTTCGAAGATCTCTTTCTGCAATTGGGTCAATTCTTCGTTACGGCGGAGATTAAAATCTTCTCGAAACTCGTCTTGCAAGCGCTTGGCTTCGCGCTTACGGCTGATGATTTCTTTATCCATTTTTTGCCGTTCGGAATCGCTCATTATCGCGGCATCCTTGGCGAGTTTTTCTTCCATCGATTTGATCGCTTTCTGCTCGGTAACCAGTTTCTTGTCGCGCGGTGCAAATTCCCGTTCCAGCTCTTTCTTGGCTTTTTCCGCCTGCGGTGCCTTTTCCAATAACCGAGCGACATTGACAAATCCAATTTTGAGTTCGGCGGCCTCAAGGCTCATGCTCGCCAATAAGCCAAGCAGTGCAAAACCAATGCTTTTCTTTAACATGTTCTAAGTCTCACTTCGAAAATTCGGTTAATGGAAAGGTTATTGATGGAAGAAATATTGAAGCTTAATAGTCTTGGAATTGAAATTCGCCGAGTTGTCTCTCACGGATTATACAAGAACTGTTCAGCGCCCAGCGACTCTCGACATCGTCTTGTGCCGTGGCGGGATCGTCAGAATCCGGAGCCGAACGAGAACTGAAAGTTTTGAACATCGTCTCTGCCACTAGCGTTTATAGGTTGCGCGATACTGAAACCCAAAGCGCCGAAAGGTGACAGCCACTTGGCCGAAAGTCCCGCGGAGTAGCGGATTTCACCTAAATCATAGGTACCGTCAAAAACATTGCCGGCATCGATGAATGTCCCCAGACGGAGGTTCTTGCTGTCTTGCATGAAGGGCACCGGGAAGAAGAGTTCGGCGGTGCCGACCAATTTGCTCGATCCCCCGAAAGGGAGGTTGCCGCCGAGCCCCTGGTTGTTGGGCTTGGTGAGCGGACCCAGTGTATTGGGTCGAAAGCCCCGGACAGACTGAGGACCTCCCGCGAAATAATGTTCGAAAAACGGCAGGCTTCCGGTATCGCCGTAACCATCGCCATAAGCGATTTCACCCTCCAGCATGAAGGTCAGATCCTTCGCGATCGGGAAATAGTGCTGAAGCTTATAGCTGGCTTTATAGTAATTCAGGTCGCTGATAGGCACCGATGCCAGTATTGAAAGGCGCTGGGATCCACCCTTCGTCGGAAAGATGGCTCGGTTCAGGGTGTCGTGAACCCAGCCGGCCGCCATCGTCAAGGTGTTGTACTTGTCGCCGTTTTCTTCGATAAAGTCGAGAATCTCCTGCGACGATCTGGATGCGGCATCGAGCTTCGTGTGTTCAAGATCCAGGTTGAAGCGCAGACTGTCGAATTCGTTCAGCGGAATACCGAGGTTGGCCCCCGCGGAGGCGACGTCGGTGTTGTAACGAGCAAGGTACATTCGCGACGCATCGGTGTTTCTGTAGCTGAGATCGAAACCGCTGCTGATGCCGTCCAGGGTCATGTACGGATTGAAATAACCGAGTCGATAAATCGTATTGACGCTGCTGTTGTTGAATGTGAAATTGATCCTTTTGCCGGTGCCGAAGACATTGTCCTGAGTAATGTTGGCATTAAAAATGATGCCTTGCGCCTGGGAAAAGCCGACGCCCGCCATCAGGTTACCGGACGGTTTTTCCACGACATTGTAATTGACGTCTATCTGGTCGGTGGTTCCGGCGACGGCCGGCGTTTCGACGTTGACCTCCTGGAAATAGCCCAGCCGCTCCAGTCGGGTTTTGGATCGCTCGATCTTGCTGGTGGAAGCCCAAGCCGCCTCCATTTGGCGCATTTCGCGCCGCAGTACTTCGTCCCGTGTCTTGGTGTTGCCGTGAAAATTGACGCGGCGAACATAAACCTGTTTGCCGGGATCGACGAAGAAGGTAATCGAAACGGTTTTTTGCGCCTCATTGATGTCGGGCACCATGTTGACGTTCGCAAATATATACCCTTCATCGCCCAAGCGATCGGATATTGCCTTGGAGGTTTCCGTAGCCAGCTTGCGCGAGAAGGTATCGCTCGGGCCGATCTTGACCAGTGGTGTCAACTCTTCGGGCGGAACGATCAGTTTGCCTGTCAGTTTGACTTCGTTGACCGAGTAGACCTCGCCCTCTTTGACATTGATCGTAATATAGATTTCTTTCTTGTCGGGCGTAATGGAAACTTGGGTGGACTCGATTTCGAAGTTGATGTAGCCCCTGTCCAAATAATACGATCGCAAACGCTCCAGGTCGGCGGAGAGTTTTTGCTTCGAGTATTGGTCGTTCTTGGTGTAGAACGAAAGCAGGTTCGGCGTGCTGAGCTCGAATTGTTCCAGGAGCTCTTCATCGTCAAAGGTATTGTTGCCGACGATATTGATCTGTTTGATCTTGGCGACCTTACCTTCGGAAATCTTGATGTTGACCGAGACTCGGTTGCGCGGAAGGTCGGTCACAACCGAATCGATTTTCAGCCCGTATTTTCCGCGGCTGTAATACTGTCGGCGGAGTTCCTGTTCGACTTTATCGAGGATTTGGCGATCGAATACTTTTCCTTCGGAAAGTCCTACGCCTTTTAAGGCTTTTGTGAGGTCTTCCGTGCTGATGTCCTTGTTGCCTTCGATCTTCACATTCGCGATGGAAGGACGCTCGTCGACGACGACGACCAAGACGTTTCCGTCCTGTTCCAGTCGAACATCCCTGAAGAAGCCCGTCTTGAACAAGGCTTTGATGGATTCCGCCGACTGCCGCTGGTCGAAAAGGTCGCCGACTTTGACCGGGAGGTAATTGAACACAGTACCGGCTGAAACTCTCTGCAACCCCTCGACACGTATGTCTTCGATCACGAACGGTTCGAGCCCCCAGGCAGAGAAGGAACAGAAAATCCCTAACAACAGCAATTTCGCTAGTTTGTAGCGGTTCATGGATTAGGGGAGTTGGGATCGCAGGGGATGGTTGGTATAAGTAGCTCGGAAAATCTAATGGATATGGCCCATTACACGCTTGCGATCAAATCCATGACGATCCTGGCGAGTTCAATCTTCGCTGATGGAAGGGAATCCAAAATCCTTGAAGTCCAAGGCGATGACATCAGGCTTCCCGCAAGTCTTTCTCCACCTGCTCGATACTGATGTGCCGGATATTCTTGCCTTTGGCATAGTAAATAACGTATTCGCAAATGTTACAGGAGCGGTCACCAATGCGCTCCAGCGACCGGGCCGACCACATGATATCGAGCGACACCGGAATGGCTCGGGGATCTTCCATCATATACGTGATCTGCTGGCGCATGATGCTTTCGTATTCCCGATCCACCATCCTGTCTTCCTGAACGACGCGCAAGGCCTCATCGACGTCCATGCGCGCGAAAGAGTCCAACGCCTCTCGAAGCAATCCGCGCACATGTTTCGCCAGTTGCTCGACCTCGGTTAACTGGTTCTTCTTCGGATAATGGCTGGCAAGATCGATAGACAGCCGGGCGATGCGCTTGGCTTCGTCCCCGATCCGCTCGAGGTCGGTAATGGTTTTGATGACCGCTACCACTAACCGCAAGTCGCGGGCGGTGGGTTGGCGTAGGGCGATGATTTGAGTGCATTCCTCATCAATCGAAACTTCCAGGGAATTAACCTTGTAGTCGTCGGTGATGACACGTTCGGCCAGCTCTACATCGTTATTCACGAGTGCGGTTACGGCCGACTCGACTTGTTCCTCGACCAGCCCGCCCAGGGTGAGCACCCGATTGCGGATGTCCAGCAGCTCGTGGTCATACTGCTTGGAAATATGCTGATGCAAGTTGTCGGTATCGAAGAAATTGGTCATCGTGCTGGGTGATCGGGGTTATCGACGGCGGAGATGTCTCCGTCCCGCATTCTATCAACTCATTCCGGTGCATGAAAGCTCGTGCGCCACGGTCTGCCATCCCTAAGCGCCAAATGGGAAAATCCAGTTTTCATCGGATATGCCGCGAAATGTAGCCAGTAATTTCGGCCCGATCATGGTAGAGCTGCTTGAACGCGAGAGAATAATCGTTAAGTGTTCTTCCTAATCGTGCTTCGATGATTTCGCGACAGCGCTTGACCTCTTCGTAACGCTTATTCATCGGCAGCTTCAGGTTGAATATGGCTCTTCGGCATAAGCCCAGAGCAGTCCACTCGCCGATCAGGGCCGCGATTCTGGCAGGCTGTTCCACCACGTCGCAAACCAGCCAGTCTACCGGCTTGGGAGGACGATAACGAAATGCGTCCATCCGCAGGTGTTCCACCAGACCGGTGTCCAGCAAGGCGGGTTCGAGTTTTCCGTTATCGACCGCGGTGACTTTGATATGGTGCTTGACCAACTGAAAAGTCCAGCCGCCCGGTGCTGCACCGAGATCGACCGCCGTCATGCCGGGGCTAAGGCTCTCTTTCGGATCGTCGAGAAAAGTCAGAAAGGCTTCTTCCAGCTTGAGCGTGGATCGGCTTGGTGCACCGCGGGGAAATTTCAGGCGGGGAATGCCCATTAACCAGGGACAAGAGTTGCCGGGTATCGAAATACCGACATAGGCGGCGATAGAGCTAAGAAAAAAGAGGTGCAGGCGGGGATCTGATGGGCTGCCGAGCAATCCGCTGTCTTTAAATGCGCGATCGAAGGGTGCTGCGAATTTGCGCAAGAAGACCGCGAGCGATTTTGCTTCGTTGGTGTCCGCGGTTTCGAGGAATGCCTCTGAAAACCGGTCTCCCAAGTGCCGGGCCGCTTGCAGCAAGGGCTGCGTGCGATCGGCGACGGGAAGCTCGGTAAAGGGACCCAACGCAAAAACCAGTTGCCGTGCAAAGATTAGATCTTTGAGCCGAAGACCTCTGTCGTGTAGCGAAACGGCTTCGGTGGCATGCGGTATGAATGCCACGAAGCCGCTGTCGGGCTTCGCCTTTACATAGCCGGATACCCCGAGTTCGCCGGTTCGCTCCAAAATTTCGGCGGCGCATTCCTTTTCAAATCCGCCGCGGCAATAGAGTAGAACGGAGCGGGGAATATCGGTGTCTAGGGTATTCAAGCCCAAGCTGCTTCTAGTTGCCCCAAGGATGTTCGATAAGTTTCTTTTCCCAGTCCAGGGACGTCTTTACGATGAACGGCAGGTCGTCGTAGCGCGGTTTCCAGTCGAGCAATTCCCGGATCTTTCCGACCGCGGCCACCAACTGAGGCGGATCCCCGGGACGCCTTGGCATTTCCTCCACCGTGATCGGCTTTCCGTTCACTCGATTCACCGCGTTGATGACCTCTCGGACGCTATAGCCGTGTCCGTAGCCGCAATTCAGCGTGGCCGAGTCGCCACCCTTGCGCAAACAAGTCAAGGCTTGAATATGAGCGTCGGCGAGATCGCTGACGTGAATGTAATCCCGCACACCGGTGCCGTCCTCGGTCGGGTAGTCGGTACCGAAAACGCATAATTTTTCCCGCTTGCCGACGGCTACTTCCGCCGCGACCTTGATCAGCAAGGTCGCTTTGCGGGTCGACTGGCCGATCCTGCCTTCCGGATCCGAACCGGCCACGTTGAAATACCGCAGGATGACATGTTTCAGGTCCGTTGCCGCCGAGAGGTCCCGAAGCATCCACTCGCTCATCAGCTTCGATGCGCCGTAGGGGTTGATCGGTGCGGTCGGCGACGACTCGGATGCGTAGGGTTCGTTAGGAATGCCGTATACGGCGGCGGTCGAAGAGAAAATGAAATGTTTAACGCCGGCATCGCGGGCACATTCCAGTAGATTGCGCGTCTTGCAGGTATTGTTGCCGTAATATTTCAGCGGATCGGATACGGACTCCGGAACGATGGTGTGAGCGGCGAAGTGAAGTACCGAGTCGACCTCGTAGTCGCGCAAAATTCGCGATACCAAGTTCGTGTCGCCCGTATCGCCCTCGACGAAATCGCCATACAGCACGGCTTCCTTGAAGCCGGTGGAGAGATTGTCGAGCACCACCAGGCGTTCCCCCATTTCGCCCAATTGTTTGACCACATGGCTGCCGATATAACCGGCACCGCCCGTGACTAAAACGCCTTTTCTTTCCATATCGTGCTCCTCGTTGGTGGATTGGTGGGGTTTGTGATCATGGTAAACGGCGCGCTTCTCAGAATCCGATCGCTTGATGGAAGCCGTGAAAAGGTTCTACGTCCACGGTTTGGCCGGCTTCGATTCCCGCGTTTTCGACGGGAAGAACGATGAAGCAGTTGGCCGAACTCATGGAGGTCATCTGTGAAGCGCTTTGACCGCCCAGGCCAGTCACGGTGAAGATGCCGTTCGGGTCGCGGCGATAAATGCCGCGCTGGAATTCCAGGCGCCCGGGCTGTTTATGAAGACGATTGGTGCAAACGGCCCGGAGCCGCAAGGGTTCGACGATCGATGCGCCCATCAGGCGCAGCAGTGCGGGGCGAGCCAGTTGTTGAAACGTCACCATCATGGATACCGGATTTCCCGGCAAACCGAAAAAAAAGCTCGAATTGATCCGGCCGAAAACGAAGGGCTTTCCGGGTTTGATGGCGACTTTCCAGAAATCGATGTGGCCGATTTCTTTTACGACTTCAGTGATGAAATCGGCATCGCCCACCGAGGCGCCACCGGAGGTGATGACGGCATCGGCTTGGTTCGATGCTTCCAGCAGAACGCGTTGGATTTCTTCCTTGTTATCTCCCGTCACGCCCATATCGATCGTTTCGACCCCCAACCCGGCTAACAATGCATCCAGCACATAACGGTTGCTGTCATGAATTTCGCCGAATGCCAGCGGTTCGGTGATAGGGCGGAGCTCGTCGCCGGTGGAAAAAAAAGCGACGCGCGGTTTGCGGCGGACGGAAACCGAGGGACTGCCGATCGACGCCAATAGTCCCAATTCGGCGGGGCCGAGACGTTGTCCCTCGTCAAGAAGCCGGTCGCCGGATTTTATTTCTTCCCCGCGAGACCGAATGCATTCGCCCGGCTTGGTTTTTTCGGTGACTCGAATTCGATCCCCGTCGCGGTGCGCGTGCTCCTGCATGATCACGGCATCGGCGCCTTCCGGGAGCGCGGCGCCGGTGAAAATCCGCACGCACTCCCCGGCCGAGATCGGAGCCGAATGAGGCTGGCCTGCCCAAGCGGTACCGACGACGCGAAGCACGGGTGTTTCCTGGATTTCATCGGCTCTTAACGCGTAGCCATCCATAGCCGAGCTGGAAAAAGGAGGAAGGTCGGTCGATGCGTAGACCGTTTCCGCCAAGATACGGCCGAGCGCCTGTTTCAAAGGGATCTGTTCGATTCCCGCCGCGGGCGATATGGCATTGAGCATCCGATTCAGCACTTCGTCCAATGCCAAGGGTTGCGACTGTTTCTCGGAGCAGCAATCACACTCGCGCATGGGCAAGAAATTCCTGGTAAATGAAACGGGTAATTTGTTCCGGATCGTTGATATCGAGTCTCGGTATGTTGGGCTCAACCGCCGGTTCGGCGTCCGTTGCGATCGCGATGATGGTGTCGTCGGCGGGAAACAAAAGAGGTTTGCCGAGAGCAGGACGGTGCAACTCGATTTTCGGGAAGCGTTCTCGCTTGAATCCTTCCACCAAGATCAGGTCCAGGCCGGTCTGGTCGAAATAGGCCAGTTCCTCGGCTAGCGTCGGTTCTCGGATTACCCGGTGTTCCGTGATGATGGCGCGGCGGTGCGACGAACTCAGCATGACCGGGTTTGCTCCGGCCCTCCGCAACTCGTAGCTGTCTTTGCCGGGATAATCTATTTCGAAGCTGTGATGACTGTGCTTGATAAGTCCGACGCTAAGCTCGTTCAATCGGAGCAGCGGGATGATCTTCTTTAAAAGCGTGGTCTTGCCGGTGCCGCTGAAAGCTGCAAAGCCTAGTATCGGCACCTGCGCATTGCGGAAATTCAGCATTCAGATGGAGCGATAGACGGATCGCAAATGAGATGAGAGGCAAGTCGACGATTTTGCCGGGCGCCAGTGCACAGACTCTCACATTCCAATGGGTGTCCGCTTCGGAAGTGCGATTCAGGGTCTGTTTTCCTCATCGCCCGGCTAGGACACACGATAGTAATCTTTGTACCACCCGACAAAATTGGAAATCCCGGTTTCTATGGGCGTTGCCGGCCGATAGTCTACATCACGGATAAGATCGTCCACATCCGCGTAGGTGTCGGGTACATCGCCGCTTTGCATGGGAAGAAGGTTTTTTTCGGCTTTCTTGCCGAGGCAATCCTCCAGAACTTCGATAAAACGCATGAGTTCGACCGGCTGGTGATTGCCGATATTATAAAGGCGGTACGGCGCCTTGCTGGTGCCGGGATCGGGGTGGTCGCCGTTCCAATTCGGGTTGGGCGCCGCGATGTTGTCAAGAACTCTGACTACGCCTTCCACAATATCGTCGATATAGGTGAAGTCGCGGCGGTGATGTCCGAAATTGAAGACGTCTATCGGCTTACCGGCCAGGATGTTCCGGGTGAACATGAACAAAGCCATGTCCGGGCGGCCCCAAGGGCCGTACACGGTGAAAAAGCGCAGGCCGGTGGTAGGCAAGCCATAGAGGTGGCTGTAAGTGTGCGCCATCAGTTCGTTGGCTTTCTTCGTGGCCGCGTACAGGCTCACCGGGTGGTCGACGTTGTGGTGGACCGAAAACGGCATGGCGGTATTGGCACCGTAAACGGAGCTGGACGAGGCATAGACTAGGTGCTCGATCTCGTGATGCCGGCACGCCTCCAACATATTGCAGAAACCCACCAGATTCGCATCGATGTATGCATGAGGATGCGTCAGCGAATATCTCACCCCGGCTTGAGCGGCAAGATTCACCACGCGCTGCGGCCGGTGATCCGCAAACGCCTGATTCAGACGCTCGCGGTCTTCCAGGGCGATGCGGATTTCCGTGAAGCCGGGGTGACTTTTGAGCCGGGCGAGCCGCGCTTCCTTGAGACCGACATCGTAGTAATCGTTGACGTTATCAATGCCGATAACCTCGTCCCCGCGTGCCAATAGCACCTGCGCCAGCGCCGCGCCGATAAATCCCGCCGTTCCTGTGACCAATACTTTCATTGGCGATGTCCCTGTGAATTATAAGTAATCATCTACGATGTCGTGGGGCAGTGCGTACTTGACATCGAACAAGACGCCGTCGGGTTTTGCCAACGCCCGAATGGCTTGGACGCCCATGGCTTTGAATTCCCGGTGGGCGACGGCAATCACGACGGCATCGTACTTTCCGGCCGGAAGCTCCCTGACGAGATCGATGCCGTATTCTTCCTTGACTTCCTCGGGATTCGCCCACGTATCGTAAACATCGACCCGAGCATTGTAGCTCTCGAGTTCTTTGATGATGTCCGTTACCCGTGTGTTCCGAATGTCGGGGCAATTTTCCTTGAAGGTCAATCCCATGATGAGAATGTTTGATTGACAGACTTGAAGGCGCCTCCGAGTCATTAGTTTGACCAATCGACTGGCGACATACTCGCCCATGCCGTCGTTGATGCGGCGACCGGCCAGGATGATTTCGGGGTGATGCCCGATTTCTTGGGCTTTATGGGTCAGGTAATACGGGTCGACACCGATACAGTGCCCGCCGACCAGACCTGGACGGAAGGGAAGAAAGTTCCACTTGCTTCCGGCGGCCTCGAGAACCTCTAACGTGTTCAAGCCCAACTTGTTGAACAAGATCGCCAACTCGTTGATGAGCGCGATGTTCACGTCTCTCTGCGTGTTCTCGATGACTTTCGCCGCCTCGGCGACTTTGATGCTGCTGGCTTTGTGAGTGCCGGCCGTGATGATTTTTCGGTAAAGCTCGTCGACGAAGTCGGCGACTTCCGAGGTCGAGCCCGACGTGACTTTCTTGATGGTGGTCACGCGGTGTTCCTTATCGCCGGGATTGATGCGTTCGGGGCTGTAACCGCAGTAGAAATCCCGGTTGAAGCTCAATCCCGATCGAGCCTCCAGGATCGGTACGCAGACTTCTTCGGTTGCTCCCGGATAAACCGTGGATTCGTAAATGACAATATCGCCTTTCGAGAGAAGCTTGCCGACCGTGTCGCTGGCTTTTTCCAGGGGAGTCAGATCCGGACGTTTGTGTTCGTCAATGGGGGTCGGGACGGTAACGATATAGACGTTGCAGCTCAAGAGATCGGCGGGATTGGCCGTATAGCTCAGTCGTTTTACGCTGGCGAGTTCTTCGGCGTCGACTTCGAGCGATCGGTCGAGTCCGTCTTTCAATTCCGCAATGCGCTGGGCGTTGATATCCAGGCCTACGGTATCGAAGTGCTTGCCGAATTCCACAGCGAGCGGAAGTCCTACATAGCCCAGTCCGATTATGCCGATCTTCGTTTCAGCGAGCGAGCGCATCATGCCTCCAAATGAGTGAGAAATCATGGAAATTCAGCGAAAGCTTAGATTATATTTTGGGAGTCTTGTGACGACTAAGCCTTGACAACGCGCATTCAGTCCCATGGTCGGCCGGTATCGGATTTGGTATCGGATTTAAAGCGAGACGATTTCATGAAAGACGGAACTGTTTGCGACGCCGATAACGCAATGTCGCCTTCAATTCTAAAGGACGGTCATCGAAGCGGGAAGTTTTTCGAGTCGTTCGATAAGCGCCTTGCATTGTGGGGATGCAGATGAAATTGGGAAATGATTGGCGACGTTGACGTATTGTTCTTGTTCGGCCGTTTGCGGTAAGCATCGTTTCCGAGCGGTAGCCTTAAAAGGCCGGCATGCATCGTAAGCTCGAATTCCTGAATGAAAAATCCAAAATCAGGTGCGCTTTTAGTACGAAGCGAATGTGTTAAAGTTGTGGCCCGATTACGACCGCAAGCCGAATATCTATCGGCTTGTCGACTTGGGGTTTGGAAGATCGCGGAGACAAATGCACTTTAAGGTCTCCGCCGAGCGTAGCCCGGACTAGTCTCGAGTGCATTCGTCTTTGGGGTGAGTGTTGAGGCATAAGAGAAATCCGTGCGCTAGGGGGCGAGCATAAATAAGAACAGTTCACTCGGTATTCATCGAGTAAGCCAGCACTGATTTGCCGCGCAATCGCAGTCTTGAACATTGCTTGAGTATGACCTCGATACAATTTTTCTTCGAAATTGATCGGCCGATTCTCATCCCGTAGCTCTGTCGGAATAAGGCAGCTTCGTACGCTCTGGCAGCAACTATCTGATTAGGAATCGGCAAGATTTATGATCCGCGTTTTTCGCCATTATATTTCAAGCATTTATGTCGTTATTTTCCTGCTGGACTGCGGTATTTTCTTTTCGGCCTTTTATATGGGGTCGGTTCTACGATTTTTTCCGGATTTCCAAAGCAGCCTTTCGGCGATCGAACTGACCAATCCGTCCGCGCTGTTCTGCACGTTCATGCTGGCAAGCACTACCGGCATGGGGCTTTATCAACGAGCACAGCACGGAGGCGATGCGGGTTTGCTGCTTCGCGTATTGGCCAGTTTTGTGCTCGGTACGGTTCTGATGGGTTTGGTCTTTTATGCCATTCCGACGATTTTCGTGGGGCGAGGCGTATTCGGCTATGCATTGCTATCGGCCCTGGTTTTAACGCTGTTCTCGCGTTTCCTGTTTCTAAAGTTCGTGGACCGGCAGGAGCTTAGGCGCCGGGTGTTGGTTTTAGGGGCCGGTTACAACGCGAACATGATTCAAGAGTTCGAAAACAAAGCGTCCAATCCGAGCTTTCGTGTTATCGGCTTTGTGCAAATGGGTGGAGATGTCAGTCGGATAGAACCTCACCGCCTATGTGCGTTGGAAATGCCTCTCAACGAATTCGCCATCGCGCACGATATCGATGAGATCGTTGTCGCGCCGGATGATCGCCGGGGAGGGCTTGCCGTAGACGAGATTTTGGACTGCAAGATGAATGGTCTGGAAGTGGTGGATCTTTTGCACTTCTTCGAGCGTGAGGCGGGGCTGATTCGAGTCGACTGTCTGCATCCCAGTTGGCTGGTTTTTTCCGACGGGTTCCGGTACAGCGGCTTTCAGCAGCTTTCCAAGCGCGCATTCGATGTATTGGCAAGCCTTGCTTTACTCGCGGTAAGCTGGCCCATCATGTTGCTGACCGCTTTGGCGATTGTGCTCGAGAGCGGTTGGCGTGCGCCGGTGTTTTACCACCAGGTGCGCGTTGGGAAAAATTGGCGGTTGTTCAAGGTGATAAAGTTCAGGAGCATGCGCACCGATGCCGAAAAAGACGGCAAAGCGCGCTGGGCAACACGGAACGACGATCGTGTCACCCGGGTGGGGCGATTTATCCGAAAGACTCGCATTGATGAATTGCCGCAGCTGTTCAACGTCCTGAAAGGTGAAATGAGTTTCGTCGGACCTCGTCCGGAGCGGCCTGAATTCGTAGAAAAGTTCGCAGAAACCATTCCTTATTATTCGGAACGCCATCGGGTGAAGCCGGGCATTACCGGCTGGGCGCAACTGTGTTATCCGTATGGGTCGAATTATCAGGATGCCATCGAGAAGCTGCAGTACGACTTGTATTACGTCAAGAATTACAGTCTCTTTCTCGACTTTCTTATTATGTTGCAGACGATCGAAGTGGTTGTTTGGGGGAAGGGCGCTCGCTGAATGCCCGCTTAGAAAAGTTGGTTCCGGATATTCTGACTACGCTTATTCGCGGAACATTCTTATTTAACGCAGAGGACGCATGACTGTCGGCGCCGCCAGCTATCTGGCAGGTTTCTTCGCTTATCTTTTTTTAAGCGCGTTATTGCTCGTCAGCTGGCGCGGCAATGTTACCGGACGTTGGCTGGTCCTGGCATCATTCGTGACCACGGCCTGGTCCGGCGTTCTGGCGATACAGGAAATCTTTCACTTTTTCCCCGCGGCAGTCGTTTGGTCGGTCGAAATCGTCCGCACCTATGTCTGGCTGCTCTTCCTCAGCAAGCTGTTCAACCCGCTTAAAGATGCCGGCGCCGATTCGAATTCGACAACGTCGAGAATCATCAATCGGGGCGTTCATCTGGCGGTAGGGTTCCAGGTGGTTTATGTCTGGATTTCTCCGGGGTTGGAACGATACTATCCGGACGTTTTTCAGCCTGCGTTTCAGCTCTGCGGCCACGTCGGCTTGGCCTTGATCGGTCTGGTATTGGTCGAACAATATTTTCGCAATATCCGGACCGATCTTCGGTGGCGGATCAAATTCCTGTGTTTCGCGTTGGGAGGAATGTTCGCCTACGACTTTTATCTTTACTCGGACGCCTTGTTGTTCCAGCGCATCAATCCAGATCTATGGCTGGCGCGCGGCGCTGTCTCAGCCCTGTTGCCTCCCCTCTTCATCGTTTCTGCCGCCCGTAACCCGCAGTGGTCGGTGGATGTGTTCGTTTCCCGTCAGGTCGTCTTTCATTCCGCGACTCTGCTCGGGGCCGGCATTTATTTGTTGCTCATGGCGACTGCCGGATATTACATCAAGATTTACGGCGGGGAATGGGGAACCGTCGCGCAAATCGTTTTTCTGGTCGGGGCGTTCTTGTTGCTCGCATTGCTGCTTTTTTCGGGGCAGATGCGGGCCCGCACGAGAGTTTTTCTAAGCAAGAATTTCTTTAACTATGCCTACGATTACCGGGAGGAGTGGCTTCGAATCATTACGATGCTCTCGGATACCGGCTCCGGGTTAGCGCTCGAAGAACGCATAATCGTGGCTTTGGGGCAAGCCGTGGAGAGTCCTAGCGGTGTGCTTTGGGTCCGGGAATCGAACGGGCATTTAGTCTGGCGGGCGAGCTTCGGAGAACCGGAGCTCGATGTCCCTCTGGTCGATGGGGGCGATGCGGTAATTCGCTACATGGAAGATAAGGAGTGGATCGTCAATTTGCCCGAGATGGTGACGATGCCGGAGGCTTATGACGGACTCAACCGGCCTATGTGGCTCGAACCCGCTTCCGACGCATGGTTGCTGGTGCCGTTATTTCAGCAGAAACGGTGTATGTCGGGACTGTTGCTGCTGACTCGTCCTCGTACTCCGATACACTGGAATTGGGAAGTCATAGACCTATTGAAGACCTCCAGTCGGTTGGCTGCAAGCTATCTGGCGCTCGAGGATGCCGGCCGGGCTCTGGCCGAAGCTCGACAGTTCGAAGGTTTCAACCGGCTTTCCGCTTTTATCATCCATGATTTGAAAAACCTTATCGCGCAACTAAGCTTGGTGGTGCGCAATGCGGAGCGACATCACAACAATCCCGAATTTATGCGAGATGCCATCAAAACGGTGGATCATGCGGTCGGGAAAATGAGCCGGCTGATGTCCCAATTGAAAAACTCCGGCTCAGCGCAGTCGGAAAAGGTGATTGACCTCGGGGCGCTTGTTCGTGAGGTGCTGGAGTCGCGGAAGGCTCAGGCGCCAATTCCCACGTGTGATATGTTTAGGCAGTCGATCCTGGTTAGAGCCAATCGCGACCGCCTGGCGTCTTCTTTCGAGCATATTATCCAGAACGCTCAGGATGCCGCCGGCAAGAACGGTCGGGTGCATATTCGAATGAAGATGAGTAAGACCGGCCATGCTGCCGTTGAAATCGAGGACAATGGACGAGGCATGGACGAAGAGTTTATCCGTACTCGCCTGTTCAAGCCTTTCGAAACCACGAAGGGAGTGACCGGAATGGGCATCGGTGCGTACGAGAGCCGCGAATATATACGTTCTTTGGGTGGGGAACTCAGCGTGACAAGCGAACCGGGCAAGCGCACGCTGTTCAGCTTCTCGATTCCCGTCGTTTCCAATTCCGACGAGCTTGCCTTAAACGAGGTGAATTCCGCTTGAGCGAGCAAACGCTGTTGATCGTCGAAGACGATCCTGGGCTACAAAGTCAACTTCGCTGGAACTTCGAGCAATACAAAGTTCTGATGGCGGACGACCGAGAATCCGCAATCGCGGCGGTCAAGCGTAATCAACCGGCGGTTGTTACGCTGGATCTTGGATTACCCCCGGATCCGGGCGGCGTGAGCGAGGGTTTCGCGGTGCTCAGCGAGATTCTATCCATCGCGCCGACAACCAAGGTCATCGTCATTACCGGTAACGACGATCAAGTCAATCCGGTCAAGTCCATCGGGCTCGGCGCTTACGACTTCTATCAAAAGCCGATCGATCCGGAAACCTTGTCTTTCGTGGTGGAGCGGGCATTTCGCCTTTACAGCCTCGAGGAAGAAAACCGGCAGTTTCGGCGGATGCACATCACTAACCCGTTGGAAGGCGTCATCGCGGCCAGTCCCGAGATGCACGAAGTTTGTCGCATGATCGAGCGTCTGGCGCCGACCGATATTACTGTGCTGCTGTTGGGTGAGAGCGGTACCGGCAAGGAGGTACTCGCACGCGCGCTTCATGCGTTGAGCCCGCGTTCGAAAAAGCCTTTTGTTGCCGTCAATGCGGCTGCGATCCCGGATAGCTTATTGGAAAGCGAACTGTTCGGTTTCGAGAAGGGGGCGTATACCGGCGCGACTCAACAAACCAAGGGCAAGTTCGAATTGGCCGATGGCGGAACCTTTTTTCTCGATGAAATCGGCGATATCCCTCTATCGCTACAACCGAAGCTCTTGCGCGTGCTGCAGGAACGGGTCGTCGAGCGGGTCGGAGGACGGCAGCCGATCAAAGTCGATGTGCGCTTGATTTGCGCCACCCACCAAAATCTCTCGAAGCTGATCAGTGAAGGAAAGTTTCGAGAAGACCTTTATTTCCGCATCAACGAAATGATCATCAACATTCCGCCGCTCAGGGAAAGAACCGGAGATGTGGCGGTTTTGGCGCGCGCTTTCCTGGACAAGTTTGCGCAGCAAATGCGTCGTGCAAACATCCTCGGTTTCAGCGATGGAGCGCTGGCCGCCATGGAAACCTATCACTGGCCCGGAAATGTTCGGGAGTTGGAGCATAAGGTCAAGAGAGCGGTGGTGATGGCCTCGGGTCCTCTCATTGATGCCAAGGATATGGAGCTTGCACCGGGTGAATTCAAACGGCGCTTATGGAGTTTGCGGGAGGCTCGCGACATGGCCGAAAGGCAAGCGATTTGCGCTGCCCTGAGCGAAGCCGGCGAAAACGTCACCAAAGCGGCTGAAATCCTCGAGATTACACGCCCAACGCTTTATGCACTCTTGAGCAAATTCAATCTTAAGATTTAGGAGGTTGATATGGTCCGCACGCTTCAGGCGCTTATCCTGCTAACGTCGGTCATCGGTCACGACTGGGCGATAGCCGAAGTGGACCTGCTCAAGCAGGCTCAGGATTACATCCAAAAGGGTGAGATTAAGGCGGCGGTCATTCAGCTGAAAAACTTGCTGCAGAGCGACCCGGAAAATGCCGACGCGCGCATATTGATCGGGGAGTCGTATCTCAAGTTGGCTGATGGCCCGTCGGCGGTCAAAGAGTTGGAAAAAGCCCGAGACTTGGGGGCGTCAAAAGAAAAGTGGATCATTCCTCTGGCGCGGGCCTATCTGTTGCAGGACAAGCCGAAAGCCGTTCTGGACCAAATCAAGCCGGAAGACGATTTGACCGGTACGATTCGCGCTCAAGTGTACGGCATTCGTGGTTTGGCTCAAATCGCCCTGCGGGAGCCGGAGCAGGCAAAGGAAAGCTTCGATGCCGCCCTGAAGTTCGACTCGATGGCGAGCGACGCCTTGTTGGGACTTGCCATGCTTGAGGTGCAGCAAAAACAGTACAAGAAGGCGATCGAATACGCCAATCAGTCCATTGTCAAGGATCCCAAGAATGTAAGCGGATGGATTATTTTGGGAGAAACCAAGCGGCTGGATGGCGACCTGACCGGGGCGGCCGATGCCTTCACCAGGGCGCTCGAGGTCCAGCCTTTCGACATACGGGCACGGCTCGGGCGGGCTACGGTTTATCTCGCCTCGGGTAAGGCGGACGATGCGCAAAAAGATGTCGATGCGGTTCGAAAAGCGGCGGGAGATGTGCCGTTGGCGCTGTATCTTCATGCGGTCATAGCCTTTCAGAATAAGGAATTTCAAGAGGCCGAAGACGCCCTCGTCAAAGTAACCAACGCGCTTCCGAATCATCCGCCCAGCAGGCTGCTTTTGGGCACGATCGCTTACCAACAGGGGAAATACGAGTCCGCGGAGAACAATCTTTCTCAATTTCTCGGAGCCGTTCCAAAGCATCTGCCTGCGGCAAAGCTGCTGGCCGCGACACGGATGAAATTGGGACGCGCCCATGACGCCATCGAACTATTGAAGGGAGTCGAGGATCAGGCATCCAACGATCCACAGTTTCTCGCTCTTCTCGGCAGCGCTTACCTCCAGGGCAAACAATACGACTCAGCTACGGAGTATCTGGATCGAGCCTCCGAACTCGCTCCCGATGTAGCGGCGGTCAAAGCGCAGTTGGCCCTAGGGCGTATCGCGTCCGGGCAAATGGAACAGGCCGTGGTCGATCTCAAATCCGCCGTCGACCTGGATCAAAACCTGTTGCAAGCGGACGTCATGTTGGTCCTAGCCTTGATCCAGCAGAAGAAGCCGGATGAAGCGATCGAGGCGGCACGAAAACTGATGAGCAAGATGCCGGGCGACCCAATGCCGGATAATTTGCTTGGCACCGCCTATATGTCCAAGGGCGATACGGATAAGGCGCGCGAGCACTGGACGGCGGCATTGAAGCTCAATCCCGATTATGCTACCGCCGCGCTTAATTTGGCGAAGCTTGAACTCAGGGGCAACAACCATGATGCCGCGTCCCAACGTTATCAACAGATTCTCCAACGCGACCCGAAAAACTTGGCGGCGCTCATCGGTCTGGCTCAGATCGCCGAAATGCGTAAGGACTATCAAAATATGGAGAAACATCTCAAGGAGGCCCGCGAAAGAAATCCAAAGGTGTTGCAGCCGTCGGTGTTGCTGTCCCGATACTTCCTGGCACAGGGTAAGCCTTTGCAGGCGTTGGAGGTTGCTCGCGATGCCGAAGCCAATAATCCCGATCACCCATTGGCGCTTCAAAGTCTGGGCTTGGCTCAATCGGCCAACGACCAGGGAGCAAGTGCCATCGCCACGTTTAAGAAATTGGTGAGCAAGGTTCCGGGGAATCCGGAATATCGCCATCAATTGGCCCAAGTCCTGTATAAAAAGGGCGAAAAGCAAGCGGCTAGGGTCGAATGGGAAAGTGTTTTGAAGCAAGCTCCCGATTATATGCCGGCCCTCTTAGCTAAAGCGGAGTTCAACCTTCAGGACAAGAATTACCGAGAAGCATTAAAAATAGCGGAAGATATCAAGGCCAAGCACCCGAAGTTAGCTGTGGGCTTCCAAATGGATGGCGACATTCGGTTCGCTCAGAAGCTGTTCAAGGAAGCGCTCGCGTCTTATGAAAAGGCTTTCCAATTGGCTCCGAACTCGGCCTTGGCGCGGCGGTTGTTTCAGACGCGCCATGCTTTGGGGCAGGATACCGAGGCGTTTGACGGGCTGACTCATTGGCTGCAATTGTCCCAAGACGACGTCGAGTCCTGGATGATGCTAGCTATGGCTTATCAGGAGGCCGGGAGACGGAAAGAAGCCGTGGAGGCTTACGAAAAAGCTCAAAGCCTGAAGCCGGAAAACTCGCTCGTCCAAAATAACCTGGCCTGGTTGTATCAAGAATTGGGCAGCGACAAGGCTTTGCCTTTAGCCGAAAAATTGCTCCCGGCATCCGAGAATCGTCCGGAAGTCATGGATACGGTCGGGTGGATTTTCGTCCAGAACGGAAAACAGAAAGAAGGCCTGAATTTACTGCAGGACGCTGCCGTGCATGCACCCCATGTGGCGCAGATTCGTATTCATTTGGCTGAGGCTTTGGCTAAGTCTGGGCGGAAAGACGAGGCACGCAAGGAACTGGAGCGCCTGTTGAAGGAGAAGAAAAATTTTGCTGAACGGGAAAAAGCCGAGATCCTGCTCAAGGGAATGTAGTGTCGCAACCGAGCGGGTAAAAAAAAGCGCGACACTTTCTCGGTGCCGGAATGTGCGTTGCCCGGGCGAGAGCGATACGGGCCGGCCCGAATGTTGCCCGAGAGAATTCTTCTGCGCTGTGGCTTTTCATGCTAGGGTCGGTCGTGGCGAGAAATCAAATCTCACCCTTTAACTATTGCTAGAACGTTAAGTGGCTCTGCTGATGCAAAAAAATACGTTAACAACGATTCTCTTCGTACTTATTCTTTCTGCCCCTGTCACGATTTACGCCGCCGAGAAGGCCTATGTCACCGACAGATTGGAAGTTCAGTTGCGCCGGGGTCAGAGCTTACAACACAAGATTGTAAGAATGGTGCCTTCGGGCACGGCGGTTAACGTGCTCGAGAAAAATCCCCAGACGGGTTATTCCTTCGTGCGGTTGGACAGCGGTGAGGAGGGATGGATACTCAGTCGGTATCTTTCTGATCAGCCAATCGCTATCAACCAGCTGGACGAAATGACCAAAAAACTCGAGACAGCATTGGAAGAAAACAAACGGCTGAAAAGTGAACTGTCTACCGTAACATCAGGGAAACAAAGTACCGATAAGACAGCCCAACAACTTCAAGCAGAGACTACCCGCCTGAACACCGAACTGATGGCGATACGTCAGGCCTCTGCCAATGTTCTCCAAATCCAGGCCGAGCGCGATATGCTGCGGGAAAGCGTTATCAAGCTTGAACGGGAATTGGATACGATTCGCCGGGAGAAGCAGGCTTTGGATGAGGATCATCGTCAAGATTGGTTTATGATCGGCGCCGGAGTGCTTTTCGGGGGCATCGTGCTCGGAGTGGTCCTGCCGCGCATGAGCTGGCGCAAGAAAAGTGCTTGGGGTTCGTTCTAGCGCCTGTAATGATTTCGGCTTAACGGATTGAATTACAGAAGCAGGCAAACCTGTCGAGACTACCCACGTTTGCGCCGAATGCTCGATTCTTCGGATCATCCTTGAAAGTTCATAATGGCCTCTAAGCCGCCAGTCGATTTGTTACTGTGTTACAAGCCGTAAATCGGCTAAGTCCTGTTGTTGGAGATTACTGATGAGCGATAAAGAAACCCGTTCCTTTTCATCCCAGGTCGTCGACGGCATGGAACGGGCGCCGAGCCGGGCCATGCTGCACGCGGTCGGTTTTTCGGATGACGATTTCAAAAAGCCCCAGATCGGCATCGCGTCCACCTGGAGCATGGTGACGCCGTGCAATATGCACATCAACCGTCTGGCGGACGACGCAGCCCGCGGTGTGGATCAAAGCGGCGGCAAGGCCGTGATCTTCAATACCATCACCATTTCGGACGGCATCTCGATGGGCACGGAGGGCATGAAGTACTCGCTGGTGTCCCGAGAAGTCATCGCCGATTCCATCGAGACGGTCGTAGGCTGTCAGGGCTTCGACGGTGTCGTGGCCATAGGCGGCTGCGACAAGAATATGCCGGGTTGCCTGATCGCGCTGGCGCGCCTCAACCGTCCCGCGGTATTCGTCTACGGCGGCACCATTCTGCCCGGCTGTCTTGGCGATAAGAAGCTCGACGTTGTGTCCGTATTCGAGGCGGTCGGTGCCCGCGCCAATGACAAGATCGACGACGCGCAATTGAAGGAGATCGAGGCCAAGGCGATTCCCGGCGCGGGCTCGTGCGGCGGCATGTACACCGCCAACACCATGGCTTCGGCCATCGAAGCGCTGGGCATGAGTCTTCCCGGCAGCTCCGCCCAGGCGGCTGTTTCGCCGGATAAACAATCGGATTGCGCAAGGGCCGGCCAGCAGGTGCTCAAGCTCCTGGAACTCGGCATCCGCCCCCGCGACATCATGAGCAAACCGGCTTTCGAGAACGCCATTACGGTCGTCATCGCGTTGGGCGGGTCCACCAACGCGGTGTTGCACCTCTTGGCCATGGCCAACGCCTGCGGCGTCGATCTGACGCTGGACGATTTCACCCGCATCGGCGAGAAAGTACCCATGCTGGCCGATCTCAAGCCGAGCGGACGCTACGCCATGGCGGAACTGATCGAAATCGGCGGCATCTTACCTTTGATGAAGATGTTGCTGGACGCGGGACTTTTGCACGGTGACTGCCTCACCGTAACGGGTAAAACACTCGCCGAAAATTTGGCGGACGTGCGTCCGTATCCCGATGGGCAGGAGATGATACGTCCCCTCGATAACCCGATCAAAAAGGACAGCCATTTGGTGGTTCTGAAAGGCAATCTCGCGCCCGAGGGTGCCGTTGCCAAAATCACCGGAAAGGAAGGGCTTTCCTTCACCGGGCAGGCGCGGGTCTTCGACTGTGAGGAATTGGCCCTGAAGGCGATCTTAGACGGGACGGTGCAGAAAGGCGATGTCATCGTCATACGCTACGAAGGACCCAAGGGCGGTCCCGGCATGCGCGAAATGCTTTCGCCTACTTCCGCCGTCATGGGCAAAGGCTTGGCCAAGGATGTGGCGCTCATCACCGACGGGCGGTTTTCCGGCGGCACCCACGGTTTCGTCGTCGGTCACATTACGCCCGAGGCCTATGCGGGCGGCCCTCTGGCGATCGTTCGTAACGGCGACACCATTACCATCGACGCCGAAAGGCGCGAAATCACATTGCACCTCGGCGAGGACGAAATACGCTCTCGGCTCGCGGAGTGGCGCCAGCCCAAGCCGCGCTATACCAAAGGGGTGCTCGCCAAGTACGCCAAGCTCGTATCGTCCGCCTCCCAAGGTGCGGTAACCGATATGAATCTGGAGGACATCTAAGGTCGTGAACCGGGCCATTCCGGAAACGCTCGAAATGATCGGGGCGCTCATCGAGCGCCCCTCGGTCAGTTGCACAGATCCCCATTATGATCAAAGCAATCTTGCGGTCATCCATCTTTTGGCGGAGTGGCTGGGCGGACTGGGCTTTTCTGTCGAAATCCGTGCTATCGGCGATCGCAAAGCCAATCTGATCGCAACCCTGGGCAGTCGCGAGGATCCCACCGGACTAGTCCTGTCAGGCCATACCGATACAGTTCCTTGCGATCCCGAATTATGGTCTTCGGACCCTTTCAAGGCCGTGGAAAAGGATGGTCGTATTTATGGCCTCGGCAGCGCCGACATGAAATCCTTCTTTGCGCTGGCCTTGGAGGCGGCAAACCGCTTCGAAGCCAAGGACTTTCGACATCCTTTGGTCATTCTCGCGACCGCCGACGAAGAAAGTTCGATGTCGGGAGTGAAATCCCTGGTAGCGGACAATGTGAAACTCGGGCGTTACGCCGTCATTGGGGAGCCTACCGGTCTCAAGCCGATCCGCATGCACAAGGGCGTCATGCTCGAATCCATCGTGGTGAGGGGAAAGGCCGGGCATTCGAGCGATCCCTCCTTGGGCGCGAACGCGATCGATGGCATGCACGCCGTACTGTCGGAATTGCTGGCTTTCCGTGCCGAGCTCAGGGCTCGGCACCGCAATCCGGCGTTCAAAGTGGATTATCCGACGCTGAATCTCGGTTCTATCCACGGCGGAGACAATCCCAACCGCATTTGCGCGCACTGCGAAACCCAGATCGACATTCGCCCGTTGCCGGGAATGGAGCTCGAGGATTTGCACGAGAAGCTGGTAAAACGGCTGGAGCCGGTATTGGCCCAAGCCAATGGGCTTTCCCTCGAAATCCGCCGCATGTTCGAGGGATTGCCGCCGTTCGAGAGCGATGCCAACGGGGAAATCGTCCGGTGTTGCGAGGAATTGAGCGGCTACGATTCCGGTGCCGTTGCGTTCGGCACCGAGGCCCCGTTTCTGAAACGGCTCGGGCTGCAAACCGTCGTCATGGGACCGGGCCATATCGAACAGGCCCATCAACCCGACGAGTATCTTCCGATGACTCATATCCGTGCAGGAACCGATATCCTGAGCCGTTTGATCGAACGGTTTTGCATCCGGCCCGAGGCTTGAGCGGAAAATGCCTTCATCGACTTCTCCCGACGTTTTCGTTCGCTGGTTTCGCGATTCTTCGCCCTACATCCATGCTCATAGGGGAAAAACCTTCGTCGTGTCGTTCGGCGGGGAAGCCGTTGCCGATAGCGGATTCCCGAACGCGATCCACGATTTCGCCATGCTCAACGGACTGGGCGTGCGCCTGGTTCTGGTGCACGGGATTCGCCCCCAAATCGACGCCCGTCTGAGATTCCGTGGCGTCGAGGCGAATTATCATCAAGGGCTTCGCATCACCGATAAAACGGCGCTCGAATGCGTCAAGGAGGCTGCGGGAACGGTTCGGGTGGAAATCGAGGCATTGTTGTCGCAAGGCCTAGCCAATTCGCCGATGGCCGGTGTGCGTATCCGGGTAGCCTCGGGCAATTTCGTCGCGGCAAAGCCGGTGGGCGTTCGGGATGGCGTGGATTTCCAGAACACCGGAGAAGTGAGGCGCATCGATGTCGACGGGATTCGCGGAGCACTGGACCGGGGCGATATCGTGTTGCTCTCCGCGATCGGTTACTCGCCCACCGGCGAGGTGTTCAACCTCAATGCCGAACAGGTCGCGACATCGGCCGCCATCGCCCTCAGGGCCGACAAGCTGCTGCTGTTGACGGAACAAGACTGCATCTCCAGTTCCGACGGGAAGCTGATTCGGCAGCTTACCACCGGCGAGGCCGAGGAATTGCTGAAAGACGAAAGCGCCTTAGCGAACAAGGAGGTTATTCCGCACCTCAAAGCTGCGGTCAGGGCGTGTCGCGAAGGTGTACAGCGCGCTCACTTGCTCGATCGCCACATCGACGGCGCCGTACTGCTCGAATTGTTCACCCGAGACGGTATCGGAACGCTGATTAGCCGAACGCCGTTCGAAACCATGCGCCCGGCGAAGGTTCAGGACGTTGCGGGGGTGCTCGATCTTATCGCGCCGCTCGAGCAAGCCGGCGTACTGGTGCCGCGCTCCCGCGAACGGCTGGAAACCGATATCCACGATTTCGTGGTGATCGAGCGGGACGGACTGATTATCGGCTGCGCCGCGTTGCATGTGTTCCGGGAAGAACGGATGGGAGAATTGGCCTGCCTCGCGCTCCATGACGATTACCGCGGCGAAAAGCGGGGCGAGCGTTTGCTCGAATATCTGGAGGCGAAGGCCCGCACCCTGCATCTGAATCGGCTATTCGCGCTAACCACTCAAACGGCGCACTGGTTCCGGGAACGCGGTTTCGAACAGGCGAACACTGCCGATTTGCCCGAGGCGCGCCGGGCATCTTATAGCCTCCAACGCGCCTCCAAGGTATTGATCAAGCCGCTCGAGCTTTCGCGATCTTGAGCTAATCGTCCGGGTCTTGCCGAGCGAGTCTTATTTCTCGCGGATGAGGTCGTAGATATTGAGGTAATCCTGTCCCGGATTCTTCCACGAGAAATCGTAGCGCATGGCGTTCTTCATCAGTTCCCGGAAGTGATCGGGATAGTCGTAGTAACAGCTCAACGCCCGTCCGAGCGCCGATTCCAGCCCGCTGTAATCGTAATCCCTGAACACATAGCCGTTGCGCTCGTTCAGCGGCTTGTACGAATAATCCTTGTCGAATACCGTGTCCGCCAGGCCGCCGACTTCCCGCACCACGGGCACGGTGCCGTAGCGCATGGCGATCAGCTGGGTGAGACCGCAGGGTTCGAACTGGCTCGGCACCAGCATGATATCCGCGCCGGCGTAGATGAGATGCGACAGTTCCTCGTTGAAGCCGATTTCGATGTGACAATCCGGGTTATCGTTCAGTTGGTGTTTCAGGCTCCAGAAATAGCTGTTGATCTGTCCGTCCGGACTGGAGCCCAGCAGCACGAACTGGCCGCGCCGGTGCAACGTATAAAAAATGGCGTGGCGGATGAGTTCCAGCCCTTTCTGGGGGTCCAGCCGGCCGACGAAGGCGACGATCGGTTTTTCGTTGTCGGCGATCATCAGGCGGTCTCGCAGCGCCTTCTTGTTCTTGTATTTTTCCTCGATGTTGTCGACGCCGTAGCGCTGCGCGATATGATGGTCGATTTCCGGATTCCACACGTTGTAATCGATGCCGTTGACGACGCCGCCGTATTTTACGTGGTGGATATGCAGCGTGGGTTCAAGGCCGAAACCCTGGCCCTGGTCCTTGGCTTCGTTGGCATGGCGCGGGGAAACGGTCGTCACGAAGTTGGAATAGACCACGCCGGCTTTCATCAGATTGATCGCATGGGGATTGAAATTGTCCCGCAGCCGGTCGTAATGGAAATAGTATTCGGGCCGGTTGAGGCCGGTCGCGTGGAGCACTTGCGCGCCGGTGACTCCCTGGTGCTTGAAATTGTGGATGGTGAAGCACACCCGCGGGTGGGTCATGCCGAGGAATTTATAGATCTCGAACAGAAACACCGGCGCCAGCGCCGTCTGCCAGTCATGGCAATGAATGATGTCGGGATTCTTGCCGGATTTCCAGAGAAACTCCATGGCCGCCCGCGTGAAGAACGCGAAGCGCAGAACGTCGTCGTTGAAGCCGTAAATGCAGCCGCGGTTGAAGAAATTGTCGCTGGAATGCGGCTCGATGAAGAAGCACTTGCGGCCATGCACGAATCCGAAATAGACGGTGCAATGAATGGCGCCGCCGTACCAGGGCACCCACAAGTCTTTGTAGGTTTCGCACAGGCCCCAGATATGGTCGTAACGTAGGCAATCGTATTTGGGCAGTATGATTTCGACGTGATTGCCGCGGATTTCCAGTTCGTTGCCGAGTCCGAACACGACATCGGCGAGGCCGCCGACTTTGGCGACGGGCGCGAGCTCGGGCGTGATCTGAACGATAAACATCGACGGAATCGCTGAAACAGGCTGGTGTGGCATCGGTTCGGGTTCAGGCGCGAGCTGAGCCTGCGACGCTGATCGCGGTTCCGGTTCCACCGGCACGGATTCCGGTTCGGGCGGGGGCATTTTCTCCAAGGGACGGAACTCTTCTGGCGTCGGCGTCGGAGCCGGAATTGCACTAGCTGTCTCTGAGGGCAATAGCTCCGCAGTCTCTAGGCGTTCGGGGGCTATCGGCTCAGGTGCTGACAGCGAATCGGCGGCAGAAATCGGAGCGGGCGGTATTTCGTCAGAGTCCTCTGATTTCTTTGAATGTCGTGACCATGCCTCAGCTTCCGTAACTTTCGCGGGAGATTCGGCTGAAGCGAGTTCGACCGGCTTCTTTTGATCCGCCCGACCGAGCTTCGCGCTAACCAGCTTCACTTCCGGTTCGGCTTTTTCCGGCTTTTTCCCTGAAGCTTTGGGCGCGATTTTTTCGGCCGGCGCCATGGCTGCCGCGAGGGAAACGGTTTCTTTCTCCGGCTCGTGGCGAACTGCTTTCCCGGATGCCGGAGTCTTGGACCTCGTAGAAGGCTTCGCGCGAACAACGGAGGTCTCCGACGGCGAACGCGCGTTTGCAGCTTTGGATCGAGTGGCCTTGGCTTGGGATTTTTCCTTTGTCGCGGGCTTCTCCATGGCTTTTCCGGGTTTTCCTTTTTGGGACTCGGAAGCGTTTACTTTCTTATCTTGAGGCGGGGTCTTTTGGGTCATGAGGTTGCGTCCGGTTGCCTAACATGAACTCGACAAGGCTAGTTTAAGCGATCCAGGGTTTCGAAAAAAACGCCATGTCGGCTCAAGTTAGGAGTTAGCCTATTTACTCGGGTGGCCTGTGCGTCGCGAAATCGGGGTGATGACGGCCACGGATTATTGGATGGAATGATTGCCGAAGATCGGCCTCTCCACCGGTCAGCCCGCATTTTGCGTTACTTTGGTTGCACTTTCGATGCGGGCAGAGAGCGTCACTGCGTTACCAGGACCCGTCCCATTCCCGGTGTCAGCTCGAACTGGAAAGGCGTCGGCAAGTAATCCAGGGGCCATTCCGGCGAGACATCGAACAGCGGCGGTTCGCTTTGAACAAGATGGTACAGATTGTCGGAGAAGAAATTCTGCCGATTCCAAGCGTCCTTGTTCATAATGATCAATGCCTCGCTACGCTTCCGGCTGGCGGTTTTTCGCATCAGCAAGATTTCCGGATTGGAATGGTCGAGCACTTGCGTGGCGCTCTCCTCATCGAATATCTGATGCCGGCTCTTGATTCCATTGATCTGTTTGATGTAGCCGGTCAAATCGATATCCGTTTTTTCCCAGTCATCAGGCGTGGTATCGACGACGTGGAGCGGCTTTCGGAAGCCGAATTCGAATCCCATGGGTATCATCACACCGGCGGAAAACAGCGCCGAGAAGAAATAGCGCTGTTTGACCGCATCGACATTCTGCTGGAACTCCGCGAATGCGCGTGCCGTATCGTGGCTTTCGGGGAAACTGACGGACGGTACGATTTCACGTGTGAGCCGGTATTGATCCATCAGCCAGGAGCCGGAAAAATCCCACCATTTCGAGCTGTTGAAGATAAAGTCGAAACCGGCTTGCGCGGTTTCCCGGGTTTGATCGGCACTACAGCCCAAGGTCTCGGCCAGGAATACGGTTTCGGGGTGCGCCCGTTTGGTTTCTTCGATGAGCCGTGCCCAGAAACGGCTGGGTAACTGGTAAGCCGCATCGCAGCGCAGTCCCTTAAAGCCCAGGCCGACCAGGTATTCGACGATTTCGCGGCAGTAACGATACAGACCTTTCGGATCGGACGTATGCTGATGATCGAATTGCGCGAGATCGCGCCAGACGACCTTTTCTCCTTCATGCATACAGAACGGGTGGGCGATGCGCCTGCCTTGCTTGACGAACCACTCCGGATGCTGCTTGAGCAAAGCCGAATCATAGGCACAATGATTGATGACCAAATCGACGATCATGCCGAGCCCCAGGCTTTCGGCTTGACTTGCGATCTCGCGCAGTTGTTCTTCCGGCAATTTGGAAGAGCGGGCATTCAGCAACCAGGGATCGATTTGAAAATAATCCTTGATGGAATAAAGGCTGCGGGATCGTCCGAGCTTTTGGATGGGATTGACGAAGATCCAGTCGAATCCCATATCCGCCGCTCTTTCCAGATGCGGCTTCCAACGATTCAAAGGACCCGCGAGCCGCGGGAAGAGGTTATAGATTTTCATGCGTTTTGGAGAATCGCTCGGCGCGAGGTAAATAATCTAGGTCGGGGGCGGATGGCCCTATATCGAATAGACCGCGGTAAGCGCAGCGGGGTTCATCCACCCTCCCAGGTTCAGGACCTCCCGGAAGCCCTTTTGCTGCGGTTTCGGTCGCCGGGTTTGGAAAAACTAAAGCATTTTCATATCTACCGTACGGGAACTCGCGAGTAGGTCGGGAATCCCTCCCAATCGCAAACGGTCGCTTTAGCCGCGACCCTTCCAATCGCAAACGGTCATCCCAGCGCTCCTGGGATGACCGTTTGCGATTGGAGCGCCGAAGCCGCCCTTCCCGACGCCGCCGTTAGGGCAACGGGTTCGTCGGCAAAGGATTGCCGACCTACAAATACTTGAGTCGATTTACCCTAGCCGAAAGCGCCAACGACTTCCGCCAAGCCCGTTATGCCGTATGAGCGAGATGAACGCGCTCTAAAGGAACGTCGGACAAGCTTCGATGACTTTCGAATGTCGGCTGAAAAAAGGGATGCCGATTGGCATCCCTTGTGGCGGTTTGCTCGACTTCGGGAAAGCTGCGAAGCCGACGCGTCAGACCATGGTCCGGGCGATTTTGAATGCCTCGCGGAAATCGTAAAAAACGGGCTCTTCCTGGGTCAGGAGCGAGCGGAGCAAATGCTGTTGCAGCTTGTACTTGTAATCGCCGACCGCCAATGCACCGATGCCGACGGCACCCGGAGAGTTGACTGCATGCTTGAGCGGAGTGCCCAAATCAGTCCGCTTGACGCCCTCGATACCCAATGGCGGAACCGCGTTCACATCCGCCGCAACCTTGAGTTGGTTCGCTTCCGCCAGGGCGCTGGCTTTTAGAACCTGCACTCCGGCCTTGGCCGTGCAGAACACGACATCCGCCTTGTGAAGCAAGTGGGCCTTGTCGGCCTCGGATGCCGCACATGTGCCTTCCAGGCGAGTTTGGAACAGGCGCCCGTAGGTATCGGCCTTTTCCAGTGCATTGTCGAGCGACGCGTGATCGATGATCGTCGTTTCCGCTCCGCACAAAGCGGCAATAACCCCGGTGGCTATGCCCACCGGGCCGGTGCCGCCGAACACCACGGCATTGCACCCTTTCAGCTCCATGCCGTGTTTCTCCTTGAGCTGTTTTTCAGCCACTGCGACCAAAGCCGCCGCCGTGGTAAAACCTCCGCTGGGGTCGGCCAGGACGGAAAACTGGAAGGGCGGCACCATGGCCTTTTGGGTAGCTTCCAACATACTCACGGCCAAACCGATATCGCGTCCGCCGATAAACATGCCCGTTCTTTTTACGCCTTCCGGTCCGCGCGAAAAGATGGCGTCTTGCGTAAGGCCGTTGATTTCCTCGAGCTTTACGTTGTTGAGCGGAATAATCATGTCGAAATCCGCATCGACCGCCATGTTGATATCGAACGGGCTGTTATGGGGCATCGGATCGAGCATGTATAAAACACTGCGTTTGGACATGTGTTGGTTTCTCTACGTCAGTAATAAAGATACTTGGTCTTAGGTAGCTTAGTCGTCATGCATGGATTTCATGACGGCAATACCGCGCTCGACAACCGTTTTCCAGGCTGCGTCGAGTTCGGGATTGAATTTTGGATCGCTTTCGGCGACGGTCGATATCAGGGCAGAAACCCAAAAATCATAAAGATCAGGTTCTATATTAAGTCTGCTTCTTGAATGGGATTCGCCGAGCTGAATCATCTTTTCCGCCGTGACGGGGCTAGGCTCGTGAAAAAACAGAATCAAATGCCTGATGCCGTGATCCAGCAAACGCCTCTGAGCTTCCCAGTCGGCTTTCCGAAATTTTTCCGCAATTCTGGGCGATGTTGCGATAAAGGCATTATAAAAGTCATCTATAAAGGTCCCGGTTAGTCGGCATCGTGTATAGCTTTTGTCCACCATTTCCTTGAGCAATCGATCATTATCGGCATCCGTGATTTTAATGGCTTCGGCGGTATTATTCATTATTATGCTCCTCTTGGCTGATCCAGTTAACTATTGTTTTTATATGGATAATTAAATACCCTCGAACCCGATAATTGTCCCTAGCCATCGGATGGTCGAATAATTAATTACCAACCGGATAATGGCCACTCAGTATGTGGCCATTGAATCCATAGTAAGAAATAGCATATTAATGAATTTCTGCTTTGACGCTTTAAAGCTTCTTTGCGTATTCCCGAGCCACTTCGAAAGCATCGTTATAATCTAGGAAAACCGGCTTATCCGATTGTCGCAACTGAAAGCGCATTATATTCAGCAGTTTGTGCTGGGTTTGGTATTTCACGTTACCGATAGCCAAGGCTCCAACGCCGACGGCGCCGCTACGGGAACCCTCAATTTCCGTGCCCTTGTGGTGAGGGCCGAGACCGGCGATTCCGGACGGCGGAACCGCATTGACATCGGCGGCGACTTTGAGTTGCGGAGCAGAGGCGACCAATTCCGCGCTCAGCACTTCAATTCCGGCTGCGGCGGTAGCAAATACCACATCGGCGGTTTTGATCAGCTCCGGTTTGTTGGCGTCTGCATCGCCTTGAATATCGGTTTGACCGTTACCGAATTCGGCATTGCATAGTTCCGCGATCTTCTGGGCTCTTTCCAGCTGGCGGCCGATGATTTTTACGTTGGCTCCGGCCTTGGCGGCCAACACCGCGGCAATCTGTCCGACCGGACCCGTGCCTCCCAAAGCGAGTACATTCTTGCCCTGCAAGTTGGTTTGATGGCGCTTTTCCAGTTCCCGCTCCACCATGGCGACCATGGCTGCGGCCGTGGTGAAGGCGCCGCTAGGGTCTGCAAACACGGAGATCACGAAGGGCGGAACCATGGACTTCTGAGCGGTGCGGAGCATGTCCATGGCCATCTTTACATCTCTTCCGCCGATGAAAATGCCGGTTCGTTTCACGCCGCTCGGACTTCTGGAGAAAATCGCATCTTGCACGAGGGCGGTGACTTCGCCCAGTTCGATATGGAGGTACGGAATGGCGGAAATCCAGCCGGCGTCCAAAGCCATGTTAACGTCGAACGGGCTGAGGTTCTTTTCCGGGGTGAACATATGCAGGATAAAAGGTTTTTCCACAGATCGCTCCATTTCTAGTTGTTGGTCGGAGTATACGGTTTAGGATTCAGTCGCCGCAATGTATCAAGTCCGGGGCGCATGACCCGCCCAGCATAGCACAGTTCATATCCTGCTAACGCCGCTGAGTTTCAAGGTTTCAACGGATTAGACGGCGTCGCTGGCGCCCAAACGGGGTCTGGCATGCCGCTTTCTTAAATTTTATTGACATGAGAATCGTTCGCATTCACATTACTAATACGGCAGAGAGCGACGAAACCTCATCCTCGGGATGAGGCGATCTGCCGGGCTTACAAAAACAACAAAGGAGCTTTATTTATGCAGCGTGGGTCTTGCCAAATTACCACCGTTATTCTCGCTGGGCTCGCCGCCTTTGCGCTCCCGGCGCTTAGCGAGGAATCCAATCAGGATCTCCAGGGCGAAAAACGGGTTGCCGATGAGGGAGCCGGAGGGCAGGAGGCGGACTCGAATCGGTCTATCGCGGCTTTGGAAACCACCGAGCTCGAAGAAGTGAAAGTTACGGGCGATTGGCTGGGAGCCCCCACGGAAGATTCGGTCAAAACCTATCCCGGCGCCCGCACGGCGATTACCGAACGGGAGCTTCACCAAGCCGGCATGCGTAACGTCGAGGATGCCTTGAGGCTGGTCCCGGGTGTCCGCGTACAGGATGAAAGCGGGACCGGTATTCTGCCGAATATCGGTGTGCGCGGCCTAGATCCCCGGCGCAGCCAGCGCACGCTGGTACTGGTCGACGGCATACCCATCGCGCTGGCACCTTACGGGCAGACCGGACTGTCGATGTTTCCCCTGACCATGCAAACGGCGGAGAGCATCGACGTAGCGCGGGGCGGGGTGGCGGTGCGCTACGGGCCCAACAACGTCGGCGGTGTCATCAACTTCGTCAGCAAGCCGATCCCGGAAACATTCAGTACCACGCTGAAGGAAGCGCTGACGATCTCCAGCGAAACCGGAAACGTTCTCACCGACAGCTATTTTCGGGTCGGCGGATTTGTGAACGACAGGCTGGGCTTGCAGTTCCAGGCGAACACCGTGTTAGGCGATTCCTTTCGGTCCCATTCCGACACCGAAGTCGAGAACCTGATCGCGGACGCCAATTGGTTCCTCACGGACAACGCTTCTATCAAAGCCCGTTTGCAATACTACAACACCGACACGGAACTGCCCGGAGGCTTGTCGCCCGAGGCCTATCGTGACGACCGCTTCCAGTCGCAGCGGCCGTTTGATAAGTTCCAGGGCCACACCGTGCGAGGGCACCTGATCTATAACCAAAATTTCGATTTTTTCGGCGCGCCGGCCGAATTCAATTGGAGCAACTTCGCCCATACCAGCGACCGCGAGTTTACCGTCGGCTGCCTATTGAACAGCACCGCGACTTCGTGCAGTCTCGATCCGTCCAGGGTGTCCAACGGCGTGCAAACCAGTCCGCGCACGTTCACCGCCTATGGTACCGAGCCTCGATTGACCGTGGGGGCGACTACCGGTTGGCTGGATCACAAGTTCACCCTGGGCGGACGTTACGTCAGCGAGGAGGTCGATCAAGCGGTGGATCGGCGCCGTCTGAGCACCGGTCGAGTCAATCGTGCCCAGGATTTCCAATTTACCACTGATGCCGTCGCGCTATACGCCAGCGATACGCTAAGCGTCTGGAACCAACGTCTGAGCGCCACGCCGGGGCTGCGCGTGGAGTGGATTGATCAAACCAGCCACAACCGGCTTAACGGAACCGAGGCCGGCAGCCGAAACGACGAGCTTCTGCCGGGCCTTGATGTGGGGTTTCATCTTTGGCCCGACAAGGTTTTCCTGTTCGGCAACCTGCACAAATCCTTGCAGCCGGTTCAGTTCACCCAAATTACCCTCGAGGGTGATACGGGGGTGGAAGAAGCCTGGAACTACGAAGCGGGCATGCGTTTAACGCCGCTGCCGGAGCTTTCGGCCGCTTTCACCTTTTTCCAATTCGATTTCGAAAACCAGATCGTCGCCGTCGTGGAGAACGGCACCACGAAATTCCGCAATCTCGGCAAAACCCGTCACCAGGGTTACGAAACGGAATTAGGCTGGACCCCCTCGCTTCTGCCGGGGCTGGATCTCAAGGCGGGCTACACCTACGTGGATACGGAGCAGCTCAACAACGTGTTCAGCGGAGCCACCCAGGTCGCCTTCAAAGGCAACCGGGTGCCCTTCAGTTCCACGCATCAATTCACCCTGCAGGGCAACTACCGAATCGGTACCTACAACTTCAACGTGAATGGCTTGTATCTCAGTTCCGCCTTCACCGATGCCGCCAACACCGAGCGGGAGGACGCCACGGGCAGCCGGGGCGAGATTCCGTCCTATTGGGTCTGGAACGCTCAGGTGACGAAGGATTTCCGTATCGACGGGACTAACCTTCGGGCTGGGCTGGCAGCCAATAACCTGTTCAACGAGAACTACTACTTCCGTGGCGTGGACACCAGCCTTGGCCGAGTGCCGGGGCCAGGGCGCTCCGTCATGCTCAGCCTGCAGCTCGATCTTTAATTTTTTGGAAAAAAGGGAACATCCATGTCTGAATTGATTCTGCTAGCCCATGTCCCAACGGACTCGGTGAACGAAGGCTTTTTACCTGCGGCACGCGCCTTGGGTCTACCGGTCGTGCTTCTGACCGACCAAGCCGAAGCGCATCGGCAGCATTTCGGAGGAGGCGAGCTGCCGGCCTATCCGGATGCCGTGGTCGCCTGCGATGTCTTCAATCCCATCGCCGTGATCGAGGCGATCACGCGGCGCGGAAAAAAACCGGCGGCGATCTTTTCCAATAGCGACCATTTACAGACCAGCACCGCGATCGCGGCGGAATATTTCGGCCTGCCCGGCAAAGACTGGCGGGTCGCTTATCGGGCCAAGAACAAGGCGGAGATGCGGTGCGCTCTGAGATTGAAAGGCATCGATCCGCTTTGGCATGCCGTGGTATGGGACGAGGAAGGTTTGGCACGCCGCATGTCCGACGCCCCTTTCCCGTGCGTGGCCAAGCCGCGCGACGGGGTGGCGAGCCTCGAGGTCGGTCTGGTGCGGAATGCGAGCGAGCTGGAACGGCACTGCCGAGCGCTCTGGAAATCTCAGCCCGGCCAGGCCATCCTGCTCGAAGAATACATCGAGGGCCCTCTTTATACCCTTGAAACGCTGGGCGATGGACAGAACCTGAACGTGCTCGGCGGATTCCGCGTACGTCTCTCGCCGCCGCCCCATTTCATCGAGCTGGAAGCCTGCTGGAACGAAAGCCGCTCCATTCCTTGGCTACGGGAAGTCTGCGATCAGATCCGCGGCTTCGGCATCGGCTTCGGTGCCTGCCATACGGAATTCGTCGCCACGCCCGAGGGTCCGCGCCTGATCGAGATCAACTACCGTTGCATCGGCGATCGGCGCGATTTTCTGCTTCAGGAGATTCTCGGTATCTCGCTCTTCGAGATCGTGCTGCGTCTGCATCTGGGGGAAGCTCTGCCGACTCTGGAACCGACCGCCCGGAGCGCGGAGATCCGCTATTTTCCGGCGGGACAGGAGGGCCGGCTGATAAGCGCGCCGCAGGATTTCACTCGGCGAGAGGAGGGCGTTCATCTCGCTTTCCGGCCTTTGCGCCGAACCGGCGATGCCGTCACATTGAGCCATTCGAACAAGGACTATCTCGGAGTTCTCAGCGGTGTCGGTCCCAAGGCCGAGCTGATACGGCGAACGATGGATCGGGCGGCCGCTTCCCTGGTTTGGGAGTTCCAATAATGAGCGCGGCACCGCAAACGCTGGCGCCGTCTTCCCTGGCCGACTACATCTGCCGCCGGGTCGTGGATGCCCTGCTGCGGGAGAACCTCCGGGAGATTGTCAGCCGAGGCCGGCTGGTCGGCTCCGGCCCCACTCCGTTTTCCTCCTTACCGGAAGGCGGACGGCCGAAGCAATGGCTGGTCGCGGACCATCTCGGGGATGGCAGCTTATGGATTCCGGTGCGCCGCGAGGGTCTTCTTCAGGAGTTGACCTTGGACGAATTGCCCCTTATTCGGCGGCGAGACGGACGGCATGAAAGATTGTCCGACATCGCCGACATCCTGGCATGTTTCCGTCAAGGTCTGGATGAGGAGGCCTCCGCGCTGTTCGCCGATTTCGAAACGGAATGCCGTGCGGCGATCGAGCACGGCGTCTTGTGCGAAGCGGAGCGGAAGCGCTATTTCGCCGAGCTGCGCGCGGCACCGCGCACACCGGCGGATAGCCTCTACTGGCCGGAGCGTCAGCTCTATTACGAGCGCCTCGCTTCCTTTCTGGATCACCCCTTTTATCCGACGGCGCGGGCCAAGCTGGGGTTCGAAGCGGCCGATCTCTCGGCTTACGGACCTGAATTTCAGCGTCCGTTCCCGTTGCGCTGGCTGGCGGTCGCCAAGGATCTCTGCCAAGAAACCTCGTTTCCCGGCAGGGAAATCTGGTGGCCTTCTTTCGAGGAGGTGGGATTGGCATCCCGTCTCGAGGCCGACTACGCGCTGCTGCCGGTCCATCCGTTCCTGTGGAACCGGCGGCTGGACGGTCTGCTGGACGAGCATGGGCTTCGTTCGAAAGTCATCGCCGCTCCGGAAAGCCGCGTTTCGGTGTTGCCGACCCTCTCGGTGCGCACCGTGGTCGTGCGCGAAGAGCCCGATACCCACATCAAGCTGCCCCTTACCATCCGCACCCTGGGCGGCAAAAACATCCGCACCATCAAGCCCAGCACCATCGCCGACGGACACACGGTGCAGACGCTGCTCGGCCGCATCGCCGAACGGGAGCCTTGGCTGTCCGGCCTGCTTTTATTGACCGACGAAAGCCGCGGCGCCCATGTCGATCATCTGCCGTTCCTCGGCTACATTCTCCGCCGTTATCCCGCGGGACTGGAGCACGCCACCTTGCTGCCGGTCGCGGGTTTGGCGGCCGCGACGCCCGACGGACGGCTGGTGGCCGAAGAAGTGGCGGAGCGCTTTTTCGACGGTCGTCTGGAAGATTTTCTGAACGCGTATTGGGATCTTACCTTGCGCGTGCATCTATTGCTGTGGCTGCGTTACGGTATAGCCCTCGAATCCAACCAGCAGAATTCGATCCTGGTAATAAGCCGAGAGGCCCCAAGGCTCCGGATTTTGCTCAAGGACAACGATGCCCCGCGTATTCACGGCGACATGCTGAAAAGGCGTTGGCCCGAACTCGGGAAATTCGTCGAGCGTCTTCAGGACCGCCGCATCGTGGTCGACGAGGAGCTGGCGCTGGCACAGATGTTTCTGACCATCACTCTTCAGCTCAACGTCGCCGCCCCGCTGGAAGGGCTGACCGCCACCGGGCGATGGACCGCCGGCGAGCTCTATGTGGGGGTGCGCGGCAAGCTGGAAGCTATCCTGACCGAGCTGGAGGGGCAGGGGGAAGACGCCCGCCTGGCCCGCCGGGTTCTATTGGAAGACGACCGGCACTACCTCAAATATCTGCTTACCGCCGCAAGCCTGCAAACCAGGCAAGCGACCGGCGCTGCCGACGTCAACAAGTTCTACGGGAAAACCGCCCCCAATTTTCTCCGGGATCCGTCATGACGCCGCTTCAGCGCCGTACGGTGACCGCGGTGCTCGCCTGTCACTTCGTGTCCGCCTTCGCCGCCCTGGGGCTGCCGCCCTTTTTCGCGGTGATCCTCGGCAAGTCGTTCCACAGTGAGGAGACTTACCTCGTGGGCGGGCTTTACATCGTGCCCGCCCTGTTTGCGGCGCTCGCCGGTCCCTGGTGGGGGGCGCTGGCCGACCGCGTCGGCAAGAAAATCTCCCTGCTGCGCGCCCAGTTGGGTCTCTCGGCAAGTTTCCTGCTCGCCGGCCTCAGCGATAACCCTTGGACATTCTTCGTGGCGCTCATCCTGCAAGGCGTGTTGGGCGGCACCTTCGCCGCCTCCAATGCTTACCTTGCGACCGTGGTCAGCGGCAATCAGCTGAGCCGCTGCCTGACCTGGACGCAAGGCTCGGCGCGCGCCGCCCTGGCGGGCGCTCCGGCGGTGTTCGGGCCGTTCATGGCGTGGGATTCGCCGGTTCGGATCTATTGCTATCTGGCCCTGCTGCCGCTCTCGGCGGCGCTGCTCTTGTGGCGGCTTCCGGACGGCTCGACTGCAGCTTCCGCCAGGACGAAGGACACATCGGGCTCCATGCCCGGCGACGGTGCGCTATTCCGGCTTTGCGCCTTGCAGTTCGCCCTGATCTTCGCCACGGTGGTGACCTTTCCCTATTTCATCCCATTTGCCCAAGCGTCGTTTTCCGATCTGACCGCCACGCTCGCCGGGCTGTTGTTCGGTCTGCCCCACTTCGTCTACCTGCTGAGCGCCGCTCCCATGAGCCGCCGGCTCGATTCGGTTCGTCCGGAAAGGACGCTGATGCCGGGGTTTATTCTCCTGGCCGTCTCCCTGATCGGGCAGGCGCTGGCCCCGACGCCGGCCCTTTTGGGACTCGGGCGGCTCTTGATGGGGCTGGCCATGACCGCCTGTTTCATCGCCCTGCACAGCCTGATGGCCCGTGCGGCTCATCACCGCACAGCCGGCCGAACCTTCGGTCGCCTGGACAGCAGCTCCAAATGGGCTGGAGTGGCCGCCGGTCTCTCCGCCGGCCTCGTCGCTCAATCCTTGAATTTGCATGCCCCGTTTTTGCTCGGCGCGGCGGTGGTCGCCGTCGCCGCCTTTTGCTCGACAGGCCGGGCCTGCTCCCCGTTAACCAGCGGCAATACCTAAAGGAGATGATCATGTCGCAAAGAGCTCTGCAAAGCGTCTATCGCATCCTGTCCGCCGAAGATCAGGCCGGACGGCGCTGCATGGAAAATCTGCTGAACTGTTATTGTCGAGAAGTCGCGGGACCGTCCGGACAGATCGGCATCGGACCCCTGTTCGGCCAAAGCGATTGGCCGCTGGCCTTGCGCGCCGCCTTGCACCGTACCGGAGGGCAGGTGATGCACGTCCTTTTGTCCTCGATCGGAAGCCGCCTGCTCGTGGTCGTCGATGCGCCGTCGCCTACCGGCAATTACCGCTACCGCTCCCAACCCTATTACAAATTGCCGGGAAGACCCTGGACGCTCCTCGATTGGACAATGCTCTCGAGTTTGCTGCTCAGGGAAATGGCCTTGCGGCATGCATTGCCTTTCAATGCCGAGCTGATGGAGCAGATCCGGGATAGCGTCGCCGTCACGGCAACGATTCTCGCGAAATCTCAGCCCGAGGCGTTTTCGGCCGAACCGCTGGCAGCCTACCTGGAATCCGAACAATCCTTGACCTTCGGTCACGCCTTCCATCCCGCGCCCAAGAGCCGCCAAGGCTTTTCGCCGGAGGATCTGCAGCGTTATTCGCCGGAGCTTGGGACCTCGTTTCCGCTGTACTACTTCGCCGTACGCCGCGAGCATTTGGTCCAGGAGTCGCTGCTCTCCGAATCCGCGGAAGAATTGATACGGCTCCGGGCGCCTGCCGAGTCGAGGACCGACGACGATTTCGCCGTGGTGCCCGTCCATCCCTGGCAGGCGCGCTACCTGTTCGATCATCCCTTGGTGCGGGCAGCGCTTCGAGAGGATCGGCTGCGCGACCTTGGAATAGGAGGGCCGGCCTATTTTCCGACTTCTTCGATCCGCACGCTGTTCCATCCCGAAAACCCCTACTTCTACAAGCTGTCGCTGAACGTCCGCATCACCAATTGCGTGCGCAAGAATGCTCATTACGAGTTGGAGGGAGCCCTTGCCGTGACTCGAATCATGCGGCAATACCTGCCCGCCATTCGGGGGCTCTTTCCGGAATTCAGGGTGCTCGAAGAGCCGGCTTTTCTTTCGCTGGATCTTCACGGCTCGGATAGGCAGGAGAACCGGGCCGTGACCGAAGGCTTCGGACTGATCCTGCGGGAGGGGCTAGACCGCTTGGCGGAAGGGGAAACGCCGCTTTTGGCGGGAGCCCTGTTCGGCAACCGTTCCTTGGGCCGAGTGCGGCTCATGGCAACAGTGAATCGCCTGGCCGAACGCGAAGGTCTGTCCCTAGCTGCCGCCGCGGAAAGCTGGTTCGATGCTTATGTCGAACATCTCCTCTATCCCGTTTTCCACTGTTTCTTTAGCTTTGGGCTCGTCTTCGAACCGCATCTGCAAAACGTCTTGGCCGGCATCCGGGGCGGGAGGCCCTGCCGCGTGTGGCTGCGCGATTTCGAAGGGGTCAAGCTGGTGCGGGAACGGCGGGTTTTTCAGGAACTGGAGGGAGTCAGCGAGCGGGCGCGGCAGGCGCTTTTCTATTCCGAAGAGCAAGGGTGGAACCGGATCGCCTATTGCCTGTTCGTCAACAATTTCTGCGAAGCCATCGCACAGCTAGGCGAAATGGGGCCTAGCCTGGAAAGGCGGCTGTGGACCGTATTGCGCCATCATCTTCGCGAGTATCAGTGGCGCTACGGCGATCTTCGCTCCGCCGGGCGCATCAACGCCCTTCTGGCGGGCCAGCCGCTGCCGGCCAAGGCCAACTTCATCAACCGTTTTCTCAAGCGTCCCGATCGCGACGCAGGTTATGTGCCGCTTCCGCATCTCTTGGCCCAAGCCGGGGAGCCGTAGGATGGCGATCAACCACGACCGGGTCGTCGCCGCCGTCCGGCGCTTCACGTATCAAGCCGACGAACCCTGCTGCGCTTATGTCTACGACTTGGAGGCGTTGCGCCGCCATGTCGCTCATCTGGTGTCCTCGCTTCCCTCGTGTTGCGAGCTGTTCTATGCCGTCAAAGCCAATTCGGATTTGCCGATCCTGGAGACACTGGCGCCTTGGGTTGCGGGCTTCGAAGTGGCTTCGGGCGGCGAATTCGCTCTCGTGCGTGAACACTTCCGGGAAATCCCTGTGATCTTCGGGGGACCCGGCAAGCTGGATTCGGAACTCGCCGCCGCCCTGAGCGGCAAAGTGGAACTGCTGCATGTCGAGAGCCTGTGGGAGCTCGAACGGCTGGCTTGGCTGGCGCGCGAGGCGGGGCAACCCGCCTCGGTGCTGCTGCGCCTCAATCTACCCTTGGACGAAGTGCCGGCGACCTCCCTCGCCATGGGCGGCCGCGCCACCCAATTCGGCATCGAGGCCGGCCGGCTGTCCGAGTGCCTGGCCTGGCTGGACCTTCATCCCGAGATCCGTCTCCGCGGTTTCCATTTTCATCTGTTGTCCCACCAATTGGACGCGGAAGCCCATTTGCGTCTGCTCGCGGCCTATTTCTATCAGGTGCGGCAGTGGCAGGAAGAACACCGATTGGACATCCGGCACCTCAACGTCGGGGGCGGTATCGGCATCAATTATCGGGAGCCGGATAGACAATTCGATTGGACCGCCTTCAGCACCGGCCTTGCGCGCCTGGTTCAAGACAAGGAGATGGAGCGCTACCGCATCCGTTTCGAGTTGGGCCGCTACGTCAGCGGATTCTGCGGCAATTACGTCATGCAGGTGATCGATATCAAGCCATGCCTCGGCCGCTACTTCGTGGTCGGGCGGGGCGGGACCCATCACTTCCGGACGCCTTATGCCCACGGGCACAGTCATCCCTTTTTCGTGCTGCCCGTGGAGCGCTGGCCGTATCCGTTTGCGCGTCCCGAGATCAGGGACGCCAAAATCACGGTGGTGGGGCAGCTGTGCACGCCCAAGGACGTGCTCGCCACCGATGCTGCCGTGTCGCACGTCCGCGTCGGCGACTTGCTGATCTTTCCCTATGCGGGGGCCTACGCCTGGCATATCTCCCATCATGACTTTCTGCGTCACCCCCATCCGGCCCACATTTATCTGCCCTTAGAGGAAAATCACCATGCTGCAAACCAATAGGCTCAAGCAGGCCTTGAGAGGAGGCGAGACGGTATTCGGTCTGTTGAACTCGATCCCATCGCCGCTCCTGGCGGAGATGCTCGGATACGCCGGATACGATTTCGTCATCCTCGATCTGGAACACGTTTCCACCAATCCGGAAACGCTGGAAAACATGGTGCGGGCGACCGAGTGCGCCGGCATCACGCCGCTGGTGCGGGTGCCCGGCATCGCGGCGGACGTCATCCTGCGCGTTCTCGACTGTGGCGCGCAAGGCATCGTCGTGCCCCATGTGAAAAATGCGGCGGAGGCCGAGGCTATCGTCAAGGCCAGCCGCTATCACCCTTTGGGGACGCGCGGCATCAGCGGCGGACGAACGACCGGATTCGGCCGCCTGGATCTGCCGACTTATTTCGAGTGCGCCAACGCCGAGATTCTGGTCGCGGTCATGATCGAGGACCGCGAGGGCGTGGAGCGGATCGACGACATCCTCTCCATGCCCGGCATAGACTTGGTGCTCGAAGGCGCCGTCGATCTTTCCCAATCTTACGGCGTGCCCGGCCAGCCCCAGCATCCATCGGTACAGGCGGCCATCGAGCGCATCGCCGAATCCTGCCGAAGTCATGGCGTCGCCTTCTGCGCGGTTCCCCGTCTGCCGGGGCAGCGTGAATACTGGAGCGAGCGCGGCGTCCGCGCCTTCCTGCTGGGCGATGATCGCGGCGTCGCCTTTCGAGCGCTCAAAGCGCATTTGCAAGGCTTCAGAGCGTAATCCCACGAAAGGTGCAGAATGATTCGATGGCTGTTCAAGACCCATGTTTACCTGGGGACGGCTTTGGCGCTGCCGTTGATGATCATTGCCGCAACCGGCATCCTGCTGGGCTTCTACGACGAGCTTCGCTACGCGGAGTCGCCGTATCGCCTGAACCGGGCGGTCGAAGCGGGTTTGCCCCCTGCTGTCCTGGAGCAGCGCATCGCGGCCGATTATCCGGACTATCGGCTGGAGGTGCTCTATTTGCCTACGGCTCCGGAGCGCGCCGCCCGGGCCAAACTGGTCGGGCCGGACCGGCGTCTGGCCTTCATCCATCCCGGAACCGGTCAAACCTTGGCCATGCGCGATGCCGCCGAACAGGACGGGCTGGATTTTCTTTACGCCCTGCATCGCGGCAAGCCCTTGGGACTGACCGGGCAAATCCTTGCCAGCGCCGCCGGGGTTTTGGTTCCCATCCTCTGGGGTGTCGGCCTCCTGCTCCGGCAACGGCGCCCGACCTATCGTACCGGGAGGTGGGACTCGCTCACGATCCGGGGCCTGCATCGGGGACTGGGTTTGATCGTAGGTGGTTTCCTCGCCGTGCTGGCCGTTATGGGAAGCCTTCTCAATTTTGCCGGGCCCTTGAAACAATGGCTGGACCCGCCGCCCCGGCTTGCCGGCAGCGAGCCGACGGTGACGACGAAAACTCTTGCCCGCCACGTGTCCAGCGCCACCAGCGCCTATCCCGCGGCGCCGCTGGAGCGGATCTATTTCCCGGCGGACGGAAGCACGCCTTGGCAGTTCCGGTTTCGTGACGGCGGCTGGGCTTATCTCGATGCCGGCGGCCGGGTGCTCAAGATCGCCACGCCTTTTTCTCACTGGACCCATCTTTTGTATCCGCTCCACAGCGGTCGGCTGTGGGGAACGTACGGTCCCAAATTCACGGCCTTGTTCGGGATGGTACTGCTCGGATTGAGCGGGAGTGGACTCTATCTGTACTGCCGACGGCGCAGAGCAAATGAGCGTTCCACTCAAAACGGACAATTCGGGGCTCGTCGCGGCATATTTAAATGGTGAAAATATGATTGAGAATGATTATTATTAAAGTCGCATAGGAACTGCAATTACTGCCGTAAACGATTCCTCCGAGAAAAATTCATGAATGGCCAAACCATCTGCATGCACCCGATAGGCTTCCTTGCGCTTCCGTTGGTGGTGATGATCGCGACCGCCGCTTTCGCCCAGACCCGTCAGTACTTTATTGCTGCCGAAGACGGTATCTGGGATTTCGCGCCGTCAGGGAAAAATCTGGTCCACTGTCATCCCGATGCTGCGCCCTGCGAGATACCGGAGCCATGGACCAACAGTCACAGCTTTCCGGTCACCCGGTTCATCCAGTATCGGGACGCCGGCTTCAAAAGTCCGGTGCCGCAGCCGGAGTGGCTGGGCATCCTGGGACCGATCATCCGCGCGGAAGTCGGAGACACGATCAACGTCCGCTTTTGCAACCGCACTCAGGGAGCCGCCGGCATGCACCCCCACGGCCTGCGCTATACCAAGGATCAGGAAGGGGCCCATTACTTCGGAGCGAATTCCGGCGCCGAGCCCGGCAGCGGGGCCGAAGTCATGCCGGGTCAGTGCTTCGACTACACCTGGATTGCGGACGGAGACAGTGGCCCGGCGGGCGGCGAACTCAGCTCCAAGGTCTGGTGGTATCACTCCCATATCGGCGAACCCACGGATACCAACAAGGGGCTGTTGGGTCCAATCATCGTCACCCGCAAGGGCGAGGCCCGCCGCGACGGCCGCCCGAAAGACGTCGATCAGGAGTTCGTGACCGCTTACTTTATCTTCGACAAACTCGGTGGGGAGGAGCCGGGCCTGATGCACAGCATCAACGGGTACGTCTTCGGCAACCTGAAAGGATTGACGATGCGCGACGGCGAAAAGGTGCGCTGGCACTTGCTCGGGATGGGCAATGAGGTGGACCTGCACACGCCGCACTGGCACGGAAAGACCGTCACGATCGGCCGCCGCTCGGCCGCGCAACGGACGGATGTCGTTCAATTGCTCCCGGCCGGCATGGTGACCGCCGACATGAAAGCCGACAACCCCGGTGAATGGCTATTCCACTGCCATGTGGCGGATCACATCGATGCCGGCATGTTCGCCACATATCAGATTCTGCCAAAGGGCAACGAGTGAACTCTTCGTCAGATGACTGCCGACTGGCGTCGTACTGCCAGCGCGGCATAGACCGCTGCAAGACGGGCGATGGGAATGCGGAGGGGGATGAGGACACGGAATCCAGTCCGGTGTCGTCGGCAAAACCGGATGGAGGTGGAATGGCCGCCCTGTTCGCCGCGGCGGATGCCGATCACGAGCTGCGGGTTGATCTTTCGGCTCCATTCCACCGCCGTTTGCATCAACGTGCCGACGCCGGTCGCACGATCGGCTTCAGCTTGGCATCATCGCGTTATCGGTTTTTCGCTATATCGAAGTCAGGCGCGAAAACTGACCGGCGAGAGCGATCACGGCACGGTCGTCAGCTTTCCGGAGACGCGGCGGATGTCGCCTCGACAATCTTTTTGAGCTTCCATTCGCGGTGTTTGTTCATGATGTCGACGACTTCCAGGGGATCGTCAGTAATCGAGATTTGGGTCAAATCGGCTTTGTCGACCAGTTGATTGGCGAGGACCGTGTTATTGATCCAATCGATCAGTCCTTTCCAATAATCCGAACCGAACAAAATCAAAGGCACGGGATGGATTTTGTGCGTTTGCATCAGAGTGAGCGCTTCGAACAGTTCGTCCAGGGTATTGAATCCGCCGGGAAAGCAGACATAGCCCATGGAATGTTTCACGAACATGAGTTTACGCACGAAAAAGTAGCGAAATTCCAGCCTGAGGTTTTGATAAGAATTCGATTTCTCTTCGCCGGCGATGTTGAGTCCGATCGAGCGCGCTTTCTTGAGACGGGCGCCTTTATTGGCGGCTTCCATGATACCCAGTCCGCCGCCGCTGATGATCGCGTAGCCGTGGCTCGCGAGAACCTCGGCCACGGTTTGTGCGGCCTGATAGTACGGGCTGCTCGGCTTGATCCGGGTGGAGCCGAAAATCGATACGGCAAAGCGAATATCGGAAAGCTTGTCGAAGCCTTCGGTGAACTCGCTGATGATTCTGAACATGCGCCACGATTCGCTGCCTTTGAGATCTTCGATCATAAACCTGTCCTGGGATTGAAAAGGATGGGGCTTTAGAAGTATGGCAGCGAATGGCGAAATTTCACCGACATCCCATTGCAGGCATAAGCCGGGATTTTCGTGCAAGTGCTTGTCGCGATGGAACGTTTCGGTCCGAGCGAAGGCCGAATGCGGAGGCTTTTTCCGTTGATTAGCGGCGCATCCGGCCAAAGCCCTCAGACCGTGATCAGAAGGCGTACGGAATCCAAGCGCAAATGCGCTCCTTGGATGCAATTGTTCATCTCGATGGCGTTCTCCTTGAGCTGATCCAGCTCTTCCTGGCGCACGTTCGGATTGACCCGCCGCAGGGCTGCAAGGCGCTTGAGTTCGGTCGTCATCGTATCGAGCATTCTTTTTGCACTTTCGCCGATGACGCCGGGCATTTGCGCTCGCGCCTTCTTTTCGGCATTCTGGATTAACCGATTGATGAGCTTTTGTCGGCTTTTAACCAATCCCAGCGCGTGCTCGCGATCGAACTGCTGGGGCTGTTCGGCAAGACTTTCGAAGGGTAGGGCACTGAGATCGTTGCCGTCCTGGTCGAACAGGAAACGCAGCACCGTGGGCGGAAAGAATCGGCCGATCTGCAAGCGTTTCGGTGCGGTGCATTCGACCAGATAGACGGTTTCGAGCAGCAGTTGCCCGGCCTCCAGTTCGGGGTTCCGGACCAGACTCAGCGCGGCGTTGCCGTGCTCGCTGTTGAGGATGAGGTCCATGGCGCCCCGAACCATCGGGTGCTCCCAAGTCAGGAACAGCATGTCCTCTCGCGCCAGACCGATACTCCGGTCCAGCGTGACCGTCACGCCGTCTTCGGGCAATTCCGGGAACTGGGTGCGCATGTGCTCGCCGGGCCTGAGGATGTGGCAATGATCCGAATGTTCCTCGACGGCAACCCCGTAAGCGTCGAACACATCTTCCAAATAAGGCCAGAGATCGTTTTCGCGATCCGTCTCTTCGATGAGCCGGACCAGCCGCTCCGCGGCGTCCCTGCGGCACGAGTTCAGTTCCAGAAGCCGATCACGGCCCTGATGCAATTCCTCCTGGATCGCATCGGCCAGCTTCCGAGCCCGCTCGACCAGTTTCATTTCGCCTTCGGGATCGGGCGCCTGCAACAAGGCGGTAAGCTGTCCTCCGAGTCGGCCGAACACGGGAAGTCCCGCCGGGCTGGGCTGGCTGAACGCATTCAGTCCCTCGTTATACCAGCGGAACAAGATGCTTTGAGCACTGCGCTCGAAATACGCGACGTGTATGCGAATGGTTTCGGACTGCCCGATGCGGTCGAGACGGCCGATTCGCTGCTCCAGCAGATCGGGGTTGAGCGGCAAATCGAACATCACCAGATGATGGGCGAATTGAAAATTTCGTCCTTCGCTGCCGATTTCCGAGCATACCAGCGCCTGAGCGCCGTTCTCGGTATCGGCGAACCACGCCGCTGCCCGGTCGCGGGCGACGATGCTCATCTGCTCGTGGAAAACCGCCGCGCGCACGCCCCGGACTCGAAGCGCGTCCTCCAAATCGGTCGCGGTTTTGGCTTTTGCGCAAATTACCAGCACCTTGGCCGACTTGAGATTCTTTATGGTTTCGACCAGCCACTCCACCCGGCTGTCCAGACGCCACCACTCGGCGTCATCCTTGCGACACCGGGCGTACAGGGTTTCCGGGTGCAGAAGGTCCTCGATCTGGGGTTGAGTCTCGGTCAGCAGCCGGCTGTAGGCCTCGGGCAGCGGCAGGGGATGAGCGATCAGCTCCCGCCCGGGAAAACCCTTGACCGTGGCCCGGGTATTGCGGAACAGGACCCGGCCCGTGCCGTGGCGGTCCAGAAGGAGCTGAATCAGCTCGCTGCGCGCATTCTCCGTGCGTTCCGGATCGTCCAGCCGGTCCAGTAAATCGTCCGCCAAATCCTGCGAGATGAGGGATTTCAGTTGGCTCAGGGTCTCCCGGTCGAGCTCCGGATCGTCCAGCAGATGGTTGATCACGTCGGCCAGCGATTCGTACTGCATTTCCTCGAACTGGAACCGGTCGTAGCTGTAGAAGCGGTCGGGGTCGAGCAGGCGCAAGCGGGCGAAATGGCTGCGCTTGCCGAGCTGCTCCGGTGTCGCCGTCAAAAGCAGGAGGCTCGGCACCGATCGGCCCAATTGCTCGACAAACTGATATTCCGGACTGGCTTTCTGTTCCGACCATTGCAGGTGGTGCGCCTCGTCGACCACGCACATGTCCCACCCGGCGGTGAGCGCGGCTTCCTGGCGTTCTTCGTCGTCCATGAAGAAATCGAGGCTGCACAGTACCAGTTGTTCGCTTAGAAAGGGATTGCCGTCTTCGACTTGCCAGAAACGTTCCTCGTCGAACAGGGCGAAGCGCAAATTGAAGCGCCTCAGCATCTCCACCAGCCATTGATGCAGCAAGGGCTCCGGCACGATGATAAGGATGCGCTCGGCGCGTCCGGTCAATAGCTGATGGTGGATGATCAATCCCGCTTCGATGGTTTTGCCGAGCCCGACCTCGTCGGCCAGCAATACGCGCGGAGCTTGGCGATGAGCGACTTCGTGGGCGATGTATATCTGGTGCGGAATGATGCTGGTGCGCCCGCCGAACAAGCCCCGCACCGGAGACTGCTCGAGTTGGCCGATTCTTCGCAGCGTTTCATAGCGCAATCGAAACAGCCCGGAAGGGTCGAGTTGGCCGGTGAAAAGCCGATCCTGAGGCTTGTTGAACTGCATGAAATGGTTGAGATCGACTTCGTCCAGGGTTCGCGAAGTGCCGTCCTCGGCCACGCCTTCGTACGTGATCAGGCCATTTTTTTCCCGTACTTCCGTAACCTTGAGTTTCCAGCCGTCCGCGCTTTCGATGGAATCGCCCTTGGAAAATCTCACCCGCGTCAACGGCGAGTTGTCGACCGCATAAGTGCGGCGTTCGCTGCTGGCGATAAAGAGCAGAGTCACACGGTTGTTTTCGACGTTCAACACAATGCCCAAGCCCAGCTCGGGCTCGGTCTCGCTAATCCAGCGCTGTCCAGGGACGAAAGTCGGCAACGTTATTTCTCCTCAAGGCGTAACACGGAATCACAATTATAGGATTGTAACAGGGCGGTCCGAATTGCCGGTTACGGCTCCTGCCTCCAATATGAGCGGGAACGGGTGCCCAAGTTTCCGACAAGTTTCGGAGTTTGACGACGGCGACCCGAAGCGGCCGTGAGCGAGTGACCGAAGGTCGTTCTGGCCGCGGCGGACGCTTTTTCGGAGATCGTGAACGGAAATAGCGTGAAGGGCGGGGCTTTTGTTGTTCGATTCGGATGTTCTTACCGAGAGGGCAGGCGGCCGGCCCCTCCTACTCGCCTTGCTGGGCATCGCTTGGCGCGGCTTCGTCCGACCGTTGTCGAGGCTTGCGAACGACGGAAAAGTGCGACCTGGCGATGGCCCTGCTATCGCCGGCGCGCACTCTATGTTCGACCGTGTAGGTGCCGGACTTCATATACGAAGGGACGGTCAGTTCATTCGTGGCCGTGTTGGTACCGGTTCTTGCCAGCTTGAAATCGGAGCCTTCCTGGCCGATTCGCCTGCCGCCCGCCTTCAGCGCCCAGCTGAGTTCGACTTCCGCATCACGGGTGCCGGCGGGAAGCGTCAACTCATACGTCGTGATGAATTCCACCCGTTCGCCGGGGTTGACCTGGCGTGGAGTCGACCTGGCGCTTTCGATCTTGACCGCTGTTTTATCCGCTACCGGAGCCGGTTGTTCGGCTGCTCCTGCATTCGTCGCCTGAGCACCCTCCGCCGTGGCCTCTTTTGCTTGGGCGGCCTGGGCTTTGCGCGAAATCAGTTGTCGCCTGAGGGTTTGCACCTCTTCGGTATCGCCCAGCGTCGCCGCGGCTTGATCGATATAGACTTGCGCCTTATCCCATTCTTCTCGATTGAGGGCTCGCCATGCGCGTCCGACGGTTCTGCCGGCGGCTTGCTTGCGCCGGTCGCTTTCCTCCGCGTCGGATATCTCGGCATCACCCTGTGCTTCAGGGGTTTTTGGAGCACTCGGCGATTGAGCGGCTTGCTTGTGATCGGGAGAAATCGCCGCAGTCTGCTCGGCGGACTTTTGTTCGGCACTGGCTTTGGAGCGCCCCTTTTCGGCTTCGGCTCTGCGGGTGTCGAGCTCTTGGCGCAAGCTTTCGGCTTCCGGCAGAACAATGGCGACTTCGTCGATACGCGTCTGCGCAAGCTTCCAGTCCCGGCGGTCCATGGCTTCGCGGGCCGGCTGGGCGAACCGATCGACGATTTCTTGGATGCCTTGCTTTGCCTGCGGCTGGTTGGGATCTAACGCGAGCACCGAGCGATATTTGGCGAGGGCATTGTTGTCTTTGGGGCTGATGAGGCGGCCCGCCCTGATGTCCTCGCCGGCCCGAGCCAATAGCTCGAACAGCGCGTCGATCTCAGCCGCGTGCTGCTCGGAGCCCGCTTGGGCACCGGCATTTTTTTCGACGGCCGATCCTTCGGGCGGCGAAGGCGGAGTGGCCGGAGCGATTTCTTGCGGCGCGGTTTCCGCGGATTGATCAATACCGGCCGGATCGTTTTCGCGAACGGTTTGCTCGGCGTCCGACGATGCGGTTGCTTGCTCGTGCTCCGAGAATAGGCCGCGACTCAGCCAAACGAGTCCGGCGGCGACGATCAGCACGATTGCCGAGATGGCCGGAATGCGCGAGCGAGCGGCATCGGATGTCGGCCGGCGCGCCGGCGCATCGGCCGGGTTGGCGGCCACGGTTTCGGCTTTCACCTCCGGCTGCTTAGGCGCAGGCGCATCTTCGACGGGAAGCTCCGGCGCCAGGGAAAATTCCCGCCGCCATGCGGCGATACTCTGCGGGCGCTTAGGCGGATTCAAGCTCAGGGCGTGGTCGACCGCGCGAAGCAAGCCTTCGCTGTAGCGAGGTCCGCCGACCTGTTTGGCGGAAACGAAAATTTCTTTCGAGGCCAAGATGATGCTTTGGCTGCGTTCGAGCGCATCGGGCGGGGCAATGCCCGCGATGCTCCGATAGAGCGTCGCACCAAGGCCGTAGATATCGGTCCATGGCCCCAGCTGATCGCCTTTCCCATAGTACTGTTCAATGGCGGCGTAGCCGGGGGAAAGCATGCTGGGGAGGGCCTGTGTTTTTTCTCCCAGCGACTGACGCGCAGACCCGAAGTCCAGCAGCACGGGACTCCCGTCCTTCCGGAGCAAGATATTGGCCGGCGTGATGTCGCAATGGATAAAGCCGGCGTTATGTATTTTCTCCAGGCCATTCAGGATAGGGATCAAGAACCTGAGGAGTTCGCCTTGCTCCAGGGTCCTGCGGCGCTCGAGGACGGCGTGCAGGCTTTCGCCCTCCTCGTAGCTCATCACCATGTAGGCGGAATTATTGGCGACGAAAACGTTGAGCACCCGGACGATGTTGGGATGCTCCACCTTCGCCAGCATGCGCGCCTCGTTGATGAAAAGCTCCAGTCCCGCGAGATACTGCTCGCCGCAATCCTCCGTGGCCGGCCGGATCAAAGCGGCGCCGTCTCGAACGGCAAGCTTTACCGGGAGATATTCTTTGATGGCAACGTGACGCTCAAGAATGGAGTCGTGGGCGAGATAGGTGATTCCGAAGTTGCCCTGACCCAGAACTTGTTCTATGGAAAACCACTGCAGGCGATAGCCTGGATTGAGTGCATTCTGGCGCATATTCTGTGGCATAGCAGTGCAGACGAAAGCGGGGCTAAGCGGCTTCTTGCGAGGCGTGAGACGAGGATGGCGGGCGAGTAAATCGAGTAGCCCCCGGAATCGTCGGGTTTTACATTGTGCCGATTGGAAAAAGATAAGGCAACCCGGAATGGCGAAAAGTCAAGTGTGGCGTGGCGTACAGCCCGTTCTCCGTTGTGTCTCAAACGCCGGCGAGTAGGGCGCAATAGCGGTCCCGCCTATTGCGCCGCAGAAGCGATGATTGGAAAAGCCATCGTAAATCCGATGTTCCCACGGTCTGCTATTGTTCCCTGGGTTATTGGCTTTTCGGATGATGAATCCCGATGCCCGATTATCGACGCTACCGCGTACCCAATGCCGTTAAGTTAAGGCGAATGACGCCACCCCGGCAGGGAATGCCGGGGTCCAGAAGCCATGGATGGCAGAGGCGTGTCACTTCCCTGTGCTCTGGATTCCGGCAATCCCTGCCGGAATGACGGCTTAACTTAACGGAATTGACCGCGTACCCGGCGGAACCTATTTCTTCACCGTCAATCTGCTCGAACGTTACCCGAATGATTGGCTCGTCCGGCACATCGACCTGCTTCGATCTGTGATACGGGCGGTTCGAATCAAATGGCCATTCCATATCGACGCCTGGGTAGTCTTGCCGGATCACCTGCACGGCGTGTGGACGCTGCCACCCGGCGATGACGATTTCACCAATCGATGGCGATTGATCAAACAAGGCTTCTCCAAAGCCTTGCCATCGACCGAACGGCGCTCAAAGGTTCGCGTTGCCCGTGGCGAACGTGGGATATGGCAACGCCGGTTTTGGGAACACGCCATCCGCGACGAGGAGGATTATTCGGCTCATGTGGATTATTGCCACATCAATCCGGTGAAACACGGTTATGTCCAATGCGTGTCGGAGCGGCCGTATTCGACGTTTCACCGGTACGTCGAACGAGGTGTGTATCCGTTAAATTGGGCGGGTGGGCCGGAATCCGATATGGATGTGGGCGAGCGGGTTTGAAACCCATTCGGCGCATTACGCTAAAGCTAATGCGCCCTACGCGGGCTGGTGTGCGTCTGGCCTTTGTGGGTAAACAGCGTTCATGGTTGGAGACGTGCCTAACGTTAAAGCTCAGCCGACGTCGGCTGGAGCGACTTGTTGGGTGTATGCTCTGAATTCATTGACGATGCTTCTGATTATTGCCGAATCCTTATACTCAATAGACTGATCAAGGACTGCGTTTGGAAGGCCCTGAGTAGCAAAATATGGCGCCTCAATGAATGGGATGTTTTTTGCCGAGCAAGCCTTTTTTACCTCGGTTCTCGAAAATTCGTATACAGCACTCTTACCTGTAGAAAAAATCACAGCGCCGACTCTACTTGCCACATTCAATCCAAATATTCCGGATACATGAGACAGGATTTCATTTTCTTGTACAGCCGCCCTTAACGAATCTTTATTTTGTAGAGCATTAGGGATCGGTTTGGGTAGTGCGTTTGTAAAAAGAATCGGAGACATTTCGGCCTCAACGCAACTCTGCCGAAAATGCCCCTTCCAATCAGTTAATCTTTGAATGAAGCCATATGCTCGATTCCAAAACGCGGACCCCGATGACACAGTTTCATCATAGAGGCTGATTCCTGGAATAATTTCTGCTGATCCATTGTTTTCCCTCCCAAAAACCAAAATCAAAGGGAATTGCTCTTGTTCGGTACGACCAACTGCAACTACTGCGTAATCTATGGGCAAGATTTCGGTCATAGATTGCTTACACCCAACGACGGAGTTCAGGCGCGCCGCTTTTCGGCGTCGCCTGGAACGATTTATTAGCGGTCACGGCTTGACCTCCGTGACGATAGATTCTGGCGGCAATAGACCGAGTGGCGTGTAAAAGTGGCTTACAACGAGCGCCCAAACGCCCCCACTCGCGATCTCAAGGTGGGACATATCTGTCGCGGACAAGACCAACCCTGAGGTGATATGCGCGAGGCCCTTGTTTGCCGTGTGTAGAATCCCTGCAAGTGCTGCTTCTGCTTCAGATTGCCCTCCTTGATACCGAGATATTGCCTCTTGCGGCGTAACCATTGGCAATGGTCCGTTTGAATTGGAGAAGTGCTCAATTACCACATCGTCTTTCTTGGTCTTTTTAGGATCTCGGCAGATGAGCTTTGTCGAGTCTCTAGGATCTGCTTTCAGGCCAAGAAAGTCCAAAAGTGCACGACAATGAATGAGACCCGCTTCAAGCACAGGATTTGTGAATGCATTCGAGTTACCCGTTATCCTGAGCTTTTCATCGAAGTAGATCTTCATGGACTTTGGTGCATCCCAGGAGCTTCGAAGGCGGACAGCGATATTTGCTGCATCTACGGCCTGTAGCCGATATGGAATGATGCGATTGATTATGTCGTCGTGACTGAACATATTTGACCGCTAACAAGTGAATAATTGGACCTGTATATCACGCGGTTCCAAGGTGATATACAGAAGACTGATCCCTGATTATGTAATACGGGAGCCACGATTACTCAGGTAAAGTCAAATCATCACTGTAAGCATAAAACGTCGCGAAACTATGTTTAGTAAGGCGGAATAGCCTACCCGCGTATTCCAATCGCAAACGGTCGCTTCGGGAGCGCCGAAGCGCCCCTTCCAATCGCAAACGGGCATCCAGGGAGCGCCTGGATGCCCCTTCCGCCGAATGATTCACTTCCAATCCAGCTTGTCGCTCCAGGTCAGGTTGTCGTCGACCCAATAGCCGAAAATCCTTTTGTCGTCGCCGGGGGCGGGTTTGAGGTCGAGGACGAACAGGGCGCGGCCGACGCTGCGGCGGCGGTAGCTGGGTTTGGTTCTTCTCAGGAGCTTGAGGAGCCAATGTCCGGCGTTCTTTTCCACGACCTGGTCGCGCCAGGTGCCGAAATTGATGTAGGTATAGTTTCGGCCCTTGTCGACATCCGGTTCTTCTTCCAGGGGATTATGGGTGTGGCCTTCGCCGTGGATGTGGAATCCGTAGATTCGATTTTCGGGCAGGAAAGCCGGGAATTTCTTCATCTCTTCGAAAGTGACCGCCTCTTCCCGGTGGTGGCTGCGGAACCAGGCGAGTATTTTCATGAACCATTCGATCGCCTTGAGTTCGAGCGTGCGGTGCAGCTTGCTCGCGACACCTAGCCACCAGCGCAGAAATTTCAGGCCGATGCGCCGTTTCCGGGGGGAGCTTTCATAGGTGAAGTCCCAGCTCAGCCACTCGGATACCGAGTCTTGCAGGAGCTTTTCTATGGTGCCGGCGAGGTCGGGCCGCTCCTTGAGCTTCCGGGTTTCTTCGATGATGCGTGAAACCGCCGCATAGCTCGGCCGGTAAAGATCGAGTTCGTCGAGGACTTGTTCCAAACGGGTCACCCCGAGGCTTTTCGCTTCCGCCCGTGCTATGCGTTTCCTGTCCTCCTCGGCCAAGGCTTGCTTCGCTTTCCAGATGAACCCGGACAGAACGCCCGCCGCGACCGTATCGCCGAAGCAGGGATCGGTGAACGGCCGATAGCGGAGTTGCCGCCAGGTCTCGATCTGCCAGCCGTTCTCGATGGACCATTCCGGAAGGGCGCGGCAATTGTCCCCATCGCGCCACTGGCCGTGGGTGACGAACAGGCGGAAGCCGAGGTCCGCATAGTAGAACGGAAACCAGGGGGCGCTGTCGGGACTCTTGAACAGGTTTTCGTCGCCGTACATCCGTCCGACCTTCAGTCGATAGTCTGCCGGAATGTCTTTCAGCGTCCAGCCCAGGCATTCTTCGTAAAAGAGCTTGAGCGCATCGGGCGCGGACAGGATTTCCTTGTCGTGATTGCCGAGCAGCACCAGGACGTCGACCTTTTTGACGCCTTTGGCCGTGAGCGTGGCCGGCAATTCCTGGAGCATTCGGAAAAACTTGCAATGCCCGCCGGCATGCCCGTCGTGCTGGTCGACGATCCCTTGCATGATCGTTTTGACAATGGCGGGAAATTCCGGATGATCGCGTTCCCAGGGGTAGACTCCTCGCTCCGCCCAGTGCTTGGTGCGGATCATGTCCACCACGTCGCCATCCAGGACGAACACCAGTTCCTCGATTCCTCGGTCTTCGCACAGGAGAGTGATCTCACCGAAGAAATCGTCCCAGTCGTCGCGGCTTTGCACGCCCACCGTGCCGTCGGTGAAATGCACGTCGCTGATGCAGACGCACAGGCGGTTCGGCCTGTTCGGGTCGCTGATATCGATTTCGTGAAAGAATTCGAGCGCTTCGGATTGGCTCATGATCGGTCCTCCGGGGTTTGTTGTTATTCGTTTTCAGTCCCTGAGGGATGGCCCTGGCTTTCCCTGGCGCGGGCGGAGCGGTTCGGGGCTATCCGTACACGTCGTACAATTCGCCGAGAACGAACCGGGCGAAGCGGGCGACGACCTTGAGTTCGTCGGTCACGGTTTGGGTTTCCGTCGCCCGGATGCCGCCGAGCCAATCCTTGACGCCGCCCATCGACAAGCACAGCGTTCCGGTGCCGAGCGGACTCCCGTCCGCCGCAAACAGGTGCGCGGAAACGGTGGACAAATCCCGCCACATGTCGGGACCCGGATCGTCGTGCAGAATCTGCTCCGCAACCAGCCTGTAACGCCGGTTTTCGCTCTCGAAGCGGAGTTCGTAACCGATGCGCCGGGTTCGATTCGGCAGGCTGGTCAGGGAAAAGCGGCTATCGGCGAGCAACACCATCGGCCCGAAAGCGGGGCTGCTCAGATGGCCGGTGATCCGCGCGGCGTGCTCGGGATCGGCGAGAAAAGCCTCGAGATCGGCGATGTGGATGCACAGCTCGATCTTCAAATCCTGTTTCGATTCCGGTTGCCGTGCCAAGGAGATTTTTCCCTGAAAACACTTCCGGAAGCGGATTCCGGGCACGGGATCTTTCATGCGCGAGGGATTGCTCTGCGCTTCGGCGGTCGTTCCGGGTATCGCGCGCAGATAGGATTTTCCGTCGGCATAGCCCATTTCGATCAAAGTGGCGTGGTCGATCTTGCCGAGATATAGGTCCGGGTCGAGCGGCAAGGGATATTCCGGCTTGACGACATGAACCCGGATCGCACGGGTTTGGCCGTAGGGGCTGTCGCCGTGTTCGATCCGCCGGTTGATCTCTCGGACGGCCTCCAACTGGCTGTTCAGGGCGGCGTTGGCGCTCATTTCCAGCATCTGGACGTACAGATGCAAGGGGCCGCCCCGATAGGTGCCGGTATTGCCCAAACCCCACAAGACCCAGATTTCCTCCGCGCCGTTTTTCACCGTTTCCGTCAGGTTCGCGTCCTGCACGAAGCCGGTATCCAGGTAGATGCCGCCGTCCTTCCGCACCGGGGGAAAAACGCCGGGCAGGGACATGCCGGCAATGATCATGTCTTCGTCGATGTCCCGGTGGGATATCACCTTGACCGCCTTGTTCGCGTAATCCAGGACGTTATAGCTGGCGGAGAGCGAGTCGACGGCGCGGATACGGGCGGTATCGATGCCGAAATGTGGCAGCACTTTGGTGCGAAACCCTTTCGAATCCCCCAGTCCTTCCAGGTTTTCCACATTCAGATAATCCCTGAGCGGCAGGAAGGCGATGGTGTCCTTGAGATTGAGCGTGCGCCAGCGCTGGCAGATTTCGGCCGGCTTCAGTCCGGACAGCAGCATGGACATGTTCAGGCTGCCGCCGGACGTGCCGTCGAAGTATTGAAACTCCAGGCCCGCCTCTTCCAGAGCGAGCAGGATGCCCGCCTGATAAGACAATCGAAGACCGCCGCCCGGAAGGACCAGTGCCCGTTTCGGCTGTCCGGACTTCAAGGGGGCGGTTAGCGGAACCGTGTTGGCTGAGTTCATGGCCGGCCTCCTCAGCAGTTCAGGTTGCCGAAGGTCTGTCCGACGATGGGAGCGGTGGGGGCGGGCGGCCAGGTTTCGTCCAGGGGCAGGTTGATGACGCTTTCCATACCCTCGGGTGCGGTCGTCGGCGGCTGGTCTTGGTGCAAGAACCAGCAATCCATATGATCGTCCAGAGTGCCAACGGCATTGGGGATGAACGCCGTCATCAGCGGCTTGTCTGCGATTTCCAGGGTTTTCAAGGGTTCCGCACGCGGATGGTCGCCCAGCACCAGTCGGGCTTTGGCCCAGTTGAACAGGCATAGGCCCGCTTTACCCTGGAAATAGATGTAGGACTTCATCAGCATGCCGCGGAACGCGCAGTAATTGACCGTGTTCATGTTCAGCGGGAGGGGCGTAGACGAGGGCCGGCCGATTTCGATATAGGTCACCAGTTTGCCGTCGAGATCGTACTGGCTGCTGACGGTGTCGTCGCCGATCTTGAAATCGAGGTTGGCCTGATGTTTCGGCATGCCCCAGATTCCCTTGCCGCCCTTTACCGAAATCTTGGTGGATACCGGCAAGTCGACCACGTACTGCCCGCTGCCGAACCAGTTCATGAACAGCAGCGGCAACAGCGACGGCGCGGGTTTCAGGCCATGGGTGCAGGCGATGCCTATGCTGTATTCGACGTAGGTGCCGATATTGGTGCCGAGATAATTGATGACGGTGACGACCAAAAAGCCCTTGCTGCCCACCCGCAGCGGATGGACTTCCGCCGGCAGCAGAGCCTTCGCCTTGTCCGGGTTGATCGGAAAGACCGCCATGAGGACGGGCGAGGGCGCACATTGAACGGGCAGTTGGAAAGGGATGTTGTCGACCAGGGAGTGTTGCCCCGAGATGGCTTTGATGCGTTTTGGAATACCCATTGTGATTACCTTGTTGTTGTTCGTTATTTGGCTAGTTCTTGAATCATTAGAGGAAATACGTCGGTGGCGGCGTTCTTGCCCATGAAAACATCCAAATGGCTGTATTCGGGCAGCACGTGCAGCGCGTGAAAACCCGGCCGCAGCGCGTCGAAGTATTGCCAGGATTTTCTCTGGCTTTCCGGCAGGAAACAGCGGTTCTTCTCGCCGGCGAAGAATACGAAGCGCGCGTCGGTTTTCGGCGGTGAAGCGGCGAAATCCGACGGCAAATCCGGCAGGCCGTCGACCGAGACCAGGTTGCCTTTTTTGACGCAACGGGCCATTTGCTTGAAAAAGCGTAGCGGCACGTTGCCGAACTCCTGATTGATCCAATCCTCGTGGACCAGGTCGGTCAGGTTTTCGTGCCGCCACAGTGCGGGAAATCCGCTGCCGTAGGTGAAGCTGACCATCTTGCACACGGTGCTGTCGCACTCGTGGTGGACCAGCTTCACCAGGCCGGTAATGGTTTTGGCGATCAGGGTCGGCGCCTCGACGCCCCAATGCGGATTGACGTAAGGGGTTAGTGCGTTGACCACGGGCACGGCGAAATTCAGCTTGAATTCCGACCAGTCCGGGACCACCGGATGCAGCGACACGGCGTTGCTGACGATGGTGGTGACTTCCGGCACCAGTCCGGCGATAGCGGACATGGTAAAAGTGGTCGAGCCTTGGCAGTGGATGATGGCCTTGACTTTCCGCTGCCCGGTCTCTTCCAGGATCTTGCGCACCGCGTGAGGGTGGTCGTAGAGGGCGGCGTGATCCAGAGTCCATTCGTTGGGAGGGAAGTCGATGCTGGCGCGCCAATTTTCCAGCCAGACGTCATATCCGGCTTCCACCAGCGCATCGACGACGGTGGTCTGGCCGGGCGCGCGGAAAATGTTCGCCCGCACCCCTGCGCCATGCACCACGATGACGGGCTCCCGCGTGGGAGCCCGGTCCGCCGAGCGGACGTTGATGAGGTTGAGGGCCAGCCCGTCGCCGGCCGTGAACGGTACGATGCGTTCCGTCAAAGACATGGGACGCTCCTTCCCCGAAGGCGGGGTTCAGGGTTGGATGAAATCCGCGATGCGTTCGGCCAGCGCGGCAATCGTGCGGGACGGGTTGAGGCCCACCGCCCTCGGAATGATGGCGCCGTCGGCTACGTACAGCCCCGGATAGCCGAATACCTCGCCCTTGTGGTCGACCACGCCGTCGGCGATGCTGGTGCCCATGCGGCAACCCCCCAAAGGATGCGGCGTAATGAGATCTTTTAGGATTTCCCAGGTCGCCGGGACTATGGCCGTGCCCCCGGTGGCTTCCGACAGCGTCTTGTGCATGTCGATCAGCGCCTGAACCGCGCCCTCCGATTTCTTGATGTTCCATTCCAGGTCCATCTTGTGGCGGAACGGCGGAATCCAGCTGCGGGAAAGTTTCAGCACACCGTCCGAGGCGTCGACCGCCTGGCCGAACCAGGGCATGACCGCAGACAGCGGATCGCTGCCTTTGTTGAGGGATTTCAGAACCGAGAAGAAATGGCCAAAGTGGTGATCCTTGCTCAAATCCTGAAGGGAATCCTTGAGCAGGTTGGGGAAACCGCCATCCTGCACCCAGAAGCGTTGTTTACGGAAAAAGCCGTCCAGGAAATCGATGGCGCTGGTGATGGTGGGGCCGCGGGTCGGCGAAATTTGGCGGTTCTCATAAATTGCCGGAGTCAGAAAATCGCCGTTGGAACTCCAGCCGACGCCGAGCATCGGGCTCAGCTCGGGCAGGGTGCCGTACTGATCGCGGCAGCGCAGCAAAAGCTCGTTGCTGCCCATGGTACCGGCCGCGACGATCACTTTCTTTGCGTTCAAATGGCCGGGAACCAGTTTTTTCTTCTTCGTGTCGATCACGTCGAAGTCGACCCGGTAGCCCGTGTTGCCGTGCAGGGGGGTGATGCGCTGAACCAGGTGCAGGGGCTTGACCTCCGCGCCGTGCTTTTCGGCGAGAGGGATGTAGTTCAGGTCCAGTGTGTTGCGGGCCTTGACCTGACAGCCGATGTCGCAATTGCCGCAGTGAACGCAGGTCCCCTGTTCCAGGCCGAATGCGTTGACGTGCGATTTCGAGTGCTTGTCGTCGAAGGCGTCGGGCTTGTCGTAGCTGAACTCGGGATCGAAATTGACGGCCAGCGGCATTTTGCGAAAACGCGCCCTATAGCCGCAATTTTCCGCCGCTTCTTTCATGAGCTTCATTTTCGGCGGCCATTGATTGTCCGGCACTTCCTGGACGTTGAGCATCTTGCCGGTTTTTTCGTAATAGGGCTTCAGTGCGTCGTAAGTGATTTCCGCCGGCCAGCCTGATTCGAACGCGAACGGTTCGGCCTCGACGAAGATATTCGCGTAAATCAGCGAGCCGCCGCCGACGCCGCAGCCCTGGGCTACGGCCATGTGCTTGTAGAATCGGATGTCGATCCAGCCGTTGTCCTTTTCGGGTTCTTCGTGGGACCACCACCAAGCGTCTTTCGGCCCGCGCGGATAATCCTTCACATCCCAGCGGCGGCCGCGTTCCAGAATGCAGACTTTCATGCCTTTTTCCGCCAGACGGCAGGCGGTGACCGCGCCGCCGAAGCCGCTGCCGATCACGATCACATCGTAATGCAAAGTGTCGTCGACATTCTTGTCGAAGACCTGCCTACCGAATTTCGGGATGACGTAGGCATCCCACAGCTTGCCGGCGAAGAATCGGCCGAACTTTTCGACCGCGGCGGCCTTTTCGGCCAGGTTTTCGGCGTTCGGCACTTCGATGGTCGACAACAGGTCGGCCAACTGTTTGATGCCCAAGGTCAGAATGCCCGCGCCTATGACCGGGCCGGTCTTGTCCTTGCCCCGATGCAGCGTGGTATAGAGGGTCGTGGTGTCGGACCACAGATCGAAACCGGAATCGTCTCTCACGTCTTTATGGCCGGCGAGGTAGTAGTCTTCGCCCTGATTATGGAAGGCCAGTTCGTAGACCATATAGGTCATGTCGGGGTTGTCGGTGGGCTTGAACAGGTTGAAGACCCCGGTGGGCGCCTCGATGCCCATGCCGAGCGGCGCGAAATCGATGGTGCCTTTCAGAGAGCCTAAATGATCGGGATCGCTGACGAAACGGTCCAAATCGTCGATACCGACCTCCGCGTGCATGGCCAGAGTGGTCCCGTCCTGTTTTCCCCGCTGCGCGCCTTCCGCGGTATCGCTCGCCCCCAAAGCAAAATACCCCGACATGGTTTCCTTAAAGGTCAAGGATAAGATCGTCATCATTATTCTCCTTCTCGTTATGGATGATGAATGTATTGTTATAGGTCGGCCCGGAAATGCTTTTTCGGCATTAAGGGTAATCCGATTTAACCCCCGAGTCCGTCACACGATCTACGATTCAAAACTCTCCTGAAAAAAATGAATAATAGTCCGCCTTACGAAAAACGACATCTAAATATTGAAGATAATTGGCCTGACAAGGCAAAAGGCCTTTGTAAACAACGAACCCTTGGTTTGTGCCAGTGCTTTTTATCCCTTATCCCACCGGACATTAAGTATCAGCCGGAAGCGGTTTGGCGCGAGCGGAACACTGAAAAGTGCGGCATATCGATGAGCCGCATGAATTCTGTCGGCTTGCGGCCGCTTCCATGCTAAATGGGCTATACGCTTGTGAGTAGGCTTCAGCCCGCGATTGGCAGGCGCACCGGATCACGGGCTAGCCCGCAAGAGCTAACCGCTAGCGATGCGCTGTTCGAGATAGGATGGGGTCGCCGGCGTGCATTTGCTTCCCTAGATCCGAGGCAATGCCTTTATTAACCCGGCCTATAAATATAGGCCGGGTTAATCCGGGGCAGGGATGCCCCGGCGCGGCGACAAGCCGCGTGAGCCCAGGCCGGGCGTGTACCGGCCTGGGCGGCGGCCCGAAATACCAGGAGGGTATTTACGGGCCTGATTAATAGGTTAAGCCATCATGCCGGCAGGGAATCACGCCGGACTATCCTACGCCCATTGGGAAAATGCGCAAATCCGTTCCCGGCGGATTGGTCCGCCACAAATTTGCCAGGCGCAACCATTCGGTCGGGAGCCGAATGGGGCAAACGAAGTTTGCCCAGCGGGCCAAAGCCAGGGACGGCTTTGGTCAATTGGGAAGTGCGGAGCTCGGTCCGAAGAACGAGCCTCAGGGACGGGGTGAGCACAAAACCGTCGGGAACGGTTTTGGACTGCCCGCGGCGGGGCAAGATTCGTGGAATGCGGCTTTATTGCCGCTGCATCCTCAGTTCACCTTTTTGAAGAAACGAGTTTCCTGAACAATCGTGCTTTAAAAGTCCCGGAAGCGAGGCGAATACTCGTCTCGTTCTAATGGTAGGGGATCTATTGCCTCCTAAATCCGTAATGGCTCGCACGGAATTAACCTCGTCGAATTCGATCGAGTTTCTGTTTGTTATGCCCGTGTTTACCTTAGTGATTTAGTATTTAAACGAATATTTAAATACTATTGGAATTTCATCAACTATACTTTTTCGCTTCTCCCTTTACCGATTCCGCACCATATTATCGGGCGCCTTGCAGTCCGGGTGGTGCCAGATTCGGGTTATGGTCGATAACGTACAGGAACCGGACCAAGGTTCCCCGTTCGGCGTGGTCCTTGAACCAACCGTTTTCGGCCATACGGGCTTCGCAAAGGAATTCGTTGCCTTCGGCAGCGAACTCGGGTTGCAGTGTCCGGGAGAACTCGTAGTTCTTTATCCAATGATTTCGGATGTTTGCGGTGAAGTCATGCTGGGTATAGCGGAACGACAAGCCTTGTAAGGTTTCGGCCATGCGCGTGTGACCGGGGAGCAAGATCGTGTCGGGATCGTTTTCTTCCTTTGCCTGAAAGGCGGCGACGATCATCCGGCCGCCGGGGGCCAGTTTGGCGTTGAGCTTCGCCAGCGTGGCACCGTAATCGCCCATGAAATAAATGGAATCGATTGCCAGGATGACGTCGTAATCCCCGCCGGGGAACTCGTCGTGGATCAGGTCGACGCATCGGAAATCCAGCGCGGGCGCTTTTCCCTGCGTTCTGCGTTGCGCCTGAGCGATGGCGACATCCGAATAATCGACTCCACGTATGGTGCAGGCGGTGCGCTGATGGAGATACTCCGTGATGTATCCGTTGGAGCAGCCGACTTCCAGAACCTTCTCACCCGGCTTGAGCAGCGAAGCCAGGAAATCCATCTCGTCCGTGTCCATCATGCCGTGCTGGCACAAGTCCCGGCCGTAAACCGCCTCGCAGAAGCGCGAATGGGTCGGGCTTTCGGCTGCACGCCGAAAATATTCGTTGTACCAGGCTTTCGAAAACATCTGGGCCTGACCCATGTCAGCCGTGTGGTTCATCAGTTCGCCCATGCTCTGATCCATACGTATGCTCCGGTGTTATTTAATTAGTGAATTCTAATATATCAGGCGTGCTCGGGATTTGTCCCGAGAGCGTTGCCTCTTGATGTCGGCAATGGCGCTAGAACTGGAAAAACGGCCACTCGGGTTCGAGTCCGAGCATGATTTGTCCGACTGCCTCCAGCTTGCCCGCGTTGATGAAGCCATGCTGGGTGATGACGTGGATGTCGCGGAAGTGCTTCGAGAACTCATATTCTTCTCGGATTCCCGAGGCTCCCACGATCTCGTGGATGAGGTCCACCGCTGCCGCGGATTCGAGAACGGCGTGGGTCATCGCGAGTTGCATTTTGGCTTTGAGCTCTATCGTGACGGATCTCGCAGCGACGGCTTCTTTCCAAGCTTCCTCGAACGCCTGGTAGAAATAGAGTCGGCCGGCACCGAGTTTGGCTTCGGCTCGTGCGAGCTGTGATTGAACGACGGCCTGATTCTTGAGCGTCTTCGTTCCATACGCGGGCGTCTTTCGGGTGATGAGCTCGACCGCTTCATCGATGGCCGCGCGTGCGATACCGAGCGCCGGCGGGACGAGGGCGGCGATCGCCGGCCAGACCGTCAGCCGGTAAAGCGATCCCTGATAGGCGCTGCCCGGTTTCTCTAACGGTCGCCATGGCGCGGCCCAATGCTCGGGGATGAATACGTCCCGCATCTCGACATCATGGCTGCCGCTGCCGCGCATGCCCATCGTGTTCCAGTTGTCGACGATTTCGGCTTCGGGCGCGGGAACCGCGATCAACAGCATTTCCGGATTGCCATCGGCGGCCACGCGCAGTTCGCCATCATCGTAGATATTCGCAAAGCCGAGAAAGGCCGTCGCATGGTGCGCGCCGCTCACGAAGGTCGTGCGTCCCGAGATGCGATAGCCGCCCGCGACCGGAACGGCCTTGCGCGCAGGGTTGAAGGAGCCGACCGGAATTGCCTCGAACCCAAAAATCTCCTGCGCGGCCTGGTCGCCGAACCATGGGGCGAACATATCGTGGGCAACGGCGATTTGCAGATTCCAACCCGCCGCACTGTCGATACGGGAGACTTCCTCTATTACGCGAAAAGCAGAGATCGGCTCGACCTCAAGTCCGCCGAATGCCTTCGGCCGCCACAATCGATAGAGGCCCGCCTCCTGCATCGCCTTCGCCACCGGTATTGCCAGTTTGCGCTCGCGTTCGGCCGCCGGTGCATATTGGCGGATGATCGGTTCGATCTCTCGAACCGTTTTCAGCAGGGAATCGACTGTGGGCATGAACGCCTCCTCTGTTTGCGTCTTATCGAATGCGGGCGCGGATCGACCGCTTCTCCGAGCCGCCGGAGTATATCAAAGGGTAAAAGGGCGGACGGCAAGGCGGTACCTCGGTGAGCGGAACGGTGGCCGATCAGGAGCGACGCAGCGAGGCGGTGAAGTTCGCGGGATGTGGCTCGTTTTTCACCCACATCCCGCGACTCTTGGCTGGAAGTCGGACGACGGATCGTTCGAAACGCTTACGAATTACAAATAAGCGTCACCATAGGAGGTGGATTTTTCGAAGTTCTCCCACACATAGGCCGGTTCGACCAGGCTCTTGGTCGGAATCGGACTGGTGATGACGTCGAAAACGCCGGATGCGGTCCTGCCGAGCGTGTCCAGCGTACCCATGATCAAGCCGCCAGCGCTCCCGACGACGGGATTGGTCTTCTTGCTTGCGCCTACGATATTTTTCGGAACTTCCCCAATCCCGGTAAACAGATTTGCAAATCCCCTCGTGAACTTGTCGCCTACCTCGGAAAAGTAGCCGTCCGCGTGACCGGCCGGTGCATGGGCGGCGATCGCAAGAGCTACGGTCAAGGTAAGGGATTTTACGTTGCGCATGGTTGTTTCCTCAGCAAGTCTTGTTGTTATATAGTTTCGTGACGAAACTAAAGTGTAGGGGGGCGGAATTGCTTAAGTCAACAGCCATGACAACCGGCCTGGTCGCCTCGTGCGAAAGGCTTGCAAGGCCGGGCTCAGCCTTCGGCCGATATGCTGGATTGATACCGAAGCCAGTTTTGGTTCGTGTCCCGGTCGAGTTCGTCAATCCGACGATCGATGGCGCCGATGACGTAACGCGAATACGGGCCGAGATGCAGGTACATCGCCATGAGACTGACAGCGAGACGCAAGGCCTGCGGGTTGGTTTTTGCGCAGTTCATGAAGGTCTGCCAGAATGCGTCGCGCAATTCCGGCAATTTGTTGAAAACCTTGTTGACCGTTTCGACGGCGCCGACTTTTCGCCGGGCGTCCCCTTTGGGTAAGTCGCGAGGACGATCGGATCGGTCCAGCAGGCTGACCAGCCGATTGATCCGTCCGACGTAGGCGACCGGGTCATACACGCGCTGGAGAATGCGCCGGTAGTCGTCAAGCACATCCCGGAGCGGGCGCAAGGTGTCGAAATTCAAACCACTGGTGCATTGGTCGCCGGCGTCCACGTCCGGCATGATGTCATGGCCCGGATGGAGGCGACCCTCCCGCTGTAGCCGCCGGGTCAGCTGTGTATTCGGCAATGCATAAAGAAGCCCCACCATGCACACCGGAATCGCCGCCGCCTCGATGAAATCCGCCATGGCATCGGCAATCGAGTGCTTTTCGCTGTCGAATCCGACGATGAACCCGGCAGTAACCATCATGCCGTAGGAGTAAATCTTGTGGATGCTCTCGACCAAGTCGCGGCGGGTGTTCTGCCTTTTCTTGGTCGCGATCAGAGTCTCCGGGTCCGGACTCTCGATGCCGATGAAGACGAGGAAGAAGTTCGCCCGTTTCATGAGTTCGAGAAGCTCGGTGTCTTCGGCGAGATTGATCGAGGCTTCGGTCGAGAATTCGAAAGGAAAGTCATGGGCTTCCTGCCAGGTTATGAGTTCGGCCAGGAACGCCTTTACCACCTTCTTGTTGCCGATCAGGTTGTCGTCCACGAAATCGACGTGCCCCCGGTAACCCATTGAATAGAGTGCATCGAGTTCGGCGAACACCTGCGCCGCGGTTTTGGTGCGCGGCACCCGTCCGTAAAGCTCGATGATGTCGCAGAACTCGCAGGTGAACGGACAGCCCCGTGAGAACTGCAAACCAACGTAAAGATAATGCTCGAATTTGAGCAAATCGAAACGCGGGATCGGGCTCTTCGTGACATCGATCTGGAACTTGGGGGCGGTGAACATCCCCGATCGTTGTCCACTCTCCCAGGCATCCACGAACGTCTGCATAATGCCCTCGGCTTCTCCGAGAACCAGGAAGTCCGCCGAACGGTAAACGTGCGGACTCGAGGTCGCATCCGGCCCGCCCACGACCACGGGCGTGCCCATGATGTGGGCTCGTTCGATCAAGTCGAGCGTATCGGGCTGCTGGGTAATCATGCCCCCCGTCATCACCATATCGGACCAGGCGATATCCTCGTCGCTAAGCTCCTCGGTGTTCCGGTTGACGAGACGGATATTCCATTCTCGAGGCAGCAATGAAGCTACGGTAACCAAGCCAAGCGGAGCGGCCGGATAACGTGCGCCCACCAATTCGCAGGCTTCGGGGTAATTCCAGAACGATTCCGCTTTGAAGCGCGGATAGATCATCAAAACATTGCAGGAGGCCACTTCCTTCATGATGTTCTCCGATCCATGGAAATTAGCAGGGGGCGTGGGATTTGACCCAACAGTGCGCTTCTGAAAGATACCTGTCAAGGTCCAGATTCGGTCTGTTCGCATGACGTAAGTGGCTTTCTGTCCGGCATGTGTTACAGCTGAAAGCAAGACAGAACGCCCGCACGTCATTGTCTTGACAAGCGTTCAAGCCGGGTAGAGTGGGAGGATTCAGCTCCGGAAAACGTTTCGGTAGAGTGGGGCGGCGAACGAGACCGACATTCGCAAGGTCTGTAGATGCCGGTTTGAGCTCGGATTCTGCACGGTTGCATTCTGGATGACGGACTGACTCGTCCAATCGGAGCAAAAAGCAAGAATCTCTTTTCGTTGGCTTATTGACGGATGATGTTCTTAAGCACAAAATCTTACGTTTGTCTTACATTGGGTATGCGCCATGGAGACCACCAAACTTTCGAGCAAAGGCCAAGTGATCATTCCCAAAGGGTTTCGAGCGGCCCACGGTTGGGAAGCAGGGCTGGAGCTGGTTGCCATCGAGGTTGGCGACGGCATTCTGCTCAAACCTAAAGTGCCTTTCGAGGAAACCGTTCTCGACGAGGTTGCGGGCTGCTTGCGGTTCGAAGGGAAAGCCAAGAGCGATGAAGAAATCGATCAAGCGATACGCCAGCACGTAAGGAAGGAATGGCGTGATAGCGATTGATGCCAATATTGTCGTACGACTTCTCACCCGGGACGATCAGGCTCAATACCAGGCCAGCTACCAGCTCTTCCGGACGGCCGAGATCTTCATACCCGATACGGTGATCCTGGAAACCGAATGGGTGCTGCGTTATGCGTACGACTTTAAACCCGCGGAAATCTGCTCCGCATTCAAAAAGCTATTTGGGCTCAAAAACGTTCATGTAAACAATGCCCAGCTTGTCGCGCGGGTGATCAACTGGCACGAAGCCGGTCTGGATTTCGCCGATGCTTTCCACTTGGCGAATAGCGAGCGGTATTCGTCCCTGAAAACATTCGACGAGCGGTTTATCAAGAAGGCTGGCGGCTTGTCGGATTGCTTGGTGGGAAAGCCCTGATTCGCCTGTAGGCTGGGTCAGAGAAACAAGCCCCAGTTTTTATAGGCCGCGAACGCAGAGTGAAGCTGGGGTTCCGCAAAACGGCCATTGACTCATGCGTTGGCAGCAAGCGAGAAATGAATCGGAATTGGGCGACTTTCTCCTTGTTCCAGGCGCTCGGCAATGACGCGCAGGGCAAGAGCTTCAACCTTGACCATGGCCTCCTCGGCATTTGCGCCATAGGCGAGCACGCCCGGCAATTCAGGAACTTCGGCAAGCCAACGGCCATCCTCTTCTTGCTCGTGTTCGATACTGAAATTCATGGATTTTCCGGTTGGTAAACGTAACTGAACTTAATCCTACTATAGATCGCGAAAATTAAGGCGGTTTACCCACGTTCATCACTGATACCGCAACGCCTCGATCGGCCGAAGTTCGGCCGCCTTGCGGGCGGGATAAAACCCGAAGAAGATGCCCACTGCCGCGGCGACGGTGAAGGCGAGCAGTATGGACCAGAGGGTGACGACCACGGTCATGCCGCCCAGGCTGGCGGCGAGCCAGGCCCCGGCGAACCCGATGGCGGCGCCGATCAGGCTGCCGGCCAGGGAGATGATCAGGGCTTCCAGGAGGAATTGCAGCAGAATGTCCTGCCGCCGCGCGCCGATGGCGAGGCGGATGCCGATTTCGCGGGTCCGTTCGGTCACCGAGACCAGCATGATGTTCATGATGCCGATGCCGCCCACCAGAAGCGATACCGAGGCAATGGCGCCCAGCATGACCGACATGGTGCGGGTGGTTCCGGCGGCGGTTTGGGCGAGGGCGGTCAGGTTGCGGACCGTGAAATCGTCTTCCTGGCCCGGCCGGATGCGGTGCCGGGTGCGCAAGAGTTCGATCAGGCTTTTCTCCGCGCGCGGCATCGCTTCGCTGGAGCGGGCTTTCGCCATGATGAACCGGACCATCCCCGGGAACGGATTGCCGAACAATTGGCGCTGCGCTGTCGTCAAGGGCACCATCGAAGTGTCGTCCTGATCGCGTCCGTCGAGACTCTGCCCTTTGGGTTCCAGGACGCCGACAACGAGGAACGGGCTGTTCTTGACGCGGACCGTCTTGCCGACCGGGTCCTCATTGCCGAACAGGTTTTGAACGACGGTCTGCCCGAGCACGATCACCCGCGTCGCCGAGCGTACGTCGCTGTCGGTGAAGACGGTGCCGGAAACCGGATGCCAGTCGCGCACTTCGAAATAGGCCGGGGTGGTGCCCATGATGGAAGTCGCCCAGTTGTTGGGGCCGTAGATCACTTGCGCGATGTTGGAATAGGCGGGTGCGACCGAGGCGATCTCGGGCAGTTCGCCGATGGCCTGGGCATCGGTGACGGTGAGGGTGGGCACGGTTCCGCCGCCCATGCGCACGCCGCCCGAGGTCGACGAGCCCGTCAATATGATGAAAAGATTGCTGCCCATCGAGGCGATCGCTTCGCTCACCATGGCCTGGGCGCCCTGTCCGATCGCCATCATCAGCACCACGGCGCCGACGCCGATGATCATGCCGAGCATGGTGAGCGCGCTCCGCAGCCGGTTGGCGCCCATCGCCTGCAGCGCTTCTTCCAGTAAGGTGCCGAACATCATGAATGTACTCCTCCCAGAATCTCTTCCACCGGACCGTCCTCGGCGATATGCCCGTCCACGACATGAATCAGGCGCTGGGCATGGCGCGCCACGTCGGGCTCGTGCGTCACCAGGACGATGGTCAGGCCCTCGTTTCGATTGAGTCGTTCGAATAAAGCCATGATTTCTTCGCTGGTATGGGTGTCCAGATTGCCGGTGGGCTCGTCCGCCAGAATCAGCTTCGGCGAATTGGCCAAAGCGCGGGCGATGGCTACCCGCTGTTGCTGTCCGCCCGAGAGTTGCGGCGGCCGATGGCCGACACGGTGGCCGAGGCCCACTGCTTCGAGCAGCTTCCGCGCGCGCGCCTCGCGCTCTTCGCGTCCCACGCCGGCATAGAGAAGCGGCAACGCGACATTGTCCTCGACCGTCTTCCGGGGCAGCAGGTTGAAGCCCTGGAAGACGAAGCCGATGGTGCGGTTGCGCAATGCGGCCAGTTCATCCGGCCCGAGTCGGGCGGTATCGGTGCCGTTCAACACGTAACGGCCGTCGCTCGGAATGTCGAGGCAGCCCAGGATGTTCATCAAGGTCGATTTGCCGGAGCCCGAAGGCCCCATGATGGCGACGAACTCGCCGGCATCGATCGTGAAGTTCAGACGATGCAGCACGGGTACGGTTCCGGAATCGCCGACAGGATATGTCTTGACCAGATCGACGACTTCGATGAGTGACGGAGGCATACCCTTAATGCATCCTGACCCTAAAGGAGCCGCCGGTACCGCCGCTGCCTCGGCCCGAATCGGCAGCGTCTTTTCGCTGGTCTTCGGTGACCAGCGGATCGTCTTCCTTGAGATCGCCTTCGACCAGTTCCACGAACTTGCCGTCGGTGATTCCCGTGCGCACCGGGACGGCCACCGGATTTCCTTCTTCCAAGCGATAAACCGCCTTCCCCTTGGGCTTGGGGGTTTTCGTGTCTTCCGCGCCTTCCGTCGGCTCGTAGCGTAGCGCGGCCACCGGCAGCCTAAGTACATTCTTGCGCTCGTCGACGACGATGGTGACGAAAGCCGTCATGCCGGGCATCAGGATCTCGTCAGGATTGTCGACATCGATTACGACGTTATAGGTCACGACGTTTTGGAGAACCTGCGAGTTCAGACGGATCTGGCGCACGGTTCCGACGAAATCCCGTCCCGGAAACGCGTCGACCGCGAAATGTACGGTTTGGCCGACTCTCACCTTGCCCACGTCCGCTTCGGCGACCGTGGTGTCGATCTGCATCTTCTTCAGGTCCTGGGCGATGGTGAAAAGGGTAGGGGTCTGGAAGCTCGCGGCTACGGTCTGGCCCACATCCACGTTCCGCGACACCACAACGCCCGATACCGGCGAGACGATCACGCTGTAGCGCAGATTGGTCTCGTCGCGATGCACCTGAGCGGTGGCGGCGGCCACTTGCGCCCTGGCCGCACCCAACGCCTGTATCGCCGCATCCAATTCGGCGCGGGAGATATAGTCCTGCCCGAACAGGGCGCGAGCACGCCGCTCGTTGGCCTCCGCCAGCTGCAAAGATGCGCGGGCATTGGCCACGTTGGCGCGGCTCTGATCGAGCTGGGCGCGGAACAGGGCCGGGTCCAATTCGGCAAGCACCTGGCCTTCGCGGACTCGATCGTTAAAGTCGGCGTGGAGCGTCTGGACCGTACCGGACACCTGGGTGCCGACGTTGACCAGCACCACGGGATTCAAGGTTCCATTGGCGGAAACGGTTTGCTGGATATCGCCCCGGGCGACCGGAGCCGTGCGGTAGGCGGAGGCATCGGCGGCATGCCGGTTCTTGTTCCACAGTACGAATCCGCCGGCGACCAGGGCCAAGATGAGCAACAAGATTAAGAGTTTCGAACGCGACATCATGAACCTTGATTAAGGGAGATTGGTCTTTTTTTCCACCGCCCGCGAACTGGCGCCGATCTCGGTCGGATCCAGAGCGCCTATCGCCTGCGCGAGGCGGGCTTTGCCGATGTGCCAGTTATAGCGGGCCTGGACGTGCTGCAAGCGGGCATTGGCAAGATCGGCTTCGGCGTTCAGAAGTTCCAGAATGCTGCCCGCTCCGGCTTTATAACGGCCCAAGGCTACCTTTTCCGCCTGGGTCGCGCTTGCCAAGAGATCGTTCGTGCTGGACAGCGTTTCCCGCGTGGTATTCAAATCGAAATAGGCGCGCCACACGTCGAGAGCGATCGTTTGATCCAATTGATCGCGGGTGGCTTCCTGGACCGATACCTGTTCCTCGGCGCTCCGAATCTGGTAGGTATTGGCGAATCCGGTGAATAGCGGCACGCTGAGTTGCAGACCGACCGACCAGCTTTGGAAGCTTTGCGAGATGCTGGAATCGCTGTAGGCGTAATTGCTCACCAGCGAAACAGTCGGCAGGCTGCCCGAGCGCGCCGATCTCACATTCGCCTCGGCCGCTCGGACCTGGGCCTCGGCCGCAGCCAAATCCGGACGCAACGCTTTCGCTTCTTCGATCAAGGCTTGCACGTCGCGTTCCCGTTCCGCATCCGGCTCGATGAAGGCGGGCGGCTCGATGTCCAACGACGCATGGGGCTTGAGGCCCATGGCGTTGGCCAGAACTCCCAAGGCATTCTGCGCGTCGCCGGTGGCTCTCTGGCGGTTGAGTTTGGCTTGCGCGTAGGCGGTTTGAGCTTGCAGCTTGTCGGCGAGAGCTGCCGCGCCGACCTCGTAACGAAATGCCGCCGCCTCGAATGCTTCCTCGCTGGACCGTTCGGAAGCTTCGGTGGCTTCGAGCGCCGAGCGGGCCGCGAACAACTGGTAATACGCTTGCACTGCGGTGAATAGCACGTTCTGCAGCGTCGATACGTGGCTCCAGTTGGCGGCATCGAGCGCCGCCCGCGCATTTTCCAGTCGCGCGGATCGGCCGCCGAAATCGAACAGCAGATAGTTGAGGCTTACCGAGGGCGTGATCCGGAATTGTTCCCTGCCCCCGAAGGTTCCGCCACTAACCCCCGTTCCCAGGGGGAAGCCTTGCAATTGGCTTTGGGATACGCTTCCGGAGCCGGTCTGGCCGTATGAGGCCGTGGTGTTCAGGTTGACGGTAGGGAGGTAGGCGGCTTCCGCCACGCCGAACTGGGCCGCCTGAACCCGTGCGTTCGCCCAGGCTTGGCGGGTTTGCGGATTGTGGCAAAGCGCCTGGTCGATGATTTCGAGCAAGGACCAGGCTTGGCCGGCGCGTGCATCCGCCGGGCAGGGATCGCCCAGTCCGGGTTTCCGGACCGATCGCGCCGGAGTCGGCGCCACGGCTTTGCGAGTGTCCAGGGGATCTTCGAGAAACGGCGGACGTTCCGCCGCCGGCAAATCGTCGGCCAAGAGCATGCCGGCCAACAATAAGAATCTCAGCCCGGACGCGGGGCGTGGTCTGGCATTCATGCGTTCTTAGCGTTCGGGTTTTTCGAGCAAGCGCCGGCGTCCCTCACCCGATAATTCGGGCGCGGCCGTCAAGATCACCGTGTGCAGCGTGGTTTGCAGGGCGGTCATAGCATGGTCGCTTCGCTCCAATGCCGCTTCGAGAAGGTGCCGGTCGAACGGCTCGGCTTGGAGCGTCCGTCTGACCTCGTCGCGGGAGGCGCGCACCGCCTCGATGCGAGATACGAGTTCCGGCCGCTGCGCATCCAGGATGCTGCGGAACGTCGAGGCATCGTGCTCCGGCAATCGTGACGTGAACCGTTCTTCGAAAGATTCGATCGACAACCACGGACGCCGGTGCGTGTGTTTATAGGTGCCGACGCCGAGCCAGGCTGACAGAAACACGTTGAGTAGGAGCGAGCCCAGAAGAATCCAGGCGGTGGTTCGGGACGACAAGCTGAAAGGCTTCATCGATCGCTGAAATCCTCTTGCATGGGGGTAAGGGCAGCCGTGTTGAGCCAGTCCTCGGAGGTCGTGCCGTTGATTCCGCCGTACCAACCCAAAAGACAACCCATGATGAGCGCGAGACCGAAGGTGGCCACGCCCGGCCAATACGACGCAAACGGCCAAACGACGATGTCGGTCGGCGGCGCGATAGCGGAAACGGGCTGCTGCGGCAATGCGAGGGCTCGTTGGCAGATATGTTGCGCAAGCTGCTCGGATGGCGTTTCGATGCGCCAGAGATCGAGCAGACGGTCGATGCGCTCGGCCTCGGTGCGTTCTGCTCGAAAGCGCGAAGAGCCCGCCAGCCGGCGCCAGATCCCATGCGGCTTTGTCGGCCAACGCCGGGTATCGGCGCCGAAGGCGGCGAAATGATGTTTGAGGCGGGTCAATAGCATCGGACTCCTCCTAAGTTCGGATCAATGGGGCCAGACGTTCGCGTAGTGTGCGGCGCGCCCGGACCAGCAAAGCTTGCAAAGCGCCCACCGAGATCTCGAGAATTTCGGCGGCTTCGGCATTGCTGAACCCTTCGTAATAACACAGAACCAGGGCGCTCCTCTGGCGCATCGGCAGTTCCTCGACCGCCGAGGCGATCTGTTCGGCCTGCTGTTGCTGAGTCAGCACGGATTCCAAATCTGCGGCTTGAATAAGCGGTTCGTCGTCGCCCCAGGGCTCGTATCGGTCCCTGCGGCGGCGATCGATGCAAAGATTGACGACAATCCGTCCCAACCAGACGGCGAAAGTGCCCTTTTGCGGGGACCACGCCGCGGCGTTCACCCAAACCCGCAGAAAAGCTTCCTGCACAACTTCCTCGGCCTCGGCCGATACTCCGCTGATCCGCCGCGCCAGCGCATACATTCGGGGCGTGTGGCGGTGCACCAGTAAGGAAAAGGCGTCGTGATCGCCTTGAGCGACCCGACTCATGAGGATTTCGTCGCGGATCGATGCGGTATCGCCGTTCTGCTCCTGTCGGCGGGACTGAAATCCGGTTCCGGATGTCATGATCGAGCAGGACAAATCGTTCACGACCAGTTGCTGTTTAGGTACGCCGATTCGATCGGAACGGCGGTGAGTGGATCGGCGTCCCCGATAGGCGAGCATCGTAGGTCGGCAATCCTTTGCCGACGCATGTATCGGCAAAGGATTGCCGACCTACCAAAAGAGATTGGTACCGGGGAAATTCGCGAAAACGCTTTCATATCTCTATATACGCAGGTACGGGAAAAAACCTGCGCGCGCTGAAATATCGGAAAACGGGGGCAGGACGGTCAGAAGAACTTCTCGTGCAGAGACAGGATGACTTCCATCACGATGAGAATGACGATGTACCACTCCACGCGGAGCGTCTGACGGCTGTTGACCAGGTCCAGATAGGTTTCGGCGGTGCGGGAGATCAGTTCCAGCTTGCGCGATAGCGCCAGATCCCGATCACGCAGTTCGTATTCGTAGGCCAGCCTCTCATAAAGGCGGTCGAGTTCGATGTCTTCCCAGGTGATTTCCGGCTTTTCGGTGACTTCGACGCGGCCCACGGTCCGGGTCAAAATCAACAAGACGTTGCCGATTTCGTTGAGTATCTCTTTCTTGTCCCGGGCGGGGCCTAGGCCCTGGCTCAGGCGTTCCGCCAGCCGCTCGACGCGGTCGAAGACCTCTCCGACGCTGCGTTCGTAATAACCCAGCACGCAGCTTTTCGCCAGCACGTGGGCGACGACTTGCAGCCGGCCCGTAGTCGCTTCGGTAAGACTCAATCGCCCATTTGTATCGAAGCGCTCGGGCCGGTCGGGATCGATGATGATGTCTACCTCGTCCGATTCGGGGTGCGCAAACGGATTTTGGACCGACGGTGCCAGGCGCTCGAGGATTTCCGTTTCTTCGGATCGGGTGAGACCGACGAGCACGACGACGCCGAAGCGAAAAATGAGGCTGTAACCCCTTGGACCCACCAGCATGGTCAGCGGTCCCACGGCGAGCCGACTGCCGCGCTCCAGATCCCGAATATCGATGCGGGTCCCGAGAAACCAGGCCCGTGCGCGTAAAAGTTGGGCGGCTTCGGTCGCCTTTTGAATGTCCTCCGTTTGCACCGGCTCTGGTCCTTATAGGCTATTCATCGCGTTTCGAAGCGGTATGCCGCTCGCCGAATTTTTCGGCGACCTGCTTGTAATAACGGTCGTGCAGCGCCAGGTTGCCGCCGCGCATTTCTCCCAGCCGCTGCACGAGCAGATGCAGCCGATTTAAACCCTCCCGGTATTGCGCCGATGAATCGTCGCACAGCTCGATCAGTCGGCCGACGTCTTCGATCTCCCGCCGCAAACGCACTTCCTCGGGAACATAGCCGGCGTTCTTGAGAACCCGGTACGCCATGCGCAGATCGGCAGGCACCAGGGCCAGTTCCTCTTCGTCGGGTACGGGTTTGCCGGCGCCGGGCAAATCGTTCAAATCGCCGCGCGCGATGGCCTCCCGGATTTTTTCTTCCGCGATTCGATCGAGAAATGCGAGCGTACTCATGGGGCTATGGAAAAACCTTAGTGATGCCTCTCGTGAATTTCCCGGTGCAGTGCCTTGTATTCCTCGGAGAGTTTGTGCTCCGGCGCGTAATGGATCAGCGGCTTGGATTCGCTATGGGATTCGCGCACCTTCACCGAGGGCGAAAGCTTGGTCTGCAATACCGGATGGCCTTCCGAGATCAGCTGGTTGACCAGTTGCTGAGGCAAATTGGCGCGGCCCTGGAACTGGTTGACGATGATGCCTTCGATTTCCAGCGCGTCGTTGTGGTCCGCCTTGATCTCGCCGATCACGGCCAGCAGGTTGTACAGCGCTTCCCGCGAAAAGGCGTCGCAATCGAAGGGAATCAGGCAGCGCCGGGCGGCGATCAAGGCCGATCGGCTGTAGAAGTTGAGTACCGGCGGCGTGTCGATATAGATGCGCTCGAATTCGCCGAGAGCATCCAGCGCCTCGCGCAGCTTGTAAATCTTATAACGGGATTCGAGCCGGCTCTGCAGCGGTTCCAATTCGGGATGCGAGGGCACCACATAGAGGTTAGGGAACGGCGTTTCGTGTATGGCGCTATCCAGCCCGGTGTTCGGGCTCTTGCCGAACAGGTTCAGGCTTAAGGTGTCCTTGAAGAAGTGGGCGATGCTGGCGTCCGGATCGGCCACCTTCTGGCCCAGCAAATAATGGGTGGAGTTGCCCTGGATATCGAGATCGACAACCAAGGTTTTCTTGCCTTCGGCGGCGCTGATGGCGGCGAGATTGCAGGCAATCGTGGACTTACCGACGCCCCCCTTTTGATTGAAAATAACGCGGCGCATAGAAGTTCTCTTGATGGATGGGTAAAAAATATCCAGAAAAGTATAGAGAACAATAGCATCCGATAGCTAGGGAAACCCCGAACAAATGAGGAAGCCGTTTGTGTCCGGCCTGCGTCTCGCACCCTTCCAATCGCAAACGGACCTTTAGTCGGTCCCTTCCAATCGCAAACGGACCTTTAGTCGGTCCCTTCCAATCGCAAACGGCATCTCTGGGAGCGCCAGAGCTGCCCTTCCGACAAAGCCCTTCGCCGAGCCGATACGTCGGCAAGGGATTGCCGACCTACATATCCGAATCCCTTACACCGATTCGGAAAACGCTCTCTGGGAGCGCTAGAACGACCCTTCCAGGAGCGCCGGAGCCACCTTTTCAATCGCAGACGGTCGCTCGGAAATGCCGAAACCCGATCAAAGAACCGCGAGCCGATAAACGAGCCCCGCCATGGCACAAATACCGATCAGAGGAATAACGCCCAGCTTGAAGCGGAGCAATGCCGTCGCCGAGGTTAGAGCGATTCCCACGGACAGCCAATCGACAGGGCCGTTCAGGCCGTTGGGCCAGAACAGGTGATAAGCGAAGAACACGGCAAGATTCAATATCACGCCCACCATGGCGGCGGTTATGCCGGTCAGGGGCGCGGTGAACTTGATGTTGCCATGGGTCGCTTCCGCCAGCGGCCCGCCCAGCAGGACGAGCAGAAACGACGGCAGAAACGTGAAATAGGTCGCGATCACCGCCCCGGCGGCACCTCCGAGCAAGGGCGCGCCGTCGATCAAATCCTTGCTCCAGCCGGCCAGGAAGCCCACGAAGGTAACCACCATAATCAAAGGACCCGGCGTGGTTTCTCCCAATGCCAGCCCATCCATCATTTGGGGAGCGGTCAGCCAGTGGTAATGCTCGACCGCCCCTTGATAAACGTAAGGCAGCACCGAGTAGGCGCCGCCGAAAGTCAGCAGGGCGGTTTTGGTGAAGAACCAGCCCATCTGAACGGCATCTCCCTGCCAGCCCCGATCCTGATCCAGGAGCGCCAGGATTCCTCCCCACGAAATCAGTCCGACGATCGCCAGGGCCATCAGCCTCGGCCGGGACAGCCTGGCGTGATCCGGCGTCGGCGTGCGGTCGTCTATGATCGATGGACCGAAGTTCTTGTCGGGGTTGCCGTGATCATCCGCGGCCCGGAAAAATCGCGGTGCGAGACGTCCGCCCAGGGCACCCAGCAGGGCCGCAGCCAGAATGATGGCGGGGAAAGGAACGGAGAGCACCGAAATGGCAAGAAAGGCCAGCACGGCGATGCTCCAAAGGACGCCGTTTTTCAGTGCCCGTGAACCGATGCGATAGGCGGCGAAAACCACGATCGCCACCACCGCCGGCTTGATGCCGTAGAGCACGCCGGCAACCGCCGGCAGACTGCCGAAAGTCATGTAAATCCAGGACAGCAGGATCAGAATGGCCAGAGAGGGCAGGATGAACAGGACGCCGGCGGCGATTCCGCCTCTGAGGCCATGGAGCAGCCAGCCGATATAGGTGGCCAGTTGCAAGGCTTCCGGCCCCGGCAGGAGCATGCAGTAGTTGAGGGCATGAAGATAGCGCCGCTCCGAAATCCAGCGCCGCCGTTCCACCAGTTCCTGGTGCATGATGGCGATTTGCCCGGCTGGCCCCCCGAAGCTGATGAAGCCCAGTTTCAGCCAGAACCGCAAGGCTTCGCCGAAGTTGACGGTGGGATTTTCGTTTGTAGCGAGGTATTCGATCGGGCCGTTTTGCTGATCCATTATTATCCGAGAAACGGCAGTTGGACGTGACGGAGTGTGCGGCGGGCGGGTCGCCTGGCAAGGCGCGACGCCGCCGCGGGGTAGTCTCCCGCAAGAAGGAGCAACGCCGCCAGGTGGCCCGCCCGCCGTGCAATCGGGTGCGTAGCGGCTTCACCCAAAAGGTGAGATTGATGCAGGGCGGGACGTTCAGGATTCATCGGGCTTTTCTGGTGCATCGAAGCGGTCAACTGCCGTTTCTAGGATTATTGGTGCCGAAACCTTGGGCGACCCAATAACGGCCGCGACATATTTTAACCGTCTATCAACCGGCGCAGCAGTTCGAATCCTTCTTCCCAATTGTCCAAGCCGCTCGATGCATTGATATGTCCGCACGGCGCGATCTCGACAAGTTGGCTGCCCCAAGCCGCCGCACAGCGCCGAGCGTAATCCGGGCTGCCGTAGGGATCGTCGGGACTGGCGACGACCGTACTCGGGAATGGGAGGTTCATGCGGGGCACCGGCGAAAAGCCTACCGCTCCACTTGGAAAAGTCGCCAAAGAGGGATCGGGAGGTGCGACCAGCAATGCGCCATGAATCGAACGCCCCATCTGCTGGGCCCAGTGGGCAACGAGGAGACACCCCAAGCTGTGTGCAACGAGTACGGTGTGCGGTCCGGATTCCGATACGGCGATTTCGAGTTGCTCGATCCAGTCGCCGCAAACCGGATTATTCCATTCTTTTTGTTGAACCCGGCGGAACTCGGGATGCTTGATTTCCCATCGGGTTTGCCAGTGTTCGGACCCGGAGTTGCCGATACCGGGAACTATGAGTACCGGGTTTTGAATGCGAACCTCAACTATCGGTACAACGTCTCGTCGGACGGGCGCAGGTCGATAAGCCATGTCGATGATCCCCGGCTACCGATTGACGGCTTCCAGCGTCGTTTCCCGCTTCGTGTTGCCGTCGAATGTCCTAAGGCGCTTCGGCTGTAAGTAAACTTTATCGCCTTCGCTCAAGCCTTTGCGGCCGAACTGGTCGCGGGTCAGTTCGACTTCCACGGACCCGCGATCGTCGATGCGTTCCAGTTCGATGCGCACGGTGGCTCCCAGCGGACGGATATCGCGTATCTTGGCGGCGATGGTGCCGGTGCCGCCGCCGTCTCGCAGGATCTCGATTTCATGGGGCCGTACGTAGAAGATCGCCGATTCCGGATGATCGGAGCCGCCGGTGAGGTCCACCTCCGTTTCGCCGATGCGGGCATGGCCGTCGTGGACGCGACCGTGGAACAGGTTGACGTCGCCCAGAAAGTGGTAGACGAAGGGCGTTTCCGGGTGGTCATAAACTTCGTCGGGCGTACCGATCTGCTCGACCCGGCCCTCGTTCAGCACCACCACGCGGTCGGCCACTTCCAGAGCCTCTTCCTGATCGTGGGTGACGAACACGCTGGTGACGTGCAATTCGTCGTGCAAACGTCGCAACCAGCGGCGCAAATCCTTGCGGACCTTGGCGTCGAGTGCGCCGAACGGTTCGTCGAGGAGCAGCACCTTGGGTTCGACCGCCAAGGCCCGTGCCAAGGCGATGCGCTGGCGCTGGCCGCCCGACAACTGGCCGGGATAACGGTCGGCCAGCCAATCCAGCTGCACCAGGTTCAGCAAATCGTGCACCTTGCGCCGGATCTCGCTTTCCGAAGGCCGCTGGCCTCTCGGCCGGACCCGAAGACCGAAGGCGATGTTCTCGAATACCGTCATGTGCCGGAACAGGGCGTAATGCTGAAACACGAATCCGACTTGCCGTTCCCGTACGTGGCGGTTGGTCGCATCCTCGCCGTAAAACAGGATAGAGCCCGAATCGGGTGCCTCCAGCCCCGCGATGATGCGCAGCAAGGTCGTCTTGCCGCAGCCGGAAGGCCCCAAGAGCGCCACCAGTTCGCCGCTGCCGATGTTCAAGGTAATGTTCTTAAGAGCCTTGAATCGGCCGAAGGATTTTTCCACGTCGTTGATTTCTATGCTCATATCCGAGTGCTCCTGGATTTTTGTAGAGCGGCTTAGCAGGGATGGACCTTCTGATTCGGCGGGTTACGCTTTCGGCGGGTTACGCTGCGCTAACCCGCCCTACGACCTACGATCGATCGACGGTCTGCTGTTTGATGCGCCATTCGAGAATGCTCTTGGCCGCCAGCGTCACCAAAGCCAGCAGCGCCAGCACGGAAGCCACCGAAAACGCCGCGGCGCTGTTGTATTCGTTGTACAGAATCTCCACGTGCAGCGGGACGGTGTTGGTCATTCCCCGGATATGGCCGGACACCACCGATACCGCGCCGAATTCGCCCATGGCGCGCGCGTTGCAGAGGATCACGCCGTAGAGCAGGCCCCATTTGACGTTGGGCAGGGTGACGCGCCAGAAGGCCTGCCAGCCGGAGGCGCCCAAGACGATCGCGGCTTCCTCTTCCTCGGTGCCCTGCGCCTGCATGAGCGGAACGAGTTCGCGGGCTACGAACGGAAAGGTGACGAAAATCGTGGCCAGGACGATGCCGGGGACGGCGAAGATCAGCTTGATGTCGTGCTCTTGCAGCCACGGGCCGAGCCAGCCCTGGAGTCCGAACAGCAGCACGTAGATCAGTCCCGAGACCACCGGCGATACCGAGAACGGTAGGTCGATCAGGGTCATCAACAGGCTTTTTCCCGGAAATTCGAATTTGGCGATAGCCCAGGCGGCAGCGATGCCGAACACCAGGTTCAGCGGCACGGCGATGGCCGCCGCCAAGACCGTCAGCCACATGGCGGAAAGCGCATTGGGCTCGATCAGCGCGGCTCCATACGCAGCCCAGCCTTTGCCGAGGGCTTGGGTGAATACGACGGTCAGCGGCAAAAACAGAAAGCCGAACAGAAAAGCCAGGGCCAAAGCGGTCAGCAGCCAGCGGACGAGCGCCGGCTCGCGATTCGTACGGCTGGCGGTGCGGGTTCGGCTGATCGATGAAGGGAGGGCAATCGAAGACATTTGGTATTCCTTGCAAATGTTAAGCGCGGCGCAGTTGGCTCCAGCGCTGGAGCCCGTTGATGGCCAGCAGCAGGCCGAACGATACGATCAGCATGGACACGGCCAAGGCCGTGGCGCCGGCGTAGTCGTACTGTTCCAGCTTGGTGATGATGAGGAGCGGCGTGATTTCCGAAACCATAGGAATATTGCCGGCGACGAAAATGACCGAACCGTATTCGCCGACGGCGCGCGCGAAGGCCAGGGCAAATCCGGTCAGGAGCGCCGGCAGCAGCGTCGGCAGGATAACCTTTTGAAAGGTCTGCCAGCGATTGGCGCCGAGGCTGGCCGCGGCTTCCTCCAATTCGGTCTCGAAATCCTCCAGGATCGGCTGAACCGTGCGGACGACAAAGGGCAGGCCGATGAAGGTCAACGCGAGAATCACGCCTAGCGGCGTGTACGCGATCTTGATCCCCAAGGGAGTAAAGATCTGGCCGATCCAGCCCTTGCTCGAATAAAGTGTCGCCAGCGCGATGCCGGCCACGGCGGTCGGCAAGGCAAACGGCAAGTCGACGAAGGCGTCCACGAGCTTTTTGCCGAAGAAGTCGTAGCGGACCAGAACCCAGGCCACCAGCAGCCCGAATACGGCGTTAATGCAGGCACCGGCCAGCGCGGCCCCGAAAGTCAGCTTGTAAGAGGCCAAAACCCGCGGGGCGGTAATCACTGTCCAGAATCCGTCCCAGCCCAGCGTGGCGCTCTTCAGAACCGTTGCCGAGAGGGGCACCAGCACGATGAGACTCAAGTATGTCAACGTGAATCCCAGGGTTATCGAAAAACCGGGCAATACTCCATGTTTTTTCAGCATCGCCAAGAGAACTCCCATCAGGTGTGAGGTTGTTTGCTTGTACGATAACAGCGCACGGTTATTCTCAAAAATAATAAAAATGCTTGTTCTTATAACCAGAAGTCATTATTGGGCAGGTACAACCGGCCAAGGTCACTCAATGAAATCGACCTGGCTTGGCTATCTGATCGCACGGCAATTGGAGTGTCACCTTGCCGCAGAAATTTCGGAAGCAGTTTTGGCTCAACGCAGCCGCATGGGTCGTATGAGAGATCCTTGGCAGCGCGATGATCTCGCCCGCCGGTTGTGTGGGACACGCTACCGAGCGGGTGAGAGCGATTCGTCACCGCAGGCACAGGTGCCTGGTCCTCGTGCCGACGGTAGATCCGTCCGGGCTTGGTTTGCTTCCACCACCGGCACGATCCTATGGGCATGTTCTCGTGACAGGCGAACCGGCGGTGGAAGAGCCACCGCTTGCGCAGTGATCTGAGTCTCCAAAGCATCATAAAAAAACCAAGGGTTCCGCCGCCCCGGTGTCAGAAAATTTTACAAGTCATGGGCCGGTCGCCGGTAGCACATTTGCTATCACGAAATTAAGAAAAATCAAACTTTTACGAAAGATCAGGTCAGGTTTTTGGCAAGGCTGAGCTTTCAAAGCTAACTGCATATCAGGTTTCTACGAAACATCGAAGGATCCGGATGTTTCAGGGACTTTACGGCGCCAATTTCCGTGTTACCTAGAAAGTGTATTGAAGAACAAATAGATGAATGTCTGGCACAAAAATTGACTGAACTGTGGCAGCGTCTGGAAAAGGCGCTTTGTGCGCAATCCGGCCGTTCATCTTTGATTAGGATTGCTTCCCGGCGAGGGGCATTCGTCGAGCGAGACTCGCGGATCTCAAGGACGCGGCCGGGCGAAATAATCGGCATTTGCTGTCTTCACGCCTACATACCGACAAGGATAAGGATGATGTCGTATGAAAACGATTGCAGGAAAAGTACTAGCCCGCATTTCTCACACCCCTTCCAATCGCAAACGGGCCTTTAGTCGGCCCCTTCCAATCGCAAACGGCATCTCTGGGAGCGTCAGAGATGCCCTTCCAATCGCAAACGGTCGCTCCCGGAGCGCCGAAGCGACCCTTCCTACTGCGGACGCCGCCCAATCGCAAACGGTCGCTTTAGTCGCGACCCTTCCACTCACTGTGACACGCCGTCTTTGCGCTACGCCATCCGGCTGCGCACAAAGTCCAGGGCAGCCTTCCGTGGCCGCCCGCTCAGCGGGCCCATCCTTCACCGGAGGATGGGCTTCTCCGCCTCGCCCCTCTCGCCGGCTCGACGTAGTGTCAGCTACGCCTTCGCCGTCGCTCAGTCCGTGCGGCGCGCCACAGCGGCGTCTCGACGCCCTCGCGACGAAAGGGTGTGAGAAATGCAGGCTAGTCTGGTGGTCCTCGATAGCGCGAGCGTCGCCAGGTTTCAATCAAGCTTATTGAAAAGCTGTCTCGATTTCCCGATCGGGTTTTGATCGGCCTCGGCCCACCACATCGAGGCTTTCGACATTCCGCTATTGCTGCCGGTCAATAGCTGTTTTAAGGAGAAAACGAATGTCAACAACGGAATATTTCCTGTCTTTAGAAAGCTTGCCCGACCAGAATATTCAGCACCCCACTAATCCCGAATCTACGGGATTTAACCGCACATTCATTCGTCTGATCGCAATAGCATTGATAGCATTATGCATGGCGGTCGTATTGGGGGTACGCTGGAGCAATTTTACCTATTACTGGTACCAGCCGTTCGTGAATGCCTACTCGATTACGGTTGGAGTATTTATTATTTCGCGCTTCGTGCTTTCCGTTTTCTATAAACCGCCGAAGGATGTCGGTATAGCGCCTACAGTCAGTATCATCATTACCGCTTTCAACGAAGAAGAAGCGATTTACCGAACTGTCGAATGCTGTTATTCCGTCGATTATCCGCCCGAGAATTTCGAAGTGATTGTCGTCGACGATGGATCGACCGACGGTACATTGAGGGAAGTCAGTCGCGCTCAAGAACGCTGGCCGCAACTCACACTGGTGTCCTTCGATCGCAATAAAGGGAAACGCGAGGCGATGGCGGCCGGAGCCCGCGTATCGAGCGGGGAAATCCTGGTTTATGTGGACTCGGACAGTTTTGTCCGGCGAGATGGGATAAAAAAAATCGTCCAGGGCTTTGCCGATCCCACGGTCGCCGCGGTAGCCGGACATACCGAGGTCGCAAACGTCGCAGAAAATGGCCTCACCCGGATGCAACAGGCACGCTACTATGTGGCATTCCGAGTTATCAAGGCCGCTGAGAGTATATTCGGCGCCGTTACCTGCTGTCCCGGTTGTTTCTCCGCTTACCGCCGTAGTTGTGTGATGGAGGTTCTCGATCGCTGGCTCAACCAGCATTTTCTCGGCGTTCGCGCTACCTTCGGAGATGACCGCAGCTTGACCAATATGCTGCTGCGCAAATATCGCGTGATTTACTCGGGAGAAGCGATTGCTACGACTATCGTCCCCGAAAAGCATCGGAAATTTCTCAAACAGCAGCTGCGCTGGAAAAAGTCGTGGTTCCGAGAAAGTTTAATCGCAGCGACTTTTATGTGGAAAAAACCTCCGCTTGCAGCCGTCGCTTTTTATGCCCAATTGCTGTTCCCGATAGTGGCTCCCATCCTGATACTTCGTATGTGTCTATGGCTGCCGATCGCCAATAACGATTTCATATCGCCGATGGTGTACTTTCTCGGCACGGTAATGATAGGGCTTATGTTTTCGGCTTATTACCTTTTCTGGAAATCCGATAGAAACTGGATTTATGGCCTTTATTTTACGATTTATTACATGATCTTCTTGGTCTGGCAGATGCCGTATGCGATTGCCACTCAGCGAAACAACGGATGGGGGACGCGGTGATGGCCACGAAGCAAACAGTTGTCGTAAGCGAGTTTCCCAGCAGCGCGCACCCGGTCGGACATTGGCGCAATCTGTTTTGGTGGATAGCCTTGGCCGTCACGGTGACAGCGATTCTGCAAGGTGTGGAATACATGTCGAGCGCGTCGTCCTCGCCCCCGCCGGCCCCGATTATGGCTGGGCAGGAGAGAGAAGCGTTCGTCGCGCTGGTGTTCGGCAAGATCAGCTCCTCGCGCGACTCCGCGATTCCGACGGAGTCATTCCGGGCTGATATGACAGCTTTGAAAAAGGCCGGTTATTCCACGGTGCGGCTCGCACAAGTGCGCCGGTGGCAGCTTGATGACGAGGCTGCGCTGCCGGAAAAACCTCTGCTGCTGACATTCGACGAAGCGTACAGGGAAACCCTGGAGACCGCGGACGAGGTGTTCGCGTCCGTGGGCATGACGGGAGTCGTATTCGTCAATCCGAGCTTGCTGGATCAGGCCAATATCCACATGGTTTCTTGGCACAGACTCAAACAGCTGGTCAAGAGCGGTCGCTGGGAAGTGGGCGTATCCGGCTGTCAGGATTCCGGTGTTGGAGGCTTTACATCGACCGAAGTTCTGGCGCAGAGATACGCCCGAGAGCGCAAGGTACTGGAGCAGCGGCTCGGACAGCCCATTATCGCCGCGGATTGTTCGCGTGCCTGGAACGCGGATCAGAGCGGCGAAGCCGACATCTGGCCCCAGACCTTGAAAGCGGCGTCTCTTTCCGTGGGTTTTGTTACCGGTCTTTGGGGAGCCAACTACCGGGATGACCCCTGGTCCGGTCTCAGACGAATTCGGGTGTCGAAGGAGTGGAGCGAAGCGGATCTGCTCGCTCGGCTCGAAGCCCATGCACCGCGCCGGAAGCCTTTCATCGATCACTTTCAAGCCGCTCGTTCTGCCCCGGACTGGGTGGTGGACAGAGGCGAAATCGCCATCGAGGATGGCGCGCTTCGGGTGGCCAGCAAGGAGGGAGAGCAGGGGGCGCTGGTCATGCTCGGCGGCACGGAGCATTGGCAAAATGCCGGCGTGGAAGTGCAACTCGAGGGACAACCGCAAGGTCAATTTTGGATTTCCTTGCGGCAACGACAAGGCGAGCCGTTCGTCCGGCTGGGCGTTTCCGAGGGGCTGGCTCTGCTCCAGGCACGCAATAAGGACGGTAGCTTCAATCAACTCGCGAGTCGGGAAGTGCTTTCAGGGACTATCACCTTAGCGTTGCGAGTCGTTGATTCCCGAGTGGTCGCATCGGTAAACGGACGTCCGCTGTTAAAGCGGCCGGCCGAGATGCCTGCGGGATCCGATTACGGTCCCTTAACGCTCGCGGTCTGGAACGAAAGCGATGAGGATCCGGCGGGCGCGGGCAGCGCATCCGTGCGCCTGAACTGGGTAAAGGCAGAACCGTTGCCGCAAAAATACGGGATCGTGGCCGCGATACCCGGGGCAGCCGCCTGGACAAAGCTTCGCCGCGAAGTCGATGATCTATACATGCTCAGCCCAAAGTATTTCACCTGGGCGAGCGGGGGCACGCATAAAGAGGTAGAGAATCGCGACCTTGCCGTGGAGATCTTCGCCCGCCATCATCGGCTCAAGTTTTTGCCGGCCTTGATCCTTGAGGACAACATTCGGTCATCCGAGACCGTCGCGCTGGCCGAGCAGGCATTGAATTGGGCGGCAGACCCAGCATTCGACGGCCTGAACATCATCATGAAACGCTCCACCGCCGGGGATCGGCAATCGAAAGACTTTCTCGCCAATCTCGACGCGCGCATGGCGGCGAAGGGCAAGATCTTGGCCGTCACCATGGTTGGCGACATAGGGCAGGACGTATTCTCTCTCAGCCGCGACGACTTGGTGCTGGTGAAGGATGGGGGCAACATAGTCTCTGAAGATGAATATACCGTGGCTTCTGTGCCGTGACGGCAGTCGGAGCCACGGGAAACGTGGCGCAGAAAATTTCCAATGGCACAGATCTTGGCAAGCAGATGAAACAAATCATCGGATTCATCGTATTGGACAGCCAGCGGTAAAGTATGGCTATAATCGGATAGGCAGTCGGCAGGACACGGGCTGTCGGTACGAGTGGATGAGGGTAGCGGTTTCGGCTATCCAAGAAGAGGAGGTCAAATAATGAAAAGCTTGTCGATCTTAAGGACGATGACTGTGGGGAAGACTTCGGTTGGAGCAGTAGGCAGGCCAAGGAGGAAAAGGAAAGTACTGTCGATTCTCGATCTGTCGCTGGCGGGGCTGCCGCCTATCGCAGCCGCCATACTCCTCGCCCGCGATGCCTCTCGCGGCGTCTCATCATTACCATTCTTATTCTCCGGGCGGGCACGCAATGTGCTGCCTCAGCGCACGCCCCCTGCCGCTGCGCGTCCGGTTTCCGGGGACTCTTGCCGGGCGGCGCCTCATGGATCGATTGCCAGCGTCCGGCGACGATCCCCCCGGCGATCTTGTATGACTTCAGCGCTCGGGATTCAGTGAAGTCCATCTCTGCGCTTGCGCATCCGCGGCGGCTAGCCGTCGCGGATACGCAAGCGAATGACAACGGCCGGATTGCCGTTGGCTTTTCATCGCTGTGTGATGCTTGCTGTATCCGCGCGGTGAATCCGGCTCCGTTGCTCGATACGAATTCAAACTAAGAAGAGTCAGCGTGTGATGTTAGGGAACTGTCATTTCTTCGGCCCGTCGGCCGCAAGCCTCATCTTCGAACGTGTATTGCTCAGCCTGATCGCCCTCGTATTCGCGGCCGCAGTCACGGCAGAGGAGTCGACTTCCGAATCCGCCGACACGGTTTTGAACCACGCCGATGCGCTCTATTCCGAGAAGAAGTATGAAGACGCTCGCCGCGAGTACGAGCGGGCGATCGCGATCGATAAAGGCTCGGTGGCGGCTTGGCGGGGGCTCGCTTGGAGCTATTGGGCGCTGGGCGAGAAGACGCGTGCTTATAAAATCTGGACGGATCTTTTCGCGGCCTTTCCCGACGATGTGTCGATTCTGTTGGCTCTGGGCAAGGCCTCTGAGCAGGATCGCCATTGGGACCGGGCACTTGATTATTATTCGCGGGTAATGAAAAACGATCCGGAAGAGGAACAGGCTCATCTCGGAAGGGCTCGGATTTTTTTGGCCCAGCGAGCGTATAAGCCTGCCGAGCGGGAGATTCGGGCCGTGATGAAGCGTGCTCCTGCGGATGCCGCAGTGAGCTCGCTTCTTGCCGATGCCTTGATAGGCCAGCAGCGGTACAAAGACGCCGAGGAGATCTTGAGACCCTTGGTAAAGGCGGAACCGGTGCCGGCAAACCAGCGGCGCCTTGGCCACACCCTGGCCGAGCTCGGCCGATATGAGGAAGCGGCCGAATATTACAGAAAATGTCTTCAGATTCAGCGTGACGATGATTTGGTCGCGGGTTGGCGTCAGTTGGGCTCAAAGCTTAGGCGGCTCGGACAGCGTCAGCGGGCCTATGAGATTTGGCGCGGTCTTTTGAAGGATTTTCCGGGCGACGTACCGACTCTTTTGGCGTTCGGCCGGGCTAGCGAGCAGGACCAGCTTTTGTCTCAGGCGCTCGATTATTACGCGCAGGTGGTGCAAAAAGCACCGGGGGACGAAGCGGCGCACCTCGGCAGAGCAAGGATTTTCTCGGCGCAGAAGGATTATGCTTCGGCCGAGCGAGAGATCAGGTCCATCCTGGATCGCTCGCCCGAGAATGTGGAAGCCAAACTGGCTCTCGTCGAGAACTTGACCTCTACCGGAAATCGGAAGGAGGCGGAGGCCATTTTACGATCGCTGGTGGAACTTGATCACGCCCCCGAGCATTTGCGCCGCCTAGGCACCCTATTGGCCGATCTCGGGAGAAATGAGGAGTCGATTGCCTATCTGAAACAGAGTCTGCAGGCTTCGCCCGACGATTATCTGGCGACATTGGGTCTTGCCCACGCGTATTGGAATGAGCATCGGTACGATGAAGCCGTCGAAGTCCTGAAACGCTATTTGGCAGCCCATCCCGAGAAGGATGTCGCCCGCGCGAGGCTCGCCGAGCACTATACCGCGCTCGGTAATTGGGAGCGGGCGGAGTCGGAGTGGAGATTCCTCGTTGCCAAGCATCCGGAAGACAGTAAATGGACAATCAGGCTTGCTCGGCTTCTGGTTTGGGCAGGGCGTCATGAGGACGCGGTACGGCTCGCCAAGCAGGTCCTCGAGCAAGAACCGGACAATGTAAATGCCTTAGGCCTGATTGCAGATGATGCCGTCTACTCCGGAGACACCGAGGCTGGCGTTCGCTGGCTTACGCGGCTGACCGCCGTCGCGCCATCTCCGGACCGGTTGATCCGGCTCGGAAATCTGCATCTTGAACTGGCTGGGCGCCTCGACAAAGAGGGTAAGCAGGAGGCTTCTGCCATTCATTACGCGGTGGCGCTTCAGGAATTCGAGCATGCCGCGGCACTGGATCCGATCAAGAGCGGAGGGCCGATAGAGCTCATAGAGGCAAAACGTTTGCGGGGATAGATCGCCGAGGCCGTCGAGCTCGCCGAACAGCTTCATGCGAAGTATCCGAATTCTGGCCGTACGCTCCAACAGCTGGTCAATGCGTATTGGGGGCAGGGCGATTTTTCTGCCGCGCGCGATATGCTTGAAGTGATGGAACCTCTATATCCGGGCAAAGTCACCCTACAGCAGAATCTGGCCAAGTTGACGTTTTATAGCGGCGAACAGGGCCGCGCGTTGGAGGCGCTGAACGCACTTTATGAAAACACCGAATCGCCGAGCATTCCGGTTCTTCTCTATCACGGTATCACCGGCTCGAATCGAGAGGATACGGTGCCGCTGAGGCAATTCCGAGACCAGCTGATCGCGCTCAAGAAAGAAGGTTATCAATCCATCACCATGGATCAGCTTCTCGATTTTCTCGAGAAAAAAGATGCGAATCTGCCCCCTAAACCGATACTCATCACCTTCGATGATGCTCGCTCGGACAGTTTTCGGAATGCGGATCCGGTTCTCGCGGAGACCGGATTCAAGGCAACGATGTTCGTGCCGGTGGCGGATGTTGCCACCCGCGGCGCCTATACCGTCGCCTGGCCGGAAATCAGGCGCTACTTTGCGACGGGACGTTGGGATATGCAATGTCACAGTACCGAAGGACAGCACTATGTGCCCGTCGATAAGGACGGCCATTTGGGAAGGTTTCTGGTCAACCGAATGTGGCTGGACGGGGAGGGCCGACTGGAAACCTATGAGGAGTACGCCGCTCGGATCGAAGCGGATTATCGCGACTGCCGGGATGTTCTGAGTCGGGAAGTGCCGGGTTCGAAGATTATCGCCTTTTCGTTTCCCTACAGCGACCAAGGACATAAATCGCTGTCCAATGAGCCTGCCGCTTTCAAGCTCAACCGGCAGCTTCCGGAAAAATATTTTCGGATGGCCTTTCACGTGGAGAATGACTATCTCCTGACCAGGAATTCTCCTCGATTCTATCTCCCACGGTTTGAAGTTCCGCGCGAGTACACCGGAAACGATCTTGTTGCGCGCTTGAAGGCCATCGATCCTATCGCATCGACCTCTAATGAGTTGGCGTTGCTTTACGCCAGTGCGGGCCGATATTCGCAAGCCATGGAGATCTTCGATCGGTTAGGGCGGGAAGGGGCGATGGACGATGCGGAACTGCTCGTCAGGACGGGAAAAGTGCTCCGGTGGAGCGGAGATCATGCGGGTGCTCGCGAGCGTTTGGAGAAGGCGACGGTTCTTCGTCCGAATGACCCGGTGATTCGCCACGAGCTGGCCGAGCTAGACCGCCGTCTCAGACCGATTATGCAAATCGAGGGACTGTACTTTGAAGACAACTCGGATCGGTCGTACTTCAGCATTGCGCCATCCGTGAATTACGGTATTTCGGACAGACTTTCCTTTTGGGGCTATTACAGATACATCGATTTCGATCAGACCGTCGACTTGAGGCCGTCAGGAACGGGCGGAGCGCCGGTGGAAACGGACTTTCAGGCAGTAGGCCACCAATTCGAGGGCAAACTGCGGTATGAGCTGAACGAGCTGGGGCCGCGTTCAGCGATCGCATTTTCGGCGGGGGCTGCCGGTTTTTCGAGCCGATCGTCTCCCGCCGGTTCCCCAGACTCCTCTCCGACCTATCCGTTGGGCTCGATTCATTTCAATACCGGCATAGGCGATAACGTCGATTTCTCGATCGGAGCCGATCACAGCTATGTCAACACGGCGGGCGCCATAGCCAATCATATCTCGTTTTTCAGGGCCGTAGGCGGATTCAAGCTCAGGGCCTTGGATACGCTCAGCTTAGCGGCCAACCATTATTTCTTCTCTTATAGCGATAACAACGAGCGTAACCGGACCGAAGTTCTTATCGAAAACAGGTTTTGGAAAGATCCGGACTTTAGCATAGGCGCACAGTTCACCTTCGACGATACGCGTAAAATGAGCGACTTGTTCTGGACACCGGACAACTATTTCGGATTGATGGCGCCTTTCAGCTTAAGAACCCGGCTCGGCGATGCGGTCTCCGCAGAGGTCACCGTGGCTCCGGGTGTTGGCAAAGAAGCCGGCACCGATTTTAGTTTTCAGCTGAGTGCGGGTGGCAGTGTCAAATGGAACGTGGCCGACAACTTTAGTTTGTATGTAACGGCTTCGAGGTACGAGGCTGCGACCTATTCTAACTTTGCTGCCATCGCCGGCGCCTTGATCGAGTTTTGACACTCATTCCGACGGGCTGTATCTGAAGGATTTTTATCGGCTTCAAGGGACAATTGACTAGGAATAGGATCAATCAGACATGGACGCAGTGAGCTTGTTCAAACCTTTAACCATGTTCGTTGCCGCGGTCGGGATGATTGCTGCACCTTCGGCCTCGGGATTTTCGGACGGATTCGATAGCGATGTCGTGCTTTATGAGACGGCCGACATGAGCGACAGTAACGACAACGATTGGTGGCTGAACTCCGGGGCCTATTTCTACCGGTCAGGCGGAATAGGAATGACCGTGCAGGGAAAGCTTGCCGACGATGATCAGTGGCGGTTGCTGTATGCCACGACCAATCCGGTCGATACCGATGATGGGTATCGGCCACAAAATATATTCCGCCTAGTCACACGATCGAAATTCAAGAATTTTACTCAACAAGTCTATTTCAATATCGAGCGGATCAATGCGTCGGGTAGTCCGAATCGGAACGAATCCAATGGAGTATTGTTTTTTCATCGATATCAGAACGGCGATAATCTGTATTACGCCGGAATACGTGTCGATGGTTATGCGGTAATCAAGAAAAAGCTCAACGGGAAATACTATACGCTGAAAACCGTAGGGATCTATCAGGGGGGATATGACCGCGTTTCTAAACCCAATCTTATTCCTACCAACCAATGGATTGGTTTGAGAACGGTTATATCGGACAATGCTGCCGGCAATGTCATCATTGCGCTTTATCTGAATGATCCTCTACTCGGGGCCGACTGGACCAAGGTGCTCGAGGTCGAAGATACGGGCTCCCCGGTCGCTCCGCTTCTGAACGAAGGCTATGCGGGCATCCGTACCGATTTCATGGATATCCGATTCGATCATTACGAGGCGATCGAGAAACAGGATATAGCCGACGCCGTCCACCGCAACGAGAGCACGACGCTATTCCATGCAATCGGCGAGGCTCCGCTCCACCCCCCGAACGGCATTCCGTTCGTAGTAGCTTCCTTTGACCAAATCGGCCTGTAGCAGCTTCGCCACGTCGGCATCGGCCTCGCTGTTGACGCCCTCGATCAATAATTGGGTGTCCAAGCGGCGAACGGCCAATAGCAGAGAAGATCGCCGTCGGTAATTCTCGGCATCGCGGGCCAATTTCGGGAAAAATCGGGTGTCGAACCGCACGAAATCTGGCGTGAAGCGGTAGAGGAATTCGATGCAATACCGCTCAAGGAAGCTTTCGCCGGCGCGGTCGTCGAATTTGATCGCCGTCGAGTAGCCGCGGTCGCGGTAGTTTCTCAGCCTTTCGAGCAGCAGAACCAGATGGCGGTCGTAAATGGGGCTGATCTGCAGCGTAATGACCACGCGGCGGGTCGAGAGGCCGCAGCGTCGGATGATTTCTTCGAAATAAGCGCCGTGGTCCCGTTTCACCGCGAGGACATGGCGCGGGTGCACGTGCAGGAACAGGTGTCCGTCCTGGTGGGCGACCGGCAGGTAGTTGAGCATGTGAACCGTACGGGTCAGACGGTCGAGGTTCACGATGTTGAGAGCTTCATCCGCGGCCGGGCCGTGAAGCGGCCGATTCGAACCATTCGTCTCGTCCGGTATGAACGAGGATGCGTCGTGGCCGATTACCAGCGACGGCGATTCGGCAAGCCGCACCGGCTGGAGAATACTGCCGACATGCAGATCCCCGAGATATCCTTCGACCCGCGTGCCTTTAAGCCGGAGCGGCGGACTGTTAAGTCCTTGCTCTTCGGCGAAGCGCTGATTGAAATATTCCACGAGTTGTCGCAGAGGCATGGGAAAGCTCCTTTGCATAAGGAAGCTCTGAACAAGTGGATTCCGTTCATGGTTCGACAAGCTCAGGACAGGCCTGTCGAAGGACTTAATCAGAGATTCCATAAAGTAACCACAGAGGCGGCAGACGATCCCGGTCTGCCAGCGGGTTTAAGGCTCCCGCGGTCGGCAAGTAGGTCTGGAATCCTTTCCCGACGCTGTTGTCGGCAAGGGATTGCCGACCTACTCAGGCAAACCGGAAAACGCTTAGCGTCCTGAGCCGTAAATCTGATCGAACACGCCGCCATCCGAAAAATGGGTCTTTTGGGCCTTGTTCCAGTCGCCGAAAACATCCGAGATCTTGAAAAGCTCGAGCTTCTTGAACTGATTGCCGTATTTGGCCAAAACTTCCGGATCGCCGGGCCGATAGAAGTGCTTGCCGGCGATATCCTGGCCCTCCTTGCTGTAGAGGTATTGCAAATAAGCCGTTGCAAGCTCTTCCGTGCCGTGGCGCTTGGCCACCTTGTCGACCACCGTAACCGGCGGTTCGGCCAGAATGCTGAGGGACGGCGTGACGATCTCGAACTTCTGTCTGCCGTATTCCGTGCTGCTGGATCGGCTGTATTCCTTGAGTATCAAATGGGCTTCGTTTTCCCAGGTGACCAGTACGTCGCCGATTTCCCGCTCGGCGAACGTAACGGTCGAGCCGCGCGCTCCCGTGTCCAATACCGCCGCATTCTTGTAGATCTTCTGCACCAGGTCCTTGGCGGCTGCCTCGTTTCCGTGCTTTTTCAGTCCGTAGCCCCAGGCGGCGAGATAGATCCAGCGGGCGCCGCCCGATGTTTTCGGATTGGGCGTGACCACCGAAACGCCGGGCTTGGCGAGGTCGTCCCACTCCTTGATGCCCTTGGGATTTCCCTCGCGCACCAGGAACACCATGGTGGAGGTATAGGGGGCGCTGTTATTGGGCAGACGCGACTGCCAGTTTTCCGGAATCAGCTTGGCTTTTTGATACAACTGGTCGACGTCGTAAGCCAGGGCCAGCGTCACCACGTCCGCGTCCAGCCCGTCGATTACCGCGCGAGCCTGCTTGCCGCCGCCGCCGTGGGATTGTTTGACGGTAACCGTGTCCCCGGTCTTCTCGCGCCAGTACTTGGCGAAGGCCGCGTTGTATTCTTCGTAAAACTCGCGGGTGGGGTCGTAGGAGACATTAAGCAGGCTGACGGCGGCGGCTTCGGTGGTGGACGAAGCGGCCAAGGCTATGCCGAGCAGAGCGGTGTTCAAGGTGTTTCTTAAATTTTTGAGTGTCATGAGGCTGGCTCCTTTTAATAAGAGAACTGGAATCGGGTGAAAAAGATCTTTTCGGTGGGCCGGTCGCCGTTGCCGGCTGCGCCGCCGTCGAAATGGGTCTGCTCGTAATCGGCCATGACTTTTACGTTATTGTTCAAATACCAGTTCAAGCCCAGCGCCCAGGAGGTCGCCTTGCTGACGGATTGGGCCGGGTTGGCGAAAAAGAGCGTGCTGGTCGCACGCGGATCGAAATCGCGAAAGGTATCGTCATCAACATCCAGCTCGCTCCAACGTCCCGCGACTTGCCACGCGCCCCATTGGCCGTTGAACGGATTAAACGCATGGCGGGGCTTTACGCCGTTGAAGCTGCTGTCCTCGCCGGTCAGGACATAGGAGAGCGCCACCTGCCAAGCGGTATTGTCCTGCCTCGTCTTCGCATTGATGGTAGGGCCGGTGATTGTGGATCGGCGGAGTTCCTGAGATGAGATGGCATATTCGCTGAGCAGTCCGAACGGTCCCCAATACCAGTACAGCTGCGGGTAGACCCGATAGTGATAGCCGTTTACCGAGGTGGCCGTGGCCGTGCTGTTGGCTTCGCTATACCTCAGGATTCTTTGCTGTCCGGGGCTGGTAAGTCCGGGGATGCTTGTTTCGTTGCGCGGGTGTCCCCAACTGCCGGCAACGCCGAGACCGAGTCCTTCCAAAGGTCCGATGCCGCTGTGCTGGAAGGGATGGGCGAACACCCGTCCTTGAAACTCGAAATCGTCATTCAAATCGGTGTCGATGAATCCATTGTCGCGAGCGCCATTGAATACGCCCAACTGATAGGTGATGAAGTCGTTGAAATTGTGCGGACCGCCATACTGGGTGGTGTAGCCGGGTTTGGCGAATTCGCCGTGCAGCAGAACGCCGACGTCACGGTTCGGTGCCAATTGCGTGGGGTAAGCGCGTTCGGCGAAGGTCAATGCGGTGGCCGACTGCAAACGCTCCAAGCTGATCGGCGCTTTTTGTTTGCCTACGTTGAGACTGGCGAAAGGCAAGTAATGGAGATCCAGGTAGGCGTCGAAGAGCCGGGATTGACCTCCGCCGAAGTCAGGCGCAATGCGGAAGTCGGCGTATTTGAACAAGGTGCCGTCGAAGTTCAAGCGTGCTCGGCGGATGGTGAACTTGTCCGCGATGGCATCGCCCGAGGAATCGTCCATGAAGATATTGCCGTCGGCCTGGACGTAGCCGCGTAACCTGAGTTGGTGGTCCCCATCCGGCGAGGTGATTCTGAAACCGGCGGAACCGGCTTCTACCCGCGGCGTTTTCTTGGCGTTGGCTTCGGTGACCTCGTGTTCGACTTCCAGTTTGCGTTCCAAAATTTTCACCTTTTGATCGAGCGCTTTCACGTCCGGCTCGGATGCCGTTGATGTGGATGCGGGCTTCTTCGAACGCAGCTTCTGGTTTTCCGCCTCTGAGGCTTCGAGTCGTCTTTCGAGTTCCAGGATGTGGCGTTCCAGCTTTTCGAAACGCTGTTCGGCAGTAATGGCCGAAGCTTCGGGTGCGAACCCCAGCCAGGCGCTGCCCACCCCCGCCGCCCACAGTAAAGACCATCGGTTTTGCATGATCGTGACCCCTTATCACATTCAGGCAGTTCCGGTGATCCGGTCAGCGTGCCGAGTCGTATTTTTCTTGTTGAACCTCCGGTGAACCGGTGGGCTGATTTCGATAATGGAAAAAAGAATGTGTACTGCTGATCGCTGTCTTAGTCCGCGGACGCGGCGGGACAGGCGAGATTGAGGCGAAGCTTTTCCTTGCGTTCGATCTGGACGATGCGTCCGTCATGCACGATGATCTCGACCGAGCCAAAACGTAGCCCCTGCAAGGCTTCCAGGATCTTTTGGGTTGTCAGCGATGTTTGTGAAGCTTGATAAGGCAAACGGTTGTTGAGCGTCATAGCGCAAGCCTTGGCTATTTTCCTGTTTAGTCTTTATCCTACGGTTCCGCGTTCGGGCGCCTTGATTCCGTGTGCTTTGTGAGGGACAAGGCCATGCTTCCGAATCGTCGTTGGAGGCATGTTAACAGCGAAGGTTAAAACTAAAAAGAATAAAAGATATAAAACTTATAACTAATTATAATAATAATAAAATCCAAGCTGTACGGCGGCAGTCGAGGCAGGCATGTGAGGAAATGAGGCAAGCAGACGGAACAAAGAGCCGAACGTTTCCGGCGAATAGATCGGCCGCGAGGTTTTGATTATTTGTTTGATCGCTCCTTCATCTCGGTACCTTGTTCCATAAGTTTTTGGATATGTTCCTGCATCATATCCGGATCGTGCGGGGACGTCCGAATCTGGAGGAGTTTGAGGTGCTCCAATTTGAGACGCTCCCGCTCCTCGTCAGTCTTGGCATCTCGAATCTGGTGCATCAGGTCGTGCATTTTCAATAGATACTCTTGCCGCTCTTTCAGACGTTTTATCTGTTGTTCTCCTCCCTGGATTTCAGGCGAACGCGCCTGCGGTCGAGCCGGTTTTTCTTCCGCCGGAAGGAGTGGATTCAAGACGCACAAGCCCAGGATAATCGCCAGGGCTTTTCCTGTCTGTTTCATGATCATGCTCCGTTTTTCGGGGATGTCGGCGTCGTTTCATCACGTCTTCCTGACTTAGACGGCGCCGAAACGGCGCGATTCGATTTTGACGAATGTTTGAAAAAGTTCTTTTAGGGAAAACCTGGGAAGGCCCCGATGATTTTGTCGAATGTCGAATAATTATCGAGCCGATACTGGCATAATAGAAATCTGGAGACCATGCGCCAAGGCGGCTCTTTTAGGGCAGTCGATTGCCGAATTTCATCAGTCGGTCATAAAACAAGCAAAACATCCACATCGATGACCAAGAACAAAATCGGCTCGAACGGATTGGCCGGAACTCCACGATAACCCACACTCGCATTCATGCTGACTCAGTCCTTATCGCGCGCTGATTATTCCGGCTCTCTGATCTTGTGCGTTCTTGCGTTGGTGAATTATCTGCTGTTTTACGTGATCAATATCACGCTGGCGCGCAACCTTTCGGTTCGGGATTTCGACGATTTCAGCGTAGCTCTGTCCGCTATCACCATTTTGTCCACCGTGGCCACGCTCGGACTCGACAAGTACGCATTGCGCTGCATTCCGGTTTATCGGGAGCGAGGAGATTGGACGCGCAGCTTGGGGTTTTGGACCTTCTCCCTGCGTACGATCGTACTTTTCAGCCTACTCCTCGCCTTCATTGGGTTGATGCTCGGCATCGCCTCGGGAGCGAATTCTCCCATCGCCCTGGTCATTCTCGTCCTGTTCTTGCCCGCCATCGCCCCCGCCTTGTTTCTGGTCGAGGTGGTTACGGCGAACGGCAGGCAAATCGAGGCGGTCATGATCTACCGCTTGCTTTTGCCGACCAGCTTTCTTTTTTTCGTCTACCTGATTTTTCTATTCGATTTGCCGATGACGGCGGTCGGCGTCGCCTGCGGTTATGGCTTGGCCTGGCTATGGACCCTGAGTGCGATACACCAGTTGGCCCGGCTCACGATGCCGGAAGATACGTGGCGGGCTCGGCCCGACTTTTTGAGGGCCAAATGGGTGCGGCGGGCGGTGCCGCTGTTGCTGAACAGTTGGATGTTGAGCGTGATGGCCGGATCGGGAGTGATCGTCTTGGAACTGCTCTATCCGTCCGATGCGATCGTGGGCACCTATGCCGTCGCCGCGCAGACCGGCACTTTCATCGTGCTTCTGGCCAATACGGCGAACCGGTTTTATCTGCCGCTGACGTCGATGTTCATGGAGCGCGCGGACGGCTTGTCCTTGCGGCGTTTGATGCGGCACAGGCTAATGGTGGTGGGCGGGCTGGCGATCGCTTTTCTGACCGTCGTCGTGGTGCTCGGACAAACCATTCTCGACTGGTTCGGCCCCAATTTCAGCCATGGCTACGAAGCGCTGTGCGTGCTTGCGGTGGGCGCCTCGGTCAACGCCATTTTCTCGGATTCGCCCTATTACCTACAGTTTATGAAGCAGAGCCGCAGCGTATTCGTTTCCACCAGTTATGCGGTAGTCATCAATCTGGTACTCGGTTTTTATCTGTCCGAGCGATTCGGCGCGGTGGGCGCGGCTTACGGCTACTCCTTGTCGATGTGCTTTCTGTTTGTCCTCTTGCGTTATCAGACGCGTCGACACTTGAATGCCGTTGGCGGACAGATCGCTTTTTGAAGCGAGCCTCGCTCTCTGGGCTAGAATACGCAGCCTGAACGACCGGCTGCCGCCGAATCATGGGCCGGGGGACAGAATCAGAGCATGGGTATCTTCGCGCCTTTGAGAATCAGACCGTGAAACCATTTTCCTATCGCTATGCCCAAGTAAGGGGCTGGGCGCTGCTCGGCCTTTTGCTGTTGGTGCTCGTCCTCCTCGGCGGCATGATTTGGCGCAACCTGGAGCGGTTTGAAACCGTGCGCGCCTACGTCGGCTACGCCCATCATATTCAGGAGGTCGCATTCAAATTGCAGGACGCGCTGACGGGGTACTTTACGACCGGGTCAAACCGCCGCTTGCATGCGCAACAGCTTTCCGAGCTTTCCACCCGGCTTGCGGAACTGGCGCGGCATGATTATCACGTCGCGGCCGATACGCCGAACAAACTGACCGAAGTCAGCAGACTGATCGTCGAAATCAGCCGGGAGCGCTTGCCCCCGGAGAGCCAGGAAGCGCTCTTGCTGCGCGCACTCAAAATAACCAGCGCCATGCTGGACCAAGAGACACTGGAGCGGGAAAGATTGGTGGAGGAGATCGGCCAGGCGACCCGTACCGAAATCTCGCTGGTATTCGGAGTACTGGCGGCCATTCTGCTGTTCGGGGGAGTGTTCTTCCGCCGCCAAATCCTGGCGCCGCTGAACAACCTCAAGGAACTGCTGCTGCGCCTCGCCCACGAAGATTTCACGCCGATCGAAACCGCGCGGATCGACCCGCTCTTGCTGCCGGTGTTCAATAGCTATAACGATATGGTCAAGCGTCTGGCCGAGCTGGAGGAAGTCAAGCGCCACCACGCGGAATCCCTCGAAGCGGAGGTGCGCGCGGCCACGCGGGCCTTGCTGGAGCAACAGGCCAGTCTGTCCCGTACCGAACGATTGGCGGCGGTCGGCGAGCTGGCGGCCGGTATCGCCCACGAATTGCGCAACCCTCTCGCCGGCATCCAGATGACCTGCGTCAATCTCCGCAACGAGATCGACGATACCGAACAGGCGGAGAGGGTCGATTTGATCATCGCCGAGCTGAAGCGGATGGGACGGCTCCTCAACGAACTGCTCGATAATGGCCGACATACCCCGGCGCCCGTTGCCGAATGCGACGTCGGCGTGTTGATCCGCGAATTGGTGACGCTGACCCGTTACCAGATCCAGCCCAACATCAGGCTCGATTGGAGCGCATCGAACGATTTGGTCTGCCGGCTGCCGGGATGCCGTCTGCGCCAGACCTTGCTCAATCTGATTCTGAACTCGGCGCAGGCTATCGGAGATCAAAACGGAACGATAGAAATTTGTGCCTGTCGAGGAGATGACCACGTTCTCCTCACGGTGACCGACGATGGGCCTGGGTTTCCCGAGGAGATCCTGCAAACCGGCATTCGTCCTTTCGCAACCGGGCGGCCCGGCGGTACCGGCCTCGGTCTGGCCATGGTTCAGCGCTTCACGCGCGACCTGGGCGGGCAGCTGGATATTTCGAATGTCGAGCCCCGTGGAGCTCGGGTGAGTTTAACGCTTCCTTGTCAATGGGTCTGAGTTTGCCGTGCTGAATACCTTGCTGATCATCGAAGACGAGGCCTTGTTCGGTTCCGAACTGACGCGCCACTATCGCAAGGCGGGTTGGGAAGTGGAATGGGCCAAAGACCTCAAGGATGCGAAAGAGTTGCTGCTGGAACAGGGATTCGAGCCGATCTTGATCCTGTCCGACATGAATCTGCCGGACGGCAACGCTCTGGATTTCATGGAATCGCTTCAAGGGCAGATCGCCAATACCGAATGGCTGCTGCTCACCGGGTACGGGAGCGTGCCGGATTCGGTGCGGGCTTTGCGCCTGGGTGCGTACGACTTCCTCGAAAAGCCGTGCGAGATGTCGCGGCTCGACTTGGTGATCGCCGCCGCCGCCCGCAGCGCCCAGGCCCAAAAGCGCCTGGCGCAGCAAGTCCGCCAGCGCTATCGCCGTTATTCGCCGGAGGCCTATGTCGGCAAGAGCCGAGCGGCGCAGCGGGTGCGCGAGATGTTGACGCGCTTGACCCAAGTGCCTTTCAGCGCCTTGATCATCGGCGGCGAAACCGGCACCGGCAAGGGCCTCGCGGCCCGCATCCTGCATTATGGCGGGAAACGGGCGGAAAACCCGTTGATCGAGCTCAATTGCGCGGCGCTGCCGCGCGAGCTCCTGGAATCCGAACTGTTCGGGCATGAGGCCGGCGCATTCACGGGCGCCCTGTCACGGCACCGGGGATTGATCGAACAGGCCGAAGGCGGCACCTTGTTCCTCGACGAGATTGGCGAGATGGCTCCGGATCTTCAGTCCAAACTCCTCAAGGCGATCGAGGACCGGAAAATCCGCCGGCTGGGCTCGGAGAAGGAAATCTCGGTCGATGTGCAAATCCTCGCGGCAAGCCATAGGGATCTGGAGGACATGGTCAAGCGCGGCGAATTCCGCGGCGATCTTTACCATCGCTTGAGCGTGTTCAAGCTCACCCTGCCGCCCCTCAGGGACATCAAGGAGGACTTGGAAGATTTGGTGGAGCTTTTCGTGGCCGAGTTCAACGCCAAGGCCGGCAAGCACGTCAAGGTGGTTCCGGAAGCGGCCTGGGCGGAATTGCGGGCGCACGACTGGCCCGGCAATGTACGGGAATTGCGGAACGTCATCGAGCGTTGCGTGCTGTTCGCCGAGGGGCCGCTGTTGCCGGTCGAATGGTTGCAGCTGCGCCGGCACGGCGAAAAAGGGATGTTGGGCATCGATGCCGCGAGCGCGGACGGATTGTTCATTCCGCTCGACGGGAGCATGGCGTTGGACGATATGGATTGCTACATCATCCGAACCACCCTGGAGCGCCACGACGGCAACGTCACCGCCGCCGCCCGCGCCCTCGGCACGACCCGCGAAACGCTGCGCTATCGCATCCGGAAGTACGGGCTGAAAGAATCGAGCTGATCCGGCTATCGGCTTTCAGCACCGGTACGAGGCTAACGCGTCCCAGTGCCGGTACAGGACATCGCATTTTTGACTGGTTTTCGTTCCGTTTCCGGTTTCTGCTGGCCGGTTTGCCGGAGCACTCTAAGTTCGATTGTACGGTGAGGGAGCCGACGTAGTGCCGGCTTTCGGCAAGCGTCTTGAATCCCTCTCGATTCCCCTGTGCAAAAGAGGGCGGGCGGAATGGTTTTCATCCCGCCCGTTGCCGTGTCCGCACAAGCATGATGAAAACTCTCGCCCCGAACGACTGGGAGAGGTTCATTCGGTGACCCGGATGCGGTTCAAATACACCGCCTAAGCGGGTGGTCTTGAACCAGTCCACACTCAAATACCTCGCCAACTAAGTCATTTATATGAAAAATCAATAAGATAGAATTTTTCTGCATCTGGCATGGAAGTCGCTTCACCGGACTCGGTTAATGCAGTTTTGTGAGTGCGACTATGGTTTCGATCCAAGCTTTGCGCCGGGTGCCCCGAACCGGTCTGCCGGGGCTTAGAGACCATTGGCGATCGGATCTCGTATCCGGCTTTTTGGTGTTTCTCATCGCTTTGCCTCTGTGCCTCGGCATCGCCATGGCCTCCGGATTTCCGCCCATGGCGGGGATCATCAGTGCCGTGATCGGCGGGGTTGTGGTGTCCAGGATCAACGGCTCTCACGTCACCGTCAACGGTCCCGCCGCCGGACTCATCGTAGTGATCCTCTCGGCGGTCCAATCCTTGGGCCAAGGCGATGCCATGGCGGGTTACCGCTACACTCTCGCCGCCATTGTGATGGCCAGCGTTCTGCAAATTCTCATGGGCCTCTTGAAAGCCGGGAAGCTCAACGCCTATTTCCCGGCCGCGGTAGTGCACGGCATGCTGGCCGCCATCGGGATCATCATTATGGCCAAGCAAATCCACGTGATGCTCGGAGTGAAACCGGAAGACGGCGAAATACTCTCCGCGATCGCCGGGATTCCGCGCAGTGTGATGGCCGCCAACCCTGAAATCGCCCTGATCGGATTGCTGGGGCTGGTTATTTTGATAATCTGGTCGTGGGTCAGAAATCCGTATCTCAGGATGATCCCGGCCCCCCTGATCGTCATCGTCGTCGGCATGGCCCTGGGCCGGTATTTCGACCTGGAGCACGAACATGTCTTCCTGTTCCTGCCGCACCACGAGTACACGATAGGGCCGAGGTTCCTGGTCTCGATTCCGGAAGACGTTCTGGCGAGCTTTTACTTTCCGGACTTTTCGAAGATCGCGACGGTCGAGTTCTGGGGAGCCGTGATGTCGATCGGCCTGATCGGAAGCCTCGAATCGCTCCTGAGCGCCACGGCCGTTGACAAGCTCGATCCTTACAAGCGCCGTTCGGACCTGAACCGGGATTTGACCGCGGTAGGCGTGGGGAACCTGCTATCCGGACTGATCGGCGGGCTCCCGATGATCGCCGAGATCGTCCGTTCGTCGGCGAATATCAACAACGGGGCGAAGACCGGCTGGGCCAACTTTTTTCACGGCCTCCTGCTGGGCCTCTTCGTGGTGTTTTTTCCCCATGTCATCCATGAGATTCCGCTGGCGTCTTTGGCGGCGCTTCTGGTGTACACCGGCTTTCGCCTGGCTTCGCCCCGCCAGTTCGCCAAGACCATGGACATCGGCAAGGAACAGTTGGCGCTCTTCTGCGTCACGATTGTGGGCATTCTGACGACCGATCTATTGGTGGGGGTTGCAATCGGCATTGCCGCCAAGCTGATGATCCACATCTTTCGCGGCGTGGAACTCAAGCACCTGGCCAGGCTCGATTATGCGTTGAAGCAAACATCGCCCGGCACCTATCACGTCCGAATCGGCGGGTCGGCGATATTTTCCAATTTTCTGGCGCTCAAGCGCGTGGCGGCGGAATTGCCCGCCGGTCAGACAGTGATCTTCGATCTGGCGGACGCTTACCTCATCGACCATACGGTGATGGAATTCCTCGACCATTTCCGCCACGACTATCGCGACCACGGCGGCGAATGCCATCTTGCCGGTCTCGAAAACCACGAACCCTACGCCGACCATCCCTTGGCCGCACGGCGAAGGCGGCGGCCCATGGGGCGCCGGATCGTCTTCAAGATCGTCAAGAGCAGCTGATCCGGGAACGAAATGACCGCCATATCCCTCGCTCCGCTATCGATTCCGTTGGTCCGGTTCGCCGAGCCTCTTACCAAGGCGCTGGAAACCGAATACCAGGCCGAACGCATCATCGCGGCGCTGCGCCGCTGTCCTCAACGCAGGATCGAATTGGATTTCACCGGGCTTACCGATGCCAGTTTGGCGTTCTGCGACGAATTTTTCCGGCTTGCGGAGCGCGAACTCCCGGAAACCTGGCTGGTGCCCCGGCATTACGTTCACCCGTATCCGTGTCTGGTTCACGAACTGGTGAGCCGTTTGGAGCGATTGCGTGAAAAGACCTGGATCAAAGGGTGCGAATCGTTCATGACCGGAGCCGATCCCGGTCAGCGAAGTCATCGAACTTCCGCTGTTTGAGGCTCCGATGCTCGTAAGCGCCCGCCCTAGAGTTTTTCCCCGCGGTTTAGCGGTGCGGATTGGGAAATGCGTGGGTCGGCAATCCTTTGCCGACAAAGCCCTCGTCGACCCAGTGTGTCGGCAAAGGATTGCCGACCTACTGCCGCACCGACCGGAAAAACGCTCCGATTGCGTCTCTTATTTCAACGCGGGCAATGCGCCTTTGCGAGTGCCGATGTAACCGATCACCGCGCGATGCAGGGCGTGCCACTTCTCGTTCAGCTTCGCGATCACGAGATCCTTGTCGTGCCCTGTGTAGTTTTTATTCACTTCCTCGCCGGCGTGCTGGAAATTGCTCATGATGTAGGAGAAGCCGTGGGCATTTTCCACGATCTGTAAACCGGCCGCTTCCGCGCCCATCGGCGTGGAAAGGATGCGCGCCAAGCGGCGATTGTCTACGTTGTAGGCCCAGACGTAGTTATTGTTGCGGCGACTGGTGTCTTCGCCGATAAAAAGCGTGCGGCTCGCGGGCGAAAACTTGAGATTGTCCGGTCCGCAAACCTTGTCCTGCTCGCAGCGGTTGCCTTCGGCATCCTTTCTGTCTTCGCCGTTGTCATTCTTGCCCAGCCACCCGCCCAGGAGCTCCGGTACGGATCTCATGGCGGACGCCACGAAGCGGCTATCGATCCCGGCTTCATGGCCGTCGGTCAGCTTGAGCTCGTAAACCGCCCCGCCGTCGTTTTGAGGCAGGCGAATATCGCCGGTGCCGTCGGCCATGCCTTTTTCGATACGCGAGATGGCGACATACGCCTTGCGTCCGCTCGGATCGTGGGCGACGCCTTCCATTTTGGAGAATTCGGTCGTGGCTCCGAGATAGGCCGCGTAACGGCGGGTTTCCAGAAAAGCCGCGGCTTTTTCCATATGGGGCTTGAGCCGCAGCCATTCGGTGCCGGTGTAGGTGGTGACTTTCTTGTAGCCATGCTCATGGGGGTCGGTATTGCTGGCGTCGAATATGTCGGCGAACTTGATGCCGTTATCGACCAGGGCCCTGATTTCGGCATCCGCGGCCGAGCCCAGCTTGATCCAGGTCAGCTTCGCCGCTCCTCCTCTCGACGCCGTGGTTTGTTTCCATTTGGCGGCGTAAAGCGTGCCTGACGACAGATCCTCGGGGTGGTCGGCGATGAACATGAACAGCCCGGTATTGACGCCGTCGTCGCCCATGTAAGCCGTGCGCCGGTCGGGCATTATTTCGGCCAATTCCCGCGAAAACCGGCCCAGGACGTAGTGCTTGACGGCCGATGCGGTTCCGTTGGCGTCGATCTTTACCTCCGGCACCAAACCATAGTGATAGGCATTGGCGTGTGCGGCATCGCCGAAGTAATACCGGCTGAACGAGTCGATGTCTGTGGTGTCGTCGCTGTCCTCGGTCTTGGCGCCGCCGCCCCGAACCTTGGCGTCCGGTTCGTATTCTTCGCTGCCGAGATGCGTGTTCCAGGGCGAAAGCGAGGCGGCGCAGGCTATCCAAAGACCGTTCACGCTGCCGAAGCTGATGTTGTGGTAATCCGCAACCGTCAGGGCGCCGGTGGATTTGTTTTGATCGAGCTTGGCAAAGCTCGCGGTCGCCGGCAGCTTGCTCCAGAAGCGTCCCGATTGCCCGGCGGGCGGCAGTTCCTTGTATTCGTACTGGGTGACCAGGGCCAGGGCTTCGTTTCGAAGAGGATCCTGGGCCTTCATGCCCGGTATCGCCATCAGGGAGTTGCCGTCCGGCGAATCCGAGGCGATTTGTCCGTAGGTGTCGGCCAGCGGGTGATCATGGTAGTCGTACAAGCCGCCCACGGTATGCCCGGCGATCGAATCGGCGGTGCCCATCAGTTCGTGATAACTCAGATCGTAAGTCCGGCTCTTGCCGTTCCGGTAAATCACTTTCATCCGGGCTTTGCTGTAAATGTCCGTTTTCTCGTCGGCGGTGACGGGAGCAGGCATCCCGATGAATTCGACCGATTTGACGGTTGGGGCGGCGTCGGCCGAACCGGCGAAAGTCAGCAGCGAGAGCGCTGACGAAACGGCTACGGTGAAAGCGTTCATTCTTGGCATTATTCGAAAAATATTTAACCCTAGTCGACGAATGTTAAATTCTTGTGACAATACGCCGAACAGGTGAGGCATTTGCCCTATGGTCCAGGCATTTCCCGCAAAAGGCGCGCCATAATCCGTTTGCGCATGCGATTTCTGGCTGATCCGGTATGTGGAATGAAACGTGCTTGTAACAATCGGCGGCTTGCTTCGGCAAGCCGTCTGATTCGCCTTTTTAACCGACTGATTAGGGAGTGGATTGCTCATGAAGACATTTATCGGTGTGATCACAGGGATTCTTTTCTTTTTCGGCGGGACTGCCGCGCAGGCCGCCCTGCTGGAAGGCCAATCGGTTTATTTCCAGTTTGCGGACGAGGACCTGGATTACTTCGGGACACCGTCCATCGACGGCGATACCCTGAGCTTCGCCTTTTCCGATCGTTCTGCCGCCTCGGCTTCCCAGCGCCTAAGGGAAACCATGGAATTTCAGGTCATCGCCAAGGACGGATTTCTGATCGATCAGTTTCACTTGGCCGAGGGCGGCGACTACGCACTCGCCGGAAAGAACAGCAGCGCTTCGGCCAGCAGTCGGCTCCGGCTCGACGACTTTACCAACGACGAACTGTTCCGCGACTCGGGTGAAAAATCCTTCCGCCTCGGCGGCAGCGGCGGCGAAAAGGCGGGCAGCTGGACCACGCTGTTCGAGCAGTCGATTGCCCGGAGCGAAGAACTGGACGTCCTCTTGACGACGATGCTGGGGGCCGTTCCGGTGGGCAGTCAGGGTGAGGCCTGGATCGATCTGAACTCGATCCGCGTGACCATCGGCGCGGTTCTGTCCGGCGGCGAACCGGCCCCGGTGCCTTTGCCCGCGGCCGTGTGGCTCTTGGCCTCCGGACTCGCCGGTTTGAGCGGCGTGACGGCCGCCAAGAAGCGCCGCAGCGTGCTTTTACGCGCATAACAAACATCATCGGCCGATAAGCGCCGCGTGTATCTCGGGTACGGGAGGAATTCGGCCAAAAGTAGCGCGGGGCCGGGCCCATTCCGCTCTTCGCCTCGATGCGGGAACGCATCGCAAGACCCACACGCCGACCGCGGCAAAGGGATTGGACCTGCGGTCGCTTTCGTTCGATATGCTTGAAATCATCCTTGCTCGCGCCTGCGGACGCGCGGGACTGCCGTTTCTGGGCTACCGGTAAAGTGCTTCGCTTTGGATGAATCGCCGGACCGGCTCGGGAATCAAATAACGGGCGCTCTTGCCGGTTTTTACGGCTTCCCTGATGCGGGTCGCCGAAATATCGAGCTGGGTGACCTCGACGAAATGGATTGCTCCCGCCGGCTGAGGGCGCATGGCACCTGGCTGTTCGGTACGGCGTTCTGCGATGCGCGATGCCAAATCGCCCGCAAAATCGGGCGCCGCGCCCGGCCGTTGCATGACGACGATATGGGCGAGATCGAACAGCTCCCGCCAGCGGTGCCAGCGGGGAAAGCCGAGGAAGGCATCCAGCCCGACGATCAGGCACAACGGCCGAGCGCCGATTTCCGCTCGAATGGACGCAAGCGTATCCACCATGTAGGACGGCCCGGGCCGGTCTAGTTCCCGTGTATCGATACGGAAGCCGGGCTCGGCGTCGTGCAGGGCCAGCTCCAGCATCTTAAGGCGATGATCGGGTTCGGCCTCCGGCGCAGCGCGGTGGGGCGGCAAACGGCAGGGGACGAAGCGGACCTCGTCCAGTTTGACCGCTTCTTTGACTTCCAGGGCCGTCCGCAGGTGGCCGTAGTGGATGGGATCGAAGGTTCCGCCGTATATGCCGATCATGAGCGCTCTTGGGGGGGAGAGGCCGTAGCAGTAGGCCGGGAACCCTTTCCCGACATATTCGTCGGCAAAGGATTGCCGACCTACGATACTAATCCGCCCTAGGTGTTGCAAGTCAGGCGCGGATATGTCCATCGCCCAGAACGATGAATTTCTGGGTGGTCAATCCTTCCAGTCCTACCGGGCCGCGGGCGTGCAGCTTGTCGGTGCTGATGCCGATTTCGGCGCCCAAGCCGTATTCGTAACCGTCGGCGAACCGGGTGGAGGCGTTGACCATTACCGAGCTGGAATCCACTTCCCGGAGAAAACGGCGCGCGCGGGTGTAGTCCTCGGTCACGATGGCGTCCGTGTGTTGCGATCCGTGCCGATTGATATGATCCAGCGCCTCGTCGAGGCCCTCGACCACGCGGATGGACAGGATGGGCGCGAGATATTCGGTGTCCCAGTCTTCCGCGGTTGCCGGCGTACAGTCCGGCAAGATTTGCACGGTTCTAGGGCAGCCGCGGAGCTCCACGCCCTTTTCCCGAAAGAGGTGCGCCAGGTCCGGAAGGAGAACGGGCGCAATCGGGGCAGCGATCAGCAAGGTTTCCATCGCATTGCAGACACCGAAGCGCTGGGTCTTGGCATTCAGAGCAATCTTGATGGCCTTGTCGAAATCGCAGCGGTCGTCGATGTAGACGTGGCAGATGCCGTCCAGGTGTTTGATGACCGGGATGCGGGATTCTTCCGTGATGCGCTCGATGAGGCTCTTGCCGCCGCGCGGCACGATCACGTCCACGTGGCGTTCCATGCGGATCAGCTCGCCGACCGCCGCCCGGTCGGTGGTTTCGATCAGTTGCACGGCGTCGCGGGGCAGTCCCGCTTGCTCAAGACCGTCCCGTATGCAGTCGGCGATGGCCTTGTTGGAATGTATGGCTTCGGACCCGCCCCGCAGGATGCAGGCGTTGCCGGATTTGAGGCAAAGCGCCGCGGCGTCCGCGGTCACGTTGGGGCGGGACTCGTAGATGATCCCGATGACGCCCAAAGGCACCCGCATCCGGCCGACCTGAATGCCGGAGGGTCTATAGGTGAGGCCGGTGATTTCGCCCACCGGATCGGAAAGCGCGGCCACTTCGCGTAGACCTTGAGCCATGGCGTCTATGCGCTTTTCGGTGAGGTCCAGCCGGTCGAGCATCGCGCCGTCGAGTCCCCTCTGCCGGCCGACTTCGAGATCCTTGTGATTCTCCGCCATCAACACCTGCGCATCGCTTTTCAGCGCGTCGGCGATGGCCAGGAGAGCGCTGTTCTTTGCGGCGGTCTCCGCACGGCTCATCGAGCGGGCGGCCTCGCGAGCCTGCTCGCCCACCCTAAGCATGTAAGTTTGAAGGTCGTTTAACATGGGTCGTTCAAGGAAAGGTGAATAATCGAAAGCGGTGAGCTATGAAACGTCAATGAGGCTTCGCCGTAATGCGTGTTCCCGAAGGTGCCGTGAGGCTTACGCAGACGGACAACAGTTCTTCCCAGGGGTCGCCCGTTTCCATGCCTTTGATCACTCTGTCAGCCTTGGCGCTGAGCAAGAGGGTCCGGTGAATGCTGTCGCGGTTCAGGCGCTGCAGTGCCTGGAGCACGGTCGATTTTCGTTTGTCCCACACTTGGCATTTCGCCAATGCCGATTCGGTCGGGGTGCCTTGGGCGACCAGAGCCATGATGTTGCCGATCAGGCGAACGTCGCGGGTGAGCGCCCATAGCGCGACCGCAGGCGCCACGCCTTCCGCCTTGAGTCCCGTGAGTACGCGGTAGGCTTTCTGAGTGTGACCGCGCAAGACTTCTTCGGCCAGATCGAAAACATCGTAACGGGCGCTGTCGGCGACGGCCTTGACGATCTGGTCGTCGTCGATCTTGCCCTTGCCGTACAAGATGTGCAATTTTTCGATTTCCTGGGCGGCCGCCAGCAAATTGCCTTCGACGCGGGCGGCCAATATGCGGATGCCCGAGCGGTCGGCCAACAGTCCTTTCGCGTTCAAGCGCCGGTCGAGCCAACGCAGCAATTGCTCGCCCTCCAGGGGCCAGACCTGGACCACCACGCCGATGCGGTCGATGGACTGGTACCAGCGGCTTTTTTGTTCGGCGCCCCCGATTTTCGCGCTGCTGACGATGAGGACTGCGTCTTCCGCGGGCCGCTCGGCATAACGCGCCAGGGCTGCCGCCGCCGCTTTGTCCGGCTTCGCGGGAAGGCGCAGGTCCAAAATGCGCTTTTCGCCGAAGAGAGAAAACGAATCGGCTGCCTCCTGCAAGCTGCCCCAGTCGAAGCCGGTATCGGCGTAGAACAATTCACGGCTGCCGTACCCGGCGGCACGCGCTGCCTGCCGTATCGCGTCGGCCGCTTCCGCAAGCTGCAGGGGCTCGTCTCCGCTCAGGAAATAAACCGGAGCCAGACGCTTCTTCAGTTGCTCTCCCAGCTGCTCGGCGGATAGTTTCACGACTTGTCCGCAGGCGGGCGGCTCAGTGCGTAAGCGACGCGGCGAAACAGGAGTTGGGCGGCCTCGCGCTGCATCTCCTGCTGGATTTGGTATTCCTCCTGGGTTTGACTGAGCGGGGAGGTCTGATCGTTGAAATAATCCCGTTTCAGCTCGAGCTCCTGGCGCGGCAGCAGTATCTCGCCCTGTGGCGTCGACACCTCGTAGACGACCCGATAGCTCAAATCGAACAGGTTGGCCCGGCCTTGCTTGCTCAGACCGATCGGGCGGCGGTCCTGTCTCGCCTGGACGATGTGGATCACCGCGCCGGCCTGGTTGGGAGCCGCCGCGAGGTTGCCGCCGGAATAAGACAAAATATTCGAAAATTCCTGAACGAACAGATCTCCGCGCCCCAAACCGTCGATGTAGAAGGTTTTAGCGACCATCGTGGCCGGCAAGCTGCCGCGGAGATGGAATCCGCAAGCCGAGAGCAATAGGGCGAAAATTGCCGAAACCGCCGCTTTTGCGAGAGACCGTCTTGTCATTGACTACACCACGATGTTGACCAGCTTGCGCGGAACCACGATAACCTTTTTGACCGGTTTGTCCTCGACGAAGCGCTGCACGTTGGGATCGCCGAGCGCGGCGGTCTCCACTGCGTCGTTGGCGGCGTCCACCGGCACGGTGATTTTGCCGCGCAGCTTGCCGTTCACCTGAACCACCAGCTCCACGGTGTTTTGCACCAGCGCCGATTCGTCCACTCTTGGCCATGCCATGGTCGCGACCGTTTCGGGATGTCCGAGTTCGTGCCACAAGCGGTGGCAAATATGGGGCACGATGGGAGACAGCATCAGCACCACGAGCTCCAGCGTTTCCTGGCGCACCGCGCGTCCCTGATCGCTCGCATCGTCGAACTTCGCCAAGGCGTTGAGCAGTTCCATGTTGGCGGCGATCGCCGTGTTGAAGGTGTAACGCCGGCCGATATCGTCGCTGACCTTGCGAAGGGTCTCGTGCGTCTGGCGCCGCATGGCCTTTTGCGCCTCGTCGAGCGCCGTCTTGTCGAGCCTAGGGGCGGGGCCTTGGTCGACATGGACGGCGACCTGTTTCCAGAGGCGCCTCAGGAACCGAAATCCACCTTCCACGCCGCTGTCCGACCATTCCAGCGACTGCTCGGGCGGGGACGCGAACATCATGAACAAGCGCGCCGTGTCCGCGCCGTAACGATCGATCAGCGCTTGCGGATCGACGCCATTGTTCTTGGACTTGGACATTTTTTCGGTGCCGCCGATCGTGACCGGCTGTCCATCGGCCTTCAAGCTCGCGCCCAGCGGCCTTCCCCGCTCGTCCAATTGCACGTCCACTTCGGCCGGGTTGTAGTAGTGCTTCTTGCCGTCGGCCTGCTCCCGGTAGAAGGTCGGCGCCACCACCATGCCCTGGGTGAGCAGATTGGTGAAGGGTTCGTCGCTGTCCACCAGGCCCACGTCGCGCATCAGCTTATGGAAGAAGCGCGCGTACAGAAGATGCAGGATGGCGTGCTCGATGCCGCCGATGTACTGATCCACCGGCAGCCAGTATTTGGCGCGTTGATCCAGCATGGCGTCGTGGCTGTCCGGGCAGGCATAGCGGGCGTAGTACCAGGACGATTCGACGAAGGTGTCCATGGTATCCGTCTCGCGCTCAGCCGGGCCTCCGCATTTCGGGCAGGTTGTTTGATACCACTCGGGCATTTTCTTGAGCGGAGAGCCCACATCGATCTTGACGTCTTCCGGCAATACCACGGGGAGCTGATCTTCGGGTACCGGCACGTCGCCGCAGTTCGGACAATGAATGACGGGAATCGGGCAGCCCCAGTAACGCTGGCGGGAGATGCCCCAGTCGCGCAGGCGGAACTGGGTGCGCTTCTGGCCTAGGCCTTTGGCTTCGAGATCGGCGGCGATGGCGTCGAAGGCTTGCTGGAAATCGAGGCCATCGTATTTTCCCGAATTCACGCACACGCCGTACTCGGCATAGTCGTCTATCCACTCGCCCTCCGGATCGACCGTCTCATAAGCGTCCGATTTGGACGCGATGACGGTTTTGATCGGCAGTCCATATTTATGCGCAAACTCGAAATCCCGCTCGTCATGCGCCGGCACCGCCATCACCGCGCCTTCGCCGTAGCCCCACAATACGTAATTGGCGACCCACACCGGCAGTTTTTCGCCGGTTAATGGATGAATGACGAAGCGGCCGGTCGCCATGCCTTTCTTTTCCATGGTGGCGAGATCGGCTTCCGCCGTGCCGCCGTGTTTGCATTCCTCGATGAAGGCTTCCAATTCCGGATGGCCTTCCGCGGCTGCCAGGGCCAGCGGATGTTCCGCCGCCACGGCGACATAAGTCGCGCCCATCAGGGTGTCGGGGCGGGTGGTGTAAACCTTGAGGACGTCGCTGCCGTCCTCGTAGGGAAAATGCACTTCGCAGCCGTGGCTCTTGCCGATCCAGTTGCGCTGCATGGTCTTCACCTGTTCGGGCCAGCCCGGCAACTGGTCCAGCCCGGCGAGCAGTTCCTCGGCGTAGGCGGTGATGCGCATGAAGTACATGGGGATGTCGCGCTTTTCCACCGGCGCGCCCGACCGCCAGCCGCGGCCGTCGATCACTTGTTCGTTGGCCAGCACGGTCTGGTCCACGGGGTCCCAGTTCACCGGGGCGACCTTCTTGTAGATCAGGCCTTTTTCGAACAGCTTGGTGAACAGCCATTGTTCCCAGCGATAATAATCGGGCTTGCAGGTGGCGATCTCGCGGCTCCAGTCGATGGCGAGCCCCAGCGACTTGAGTTGCTTGCGCATGTAATCGGCATTGGCGTAAGTCCACGCCGCCGGAGCGACCTTGTTCTGCATCGCGGCGTTTTCCGCCGGCAGTCCGAAGGCGTCCCAGCCCATCGGCTGAAGCACGTTCTTGCCCTGCATGCGCTGATAGCGGGCGATCACGTCGCCGATGGTATAGTTGCGGACATGGCCCATGTGCAGCCGCCCGCTGGGGTAGGGGAACATGGACAGGCAGTAATACTTTTCCCTGGCCGGGTCTTCGACGGCGCGGAAAACGCCCTGGGCTTCCCAGGCGTCCTGGGCTTCTTGTTCGATGGTCTGCGGCTTGTAAATGTCTTCCATACGCGGGGATTTCGGTCGCCGAATTAAACCTTGTAGGATACTAAAGCACTCGCCGGTACCGCAAATGGGCGCGGGCTTCGTCGGCGATCCTCGTTTTGTCCTGAAAACCGGATTTCGTAGGGTGGGTTAGGCGCGCATAGCGACAGATTTGGTATTAGTCACTGTGCCGCGAGCGCGCCGTAACCCACCAAAAGGTGTGGTCCACGCCCCCCCCCGGTGGGTTACGGCGCGCGGAAACACCGAAGGAACTTTGCGGACTCGGTGCGATGCGCGCCTAACCCATCCTACGAATCCGTACTTCGGAACAAACACGAGTTGCCGGGACTCCTGAACGGGATACTCCGAATAAGCCTTTTGACAGATTGTCTTATGCCTGTTGTACGTAGCACACTTTATGGATTCGTTTTCCGGACATCGTCCGACAGCCTTTTCGGGAGAAAAACATGCGCACATTGATCGCGGGCTTGGTCTTATTACACGTGCTCTTGCTGAGCGGATGCGGATACAACACCCTGCAGCAGCAAGACGAGCAGATCAAGGCGAGCTGGTCGGAGGTCGTAAACCAATATCAGCGCCGGGCGGACCTGGTGCCCAATTTGGTCAACGTGGTGAAGGGTTACGCAGGGCACGAAAGGGAGGTGTTGACCCAGGTGACCGAGGCGCGTTCCAGGGTCGGGTCCGTTCAGGCCACGCCGGAACTGTTGAACGATCCGCAGGCCTTCTCCCAGTTCCAGGCGGCTCAGGGCGAATTGTCCGGCGCCTTGTCGCGATTGATGGCGGTGGCGGAGAACTATCCGCAGCTCAAGGCGGACAGTTTGTTCCGCGATCTGCAGGCGCAGCTGGAAGGTACGGAGAACCGCATCACCGTGGCGCGCAATCGCTACATCGCGGCGGTTCAGGACTATAACGTCACGGTCCGCTCCTTCCCCACCAACATTACCGCGCGGATTTTCGGCATGGAGGTCAAGCCGAATTTCACGGTGGAAAACGAACGCGAAATCTCTCGGCCGCCCACGGTCGATTTCGGCACGCCGGCCCCCGCCCCCGCCCCCGCCCCCGCCCCCGCTCCGGCCCGGTAGGCGAACGTCGATATCGATGCCGAACATGCTTCCGGTTTGGATTCTTGCCGTCCTTCTGGCGTTTGTCGGGTCCGAGGCTAGGGCCGAGGTTGCGGTGCCGGCGCTACAGGCGCGCGTTACCGATCTGACCGGGACCTTGAAGCCGGACGAAAAGGCGGGACTCGAAAGCCGGCTGTCAGCCTTCGAGGCTGAGAAAGGCAGCCAAATCGCGATCTTGCTGGTGCCCACCACCGAGCCCGAAACCATCGAGCAGTATTCCATACGGGTGGCGGATGCCTGGAAGCTGGGCCGCAAGGGGATAGACGACGGCGTCCTGATCCTCCTGGCCAAGCAGGACCGTACCGTTAGGATTGAAGTGGGGCGCGGGCTCGAGGGCGTGATCCCCGATGCCGTCGCCAACCGGATCGTGGAAGACGTGATGCTCCCGTTTTTCAAACAAGGCGATTTCTACGGCGGCCTGTCCGAAGGCATCGATAGCCTTTTCGCCCTGATTCGCGGGGAGCCTCTGCCCGCGCCAGCCGATGGCGAAAGAGTTCCGGATGAAGATCTGGGCGGCGTTTTCGGACTTTCGATTCTGGGCGGCATCTTCGGTGGCCGGATACTCCGGTTTCTGTTCGGCCCCTTTCTCGGCGGACTCATCGCCGGCGCGGGCGCCGGACTGCTGGTCGCCGTTTTCGGTTTGCCGATCCTGTTTTCGCTGTTCGTCGGTTTCTTCGTCTTCATGGCGGTGTTCGGAGGCATCGGCCGGGTAGGGCCGGGCGGCTGGTACGGCGGGCCCGGCGGATTCGGCGGCTCCTCCGGAGGCGGCGGTTTCCGAGGGGGCGGTTTCCGAGGGGGCGGCGGCGGTTTCAGCGGCGGCGGAGCTTCGGGGCGCTGGTGATGTTCAAGCATTTCGGTCGCATCCTAAAGCATCTGTGTTACGGACCCTGGCGGCTTCGGCGGGTCCTGCCGCGCCACGCGCTTAAAGCCATCGCCGAGGAGATCCGTGACAGCGAGACGAAGCACGGCGGAGAAATCCGCGTTGCCGTGGAAATTTCGCTCGATTGGCGGCGGCTGCTGCGGCGCGAGACGCCGAGGGAAAGGGCCTTGGAAGTGTTTTCCGATCTCCGCGTCTGGGATACGGAGCGGAACAACGGCGTTTTGATTTATCTGCTGCTCGCGGATAGGGACGTGGAGATCGTCGCCGATCGCGGTATCGACCGGTTGGTCGGAGCCGAAGCCTGGGCGCGGATCTGCCACGAGATGGAAGCGGCTTTCCGGAAAGGCGACTTCGAGGCGGGTATCGTGGCCGGGGTTCAAGCCGTGGGCTCTCATTTGGAAAAGCACTTCGCGGGACCGGATCTGCACGGCGACGAGCTCGCCAATCATCCGGTCATTATTGATGGTTGAGTTTGCTCGGCCGCTCCTGTTTTGAGTTAAGGCTCAGGCTCGTCGTTCCGGCAGGGAATGCCGGAACCCAGACGTTCGGGACGACTTGCGGAGTAACGTCCTTGTCGACTGGATACCGGCACTCCCTGCCGGTATGACGGCTTAGTTCAACAGCATTGTCCCGCGCCGGGTACGGACTTTTTCCGGTCAACCGGCTAGTTGCCGATTACTATTAACGGATCACTTCATTTGCCGGAGACCACTCATGACCGACGCATTGTTAATCGCCAAAGGCCGGGATTCGCTTTCACTGCTGCCGTCCATGGCCAACCGCCACGGCCTGATCAGCGGCGCGACCGGCACCGGCAAGACCGTTACGTTGCAAGTTCTGGCGGAGCGTTTCAGCCGCATCGGCGTGCCGGTGTTTTTATCGGACATCAAAGGCGATTTGTCCGGTTTGAGCCAGCCGGGCGTGGCCAGCCCGAAGATGGTCGAGCGGCTCTCGTTGCTCGGCATCCAGGGCCATGAATTCGCCGGATTTCCGGTGACCTTTTGGGATGTTTTCGGCGAACAGGGACATCCCGCTCGGGCGACCATTTCCGAGATGGGGCCCTTGCTGCTCTCGCGCATGCTTAATCTGAACGAAACCCAGGAGGGCGTGCTCCACCTGGTTTTCAAGATCGCGGACGACAGCGGAATGCTGCTGCTCGATCTGAAGGACTTGCGCGCGATGCTTCAGTTCGTGGGCGAAAATGCGGGCCAATTCACCACCTCGTACGGCAACATCTCCGCCGCCAGCATCGGCGCCATCCAGCGCGGTTTGATGGCCTTGGAAAGCCAGGGCGGAGACCGGCTGTTCGGCGAGCCCTCCCTGAACATCGACGATCTGATGCAAACCGCGCCGGACGGGCAGGGCGTAATCAATATCATGGCCGCCGACAAGCTCATGCAGGCACCGAAAGTCTATGCAGCCTTTCTGCTCTGGCTGTTGTCCGAACTGTTCGAGCATCTGCCGGAAGTGGGGGATCGCGACAAACCCAAGCTGGTGTTTTTCTTCGACGAGGCGCATCTGCTATTCGACGACGCTCCGGAGATTTTGCTGGACAAGATCGAGCAAGTCGTGCGCCTGATCCGCTCCAAGGGCGTGGGCGTTTATTTCGTGACGCAAAATCCTCTGGACGTTCCGGACAAGGTTTTGGGACAGCTCGGCAATCGCATCCAGCACGCGCTTCGGGCCTTTACGCCGCGGGATCAGAAAGCGGTTCGTTCGGCGGCCGAAACCATGCGCGACAATCCGGACCTGGACGAGAAGACCGTCATTACCGAGTTGGGCGTCGGCGAAGCCTTGGTTTCATTACTCGACGAAAAAGGCCGTCCGCATATCGTCGAGCGGGCCTTCATCCTGCCGCCTCAAAGCAAGATCGGCCCCATCGATGCCGCTCAACGAAAGCAACTCATCGGCGAGTCGCCCATCGCGGGCCATTACGAAAAAGCCGTGGACCGGGAGTCGGCCTACGAAATGCTCAAAGCGCGTGCCGCCGAGGATCTCCAGCAAAGGACCGAAGAAGCCGGTCGTCCTGCTTCCGGTTCGGCAGCCGGAGGCATTTTCGATACGCTCGGGAGCATTCTGGGCACTCCGTCGCGCGGTAAGGGCAAACAACGGCAAACCGCGATGGAGGCCTTCGCCAAAAGCGCCGCCCGAAGCATAGGCAGCGAACTCGGCCGGCAGCTTCTTAGGGGCGTGCTGGGGTCTTTGACGGGAAGAAAAAGGTAGGGTGGACGTTATCAGGTATACCAAAAGGTAGGATGCGGTGAGGGACGAACCGCATCGTTCGCGATCAATGCGTTTCGGGCACTCAGTGCATCTTACGAACTCGTTATCGGGCAGGCGGCAATAAAAATATCGGCTTGCGGCTATTCTTAACGACGGCTCAGTTTACATGTGGGTCCCGGTCGGCCAGTTTCGGCCGACCGGGACTTCTCGCGAGGCGCCGAACGAACCCGCGTGATCCGTGCGGCCATAGAAGAGTTGACGAGGAGTTAAGATGTTTTACGAAGTGAAGCCTTTGGTGCTGATTCTGATCGGGGCCGCCGTGGTCATGAGTCAGACCGCCTTGGCGATACCGTTTGCCGTACTGTTGATCGTTCTCGGCGCATTCATTATGGGCATGCGTTTCATCTATCGCTCCGAAAGAGTCAGTAGAGCAAAAACCGCTTCACGGCAACGAAAGAATTTCTGACTTACCGGGCAATCGGCATTTCGTTCCGCAGAGCCGCAGAGACCGCGGCTGTTTGGTGGGTTAATTCCAAATCGCTTTCAATAAGGCATTCATTTTGTAGGATGGGTAGAGCGAAGCGAAACCCATCGATGGTGGGTTACGCTCCGCTAACCCACCTACAATTAATGGTCACTCGAATGCCGAATGGAATAAGATCGATGCCTAACCCGCGCGCTTTCGAAACGGTGTACGATTCTGCCACCGGTTTAGGGCGCCGCCATTAATCTCGCCAGTCCCTTCCGCATTTCCTCCATCAACAACATTCCCAATGCAAACGGCAGAGTAAACAGCCAGACGTCGAGCTCTATGGGCGCGGTGCCGAAGATGTTGTTGCCCCAAGGCGTGTAATCGATGAACAGGATCAAGGCGATTTCCAGCAGAATGCCGACCAGGATTAATCGGTTGTTGAAAAGGGGAGAGCGGAACAGGGGGCGGTCCGGATGTTTGCACAGAAAGACGTTCATCACCTGCATGACGATGATGGCCGACAGACAGGCCGTGGTGGCTCGGAGATAAATCGGGTTGTCTCGGGCCAAGGTTTGGCCGTACTGCCAGCCGGCTCCATGGAGCACGTAGAAAAAGGCCGCCATGGCGGCGAGGGCTTCGAGAACTCCGAGGAACAGGTAGGCACGCGTGAGCAACGGCCAGGTGAGCAGTTTTTCCCTGGCCGATCGGGGCGGCTTTTTCATGCAGACGGGGTCCGGGCGATCCGCTCCGAGTCCCAGGGCCGGCACCATATCGGTGCCGAGGTCGACCGCCAGAATCTGGATGATGGTCAGGGGCAGCGGAATGCTGAACAGGGCGAAAGCGAGGTAAGGCACGAGTTCGGGAATGTTGGACGTGAGTATGTAGGACATGAACTTGCGGATATTGCCGAATACCGCCCGCCCTTCCTCTATCGCGCTGACGATGCTCGCGAAATTGTCGTCCAGGAGAATCATGTCGGCGGATTCCTTGGCCACGTCGGTTCCGGCAATGCCCATGGCGATGCCGATGTCGGCGGTCTTGAGCGCCGGGGCGTCGTTGACTCCATCGCCGGTCACCGCCACTACGTGCCGTTTGCGTTTCAGGGCGTCGACGATGCGCATCTTCTGGTCGGCGCCGAGCCGGGCGAAGATGACTTCTTCTTTGTCGAGCGCGAGCTGTAGCTGCGTGTTGGAGAGCCGCCGCAATTCGTCGCCGGTGATCACGTGGGGGTGATTGCCGCGGAGCAGACCGATTTCCCGGGCGATCGCCTTGGCGGTGTGAGGGTGATCGCCGGTGACCATGATGACCTTGATGCCTGCCTGAAGGCATTTTTCGATGGCGGACGGTACCTCGGGACGGGGCGGGTCTTCGAGGCCGACCAGGGCGGTCAGTATCAGGTTCTCTTCCAATCGATCGTGATTATAGGTATCCGAGATTTCGCGATGGGCAAAGGCGAGGATGCGAAGTCCGCGTTCCGCCATCGTTTCTTGGGCATAGACAAACCGGCGGCGCATTTCCTCGGTCAGCGGCACGATTTCTTCGCCGATCTGCACGTCGGAGCACAGCGGCAGCACGGTTTCCAGGGCGCCTTTGGCGTACAGCCGGTTCCCCTCCGGCGTGCGGCTCAAAATCGAAAGGCGCTTCCGGTCCGTGTCGAAAGGGATCTCGTCGATTTTCGGATAGGCGGCGGTATCGTTCAGGAACCGTTCCGCCATCCGCACCAGCGCGATCTCCATGGGATCGCCGAGTAGCTCCCGCTTTCCGTCGCGGCTCGTTTCCTTGAGGTTCTGGCAGTTGCGCGCGCACTCCCAAAGTCTCGGGTAGGTTGCAGCGAGTTGTTCGTCGATATCTTCCGGATGACAGACTTCATTGCCGAAGAAGATTTGTCTCGCCGCCATGCGGTTTTGCGTCAGGGTGCCGGTCTTGTCCGTGCAGATGACGGTGGCCGAGCCCAATGTTTCGACCGATGGCAGGTGGCGTACCAAGGCATTGCGTTTGGCCATGCGCTGGGTGGCCATGGCGAGGGAGAGGGTAACCGTGGGCAGCAGGCCTTCCGGTACGTTGGCGACGATGATGCCGATGGCGAAGATGAAATCCTGCCAAAACGACAGGCCGGCCGCCCGCCCGATGAAAAAGAAGACGATGCCCAATGAGACGGCAAGCATGCCGACGATCCGGCTCAGGCGGAGGATTTCGTTTTGGAGAGGGGAAACGGGTTCGCCTGCCGTTTGAGTGAGGTGGGCGATCTTGCCGAATTCGGTGTGCATGCCGGTGTGGAAGACCACCGCCCGGCCTTCGCCGGAGACGACGGCGGTGCCCGCCAGCAGGACATTGCGAGCGTGAATGAGCTCGTCCGTCGCAGAGGGCTGCGCGTCTCTGGCTTGGGGTAAGGCTTCGCCGGTTACCGCGGCGTTGTTCACCCTCAGGGCAAAAGCCTCCAGAACCCGGCAGTCGGCGGGTACGTTGTCGCCTTCCTGCAGCAGGATCACATCGCCCGGCACGATGTCCGAAGCATCCGCAAGGCGCACGCTGCCTTCGCGCATCACCTTGATTTGCAGCGGCAGGAGCTTTTGCAGCGCGGCGATGGCTCTTTCGGCCCGGTATTCCTGCCAGAACGAAAACAGCCCGTTGACGAGGATCACGCCGATAATGGCGAAACCCAGAGTTTCCATGCCTTCCCCCGGCGCTTTCCAATCCCCGAAAAACGCCAATGCCGCGGCAAGCCAGAGGAGCAGGGCGAAAAAGTGAGTGAACTGCCTGGCGAAGCGTAGTGCGACGGATTCCCGCTCGAACTCCGTAAGCCGGTTGGCACCATATTCACGGAGCCGGCGGGCCGCTTCGGTTTCACTTAGCCCTTCGGGTTGAGTATGAAGGCTTGTCAAGGCCTGATCGGGTTGGAGATGATGGATTTTCATGCCGCCTTTTGGGGTGAACCGATCCAGCAAACGCCTTGGCCGCCGTAGGCAATTTCGCGGATTTTCGTCAAGCGGCCGAAATATGTACAGAAAAAGAACTTATATGCTATAAACCCCGCGCTATCACGCCGATGTTTCAATACGCGGACAGTTAGAACCCACTCAACTAAACAGTCGGTTTACAGAGTATGACCAATCAACAATTCGATAAGACTCGCTTTTCTGTTCTGAGAAATGGTTTTTGCGCCTTCTCTATCGCCGTGGCTGGGCTATTGGCCGGCTGCGATGCCGGTCCCGGCGGCAGTTCTTCTGCGCCGGCCATGTCGGAAGCGAAAATCAGCGGGAACGTTCAGGATCAACACGGTCCCGTTACGGATGCCAAGATCGAAGTGCGGGACAAGAACGGTCAGTTAGTGACGACGACGGAGGTTACGAGCACCTCGAACCAGTACTCGATTACCGTCCCCGCGGGCACTGCGTATCCCATCGTGCTGACCGCCACTCCGAACAATCCGGCGCCGGGTCGCGGTCCGGTCAAGGCCGTGGTAACCAGTTCACTAGCCGACCGTATGGACATCACCGACGTCACCACCATCGTGGTCGATTCGGCCATGACCTTGGGCGGCTTGACCGAAGCGAACATCGCCAAGGCGTCCGGCGGCGCGATCGGCTTGCGCCAGCGCCAAGGCGCGAGCGCGGCAGCGGGCGGCGGCGGTGCGGGTCCCGGCCAGAGCGGCGGCGGCGTCAGCCGTGGTGGGCACGGCGGGCATGGCGAGCATGTGCCTTCCGGTTCCGGCGCATCTCCCTCCGACAGCAGCTCCGACCAACAGCAGCCGGCGCAGCAGTAATGCGGTGTAATCGACTTTAGCCTTTCGGCCGGGATGCTTTAGCTTTTTTAAAGACTCCCGGCGATTTTCCCGAAGCCGGCAGATGAGCTCGACGGAGCCGTCTGCCGGTTTTCTTTTTGGTCACGGCTCGGACCTTGTTGAAACGGGCAGGCCGCGATTGGAAGGGTCGCGACTAAAGCAACCGTTTGCGATTGGGAAGGGATTGCCGACCTACCTATCGGGCTCTCTGACACCGACCAGAGAGGGATACGGGAAGCGGGAGTCCCTACAAGCGTATGGGCTTTTTGGGCAGCGTGTCGGTAGGTGAGAGTTCCGGCAGCACGGGCAAGCGGACCACAAATTCGCTGCCTTGGCCGGGACCGGGACTGGAGACGCACACGGTTCCTCCGTGCAATTCCACTAAGCGGCGGACGATCGTGAGACCAATGCCGAGACCGCCTTGGGATCGATCGAGCGTGCGCTCGGCCTGGGTGAAGAGATCGAAGACCTGGGGCAGTATCTCGGCCGGTATGCCGAGACCGGTGTCCCGCACGCGAAGCTCGATGTCGGAGCCGTCCCGATTTGCGGTGAGCCAGAGGGCGCCCCCTTTCGGCGTGTATTTGGCGGCATTGTTCAGCAAATTGCCCAAGACTTGGATCAGCCGGATGCTGTCGCCCTCCAAGTATACGGGAGCGGAGGGGAGAGTGACGGTGAAGGCGTGTTTCCGTTCATCAAGGAGAGGTCGCGTGACCTCGATGGCGCGGGCCACGATATCGCTCAGCTCGATCGTGTCTTTTTTGAGTTCCACTTTGCCGCGCGTGATGCGGGAAACGTCGAGAAGGTCATCCACCAACCTGACCAGATGGGCCGTCTGCCGATCGATTACATCCTCCGCCCATTGATGTTGCGGATGTTGCGGACCGATCCGCCGCAGGAGTTCCACCGCATTTCGAATCGGGCCCAAGGGGTTGCGCAGTTCGTGGGCCAGCATGGCCAAGAATTCGTTCTTGCGGTGGTCGGCTTCTTGGAGTGATGTTTGGGCCTGTATCAGATCGTCGATATCCGAGCATGAGCCAAACCACTTGATGATGTGGCCGGCCTCGTCGCGGATCGGTTGGGCGCGACACATCACCCACCGGTACTCGCCGTCTCGATGGCGGAGCCGATGCTTCATCTCGTAAGGTTCGCCGGTCTGGAGGCAATGCTTTCGGCGTTCATTGACGGGTTCCACTTCTTCGGGATGCAGAGCCCGCATCCAGCTGAAGCCCTTTTCTGAGTCGCACGGCTGTCCGGTGAATTCATGAAAGCGCGGGTTGGTGTAGTCGACCCGCCCATCCGGACAAACCGTGAAGACGATATCCGGCACTGTCTCGGCTAGGGCGCGGAATCGCTGCTTGCTTTCGCGCAGCGCCCGCTCCACCCGCGCGCGCTGGACGATCTCCCGCCTTAAGGTTTCATTGGCTTGCACCAGTTCGGAGGTGCGCTCCTGCACCCGCGTTTCCAGTTCGGCGTAAGCTTGGCGCAATGCTTCCTGAGCCCGCTTCCGCTCGATAATCTCATGCCATTTGCTCAAGGTGCACTTGACGATATGCGGCATGGCGGACAGGGTGGCCTCGGACTTGACGAGATAATCCAGAGCCCCGGCCTTCATCGCCTCGACTGCGATCGCCTCGTTCCCGTAGCAGGTCATAACGATGACCGGATAAGACGTATTCGAGCCTTCCTGCGGCAAAAGCTCCGTACCTTTCCCGTCGGGCAGCCGCAAATCGGTGATCACGAGATCCGGTAGGGCGACGGCAAGCGCCTCCCGCGCCTCGCGGAGATGGCGTACCACCGTCAGACGAACGGGTTCGCCTTGAGCCTCGAATGCTCTCTGTATGAGCTCGGCGTGGCTAGTATCATCCTCGGCCAAAAGGATGTGAAGGATGGTGTCGGCTATCGGCGCAGCTGCGGATGGCTCAGGTTTCATGAACAGTTCGGTCGGACCAGGGGTAGTGATTCCAGGCCAGCCAATAAAAGCCCAGATCTTCCATCATCCGGGTGAAATTCTCGAAATCGACGGGCTTGACGAGATAGCTGTTGGCATGCTGGCCGTAAGCTCTGGCGATGTCTTGCTCGGCTCGTGAGGTGGTGAGAATGACGACCGGCAGATTCGCAATGGACGGCGATGCCCTGATTCTACCCAGGACTTCAATGCCATTTATGCGGGGAAGGTTGAGGTCCAGCAGGACGACGTGCGGCCTCGGGCTGGTTTGCGGATCGGCATACGCGCCCTGTCGCAGCAGATAATCCAAGGCTTCCGCGCCCTGGCTGACATGATAGATCCGGTTCGCCACGCGGTGTTCCTGAAAACAGCGGATGACCAGTTCGGCATGATCCGGATTGTCTTCGACCAACAGGATATTCAGGACTTCTCCCTTCATGCTGGATCCCTCAGGGAAAAATAAAACGTGCAACCCAGCCCTTGACCTTCCGAGTCTACCCAGAGACTTCCGCCGTGCACCTCGACGATTCGCTTGACGATCGCCAGTCCGATTCCGGTACCCTCCGTATTGGGATCGAGCCGCTCGAACAGGCCGAAGATCTTCGTATGGTAGCTTGGCTCGATTCCGATACCGTTGTCACGTACAAAATAGACGATTTCTCCTTCTCTTGCTTCCGCGCCGATCTCGATCAAGGGTTCATCCTGGTCACCCATGAATTTGACGGCGTTTTCTATCAGGTTGAGCCACACCTCGAAGATCCGCTTCGGATCGCCGACCGCGTCGGGCAGACCGCGGCTGATCTCGGTCCGCAGTTTACGCCCGGGAAGCCGGTCCCTGACAAGCTCGACCGCCTCATGGACGAGAGCGCGCATCGAGACCTTTTCGGGCGGATTCGCGACGCGGCCGATGCGAGACAGCTCCAGCAGATCTTCCAGCAAGGTCTGCATTCGGCTCGCCGCCGCACGAATTCGCCGGATGTCTCCGCGCATACGCTCGAAATCTCCCCGCGTCGCGCTTTGTTCCAGCATGCCTGAAAATCCCTGGATGGTAATCAAGGGACTCTTGAGATCGTGCGAGGCGGTGTAAATGAACCGCTCCAATTCCGCATTTTTTTCGGTCAGCTGTTCGAGGAGAGCAGCCTGTTGTTCCTGGGCTTTTCGGCGTTCGGTCACATCGCGAATGATTCCGGTGAACAGGCGATGGTTGCCCAGAGGGGTTTCGGCGACGGTCAGTTCGATGGGAAAAGTGGATCCATCCCGACGCAGCCCGAGGACTTCTCGGCCGATGCCGATGACCCGGCGTTCCCCCGTTCTGAGATAGCGGGCAATGTAGGCGTTGTGTTCGTCGCGGTAAGGGGAGGGCATCAGGAGAGTAATGCTCTGACCTTTTACCTCCGCTTCGGTGTACCCGAACATGCGCTCGGCCGCGGGATTGAAGGTCTCGATGAGCCCCCGCTCGTCGATCACGATGATGGCGTCGACGGCGGTCTCGAGAATCGCGCGCAACCGCACCGTCTGGTTCGCCAAGGCTTTCTCGGCGAGTTTGCGGCGACTGATGTCGTGAACCGTAGCCAATACGAAACGACCTTGCTCGGCCTCTAGGAGAATTAGGCTTATATCCGCTGGAAATTCGGTTCCATCCTTGCGCAAGCCGAAAAGATCCAGTCCTTCCCCCATGGGGCGGGAGCGGGGATGTTCGGCGTAACCCGCACGCTCTTCTCGATGCCGCCCGCGAAACCGTTCCGGCATGAGGTCTTCGACCGTGAGTTCCGCCAGTTCTTCGCGGGCATAGCCGAAAAGTTTCTCCAGCGCGGGATTGGAAAAAAGGATTTTTCCCTTGATGTCCGTAATCGCCATGCCATCCAAAGAGGACTCCAGCCATACACCGAAGTTCTTTTTTTTCAGCAGGAATTCCATCATGAAATGCCCGGAAAATGGTAAGAAACCCTTGATCGGTGAATCGATCAAGTGATTTTAAGCCGGTTGCAGTAAGAAAATTCTTATTTTTTAAAGGGTAATCAGTCCGTGGCGCAAGGCTAGATGGGTGAGTTGCACGACATTCGCAAGCCGGAGTTTTCGCATGAGATGCGTTTGATGCACGCTGATGGTCTTGGGGCTGGTGTGCAAGAGCTCGGCGATTTCCGCCACGGAACGACCCTGGGCCAGATGGCGGAAAACCTCGAATTCGCGCGGCGTCAAGAGCTCTACGGGCTTTTGCGATTGAGTCGACGCGGCTCGTTTCAGATGTTTGTCGAAGAAAAAGTCGCCGCTGAAGACGATCCGTGTCGCTTCCACGATCAATTTGGCCGCGCTCCGCTTGCCGATATACCCCCGGACGCCGGTTTCCCGCGCGCGCTCGATGAGCACTTCGCTTTCATAAGCGGAAAACATCAGAATTCGCGCCCGGGAATCGCGTTTCAGAATCTTGCGGGCTGCTTCGAGTCCGCTGATGCCGGGAAGGGCCACGTCCATGACGACGATGTCCGGCTGGTGTTTCAGATAGGCCTGATAGGCCTCTTCCCCGTCTGCCGCTTCGGCCAGGACGGTGATATCGGGCGCTTGCTCCAATAGGCGCCGGTAGCCGCTGCGCACTACCGGATGATCGTCGACTAGCAGTACGGAGATCATGGTCTGGCTTGGCTAGGAATTTCGATCGCTACGCAGGTTCCCTGTCCGCTCTGGCTCTCCAGGCTGAAGAGTCCTCCAAGCGCCTCGACCCGTTCGCGGACGCCCATCAATCCCAGTCCCCGCTTCGTTTCCCGGGACGATAAACCGACGCCATTGTCCTTGATCAACAGGCGGACGGAAACCGACTCGCCGGGCACAGGTCCAAAATGCCGCTGACACGATTCTCCCTGGCACGCGATACTCTCGCAGACCATGACTTCGGCTTGCGTCGCCCGGGCATGCCTGCCGATGTTATTCATGCACTCCTGGACGATTCGATACACCGTAATCTTAAGCGTTTCATCCAGGACGCCGAGATCGCCGATGATGGTCAGTTTCCAACTGATGTCGCGATAATGTGATCGGTATTCGTTGACTAATTCTTCGAGGGCTTCGGCCAGTCCCAGTTGATCGAGCAAGGGCGGACGCAGATTCTCGATCAGGCTGCGGACGGTGTCATGAAAGCGGATCAGCAAGGCTTCGACGGTTTGAGCGCTGTGATGGATCTCCGGGTGGCTTCGTTCGCTGAGCGAGGACATCATCGCGAGGTCCGCCTGCATGGCAGTCAAATATTGCCCAAGCTCGTCGTGCAGTTCGCGCGCTACTCTCTTGCGCTCCTCTTCCTGGGCCTTGAGCAATTTTCGGGTCAGCTGGCGGTTTTCATTCAGCAACCGCCGGGTTTCCTGCTCGGCTTTACGCCTTTGCGTTTGCTCGCGCGACTGGATCAGAGCGAGTGCCAGGCTATGCGCGAAAGTGGTGGCCAAAACCTCGTCCTCCTCGGAAAAGGGCTCCCCGTTGAGTTTGTCACAGAGATAAACGCGGCCGTACACCTTGCCATCGTCGGCGATCGGCACCGCGAGAAGGCTCTTCATCGGCGGATGGCCGGGCGGAAATCCCGCCGATCGCGGATCACGGGTCAGGTCGTCGAGCCGCAACGACTGGTTTGTTTGAACCACTACGCCGAGCAGTCCTTTCCCTTCCGGCCAGCGGCCGATTCGTTCGATCTGTTCCTGGCTGACGCCGGTGACGAAAAAGCCGTCCAGCTTTCCGTTTTCGTCAATTATCCCGACGGCGCCGTACCGTGCGCGCAGCAGAGTCGCCAGCACGTTGATGCCGCTTTGCGCCATGTTTTCCTCTCCTTCGACATGAGCCATCAAAGCCATCAGCGTGCGGGACGCCTGATTCAGTTCGCCGAGCCGCGTCGACCACAGGCGAAGCTGCCGCTGCTCCTCTTCGAGTTCGGCCGACAGCTTTTGATAGTGATCGAGCAGCAACTCGAGCAAACGCGGACGGGTAACCGCTCCGACGAAGGCGCCGCTATCGTCCGTAACCGGCAAGATCCAGTGGTTCTCCCGTTCCATGAGAGCGAGCGCCGCGACGATGGATGTATCCCGTCCGATGGCCGGCGGTATCGTTCTCGGGAGTAGATCGGCAAAGATTCGGTGAGGCGATTGGGCGATTTCTTCACTGGTTACAAAGCCCAGAAAACGGTCGTTTCCGGAGGAAAAGACGGCGAAGAGGGCCGGCGTGGAAGTTGGGCCGAGTCTGGGGCGTTCTTCGTCAGTGACTTTGATCAGCCCGTCCGCCAAAGCGTCCAGGATGGTCGGTTGCACTAAAACGTTTCCTCTAGGTGCAATTCCGTTTCGACATCGAGGTGAAGAATTTCGGTGTCGTCCATGAAGGGCTTGATTCGCTGGAGCACGAATTCGATGAGTTGTTCCTTGGGGACACGCCGCAGAACCGCTTCGCGTACCAGAATGTCGCTGATGACCTCGTCCTCCAATTCGAGGTGAGCGAACGGATAAGTCATTAAAAGCTCCAGGGATTTTCGGATGGCTTTGCAGCCTATGGTAGCGCGGCGCCCCAACACCAAGCCTTCGTGAACGGGCGGAATCTTGAATTCTCTGATGCGAGCACGCAGGGTATATTTGGTCGTCAATTTATTGTCTTGCACTGCTGGTCTTCTGTTTGCTAGTCAACCGTTATAAGACTCCTAGCGCGGAAAAGTCACCCCTTCCGTCTAAAGAGACTTAGATTAAGTCAGCGACTCCAGAACGTAAATCTTCGGGATCGATAACTTTCATCATTCCAGGGCCGAATAGGGTGAAAATAAGCAAGGGGTTCGGTTTCTATTTTCGGGATGAACATCCGATGAAGCGTTCAGGAATCCCTTGAGCCTAAGAAGGATTTTTCGATATTAAATACCCACAATATCGCTAACGAGAGGCAATCGACAGTTCCGTGACGGCAGATGTTAATACTCATAATCGTTCGGTGTCCGCCTCGGAGTCTTCTATCTTGCTTGGATCGAGCTCTCGCAATTTAGTTTAGTGCGACCAATGGCGACTGACATCCGACGAGGTTTTGAGCGGCCTGAATGAATAGACGTCGAGCTTATTCCATTCGACATTCAAGTGAACATTCATCGTAGGATGGGTAGAGCGAAGCGAAACCCATCGGTGGCGGGTTAGCCCCTCGGCTCCGCTCGGGACAGGCCCTTCGACAAGCTCAGGACAGGCTCCGCGTAACCCGCCGAATAACCTACAAAAACCAATTTTTTATCGAAAGCGACCTTGGAATCAGAGGTCGAATCATCAAAGAAAATCCGCGTTGTTGGCGGGAGCAATCGGGCAAAAAAGGAGCGGCAGTGAAAATAGCTGCCGCTCCTTTAAAGTACGAAAGCGTGGCTGTTACTGTTTTACGGCATTGAGATGGGTCATCGCTTCTTCGGCCGCTTTTCCGGCTATATCGGCATGCCCCATCTTGCCGTGTTCGATCGCGCCGTCCAAGCTTTTGATTGCCGCATCCAAGTGTGGATTGGGGTTTGCTTGATTCGCCGCCGTGGCGTGAGTTTTCGCGGCTTCCGCGTGCTCGGCCACACCTTTGGCATCGCCCTGTTTGCCGCTATCGACGGCGGCTTGGGCATGCTTCATCGCTTCCCCTTTGTGATCTTCGGCGGCAACGGCGGTGAAACCTAGCGACAATGTGAACAGGCCGGCGAGTAATCCGGACAAGATTTTTCCACGCATAACCATTTCTCCGTTAAAGGGTTGTTCTTCTTGAATGCCCCAATATGGGGCGGGTTACAAATATCACGACGTCAATTTCAAGTCCATCGTTAATACGAAAAACGGCAGCCACGAATGGAATGCCATCCGGTCTGCCGTTTTGTCGCGACAGCATGAAAACTATTTTTTGGCCTGTTTGAGATGGGTAACCGCTTCCTCAGCGGCCTGCCCTGCCATATCGGCGTGGCCCATTTGGCTGTGCTGAATCGCGCTGTCCAGACTTTTCATCGCAGCGGTCAGATGCTCATTGGGATTTTGCTGCATGGCGGCCTCGACATGGGGTTTTGCGGCTTCGGCGTGTTTGCCTACGCCTGCGGCATCGCCCTTCTTGCCGCTGTCGGCAGCGGCTTTTGCGTGCTTCATCGCTTCCTTGACATGGCTTTCCATACCCTCCGTTTCGGCCTTGCCTTTTCCTTCGGTTCCGGTCATCCCGGTACCGCCGGGATAGGGTTGACCGCCTCCGCTACTTTCGCCGGTCGTCCCGCGAACGCCTGTTCCGCTTTGGCCGGTTTCGGTTTGCGACTGCGCATAATATGCGGCGCTGTCTCCGGATCGTTCTGCGGCCGCAGCCGGACTCAGTGTTTGCGTAGTTATGCCGGCAAGCAGACAAAGCAAAATTTTGGAATACATTGCTTTTTCCTCCGTGAAAAATGTTCGGACGGCTAAATCGCCGTATCAGCGGGCGTGGCACAGGCCATACCTATACTCCACGGTCATTGGGGAGCCCTCGGTTGCCGCTTTTCTCGGACGAGAAAGGAATGCGGCAGGGATCAAGGGCTGATGCGCTTACTCGAAATCGCCGCTCCCGGTTTCGGGTTCGGGCATTTCTTCGGGCATCGACGGTTCCTCGGAACCCGGCGTCGGACGTTGGGGAGTTTTGCGTTGGCTCGGTTCAGAGGTTCCGCTCTCGGTGCCTCGGCGTTGGCCCGATTCCGGCGTGCCGCGTTCGCCATTCTTGCGTTTGCCCGTGCCGGACATCCCTTTTTCGTTATTCCGGCGCTTGCCGGCGCCCGACTGGCCGTTATCGTTCCCTTCTCGCCCGGCCGCCTCTCTGACGATCTCTATGACATCGCCTTTCATAGTGCCGTTTTGGAATTCTGCCTTAACGTAAGCGGCGATCCCTATGGGTCGATCCGCGGCAAGGGCCGGATTCAGGCCGAGCAATGAGATAAATGCGCCTAAAAGTAAGCCGATTAGAAATTTCGAGCGCATGGCGTGCCTCCTTTGCACCAAAGTTCGTTCCATGTTCCCGGCGCGACCGGGAAAGTCATTGTTAACACACGGTAGTTTCCCAGTCTCTAGGGAAATTTACTAAGAACCGTGGGCTAATCCTGTAACTCCGGAAAACTCGTCGAGATGAAGTAAGAGCCTTCCGGCGTTAACGCTTGATGTGGCTCTTGATCATGATGCAAGTGTTGGCCAGATAGCTGAAGTCGTTGGAGGCCAGGAAATTCAGGACTTCGGCATTCTCCGCTCCGGGTTGCAGCCACACGTTCCTTAGACCGAGTTCGAGACATTGCTTCAGGACGGACAAGGTAGCCTCGGGCGGTATGACGAAATTGACCAGGGTCGGTGTGCCGGGAAGTTGCGCAAGATCCGGATATGCGGGATCGCCATCCACCGACGCGCGATTCGGGTTGACCGCATAAACTTTGTATCCTTTGCCTTTCAGATCGCGATAGATGGCATGGCCGAATTTTCGTTCGTCGTCCGTCGCGCCCACTACGGCGACGACGGTGTCCGGTGCATCCAAAAGGTCGAGCAGAGCGTCGGGTGACAATGCCGTTGTCTCACTGAAAATTACGAATCATTAAACTGCCGATCAATGGCAGGCGCTTCGGAAGCCGGCAAACGCACGACCACGTCGATCTTTTCGCCGAATGTGCGCGAGACGATCTTTCCTCCGGCTTTCTCGACATGATAAGCGAGCGGCTGAAGTTTTGGATAATCGATCCTCAATTTGAGTTCGGCATATTCAACATAGGGCACGAGGGAGGCTTTCTCCAGGGCAAGTTTGGCCGTGCCGCCATAGGCGCGGACCAACCCGCCGGCTCCCAGCTTGATGCCGCCGAAATAACGAACGACGGCGACCAGCGCATTGACGAGATCGAAGCCGGACATATGCGCGAGTATCGGCTTTCCGGCCGTTCCGCTCGGCTCTCCGGCGTCGTTGAAATGGGCGATGATGCCGTTCTCGGTCTTGATCCGATAGGCGAAGGCGAGATGGTGCGCCATCGGATGAGCCGATGCGATTTCGTACAGCCGCGACCGCAGCTGCGACTCGTCGGCGCAAGGCAGGGCGTAGCCGATGAAGCGCGAATGGTTGACGGTGAAGCTGGCTTCCGAACCTTTTTCGATGAGATACATGGATGAGAAAGATCGAACCGGTGAGTCTAATATCGTGCCCCAAACCCATCATACCGTAGCCGGCTTTAAAGCTTTAACAGAGAGACTTCCATGAAACCGGTGTTTCATCCCGCGCTGGTGAACGACGTGTTCGGCGATCCGGCGGTTTATGTCGATTTTCTGTTCGAGAAGCGTGCTCTGCTGTTCGATCTGGGCGATTTGCGAAATCTGGCGACGCGAAAAATCCTCAGGGTTCGGGATGTGTTCGTTTCCCATGCTCACATGGATCACTTCTTCGGTTTCGATTGGTTGCTGCGCCTGTGCCTAGGGCGGGAAATCCGCATCCGGTTGTTCGGGCCGGCCGGTTTTCTCGGCCAGGTGGAAGCCAAGCTCGCGGGTTATACCTGGAATCTGGTGGAAAACTACGACACCGATTTTACCTTGGATGCGACCGAGGTCTTGAGCGAAACCGAGGCGCGAAGCGCCCGTTTCCGCTGTCGGGCCGAATTTCGCCGCGAAAATGAGCACGAATGGACTATCAGGGACGGCGTTTTGCTCGACGAGGAGAACCACACCGTCCGGTTTGGCCTGTTGGATCATAAGATCCCGTGTCTCGCTTTTGCGCTCCAGGAAAAGCTGCACGTCAATATCTGGAAGAACCGCCTCGACGATCTGGATCTCGAGCCAGGGCCCTGGCTTCAAAGTTTCAAGCGCTCGGTGCTCGACGGATTGCCCGGCGATACGCCGATCACCGCCCGGCGGCGCGGACGGGGCGAAATTACGTTCCGCCTGGACTATCTGGCCGGAACCATCGCCCACATCTCGACCGGACAGAAAATTGCTTACGTGACCGATGCCGTCTATCACGACGCCAATGCCGAGCGCATCGTTCAACTGGCCAAGGGCGCCGACCAGTTCTTCATCGAAGCGGTCTTCGGCGAAGAACTCGTCGAGCGCGCCGCGCAGAAATACCACCTGACCGCCCGCCAAGCAGGCAGCCTGGCTCAGCGCGCCGGGGTCAAGTTTCCCGTGCCGTTCCATTTCTCGCCGATCTACCACGACCGCGAGTACGAACTCAGGGAGGAGTTCGAGCGGGCGTTTCGTGGCTAGACCTATTCACCCTTTTTGAAACAAGTTCCTTAAACTCTCCGGCCCGCCTCGTTTCTAAAGGGATATACCCCAAATTCACGGAGGAAACATGGCTGTCAAGCTCGCGGTCATTTACTACAGCGCCACCGGAACCACTTACCGATTGGCGCGCGGTATCGAGGAAGGGGCTGAGCAATCGGGCGCCGAAGTGCGTTTTAGGAGGGTGCAGGAGCTCGCTCCCGAGGATGCCATTGCGTCCAACCCTCTTTGGGCCGAGCACCGGCAGGAAGCTCGGGATGTGGAGGAGGCGAGCCTGGACGATCTGGTGTGGGCCGATGCCATTGTTTTCGGGACACCGACCCGCTACGGACTGCCTACCGCTCAACTCAAGCAGTTCATCGACAGGACGGGACCTTTGTGGACTCAAGGACAATTGGTGAACAAGATCGTCTCCTCGTTTACCAGTACCGCGACGCCTCACGGCGGGCAGGAAACGACGATCGTCGCCCTCAACAATACCTTCTATCACTGGGGCGCCATCATCGTCGCGCCGGGCTACATCGATCCCATACAGTTCCAAGCCGGGAATCCTTACGGTGTATCGTTCACGAGCAACAACGGGCAGCTCAAGCCGGACGATGTGGCCATGGCCGCGGCAAAATTTCAGGGCAGGCGCGTGGTCGCGGTAACGGCGCAGTTCCTTGCTGGTCAAAAACAGTAGTAAGCCGACCGGAGCCGGCTAAATGGCTCAGCGAGCGGTTGGAGAAACAGCCATGGTGAAGCTTCACGACAAGGAAACCGGCGCGTTCGTCGGAGAAATCAGCGACCAACAGCTTCAACAGTTGATGGATGTATTGGAGGAAGAAAGCTCGATCGACAGGGACTATTTCGTCAATCGAGCCCAGCTGGAGTTTTTGGAGGAACAGGGACTCGATAGAGCGTTGATCGGTCTGCTGCGGACGGCTTTGGGTAACAGGGAAGGCATGGAGATCGTTTGGGGGAAATCATGAATCGAGGGGTCGCTTGGGCGTATCGCAAGCCGCCTTCGATACGGCTGCGATTGCCGCGGTGACTTTTCAACTCATCAAATCGTGCGACTGGTGTTCCAGTTCCAAGGAGGCAGTATGCAAAGCAAAGCTAAGATTCTCGGCCACCCGGCCCATCCGATACTGATCGTATTTCCGCTCGGGTTGCTGTCCACAGGTGTTGTCTTCGACATCATTTATCTGATGACGGGTTCGCCGAGTTTTGTGACGGTCGCCTTCTGGATGATCGCGGCAGGAATCATAGGCGGGCTGATTGCTGCGCCGTTCGGCTTGATCGACTGGCTGGCCATACCGCCTAATACCCGCGCCAAGTATATCGGACTGATGCACGGTGTCGGCAATGTGGTGGTACTGCTGCTTTTCATCGCCAGTTGGTGGCTCCGGCGGAATATCGATTTCCCCGGAGCTTGGGCCTTCGTTCTGTCGTTTGCCGGTTTCGCATTGGTCTTGATCACCGGATGGCTGGGCGGCGAATTGGTAGACCGGCTGGGCGTCGGTGTCGACGACGACGCCGATCTGAACGCGCCGAGCTCTCTGCACAAAACGCACTGATCAGATGGGACCGGGCAAATCTCAATACCGGCCCTGTCGCTTGTCCAAACTCAGATCGCCGGGGCCATGGGCAAAAATGACCATGAAGCCTCCGGCGATCGCTATGTTCTTCAAGAACATGATGGTTTGCACCTTGTCGCCGAAATTAAGGTGGAAGAGCAAGGCCGCCGCGATGGAGAAACCGGCGAGGGCTAGGGCAAACCACCGCGTGTACCAGCCGATCATGATGGCTATCGCGCCTCCGATTTCCAATGCGATAACCAGCGGCAGCAGCATGCCCGGTACCCCTATCGATTCCATGTAGGTTTGGGTTCCGGCAAAACCGCCGATCTTGTTGAAGCCCGACAACAGAAAGATGATGGATATGAAAATTCGTCCGATAAGTTCTGCGTAACGAGACATATTTGCGGACATGCGGCCCCCTTTGAATTAGTGCGTACGTTGCCAGATAAGCTCTCCGTTTCGATATACCACTTTAATGCGGTGGAGTGGAATAGTGTGCGTTTCACCTTCGGAATCGGTGAGTTCGAATACGCCGGGGCGATCCCCAGGAAAGTCGATCCGTTTTAACGGTGTCACCACAATCGTCTTTTCGATGCGGTCGTAGTAGCCGATAGCGAATTCGGCCCGCGCGAAGTCTTCATCCCAGCGGATGCGGTTGAGTAGATCTCGGATGGGAAGCATCGCCGTAATCTGTCGTTTCGATCGCTCTTTATTAATCAGGCCCGTAAATACCCTCCTGGTATTTCGGGCCGCCGCCCAGGCCGGTACACGCCCGGCCTGGGCTCACGCGGCTTGTCGCCGCGCCGGGGCATCCCTGCCCCGGATTAACCCGGCCTATATTTATAGGCCGGGTTAATAGACCGTTACTCGGGTCGTGTGGCGGGCAGAACTTTCGCGGCCGATTAAAATTAAACCTGTTCAATCGAATTTAGCGAGTAACCCCATGCAGACAGCCTTGGTCGAGGCGCTGGATCGGGCGCCGATGGGCGTTGCGATTATGCGGGATCGGCGAATTTTATGGGTGAACGAACGTTTGGCCCAGTGGTTCGAATTGGCGCATCATTTGGACGGATGGGCCCCGAAGACTGCGGAGGATATCGGGCTGGCCGTTCTGTTCGCTGGCGACGATAGGCTTTGCGTCACGCGCGGTGGCGAGCAGTTTTGGCTGCAGCGCGAGTGCGCCGCTCTCGCCGACGGCAGCGAGGCTTATTTTTTCCAGGATGTGACCGAAAACGTGCGGATCGAAACGGCTCGCGGCCGTCTTCAAGAATTGGTCAACACCCTGCACACCAAGGACTCGGAAACGGGGCTTCTGAACCGGAACGCGATTCTTCAGGCTTTGGAAGGTCACGTGAGCCGCAGCCGGCGCTATGGCAATGCCTTGTCGGTGATTCGCGTCACCCTGCAGCCGCCCCGTGGCGCATCGCTGCCGGAAGCCACGCTGCGCGAAATCGCTCAGGAATTCAATGCGCAGCTGCGATGGGCCGACCAAATCGGCCGCCTCGATGAGACGGCTTTCCTTTTGATTCTTCCCGAAACCGTCCGCACCGATGCGGAAGCGCTTGCCACCAAGTTCGGCGCAGAACGCGTGGCCTTGGCCGGCGCGGAAATGTGGCGGATCGATTGCGCGGTCGCCTCCTGGCAAAAAGGAGACGACGCGCGAAAACTCATGCAGCGTCTTCATTCCGAGCCATACGGACCGAAATTATCGTGACAGCGACCACTTTGCGAGCGATAAGGCTCGGCGGACCCGGCGAGGAAATCGATCGGAAGAGTTTGGCCGCCATCGTTCGGCGCTTCCAAAACCTGCATCGGCTTCAGTTGCAGCGCATTCAGGAATATCAAACGCCGCGTCAGCGGGATTTTCTCGATTTGTTGCCGCTCTTGTTTCACTGCAATCACCCGATGCTGCCCGGTTACGTCTCGTCCGAGACGCCGGCCGGCATCCAGGACTATGTTCCCGCGCGCCGGACGCTGCTCGCCGTCAGGCGGCTGACCAAGAGTTTCGAATACAAGCGGCGCGCGCTGACCGAATATCCGATCCATGGCATATACCTGATGGGCAGTGTCAGCAGTGTTGCCTATTCCAGGAAAAGCGACCTCGATATCTGGCTGTGTCATTCGGGCTCGTTGGACGAAAGTCAACTGGACGAATTGCGTCGCAAAGCGGCCGGCGTGGAAAAATGGGCCCAATCCCTTGGATTGGAGGCCCATATCTTCTTCATCGATAGCGAACGGTTCCGTCTCGGCATCGGCACCCCGATTTCTTCCGAAAGCTGCGGCAGCGTGCAGCATCATCTGTTGCTCGAAGAGTTCTACCGCACCAGCGTCTGGCTGGCCGGTCGCGCCACCGCCTGGTGGCTGGTGCCGCCCGACCAGGAGGCGCGGTACGGAGAATATCTGAACCACTTGAGAGAAAAACGCTTCGTCAATGAAAACGATTTCATCGATTTCGGAGGGCTTGAATATATCCCGCCCGACGAATTTCTCGGCGGCACGCTGTGGCATTTGCACAAGGCGATCGATGCACCGCACAAGTCATTGCTCAAACTATTTCTGATGGAGAGTTACGCCAGCCAGTATCCCCACACCCGATGGCTCTGCGCCCGGTTGAAGGCGGCGGTGTATGAGGGGAGTCTGGATGACCGCGAGCTCGACTCATATATCCTCATGTATCGGGACGTCGAGCGTTATTTTTTGGCGGGGGGGGAGCGCGAGCGGCTGGAGTTGGCGCGGCAATGCTTTTATCTCAAGCTCAACGAATTGGTGAGATTTGGCGGGGGCACGGAAGCGGAGAAACGCCGTCGGCAAGAGATTTTGACCGCCATGGTCCACGCCTGGGGATGGCCGCGTCAACGCATCCGGGATCTGGACGAGCGGCGTCACTGGACCGTGGTCAAGGCTTTGCAGGAGCAAAAAGTCATCGGCCACGAATTGACCCGGAGTTATCGAACCGTGAGGCAGTTCGCGGCGGAGCATTCCGAGATCGGAGGTCCGGCCGGAGAGGAAATCAAGCTTTTGGGGCGCAGACTTTCCGCCGCTTTGGAGCTTAAACCCGGTAAAGTGGAAAGGCTGAGCCTCGATAGCGGCGACTGCATCGAACCTAAAGATTTCTCAGTGCACGAAGTCCGCCTGGCGGACGGCGAAATGGGATGGATCTTATACTCCGGACGGGTGGCATCTGCGGATGCGGGCAAGGCGCCATATCTGAAAAAGGCGCGCAGCCTGGTCGAGCTTTTGGCCTGGCTGTCGTTCAACGGACTTTACGATCGGAGCGCCAACCTCTTTCTGGAAACCGTCGAAAGCGCATTGACGCTTTTGGAACTCAAGAACAATTTGCGTGCGTTGAACCGTTTTCTCGCGTCGCACCAGAGCGAGCCGGAACATCTGGACGACTACGGCCGAGCCCCGCGCGTGATTGCCGCAGCGTTGTTCGTCAACCTGGGGATCGACGTCGATGCCGAGCGCCGCGACGGAATCAGACTGGCCAGCGATCGTCATGATGCGCTGAGTTATGGCTACGAGCGGACGAACCTGATTCATCAAGTCGATGCCGTCATTTTGACGTCGTGGCGGGAAACCCTGATCAAGCGTTACCAAGGTTTGGTCGGATTCCTCGATTGTCTGGCGGATCTCATCAACGAATCGCTTTCCAATGAATCGCACGTCGAGTGCTTCTGTTTCGTTGCCGGGCGGGCCCGAACCATCGCCCTGAGAGTTCAGGAGCTTTATCGGGATTTGAGGGCGGCGTTTTCGAGTCCGGACCGATCGCTACGCTATATCCTGCGGGGCGGTTCGGAATTCTACCTATTCGATAATCAGGGGACGAGCGTCCGTTTTTGGGGCGTACCCGACGTGGATCGCTTGTATAGCGAGCTGTCCGCTCCCCGATCTATGTTTTCGCCGGTCATTTTCGATCGCGCCGCCCTCGAAAATGACCCTTTGCCTTTGATATACGCTCATAATCGGCCGGGAGTTATTCAAATCTTTTGCCAACCGGAGTCCGGGCAGGTAAAGGTTTACATTCTGGACGAGCGGGGTTCGTTGTTCTACCGCAGCCACGAGGCGGTCGGACCCCAACTCTTGCTAGGGCCTTACGCCTCGTTTCTCGGCGACATCTTGCAGCGCTATGTACTGGCCGCCGGCGGGATCGAATATTACGTGGTGGAACATCAGGCGTCCGGCGGATACAGCGTGAAATCCGCCGGTTTCCAGCCCAACCCGGACAGTCGCATGCTGGAAATTCGAGTATTCGCTCAAGAGACCGCGCCTGGCCGCGTGGCCTACACGATTTTCTGCAACGACTCGGAATTTTCTTCCATGGATGCGGGACAGGACGTATTTTCCATGGCGGCGGCCCATATCATGCGGCTTCGTCAGAGCGGGGAACGCTATCCCATCTATATCACCGACATCGACCTGCCGCTTTCCATTCTGGGCGTGGATACGCCGGAAGAGCTGCAAACCGTTCACTTTCTCAAATTCAAAGAGAAGGTCGAGGAACGCTTGAATGCCTGATTATCTGTTATAAAAAAAAGTGTTTCTATTCTTTTTTGTAATTTGAATCCCGTCTAAAATGGGCCGTTTTTCAACGGCAACGATCTTTCCCGAGGCAAAAAAACGGTTATGGGTGGACAAGCTTGGCTCGCGGTCGGCGTGGTTTTGGGGTGCTTAAGCTTAATGCTTTTCACGTCCGCCGCGCCTGAGCTGATACTGCTGGGCGGAGTCGTGATGCTACTCGTATCCGGTGTACTGACGCCGGATCAAGCCTTGAGCGGTTTTTCCAACGAAGGCATGATTACCGTCGCGCTGATGTACGTGGTGGTGGCGGGTATCCGGGAGACCGGTGGCGTCGATATGCTGGTCCAGCATGTGCTCGGGCGTCCGAAGTCCCTGCGGGGGGCGTTGCTGAGGCTGATCGTGCCGGTCACGTCGGTTAGCGCCTTCATGAACAATACGCCCTTGGTGGCTGTTTTTCTGCCTGCCGTTCTCACCTGGGCCAAGCGCCTGCAAATCTCGCCTTCGAAACTGCTGATTCCGCTGAGTTACGCGGCGGTCGTCGGCGGAACGATCACTTTGATCGGCACCAGCACCAACCTGATCGTCAACGGGCTTCTACTGCACAGCAATAGGCCGGGGCTAGGATTGTTCGACATCGCCTGGGTTGGTATTCCGTGTTCGATTCTCACGATGATCTACATTTTGTTGTTGGCGCCCAAGCAGTTGCCCGAGCGCAAACCCGCCAGCGCCGTGTTCGAAAATCCCAAGGAATATACGGTCGAAATGTCGGTCGAGGACAATGGAGCCTTGGTGGGTAAAACCATCGAAGAGGCCGGTCTTCGCCATTTACAAGGGCTCTATCTGGTCGAAATCGAACGTGGCGATGAAGTGTTGGCGGCGGTCGGACCTTACGAGCGCCTCCAGCCCGGCGATCAACTGGTTTTCGCGGGCGTGAGCGATTCGGTGGTGGAATTGCAGCGGATCAAGGGTCTGCTCCCGTCGGCCGATAAGTCGTTTACCCTGGAGGACAGAAAGCACCGCGAGCGCGTATTGGTGGAGGTAGTCGTTTCGCCGCAATGCGCGCTGGTAGGCAAAACCATCAAGGAAGGCCGTTTCCGCATGGTCTACGGCGGCTCGGTGATCGCCGTGGCGCGCAACGGTCAGCGTATCTCCGGTAAAATCGGCGAAATTCGCTTGGAGCCGGCGGACACGCTGTTGCTCGATGTCCGCCCGCCTTTCCTGGAGCGGCATCGGAATTCCAACGATTTTCTTCTGATAAGTCAGGTATCCGAGTATTTGCCGGTTCGTCACGAGCGTGCAGGCATGGCCTGGTTGATTTTGGCCGCCGTGGTGCTGAGCGCTTCTTTCGAATGGTTGAGCATGCTGAAAGCGGCCCTGCTCGGTGCGGCCGCCATGCTGCTGACGGGGTGCTGCTCCGTGCCGACCGCCAGGAAAAGCCTGGACGGTCAGGTGTTGCTTGCCATAGCGGCTTCGTTCGGTCTCGGCAAAGCCCTGGAGGTATCCGGTGCGGCATCGGGAATCGCGCAGGGTTTTCTGAATCTCGCCGGAGACAATCCGCTTTTGGTGCTGGTGCTGTTTTATTTCTTGACCGTCGTGCTGACCGAACTGCTCAGCAATAATTCGGTAGCGGTATTGATGTTTCCCCTGGCTTTGGCCATTGCCGACAAACTGGATGTCAGTTTTTGGCCGTTCATCGTTGCCGTAATGGTCGCGGCGTCCATGGGCTTTTCTACCCCGATCGGCTATCAGACCAACTTAATGGTTTACGGTCCCGGCGGTTATCATTTCAGCGATTTCGTTCGCTTCGGCGTTCCTTTGAACATTCTGATGGGGATCGTGGCGCTGAGTATCATTCCCTGGGTGTGGCCGTTTCATCCATAGCACCGGCCGCACGTTTCATTCGGTTTTTTCTCATGACGTTTCGATACATCTCTTGTCTGCTGATCATCTTAAGCTTTACCGGCTGCGAACGAGCGGCCGAAACCGAGCTTTCCGGGGCGATTCAGGGTACGACCTACCACATCAAGATGGTGATGGATAAGGTCGAGGCGGCGCCGGAACAGGTCAAGACCGACGTCGAAGCCGTGTTCAAGCTGGTCGACGAAAAACTGTCGAATTGGCGCGAGGACTCGGAAATTTCCCGAGTGAACCAGCAGAAAACGACCGACTGGATTTCGGTCTCTCCGGAAATCATCCGGTTGGTGGCGATCGCGAAGGAGATCAACCAGCGCTCGGCAGGCTGCTACGATCTTACGGTAAAGCCCTTATTCGATCTGTGGGGTTTTTCCAAGCACGAAAACCGGGTGCCGGAACAGGGCGAAATCGACCGGACCTTGGCTCATGTGGGCATGAGCAAATTGGAAATCGATGCGGAAAACGGGCGTATCCGCAAATCGGATCCCGAACTCACCATCGATTTGTCGTCCATCGCGCAGGGCTATACCGTGGCCGCCGTGGCCGATCGGCTCGAAAGCCGGGGGATTCACAATTATCTCGCGGAAATCGGCGGCGAGATGAAGGTCAAGGGGCGCAAAGCCAACGGGGCGGCTTGGCGGGTGGCTATCGAAAAGCCCACGCCGCTGGTGCGGGAGGTCCAGCGCATTCTGGACATCCATCAGGAAAACGGCGCGGCCGTGATGACGTCCGGTACGTACCGAAACTTTTTCGAATCGGGCGGGCAAGCTTACTCCCATATCATCGATCCGAAGACCGGTCGTCCCGTGACCCACAATCTGCTGTCCGTCACCGTTCTGCATGACGATCCGACTTTGGCGGATGCCTGGTCGACGGCTCTGTTATGCGTGGGTGAAATCGAGGGAGCCCGGATTGCCGAAACGGAGGGACTCAAGGCCTTGTTCATTTACCGGGACGGTCAGGAACTCAAGGAGCATATGAGCAGCCAATTCATGAGTGCTCCCGCGCCTTAGTTTTTTTAGATCCCTGAGCCCCGCCGCTTCGGTTCGGAAGTACGTTCCGTGCGCGGTTCGGCCATCATGTGCTCGCCGAAATAATACAGGATGTGCGAGGCGCCCAGGTAAACCAAGGCGAAGACGAAGATCTGGCTGATGGGCAGGTCGTTGAGCATGGCGTACAGCTCGACGCCGCCTGCGGTCAAAAGAAAGATGAGTCCCATAAGCAGCGCTTCGACGCGGCTCCCCCGGCGATAACGGAAGTACCACAGCACTATCTGGCTGATCAATAGATAGCCGACGACGATGAATAGGTTGTTCCGCATAGGGCCGTAGAATCCCTCCGCTTCCGGAATGACGAGGTTGAGATTGCCGAGGACAGCGATACCGCCCAGGATCGACAACCAGACGGCAAAATGGAAATTGAGGGTGATCGCGCGGTTCATGGATTTTTCCGATCGCTTGTTGAATGGCTCGTTCCTTCGAGAGAGCGGGAAGGCGATGAGTTCCCGACCCTGTCAAGACGGTGGAACCACGTTTGCCGTATCGTTGCGGCCGCGTCGTTTACTCGGGTTCAGTGTGGTTTTTTCGTAATAGAGCGGGAAGCACGATCAGGAGGCCGAGGAGCGTAAAGCTGAGAATCACTTCCGGCGACCAGATATCTTTGATGTCGCTGATTTCGCCCAAAGCCTGTCCCAAGTTGACGTAAACGAAACTGCCGGGAATGACGCCGATCAGCGTGGCGAGGAAATAGGTGCGGGCAGTAATGTTGGTTACGGCCGGCGCCAGATTGACCAGCCAGAACGGAAAAAGCGGAACCAGTCTCAGGAAAAGCAAATAGCGGAAAGCGTCGCCCTCGAATCCTTTCACGATTTTCGTAGCCATCGGAGACTTCGACAATTTGGCGCGGGCGAGGTCGGCAAAAACGAAGCGTGCCGCCAAAAACACCAGCAAAGCGCCCAGGGTCGACGCGATCACCGTCACCAAAGTGCCCAGCCAACGTCCGAACAGCAAACCCATCGTCAGCGACAGTATCGCTCCACCCGGAATGCTGAATGCCGTCGAAGCGACGTAGAGGGATGCCGAGGCGAGCAGCATGAGTAGGTAATGCCGCTCGGTAAATTCTATGAGCCGATCACGATTTTCCTTGATGAATTCGAGGCTAAACCATTGATTTCCTCCGAGAGCGAAGAAGGCGGACAGCACGGCGACGAACAGCAGGACCAGTCCGATTCTGCCGTAGAAGCGCTTTAGTTGGTCGGGCATGACGCGTTCTCCGGGGGAAGCCGAGGTCAGTATACAGGCGGTCGGAGTAACGCGAAAATTGGGCGACAGACTGCTTCGCCGAGTCCGTTTTCAAGGAAGCGCTACTGAACTCGACGGGTATTCGCGAACCATCTTTTTCAGGCGCGATGGCCGAAAAGAATGGTATCCGTGTTTCCGCCGGCCCGCCCGGCGGTCGGGCAGGCCGGCAAGTGAAATTACCGCTTCATTCCGTTTTTCAGCGCGTTGAACAGGGCATTGCCTGCAACCGTGTTATCGCTGCCTACCAAAACCATGATCATCAAACCGCCGTCCGTCTTCAAACATTCAACCACTCCGGTGATATGTTCGCTCCATGAGCGGACCGAGTCCTCGTCCTTGCTGATTCTGCCTGCTTTCTCGGCGTTTAATATCGATTCGCCCTTGTTGACGCAATCGGCTTGACTCATGGTTCCTCCGTCCAAGTGATCCCACCACATGCTGGGTGCTGCTGCGGAGGCGTTGAAGGGCAGGCTGCTCATCAACAAGCAGGCGAAGAAGGGAATAACGAAGTTTCTTGTGGACATGGGAAAATCCTCCTTGGTTCTGTCCGGTGAGGGCCGAATCGGTCGGTGACCCTCATTCCTAGAGACTTATTAACCCGGCCTATAAACATAGGCCGGGTTAATCCGGGGCAGGGATGCCCCGGCGCGGCGACAAGCCGCGTGAGCCCAGGCCGGGCGTGTACCGGCCTGGGCGGCGGCCCGAAATACCAGGAGGGTATTTACGGGCCTGATTAATAAACCACCACCGCCCCGGTGGTTTCTATCCTGGGCAGCATTCGCTCGGCAGTCTCGGGAAGTATGCGGCGCCTTGCCTAGCATCTTAATTAAGCCACCGAGGAGTATTTCATTGCAATGATGAACGCTCGTTCTATTGATCAAAATTCTTGAGGAATAGATGACTGAGACCATGGATCGCATCGTTATTGACGGTTCCTACGGCGAAGGCGGCGGGCAAATTCTTAGGACCACGCTCTGCCTGTCCACCATTACCGGCCGTCCGGTACGTATCGAAAACATCCGTGCGAGGCGGAAAAAGCCGGGATTGGCTGCCCAGCATCTGACGGCGGTGTTTGCGGCGGCTAAGCTTTGCGATGCCGAGCTGAGCGGGACGGAATTGGGTTCCAGGACTCTGACGTTCACGCCGCGGACAAAGCCAAAGGCCGGCGACTATCTCTTCGATGTCGCGAAAGCGAGGCAAGGCGGCAGCGCGGGAGCAGTGTCGCTGGTACTACAAACGGTGCTGCTGCCTTTGGCGTTGACCGAAGGCGGCTCACGGGTCGAGTTGCGGGGCGGAACGCACGTGCCCCTGAGCCCGCCGTTCGATTATCTTCATGACGTGTGGCTCCCTTATTTGAAGCTCATGGGCGTACGCGCCGAACTCAGTCTGGAACGATCCGGCTGGTACCCGGTCGGAAAGGGTGAAGTGCTGCTGGAGACGAGAGGAACCGGAGTAGGAACGAGAAAGAGGCTGCACTCTCTTAATGTGCCGGATCGAGGCGAACTCGTCGAGATTTCCGGCCGGGCGCTTGCCGCCAATCTTCCCGAGCATGTGGTCAAACGCATGGCGGACCGAGCAGAGACCATACTGCGACGAAAAAACATGTCTTGCGAGATCGACGCGGTTTCCGTTCAGGCGGCCTGTCCGGGGGCGGGGATTTTCCTCGTCGCGCGCTACGAGCGTTCTCTGGCCGGTTTCAGCGCCTTGGGCGAGCGGGGGAAGCCGGCGGAGCAAGTCGCCGAAGATGCCTGCGCAAAACTGTTGGAGCACCATCATACGAATGCCTCGGTGGACGAGCATCTGGCGGATCAATTGGTGTTGCCTTGCGCTCTGGCCGACGGCGAGTCCGTTTTTTCGGTCGATCCGATGACCCGGCATCTTTCGACCAATGCGTGGGTGGTGGAGCGTTTCGGTATCGCCGAAGTCGAATTGATATCGACCTCGGCCACCGCCGGTTTGGTGCGCGTCTTTCCGAATCCGTGAGTACCCGCTATGCCCATCCGTAACGCCGACATTGCCGCGATCTTCGAGGAAATCGCCGATCTTCTGGAAATCGACGGTGCGAACGTGTTTCGGGTCCGCGCCTATCACAACGCGGCCCGCATACTCCAGGAATTGGGCAAGGACGTTCGCGCGATGGTGCAAAAGGGCGAGGACCTGACCGAATTGCCGGGCATCGGCGCCGACTTGGCCGGCAAGATCAAAGAAATCGTCGACACTGGCCACTGCAAGACGCTGGACGAGCTTCACAAACGGCTGCCGCCGGCCATCGCGGAACTTTTGAAAATCCCCGGATTGGGTCCAAAGCGAGTCAGAGCGCTCTACCGCGAACTCGGTATTCAAACTCTGGCTCAGCTTCGGCGTGCGGTACGCGATCATCGAATACAGGCACTTCCCGGCTTTGGTGAAAAAACCGAGATGCACATCGCCGACGCGCTGGAGGCTCATGGTGGCGGAGCCGGGCGTTACACGCGCGTCGCCGCCGAGCAATACGCGGCGCCTTTGCTCGATTATTTGAACGGGGTTCCCGGCGTCGAGCGGGTTGTGATTGCCGGCAGCTATCGCCGTGCCAAGGAGACGGTGGGCGATCTCGACATCTTGGCGGCGGCGGAATCGGGAAGCCCCGTAATGCAGCGTTTCGTCGAGTACGAGGACGTTGCGGAGGTTTTGTCACAAGGTCCCACGCGCGCCAGTGTGTTGCTGCGCGGCGGACTGCAAGTGGATTTCAGAGTGGTTCCGGCGGAAAGCTACGGCGCGGCTCTGCATTATTTCACCGGCGGCAAAGCGCATAACATCGCCATTCGGCATTTGGGGCAGGAGAGGGGCCTAAAAATCAACGAATACGGGGTGTTTCGAGGCGACGAGCGGGTTGCGGGCGATACCGAAGAATCGGTCTTTGCCGCTGTGGGATTGCCCTTTATCCCGGCGGAATTGCGGGAAGATCGGGGCGAAATCGAAGCGGCCCGAGCGGGTCGTTTGCCGAAGCTGGTCGAACTGTCCGATCTCAAGGGCGATCTTCACGCCCATACCAAAGCATCGGACGGCCACAATACTATCCCGGAGATGGCTGAAGCCGCGAGAAGCCATGGCCTGGAATATCTCGCCATCACCGAGCATTCCCGCCGGCTGACGGTAGCCCATGGGCTGGATCCGATCCGCTTGCTCAAGCATATGGACGAGGTCGATCGGCTGAACGAAACCTTGGACGGCATCGTTCTCCTCAAGGGCATCGAAGTAGACATATTGGAGGATGGCGATCTGGATTTGCCGGACGATGTGCTCAGCCGGCTCGATATCGTCGTCGGTGCGGTACACAGCCGATTCGATCTGCCCCGGAACAAACAGACCGAGCGGATTCTTCGCGCGATGGATCATCCCTATTTCACCATTCTGGCGCATCCCTCCGGGCGATTGATCGGTCGCCGAGAGCCCTATGATGTCGACATGCTTCGCATCATCCGCAAGGCCAGAGAGCGAAGGTGTTTTCTCGAGCTCAACGCTAATCCGGAGCGCCTCGATCTTGCCGATACTCATTGCAAATTAGCCAAGGACGAGGGTGTGCTGATCAGTCTCAACTCCGACGCGCACAGCACCCTGGACTTCAGGAATCTGCGCTACGCCGTCGGACAGGCCCGACGCGGCTGGCTGGAGTCCCGTGACGTGCTGAATTCCCGCAGCTTGAAGGAACTGCGTCTGCTGCTTCGCCAGACCTTTTAGCGTCCGAAACGAGGCGCATCGTCTCCCGAAAAGTGAGAGCTCATGACAAAGCGGTTGAACTTTTATCCATAGGGGCGGTCACAACGATTAAGTGTCAGGAACGACGCGAACTACTCATCTCCTCCCTTTGAGTAGTGTCATTCGCCCGGCATCCCCCCCAAGCCGGGACTTCGCTCCGAGGTATGTCCCCCCATTTGCCTCGGAGCTTTTTCTTTTTATGGGGCTTTGGCCTCTTGCGATTGAGGTATCTCCAGCCAGCGGTCCAACACGGACCAGGCTTCCTCCAATCCAAACCGCTTGAGTGCCGAAAAGAGCTGAAGGCTGACCGTTAATCCCTCTTGCGCGTTCAATTCGGCTTCAACCTTGCGCAAGGTTTGGAGCGCAGCCCCCCGGCTGAGTTTGTCCGCCTTGGTCAAGGCGATGTGCAGCGGAAGCTTCCAGTGATGGCACCACTCGATCATGCGGTGATCGAAAGGCGTCAGAGGATGGCGGATGTCCATCACCAGAAATACCCCGCGTAATGATCGGCGCTCGCTGAAATAAGACTCCAGAGCCTGGCGCCAGTTCTTCTGGATCGCCTCGGGTACCTGGGCATAGCCGTAGCCGGGGAGATCGACCAATCGTCTCTGATCGTCCACTTGGAAAAAATTGAGCATCTGGGTCCGCCCCGGCGTTTTGCTGACCCGCGCCAGCGATTTCTGCTGCGTGATGACATTGATCGCGCTCGATTTTCCGGCGTTGGAGCGGCCCGCGAAGGCGATTTCGAAGCCTTCGTCCGGTGGCGCATTTTTTACGCTCGGCGCACTCGTCAGGTACCGGGTATTTTGATAAGCGGTTTTCATGAGAATCGAATCGGGAAAGCTGTTGACTTTTGTAGTCTACCTGTATTTGATTGGCGCTCTAAAAAACGAGCCGCAGGTCGGCGTGAGAGAACTTTATTTGGTTTGCCAGAGCGAGGAGTCAATGATGGGGAAGTGTGCATTATGGGTTTGTTTCATTTTGTTGAGTGGTCATTCCCTCGCTTATGCTCAAGGAAATGCGGCGGCAGGAAAGGAAAAATCGGAGCCCTGTGCCGGTTGCCATGGTGACGACGGAAACAGCAATGCGCCTATATTTCCCAAGTTGGCCGGTCAGCATGCTTCATATCTTGCGAAGCAGTTGCACGAATTCAAAAGCGAGAAAAGAGCCAATCCGACCATGACCGCGATGGCTGAGCCTCTGTCCGACGCGGATATAGACGACATCAGCGCTTACTATGCCCAGCAAAAGACCACGCTGGAAAAGGCAGAGGCGCCTAATCCGCTAGGAGAGACGATTTACCGCACCGGCAATGCCTCGTCCGGCGTTCCGGCTTGCGCCGGTTGCCATGGCCCGGACGGCGCCGGCAATCCGTCCGCGAAATTTCCTGCTCTGCGCGCCCAGTACGCCGCTTATCTCGAAAAGACTTTGAGTGATTTCAAGGCAGGTGCTCGAGCCAACGATGCAAATTCTATCATGCGCGCGATCGCGGCTAAGTTGAGCGACGAAGAAATTACCGCTGTGTCCAGTTATACGTCGGGATTACGATGAGATCCGCCAGTCGAAATCGCTCATTTTTCGGTATTGTCGGCACATTTTTTATGGTTTTCGGTTTAAAATCCCTACCATTGGGCGAGTCCGGGCGAAAGTTCGGCTCGATTCTCGATCATTTTTGCGGTTCGGATCATTTCAGAGCGGAGCTTGTTTAATGAAATCGGCGTTGAGTTTGCTGGCTTGCTTGGTGTTGTTTTCGGCTACGGCTTTTGGAGCGGCTAAGGCGGAGGAGTTCAAACAAGGCGTCGATTACGAGTTGGTGAATCCGCCGCAAACAACTGTCGATCCCTCCAAGGTCGAGGTCATGGAGTTCTTCTGGTATGGCTGCCCCCACTGCTATCACTTCGAACCGGATTTAAATGCCTGGCTGAAGAAGAAGCCGGATAACGTGGTTTTTATTCGACAACCTGCCGTTTTCAATGCACGCTGGGCGGCTCACGCCAAGGCATACTATACGGCCGAAGCGCTCGGGGTACTCGATAAGGTCCATGCCGATTTGTACGACGCCATCCAAAACAAGAAGCAAGCTCTGGAGAGCGAGACGGAGTTGGCCAAGTTCTTCGCCGACCATGGCGTCGCCGACGGCGATTTTCGCAAGGCCTATAAATCGTTTGCCGTGGATACGAAGATGAGGCAGGCCGAAACCATGGCGGCGCGCTACGGTGTGACGGGAACGCCCAACGTCATTGTCAACGGGAAATACCGAATCGCTCCTCAGCAGGCCAAATCGTTTCCTCGGATGATCGCTATTATGAACGATTTAATCGAAAAGGAATCCAGTGGGGCAAAGGGTGCCCAATAATTGTGTTTACATGAAAGAATCAACATTATGCAGCCGGGGTTACCGGCGAGCAGGTTGGGGGTATCGTGTCACTTAGTACTGTCATGACATCTCGGGCTGTTGCGAGTTCTTTGGAGGCTACTGCGCCGATTAACAAGCGGCGTGTCAGATTCGCAAGTTTCAATATTCAAACGGGCATCACAACGTCCAGTTATAGGGACTATATCACCGGAAGCTGGCGGCACATCTGGCCCTCTCAGAAGAGACTTCCGAATCTGATTCGAATCGCTCATCTTCTCAAGCCTTTCGATATCGTTGGTCTTCAGGAAGTCGACGGCGGCGGCGCACGCAGCCATCACATCGTTCAAACCCAATATCTCGCGGAAACCGCCGGTTTTGCCTATTGGCACAACCAGGTCAACCGACGCATCGGCAATCTGGCCCTGCACAGCAATGGGCTGTTGAGCCGCATCAAGCCCGACTTCATTCATGACTATAAGCTCCCTGGCCTGCCCGGTCGGGGCGCCTTGCTGGCCCGCTTCGGGGCGGTGGGCGACGATGCGTTATATCTGTGTATTCTGCATCTGGCGTTGAGCAGGCGTGCCCGGCTCAAGCAGATCGCGTTTATCAGCGAATTGATCCGCGATCTGTCGTATGTCGTTTTGATGGGAGACCTGAACTGCGAGCCGAATTCGCCGGAGCTCAATCTTTTAACTTCCGCAACCGAGCTCTGCGACCCGATGTGTGAGTTGAAGACATTTCCGAGCTGGCGCCCGCATAAAATGCTCGATCACATTTTGGTAACGCCGAGTCTTCAAGTGACGAATGTCCAGGTGATCAATTTTGCCTGCTCGGATCACCTGCCCATCGCGATGGAAGTCGAATTGCCCGATCAGTTGGCGGTCGCTGCCTGAGAGGCCGCACCGGAGGTAGGTCGGCAATCCCTTGTTGCGGGCTATGTGTGCATTTTGGATGTAAGCCGCAGGTCGACAGCAGGTTTGTCGGCACAGGATTGCCGACCTACGACTTATTTTGGCCTGACTTCTGAGGGCGCGCCGAGTTTTCAATTCACACCGCTGCGGCGAAAAATGTACTAGCCCATCCCATCCGCACCCGAGACTGTCGCATTCATCACAAATAGTCCTTCGTAAGCTCGCTCGTCTTTCTGGGTGACGGTCAGTGTCAGCAGATTCCCGCAATAGCCGAGCCAGCCTCCGGCCGAGGCGAAGCCGCCCGCGACGCGGTAAATTCCGGGCGTCAGCGACAGGAACGGCAACGTTAGCCGTAACTGTCCGCCAGTCGGTTTAAGTGAACCCCGGTTGCCCTCCATTTCGGAATAGATGGAAGCGAGCAATATGCCGGTCTGGGTCCAAAATTGGAGCACCAAGCCGGCGGATTCCACCGGTACCGCGGCAGCATAGCTCAGTTCAAAATCCACGGATTGCCCGGTGAAAACCTTCACGCTGTCCGTGTTTTCCTGTCCTTTGACTGCTAACGTTCGTATCGAAGCCGCTCCGGTAAAATCCGCCGGCATCTCGGGAGCGTTTTCCAACGGTTTGAGTTGCCGATTGAGATAGCCTATCGATTCGTAATACTTGAGAAACAGCTGGTCGGTTTCCCCGAACGCCAGCGCCTCGCCATCGAAGAGGAGCAGGCAGCGGTCGGCTACATGCCGAATATTCATTTCCGAGTGGGATACGAATAGAATCGTCGTCCCGTTGTGTTTAAGGCTGTTGAGCCGCTCCAGGCAACGCAACTGGAAGGCGACGTCGCCAACGGCCAGGACTTCATCGACGAGCAGGACATCGGTCGGGACGCAGGTGGCGATCGAGAATTCGAGTCGTGCGTACATGCCGTCGGAATAATGCTTGACCGGCGCGTCGATCGACTTTTCCAGTCCGGCAAAGGCTACGATGTCGTCCAGTTTGGCGTCGGTTTCCCGTTTGTCGAGTCCCAGTTGCGCACACTGGATATAAATGTTTTCCCGGCCGGTCAGCATGGGCTGAAGCCCCGTGCCTAGGCGGATCAAGGACTTGATCTTACCGCGCATGGCTATGCGGCCTCGATCGGGCCGGTAATCCCGATTCACCAGTTTCAGCAGCGTGCTCTTTCCGGCTCCATTGGGGCCAATGATTCCGATGCATTCGCCGACCCGTCCGGCAAAGGAGACATCGCGTAACGCCCAAAACTCTTCGCTTCGCAAACGCTCCAACGGTTTCAGGCGGAGCATGCTCCGGGATGCGTCTTGGAAGCCATAGAGCAGATCGGCTTTCAGTGACCGGCGAAATTTTTTTCCGACGCCATCGAACAGAATTGCTGGCTGAGACACGGTTGGTCTGGATTGTGAAAACAAGTAAGGCGTCAGCGATTAAAGGCTTGATGTAAGGCTGTAAACGCGATGCTTAAGCCGGCTGTCCGTTTAGTGCGTACGGCAGGGACCCGGTCCGTAATAGCGTTTCAACCATCGACTCAACCCGTCGAGGCCGGGGAAGAGCATCCGTTCGGTGACGTTGTCCTGATCGAGTTTGTCCCGTACTTCCCATTTAATTTCTTTCGGGATGATGATGCGGTAATAAAGGGCTGGATGATTCAAAAGAAATTCGCTGAGGACCAAGGTTGCGCCGGGCATTGCCGACATGATCGCGCCTTGGTTGACGATGCGGGCGTCCAGCGACGGCGGCTCGAAGAACAGCACGAAGCGGCCATTCTCGGCCAAGCGGTCGAATTCGTCTAGAGACTGGATGAATTCCAGCATTTCGACCGAGAACAAAAATGCGGATTCGCGGTTGAGCACTTCGCGAAGCTTTTCCGGCAACAGGGATCGGGCCTCGACGACATTGATGCACCAGATCGCAGCATCCCGGTCGTAATATTGCTCCTCGGCAGTGGCAAAATGCACTGCGACCTTAGGCGAAATGGTCCAATCCAGAAGGCGGGTCGGTAAGCCGTAGTGCTGAGCAACGGCCAACTGCACCCAGAGCGTTTCCGCCGGTATGGATCCGGGCTCCGCATATTTCCGGAAGCCCCGCAACATCGGCTTCTCGACGTTGATGTAATCACCCCCGAGCCGCAACAGGCTGTTTTCGAGTCCCCAAGAGGCGTCGGCCAAGCCTCGGTAGACGAGATCCGATCGATAACGTTGAAGAGCATTTTTCGGGATGTCGTACAGAGCCTGCATCAGCTCGGACCAATTCGCGACTCGAATGTCGTTCATGACGTTTTCCATGTCGGGGGGAGCAGGCGATGGTCAAGAGATATCGATTCGTATCGTAGAGCACATTCTAGTTCGATGTACCGACTATGGGGTACACTTCCTTACGCCCATCTTGCAGATCGCTTAGGGCGCCTTGGTGTAGGGCGCATTAGCTTTAGCGTAATGCGCCGAATGGGACGGCTCTCCATGCGGCGGAATACGCGAGTACGCTATTCCGCCCGATGCAAGCTTCGACAGGGCTCAGGACACGCATCGTTCTTCGCAGGCCCAGCCCATCCTATACCGGCCATCATTGGAAAACGGAAAGCCGCACAAAACAGGATTCCACTAAACGGCCGGAACAATAGCATGCCGCGCTTGTGTATACTCTACGAAGCAGCAAGATGCGTGTGTCTCAACGGAGGGAATCCGGATGGCTGCTCTGTTGGTCGCAAAACACATCTCTTTTACTGAGCCGCGCTCGAAACAAGCTCTTCCTCCACCGGCTCCATAGCCTCCCCGGACGGATTCTGCTCGATCTGAGCGACCACTTCGCTGGAAGCGAACATCAATCCGTTGCGATAGTAATGGCAGGCGGCGGCGAAGTCGTTTTGCTGATGCAGCACGTCACCCAAGAGCTGGTAGGCTTCGACGCTGGGTTCCACGTTGAGGCTTTTTTCCAGGTAGTCTTTGGCCTTATTCCAAAGCTTGCAGTGGATGGCGAGTTTGCCCAGTACCCTGAACAGAACGGCATCTTTCGGATGCGGTCCCAGCCAGGTTTCCGCATGCTTGAGCTGCTTTTCCCGGTCGGATAGCTGGATGCAACCGTAGAGAACTAGAAGGGTCTCGTCCCACTCGTCGCCGAGAGCGCGGCGCAGCTCGTCCTCGATTTCCTCGCCGGCACCGGCTTCGATCATGGCGGCGAAATAGAGGGACTGAATTCCCGTGGATGCGCGAATGTGCTCGGGAACGGTCGCCCAAACCTCCCGCAAGGCGGTAACGTCGCGAGATTCGGATTTTTGTCTGATCAGAGCGCTGTAGGTTTCCGTTTCGAGCAGTTTGACCTCCGCTTCCATCAAAACCTTGTTCTTGTGCAAGGCGGGAAGCAGGCTGCGCAAACTTTCCCAATCTTCCATTTGGGCATAGGCTTGGTGAGTCAGCCTCAAGACAGCGGCGTGGCTCGGGGCGATCTTGTTCAGATGAGTCAGAGACTCCAACGCTTCCTCGAATTGCTTGTTGGACAACTGCAATTCCGCGCGGGTCAGGCCGACCGCTAGCTCTGACTCGGGCGCGATTTCACGGGCCAGCTTCAAATATTCGTCCCGCTGTTCGACGGCGCCTCGTGCATGTGCGGCCCGTGCGGCGGTCAGATAGTTGATGAGCGGCGCGCCGCTGTCTGCGGCATGGCGGATCAGATTCCGCTCCGCCTTCTCCCAATTGCCCTCGGCCGTTTCGATGAGCCCTGTGATCAAGGCTTCCTGGGAACGCTTGTTACGAAGTTCGCCACCGCGCTTTTTGAGGACTTTGGGAATGCTCATCGCCTGCAAGACGACGCGGACCAAAAAGTAGAACAGAACGAAAGCGACGATCAAAGTGACCAGGATCACGAGTAGCGAGGATTCCAGCACCCAGCGATCGTAGCCGATGATGACATAGCCCGCGTCGCCGGCGATCAATCGGCGGTGAACGAAAAAGCCCACTCCGACGGCGATCGAGACGGCGATCAGCACATAGATGAAGGCTTTTTTCACGGCTGTGCTCCCGCAGGTTGTGCCTCGCCGGATTGCCTTTCCCCAGTGGCCTTCGTCTCGGCCTGCTCGGCTTCCAGACGTAGCTTTTCGATGTTCCGCAAGAGAGTTAACGACTTGCTGATATCCGGGAATGGCATGCGAATCGGCTGGTCCGCCAGTGCGCTGATTTCCGCGGCGACCTCCTGGGTTTTTTTCGCGTCGGGATCGAAGTGCTCGTTCAGCCACTCGCGCGCGGAGGCCAGATTGGCTTTGTACATCTCTTCGTCGCCTCGGAGGAGCGCCGCTCGGCCCGTTTCCAGCTTGAGCAGCAGAACTTGACGTAGCGCCTCCGCCTGCTCCGGATGGAGAACGGCATTTACCGGCCGATCGGTGCGGCGTATCGTTACCAGGTCCTTGATATTGTCCAGCGCGGAACCGAGCGGCCCTTCACCTTCAGCCCCCGCGGCGGGTTCGGCCGTTTCGGGGGTGTCGTCGTGTTCGCTGACTTTGCCCGCATGGGGTAAGAACAGGGGAATATCCTTGGCCTTGCTTTCAAGAGCCAGCAGTCTGGAGGAAAGTCCTACGATATCCGGAGCGTTGAGCCGCCGGAGAGTTTCGATTTCCTCGGCCAACGCTTCCCGGACTTTGAACACCGCCGGATCGCCGCTGTCGTGCAGGCGCTGGTCCGCGGCCTCCATGGCAGCAATTACGGCTTTCACGTCGCCGATCAGGTGAAGTTTTTGGTTGGCGATGCTCAGAAGGTACTCGGCGTCCGCTACCAACAAATCGCCACGGGTCTTGTTGAGCTGTCGTTGGATGCGCTGAACCGATTCATTCAGTTCGTTCCGCGTCAGGTTCAATCTCTCGTTGAGCTGGGCGGACTGATCGCCGATCAGCCGCTCGAATTTCGAATCCTCCGTCGTCACCTGAGATTGAAGGGTGGCGAGCTGGGAGTGCAGTGTGGCCATCTCGGATTGCATCGCGCTCAACTGCCGCGTGAACTCCATGATTTGCTGGTCCTTGCTGGTCAATTGGCCGCCCAGACCTTCCTGCTTGGAGCGTAGCTCTTGAAGAAAGTACCAGCCCCCGGCGGTAAGACCCAGTATGCCGAGCAAGATGAGATAACCGATCCACGCGAAGCTGCGGGATTTCTTGGGGGGGGCGGCAGATGTCTTTACGGCCTCGGTTTCCGCTCCATTGGCGGGCTGGCCGGTGGCCGACATCAATTCGTTATTTACGTCAACCAATGCTGTATCCCCGTAGTATTGAACCTTAATAGCTTTTATTGGAGAAAGGACTCGAAATCAGCAGGCCGATTATCGGCTGGCCGGGCGGTCTTGAGCGGTTCTCTTCGTTTCGACATGACGAATTATCGTCTCCGCTATGGCTTGATCGCAGGCCGGCTCCGCACTGATCACATGACGCCAGCCTTGATCGCGAGCCAGTTTTTCGACGCGCGAGCCGAGCACCACGAGCGGGGTATGCTCGGCGAACTCGTGTATGGCCTCGCCCAAGAGCTGCGTAAGATTATTCAAAGCCTCTCCGCTGGTGATGGTTACAATGTCGATACCGCCTTGGCGCCACAGGTCAATCCAATAACCGATATCCGTCGCGGGAAGAATTCTGCGATAAACTTCCGCGTAGGCAACTTCCGCACCACGAGCCCTGAGTGTTTGCGCAAGATGCTCCCGTCCGCCTTCGCCCCGGACGATCAATATCGATTTGCCGGATACATCAGTCATTTCCGGCGACGCCAAGAGCGACTCGCTATTAAACTGCGGTTTAGGTATCAGGTCTACCCGAATTCCGGCCTTGGTCAGCGCTTCCGCAGTAGTCTGGCCGATAGCCGCAATTCGCGCCGGCCGCGGCGGATTGAACGACCCGCCATGAATCGCCAGAGTGAAGCGGACGGCGTTGGGGCTCGCGAATATCAACCAATCCCACCGGTCTTGCCGCGATAAAAGTTCCGCCGCTGCGGTAGGATCGCCGACAGCGACGATTTCCAGCAACGGCAGCCTCATTGCATGGCCGCCGGCGGCTTCAATTAGAGCGCACAGGCCATCGGCTTGTTCCCGCGGTCGGGTGACCAATATGCCTATGCCGGCTAGAGGGGCATTCGTCGAGCTTGCCATGTCAGGCATAGAGTGCGTTCAGGATGCGATCGGCCCCGCGCGATAATAAATCTTCGGCCAAGGCTGTCCCTAAGTCCTGCGGATCGGCGTAAGAACCTTCGATTTCGCCTTGAATCAGTGATCTTCCGTCAGGCGTGCCGACCAGCCCACGCAGTCTCAGATGTTCCCCGGACAATTCCGCGTATCCGGCAATGGGCACCTGGCAGCCACCGTTCAGGCGCTCGTTGAGCGCTCGCTCTGCCGTGACGCAGATAGCCGTTTCCTCGTGGTGCAATGCTTTTAGACACTCGTTCAGCCAAATGTCATCCCGGCGGCATTCGATGCCGATGGCGCCTTGGCCGACCGCGGGGAGGCTGGTCTCAGTCGAAAGTATTTCCGTAATCCGATGGCTCAGGCCGAGCCGTTTCAATCCCGCTGCAGCAAGGATGATGGCGTCGTACTGCTCGGTCTCGAGCTTATTTAGGCGGGTGTCGACATTGCCCCGAAGATTGAGCGTTTCGCATTCGGGGAGACGGACCTTGATCTGGCATTGCCGGCGAAGGCTGGAGGTACCGATCTTCGCGTGCGGAGGCAGCACATCGAAGGACGGGTAACGCAGGGAAACAAAAGCGTCGCGGGGATCCTCGCGCGGCAGAATGGCGGCGAGATGCAGGCCGTCGGGCAGTTCCGCCGGCACGTCTTTCATGGAGTGGACGGCCAGATCGGCCGTTTCTGCCAGCAGCCCCTCCTCCAGTTCCTTCACGAACAAACCTTTGCCGCCCACCTTGGCCAGCGGGGCGTCGAGCAATTTGTCGCCGCGCGTGACCATTTTCACCAATTCGACTTCGATATCGGGGCATGCGGCCCTCAGGCGCGCCGCGACGTGTTCCGCCTGCCATACGGCCAGGGCGCTTTTGCGGGTGGCGATGCGTATACGTTGTGGCATCAGTATCGACCGTGCGTAAATTAAGCCATTGTATCAAATCAGCCGTCCTCACCAATCGTAGCGAGTTGTTTTAGCTGGCTTCTTACGGAAGGCTGGTGCCGACGGCTTATTTCCAAGGTCTCGGGGATGCCGCGCAGACGAAGCGCCGTGCCGCCGGAGGACGATTTTTCCAGTGCGACGATATGGTCGATTGCCACCAAGGCGTTGCGGTGAATCCGAATGAAGCTCTTTCCGAATTCTTCTTCCAAAGACTTCAACGAATCGTCGATCAAGGTTTCTCCGTCGGGGGTCCTCACCGTCGTATATTTTTGCTCGGCGCGGAAATAAAGCACCGTGTCGACCGGAATCAATCGTATGTCGCCATGGCTGTGGATGCATAAATGGCTACGGGTCGATTGTCCGGCAGGTAGGGCGGTCTCGAGTTTATTCCACGCGGTTTCGGTAAATCGTTCCGCCCTTCGCAAGGCGGCGGCCAGACGGTCCTTTCGCACCGGCTTGAGGAGATAATCGACCGCGCTGACCTCGAATGCCTCCAATGCATGTTCGTCGTAAGCCGTCGTAAAGACCACGGCCGGCGGCTGAGGCAATCGGGCGAGTTCGCGTGCGGTTCCGATGCCGTCGATCCACGGCATTCGGATATCCAGCAGAACCGCATCCGGCTGGATCTGAGCGGCGAGCCTCAAGGCCTGTTCGCCGTCGGCCGCTTCTCCGACGACGATCAATGACGAGTCGATCTCGCCGAGCAAATCCCGCAAACGGCTTCGAGCCGGCGCCTCATCGTCGGCGATCAGGATTTTCATGATTCTTCGGAAGATAAGGAAAGACGATTCGAACTTGGTAGCAATTGTCGACCACGCTGGTGAGGAGACGCGCCTCGCCCGGAAAACAGGCTTCGAGACGAGCGCGGAGATTGGCCAGAGCTATCCTTGCACCTTGGCGCGAGCGGCGCGCATCCGCTTCCGGCAGAGTGTTTTTTACCGTCAGAACGAGATGCCGTTTCGTGAGTTGACCGCCGATCTCCACTTTGCCGCCACGCTGAGACGGCTCGACGCCGTGATAAATCGCATTTTCCACCAGCGGCTGAATGCTCAGGGGAGGGATCAGTGCGTCCTCCGGAGCGTCCTTCAGACGCCAGTCGATGCGCAGACGTTCGCCGAGACGCTGCCGCTCGATGTTGAGATATTGGCAAGTCAGGCCCACTTCGTCTTTCAGCGCCACCCATTTGGTCTCTTTCTTGAGTACCGCGCGGAACAACTCGGCCAAATCCAGCAGAAGTTCTTCCGCCATTTTCGGATCGTTCCGAGTGAGGCTGGCGATGGTGTTGAGACTATTGAACAGAAAGTGGGGGCGCATCCGCGCCTGTAGTGCATCGAGCCGGGCTTCACCTTCGGCCCGGATTTGCAGACGCCAGCGCGATTGGATATAGAGGTAGCGCAGCCAGGCCGCCGTAATGAGACTGCTGGCCCCGAGAATTTTCAAATAATAGACACCGTCGAGGTTTTCAAAGGAAATGGCATGTCCCGGATTCAACGGGCCGTCATGGCCTAGCCAGGCAATCAGAAATGTCGCGGTCTGGATGACGGAGAAGGTCGCCACTCCGCACCAGAGGGCGTCTAGTCGGGCGAGCCGCGAGCGAATACTGCAAAGGACGACTCCGCTGGTCAGCGCGATCCAGACGATGAATAGCGAGCGCAGCCCCAGGTCGGACCAGAAGCCGTAATCGGACGACGAATCGGCGAGCGTCAGAACGAAAGCCAGTAATTCGGCCGAAACGACTAGCATCAGGGCGGTCGAGAGGCTGCAAAAATCGGGAAGAAAGGACTCGGCCGCCCGGCTGGTTGCGGCCCCGGTACCGCGGATGGTCGGCGATGCTTCCCGTCGCCCGGGACTGTCCTTAGGCCGTATAGACTTCACTTGCTCGGTTTTCCGCCGCTGCATCAATTATCAATTGTCCGACGAATGTTCAAAAGTCAGGCTGTGGAGTTCGTTGCTCCATAAGAGTGTAGAGGTCCGGGAAAAGCTTGCTGGAGGAAAACATCGGAATTTGCTGGATAAGTGGCTCGAAGCGGTCGAGAGGGGCGGTCGCAAGCGTCCTGAACGGCATTTGCGATAGGCTTGCGTGCTGCGTCCGAAACGATGGCGCACAGGCTCGCCTTGCTTTTGGATACACTCAGTCCAGTCGGCGCACTCGCCGCTTCCAAATAACACGATCAGGACGGCGAGGACTGCTCTGTGGTACCGTTATTGGGTTCCGCTATTTTTTACGGGCGTGCGGCACCTGGTGCCCAAGTGGCCCGTATCTTGCCTTTCGGAAAAATTTTTGTATCTTACGCGCGCTATGACTCAACTCATTCAAGTCGAACAACTTTATCGCTATTACGGCGATCACTGCGCCGTCAACAACGTTACGTTCAGCCTGGAAAAGGGCGAAATTCTGGGATTTCTCGGCCCCAACGGGGCGGGCAAGTCGTCCACCATGCAGATGATCTGCGGCAATCTCGCGCCTACCTCCGGGCAGATCCTCATCAACGGGATCGACATACTGGACAATCCCAAGGAGGCCAAGCGGGAGCTGGGCTATTTGCCCGAAATACCGCCGGTTTATCGGGAGCTGACGGTGGACGAATACCTGGACTACTGCGGGAAACTGCATCAGATTCCCCGGGAAAAAATCCCGACAGCGGTCGATAGCGCCAAAGAGCGTTGCGGCTTGACCGACGTCGGCGAGCGATTGATCGGGAATCTGTCGAAAGGTTATCAGCAGCGGGTCGGTATCGCCCAGGCGATCCTGCATTCCCCGTCGGTCATCATTCTCGATGAGCCGACCGTGGGGCTGGACCCGATCCAGATCCGGGAGATTCGCGAACTGATCCGCGAGCTCGGCAAGCAGCACGGGATTATTCTCTCGACGCACATCCTTCCCGAAGTCCAGGAATCCTGCACCCGCGTGCAAATCATTCACAAGGGCAAGCTGGTGCTCAGCGACAGCATCGAGGGCCTGGAACAGCAGATGCGCGCCTCCAGCGTGGTGCTGGAAACCCGTTTAGGGGCCGATCTCATGAAGCTCTATGCCATCGACGGCGTTCAAAAAATCGACGACCTCGGAGAGCGGCGCTATCGAATCTTTCACGACAAGGACAAAAACCCGGCCGAACGGATCTCCGAGGCGGCGGTATCGCTGGGTTGGGGACTGCTGGAACTGACCCCCGAACGGCGCAGCATGGAAGAAATCTTCATAGACATCACCCAACACACTCCCGTTATGGAGGAGCAAGCCGCATGATGGCCTTAGTCATCGCGGGGCGAGAGCTCCGCACGCTGTTTCTTTCGCCTTTGGCCTGGTCGATTCTGGGCGTGATCCAGATCATTCTGGGCTACATGTTTCTGGCGCAGCTCGACTACTACGTGATGCTGCAAGCCCGCATCGCCGGCATGGAGGATGCGCCCGGAGTCACCGACCTGATCGCCGTCCCGCTGTTCGGTAATGCCGGCGTCATTCTCCTATTGGTGACGCCGCTCCTGACGATGCGGCTGATCAGCGAGGAGCGCCGCAACCGCACGCTGAGCCTTCTGTTTACCGCTCCGGTGTCGATGACCGAGATCATTCTCGGGAAGTATCTCGGCGTGTTCGCCTTCCTACTCATCATGGTCGCGATGATCGGTCTGATGCCGCTGTCGCTGCTGGTCGGGGGCGGACTGGACATGGGCAAGCTGGCGGCCTGCATCATCGCCCTCATGTTGCTGCTGGCCGGGTTCGCCGCCGTGGGGCTATACATGTCGGCGCTCGCTAGCCAGCCGACTATCGCCGCTGTCAGCACGTTCGGGGCATTGCTGCTGCTGTGGATCATCGACTGGACCGGCAACTCGGCGGGCGGCGTGCTCGAATATCTCTCGCTCCTGCGCCATTACGAGAGTTTGCTGAAAGGTCTGATATCGACGACCGATCTGATTTACTTCCTGCTCTTTACGCTCACGTTTCTCGTTCTGAGCGTCCATCGTCTGGATAACGATCGCCTGCAAAAATGAAGATCAACCGCAAGACGCACCTCGAACTACGCCTGCAAAACCTTCTCTTCACCTTGCTGTTTCTGGCCGTTGTCGGCCTTGTGGCCTGGCTGAGCACGCGCTACACGGCCCAGTTCGACTGGACCGCGGGAGGCCGTCACACTCTCTCCGAGGCCAGCCGCAAGGTCTTGGACCTGATCAAAGAACCGGTAACGATTACCGCGTACGCTCGGGAAAACGCCCAGCTGCGAAACCAAATCCGCGACCAGGTCGGACGCTACAGCCGTTACAAGAACGACCTGACGCTGAATTTCGTCAATCCGGATACTCAGCCCGATAAAGTCAGGGAGCTGGGTATCACCATGGACGGCGAAATGATGGTGGATTACCAGGGCCGCACCGAAAAAATTCAAAACGCCGAGGAGGCCACCTTGACCAATGCCCTGCAGCGCTTGGCCGTGGCCAAGGAACGGCACGTGGTCTTCCTCGAGGGTCATGGGGAACGGTCGCCGCAAGGCCAGGCCAACCATGATCTGGGCCAGTTCGGCGAAGAACTGGAGCGGAAAGGCATCACGGTGTCGATGGTGAATCTGGCGGTGACGCCCGACATTCCGGACAACACCAACGTGCTTGTCCTGGCGGGGCCGCGAGCGAACTTCCTTCCCGGTGAAATTACGCTGGTCCAGAACTATGTGAAAAACGGCGGAAATCTGTTGTGGCTGACCGACCCCGGCGAACTGCATGGTTTGGATCCGCTCGCCCAGCAGCTGGGAATCAAGTTCCTGCCCGGAACCGTGGTGGATGCATCCACCCAGCTCTTCGGCATAGACGACCCCACTTTCGCCCTTGTCGCGGAATATCCGGCGCATCCGATCACGTTCAATTTTCAGACGATGACGCTATTCCCGGCCACGGCGGCGCTGGACAAAAGCGCAGACGGAGATTTCCAGCGGGAACCTCTGCTCAGCACTCTGGCTCGCTCCTGGACCGAGACCGGAGCGATCGAAGGAAAAATCCAGTTCGACGCGGACAAAGGCGAGCGCAAAGGCCCGCTCCAGATCGGTTACACCTTGACCCGCGAGATAAAACCGACGGATAAGACGGAGCCGGCCGCTTCGGCAAGCAAGTCCGAAGCAAAGCCGTCTGAAGCTAAGCCGAACGAAGGATCGAAGGCGGAACAAGCCGGACAACCGGAAGCCGGGGCGGCCAAGGATGCTGGTGAAAAGCCGTCCGAACAGCGAATCGTCGTGATCGGCGACGGCGACTTCCTGTCGAATGCCTTTCTCGGCAACGGCGGCAATCTGGATCTCGGCCTCAACATCGTTCATTGGCTGAGCCAAAACGAGGCTTTGATCAATATTCCAGCCAAGACGGCGCCGGACCGGAAGCTGGAACTGTCGCCCGTCGCTTCCGGCGTGATCGCCATCGGTTTCCTGATCGCCTTGCCCGCCGGGCTGATCGGCACGGGAGCTGCCATTTGGTTTAAACGCCGGAGACGTTAATGAAATCGAGACTGATCCTGAATCTAGCGCTATTGATCGTCATAGCCGTCCTTGCCGCCGTTGCATTTTTCGAGCCCGGCAAGGAAAAGCCCGAGACTACGCCTCTCGCGGCTATCGACGAAAATGCGCTTACCGCCATCACCTTGCAGAATAAGGACGCCATCACCTTCGAAAAGCAAAACGGGCACTGGCGCTTGACCAAGCCGTTTTATGCCCCGGCCAACGACATTCGCGTCCGGCAGCTGATCGGCATCGCCGAGGCCAACAGCGAAGCGCAGTACCCGGTAAGTGCCGAGGACCTCCCCAAATTCGAGCTCGACAAGCCGAAAGCCACGTTGATTCTGGATGCGACCACGATGAAGTTCGGCGGCTCGGATCCCATCAACATGCGGCGTTACGTGCAAATCGGGGATACCCTGCACCTGGTCAACGACGATTTCTTTCATCACCTCACCGCATCCGCCACGGATTACGTGGACAAGAAGCTCCTGCCCGAAGACGCGAAAATCAAAGAGATTTTCATACCGGGCTTGAAAGCTACCTTGGGGCAGGACGGCAAATGGATTCTGGAGCCGTCGGCCGAACCCAATCAAAGCATTTCGGATCTCCTCAACGCCTGGAATACGGCGAGAGCCATCGATGTGAAGCGGGTGGAACAGCCCGCTCAAGGCGATGTAATCCGAATTACCCTGGCCGAGGGCAATCCGGTCGAGTTCTTCATCATGCAGCGGGAGCCGGATCTCCTTCTTGTCCGACCGGATCTGGGGCTTCAGTACGAAGTGACCGGAAACGCCGCAAAACAGCTGCTCAGCCTGCAAAAACCGGAACTCAAGCCCGAGGAGCCGAAACTGTCCCCAGCCGAAGACGAGGAGACCGAGGAAGAATCTCCAGCGGACGCGGAAGAACAGCAAGAACCGGCAGAATCGGCAGAGCCGGGCGAAGAAGGGGAAGAGGCGGCGGACTGACGCTTCTTCAAGCTGTCGGACGCTGCCCGATAACGCCGCCATGCCCGAACTGCCGGAAGTCGAAACCACGCGGCGCGGCATTTCGCCTCATCTAACCGGGCAGACCGTTCAGGCGATAGTCGTTCGCCAGCCTCGGCTACGCTGGCCGGTTCCGCCGGATCTGCCGGAAAAGCTCGATTGTCAGACCATTCGGACGGTCGAGCGCCGAGGCAAATACATCCTGATCGGCACAAACCGCGGAACGCTGATCGTTCATTTGGGCATGTCCGGAAGCCTCCGCATCCTCGCCCCGGACAGCCCGCCCAGAAAGCACGACCATCTCGACTTCATCCTCGCCAACGGAACCTGTCTCCGCTTCCACGATCCGCGCCGTTTCGGCTGCGTCGTCTGGACGGAAGACGATCCTTCGACTCATCCCCTCCTGGCCGAACTCGGGCCGGAACCCTTAAGTGAATACTTCGATGCGCCCTATCTTCATGGAAAAGCCCGGGGCCGCAGCGTGTCCGTCAAATCCTTCATCATGGACAGCCGCATCGTGGTGGGTGTGGGCAACATCTACGCCAACGAAGCCTTGTTCCGGGCCGGCATCGATCCGCGCCGACCGGCCGGCCGCATAGCTCTGCCTCGCTACGAAAAACTGGTCGTATCGATACGGGAGGTCCTTTCCGAAGCGATAGAACAAGGCGGAACCACGCTACGCGATTTCGTCAACGAAACCGGAAGTCCGGGGTATTTCCAGCAAACCCTGCAAATTTACGGACGGACCGGCGAACTATGCCGCCGATGCGGCGAGCTTATCCGAACGCAGCGGCTAGGGCAGCGCTCAACTTATTGGTGTCCGAACTGTCAACATTGAGATACGCGATCGTGCATTGAGAACCGTGCGCTCGTTCTTCCGCGCAAGGAAGATTTCGTAGCGCATACGTACCGATATCTCTCGAATGGAAAGGAGACAGCCCATGCAAATCGGTATGATCGGTCTGGGGCGAATGGGTGCCAACATGGTGCGCCGGCTGATGCGGGGCAATCATTCCTGCGTGGTTTGGGACAACTCGCGAAAACCCGTTGAGATGTTGGCTTCGGAGGGTGCCATAGCCGCCGACAGCCTGCGGGATTTGGCGGACAAACTGCTCAAGCCGCGCGTCGTCTGGCTAATGATTCCGGCGGGCTTCGTCGACGATTTGATAGACAAGCTTTCGCCCTTGCTCGAAAGCGGAGACATCCTGGTCGACGGCGGCAATTCTCACTATCGCGACAGCATGAATAGAGCGCTACGCTTGAAGCCGCGCGGCGTCCATTACCTCGATGTTGGCGTCAGCGGCGGCGTATGGGGCCTGGAGCGGGGTTACTGTCTGATGATCGGCGGCGACGAGGAGCCCGTTCGAAAACTGCATCCGATTTTTCGGGCTTTGGCACCGCCCCAGGATGCGGCCCCGCGTATTCCGGAACGCGAAAACACCGGGTTGGCCAGCGCCGAGCAGGGGTATCTGCATTGCGGTCCCAATGGAGCCGGCCACTTCGTCAAAATGGTTCACAACGGCATCGAATACGGTCTCATGGCCGCTTATGCCGAAGGCTTCAATATTCTGAAGAACGCCGGAATCGGCTTCGAACGCCAATCCCATGATGCCGAAACCGCGCCCTTGCGCAATCCCGAGTATTACCGTTTCGATTTCGATCTGCCCGAGATCGCCGAATTGTGGCGGAGAGGCAGCGTGGTTCGGTCCTGGATGCTCGATCTGGCGGCATCGGCCTTGCTGCAATCACCGGATTTGGAGAGATTCTCGGGACATGTGTCCGATTCCGGCGAGGGGCGGTGGACGGCGTTCGCCGCCATCGACGAAGGCGTCCCCGCTCCCGTGTTGAGCGCCGCGCTGTTTCAGCGGTTCTCGTCCCGCGGACGCAGCGAGTTTGCCGACAAGTTCCTGTCCGCCTTGCGCTGGCAATTCGGAGGACATCAGGAAAAATCGTGATGCGAGCGACAGCGCGACTTGGCGGATTGGCCAGGCCGTTTGCGATTGGAAGGGACCGACTAAAGGTCCGTTTGCGATTGGGACAGGATTCCCGACCTACTATCCCCTGGACCGCTAAACCGATCCTGAAGATGCTCTGGCTCCTTGGTGAGCCGCTCGACGGCTCAATGTAGTGTGGCGGGTGGGACCGCAGGCGATCCGGGCGGCACGCCGCAACCATGTCTCGCCTCCTTCGCAAAGTAGGAGGCGAGAAATACGTTCAATCGCGCGGTGCGTGTGCGCCTGGGAGATCAGTAAGGACTCTGGCCGGTAACATTGCCGGCGGGGCGGTAGTTGCAGACCCACACTTGGGCGTTGTTGGTGCAGACTGCATAGCCGCAGCCGACTTCGGTGGTTGCGGCCCACACCAACTGGGTATAGTGGCCGCACATCCTGCCGGGGGCGCAGCTGTTGGTCTCGTAGTTGTAATTGGCCTTTTCGGCTGCCCACGAATTGACAACCTGAGCCGGGGTAAGCTGCTGCGGTTCGGTGCGGCCATCGGACCACATCACCGGGCCGGCCCAGTAGAGGTTTTCACCCAGTTCTCCCTGATCACTGGCAGGGCTGTGGGGCAGTTCGCGCGGACAGCCCTGCTGCTCCAGCGTGGCGGCGTAGTCGGTGGCGATGGTGGCGAGCTCGTCCGACCAGACGAGCGGCGGCACCCCGTCGGCGGAGCGCACCTGATTGTGGGCGGTGATCGTGGCCACGGCATCGGCGGGCTGAGCAGCGAGGCCTGCGCCGCTCCACAGGATTAAGGCGGAAATGATGAAAGGCGGGTTGCGAAAACGGCACATGACGTACTCCATTACGTGAAGGATGATTACCAACCGTACCGCGACTTGGCCGTCGCTGAGCACGATTCATGGGCAGTATCTGCCTTGTGACAGAGGGCAATCACGGATGTTCCGATCAGTGACGGATTTATCGCGTTTTACTCTCCGTGATGCCTTGCGTCACGACCGTCCGCTGCTATCCGAGCGCCGATTCGGTGCGGGAGGGCGTGACGCTCTGGGCGTTACGTCAATCGAGAAAATTCTCGACATCACGGCATGGCTAAGAGCACGAAGAACGAAGCTGCTCTGAATCTCCCTGCGTCGACGGCGATTGAGCCAGGATGAGATCCCGCAGCGAACGGCGGGCCGAAGCGGTCGTCGCCGAGGCATTTTCCAAATCCTCCGCGATTTTCGCGAGTTCCGGCAACGTGAAAGCAGCATGGGACGAAAGGGCGGCATCCTCGCGTTTCGTGCGCATGGCCGTCAGAATGTCCCAGACGGTGATTCCGGCGATATCGCGGGCCGGAATGAAGCTTTCATCGCCTTTTCCCGCTTCCACGACCAACCCGCCGGCTTGCAGTATGTCCAGGCTGTCTTTTACCGTTTCCCACGGCAGTGACAATCGCTCCGCCAACTCGTCGATGGTCCTGGGTTTATCCGCATGAACGAAACGCTCGCCGATCAAGTACATGACGGCGAGTCCGACCCTCTCTTTCAAGCGGTTGCTGAGCTGAAAGAAACGGCTTTTTCCCAGCACGTAATGGGGATGCTGGAAATAGAAGGCGGCTTGCCCGCCCAGCAGGAGGATCAGCCAGCTGAGATCGAGCCAGATCATGAACAAAATGACGATGACCAGGCTCGAATAAATGGCGTGGTAACTGGTCGAGCCGACCACGAACTTGGCGAACAGCAGGCCCGCCAGCTTCCATACCACGCCGCCCACGGTACCGCCGAATAACGCGGCCCGCCAAGGTACCCGCGTGTTCGGAATGTAAATGTAGACGAACGCAAACGCCACGATGATCATCAAATAAGGGAGGAGCTTGCCGCCCAGATAGAACAGGGTGCCGAAAGGTTCTTGGGCGATCAGTCGCCGGACTGCGCTGGCATGGGGCATCGAGGCCGTGAGACCGATGGCCGAAAAAATCAGCACCGGACCGAGCAGAATCACACTGAGGTAGTCGCTGGCCCGGCGGGCGAAGCTGCGGGCCTGTGTGACTCGCCAGATGTGATTGAATGCGGCTTCTATTTTTTCCAGCACCGAAATAATGGTGTAGATGAGCACCGCCAAACCGACGAAGCCGAGCACGCCCACGTTGACCTTGGTCACGAAGCCGAGAATGGCTTTCGTCAAATCGCCCGCCTTATCGCCCAAAGGAGCGAGCATTTGCAGCAAGAACGGCTCGAGCTGATTGTTGATGCCGAAAGCCTTCAGGAGCGAAAAGCACAAGGCGAGACCCGGCACGATGGCCAAAAGCGTGGTGTAGGCGAGACTCGTGGCGCGATAATCCAAGCCTTCGCTACGAACGGCTCCGACTAGCGCTTTGATCCAGGCGGACACCAAAGCCGCCAAGCCGCGGAGCCGGTGGAAAGAGTCGAGTTTTTGGCGCGCCTGCTTGATGGGGTTGAAAAGCTTGATTTGCATGCTGACCACGATCTTTGTTAGGCATTAGACAGTTTGGAGCAGCCGGAAACAGTGATATGGCAACTGGCCGCGGCAATATTATCGTGCGGATAGCCGCCGTTCTGCTCGCAGTCATGCTGTCGCTCGTACCGTCGTCGACACTCCGGCAGCCCCCGGAGCGAGTTTCGTCCGGCGATGCGATGCCTTTTTCGTCTTTCTCGAAAACGCTGCGAAAAATTGCGGACAGGTTTCCGGAGGACCGTTCCGACCGGTCCGTGTCTTTTCCGTTCGATCACGGGATTCATCCGGACGTCCCCATGGAAATCTGGGAATTCACCGGCCAAATGAACACGCCGGACGGTCACCGATACGGCTTTCTACTGAGCTTTACGCGGTTCGGTCTTCAGCCGGAACAGCCCGAAAGGCCATCGGCCTGGGCCACCCGCGACGTGTATCGGGGGCTGTTTGCATTTCTCGATGCGAGCAATGGCCATTATCGGGCATCCGAGCGTTTTGCAAGAGCGGCACTGGGCATGAGCGGGTATGATCCCGTTTCCGGGCTGGTCTGGCTGGACGACTGGAAGCTAAGGGTGCCGCTGGGAGAAACCACGTCCTTCGCCTTGCAGGCCGACACCGACGGGACGCAACTCAACCTCCGATTGGAGGCCCGAAAGCCCGCTGTCGTGCCGGCTGGGCAAAGCTTCCCGGCTGCTGCGGGAGGCCGTCTTCGCGCATATTTGCTTAGCCGTATGGCGATATCCGGAACGGTTCGGTTGGGCGAGCATCGACATAAGGTAACCGGCGAGGCCTGGCTCAGCCGCAGTTGGGGAAAACTAGCCCCGCCGGGCGGACAACTGGTCCTGAACCGCTATCAATTGCAGCTCGACAATGGCCGTGAGCTCCTGCTTTTCCAGCTGAGGCGCAAGGACGGCAGCGCGCCGCCAGTGTCGAGCGGGCTCCTGATCGAATCCGATGGCCGCGCTGTTCCGATTTCCGGAAACGACGTTCGGCTCGAGCCCGCCACCTACTGGTCTAACCCCTCGGGAGTTCCTTATCCGGTAGGCTGGATCGTGAGGCTGCCGAAGCTCGAAGCCGAACTGCGCCTTTCTCCCTTAGTCGAAGATCAGGAAATCGTCCGGTCCGTTCGCGCCTGGTCCGGCGCGGTCTCGGTGTCCGGAACCGGGCCTCGCGGTAAAGCGCTTTCGGGGCGGGGTTTCGTCGAATTGGCCGGCTATTGACGGTTTGATTCCCAAAAAAAGAATTTTTCCGCTAAAAAAACCAGCTTGTGAGTCGAACATGCCGAATGCCAAAACATCGTCCGTCGCTTCGATCGTCTTTACGGCTTTCTTGCTGGCGGCCTGCGAATCGAGGGAACGGACGAACGCCGTCAGCTATTCGCCCGCCGGACCCGTTCCTGCCGAACAGCAGCGGCCAGGCGATCCGAACAAAGGTTACGAGGCATTGCTCAACGCGCCGTACATCACCTGCGGCATGCCTTATTCGGCCTACAAACAGACGGCCTCGGCGCCCGAGCCCATGACGCTTATTCTGGGGAGACCCGGCCGAAACGCCGAGTTGCCTTACAACCTCACGGCTTACACGACACCCAAGGGCGTGGAGCTCGTAGTGAACAATTGCCTGTCCTGCCATGCCGGTTTCTTCGCCGGAAAGCTGGTCATCGGCCTAGGCAACGAAAATCTCGATTTCACCGAGGACCGTACGGCTGCCGCAGAAGGCGTCGGCGCATACGTGGAGGACGAGGCCGAAGCGGCGGAATGGCGGCGCTGGGCGGACCGAATCCGTGCCATTGCCCCTTACATGATCACCGACACGATGGGCGCGAATCCGGCCATCAATATGACGTTCGCGCTGATCGCTCACCGGAATCCGGAAACGCTGGCATGGTCGCCGGAACCGCTGATCGAGCCGCCGCCGAAATCGGTCGCGCCGGTCAGCATTCCGCCCTGGTGGCGCATGGCAAAGAAGAACGCCTTGTTCTACAACGCCGAGGGCCGCGGTGATCTCGCACGGGCCATGATGGTGGGCGCCATATTCTGCGCCGATGACGTCGATACCGTGCGAAATATCGATGCCTACGCGCCGGATATTCTGGCTTACTTTGCATCGCTCAAACCGCCGCCGTGGCCTTTCGGTCTCGACGGCAAGCTGGCCGAACAGGGGCGCGCCGTATTCGAGCGAACATGCTCCGGCTGCCACGGTACCTATGGCGAACAGCCGATTTATCCCAATCTGGTGCTGGGACTCGACGAAATCGGCACCGATCCAGTGTTGGCGCAACACGCTGTCGGCGGCGCATCGGACCGGTTCATCGCATGGTTCAACGGCTCCTATTACGGCGAAACGGCTCGCGCCGCCCCGGCGCCGGGTTATTTCGCTCCGCCTTTGGACGGAATCTGGATTACCGCTCCTTACCTCCACAACGGATCGGTGCCGACCATCGAAGCCTTGCTCGACAGTTCGAAACGGCCGAAGTATTGGACGCGGTCGTACGAGTCGTCCGCGGCCGATTACGATCCGGTCGGCCTGGGCTGGCGCTACACGGCGCTGGGGCAGGGGAAAGCCGGTACGGACGACCTGCGGGAACGGAAAAAAATCTACGATACGACCTTGCCCGGCCACTCCAATGCCGGCCATGTTTTCGGCGACGGCTTGAGCCCGGAAGAACGCAAGGCCGTGCTCGAATACTTGAAGACACTATAGAAGCCCGGAACTTGCTTATGGCTGAAACTGCCGAAGTCTCGTCAGCGAAGGATTGCCCGCCTGCAACGGCTTATTTCGAGATATAGGTCAGAATGTCGGGATGCTTCTGATTGTTTTTCGAGTCCAAAAAGTGCATTACATACGAACTCGAACGTCCGCCCGAATCATCGGCGGACTGCCGGCGGGGTGTGCCGGTTCGGGAAATGGGAAAAAACAATCAGCAAGAAGGAAGTGAAGCCATGAAACTCTATTCCATCGGCCACAGCAACAGAAGCTCTGACGAACTGATCGATATGCTCAAGAGGCATGGCATCGGGTGTCTGGTCGACGTACGCAGCAGGCCCGGTTCCGCGCGTTTTAGACAATTCAACCGTCCTACGCTGGAACGGGCTTTAACGCAGGCCGGCATTCAGTATCAATGGGAAGGCGACAATCTGGGCGGATGGCGATCGGCGACACCGGACGATGTAAAACACAGGGTCTTGAATCCGGGATTCCGGTCGTATGCCGCCTATATGGAGACGCCGGATTTCCGCGAAGCCGTGGAACAAATACTAAGGCTGGCACGAATCTGCCGGACGGCGTTCATGTGTGCCGAGAAAGATCCGTCGTGCTGCCACCGCTCTCTGATTTCCGATTACCTGACGGTGCGCGGACATATTGTCGAACATCTTATCGTGCCGAACGAAAGCTGTAGGCACGACCTGCATTCCGCCGCACGAATCGTCGGCTCGCGACTGATCTATGATCGAATTCAGCAAAACCTGGAGTTGTTCGCGCCGGATGTTACGTGAGTACACCTGGCGGCCGAGGCGCATAAATGGGCAAGAGCGCTTATCCGCCCCGTCGAATCTGCTGCCGGATCTGCGCCAGATAGCGCCGAAAGAACGAAAACGCCGCATAGAGCAGCACCGCGTAGAGTATCCACTCCTGTAGCGAGACGCCGGTCGGATCGTCGTCGAACACGACGATGCCGACCAGGGCGACCAAAGAAAGGGCAAAATAGTTGTACATAGGAGGTTCCTCACAGAATGTATGAAACGCAAGTCGTTTTCGGTAAGCAGGACATCTGGGGAAGGGGAGTCTCCATAGAACCCGAAGCCGATCTTTATCGTGTTGAAACGGCCTTGCCCCATCCTTTGACCGCGAACCGGAAAAGCCCTTTTTTGACAAGATATGTCGAAGTTCGCATCTTAGACAAATTGCCCGCTGGGTTATTCCTGCACGGGATGACACCGACAAACGTCATCGCGCCGAATCGAACATCAATATGCAGTAAGCCGCATGGAAAAACGCTTTGCTGAGATTGCCCGCCCGCCGGTTCTCCTGATCCACGGCGGCGCCGGCTCCCCGGAATCGGATCCCCGACTAAGCGAGAAACGCTGGACTTTTATCGGCGATTTGGCAGCGTCGGCATGGGCCGAGATTTGCCGAGGCCAATCCGCCGTCGATGCCGTGACGGAAACCGTCAAGCGCTTGGAGGAATCGGCTCTGTTCAACGCCGGCTACGGCTCGGCCTTGCAAAGCGACGGACTTGCGCGTCTCTCGGCCTCGCTGATGGACGGCGAGCGCCTGAAATTCTCGGGCGTCATGCTTGCGACTCACTTGGTCCATCCCATCAAACTTGCCCGGGCGCTCCAGAACCGGGCGGAATCGGTGCTCGGTCCCTTGGGAGCCCAGCTTCTGGCCCGGGAACTCGGCATGCCGCCGCAAAACCCGGTTCCCCCGGAGCGGGCGCGGCGCTGGGCGGAGTATCTGGAGCGGCAGACCGGGCCCTCGGTCGGCGCCGGAACGGTGGGCGCGGTGGTCCTGGACCAGCGGGGCCGTCTGGCGGCCGCCACGTCCACCGGCGGCGGCCGGTTCAATTTTCCGGAACGAATATCCGATTCGGCGACGGTGGCGGGCAATTATGCCTCCGGCTACGCCGCCGTCAGTTGCACCGGCATCGGAGAACAAATCGTCGATGACGGCGTTGCGGTGCGTCTCGAAACGCGTGTTCGGGACGGCCGCAACATCGTGCAAGCCTCGGAAGCGACCTATCGTGAAGCCGTCGAGCGGAAGCGCGAATACGGTTGGATCGCCGTGGACCACAGCGGGGCGTGGAGCATGTGCTGGACGACCGAAACCATGCTCTGCGCCGCGATGAGCGCGGACCGTCCGAGTGCTGTCCTGGGTCGGCCATGATCTCGCCCTTTCGTCTACTCCGCCGGCGGCGGCGCCGCAAGTTGCTTCAGCGGGGGCTGATATCCGAATCGACCTGGCTTTGGTCGCTCGCGGGGCTTCGAATTTTCGATCTCTTGAATAACGAAGAACGGGAGCGTCTGCGTCAACTGTCCACCCTTTTCGTTCACGAAAAGATTTTCGAACCGGCGGGCGGGATGATTCTGGACGACCGGGTGCGCACCCGAATCGCCGCGCTGGCCTGTCTCCCTATTCTCAATCTGGACTTCGACTGCTACGACGGATGGCGTACGGTGGTGGTTTATCCCGGCGGATTCATACGCCCTCGCTCGGAATTCGACGCTATCGGCGTCATGCACGAATGGGAAGATGTGTTGACCGGTGAATCCTGGGAGCGCGGGCCGGTCATATTGTCGTGGGCGGACGTGCAGGGTTCCGGACATTGCGAAGGCTATAACGTCGTCATCCACGAAATGGCTCATAAGCTGGACATGCTCAATGGCGCAGCCGACGGTTTCCCGAACTTGCATCGCGGGATGGCGCGGCGGGTTTGGACTGACGCGTTCACGGCCGCGTTCGAAGATTTCAACGATCGCGTGGACCAGGAGGAGAAGACTCCCATAGATCCTTACGCGGCCGAAGCGCCCGGAGAATTTTTTGCGGTGCTCAGCGAATACTTTTTCGAAGCGCCAGACTTGGTGCGCATGGAATATCCGGAAATCTACGACCTCCTTGCGCAATTCTACAGACAAGACCCGGCCGCGCGATTTCGTTCATCATTACCGGCAGACCCATTTCAGACTCGCGATGCACAAGCGCCGCGCGAAAGCCGGCAAACCGGCCATAACCCGCTGCGCGAAGCGCTTGCCGACGCCGTATCAGGAGACGACCATGGACGTTTTGAAAACGATTAGCGACAAACAGCTCCTCCGGCTGATGGGCGAGGCCGCAGCCTCTCCCAGGCTTCGGAAAAACCTGAACATTCACCGCGACCTAGAGGACCCGATCCAGCGCCTGTTCAACGCCATGGAGCCCGGAACCTACGTCCGCCCTCACCGCCACGCGCGCCCGGACGGATGGGAACTGATGCTGGCGGTGCGCGGCGCATTTTCCATCATTACCTTCGACGAAAAAGGAACCGTCCTGGAGCGCATCGACCTGAGCGCCGCGGGAGGCGATATGGCGGTGGAAATTCCGCCGTACACCTGGCATGCCGTGGTCGTTCTGGCACCCGAGACGGTCATGTTCGAGGTCAAACCGGGCCCTTACCGCCCCGTCGAGGACAAAGATTTCGCTGCTTGGGCTCCGGAGGAAGGCGATCCGGACGCGGAGCGGGTCGTGGCCTGGTATGAAGTCGCCAAGCCTGGCGAGCGCCTGGGGTTCCAGGAATCGGCGAAAGCGCAATGAAGATACGGAGAGGATTAGAGCGTTTTTCATCCCGGTGTACGGATTCGTGTAGGGCGGGAAGAACGTAGGTCGGCAATCCCTTGCCGACAAAGCCCTTTGCCGAGCCGGTACGTCGGCAAAGGATTGCCGACCTACATATGGGGCTCCCTTACACCGAATCAGAAAATGCTCTAGTAGCTCGGCACCGATAAGAAATAGAAGCGGTCTCCGGACTTTTTTGCGCCACTCAAGATCTATGTCGTAGTTTGAGGGCACGCCACAAAACGTCTTCGAATTTCGATAAGGAGAATATCGTGATGTCACGTTCGATCTACCGCGCCGCCATTCTTGCTACTTTAGTCATGTCTGCCCTCGTAGTGCAGGCGCAGGACCTCGAATCGCCGGTATCGAAAGATCAACATCTGCCGGAAGAGCACTCCGGTTCTGAACAATCGGCCGCCGGTCAACCCGGCAAACCCGACGAAGTCACGCGCACGATCGAAATCAAAACCCTGGACAGCATGAAATACGATCCCTCGTCGCTTACGATAAATCGCGGAGAAACATTGCGCCTGATCGTTAATAACATCGGCCGACTGACGCACGAGGCAACCATCGGTACGGTTGCGGAGCAGGAATCGCACGCCGGGGAGATGCATGCCGCTCCCGACACGCCCCATGACAGCCCGAATTCCGTGACCGTAGAGCCGGGCCAAACGAAAGAGTTGGTTTGGCGGTTCGATCGACCCGGCCGATTCGAGATCGGCTGCCATGTTCCGGGACACTACCAGGCAGGGATGATCGCCGAAGTTACCGTCCGCTAGAGCCTCGGGAGAGCGCCAGCAATGACCACGCAATCAGTTATCACAACGCAACGCGCTCTATCTGCCCGTGCGCGAGCCTACGATAAGCCGACCGCTGTCGGCGGCGCGACGGGGTTTTGGTGCGGTGCTGAATCGACCGGCGGGTGCGTTCCCCCCGAGCTCTTGTGACGCTTTAGTCCAGCCGGCGTACTCGCTACGCATTCGGTCCTCAGCGACTCCGCACGGCAATTCCGTGCGGGTCGGCGCGCTCCTCATCGTCAGTATCGTCGACGTTCGAGACGGGGGCGACTAGCTTCAGCATTCCGCTTTTGCCGCCTCGTTTGACCTCGATCACCCCTATGCCGGGCGTCTGTCCCTGAGCGTTATTGAGCTCCGGATTGTTGCCGGTGAGCGGGAACGGTCCGCGCAGCGTCGCGTACACCCGATCGCCGCTCGGCGATATTCCGAGAATGTCCGGTGCCGGGTCCCGCGATACGACGCCAGCCAGTTTTATCTCGTTCACTACGTCGTCAGTTTCGGTATCGACCACGATGATCTTGTTGGCGGCGCGGTCGGCTACCCAAAGGTAACGTTCCTGCCGGGTGACAAGCAGCCCATGCGAATCCACGTCTTGTTGTCCGTGATCGAAGACCACCGTCGGCGCAGGGGTGTCTGGCTTCGGATACGGATTTGGCGAAGGCGAGAACGCGCTCACCGGCAGAGCATAAAGTACGGATTGGAACCCGAGTTCGGCTCCACCGCCGCCGCCCGAATTGAAGTACATCTTGTTTCCCGTCTGGGCCGCCAGGAGACCGGCGGGTTCGATGGTCGAGGTCGTATACTCACCGGCGATAGCCATCGGCGTGGCGCGCGGATCGATGACAAACAGACCGCCGCCGCGAAGCGTGACAAACGCCAAGTTACTGGTGGAGTCCGGCAGCGCCAGGATGGGGGCGTTGTCCGGCCGAACACCGTCCTCATCGGCGGAGCCGAACTGTTTGAGGGCTCCGCTCGGCGTCGTCCCATCGGCAAGATTCAGAGTGGCGCTATGGTCGAGGGTAAAGGTGTTGGCTGCGTAATCGGTGTTGATTCTCTGTACGAGTTTGCCGTTCTGGTTAGCGACCAGAATATAGGTCTCATCCGGCGAAGGGACGGCTGCGTGAGCTTGCTTGCCTACATCGACCAGGAAGACCGGCTTTCGTGTTGCCGCCTCGATGATGAGGACATGTCCGGTGGCCACAAACGAGATGATGGCATGCGTGTGGGGCGCATTGAAGGTGATGTAGTGCGGTCGACGCGGTGTTGCCGTGTCGTCCAGCCGCTGTGCCAATTTCGCTAGTTCGAAGACCTCCGGTTTTGCCTTGGACGCCGCATTCCGGGACAACTTTCTGCCATCGAATATGTACAGCTTGCCGCCGATGTCGTCATCGGGAATGGTGCTAGGCGGGAAACCCGATTGGTCGATCATCCAAACCTCGTGATTCGATTTGTCGGGTGCAGAGACTCCAGTGGGAGAAAAGGCAGATAACGTTAGAAACAAGGCGACACCGAACGTGGTGGGGGGAAATCTATGGCGCATGGCGTTCTCCTGAACGGAGGCTGGTCATTTTTCCTTTTGAGAACCGAGGTTACTCATCTTGAGCGGAGGTGAATTTTCGACCCGATCTAATTTCTAACGACAACTTGCCGTCGCACGGGTTCACCCGAATCTGGGACGTTCCGGGTTTGGGTGTTTCGAATCCTGAAATATCCGTCCGTGGCGTATCGCGGACGAGACGCTCGCCCCGGTTACGGTAACGGAACCGACGAGCCACTTTGTGAAGGGCAAAATCAGCAAATTTCCGCTATGGGGGCCATCGACGGACTCCGGACCGAGGTAAATCGGAACTCCATGTCCCCGTATAGATGCAAGACGCTTCCTTGGATAGAAGCGTGTTACCATCCGGTCTCGACACCACAGAGAAGGGAACCAACGTGAACTCGGGAAAAGTGCTAGTCACCGGAGCGACCGGCCATCTCGGCGCCAATCTCGTACGCCGCCTGCTGGCCGACGGAGACGAAGTCCGTGTCCTGATTCGGCAGGGCCGCGACAACGGGGCCTTGGCGGGACTCGACGTCGACCGAGCCTATGGCGATTTGCGGGATTCCGAGGCGGTCGACGCGGCTGTGCGCGGCTGTTCCCGCGTCTATCACTGCGCGGCGCTGGTCTCGACCATAGCCGGGAATGGTGCCCATAAGCGGGAAGTCTTCGATACCAACGTCCTGGGCACGCGGCACATTCTGCAAGCCGCCGTCCGCCACAGCGTCGACAAGGTCGTGGTCTCCGGATCGCTCAGCGCCACCGGGTACGAACCGGACCGCCCCAGCCACGAAGGCATGCCGTTCTATCCCTTCGATCGCCATCTGCCCTACGGTTTCACCAAACATCTGGCGGAGCACGAGGCCTTGCGCGCCCACGCGGACGGCCTCAGCGTGGTCGTCGCCACCTCCTGCGCCATCGTCGGTCCGCATGATTACAAGCCGTCGCGCATGGGACGCGTGCTCATCGACTACGCCCATGGCCGGCTCAAAGCCTATATCCCCGGCGGCTTCGAATTCGTCTCCACCCGCGATATCGCCGAGGGCCATGTGCTCGCCATGCGGAAAGGCCGTTCCGGGCAGAAGTACATCATCAGCACCGCTTACTCCAGCGTGGACGACCTGATGGCTCTCTACGGGCAGGTGACCGGGCGACCGTCCCCTGGGCTGCGCTTGCCCGCACCCGTCATGGCCGCGCTGGCGGAAGTGGCCGACAAGACCTGGTTCCGGATCTTTCCCAACTCGCCTCGGCGATTCACGCCTGCCGCGGTGCGCCTGCTCTCGATGCGGCGCCGGGCGGATCACGAGAAGGCCAGACAGGAATTGGGTTATCGGCCCACCAGCCTGGCCGAAGCGATTCGGGAAGCCTACGAGGATTTCGTGCGCCGCGGTGTCATTACCCCGGTGAAATGAAGCGGCTTTTGGCCACCGTTATCCACCCTTGGTCACGTGGAGAGTACTGACGATGAGGAATGCGCAAGACACATCCCGGCAATCGCCGCCTGATTTCGCGGAAGCCAAAAATTCCCGGCAAAAGGCCCGTGCCGCCGGCCTCGATCCGGACCGCTGGTACGCGGTGGAATACGACAGCGCCGTCAAGAAAGGGGAGGTGAAGGAAGTCGTGTTCTGGAAGAGGTCCATTGCCCTGTTCCGCGGCAAGGACGGCGGGCTCGCGGCCGTGCAGAACCGCTGTCCGCACCGCCAGCTCAAGCTCACTCACGGCGTTGTGGATCGCTGCCATCTGCGCTGCGCCTATCACGGCTGGACGTTCAACCGGGACGGCTGGCTGATCGATTATTCCCATGACAGCTTCGGCAGACCGCTCATCAAAAACCGGTTGCGCACCTACCCGGTAAGCGTCCGCTACGGCCTGATCTGGCTGTTTCCGGGCGATCCGGCCCTGGCCGGAGAGCGAAAGATCCCCGAAATTCCGGAACTTACCGGAGACCATCCATGGGCCAATTTTGCCGTGGATTTCATCTGGCGTACCCACCATTCCATGGTGATCGACAATATCTGTGACTTCGCCCACGCGTTCCTGCATCGGAAATACCGTCCCTTCGTCGACGCCAAGCTCACCCATCACGAAGCCGACGAGGACCGGGTTTACCTGACCTACGACGCCCACATGGCCGCTGGGCGGTTTTCAGGAATTTTCGTCGATCGTAACCGCGTCAACACCCGTTCCATCGAACTGTGTTACGAGTATCCCTACCAATGGACTAACACCGGCGACAGCATCAAGAACTGGTCGTTCCTGCTGCCTATCGACGAACGGACCACCCGCGTGTTTTTCCTGTTCTATTTCGACAGCGTCAAGATTCCGCTGCTTTCCGTGAAAACGCCGAAGTGGCTGACCCAGATGGTGCTGAACGTCGCCAAACCTCTGGTGTTCAAGCCCATACTGCTGGAGGACGGAATTGCCCTGGAAGCCGAGCAACAGGGCTATGAGCAGCATTGGGATGCACCGCCCATCGAGCTCAACCCCGTCGTGCCGATGTTTCAGCAGTTGACGGCGCGGAAGTGGGAGGATTATCTCGCCCGCGCGGCGGCCTCGGCCCGAGGCGGCAATCCGGGCCATCGAGAGATTCCGATATCCGGCGATTGACGCCGAAATCGCGCTTGGGCCTTTGTATGGCCGGTGGCTTCATCGCTCGGTTCTCGTGCAATATTCGGGGAATCTGAAATCGGTCAGAACGCGTTCCATAACGGTTCCGTTACACCCAAACTCCCGGGATCATCAGCTTCTGCCAACCGCCCAGAAACATGATCCACACGACTACCGTAAGCCAATGAAACAGTATCGGCACCCAAATCGATCCCGACTTCAAATAGGTGAGGGTGCATACGATGCCGAGCAGTGTCGCCAGCACCAAAAAAACCGGGTCGAGAAACACCGCTCTTCGTGACAACAAACCATTGACGGGATGGGAGGCCACAAAGGCAACGAGACTGACCGAGGACCAAACGAGTTTTGTTCTCGGAGAAACCGCTTCAACCGGATGCGGCAGTAAGACGGCACGATATAAGACTTCCTCTACAAGACTCGGCGTCACGAGCAAAACGACGGGCGTCGAGGCGATTACCCAGGCGGATGCCTTCATCAACTCCGGGCGACAAAATCCCGTCGCCCATCCGATCAGCAGAGCGCACAGCGCGTAAATGCCGAATAACCCAAGGCATCCGCGCCAGGTCCGGCGCTTGGGGAAGGTCTTGAATGCCAGTCTTATGCTTTGCAAACGCATGTTCAACATCGCTCTCGGGCCTTATTCCTCGATGATGCCCTGTGTGCGGGCCGGCTCAGCGGCGACGGGTGCCGCGCTCATCATCGACGCCGTGGCGATCGTGATGCCGATCAGGGACCATGCTACTATCGCTGCGATGTTCGGCAACACGCCCTTCAGAACATCGGTCTTGATACTCTTGCCGTGCAAATCTGCAGGACTCTGCATTGAGCAGCCGGTCCTGCTCGACCTCAATTGAAAAAGATAGGGAATCGCATGAAACGAATGACAGTCTTCGCCCTCTTAGTGTGTGTTCTGACATTTGCCGCCTCCGGTTCGGCCGAGGTCGTGCCGTCGACCGCAGGACGCATACATCACGTTGTGATCGTTTGGCTCAAGGATCATGGGAGTTCAGCGGCGCGCCAACAGTACATCGAGGCGACCAAATCGCTTTCGAAGCTGCCGATGGTGTCGAGCTACCACGTGGGAGCCGCTCTGCCCGGCAAGCGGGACGTTGTCGACAGCTCGTACGATGTGGCTATCGTGGCCACGTTCGAGAATGCACAGGCGCTCGATGAATATTCGCGACATCCGGACCACGATAAGGTGATCAACGAAAGAATGAAACCCTTGGTGGACAAGGTCATCGTGTATGATTTCGTCGAGGCCCCATGAGGCTTCCTAAGCATCGAGCACGAGTATGACCGGCTGGCCTGGCGAACGGGCAGCGAGCGTCTTCGAAGAGTTCTTAGTGACGGGAAGTGCAGGATATCGACTGCGGGTACGGCCGGATCACGGTGTGCTGCCTGAGGATGCCTATCAAGTTGTGCAACCAGATAGGGCTCCGAGGCTGTTGATTCTCCATTAAAGATGGAGGCAGGACTCAAGTGTGTCAGGGATTCTTGCGATCAGCGCGATCGAGGATGAAGCGCGCCGTCATTAAATCCAGATGGCCGCCGCCGCCGTTTTTGAACAGGGTGATGTCGGCGGGAGACCGTCTGCCGGGATGGATGCCGCGGCATAGCTCGAAGTGATCGGCCAAAACGTCCGTCACGGATATCACGCCGTTCCGGATAGGAATGCAGAGTTCGCCGATATGGGCGACAGTGGTCTCGCGGGAGTCGACGAATATCTTGGCTCGCCGGATGGCAGTGTCGTCCGCCTCCCGCATATCCGGAGTAAACGCGCCGACCAAGTCCAGGTGGGTTCCGGGCTTGAGCCATTCGCCCCGGATGAGCGGAGCGGTGGCCATGGTCGCGCAGGAGACGATATCGGCGTCGCGTACCGCTTGTTCCAGGTCCGTCGTGGGGTGTATCGAAGTCCGTAGGCCAGCCAGGGAATCCGCTAATCTTACCGCACGGCGCGGCGTGCGGTTCCAGATCCATACCGACTCGATCGACGGGCGGACGGCCAGATGCGCTTGAATCAGATGAGGCGCCATGGCGCCGGCGCCGACCATGAGCAGCCTCTTGGCATCTTCGCGGGCCAGGTGCTTCGCGCCCAGTGCGGAATCGGCGGCCGTTTTCCACAAGGTGAGAGCGGTGCCATCGAGGCACGCCAAGGGTCGACCGTCCTCGGCGCCGAACAGAACGTAAAGGCCCTGTACCGAGGGGAGTCCACGGGTTTGATTGTCCGGGAAGACCGTCACCAGCTTCGCTCCGACGCCGAGTTTGCTTTGCCAGGCGGCCCGTACGAGAAAGTGCTGCGTTTGCCCGTCCGTATGCGATCGGCTCAGCAGCAGATCGTCCATCGCATCGATCTCGCTGCCGTGGGCCGCTTCAAGCCAGGCCACTAGAGACGGATAATCGAGCCGGTCGTTTATTTGTTCGGCGCCGATCCATTTCATCCAGGCTCTCCGAAGAATGTTCCTGTAGCGAAGCCTACCACGAATGGCCTGACTTGAAATTCAGTATGATCCCGCCGGGAACGCTATCCGGCGGTTCAGCTGTCTTATCGACGTATTGATGAGGTTTTGGTTTTCGGAGCCGGGCTATGTCTACCATCGTCTCTCACGCGGCGGTTCCGATCGCGCTGAGCGCCTGTTTTCCGGATGGCATTCTATCGCCTGAGGTTGTGCTATTGGGTGTCGCCTGCTCGATGATTCCGGATCTGGATGCACTCGGTTTTGCGTTCGGGGTGCGCTACGGTGATCCGTGGGGACACCGCGGCATGACTCACTCCATCTCCTTCGCACTATGCCTCGGAGCGTTATCGATGGCCGTTCTGCCCGGTGAACACAAATCTTGGCCGGTTTTCGTATTCCTGTTTCTTTCGAGCTTATCCCATCCCGTCATCGACGCCCTCACCGACGGCGGTCTGGGCGTTGCGCTTTTCGCGCCGTTCTCGAACAAACGTTACTTCTTCGCCTGGCGACCGCTCGCCGTGCCGCCCATAGGAATCTACGCCTTCTTTTCGGCCCGGGGATGGCTTGTGCTTAAAAGCGAGATGCGCTGGATTTGGCTGCCCTCGGCCTTGTTATTCGGTGTGGCGCGGGTCGTTAAAGCGCTCTTGTGATCGTTTTGCCTTTAGGCGACATTTAACGGCTCCCCGTCGTGAAATAGAACCAGCTGGCCGCGGCGCAGTTTGGTCCAGATTTCGTTGTCGGTAAGCGGGAGAGTGGCGATGACAGTCACTTTGTCGTACGGTGTCGTGAGTTCGCTGAAGTCTACCGTGATGTCCTGATCGACCAGGTGGGCGCAGCCGAACGGCGCTTTGCGCGTGATGAAGTGCAGATTCGTGGAACAGTGCGCGAAGAGGGAATCGCCGTCGGAAAGAAGATAATTGAAATCGCCGTGTTCCGCGATCTCGGCAGTGATACGCTCGACCACGCCATAGACCTGTTCTCGGCTCGGGGAACCATGTGGGAACGCCCGACGCAACGCATTCAACAGATAGCAGAAGGCTCTTTCGCTGTCGGTATCGCCGACCGGCTGAAAGACGTCATCGGGGCGCGGCGGATCGAAATGTTCCAAGGTGCCGTTATGGGCGAAGATCCAGTAACGGCCCCACAGTTCTCTTCGGAAAGGATGGCTGTTCTCAAGGGCAATTCGGCCTTTGGTGGCCTTCCGAATATGGGCGATGACGTTGGTCGAATGGATCGGGTAATGGCGCACCAGATCGGCTATCGGCGATTCGACTGTCGCTTTGGAGTCGACGAATAAGTGGCAACCGCGGCCTTCGAAAAAGGCGATGCCCCAGCCGTCGCGGTGGTGATCGGTCAATCCGCCGCGTACGTGAAATCCCTCGAACGAGAAACAGATGTCGGTCGGAACATTGCAGTTCATTCCCAAGAGCTGGCACATGGTGGATACCTACGCGATAGTGATCGACGGGCTCGGGTTTTAGTATGCCAGAACGGCAGCAAGCAGGCGGCAAGGGGGGGGCGTCTTGTAGCCCAACTGGATTCCGGTATTAGGCTGCCGTGAGTTCAAGCATCTACCAAATCCTTCAAAGAAAGCCCCTCGGTGGCTTGTGCGCCGCACGTGTGCAGTCTTTCCAATAGATGATCCACGGCGGGGACCGAGAGAGTGTTCTTGTCGATGGACGACGTTTCAGCCGGCGACGTTCGTATCGCTTCCAGAATTTCGGATACCGTGATGGCCGACAAATCACGGGCGGGAACAAATCCTTGATCGCCTTCGACCGCGACCAGAATCAAATTCCGTGTTTTCAGCGCGTCCAAGATTTTCTCGATCATGAGATCAGGGAGACCGAGGTGCTGGCTTAGGGCGTCGGTCGTCCACGGCTTTTTTCCCTGATGAAAGTGTTCCGCGATCAGGTACATGATCAAGAAACCGAGGCGTTCGAAGAGCTGATAGCTGAGTTTGACGTCGCGCTCGGCCAGATGGATGTAGCGCGGATGCTGGTGATAAACCGAAATCTGAGCGCCGATCAATAGAATGAGCCAGCTTACGTAGATCCAGATCATGAATACGATGAGGATCGCGAAGCCGGAGTAAATGGCGGCGTACCGGGCTGAGCTGGCGACGAATTCGGCAAACAGCCAGCCCGCTCCGCGCCAGCCGATGCCGGCCACGATGCCTCCGACCAGAGCCGAACGAAAGTTCACGTGGGTGTTCGGAAGAAATCGATAAGCAAAGGTAAAGGCACCGATGATGAGGAGGTACGGAAGAATCAGTCCCAACAGGTAATACAAGGTTCCGAAAGGTTCCTGACTGATGATTATCTGCGCGATTTCGGTGCTGGCCATGGATGCTATGAGTCCGAGAGCGGAGAAAACCAGCACCGGCCCCACGAGAAGAACGCTGAGATAATCGCTGAACCGTCTGTGAAAGCTGCGCGATTTCTTGGCCCTCCACACATAGTTGAAAGCCTCCTCGATTTTTTGCAGCAGAGAGAGAACCGTGTAGAACAGCATGGCGAAACCGACGAAACCCAATACGCCGACCCTAATGTTGCTGACGAATCCAATGATGCGGTTAACGATTTCCCTCCCTTGCTGGCCCAACGGCGCCACCAGTTCCAGCAGGAGCGGCTCCATTTGGTTGTGTACGCCGAACGCGGCGAGTACCGAAAAGCTGACCGCCAGGAGCGGGGTCAACGACAGCAGGGTCGTATAGACCAGACTCATGGCGCGGTAGTCCAGGCCGCCTTCCTGTATGTCTCTGATCAGCCTCTTGATCAAAGCTTTTACGTAGGCGAACCGGTTCCGTAGCGAAGACTGGTCAATCGATACCCAAGGCCAGCTTTTCATGACGTTTGATCCAGGAGGCTGTTTGCTGCAAAGGGCATTGATAATGATTTTTGGACAGAGCGGCAACAGGAATGTGCGCGGACGCCGAATCCCGGATTCAGCCCGGCAGGGTCGTGACGAAGGTATCGCAAGCGCCGCGTCCTATGTGGGGCAGGGAAGGAGGCCACCTTTTTCCGCGTCGTTGAAGTCCCGTGGACGGGCCGCTCCGACGACCGTGAAACCCAGGCCTGAAAAGCTACTGAGATGAATCGGTGGAGCGCGCGAGCAACTTGCCCAGGATCTCGAAATCCTCCTGGAGGGTGGCGGCGATCCAATCGAAACGCAAGGCGGCGGCAGGATGATAAGTTACGAAATAGCTTCGTCCGTTGCGCGGCTGCGTGGTTCCATGCAAGTCGGAAACGGTCGCGGTATCGCCCAGCATCTGACGTGCGGCGACTTGGCCAAGCAGCACGATGACCTTGGGCGAGATCAGCTCGAGTTGACGCTCCAGCCACAAATTCGTGCAGGTTTTCAGCTCGTCGCGCCGGGGCGTGCGGTTGTTCGGCGGACGGCACTTGACGCAGTTGGTAATGAACAGCCTGTCGCGGGCGATGCCCTGACCTCGAAGGAGCGTGTCGAGATACCGGCCTGCGGGGCCGACAAACGGCCGGCCAGCCGCATCCTCTTTGCCGCCCGGGCCTTCGCCCAACACCATGATTTCGGCATTTACCGGTCCTTCGCCAGGGACTGCGTGTCGGCGGCTCTCGTGAAGCCGACATGCGACACACAGGCGAATGCCGCCGGCAAGATTTTCGAGTTGTTCGGACGAGTCTCTCAAGTCCTCTATGGCCATATACGCTGAATCCACGATCCACGGATCTCTACTTCGCAGACACGGCCCCAACGCATTAAGTTCAGCATCCAGCCAATTTGCCTCCCGGTTCGGAGGGAAATGGTGCCTGAACGTACTGGGGGTATAGAGAACATCGGCTTTCAGTCTGTGGTCTACCGGATGAGTTTGATCCGCAAATTTGTTAATCTGAGATTTGCTAGCTCAGCGCGGATCAACTCGGTTCCGTTTCGCGCATAGACCAGGAATGGTCGGCTACCTCGCAAACCGCGGATCTCTCCAATAGGCGAGCTTCCAAGGAGTTGGCTTGCGAGGTGTGATTTCAATCAGGACGACGAGGTGGCACATGGCTAATTTAGGAAAGGGCAGCATTTCTCCTATCGCGCGGCATCCCGCGGCTCGGGTGTTTGAGGAGGACACCGGCGATGCATTGGCAGGCCTTGACATGGCGGGTTTGGAAACGGTTTTTCGAGGAGGCAAGCGAAAATCGTTCGCCGCCAAACAAATCATCTTCAGAGAAGGCGATCCGGCCGATACCGTGCTGGCGATTGTGCAGGGCTTAGTGAAGCTTATCAGCTATTCGCCCGACGGGAGGGCCCGTATCGTTCGGCTTCATGCCAAATGTGCATTTCTCGGTCTCGGGGGATTGATCGAACCGACGTATCAGCATACGGCGGTGGCGGTCGATCAGGTGGAAGTGATTTGTGCGCCGTTGCGAACGATTGCCCAGCTCAAGAAAGATAATCCTTATTTGTATTGTCGGCTCATCGAGTGCTGGTACCAGCATCTGAAGAGTGCCGACATCTGGATTACCGACTTTTCCACCGGATCGATAAAGGCGCGCGTCGCCCGGTTGGTGAACTTCCTGGCGGCCATTCAAAACGATACTTCGACATCGACTGCGGTAACTCTGCTGACCTGCGAGGAAATGGCTGCGATTCTCGGCGTTACGGTTGAAAGCGTCAGCCGAGTTCTGGCGGAATTCAAGCGCTCACGCATGCTTCGCGCCATAAAATGCAAGCCGGCGAAGAGATACGAAACTAACATCCCCGCTCTCAAGCATGTAGCGCAAATCTGAGTGCTTGGCAGTCTGAATAATCCGCCTGCCGCAGACAGTGTCGGCGGGCGGATTGGTTCAGTCTCTCGTAATACTACGAAATAAGCGTTGCCTTAGATGCGGGCTGGCGCCAAGAACCAGCCCCGCAACCAAGGCCGCGATCGCGATATCGCTGGTTCGAATATTGGCTGCACCGAGCGCATCAGTTACGGTAGCGCGCAGTGTGTCGGGAATGGCGGAGGGAGGCTGGGGCGCGGCCGCAAGGGAGGCTCTCGACGACGACGGCGGCAACGGCGCCGCTCTGCCCTGTTTGGTAAAAGATCGCGCAATAACCCATAACGCGATGAAAGCGATCACAATCATGGCGACGCCGACGATTACTCCGGCGACCCAAGGCTCCAGCATCGCCTCCAGCGATAAATAGACGCCAAGCAACGCGAAAACCAAGCCGCCGAATGCGGCCAATGTGGCGAAAATTGCCAGGGAGAGCAGTACCGCCGATCGGCTCAGCCCCTGCCAAAGCTTTGCTTTTTCCGCAGCGACGATGTCTGTGAATGATCGCATCACGGCAGCGGCCCGCCGTTAGCGACGGGTACCAAGCAACGTGCCGATTGCGAAGCCTGTGCCGAAGGCCACTAAGAGACTGGCCAAGGGGCGTGACTCTACATATTGCTCTACGCTTTCCTGGGCCGCCATCGCGTGGCCGCGAGCGCGTTCACCGACCTCCCGAGCTCTTGCGTAAGCGGTTCGTCCTTGCTCGACGCCCAAATCCTTCATCGCAGCCATCAAGTTGCCCATGTCGGCTTTGAGGGTGGCCAAGTCCTGCTTCAGATCTTTGGTGATGTCTTCCGTTGTTGCCATCGCTGACCTCCAGCTGTATCAGGGTTGTTTCGTTGCCGACCGAAGGGTGGTTTTGCTGCAACTTAATCCCTTCAAACACCGCCGGCATTTAGAAAAATCAACTACAGGCTCGATTCTTCCGCCGCAGCGCTGAGTGGTTTGTTGGCGTTTTACCGGCTTCGGAAAAACGGCAAGAGATAAGCCGGTCGACTTGCGGATATAGATCGTCTCATAACCGACCGGGTACCTGCGTTGGACCCGGAAATGAAGCCGAAAGTTGCTTTATTAACCCGGCCTATAAATATAGGTTGGGTTAATCCGGGGCAGGGATGCCCCGGCGCGGCGACAAGCCGCGCGAGCCCAGGCCGGGCGTGTACCGGCCTGGGCGGCGGCCCGAAATACCAGGAGGGTATTTACGGGCCTGATCAATAAGATGGCGCGCGTGTTGTGGTTTTCTGTCTAACTTTATTTAGAAAACAAAAGCTTGAGGGCTTCTTCGGGATGGGCGAAGTTTCTTTAGAACGGAATATCGTCGTCGAAGTCGTCCATGCCGCCGAATCCGGGCTCCGGCTGCGGGGCTTGCTTCGAAGATCCCGAAGATGGCGGCGCATAACGATCGGATTCTCCGCGCCCGCCCGAGCCGGCCGAAGGACCACCGGCGCGGTCCAGCATCTGCATCTGATCGGCGATGATTTCGGTGGTATAGCGGTCTTGGCCGTTCTTGTCCTGCCATTTGCGCGTGCGCAGACTGCCCTCGATGTATACCTTGCTGCCTTTCTTCAAATATTCTCCGGCGATCTCGGCCAGCTTTCGGTAGCACACGACCTGGTGCCATTCGGTGCGTTCCTGTTGTTGGCCGGTCTGCTGGTCTTTCCATGTTTCGCTCGTGGCGAGCCGTAGACTGGTAACCGCGCCTCCGTTGGGCATGTAACGCACTTCCGGATCGGAACCTAGGTTGCCGATGAGTATGACTTTGTTGACGCCGCGAGTGGCCATATTAAGGTATCTCCGATCGATGATACGGTTGAGAATTTAAACAGCTATTAGACTTGCCGCTATGGCTGAAGTTCTTAATTTTTAAGTAAAAATTACAGGTTTCGTCAGATTTCGAAAGACTGTCGGAAGCCTTGGCATGCTCATGCAGCGACTTCCTGCAACAATCCGCTCAGCGCCATGCGATCCAGCTTCTCTTTGTCGATTTTCAGGTAAGCCACGCCGTCTTCGGCCAGGACTACGGCTTCGGCAACTCCCGGCACTTGAAGCAATCGTCTGGACAAACTGGAAGCTTGGTCATGACTCAATCCGTTCACGTTAACCAGGAGGCTGCTCAAACCTCGGGGAGCTTTCATACCGATGGCAAATATAAACCATAGCAGAGCGACGGCGGCGCAGAACAGGAAGACATAAGGTATTCCGTAGCGGCCGTAAATCCAGCCGCCACCAGCTCCGCCCACGAAGGCGCCCAAAAATTGAGCCGTGGAATAAACGCCCATGGCAGTACCCTTGAGGTCGAGAGGAGCGGTCTTCGACACCAACGAAGGGAGGGTGGCTTCCAAAAGATTAAAGCCGGTGAAGAACAGGTAAAGAAGCCCGGATATGATCCAGAAATCGTGTTGAAGCCAAGTAAACCCCACGTCCGAAAGGACGATTAACGCGATGAAAGAGACGAATACCGCTTTCATCTTGCGTTTCTTCTCCGCGAGAATCACGAAAGGAACCATGCTGGCAAGGGCAAGTCCAAAAACGGGCAAATAGATGTGCCAGTGGTTGGCCGTTTCCAGCTGTAGCGAATCGCGCAAAATCAGCGGAAGAACTACGAAAGTAGCGGTCAAGACGAGATGCAGACAGAAGATGCCTAGGTCTAACCGCAGAAGTTCGCGATTTGCCAGGACTGTCTTCAAAGATGCCGGACGCACTTCCGTATCCCGGTGAAAACGGCTCACGGCCGGCGTCGGCACAACGCTGTACAGCACCACGATACCGAGCAGAGCCAATGCCGTGATAATCCAGAAAAGACCGTGAAGCCCTACCCAGCCGGAGAGGACCGGGCCGATCACCATAGATAGCGCGAAGGACATCCCGATGCTGATGCCGATCAAGGCCATCGCTTTGGTGCGGTGTTCTTCGCGGGTAAGATCGGCGGCCAAGGCCATGATGACCCCGGCGACAGCGCCGGCCCCCTGTAGAGCCCGGCCGGCAATGATGCCGTAGATCGAATCGGACAGGGCGGCGAGCGCGCTGCCGGCGGCAAAGAGCAGCAAGCCGAGCACGATCAGGCGTTTCCGCCCATAGCGGTCGGACCAGAGGCCGAAGGGAATCTGAAAGATCGCTTGGGTCAAGCCGTAAGCGCTGATGGCGAATCCGACCAATTGCGGCGAAGCGTCCGGAAGCTCGCGGGCGAATACCGAGAGAACCGGCAGGATCAGGAACATGCCCAGCATTCTCAACATGTAAATAGCGGCCAGAGACAAGCTGGCGCGCACCTCGGCTCGGGTCATCGGAGTGTCGAGTTGCAAGGTCGGATTCAAGCAATATGCTCCTTTGCGAGTGGCGGGAATCGGCCTATAGTAACAGGTTCTGTTTTGCGCTTGAATTTTGCATGGACACGATTCAGATCCGTGGAGCCCGCACCCACAACCTCAAAAACATCGACCTAGACCTGCCCCGTGACAAGCTGATCGTCATCACGGGATTGTCCGGTTCCGGCAAGTCGTCGCTAGCGTTCGACACCATTTACGCCGAAGGGCAGCGACGTTATGTGGAGTCTCTTTCCGCTTACGCGCGGCAGTTTCTGTCGGTGATGGAAAAGCCCGACGTCGACCATATCGAGGGCTTGTCGCCGGCCATTTCCATCGAGCAGAAGTCGACTTCGCACAATCCCCGTTCGACCGTCGGCACCATCACCGAAATTTACGATTATCTCCGGCTCCTCTACGCCCGCGCCGGCATGCCCCGGTGTCCGGAGCACGGCATCTCGCTGGAGGCGCAGACCGTCAGCCAAATGGTGGACCACGTTCTCAGCCAGCCGGAGGACAGCCGCTGGATGCTGCTCGCCCCGGTGGTCAGCGAGCGCAAGGGAGAGCACGCTCAGGTGCTGGAGGACTTGCGCAGCCAAGGCTTCATCCGCGCCCGCATTGACGGCGAGATTTACGAGCTGGACGAGCCCCCCAAGCTCGACCTTCGCCGAAAGCACAGCATCGAAGTGGTGGTCGACCGGTTCAAGGTGAGGCCGGACCTGGCCGTGCGCCTCGCGGAATCGTTCGAGACGGCGCTACGGTTGGCCGAAGGTATCGCATTGGTAGTGTCCATGGACGATTCGGAAACCGAATTGGTCTATTCGGACAAATATGCCTGCCCGCATTGCGGCTACTCCCTGAGCGAACTGGAGCCGCGGATCTTTTCCTTCAACAATCCGAAGGGAGCATGCCCGAGCTGCGACGGGCTGGGCGTCAAACAGTTCTTCGATCCTCACCTGGTCGTCCAGAATCCGCAGTTGAGTCTGGCGGGCGGCGCCGTGCGGGGCTGGGACCGTCGAAACGCCTATTACTACCATTTGGTCCAGTCGCTGGCCGAGCACTACGGTTTCGATCCGGAACAGCCATTCGGTCACCTGTCGAAATCGGTTCAGGATATCGTTCTGTACGGCAGCGGAACCGAAACGATTCCATTCAAGGTTCTGACCGCGCGCGGCGATACGCTGGTCCATCGGCATGCTTTCGAGGGGATCATTCCGAACATGGAGCGGCGCTATCGCGAAACCGATTCGATGATGGTACGAGAAGAACTGTCCAAGTATCTTTCCAGCAAGCCTTGCCCTGAATGCGAGGGGACCCGCCTGAACCGTGCGGCGAGACATGTGTTCGTAGTCGATTCCTCTCTGCCGGAGCTGACCGCCTTACCAATCAGGCGCGTACTCGAATTTTTCGGCGAACTGACGCTCACCGGGCGGCGGGGTGAAGTGGCGGCCAAGATCGTCAAGGAAATCACCGCGCGTCTCCAGTTTCTGGTCAATGTCGGGCTCGATTACCTGACCCTGGCGCGCAGCGCCGATACCCTGTCGGGCGGCGAGGCCCAGCGGATTCGCTTGGCGAGCCAGGTCGGAGCTGGCTTGGTGGGCGTGATGTACGTCCTGGACGAACCGTCGATCGGCCTGCATCAGCGCGACAATCAGCGGCTGCTCGATACCTTGCTGCGTTTGCGCGACCTGGGCAATACCGTCATAGTCGTGGAGCACGACGAGGACGCCATCCGGATTGCCGATCATGTCGTGGATATCGGGCCGGGGGCGGGGGTTCACGGTGGTCGAATCGTGGCCGAGGGGACGCCAGAAGCGATCATGGCAAACGACGATTCCCTCACCGGCCAATATCTCTCCAACCGTCTCGAGATCGCCGTGCCGGAGCGGCGTATTCCGCCCGATCCGGAGCGCGTGCTCCGGATTCGGAATGCCCGCGGCAACAATCTGAAGGGTATCGACGTTTCGTTTCCCGTGGGGCTTTTTACCTGTGTGACCGGCGTTTCGGGGTCCGGCAAATCCACTCTGATCAACGATACGCTGTTCCGCTTCGCGGCTCGCGAGCTCAACGGTGCCGCCGCGATGCCGGCATCGAGCGACGGCATCGACGGACTGGAGCATTTCGACAAGGTGGTGGATATCGATCAAAGCCCGATCGGTCGCACGCCGAGGTCCAACCCCGCGACCTACACCGGGTTGTTCACGCCGATCCGGGAACTCTTCGCGGCGACCCCGGAGGCGCGGTCACGCGGCTATTCGCCGGGGCGGTTCAGTTTCAACGTCAAGGGCGGGCGATGCGAGGCTTGCGCCGGCGACGGCGTGATCAAGGTGGAGATGCACTTCCTGCCCGATATTTTCGTCCATTGCGATGTTTGCAAGGGAAAACGCTATAACCGAGAAACGCTGGAAATCCGCTACAAGGGCAAGACGATAAACGAAGTCTTGGAAATGACGGTGGAAGAAGCCAGTCAGTTCTTTTCCGCGATTCCGGCCGTTGCCCGAAAGCTCGATACTCTGATGGAGGTGGGGTTGGGCTACATCAGCTTGGGCCAGAACGCGGTGACGCTTTCCGGCGGCGAAGCTCAGCGGGTCAAGCTGGCCCGCGAGTTATCGAAGCGGGACACCGGCAAAACGCTCTATATTCTGGATGAGCCGACGACCGGACTGCATTTTCACGACATTCGGCAACTTCTGGGCGTTCTGCATCAATTGCGCGATCACGGCAACACGGTGATCGTGATTGAACACAATCTGGACGTGATCAAAACCGCCGACTGGCTGGTCGACTTGGGACCGGAAGGCGGTGAAGGCGGTGGTTTAATCGTGGCGGAAGGCACCCCTGAACAGGTTGCCGAAAACAGGGCTTCCTATACCGGGGCATTCTTGAAGAAAATCTTATCGAAGTCGGTACCGCCGAACCGAGCGTTTGGCGAAGCGGTTCACAAAATCAGTCGGAAGACTGTGCGGCCGTGACCGTAGCGACAACATCAGGAGAGTTATTTATCGTAGGTGATGAGGTGGAGGCGGTGGTAGCTTGCGGATCAGAGGCGATTAGCCAGAAGATGATTAGACCTAGCGCCAGGGCTGTTACAACAACCATATGCTTTTCGCTAAGTGCTTTCACTTAATATCTCCCTTTGTATGATGAAACTCCGTTGCGAAGCTTATTGAGTTTGCGTTACGGCAACGTGACGTGGATCTTACGCAAAGTTGTTCAAGACCTCTGTAAGTGAAAAATGATAACGCTGTCACCATGAGCTTACAAACGGTTTTATACGGATTTTAAAATGGCTGTCGTTGGCTTTTCTCGAAAAACAAGCAGTGTGCGTTATGAATAAGTCCTCCAATACGAATCCAATTAGTTTTGCCGCGGTATGTCGTCAGCTCTTGGGTCCTTTGACCCGGTATTTGATATCAAAATGTCAAAAGGTCTATTTTCGCGCCGTGGAGTCGACGGGGCATCATAAGCGAGACATCCTCGTCAGTCGTGTGGAGAATGCGCGGGACAGTTTGGAAGAAGCCAAGGAGCAATTTCAAAGTGCGCTGGATAAGTTCAGCGCACTTACGGACTTTCAGGGTGGCGAGCTCGAAGACTTATATCGACAGATTAAAGTCGAGTTCGATTACAGTAAAGCCAAGGCTCTAGCAGTCAAAGACCGGATTGCGGCGGTGCAGGACGTGGCCGAGGCTCTTTTTGCAGAATGGGAGGATGAGTTGGAGCTGTACACCAACCGCAGCCTTCGAAGCAGCAGTCGGCAAAAGCTTAAGCTCACTCAGCAGCATTACGGACAACTGATTTCCGCGATGCGTCGAGCCGAGGGCAAAATCGAGCCAGTACTGAGCGTATTCCAAGATCAGGTGTTGTTTTTGAAGCATAACCTCAATGCAAAAGCGGTTGCGTCGCTGGAACATGAATTGGCAGCGATGACCGTTGGGGTTGCCGGCTTGATCACAGCCATGGAGCGTTCCATAAACCGAGCGAATGATTTCGTGTATTCGCTGAACGGTCAAAAAGCACTCCCTGCCAGTTGAACCGTTGTTTAGTGCCGAGCAGCTCGTTTCAGAAAAATTCTGATCGACTTTCTTGATACACCGGTGCTAGCTTTGCGGATGCCTTCAAGTCATCTTGATGGCCGATTGTGTCAATTGCAACAAAGTGTTGTTTTGGTGCAATTAGCCGTAAGAGCGCACCAAACAGGTGCAAAATCTTACTGATGCGTTACTTAAGTAACTGAGGGCACATTATTTTCGCCTTGGTATGGACTTTGCCTTAAGACTATCGTTCCAGAAAACATAAGAGAAAAAGCGATATGTATAAGAATTCATCCAAGATCCGAATGGGGCGTGTGGCTTTAGGCGTTCTTGCAGCGGTTTTCGCTGCCTCCGTTGGGGCTGAGGAAGCGAGCGAGCCCACCGGGTTGCTCGGCTATATGGGCGCCGATGTCAACGATACCCAATTCATGAAAAACTTGGGGCTGCAATTTGGTGGATGGATTAACGCCGGTATCACTTACAACGCGAATGAGCCCGCCGGAAGATTTAACGGGCCGGTGACGTTCAATGACCGTGCCTCCGAATTTCAACTGAATCAGCTTTACTTTTATCTGCAGCGTGCCGTCAATACAGAGGGCGATTCCTGGGATTTCGGCGGACGCTTCGACTTTATGTTCGGCACCGACGCCCAATTTACACAGGCTTACGGTTCGCCCCGCGGACATTGGGATCTCCGTCTGATGAACGAGGAGCGCTTCTATGACATCGCGCTGCCACAGGCCTACTTTGAAATATTCGCGCCTTTCGGTAACGGCATCACTGCGAAGATTGGGCATTTTTACACCATCATCGGCAACGAAGTGGTGACGGCACCGGATAATTTCTTCTACTCGCATGCTTATACGATGCAGTTCGGAGAACCCTTTACCCACACAGGCGTGTTATTAAGCTATCCGATTGATCAGAACTGGACGATAACGGCGGGGGGCGTGACCGGCAGCGAAACCGCCGGTTGGGATGGTGCCTGGGACAAAGGTCTTGGTAATTGGGCATTTCTCGGTGGCGTGACTTGGGCCAGCGATGACAAGGGCAGTTCTGTAGCATTTAGCGCCACCAGCGGTGAGATTTCCGAGCAAGACGCAAACAATTGGAGCATGTACAGCTTAGTGATAAAGCACGACATCATGGAAGGCCTACACTACACCTTCCAGCATGATCATGGATGGGCAAATAGCGTCGTCGGGGCGACCGATCGGTCTGGCAGTAATGGGACCGATGCAGAATGGTATGGGATCAATCAATACCTCACCTACGATATTTCAGACGATCTTGCTGTCGGGCTGCGCGCTGAATGGTTCCGCGATGACGACGGCTTCCGCGTGGTTTCGCCTGCGCGGACATTGGGGGCGCTTCCAGCATCAAGTTATTATGCATTCACGGCCGGTTTGAACTGGAAGCCGGTGAATTGGCTGATGGTGCGTCCGAACGTTCGGTACGATTGGGCTGATAAGGCAGACGCGTACGACAATGCTGGTGGAGCGGCAAGCTTTGCCGGTAAGAAGAGCGATCAATTCCTCTTTTCCACCGACGTGGTCATAACGTTCTAATATATCTTGGGAATTTCGTCGTGAAGGACAGGGACGTCCTCCTTCCGTACTTCTGCCTTTCACTCCGAAGAACACTCCGTTCTAACGGGGTCGACCGTTAGCCTTCTAAAGCTCAAGCGGCCCGCTGCTATCGGAGCGGATAAAGCTTATGCGGCCTTGCGCGGGTTATGGTCTGATACCGTTTTTTCGTGCTGCAAGCATTGGCGGATAAGCTGTTTGGCCTGAACCGCACACTTGCCGCACTGATCGCACGCACCTAATTTGGAGCGCAGACTGCGCATGCTTGTCACGTCCTGTTCCTGAACGGCCTTTCGGATTTGTCCGTCGGTGACTTTCTTGCAGATACAGATGTACATAACAAGACCAGATGAAAAAACCTGATCTAAATACTAGTACAACTGATAATTATTATCAAATAAGATTTGATTTGAACTGTCTTGCCCATAGGTGGGCGAGTGATAGGGCAGGCTGGATGTGTAGATTACATCTGTGTTTGCAGGTAGTTCTGTAGTCCGATTTTTTCGATGAGGCCGAGCTGAATCTCCAGCCAATAGGCGTGGTCCTCTTCTGTGTCCTTGAGAAGCGTCAGAAGGATATCCCGCGTAACGTAATCGCCGACGCTTTCACAAAACGCCATCGCTTCTTTGAGTTCGTCGATTACTTTGTATTCTAAAGTCAGGTCATTCTTGAGCATGCCTGGAACATCCTGACCGATCTGCAGTGCGTTGCGCTTGCTGAGATCCGGCACACCTTCGAGGAATAGAATTCGGTTGATCAATCGGTCGGCATGGGACTGTTCTTCCTGCAATTCGTGATGAATGCGTTCATACAGTCGGTTAAATCCCCAATCCTTATACATCCGGGAGTGAATTAAATACTGATCGATGGAAGTCAGCTCGCCGATCAGCAAATGGTTTAAGCGCGCGATAACATCGGCATTGCCTTTCATTTTGTTCTCCGTTGTGCAGCACCAAATCCCGCTTCGGATTAGACAAGCCCACCGAAGTGAGTAAATTGAAACAGAATTACGTATACTAGTCACCCTTTAGCGCTCCGGGGATGTGCTGCCGGTTCGTCGGCGGCGCAGGGTGTTAGACAATTTCTGTGATAGACGCATGACCCAAATAGAATACGAAGTCCGCGAACAGGATCTGGTTGCCTTCAACGAACATCAATTGCAGAACTCCGCGAGTTGGCAGAAAACCTTGCGTCGTCACCAGGCGATCTTCCCCGGTATCATGGCGCTCATCGCGCTGTTCTTGTGGTTTTACTATCAGGATACGCTTTCCGCGATCTACGTAGGTGTGATCGCTGCATTATGGGGCATTTTGACCCCCCTCTATTTCAAGGGAAGCCTGCGCAGACAGATCCGGAAACTGTACTCGGATGAAGAAAGAGCTTGCATCCTCGGTACATATACCTTGCGGGCCGAGCCGCATGTTTTGGTAGAGGTCAACCGGAACGGCGAGTCTCGGATGAAATGGGCCGATATTCTTCGCGTCGAGATGACCAAAAAATACGCCTTTCTTTTCGTAGGCATTGACACGGCTCTGATCATCCCCCGTGCTACCGTCAAAAAAGGGGACCTCCATGAGTTTGTCAAAGAAGCCGACCGGCGAATCGAGCAGGCTGCTTAATTCCGCGCTGCCTTTCCGGCTAATGACCGGTGCCGGCTTGGCACCCCATTGGCATGCTTAATTTCAAATCGGTCGCGTTAAGGCGAGGCCAGCGTCTTCTGTTTGACGAGGCTTCCTTCACCATCCATAGCGGTGAGAAGGTCGGTATCACTGGCGCGAACGGAGCCGGTAAATCCAGTTTGTTTCGTCTGGTTCTGGGCGAGATTCATGTCGATGCCGGCGAAATTTCGATGCCGCCGAATTTGGATATCGCCCATGTGGCCCAAGAAACCCCGGCTAGCGATCAGAACGCCTTGGACTATGTCATGGACGGTGATCGCGAATTGCGTCTCATCCAGGCTGGTCTTCACGACGCGGAGAAAAGCGGCGATGGTGAGAAGCTGGCACTGCTCCATTCTCGCCTAGACGCGATCGGAGGTTATGAAGCCAAGGCGCGCGCCGCCAAACTGATGTCCGGTCTCGGGTTTTCGCCGGGCGATGAGGCCAAGCCGGTAAATCGGTTTTCTGGCGGATGGCGAATGCGCCTCAACCTCGCCCAAGCGCTGATGTGTCGGTCGGATATGCTGCTTCTCGACGAACCGACCAATCACCTTGACTTGGATGCCGTGATTTGGCTTCAAGAGTGGCTGTCCCGATATGCCGGTACTCTGCTTTTGATTTCTCATGATCGGGATTTTCTTGATGATATCGTCGATCATGTGCTTCATATCGAGAACCAAAAGGTTACGCTGTATTCCGGAAACTATTCGGCATTCGAGGCGAGACGAGCGGAACTCTTGGGGCAACAACAAGCGGCCTATGAAAGACAGCAGCGCGAAGTCGCGCGTATTCAGTCGTTCGTAGATCGATTTCGTGCGCAAGCTACCAAGGCGCGCCAGGTGCAAAGCCGCCTCAAGGCGTTGAGCAAGCTGGAATTGATTGCCGCGGCGCATGTCGACTCGCCTTTCAAATTTTCTTTTCTGCCGCCGGATAAGCTGCCTTCGCCTTTGTTGAAGCTGGATGAGGCTGGCGTGGGGTACGGTTCGACGCCTATCTTAAGCGGCGTTAATCTGACGTTGAATCCGGGCGAGCGGATAGGCCTTTTAGGCACAAATGGCGCAGGCAAATCCACCCTGATCAAATTATTGGCCGGTGTTTTGAGCCCAAGCTGCGGAGAGCGTTTGGAAGCGCAAGACCTGAGGGTCGGTTATTTTGCACAACACCAGATCGAACAGTTGCGGGTCGATGAAAGTCCCCTTAAGCATTTGCAGCGACTTGATCCAAATGCGGCAGAAAAGGATTTGCGCAATTTTCTTGCCGGTTTTGGTTTTTGCGGCGACCAGGCGTTGGCCGCAGTCGCGCCGTTTTCCGGTGGCGAGCGTGCCCGGCTTGCATTGGCTCTTTTGATTTATCAGAAGCCGAATCTTTTGTTGCTGGACGAGCCCACCAACCATCTCGATCTGAACGCACGTGACGCGCTTACGCTGGCCTTGCAGGATTATCAGGGAGCGATGGTGCTCGTTTCTCACGATCGCCATTTGCTCCGAACGGCTGCCGACGATTTCTGGTTAGTCGCCGACGGAAAGGCTGAGAAATTCGCTGGTGACTTGGATGATTACAGGCAGTGGCTGAGCAATCGACGTGCCATATCGCAAGCTTCGGCCGAAAGCAAGGCGGCACCGTCCCGCAAAGATCAACGGCGCCTGGATGCGGAGCGGCGGCGTGCGTTGAGACCCTTTCAGCAGGCGCTGGAACGGGCTGAAGCCTCTTTGGAGAAATTGACGTTCGAAAAGCGGCGTCTCGAAGAGCGGCTGGCAGATCCTGCGCTGTACGAGGGTGACTCGAAGGCGGACTTACAGTCTTTGCTCCTTGAAAAAGCTGAAATTGACCGCCTACTGGTGGAAACCGAGTCCGCCTGGTTGGAGGCAAGTGAGGTGTTGGAATCGGTCTCGGGTGAAACTTGAGCGAGCTCGAATTTGCTGCCGAAGTGTAAACATGCCGCTGATAAAGCTGTTTCTCGATATCTGTTTTTTTAAGAAAGGACCTCGGGATGTTCCTGCGTCGAGCTTGCTGTTAGGGCTCGCGGTTCTCGCCTACTTGATCGTAGGTGTCGTGCTGCTCGGATTGGAACGCGATTGGAGCGGAGCGGTCGTCGAGGCCGTGGTTGAAGCTTTAATGCTGTTCGGCTTTCTTTATATGGCACTCTATCTGAGCCAGGGGATTCCCCGCCTGCAACAAACGGCGACCGCTTTATACGCATGTGATGCTTTGATCAGCACAGCCGCTGTTCCGCTCCTTGCCTGGCTGCTGGTGACACCGGAAGCCAACGGGGTTTACATTTTTCTGACGCTTCTGATGCTTTGGCACTTGGCGGTAATTGGGCATATTTTGCGACATGCTTTGGCCATTTCATTCTTTTTCGGCTTGGGGTTGGCTTTCGGGTACGTAGTCGTAAGCTATCAAGTTATGATGGTCCTGTTTGGTCGAACCATGTGAGCTGAAGCAGAGAATAGGAGACTGGTGATGACGTACCGGCAGATTTTATTGGCAGCCGATTTTTCCGAGCACGGGGAACAGGTGATCCAGCAGGCTCAGGATTTGGCGAAAAAGTACGACGCCAGACTTAGCATTATCCATGTCGTGGAAAATATGCCGGTCATGGATTCGTCTTATGGGCCGATTGTGCCGTTCGACATCGATCTGACAGATCAGATGATGGATGCGGCGCGGAAGCGTTTGGCAGAGATCGCCGATCGTTTGGCTATCCCTCAAGACAATCGCTGGGTTGAAATCGGAAGTCCCAAGGTGGAGATTATCCGCATTGCCAAGGAGCTGCAGGCAGATCTAATTGTCATCGGATCGCATGGCAGGCACGGCATCAGTCTGTTGCTCGGTTCTACGGCCGCCAGCGTGATTCACCATGCTGAGTGCGACGTTCTGGCTGTTCGTCTCCGGGGTTAGATTTTGATTTCTCATTGATTGACAAGGAGGTCAAGGATTATGAATTTGTTTAATCGCTGGATGTGGTTGCTGCTGGGTGGTGCGCTGCTAATCGCCAGTGATGCAGTCATTTCAGAGGAGTTTAAAGGAGGGCAGGGCATGTCCATGAAGATCGAATCGTCAGCATTTATGCATAACGGCGATATGCCACAGCGCTTCACTTGTGACGGTCAAGACGTGTCGCCGCCGTTGTCCTGGTCCGGGATTCCCGAGGGCGCGAAAAGCTTGGTGTTGATTGTGGACGATCCCGATGCACCGGATCCGAAGGCGCCGAAGATGACATGGGTCCACTGGGTGCTCTACAACATTCCGACAAGCTCGAGCGGTTTATCGGAGGGAATTTCGTCGCAGTCTTTGCCCGCCGACACTGCCGAAGGAGTCAACGATTGGAAGCGGACGGGCTATGGCGGGCCATGCCCGCCAGTAGGGCGGCATCGGTATTTCCATAAGCTTTACGCACTCGATACTGTTTTGTCTGGACTGCATAAGCCCACGAAAGCCCAGCTCGAAAAAGCCATGCAAGGACATGTTTTGGCGCAGGCCGAGTTGATCGGCGTTTATCAGCGTATTAAATGATACTGGCCGACGAATCTTCTTATTTTTTCCAGTATGCCGGCGTAAACAAAATCAGCGCCGTAAAAACCTCAATGCGGCCGAGAAACATGGCCAGGGTACAGGTCCATGTCTGGAAATCCGTTAGCCCCGCGAAATTGCCGGCTGGCCCTACCTGGTTTAGTCCGGGACCCATGTTGTTGATGCAGGCAATGATGGCGGAAAAGGACGAGACGAAATCTAGGCCACTGATGACCAGCAACAAGGTCAGAATCACGACGCTCATGAAATAGACGAAGATGAATCCGAGTACCGCGAGAATAATATTCGATGGAATGACCATGTTGCCAAGCTTGAGGGGGTTCACGGTCGTGGGATGCGTCAGTATGAGCATCTGCAGCTGACTTTGCTTGACCAGAATTAGGGTTCTCATCATTTTGATGCCGCCACCGGTGGAGCCGGTGCAGGCTGAGACGGAGCTCAAGAAGAGCATCCATAGCGGCGCAAATAATGGCCATTGGTTGAAGTCGACGCTGGCGTAGCCACAATCGGTAGCTGCGGAGACCAGATTGAAGCTCGTGTGTCGAAAGGCTGTCCAATAGTCAGCATAAGTACCCTGCTGCCAAAGATAGAAAGCGACACCCACGCAGCTGGCGATAATCAGGATCAGAAAAGGCGCCACCTCGATATCATGCTTGTAAGGGGCAAAGGTCCTGCTATGGATCGCCAGGAAGTGCGTGGCAAAATTGATTCCCGCGAGCAGCATGAAAATGGTGAGGACGCCCTCGATTTGCGGCGAATCGAAATAGCCTATGCTGGCATCGTGTGTTGAAAACCCGCCTAGCCCCATGGCGGAAAAGGCATGACAGATTGCGTCCAGCCAGTTCATCCCAGCTAGTTTGAGCGATCCGATACAGATGACGGTAATGCCGGCATAAACCAGCCAGAGGTTTTTGGCTGTCTCGGTAATGCGAGGAGTGAGTTTGCTCTCCTTCATGGGGCCTGGGGTCTCGGCCATAAACAACTGCCGTCCGCCGACACCGAGTACCGGCAGAATTGCGACAACTAAAACGATGATTCCCATGCCTCCCAGCCATTGAAGTTCGTGTCGCCATAAGTTGATGGCCGGAGGCAATTCATCCAAACCAGTCAGGATTGTTGCGCCGCTCGTTGTGAGCCCGGACATGGCTTCGAAATAGGCGTCGGTGAATGACAAATCCTTGAGGTAGGACATCAAAGGAAAGGTCGCGAACGCCGCCATTCCCGTCCAGGCGAGCACCACGAGCAAGAACCCATCCTTGGCTTTCAATTCGCGCTGGAATTTTCTCGTCGTGAGCCATAAAAGTCCGCCGGCGGCTAGAGTGAGCAGCATGTCTTCGATAAACAACGAAACCGTCCCGTCACGGTAACTTAACGAGGTCAGGATAGGTAACGCGTAAGTCACGCTGAAAACCATCAGCATTAGGCCGAAAACTCTAGCGAGGGATAAGAATCGATTCATCTGACAAGAACCCTATAACATCAAACCAAAGGGTCACTAAAAGAAACTCTCGACCCGCGGTCGAAAGAGCGAGGAATTGCGCTTGTCTGCAATCGATTCCACCTTAGATATCGCTAGATTGACCCTGAAACATACCTCGATTGGCTGTTTCGTTGAAAGGCGGGAGTTTTGGTGTAAAGCTGACTGAAGGGAGTCAGCCATGGCTGGCGATTGTGTGGAGTATCGTAGAGCCGTTGATGATGGATTGAGTCGATAGATACAGCATGAGTCAGCCGTTCACGGAAAGCGGGTTTGGTGCCTCGGGCCGGAATCGAACCGGCACGCCGGGTTAGGGCGCGGGATTTTAAGTCCCGTGTGTCTACCTATTCCACCACCGAGGCAAATAGACTTGAATCCTCATCGGAGGGGAGTGTCGCTGATAAGGTCGTATCTTGTCGCTAACCGAGTCAGCTCTACGTCGTTCTTGACAGACAGTTTGTCATACGCCCGATACCGGTATGTATTGACCGTTTTGGGGCTTATCGTCAGCATGTCCGCCATGTCCTGAATCGACCGGCCTTGAAGTGTCATGATGACGACTTGCAGTTCGCGGTACGATAGATCGTTAAACGGCGACGAGGATTGATCGGCCAGTTTGGCCAAGGCCATTTTACTGGCAACGTCCTGACTAAGATATCGTTTGCCCTCGGATACCGTCCGAATAGCATTGATCAACTCGCTGATAGGACAGCTCTTCGAAACATAGCCGTGAGCGCCCAAATTTAGGAGTTGGTGCGGGAATGGTCCATCAGCATACACACTCAAAGCCACAATTTTCACCAGTGGATGTTTTTGACTGATCTTTCGGCATGCTTCAATCCCGCCTATACCCGGCATATTGATATCCATAACGATCAAGTCGGGACTCAGCCGGTCAGCTTGCTCGATGGCCTCTTCGCCCGAGCACGCTATACCGATTACCTTCATGTCCTCGGCTTCGTTCAGTAAGTGCTCGATGCCCGCTCGAACCAGTTCATGATCATCTACCAGGAGAATGCCGATCATAACGTCAATGGCTAAAACTGGACTAGAGCGCTTACCTTAGAATATGGCGGAGAGGGAGGGATTCGAACCCCCGGACGGGATCAACCGTCAACGGTTTTCAAGACCGCCGCTTTAAACCGCTCAGCCACCTCTCCTCGATTCATCAAACATTCTCCTATAAGGATAACGTATAAGCCTCTTCGGTTCTATCTTTACGCTTTCCAGAGACATTTCCCGTTGCTTGCCTTATCGATAGCATCAAGTCTGGCGGCATGCGCTTGGAGTTCCGTTTCGCTGCAACGGATTATTTTAAGCTGAGGGCGATTTATTGAGAGGGTCAATTTTGGCGTTTGCTGTAATTTGTCCGTACCCTCATCTGTCGATTCCGGCTCCAATACCAGTAAAGTCTGGCCACCGGTCATGGCGAGATAGACTTCGGCTAGGATCTCGGCATCGAGTAGAGCGCCGTGCAGTTCTCTGTGTCGATTGTCTACACCATATCGTTTGCACAATGCGTCCAGATTGTTGCGCTGTCCGGGATGTTTCTTTTTGGCGAGCACCAACGTATCCAGAACGGTGCAATATTCCGCCACGCTGGCAAAGCCGCTGGATAGCAATTGCAGTTCATGGTTGAGAAAGCCCACATCGAACGGAGCATTGTGGATAACCAGTTCAGCGCCTTTGATATAAGCCAAAAGGTCCTCGGCGATATCGGCAAAGCGAGGTTTATCGGCTAGAAATTCGGCGCTCAGTCCATGTACCTCAACGGCTCCTGGATCAATGTTCCGCTCTGGATTCAGATAGACGTGAAAGCGATTTCCTGTCAGCCTGCGACTGATGAGTTCCACGCAGCCGATTTCAATGATGCGGTGCCCTTCTGCAGGGTCGAGCCCAGTTGTTTCAGTATCAAGTACGACTTGTCGCATGAATTGTTTTCGCCTGTTCTGGCGCTGTAGGTTCTAACAGTTCGTCTATCCCTCGGTTGGCAAGTGCGTCGGCGCGCTCATTCTCGATATGCCCAGTGTGTCCCTTTATCCATTTCCACTCGACGCTATGGTCTTGTTGAGCGGCTACGAGACGCTGCCAAAGATCGACGTTCTTGACCGACTTCTTTGCTGATGTTTTCCACCCTCGTCGGATCCAGTCCGGTAACCACTCGGAAATGCCCTTGAGAACATAAAGAGAATCAGTCGTTATGCAGACCTTGCTGGGTCTTTTCAAGGCTTCCAATCCTTTGATTGCCGCCATGAGCTCCATGCGGTTATTCGTAGTGTTGGGCTCTGCTCCGTAGAGCTCCATCTCTTTGCTTTTGTACTTCAACACTACGCCCCACCCTCCGGGTCCCGGATTGCCGCGGCAAGCGCCATCCGTGTAGATGTTAACTGTGTTAGTCACGGTGCCTCTTACTGTAAAGTTTCGAGCATGTGGCTGGGCACTAAACCCGGTGCGCTGACCCATTTTGGCGTGATTGGTATCAACGTGTAAGTTCTTTTAACCGCCTTTATGCCGAATGCGAATGACAGATTAGCGCGAGATTTGCTGAAAAATGAGTTGGGTCTTTGTATCACTTTGGACGACGCAATGCTGAATGCCGCACTGTATTCAGCATCGAATTTTAGAAGGCTCAACCAGTCTAACAAGCGGTAGCAGCTGATAAAGTTGAGCTGCCAAAATGATGAGCGTCGCGGAAGATATTGAAGGATGCCGTGCACGCTCCAGGGATTAAAGCCAAGGACGAAGAGTCTGCCATTAGGTTTTAGCACGCGTTCAACCTCGTGTAAGACTTCGTGCTTGTTGATTTCGAAGTCGATGACATGAGGCAAAATTAAGATATCTATGCTTGCGGTCGCGACGGGTAGTGCGTTTGGATACCCCGTGATTACCTGTTTGGTATAAGGCTCGCCCCGATGCTCAGCGCTAACAAGGACGAAGTTATGAATAAATATTTCATCAATATATAAATTCTCGCATCCTAGTAAGCCGACTTGTAAAATTTTTTGATTGTAAGTAGGATTCAGCGAACTTTGGAGGTAGGATGCCTCGATGGTTTGTAGTATTTGCCCTAGGGTTGTGGCGTGATACCACTCCAGAAATACCTGGCGAGGGTGAGGCGACGGTGTGCGTTTGGTTTTCATTGACTAAACTGCTGGTATGCCGCTATAAATCACCCGAATAGAACTCTGAGGTAGACACGATGAGACGGCCAAAACGCGATGTAAAGTTGCTCTGTTATGCATCAGCTTTTGCCTTGTCTCTAAGTGCCTGTACGCATCACGCCGGGAAGACGAAGACGGACAACAGTTTTACCGACAATTCTCAATCGGCGTCAACGCCGAACAGCAAAAATTCCCGCGTCTTTCATATCTCTAAGAATACCAGCCGCTGGTTTAGGAAAAAGGACAAAGCCTCTACCGGTCGTCATAATGGCAAGAGCCTGGCCGAATATGACAGTTTGTGGGATCGATTGTTCGATTCGTACAATTTGCCGCCTGTTGAGCACGAGGAAATAGATCGTGAACTCGAATGGTTCGTCAATCATCCGACCTACGTGGATCGTGTACAGAAAAGGGCCGAACCTTTTCTCTATTCTATCGTGAAGCAGTTCGAAAAGAATGATATTCCAGGCGAGTTGGCGCTTTTGCCTGTCATCGAGAGTGCATTCCAGCCTGATGCAGTGTCTCCGGCTAAAGCCGCGGGCCTATGGCAATTCATTCCTTCTACCGGGCGGCTTTACGGCTTAAAACAGAGCCGTTCATATGATGGTCGACGTGATGTGTACGCATCAACTCGAGCGGCGATCAAATATTTGAAGAAACTTCATTCCGATTTTAATGGCGATTGGTTGCTTGCAATAGCGGCTTACAATTGTGGTGAGGGTGCAGTTGCCAGAGCCATTCAGAAGAACGAGGCCAGAAATAAGCCTACCGATTTCTGGTCGTTGGATTTGCCGGGAGAAACACGCACCTATGTCCCGCGTCTCTTGGCTGTTGCGAAGTTATTCGCGGAGGCTGAACAGTACGGCATTGACTTACATCACATTCCCAACGAAGCCTTGTTTAAGCCGGTAAAGATAAGCACGCAACTGGACCTGGCGCTCGCGGCTGATGCGGCCGATATCTCCTTGGACAAGCTTTACGAGTTGAACCCCGGTTTTAAGCGCCAATACGCCGACATCGAAGGCAGTTATAGGTTGTTTATCCCTGCCGACAAGAAAATCAGCGAATTTAAGCAAGAGTTGGAACGGCTGGCGCAACAAAGCCAACCTCTAGATGGGGGGCGCCCATCGATCGCTGACGAGCTGATCGCTGCGCGGGACTCGAAATTGGCAAATGCTGACGTTGCTTGGGAATCCGGCAGGGCACATGGCAGTTACTCCGAAAAGAACGGTAAGTTCCAGAAGGTGCGAAAAGGCAAATTAGAAGAAAAGGCACGCCGTGGTCGGGGCGTCGTATCTTTTGCGTCCAAGCCTTCTGGCAAAGTAATCGGGAAAATCAGAGGCGGGGACAGTGTTGCGGCAGTTTCCGCAAAAGGAAAATCTGCTGAGTCTCTAAATAAACGGTCGACTTATACCGTTCAGTCGGGTGACACGCTTTGGTCTATCGCAAGGAAACATTCCGTTGATGTTGAGCAGTTAGCTAAGTGGAATGGTGTATCGGCAAAGACTGGCGTCAAGGCTGGCCAAAATTTAGTGCTTTGGAACAAGGACGCCGCCAAGAAGCTGGCAATCGCTAGTTCTGGGATTAAGTCTTCGCAGTCGATTAGTTATACCATTCGGCAAGGCGATACGCTGTTTTCCATCTCGAAACGATTTAAAGTCAGTGTGGCTGACTTGCGCAAGTGGAATGGTTCTAAGATCGAAAAACACATTCAACCGGGCACAAGTATCATGGTCCAGGTCGAGAGGGACTAGCAAAAATATCTTGGTTTTGTAAGAGTGCCCTCAAAGTGGAGATCAGGATCGGATCTCCAGCTTTTCCGGCAACGGCACATGGCTGGTAACATAACGGTATTTTCCTGAAGCCTCCGGCGGTAGGTTATCCACCGTATTGACCTCTACCCGTACGTCTCGTCCCATCCTGCTCTGCAGCTGTTTCACGATTTCATCCTTTGCGCTCTCGTGCCAGATGGGGCTTGGAACGACCATAACATCAAGTTGAGTTGTTGATGGTTGAATAATCTTGAATTCGTGAACCCCTTCGATTGCACGTAGCACATAGATGACCGCCAGGGCGTGCATGATCGTTCCATCGGGGCGAACTACGAAATCGGTGGTTCTGCCCATGATCTCCGAGATCACATGTAAGCCACGACCTACGTTGCACAATTCGTCGGTTTGTCGTGCCATATCGCCGGTGCGGTAACGGATAAACGGTTGAGCCTCCGAATATAGGTTTGTGACAACAACTTCTCCAATTTCACCGGGGGCGACGGGCATCCCGTTATCGTCCAAAATCTCGACAATGAGGCTTTCGCTGTTAACCAGCATTTGGCCTTGCGGCGATTCGAGCGCAATCAACCCACCGTCGCGGCATCCATATTCATTCGATACAGGTTTATCGAAGACTTCCTCGATTAACGCTCTCTGTTCAGGAAATAGGGGCTCTCCGGTGGTGCACACAACTTTGAGGCGTGACAACTTCGGGACCCTGTTCCGGCTCTTTGCGTAGGATGCCAAGAGACTCAAACTACTCGCGTAGCCATAGATGCAGGCGGGATTAAATGATTGAATTATTTTGAGATAATCGCTCATCCTGCTCTCCGACATCTCAAAGGCATTCAGAAGCAATTGATTAAAGAGTCGATCCCTTATTTTTTTAACAAGATCTGTTTTATTGAGTTCTACCGGCGCCCCCCATAAAAACACTTCGGGTTCACCAACTTCTATCTTCCACCATCGGCGTGCGCGCATGCGCGAGGCGGCGTCAGCAGCTTGCCGCTTTCTGCCGAAATAAAAGATCAACGGTTGGCCACTTGACCCTCCTGTATTGTAGCGATGCGCGCCTCCCGGAACGTTTTTCCAAACTATGCGATCTCTGTTAACGGACGCGTCCGCCTTGTTCATTGTCGGCAAGCGGCGAAGATCGTCGAAGGTTAGGTCGCGACTGGCGGTTAAGTCGAGGCCCGACGCACGGATTCGTTCCGCATGCCAAGGGCTATGATCATCGGCTATGTGCAACAAGGCCAGCAATTTCTCCATCTGCATCCTTTCGACCGCTTCACGCGAAAGCCACTGTGTTTTTTCCAATTCGGCTAGATAGGTAAACGTGGGGCGGCTTACCATCCGTTCATGAACAGGGTAGACCAACCATTTGACGAGGTTTGGATGCATCGTAGAAGAGTGCTGTATAGGAGTAATTATTAGTGTGGACTGCCGATTGCTTGCGAATCGCGTCCAAATGCCCTAAGTGTATAAACACGTTTGGCCTAAAAGTCTCGTGGCCCACCGGATTGCCACGAGAGGTTATTCCGCGTAGGAGCGATTCTTGTAAACCAGGCCAGAGTGAATGGCAAGCTCTTCTTTTCTCACTAAGCGCATTGACGAATAGTGCCTAATCATAATAGAAACAGAACCTGAGCCGATCGATTCATCGGATAATTGTTAGTGGCGAATTCTTTCCTTACAGATTTGAATGCGACTCAAGAATTTGTGTCTAGCCGGTATCGGAATTTTCAGTACAAGCTTAGGCTTTAGCGCCAGAATTCATGCCGACGAACTGCCCGATATAATAGAAAAGATTAAACCGGCCATCGTCGGGATCGGAACTTATCAAAGAACGCGAACCCCGCCGGCGATCTTCCGGGGGACTGGTTTCGCGATTAGCGACGGCTTGCACATCTTGACGAACGCACATGTTCTTCCGGAAGCGATTGACAGATCAAAATTCGAAATGTTGGCTGTTTTCACTCGCGACGGCGAAAAGCAAAACGTGCGACAGGCTATTGAAATTGCAACGGATGAGTCTCATGACATTGCTGTGCTAAGAATCGGCGGGTCGCCTTTGCCATTTATGCGATTAGGAGACTCGAGTAAGGTTCGGGAGGGAGAGTCATACGCCTTTACGGGATACCCGATCGGCATGGTTCTGGGACTTAATCCGGTTACACATCGAGGAATCGTTTCTGCCATAAGTCCCATCGCGATCCCGGCACATACGTCGCAGCGGCTGAACCCCAAAATCATCCGTCGACTTTCCGAGCCCTACGATGTTTTTCAGCTCGATGCGACGGCTTACCCGGGAAACAGCGGGAGTCCGCTGTACGATGTCAAAAGCGGTAGCGTTGTTGGGATAATTAACAAGGTCTTTGTCCAGGAGACGAAAGAGAATCTTCTTGAGCGGCCGAGTGGAATTAGCTATGCAATCCCGATTCGCTACGCCGTGAGCTTATTGAACGAGAATGGCATAAAACGGTAGAGACTCTAAGGTCGTGGGGCGCGTTCAAGGGAGATTTTCGCGGCATTTTCCGGTCCTAGAGAATGACAAATGACGATAATTCAATTGGGAGAAAATCCTTTTGCATAGACACATGACTACAGATCAATTGTTGCAGGTTGTATTGCTGGCTTTAGATGATGGCAAGGGTAAGGACATTAAAGTAATAGACGTTCGGAAAAAAACCGGCATTGCAGATTTTATGGTAATCGCTAGCGGTACTTCGGAACGGCACGTGAAATCACTGGCTGAGCACGTGATTGACGAGGCGAAAAATAACGAGGTCCAGCCGCTCGGCGTCGAAGGGCAGGGTGGTGGCGAGTGGGTCTTGGTGGACCTGGGGGATGTGATCGTCCATGTGATGAAGCCTCAAACGCGAGAGTTTTATCAGCTCGAGAAATTCTGGCAGGCTGATTATTCGCCGCTTTATGCAGTGGCCAGTGCGGCGCATTGAACGACTTCGATGTGGTCGTTTCGCCTGTTGAGAGATGTCATGAAGTAAGCAGATGACGAGGGGGAAATCAGTGGGATTACCGGTTTACCTCGTTCTGGGCTCGATTTTCAGACCCGTTTTGATACGGTTCGGGTGCATTGCCGTTTGTGCATTGTGCGGCGAAAGGGGACAGTGACCGTTTGAGATCACTAGGACGACGTTTTTTCGAAGATGTCGATCGCAAGCTTTCGAAGCGTTGAGAAAGAGGATCTAATCAAGCGCCATCACCTCTACCCGAGCCGTTCCTTTTATGCCAAGTGCTTTGGCGGCGGCATGGGACAGATCGATTAGTCTACTCGTGATGAATGGTCCACGATCATTGACGACCACCTCCACTGATCGTTTGTTTGTTAGATTGGTCACTCGCACCCGTGAAGGCAAGGGAAGTGTGCGATGCGCGGCGGTTAGTGCGTTGGGGTTGAAGCGTGATCCCATAGCTGTCCGATGCCCAGATTCCCATCCATACCAGGATGCCACTCCTTTGGCTTTATAGCCTCTGGCGCTTTTCAACGGGTAATACGTTTTTCCTTTTACCCGATACGGTTGGTTATAGCTCTGTTTTCGGGGGTGTCGCTCGGTGGTCGCAATATTTTTCTCGGATTTGAAAGGCCGATAATCCGATTGTGTGGCGCACCCCGGCAAAAGCATGGCTCCCAGCAAAAACCATCCGATCTTTGATGCCGTCATTCCAATTTGTCTCATTGTTATAGTTCTAATTTTCAAGTCCACGTCTCTATATGCTATAGAAGTTCTCGATATCGCATGGCTACCGGCATAGGCTGATTACTGCGTAGCCGGTCTGACATCGTAGGCATTGACACTCATCGGCGCCGCCAGCCTAATAGAATTTAGTCTTCAGCTTGCCGCATGGCAAACGCATACTCGGTTACCGGCTTTCCGCCGATGAGATGTTCTTGAATGATTCGCTCGAGAACTTCTGGCGTACAGGAGTGGTACCAAACGCCCTCCGGATAGACAACTGCAATCGGCCCATGACGGCACACCCGCAGACAATTGGCCTTGGTACGCTGGATTCCGGCCGAGCCGGTCAGCTTTAACTCATCCAGTCGGCGCTTTAAATATTCCCAGGATTCAAGCCCCTCTTCTTTGCGGCAACACTTTGGCTTGGTCTGATCACAGCAGAGAAATATGTGTCGCTTGGTTGCGGAGATCGCTAGGACTTGAGCGATAGTACGCAAGTTTTTATCGATGTCGCTTTCAGTCATTCGTTTTTTGGCTTAAAGAGATCGCGAAAAAAAGCCGCCGCGGCTATTGATTTATATCACGCATCCAGTCCGTGTTGCGGATACCTTGCCTGTGTGCGCGTTTTTCCGAGTGTAATTGTCAACAAAATTTACGGCCTTATAGCTTTGTTTTAATTCACAATTTTGTCAAAAACCACTGATTCATTTGACGTTAAGAGCCTGTTGGCTTCAATTTTCATTCTGAGTGTGTCAAGAATTTTTACATATTAAGAGCAGTGCGTAACGCCAGAAGCGTGGGATGAAAATTTAAATGGCCTGCGAACCGGCAAAATATGAAGGGTCAGGCTTTGTTAATTTTGTTAATGGCCAAAAGATTCATCAATCGTTTGGCTTCCGCTGCCAATTCGGATTCTTGCTTTATGCGCTCCCGTAAGCGACTGACCGCCGTGCTCAAGGTCGATATATCGCGGTTGAGGAAGTTGCCGACCTCAGTCAAGGTGGCAGCGCCGAGTTCCAATGCTAAGTACGCGATCAGCGCACGAGCCGCGGCGCCCGCTCGGCCACGGTCTGCACCGCTGATTTGATCCAAATCCATCTTGCGAGCCGCACAGACTACGCTAATGATCGATTCAAGTTTAATTTGTGCTCGTGATGCCTTATCGGACTGCCTTAGCGCATTCTCGGCGAAATATTCATCCCCGAGTATGCGCCCCTCCACCGTGCCTCTATGGAAATCTTCCCGATGACCCTCGTCCAATCCTCCCGCGATGAAACGTGCGTAACGCTCCCGTGCTGTCGCCACATCTTGAGCCAACTGGGAATAGATCCACTCTGTCGTAAGCCAGCTAACGCGATCTAGGTCGAGGTAAGCTCGATGTCCGCTCCAATGATACTCGGCAGGATCGTGGACTAAATTTGCCCGGACTGGATTGAGATGGATATAGCGAACAAGTTCGAGCAGATAAGCATCGGCATCGATCAGGATCGCCTTGAATCGGCCCTGGAACAGATGGCCGATCCGGTTTTCGCGCTTGTTGATCCACCGCGTATAACGAAAAGCCAGGTGTTGCATGGTTTTTGAAAGCGACACATCGCCAATTTGAACCGCCAAGTGGACATGGTTCGGCATCCAGCAGTAGGCGTGAATACGGTGACCGAAACGGGAGACGCCCTCGCCAACCAATTCCTCGAAAACGTCTCTGTCCTCATCGTGAAAAAAGATAGGCTGTCCGGCATTGCCGCGGAGCATGACGTGATAGACAGCGCCGGGGATGTGGATGCGGGGTTTTCTGGCCATGAAGCTAAGCCTTATCGAAAACTACGGTAACAATAGCATGCAAACCAAATAATAAAAGCCTGACCCCAGCTCTGACATCAGATCCCCGCATATATACTCGTTGGTCTCTTTGGGGTGGCACACTTGATGCAGTCGACGTTTTGTGGAGAGATACTACAACGAGAAATGACTATGAAAATTCTAAAAATTTTATTTGGCGGGCTCCTTCTTATAGGGGGAGTTGATGCTAGTGCTACGCCGGCGTTTACCTTGAATTACGACAGTCAATACGGCAGCACTGAAAATACCGGATCGAAAGCGAGCGTGGGCTTTACGTTCACCGACATTGCTCCGCCTCCTGGTGAGTTCAATTTGTTATTGGATATAGCGAATCTTACCCCCACAAACATAGGTTCGACACTTATGGGATTCGGCTTCGACCTGCCAACGGGTGTGAGTGTTGTAGCGGGAACTTATGAAGATCTATCGGGCTATTTCCCTAATCTGTTATTCAATGTGACCTTAAATCCGTATAACCAAGTCGATATCGCTATCGCGTTGAACAGTAATTTCTCGGGTGGAAATCCGAATGGCGGGCTTACCGAAGGCTTAACTGCGCAAGTCTCGCTTGATTTCATCACAGATCCTATTTTGGATGGAGCTGGCATCACTAGCGCATTTATCAACACTTTGGATGACTGCTATGCGAGCACAAGCTGCTACGCACGTTTTCAGGAGGTTGGTTCAAATGGACAAGGTTCTGACAAAGTGCTCGGTGACATATCGGTTCCAACTACGCCTCCTCCTCCACCGCCCGATATAACCGTTCCAGAGCCGAGCATCTTATCACTCTTGGGAGCCGGTCTGCTTGGTCTAGGCTTTAGGAATTGGAGAAGAAAAAAGGCATAGCTCTGAAAAGATCACAAAGACTTCTGATCAGGCAAACTAAAAAGCCGTCCCATTGGGACGGCTTTTTCTTTGAGGTTTGCTGAAGAATATCCGTTTTTTTGGCAGAAACCTTTTCTGTCAACCCCTAGGCAATCCTGCAATTCCTTTTCATTTGTAAATCTGAATCGACGTTTGATTGGTGTTACCCGCCGCATCGGTGCCAGTCAGCGTGATCGTGTGCGTGCCCTTCGCGATGCTGCGGGTGTTCCAGTTATAGGAGATCGAGCCGCCGCTGGTTGAAGCTCGCACGGCGCCGTCGATGGCCAGCTTCAGCCCCTGCAATTTGACGTTATCGCTGCCAGTGCCGGTAATTTTTGTCGAGTTACCGACCTTCACGCCATTGGAGGGGCTGGTGATTTTAACCGTGGGCGGAGTTGTGTCGACGCTGTTAGCCGAGGTGGTCGCCGAGGCGGTATTGGAGAAGGCGGAGTTGCCGACGCTGTTGTAGGCGTAGACACGGTAAGAATAAGTGGTGCTGGCGCTGAGGCCAGTATTGGTGAAACTCGTGACGTTGCTGCCGAGCGAAGCGACTTCGCTCCAATTGACGCCATCCAGCGAGCGCTGCACCTTGAATCCGGTTTCGTCGCTAGACTTATCCGTCCACGTCAAGGCGATACTGCTGGATGATTGAGTAGTCGCCGCCAAACTTGTGGGGGCAGTCGGAACCGTGGGCGTCGTGGTGGTCGTGGTCGAGGACCGGAAACTGGCGACGGTGGCGCTGGTGCCATTCATGGAACGGGCGGTGTCCTGGTAGTTCGCCACCCCGGTCGGCTGGCCATTGTAATAAACGTTAGGATTAGAAAAGTGCGAGATTCGTGGCGAACTGCAACTGTAGGACATGACATCGTGGAACACGCCGCAGATCCGGTAACCATAAGAGTAGGGGTACACGCCGGCGTAGGCGGAATTGTCCGGGTCGTGCATGTTGCCCTGATTGTGGCCCAATTCATGCGCCAGGGTATCGTTGCCGAGGCAGTTGTATTTGGAATCGTCATGCACGACGGCGAACGCATACGGAGCGAACCAGGAACCCAGGCTATTCATCACGTAGGCGATGCCGCAGTAGTTGCTTTCAGCGGTTATAAGCGCCACCTGATCGGCGCCGTACTGGTTGCGTAAGGAGTGTACCTCATCCATTTTGCCATCGCTGGTGCCGGTGACATCCGACAAGCTGGTCGACATGTTGCCCGTCTCGGTATAGCTGACTTCGGCCATTTTTACCAAGTTCAACTGCATGTCCACCTGACTGTTCAGGTAGGCCTGATTGGCCTTGGTAACGGCGTTAATAATCTTGGCTTCTATGCCCGAGACGCCGCCAGCATTCACGCGGGCCTGAGGCGTGTAGACCACCAGCAGATCGATGACTTGGCCGGTGCTGGCGGCTGCGGTGGACGGGCTAGTCGAGGATGTCGTTGTACCGGCCAATTCACCGGCGGCATTAATATCCGGCGCGAGGGGTTCCGAATGCGGAGCGGTCTTGTTGGGATCGATCTGGCGGACGGCATGCGTTTTATTGCCGGCGTAGGCGATCTCGAACATTCTGCCGTCGTCCATCACGACGGTTCCGAACATCGCCTGCCCCCGAACGGCGAGGATCACCTCGCTGCTGCCTTCTTGCCCTTCGATATGACCGACCCAGGACAAACGGCCGTCGATGTCTTCGATACGATCGCGGATGGCGGTAACCGTGGTGTCGTTGAGCAGTTCGAGGGTGAGCGTATCGGCCTTCACCGCGTTGAAGTCGATGGCTACGCCCCGGCTGCGGCCCTTGATGGCTTTGATCTGCGCCTTGGCCTGCGTGGGCAGGGTCAGATTCGTGTCGCTGAATAAGCGCTGCGGCGGCGCCGCATGGACGACACCCACAGTAGACGTTAAGGCTGCAAATACGCCAGCCAGTCCGAGGATATTTTTGCGGCGCGCAGCGGTGAACTTAGAATGCTGAGTCTTGTTGCTCACGTTGTGGTCCCCTAAGAGTCGAGTTGACGGCGATGGTCTCTGGGAACCCGCGGGGATGAGACAAACCAAAGCAACCTTTGGCTTGAGCTGGCAATCCCGCTGTCATAGGAGCCTGGCTCCCGTAGACCGGTAACTTTGCGCCACCACCTTTCGATGGTTTTGCCTTTTTCAGATCAAGCGGCATTAGGTCAGCGGCTCGATTTTTCTGTAGAAATAAGATTGGTCTAAATCTAGGGAATTTGTGTGATTGAGTCGGCAAAAAAGTGTTGTAGATTGTTTCATGTAGGCATTGATTGTTGTTTTTTATCAGTGGCCGTAATCGTTCGCCGGGTGGCTCCTCACCTTCGGATAAACGATGCATTGCTGCCCGTACCCCCCCTTGGGCACAGGTTAAGCGAATCGCAGCTTCTTTTGAGTTTGTAGCGTTGCTATGACACCGGAGTGGCTGACACGTCAAACGTTATCCGGTGCCATGGCGGTTTAGCACGCCGTATGCCAATCCGATGTTCGTTGATGATCGGCCTGGCGAATCCTTGAATCTCTTGTATGCAGAGCAGGACTTGAGTCAGAAAATGACCGGTTCCATGGAGTGGCCGGGCAAAACATGTCTCCATTCGGCAACAGCCATGTGGCATGTGTCACTGTCCATTTCCAGGAAAAACGAGAAAAACGCGTTATCCAGCGGCGATTTGTCCGATTATTCCGGCTGGCGACACTAGGAAGATCGTCTTGGAATGGCTAAGAGCGGAGCGGTTTGCAGTCCTGACTCGATTCACCCGAACTGTCATACGGGCACCCTTTGATGGATACGTATGATAGTTCGGGCTTAGAGCGTTTTTATCTCGCTCGTCCGACAAAACAGGCTTGGCCGAAGTCGTTGGCGCCTTCGGCTAGGGTGAATGGATTCAAGCATTCGTAGGTCGGCAATCCCTTCCCAATCGCAAACGGTCGCTTTAGCCGCGACCCTTCCGACGAAGACGCTCGGCCGGGACATGGTGTCGGGAAGGGGGGCTTCGGCGCTCCAATCGCAAACGGTCATCCCAGGAGCGCTGGGATGACCCTTCCAATCGCAAACGGCCTGGCCGGGAGCGCCGGCCACGCCCTTCCCGAAGACGCCGTTTGCGATTGGAAGGGTCGCGACTAAAGCGACCGTTTGCGATTGGAAGGGATTCCCGACCTACTCGCGAGTGCCCGTACAGTAGGTATGAAAATGCCCTAAGTACATTCCGTAAATATTTGCGGAATCTCGACAGATTGGCGGGGTTGTCCTGCAGGTTGCCTATGCCGCAAGACTTCCCTGAATGTACTTAGATAACGAATTTTTGCCTCAGTGGCAGATTCCAGCCGGTGCTACTCGATCAAGATCAGATAAAGCGTAAGGCTACGATATTCGACATTCGATCAAATGCGGCGACCAAAGCGATATCGCCGACGCTCATTATCGGCGTCGTTGTCGGTCCTTCCCGTAACGCCATTGACAACCGACGCTGTTGCCGTTGTCACGACTTCACTGGGGCTGGACTCGGCTATGCCGTTATAGGCCGATACGCGATACGAGTACTCGCTGTTCGGGTTGAGTCCTGTGTCTGAGAAACTGGTGATGTCGGAGCCGAGTAACGCTACCTCTTCCCAGTTGACTCCATCGCGGGAGCGCTCCACTTTGAATCCCTCCTCGTTATCCGAGTTATCCATCCAGCGAAGATTGATTCCATCGTCGGATTGAGAGAAAGCTGCCAGCCTGCTTGGAGTCGCCGGAGCGGAAGCGGCCACTTTACTGGCACGCCACGCGGCAACCGTGGCTCGGGCTTTCTCCATCGACCAGGCGGTCGCCGCGGCCTTTGAGGGATTTATGTTCGGATCGATTCCTGTGGGTTTGCCGTTGTAGTAAACGCTAGGATTGGCGAAATTCGAAATGCGCGTTGCCCCGGTGCAGGCGTAAGACATAACCGTCCGGAAACCGCCGCTTTGGCACAGACGATGCCCATAAGAGTAGGAATAAATGCCGGCATAGCTGGAGTTGGCGCGGTCATGCGCGTTGCCCTGGTTATGGCCCAGTTCGTGCGCCAGAGTTTGCGCGGCGAGACAGTACGCTCTTGAGTCGTCATGCACGACAGCGAACGCATAAGGTGCAAAGGAGCTACTCAGCCGCGTCATTTGATAGGCGATACCGCAGTAATTTGCGTCGGCGGAAACCAGGGTCACTTGATCAGCACCGTATTGATTGCGCCAGGAATGTACGACGTCCATCTTGCCGTCCGTTGTGCCGCGAAGATCATTAAGCGTGCGGGCCATATCGCCGCTTTCCGTGTAGTTGACCTCAGCCATGCGCACCAGGTTGAGCTTCATATGAACTTTGCTGTTGATATAGGCTTGATTGGCGGCCTCGACGGCTTTCACGATCTTGGCTTGAATGCCCGAGGTGCCGCCGGCATTGGCGCGTGCCTTCGGCGTATAGACGACCATCAGGTCCACGATCGTATCGGTGATCGTGGCTGCGGCTATCGGCGGCTCATTGGCGGCCGTCTCGGCTTCCGAACTGGCCGGCGCGTTGGCTAGATCTGGGTCCATTTCAACATCGGGAATCGGGTGCTTGTGAGGCAGAATCTTTCTCGGGTCCACCTGCCGGACGGTATGAGTATCATCATCGTTGGCAAGGATCTCGTAGATTTCACCATTCCCCCGCTTGATGGTTCCGGACATGGCTTTTCCGATCACAGCCAGAATGACTTCGCTGTCGGGTTCGCCCTGCAGATGACCAACCCAGGCGGAATGCCCCTGAACATTGTCGACGATACGGTCTTTCTCGGCGACCAGAAGCGTGTCATTGAAAATATTCAGATTTATGGCATCTGCTTTGAGTCTGTCGAAATTAGGCCGGACCGAACGATGTCTGCCTTTTTTGGCTTGAGGAGGCAGATAGGTGTCCGGTATGGCGTTCCAAACGTCCTGAAATAAGTCTTCAGGCAATTTTCGTTCGGCGACGGCCGTATGGCTTACCCCCGAGAAGGCCAGAGACAGGTATAACGGACTCAAGACCAAGTGCTTCTTCATTTTTTTTAGCTCCTCTTAGTAATGGAAAGGAGATGCGAGCGGTTTCTCGAAATCTCCTCCTCTAATTCTCAGGAAGTCAGTCCCGGTGTCCCTTTTCAGGGCGTCACGAATCAGGCCGCGTCGGGAAGCCTGCTGCTACAGAGCGGTCTTTTGTGGAATGAAATCGACCGGAATCCTGAGGCAGGGAGTTATTCCGCTAGGTTTTGCCGTTTAAGGTTCGATTGACAATCCCGCCTGCGCGGGATGACTGCCGTCGAACCTTGGCTTCGCGTTGCTACCTTTCGCTGCTCTCAGGTCGAACCGCTTTTGGCGGAATGATCGGCGGGGGCATCGAGGTTTCGGTTGAAATCAGTGGCGAATAGAAGATTCGATTCTTTTTCTTCATGACTACACGGCTTACGGTAGTGGTTATGGTCACGTAGCCTGACGATCGCCAGAGCCCCCAATAGCGCACGGCATTGGCTTGTTATCCGTGGTGCCTCGATTGTGTTTATCGTCCCTAACGATTTTCTTGTGTAACCCTTGTTCGGCACGCTTCGGCTTCAGGCATTATTTGGGCCATATTCATAAGCATTTAATAAGTAAACAAATGCGAGACATTGGCCGATATTTTCGGGCTTCGTATGTCGCTCTTAAGAAACGGGCAAAATCGTTCAACCGCTTCCAAGAAGTCAGTAAAGAATGGTCTGTGGAGGTTCACCGAGGGAGGTCTATGAGGCTAGTCGCTATTGCGCGACACTGTTGTAAGAAAGCGAAAATATCGCTGTGCCAAACTAGAAATTTCTAGAGTCGCGCTACTGCGTCGAACATGGCATGGAATCGCGCTTGATTACGGTGAAAAATCTGGGATTCGAAAGTACCGTATCGAGCTAAGTGACAAGGTATTGAAATGGGCCGCAACTAGCCCCTATAGTGATTGGATCAATTTTTTGCGGGGGATACTTGTGAGGAAATTCGCTTTTCGCGTCCTGATGTGGCTGATGATCGCAATGCTCGTCGGGTGCAATACCGTATCGGGCTTCGGCAAGGACGTCCAAAAGCTCGGCAGGAAAATGGAAGAGGCTGCCGACCGGCGTAACCGATAGCTCGTCCAAACTCCCAAAACTGGCCGGCCCGACAAGAACATAATCCCTTTCAAAGTCGTGTTCTGCTGCCGTTAGTCGTGGCGAGCGCGGTATAATTTGCATTTTTCGCTGCAATTTTCGATGTCTGAATTTCTTTCGGAATTAAGCCGCCGCCGCACTTTCGCCATCATCTCTCACCCGGACGCCGGTAAAACCACATTGACCGAAAAGCTCCTCCTGTTCGGAGGCGCGATCCAGTTGGCCGGTTCGGTCAAAGGACGCAAGGCGGCTCGTCACGCCACCTCGGATTGGATGGAGATGGAAAAGCAGAGAGGAATCTCGGTTACGACCTCGGTCATGCAGTTCGAGCACAAGGATAAGATTTTCAATCTGTTGGATACTCCCGGACACGAGGATTTTTCCGAGGATACTTATAGGACGCTCACGGCGGTGGACTCCGCCCTGATGGTGATCGATAGCGCCAAGGGTGTCGAGGAAAGGACCATTAAGCTCATGGAGGTCTGCCGGTTGCGGGATACTCCGATCCTCACCTTCATTAACAAGCTCGACCGCGAAGGGCGGGAGCCCATCGAATTGTTGGACGAGATCGAACGCATTTTAAAGATTCAATGCGCGCCCATGACTTGGCCCATCGGCATGGGCAAGCGCTTTAAAGGCGTGTATCAGTTGTATGACGACGCAATTCAGTTGTTCAGCCCGTCTCACGGTGATCGCATCGTCGAAGGGGAGGTCATCCAGGGATTGGATAACCCTCGGTTGGAAGAGATACTCGGAGATCAGGCAGACGAGTTGCGGATGGAGATCGAGCTGGTGCGCGGCGCCAGTCACGAGTTTGACATCCAGTCCTACTTGGCCGGAAAGCAAACTCCGGTATTTTTCGGCTCGGCGATCAATAATTTCGGCGTTCTGGAGCTATTGAACGCGTTTGCAGACTATGCGCCACCGCCTCAAGCGCGGCAAGCCCGCGAGCGCGTCGTGGGGCCCGAGGAAGAAAAGTTCACCGGCTTCGTCTTCAAGATTCAGGCGAATATGGACCCGGCGCACCGCGACCGCATCGCTTTTATGCGAATCTGCTCGGGCAAGTACGTGAAGGGCATGCGAATGCACCACGTCCGCATCGGCAAAACGGTCCAGATCGCCAATGCCATCACGTTCCAGGCCGATACCCGAACCAATGTCGAAGAGGCGTATCCGGGCGACATCATCGGCTTGCATAACCATGGCACGATCCAGGTGGGCGATACGTTCAGCCAGGGGGAGACGCTCAAATACGAAGGGGTGCCTTATTTCGCGCCGGAGTTGTTCCGCCGGGTGGTGCTGAAAGATCCGCTCCGCGCGAAGGCCCTGCAAAAGGGCTTGCAGCAATTGACCGAGGAGGGCGCGACCCAGCTCTTTCGGCCGCTTAAGAATAACGATCTTATTCTGGGCGCCGTGGGTGTCCTACAGTTCGATGTGACGGCCTTCCGGTTGAAATCGGAGTACAACGTCGAATGCGTTTACGACAACGTACCGGTCACCACGGCACGCTGGGTCGGGTGTGATGATCCGAAGAAGCTGGAGGAATTCAAGCGCAAGGTTTTCGACAATCTGGCCGAAGACGGCAGCGGTTATTTGGTTTATTTGGCCAGCAGCCGAGTCAATCTGCAGCTTACCCAGGAGCGCTGGCCGGATATTCGCTTCAGCGCAACCCGTGAACTGTAAGGTGCTGCGTAACCTTAACCGATGGTGCTTTCGGCGCTGTCGGTGTTTCCCAAATTGTCCGCCCAGGTGACACGAATCTTGTCGCCCGTTTTTCCGCCACGGAATCTCACTGAGATGTAGGGATCTCTGGATACGGCTGTGCTTAGCTCACAGCTTGCGACCAAGCGTTGATTGTGCTCTATTCTGACTTCTCGAATGAAGTGAGCCGGAATGGTTCTTTCCGTCAGCTCATCCCAGCGGCGTCCGGTTTCCATCGGATGGGTGATAAGCATGCGGACGGTGGTTAGGTCTTCTTCCTGCTTGGTGCGTATCTTGATGCTGGACATTTTAGTGACTCAGGTCGAACGGGGCCAAAGTTAAGGTAATCATTAGATCGCTTGGATTCAAGCAGGGATACGAAATGACGCAATCCAGACGCAACTTCGTTCGAATGCTAGTAGCGGCATTAGCATTACCTTGGGAAGTCGTTTTTGGGGCGGCGAAATCCAGAGCACCTCAACGGATGGAGAACGGTTTCAGCCGACTGCTTTCGGATATGTTGGCGGGAGCGTCGTGGGCTGAAACCGACCGAATTGCCTTCGAAGTGCCGGAACTGGCCGAGAACGGCGCGATCGTGCCGATTTCAGTCGATAGCCGGCTGCCGAACACCTCGCGCATGCTCATTTTCGTAGAGAAAAATCCCACGCCGCTGGCGGCTCAGATTCGCTTCGAGCCCGGAACCGACGGATTTGCTTCCTTGCGCGTAAAGATGAACGAAACAAGCGCCATATTGGTCATCGCCGAGTCCGAGGGGAAATTTTTCGGAACGCAAAAGACGGTAAGGGTCATGGTTGGCGGCTGCGGTTAATCTGCCGATGTCTTATGCCTGAACGAAATGCCTCAGGATGGATGTTAAATCGGCCATTCCCGCCACTAAGTTTGCTTCGATTTCCATCATTGTAATTTCGGCTGCCGTTTTTCCCGCCGCCCAATTGGCAATCACGGCGCAGCAGGCGTAATCGATGCCGAGTTCGCGTGCCAGGGCGGCCTCCGGCATACCGGTCATTCCGACGAGATCGCAGCCGTCGCGTTCCATGCGGTTGATTTCCGCCGCGGTTTCCAGCCGCGGCCCCTGGGTACAGCCGTATACGCCGTCATCGATGATACTGACGCCCGCCACTTGAGCTGCGGTCAATATCTTTTCCCGCAACCATGGACTGTAGGGGTGAGTGAAATCGACGTGGGTTACCAGTTCGAGATCAGTCTCGAAAAGCGTGTGTGGCCGTCCGTACGTGTAATCGATGATTTGGTTTGGAACGGCGATTTTTCCCGGCACCATATCGGCGCGGATTCCTCCTACCGCGGCTATCGCCAGAATGCTGGCCGCACCGGCTTCTTTCAGCGCCCAGATGTTTGCGCGGTAATTGATCTTGTGTGGCGGAATGATGTGCGGGTTGCCATGGCGCGCCAGAAACACCAGTTCTTGCTGATGAAAATGGCCAAAAACCAGTTCTGAAGAAGGATCTCCATACGGCGTGGCGATTCGCTCACGCCGGACAATCGTGAGATCAGGGAGCCGTGTGAGACCGGTTCCCCCGATGATGGCCATTAAAGTCATGACAGCTCCCTTTATCAATAAACGTGCTTGCAGGCGAAGATGCCCGGCCAATTGCGAAGATAGCTTTTATAATCCATGCCGAATCCGAACAAATAGCGATCTTCGGCTTCCAATCCGATGAAATCGGCTCGGCAAGGTTTCTCCTTATTCAATTTCTTGTCTACGACAACAGCCGTGTACACGGCTTCGGCGCCTTCTTCGAGGCAGTATTTCCGAATCTCAGCCAGGGTGATGCCCTCATCCAGGATGTCGTCGATGATCAGTACTGTCCGATCACGGAGGGGGATGCTAGGCTTCAAGAGCCAGCGAATTTCGCTGCCGCGGGTTTCTCCCTGGTAGCGGCCGGCCTTGATGGAGTCGATTTCCAAGGGGAAGCGCAGACGCAGGGCAATCTCTGCGGTGGGAATGATGCCGCCGTTGAGAACCGAGAGCAACAAAGGGGTCTTATCGCCGATGAGTGTAGTGATCTCGGCCGCCATGCGGTCGAGGGCCGAGTTGACCTCGTTTTCCGAAAAAAGGCAGTCGGCTTCGGCTATTACTCGTTCGATTTCTTCCGATTTGTTCATGCGAGTCCCGGTTGTTCGTTGATAGATGCGATCAGTTCTGTGGCGCGCTGCCAGTCAGTGCTCGCCAATAAGGCATTACGATCCATGGAAAAACGTCCCCGCATGCGCTGGAGGCGGGGCTCGCGTTCTGTGCTGGAATGATTCGTCAAGGATTCGAGGACTTCGCCCGCGGCGTCGGGCATGTTGCAGACCAGTACCATGTCGCAGCCCGCTTCGAGCGCTAGCCTGGCGCGGTCAACATGATTTCCGGCAAATGCTGCGCCGGCCATGGATAAGTCGTCGCTGAACACGGTTCCGTCGAATCCGAGCCGGCGGCGAAGAACTTCTTGAATCCAAAAAGATGAAAAACCGGCCGGCCGCTCATCGATTTCCGCGTAAATCACGTGGGCCGGCATGATTCCCTCCAATCCGAATTCGATGAGGGCGCGGAATGGCAGTAAATCGCGGTTTTCGATTTCGTCCATGCTGCGGTGGTCGATCGGCAGTGCCAGATGGGAGTCTTCCGCCACGCCGCCATGACCGGGAAAGTGCTTGCCCACGGATGGCATTCCGGCTCGTCTCATACCTCTCGCAAAAGCCCGGGCGAGTTGTGCGGTTTCGAAAGGATCGCGGGAAAACGCGCGATTGCCGATGATGTCGCTGACGCCCGAGTCGACATCCAAAACGGGCGCGAAACTGAAATCGATATCGACGGCCCGAAGTTCCGCCGCCATAAGCCAACCGGCCGTTTCGGCCGCTGTTTCGGAGTGGTCCGGTTGCCCATTTGCTATCTCGTGATAACGGGCGGCGGGCGGCAATCGTGTAAATCCTTCGCGGAAGCGTTGTACGCGACCACCCTCGTGATCCACTGCGATCAGAATTTCGGGGCGTAACGCGCGAATCTCCCCCACGAGATTCATGAGTTGCCTCGGCGACTCGTAGTTCCGACTGAACAAAATGAGCCCGCCTGCGGCGGGGTGGGTCAATTTGTCCTTTTCATCGGGGCTTACGGTTAGGCCCTGTAGATCGAGCATCACAGGCCCTAGCGGCTTAGATGGTTTCATGGGCGTCCGCCGGAAATACTGAAGGTCCACGATTTTAAACTATAATCGAGCGAACGCGACGAGACGCTAACCGAAAGCCACTGGAGAACCTCGTGGGAAGATCGAAAATTCTGGCTTTGTTTCTTCTTTTATTTAGTCCGTTAGGTTATGGCATGAGCGGCGAAGGAGACGGTGGAGTCGAATATTTGCCTTTAGAATCGGTGCTGGTAAATCTTGAGGGCAAACGCCATTATCTTAGAGCCGACATTCAACTGTTGATCGATAGCAAGGAGCATGCGGAAAAAATCAAAATGCACATGCCGCCTATTCGTCATGCGTTGATTATGCTCTTTTCGAATCGCAATCCCGAGCAGCTTTCTGCTGTGGACGAGCGGGAGAAGCTTCGTCAAGCGGCGTTACAGGATGTCACCAAAACGCTGGAAAAATATGGCGCAGGCGAAGGACTAAAGGATCTCTTTTTTACCGATTTTCTTATCCAGTAGTGGAGTTCTTCTATGCCTTATCTGACGATACAGACTAATCGGGAAGTTTCTCCCGACCAGCGCGAGCCGCTGCTGACGGCGGCTTCGCGCCTGTTGGCCAAAGAGCTCGGAAAACCAGAGTCCTACGTCATGGTGAGTTTGAACAGCGATGTTCCTATGCTGTTCGGCGGCACCGGCGAGCCGGCAGCCTATGCGGAACTCAAGAGCATCGGATTGCCCGCCGGCCAGATCAAATCGCTATCCCGTTCAATTTGCAGTTTGCTGGAACAACGGCTCGATATTCCTCCAGCGCGGGTCTACATCGAATTTACCGATATCAAAGGCAGTCAATGGGGCTGGAACGGCGGGACGTTCTAAACCTTTGGGCCGTTGCCGCTAATGTCCGGCGGCTTCATTGCGGCGTTGGATTTCCTCCATGGCCTTGAGTTGCTCCGGTGTGGCCTCTTTTTGATACTTGGCCTTCCATTCGGCATACGGCATGCCGTAAATGATTTCTTGCGCCGCCGGATAATCGATGTCGATACCGCGCTCCTTCGCCTCGGCGCTATACCATTTGGCCAGGCAGTTACGGCAAAAGCCCGCCAAAATCATCAGATCGATGTTTTGCACGTCGGAACGATCGCGCAGATGTTGCAGCAGCCGTCGGAAAGCTGCTGCTTCCAGTTCGATTCGGGTTTGTTCGTTCATAGCTCTGAGTGCTTGGATGTGTTTGAAGATTGGACCGAGGAACCTCGGAATAGCTTCCGTCCGGAGTGCCCCTGGTAACTTGGGGAACGCTTCTCGCTTCCGGAATGGTGCTTGGCCATGCATACGCTTTCGATGTGTTAAGCTTCGGTTTGCCGGTTTGCAAAGTATTGTCGGATATAATGTTCTGTGAAATAGTATTTATTATAAGGGAATGAATAGGTAAAGCCGCAGGCGCCGTCCGACTATGGATATTCAAAAAGCCGCCTCTATTTCTGCTTACGCGCTCGCTGAAATCAAACGGCAGCGGGAACTTATAGCCGTCCAAGGAGTCACTTCGGCTGACCCAAGGATAATGGCTGGCGTAGAAAATGCCAGTATTAATATGGGAGACAATAGCGCAGGCGGCGTCGCGTCTTCAGATGAATTGAAAGCCGTCCTGGATCGCCTCAACCAGCCAACTCAACTCAGGAAGGAAGCTGAGGAACAACGAACTGCCCAATACCAAACGATACTGAGCGCGAGAACGAAGCACGCGCTAAATGCCTATCGCGCACAATTCGATTTGCCGCAATATGAGGCAAAAAGCGCTCTCAGCCAGATGTTGGGTGTGGACGTCTACGCCTGACTCCTAATCTCTTTTTTACCTATGCCCGAACTATGAAATTGCTGTTCGATTTTTTCCCGATTTTTCTCTTTTTTATCGTTTTTAAGATTTCCGATATTTACGCTGCAACTCTCGCCGCTATCGTAGCGACTGCGGTACAAGTGGCGGTCACGTGGTTAAAGACGCGCAAAGTCGAGCCTATGCATTTGGTCTCGCTGGCAATCATCGTTATCTTCGGTGGTGCAACCTTATTCTTGAAAGATGAACTTTTCATCAAGTGGAAACCGACTGTACTCAATTGGCTGTTCGGCATGGCCTTTCTCGGTAGTCAACTATTCGGCAAGCGAACACTGATCGAGCGCATGCTAGGTAATCAAATTGAACTGCCGGATTTGGTTTGGCGCCGATTGAATCTGAGTTGGGCCACGTTCTTCGTCGCGCTCGGTGGTGTCAATCTTTTTGTTATTTACAATTTCAGTACAGAGACTTGGGTCAACTTCAAGCTCTTCGGCCTTTTGGGGCTAACGTTCGTGTTTGTCATTGCCCAGTCCATCTATCTATCTCGTTTTTTGCCCGAACCCAATCCGGAGGAGTAGTTTTTTGCTCTACGCCATTATTTGTGAGGATGCTGAGGGAAGTCTGCCAAATCGTCTCGAAGCGCGTCCTGCGCATCTCGATCGGTTGAAAGCGCTGCAAGCCGAGGGGCGGTTGATTTTGGCAGGTCCCCATCCGGCTGTCGATTGCGAAGATCCGGGCGAAGCCGGGTTCACCGGCAGCTTGATCGTTGCCGAATTCTCCAGTCTGGCAGCTGCTCAAGCATGGGCAGATGAGGACCCTTATCGTCTGGCGGGCGTGTATGCTCGGGTGACGATCAAACCGTTCAAGAAGGTGCTTCCATAATGATAAGTCGAGTCGAAAAAATCAGGAGCCGACTGGAAGAGGTGCTCTCGCCGGTACATTTGGAAGTTACCGACGATAGTATGGCGCACGCCGGCCATGCTGGTGCCATGGAAACCGGCGGTGGGCATTTTTACGCCACTATCGTGTCTGAGATGTTTGAAGGAAAGAGTTCGGTTCAGCGGCACCAGTTGGTCTATCGCGCGCTGGGCGACTTGATGCAGAAAGAGATACACGCTTTCAGTATGAAGGCTTTTACTCCACTTGAATTTCAACAAAAAGGAAATGCGTAAATGAAGACATATTCACTTGTCGCCGCTATCGCCAGCGTATTGGTTATCGCGGGATGCAATAACGTTGGCACTGATGGCCAAAAGGGTGCGACAAGCACGGCTGAGGCCCCAACGGCTGAAAACTCAGTCGCCGTAGTCAACGGCAGACCGATCAGTAGAGCCGCAGTCGATATCTTATCGGCGGAACTGGCTCAGCGCCGCGGGGACAACGGGATATCGGAAGAAAAAATCATCGATGAACTGATTAAACGAGAACTATTGCGCCAAGAGGCCGAGGCCCAGCAGTTGACCAATGATCCGAAATACGCCGCGCGCGTGGAAAATGCCGATCGAATGGTTTTGTCGCAAATTGCCGCGGAACATTTCATCAACAGCGCTGCGATTTCCGACGAAGATTTGAAGAAAGAATATGACCAGCGCGTTGGTTCGATGAAGTTGACGGAGTACAAAGCCAGGCACATTCTGGTGGATACCGAGCAGGCGGCGAAGGATGTCATTAAGCGACTACAAAAAGGGGAAAAGTTCGCAGATATCGCGAAGAAAGTTTCCAAGGATCCTGGCTCCAAGGGAAGTGGTGGCGACTTGGGCTGGTTTAACCCGCAGCAGATGGTGCCGCCTTTCGCAAACGCGGTAGTTGCTTTAAAGAATGGCGAATTGACCCAAACGCCCGTTCAAACTCAGTTCGGTTGGCACGTGATCCTGCGTGAAGATTCGCGCGACCAGCCGCCACCGCCTTTTGATGCCGTCAAAGACCAGCTGCGATCCATGATGCAGACACAACGGCTGCAACAACACATTGGAGAGCTGAAAAACAAGGCGAAGATAGAGCAGTTCGAGAAGCCGAAACCGGCTGAGAAACCTGCGATCGATTCGCCGCAGCAGCCCGGTGCTGGCACGGCGCCGGAAAAACCGTCGGAAAGTCCTGCTGCGGATCCTTCGCAACAGCAGCCGGAAAGTGGCCCGCAGGAAGACCCCTCTGAATCGCAAGAGCCGGCCGAATAAACTCGCGCTATCTGTTAGAGCCGGAGGTGTTTTCCGGCTCTAACCCACATTTCTTCCCTTCGTCGCGACGGCGTGTAGCGCAGTGCAAAAACGGTACGCTACCGCGCACGGAAGGCGGCGATTAAACGTCCGTTCGCGATTGAAAGATCGGCTCCGACGTTCCCGAAGGTACCGTTTGCGATTGGAGAAGTATGGGAAATGCTGGCTAGAAGCCGGCAACGCACTGTTGCGATGTTTCTTGAAAGCTCGGTTCGACAAAGCCGTTGCTGACTACGCAATTTCGACCATTGTTTTTGGCTCGATACAAAGCTATATCAGCTGCTTCGATAAGGCGGGCCTCGGTGGCATCGATCCCGCTGACCCTGGTTGGGTCCAAAGTGGCTACGCCGATAGACAAACTTATCTTCAGCGCCTCGCCATCCTTATCGTAGAACTCGCGATCGGCAATGCGTTGGCGGATTCGTTCTGCTACATCGGTGGCAGCCCGGTTGCCCGTTCCTGTCGAAAGAAGCGCAACGAACTCCTCGCCGCCATAGCGCGCTAACACGTCGTTGTTGCGCAGCATGGAGCGGATGGTCTGTGCCACGTCGACCAGCACCCGATCACCGCTTTGATGCCCATAAGTATCATTGATCGTCTTGAAGTGATCGATATCCAGAAATAAACATGACAGACATTCGCCGCTGCGTAGTGCCCGGTCGATTTCTTCACTGACGCGTTGTTCGAAATATCGCCGGTTGTTGACGCCGGTGAGCGTGTCGATAAGGCTGGTTCGTCGCAGCAGTTCGAAGTTCAAGGTATTTTCCAGGCATACGCTGAGCACGCAGGCCAGCCGATCCAGAAAATCCGTTGCCATCTGCTCGGAAAAGCGCATGGTGTCGGTACTGGCGAGATTTAAACTCCCCATGAGTTTGCCTCGACGATAGAGAGGCAAGAGTGCAACGCTGGACGAAGTATCCGGAAGGCGTGGGAAGAATGCGGCACATTTTTCGGGTTTGTAGCACCCTAGGTAAGGTCTTAAGGTCTTGCGGAACGTACGGTCCAGGATTTCGCCGCTGGGCAGCAATATAAGATTTGGCTGCTTGTCGACGTTTAGACCATCCTCTCTGAGGAAGCGCTCGAGTTCGCCTTTTTCGTCGACCAATACGAAGCTAACGGCGTCAAGCTCGAATAGAACGCGAGTGTCTTCCAACACCTGATCGACCAGTTCACGCAGAGAGTTCAGCGTGAGCAAGGTCATTTCCAGCGTTTGGAAGCGATGCAATTTAATCTGGTTCTGCCGAATGCGATCGACGAGGTTACCCAGGTGGCTTTGTAGGACGCATAATTCGGTGTAAAGCTCGTCCAAACTTAGGATCCTTAGTCGGTGCGATGACGCTTATTTTCAGCATAAAAGCCTAGCATAAGTTTTGGATCGCCATTTTTGATTCGAGCAGGTATCAAAAGTATCAAAATAAGCTGGTTTGCACAGGCGCATCACTAGGACGCTTGAATAACTCCGGGTTTAAATGGATTTCGGTGGCGTTAAGCCCGTTTTTCTTGAGAGCCACCAGGAACCGATTCCGGATGAGTTCGGCGTAAATCCCTGACCCGGAGTGGCGAAGGCCAAAACTAGATTCATACGGTTTACCGCCATGGATATCGCGCAGTCGCGCCAGAACGTGCTTGGCTTTTAGCGGGACATGGGTTTCCAGCCATTCGCGGAATAATTCTTTCAGTTCGAGAGGAAGGCGCAGCACGATGTAATCGGCGCTGATGGCGCCATGTGCGGCTGCCTGAGCAAGGATGGCTTCGAGCTCCGCGTCCGTCAGAATCGGAACCACCGGGGCCACCAGTGCGGTCACTGGCACGCCAGCGTCCGCTAGAATGCGAATTGTTTGGAGTCGGCGTTGCGGGCTCGTAGCCCGCGGTTCCATGATTCGGGCCAACCCCTTGTCAAGCGTGGTAATCGAAATCTGAACTTGGGCCAGATGCTCGCGCGCCATTGCCGAGAGAATGTCGAGATCGCGTTCGATGAGTGCCGATTTGGTCGTGATATTAACCGGATGGCGGCATTCGTAGAGTACCTCGAGAACTTCCCGAGTAATGCGCCATTCCCGCTCGATAGGTTGGTAAGGATCGGTGTTGGCGCCTAAAGCGATTGGAGATGGACGATGGGATTTTTTCGCTAGCTCCTTGCGCAGCAGACTCGCCGCATCGGATTTGACGAACAGCCGGGTTTCGAAGTCCAGTCCCGGCGACAGTCCCAAGTAAGCATGACTAGGCCGCGCATAGCAGTAAATGCAACCATGCTCGCAGCCCCGGTAGGCATTGATCGACTGATCGAAAGGGATGTCGGGCGACCGGTTATGGGTGATAATGCTCCGAGCGCTATCGTGTGTTACGGTGGTTGCTGCCGGGGGCACATCCTCTGCCCACCAGTCGTCGTCGATTTTTTCTCGGACGGTCTCGGAATAGCGGGATTCCCGATTGCTTACGGCCCCTCGGCCTTTTGTCGGCGAATTCGGAACCCGGATTTTTTGGCATTCATTGTCGCTCATACTCGCCTCCAATAGTACCATTCTCACTGGCACCGAATATTTCCAGATTGGTCTCGCCATGACTACGACTAACCGACCCAGTTGTAGCGACAATGATGAGCACGACGCACTTCATGTCGATGATGCCTTAGAGCGCATACTGAATGCCGTTTCCTCGGTCAGGGGTTACGAACAAGTCAGCATCCTCGAGGGCGTAACGAGAGTTTTGCATGACCCTGTGGTCTCGCCTTTAGATGTTCCATCCCATACCAATGCGGCTGTCGACGGCTACGCCATACGAGGAACGGATTTGCCGGGCGCTGGAAGCATCGTGAAAATGGAGGTGGTAGGCGTGGCTCTGGCGGGAACGCCGTTTGTCGGCGCCGTGCTTCCAGGACAATCGGTACGCATCATGACCGGTGCGCCCATGCCGGCCGGTGCGGATACCGTGCTGATGCAGGAGCATGTCGATGTCGACGGGGATCGGATCTGCATAACCGGTGGGCGGCATCGCATGGCGGATAATGTCCGCATGGCTGGTGAGGACGTCAAGCGGGGCGAAACGGTTCTGAACGGAGGACGCTATCTGACCCCACCGGATATCGGGCTGATCGCCTCGTTAGGCATAAGTGAAATCAAGGTCAAGCGGCGACCTCGGGTAGCGCTCTTATCGACCGGAAACGAAGTGCATCAGCTAGGAAGATCCTTAGAGGCCGGCGGCATATACGACAGCAATCGCTATACGCTCCACTCGGCACTAAGACGGTTAAGTGTCAAGGTGATGGACCAGGGCATCGTGCCCGATGATCCCGAGCTACTAAGCGAAGCTTTGATAAGGGCTGCATCCGCTGCGGATGTGATCATTTCCTCGGGTGGCGTATCGGTAGGTGAAGCCGATTTCGTCAAGGAGGTTCTGTCTTCGATAGGCAATATCGGTTTTTGGAAGGTTGCCATGAAGCCGGGACGCCCCGTGGCTTTTGGTAGTATCGGCGCGTCGACATTCATCGGGTTGCCGGGTAACCCGGTCGCCGTGATGGTAAACTTTTACCAATTTGTCCTTCCATTACTGGAAAAGAAAATGGGAATTCTGGAGCGGCCGGTTATTCCCACACTGAAAGCCAAGTGTCTCGAGCGGCTTGCTAAAAAGCCGGGCCGCACGGAGTACCAGCGGGGCATTCTCGAAAGAACCGAAACCGGTGACTGGGAAGTGCGTACGAGCGGCAAACAGGGTTCCGGCATTCTTCGCTCCATGAGCCTGGCAAACGCCATGATTATTCTGGCGCACGATCGCGCTTCTGTGGAGCCCGGTGAAATGGTCGATGTTTTACCGTTTGCCTGCTTGATGTAGGTTGCGAGAGTTTCTCAATGTTTCGGGCCGTTGGGTCCAAGCGGGCAGGCGTGTTTGGCTCGGGAGTGACTATAAACCTACGGCTAGGCTTTACGCGAATCCACCGCCTTGCTCGAATGCCAAAAGCCGAGGCCGATTCCGTGCTGTGACTCCCGCACGATAACCACCGAATAGCGAGCCAACCTCACCAAGTTTCCATGTTCGAGCGTAAAGACCAGCCGAGCCGGTTCACCGATGAGCCGTTTCAGCGGTTTGGTAGTCTCAATGAAGACGCCTGAACGGCTTATGTTCTTCGCGACGCCACGCAATGGGGCGCTCGATGGCATGATTAGATAGGCGGAAATTCGCGAATCCAACCGCGGGGCACGCCGACGTTCCTTTTCCGAATTTGTTTTGCTTCCTAACATATGGGGCGACCGGTTGTCTTAAAAGTAGAGTCGCTCACAAACGCTGCACTATCACGGCAATTGATGAGCGGGCGATGTTTTTGTGCCTCGGATCTGGCTACCGGACGATAATACCAGGTGATCAAAGCTCATAAAATCGCTAGCCGAGCAGTTTTTCAGATTAGCTTTTCTGGCGTAATCGGCTCGTAGTCTGTAACATTTTCCGATTGGACTTTTTTTTCTAACAATACAACGTTGACCTCGTTCAGAAGGCAAAGTCAGAGTTGCACAGTTCTGTAATCACTGGATCAACGGTTCAACAAACATGCCAGAAATTCTTTCGTTTCAAGCAATCTAAAGGTCGGAATTCAATAGATGACTTGTCGCTTGCTTGTCTGCATTCGAAAAAATTAGCTGGAAGCCCTTAATCAGTGGAGGAACCTTTCCTATGTCCGCCGTGAGTCCGTCTCACCCATCGCAAAACCTTAAGAGCGTCAACGATATCGATCCCGAAGAAACCCGAGAATGGTTGGAGGCCCTGGAGGCCGTTATCGAGACTGAAGGTATCGAGCGTGCGCATTTCCTGATCGAAAGCTTGGTCGATCAGGCACGCCGCGCGGGGGCGAACCTGCCTTATAAGGCGAATACGGCGTACATCAATACCATTCCGCCCCACATGGAACCCCGCTTGCCGGGCGATGCCGGTTTGGAGCAGCGCATCCGCTCTTATATCCGCTGGAACGCGATGGCGATGGTTGTCCGAGCCAACCGTAAAACCAGCGAATACGGTGGACATATTGCCACCTTCGCTTCAGCTGCGACGCTTTACGACGTGGGTTTCAACCATTTTTTCCATGCCGCCAATGGGAACCACGGCGGGGATCTGATTTACTTTCAGGGGCACGCCGCTCCCGGCATCTACGCCCGTGCGTTTCTGGAAGGACGCCTGAACGAAGAACAGCTGGACAGTTTTCGCGCCGAAATCGGCGGCAACGGTCTTTCCTCCTATCCACATCCCTGGTTGATGCCAGATTTTTGGCAGTTTCCGACGGTATCCATGGGGCTTGGTCCGCTGATGGCGATTTATCAAGCGCGCTTCATGAAATATTTGGAGGATCGGGGGATTCTGGCGACCTCGGGCCGCAAAGTCTGGTGTTTCTGCGGCGACGGCGAAATGGATGAGCCGGAATCCATGGGAGCCATCGGGCTTGCCGGCAGGGAGAAATTGGACAATCTCATCTTTGTCATCAATTGCAATCTGCAGCGGCTCGACGGGCCAGTGCGGGGCGACGGCAAGATCATCCAGGAACTTGAGGCGGAGTTCCGCGGTGCCGGCTGGAATGTCATCAAAGTCATCTGGGGTTCCTATTGGGATCCTCTGCTGGCCAAAGACAAAGACGGCCTCTTGAAGAAGCGCATGGAAGAGGCCGTGGATGGCGAGTATCAAGCCTACAAAGCGAAAGGCGGTGCCTACACCCGCGAGCACTTCTTCGGCAAGTATCCGGAGCTGAAGGAGATGGTGGCCAATATGTCCGACGAGGACATCTGGCGCCTGAATCGTGGCGGGCACGACCCGCACAAGGTCTACGCCGCTTATCATGCGGCGGTAAACCATACCGGACAGCCGACGGTGATCCTGGCCAAGACGGTCAAGGGTTATGGCATGGGCAGCGCGGGCGAAGGGCTCATGACCACGCACCAGCAAAAGAAAATGGACGAACAGGCGATCCGCCACTTCCGGGATCGTTTCAATATTCCCATTCCCGATGACCAGCTGATGGAGTTGCCGTACTACAAGCCGCCGGAAGACAGTGCGGAGCAGCGCTACATGCACGAGCGTCGAAAGAGCCTGGGCGGATACGTGCCGCAACGGCGACGCGACGCGCCGCTTTTGCAGGTGCCGGAGCTGGATGTCTTCGAACCTCTGCTGAAGGGCACCGAAGATCGGGAAATGTCGACTACGATGGCGTTCGTGCGCATCCTGACGCTGCTGTTGCGGGATAAAAAATTGGGTAAGTACGTCGTACCCATCGTACCGGACGAGGCCCGAACTTTCGGTATGGAGGGACTTTTCCGCCAATACGGTATTTACTCTTCCGTCGGGCAATTGTACGTTCCTGCGGATGCCGGCGGAGTGATGTACTACAAGGAGGACAAATCAGGGCAGATCCTGGAAGAGGGCATTTCGGAGGCGGGCTCCATGTGCTCCTGGCTCGCGGCCGGTACGGCTTATACCAACCACAACATCCAGATGATCCCGTTCTACATCTACTACTCGATGTTCGGATATCAACGGGTGGGGGATCTGATGTGGGCCGCGGGCGATATGCAGGCGCGCGGCTTTTTGATGGGAGGAACTGCCGGACGTACAACGCTGGCGGGCGAGGGTTTGCAGCATCAGGACGGGCATAGTCACGTCAGCATGTCGGCGATCCCAAATTGCGTAGCTTACGATCCTTGCTTTTCCTACGAACTGGCCGTGATTATTCAAGACGGCCTCAGGCGGATGTATCAGGAGGGCGAGAGCATCTTCTACTACGTCACCGTCATGAATGAAAATTATACTCATCCTGACATGCCGGCCGGCGCGCGCGAAGGGATCGTCAAGGGCATGTATAAGCTCAAGGACGCCGGCGAATCGGCTCAAGCCCAAATTTTGGCCAGCGGTACGATACTCCGCGAGGCCATCGTCGCGGCGGAATTGCTGGAGCAGGACTTCGGCGTAAAAGCGAACGTTTGGAGCGTCACCAGCTTTACCGAACTGCGCCGTGACGGACTCGACAAACAGCGTTGGAATCTCCTGCATCCGGATCAGCCGCCCCGCATCAGCTACGTGGAGGATTGCCTGGCCGGAACCCAGGGGCCGATCATCGCGGCATCCGACTATATTAAAATGCTCGCCGATCAAATCCGGCCCTTTGTTCCGAGATCCTATACGGTGCTGGGTACCGACGGCTTTGGTCGCAGCGATCAACGTTCCGAATTGCGGAGATTTTTTGAGGTGGATCGGCATTACATCGCATTTACGACACTAAAAGCCTTAGTCGATGAGGGCGGCGTGGCGACTTCTACACTGACGGAAGCTATGGCCAAATACGGCATCGATCCGGAAAAGCCCAATCCAGTGAAGGTGTAAAGGAATCGCTATGGCAGTGCTAAAAGAAGTCGTAGTTCCCGATATCGGGGATTTCAAGAACGTCGAGATCATCGAAGTGCTGGTTAAGCCGGGGGATGTAATCAAGGCCGACGATTCCTTGATTACGCTGGAAAGCGATAAAGCGGCGATGGAGGTGCCTTCGCCGTTTTCCGGCGTGGTGAAAGAAATGCAGGTCAATGTCGGTGATCGGGTGAGCATGGGGTCGCCGATATTGCAGTTGGAGCTTGCTGATCGGGCCCAGCCGGAACGGGAAGAGAAAGCTCCGCCTGAGGCGGAAGCGGAAGCTGGAAAGATCGTCTCCGGCGAAGCGGCGCCCAAGCCCGTTGCCGAGCAGCCTGCGCCTTCCTCAGTAGCAGAGCCGGAAGCGAAGCCGAAGCCCGCGCCGGCCATCGCCGAACGAGCTTTAAAAGTTGTTGAAGAGCATGCGCATCCTCCTCATGCGAGCCCATCGATTCGGAAGTTCGCCCGTGAATTGGGGGCTGAGCTTCAGAAAATTCAAGGCACCGGGCCAAAAGGCCGTATTTTGAAGGAGGATGTTCAGGCATTCGTAAAAGCGAGCCTGAAGCGGGTCGAGCAAGCGATGGCTGGTGGTGTTTTCGCCATTCCGCCTCAGCCGGAAATTGATTTCGCTCAGTTCGGCACCGTCGATAGACAGCCGTTGTCCCGCATCAAGAAGCTTTCCGGCCCGAATCTGCTTCGGAGTTGGATGAGCATTCCCCATGTGACGCAACACGATGAAGCCGACATCACCGATCTCGAAGCCTTTCGCCAGTCGCTCAAGAGCGAGGCGGAAAAGCAGAATGTGAAGCTGACCTTTCTGCCATTCGTCATCAAGGCCGTAGCGGCAGCGCTCAAAGAGTTTCCGACGTTTAATTCATCCCTCGCAGCCAACGGCGAAGAGCTGATCCTTAAAAAGTACTATCACTTGGGCGTGGCGGTGGATACTCCGGAAGGCCTAGTGGTGCCCGTAGTTCGGGATGTCGATCAAAAAGGCATTTTCGACTTGGCTAGGGAATTGGCAGAACTCGGCGCGAAAGCCCGTGGCAAGAAACTGCGCAACAACGATCTCGAAGGGGCGTCGTTTACTATCTCGAGCCTCGGCGGAATCGGCGGTACGGCTTTTACGCCCATCATCAATCCGCCTCAAGTGGCAATACTTGGTTTGTCCCGAGCGCAAACCAAGCCCGTTTACCTGGACGGACAGTTCGTTCCGCGCCTGATGTTGCCATTGTCCCTGTCGTACGATCATCGCGTCATCGATGGAGCCGAGGCGGCACGATTCACGGTTTATTTGGCTGGATTGCTGGCCGAACTGCGGCGAGTCCTTTTATAGAAGCCGGGATGCTTTGAGGCTTGCCGGCAAACCGGTTCGATACAACTTGCGATGGAACGCTAATCTGCAATTTTTTCTTAATAGAAGGTATACGTTCGATGTCCGATACATCTAGTCTACATGCCGAAGTTGTCGTTTTGGGCGGCGGTCCGGGTGGTTATACCGCCGCTTTTCGAGCCGCCGACTTGGGCAGACAGGTGGTTTTGGTCGAGCGTTATCCGGTGTTGGGGGGCGTTTGTCTAAATGTCGGATGTATTCCTTCGAAAGCATTGCTGCATGCCGCCAAGGTCATTCAGGAGGCGCAGGAATCTTCAAGTTTTGGACTGAATTTCGGTTCGCCGAACGTTGATTTGGACAAGCTGCGCGACTGGAAGAACAAAGTCGTGAAGACACTTACGACGGGGCTTGCAGGCTTGGCCAAGCAGCGCAAAGTTTCCATCGTCAACGGCGTGGGCAAATTCTCTTCGGACCGAACGCTACAGGTTGAAACGGCAGATGGCACAAAGACGGTCAGTTTCGATCACGCCATCATCGCAGCCGGCTCGCAGCCGGTACAGATTCCGGGTTTCCCTCACGACGATCCGCGCATGATGGATTCCACGGACGCCTTGGAGCTCGCCGAAGTGCCCAAGCGTCTTCTGATCATCGGCGGCGGCATCATCGGCTTGGAAATGGCCACTGTTTATCATGCGCTTGGTTCGAAGATCACGGTTGTCGAACTGATGGACCAGATCATTCCGGGCTGCGATGCGGATCTGGTTAAGCCGTTGTATCAGCGCATCAAGAAACAGTACGAGAATATTTTCCTTAAGACGAAGGTAACGCGCATCGAAGCGAAGTCGGAAGGATTGCAGGTTTATTTCGAAGGCGGTGAAGGCGCCCCCGAATCAGACTTGTTCGACCGCATCCTGGTCGCCGTAGGCCGGAAGCCAAACGGAAATCTGATCGGTGCGGAGAATGCCGGCGTCAAAGTCGACGACAAAGGCTTCATTCCGGTAGACACCTGTCAGCGAACCAATGTGCCTCATATTTACGCCATCGGCGATATCGTGGGCAATCCGATGCTGGCACACAAAGCGACTCACGAGGCGAAAGTGGCGGCGGAAGTCATTTCCGGAGAGCGCTCGGCGTTTCAGGCGTTAACTATTCCCTCGGTAGCTTACACCGATCCAGAGGTGGCCTGGATGGGACTTACGGAAAATCAGGCAAAAGCTCAAGGGATTGCCTACGACAAAGCCGCATTTCCCTGGGCGGCGAGCGGGCGGGCTCTAGGCATCGATCGCAAAGAGGGCGTAACCAAGATTTTGTGCGATAAAGAGACTAAGCGGATTCTGGGGGCAGGGATCGTCGGGCCTAATGCGGGGGAGCTTATCAGCGAGGCCGTTCTGGCGCTCGAGATGGGCGCCGATATGGAAGATATCGCCTTGACTATTCACCCGCATCCGACTTTGTCGGAAACCTTTGCATTTGCCGCCGAGATGCTGGAAGGCAGTATTACGGACCTTTATATTCGAAAGTAGGCCGAATTCGCGCCGGAGGAGAGCATCCAGAGGGCGCTCTCTTATCTGCGCAACGCATTCCTTCGGCGCAAAATTTTTCAGTCGGATGACTGCGAATCGGGTTGAGGCTCGAGACGTCCTGGATCTCTGCTCCGCTTGCCTCCGTTCCATGGCGCGACTTTGAACAGTAGCAGCATGCCTGGAAGGGTGAGCGCGAAGCAAACCCAAAAGAAGCGTTCCCAGCCTAGCGCTTCGATGTGAAGCAGCGAAATGTTTCCCATCTTAATGTCCCCACCTTCGACGAGAAAGCCGGTGAATGCATTGGCCAGCGTCCGTGGCGTTGCGGCCAGGCTGGTAAACAGCGCGAACTGGGTGGCGGTGTACGCCGGATTGGTGGCGGTGGCGATGTAGGCAACGAACGCGGCCGTGCCCAATCCGACACCGAACGCCTCAGCGCCGATAACGGCAGCCAGGCCAGCCAAGGTATGGCCGGCCGTGGCAAGCCAGGCAAAGCCGAGAATCACCAGCGCCTGTAAAACGCCAAATACCCAAAGAGACCGATGTATCCCCAGAGAAATCATCCATATTCCACCTAAAATGCCGCCTGCAACGTTAGGCCAAAGTCCGGCATGCTTGGCGATCACGCCGATTTCGGTCTTGCTGTAGCCCATGTCCAAATAAAAGGGCGTGGCCAGCGCCGTTGCCATGCTATCGCCCAGCTTGTAAAAAAAGATGAATCCCAGGACCGTTAACGCGCCGCTCCAACCCTTTCGTTGAACAAATTCACGAAAAGGATCGACTAAGGCTTGACGTAGCGTCGGAGGGGCGTGGCTGGAAAACTCCGGTTCGGTTCCGATGAGCGTCAGGAGAATGCCGGGGAACATGAACAGGGCCGTGATCAAGTAGACGGCGTCCCAAGACAAATAATCAGCGAGGATCAGCGACAGAGATCCCGGTACGAGCCCGGCGATTTTGTACGCATTCACATGGATTACATTGCCAAGTCCTTGCTCTTCGTCCCTGAGAATCTCTCGCCGAAAGGCATCGATTGCAATGTCCTGGGTTGCTGAAAATAGTGCTACCGCTACCGCCAGCCAACGAATGGTCGCGATGTCTGGAACGGGAGCGAGCCAACCAAAAGCGGGAATCGAGAGCAGCAGTGCAATTTGGGTAATCAGCATCCAAGTCCGGCGTCGCCCCATTGGTAGACCGTATCGGTCACAGAGTGGCGCCCACAAAAACTTCCAGATGTAAGGAAATTGAACGAGAGCCAGCAACCCGATCTCTTTGAGGTCGACACCTCCGTCGCGTAGCCAGGCCGAAATCAGGCTGATCAGCACGAATAGAGGCAACCCCGAGGAAAACCCCGTGAGGATGCAGATCAACATCCGTCTGTTAAATAGCGCGTCACGCCAGGAAAGGGTAGTCATAATCGATGGTGAGTGGCGCATGGTCGGAAAAGCGCTCTTCCTTGTAAACATGGGCGGCGAGGATTGCTTCCCGGAGAGTGGGACTGGTCACGTGATAATCGATACGCCAACCCACGTTCTTGGCCCAAGCCTGACCGCGATTCGACCACCAGGTATACTGTTCAGGCTCCTGATTGACAACACGAAAGGCATCGACCCAGCCGTCCTCCTCGAATACGACATCCAGCCAAGCACGCTCTTCGGGCAGGAACCCGGAGTTTTTCTGGTTGGATCGCCAATTCTTGAGATCAATGGGTTTATGGGCGATATTCCAGTCGCCGCAGAAAATATAATTGCGCCCGGACTGTGCGCATTCCCGAAGATACGGCAGGAAGCGGTTCATGAAATCGAACTTCACCGCTTGCCGTTCTTCGCTGGACGATCCGGAAGGCAAGTATAGGGAAACGACGCTTAGCGGGCCGAATCGGGCCTCGAGATAACGCCCCTCGGCGTCCATGTCAGGCCAGCCAATGCCCTGAATGACTTCGTCCGGTTCCCGTCGGCTATACAATGCCACACCGCTGTAGCCCTTTTTGACAGCATCCAGGTAGTAGCACTGGTACCCTTTAGGCCAGTAGATAGGGTCTTCCAGTTGGTGTGTCTGAGCCTTGGTTTCCTGTAGGCAGACAACGTCGGCATTCTGTTTATCCATCCAGTGGAAAAAGCCTTTGCGCGCTGCTGACCGCACGCCGTTAACATTGAGGGAAACTATACGCATTATGGTTTATATCTCAGATAGGTATATAGCCGCTAGAGTGCTGTCGCCGAAAATGGAAATAAAGGCTGATGCGGGTGGGCCGATGTTCAGTTGGAAGCAGGACGATCCGCGCTAAAGAGTGCGTCCATCTTGCAGTGAAGAGCCGTTTTAAGTACCATGAAAAATTTGTCGTCCCTTTGTTCTGATTTCCTGGAGAAAGCCTCATTATGAAGCCGGATATTCATCCCGAATACAAGTCCATCGCCGTCCATTGCAGTTGCGGCAATACCTTCGAAACCAAGTCGACGCTTGGCAAAGATTTGCAGGTTGAAGTTTGCTCCGCTTGCCATCCATTCTATACAGGCAAGCAGAAGATCGTCGACACTGCCGGTCGTGTTGACAAGTTCCGACGCAAGTACGGACGGGGCTGATTTTTCAGCCTCGTTTGCGTCTTTCGAAATCGGCCTGGCCGCCCCTCGTTTAACGGCAATGAGCAAGGAATGCTCTCCGTTTTGGGCCGGTCAAAAACGGATTATCGATCAACCGATAGATATTGGTCTTTGATTGTCGTTCTCGTGAGGCTTCGGCCGAGTCTCACGGCGAAATGCCGTTAATCAGTTTCTCGACGTCCTGAAGAGAGCCGCCAGGCACCGCCTTTTCCTTTCGATTGATCCGTTGCCCCTTCAATTCCGGCGGGAGTACCGCCAATTCGACGCGGACGCCATCGACAAAAAAATCCAGCGCCGGATACGTCATGCCCCGCCTGTGTCCCAAATTCAACGAAAAGGCCCCTTCCTTAAATGGTATGCGGGCTTCAACCAATTTCTTGATGATCTCTTCGGGGCTTTCGGGATATACATACAAGATGATCGGGCTGTATTTACTGGCGCTGCCATCCAGCGCGCCACCGATCAATCGCGGCGAAAACTCTTCCAGGAAACGCATGGCCTCTAATGCGAGTTTTCGAAGACGAGCAATGTGCAGCGGCTGTGTTTCAGCCCGATAGAGTCGATGGTATTCCTCTAACGCTTGGTCGATTTCCTCGTTTCGGGGAAGGCTTCGTGAATTCGCTATCCCCAGGCGGGCGGCAGCCTTGTTTTTTGCCGGAAGATAATCGTTTACACCCTCTTCGGCGATAATCCTCGCAGCCTCCTGAGCGATCAACAGGCGTGCTTTATCTTTCGTAGACATGATGGAGATCAAAATAGCGATTCGATTGGTTTTTCGGTCGTCGTTCGAAGGGGAGGGGGCTTCGGTAATTCCGGCTCGGCCTCGTCTTCGATGACTTCAGAGGGAGGCGGTTCGCTTACGCGCGGCGCAGCATAGTAACGAGGAGCGCGCTCCGACGGGAATACCTCGAAGATAGCATTAGTGCTGCCGGGTGGAGCAAGCATTCCCGTGCCCGGATCCATCCGAGCGATGGTCAACCCGCTTGGAAGCGGAAAAGTCTGCTCGGGTAAATCTTTGAGGGCTTCCTGCATGAAATACATCCACATGGGCAGTGCGGCTTTGCCGCCAGTTTCACCTTTTCCCAAGGATTTTGATGAATCGAAGCCGACCCAAGCGATGGTCGTCAGAGAGGGAACATAACCGTTAAACCAGGCATCCCTATATTCATTCGTTGTGCCGGTTTTGCCGGCAATATCGTTACGCCCCAGTTCCATTGCACGGGTCGCGGTCCCGGTTCGTACCACGTCTTGCAGCATGGAGTTCATCATGTAATGGACCTGGGGAGATAACGTGCGAGGTGCAAAATTCGTTTGGTGATCATCGGACTCGGCACAATTCGCACATGCGATTTGCGGCGTAGCTCGGAAGATCGTTCTATCGGCTTCGGTTTCGATGCGTTCGATGAAGTACGGTTCGACGTGGAAGCCGCCATTCGCGAACACGGCATAGGCTTGCCCCATCCGGAGGGGCGTTGCAGTGCCGCTTCCTAAGGCTAGCGGGAGAGATCGTGGCAGCTCTTCGGGCTGAAAGCCGAAGCGCATGGCCATATCTATGGCCTTCTTGAGGCCGATGCTTTGAAGCAATCGAATGGATACGAGGTTTCGTGATTTGGCGAGTGCGACTCTGAGTCGCGTGGGGCCGTAAAATCGGCCCGAGTAATTCTGAGGACGCCAGAATCCGTCCGCCTGGGACGGGTCGGAAAAGACAACGGGAGCGTCATTTACGACACTCGCCGGAGTATATCCGTGGGTCAATGCTGCCGCGTAGAGTATTGGTTTAAAGCCGGAGCCGGGCTGTCTTTGCGCCTGAGTCGCTCTGTTGAACTTGCTGAGAGCAAAATCATACCCGCCGCTCAGCGCGACTACGGCACCGCTGGTCGGATCCAATGCGACCAGCGCGCCTTCAACTTCCGGAATCTGGCTAAGTTTCCAATGGTCGTTGCCGTCTTTGCGAAGCCTGATGAGATCACCGGCCTTGAGTATCTCTTTGGTGCTTTTGGGCAGAGGACCTTGTGCATTCTCGGAGATATACTTGCGTGCCCATTTAAGGCCGTCCCAGTCCAGTTCGATGCGCTGTTTGTCGCCGAGATAAATTTCTGCCGAGCTGTCTTTAACAGCTAGGACCAGCCCGGGTACCGTTTCTCCCGCTCTGGGGATGCTGGATAATCGCTCGTCCCAGTCCTTGGGGCGCTTGTCCTTCTTTAAATCTACTCGTTGCTTAGCGCCCCGAAATCCGTGACGCTCATCGTAGTCGTGCAGCGCAAGGCGCAGCGCCCTGTCTGCGGCTGCCTGCAAGCGGCTGTCGATCGTGGTGTATATCCTGTAACCGCTGGTGTAAGCGGATTCGCCATACTGCCGATACATCTCGTTGCGGATCAGCTCTGCGACATGGGGGGCATTTAACTCGACGGGGGTCGTATGGAGTTTTGCGGTGACAGGCCGGTTGATCATGTCCTGGTAAGTCTGATCATTGATGTAGCCCAGTTTCCGCATCCGCTTTAGGACATAGTTTCGCCGGCTCGCCGCCCTCTCTGGATTGGTTATCGGATTGAACGCGGAGGGAGCCTTCGGTAAACCCGCAATCGTCGCGATTTCATCCAGGTCGAGCTCGTTAATCCCTTTGCCGTAGTAGACCTGAGTCGCAGCTACGACGCCATACGCGTGGTGGCCGAAGTAGATCTTGTTCAAGTACAGCTCCAAGATCTGTTCTTTCGTCAATTCCGATTCGATTTTGATCGCCAGCACGATTTCCTTGAGTTTGCGAAAAAAGGTCTTTTCGCTGCTTAAAAAGAAATTGCGGGCCACCTGCATGGTGATCGTGCTGCCACCTTGCTTCTTCTTGCCCGTCCGAAGAAAGGAAAACGTCGCTCGCAATAAACCTTGGTAGTCCACGCCCGGATGGTCAAAAAACCGATTGTCCTCGGCCGCCAAGAAAGCCTGAATGACTTTTTCTGGCACTTCGGAAAAGCTGACCGGGCTGCGCTTCATTTCGCCGTATTGCGCGATTAGGAGGCCATCTTTGCTGTAAATGCTCATCGGAGTCTGGTACCGCGCATCCCGCAAAACTTCTATATCCGGGAGTTGCGGTTCGATGAACCGATAAAGCAAGAACGCGGCTAAGGCCAAACTCGCGAATCCGGCAAGGAGGAAAAAAAAGATTAGCTTCAAGAGGCTCACTGAACGGGAGCGCGCTTGGCGTCGACTGTTGCGGGTTCTCACTCGACAATCAAAAAGGTGTTTTCAGGCTGCGGCTACAAATAGTAGCTCCGAAGTGCACGGTTGATCGGTGTTTGGCGTGTCATGGGCAAACTTCTAATCCCTACTATACTACAGTACAGAGTCTAGCGGGCGATGAGAAACGCCATTAAGACACGGTATCGCTTGCATGAGGTCAAGGCCAGTTTAGGAAGTCATCGATGTTTTTTTTGAACCACAAGAGACCGCCGCTACTTGGCATCGATATCAGCACGGCGGCCGTAAAGCTGCTGGAACTGAGTAGAAACGGACAGAACTATCGGGTGGAAAGCTATGCTGTCGCGCCGTTGCCGTTGGACGCCGTGATCGACAAGAACATCGCTAAGGTTGAAATCATCGGCAATGTTATCAAATCGGTCATCAAGCAATCGGGCACCCGATTGAAGCACGCGGCGGTGGCGGTACCGAGTTCTTCGGTAATAACCAAGATGATCTCGATGCCCGCTTCTCTAAGCGATGACGAGTTGGAAGCGCAAATCGAACTGGAGGCGGATCAATACATTCCCTACTCACTGGACGAGGTGAGCCTGGATTTCGAGGTGCAGGGCAAAGCCGAGAAAAATCCGGACATGGTCGATGTGCTACTGGTCGCCTCTCGTAAGGAGAATGTGGAGGATCGTGTGGCGGCTCTGGAGATGGCCGGACTCAAGGCGGAAGTCGTGGATGTGGAATCGTACGCCCTGGAGAATGCGTGCAATCTTATTTTGGATCAACTGCCCGGCTACAGTTCGGATCAAACCATCGCCGTGGCTGATGTCGGGTCGACCATGACGACCCTGAATGTGATCCATAATCGCCGCATCATTTATACCCGCGAGCAGGGATTCGGCGGCAAGCAGTTGACGGAAGAAATCCAGCGTCGTTACGGGCTTTCCTATGAGGAAGCCGGTTTGGCAAAAAAACACGGCGGTCTTCCAGACAATTATCAGCTCGAAGTGCTGGAGCCGTTCAAACAAGCGATGGCGCAGCAAATCGGCCGCTCGCTGCAGTTTTTCCTGTCTTCAAGCTCGCATCGCACCGTCGACGGGCTCGTGTTGGCCGGAGGGTGCGGCTCGATCCAAGGGATCGATCGTTTCGTGGAAGGCATTCTGGGTATCCCCACTACTTCCGCCAACCCGTTTGTCACCATGTCTCTCGCGCCGCGCGTTAAACCGCAAAGTTTGAGCAATGATGCTCCGGCACTTATGACTGCTTGTGGATTGGCATTAAGGAGTTTGGACTGATGGCTCGAATCAACTTACTTCCTTGGCGTGCGGAACATCGCAAACAACGGCAAAAGGAATTCGTCGCTATTACCCTGGCCGCGTTGCTATCGACCGGGGCGATTCTGTGCTTCGTTCATTATTTCATCGGCAGCATGATCGATTATCAGAGCCAGCGTAATCAATACTTGGAGTCCGAGATCGCCCTGCTCGATCAGAAGATCAAGGAAATCGAAGAGTTGGAAACCAAGAAAAAACGGCTGATCGCCAAGATGGAAGTCATCCAGCGATTGCAAGCGAGCCGGCCCGAGATCGTCCATTTGTTCGATGAGTTGGCGCGTACCATTCCCGAAGGTGTTTATCTAACGGATTTAACCCAGTTGGATAGCAATCTGACGATGAATGGAATGGCCCAGTCCAATGCCCGAGTTTCCGCTTACATGCGGAATTTGGAGTCTTCGCCTTGGATGAGGGAGCCCCTTTTAAACATCATCGAGACCAAGCAGGAGGCTAAGGAAAGCAAAAAAGCACAGGGCAACCGCTTTACGCTTCAGGTCAAGCAGGGAGGAGATAAGGCGGACAATCAGGAAAGGAAACCGTCATGAATCTTTCCGAAATCAATTGGGACATAGAAAACGCGGGCGCGTGGCCGCTACCGATCAAGGTGGCGATTATTACCATACTATGCCTAATTCTGAGTGGCTTGGGGTACTACTTGGACACTCAGGATCAAATCGCGCAGCTCGAAACTGAAGAAAGCAAGGAACTGGAACTCAAGAACAAATTTGAGCAGCGGCAAAAAAAGGCCGCAAATCTAGAAGAATACAAGGAGCAAATGGCGGAAATCGAGAAGAGTTTCGGCGATTTGCTCAGGCAGCTACCCGATAAAACCCAGGTTCCCGAATTATTGGTCGACGTTTCTCAAACCGGCTTAGCGGCCGGATTGGAGTTCGAGCTTTTCAAACCCGGCGCCGAAATCGCCAAAGAGTTCTATGCGGAGTTACCCATAGAAATCCGCGTGATCGGCGACTATATGGAGTTCGGTGCGTTCATCAGCGGACTGGCGTCGTTACCGCGAATCGTAACGATACATAACGTGAAGATCGCAGCCCACAACAAGGATGCGGGAGCAAAGAAATCCGCAAAGGACCCATTGGTCATGAGCGCGCTGGTCAGGACTTATCGCTACCTGGACGAGGGGCCTGCTCCAGCGAATCAAGTTAAAAAGCCACAACAAAGAAAGTAGCACTATGGGTGGGCACTTGAAGTTTTTGGTACCGCCGTGCCATCCACGACTCCTCGTGTCGTGGATGCTCGCTATCGGACTAACCGGATGCGCCGGGGACGATTTGACGGATTTACAGGCCTACGTTGCAGAGGTCAAGGCACGTCAGAAAGGATCAGTCGAGCCGTTGCCGGAAGTTAAGACAGTAGAGCCATTTGTATTCAATGCGGAGGATTTGCGAAATCCTTTCGTTATCGATGAGAAGGCTCAGGAGACTGAAGAGGAAAAAATTGCGAGTAGCATCCGGCCAGATATCAATCGCCCTAAGGAGGAACTGGAATCCTACGAGCTGGATACGCTACGCATGGTCGGAACGGTCGATCGGCAAGGTTCGCTGTGGGGATTAGTGAAAGCTACCGACGGAACGATTCACCGGGTGCGCGTCGGTAATCACATGGGAAAAAACTTCGGCAAGATCGTCAACATCAAAGAAAACTTGATCGAATTGGTAGAAATCATATCCGACAGTCCCGGGGCATGGCGTGAACGTAAAGCGTCTCTTGACTTGGCGGAAGTGGGGGAGAAGAAATGAGAGCGGAAATAGGTAACCGTATCGCGTCGGCCGCACGGCAGCGATACAAAAGAATGATGGGTCTTATTCTGATCGGTTTGTCCCTGCATCTGCCCGTCAGTCAGGCGGAGGGGCTTGTACTTAAGTCCGTGGATTTTTCGATCCTGCCTGGGGATAACTTACAGCTGCTTTTGGGTTTAAGTGGGCCCGCCAGAGAGCCGAGAATCTTCCATACCGAAAATCCCGCCCGCATTGCACTGGATTTGCCCGGCGTAACGAACGGTTTGGACCAGAAATTAGTGCCGATCAATGTGGGTGGAGCTCAAAGTGTTCAAGCCGTGGAATCGTCCGGTCGTACCCGCGTGGTCATCAATTTGACCAACATGATGCCCTACACCAGCCGGCTAGACGGTGACAATATTCTTATCACACTGCAAAGCGGCACTGCACCGATTGCCGCCGCGAGCGCAGCATCGACAAAATCGCAGTTTATGGATCGGCCACTCGGCGGAAGCGATAGGCGGATTGAAAACATTGACTTTCGTCGTGGCGAAAAGGGTGAGGGACGACTTCTAGTGACGCTGAGCGATCCTAAGTCCTTGGTTGATATCCACGAAGAGGGACAAAAGGTCATTGTCAGATTTGCCGACACGGGTCTGCCTCCGCAATTGGAGCGCAGGCTCGACGTCATGGATTTCGCTACTCCTGTCCGTTCCGTCGACGCCACGACGGAAGGTGCCCATGCGAGGATGGTCGTAGCGACGGTTTCCGACGACTACGATTATTCCTCTTACCAGACCGATAACGTCCTGACGGTGGAATTTCGTCCGTTGACCAAAATGGAAAAAGAGGAAATCAAGAAAAAGAATTTCTCGTACTCGGGCGAGAAGCTGACGCTAAATTTCCAGGACATTCCGGTGCGGTCTGTTCTTCAAATTCTGGCTGATTTTACCAACCTGAATATTGTTGCCAGCGATACCGTTCAGGGGAATGTAACCCTTCGGCTCAACGATGTTCCGTGGGATCAGGCTTTGGAATTGGTCCTCAAGTCCAAGGGATTGGGGAAACGGCAAGAAGGAAACATCATCCGCGTCGCACCGTTGGAAGAAATCAATAAACAGGAGAAGGAGGAACTCGAAGCTCAGAAAGTCGTGGAAGATTTGGAGCCGCTGCGGACGGAAATCATCCAGATCAACTACACCACGGCCGAAGATATCAAGAAAGTTTTAGTCGGCACCACTGAACGGATTAGCCAATCCATGAGTCAACCGGCCGGCATCGGCGGTGCGTCGGCATCCACAGCCGTATCGACACTGGATGTGAGTCAATCGGTTTTATCCGGTCGGGGTAACGTAACCGTCGATCCGCGGACCAATCAGTTGATCGTGAAAGATACTCCGCGCAATTTGGAGCGAGTCCGCGATCTTGTTCGCCAGTTGGACAAGCCAATTCGGCAGGTACTGATCGAATCTCGGATCGTCATTGCCAGAAACGATTTTCTGAGGGATTTGGGTAGTCGGCTTCAGGTCAACAGGCTGGTTAAAGGGAGAGGCGCCGATTCCTTTTCAGATGCAGGTTCGGGATCAAGCGGCGTCATTTTCCAGCAACCGGCCGCCGGCGGGGAGAAGTCGACCAACGCCGACGTGCTGGTGGATCTCGCGGCTCAGGGCGCGGCAACCGCCGCGACTGGTGGCGCGAGCGCCCTTGGATTCACTCTCATCAAAGCGGGCGATTACTTGCTTGATCTCGAGTTATCGGCCGCACAGCGTGAGGGGCGTAGCGAAACAGTCTCCAATCCTCGGCTGATTACCTCGGACCAGACCAAGGCGGTCATCAAGCAGGGTGTCGAGATTCCTTATCAAACTACGGTTGTAGCGGGGGGAGGAGCGTCGGCCAACATCACCTTCAAGCAGGCAGTGCTTGAGCTGAATGTGACGCCGCATATCACGCCCGACGATCAAGTATTGATGGAATTGTTGATCAAGAAAGATGAACAAGGCCAGCAAACGCCAGTTGGCCCGGCAATCGATAAGCGCGAGATCGAAACGACGGCACAAGTCGCTAATGGGGAAACCGTGGTGTTGGGAGGCGTTTACGAGGGCTTGAATCGGAACAACACCGACAAAGTTCCGTTTTTCGGGGATCTACCGGGAATCGGATATATGTTCCGGAGAAATAATGTCGAAGATACAAAAAGGGAGTTGCTCGTTTTCATCACGCCGAAAGTTCTCAAGCAAGATCTCGCCCTTCGCTGATTTCTGCTGACATTGGAAACAAAGGCGCGGCCTTAAACGGCGGCGCCTTTTTGTTTTCAGGCCGGCTGTGAGTGTTACTGCCCGGTATTTTCGACACACATGGTATGATGACCCGATTTCTCACCTCGGGCAGCATGAGACATACGCACAATATTTATTTGATCGGGCCCATGGGAGCGGGCAAGACGACCATTGGGCGACTTCTGGCCAAAGCCTTGGGTGTCCGATTCGTGGATAGTGACAGGGAGATAGAACATCGCACCGGCGTCTGTATCCCTATGATTTTCGAGTATGAGGGTGAGGAAGGCTTCAGAAGGCGAGAATCCGAAGTTTTGGCCGAGTTGTGTTGCGAGGACGGAATAGTGTTGGCTACCGGGGGTGGATCGATTCTGTTGCCGAAGAATCGAGAAGTGCTGCATGGGCGGGGATTCGTCGTATATCTGCAGTGTTCGGTCGAAAAGCAGCTTGAGAGAACTCACAAAGATTCCAACCGGCCGCTGCTCAAGACCGAAAATCCCCGCCAGCGACTACAAGAGTTGTTGCGGGTGCGGGAGCCGATTTATCGCTCTTTGGCCGATTTCATCGTGGATACGGGAACGCATTCCAGCCGCAGCGCCGTCCGCCAAATCTTGAAAGCCTATAACCGAGCAAACGCGAATTCATGAAAACCCTGACTGTCAGCCTGGGCGAACGCAGCTATCCAATTTATATCGGTTCGAGAGTTCTGGAGTCCGGCGAACTCCTGTCTAGGCACCTCAGTTCCAGCCAAGTCATGGTGGTTACCAACGAAACGGTTGCCCCCCTCTATTTGGACCGGGTCAGACAGAGCCTAGACGGCAAGCAGACCGCCGAGGTGGTTTTGCCGGACGGCGAGTCTTATAAAAGCATCGAATCGGCAATGGTCATCTTCGATGAGTTGCTTGTCCGAAAATTCAGCCGAGACGCATCTCTCATCGCCCTAGGGGGCGGGGTAATCGGCGATCTGGTGGGTTTCGCCGCCGCGTGTTATCAGAGGGGCGTGCCGTTCATTCAAATTCCGACGACTTTGCTGGCGCAGGTGGATTCTTCCGTAGGTGGAAAAACCGCAGTCAATCATCCGCGCGGCAAGAACATGATCGGGGCTTTTTATCAGCCGCAATGCGTGCTGGCCGATACTTCGACGCTCGATACCTTGGCTGACCGGGAGTTTAGCGCCGGCTTGGCCGAGGTGATCAAATACGGTCTTATCCGCGATTTCGAATTTTTCGTCTGGCTGGAAGCCAACCTGGAGATGCTTTTGGGCCGCGATGCCGACGCCCTAACCTACGCCATCGAGAGATCCTGTATCAACAAGGCGGAGGTTGTAGCCGAAGACGAGCGGGAGTCCGGGGTGAGAGCAACACTGAATTTGGGGCACACCTTTGGGCATGCCATTGAAACAGGAATGGGTTACGGAAGCTATCTGCACGGCGAAGCAGTAGCGATCGGAATCTGTCAGGCCGCAGATCTCTCACGACGGTTGGGTTGGCTGGATACTGATAGCGTCGAGCGCATCATTTCGTTGCTTAGGCGGGCACGGCTGCCGGTGACGCCGCCAGCGAATTTGGATGTAGACCGCTATTTGGACCTGATGGCTGTCGACAAAAAAAACGTGGCAGGTAAGCTGCGGCTAATCTTGCCGGAAAAGATCGGGCGGGCAACTTTGCCTATAGCGGTCGATCTCGAGTTGCTTCGGGCCACCTTGAGTGAATATGGGCGCGGCTGAGCTTTCACTGCCCGCCAGCGGTCGCGAGAGCGCTCATGGCGGGCAATCCTTATCGCTGATTTCTGCGGCACGCATACAAAAGTTCGACTTGCTTTCGCACTTGGCGGTTAACTTGGCTCAGCCCATCGTCGTATGCGGACCGGAAGGCATCGGCAAGACAACCTTCTTGCGTCTTCTCAAGACCCGCTTGGCGCCACTTGCAACGGTTTGCTATTTGACGTCAGCGCCCGGCGTGAGTTTTGAGCGCATCGTCGATGAGTTGTCCCGCGCCTTAAATCAGGAAAAATCGAGATCGGCATCGTCGGGAGCGGATTTGACCGATTTGCTGGAAAGCTATGCCAAGGAGCGTCGAAACGTGGTGCTGCTGCTCGACGATGCCGGCGCGCTCGTGTCGGGGCTTTTAGACGCCTTATGGCAGTTAGCTGGCCGTTATCCTTCCTTGTGCTTGGTATTCGCAATGCGCACCGAAGAAATGCCGCAAAAATCCGACACCGACAAATCCGCTCTTGGCGATGCGTTTATATTGGAGATTCCCGTACTATCGGAAGACGAATGCGGACTCTTCGCGGACCAATTGAGGGTGACGTTGCCTGAATTGGTCACCGAGCACGGAATTACGGAATCCTTCGTAAAACGGCTGCATGCCAGAAGTCGAGGAATTCCTGGCAAAGTGATCGAAATTCTGGGATCTCCCTACGGATCGGCCACAGCGGCGATATCGACTAAGGTCGGTTGGCTTACCGGCGCCGGCTTATTGGTTGGCGCAACGGCCTACGCGTTTTTTTTGATGTTCTCGCGGCAGATCCCGGAGCCGGACCAACAGATTTACGATGGCCCTGTTGTCCAAAATCCCGAGATGGTCTCCGTTGTCTCTCCCGACTCCGAAAAGGCCCAAGCTGTCCAGCCCCCGAATCTTGACGAGCCGCTTACTGATCCACAATCGTCATCTGTGCCTTTGCCGCTAGCCGAGAGCGAAAAGTCGGAGAGCCTACCGATTCGCGAATCGGTAGAGATGGCAGCGACACGTACGTTCGAAGCGGAGGCGAAGAAAACAGTTGAAGCTCATAAGCCGATAGAACCGGACACCCAGCGTGAGCCACTACCGCCTTCGGTCATGGAAGAACCGAAAAGCATGTCGGAGGCGCAGATCGAGATGTCGCCGGACCGTTTGCCGTCAGCCGGCGCTGTAACTGAAGCTGAGGCGAAGAGGGGCCAATCGGGTGCGCAAGAGAGCGAGCGTTCGAGATCGCCCGAGATCGTTATGGAAGGTCTTAAGAGTGCCGAATGGCTGATGAATCAAAGTCCCGAAGCCTACACCTTGCAGATCGTCGCCGTTTCCCGATTGAACGCGGTGCGTAAGCTGGCCAAACAATTTCCGCCGGGCAGCGAACTGGCCAGTTTTCGTTCCCGCAAGGGGAGCAGTGATCTCTATCCGCTGTTTTTCGGAATCTATCCGACTCTGCCTGCGGCCAAGGAAGCAACGGCGACTTTACCCCTTTCCGTCGGTCAGCCTTTGCCCAGACAAATGAAATCTATTCACCAAGAGATTCGGCGAATGATGCCGCGGCATGCGGAGCTTAGCTCGTCGGTTGATTCTTCGGCTCGTTGAAATTAATCGAACGGATGTTCTAAAGGCGTGTTATGAATTCGGCGTGAATGCCATGTCTTGCTCCCGAGTGTCGATTTTTACGCCCATTGCTGTAACCCGATCTTTCTGCCATTGATTTGCGTGATGCCATGAATGCACCTAAAAATGATTGTCTTATCCGTGCACTATTGAGACAGCCCACCGAAAGGACCCCGGTTTGGATGATGCGCCAAGCGGGCCGCTATTTGCGCGAATATCGTCGCGTCAGGGAGCAAGCGGGCAGTTTTATGAAATTGTGCAGCACGCCCGAACTGGCTTGCGAGGTCACGTTGCAGCCTCTCGCGCGCTTCCGTCTGGATGCCGCCATTCTATTCTCCGATATTCTCACGGTGCCGGATGCCATGGGTTTGGGTCTGGAGTTCGTCGAAGGCGAGGGGCCCCATTTCAGAAATCCGGTCCGCAGTGCTGCGGATGTGCGCCGGCTGTCGGTTCCTGATCCGGAAACCGATTTGCGGTATGTCATGGATGCTGTACGCCTGATTCAACAAAATCTGGACGGCAGCGTTCCGCTTATCGGGTTCTCGGGTAGTCCCTGGACTTTGGCCACCTATATGGTCGAGGGCGGCGGCGGGCAGGAGTTTCGCAGGGTCAAGGGATTGATGTACGAGCAACCCGTGGTTCTCCATGATCTCCTGGAAAAATTGGCCGACGCCGTAGCGCTGTATATCAATGCCCAAATCGCCGCAGGCGTCGATGTGGTCATGGTGTTCGACACATGGGGTGGAATTCTGCCGGCGGCGCATTACGAAGAATTCTCCTTGGCTTACGCCAAGCGCGTACTCGACAAGCTGAATCGGCGCCACGGCGGCAAAATCATACCGACCATCTTCTTTACCAAGGGCGGCGGACAGTGGCTGGAAGCCATGGCGGAAACGGGATTCGACGCCTTAGGATTGGATTGGACCACACCCATCGGAGAGGCGCGTCGACGAGTGGGGCACAAGGTCGCGCTGCAAGGCAATTTGGATCCTATGGCTTTGTATGCACCGATCGAGGCCATACGCACCGAAGTAAAGCGGGTCTTGGAGCAATACGGTCACGGAGAGGGACATGTGTTCAACTTGGGACATGGGATATTGCCCGATGTCGATCCCGAGCACGCCAAGGCGATGATCGAAGCCGTGCACGAATTCAGTCCCGCATTTCACGGACGTTGATTTATGTCGGAGCACAACCCTTGGAAATTGATTCGGCGTCGGGAAGTCTACGAAAATCCGTGGATTCGTCTGGACGAGGACGAGGTGATCAATCCATCCGGCGGGTTGAGTATTTATGGCAGGATCCATTTCAAGAGTCAGGCTATCGGCATCATACCGATAGACGCCGAAGGCAATACTTGGCTGGTCGGCCAATATCGCTACGTGCCCGATGCCTATTTCTGGGAAATTCCCATGGGCGGTTCGCCCGAAGGTGAAGACATTCTGGAGACCGCGAAACGCGAGCTCAAGGAGGAAACCGGCCTGATAGCCAAGGACTGGAGTGTTTTCATGCACTTGCATACCACGAACTCGGTTACCGACGAGGAAGGCTATGTGTTCCTTGCGGAGGGTTTGGTGGAGGGCGAACCGGACTTCGAAGAGACGGAGGCTATTACAATCAAGAAGCTGCCTTTGCTGGAGGCGGTGCGCATGGTGATGGACGGCACAATCACCGACTCGATCAGTGCCGCCGGCCTGTTAAAGCTTGCTTGCCTCAGAAATTTGCTTCCTCCCGCCTGCCGTTAGTTAAACCGGTCTGCCAATAGGTCCGCTGTTCCACCATCGGGTTACGGCGCCCGAATGGTCCGGCTTTTGCCTGTATTATCGATAAGCGACATAACCTTGATTGAATTGGGGCAAAAGCTCTGATCGATCACGGTAAGGAGAACCGCAACCGCTCGTCGTCGTCCAATGGATAATCCGTTTTTTCTCCCGGCATACCGGAGGCGTAGGCTCACGGACAGTTGCTATACTCGAGGAGAAGTTTCATGATCGGCTTGCAACACGGGCGGATTCGTCGCTTTTTGGGGTAGATCTTAACTCTTTGGAGGTCTAGACATGATGGCGCCTGAAAACCTCGACGCGAACTTGATTACGGATGTAAACGTCCAGGAATTCTTCAGGGAATCGGTAACAACGGCTTTATCGAATCAAAAAGTCGATGCCGGAGAGGACACCGTCTACTACATCGTCAACTTGCTTGCCTATTTCACCCAGGCGGACAAGCTGTTTTCCCGTACCGCCGAAGGCGTCACATTGCAGCCACTTGCCTTGATCTACGCTGAAGCCGTGGAGGCGGCGAGCATGGAAGAGAGGCATCAAATTCTGCGCAGGCTCGGAGACGTGGCGCTATTGATATCCGGCTTGTTTTCCTCCAGCCTCAATCGAAAGCTCGTCGACATCGACTATTACATCGCCATGGGGGGTACCGCCTATGGATATCTGTGCGACCTTAACCGAGGCACCTTACGAGGTAAAGCTTTCTGCGCGATTTTTGGCGAGCTTTCCGAAAAGTTCCAATCGTTCGTGGACGTACTGTCGGAGGTCGGGGAAAGAACCCCGTTGAATTCGTGCACCGATATTATGAGGCTCTACGAAATCTGGCTTCGAACCGGCAGCAAGCGCGCGGCTGACAAGCTGAGGAAACTGGGCATAGAGCCGGCCCAAGGCTCGATCAGTCGCCGGCACAACTGAAGGAGGCGCCACTTCCTAGAAACGGCAGTTGGCCGCTTTAGAAGGAGTAGAAAAGCCGCATGAATTCTGACCGTCCTACCTTCTACCGATCTCACCGCTTAGGTGAAAAGGCTACGCACCCGATTGCACGGCGGGCGAGCTGCCTGGCGGCGTTGCTTCTCATCGCGGGAGACTACCTCGCTGCCTCGTCGCGCCCCTTCGACGGGGCTCAGGACAGGCCCTTCGACCGAGCTCAGGACAGGCTTGCCATCCGGCCCGCCCGCCGCACACTCGGACGCGTCCAACTGCCGTTTCTAGGATTATGCGCCTGAATGTCCTGCAGAAGCTGCTGGAGCGCATCTATCGCATCGAGGTTGATCTCGATGTGGAGGATTTCTTGATTACCGATCCGGACCTCGCGCGGCGTTTGGACACCAGCATCAATCCTCGCGAAAGCAAAGAGAAGCTCTTGGTCTCGCAACAAGATGACCATCTGGATCTCGCACTTTTCCTCGATGCCTCGGTATTGGCCCGCCTGACCGATGATGATCCGCTGGTGAGTCTTCATTCCGAAAATTTCATCGATTTCCTTTTGGCCGTGGAAGGCGTCAGTCACTTTCTTTATCTCATATGGAACGCTGGCGTCGAGCGCGGCGTGACGCTGATGGAACTGGAGATGCAGGCCGAGGTGGATAAATTCGTAACCGCCACATCGCTATGGAAGCGGCAGGGCAAAAGTCTTGTACCTTCGGAACTTCGATATTGCCTATTCGAGGCCCCGGCTTACGACGCGGCATTGGACCAGGTTCAGCGGCAGCGCTATGAAGATGCCAACCATTATGCAGGCAAGTATTGCCTTCGATTGGAAACCCGTTATCTGAAAAAAGCGCGGGCAGGCGAGATGATGGAAGAACTCCGCCGGTTTTATCGGCTTACTCAAGGCGAAAAGATTCGGCTGATCAATTCGATTGCTTGATGGGCGCTTGCTTAGAGATGGCCCCAGCCGAGTTTCGACTTACCCGTACTTTTTTTATTTGGATAATTGGCGGGTTAGAAAAAGCTCGCGCGGGCCTTATTCTAACCAAATCGGGAGTTCCCCGGCTCTGTCGGGGGGATAATACTTACTTCTCAACATCATTCGGGTGTTGAATGACGTGTCCTCTTGCTTTTCTTTGGCGCTGGGTTAATTTCCGATGCGTCAACCGCAATCGAGGTCAACTTTTCTGCCTTTTGAATGCCTATCTTCACTACAGGAACAATCGCAGCAGGGAGAAGATTGCTTTCGGATTGCCCAACATTGGCAGCAGATAGCCCGAACTCCATATATAAGGACCAAATGCCTTCGTGGATTCCCTGTTTCTTAATTAATACTTCGACAATCTCTTTGTGCGAGAACGCGAACCGAGTTAGTTCCTCTGTTTCAACTTGCTTTTCTGTGCTCATTAATTTACCGTCCTGGCGTACCCGACTAAGTTATCCGGAACAATGATCGGCTTATCTTCTGGTTCGTTAGTAATCGTTGCGGTAGTGCTCCGCAAGACCGCAAGTCCCCGAAGTAGTTGCACGGGTGTATCGGGTGTATTCTGAAGGGCGGAACGCAAGTCGAAAATGGCCGAGAGCATTTCATCCGTGTCCAGAGACCTATGACACATTAATGGAATTTCTCGGTTACGTTCGCTAGCGTCAAACGTCTCTACCGCTCGTTGAATTGCTTGTTTGACGAACTCATTAAGTCTAGTCTTTTGTAACCTAGCAACCCGAGCTGCTGCTTTGTGGAGTTCGGGGCCGATCCGAACGTTAAATGATCCGCTATAGGGCTTTTGTGGTTTGACGCCTTGTTTTTCGCACGTAGCAATGTAATCGTCTACTGCCTCATGGAATGCATTTAAAAGCTCAGGTACGGTTTGGGCTTCGAATGTAACAAGTGGATCGATAAATTCCAACTTCCCATATAAGCATCCGTCCTCGAAGCTAACGTTAACGGAACCATAGTAGCCTTTGTAGCGCAGCATATTCATCATAAATACCCCGCGTTTTTTAATTTCTCTATGACCATCTCCAAAGTGTAGCGTTTAACGATTGAACCTGGATGCGGTTTATGTAGATTGATCATGTCATTCGGATTGCCGTTGTCAAACTTGACACGAGATCCATCCCCCTGTCTTTGCCGATATCCAAAGTGTTGCAAGACGCTCACGAGTTCCGTCCACGTGAAGTCTGAAGGGACCGCGATCAATCGTTCGATGAGTTTTTCTTTCTTACTCACGACTCGAAACAGAGTTTAGTAACCGATGGTTACATTAGCAACTGTAATTTAGTTGCACGGTTGCTAATCACATCGCTTTGAGCAGCATACGCTAGTCTGGCTCATCTTCGAGCTTCTCTTTGGAAAAAACAAAAAAGCCCGGTTCATTGCCGGGCTCATTTCTGCGTTACTTCTCTACATTGCATCTACAGGCGTTTTTGCTTGCCGTTTTTGTCTGATGCTTTCGAGTTCATAACGTCTTGATTTTTTAAGTGGTGCCGAGGGCGAGAATCGAACTCGCACTTGGTTTCCCAAACCAGATTTTGAGTCTTTGACATTATCAACTTTCAATAACTTACGTTAATCTCCGTTAACACTCCAAAAACCGGAAATAAGCCCGATAAATCAAGGAGTAAGACACTTCCGTTAACATTTCGGTATCTGTTGCTACCTAAGTCAATTTTGCTTAATCTGTCTACATTGCGTCTACATGAAAAGGCAACAGATGAGTACATCTTATGCGGAGATTACCGAGCGGATCGTTCGGGAATCGGAACCGCCGGCTAAAGGCCAGCGGTTCATTCGGGATACCAAGCTGAGCGGTTTCGGTCTTCGGATCACCGATACGGGAGCGAAGGCCTTCATTGTCGAGGCGAGGGTCAAGCATGGTCGGCCGCGACGGATCACCATCGCCAGGTGTCAGAGCATGAGCGTCATGGATGCTCGACGGGAAGCTCGGCGGGTCCTGGGCGAGCTGGCGACCGGTGACGATCCGGTGGCGGAACGGCAAGCCGAGAAGCACAGGAATGTCACCCTGCAAGATGTCTTCGATGACTACGTTGATGCGCGTAACAACTTGAAGGAATCCACACGGAACGATTATCAGGAGGCGCTGAATACCTCGTTTGCCGATTGGTTGAACAAGCCGATCGCGAACATCACCGAAGAGATGGTAGCCAGGCGGCACAAGGATCGCGGCAAAGCGAGTCCGTCGCGGGCCAATCACGCCATGCGGGTGCTGCGGGCGCTGGTCAACTTCGCCATGGGGCGATACCGTGACGCCGACGGAAAACCCTTCATTCTCGAAAACCCGGTCAAGCGGCTTTCGCGTGAGCGATCCTGGTTCCGCGTCGACCGGCGACGCACCATCATCAAGCCCTACCTGTGGCCGAGCTGGTTTCGCGCCGTTTCCGAGCTGCGGGCGCTCAAGAGCAATGCCGACGTGGAGTCGGTCCGGGATTACTTTTTGTTTTTGGCGTTCACGGGCCTTCGTAAGGAAGAAGCAGCCGGGCTCCCGCTATCGGCCGTCGATTTTAGGGACCGGACTTTCGCGATCATCGATACGAAGAACAGCGATCCGCACGTGTTGCCCATGTCGGACTTCCTGGAAGAGATCCTGCGACGGCGAGCCGAAGCGGCAACGGGCGATTACGTCTTTTCCGGCAAAACCGGCCGGCTGGTGGACGTGCGGCACTGGATCGGTCGGATTATCGGGGAATCCGGAGTTCGGTTCACGCTGCACGACCTGCGGCGAACCTTCATCACGACGGCGGAAAGCCTGGACATCTCCGCTTATGCCCTGAAGCGGTTGTTGAACCACCGGGCCGCGCAATCGGATGTCACCGCCGGCTACATCGTGCACGACATCGAGCGGCTGCGGCGGCCGATGCAGATGGTTACCGATGCGCTGCGCGCTGCGGCTGGTGCAGAGGGGTAGCGACATGGACCCGTTGAAATCCATTTTGGAGGCTCCGAAAGAGCATTGGGCGAATATCGAGTTCATGCGCGATTGGGCAAGGGATTACCTGCTCGCGCAAGAGTACACCCGCTTTGATTTGGAAACCTATGCCTACGATCCGGAGCAGGGCCGTTGCGGATGGCGCTACCACATACCTCCTGATGAGATTGACCGCCTGTCGCGGAAATATCTCGAGGGGCGCGGCCGAGGGGTGCGTCCAACGCCGCTGACAGGCGCGGCCTGGCGCGTATTCGCCGCAGCGAGATACCTATTGGAACGCGGCTATGACGAAAGGGCGAACGAGATATTCGTTTCCGAGCGATCGCGACTTGAAGGGTATGCCGTAGTGCATTCGATAGTTGCGAGAATTAATCCTGCGAAGGGGGGCAGGCAAAAGAGAGAGAGCACTAAAAAGATTCGAGACGACTGGGAAAAAAAAGCAAAAGATATTTTGGCGCGCCACCCAGACCGCAGTGATCGGGCTGTCGCTATACAGATTGACCCGAACAACTGGGACTACATTCGGAAGATAGTCAGAAAGGTCCGGCGCGGCGTCTAAAAAAAGTTGGACTTTTCAGAGCAAAGTCCAACTCACAAAAGTGAACATATCTCCCGTCATCCATCAAAACGGGAGATATCAATGTCCAGCACATCATCTGCGATTGCCGCGCCGTCGGCGGCGAATAATCACGACCTATTGACGCCGCGCGAAGCCGCCAAAGAACTGCGGGTAGACGAGGCTACGCTCCGGATTTGGCGGTCGACCGGCAGGTACTGCCTGCCGTACATCAAAATCGGCCATCACGTTTTTTATCGCCGCGAGGTGATCGAGCAGGTCAAACTGCACGGCCTCAAAAAACGCGGAAAAGTACGGATGGAGGGCGCTGTATGACCGCGCGACTATACCGATGCCTGGCCCTGGCCGCCGCCGTCGATGTCGACCTGGTGGCTGTGGTGATGATCGTCGCGATGACGATCGCGTCCCGCTGACGGAGGGGTTATGCCCGACAAAAATAAACCCGGTCGCGGGGTGGGTCCCGCGCCGGGCCGAAACGAACAAAACAAGAGTAGCGTCAATAGTTTATCACCGCGAACGGCGGCGTCAAGCGGGTATCGCCGCCGACCGCCGTATGCCCGTCACCTGGTCGCCGACCGATCCCGGACGGTGGTGGTGGTCACCGGCTCCGACGGCTGGCCGCCGGCGGCCTCGGGCACCTGGTTCGCGGGCCGCAAACTGTTGCTGCCGTTCGGCGAAGATCCGGCCGGGTACGACTGGTCGGCGGTCGCCGGTTTTGCCGACGCCGTGATTTGCGGTTTCGGCCGGCCGGAGCCGGTCGCGGTAATCACGGCGCTGGGGGCCATCCTGGTCAACTACGTCGCCCGCATCATCTACCTGCCCCCCGGCGGTCGGATCATCTCGGTTCGGGGGGGTGGCCATGGATGACCGCGACCTGCCCAGCGTGATTGAGGTCACGCCGGCGACGGTGCCCGCCGGCAACGTCATCGATCTCGGCGCCGACCTCGCGGCCGCCAAGGCCTACGAGGCGCGGATCGCCGACACCGACGACTACGGCGACCTGGTCGGGGTCGCCCAGTCCATGTCGTCCGCCCGATTGTCGCCGGCGACGACGCACCGCCTGCTGCGGCTCATCGCCGCCAAGGCGTCCACCACGACCGACCTGTTGGCCGACCTGGTCGGCGCGCGGGGCCGGTCGGCGCCGTCCGGCGGTGCCGGCGAGGTCGACATGCCGTACCGGGTCGACGACGGCCGGCTGTGGTTGGTCGACGACGACGGCCGGCGGCAGCTGGCCAACTTCGTGGCAGCGATCGCCGAGGAGATCGTCAACGACGACGGCGCGACGCAGGACGTCACGTTCCGGCTCGCGGGCCGGCTGGCCGACGGTACGCCGCTGCCGCCGGCCGAGGTCCGTGCCGCCGAATACCCGTCCATGGCGTGGGTGCCGGTCGCATGGGGTGCTCGCGCCGTGGTCCATGCGGGACCCTCGACCCGCGACCATGTCCGCGCAGCCATCCAGATGTTATCGCGGGATGTCCGCCGCCGGACCGTGTACGGTCATACCGGGTGGCGCGAGATCAGCGGCGCATGGGTCTACCTGCACGGCGGGGGCGCGATCACGGCCGACGGGCACCGCGACGACCTCGAGGTGGATGTCGGGTCGGGGCATATGTCGCGGTACCGGTTCGCGGCGGATGCCGGAGACCTGCGCGCGGATATCCGCGCCAGCCTGCGCCTGCTGGCCGTCGCGCCGGACTACCCGGCCCTGGGCGCCGTGATGCTGGCCGCCGTGTACCGGGCACCGCTCGGGGCGGCGGCACCGTGCGACCACGGCGCATTTATCGCCGGGCCGACCGGCTCGCGCAAGTCGGAGGTGGCGGGCGTGGCGCTGGCCCACTTCGGCCGGGGGTTTGATGCGCGCCACTTCCCGGCGAACTTCGCCGACACCGAAAACGACCTCGAGGCCAAATCCTTCGCCGCGAAGGATGCCCTCTACGCGGTCGACGACTTTTTGCCGGCGGGGTCCGCGACCGATGTCGCGCGCATCCACGCCAAGGCCGACCGGCTGTTCCGGGGCGCCGGCAACCAGTCCGGACGGGGCCGGCGCACGGCCGACCTGCGGCAGCGGCCCGCCTATTATCCGCGTGGCCTGGTGGTCGCGACTGGTGAGGATATCCCGCGTGGCCACAGTCTGCGGGCGCGGATGGCGATCCTGGAGGTCGGCCGGCTAACGATAGATAACGCCGTGCTCGGCGACCTTCAGGGCGCGGCACGGTCGGGGGAGCTGGAGCGGGCTATGGCCGGGTATATCCGCTGGCTGGCGGGGGACATGGCCGACTGGGTGACGGCGGCGCCGGGGTATCTCCGGGCGCTTCGGGAGCGGGCCATCGCCGACGGGGTGGGCGCGTGCCACCCACGGGCGGCCGACATCTACGCGTCGCTGGCCCTGGGGCTTGACCTGGCGCGGCAGTACGCCGTCGATGCCGGGGCGCTGGCCGACGACGAGGCGGCCGAGATGTTCGCGGCTGCCGAGACCGCGATCCGGGTCGCCGTCGCCGCACAGGGCGACCTCCAGTCCGAGCAGGACGAGGTCACGCAGTTTATTGGGCTGTTGCGCTCGGCGCTGACGGCGGGCGCGTGCCACCTATGCGACGTGACGACTCAGGGCGCGCCGACCGAACGCCCCAACTTCTGGGGGTGGAGGGTGGTGCCAGGAGCCGACGGCGGGCCGGATATCGACCGCGCGCTCGGCGGGCGGATCGGCTGGGTGGATGCGGTGCGGGTGTACCTGGATGGTCCGGCGGCGTACGCGGCCGTCCAGGGTATGGCCCGGTCCATGGGCGGCCACGTCGCGACGACCGAGGCGACGATATGGCGGCGGCTACATGACCGGGGGCTGCTGGCCGAGACTACAAAGGAGGCCGGCAAGTTGCGCCTGGCCCCTCAGCGGCGGATTGGTGGCGTCAAGCGCCGGGTATACGTCCTCGGGCGGGCGCTGATCGAGGGGGATGTCGCGTGATGTCCCCACTGTTTGCGGTGTTCTGTCCCCACTGTTTGCGGTGTTCTGTCCCCACTGTTTGGCGACATGCAAATTTCTGGAAGCCGCGCCAACCGTGGCTTTGATGGCCGCTGTCCCCACTGTCCCCACTGTCCCCACCAAATTCAGCATACATATATATATACGGAGAGGGGTATGCCATGTCGGTCAAATGGGGTAGGTCGCCGCGATATATATATATCTATGTTATTTGGTGGGGACAGTGGGGACAGTATGTATGTAAGCCGCGTCAGCCGTGGCCTTGAGCTGTCCCCACCAATAAAAAATTAGTGGGGACAGGCGGGGACAGTGGGGACAGAGAACGTTTTTTATCGGAGAGAAAAGTGAACGAAATGAAAAGTTGTACCAAGAGGATTCCAAACACGAGTGAGCACCTTTTTTTGCTCTCCGTCATTCTCTACGAAGAAAGTCACCAGTGCGAGGAGGAGGAGGTGGAAGTTTGGCGTTTGCCGATCATCGCGTGGGATATCAGCGGAGAAGGCGTCCATGGGCTCGAAGATGTGACCGGCGCCTATCCAATAACTATAGAGAGCCAAGTCGATAATGAGTTAAGGGCGTTACTGGATACGCGAACAGGATCGGTCTACGAGTTCAATGGGGGGCAATGGTGGCGTTCGGTGGATGATGCAGTCCAGTCGATGCTTCACAGGCTTCGGCAGAATATCAAAAGGAGATCTCGGTGAAACGCAAACCCAAACTGTCAACGCCGATGGGCCGCGTCATCGTCGATGACGCCAAGGTCCGCAAGATGGCCAAGCATGCCGGTGTGTGGCGCGCCTTACGCGATGCTCGGCGCCAAGGTCGCACGGTAATAGTTGTGCACGGGATGGTGCTGTTCGGCGCGTTCCAGGACGGGCTTGCGGCCTTCGAAACGTCGAGTCCCGAGCTGTTCCTCGAAGCGCTGCTCAAGGTCGCCATGGAAGCGGGCTGCGACCATGCTGAGGTGCACTACACCCAGAGGCCGGACGTGCATTGATCACGGGTCCTTCCTGAACACTGTTCAGTGCGAGCGGCAAGACGCCGAACAAACGCTAGTGATTGATTTTTAAAGAACTTTAGTTGTTTATAAATAGTACGGGTAATATATACATGAACGCAAAAGAGTTATCGCAGGCGCTCGGGATCAGTGCCATGAGTGTCACCTATTGGACCCGCGAGGGCATGCCCCACCGGCGCTCGAAAAATCGGGGGCGCTCGAATGAGTATGACTTCGACGAATGTCTGGCGTGGGCGCGCGAGAACGGCAAGGCGCTTGTCCCGCGCCTGGACCGCAAGGCCGAAGGGGCGTTGACTGCGGACGCACAAAATTCGGAACTGGCAGAGATGCGGATACGCCGGGAGCGAGCGCTGGCTGAAAAACTCGAGCGCGAGAACGCGGTTCGCGCAGGCGAGCTGATCGACCGCGCAGGATCCGAGCGAGCGCAGCACCAAATAGCCCGAACCCTACGTGATGCTCTCGTAGAAACCCTGCCGGCGCGAACCGCGCCAGAGCTGGCGGCGATCACGGACGTGTGGACCCTTGAGTGCCGGCTCCGTGATGCAATTCGCGGGGAACTGCGCGCGATCTGCGACGTTTTAACCGATGAAGCCCAGTGGCTTCCGAAGAGCGAGGCTGAAAAATGAAAAACAGTGGAGCTAATGCATACTTCAGAGCCTTTTCGGCCGGTCTCGGCGGCCACGGGCTGCCGGAACCTGACCGTGAAGCCCGTATCGATTCCCTTAATGAGCAAATCAACAAGGCCCTTGAATTGATCGATCTGCAAAACGCGGAAATCGAACACCTGGAGAATGTGGATGTTGATTTGCATCGTGACTACATGGCGGCGCTCGAAGCTGCACAGGGATCGCTGCGGGCTATCGCGGCCGGCGCGATTCGGTCGCGACTACAATGACGCGGAACCCCATCGAAACCGCTACCGAGATCCTGCGCTCAATCGCAGAACCTCACAATTCACCGCGATCTCGGGTGGAAGTCGTCGTCGAGCTGCTTGACGGAGCGCGGGAGCTGGACCGGCGAATCGATGCCTTGCGGCAGACGGCGGCGATGCTGCTCCGGGAGATGTCCGCCCTGGAGCGCGAGGCCGTTGCACGGCGGCGTGGGGGCGATTGGACCGCCGAGGCGCTGGGGTGGCTCGCCGATGGAGGCCGGCATGCTCGGCGTCGATGACCTGGCCGCGTTGATCGACGGCGAGCCGATAACGCCCGAGGTCGCGAACTGGCTCCGCGAAGGCCTGCGCTCCGCAATCGAAACGGGGCAACCCCTGGAGCGCGCCTTGCGCCTGACGGAGCTTCCTGGCCGTTCCTGGCGCGATGCGGTCCGTCAACGCAAGGCTAAGCTCCTTGTACGCCTTGCGGCGGACTTGATCCCGGCGCCTACCCCTTGGAGCCGAGCGGAGTCTTTATTTAAGGAAATCGCCGCGTTCAAGCGCTACCGGTGGAGCCGGCTGCAAGGTCTCGATACCCCGCCGGACACCCTGGACGGCATTGAGCAGCACTTGTTCGGGCTTTTCCGGCTCAAGAACGGGGAGGTTAATTATTCGGTAGGGGCCATCTACGCGATACTGACCAAGGGCGATTCGTAGAGCGTGTACCAGGATGCCGGCAAATGTCGCGCATGCGCGACATTTGTGATGACCGATTTGCTTGCGATAACCATGTATCGGTGTGCAGTCTGAAACGAAAACGGCAGCATTGGCGCCCTCCCCGTGATTTCGTTCCACTCGAAAAGCACCCCCATTCTCTTCGAGTGACAGCCGGCGGAGAATGGTCCCCAATCCAACGAACCGGAGGGCCGCAAACCACCATGAACATCAATTTTTCAAAATTGAATCGCCTCGAAGAGGCAAGCCGTCAAGCGCACGCCGTGCTCCTGTCCGTCATGGAGCGCCGAGACGAGGCCCGTTCAGATTTTTATCGCCGCCGCGACCAACTGAGGCGAGACAGCTACTCGGCTCCGCCGGATGTCCGCGCCCTTATCCACGACTGGCTTGATCGCGGATGCCCGTCAAAGCTCCCGGAGTTCCCCGCAACCGTTCAGACGGTTGGATGGACGACGGACGGAACCACCCACCACGCCGAGAGCCCGAGCCCGTGGCTCAGTCATGTGGCCGCCGTCGCCGACCGAAAGGTTCAGTTTGGCGAACTCGAGGCCGAGCACCGCCGCGTGCACCAGCGATGGGAATCGCTGAGCGCCTGCCTGCCGGCGCTACGCGATTTCGCGCGGCAATACGGACGCCGGACACCCAATCAAACCGCCCGCTTGGCAAGCGAGGCCACTCTGCCGGATTCCGGCAGCGATGTCGGTCGAGCCCATGCCGGGTATGCGCCACCTGAACAGGCTGCCGCGGCGGCACCGACGGGCGGTATTTTCGGCTTTTGGAGAAAATAAGACATGGCAAAACCCACGAATTTTGATACCGAGCTGGCGCGACTCCGCACCGAGATCGCCGCCACAAAAGAACGGATCGAATGGCTTCGGGACGCGCCCCAGGCGTACGAAGAGGCCTGCAAGCAAGCCAGCGACGCCGTTCGGGCTCAGGGGCGGCACGCCGACCTGAGCGTCGGCCGGTTCTGTCATCCGGGGTATATGGGGTCGGATCTTTTGAGCTCCAGTGGCGACTTGACGCAAATCATGTGTCGACTGTTCCCGGAGGCGATGGAACATCGCCTGCACGCGCTGATTGCGGAGCACTACAAGACCGTCGAAGCCGGTCCGCCGCTGGCCGAACGCGCCGATCGCAAACTCGACCTGGAGCAGGCGTTGTTCGACCTGGAGCTCGCCGAGGAGCGGCTCATCTGCGCCTGGGAGCGCGACCACGGCCAGGTCTACCCGCGCCGGGCCGGCGTCAACCCGTCCGTCGTCCTGGGCGATTGGGATGAGGTTGCATGATGACAATCAAGAAACCCCAAGACACCGCTTACCTGGTTGTCGAACGCAAACATCCCGACGGCCGCATGAGTCTGTTCCGCTGCCTGGGTGCCGACCCGGCCAAGGGTCGTGAAAAGCTTATCGCGGACGACAGTGGCCGCTTGGCCTGGGTCGAAATGACCGACGCGGACGTGAAGCCGTCACTGCTGTACGCGACTTCCGGAAAGGACCCCGGCCCGGTACCGGGGTGGCTCCAAGGAAAGCTTGGCTTGCCGGCCGAACGAAATCCGGTACAGACCGCACCCCAAACCGCAGGACCGGCAACGCCAGCACCTAACCGTCGCGCGCCCCCGCCGGATCCTCAAACTGAGAGCGCCCACGTACAAGACCTTTGGGACAAGGCCCTGGGCCGCTCCGACACCCGGCTGCCGGAAGCCGCAGCCCCGACCGCGGCCAAGCCGTCGCCCGCGAAACAATGTTTCATCCCCGATCCAGGCGGCGCTGTTGCCGGATCCGGAGCACCGGCTGCCGATCCTGCAACTCAAGATGCCTGGTCCAGCTATCTCGGGCATTAACCCAGTCCTCGTACCGCTGCGCCGTGTCCGGCGTGTAAATGTAGCGGTAGCGGAGGTCACGCCGGACACCCTTCTTCCCAACACCCGGCATCGTGCCGGGTTTTTTCGTAACGTTACGGAAAAAGCACTATGGCAACCGGAAAAAAACTCAGTCTCTCGATCCTGCTGAAAACCATCGATCAGGCCACCGGCCCGATCAAGAAGCTCAACGGCCAATTGCAGGCGATGAACGCGCCCGTCAAGCGGCTATCGTTCGAAATGGACAAATTCGCGCGGCTCTCGGGCTTGTCGGCCGTGAAAACGGGCCTGGCCGATGTCGGCCGCGAGGCGACGTCACTCGGCGCAAAGCTTGGGGCGCTCGGCATCGGGGCGGGATTCTTGTTCAAGAAGGCTTTTGTCGACCCAGCCGCCGAGTTCGAGCGGTTCCAATCCGTCCTGGAGCAGCTGGAGGGTAGCAGCGCGAAGGCTCGGGAATCCATGAAGTGGGTCTCCAATTTCGCGGCGGAAACGCCGTTTTCCCTCGGCGAGGTGACCGATTCCTTCGTCAAAATGCGGGCCTACGGACTCGACCCGACCAACGGCCTGCTGCGGACGCTGGGCGATACCGGCGCCGCGATGGGCAAGCCCGTCATGCAGGCGGTCGAAGCCGTGGCCGATGCCATGACCGGAGAGAATGAGCGGCTAAAGGAGTTCGGGATCCGGGCGAGTACCGTCGGCAAGAAGATCGTCTACGAGTACGCCGTCAACGGCCAGACCATGCGGAAGTCGGCCGACAAGAACAACCGCGCCGCGATCGTCGGCACCCTCGAATCCATTTGGAATTCAAAATACGGGGGCGCGATGGCCAAGCAGCAAAAGAACTGGACGTTCATGTGGCAGGCGATCGGGGACCAATGGGACCGCTTCAAGCTGAACGTCATGAACTCAGGGCTGTTCGACTGGATGAAGGGCAAGCTGTCCGATCTGCTCGAACGCATCAACCGCATGGCGGCCGATGGCAGCCTGGAGGCCTGGGCGAAGCAGACCGGCACCGCGATTCAGGACTTCCTTGAGGAAGCATTGCGCGGAATCCGTGCGGTCGGGCGATCCATCGGCACCTTGGCGGGAAACGTCGGCGGCTGGTCCAATCTGATCAAGCTCGGATTTTTGGGGATAGCGGCGACCATCACCGGGCCATTGATCGCTGCCGTGTTCAAGCTCACGGCAGCGCTGTCGCTCAATCCCTTCATGGCGCTATTAACCGCCGGCACCATCGCCGTAGCCATACTGACGGGCTTATGGAACCCGCTCGAAACGCTATGGCCGGAGCAATGGGAGCGAATTACCAACTCGATCGGGCTCAAGATCGATAGCCTGATCGAGTCCATCTTGCGGAAGGTACGGGTGCTCGGGCCGCTCCTGCCGAATTCCTTCCTGGCGTGGAGCGCTCGCGAGCTGGCGGACATCGACCGACGTCGCACACTGTTGACGCAACCCCTGTCGCCACAACTCAAAGCGTTGACGGCTCCGGCATCCGGGCTTTCCGGATCGGGCGGAAATGTTGTTCCCTTCCCGCAAGAGAGAGTCGCTACACCGTCACCGTTCACGGGGCGGGGCGGATCTGCATCGGTGGACCGCATCGTGGCGGAAGCGCTGCGGTCCATGAGCGAAAAAGAGGCGAAAATCGGAATCAAGATCGATGGCTCCGTGCCGGCGCGAGTCAACCAGATGTCCAGCAAGGGCCTGCAAGTCGATGTTGATTCCGGCTTGATGGGCGCGGCCTGGTAGCGTATCATCGCCTTAGCCTGCTCAGCGGCATCGTAGTTGAGACTAGTTGCACCAGAAGAACCCCGGCAGCCTTGGGCTCGACCGGGGTTTTTTATGCCTGCCGTTTCCGTCCCGATTCAGCATTTCGGCGGCGGCGGATTGGGATAAAAAACAAATCGGAAAATTTTCCGATTTGTTTTCAGTCTTTGCCGCGTACTTGTTACCAACCGCTGCGCCTATCGGCATATTCGCCAGCTTCGCCGCGACCATGGCCCGCTGGGTTTCGTTCAGGTGGCGCTTGGTAGGCCGTCCGTGCGCGCAATTTTCACCTGGTAAGCATTCACCGTGCCAGCGCGGTCAAACCACATAGATTAGTATGGAATGACATTTGCCGTGGAGCTGAACGGCGTTATTTGAAAGAATCGCGCCAATCGATAAGCCGCGCCAATCCTGGCTGCGAGATTGGCACGGGGAATGTATAGTGGAAAATGGCATGGAAGCCACCACGCACCCGACCCGGCGAATTGACGGATATTCGCGAATGTGCGCATACTGACCGCACTACTAAACTTCTAGCGGCCGCCGCACCCGTCAGACCTGCGGATTTTTTACGCCCATAGTTTCTATGGCGCGGTCGATACGGTGAAATAAGGCGGGCAACCGCACGAATAAGCCGAGCCGTCTAGAAGCGGTAGTTGAGACCGCGCCACCCTCATTCTGGTGGCGCTCTACTGGAGCAAACACCATGTCAAACCTAACTGTGTCCGATCTGCCGACAACCGCTGAATTGCCGGATCAGGCAAAAGGCCTGCCGCATCACACCAGCCTCGAAACCGCGCGCATTATGCTGGAACAAACGAAATCCCTACTTTCAATTGTCCGCGGGGCCGTTGGTGGCGCGCTTGATTCGCAGCTCAGTGAGCGAGATGTCGACGGAATCCAGGTCGTATGCGACGAGATCGAGAGCCGCATCGATCACGCTCTCGACCTGGTTGGGTAAAGGAGATCGCAATGAAAGAGATCGCAGTGAGCGTGATTGACCGAATCCATAACATCGCGGACAAGATTGAATTCTTGAAGCAGATGTCGACGCTCAAGGATTTCTCGGTTAGCGGCCAGGCGGCGGGCGGCCTATACCGCATCCTTGATGACATTGCGGAAGACCTGAAAGCGATCAGGGCCGAGATCGACTGACCCGTAGCGTTGGAGCGCATAAAAAAAGCCCGGCGCGAACCGGGCTTTTTTTATGCGGATGGCAGGCGAAAAAGCGCGTAAATTTAAGATTTACAAATCATTTGCAGAGGTTGCTTTACCTGCCTGCAGGAACCCGGTGGCGATGGCGACCAAAGTAGATCCAGCGACAACGCCAGCAAGGATATCCTTGTCGATATATGCCAGAAATGCCACGAGGCACATACCTATTGTGATAAGGCTCCATGCCATCCAGTGGGCGCGTCGGTTATCCCCTTTCTGCGCATTTAATGCGGCGAAAGCAATTTCTCGCGCATGCTTTGAATCATCTTCAAATACGCGCAGAATTCTCTCTGGCGCGTCCGGAATGATTTCACCGTATTGACGGAAAATTTCCGGGGGTGGGATCGGGCCGGAAAAATGCTGTTGAGACACAACGCTTTGAATCCGTTCAGCGGGTGATGCCGTTCCAGGCAAATGTTCTACGAAATCAGCGATCGGATCTCTACGATCCGGTAAGGACTGTTTAGCGAGTTTCTTTTGCCTTCTGGCCATGCAATCTACCGTTGGCGGGATGGCGAGTAACTTTTTCTATGGAGTTACTTAAGCGGCTACCGATCTCTGTCCAATTCACCCGCATCATTTCGATTGCGCCTTCCTTGACTATAAAGCGGCCATAACCGCCATGAGGAAGTACAGAGAAAATTTCAGGTATGGCTCTCAGAGCTGACTTCCGCTTCATTTATCTACCCTCTCATGCAGCCTGAATTCAATCATCACCGTACATATAACCATAGACTACAAACGGTAGTCACGATTTTTTTGGTTGATCTGCAGGCATGAAAAAGCCCGGTAAGCGCCGGGCTTTTTGTTGCGTTGCCTGTCTACATTGCGTCTACAGCAGTTTTTGCTTGCCGTTTTTGTCCGACGCTTCCGAGTTCGTAACGTCTTGTTTTTTAAGTGGTGCCGAGGGCGAGAATCGAACTCGCACTTGGTTTCCCAAACCAGATTTTGAGTCTGGCGCGTCTACCAGTTTCGCCACCTCGGCGCGAAAGCAGGCGAATTATAAAGAAATCTCTCTTAAAAAGCCACATACTGCATTCTTTTCTCCCCGACTGTTACCATCTGTCGATGCGTAAAAGTGATTTCTTTTTTGAGCTTCCCGAGGATCTGATCGCCCAGTACCCGCTACCGGAGCGTAGCGCCAGTCGGCTGCTGTGTTTGGATGGAACGACCGGCGAAATTGACGATCGTATGTTTATCGAGCTGCCGGAACTGCTTCGTGCGGGCGACCTTCTAGTCTTTAACGATACCAAAGTCATGCCGGCGCGGCTTTTCGGCCGCAAAGCGTCCGGAGGCAGGGTGGAGGTTTTGATCGAACGGGTGCTCGGTCCGAGTATGGGCTTGGCCCATGTGCGTGCAAGCAAGGCTCCGAAAGCGGGAACCGAAATTCTTCTCGAAGGCGGTTTTCGATGCTCGGTACAAGGACGGCAAGACGATTTGTTCCTGCTGATGCTTCTCGACGGTCGAACCGTCGATGAAGTCTTGAGCGCCGTTGGGCATATTCCTCTGCCGCCTTATATCGACCGGCCGGATTCGGTATCCGATTGGGAACGTTATCAGACCGTGTTTGCGAAGGCGTCCGGTGCCGTAGCGGCGCCCACCGCCGGTCTGCATTTCGATGAAGCGATGCTGGAGCGCCTGGCTGCGAAGGGTATCGAGCGGGCTTTTGTGACGCTGCATGTGGGCAGCGGCACGTTTCAACCCTTGCGGGTGGATGAACTGGATCAGCACAAAATGCATTCGGAGCTTTGCGAGGTCGGTTCGGACGTGGTGGAAAAAGTTAACGAGGTTCGGCAGCGCGGGGGGCGGGTGATTGCCGTCGGAACAACCGTAGTGCGGACATTGGAGTCGGCCTCGCTTAAAGGGTCCCTGACTTCTTACAAAGGCGAGACGAATTTGTTTATTCGTCCGGGCTTCCACTTTCGTTGTGTCGATGCCATGGTTACAAATTTTCATCTTCCGGAATCCACCCTGTTGACCTTGGTGTGCGCTTTTGCCGGTTATTCCGAGGTTCTGGCGGCCTATCGGCACGCCGTAGAGCGCAAATACCGGTTTTTCAGTTACGGCGACGCGATGTTTGTCACGCACAAGCCGCATGCGTAACCGATAATACCCGGACCATCAATTTTTATGCGGAACCGGAATGGTCGCGAAGACGTCCGAGCTTCTTAAGCAGTTCAGCCCCGGGCGAATTCTGTTACCGGTCGTTTTGGGATTGGGTATCGTCGGCTACACGCTGTATGGCGAATGGGTCAAGAGCGACCTTCCGATGGGCGAGGTGCTGGATCGTTTCGCCTGGACTTCGCGTTCGGTCTTCTGGATTGCTTTGGCGCTCCTGATGATGATGCTGCGCGATTTCGGCTACATGTGGCAATTGCGGATATTGACCGACCGTAAGCTGGAGTGGCGGACCTGTCTCGAAATAATCCTCCTTTGGGATTTCTTCGCCGCGGTTTCGCCATCCATGGTCGGCGGAGCCGCCGTAGCGGTGTTTATGCTGGTCAAAGAACAGATCAGCATCGGTCGCAGCACCGCGATCGTATTTACCACGGTTTTTCTCGATCAGGTGTTCTATACCTCGCTCCCTTTCTTCGCGAGCCTGTTCGTTCCTCAGGCCGACATTTTCGCGCCCTTGCACTACATTCGGTCGGAACTGCTCGGAACCAGCATGATGGTCGGGTTTTGGGTGGCCTGGGGCGGGCTGGTCGTCTACTTGATACTGCTTATTGCGGCATTGTTCGTAGCGCCGCACTGGATCAACTGGTGGCTGACCAGGCTGCTCATGCTACGGATGTTCCGCTTCTGGCGCTCGCGAGGCTTGCACATGGTCAACGACCTGCTCACGGCCTCACGCGATTTGCGGGATAGGAAATCGATTTTCTGGTTTCAGGTTTGGGTGGCGACATCGCTTGCATGGATAGGCCGATATCTGGTCTTGAACTGCGTTCTTGCGGCTTTTTCCCCTGTGCCGATGACATTGTTCGATCATCTGCTCGCCATTGGTCGACAAGCCGTGTTATGGATAGTCATGGTTCTTTCGCCGACTCCCGGCAGCGCCGGCGTCGCCGAACTCGGTTTTTCCTGGCTGTTCAGGGATTTCGCCCCGGCTGGCGTGGCCCTGGGTCTGGCCATTCTGTGGCGGCTGATCAGCTACTATCCCTATTTGATCATCGGCGTGCCGGTCATGACGCGTTGGGTTAAGCGCGTGTATGGCTCCGATGTCCGGCAGCCACGAATCGGTATCGATTGAGCCCTTTATGTTCGAATTGCATCCTCGTTTGTCGCAGGATTGTATTCAGTTAGGCCATTTTCCGTTGTGCCGGCTTTTGCTGATGAATGAGAACCGCTATCCGTGGTTCATCCTCGTTCCGGAGCGGGAAGAGCTTAGCGAGATTTATCAGTTGACGGATGAGGACCAGGTTCAGCTTATGCGGGAATCGTCCCACCTCTCCCGTACGCTGTCGGAGCTGTTTCGTGCCGATAGGATGAATATCGCCGCCATCGGCAATCTGGTGCCACAGCTTCACCTTCACCATGTGGTGCGCTATCGAGGCGATCCGGCGTGGCCCGGTCCGATTTGGGGTCGCTTCGATCCGTTGCCTTACGACGCACCTACTATCATGGAGATCAGGCGAAAGCTCGGAGCCGCGCCTTTGCAACATTTTGTCTTTTTCGATTGAGACCATGGACTGCCGGACCGGCTGCGGCGCCTGCTGCATCGCCATATCAATTTCCAGCCCGCTTCCCGGCATGCCCGAAGGCAAGCCGTCAGGCGTTCGGTGCATCCATCTGACCCCTGATTTTCGATGTGCCATTTTCGGGCAGCCCGGCCGTCCGGCTTGTTGCGCGGGACTGCAGCCGTCGCAGGAAATGTGCGGCAACAGCCGGGAAGAGGCGATCGCCTATCTGACCTGGCTGGAAGATGCGACGCTCCCGTAGTCCGCCGGCGAACCAGAACTCGCACCGTTCGCAACAGTCAATATCCAGGGAGTGAACGGAGGAGATCAGGCATGGAGGTTCTTCGCACGGATGTCGCCATCATCGGAGGAGGGCTTGGCGCCTGTGCTGCCGCCCTGGGCGCGGCCAGGGTGGGATATCGGGTCGTTCTGACCGAGGAAACGTACTGGATCGGCGGTCAGTTGACGAATCAGGCGGTTCCCCCGGACGAGCATCCGTGGATCGAGGAATTCGGCGCGACGGCCAGCTATAAGGCGCTGCGGGAAGGTATCCGCCAATATTACCGTGCCCATCTGCCGCTCACGCCGGTGGCGCGGGCATCGAAACATCTCAATCCGGGCAACGGTTGGGTCAGCCGGCTGTGCCACGATCCGCGTGTCGCCGTCGCGGTGCTCCATCAGATGGTCGCGCCGTATCAACTCAGCGGCAAAATGTTCGTTATGCACCCCCATCGCCCGATTGACGCATGGACCCACGGTGATCGGGTGACCGGGGTGGTCGTCAGAGGTCTTGAATCCGGACGTGACACCCTGATCGAAGCATCTTATTTCATCGACGCGACTCCGCAGGGCGAGTTGCTCGCCCTGGCCGGAGTGGAACATGTGCTGGGCGCCGAATCCCGCGCCGAAACCGGCGAGCCCCACGCGTCCGAGATGGCCGATCCCAAGGATCAGCAGGCGATCACGGTTTGCTTCGCCATGGAGTACCTTCCCGGCGAGGACCACACTATCGATAAGCCGCGGCAATACGAGCTGTGGCGTGATTACCGGCCGCCGGACTGGCCGGGGCGATTGCTCGGCTGGACTACGAGTCGGCCCGAAACGCACGAGCCGTTGACGCGTTTCTTGTTTGAGGCGGAGGACGGACGGCCCTGGTGGCACTTTCGTCGAATTTTGGATGTCACCAACTTCGAGCATGGCTTCGCGCCCAGCGACGTCAGCGTAGTCAATTGGCCCCAGAACGATTACTGGTTCGGACCGGTCTGCGGCGTCGACGAAGTGGAGCAGGCACGAAATCTGGAGGCCGCGCGGCAACTCAGCCTCAGTCTGCTTTACTGGCTCCAGACCGAAGCTCCGCGGCCGGACGGAGGAATCGGATATCGAGGGCTCCGCCTTCGCCGGGACGTGGTCGGCGGGACCGTCGACGGACTCGCGCCGGCGCCTTACATCCGGGAGTCCAGGCGCATCCGGGCCGAGTTCACCGTACTCGAACAGCAGATTGCACATCCGCTCCGACCGGACGGTCCCGAATTTTTCGACGACTCGGTCGGCATCGGATGTTACCGCATCGATCTCCACCCCCGTACCAGCGGCGCCGGTTATCTGGACCTCGGCTGCTGGCCGTTCCAGATTCCGCTCGGATCGTTGCTGCCGGTGCGCGTCGAAAACCTATTGCCCGGCGGCAAGAACCTGGGCGTGACGCACATCACGAACGGAGCTTATCGGGTACACCATGTCGAATGGAACGTGGGCGAGGCGGCGGGGCTGCTGGCGGCGTTCTGCCTTGAGCGCAAGGTTCCGCCGCGCTTCGTGAGAAGCCGCAAGGCACTGCTGGAAGATTTCCAATCCCTGCTTCGGCGGCAGGGAATCGCGCTCTCCTGGCCGTCGCTTTCGCCGCTTTGAGGTTTGGGTTGAGATGATTTTCGGAGACAGTCGATGGATCAGCAGAACCGACGATTCCGCATCGGCATTTCAGGATCCTACGGCGGGATGAATCTCGGCGACGAGGCCATTCTGGACGGCATAGTGAGCCAGTTGCGCCGGTCCATCGAGGCCGAGATCACGGTTTTTTCGCGGAACCCTGAGGATACGCTGAGCCGGCACAAGGTCGAGCGTGCTGTCCCGGTCCGGAACCTGACCCGGAAAGAAGTCAGCCGGGAAGTGGAGGGGCTCGATCTGTTTATCCTCGGTGGGGGCGGCATTCTTTACGACCGCGACGCCGAGACCTACTTGAGGGAAGTGTTTCTCGCGCATGAATTCGGGGTTCCTGTGGTCGTGTACGCGGTGAGCGCGGGCCCGCTCACGGATTCGAGTGCGCGTAGCGCGGTACGCGAGGCTTTGAACCACGCGGCCATCATCACGGTGCGGGATCGCCAAGGCTATCGGCTGCTCGAAGACGTCGGGATCGATCGCGAGATTCATCTGACCGCCGATCCTGCTTTGCTCATACGTCCGGATCAGCTTCCTCTGGAAGTCCTCAAATCGGAGGGTGTCGAGTTCGAACGCCACCTGGTGGGCTTTTCGGTCAGAGAGCCGGGTCCTGCGGCTCCCGATCTCGACCCGGAGCATTATCACGCGCTGCTCGCCAATACCGCGGATTTCATGGTGGACCGGCTCGATGCCGACGTCGTTTTCGTTCCGATGGAACGGACCGACGTCCAGCACAGCCACGGGGTGGTGGCGCACATGCACAATTCGGAACGAGCGGAAATTCTGAGACGGCATTACTCTGCTCAGCAAACGCTTGGTCTTCTGGGGCGTTTCGAGTTCGCCGTGGGTATGCGGCTCCATTTTCTGATCTTCGCTGCCCTTCAGGGGACACCTTTCGTGGCGCTTCCCTACGCGTCCAAGGTCGTAGGTTTTCTTGACGATCTGGAGATGGAAACGCCGCCGCTGGGCGATGTCGGGATCGGTCAGCTCATCGCCAGGATAGACCGTTGTTGGGACACGCGAGATGAAATTCGCGCCAGGATCAAGCGACGGCTCCCCGCCCTCCAATCCCGTGCGCGAGAGACGAATCAGCTTCTCGTCCGTCTTCTGACGAGATCAGGCTAGAGCGTTTTTGATCCCGGTGTACGGATTCGTGTGGGGCGGGAAGAACGTAGGTCGGCAATCCCTTCCCAATCGCAAACGGCATCTCTGGGAGCGCCAGAGCTGCCCTTCCGACAAAGCCCTTTGCCGAGCCGGTACGTCGGCAAGGGATTGCCGACCTACATATGGGGCTCCCTTACACCGAATCAGAAAATGCTCTAGCTGCTTCGGCGCTGAGTGATACTCGGTCGATTCCCGTAGTCATCTGAAACGATCAGGGGTTATTCGCCGGTCGAATATCGAGCTGCATGCGGCCGCTCCAGTCCTTCGCGAACTGCCAGGCGACTCGGCCGCTGCGGGAACCGCGTTGAAGGGCAAAACGAAGAGCCTCGGTACGCACCGCTTCCCAGTCGTCCAAAGGGGTATGGAGCTTGTCCAGCCAGTACCGGACGATGTCCAGGTATTGGTCCTGATTGAACGGATAAAAAGACAGCCATAAGCCGAAACGTTCAGACAGCGAGATCTTTTCCTCCACCGCTTCGCCCTGATGGATTTCGCCCTCGATATGGCGGGCTTGAAGGTTTTCCTCGCGGTACTCGGGCAGCAGATGCCGCCGGTTGGAGGTGGCGTAGATCAATACATTCGCCGGCGGGGCGCTGAACGAGCCTTCCAGCGTGGATTTCAGAGCCTTGTAGCCCGCATCGTCCGCTTCGAACGAAAGATCGTCGCTAAACAGAATAAATTTTTCCGAGCGCGGATAGAGCAGCTCCAAGATGTCCGGCAGCTCGACCAAATGCTGCCGGTCCACCTCTACGACACGCAGACCTACGGAGGCATATTCGTTGAGAAGAGCCTTGATGAGCGAGGATTTGCCGGTGCCCTTCGAGCCCCAAAGCAAGGCGTTGTTGGCCGGCAATCCCTGGATGAATTGCCGGGTATTCCGGTCCAGCTCGCACTTTTGCCGGTCGACGCACAAGATATCGGCCAGGGCCAGCCGGTGAGGATTTCGGATGGGTTGCAAAGGGTTGGCGTGACCGGCCCCGCGCCATCGGAAGGCGATGGCGCCTTCCCAATCGGGTTCCGCCGGCCCGGAAGGCATCCGTCTTTCGAGACGATCGAGCAGTTCGGATGCCCTGGCGATCAGTTGTGCGAGTAATTCCATAGACGGACGGCTGGTTTAAGGCTGGTCTTCTTTGGGGCGGCGTTTCGCCGCCGGTTTATCCTGCCCCGAGGCTTTCGGTTTCCCGAACTTGCGTTCGCCGGACTTTGCCGGCTTCTTGCCTGGTTTCCGACCGCCGTTGTCCAGCAATTGCAGATTGAGGCGCTGGTTTTTTACCCAGGTTTTCTTCAGTAGCCTAAAGAAATCGTCCGGGAGATCGGCCGGAAGTTCTACCGTGCTGTAAGTATCGAATAGTTTGATCTGACCGATCAGCTTGGAAGAAAGCCCGGTTTCGTTGGCAATGGCGCCGACGATATCCTTGGGCTGCACGCCGTGCTCGCGGCCGACGTCGATGGTGTAGCGCAGTGTTCCTCCTTCCGGGCGTGTTCTTTCCCGCCGGCGTTCACGAACCGGTTCCGGAGCCGATAGTTCCGGTTCCTCGGTAGCTTCCAGCGGACGTTCGCGATGCATCAGATAGGCGAGGGCGGCGGCGATATCGGCGGAATCGCCTATTTCGTCGGTGACCAATTTGTCCACCAGTTCCCGGTAAAAGCTCACGTCCTCGTCGTCCAGAGTTTGAACCAACTGAGCCTTGAACTGCTCGATGCGGCGGTCGGCGATGTCCTGCAGGGTAGGCAGCCGCATTTGCTGTATGGGTTGTCTAGTGGTTTGCTCGATGGCGCGCAGCATTCGCCTTTCGCGCGGAGCGACGAACAGAATGGCCTTGCCTTTACGCCCGGCGCGCCCGGTGCGCCCGATGCGGTGAATATAGGCTTCGCTGTCGTAGGGAATGTCGTAGTTCACGACATGCGTGATCCGCTCCACGTCCAGTCCGCGCGCGGCGACGTCGGTGGCGACGACGATGTCCAGGGCATTCTTCTTCAAGCGGTCGATGACTTTCTCGCGCAAGACCTGGCTCATGTCCCCGTTCAGGGCCGCGGCCTCATACCCGCGAGCCTCCAGTTTCTCGGCCAGCTCCACGGTTTCGGTCTTGGTGCGGACGAAAATGATCATGGCGTCGAAATCTTCCGCGTCGAGAATGCGGGTTAGGGCTTCCAGCTTTTGCACGCCCGAGACCAGCCAATATTGCTGGCTGATGGCCTCAACGGTGGCAGTCTTCGCCTTGATTTTTACTTCCGCCGCGTTGTTGAGATGCCGGTCGGCGATTTTGCGGATGACGGTCGGCATGGTGGCCGAAAACAGCGCGATCTGGCGGGTCTGCGGCGTTTGTTCCAGAATCCATTCGACATCCTCGATGAAGCCCATGCGCAGCATTTCGTCGGCTTCGTCGAGTACCAGCGTGGTCAGATTATCCAAAGACAAGGTTCCGCGGCGGAGATGATCCATTACCCGGCCCGGCGTGCCCACGATGACATGGACGCCGCGGGCGAGTTGCCGCAATTGCGATCCCATGCCCTGGCCGCCGTAAACGGGCAGAATGTGGAAGCCTTCGAGATGGCGGGCATAGGTTTGGAAGGCCTCGGCCACCTGGATGGCGAGTTCGCGGGTGGGCGCGAGCACCAGGGCTTGTGGCGAACGCTGGGACAGGTCGATCCGGGTCAGGATGGGAATTGCGAAGGCCGCGGTTTTTCCTGTGCCGGTCTGGGCCTGTCCGAGCAAATCGCGTCCCTCCAATAGGTGAGGGATGCTTTCCGCCTGAATGGGCGACGGGGCTTCATAACCGATCTCTCGGAGCGCCTGAAGGATGGGCTGGGCAATGGCTAATTGTTCGAAGGACGTAACTGAATTGGGTAATGTCATGTGTTCGATAGAGCTAGTGGAGCGATGTTCGATGTACGATACTCTGGGTTTTCGGAACCGGCGTTTCGGCTATTAACTCAGGAGAGGATTGATGATTAAGCTTTGCGGTTTTCCTATCAGCAATTATTACAATAAGGTCAAGCTGGTTCTTCTGGAAAAAGGCATCGAGTTCGAGGAGCAGGCGGCCAATCCGTTCCATAAGGAAGCAATTTTGCAATTCTCGCCCGCCGGTAAGATTCCTTTTTTGTTAACCGATAAAGGACCGCTCTCGGAGTCCCAGGTCATTCTCGAATACTTGGAAGAGGCGTTTCCGCAAAATCCGCTTTATCCATCCGACCCTTTCGAGCGTGCCAAGTGCCGGGAGTTGATTCAACATTTCGAGCTGAATGTGGAACTCGTCGTCCGGCGCCTGTACGGAGAGGCATTCTTCGGCGGTTCAGCCTCGGATGAAACCAAGGCCGAGGTCAAGGAAAAAATCGGTATGGGCATCGATGCGTTCAATCGCCTCGCGAAATTTTCTCCTTATGTAGCCGGCAATCGTTTCACGGCGGCCGATTGTGCCCTCTGGCCCAGTTTCGGTTTGCTGTCATCCGCCACGCAACGCATTTACGGCGAGGATTTCTTGCAGAAAGTCACCGGCGCCGCCGATTATATGGGCATGATGGAATCCCGTCCGCACGTTAAGAAAGTGGCGGCGGATCGAGCCGCCGCCATATCGGCCTTCTTTGCGAAGAAATAACCATTTTACAGCTTCGAATCAGAGCTTGTGAGAAACCGTCGCGAGCGGTTCGAGTCCGTGCCGACAAATCGGCAGGAATGCCGATTTGCACGGCAGTTGCCGCCCATAGGGTGCCGGACACGGAGGTCCGGCGTGAAAAGCACAGGCGTACAGGCCCTCTCCCATAAGGGGAGAGGGGGATTCAAAGAATCGCTACGCGATGCCTTGGTTAGATCGGGTACGTTGAGCACCGCAGGCGCGGACTCGAATCGCGCAGTAGGTTTATCCACAAGCTCTCAGCCCATCAAGGGTTTGAAGCGGATCCGGTGCGGATTTTCCGCTTCGTCGCCTAAACGACGCTTGCGATCGGCTTCGTAGTCCGCATAGTTGCCCTCGAACCAGACCACCTTGCTATCGCCTTCGAAGGCAAGCATATGGGTGGCGATGCGGTCTAGGAACCAGCGATCGTGCGAAATGACCACGGCGCAGCCCGGGAATTCCAGCAGCGCTTCCTCAAGCGCCCGCAGGGTTTCCACGTCGAGATCGTTGGTCGGCTCGTCGAGCAACAGCACGTTGCCGCCGGCTTTCAGCAGTTTGGCCAAATGAACTCGGTTGCGTTCGCCGCCCGATAGCTCGCCGATGCGCTTCTGCTGATCCGAGCCTTTGAAGTTGAAGCGGCCCACATAGGCGCGGGACGGCGTCTGATACTTGCCCACCGTGACCATATCGAGGCCGTCGGAAATTTCTTCCCAGACGGTTTTCTTGTCGTCCATGGCGTCGCGGAACTGCTCGACATAGGCGAGCTGAACCGTCGGACCTACGCGGATATTGCCGGTGTCGGCCGTTTCGGCACCGGCCATCATGCGGAACAGGGTGGTTTTGCCGACGCCGTTGGGACCGATCACGCCCACGATGCCGCCCTGCGGCAGACGGAAGTTCAGGTCCTCGATCAGCAGCCGGTCGCCGAAACCCTTCGAGACGCCCTCGAATTCCACCACCAGTTCGCCCAGGCGCGGGCCCGGCGGAATATAGATCTCGCGGGTCTCGTTGCGGGCCTGGTATTCGCTGGACGAGAGTTCCTCGAACCGCTGTAAACGTGCCTTGCTCTTGGCCTGCCGGCCCTTGGGATTAGCGCGCACCCATTCCAGCTCTTCCTTCATGGCTTTCTGGCGGGCGGTTTCCTGCTTCTCCTCCATTTCCAGGCGTTTTTCCTTCTGTTCCAGCCAGGAGGAATAATTGCCTTCCCAGGGGATGCCGTGGCCGCGGTCCAATTCGAGAATCCAGCCGGCGACATTGTCCAGGAAATAGCGGTCGTGGGTAACGGCGATGACCGTGCCCTGAAAGTCGTGGAGGAAACGTTCGAGCCAAGCCACCGATTCGGCGTCTAAGTGGTTGGTGGGTTCGTCGAGGAGCAGCATGTCGGGATTCGACAGCAGCAACCGGCACAGGGCGACGCGGCGGCGTTCGCCGCCTGAGAGCTTGGTGACGTCGGCGTTCCAGTCCGGAAGGCGCAGGGCGTCGGCGGCGATTTCCAGCTTGCGTTCGAGTTCCCAGGCGCCGGCAGCCTCGATTTTGTCCTGGAGTTCAGCCTGCTCGGCGAGTAATTTGTCGAAATCGGCGTCGGGTTCGCCGAAAGCGTTGCTGACCTCGTTGAAGCGGTCGACCAACGCCTTGATTTCAGCCACGCCGTCTTCGACATTGCCGCGAACGGTCTTGGTCGGGTCGAGCTGAGGCTCCTGCGGAAGAAAGCCGATCTTGATTCCAGGCTGCGGCCGGGCTTCGCCGTCGTATTCCTTGTCCACGCCGGCCATGATGCGGAGCAGGGTGGATTTGCCGGACCCGTTCAGGCCGAGCACACCGATCTTTGCGCCGGGAAAGAAGGACAGCGAGATGTCGCGCAAAATCTCGCGTTTGGGCGGCACGATTTTGCTCACCCGGTTCATCGTGAAAATGTACTGAGCCATTTTGACAGGATTGTGTTGGCGGAAAGGCGTTATTATTTCATGGTTTGGCGAATCGATCACGGCATGCGGCCTTTTGACTGTTGAGGATACGAGATGAATGCCCAAGACAAGACGCAGTTGGCGGGCTTGAGGTCGCGCATCATTCGCAATATCGGCGCGGTCGAGCCCGAAGCCTGGAATGCGCTGACCGACGGCGCTTATCCCTTTCTACGGCATGAATTCTTGCTCGCATTGGAGGAATGCGGTTGCCTGGGCGAGCACGTCGGCTGGATTCCCTACCATGTGGTGATCGAGGATTCCGAGCGCCGCCTGGTAGGCGCCCTGCCGGCGTATCTCAAACTCAACTCGTTCGGCGAATTCGTTTTCGATTGGGCCTGGGCGGACGCCTACGAAAGAGCAGGCATGCCCTATTATCCGAAGCTGGTCGTGGCCTCGCCGTTCACGCCGGCCACGGGCCCGCGTCTTCTGATTCCGCCCGAGCGTTACTCGGATAGCTTGGCGGAAGCCGCGGTTGAGTTCGCGATCGAGGCGGCGCGTGATGCAGGAGTTTCCTCGCTGCACTGGTTGTTCACGCAGGACCGGGTATTGCTGCATTCGGAGCGCGTGTTGAAGCGGCTCGGCTGTCAATTCCACTGGGAAAACCGGGGCTACCGGGATTTCGAGGACTTTTTGTCGGGCTTTACCGCCAAGCGGCGCAAGGAAGTGAAGCGGGAGCGCCGGCAGGTGCGGGACGCCTCGGTGGAGTTGCGAAGAATCCGGGGCGACCGAGTGGAGCCCGACATTTGGCGTACGGTGTACGAGCTTTACCGGTCCACCTTCGCGAGACATGGCAACTATCCGGCGCTGACGCTCGAGTTTTTCGAAGCGATTGCCGCAAAGATGGGAGAGCAAATCCTTTTGGTTCTCGCCGAGCGACACGGACGAATCGTCGGGGCAGCATTTTTTCTCGTCGGTCGCGATGCATTGTACGGTCGCTACTGGGGATGCACGGAGGACGTGACCGCTCTTCATTTCGAGGCTTGCTATTACCAGGGCATTGAATATTGTATCGAGGAGGGCCTCCGTCGCTTCGAACCCGGCGCTCAGGGCGAACACAAAGTCAGTCGAGGCTTTCTGCCGACCGAGACCTGGTCGGCCCACTGGCTGGCCGACGTCGGATTCCGCGACCCCATAGCACGCTTTTTGGAGCGGGAGATGGGTTTGGTACGCGCCTATATGTCGGAACTAAATGCCCACTCGCCTTTCAAAAATTTCGACCATGCTGACCGTTCTGAATCCCTTTGATCGAAACGAGCCGTTTCCGCCGGTGGAAACGGCTCTGGATGAACCGAACGGACTCTTGGCAGTGGGCGGGTGTCTCTCTGCGCGGCGGCTGGTGAATGCCTATCGGAGCGGCGTTTTTCCGTGGTTCGGCAAAGACGAACCGATTCTCTGGTGGTCGCCGGATCCGCGGTTGATCCTACAACCCGAGAATATCAAGATTTCCCGGAGCCTTGGCAAGCGGCTCAGGCGCGGTGAATTTCGTTTCAGTTTCGATGTATGTTTCGACCGCGTCATGGATGCTTGTGCGGAGCCGCGAGACTATGCGAGTGGAACCTGGATAACAGGGGAGATGAAGCGGGCTTATTCCAATCTTTTTGATCTGGGTCTGGCCCATTCCTTCGAAGCGTGGCAGGAAGAGGCGCTCGTTGGCGGACTTTACGGGGTTTCGGTCGGCCGGGTGTTTTTCGGAGAATCGATGTTTCACCACGTCACTGACGCTTCCAAGGCTGCTTTCGCTTTCGCGTGCGACTGTTTGAAGCGGTGGGGTTATGTCCTGATCGATTGCCAGGTCTATACCCGGCATTTAGCCAGTTTGGGAGCGGAAGAGATTCCGCGCTCGGAGTTCGTGAAATTGTTGCAAATCTATTGTGAACAGCCGGTTTCGAGCGAGGCTTGGAAGTCGGCGGGCGGGGTTTTATGAAATCGATACCGCTTTACATCAGCTATGAGCACGATTGTGATTACCTGCCGGGAAGGCAGGCGCAGATGGCTTATGTTTCGCCACGGGAGGCATTGGATGTCGATATTTATTCGTGGCTCGCAACCAGAGGTTTCCGTCGAAGCGGCGACATGGTTTACCGTCCGCACTGCTCGAATTGCTCGGCTTGTGTGCCGGTACGCATACCGGTCGCGCGATTTCGGCCGAATCGCGGGCAGCGTCGGATTCAGCGGATGAATGCCGATTTGGAAATTGCTCTGAAGCCGGCTCGATTCGAAGAGGCGCACTATCGACTCTTCCTGCGGTATCTCAATGCGCGGCATTCGGATGGCCATATGGCCGAATCCTCGGCGGAGGATTACATTCGTTTTCTTGCGTGCGGATGGGCGGAGACCGGTTTCTACGAGTTTAAGCGCGGGGATAGCTTGTTGGCAGTAGCTGTCACCGACTGTTTGGCCGATGGCCTCTCGGCGGTTTATACGTTCTTCGATCCCGATTTACCCGCACTCAGCCTGGGCAGCTATGCCATTTTGTGGCAAGTAGCGGAGACCAAACGACGCGGATTGGATTGGCTATATCTCGGATTCTGGATATCCGGTTGCCGAAAAATGAGCTATAAAAATTCGTTTCGTCCTCTACAGGCTCTGGTGGGCGAAGACTGGGTACTGGTGGAAAAAGGCGAGAATATCGTGCTTGAAACTTAATATGATATTATTCGGCTTTTACTGTTCGTATTCACTTTTGAGAGAGGTTTATGTCGAAAGAAGATCACATCGAAATGGAAGGCAAAGTGATCGAAACTTTGCCCAATACGACTTTTCGCGTCCAGTTGGATAACGGTCATATTATTACGGCACATATTTCCGGCAAAATGCGCAAGCATTACATCCGCATTCTGACGGGTGACCGCGTAAAAGTGGAAATGACGCCGTACGATTTAACGAAAGGCCGAATCACCTTTCGTCAGCGTTAAGAACTCAGACTTCCGCTGCTTCGTGCACGCCTTCGATGGTAAACGCCAGTTGGCCATCTTCCACGCTGATTCTCACTACTCCGCCCTCGCTTAACTTGCCGAATAGGATTTCATCGGCCAAGGGCTTTTTGATGTTTTCCTGAATAACCCGGGCCATGGGTCTCGCCCCCATAGACGGGTCGAAGCCGTGTTCGGCCAGCCATTCCCGCGCATCGGGCTCCAAAACCACCGACACCCGCTTTTCCGCCAGTTGCGATTCCAGTTCGAACATGAACTTGTCGACGACTTGGCCGATGATGTCCAGGTTGAGCGGTTTGAACTGAATGATGGCATCCAGTCGGTTGCGGAATTCGGGCGAAAACATCCGCTCGATGACCTTCATGCTGTCGGTGGAGTGATCCTGCTGCGTAAAACCGATCGATGGTCTGCCGCCCTCGGAAGCTCCGGCATTGGTCGTCATGATCAGGATGATATTCCGGAAATCGGCCTTGCGTCCGTTGTTATCCGTCAGGGTGCCGTGATCCATGACCTGCAGCAACAGGTTGAACACATCGGTATGGGCTTTTTCGACCTCGTCGAGAAGCAAAACGGCGTGCGGATGCTTGTTGACTTCTTCGGTCAACAAGCCGCCCTGGTCGAAGCCTACATAGCCGGGCGGGGCACCGATCAATCGGGATACGGTATGCCGCTCCATGTATTCGGACATATCGAAGCGGATGAGCTCGATGCCCAGTACCTTGGCCAACTGGCGGGTGACTTCGGTTTTTCCGACGCCGGTTGGGCCTGCAAACAGGAAGCAGCCGATGGGTTTTTGCACTTCACGAAGTCCCGCTCGCGACAGTTTGATCGCGGAGGCCAAGGTCGAAATGGCTTCATCCTGGCCGAATACCAGCATCTTCAAATTCTTTTCGAGATCCCGCAGTTTGTCCTTGTCGTTGGTGGAAACGGTTTTCGGGGGGATGCGCGCGATTTTCGAGACGATATCCTCGATCTCCAAAGTGCCGATCAGCTTCTTCCGGCGGGAAACCGGCAACAGCCGCTGGCTGGCCCCTGCCTCGTCGATCACGTCGATAGCTTTGTCCGGCAAGTGACGGTCGGTAATGTACCGATCGGATAATTCGGCTGCCGTGCGGAGCGCTGCCAGTGAATATTTCACGTCATGGTGTTTTTCGAACCGCGACTTGAGTCCGCGCAGAATATGGTAGGTCTCGTCGACAGTAGGCTCATGGATATCGATTTTCTGAAAACGACGGGCCAGAGCTCTGTCTTTTTCGAAAATACCCCGATATTCCTGATAAGTGGTGGACCCAATGCAGCGCAGTTCGCCCGAGGCCAATACCGGCTTGATCAGGTTCGAGGCGTCCATCACGCCGCCCGACGCCGATCCGGCTCCGATAATGGTGTGAATCTCGTCGATGAACAGAATCGAATTGGGCTCTTTCTTGAGCTGTGCAAGCAGTGCCTTGAGGCGTTTCTCGAAATCGCCGCGGTATTTGGTTCCGGCAACCAAGGAGCCGAGATCCAGCGCATAAATCGTGCTTTCCGACAGGACTTCCGGCACCTCTTTGTCGACGATCTTTTTGGCCAGTCCCTCGGCGATCGCGGTCTTGCCGACGCCGGCCTCGCCGACCAGCAACGGATTATTCTTGCGACGCCGACACAGGACCTGGATGGTGCGTTCGATCTCGCCCTTGCGTCCGATCAGCGGGTCAATCTTTCCGCGTTTCGCCAATTCGTTAAGGTTGGAAGCAAATTTTTCCAAAGGATTGGCGGCAGCGCCTTCACCTTCGTCGCTGTCCGAAGTGGTGCTGCTTTTCGGATTCGCATCCGAATCTTCGCGAACTTTCGAAATGCCGTGAGAAATATAATTGACGACGTCCAAGCGGGTTACGTCCTGCTTGTTGAGCAGATAAACGGCTTGGGAGTCCTGCTCGCTGAAAATAGCGACCAGGATGTTGGCGCCGGTGACCTCTTTCTTGCCCGAGGACTGGACGTGAAAGGCCGCTCTCTGGAGGACTCGCTGAAAGCCGAGCGTCGGCTGAGTTTCGCGCTTCACGCCAGGCGGGATGAGCGGCGTCGTTTCATCCAGAAACTCGGTCAGATCCTTTCTCAATTGATCGATGTTCGCGCCGCAGGCTCGAAGCACTTCAACGGCTATCGAATTGTCGAGCATCGCGAGCAAGAGATGCTCGACGGTTATGAATTCGTGCCTTTTCTCGTAGGCCGATCGGAACGCGACGTTTAATGAATATTCGAGTTCTTTGCTTAACATAGAATCAGGGCCTGTTCAGGCTTCCTCCATTGTGCAAAGCAGAGGATGCTGGTGCTGCCGAGAATAATCGTTCACCAGCTGGACTTTGGTTTCTGCGACGTCCTTGGAGAAGACGCCACAAACGCCGATGCCCCGCGTATGAACGTGAAGCATAATCTGGGTAGCTTTTTCCTCGCTCATGCCGAAGAACGTTTTCAATACCAAAACGACGAAATCCATCGGAGTGAAATCGTCGTTCAACAGAATCACTTTATAAAGCGGTGGCCGTTTAAGTTTTGGCTTCGCTTCTTGTACGACAACATCGTCTGTGAGCTTGTGATCAGGATGTTGTGCCATTTCTCGCCCTTGAACTGCAACATGTCTAGACCACGGCTACTATAGCATTTGCGGGCTCCGTTGTATTAGACCGCCCTTGGTATAAATGATTTCCCGGCACAACCATTCGCCATAGGTTTCACGATCGCGTTAAAGCGTTACGACGATCCGGAAAAGGAAGCTTTCTGGGGAGTATCCACATCTCGTACATCGATACCACCCACATGAATACGAACGCCATAGCCAAACCAGCGCCTCCAAGAACGACCAGGAGGGCGAAGTGTGGGTTCAGTTTAGTCAGCCACCAGGATGTGATGTCAAGCAGTAAGAAAGCGTAAGGCATGATGATCGCCGCGCCCTTCAGTTTCACGGGAACTCCCGTGGATAAGGCGAAGATCAGTCCGACGAACATGAAAATGAATGAAATGCCGAATAAATGAATATGCGACACGCGCGTCAATGACGAGAAAGTCGCGCCCTCGTCGGATGCGGTCCGCGCTTTGATGGTCGCGAATTGCGTGAAGTCGGGCAATCCGCCGGCTTCCGCATTGTGACAACTGACGCAGCGTTGCTCGAAGATGGGCTTTATGTCGCTTTCATAAGCTTTCTCGCTGGCGCCGTCGCGCACCCATTGGATGATCTTGAAGCGTTCTTCGTCCGGCGCCATGGGCTTCATGGAGCCGTTCAGCTGGCTTTCAAGTACGGAACCGGAACGATTGCCGTAATAGCTGTAGACGATATCTTCGATGGAAAGACCGAATTTGCCGTCAGCCATTCCGTGGGTAAACAGGATCTGGATCATTGCGACGGCATAGCCGATTGCTATGACCGTCAAATAACCGGAAAATAACAGCTTTATCGCTAATCCTAAACTGCTTAGGTTGAACGGCATGATTCAGCTCCAGCCGGAAGGGGTAAGTTAGAGGGTTTATCCTAGCCTGCCCACCGGGCATCGACAAACCTCGCAACATTCTAATTCTATATGTTATATGGCCGTTTTTCTTTTAGCACACGCGAACCGGCTAGGCAATTTACACATCAGTTAAAAGTGCATGCACCAGCTCGAAACCGAATTCAGCCGGAATGAGAGGCCGCGAGTCACCGTCGCGGCCATCGTCGAGCGGGACGCGCGTTTTCTCGTAGTCGAGGAGCGAGCCGATAACGGCGAGCTTGTGATCAATCAGCCCGCAGGTCATGTCGAAGCAGGAGAGAACGTCATCGAGGCCGCTATCCGCGAAACCTTCGAAGAGACCGCATGGCATTTCAGACCCGAGGCACTGGTTGGGATTTATCTATGGCGCCGGGCTTCGGGAGACGCCAGTTTTCTTCGAATCGGAATTGTCGGGTCGGTTGATGGTCACGATCCGGATAGTCCTCTCGACGAGGGCATCGTGAGCAGTTTGTGGCTGACCCGCGAGGAACTTTTGAGCGAGAAAATGCGTCTTCGAAGTCCTTTGGTGATGAAATGCATCGACGATTATCTCGCCGGGGAACGCTATCCCTTGTCGGTGCTCAAATCCTTGCTGAGTTGAATTCATGTCCCAGAAAGTCGTCGTCGGTATGTCAGGCGGAGTGGATTCCTCCGTCACCGCTTTGTTGCTCCTGGAACAGGGCTATGACGTGATCGGTCTTTTCATGAAGAATTGGGAGGAGGACGATCATACCGGCCTTTGCACCGCTCCACAGGATTTCGCCGACGCAAAAGGCGTCTGCGACAAACTGGGCATCCCGCTGCACGCGGTCAATTTTGCCGCCGAATATTGGGACGAGGTGTTCGAGATCTTCCTGAGCGAGTATAGAGCTGGCCGCACGCCCAATCCGGATATCCTCTGTAATCAGCAGATCAAGTTCAAAGCCTTTATGGATTATGCGACGGATTTAGGCGCCGATTTGATCGCGACGGGGCATTACGCGCGGGTCGGACGTCGGGACGGCGGTTACACTCTGCTGAAAGGGATCGATCAACAGAAGGATCAAAGCTATTTCATTTACACCCTGGGGCAGCCGCAGTTGGCTCGCGTGTTGTTCCCGATCGGGGGCATGGAAAAATCCGAGGTCAGAAAGCGTGCCGAGCAGGCAGGATTATCCAATTATCAGAAGAAAGACAGCACCGGCATTTGCTTCATTGGCGAGCGTCGTTTCAAGGAATTCTTGCAGCGTTTCTTGCCTGCTCAGCCGGGCGAGATTGAAACGCCCGACGGTCAGATCATCGGACGCCACGACGGACTGATGTATTACACCCTGGGGCAGCGGCAAGGACTCGGCATCGGCGGCATGAAAGGCGCCTCGGAAGAGCCGTGGTACGTATTGGCCAAGGATTTGGAGCGTAATGTCCTGGTCGTTGGTCAGGGGCATGATCATCCGATGCTGTTCCATGCCGGCCTGGAAGCCGGAAGCCTGAGCTGGGTGCGCGGCAAGGCTCCCGATACGCCTGTTCGATGCGCTGCAAAAGTCCGTTACCGTCAGCCGGATCAGATCTGTACCGTCGAAGCTGTCGACGAACAGAGAATCCGTGTCGTCTTCGATCGACCGCAGCGCGCCGTGACTCCGGGCCAATCGGTGGTGTTCTATCAGGGCGAGGAGTGCCTGGGCGGCGGGATCATCGAACGCGCGTTAGACGCCGCCCCGACCTCGACGTCGGTTTTTCGGGCTGTGGCCTGAGTTTCGCAATCTCACTATAAAGTTAAGGTTTTCTGAATGACGTCTCTCACCTGCCTTTCCCCCATCGACGGGCGCTATGCCGACAAAGCGGACGCGTTGCGCCCGATCCTCAGCGAATACGGCCTCATTCGTTTCCGGGTGCTGGTGGAAGTTCGGTGGCTGCAAGCTTTGGCTGGAGAGCCGGGCATTGGCGAGGTGCCTGCGCTGAGCGATAGCGCCAACGATCGCCTGGAGGCTATCCTGACTGGTTTCGCCGTAAGTGATGCGGAACGCGTGAAACAAATCGAAAGGACGACCAATCACGACGTCAAGGCGGTGGAATATTTCCTCAAGGAAAAGATCGCCGATCATGCGGAATTGGTTCGGGTGAGCGAATTCATCCACTTCGCCTGCACCTCTGAAGACATCAACAATCTGGCGTATGCCTTGATGCTGAAGGAAGCTCGGGACAGCGTTCTGCTGCCGCAGATTCGGCAACTGGTTGCCGCCATCAAAGAAAAGTCGAGGATCTATGCTGGCCAGCCGATGCTGTCTCGTACCCACGGACAATCGGCCACGCCGACGACCATGGGCAAGGAGTTCGCCAATGTGTCGGCCCGCCTCGAAAGACAGCTGAGGCAGTTGGAATCGATCGCACTATTGGGCAAGATCAACGGTGCCGTCGGCAATTACAATGCCCACCGGGTTGCCTATCCCGAGGTCGATTGGCCGACCTTTTGCCGAAACTTCGTTACGTCTTTGGGTTTGACGTTCAATCCTTACACCACCCAGATCGAACCTCACGATTATCTTGCCGAGTTTTTCCACGCCCTGTCGCGTTTCAACACTGTGCTGATCGATTTCGACCGCGACGTGTGGGGTTATGTTTCGCTGGGCTACTTCCGCCAGAAAACCGTGGCTGGCGAAGTGGGTTCTTCGACCATGCCGCACAAGGTCAATCCCATTGATTTCGAGAATTCGGAAGGCAATCTCGGGATGGCCAATGCGGTCTTCGGTCATCTTTCTGAAAAATTGCCGATCTCGCGCTGGCAGCGGGATTTGACCGATTCGACCGTGCTGCGGAACATCGGCGTAGGGATCGCCCATACGCTGATTGCGCTGCAATCGACCTTCAAGGGGCTCGGGAAGCTCGAACTCGACGCGGGCGCCCTGGAAGCCGATCTTGCCGCCAATCTGGAAGTGCTGGCGGAGCCGATTCAGACGGTCATGCGCCGTTACGGCATCGAAAAGCCTTACGAAAAGCTGAAGGACCTGACCCGCGGCAAGCGCATCGAGCCGGAGGCGCTGTCCGAGTTCATCCTCGGGCTGAGCATTCCGGAAGACGCGAAGCAGCGCTTGCTGGCGCTGACGCCCCGCGATTACACCGGCTATGCGGAAATTCTGGCCAAGAACTCTTGAGCAATAAACAGACGATGTTCAAAAAAGCATTACTTCTTTTATTGATTGTTCTTCCCGTTTTTCCGATAGCGGCGGAAGAGGCGCCGGTCCAGCGGCTCCGGAATTTCCTGGCGAAAGCGAATACCCTACAGGCGGAATTTTCCCAGGTCGTGATCGATGAAGCCGGCAGTCCCCGCCAGCGCACCAGCGGCGTGTTCTATCTTCAGCGTCCCGGCAAGTTCCGCTGGGATTACAAGAAGCCTTACAGCCAGGAAATCGTTTCCAATGGCGGCAAGGTCTGGTTCTACGACGTCGACCTCGAACAGGTAACCGCCAAGCGCCTCGACGATGCGATCGGTTCCACGCCAGCTCTGCTGCTGAGCGGCGAAGTGGCGCTGGAAAAGAATTTCAAGATCGAGAATCAGGGCATGGACGAGGGCTTGTTCTGGATCAAGCTGGTGCCGAAGGCCGAAGACAGCGGATTCAAATACGTCCTGATCGGCCTGGACGGCGACACGCTCGCGGGGATGGAACTGAGCGACAATTTCGGCCAGCTCACCCGCATCTATTTCACCGGGGTGAAAACGGGACTCAAGCTGGACCGCAGCCTGTTCGAATTCCGTCCTCCGCCGGGAGTCGACGTGTTCGAGGAAAAATAAACGCGTGAATACGGATCTTCAGAGACCTCTGGCCGACCGGATGCGGCCCCGCTGCCTGGACGAGTATATCGGCCAGCGGCATTTGATATCGCCCGGCAAGCCTCTTTATGAGGCCATCAAGGCCGGCAAGCTTCATTCGATGATTTTCTGGGGACCGCCCGGCACCGGCAAGACGACCTTGGCGCGGATCGTCGCCCGCCACGCCGACGCGGAATTCCTGCCGATCTCGGCGGTACTGGCGGGCGTCAAGGAAATCCGCGAAGCCGTCGCGGAGGCGAAGCGGCTTTTGACCGAGCATAATCGGCGCACCATTCTATTCGTGGACGAGGTGCATCGCTTCAACAAATCCCAGCAGGATGCCTTTCTGCCCCATGTGGAAGACGGCACCATCTATTTCATCGGCGCCACCACCGAGAATCCGTCCTTCGAGCTGAACAACGCCTTGCTTTCGCGTGCCCGCGTTTACCTGTTGAAGTCCTTGTCGGAAGACGATCTGCTGGATCTCATCGAGCGGGCCTTGCGGGATGGCGAACGAGGCGTCGGCCGGCCGGACCTCGGATTTCCCGAGGAGCTTCGCTGCTGGTACGCCAAGGCGGCCGACGGTGATGCTCGAAAAGTCCTGAGTCTGCTGGAGATCACCCTTGATCTGTTGGAAGTGGGACAAGACAAAATCACCCCGGACATCGCACGGGAAGTGCTCGCCGGAGGCGGAAACCGGCGATTCGACAAGCAGGGCGAGGATTTTTATAACCAGATTTCCGCGCTGCACAAATCGGTGCGGGGCAGCGCTCCGGACGCGGCCTTGTACTGGCTGTGCCGCATGCTGGACGGCGGCTGCGATCCGCTTTATCTCGCCCGCCGCATCGTCCGTATCGCCAGCGAGGATATCGGCAATGCGGACCCGCGCGCGCTGGAGCTGTCCCTGAACGCCTGGGATGCGCAGGAGCGTCTCGGCAGTCCGGAAGGCGAACTGGCCCTGGCTCAAGCGGTTCTGTATCTCGCTTGTGCCCCCAAGAGCAATGCGGTATACGTCGCCTATAATACGGCTCGTGCCGATGCTGCCAAAACCGGCAGTTTGGAAGTGCCGACTCATCTTCGCAACGCCCCCACGCGATTGATGAAGGAACTCGATTACGGAAAGCATTACCGTTACGCTCATGATGAACCCGAAGCGTATGCGGCGGGTGAAAATTATTTCCCCGAAGGGTTTCCGCCCCGTGCATACTACAAGCCGGTTTCGAGAGGGCTGGAAATCAAGATCGCGGAAAAATTGGAACGGCTGAAGGTTTTAGATAAGGCGGCTCTGGATAAGACGTAGTTACTATCGGATGAGTTTTATGGTCGACCACCAAGCGGATCATGACGAGGGGACGGAACCGATGAGTGGCAGGGACGCGGAAAAGGAGCGCAGGCGATATTTTCGGATAGAAGACGAGATTATTCTTTTTTTCAGGGAAATAGCGCCCGATGAGATTCCTGATAACCGAAGTCCGCGGGACTTTCCCTTGGATTCTTTCGCCCTTTCAGCCAGCCTGGATTTGCTGACTCAGGAGTCCCGAAAGCTGCTGCGGCGAATAGAAAAAGACACTCCGGAAATCGGCGATTTTTTGAAGGTTCTGGAGCGCAAAATCGATCTCATCGCCCGGGCTTTCCTGAGCTACGAGGCCAACTTGCCGGAGCAGACCACTCAAGGTGTTAGCCTCAGCGCTTCCGGTTTATCCTTCGATGTGGAAAAGCCCTATGCTCCAGGTAAAGTGCTGGAAATCAAGATGGTCTTGCCGCCTGATCTGATCGGGTTAACTGCGTACGGTCGTATCGTTTATTGCAAAAAGAACGGGCCCGATTCCGAGCTGCCTTACCAAATTTCCGTGGATTTCGTCGGCTTGCGCGACAGCGATCGGGAGCTACTGATTCGCCACGTCGTCAGACGGCAGCTGCAGCAGCTTAGAAACAAGAAACAGCCATCGGAATAAGCGCTTCCGCGCCCCGCTTTATTCATGCAGTATGATGCGCTGACTAAGACCCTGCTTCATTTGCTGTCCGATAATGGCTTTCACTCCGGAACGGAACTGGCGAGTCGCCTCGGTATCAGCAGAACGGCAGTCTGGAAAGCCGTTCGTGCCCTGCAATACCGTGGGATTGAAATCGCTGCCTTGCCGGGCAAAGGCTACCGGGTGACCCAGCCCGTTGAATTGCTCAGCGAAACAGTCATCCAATCCTCGTTGAGTCCGAGCGCCGGCCGGCTGCTCGGCGGTCTCGACATCTGCGACGAGATCGATTCGACAAATACGCATTTGATGCGCCTCGCTGCGAAAGGTGCTCCCTCGGGGGCGGTATGCCTCGCGGAAACGCAGACGGCCGGCAAGGGACGAATAGGTCGTTCCTGGCTTTCGCCCCTGGGAGCAAATATTTATCTGTCGGTCTTGTGGCGTTTCGACGATCACTCCCTCGTGGCAGGCCTTAGCCTGGCTGTCGGGGTGGCCGTGATTCGGGCCCTGGACCGTATGGGGATCATTGGGGTCGGACTCAAGTGGCCGAACGACATCTTGTGGGAAGATCGCAAATTGGGGGGGATCTTGCTGGAGGTCGCCGGGGAAGCCCATGGCGGATGCGCCGTGATCGTGGGCTTGGGGCTGAACCGCTACATTCCCTCCGCCGTGGGGCGCGGGATAGATCAGGCGTGGGTCGATCTTGCCACGGTGGCCGGCGCATCGGCTCCCGCGAGAAACCGCCTGGCCGCCTCGATTCTGAGCGAGCTTTTGCCTTTGCTGAACGATTATCGGCACACCGGACTTGAGCCCTATCTTCCTGAATGGCGTCGCTATCATCATCTGACCGGGCGCGAGGTGGTCGTCCGTCAGGGCGATACGGAAACCGCCGGCACAGTTGCGGATGTTACCGGAGAAGGGTTGCTGGTCGTGGTGTGCAAGGACGGGAAACGCCGCGAGTTCGCGTCCGGTGATGTGCGGCTCCGGATCGCCGGCTGAGCCGGAGACTGTCATGCGGCTTCTGGTCGACATCGGCAACAGCCGAGTGAAATGGGGAATCGCCCAAGACAATCGGATTGTTTCGGGCGAATCTTTCCCTTCGGCTGGCGAATCGCTAGAAGAGTCATTCGACCGCCACTGGCTGACTCTGCCCATACAGCGCCGCATATATATCTGTAACGTTGTCGGCGGCGAGGCGGAACACATCGCAACGGCCTGGACGCAAAGACGCTGGGGAGTTTCGCCAAACTTCGTCAAACCGGCCGATCGAGGCTACGGTGTGGTGAACGGTTACGAAAAGCCGGAAAAGCTAGGGGTCGACCGTTGGGTGAGTCTGATTGCCGTGCGGGAGTTCAGCAAGGGGCCGGTCTGTGTCGCCGACTGTGGTACCGCGTTGACCTTCGACGTACTTGATGCGCAAGGCCGGCATCTCGGCGGCCTCATCGCGCCCGGCTTGGCGATGATGAAACGGGCGTTGGCGCTGGAAACGAAGGGCATCGGAGAAATCGACCGCGGCGATCCCGAGGTTTTAGGGCGGAGCACAGCCGCAGCCGTAGAAGGCGGAGTATTAGCCGCTTGCGCGGGACTGATCGAGAGATCGGTCGGAAAAGCGGAGAAAGAATTGGGGCATGTACCCGATTTGGTCATTACCGGCGGCGATGCGGATAGGATTGCCGACAAACTCGACGGCCCGTGTAAGGTTGTTCCGGATCTGATTTTGCGGGGATTGCTCCGCATCGCGAGAAGCGTTTCATGAAGTATGCTTTTTATAGTCTGATTCTGGCGAACGTCGTATTTTTCCTGTGGGAAAGCAGCATACTCGGGCGGGGAGTCAGTAGTGCGTCGTCCTATCAGGAATTGCGGCTCCCCCATGTCGTGGAACAAATAGCTTTGCTCAGCGAGCGCACTGGGTCGCCCGAAAAAGCCCCTGACCTGGTTTTGGCAGAGGTGTCCACGACCGAGGCTAAGCCGGAACAGATCAAGGGGACGACATCGATTGTCGAATCGGAGTCGGCCCAAAAATCGGAAGTACCTACCGACACGCCGTCCACATTGTCGACACGGGCCGTGGAATCGGGCTGTTTTCAGTGGGGCCCGATTACGGACGAGACGCGGGCGCGCGAAGTCTTGAATCTGGTTAAGCCTGAGTCCGATCAGGCTAGCCTTATCAAGAAACCTTCGGATCTGACCGACGGTTGGTGGGTGCTGTTTCCCAAGGCTCACGATCTGGATACCGCCAAGGCGAACCGGAAGATGCTGCTCGAGAAAGGAGTAACCGACCTTTGGCTGTTCGACAAGGGCGCTTTACAAGGCGCGATATCCCTTGGTCTTTTTAAAACCAGAAACCGAGCCGAGCAGGCTCAGAAGACATTCACGGAACAGGGCATCATTACCGAGGTAGTACCCCGCCAAGTGCGAAACGAGGCTTATTGGGTTCGGATTCCATGGACTCGTCCAGCATCGGACTTGGACGAAATTCTGAAGTCTACGGATGCGAAGGGCGCAGCGGGGTTATCCCCGGCTCTCATTCCCTGTGATTGATCGGGCGCTGTCCTCGATAAATCCGCTGGGGGCAATGCCGAAGGTCGATAATCCTTCCCCGACGGATGTGTTTCATTTCTGGAAAGGCGTAGGTCGGCAATCCTTTGCTGACGCCTGAGATGTGGCTCGTTTCTCGACAGCTTGCATAAGGCAGCGATCTCGTAAGCGGATTCGCCGACCACATCAACGAGTGCCTTGAGCATTTTTCACCACAGTTTAGCGGTGTGGATCTGAAAGCCGTTGCGCATGCCCTTTCTTACGCCCTCGTGTCCCCCCTCTCTGGCTAGCCCGTTTTCCGAATCGGTGTAAGGGATTCGGATATGTAGGTCGGCAATCCCTTGCCGACGTATCGGCTCGGCGAAGGGCTTTGTCGGCAAGGGATTGCCGACCTACGTTCTCCCCTCCTGGAACGAATCCGTACACCGGGATGGAAAACGCTCTAAACCCGTAATGGCGTGAGCACTTCAATTATTCACACCTCAACATCTGTCTGCTAAGGCTTACATATTTTTCAGCTTTGGCTGACTTGTCACGCTTGAGTTACAGCCGTCAAACTTGCGCGCAAGTACGAGAGCCGCGGGGGGCTTGATCAGGTCTTTATTCGGATTTCAGACGAAAACAAAAATCCGACTCTGAGGCAGACTGTTCGGGTGCGCCATGAGCGTCGTCCGGAATGGCCATGATGATACCGCGTCCCCCCTTCCTATTCGCCGGTTAAGCCCCTGGCTGAGGTCGTTCGTTTTTCGCCAACTGATGTGCGCGCTGTAGGCAGGCGGATGTTCGAGATTTGATAGCCCATGTTCTGGGCTTCGGGGTGTTTGCGGGATTTACGTTGACACGATCTAGACATGAACGCTCGATGCAGAGCGAAGTGAAATGGCCTTCGTTTCTCGGATTTTCTATGGTTGCGGAAACGGGGGCAGGGGGCGACTTCAATTTCTAAGAACCAGGAGCAAGCCATGCAGCGAACAAATGTGCAATGGGTAACAAAAACGCTGTTTCGATCGGGTTTATTCAGCGTTCTGGCTGGTGTGCTGTCGATCCCGGTATCCGGGTGGGCGGTTGGTCCGGGATGGACTCAAGACTGGGGCAAAGTGTTCGCAACCCAGCCAAACTCGACGGATTTTTATATCTGGGTGGATCCGCAAGCCGCTCAAAATATCAACAACTGTCCACATTATTTGGGGCCTGCAGGGTATGTGGCGCAGCCCGCTGCAATATTTCGGATCACTTATCCGACGAGCGGCACGCCCAGCGAAGCACAGAAAGTCATGATCGCCCAGCTTTCGCTGGCCGTGAGTACCGGCCAACTCGTCAGGATCTTTTCTACCGGTTGTAATGTGTACAACACTATCGACAGTCTACAGCTGAAGAGTAATTAACCGTCTCTATACGAAAATCCGGTGTCGTAGATCCTGGCGATCATGTGCGCTGAACGCACACGGTCTGATGGGCTACATCCCTTTAAAAAACCAACGTGGGAAGCAAGACGTCATGACCAGGAACAAGCGAGCACGACCGCTTCGGGCAATTGTTTCCCGGATGTTTCGATGCGCGAGAGAACGGGGCAGAAACTTCGAATTTAATAAGAACCGGGAGCAAGCTATGCAGCGAATAACCATGCAACGTCTCGGAAAAGGGCCATTTCAATTGGCCTTAAACGGCCTATTGACCGCTATGCTGTTGATACCCGTATCCGGTTCGGCGGCTGGATGGACTCAAGGCTGGGCGAAGATCATCGGGATACAGGTAATGACGTCGGGCTTTTGGATATTCATGAACCCGCAAGGCGCTACCAACGTCAACAACTGTTCGAACTATCTCCTTAATAGTGGGAATTTGGGGGAATCGTCTGCGGTATTTTTTATGCCTTACACAAATGGTGTGCCGACCGAGGCGCAAAGAGTGATCATCTCTCAGATTTCATTGGCCGAGGCTAACGGAAAACCCCTTTTGATCTATTCTGCCGGATGCGTTTCAACTACAGCTCCTAACTCGCTGGACGGCGTTGTACTCCAGCCAAATTAACCCTCACGTGATGAGCAGTCGATGTGATTGTGTGCACAGCGAAAGGGTTCTTTGATCGGCCAAATGCCTTTGAAAAAGATGGCGTGAGAAAGCAGGATGTTATGACTACAAATGAGAAGCGAGTCCGACTAATCCGGATGATCGCCTGTCTGTCGGCCCTAGTCGCCAGTACACCCAAACCGGCCTTCGCCAATGCGGACCTCGACCGCGCCGAAGCCATCGGTTGGCTGATTCAACATCAAAACGGCGACGGCAGTTGGGGGCAGGGCGGGGCGCAGGTAGCCGCCACGGCGGAAGCCTTGGCCGCCTTGAAGAATTCTGGCGCCGACAAGGGGTTCCATTACGCCCGGGCATTGGCCTGGCTCTCGAATCAAAAGGCCGACAGTGTCGATTCTCTGGCCCGCAAGGTGATCGCGCTGGAAAATGCCGGCATCGCTACCGCCGAACTGGGGCTGACCGATGCCTTGCTGGGGCTCCGTAATGCCGAGGGGATTTGGGGCGCCTACAGCGGGTACGACGGGGGATTTCCCGATTCCGGGCTGGCAATGGAAGCTTTACGGTCGGCCGGCGTTGCGGCGCCCACCACTACTTATTTCGATCTGACCGGTTCGGGGCAACCGGCCGGAGACAGTGGCTGGTCTTACTGGGGAGGCTCCCTGGGCGTGAACAAGACGCCCGCCATCCTCCCGACGGCGGCGAACGTGGTGGCGCTAAGCCATTTCTATCAGGGCGGCCAGACTGCCGTCGGTTCGCAAGTCTCGCGCGCCGCCAACTGGCTGCTCGCTAAAAAGCAAGCCGATGGGAGCTTTACCGACCACAGCGCCGACACCGGCGTGGAGCGGTCCACCGCCACGGCTTACCTCGCCTTACAAGCAGCCGCGGCCGCCGGGCTCGCGCCGGCCGGCACCGATACCGCTTTGGCGCAAGCCGCCGCCTTCCTGCAAAATCGGCAAGCGGCCGACGGCAGTTGGAACGGGGACGCCTACGAAACGGGACTCGCCTTGCGGACCTTTCCGCCGACCATGATGGCCGACAGCGACGGCGACGGCATTCCCGATGCGGTCGAACCCTTGGTGGGCACCGACCCCAATCAGGCTGACGGCTGGAAGCTGCTGCCGCAAAACGGCCTGACCGCAACGCCGAATCCGACCAACCTGCGCGGCAACCCGATTGCAACGGAAGCGCTCGCCGAGGCCACTTTTTCCTATCCGCTGTCCGCGGCCGGCGGCACGCCCGGCTACGTCTGGTCGCTTGGCGGCGGGCATCTGCCGCCCGGCATCGCGGTGAGCGCCGCCGCGCCCTGGTCGCTTTCCGGGACGCCCGCGGCGGCCGGTTCCTATCCCTTCGTGTTGAATCTTAAGGACAGCCAGGGCGTTGCCGTCGCGGTGCCGGGCTATTTGCGCGTCATCGCCCAGAACGACACGACAACGGATACGGACGGCGACGGTGTTCCGAGCTTTTTCGAACTGCGGGACGGCTTGAATCCGCTTGCTGCCGATACGGACCTGGACGGCATCCCAGACAGCCTCGAATGGACCAATTATCCCGATTATTGGGATACGGATCAGGATGGCATGCCCAATGTCTGGGAATTGGCCCATGCGTTGAATCCCTATGATCCGAACGATGCGGCGCTCGATCCCGACAACGACGCGCTCCCGAATCTCGGGGAATACACTTACCGCAGCGATCCCGATGTCCCCGATACCGATCACGACAACATGGCCGACGGCGCTGAAGTTCAAATCGGGCGTAACCCGGTCGTCAACGAGCCGGCCGTGATCAGCATCATTTCCACGCTGCTGCTATAGCCGGCGGGGTGAGAAACCCCGTTCAGGGGTTGTTGCCGCCTCTTGCCGGTGGCTGTGTACGGATGCGTTCTTGGAGACCATAACAAATGCAAAATAAAGCGCCGTGGGGGACGTTTCGACTCTCGATCATCGCCATCTTGGTCGTTGTAACGATTGCGGCTTTGACCTGGTTTGCCGGTGGTGAAAAATCCGTCGATTCCGAAACGTCGGCATCGAATGCCGAATCGATAAAGGCCAAGCCACCGAAGCAATACTCGCCGCGGACCGGAGCGGCGATGCCGGATTTCGATTCCGCCGCGGAGACCATCGCGGCTGCCTACATTGGGGACGGTGAACCCGGCGATACCGAAAATTGGTCGAAAGGCATCGCGAATGAACATCGCGATACGCAACGATTGCTCACCGAGTTTTCGGAAGCGCGAAACGATCAGGTTCCGCAGCTAACGAAGCAGTTGGAGCAAAAACGAGACGGCTTCCGCGCCTACCGTTCTGAAATCGAAGGCTGGCTGGCCGGCCGAGGCTTGGAAAATTCGGGGCTCGCGGAACAGGTACGCGAGCGCTTCGATCGGCTGGATCGCGCTCTGGACGCCGCACTCGGTGCCCAGACCGCCGGCGAACGGCATCAGGCCTTGGCGACCCTGCAAGGCCTCCTGCAGCAACTCCAAGCGCCGCCGGTTGAGGTGCAGACCCAGCCCCAGCCGACCTTCACCCAGCAGGAGCCGACAAAACTCACGACCGACGATATCCCGAACGCCCCTCCGCCTGCCTATGCCGCACCGATAGGAAATGCCGGGGCTCGTGTCGAACCTTCGGGCCATTCGAAGAAGCTGGCCGAGTCCGTCGACAAGCTGATGGATGCGTTAGGGATAGGCACGGCTCAAGCCGCCCCGCCTTCGGCCGCGGCGCCCGAAGCGGTGGCTTGCGGCTATCAGGCGGCGGATCTCGGCAACGCCCTGCCGGAAATCAATCTGAACGATCCGGACGTGTTGGCCCTCGCCGAGAAATTGCAGTATTCGCCGGTCAAGATTTACGAATACGTCAAGAACCAGATCGAATTCCAGCCTTACTTCGGCTCATTGAAAGGTGCTTCCGCGACCTTGGTGAGCGGCTCCGGCAACGCCACCGATCAAGCTTCGCTGTTGATTGCTCTGCTGCGCATCGCCAAGATTCCGGCCCGGTATGTCTACGGCGAAGTTGCGTTCCAATACAGCGATCCGCGTATGCTGGACTGGTTGGGCGTAAAGGCTGTGAATGGAGCTTGGTCCAGGTTGGGTGTTGGGCAGATACCAAAGGAACTGCTGCCGTCCGGCCGGATTAGCTTTTCCCACGTATGGATCGAAGCCTGCGTGCCCTATGGCAATTACCGCGGCTCGCGCAACGACAATAGCGGGTTCCATTGGATTCCGCTGGATCCGAGCTTCAAGGAGATGACCTACACGAACGGCACGACCGTTGCCGATATTCCAGGCTTCAGCTTCGACTACAACGCGTATTTGAGCAAGCGCACGACCGTCATGCCTCAGGAAGCGCTGAAGGATCAGATGGAAGCGGCGCTGGGGACATCGCTCGTGCACGGCGGCGGATATCGGGGCGCCATCCTGCAACGGAACATCGACGTGTTGCCCAGCACGCTGCCTTACGACGTCCTGAATTTTAAGGATTGGGGGAGCGGCCAGTCCGAAACCGCGGTGTTGCCGGATACCCACCGCTACTTTGCCCAGTTCACGGTGCTGAATCAATCCGGCACTGCCTTGGCGCCAACACTCAATCGGCCGATGGCCGAACTCGCTTCGAGCCGATTGACCCTGTCCTTCGTGCAAACCAACGCATCGAATACCGCCGCGGGCAACGTCGCGGCCTGGCAGTTCGGAACGGCGATGGAGGTGCCTTGTGCGACTACCTCCAATTATCAGCAGACCTTGGTCCAGCCGGTTTTCAGGCGGGACGGCGTGGATATTACGCCCGCCGGAACCCGCACGGCTGTGGGTTTCTGCACCCGCAGCAACCAACTGACAATACGTCTTTCGCTCAATAACGTCACGATCAATCAGGTTCAATACTGGAACATCGGAGCGTACAACTACCATGCGCTTCAGGTCTACGCCTTTCATGCGTCCGACGACCTGATCGAAGCGCGCTCGGCGAAGCTACTCGACGCCGTCGAAACCACTGCGAATCCCAACACTCGGATGGACGACACGCTCGGCGAATACCTCCACATTGCCGGGCTGAAATATATGGACTACATCACCGAGGCGGGAAAAACCGTGGGACGGCTCTACGGCGAGACCGGCGACAGCGGCAATCACATCGGGCTCACGTCCACGGCGATGAAGGTGGAGTACGTGTTCGACCTGCCCTTTGCAGTCTCGCGCAAAGGACTCCTGGTCGATGTGCCGGGCGGCAGCCTCCGCTCTCGGAACATCGTCACCGGTGCCGCGAATTACAACAATTACTTGTTGGCGGGTTATTCCGCTTCTGCCTACGAATCGTACATTTGGCAGGAACAGGCCCACGTGGACGCCGTCAGCACCATCCGCGGCCTGCAGTTCGCCAATGATACCGGCCTGCCCGTAGTGGCCCTGACGGGCAGTGCGGATGTCGATACCCAATTGAATATCGGCTGCGCGACTTCGCCGATCAACCTGAACTATTCAACTGCTGTCAAAAACAGCTTAAAGAATCTGTTTGCGCAAGGCTATTTCAAAATCACCCTACCACGGTGCCTGATCAATTACGACGGCTGGGCCGGCGCCGTGTGGGTGGCGGAAAAGGCCACTCTGGACGGTAATCAAAATCTGCAATCGGCTAGTACCAGCTACACGATTTCCGGCGATTACACCACGGCCCAAGGCGGTTATTCCCTAGCAAGGCCGATTAGCAATTACTTTGATCAAGCGTTGGGCACCGGCTTTCGATCGGTCTTTACGCCCACGATTGCGACGTCCCTGACAGTAGGCCCAGTCCCTAACAGCAACATCAAAATCGACACCCCGCATTTCGGACCGGGCAGCAATACGGGCTATGTAGCCGGAAAAACAAACGTTGGCGGCGATCCCGTCAACCTGGTCTCCGGCAATCTCTACCATCCGGAGCGGGACTTGGCCATCCGGGGGCGAGGGGGACTCGACATCGTATTCGAGCGCACCTATAACTCGAACGTCCGCAAGGACGGCCCCTTGGGTTTCGGCTGGACGCACAGCTTCAACCATCAGCTGCAGTTCTTCGATGAGAATGCGAACGGGACTGTCGACACGGTGATTTGGGTCGACGGCTCGGGCTCGGCGAGCCGTTTAAGCGTCGCAGGCACGGCCAGCGGCGTGCCGTTGAATGCGACCTTAACGCCTCAAACGGGTCTCCGCGTCACCGCGAAACGGGAAGCCAACGGCGAATACAGCCTGAAGGAAAAATCCGGGCTGGTGTTCTATTTCCAGAACATCCCCGGTACGGCCGGCCAGACGGCGAAACTGGTTCGCGTGGTCGACCGCAACAACAATGCCTTGAGTTTCGGCTATAGCGGCGCGAATCTCTCCACCGTCGTCGACGGGATCGGGCGCACGCTTCGGTTCTGGTACGACAACGGCGGGAGCCATATTACCCGCATCACCGACTGGGCAGGGCGCACCTTCCGCTACACCTATGACGGCCGCGGCGATCTCGTCAAATTCGAAAGCCCGGAGGTCGTCGCGGGGCGTCGCGGTAGTTCGACGGCCTACACCTATTACACCGCCGCCGATGGCACCAATCTCGATCATGCCCTGAAGACCTACACGCGGCCGAACGGCAACGGCATGAGCTTCGAGTATTACGCCAACGGCAAGACCTTCCGGCATACCGACAGCCAGGGACATACCTACACCTTCCGGTACAACAAATTCCGCCGGGAAACGACCACCGTCGACGAGCGCGGAGTGAGCCAGACCTATCTTTTCAACGAATGGGGGCAACAGCTCCAGCACCAGCAAGGGGATGGCTCGCGGCTGGTCTACGAATACCAGGATGCGGCCAATCCACTCAACGAGACGCAGCGGCGCGATGCGCTCGGCAATACGATCCGGTACGCCTACGATGCGTCGGGCAACGTGACCACGATGACCCTGCCCGACGGCAGCAGCACCGTCACCTACGAAGGCTACAACGCCTTCCACCTGCCGACCAAGACCAAGGACGCCAACGGCCATTACACGCTGTACCGCTACGACGCCCGCGGCAACCGCACCGAGGTCATCGCCTTGAAAGCGGGCGTGAATACCGATACCCCCACGCCCGCGCAAATCGCCGCGTGGACGATCCATACCTACGACGGGGCGGGCAACCTCACGCGCACGAAGCGCGTGCGGGATTTCACCACCCAGGAAGGTCCCTACGTCGAGTTCGGATACGACGCCTCGGCGCTCAACCCCACATCGATCAAGCGCTGCGGCTTGCAGCAACTGGGTGAAGCCACGTTAGCCGACCGATGCACCAACGCGAGCCAAGCCTTCGATGCCTTGGGGCGTCCGACCGTCGCCGTGGACGCGCGGTTCTACCCGGCCGAGACGCGTTACAACGACGACGGCCAGATCACACGCGCGACCGATGCCCTCCGGCAATGGCGCGACTTCGCCTACGACAATAACGGCAACCCGATCGGCGCCAGCCTGATCGCCTTCGACGGCAACGGCGTCTACGGGCTTCTCCAGCAGGACGTCGTGGAATACGATGCCCTCGATCGGCCCGTGGTCCGCCGCAATACCGCCGGGCACGCGACCCAGTTCACCTACGACGAAGTCGGCAACGTCCTCAAGATCACCAACCCGGACGGCTACAGCGTCCGGTTCGAATACGACGCCCTCAACCGGCCGACCCGGGCCTTCGACCAACAGGGGAACGCGGTCGTCACCGAGTACGACATCGGCGGACGGCCCATCCGGGTGACCGATCCCAACGGTCTCGTCACCCAGTACGCCTATTACGACCAGACCCAGAACGGGCGGCTGAAGCGGCTGACCGGCCCCGACGGGCGTTATACCGACTACTTCTACGACCAAAACGGCAACGTTACCCGGACCGTGGACAACGGCGGGCGCGAGACTCTGACCGAGTACGACGTGCTCAACCGGCCGGTCAAGACGATCGGTCCCGTGCACGACGCCCTCGGCCTGACCGCTATCCGCCAGGTCACGGAAACCCAGTACACCGCCTTGGGCGATGTGCAAAAAATCCGGGCCGGCTATCGCACGCCCACCGGCAGCGAAACTCTGACGGACCAGGCGACCTACGGCTACGACGACTTCGGCCGGGTGATCGAAGCTACCGACGCCAACGGCCACACCACCCGCTGGACCTACGATGCCTACGGCAACCCCATCCGTCGCGTGTCCCCCAACGGCCATGTGGTCGAATGGGAATACGATCACACCCGCAATGGGTTGTTGATCCGGCGGACCGCCAAGCTTTCCGACACCGATCCCGCGCCCCACGTCACCCAGTACACCTACGATGCCCTGGGCCAGGTACTGACCGCGCAGACGCCGGAAGTTACCTACCAGTACACCTACGACACCGCCCATCGCCTCGCCACGGTGACCGACAGCCGCGGTCCCAAGACCCTGACTTACCGCCATAGCCCCGGCGGACTCCTCGACAGTCTCGAAGATAGCGAAGGCCACCGCCGCGATTTCCTCTACGATGCGGTCGGGCGCTTGAGTGCCGTGCAGGCGCCGGAGGGCGAGCGGGTCAACTTCGTGTTCGACGGCGGCGGACGGCTTTTGGAAACCACCATGGCCAACGGCTACGGCACCCTCTACCGCTACACCCCCGAGGGTTACCTCGGGGAACTCGTCAACCGGGCGGCGGGCGGCACCGAGGTCAGCCATCATACCTACCAGTACGACCCCCTCGGCCGGCGCACCGGCCACCTCGAAGCCATCGCCGGGGCGGAGACCGATTACACCTACCAGTACGATGCCCTTGACCGGCTGCGGGAAGTGCGGACGAACGCGGGCGCGACCTTGGCCGAAGCCTACGCCTACGATGCGTACGGCAACCGGCGCGAGCGGATAGCCCCGGATGGCAGCGTCCAGCGCTACGTCTACGACGCCGCCCAACAGCTCCGGGAAATCCGGAGCGGCTCCGACACCGGCGCCATCCTGGCGAGCTACACCTATGACTTGACCGGCAATCTGATTCAGCGGAGCGGCGGAGGCACGACGCTCGACCTGGCCTACGACGCCCTGGAGCGGCTGGTGGCCGCGAGCGGCACCGGGATCGCCCCGGAAGCGTATACCTACGATCACCAGGACCGGCGCATCGAAGTCAATGTGGACGGCACGCCCCGGCGCTCCGTCTATGCCGGGCTGGAGATCTGGAGCGACTACGGGAGCACCTGGACCCAGGCACAGGCCTTGTACACCTACGCGGGGCTCGATCGTCCGCTGATCCGGACCGGTGCTGGCGGCACGGCCTATTACCACGCCGACGCCCTCGGCTCGGTGGTGGCGGTGACCGATGCCGCCGGATCGATCACCGCCAGCGCCCGCTATGCCGCCTTCGGCCAAACCCTTTCTGGCGGGGCTCTCCCGCGCTACGGCTACGCGGGCCGCGAGCCCGACGCCACCGGGCTCATCTACTATCGGGCGCGGTATTACGACCCGACCCTCGGCCGTTTCACCCAGCGCGACCCGGCGGGCTTTGCCGACGGGCTGAACCCGTATGCGTATGTCGGGAACAATCCGGTGAGTTTTACCGATCCGTTGGGGCTGTCGCGGATGAATCCGATTGCGACGCAGGTACAATCTTATTTCGCTGGAGTGAGTAAGCCGTACACGTCACTCTCGGGCGGGACGGGCACAGCGAGTGTCAGTTCCGGGTTGGGCGGATCGACCTCCTCGGGACGGGTCGTTTTTGCCGATTCGGGTGAAACTGCCAGTGATGCCGGAAGAGATATGATCGGCGGTTCGCCGACATCCTGCGGCCAACGCTTATGCAATCAGATCGGCACCGCCCCCGGCCCATTGGATGTGCTGGACATTAGCACGAGTCTGGGGGCTCCTGAGGCTAAGCTAGGAACTGGCATCGTCGGAGCAATAATGAAGGGAGTGGCAAAGGGGACAGCCAGCGAATCGCGCTTCATTAACGGCGCGAAGGTAACCGACCGCGTAACGGGCAATGTTCTTGAGGGTACGGTCGATCTGAAACCGACACTCGACCGCATATCTGCTGGTAAGACCTTCCCTCATCGCAATGATGGTGCTGTGTTTGGCAACAAAGAGGGATTGCTGCCGCAACAGCCGGCGGGGTATTACAGGGAGTATGTCCATCCGACGCCCGGCGTGAATGGTCCAGGGCCTCAACGCATTGTGACTGGCCAAGGTGGTGAGATCTTCTACACGCCGGATCACTACAGGACGTTTATTCGTGTGAATCCATAGAGGGTATAGACATGGCCAACACCGAAATGACATTTGCATTCATAGAGTCGCCGGAGTCCCTGTGTGGGCAAGAGGACTATGTCCTGAGGATTCCGGCTGGGATTCGCTCCAAGGCCGATTTGCTCACTGCGTTCGCACATGCTGGCCATTTTCCTGATTACTTCGGCGGCAACTGGGATGCGTTGCTCGACTGTTTGCGTGACTTCAGTTGGATAAACAATAGGAGGGTTGTGGTTGTGCATAGTGATCTTCCGCTATGTGACAACCCAGCAGAGTGCCGCATTTACCTGGATATACTCCAAACGGTGCTTGTTGACTGGTCAGAAAATGCCAAGGCGCCTACTGCGGAGTCTCCGCCAGAGTGGCCATACATTGACCACGAACTGAGAGTTATCTTCCCGCCTCAAGTTAGAGACGTAGTGGCGAGTCTTCTTACTTCAAAGGGTTGATCGGCGGGGTTGTCGAGCCCGCGTAGGGCGCAATAGGGTACTCCCGTATTGCGCCGCATGGGGAACGTTCCATTCGGCGCATTACGCTCAAGCTAATGCGCCCTACGCGAGCTATCGATGCAAGAAATACTCTGGAGCGGTTTGATATTGGTATTGATTCTGCCGAAAATAGCGTCTTTCTTCCAAATAGCTCGGTAGGGCGGGTTAGCGTACTCGCGTAACCCGCCGTTCGGGTCGCTCGGTAAACGGCGGGTTACGGCGCGCATCAATGTGTGAAAGGGTCAGGCTTTTTGTGTTTGCTTCAGATTTCCTTCAGGGAAGTGGCCTTGGGTACGGAAACCAAAGACGCCGAAGTCCAGCAATAACAGTCTGACCCCGTCACGGGCTTTTCTACGGCTTCGCTATACGTAAAAAGAAGACACCGACCATGAAAGCGCTTAACAAATGCTATAAAACAATATTCGTGTCGCTTTTGTTTCCGGTCTCTGCCATAGCGGGCGGGGGAAATGGAAATGTCGAGATTGAACACGTCGGCGGCTACGGAAACGGAAGACTCGTATATTTTTATACGACCAACCATCTAAATCCGCCGGCATGCAACACATATAAGCGACGGTGGGTAATGGATCTCGGAAATCCGGCAGGAAAGGAACAATACGCTCTTTTGTTGTCGGCGCAAGTCTCCGGAAAGCAGGTGACGGTTTACGGCACCAATCAGTGCGACCTCGCGGGGGACTCTGAAACGGTATATTGGGTGGGATATCCGGTGGATCATTCCACAAAACCGTAACACTGAAATGATCGAGAAAAAAGACAGATTTATTTTTCCCAATGCGGTTGCGGACGTCAGTCTATTCGTTGGTCAGCCCGCGTGGCTCGGGCGGGTTAGCGTGCTCGCGTAACCCGCCTTTTGGGGTTATCCCCTACAAGCTCTGCCGCCACAGTCCCGGCGGGCTCCTCGACAACCTCGAAGACAGCGAAGGTCATTGCCGCGAACTTCCGGTGTGACACGATCGGGCGCCTGAACGCCGTCCAATAGCCGAGCGACTGCAGAAGAACATAGTAGGATCAATTCTCGGTGGCATCGGGTAACTGGCGTTCCTACCGTAAGAGAGTAAGAAAGGGGATGGAAAAATGAAGATACTCATAGCAATTGCGTTGTCATTGGTGGTCACATCGGTATTTAGCGGTTCCGAAACAGGAACAGTGAGATTCGAATATGGCTAGTACGCTTCCGGTCCTAATTCTGCCGGCTACACGTTTTTGTATCTTGATGGCGGCACGAAGGTCGCGCCACCAGGCTGCGCAACTTTTGCCGGTGGTGAAAGGTGGGTGATTAATAACGATTGGCCCGCGGCCAAAATCCAGATGAGTGTTCTGTTGGCTGCAGCGGTTTCCGGTAAGAGAGTTACCATTTATGGCAGCAACAACTGCAGCATTTGGGGCGACACCGAAACTGCGGCGAACATTTCCATCGTCGACTAAGATTTGGCTAAGAATAACTTCCCGAAATCAGATCTCTTACAGAATGTCGCGATAGATCCAACTCGTGTCGGGTGCAATAGGATACTCTCGTATTACGCCACATAAGAGGCGTCCCGTTCGGCGCATTACGCGAAAGCTAGAGCATTTTCATACCTACTGTACGGGCACTCGCGAGTAGGTCGGGAATCCCTCCCAATCGCAAACGGCGTCTTCGGGAGCGCCGAAGCCGCCCTTCCCGACGCCATGTCCCGGCCGAGCGTCTTCGTCGGCAAGGATTGCCGACCTACGAAAGCTTGAGTCGATCTACCCTGGCCGAAGGCGCCAACGACTCCTGCAGGCCTGTTTTGCCGTACGAGCGAGATGAAAACACTCTAAGGGGCTACTCGGTAAACGGCGGGTTACGACGCATCGGATCCAAGCGTGCCCAGCAGGGGTTCCGTTGTGCGCGCCTAACCCGCCCTACAAACCCCGGGGTGAGGTACGAAACTAGACCTCGATCAAGCGTCGGCTGTGCCGGGTTTCCGCAACGCTTCAACCCGACCTAGGCCAAGCTTGGCAGGCTAGGCGCTGCATAGTTTCTACAGGCTAATCGACGCGCGCTGCGGCCGTGACCCTCGGATTTTCCGAATACCGCAATGCGATAAACAGGAAAAACTGGGTTCCGAAGATCAGATTGGCCAGGACGAGGTGAATCGGCTGTACGAAAGCCGGAAATCCGAGACGATCCAGCGTTACCCCCGTGCCGATGGCGGCTACCACCAAGGCGCCCAGGGCCAAGCCGAAGTTTCGAAGCAGGTGTCCGCGTTCGAGGCGTCGTGCCAGATTCCAGACGAGCCAGAGATTTGTGAAGAGAATGACGGAGGAGAATGAGCGGTGAATGTAGAAAATGATCGGAAATTCCTCCCGCCAAAGGTGGCGCTCGGCTTGATCGAAGGTCGTGGCGATGACGTCCACCGACTCCCGGATCTGGGTTCCCATGGTGATTTGCAGCAGCGTCATCCCCATCGCTACCGCCAAGACCGTTTTGAATCTTGGCGATAGCGCACCAGTATCGAGCCTCCGTATCGTGTCCTGCTGCGATCTCGCTATCGCGTAGATCAGGAGACACACGATCACGAAAGCGGTCACCATATGGGCGGTAATCATGACCGGCCGCAGATTGCTGGCGACGACCGCAGATCCCAGCCAACCCTGAAACCCGACCAATAAGAATACGGATAAGGCGAGTAAGAAGACCGCCCGGTCTCGTTTCAGATATGGAATTGAATAGAGCAAGGTCAGCAGAATAAGCACTCCGATACTCACGCCGATCAACCGATTGACGTATTCGGTCCAGGTCTTGAGCGGATTGAACTCGGTATCCGCATAGCCGCGCTCGGCGTAAATTTCGTGGTAATTCGGCGGCAGCTGGGATTCGTCGGTAGGCGGGATCCAGCGGCCGAAGCAGGTGGGCCAGTCGGGGCAGCCCATGCCGGCACCGGATGCCCGTACGATGCCGCCGACCAGGATCAGGAAATAAACGGCGGCGATCGTAATCAGGCCGATGCGGCGGAACCGTTTGGAAATCGCCGAGTCGGTCGCGTTTGAATGAAAAGCGTTCTGGGGATTGAAGTCGGAAGAGACCGTATCGTTCATGACTGATAGTTCGACAAGATTGGGACGTTATGTTTGTACGATGCCGGACGGCGAGCCGGTACCGGCGTTCGGAGCGTTTTTCGCCGCAGTATAGTGGCGTGAATCGGGAACTCGGCACGCCCAGAATACATGCGCAAACAAGCTTGTAGGTCGGCAATCCTTTGCCGACGAAGATGTCGGGAAGGGATTCCCGACCTACGACAGCCTGGGGCGCTACACCACATCGGAAAATGCTCTAGCGAGCCGGCATGACCGAAAAGGATTCCGAAATGCTGAAACTGCGGCTACGAGAACTTTCGGATAAATCCTGATAATACAACCGAATGCGATAGTTTCCGACCGGCAGTCGACCAATTCGATAGGTTCGGTAAAGCCCGGAGCCGGGAAGGGTGCTTTCCTCCGGTTGAAAGGTATAAAGGCACTGCCCGTAGTGGTTGACGACGATCTCGATTTCGTTTCCTTTCATCCGGGCATCGACACGGTCGTCGTTGCAACCGCGCCGCGGGTAATAAATCAGGATATCTTCGTTGGCGCGAGGACTATTGGGTTCGATAAAAAGGGTCTCGCCCTGCGCTGCGCCGGGTCCCAGGAAATATTCTTGGGCAACCGCCGGGAGAGGAAGAAGGCTCAACAAGAATGCCGGTATATGGCGGCGAACTCGGGATAACCGCGTCCATCGAAGCGTGGAAAAATGGCCGTTAGTCATTGCGCATGCCAAAGACTCGGGTTTCGCGGTAATAGCTGCTTCCCCAGACATATACGTACATCGCGCCGCTAACCAGGGTCGTCAAAAATACGATCGCGGTCAGGCCGGTGATGAGGCTGGCGGGCAACGACACGAAGCCATGGTGCAGGAGTATGATGAATACCAGAAAGAGCTGGAGCAATGTATTCACTTTGCTGATCAGGAGCGGTTGCCCTTCGAAGGGCCGCAGCAGGAAGTAATACAGCACTGCACCGGTGAATATCACCAGGTCGCGCAAGACCACGGTGGCCATGAGCCAAAACGGGAGCAGTCCCATAAAGCTCAGCACGATATAAGACGAAACCAGAAGCAGCTTGTCGGCCAAAGGGTCGATATAGGAGCCGAGACGGGATTGCCAGTGAAAATGCTTGGCTAGAAAACCGTCCAGAGCATCCGATACACCCGCAATCACGAACAGCGTCAGAGCCCAATCGAAGCGCTTTTCCAGCATCGAACTGATGACGGGATAGACGAGCAGGATTCGGCAAACCGAAATGATATTGGGTATATGACGTGCTTTCATTCGGCTAATCGGTAGGTTAACCCGGAAAACTGCCGGTCCTCGTTAGCGACGGGTCTCAACACCCGCCCTAAAGCGAGGGCCTCCTCCAACGACGCCCTGTCGCCGAGTACGTATAGCTTAAACAAGGCATGATCGGCGTCCACTCCCATCCACTCCAGCCTTTTGACCTGAGACAGCCGGCTCAGATAGGCGGTTGCGCGATCGGTCGCATCGAGAGACGACAGGCCGACGATTTTCAATTCCAGAGTCGTTTCCTGCGTGGTACGCGGAATGAACCGTTCGGCCAGGCGGGAGTAGACTCCGGATGTACCCGACCGGAGTGCTTCCTGGAGATCGGGAAAGTTTCCCTGCCAAGTCTCGTCGAGATTTTGAAGGTAAATTCGCCAAGTGGCATCCCAGGTTCCCTCCGGTCTATGCGACAAGCGTCCGGCGAGCACGGCATCGGTCTCGTATCGAGCGGACGCTTGCTTGACTCGCTCTCCGTTACCGGTTTCCAGGTCGTCGATGCTGAGACTCTGTTGGTCGGTCAAATCCCACAAAGGAACCGTCACGGGCAATCCGCTTTCCTCCGCTGCGGCACGTAGCGCGCGGTCGATCTCCGGCATTTGATCGGCCACGAAAATCGATTTTTCCGCATTATCCTCAATCGAAAGCCATACCAGCACTTCGGGGCGCTGTTCTCCCCAAGGACTGATGTTCGATTTACGCAAGGTGTCGTTAATGCGCGGCGAATCGAACTCCACGCGCAAATAGTCGAGCGGCGCATCGGTGTCCGACTTGGTTATGTACTCGTATTGCAGAACGAAATGGTCGGGTTTTTCCAGCATGGAGCGTACGGCCTTGGACTGCATGGCATCGGTCCTGACCAATCGCTTGAGGACTTGCTCAAGAGCTTTGCGGATGTCTTCGTTACGTGTCGATTCATCTTTGCTCTGTACGGCGACGTCCATTCGATACAATCCTTTTATTTCCGCGGCCATAAGGTTGGGACAAACCATTATGAGCCACAAACTGACTAGGGCGACGAGGCGCACGAAGATCCTCCCGCAGGTTGGCGAAGAGCGTTGTACAATATCACAATCCCTTAGAGCAGCTAAAACACTCTATGTCCGTTCGACCCGTCGAGATTTCACTTGAACGGGCACCGGTTTCCGGCTCATTAGAGTTCTTTTTTCCGAATTGATATCCCGGAGATTCAGCTTGACCGATTCCAAAACCGAATCCCTCGATTACAAAAGCGCCGGTGTCGACATCGAGGCCGGTAATGCACTCGTAGAGCGAATTAAACCGTTTGCCGCAAGAACTCGCATTCCCGGTGTGCTGGCCGGACTCGGGGGATTCGGCTCGCTGTTCGAGCTTCCGGTAGGCCGTTACAAGCAGCCGGTTTTGGTCGCCGGCACCGACGGGGTGGGCACGAAACTAAGATTGGCCATCGATAGCGGACAGCATGGCGGCGTCGGCATCGACTTGGTTGCAATGTGTGTCAACGATATCGTCGTTCAGGGCGCCGAGCCTTTGTTTTTTCTCGATTATTACGCCACCGGCAAACTCGAGGTGGATGTCGCCGCCTCGGCGATCCAAGGCATCGGCAAAGGCTGCGAATTGGCCGGGTGCGCCCTGGTGGGCGGCGAAACGGCGGAGATGCCGGGGATGTACGGCACAGGCGATTACGATTTGGCCGGCTTTTGCGTGGGCATAGTGGAGAAGGACGAGATTCTCGACGGAAGCCGGGTCCGTCCGGGCGACAAACTGCTCGGCCTGGCGTCTTCCGGACCGCACTCGAACGGCTATTCCTTGATCCGCAAGATCGTGGACCGAGAAGGCCGCCGCCTGGATGAATCATTGGACGGAAAGTCCTTGGGCGAATGGTTGCTCGAGCCGACCCGGATCTACGTCAAGCCATTGCTGCAACTCATGCGTCAAATCAGGGTTCATGCCCTGGCCCATATCACCGGCGGCGGAATCACGGAAAACCTGCCGCGGGTCTTGCCGGATCGCTCGGAGGCGGTGGTCGACCCGCTCGCGTGGCCGAGACCGGCCGTGTTCCGCTGGCTGCAGGAAAAAGGCGGGGTAGAGGACGGCGAGATGCTGCGCACCTTCAATTGCGGCATCGGCATGATCGTCTGCGTCGCGCCGGAAGACGAAGAGAACGCCCGTGCGCTGCTCACCGCTGCCGGCGAGACCGTGTATACCATCGGCGAGATCGCATCGGCTGATGGCGGTCCTCGGGTCAGGTACGTCCAGCCCTAGTACGCAATGCTACTGTTCAGGAAGATTTATGGAACTTAGTGTCGTTGTGCCGGTTCACAACGAGGAAGACAACGTTGAACCGCTGATCGCCGAAATCGATCGAGCCTTGATCGATGCGGGAAATTACGAAGTGATTTTCGTGGATGACGGCAGCACCGACAATACCCTGACCCGCCTTGACGGTTTGCGAGCGCAGTACCCGCGGCTGCGCGTTCTGTGTCACCGACGCTGCTGCGGGCAAAGCACCGCCTTGCTGACCGGCGTTCGCGCGGCCCGCGGACGAATCATCGCGACCCTGGACGGCGACGGGCAAAATAATCCTGCCGATATACCGAAATTGATCTCGGCCCTGAAGTCTATGGACCAGGACGGAATGAAGGCCATGGTGGCGGGACTTCGCAAGCGCCGCAAGGATACCGGCTGGCGGCGGTTTTCCTCCAAAGTTGCTAATGCCGTGCGCAGTTCGCTGCTTCACGATAATACGCCGGATACGGGATGCGGGCTCAAGGTGTTCTCGCGCGAGTTGTTTCTTTCCCTGCCGTATTTCGACCATATGCACCGTTTCCTTCCCGCGCTTGTTCAGCGGGCCGGAGGAAAAGTCGTGTCGGTGGAAGTCGATCATCGGCCCCGTGTGCGCGGTGTGTCCAAATATGGCACCTGGCACCGGCTATGGGTCGGCATTGTCGACCTGTGCGGGGTGATGTGGCTGCAACGGCGCGCACGCTTTCCTGAAGTGAAGGAAGTGGGCGGTTAAAGGTCTTTATCTCCCGGGCGAGATGGCGTAAGTTTTTAGATTTAATTCGCATAAGAACAAAGGAAAATAATATGAGACCGAATCCCGTCCTACATGCAGTTGTCGTTTTTTCCGTAGTCTGGGCCGGAGTGGGCCGGGCTGAGGAACCGAAGATGCCGCCTCGCCAAGTGCTTTTGGAGAAAGCCCTCGAGCTGCCAACCAATAAGGTCAATTCGCGGGTCATTCGGGTCATTTTCCCGGAGGGTTACAAGACACCTTTGCATACGCATGAAGGGCCGGGGCCTCGTTACGTCGTGAAGGGCAAGGTGAAAATCGAGGAAGGCGGCCAGGTTCGCGAATACGGGCCCGGAGAGGTGTTTTGGGAATCCGGTCAATGGATGACGGCGGAGAATGTCGGGCAAGGCGAGGCCGAGGTCATCATCATGGAATTGGCGGCGCCTAAGTAAGCAAGATATTTGCCCATGGGAAGCGGAACGATCCGGTGGGCACACGTCATCCAAGGGGCGGCGCAGCTATTTTGGATTCAGGCCGCTTTGCTTCTCCGGCGCAGAAGGAGGAGCAGCATCCAAAGCGGCACTAATCTGCAAATTGGTTAGCCAACCGTGAACACGGTTGACCAGAAATTCTCCGATGTCTTGCCATCCGTGATCGGGCTCATTCAGAACCAGCAACCGATAGGACGGATTGGTTTTCATGGCGGCCCGCTTGCGGGACGCTTCGTCGTCCATCGGCACCGATATTCGGCTGCTTAGAATTTCAAGTATAGGCAAGCGGATGGCGCTCAGGCTATCGGGGGAGATCGGCGGTGGATCGAGCTTCCGCACGGGGGCCGGGTCGATCAGCACCGCGGCCTTCACGGCTCCGTCGGGCGAATCGGCGAGATAGCTCAATGCCGTCCATGCTCCGATATCGTGGGCCAGCAAGGCGATATTCCCGATTTTTTTCTGCTTGAGAAACTCCACGCTGGATTGCAGCCTTGCGATCGTTTCTGCAAGAAGATTCGCATGGCCTTGCAGATCGTCGGCGTCCGATATGGGCATCGCCAAAGACAAACTGCTCCAGCCGTGTACCGGCAAGCCTAGTCGGAGCGGACGAATAAGATCGGCCGCATCCTGATTCGAATGTCTCCCATGCAGCAGGATGACGCCGCCGCGTACGTCTTTCGATACTGCCTCTCGGTATAGTCCCTGAAATCCCAGATCGGACGCTTCCAGCCGAATCGCTTCGTCCGGGTGTGTACGAGTCCCGATATCGTCGGCGATTTGACGCTCCCGATGCACATCCGTTGCCAAGGTCTCGCTACTCGCCAGACACGCCGAAATCGAGATAATCAAAATTTGCTTACAGAGGCGGGTTTTTGAACACAAATTGTTTCCTCGAAAAAGGCCAAAAGGTATGAAGCGTTCAGCGGTCCGGCGATTTCGATTGGTGTAAACTGGCCGGAGCCAATGCGCTACGAAGCCGAACAATCCTCTTCAGTGTACCGGAGCGTCACCCATGGAAACACTCTCTGAAACCATCGATGGTCTTCCCAATATCTCGGGGTCGGAATCTTTGATCGAACAGGCGATTCGAAACCGGCCGGACACGGTCTTCCAGAATTCCAGTCCAATCGAGTTCGGCCGCATCAAGAGCGCCGCCGCGATCGCGCTGCACATGCATCAGCCTTTGATTCCGGCCGGTGGCGGGGATCCGTCCACCGCCAAGATCATCAGCAATCTCAAGCACATGATGGAGAATCAGCATATCGGCGATAACCATAACGCCCCGGTTTTCCACTGGTGCTACAAGCGCATGGGCGAGTTCGTGCCGCAACTGATACACGAGGGCAAGGAACCGAGGGTCATGCTGGAATACTCGGGAACCCTGTTCTACGGCCTTCGCGAGATGGGCTTGCACGACGTGTTCGACAATCTCAAGACGATCACCGTAAATCCGGATTACCGCCGTGCCGTCGAATGGCTGGGCGCGCCCTGGGGCCATGCCGTGGCCCCGTCAACACCGGTTCAGGATTATCGCCTGCACGTCAAAGCCTGGCAGCATCATTTCGCCGCCATTTTCGGCGTTGAGGCTTTGACGCGGGTGCGGGGTTTCTCGCCTTCCGAGATGGCGCTGCCGAATCATCCGGATGTCGCCTACGAATTCGTGAAGACGCTCCGGGATTGCGGCTATACGTGGGTTCTGGTGCAGGAGCATACCGTCGAGCGTCCCGAAAACGGCTGGGGACCGGAGCACAAGCATTTGCCGCATCGGCTGGTTTGCACCAATTCGGAAGGCGAAAGCGTCAGCATCATCGCGATCATCAAGACCCAGGGCAGCGATACCAAGCTGGTGGCGCAGATGCAGCCTTACTACGAGGCCAGAAGCCTGTCCCGCTGGGATCTGGCCGGAAAATCGGTCCCGCCGCTGGTGACGCAAATCGCCGATGGCGAGAACGGCGGCGTGATGATGAACGAATTTCCGCCGAAGTTCATGGAGGTGGTCCGCGAGGCCAGCGGGTCGGAAACGCCGCTCATGAACGTGACCGAATACCTGGAATTTTTAGCCGACACGGGGATAGCAGAAAGCGATTTCCCGACGGTACAACCCTTGTTTCAAAAAATGATTTGGGACCGTTTCAAACCCGGCGACGGTGCCGAAAAGCTGGAAAAAATCATCGAGGAGATCAAGAAAGAAGATCACCGGTTTCACATGGAGGGCGGCAGCTGGACCAGCGATATTTCCTGGGTGAAAGGCTATGAGAACGTATTGGGCCCCATGGAAGAAGCCAGCGCACTGTTTTACGAGAAGGTCCTGAAAAAAGGTGCGCCGACCGACGATCCGCGTTATCGGAATGCACTGTTCCATTTGATGACGGCTCAAACCAGTTGCTACCGGTACTGGGGGCAAGGTCTGTGGACGGATTACGGCCGAGAGATTTGCCGACGGGCGACGGAGATCTTCAACAGCGATTTCTGAACGAGTTTCGCGAGGCGCGAAAGAAGCGGGCTGTACAGCCCGCTTTTTGCTTGGACCGATCAAATCGGTAACTCGGAATTCGGCACGCCTATGGAAAAATGTTGCTGAATGATTTTCCAGTTGCCGTGTTCTTTCCTGAACACCAGGCTCAAGCGGAACGGTACATCACCGTTCGCGAAGTGCCAAACCGCCTGCTCGGCGGCCCAGGCAACCGCGCCCCGGTGCCCGACTTGGAGATTGACCGGCGAAACCACCGGCAATCCGCCATTCTCGTAACCGATAGACGCCAGAAAATCGAAAATGCCTTGCCACCAGGCTACGATCGCGTCGTGGCCGACGAAGACCTCGGGGGTATCGGTGCCCAAGGCCAAGGCATCCGGCGAACGCGAGGTGATGAATTCCATGAAGTCGATATCGCCGGTCGTGGATGCATTATGGAACTGCATTATCAACCCTTTGATCTCGTCGTCGACGGCATCGGCGCGAACGGCTTGCGGTGCGGCAAAAGCGAGCATGAATCCGCATACGGTGGCTATTAATGGAAAAATGATGAATTTCGAGCGCGATGAGTTAGTCATTCCTGTAGTCCTTCGATGTAATGAAATCTATGGGAAATTGAAGGCTGGCTTTGTCCAATTCCTTATGCGACGCCTCCCAAGCGACCTCCCTTCGATTCGGATTCTAGAGGGCTTGATCTCCGCCGGAAGTGAACTATTCACGCGAATCGAGGCGCTTGCTCGCCGCCGGAAAATCGGTGCGGCGCGCTGGCGGGATATGAATCGATTTGTCGAGATAAGATGGAACAGCGGCCGATAATCGGCTTATCGGCCATGATGGCAGGAAAAGCGAAGGAGGCGGAGAATAGATCTCCGCCCGTGGCTTCGTTGGATGTGAGAAAGTGTCAGGCCGAGCGCCGCTCCATCCTGTGGATCACCTCTTTGATTTCCTCGCCGCTGACGACTTCCCGTTCCTGCAATATCTTGGCGATTTCATCCAAAGTTGTGCGTCGCTGCGTGAGAATTTCCCGCGACCGGCGCTGCCCCTCCTCGACCAGTTCCCTGACTTCCGAGTCGATTAGCTGCGCGGTCTCTTCGCTAAAATTCCGCTCCTCGGTTCCTTCGATATTGAGATATGCGAGCTGCTGCCTTTTTCCGTAGGTGAGCGGGCCGAGTTTCTTGCTCATGCCCAATTGGCAAACCATGGCCCTCGCGATTTCGCTGGCTTTCTCGAGATCGTTGTGAGTGCCGCTGGATATATTGCCGAATACCAACTCTTCGGCCGCGCGTCCTGCAAGCAGGATGGCGATCTTGTCGCGGAGTTCGTCCTCGGTGGCGAGGAATTTTTCCTCGATCGGCAATTGTAGGGTAAAGCCCAAGGCGGCCGCGCCGCGTGGAATGATGGAGACCTTGTGTACCGGTTCGCCGGTGGGAACGACCTCGGCCACCAGTGCGTGGCCGGACTCGTGATATGCAACTCGGCGCTTCTCCGGTTCGCTGAGCGTACGGCTCTTTTTCTCGGGGCCGGCGATGATTCGGTCAATGGCCGCCTCGAAGTGCCTCATGCCGACCGCTTCCTGGTTTTCGCGCACGGCGATGATGGCGGCTTCGTTGCAGATATTGGCGAGATCCGCGCCAACCAGACCAGGCGTCCGTTGGGCCACGACCCGGAGATTCACGTCCGGCCCCAACTTGATATTGCGGGTATGCAGCTGGAGTATGGCAACCCGGTCGTCCAGGCCCGGCTTGTCGACCACGATCTGCCGGTCGAAGCGGCCCGCGCGCAGCAGGGCTCTATCGAGGATTTCCGGGCGGTTGGTGGCCGCCATGACCACCACCCCGATCGATGGATCGAAGCCGTCCATTTCCGTGAGCAGTTGGTTCAAGGTCTGTTCGCGCTCGTCATGACCGCCCATGACCACCGGGCCGCCGCGCGCCCGCCCGATGGCGTCGAGTTCGTCGATGAAGATCATGCAGGGCGCTTTTTGCCGGGCTTGTTCGAAGAGGTCGCGAACCCGCGCCGCGCCCACTCCGACGAACATCTCGATGAACTCGGAACCGCTGATATTGAAGAACGGCACCCCGGCCTCGCCGGCCACTGCGCGCGCCAGCAAGGTCTTGCCCGTGCCGGGTGCGCCGACCAGAAGGACGCCCTTCGGCATGCGGCCGCCCAGTCGTTGGATACGGGCCGGATTGCGTAAGAATTCGATGGTTTCCTTGAGCTCTTGCTTGGCTTCCTCGGCGCCCGCGACGTCCTGAAACGTGACCTTGACCGACGATTCCGCATGAATGCGAACCCGGCTGCGGCCGAAGTTCAAAAGCCCGCGCCCGCCGGTCATGCGGCGCGCCATCCAGGTCCAGAGCGCGAACAGAATGCCGATAGGCAACAACCAATTGAAGATGAAGTTGCCCAACCAGTTGTTGCCGTAGCGAACGGTGTATTTGACGCCTTTTTCTTCCAGGGCCTGCGCCAAATTCTGATTCCATAATGGCACGGTGATGAAACGGCGTCGTTCTTCGCCGGGAGCCTCGGGCTTCAGGTACCCGGTGATCACTTGATCCATCACGACGACGTCCTCTACCTGTTGTTCCTGCACGTATTTCAGAAAATCGCTATATGGGATTTCGTCCTGGCGTACTTCCTGATAGCCCTGCCAGAAATACAAGGTGGCTAAGATCAGAAGGAGATAAAGCCAGAGATTGATGCGCCGTCGCCGCATGCTCTGATAATCGCTCTCATCGCCGGCGCGCGGATTGATTTCCGTATCGGGTTTCCCGTCGAGGTCTGCGCTTCGCAAGTTGTCGGTCAGTTTTTTCCAGAACTCCTGAACACCTTTACCGAGGGAATCCAACAAGGAATCTCGTGAATTCTTATTCATATGAATCTCCCAATGGAACCGCGGGACAGCCGACGGATACAGTTTCGAACCCGATGGGGTGCGATTGGTTCCGCCGGCGGCGTTGACTCAAAAAAGACTCTTTTTGACGTGGTCAGAACTCGGATTCGTCGGGTGCCGTAGAATCCGCTCGAGAATTCGGACCCAGCCACTGATTGACGATCGCGAGATCCGCTGGGTTCAAGGTCCCGGCGGCCTGTTTGAGCGCCAGACTGTTGATGATGTAATCGTAGCGCGCCCGCGCATAATCGCGCTTGGTCCGAAACAGATTGCGCTGTTCGGCGAGGACGTCGACCATCGTTCGGGTGCCGACTTCCAACCCGGCTTCGGTCGCTTCCACGGCACTTTGCGACGACACTACCGCCGCCTGGAGGGCCTCCACCTGACTGATGGCGGACAGAATACCACGGTAAGCATCTTTCACTTGACGCTTGACCGACCGCCGTACGCCGTCCAGATTTTCCTGGGCCGCTTCGTATTCATGGCGGGCCTGGCGAACCCGCGAGTTGACGCCGCCGCCCGCGAACATCGGTACGTTGACTTGCATTCCGATGACTTGATATTCGGTAGGTATGCCGCGCGGCCGGTTGGTATCGGTGAATCCCGCCGAGCCGACCAGATCCATCGACGGAAGATGGCCGGCGAACTGAAGATCGATATCTTTTTTCGCCACCAGGCTGCGGTTCTCGGCTGCAACGATACTGAGATTGCTTTGCTGGGCCAGGTCGCTCCAGTTCTCGATGTTTTCGGGATCCGGGCCCTTCAACGGAATCTTTTCGGCGAGTTCGGCCAGGGCAAGGTCGTATTCGCCGATGATTTCCTGGAGCGCTTCCCGCGCGTTGTCCACCTGGTTTTCGGCCTGTATGACATTAGCCCGGGCCTGGTCGTAACCCGCTTGGGCTTCGTGCACGTCGGTAATGGCGATCAGTCCCACCTCGAACCGTGCCTTGGCTTGTTCGAGCTGGCGCTCGATGGCGCGCTGCTCGGCCAGCGCGAATTCGCGGCTGTCCTGGGCGAACAAAACATCGAAATAGGCACGCGCGGTACGCAGCATCAGGTTTTGTTGCTCCGCCGCGTAATTGGCTTCCGCCTCGGCGATTTGATTGTCCGCCTGGCTCAGCTGGACCCAATAGTCGTGATGATAAATCGGCTGAGTCAGGTTGATGCTGGCCGCACTGTTCCAGAAGCCGACATTCCGGGCACCGGCGATGAAGGCGAGCTGAAACTCCTCGAACTTCGACAGCACGGAGTTGCGGTTGAGCTCGCCGGTCAGCGACAAAGTCGGCAATAGACGGGCGACACTTTGCGGCTTGGCTTCCAGGACGGCGTTGCGGGTCGCTTCCACTTCGCGCAGCCTTGGATCGCGTTGCAACGCGAGTTCGAGGATTTGCAAGAGATCCTGCGCCTTCGCGCCTGCCGTCACGAGCAACAATAGAGCGAGCAAGATGCCTTTTTTCATTGGTAATGCAGCTTCACCTTATCGGTTCCGACACGCTTTTTAAGACGCGCGAGCAGTTCATCGCCGGGATGTACGCGCCATGCTTCCCCGAGCTGAATCGTCGTCTGTGCCGCTTTCCCTCGGTATTCGATATAAATCGGACAGCTGCCGCCTCGAAACGGTGCGAGCAGATCGACGAGTTCGTTGACCCACTGGGCTTCCGAAGGGGCGGTGTTCGGGCCCGACGGCGGCCATTGAATGAAGAGATGTTTGGCGAAGTGCGCGCGCGCCTGCGCCATGGTGAACAGGTGTTCCGCGGTCAGGCGGAGTTGGCCGGCATAGTCGTCGAAACCCAGATTGCCTTCGACGACGAGCAGCGCGTCCTTCACCAAATGTTCCCGGTATTTTTCCAAAACCTCCGAAAACACCGCTACTTCCAGCCTTCCGGTTCGGTCATCCAGAGTGGCGAAGGCCATGCGCTTGCCGTTCTTGTTCTGCCGGGCGCGAAGCTCCACGACGAGCCCCGCGACTACGGCGCGCACTTCCCGGCGTCCTCCGGGCCCCCGCTCGTTGTCGAGCGACAATTTTCCGAGACGGCCGGTAACGAAGTGCTGGATTTCGGCCTCGTAAGGGCCGATCGGATGGCCGGTGAGATAGAGCCCTAGCGTCATTTTCTCGTAAGCCAGGCGCTCGTCTTCCGGCCAAGGTTCGACGGCTGTTGCGACGCGCGGCGTATCCTCGGCCTCTGCCGGGCCCCCGAGCCCGAACAAGTCGTCCTGCCCGGTTTCGGCCATGGTACCGTGTTGTTCGGCCGCTTTGATCGCGTCCGACAGCTCCGCCATATGGCGTGCGCGATTCGAATCGATGGAATCCAGGGTGCCGGAGCGGATCAGCGCTTCGATCACGCGCCGGTTGACCTTGCGCAGATCGACCCGGCGGCAGAAATCGTACAGATCCTCGAACGGGCCGCCGCGTTTGCGCTCCTCGAGAATATCCCGGATCGCCGTTTCGCCAACTCCTTTGATCGCGCCTAGGCCATACAGGATGGTGCGGTCGTTGAGCACCGCGAAGCGGTATTCTGAGCGGTTGATGTCCGGCGGCTGGACGGCCAGTTTCATTTCCCGGCACTCTTCGATCAGGACCACGACCTTGTCGGTGTTGTCCATGTCCGAGGACAGCACCGCAGCCATGAAGGCAGCCGGAAAATGGGCCTTGAGCCAGGCGGTCTGGTAGGACACCAGCGCGTAGGCCGCCGAGTGCGACTTGTTGAAGCCGTAGCCGGCGAACTTCTCCATGAGATCGAAGATGTAGCCGGCGATATTCTCGTCGACCCCTAGCCCGACCGAGCCGGTGACGAAGATTTCCCGCTGTTTCGCCATTTCCTCGGGCTTTTTCTTGCCCATCGCGCGGCGCAGGAGATCGGCGCCGCCCAGAGTGTAACCGGCCATGTCGCGGGCGATTTGCATCACCTGTTCCTGGTATACGATGACGCCGTTGGTGGGCCTGAGAATCGGCTCTAGGACTGGGTGCGGGAATTCCGCCTTGGTGCGGCCGTGCTTGACGTTGATGTAGTCGTCGACCATGCCTGACTGCAGCGGGCCCGGACGGAACAGCGCCACCAGGGCGATGATGTCCTCGAAGCAGTCCGGTTGCAGGCGCCGGATCAGGTCCTTCATGCCGCGTGATTCGAGCTGGAAGACGGCGGTTGTCGAACAGCTTTTCAGCAGCTTGTAGGTGTCGGGGTCGTCCAGGGGAATTTGGGCGATGTCCACCGGCGGCGCGTCTTTCTCGGCCCGCTGTTTGTTGATGGTTTCCAGCGCCCAGTCGATGATGGTGAGAGTGCGGAGTCCCAGAAAGTCGAACTTGACCAGACCCACCGCTTCCACGTCGTCCTTGTCGAACTGGGTCACCAGGTTTTCGCCGCCCGGTTCGCAGTACAGCGGGGAGAAATCGATCAGCTGGGACGGCGCGATGACGACGCCGCCCGCGTGCTTGCCGGCGTTGCGGGTAATGCCTTCGAGCGACTTGGCGAGGTCGATCAGCGTTCGGACTTCCTCGTCGCTCTCGTACAGCTTTCTGAGGTCTTCGCTGTCGGTGAGGGCCTTGTCCAGGGTGATGCCCAGTTCGAACGGAATCAGCTTGGCGATCTTGTCCACGAAACCGTAGGAATGGCCCAGTACCCGGCCCACGTCTCGCACCACGGCCTTGGCCGCCATGCTGCCGTAGGTGATGATCTGGGACACCCGGTCGCGCCCGTATTTGCGGGCTACGTAGTCGATCACCTCGTCGCGGCGCTCCATGCAGAAGTCCACGTCGAAGTCGGGCATGGACACGCGCTCGGGGTTAAGAAAGCGCTCGAAGAGCAGTTCGAATTCGATGGGATCGAGGTCGGTGATCTTGAGGGCGTAGGCCACCAGCGAGCCCGCGCCGGAGCCGCGTCCCGGCCCAACCGGAATGCCGTTTTTCTTGGCCCACTGGATGAAATCGGCCACGATCAGGAAGTAGCCGGGGAAATCCATCTGATTGATGACCGAGATTTCCAGTTCCAGCCGCTCTTCGTAGCGCTTGCGCCGGTCTTCGAGACTCCCGCTCCCGGTGGGCGGTCGGACCGCCAGACGTTCCTTCAACCCCTTGCGCGACTCCTCGGCGAAAAATTCCGCCGTACTCATGCCTTCGGGTACGGGGAATTGCGGCAGAAAGTTCTTGCCTAGGGTCAGTTCGAGATTGCAGCGTTTGGCGATCTCGACCGAGTTTTCCAGGGCTTCGGGGAGATCGGCGAACAACTCCGCCATCTCCTCGGGGCTTCGGAGATATTGCTGCTCGGTGTAATCGCGCGGGCGGCGCGGATCGTCCAATACCCGGCCCTGATGGATGCAGACCCGGGCTTCGTGAGCCTCGAATTCCGACGGGCTGATGAAACGTACGTCGTTGGTGGCGACCACCGGGACGTCGAGCTCGATCGCGAGGCTCACGGCACCCTCGATGTATTCCTCCTCGTCCGGACGTCCGGTGCGTTGCAGCTCCAGATAAAAGCGCCGGTCGAAAATTCCGAGCCAGCGTTCGAGCAGGCGTTTCGCTTCGCTTACGTTGCCCATCAGCAAAGCCTGTCCGATATCGCCTCGGCGGGCGCCGGAGAGCGCCAAGAGTCCCTCGTTTTTTTCTTCCAGCCACTCGGGCATCAGCAAGGGCACGCCTTGATGCTGATTTTCCCGATAGCTGCGGGAAATCAATTCGGTGAGGGTGCGGTATCCCGCGGTATTCTGCACGTACAGCGTCAAAGCATGCGGAGAGGCCGGGTCGGCTTCGTTGTATAGCTGCACATCGGCTCCGGCAATGGGCTTAACCCCTTCGGCCAAGGCCGCTTTATAGAACTTGACCAGGGCGAACAGATTGGACTGGTCGGTCACGGCCACCGCCGGCATGCCCAGCGCCGCCGTGCGCTTGACCAGGGCTTTCACGTCGACCAGTCCGTCGACCAGGGAGTATTCCGTGTGGACGCGCAGGTGAATGAAACGGGGATCGAGCGCTTCGGTCATGAAGTTCGGGTAGCTTGCAGGTTTGTCTAAAAGATCGTTTTCCGTCACTTGTTGCGGTGCGTGATCGGCATTCTCCTAGTTTTCGTGAGAATGTACGTTCTAGGCTCGAACGTGTTCTCGCCAATCAGGCGCATCCGAACTGCTGCGTTGTCATTTTATTCGCACGTGTGTCGACCATTCGTTCATCAGACGATCTTCCATCGTATGGTAAACATCGGCGTCAAAGTCGGCTCGATTTGGCTTCGCGGCCACTGGACCGGATTCGAACTTTGCGGAACCGCAGTAATTCAGGCGTGAGAAACGGTTCAGGCATGTTTGCCAACGCCGAGGATAGGTAATTCAATCCTTTGTTCGGTATGCAAATTCATCCAGGCAAAAACGGAGAGCCTGGTCCCAATCGGGTAAGGCCAGACCGAATTCCTCGAAGAGCCTTTTATTGGAAAGCACGGAATATTTCGGACGCCGTGCGGGAGTGGGGTATTCGGAGCTCGGGATTGGTTCGAGCCTGGCGGCGGATTCCGGCAACAATCCCTTTTCGAGGGAGTAGTCGCGTATATTGCAGGCGAAGCCGTGCCAACTCGTCTGTCCGTCGCAGCTCAGATGATAAATTCCTTGCCGATCGCCCGGCTCGAACCGTCCGTTCGCGGTGGACTTGGCAAGCATCAAGGCGGTGGCCTCGGCGATGAGACGGCTCCAGGTAGGAGCGCCGTACTGATCGTCCACGACGCGGACGAGTTCGCGTTCCCGCATCAGTCTCAGCATCGTGAGCAGAAAGTTCTGGCCGCGCCGTCCGTAAACCCAGGCAGTGCGCAGGATGAAGTGAGGCACGCCGACCTGGCGGATGGCCTCTTCGCCGGCCAGTTTGCTTCGGCCGTAGGCATTTTGCGGGCCCACCGGATCGTCCTCGCGATAGGGCGCATCGCCGTCGCCCGGGAAAACATAGTCGGTGGAATAATGGATCAGGCCGGCGCCGACGTTCAGCGCTTCCTCCGCCAGGATGCCCGGCGCCAAGGCATTGACCCGGAAGGCGAGATCGTTTTCCTGTTCCGCTTTGTCCACGGCGGTGTAGGCACCCGCATTGACGATCAAGCCGGGCCGGATTTGCCGCACCGACGCGCGGATGGAATCGGGAACGGTCAAGTCCAAAGCCGGAGTCGACCGGCGATCCAGTGCTATCGTTTCGCCCAGGCAGGCAAGACTCCGGCGTAGCTCCCACGCCACCTGTCCTTCACGTCCGATCAGGAGAATCTTCATGCTTGCCAGACGGGGAGCAGCTCGCGGGGAAAATCCTTCAAATTCCGGGCGGATTGGTCCTTCGCCGACAAAACGGGATTGTCGATCGGCCAAGTGATGCCCAGATCCGGATCGTCCCAGCGGAGGCTGTATTCCGCGCTCGGATTATAAAAATCGGTGCACTTGTAGGAAAAAAGCGCAGTCTCGCTCAGCACGCAGAACCCATGGGCGAAACCTTCCGGCACATAAAGCTGATGGTGGTTTTCTTCCGAAAGGAGCGCACCGAACCACTGGCCGAAAGTCGGCGAGCCGGTGCGGATGTCGACCGCCACGTCGAATACCTCGCCTTGCAAGGCCTGCACGAGCTTGCCCTGCGGGGTGGGATTCTGGAAGTGCAGACCGCGCAGAATGCCTTTGCGCGACAGCGATACATTGTCTTGAACGAATTCCCGGTCCAAACCGGCTTCCCGATAGCGCCGCCGATTCCAGGTTTCCAGAAAGAAGCCGCGGGCATCGCCGAAGACGTCGGGCTTGATCAGCAACACGCCCGGCAATGGAGTGGATTCTATATTCATGCGGGGCGGCCCAGTTCTAGAAGTCTGATCAGGTATTCTCCATAGCCGCTCTTGTTCAGCTTCATGGCGTGCTTTTCCAGATCGCCGCCGCTGATTCAGCCCTGGCTCCAGGCAATTTCCTCCGGGCAGCAGATTTTCAGGCCTTGGCGTTCTTCTATGGTTTGAATGAAATTGGAAGCTTGCAGCAGCGAGTCGTGCGTTCCGGTGTCGAGCCACGCCACGCCGCGGCCGAGTTTTTCGACCTGAAGCCGTCCTTGCTCCAGATACAGGTTGTTGATGTCGGTGATTTCGAGCTCGCCGCGGGCCGAGGGTTTCAGGTCGGCCGCCATGTCGACCACCTGGTTGTCGTAAAAGTAAAGACCGGTGATGGCGTAATTGGATTTGGGGCGCTTGGGTTTTTCCACGAGATTCACCACGCGGCCACTCTCATCGAACTCTGCGACGCCGTAGCGTTCGGGGTCCTTGACCCAATAACCGAAAACCGTGGCACCGGTTTCGCGGGCAACCGCTTTTTCCAGATAAGTCTGGAGGCCATGGCCGTAGAAAATGTTGTCGCCCAGGATCAGGCAGGAACGATCCTTGCCGACAAACTCCCGTCCGATGATGAAGGCTTGGGCGAGTCCTTCGGGTTTCGGCTGCACGGCATAACGGATAGACATGCCCCATTGCTCGCCGTCGCCCAATAGACTTTGGAATAAAGGCGCGTCCTGGGGAGTAGTGATGATCAGTATGTCCCGTATGCCCGCCAGCATTTGCACCGACAGGGGATAATAGATCATCGGTTTGTCGTAAACCGGCAGTAGCTGTTTGCTGACGACATAGGTCAACGGATGCAGGCGAGTGCCCGAGCCCCCAGCCAGAATAATCCCCTTCAAGTTATCGGACTTCAAAGATATTCCCCCCTTGCATGCTGTTTGTTGTCGCCGGCAGACCGCTGCACTCAGGACTTTTCGATTCCCAGGCGTTCTCCCCGGTAACTGCCGTCCATGACCCGCTGGCACCAGTTCTGGTTTTCCAGATACCACTCCACGGTCTTGCGGAGTCCGGTCTCGAAGGTTTCGGCCGGTTCCCATCCCAGCTCCCGGCGTATCTTGCCGGCATCGATCGCGTAGCGGAGATCGTGGCCGGGGCGGTCCGTAACGAAAGTGATCAGTTCGCGGTGCGGACGGTATTTGGAATTAGGCAACAATTCATCGAGCAAGCTGCAGATGGTCTCGACGACTTCCAGATTGGTTTTTTCGTTGTTGCCGCCGATATTGTAGACCTCGCCCGCTTTGCCATCCTCAAGGACTCGTTCGACGGCCCGGCAATGGTCCTCGACGTAAAGCCAGTCGCGCACGTTGGCACCGGTCCCGTAGACCGGCAGCGGCTTGCCGTTCATGGCATTGTGGATCATCAGCGGAATCAGCTTTTCCGGGAATTGGTACGGTCCGTAGTTGTTGGAGCAGTTGGTGGTTAGAGTCGGCATTCCATAAGTGTGGAAGTAGGCTCTGACCAGATGGTCCGACGAGGCCTTCGAAGCCGAGTAGGGCGAGTTTGGTCGGTAAGGGTTTTCCTCGGTGAAGAACCCCTCGGATCCCAGCGTTCCGTAGACCTCGTCGGTGGAGACGTGGAGGAAGCGAAACGCTTTGTGCGCCTTGGGAGAAAGCGACCGCCAATAACGGCGCGCCGCTTCCAGCAATTGGAATGTGCCGAGAATATTGGTCTGAATAAAAGGTTCCGGCGAGTCGATCGAGCGGTCCACGTGGCTTTCCGCGGCGAAATTGACGATGGCGTCCGGCTGATAGCGTTCCAGTAGATAATCCACCAGGCTGCGGTCGCCGATGGAGCCCAAGACAAAGACGTGGGCGGGGTTGTCCTTGATGCTTTCCAGCGTATCCAGATTGCCCGCGTAGGTCAGGGCATCCAGGTTGACGACTTGAAGATTCGCCCGGCGCATTTGGCGAAGCACGAAATTTCCCCCGATGAATCCGGCACCTCCGGTTACCAATATTGTTTTCGATTGTGTCATGCGGCTGGTCCACCCTTACGTTGCATCATTCCTCGTGAGGGATTGTATCCGATGATGGCGATGATCAGAAAAACAATCAGCGCCACGGATGTGTAGATACAAGCGTAAAGATTGAACTGACCGTAGAGCGCGAAACGGATGAGTTCCACGGCTTGGGAGAATGGGTTGTACGAGGCGAGAGTGTAGAGGAGTTCGCTGGATTCCTGGATTTTCCACAGCGGATAGAGCGCGGTGGACAGGAAGAACATCGGAAAAATCACGAAGTTCATGACGCCGGCGAAATTCTCAAGCTGCTTGACGAAAGAAGACAGCAGCAGGCCGAGCGCGCCCAGCATCAAACCGGAGAGGACCAGCGCCGGCAACACGCTCAGATAGCCTTCCAAGGGAGCTTGGATGTCGTAAAACCAGGCGATGAGGAGAAAGGTGTACGCCTGCAATACCGCGACCAGAACGCCGGCCAGGAGCTTGTCTATCAGCAAATACCAGCGGGGCAAGGGACACACCAAGAGGGTTTTCATGCTGCCCATCTCGCGGTCGTAAACCATGGAGAGAGAACTCTGCATGCCGTTGAACAGCAGAATCATCCCGAGCAGTCCCGGCGTGATGTAGACCTCGTACAGAATATACGTTTCATAGGGCGGAATGATCGCGACGCCCAAAGTCGAGCGGAAACCGGCAGCGAAGATGAACAGCCAGACCAGGGGGCGCACCAGGGCCGAGACGAAGCGTTCGCGCTGGTGCACGAAGCGCAGCAGTTCCCGCGCCATGATGCCGCGCAAGGCGCGGAGGTAGTGCATGAGCCTCATGCGGCCTCCCGCGTCAGCCTGTGGAACGCGTCGCCCACGGTTTCAGCGCCGGTGGTTTTCAATACCTCCGGGATAGAACCGTCGGCCCTAACGGCTCCCTTGTGCAATACGACCAGACGATCGTTTTCGTAGATCTCGTCGATCAGATGAGTGGCCCAGAGCACGGCGATGCCGCTATCGGAACACAGCCGATGCACGTAGTCGACGATGGCCTTACGGCTCGGAACATCCAGGCCGACCGTGGGTTCGTCCAAAAGCAGTAGCCGGGGCTCATGCAACAAGGCCCGCGCGATTTCGACCCTGCGCCGGTGGCCGCCGTTGAGCTGCCTAACCTTCTCTTTCCGCCGCTCGAACATACCTTGACGCTCCAGTTCTTCCCGGATGCGCGCGTCGGCGCGGCGGCGGCTCAGACCGTGCAGCGAAGCGTGATAGTGAAGGTTTTGCAGCACGGTCAGATCGAGATCCAGGGTCGTTTGCTGAAAAACGACGCCCAGTTGCGCCAGGGCTCGGCTGAATTCTTTCCTGACATCGTGTCCCGCAATAAGGATTCGTCCTTCGCGACTGTCGTACAGCCTTGTGATCAGGGAAAACAGCGTGGTCTTGCCGGCGCCGTTGGGGCCCAGCAAAATGGTGCATTCACCGGGCGCAACGGCAAAGCTCACGCGGTCAAGCGCCTTCTTTTTGCCGTAGGCATAGGAAAGTCCCGCCACGGTCAGGGCAGGTGTGGCATTAAGAGTCATGGTTCAAGGTTTAACGACGAGCCCCCATGGGTAATGGCCCACGGCGACGGACTTCAGAACCTTGTGCTGTTTGAGATCAATGATCGAAATGTCGTTGCTCACGCCGTTGGTGGTATAGAGCCGGGATTGATCCGGCGAAAATTCGAGGTTCCAAACCCGCTGACCGACCAGGAGATAGTCGACGACTTCCAGCTTTTGCGCGTCGATGACGGCGACCCGGTTCGCCGGCCCCAAGGCCACGTACCCGTAACGTCGATCCTTATCGATACGAATGCCGACCGGCTGGATTTTCTCCTGAGTGACGCCGGGAATCTTGAAGCCGATCTTTTTGACCGGCTGTTTGGTGTCGACATCGAATACGGTCAAGGTGCCGGCAATTTCCGAAGTGACCCAGAGCTGCCGGCTGTCGTCGGTGAATGCGCAGGCGCGTGGACGCGGATCGACCAGCGTGTTGTCCACGATGTCGAGACTACTGCGGTCGATCCAGTGGGCCATATTGGTGGTTTCGCTGGTGCTGACCACCCATTTCCCGTCCGGGCTGACCGCGATGCCTTCCGGTTCAACCCCGACCGGAACGGTTTTGACGGCCTTCTTGGAGGCGATCTCGATCACGGTCACCTGATTGTCGTCTTCGTTGGAGACGTACAGGAACCGGCCTTCGGGGTCCCTCGCGAAGGTTTCCGGATCTTCCCCCGAAGGCAGTTTGCCGACCACTTTCAAGCTTTCCGTATCGATGACCTGAATGGTGTTATCGTCGCTGGCCGCGACGTAGAGCTGGCGTTGATCCTTGCTCAGCACGATGCCCCGAGGGCGTTTCCCGATCTTGACGGTTTTTATGAGTTTCCCTTGCGCGGCATCGACCACGGCCAGAGCATTGTCTTTTTCCAAGGTGACGAAGACCGTTTCGCCGAAAGCGGAGCTAGAGGCCATTCCTCCCAGCAAAAGGGCCGACATCATCAGTTTTTTCATCGATTGTTTCCTCTGGTAAGACTGGGATTTATTGCGCGGCTTAGAAGCGGCACTTCGACTCGGGTTCATCGTAACCCAGGGTATCCAATTCGTTCTTGGGATGGAGAAAGCCTTCCACCGGAGCGACGGCTACCATCGACCGTTCGGAAGCGATCAGCACCGGTTGCCGCAATTGGCCGTTCCAGCGTCGGAACGACAAGGGCACGCCCTTGAATCCGGCCAGGGCGAATTCTTCTCCGAGCATAAAGGTTTTCACCTTGTCGAAATCGACCGATTTGGTGCGCGTGGCCGATTCACCGATGGCCCGAACCGCCAGCCAGGCACCGTAATCTTCCTCGGTCATCCAGCGGCCGGCTTGATCGCGGAAACGGTTCTGCAATTGCAGCGCGCCCCATGCCTCGTGCGTCCGGTGCCAAGCGGTCGCCACCAGCCCTTGAGTGCCGGCGACGGGGCGAGGCTGCCAGGTGCGATAAGGAAGAAAATCACCGAATAAACCCGATTCGTCGGCGACGATGAGAATGTCATATTCGACGCCCTGGGTGAAAACCGGTACCTCGGATTCCGGCGTGCGGCGTTCGTCGAAGCTGTGTTGCCAGGTCCTTTCCGCAACGATTTTCGCTCCGAAACGCTTGGCAGCGCGTTTAACCGCTTCGGCGTAAAGCTTGTCGCCGTCGTTGGGTCCGGCAGCCAGGAACCACTTGTTCCAGCGCTTCTTCGCCAGGTATTGCCCCAAGGCATCGGCGCGCATCGCTCGGCTGGGCAAAAGGTGGAGTACGTTGGGGCGGCAGGCTTCGCCGCGGAATTCATCGTCCCGGGTGGCGATATCGTATAGCAAAACATTTTTCGATTCGGGCAAAGCCGCCAGTTCGCGGATCTTTGTGGACTCCAGGTTGAGGAGGATGTGTCTATGGCCGTCTGCCAGCAGGGCTTTGAATGCCGCGGCAACATCGCCGTCCGGCGGCACGATGCTTTCACGCAAGCTGAAATTCTGGCGGGTGAAGCGGCCGGTGGTATTGTTGTCCTGAATGCCGAGACGTGCGCCCTGTACCCCTCGGTCGGTGACCGCCTGCTCGAAAAAAGGCAGGACCGGCGGGCCTTGAGGGGCCTGCGCGAGATAAGCGATGGGCAGTTGATCGAGCTTCGCTTCGGCGCTTGCCTTGGGTTGGGATTTCGGCGCCGGCGCCGTTTTCTTGGCTCCGTAGGCCGGCGTGAAGGCCGCCAGAAGGAAGCTGAGAAAAATAAGCGGTAGTGTTTTTGAAATTGAAAGCATGATTCCGCACCGTTCGACCGTGGGAATTATAACGAAACCGGCTGTGGCCCGGAAAAACGCCAGACCCGATGTCCGTGCGGTCCGGCGTCGGGGCTAATTCAAGTCCCTATGCCGAACAAGAATATCGTACGTATCCGAACGGAAGCGTTCTGCCAGCGCTTCCACCAGATAGACCGAACGATGCTGTCCGCCGGTGCATCCGATGGCAGCGGTCAGATAGCTGCGGTCTTCGTCCGCGAACCGGGGTATCCAGCGTTGCAATAGGGCGACGACGTCGTCCAGGTAGCTTTGAACCTCGGTAATGTTTGCGAGAAACTCGATCACTTCCGCGTCTTTACCGGTCTTGCTGCGCAGGCTGGGTTCCCAATGCGGGTTGGGTAGACAGCGCGCATCGAACACGAAGTCCGCGTCGAGCGGAATGCCGTTCTTGTAGCCGAAAGACAGGAAATACAAGGACATCGAATGCTCCTGCTTCGCTCCGAGACGGCCTCTTATCAGTTCACGCAACTGATGTATGTTGGTGTAAGTGGTGTCTACAAGGAGATGGGCGCGACTCGCGACCGGTTCCAGCAGCTTACGCTCCAGTTCGATCGCTTCGCTGAGCGGACGAGCCGAATCGGTTAACGGATGCTTGCGGCGGGTCTCGCTGAAACGCTTGAGTAGAGTGTCGGTCTCCGCCTGTAGAAAGAGAATCTGACACTCTATCCCGAACCTGTCGGCCAGTTCCAAAGTCAGGGGAAACTGGTCCAGACTCGCGCTCTGATTTCGGGCATCGATGCTGATCGCGGTTTTCCGGAACGCTCCCGGGTTGCTGATCACGGCTTGCCGTATAAAAGATTCGAACAGCGAGACCGGCAGGTTATCGATGCAGTAGTAACCGGAATCCTCTAGAGTTTCCAGCGCGATACTCTTGCCCGACCCGGATAAACCGCTGACGATGACGAGTTTCATGGCGACGTTTTGCTCACGCCTATATCAGCCGAAAAAACGAATGTGCTGTGGGGCGAGTGATCAGTGCTCTTGAACTTTTTCTTTATGTTTGACGACTTGTCGATCGAGCTTGTCGACCATGCCGTCGATGGCGGCATACAGATCCTCGCTTTCCTCCTGAGCGAACAAGCTGGCGCCGTTGACTTGCACCGTCGCTTCCGCTTTTTGAGCCAGTTTTTGCACTTCGAGCACCACGTGCACATTTACGATCTTGTCGAAATGACGTTCGATCCGCTGCATTTTTTCCATGACGTAATTTCTCAGGGCTTCGGTTACGTCGATGTGATGGCCGGTGATGCTGATTTGCATGATGATCTCCCTAGTTTTGGATGATTGTTATCAAAAAACACGTTTTCTTTCGTTGGACGGCGGAATAGCCATGGCTTCCCTATATTTGGCGATGGTGCGGCGCGCCACGTTGATGCCCCGTCCCTTCAGCATGGCTGCGATCGTGTGGTCGCTCAGAGGCTTCAGCGGATCTTCGCCTTCGATGATTTCTTTCAAATATGCTTTGATGGCGGTTGCCGAACATTCTCCGCCGGCATTCGTCGAGACATGACTGGAGAAGAAGTACTTGAATTCGAAGACGCCATTCGGCGTGTGGATATATTTCTGCGTTGTAACCCTGGAAATGGTGGATTCGTGCATTCCCACTTCTTCGGCGATGTCTCGCAAAACGAGCGGTTTCATGGCCGTCTCGCCGTATTCCAAAAAGTCTTTCTGGCGTTCGACGATGCAGCGAGCCACTTTCAGCAGGGTGTCGTTCCGGCTTTGCAGACTTTTGATGAACCAGCGCGCTTCCTGCAGATGGTTCTTCATGGTGACGTTGTCCGCGCTGTTGTCGGCGCGCTTGATCATGCCCGAATAAAACGGATTGACGCGCAGCTTGGGCGAAATTTCGGGGTTGAGAGCGACGATCCAATCGTTTCCCTGCTTGACCACGAACACATCGGGAATCACGTACTGAGATTCCGAGGCAGAGATCTTGCGGCCGGGTTTGGGTTCCAAAGTACGGATCAAAGCCACCACGTGGTTCAGATCCTCTTCGGACAGCTCCAGCGTGCGTCTGAGCTTGGCCAGATCTTTCTTGGCCAGGAGCTCCAGATGCCGGGTCACCAGCGTGAACGCCTCCTTTTTCCACGGAGTGTCATCGGGCAGCTGATTCAATTGGATCGCCAGGCAATTCGCGAGGTCCGGCGCGGCCACTCCGGGCGGATCGAAATTCTGAACCCGATGCAGAACGGCCGTCACTTCCTCGATCTCCAATCCGTTGATTTGATTGACGAGGCCCTGATGGATGTCTTCCACGCTGACCGTCAGATAGCCGTCGTCATCGATAGCGTCGATAATCGCCGTGGCGATGGCGTAGTCCTGTTCGCTGAACGTCGTCAGCTCCATCTGCCAGTGCAGGTAATCCTGCAAGGACTGGGCCGGCGCCCGCTGAAAAATGAAATCGTCGCTGTCCGAATCTGAGGCCGCGACGGAGTAGCTCTGAAAACTGTCGTACACCTCGTCCCATGAGGTATCGACCGGTAATTCCTGGGGGATATCGGTTTGGGCGTCGAGATTCGACAACTCCTTGAATTCCGGCTCGCTGGACGGGGCAGGGGTTTCTACCGAGTCATGAAACTCCCCGTGGCTGCCTTCGTCTTCCGCCACTTCGAGCATCATGTTTGAGTCCAGCGCCTGTTGTATTTCCTGCTGTAAATCCAGGCTTGACAACTGCAGCAGCTTGATAGCCTGTTGCAATTGGGGGGTCATGGTCAGCTGCTGACCCAACCGGAGTTGCAGAGTTTGCTTCATGAAGCTTTACGTCCAGAAATGCGCGTTGGCAGTGTGAGAGTGAAAAATCAGAACCATTCTAGTGCACAGGTACTAACCATGAAAGGGACTGTCTAAAGGGAAAAATGTTCGCCCAGATAAACTTGGCGTACTTCCTTGTTTTGTACTATGTCTTGCGCCGTGCCTTCTGCGATCACGACGCCTCCGCTGAGGATATAGGCGCGGTTGCATATTCCGAGCGTCTCGCGCACGTTATGTTCGGTAATGAGAATACCGATGCCGCGGTCTCTCAGGTGCTCGATGATCTTTTGGATGTCGATGATCGAGATCGGATCGACCCCCGCGAACGGTTCGTCCAACAGCATGAACTGCGGCTCGCAGGCCAGGGCCCGCGCGATTTCCACTCTTCGGCGCTCTCCGCCCGAGAGTCCCAGGGCGGGCTGGTTGCGCAGATGGCCGATACTGAATTCCTCGAGAAGCTCCTCGATCACCAGTTCTCGCTGTCCGTTGGTCAATCCTTTGCGCAATTCCAATACCGCCCGCAAATTGTCGGCTACGGTCAACTTCCGGAAGATCGAAGGCTCCTGCGGCAGATAGCCTACGCCGAGTTGCGCCCTGGCATGCATGGGGAGATTCGTGATGTTGTGTTCGTCGAGGTAGATTGTACCGCTATCCGGACGTATTACCCCCACGATCATGTAAAAACTGGTGGTTTTTCCGGCCCCGTTGGGCCCCAGCAAGCCTACGACTTCTCCGCTGTGGATTTGCAGCGAGACACCGTTGACGACATTGCGCTTGTTGTAGCGTTTGAGTAGATCGGTAGCAACTAGAATCGCCATCGCTTATTCGGATTTCTCTTTCGGCTGCATTTTTACATGTACGCGTTTGCTGCCGGTGGTGGGGCTGCCGGCCTTGAATAAACCGTTTTTGGTGTCGTACTCGATGATGTCGCTGGCGGTCGAATTCTGTCCCTGCCAGACCAATGCCTTGTCGTAGAGGATCAGTATTCCGGTATCCGGAAAATAATCGGCACGTTGCGAGGTCCCGTGAATGTCTTCCTTGCCGCCTTCCGGGGTTTGTTTCAGCCGGGTGGGATTTCCGGTAACGATAATTTTCTCGGTCTGGCCGCCTTTCTGATAAACGGTCATTTGGTCGCCTTGAACATCGAGGCTGCCTTGAGTGGCTTTCACATCACCGGTGTATACGGTTTGGCCGGTCTTTTCATCGTAAGTCGCCGTGTTGGCTTCGATATAAATCGGCTGCTTCGAGTCGCTGTCCAATGCGAACGTGTTCTCAGCGGCGAATAAAAACCATAAGGCGATCAGCAGGGTTGAAATAAAACCGACGATCCTTTCAGGGAACGCTTGCTGAATACGTATTGGAAGGGTCATTCCGGTGCTCCAATCGCAAACGGCCTGGCCGGGAGCGCCGGCCAGCCCCTTCCCGAAGACGCCGTTTGCGATTGGATAAAAACGGTAGGTCTCGCATCCGGGGCTGTCGCTCGGATCTACCGAGTTGCAGCCGCGGCTCTTAGGGGAATTCATGCTTTCTTCGTACATTGGAAAGAATCGTGACTTTTAAATCATCGCCGAAGTGAACTCGTGCGCCATTGCCGGTCAGTTCGTCCGGCGGACTCAGTACCTGTATGAACTCGTCGGTTTCGGCGTAGTTGTTGTCCGGTTGGACTCTGGCGTTCTGGGTGACGATTTTCAGCGTACGGCCGTTTTCGTCCCGCTCGCGCAGAATAAGGACGTTTCCGTTCAAAAATATGGTATCGCTTTCGCCCGGCATGAGGGCGTTATCGGAATGAATGACCCACGGCGGTCCGTCTTTTCCGTAGAGCGTCAGAACCGGCTGTACCAATTCGGTACGGTCTTGATCCACATAATGGGTAAGGTTTACGGCAAACAGCAGTTGCTTCGGTTTGCCGTTTTCGTCCATCAGCGTACGACTCAGGTTTTTTGAATAATAATCGATTGTTCCGTGGGTTCTCGGTCCGGCAGATTCTTCGGCCGGCATAAAAACGCCGGCAAGCCACCAGGTAAACAATGCCAGGGTGGCCAATCCCAGATAGGTTACCAGCGATCTCAGAGCAAAAATGCTCATCAGAAATGACTCTCGATAACGCCTTGCAAGGTGCCTTGGGCTTTCATAACGAGATCGCAGACTTCCCGTGCGGCGCCCGCTCCGCCGGGACTGGGCGTAACCCAGTGGGCATGCTGTCGAATGCTGAAGTGGGCGTCCGCTACCGCCACCGCCAGTCCGACTCGGCGCATGATCGGCAGATCCAGGAGATCGTCGCCGACATGGGCGATTTCATCGGGAGCCAGCGCCAGCTCATTGCGAAGATGCTCGAACGCGTCCAGTTTGTCTTGGTACCCCTGATAGACATGACGAATGCCGAGGCTCTCCATGCGCAGCGCCACCGACTGCGAACGCCGACCGGAAATCACTGCCGTCGCTACGCCCGTCCCCTGAAGCAACTTGATGCCATGGCCGTCGCGGGCATGAAAGCTTTTGTATTCCTGGCCTTGCTGGTCGAAAAAAAGCCGGCCGTCGGTCAGAACGCCGTCCACATCGAAAATGACCAGGCGGATGCCGGCCGCGCGAGCCAGCACGTCTTGAGGCGCATGCTCGGGCATCAAACCACCCCGGCTCTCAGCAAATCGTGCATATTGAGTGCGCCGATCAGCCTGTTCTCCTCGTCGACGACCAAGAGAGCGCTGATCCGCTTTTCCTCCATGATGCGTACCGATTCCGCGGCTAACAGTTCGGCCGAAACTTTGGTGCAATATTGTGTCATGGCTTCATTGATCGGCGTGGTGTGAATATCGCCGGCCTTTTCGAACAATCGCCGGAGGTCGCCGTCGGTAAAAATTCCGAGCACTCGATAGTCGCTATCGACGATAGCGGTCATTCCGAGCTTTTTCGCCGTCATTTCCAGAACCGCGTCGCGTACCAGGGCCGTTTCCGGCACCGCCGGAATTTCCGGGCCGGTGTGCATGACGTCCTGCACCCGGGTTAACAGTCGCCGTCCGAGACTCCCTCCCGGATGCGCGAATGCAAAATCCTCCCGGGTGAATCCTCGCGCTTCCAACAATGCGACGGCCAAAGCATCTCCCATCGCCAGCGTCGCGGTCGTGCTCGATGTGGGGGCCAGACCGAGCGGGCAGGCTTCTTCCTTTACGGATGTGTCGATATGCACCAGCGATTGCCTGGCCAGCGTGGATTTGGGGTTGCCCGTCATGCCGATCAAAGGAACGTCGAGTCGTTTGATCAGGTGCAAGATGGCCAAAATCTCGGGGGTTTCCCCCGAATTCGACAAGGCCAGAACGACATCGTGCGCCGTGATCATGCCGAAATCGCCATGGCTGGCTTCTCCGGGGTGCACGAAGAAGGCAGGCGTACCGGTACTCGCCAAAGTGGCGGCGATCTTGCCGCCGATGTGGCCGGATTTTCCCATTCCGGTCACCGCGATCCGGCCCTTGCAGGCCAGTATGAGTTTGCAGGCCGCCGCGAAATGACCGTCGATGCGCCCCATCAAGGCGGCTACCGCCTCGGCCTCGGTCCGTACGACCTTGAGTCCGGCCCGGCACAGGCTGTCTTCATCGTAGGTCGTGGCGAGTGTGGTGCGCTGTAAGCTCGACGTCATGCGTGTGAACTGCTCAAAATGAAGCAATTATGCCATGAATATTGCATACCGATTTCGGGTTTTCCAAGAGCCTGGATATTCGCGATGGGAATGGAGGCATTTGGTGCCGCAAAAGCGGTCACTCCCGGGTGACAAACGCGAGCTTGGTAATGCCTGCCTTGTGAGCGACGGCCATGGCTTCCGCGACCCGACCGTAGGGAACGGCGGTGTCGGCCTGGAACTGCACGATCAGTTCCGGATCGGCCTGTTGCAGATCGCGCAGAAGCTGCTCCATGGCTTCCAGCGGTTGCGGCTGATCGTTCAAGGTGATCTGACCCTGGGCGTCGATGGCGATGGTGGCGAGGTGCTTGTCGGGGGCGGGGTCGGTTTTTTCGGTCTTCGGCAAATCGACTTTCACCGCCTGGGTCAGCAGCGGTGCGGTGACGATGAACACGACCAGCAATACCAGCATGACGTCGACCAGCGGCGTCACGTTGATTTCGCTCATGGCCTCCCGATCGGAAGACGAATCGGTTTTGAATCCCATGGTTACTCGCTCCCGTCGGCTTTAAGGCCTGTCTTCACGGCGAGATTAAGGAAGTCGGTGGCAAAATATTCGAGGTCCGCTTCGCATAGCTTGATGCGTCTCAAAAAGAAATTGTAAGCCAATACCGCCGGAATGGCCGCTGCGATGCCGATTGCCGTGGCGACCAGTGCTTCGCCGATCGGGCCGGCGACCACATCCAGGCTGGCCGATTTGGCCTCGCCGATGTCCTGCAAAGCGTGCATGATGCCCCATACCGTGCCGAACAGCCCGACGAAGGGCGACGTGCTGCCGATGCTGGCCAACATGGACAGCCCTTGTTCCAGATCCTTGCGTTCTCGGCTGATCTGTTGGCGCAGGGACCGTTCCAGAATCGACTCGATGTCGCCGCTCCACTCGAGCATGCGCGAGGTTTTGCTGCGCATGTCCTTGAGAACGCCGAATCCTGCTCCTGCGATGCGGCCCAAGGCACTCGCCGAATGTTCCAGACCCGAGGCAGTGGCGAGATCCGGCGCCGCCCAGAAGTCTTTGCTGTAGCCGCGATTTCGCTGGCCGATATTCCAGAGCGTCCAGCTCTTGAAAAAGATGATGCTCCAAGTAATGACGGAAAATCCGATCAGCACCCCTAAGGTGATCTGAACGATATCGGTAGAAGAGATCTGAATCATGCGATAGCCTTTTTCATCGTTTTAGTTTGTATTCAATCGGGACGATAACCCAACTGACCACGGCCCGGTCGCCCCTGCGCGCGGGGATAAAGCGCCAGTTCTTGACCTGATCCACGGTCGCGTCGTCCAGAATCTCGTGGCCGCTGCTGCCTTCGATTTTGATCTCGCCCGCCGAGCCGTTCGGCATGACTTGAACGCGCAAGGTGACCTTGCCTTCCCAGCGTCTTTCCAACGCGACACGTGGGTAACGCGTCGGCGGATTGTTCAGGCCCGGCGCCTTGTAAGAGGCTTCGACGAATGGCGCAGGGGCTGGTGCGGCCGGCTTGCCCTGGGTCGACGCGGTCGGGACAGTGGCCGGCGCGCTGGGCGTCGGAGTTTCAGAGGGCTCGGGTGCCGGTGTCGGCCGAGCCACCGGTTTAGGCTTGGGCTTGGGTTTAGGTTTGTCCGGTTTTTTCGGTGCGGGTTTTTCCGGTTTGGGCTCGGGTTTGGGCGGCGGCTGTTGTACCTGCGGTTGGGGCGGCTCGGGACTGGCTTCGGGCTGTGCCGCGACAAGCGAGACTTCCAGCAGTTGCGGTGGAGTTTCCGCCGGTTCCCGGTCTACCGGGGCGGCGAGCCAGGCGGCCCAAACCGCGGCATGCAGTGCCGCTGCGGCAGCGATCGAGAAAGCGGTCTCCAGCCACGAGCGACATCCTTGCTTGGTGTCGGCGGACATCGAAGTCATATACAGATGTGCGAGTGATGGTTCGGTAGAAATTGGAGGGTACAACTCAAATTGAGAATAATAACGAGAATTTTTACTGTGTAAGCATTTTACATACGGATTTTAATCCCAAACGTCTAAATACCGGTGCTATGACCATCTATTCTTAGCAAATATCGGTCCATATCAAGTTGAGTGGAGCGCTGCTCGCCAAATCTAGGCTGTCGGTACAAATGAGCTCATCGCGCATGCCCGATTGTGTGATATGACGCAATCCGGATATCCCATCTTGGGTTTCACGGAGACTCCGTTCCTGGACAGCATCGCGTTGTGGCGGCGTATTTTATAGATCGTTGAAAATAAATGCTAAATGAAAATTGCTCATGTTCGTTTCCGGTGGGGAAGAGCGATTTGGCGGAAAGCGATATCGGTATTTGACACATCGAGGTGTGGCATATCACGCAGTTCTTGCCTGTCGGCAGCGTGCATGGCCGCTGTGGACCGGATGGTTGCTGACGAAAAGGAGTGGCACGAATTTTCCTATTAAAAGGCTCGGTCTTAATAAAAGAAAAAATAAATATGAAGATGCAGGAGGATGTATTGATATCGCCATTTCGTGTTGGGATGGCGGTTTTCAGTCTGAATTTATTGTTTTCCGGATTCGCTGTCGCCGATCATACCGAAGAACATCGTTTGCAGACGATCGAAGTGACGGCCCCCGAAGAAACCGGGGAATCGCTGACAACGCCCAGCGCGGAAACGGCCAAGTACAAGCTTTCCCAGGTTCCGGGCGCAACCACCTTCATCCATTCCGAAGAGTACCGCAGCCGCCCGACGCCGGGTGGCGTGGCCGATGTCCTGAGTTATTCGCCGGGTGTTTTTTCTCAAAGCCGATACGGCAATTCCGAAACCCGTATTCTGGTGCGCGGCGCCGGAACTTCGCTGACTTTCGGTTCGGCGGGGCTGCGCTATCTGCGCGACGGCCTGCCGCTCACCGGAACCGACGGCTTTACCAATCCGGAGCTTCTGGAGCCGATGAACGCGCTTTACACCGAGGTTTATCGCGGCTCCAACGCCCTGCAATACGGTTCGGCCTTCTTGGGCGGCGCGGTGAACTTCGTCTCGCGCAACGGCCGCAATACGCCGGGCATTCATACGACCTTCGTCACCGGTTCGCACGATTACTACCGTCCCCAACTGATGGTCGGCGGCGTGCTGAACGAGGATCTGGATTATTTCGTTTCTTATACCGGGACCTACAACAATAGTTTCCGGGACCATAGCGAAGAGGATATTTCCAGGGGCTACGCCAATTTCGGTTACCGCTGGAACGAGGATCAGGAAACCCGCGTGCATCTGTTCGCCAGCAAGAACCAGCTGCAGCTGCCGGGGTCTCTTTCGTTCGAGCAGTATTATGATGACCCTTACCAAGCCCAGAATGGTCTATCGCCGGGATCGTTCTTCAATAAATTCGAAACCCTCGACGTTCAACGTAACCTCGAGACGCTGCGCGGCGATGTCCGGCATACCATCAAGTTCACGCCAGATGACGTGCTGACGGTGGGGGCTTGGTACGAAAATCGTCGGCTGTGGCACCCCTTATCGCCTTTTAATTCTTTCAACCGAAACTCGCCTTGCCGGGGAACGCCGGATTCGGAGGGCATCGTGACGATCAATAATCCCGCGTGCGGCGGTCTTCTGATCGACTACGGCAATTTGGCGGGCTCGTTCAACCGCAACCGGCAGCAGGACGCCGGCCTCAGTTGGCGTTTCACTCACGACGGATCGCTGTTCGGTTCGCGTAACAGCTTCGTGCTGGGCGGCTTCTTCGGCTGGGGCAAGTCCTACGGCACGGTGGACAACACCCTGCCGGGCGCGGAGATCGGCACCAAGCTGAATAACGCCAAGAGCGAGGCCTTCAACATCGAAATCTTCGGGGAAGATCGTTTCGCATTGACCTCCAGCCTGGATCTCGTGGTGGGCGGTCAATTCATTCATGCCAAGCGGCGCAGCCTGACCGATTTCTTCGTGCCCACGTCACAGATCGGCAACGCCTTCGAGACGGATGCGTCTCGCTGGTACACCGCCTTCAGTCCCAAGGTCGGGCTGCTTTGGCAGGCGACCGAGAAGCAACAGTTCTTCGCCAATTTCAGCCGCAGTTACGAGCCGCCGACCAATACCCAATTGGCGTTCCGGGATCCGCGGTTGAATCAGACAAGCAGCGAATCTGCTCTTGATGCGCAGGAGGGGACGACGATCGAAGTGGGGACCCGCGGCGAGGCAGGCGTCTTCAATTGGGACCTCGCCGTCTACCACTCTTGGATCAACAACGAGATTCTCTCCACGCTGCTGCCCGGTCAGACTCAGACGAGCACCAATAATGCCGACAAGACCACACATACGGGCGTCGAAGTCGGTACGGGCGCTCTCATTCCTTTGGATTTGATGGGGGATGATCTGCTGCGCGTGCGATTGACCTATACCTACCAGCGATTCCTGTACGACAACGATTCCGCCTACGGCGACAATTACATTCCGGGGGCGCCCAATCATTTCGGCGGCGCGGAAGCCGTGTACGAACATCCCTCCGGTTTCTACATCGGCCCGAATATCCGCATGACCAGCAATTATTACGTGGACTACGCCAACACCCTCAAGGCGCCTGCTTATACCTTGTTTGGCGCCCGTGCCGGCTATAAGAATACGTTCAATAAACTCGGCTATCACGTGTTTGTCGAAGGACGTAACCTCACGGACGAAAAATGGGTCGCCAGCACGAGCGTGGCTGATAGGGCAACTCGGAGCGGGACCGCTATCCTGAATCCCGGTTTCGACCGCACGATCTTCGGGGGCATCTCGATAGATTACTGATTGCTTGGCAACCAGCGGCGGAGGAGGCCCTGCTTCTCGCCCGCCGTTTTTCCACCCGAGGTCCCTCCAGGGCGCCTAGCCCGACAGGGATTTCTCGGTTATTTTCCGTTTGAGGTTGTGTTAACCCGGAAAAGGTGAAGATTGATGAATGTGTTTTGCAGATTGGTCGGCTTGCCGGCGTTGGCCCTGGTCAGCCAATTCGTCTGGGCCGGGCACGGGAGCGCCCCGTCCTCCTCTCAACCCGCTTATTGCAAGGATTCGGCGGCCGCTCCGACACCAAAATGCGCGCGGACGCCCAGCGTGGTATTCGATGCCGACGGTCGGTTATGGCTTTCATGGGTCCAGCAAGGGCGAATCTATGTTCAGTCCTCGAAGGATGGCGGCAAGACCTTGAGCAAGCCGGTGGCGGTCAATCGCGAGCCGGAAAACGTTTTGGCTCACGGCGAGAGCCGACCTAAAATCGCGATCGGCCCAAAAGGCGAGATTTATCTCACCTGGACGCAAGGTTTGGAAAAACGTTTCAGCAGCTATATCCGCTTCGCCCGCTCCGTGGATGGCGGCAAGACGTTCTCCAAGCCGGTCACGGTTAACGACAACCTGGACATCATCGGCCATTCTTTCGACAGTCTGGCGATCAGCCGCGACGGCAAGATCTTCATTGCCTGGCTGGACGCGAGGGATGTCGAAGCCGCGAAGGCCAAGAACCAGCCGTATAACGGTTCTTCTCTCTATTACACCTGGTCCGACGACGGCGGCAAGAGCTTTAAGCCGAATGTCAAGGCGGCCGATTACACCTGTCAGTGCTGCCGGCTGCAGGCCGCCATCGACATCGACGGCTTGCCGCTCATCGTCTGGCGCAACGTCTATCCCGAGAATATCCGCGACCATGCGCTGCTCAAATTCGCCGATTGGGACAAGCCGGGCCGGCCGGTTCGGGTGACGCATGAAAACTGGCACATAGAAGGTTGTCCCCACCACGGGCCAGGGCTGTCGATCGCCAGGGATGGACGCTATCACTTGACCTGGTATAGCGCCGCGCCCGACGCGACGGGTTTGTTTTATGCCTATTCCGACGATGTCGGCTCGCACTTTACCCAACCGATCAAGTTCGGGAATCCGGCGGCCATGCCGGCCCATCCGCACGTCTTGAGCGTGGGGCGGCGGGTGGATTTGGTTTGGCTGGAGTTCGACGGCAAGAACAATCAGCTCAAGACCATGCGCTCGACCGACGGCGGAGCGAATTGGACCGAACCGCGCGTTCTGGCCGAAACCGAAAGCGGGGCTGACAACCCCTTCCTGCACGCCAACGGCGACCGGGTTTATGTTTCCTGGGCTACGGAAAAGGACGGGCTCAAGGTGATTGCGCTCGATGGGGCCGGCCGCTAGAACATTTTCATACCTGCTGTGCGGGTACTCGCGAGTGCGGTTGGGCCAATGGGGTCGTCGGCAAAGGATTGCCGACCTACAAATGCTCTACCCATCATCTACGAATCTTTTGATGCGTCATGGCAACCGGGATTTCGTAGGATGGGTTAGGCGCACGCCGATATAAGTTGGCCGTCGATTAGAGCATTTTTCGATTCGGTGTAAGGGATCCCGATATGTAGGTCGGCAATCCTTTGCCGACGTACCGGCTCAGCAAAGGGCTTTGTCGGCAAGGGATTGCCGACCTACACTCTTCCTTCCCGACACGAATCCGTACACCGACATGAAAAACGCTCTAATGCGCTGCGAGTGCGCCGTAACCCATCAAAGCGACGTGCCAAGGGAGTCCTCGTCGAACCTCAATCCAGATAGCGCCGCTTGCCCCATTGGGCGAGGCGCATCAATCGCACCAGAGCCCACCCTGCCAAGATGCGGACAAAGCGGAGAAGGTCCGCCGACTGGCGCAAAAAAGCGCTCCAGGCGAGTTCCAGCTTAGGCCGAAGTGTCGAAAGATCGATCTCCCTATCCGCGATCGAACCGCGCCGGTGCAGCCAGTGCAATAGGCCGGTTACATAAAGCACGAGCGGCATCAGGCCGACACAGAACCAGACGAAGCGGCCCGTCGCGCCGAAAGCCTCGCCGGTGTGCCAGGGCCAGATACGGCTGATAAAAGCTTGCCCACTGCTGAACTTATTAGGATTGCGCACCTCACGAATCTGCCCACTCCAGCGGTCGACCCAGACCAGGGTTGCCGGGTGTCTGATGTTGGCATCCCCGGAGCGCCGCAAATTGATGCGGTAGGTGCCGTTTTCCCCGGCTGGCGTCGCGACGCGCCTCACTTCGGCGTGCGGAAATAGGCCCCGTGCGACCAGAACCGCCTCGGCCAGGCCGACGGGGCGACCATTTGGAGCGCCGGTACTGATGATTTCCGGACCCTCGTCGCCGTGGCCCATCTCCGAAGCCCCGAGCATCGTTTCCAGCAGGCTCGGATAAGCCAGATGGAATCCGGTGAAAGCCAGCAACAGCAGGACAACGGCGCTGAACAGACCGAGCGTGCGGTGCAGGTCGAAAGCGAGTCGTGCCAGGCCGGCGTCGTGTCGGATCACAAAGCTTCGGCGAAGCCGGCTGAATCCCGGCCACCAGAGATAGAGGCCGGTGCTTGCCGAGGCAACCAGTAACAGCCCCAGGATGCCGACGGCGTTCCACCTGAACCGTCCGAAGTGCAGTTGAGTATGGAGGTCATATATCCAGGTCGCCGCCGTTCGGCCCCAGAATCGGCTGGCTACGATTTCGGCCGTGTACGGATTCACCGAGACCATGAGAGGCGCATAGAACTCGCCAAAAGTCTCGTAGGGTTTTTCGTACCAGACGGTGATCATGCCGTTGCGGGAGCGCGGCATTTCCAGTACCCACGCGCCATATCGATCAGGATGCGCCTCCCGCACCGCCGCCATGATGCGGTCCAAGGGGAGGTATCCCCCTTTCGGCTCATCGACCGTCAGCCGAGGATTGAGAAGTTCGTCCAGTTCCTCGCGATAGACGCTGAGACTTCCGCTGAGCCCCAGCAGGACGAATAGAAAACCGCCGCCCAGCGCGAGATAAAGATGGATCCTGAGCCAGGCTGTTCGTGCGAAATTCACGGCGATGGCCGCTTGAGACGATAGAGGGCCGAGATATCCTCGTCGCCGTGGCCGTCCGCGATGAGCTTGGCGTAATCGGTCATGGCCATTTCGGTGACCGGGAGCTTGAGCCCCAGCTTGTCCGCCATGCCCTTGCAGATTTTCAGATCCTTTTGGTGCAGGGCGAGCTTGAAGCCGGGTTTGAACACGCCTTGGGTCATGGTCGGTCCGCGCTTTTCCAGAAACCAGTTTCCGGCCGCGCCGCCGGAAACGACGTCGATGACCTTGCGCATGTCGAGTCCCAGCGCCGCTCCGAATGCCATGGCTTCGGTCACGGCCTCGTTGATGCCGGCCGCCATGATCTGGTTCACCGCCTTGGCCGCCTGGCCGGCACCCACGTCGCCCATGTGAACGATCCGGCTGCCCATGGTTTCCAGTACCGGCAGAATTCGCTCCAAGGTCTCGAGCTTGCCGCCGACCATGATCGCTAGGGTCCCGTTCTTCGCGCCTTCGACGCCGCCGGTCACCGGCGCATCGAGAAAATCCGCGCCCTTGCTTTCAACCAGCCTGGCGGCTTCTCGCGCGGTATCGCTGCTCACAGTGGACATGTCGATCACCACTGTGTGCGGGCGCAGCGCCGGTAACATGCCGTGTATCACCTCCAGCACGTCGGCATCGGCCGAGACGCAAATTAGAGTCACGTCGACGTGCGAGGCGAGCAGGGCGGGCGAGACGGCGCACTGTACGCCCAATTCTTGAGAAAGCGTTATCGCGCTGGCTTCGGTGCGGTTCCAGACGGAAGCCAAATAACGGCCCTTGGCCACGTTTCGCGCCATGTGAGTGCCCATCGCGCCGAGACCGATGAAGCCCGCCCTAATGTCCTTTTTGCCTTCGGTGTTCAATGCCGTTTACTCCTCGAGATAGGTGTAGCTTCGCAAGCCGGCGATCAACTCGCTCTCGAAGCGCTTGCGCTGTTCGGAGGGGATCCGCGCCTCGACCAGCTTCTTGCGATAGGCGCGCTCCAATTCTTCCGGGTCGATATGCACATAGCGCAGCAGGTCGTGGGCGCCGTCGCCCCGCATGGGCTGGATGAAACGGTAGCCGCCGGCTCCATCGAGTTCGACGTTGACCGAATGAGTATCGCCGAACAGATTGTGCATGTCCCCCAGAATTTCCTGGTAGGCGCCGACCAGGAAGATGCCGATGAGATAGGGTTCGCCCGGCTTGTGGGTATGCAGCGGCAGGGTGGCTTCGAGGCTCTGCCGATCGATGTAGGTATTGATCCGGCCGTCGGAATCGCAGGTCAGGTCTTGGATCACCGCGCGGCGCGTGGGTTCCTCGTGCAGGCGCTGCAGCGGCATGACCGGAAACACCTGTGCGATCGCCCAGGCGTCCGGCATGGACTGGAACAGCGAGAAATTGCAGAACACCTTGTCGGCAAGCCGCTCGTTGAGTTCGTCGATCAGCTCGCGATGGGCGCGGAGACGGATGTCGAGGCGCCTATGAACGGCATGGCAAATGGCTGCGTTGAGCCGTTCCGCATCGGCGAGTTCGGCCAGGCTCAATTTGCCCTGCACGTACATCGCTCGGGCTTCGGCGAGATCGAATTGCGCGTCGTGATACACGCCCAGCGGCGACTCCTGGGGCAGGGCGCGGAGCAGGTCGGCCAGGTCCTGCAAGGGTTTTGCCTTGATTTCGGCCGGAGGGCTTCCGTCTTCGGCCACCGATTCGATATCGATGATATTCGTGATCAGCACCGCATGATGTGCGCTCATCGCACGTCCGGATTCGGTGATCAGGTTAGGATGCGGCAAACCGTATTCGGCGCAGGCCTCCGAAAAGGCGCGCACGATGCTGTGGGCGTATTCGTCGATGCTGTAATTGATGGAACAGTCGCTGACCGAATGGGTGCCTTCGTAATCGACGCCGAGTCCGCCGCCCACGTCGGCCCAGGCGAGATGGGCGCCGAGTTCCCGCAATTCCGCGTAATAGCGGCTGGCTTCCCGCAGCGCCGTCTTGACGTCGTTGATGTTCGCGACCTGCGAGCCCATGTGGAAATGCATCAGTTTGAGCCATTCGAGTCCGCCGGCTTCTCGCAATTTGACGATCAGCTTGAGGAGTTCGTTCGCGTGCAGACCGAACTTCGATTTTTCGCCGCCGCTGTTCTGCCATTTGCCGGCGCCGATGCTGGACAGTCTGATCCGGACGCCCAATTGCGGCGCAATCCCCAGATCTCGCGATTCGGAAAGCACCAGCTCCAGTTCGGACAGCTTTTCGATGACGATGAAGACGTTCAGTCCCAGGCTGAGTCCGATCAAGGCCAGGCGGATGTAGGATCGGTCCTTGTAGCCGTTGCAGATTACCGTGCCGGCATCGGATAAGGCCAGTATGGCCAGAAGTTCCGATTTGCTGCCGGCTTCCAAGCCGACTGACGTATGACCATTTTTTAAAATGCCCTCGACCACGCTCCGCTGCTGATTGACCTTGATCGGATAGACCGGTGTATAGCTGCCTCGATAATCGTGCTCGTGGCGAGCCTTTTCGAAGGCCTTGTGCAGCAGGCCCACGCGGTCGCGGAGGATATCGGTGAAGCGCACCAGGACCGGCAGCGACAAGCCTTCCTGGCGTACCGCCTGGGCGATTTCGAAGAGATCCACCGTGCCTTGCACCGGATTCTTGGTCGGACGGACGACCACGTGGCCTTCGTCATTGATGCCGAAGTAGCCTTCTCCCCAGTGCTCGATGGCGTAGGTATCGACCGCCTGCTCTAGACTCCAACTCATTTCGGTGGCCAAGCTCTTTAAAAAAGGTTGAATTATGTGGAAAATCCTCCGATTTTTCCATTGCGAGGAACACCATGCTGAGCGACGAAAACTGGTTTACCGAGGTTTATCCGAAACACGGGAGCGCGCTCTCTTTGAAGGTGACTGATAAGCTCCACGAGGAGCAGACGCCGTTTCAGCGCATCGAGATCTACGAGACTGAATGGCTGGGCACGCTCATGGTCATCGACGGCTGCACGATGGTGTCCGATCGGGATAATTTTCTTTATCACGAGATGATGACCCATCCGGCGCTATACACCCATCCGAATCCGGAAACCGTCTGGATCATCGGCGGCGGCGACTGCGGGAGCCTCAAGGAAGTGCTCAAACACCCGGAGGTCAAGCGGGCGGTTCAAATCGAGATCGACGAGCGGGTGACCCGGCTTGCCGAGCGGTATTTTCCGGAGTTGTGCGAATCGAACGACGATCCGCGCGCCGAGCTGCTCTTCATCGACGGCATTCAGTGGGTAAAGGATGCGGCGGCCGACAGCGTCGATCTCATCATCGTGGACAGCACCGATCCGGTGGGGCCGGCCGAGGGCTTATTCAACGAGGCGTTCTACCGCGAGTGTTTCCGTTGCCTGCGCAAGGACGGGATTCTCGCCCAGCAGAGCGAATCGCCGCTGTTCCACATGCCGCTGATCGAGGCCATGCACAAGACCATGCGCCAGGCGGGATTTCCCGAAACGCGCACCTTGTTCTTTCCTCAGTTCATCTATCCATCTGGCTGGTGGAGCGGGACCCTGGCGGGAAAATCGGGTCTGACCCATTTCCGCGAGGCCGATGCCCGAAACAAACCGTTTGCAACGAGCTACTACAACGCCGAGATCCATAAGGCAGCTTTCGTCGCGCCGGAGTTCTTCAGGGCGGCGATGGCTTGAGCGGACGGCGGCCTGTGTTACGATTTGCGGAAAACGACGGGTTTGAGGAAAAGATCCCATGACTGAGAAAGAAATAAGCGAAGCGCTTTTCAACCTGCGCACCGAGATTGAACATCTGAATACCAGCGACCCGGAAGTGAGGGCTCGGCTGGAAACGCTGCTTGCCGATCTCGAGCGGCGGCTCGAGGCATCGGAAGACGAGCATCACCTGCATTTGGTGGATGACATGAAAGAAGCGATTTCGCAGTTCGAAGTCGAACATCCCCGCATTACCGGCATTCTCAACGACTTGATGGTTGCCTTGAGCAACCTGGGGATCTGATCCTCTTCTGAAACACTCGGCAAAGGCGGGTTACGTTAAACCCGCTTTTGCCCGAGTCTGGCTGTCGACATTCCGCAAATAATCCGACCCTCCCAGCTGCTTCATCTGTCTTAGTATCCATAACCGGCGATGCATCACATAAGCCGAAGGTTTGTCCGCACGTAAACGCACGGGGTTGGGCAGAACGGCGGCGAGCAGGGCGGCTTCGTTCGGGTTGAGTTTCGATGCCGATTTGGCGAAAAAGGCTTTCCCGGCGGCCGAAACGCCGTAAATTCCTTCGCCGAATTGGGCGATATTCAGGTAAACCTCCAGTATCCGCCGCTTCGGCCACATCAATTCAATCAACGCAGTGAAATAAGCCTCCAAGGCCTTGCGGAAGTAGTTTTGCCCCGGATAAAGAAACAGATTCTTGGCGACTTGTTGGGAAATCGTGCTGGCGCCCCGGATGTGCTTGCCCTGCTGGTTATGCTTCCAGGCTTGGCCGATAGCGTTCAGATCGAAACCATAGTGCCGGTCGAACAACTGGTCTTCGGCGGCGATCACGGCGACTTTCGCATAAGGCGAAATGTGGTCCCAGGAAACCCAGTTATAGCGCGGCCGGAATCCCGGTTTCCCTTCGATAAGCGCCAGAAATTGCGCGCGCAGCATGAACGCGCTGGTCGGCGGAGGAAGCCAGCGAAGCAGGGCGACGGGGATAACGGTGAGGGCGACGAACGTCAGGATGAACTTGCGAAGAATGTTTCTCAGCGCCATTTCGCGTTTGCGGATTTTTATTAAGATTCCTTTGATGCGGCGCCCCGGACGGACTAATCGGCAGGGGCTCGAATGGGTTGTCAGATCCATTGCAGCCGCTTCAAAGTTGACTCACGCGTCATAGCTGGCCAGAATACGCCATTTTTCCGACCGATTTAAGTGGCGCTTCATCAAAACATGGCTGGCGGGAATGCGGGTGGCGAAGTTCTAGTTTCTATCAGAAACCTCACGTTCAGCCGCGGCAGCCGCAAGATCTTCGATGGCGTCAATCTGGACATCCCCAGAGGCAAGATTACCGCCATCATGGGGCCCAGCGGCACCGGCAAGACCACTCTCCTGAAACTGATCGGCGGTCAACTGCGGCCGGACAGCGGCACTATCACCGTGGACGGGCGCATAGTGCACGAGCTATCGCTCGGTCGTTTGTACGAGCTTCGCAAAAAAATAGGGATGCTCTTTCAGACCGGCGCTCTTCTGACCGATCTCAACGTATTCGAAAACGTCGCTTTTCCGCTCCGGGAGCATACCAAACTGCCCGAGTCCATGATCAGGACTCTGGTCTTGATGAAACTCCAAGCGGTAGGCTTAAGGGGCGCTCGCGACCTGATGCCGGCGCAGCTTTCCGGAGGCATGGCCAGGCGGGTGGCATTGGCGCGGGCTATCACGCTCGACCCCATGATGATCATGTATGACGAGCCGTTTACCGGACAGGACCCGATTTCCATGGGCGTGCTGGTGAAGCTGATACGCGACCTGAACCGGGAACTGGGACTCACCAGCATCGTCGTATCCCACGATGTCGAAGAAACCGCATCCATTGCCGATTACATCTATCTTATTTCCGAGGGCAAGGTAGTCGGCCAAGGCACGCCCGACGCGATCCGTCATTCGGAGTCGCCTTGGGTCCTACAGTTTATGGAAGGTTTGGCGGATGGTCCGGTGCCGTTTCATTATCCAGCGCCCGATTATGCGGCCGATTTACTCAATCCGCCTGCCTGAAATAGACCGTCATTTATTCGGAAAATCCCATGTTAGCCCCATTCCAGCAACTTGGACACGCGACCCTGGGCACGATGCAAAAGTTGGGTCGGGCCAACTTGTTTATCTGCCATGTCCTAACGGGGCTGCCTGAAATACTGAGGCGCATTCGCCTGCTGCTGGCGCAGGTTTATTCGGTGGGGGTGCTCACCATTCTGTTGGTAAGCGTTTCCGGCTTGTTTGTCGGCATGGTATTGGGGCTTCAGGGCTACAATGTACTTTCCGATTTCGGGGCGGAGCAGACCTTGGGCGTGATGGTGGCGGCCTCTTTGGTGCGGGAACTGGGGCCGGTGGTCACGGCCTTGTTGTTTGCGGGGCGAGCGGGTTCCGCTTTGACCGCGGAAATAGGCTTGATGAAGGCGACCGAACAACTTTCCGGAATGGAAATGATGGCGGTCGATCCGTTAAAACGCATTATCGCACCACGCTTTTTCGCCGGCTGTTTGTCGATGCCTCTGTTGGCCTCGCTGTTCAGCATGATCGGCGTCATGGGGGGATATTTCGTCGGCGTCGGGTTGCTCGGGGTGGACGAGGGTGCGTTCTGGTCTCAGATGAGAAGCAGAATCGATTTTTACGATGATATCGTTAATGGTCTCATCAAAAGCGCGGTATTCGGGGTCATCGTCACCTGGATTGCGGTGTTCGAAGGTTACGATGCCGTGCCCACTTCCGAAGGGGTCAGCCGGGCGACCACGCGCTCGGTCGTTTATTCGGCCTTCGCCGTGCTCGGGTGGGATTTCGTGCTGACAGCTTTAATGTTCGGGGGGGATTGATGCAGTCATCGAAAGCAATCGAGATCTGGGTTGGTTTGTTCGTTGCCGTTGGTTTGATCGCTTTGTTTTTCTTAGCCATGCAGGTCAGCAATCTCGCCGAACTGCGGAGCAACGATGACAGCTACAGAATCGTCGCGCGCTTCGAAAATATCGGCAGTCTGCGAGTTCGGGCTCCGGTATCGGTGGCCGGTGTCACGGTGGGACGGGTCAGCGCCATATCGTTCGACAATCAAACCTACGAAGCCGTGGTGGAGATGCGGATCGATCCGAAATACGACACGCTTCCGATCGACACCAGTGCCAGCATACTTACGGCCGGTCTGTTGGGCGAGCAATATATCGGTCTGTCGCCCGGCGGCGCGGAAGAGCACCTGGCCGACGGCGACGAAATCGAACTGACTCAATCGGCGATCGTGCTCGAGCAGGTCATCAGCCGTTTCCTGTTCAACAAAGCGGAAGGCGGCGGAGCGAGTGGCGGGGCTGCCACGTCCTCCGAGTAATACCGGAATTACGCGATGCTCGTTATGGCTGAATCCCCCGTCCCATTCGAATTTATCGATGAAGGTCAAGGCCGCTACAGGCTCGAGGGCGAGCTGAGCTTTTCGACCGTAGCGGATGTGCTGAAGAAGACTTTGGCCGTCTTCCGGGATGCGTCCAGGCTTTCGTTCGATTTGGGGGGGGTCTCCCGCGTCGACAGCGCCGGCGTCGCTCTTATGGTGGAGTGGATGCGGCAGGCGGCGCAAGCCCGGACAGAACTGCGTTATGTGCATCTTCCACAGCATGTCATGGCGATCGCTCGAGTCAGCGGTATCGAGCACTTGATTTCCGTCGACTCAACCGACGCGGTCGATCGATCGATCTCGGACTAGCAAAAACATATACAAACAATGGATAAGCTTCTTATTACCGGCGGCAAACCTCTTCATGGGGAGCTGCGCATTTCGGGGGCCAAGAACGCTGCATTGCCGATACTCGCGGGTGCATTGTTGTCGGAAACGCCCGTGATCATCGGCAACGTTCCGCATCTTCACGACATTACCACCACCATGGAATTGCTCGGGCGCATGGGAGTGCACCTGATGGTGGACGAAAAGCTCAATATCGAAGTGGATTCCGGACCGATCGAGAATTTTTTCGCGCCTTACGAGCTCGTGAAGACCATGCGGGCTTCCATTCTGGTCTTGGGGCCCTTGTTGGCGCGCTTCGGCCGTGCCGAGGTTTCGCTGCCCGGCGGTTGCGCCATCGGCAGCCGGCCGGTGAATCTGCACCTGCACGGTCTGGCCGCAATGGGAGCCGATATCAATGTGAAGAACGGCTATATTCACGCCGGCGCCAAGCGTCTCAAAGGTTGCCGCCTGGTTCTGGATCAGGTTACGGTTACCGGCACCGAGAATCTCATGATGGCGGCGGTGCTCGCGAAAGGGACGACCATCATCGAAAATGCCGCGCGCGAGCCCGAGGTGGTGGATTTGGCCAATTTCCTCAATCAGATGGGCGCGAAAGTTTACGGCGCGGGATCCGACATCATGGAAATCGAAGGTGTCGAATCCCTATCCGCCAACGGGCTGCACTACCGTATCCTGCCGGACCGCATCGAGACCGGCACGTATCTGGTGGCCGCCGCCATGACCGGCGGCCGGGTTAAATTGAAGAATACCCGCCCGGATTTGTTGGACGCGGTCTTGGCCAAGCTTCGCGAGGCCGGGGCGCTGATCACGTGTACCGATTCGACCATCGAACTCGACATGCAGGGCAATCGGCCGCAAGCGGTATCGCTGCGCACCGCGCCCTATCCGGCGTTTCCGACCGATATGCAGGCGCAATTCACGGCCATGAACACGGTTGCCGAGGGCGTCGGCGTGATCACCGAGACCGTGTTCGAAAATCGGTTCATGCATGTGCACGAAATGCAGCGCATGGGGGCCGACATCCAGCTGGAATCCAATACCGCCATCGTTCAGGGCAGGCCGAACCTGACGGCTGCACCGGTCATGGCCACCGATTTGAGGGCTTCGGCAAGCCTGGTGCTGGCCGGACTCGTGGCCGAAGGCCAGACCATCGTCGACCGGATTTATCATATCGATCGCGGATACGAGTGCATCGAAGAGAAGCTATCGCAGCTCGGCGCGGAGATACGCCGCATACCCAATTGAAACGCCCCGCATGCTCACTCTAGCCATATCGAAAGGACGTATCTACGAGGAGGCGCTCCCGCTGCTGGCGCAGGTCGGGATAGCTCCGACCGTGGATCCGGACAAGAGCCGTAAGCTGATCCTGCCGACCAATCGCGAGGATGTTCAGTTCCTGATTATCCGGGCTACCGACGTGCCCACCTACGTGGAATACGGAGCCGCCGATCTCGGAATCGCCGGCAAGGACGTATTGGTCGAGTACGATGCCCAAGGGCTGTACGAGCCGCTGGATCTGGGCATTGCCCGCTGCCGATTGATGACGGCGGCCATGAAGGATTCGGCGCCCGTGCCGAGAGGTCGATTGCGGGTGGCGACCAAATATGTGAAAACTACCCACCGTTATTTCGCCAGCCGCGGCATTCAGGCGGATATCATTAAGCTTTACGGTTCTATGGAACTGGCGCCTCTCGTAGGTTTGGCCCACTGCATCGTCGATCTCGTCGACACCGGAAACACGCTGAAGGCCAATGGACTCGAGCCGCGCGATCTGATCATGGACGTCAGCAGCCGGCTCATCGTCAACAAGGCCGCGATGAAGATGAAGCACCGCGAGGTCACGTCCTTCGTCGAAGAATTGAGGCAAGTCGTCAGCGAACGCAGCAAGCAAGCGGGGTAAGCACCATGTTGGATATCTCGATTACCCGTCTCGAAGCGGGGTCAGCGAATTTCGCGAAGGGTCTGGACGCGGTTTTGGCCTGGGACGAAGCCGAGGACGCGGCGATTCACGCGCGGGTGATGGACATCATCGCGCGTATCCGGAAGGAGGGCGATGCCGCGCTGATAGAACTCACCCGTCTTTATGACCGTTTCGACGCGGTGAACGCCTCGGGTCTCGAACTGTCGCGCGACGAGCTGAAAAAGGCGTGGGACGGTTTGCCCGCCGAATCGGCCGAGGCGTTGATGAAGGCCGGGGATCGCATCCGGCTGTACGCCGAGCGCCAGAAGATGGACTCCTGGCGCTATGCGGAACCCGACGGCACGGTGCTGGGACAGCAAGTGACGCCCTTGGACAAGGTCGGCGTCTATGTGCCCGGCGGAAAGGCGGCTTATCCGTCGTCGGTATTGATGAACGCCATTCCGGCGAAGGTGGCCGGCGTGCCGGAGATCGTCATGGTGGTTCCGACTCCGGGCGGCGAGACCAATCCCCTGGTTCTCGCGGCCGCTTATCTTGCCGGCATAGACCGCGTATTTCGGATCGGCGGCGCGCAGGCGGTGGCGGCGCTGGCTTACGGCACCGCCACGGTGCCGCGCGTCGACAAGATCGTCGGCCCCGGCAATATCTACGTGGCTACCGCGAAAAAGCTGGTGTTCGGCCAGGTGGGCATCGACATGGTGGCGGGCCCGTCGGAAATTCTCGTCATCAGCGACGGCGGCACCGACCCGGACTGGATTGCCATGGACCTTTTTTCGCAGGCCGAGCACGACGAGGATGCCCAGGCGATACTGGTCAGTCCGAACCGCGCTCATCTGGATGCGGTGGAAGCGAGCATACGCCGTCTGTTGCCGACCATGGAGCGGGCCGAAGTCATCCGGACCTCGCTGTCCCGCCGCGGCGCTCTGATCGAAGTCCGGGATCTGGACGAGGCGGCGGAGGTGGCGAATCGCATCGCGCCCGAGCACCTTGAGCTTTCCGTGGAAGATCCGGAAAGTTTGGCTACCAAAATCCGCAATGCCGGCGCCATTTTCATGGGCCGCTATACGGCGGAAGCCTTGGGCGACTACTGCGCCGGTCCCAATCACGTGCTGCCCACCTCGGGGACCGCCAGATTTTCGTCGCCTTTGGGCGTTTACGATTTCCAAAAGCGGTCCAGCCTGATCTTCTGCTCACGGCAAGGCGCCGACCAATTGGCGAGGACCGCGTCCGTGCTGGCACGAGGCGAGGGACTGACGGCTCATGCGCGCTCCGCCGAATACCGGATCGTAGAACGCTCATGAGCGATCTCGCGAGCAAGGTCTGTTCCTTGCTGAGACCGGAAATACTGGCTTTGTCGGCCTATCACGTTCCGGATTCTTCGGGTTACGTCAAATTGGATGCCATGGAAAATCCTTATTCGTGGCCGGATGACATGGTCGAGGAATGGCTGGCCCGGCTCCGCGAAGCTCAGCCGAATCGCTATCCCGATCCCTCGTGCAACCGGCTCAAAGCCAAGTTGCGCGAAGCTTACGGGGTGCCCGAGGAAGCCGATCTCCTGATGGGGAACGGTTCCGACGAAATCATTCAGATCATTCTCATGGCACTGCAAGGACGCGACGCGACGGTTTTGGCGCCCGAGCCGACTTTCGTCATGTACCGGCAGATCGCGTCCTGCTTGGGGCTCAAGTTTGTAGGCGTACCCTTGCGGGAAGCGGACTTTGCTCTGGACATGGACGCGATGCGGGCGGCGATCGAGACGCATCGACCTGCCGTGATCTTTCTGGCCTACCCCAACAACCCGACCGGCAATTTGTTCCATACCGACGATGTCGCAGAAATCCTGCAAATAGCTCCGGGATTGGTGGTCTTGGACGAAGCCTACACGGCCTATGCGGGGCGCAGCTTCATGCCTCGACTCGCGGAATTCGATAGGCTCCTCGTCATGCGCACACTGTCCAAATTGGGGCTGGCGGGGCTGCGCTTGGGTTTCTTGGCCGGCGCCAAGGCCTGGATAGACGAATTCGACAAGATTCGGCTGCCATACAATGTCAACGTATTGACCCAAATCAGCACCGAATTCGCCATCGAGAAGCGGAGTGTGCTAGAGGCTCAGGTGGGGCTCATTTTGCAGGATCGGCAGTACTTATACGAAGAACTTGGCCGGCTTTCCGGTGTCCAGGTCTATCAGAGCGACGCTAATTTCATCTTGTTCAGGCTGTTGCGGCACGATGCCAATCAAGTGTTTCGGAAGCTGAAAGATTCGGGCGTCTTGATCAAGAATCTGCACCCTTCCGGCGGCCGGCTGGTGGGGTGTTTGCGTGTAACCATCGGAATGCCGGAGGAAAATCGCAAATTCCTTAAGGCGCTTGCGAACGTTCTGGCTTCGTAGGGCATATATCCTGTGCTATTGCTTTCTGAGCCTTTCTCAAACAAAATCCTCCCCCCTGGAGAAACGCATTGTCAACTATAACGATTCAACGATATGGAACTGGCGGGTTCCGGAATTAGAACCAAATACAATTGAAAATTATAAGACCTATCTTAGAGGGGTACTCGGGAGATGTTGGCATGACTACTGAAGGCGTGGATATCGACAAACGCCGTTTTTTAACCCAGGCGGCGGTGGTTATCGGCGCCATAGGCACCGGCGCCGCGACGGCGCCGTTCATCTCGTCCATGAAGCCCAGCGCCAAGGCAGAAGCCTTGGGGGCTCCGGTGGAAGTCGATATCAGCAAGATCGAGCCGGGACAATTGATTCGCGTCTTGTGGCGGGGCAAGCCGGTTTGGATATTGAACAGAACTCCCAACAGCTTGGCGATCCTGCCGACGCTCGACGACCAATTGCGTGATCCCCGGTCGAAAGAGTCGGAACAGCCGAAAGCGATGACTAACGAGTTTCGGTCCATCAAGCCCGAGATTTTTGTCGCTGTCGGCATCTGCACCCACCTCGGATGTTCTCCCGTCTATCGTCCCGAAGTTGCACCCGCCGACTTGGGGCCGGACTGGAAGGGCGGATTTTTCTGCCCCTGCCACGGCTCTCGCTTTGATTTGGCGGGACGCGTGTACAAGGCGGTTCCGGCACCGACCAATTTGGTAATTCCGCCTTATCACTTTGTAGGCGATACGCGCATCGTAATCGGTATGAGCGGCGGCGAGGAGTAGGCGAGATGGCTTCGGAAAAAGCAAAAGCTCTTTTGAATTGGTTGGACGAGCGGTTTCCGGTCACGAAGCTCTGGACAAGCCAGCTCACTGAATACTACGTTCCGAAGAATTTCAATTTCCTGTATTTCTTCGGTTCCCTGGCGATACTCGTACTCGTCAATCAGATCCTGACCGGGATTTTTCTGACGATGCACTACAAGCCCTCGGCCGAACTCGCGTTCGATTCGGTCGAATACATCATGCGCGATGTCGATTACGGCTGGCTGCTCCGGTACATGCACTCGACGGGCGCGTCGATGTTTTTCATCGTCATCTACGTTCACATGTTCCGGGCGATCTTCTACGGCTCTTTCAAGAAGCCTCGGGAACTGATCTGGCTGTTCGGCATGACGCTTTTCCTGCTCCTCATGGCGGAAGCCTTCATGGGCTATCTGCTGCCTTGGGGGCAAATGTCCTACTGGGGAGCGCAGGTCATCATCTCGCTGTTCGGTGCGATTCCGGTCATCGGCGAAGACCTCGCGATATGGGTCCGGGGCGATTACGTGGTCGCCGATGCGACCTTGAACCGGTTTTTCGCGCTCCACGTCGTCGGGATTCCCCTGGCCATCCTGATTCTGGTGGTGTTTCACCTGGTCGCCCTGCGGACCACGGGTTCCAGCAATCCGGACGGCATCGAGATCAAGAAACAGAAGGCCGAAAACGGCGTTCCGATCGACGGCATACCGTTCCATCCGTATTACACCGTCAAGGATCTGTACGCCGCGGTCATTTTCCTGATCGTCTGTTCGATCGTCATCTTCTACATGCCGGAAGTGGGCGGGTATTTCCTGGAGCATCCGAACTTCGAACCGGCAAATCCGGCGGCGACGCCCGAGCATATTCAGCCGGTATGGTACTTCACGCCGTTTTACTCGGTGTTACGCGCGATTCCGAATAAGCTGGGCGGCGTCATGGCGATGGGGGCATCGATCGTTCTGCTGTTCTTGCTGCCGTGGCTGGATCGCTCGCCGGTGAAATCGATCCGCTACCGAGGGGGGATTTTTAAAATCGCGCTGGCGTTGTTCGTGGTGAGTTTTTTCGGACTCGGCATACTCGGAACCAAGCCCGTCACGCCGACTGCAACGGCTTTTGCTCGGCTGTTCACGATCATTTATTTCGCTTTCCTGCTTTTGATGCCGTTTTATCCGAGTTTTGAAAAAACCAAACCGGTACCCGAACGCTTGGCCGAACCCGTCATTCCGCTAAGCAAGCGCGAGGGCAGGCATTGGCGGATGGTCGAACGCGGCGTGGAGGCAGTCCGGACCAGTGAGTTCTATCGGAATGTGAAAGCGCGGTTAGAGGCTGTTGGAGCCCATCCCTATTATCAAAACGTAAAAGAACGGCTATCGGCGGTAACCGGATGGCTGAAAACTTACGGAAGCAAATAAGAATGAAAACGGCATTCGGCATAGCACTGTTGTTATTTTCTTTTGCTGCGTCTGCGGTAGATCCGGTAAAGCCACTCTTGGACGCCGATGTGGATATTTTCGATACCGATTCGGTTCGGAGAGGAGCCGGCTTCTTCGCCAACTACTGCATGGGTTGCCATTCCGCGAAGCAGATTCGCTACTCGCGGATCGCCAAGGACCTGGAGCTCAGCGAGGACACCATGCGACGCGAGTTCATGTTCGGCAACGTCAAAATTCACGACTATCTCGAGACCGCAATGAGTAAGGAGGATGGGGAAAACGCCTTCGGCGTGGCGCCGCCCGATCTTTCTCTCGTCGTGCGGGCCAAGGGCGGGGATTGGGTCTATAGCTATCTCAAAGGCTTTTATACCGATCCCAAGCGGCCGTTCGGGGTAAACAATCTGGTTTCTCCAGACGTAGCGATGCCCAATGTCTTATGGGAGCTGCAAGGCACCCAAGAGCCTGTGATCAAGAAGATCAATGGCGCAGATGCGGTCATCGACGTTCGGCTGGTCAAGAAAGGCGAGATGCCGCCTAAGGAATTCGACCAAGCCCTGACGGACATCGTCAACTTTCTTGCATATGTGTCGGAGCCTTCCAAGCTCCAACGTCTTCCGCTCGGAAAATACGTCATCTTATTCCTAGTGGTGCTGGCGGTAATCATGTACCGATTGAAGAAAGAATATTGGAAGAATATTCATTGAGGTTTAATGGTAAAATGAGCGGCCGGCCGGTTGGAAACCGATGATGTTCGTAGGCGCTCGCAGCGAACGACTTTTCCCGGCGGAGGCCGGTGCGCCAACCGTTAATTTTTTCCAACCGGAACCTTTTAGTCTTTCTTGAGGTGTTCAGCGTGGCAACCACTGCCAGTCGCAAATCGGTAATGACGCTTTTTTGTTCCCCGACCTGCGCCTATAGCCACAGAACACGGATTGTTTTATTCGAAAAAGGAATTGCGGCGGATATCGAATATGTCGATGCCAATCAGCCGCCGGAAGAATTGCTTGCGCTGAATCCCCACGGGAACACCCCGACGATGGTGGACCGCGATCTGGTGCTGTACGAGTCCCGGATCATCATGGAATACTTGGACGAACGTTTTCCTCATCCGCCGTTGCACCCCATGGACCCCGTATCGAGAGCGCGGGCTCGCATGTTGGTCCATCGTATCGACCAGGATTGGTACCGATTGCTGGACGAAATCGAAAGTTCGGAGGATAAAAAGGACACCAAAGCGAAGAAACTGCTGCGGGACAGTCTTATTGCCGCGGCTCCGGCATTCGCTTCCAAGCCTTATTTTCTCAGTGACGAATTTTCTTTGGTAGACTGTACGCTCGCTCCGCTGCTTTGGCGCTTGCCCACGTTGGGCATAGATCTGCCGAAACAGGCGGAGGCGATTACGGCCTATGCTCGACACTTGTTTGAGCGCGATGCGTTTCAAGCCAGTTTAAGTGAACAAGAGCGGGATTTAACCTCTTTTGCCGAGCCGCTGAGTGCCTGATGACTTCGCTCAAGCCGTATTTGATACGAGCGATATACGACTGGATAGTCGATAACCAATTCACGCCCTATCTGCTCGTCGATGCCGAGGCGCAGGGTGTCGTCGTGCCCAGGCAGTACGTTCAAGACGGAAAGATCGTGCTGAATTTGCGGCCGCAAGCCGTGCACGGCTTGTCTCTGGGTAATCAAGAGGTCGAGTTCGGTGCCCGATTCGGCGGAACGCCGATGCAAATAACCGTCCCGATGCGCGCAGTTCTGGCTATATATGCGCAAGAAAACGGAAAAGGAATGATTTTCGACGATGAGGGAGATGACGACACGCCTCCACCCGCCGATTCCGCGCCTCAGACACCTAGCACGAAGAAAAAGCCGGTGCTCAAGGTCGTCAAGTAACTCACTTGTAGGTCGGCAATCCTTTGCCGACAAACGTGTGCGCTACGACTTGTCCGGCACGTAAAACTTCGTGACTTTGCCCGATTGACCCGCCTCCCGATCGAGGGGAATGATCTTGGCGGTCCCGCGGCGTTCCACCTGATCGATGCGAATGATTTCATGCATCGGAATGAATGAGCGCCGGACATTGGCAAATTCCGTCTTTAGCTTCTCTTCATAAGGATCTACGACCACGGATGTGGTCTCGCCGAAAATAAAATCCTCAATCACCACGAATCCGAACATCTCGCCCTGGAAAACCCGCTTGGCATACATTTCGTAAACCTGGTTCTGATTGATAAAGACGACCTTGTAAATCAGATTATCCGACATGATAGTTAGCTAGGTATTGGGGAGGTGGTTCGGGGCGGACGGGACGTGGGGCTTATTATAAGGCAATTAGCGCACTCGACGTACGTTGCTGTCAGCCTCAAGCATTTCGCGCGGCCGGCTGACTGTATGTTAGTTGCCATCGATTTCGTGGTTTCGCGAGGAGTCTTCATGGTAAGTGTGAAACGGGTCTACGAGATGCCGGCTGCTGGCGATGGAGAACGCTTCCTGGTCGAGCGGCTCTGGCCGAGAGGAATCAAAAAAGAGGCGTTGGCGATGACGGCCTGGATCAAAGAGGCGGCACCGAGCGGCGATCTGCGGCGCTGGTTCGGCCATGACCCTTCAAAATGGGACGAATTCAGGCGGCGTTATTTTACCGAACTGGACCGAAACCCCGAGGTGCTCCGGCCGCTCCTGGAGGCTGCCGCTCGCGGAAGGATCACCTTGCTCTACAGCGCTCGCGACACCGAGCACAACAGTGCGGTGGCTTTGGCGGAGTATCTTTTGAAGCGCTTATCCTCGCCTTTGGCTTAAGGTATCGTACATTGGAGCGACTGATTTATGGACCCTATCCATTTCGATTCCCGCGTTTTGTTCAGCTATGCCTTCCGCGCCTTTTTCCTGCTGGTGGGTGTTTACGCCGTTCTGGCTATCTCGGCTTGGGGGCTTCACCTTAGCGGAGTCCTGGCCTGGCCGGATGCATTGCCCGCCGCGGTTCGGCACGGGCATGAAATGATCTTCGGGTTCGCCGGAGCAGCGATTGCGGGGTTTTTATTGACAGCCGTCGCTACCTGGACCGGCCGGCCTCCGGTTGCGGGAACGCCACTGATGATACTGTGTGTGCTTTGGGGCGCGGCCCGGATAGGCGCTTTCCTTCCAAGTCTTTTCGGCAGCAGTTTATGGGCTTCGGCCAGTGTCCTGTTTTGGGGAGGAATGCTGGCGCTCGTTTCCCGCGAGGTCATCGCGGTCCGGAATACCCGAAACTATAAAGTGCTGGGTTTGCTATTTGCATTTCTCGCAACCGAGGCATATTTCTTCTTCGTGGCATCCGGCGATGTGGCGGGACAGGAGGCCGCATTGCGCATCGGGTTATGTCTCGTGATCGGCATGATCCTGCTGATCGGCGGCCGGATCATTCCCAGCTTCACTCAGAACTGGCTGCGTCTGAATCGTCCTCAGCTCGGGACAAGTTTGCCTCCCTTCGACCGATTCGAGGGCACCACCGTCGCGGTAAGCCTGTTGTTTGCCCTAGGCTTCGTTTTTTGGCCCCACTCGGCGGAAATCGGCTCACTGGGCGTCATTGCGTCCGTATTCCAGTTCATCCGCCTCGCTCGATGGCGCGGTTGGCTGGCCTATCCGGAACCGCTGCTCTGGATTCTGCACGTCGGCTATGCCTGGATACCCATCGGGCTGGCCTTGCTCGGAACGAGTCTGCTGTTCGATCATCCGGGACTTTGGGATAGCGGTCTGCATGCGCTCGGCTACGGGGCTATCGGCACGATGATTCTGGGTGTCGCGGCTCGAGTCGCGCTCGGCCACACCGGACGGCCATTGCGAGCCTTTCCTTCGATGACCGCCGCTTTCGCAATGATGACCCTCGGAACCGTTTTCCGGCTTTTCGCGCAACCGGATGGTCTACCCATGTTAGCCGCGATAGGGTTCTGGGTCGCGGCCTATCTGCTGTTTCTGGTGCGCTACCTCCCCATCTTGCTCGCACCGCGCCTCACGTCTTAAGGAAGCTCTGAACAAGTGGATTCCGTTCATGCCCCTTCGACAGGCTCAGGAGAGCGTTCGACAAGCCTGTCCTGAGCCGAGTCGAAGGGCTCACCACGAACGGAATCAATACATTACCGTTCGTCCTGAGCCTGTCGAAGGACTTGATCAGAGCTTCCTTAACGGTCTCGACTGGGATGTTGGTATTTCCCTGGTGAAGTTTCAATCCACTCCCGGCTATTAAGCCGGGAGATACTCGGTGGGCGTGGAGTGCTCGTCGCGAGCATCCTGTTTCAATCCACTCCCGGCTATTAAGCCGGGAGATACCGCGGTAAGTGCCAATAGACCGACCACTAAAAAATGTTTCAATCCACTCCCGGCTATTAAGCCGGGAGATACCCGGTGCAGCGCTGGAAAATCAACTGCGTAGTATGTTTCAATCCACTCCCGGCTATTAAGCCGGGAGATACTTCAAAAGCCTATACATAGTCATCCGCGAAATGTCTAGTTTCAATCCACTCCCGGCTATTAAGCCGGGAGATACCTTCGACCTCCTTTTCAGTTGCCCGCCCTACGGCGTTTCAATCCACTCCCGGCTATTAAGCCGGGAGATACTGTCGTCCATGAGCTGTTCGTAGGAGGGGTAGGCGTTTCAATCCACTCCCGGCTATTAAGCCGGGAGATACCTTCACGACGCTCTAACAAAATTTCGCGATTTGATTGTTTCAATCCACTCCCGGCTATTAAGCCGGGAGATACATTTGCTCGCCTGATTATGCGCAAGAAATAGCTAGTTTCAATCCACTCCCGGCTATTAAGCCGGGAGATACCGGCGCGTTGCCTCAATCAACCCCAATCACGCGCAGTTTCAATCCACTCCCGGCTATTAAGCCGGGAGATACCCCATCTCGAAGCGATGGGCCTAAAGCGCGGCAAGGTTTCAATCCACTCCCGGCTATTAAGCCGGGAGATACGCCATGTAAATTTCCTATTGGTCTGGCGGTCAATGGTTTCAATCCACTCCCGGCTATTAAGCCGGGAGATACCGCCGTTCCCAACTGCGATTGTTAGCAAGGTTTTGGTTTCAATCCACTCCCGGCTATTAAGCCGGGAGATACGCGGATCATGCCCGACATCCAGGATTTCCCCTCGCTGTTTCAATCCACTCCCGGCTATTAAGCCGGGAGATACGGAGCGATGAGTAATATTGTCTATCTCGACACAATGTTTCAATCCACTCCCGGCTATTAAGCCGGGAGATACCTGATCAGGCGGTTGAAATAGCCGAAACTTTAGTAGTTTCAATCCACTCCCGGCTATTAAGCCGGGAGATACTTCGGAAAATCTATCCATTCCGACGATGCGCAAGTGTTTCAATCCACTCCCGGCTATTAAGCCGGGAGATACGCACTTAAACACTAAGCATTCAAAATTGATTTGGAGTTTCAATCCACTCCCGGCTATTAAGCCGGGAGATACCAGCCAATAGCGATGGAATTTGCCGGGACTTGACTCGTTTCAATCCACTCCCGGCTATTAAGCCGGGAGATACGCGCCGAGCTTGAAAAATCACGGCTTGATCTTGAAGTTTCAATCCACTCCCGGCTATTAAGCCGGGAGATACCTGTCAAAACGTCTTTGTCGAGATAGATTTTGCTCATGTTTCAATCCACTCCCGGCTATTAAGCCGGGAGATACTTTTTTCGTGTGGATGATGTTGGAACACGCCGTAATGTTTCAATCCACTCCCGGCTATTAAGCCGGGAGATACCGCGCCGGTTATCAAAGCGTTGCCCGAACCGGAAAGTTTCAATCCACTCCCGGCTATTAAGCCGGGAGATACTCGATCGGTTTTTGCCGAGATAGCATAAACCAGTGTTTCAATCCACTCCCGGCTATTAAGCCGGGAGATACCGCCGTTCCCAACTGCGATTGTTAGCAAGGTTTTGGTTTCAATCCACTCCCGGCTATTAAGCCGGGAGATACATGAGATTGATAGTCAATGGGTAATATTGCCATTGTTTCAATCCACTCCCGGCTATTAAGCCGGGAGATACGTCCGGTACTGGGTAACGGTAAGGGTTTCATTGTCAGTTTCAATCCACTCCCGGCTATTAAGCCGGGAGATACCGGGTAAATCTCACCACGCCGTTGACCCTGCCCGAGTTTCAATCCACTCCCGGCTATTAAGCCGGGAGATACCGCAACAGCCGGAAGCTCGGCAAGGCCCACCAGGTTTCAATCCACTCCCGGCTATTAAGCCGGGAGATACCAACGGGCGATAATCGTTAGGGCCTCCCAAAAGGTGTTTCAATCCACTCCCGGCTATTAAGCCGGGAGATACGGCCAAGGCCGAGCAGCTCAAGCAACACCATGCCGTTTCAATCCACTCCCGGCTATTAAGCCGGGAGATACGGCGCTGAGCCGTTGCAGGTTCCTACCCGGATCGGTTTCAATCCACTCCCGGCTATTAAGCCGGGAGATACCGCCCAGCCGGTGCAAGCGGTCGAGGTCCTCTCCAAGTTTCAATCCACTCCCGGCTATTAAGCCGGGAGATACAGAGTTTTTGCAGCGAAGAATTAGCGGCTTAGGATAGGTTTCAATCCACTCCCGGCTATTAAGCCGGGAGATACGAGATAATGGAGGGAATAGCGGAATCGGTACCCGGAGTTTCAATCCACTCCCGGCTATTAAGCCGGGAGATACACCTGGATGGAAACCCTAAGCGCCCGGTATCTTCTCGTTTCAATCCACTCCCGGCTATTAAGCCGGGAGATACGCTCTGTCCGCGGCATACGTTCCAAGTGTTGACGAGTTTCAATCCACTCCCGGCTATTAAGCCGGGAGATACACGAGATAGTCACCAAGAAAGGCGGCGGCAATTGGGTTTCAATCCACTCCCGGCTATTAAGCCGGGAGATACAGCCTTTCGGCAAAGCAAGAATAAATCAGGAAAAAACGGCAGGAAAGCGCGAACGGGAGGACCGGGAGTGTCAAAGCCGGAAGAAATTTTGAATTCTTGGCAACGAAAGGGAATAAAGTCATAAGTTTATGGTCTGCGCGAATGTCCCGGCATTTTGCCATTGCTTCCAGTTCGCGCATCGGCAGAGCACTCATACGATCAAGGTATCCGTAAAGTCGACCGCCTTGAACTTGCCGAATTCCATGACGTTTTTTTCAAGCGGCTCTACGATGCGGTAAATCCGCAAGCTGTCTTCCTCTTCATTGATGATGTCCAGCAGGTCGTTCTTCAAGATTTCCAGTTGCATCGGCTCGACCTTGCACTCGAACACCGATTTTTGCACACGCTGACCGTAGTTGAGGCAGACCTTGGCGACTCGCCGGAGCCGTCGGCGGCCTTCCGAGGTTTCGGTCGAGACGTCGTAACTGACCAGAAGCAACATGTTTACCTCAGCGGTTCAGGAAGGGAACGTAGTGCGGGATATCGCCGCGTAGATAGCGGGCCAACAGCCTCGCCTGCAATTGCGCCAAGAGACCGATGGATACCTCGGCATCCAGCACCGGATGCTTCAAGGTTTCCTGCTTGCGGGTTTGATACGCGGCGATCACGGTCTTCCGGCCGCTGTCGTTGAGCAGCACCGCACCGCCTTCCCGTTCGTCGAAATCCTTGGGTTGAATCTGGCCGCGATTGATCAGGGTCAGCGCGAGCCGATCGCACAGGGGCGCGCGGAATTCCTCCAACAAATCGAGCGCCAGTGCCGGACGCCCCGGCCGAACCGCGTGAAGGAATCCCAGTTGCGGATCGAGCCCGACCGTTTCCAGCGCCGATCGGCAGTCGGCCAGCTTCAAGGCGTAGAGAAACGAGATCAGAGCATTGAAGCGGTCTCGCGGCGGGCGGCGGTTTCGGGTCGAGAAAGGAAAAGCTTCGCGGGCCGACGGCTTCATCAGATAGGGCAGGGCATCGAAGTAAATGCGCGCGGAATCGCCTTCGAGCCCCCGCAACGTGTCGAGATTGTCCGCTTGGGGGATCTTGCGGATCTGATTGGCGATGAGACGCGCCGCCTGAACCAGTGCGTCCCGCTCCGGCGGGCTGTCGGTTTCCCGTGCACCCCGCATGAGCACCTGGCGGCTGTTGCGCAGCTTGCCGGCGACGGTGGCGCGGGCGATTGCCAGCGTTTGCGACTCGTCGTCGGCCGCCCGATACTGGGCCTGGCGCAGCAGCACGTTGCCGTTGACCGGGCCTTCGAGCCGTGCCTTGAAGCGTCCCGACCGGTCCAGCCAAACGATGGAGCGGCCATCCTCCGCGCAGCGCCCCAGCAGTGCCGGGCTCAGCATTACATGATCGAACAGCACGAAGGCTCCCAAATGATGCAGCGGTACCTGTAGCCGTTTTTCCTCTTCGATCATCACACACACGGTTTCGCCTTCGAGGCGCAAGTATGCATCCGGCGTGGTGATGTAAAGGGTGTTGAGAAGAACGGTCATACGGCGTCCTCTTCAGGCTGGAACAGACCGGCTGCCAATTTCGATACATGGGCAACCGCCCGCAGAAGCTCCGGTTCGCATATCGTCTTGAGAGAGCATTCCCCGCAACGCCGTGAGTCCTCGATAGGAGGTGGGCTGACGCCTGCGGCAAGCATCGAGCGAATTGCTGAGGCCGTCTCTTTCACCAGCGAGCGAAGGGAATCGTCGATAATCACTTCGCGCCGTCGTCGCGATTTTTGGTGAAAGATCGCTCCCTTGGGCGCGAGTTTGCCGGTTATTTCTTCCACGCACATGGCTTGAGCTGCGAGCTGCAGGTCATCGTTTAGCCAGCGCCGTTTGGGACCGTGCTTGTATTCCACGGGATAAATCGTTCCGTCATCTCGAAACTCCAGTACGTCGCATTTCCCGGTCAGCCCCAAGCGATCCGACCAAACGGGTACCGCATACTCGACCCGGACATCGGCTTTGTGTTCATAGCCGGCGTTATCGACCCGTTCGTGTTCCCGCGATCCGCTCACGGTATGCACGTTGTCCGTGAACTCGCCCTCACCGTGAATGAGGAAGCAGCGCCGCGCGCAATAGGCGTATTGGTTGAGAGCGGAGAGGGGGATGAGATCAGGTGGTTTTGTGTCGGTCATTGCTTGACCAACGCCCCGCGTTCAGCGTCCCACATCCAGAGTTCTACACCGGCGGGGATCCTATCTGCGCGGACATTGATTTCGTAATCGTTGAAGCGACGGGGCGATGCCGTCTCAAGTTGTTTCTTCAGCCAAATCTCGATTACTTTGCCTTCCTCCGGGGTCCTGCCAATATCCAGCAGCTTGTGAGCGGGAGCGCAACCGAGCATCGCTTGGCGTTTGCGCTGTTCCAGATTCGAATCGGTGCCGACATGCTTGAACACGTAAAGGCCGCGACACGACATAAAACCCTTGCTGGCGGAACGGTCATGGTCGTACATATTGGCGAGCGCCTCCCAAAACAAGGCCAAATCGTCGTCGCCGAAGCCTGTATCTTGGGCTAGATTGGCGCTGATGAAACCCTTGGCAGCATAGAGACCATAGGGAATCAGGTTTTTGCGGCCCATGGTGCGGAGTTTGTCTTCGGGCTGTTCTTCCTCCCACTGCTGAAATTCCGCCGACGTTTTTGCGCCTTTGACGTCCTCGGCAACGGCCATGCGCGTAATGGAAATATCCAGCGGCAGGACCGGGTCGAGCGATCGGGCGAAAGTGAATTGGACCGGGCCGCGTACCTGACCAGCGTTAGCGCCGGTGCTCATTACGGCGCCGAATGTGCGTACGTCGAAAAAGCTTTGGCACATCCATTTCCTAGCTTCGCCGACCTTTTTCTTGGACGCTCCTTTTTCCGGGATACCCCCGGTTTCTTCATGCGCCTTAAGTATCGGCCGGTTCATATTGGTGGCATGCTCCACCAGAATGGCGTTGGGCATCTGGTTATTTCGCGCTATCTGTACATAGTTCCGCACCCGCCGTTTCAAAGCGACATCCGAAACCAGTCCTCGCATATCTTCGGGATCGATCCTGGGCGCATTGCCCGCATCCGGGTCGCCGTTGGGGTTGCCGTTTTCGCAGTCGAACAGAAACAGGAATTCGTAACGGTTTACGATAGCCATAGTCCGTGATCCTTGTCGTTGTTGTTAGTCTTGTGATTCGGGTGAAGTGCTTTGATCAGTCTCTATGCCTGAATTTCTATTGCCATTGCCTTTGCCGGCATTCAATGCGGCGAGCTGCTGGTAATAACCGAGGGCGAACAGGCTTTGATTTTCCAAGGTCAAGGTGCCTGGAATTTGGTCGCGAATCCGGCTCATTACGTCGGCGATCTGGTTTTCGTACCACCACGCCAAGCCTCCCTCCAGCTTGCTTAAATGATTTTTGGCGTTCGCGGCCAATCGTCCCAATACCAGTCCCGGCGTTTGGCTGGCGGCCGTGTAGTAGCGTTGCACGACACCGGCGCCGACATCGCCCAGAGCGGCTCGTTGCAGTCTAGCGAAGACGGCCAGCAAACGGCCGCAGTGATAGGCGGAGTTTGGATGTTCCGGATTCAAATATGCGCTCATGGCTCGATCTCCTTGTCGGATGTGAAAGGCTTTCAAGAGACCCATGCGGGGATGGGATGCGAGGTTGTGGTTGATGACGTCGATGCGGGCGCGCAGAACCGCTTGCGCCAAAGCGAAGGTTGGAATCGGCGCGCCGGTTATCGCCGCTCGCCAAAGCTGTTGGAGCCAGGGCGAAGGTAAATCCTTGAGATCGCGGACCAAGCTTCCGGCTACAGCGAGAAACTTGGGCGATTTGGCCACACTTTTGCCATCGCGGGTAACGATGGCCAAGTCATCGAACCAATTACCAACACGCTCAGTAAGCTCCTCGAAACAGCCCTGCATTACGTCCCGCACCATGACTCTGCCGGCTTGGCCGGATAGCATCAGGGCGACATAACGATTGTTGGCAAGGTCGGGGCGCTTGCCCTCGCGGATGGCTTCTAGCAGATCGCGGGCCAGGGCTTCGGCGCCTGCGGCGGTCAGTTCCGGTGCTTCGGTTATCCAGCTGAGCGGATTCTCTTCATCAGGTAGTTCGGGAGTCTCGGTGTACCAATAGACGGCAAGAGTGTTGGCGAGTTTGACGCTCTTTTTGGCGATGAGCTGTTTGAGGGTTTCCGTGTAGGCCGTTGCGATTTCCTCGGACATGGCGGCGTTGGCCGATTGATCCAGTCCGTAGGATTGAAATGCGGCTTTGTCGAAACCCACCAGGACGTCACCGGCAGGGAGACCCCCTACGCTTGCCAAGCCGCTGATTTTGGGATGAGTAGGGGCTGGCTCGATCAGTTCCCCGGTAACGAGACAGCGCATCGGCGATGCTTTTCTACCTTTTGCGGTTCGTAGGCCCGAGCGGAATGTCCGCCACCAGTTCCGCCATTCGTCTCGTTCTAAGGGAGTGATGGAGTCGATACGCAGCGTTGCGGTTTCGGTGAACTTGGCTTTAGCTCCGCGCAGTTCTTCCCGAATTGCTGCCAGCGCCTCGGGATTTTCTAGAAGGCTCGCCGCAACAGTCAAATACGGCGCATGCTCCGCGGCCTGCTTAAGTAGATGAATGAAATACGCGTGCTTTGCTTCGAACTTGGCTTTCTCTTTTTCGTCGGCTTTCGGATCAAGATACAGAGCGACAGTAGGGAGTCCTTCGATCAGGAAATGACTGCGTACCTCACCGCCGCCGACCAATTCGGGTTGGGTCAGATTCGGGCAGGAAGAAAATGTACGGCCTCTGCCTTCGCCTAAAGAGACCAGCCCGGTAAATTGCCCTTCGCTCGTGCAGGTAATCAGCCATTTGACGGTCTTTTCGGAAAAGCCTGGCTCGGAGTTACCGGCTTGCTTAAGAACCGAATCAAGCATGTCCGGCTTCCTCGTTCTTACGGACTTCGGAACTGTTATAGGGCGGAATTTCGATCACTCCGCGTGACATTCGAGCGTGGAATACGCTGATGGAGGGTTTTCCGAAAGAATCGTTGGCAAGATTCAAGTCGAATACGTCATACAGCATCCAACCCAAATCCAAATCGAGGCCGATTGCTGGTTTCCGCGGAGAGGTCTCGTCGACGGGTTCGAAATAAGCCGGGAATTCGCGGCAGCCGAAATAGGGCTGGTAAAAGCATTTGCCGGTTCGTGCACGGCGGGCGAATTGTTCGTCGAGTTCGCGAATGTCGTGGGTTTCGTGTCGTAACCGAATATGGGCGTGAATCTGGTAGCGCACGTCTTGAAGCGCCATGGTTTGCCTTTGTGTGCGCCCTTTCTGATCGGTGCCGAGGGAGTCCCGATCGCCGTCCGCCCACAATGGTTCGGGTTCCTCTCTTCGTTCCATCCATGCCCACAGCGTGCGTTCGCTGGGAGCTTTGTCTTTTACTTCATTGCGGCGCAGAGCGACGTATTTCGGAAATGCCAAAACTTCTACCCGCTCTATTTGCCAGTAGAACCCGTAACTCCGTTTGAAATAAATCGCGTCGAAGATGCCGCGGGCGGCGGACGGCGTAATGACGGGGTAACTGAAGCGCTCGACCTTCATTTCCGGCCTGGTGAAGCAAGCGAAATCGCCCCACACTTCCAAGCAGTGCGTTTGTCCACGCATGAGTAATCCCCCCTTTGTCATAATTCGAACGAGCAATGCACTCGATCAATTGTAGTAGTGAGTCTTATTCGGCGGCTGATGACTGATTTAATCGCATGGTTCATGCAATCCACAAATTCAAGCTTTCCGGCGGCATGAAACCCAATTGCGGATGATAGTGCTCGGATTTCGCGGCGATATACCATTCTTCTTGTCGCCCCCGTCGCCCTTTTTTCAGAGTCTGAACTTCCAACAGACTGTCCCATACCGGGCTACCAGATTCGGGGCGAAACAGGCTGACAGCGAGCGGTCGTGCCTTTCTGATGAACTCTCCGGTTAATCCGGTTTCTTCCGCCATCCGGAGGAGTTCTTCGAACAAGGCCATTTCTCCCTGGTAGGGCACTATTACGTTAATGGCATCCTGTTCGATCAGGCGGTAAGTGCGAGCAACATCCGGAAAGGAGCCTTCCCGGACATATTGGAGGAGTTCCTCCGTTTTTTTCGAAGCCTCCGGTTTTCCGATGTCGTAAAGCTCCCGATAGTAGGCCGTGATGAAATCGGGGTTATCCAATGTCATGCCTTCCGGCCCGAACCGCTGTAACAGCATCTTGGTGATTTGCGCAGCTTGGCGGTAACCGCCCGGTGGATAGTTTTCGTCTTCGGGCATGAATATCCGCAGCTCTCCCAAATCGACGAGTCTTCCCTCTCGGTTGCAACGGCCTTCAGCTTGGATGATAGCTTCGAGCGGGCCATAAGCGCGAAAAACCGATGGGAAGTCCAGGTCCACACCGGCTTCCACGCATTGGGTGGCGATCAGGCGTACTGGTTTATCCGTGGCAAGCCGTTCACGGATATCCGCCAACAACACTTGCCGGTGCGCAGGGCAAAGATTTGTGGAAAGGTGAAAGGTATTCGGATCGTCGAACTCTTCCCAAAGCTTACGCGCGTGACGCTTGAGATTGACGATGCACAGGATTTGCTGTTTTTCACGGATTTGCTCGGCCAATTCCGGCCAAACTACGGGCTGGCTTGGATCAGCCCATATTCTTTTAACTCGCTGCATCGGTGTAAATAGGCGCTCCGGTGCCGGAACGACTTTTTGAGGCTGCCAGTCCGCTGGCGCATGCGTTCGAACATGGGCGTGCAAATGCTCGAACGCCGGCTGCGTTGCCGTCGCGAACACGACGCTGCTCTTATGGGCGTGAGCCAAGTGAGTAAGCGTCGCCAGCGTCGGTACTGCCAGCGGCGCGGGCAGCGTTTGGACCTCGTCAAACAGAATCACGGACCGGGGCAGGCGGTGAAGCTTGCGGCAGGCGGACGGCCGGTTCGAAAACAATGATTCCAACATCTGCACGCTGGTCGTAACGATGATCGGCGCATCCCAGTTCTCCGAGAGTTGTCGCCGTCGGCGTTCGTCGGAGTCACCAAATTCCCCCTCCGCATCGGACTCGCACTCTTCCTTCCCCAAACCGGCCAGCGAGTGATGTTCCAAGACATAGTCGGTACCGAAGTGCGGTTCGAACAGACTTCGGTAAATGGCAGCCGTCTGTTCGATGATCGAGAGATACGGGATGACGACGACCACCCGTCGTAATTCGTATTTCGCAGCATGCGCCAGGGCGAAGGCGAGCATGGCGAGGGTTTTTCCGCTGCCGGTCGGTGCCGTCAGTGTGAATAGCCCCGGCGGATGTTCCGCGGCGCTCAGGCAGTCGTCGCGCAGCCATTGTCGGACTTTTGCCACTCCGGGATCGGCCTTCGAACTGCGGCCGAGTTTGTCGATATGGGCCAGCAGAATTTCCAGCGCATCGCTAGCTTGCAACTTCGGCCCGTCCGGCCGGTGGCGCTTGCCGTCCGGTCCGCCTTGGAAATGTGCTTCGGTGTCGAGGAAATCGGCATCGACCAGGGCGGAGAACAGCAGGCGAATGTCGAGCATAAGATCGAAGCCCGATCTGATTTCCGTTCCACAGACAGTTTTCTCGGGCTTTGCCGGAGTCAGACCGTCGGCGAGGAGGCGTGATTTGAGGGTTGCCAGATCCGTTTCACTCAAACTGAGTTGTTGGGGATGGCTTTGAACGAGCTTGGTCGGGTTTAGTTTCGCCAACTCGGACCCGCGCAAGTATTGCAGGCCAATGTGATGACCTTGAATCGCCAGCGCCGCAGCGACGGCTTGATAGTCCTTTTGTAGCGCCAGCCAAGCACCTATCGACCAGTGATCCAGTCCATGGTCCTTTCCTTCAAGCCGTGCCTGAAACCGATCGCCATATTTCCCGAGGTCGTGCAAGAGCCCGGCAAGGCCGGCTTCGTCCGCGAAGCTGGAAGCTTCCGCGAATTTTCCTGCGAGTTTCGAAACGTCCCGCAAATGCTCTGCTAGTGGATGCTTGGATCCGGCCTTGTTATCGCTGTGTGCATAGTAGATCACCGCACCTCCATACATTTACATGGACTCCAATAAGGGATTTGGGCCTTTTACATCGTCTTCGGGCAATGTGATTTCCTTCAGCCCGCCAAACCGAAAACTTTGAGATAACCTTCCCGCGCATACTCGGCGATCTTCTCGTCGGCGGTCATCAGATGCAGCCCCTTGACTCGCGCAATAGCGATAAGAAAACGATCAGCGGGATCGCCGTGGATCGATCCGGGAAGCTGGGTGCTTTCCACCGCGCTTTCGGCATCCAGAGGCAGTGATCGAAGCCCCGGTAGAGCCGTTGCGTGCTCGACCCAAACATTGAACGCCGCCGAGAGCGTAAGTCTGCGTTTGTTCTGCAACATGCCGATTTCCCAAATGGAAATCGTGGAAACGAATAGTCTCGACTGTCGGCGCATGGCTTCGATATGTGCGACCGCATCCGCCGGCAAGCGCTCGGAATTGCCTTCCGCGTACCAAAGCCACGCGTGGGTATCCAGCAACAGTCCGTTCATTTATTTGCCCGGCATCCATCGTTGGGTTGTCCACCCGGCGCGAGATCACGGTAGAGATCATCCTCGTCGCCCGTTAACGCGCTCCAGGGTTCGTCGATAGGGGAAACGACATCGCCCAGAACGGTGACCGTGCCTTTCATGTAACCGAATTGGGTTTCCGACGGTTCTTCGATCGGTACCAGTTTGGCAATCGGTTTGCCTCGCTTGGTGATGACGACGGGCTCATGGGTTTTGCTGACCTCGTCCATCAGTTTCAAACATTTGGCTTTGAATTCCGCTGCGGTGATTTCCATGATTGATACCTCGATACTATATGACCAGTTAATATGGTCATTGTATCGAATTCTCGGCTTGGTATTTATCGTGCCGTTCCGTGCTTGTTTCTTAGTTCAAGCTGCTGAGTTTGATACCGCGTCGGATGTACGTCGGAATATCGTAGTTGACGCGCGCCGAAGCATCCGGCGTTTGGCGGGATAACGGGCTCGGCTGTAAAGGACAGGCGGGATGGCTGGTGGCGGAGCTTGCAGAAGCCCGAGCGTTCCGGATTTTGCGGATGGAAGAGAAGACGTTGAACATGATCGTATCTCCGATGGGTGTAACGACGGAGATACTCTACGACAGGTAGTCGCTCAGGGCGTGAGCCACTAACTCTATCGGTAAAAATTTTTATTCGTAGCGGGCCGCCATTGCCCGAACCGTTTCTTGCAGTTTGCTCCTGAGCGATTCGGGAGCGAGGATTTCGACGTCCGCGCCATGCTTGAGGATGTCCATGATCAGTTCGCGGTCGTCGGCGTAGGGGATTTCGAGGGTGTAACTGCCGTCCGGCTCGAACCGGGTCTTTTGCTTGGGATGCCAGATTTCATGGCTGACCCAGCGCGCGCGTTCGGGCGTAAAACGCAATTCCGCCCAGTGGATTTCGGCGCCGGAGAAGATGCCGTAACCGGATGCCAGTTCTCGATCCAGCTCTTCGTCCGGGATGTCTACGGCGGGTTCGTTGAGCGCCGATGCGGAGCGGAGCGCATCCACGGCGAAGCTTCGGATCGCTTCACGGAGATGGCACCAGGCGTCCAAATACCAGTTTTCGCGGTAGTGGATCAGGCGCTGCGGCGACACCGTGCGTTCGGATGTTTCATCGGTGCTGCGGTTGTAATGGACAATTCGCAGCCGGCGGCGTCTGAGCAGAGCCGTCGCAACCACTTCGAAATGCTGTAGATCCACCGTTCGCCGTGCGACATGGAACACCCGGACCCGTTTTTCGACTTCCTGCCACTCGTGATCGCCGGCGCCGAGCAGGGCATTGAGGCGAGCGAGCAGCGGCTGGATATGCGGTTCGAGCAGTCCGGGCTGAAGGTCTGCGAGCAGTTGGCGCATGGTGAGAAGAGCGTGAATTTCCGAGGCGTTGAACCAAAGGCCGGGCAGCTCGTAGGCCGCATCGCCGCCATGGGGCCCGAAGCGGTAGCCGCGGGTTTTTCGGTCCCAAACGATCGGCGCGTTGAATCGACTACGCATATATTCGATATCACGCTTGAAAGTGGCTGCCGATATACCCAATTCTTCAAGAAACGCCTTTTGAGAGACGTTTTCCCGGTCGCGGATCAGTTGATCGATTTTGTAGAAGCGTTCGGTGCGGTCCATGTTCTTTTCTCGAAGCTGGTTGCGCACGAATCTTAACCCAGGAAAAACGCGGATTCGCGCAGCTCTTCCACATGTGGTGGGGGAGCGTTGATCTTGACATGAAATATTCGACGGCTATGATTAGCACTCGTTTTAGTCGAGTGCTAACAAAGCTAGGGTCTGGTCGACCGCTCGTCAGTCAATACATCATCAGTAGGAACAGGAGAGTATGATGAAAATTCGTCCTTTGAATGACCGTGTTATCGTGAGGCGCCTCGAAGAGGAGCGGACTTCGCCGGGCGGAATCGTGATTCCGGATACGGCTGCGGAAAAACCGATGCGCGGTGAAGTTCTTGCGGTGGGTAACGGCAAGACTCTGGATAACGGGCAAGTGCGCGCGCTGCAAGTCAAAGCGGGCGACAAGGTGCTGTTCGGCAAATATTCCGGCACCGAGGTGAAACTCGATGGCGAGGATATCCTTGTCATGCGCGAAGACGACATCATGGCTGTGCTCGAAGACTGAGCACGCCCGGAATTCAACATCAACCAACGAAGGTAAATCGTAATGGCAGCGAAAGACGTAAGATTCGGTGATGACGCGCGGATCCGCATGGTTCGCGGGGTCAATATTCTGGCACAGGCGGTGAAAGTGACCTTGGGTCCGAAAGGCCGCAATGTGGTGCTCGAAAAGAGTTTCGGCGCGCCGACCGTCACCAAGGACGGCGTATCCGTGGCGAAAGATATCGAGCTCTCCGACAAGTTCGAAAACATGGGCGCTCAGATGGTGAAGGAAGTCGCGTCTCAGACTTCCGATGTCGCGGGCGACGGCACCACCACCGCCACCGTTCTGGCGCAATCGATTCTGGTCGAGGGCCTGAAGGCCGTGGCCGCCGGCATGAATCCTATGGATCTGAAACGCGGTATCGACAAGGCGGTCACCGCCGCCGTCGACGCTATCCACGAAATGTCCGTTCCCTGCACCGACAGCAACGCGATCGCTCAAGTCGGCACCATTTCCGCCAACTCAGACGAGAGCATCGGCAAGATCATTGCCGAAGCGATGGACAAGGTGGGCAAGGAAGGCGTGATCACGGTCGAGGAAGGTTCGGGCCTTGAAAACAGCCTGGATGTCGTCGAAGGTATGCAGTTCGACCGCGGCTATTTGTCGCCGTACTTCATCAACAATCAGCAAAGCATGAGCGCCGAGCTGGAAAACCCGCTGATCCTCATCTGCGAGAAAAAGATTTCCAATATCCGCGACATGCTGCCGGTACTCGAAGGCGTCGCTAAAGCCGGTCGTCCGCTGCTGATCATCGCGGAAGATGTCGAAGGCGAAGCGCTGGCGACCTTGGTCGTCAACAACATGCGCGGCATCATCAAGGTTTGCGCCGTTAAAGCGCCCGGTTTCGGCGATCGCCGTAAAGCCATGTTGGAAGACATCGCTATCCTGACGGGCGGCACCGTAATTTCCGAAGAAGTGGGTCTGAGCCTGGAGAAAGCGAGTCTGAACGATTTGGGCAATGCCAAGAAGGTTCAGATCAGCAAGGAAGAAACCACCATCATCGATGGCGCCGGCGCTAAGGAAAGAATCCAGGGCCGTATCACCCAGATCCGTAAGCAGATCGAAGAGACCACGTCGGACTACGATAGAGAAAAGCTGCAAGAGCGCTTGGCGAAGTTGGCCGGCGGTGTGGCAGTGATCAAGGTCGGCGCGGCCACCGAAGTCGAGATGAAGGAGAAGAAAGCCCGCGTGGAAGACGCGTTGCACGCGACCCGCGCTGCGGTTGAAGAAGGCATCGTGCCGGGCGGCGGCGTGGCTCTGGTCCGCGCTCTGCAAAAGATCAAGGATCTGAAAGGCGTAAACCACGATCAGGATGTCGGCATCAGCATCGCCCGCCGCGCGATGGAAGAGCCGCTGCGCCAGATCGTGGCCAATGCCGGCGACGAGTCGTCCGTGGTTCTGAACAAGGTAGCCGAGGGTTCCGGAAATTTCGGCTACAACGCAGCAACCGGCGAATTCGGCGATATGGTCGCCATGGGCATTCTGGACCCGGCGAAAGTGACCCGTACCGCGCTGCAGAACGCCGGTTCCGTGGCGGGTCTCATGATCACCACTGAGGCAATGGTTGCCGAAGAGCCGAAGGAAGAGACTCCGATGCCGGCAGGCATGGGTGGAATGGGCGGCATGGGCGACATGATGTAATCGCCGACCGATCATTTAAGTGTAAAAAAGCCCCATCTTCGGATGGGGCTTTTTTTTGAAGCATTTTCAGCTTTGGGCCCGTGTCCTTGGCATCGCTGTCCAAAGCTACATGGATAAACCCGCGGAAATGCTTATTCCGGCTTACAGCGCTGCACGACTTGTAAGTCGAAAATCCTTTTTCTACGCAATGGGTTTGTCGCTATGGATTGCCGACCTAAGGACCGGTGCGCCAAGTAAATCGGGGATTCTTATCAATCGCAAATGATCGTTGCGGAAGGCCGAGAAAGCCTGATCCTGGATGAACAGGTCGCTACTTTCCCGACCATATCATGACTCACATGAGACGCCGCACGGCAGCATGTGAGTGGTGCTTGGCTTAAGTGCTGGGTAAATAATTGACGGACAGCCGATTTGTAATGGTATAGCCGTGCAACAAGTCGGCAAACTCATGAAGTGATTGGATGCCAGTCTCCTTCGCTCGTTGGCACCACTCTCTGAGCGACTGCACACGTGCTTCGTAGCCGACTGAAGAGTTCGCCCAAAGCTGTTTCAATTCCTCCTTGAATTGGTAAACGGTGTGAAGTGTTTGGCTCAAGTTCAGTGCTCGATCAAGGATGTGGGTGGCGGCCTCATCGAATTGGATATCCTCTCGAACCAAGAGCGGCTTTGCATCGCGGAGCAGGCGTCGGGATGCCGGGAGGGCAGTCTTTAATTCTTGACGCAGGACCGGAAGCACCACGCTACGGCCGTATAAAGCCAGCACATGGACCCGGTTACGCATTACGGCCTGTATTGTCGCCAAATCGATCAATTTCTTGTCGTGAAGAATGCGAATTTTTGGAGCAACCCGGCGAACCGTTGCTAACTTCAATAGTTCCATCAGGCGAATGTAGGCCCACCCGATGTCCAATTCCCACCAACGGGAGGATAGCCGCGCCGAAGAGGGATAGGCATGGTGGTTATTGTGAAGTTCCTCGCCGCCGATCAGTAAGCCTATCGGGAAGAGATTGGTGGACGCATCGCGGGTTTCAAAATTGCGATAACCGGAGAAATGCCCCAGGCCGTTGATTACGCCCGCTGCCCAAAAGGGAATCCAGAGCATTTGTACGGCCCAAATGGTAATGCCGAAGAAGCCGAACAGCGCAACGTCGGCGAGAAACATAAGCGCGACGCCAAGACCGGGGTGCGGCGAGTAAAGTTTTCGCTCCAGCCAGTCATCAGGCGTGCCGTAGCCGTATTGATCCAAGGTTTCCGGATTGGCTGCTTCGGTCCGGTAGAGTTCCGCGCCTTCCCATAAGACCTTGCTTATGCCAAACACGCGAGGGCTATGGGGGTCTTCCGGGGTTTCACATTTGGCGTGGTGTTTGCGATGAATCGCGACCCAGGCCTTGGTGCCCATGCCAGTTGTCAGCCACAGCCAGAGCCGAAAAAAATGGCTGACCGCCGGATGAAGGTCCAAAGCGCGATGCGCCTGGTGGCGATGTAGGAAAATCGTGACGCTGGCAATGGTGATGTGGGTCAGACCGAGCGTAACGGCAATAAGTCCCCACCAGGGGAGGTCGAGTAAACCGTTAATCATTTTTTCACTATAAAAATAAAAAATAAGAGATGGGCATTAACTAACAATCCTTAAGGGGCTGCAAATCTTTCCATAGAGTTGCCTCAAAGAGCACGAATTGGAAAAAGCATCCGCCTTGGCGAATGCACGCGACGCCATTTTGGATAGCATCGAATGGATTTTCAATCCGCACGTTTTCTAACTGGTTTATCGGGTGGGATTGAGTGTTGCAGGGACCGGCAAGACGCGAGGCTATGATCATCGATCAAAAGCCAAATCCAACGCCTAAGCCAATACCGATCCGAGGTCCGGTGTCATATTCGGATAACAGTTTGATCTCCAAAGGACGTAACAACGGAAATGCACGAGTCGCTTCGCCGGTTTCCGTCGTGCGTTCGCCGATGACGCGACCGGCTGCAACAATTCGCCGGCCTTGTTCGTAGATGAGTGTGTCTAAATAGCCGGGATACAATATTAAGAATCGGCCCAATGCGGGCTCACTGAGTTCCGGCTCGCCTCGTCTATCGGTGGGATAGGTCAGTACTTCGACTAACGTGCCTTCCTGTAGATTTTCGGCGCTAAGGATAGTTCCGCCGATGAGAATGGCTTGGCCGATAAACGCTTTTGGGTTATTCAGGACAGTTTCGGGCGAAAGTTTCGGATCGACCTGGTCCATGGTCGCTCGCGACAGTACCGAGCCGCAACCGCTGAGTTGTAGCGTGATCGCAAGTAAGGCGGCCAGGCCGAGAAAGCGGGGCCAGGATATTGGGTAGCCGGATCGGATGTCCTTTTTCGAGATCCGAGATTCTCTCACAGTAGCGTTGCAGCCTTTTGAGTTGAATGAGTCTTACCAATAAGGGTACCAATAAGGGTAATAGCCGGGCCAGCCTCGCCACCAAGGATCGTACCAGTATGGCGTCGGATAATAGGTGTAAGTCGGCCGGTTGGCCCAAAGATGAATTTCCTTGCAACCGATTACCGGGTAGGTGTAGTTGATTTGATCGAGAGGCTTGGTTTCCTTGCCTTGGACCTCTCCGGCGACCGTCACTTCGCGTCCCTTCGCATAGACCGCCGAATCCAGGAAGCGGTTGCAGTGAATCAGGAATCGTCCGGCGGAAGTGTCGACGTCTTCCGGGCGATCCGAACTTTCTAGCGGTTTTTGCAAGACTTCGATTTCGGTGAACTGTGGGCGGTTGCTGGTTTGGACGATCACGCCGCCCAGCATGACCGTCCTGCCTTTGTAGGCGTCGGGGCGGGCGCTGATTTCCGAGAACGATGGCTGCGTTTTCGTCGCCGTCCGAATGGGTTTCGAAAACGGGCTGGTTGCGCACCCCGCTATGCTTAAGAGCGTTATCCATAACAATACTAATCGGAACAACTTCGATCTACCCAAACAAACTTCCGAAATCGAGGTTTCGATCGGTGACATGGCCATGTTTATCACCCTTGCGGAACTGCTTTCCTCTTAATTGGACAGAACTGCTCCTGCCGAATTCACATCTAGTGGCCATCATAACCAATTCCCGTCGTTGCCACCCGTGAAATTTTGCCGCTTAAATGCGATGAGAACGAAAGGCTTTAATTAAACAAAAAATAGCTCTATAATTGCGTTTCTTGATTTTAGGCGCGTAGCTCAGTTGGTTAGAGCACCACCTTGACATGGTGGGGGTCGTTGGTTCAAGTCCAATCGCGCCTACCAATTCCGAAAAGCATCGCTGGGCGATGCTTTTTTTGTTGAAGAGGTTTCGACTGATGCCCGTGATACGTCTGCCGGATGGTTCCGCTCGCACATTCGATCACCCCGTAACGCTTATGGAGGTGGCGCAGTCCATTGGTCCGGGATTGGCTAAGGCGGCATTGGCTGGTCGAATCGACGGGAAACTGGTCGATTTGTCGACTCTTGTCGAACATGACGCCGCAGTCGAAATCGTCACGGGTAAGGACGCGGACGGGCTGGAGATTATTCGCCATTCAACTGCCCATCTGCTGGCTCAGGCCGTTAAGGCGTTGTATCCGAGCGCGCAAGTGACGATCGGTCCGGTGGTGGAAAACGGGTTTTACTACGATTTTGCCTTCGAACGTCCCTTTACGCCGGAAGACCTCGAGGCAATCGAAAAGAAAATGACGGAATTGGCGGCAAAGGCGATTCCCGTCAGGCGGGAGGTGATGCGTCGGGAAGAAGCCGTCAAATTTTTCCGTGACCAGGGCGAGCACTATAAGGCCGAAATTATCGAAGCCATACCTCAGGGCGAGCAAATCTCCCTCTACTCGCAAGGGGATTTTACCGATCTTTGTCGCGGTCCCCATGTGCCGGATACCGGAAAGCTTAGAGCCTTCAAGCTCATGAAGGTGGCGGGTGCCTATTGGCGGGGGGATTCCCGCAATGCCATGCTGCAGCGTGTCTATGGCACCGCCTGGGCCGACAAGAAGGATTTGGACGCCTATCTGCATCGGCTGGAAGAGGCGGATAAGCGCGATCATCGCAAGATCGGCAAGCTGCAGGACCTGTTCCATACTCAGGAGGAAGCTCCCGGAATGGTGTTCTGGCATCCCAATGGATGGGCGCTGTATCAGCAGGTCGAGCAGTACATGCGCCGGGTGTTCCGTGAGAATGGCTATCAAGAAATCCGCTGTCCTCAGATTCTGGACGTAAGCCTTTGGAAAGCTTCGGGCCACTGGGACAACTTTCACGAGAATATGTTTTTTACCGCGTCCGAGAATAGAGAGTATGCGGTAAAGCCCATGAACTGCCCCGGTCACATCCAGGTTTTCAAACAGCATCTGCATAGCTATCGCGAACTGCCGATCCGGTTCGGGGAATTCGGTTCCTGTCATCGCAACGAGCCCTCCGGCACCTTGCACGGGATCATGCGTGTGCGCGGTTTCAATCAGGACGATGGCCATGTTTTTTGTGCCGAGGATCAAATTCAGGCGGAAGTTGTCGCATTCATAGGTGTCTTGCGTAAGGTGTACGCGGATTTCGGCTTTACCGATATCCAGTACAAACTGTCCACGCGCCCGCCCAAGCGGCTCGGCAGCGATGAAATTTGGGATAAGGCCGAAGCTGCGCTGATGGCTGCTTTGGCCGCGCAAGACATCGAATACCAATTGCAGCCCGGTGAGGGAGCTTTCTATGGCCCCAAGATCGAGTTCACGTTGAAGGATGCGATCGGTCGGGTATGGCAGTGCGGGACGATTCAGGTGGATTTCATGATGCCGGGGCGTCTCGGTGCCGAATACGTGGGCGAAGACAATGCCCGCCATACGCCGGTCATGCTGCATAGGGCGATCATAGGATCGATGGAACGCTTCATCGGCATTCTCATCGAGCATTACGCAGGGTATTTTCCGCTTTGGCTGGCGCCGGTTCAGGCGGTGGTGCTCAACATTACCGGAAATCAAGCCGAATATGCCGCCGAATTGGCTGCGGAGCTTGTAAAACAAGGCTTTCGGGTAAAGTCCGACTTGAGAAATGAGAAGATCGGCTTTAAAATCCGCGAGCATACCGTGCAGCGTGTGCCTTATTTATTAATCGTCGGCGATAAAGAACTGGATTCCCGTACCGTTTCTGTTCGTACACAGAAAGGCCAGGATCTAGGCGGTTTCAGCTTGCCGGATTTGATCGGCAAGTTTACCGACGAGGTGGCGAGTCGCGCTGCGTTTCAATAATTGCGTTCGGAGGAATAGGATATCACTGCTGAAAGAAAAGAGCCGCGCCTGAATGAAGAGATCACGGCGCCCACTGTCAGGTTGATCGGACCCGACGGTAATCAAGTAGGAGTCGTGTCGACCAGAGAAGCCAGGCAAATTGCTTATGATGCGAATCTGGATCTGGTCGAGATTTCGCCGGCAGCCGATCCTCCCGTTTGCCGGGTAATGGATTACGGTAAATTCCGTTTTGAGCAGAATAAGAAGCTGCAAGCGGCCAAGAAAAAGCAAAAGCAGATTCAGGTTAAGGAAATCAAATTCCGGCCGGGTACGGACGAGGGCGATTACCAGGTCAAGCTGCGCAATCTCATTCGCTTTCTATCGGACGGCGATAAGGCAAAGGTCACTGTTCGGTTTCGCGGTCGAGAATTGAGTCATCGCGAATTGGGCATTGACCTTCTGAAGCGGATCGAGACGGACCTCGTGGAGCACGCCGTCGTAGAGCAGTTTCCGAAAATGGAAGGTAAGCAGTTAAGCATGACGCTTGCGCCGAAGAGAAAAAAATAATCTTGAGTTGTTGGAGATTTATATGCCTAAGATGAAGACCAATCGCGGCGCAGCGAAACGCTTCAAGCGTACTGCGTCCGGCGGTTTCAAATGCAATCATTCGCATCGTCGTCACATTCTGACGAAGAAGAGCACCAAGAGAAAGCGCCAACTGCGCAATCCCGCTGCCTTGCACCCTTCGGATGTGCGGAGCGCGACTCGCTTGTTGCCTTATAGCTGATTTTTTCTTGCCCATCGAGAGAGAAGCCCATGCCTAGAGTAAAACGAGGCGTCACTGCGAGAGCCCGGCACAAAAAGGTTCTCAAGCAGGCGAAAGGTTATTACGGCGCCCGTAGCCGAGTTTATCGCGTTGCCAAGCAGGCGGTTATCAAAGCCGGCCAATACGCTTATCGGGATCGCAGACAGAGAAAACGCCAATTCCGTGCGCTTTGGATCGTGAGAATCAATGCCGCCGCGCGCGAATTCGGACTGTCTTATAGCCGTTTTATGGATGGCCTGAAAAAGGCGTCCGTCGAAATCGACCGTAAAGTTCTGGCAGATTTGGCTGTTCGCGACAAAGATGCGTTCGCTGAATTGGCCAAGATCGCCCAGGGTTAGCCCGCGTCTGATCTTCACGGGAAAGACTCGCCCGGAGTTTTTCCCGTTCTTCATTTCAAAACCGTTGTCCAAGCGAGCAAGGCTGTGAGTACACCCCTTGAAGAGCTTCTCGTGCAGGCCAGAAAGCAAGTGGCCGAGGCCGATACGCTCGGAAAACTCGATCAAGTGCGAGTACATTATCTCGGCAAGAAAGGTGTATTTACCGAGCGCATGAAAGAACTCGGTACGCTTCCGGCGGAACAGCGACGGGAGGCCGGAGGCCGGGTTAATCGGGCCAAAGACCAGTTTATAGCCGATTTGGAGGCCCGAAAGAGTATTCTGGAGGCGAGCGAGCTGGAAGAACGTCTCAAGCGGGAAACCATCGACGTTACCCTGCCGGGGCGCGGGCAGCGTACGGGAGGGCTCCATCCGGTCACTCTGACGTTGCGGCGCATTAGCCAACTCTTCAAGAACGTTGGATTCGACATCGTCGAAGGCCCCGAAGTCGAGGACGATTACCATAACTTCGAAGCGTTGAACATACCCGCCCATCATCCCGCGCGGGCGATGCACGACACTTTTTATTTCGACGAGCACACCCTCCTGCGTACCCATACCTCACCGGTGCAGGTGCGGATCATGGAGACCCAGAGCCCGCCGCTTAGGGTCATCGCGCCGGGCCGCGTCTATCGCTGCGATTCCGATTTGACCCACACCCCGATGTTTCATCAAGTGGAAGGATTCGTCGTCGATCGGGACGTCAGCTTTGCCGACCTCAAGGGTATTCTCTACGAGTTCCTGACCTTGTTCTTCGAAAAGGACATGCAGGTACGTTTCCGCCCGTCTTATTTCCCGTTTACCGAACCGTCCGCCGAAGTCGATATCGAGTGCGTCATGTGCGGAGGCGAAGGTTGCCGCGTTTGCAAGCAGACCGGTTGGCTGGAGGTAATGGGTTGCGGGATGATCCATCCGCGGGTTTTCGAATTCGTCAAGATCGATCCGGAACGCTATACCGGTTTCGCCTTCGGTTTGGGCGTGGAACGGCTCGCGATGCTGCGCTACGGCATCAACGACCTCAGGCTGTTTTTCGAGAACGACCTTAGATTTCTTTCACAATTCGCGGCATTTTAAGAACAACATACGGTCCTTCCCATGCGCTTCAGCGAGGCCTGGCTACGAGAATACGTCAATCCATCGATAGACACGCAAAGACTGGTTCATCAGTTGACGATGGCGGGTCTTGAGGTCGATAGCGCCGAACCCGCCGCTGCGTCGTTCAGCGGCGTTATCGTGGCCGAAGTTCTCGAAGTCTCGCCGCATCCACACGCCGACCGGCTGCGAGTCTGTCTGGTGTCCGGCGGTTCCGGTGAACCTCTTCAAATCGTATGCGGAGCGCCCAACGTCCGGGTCGGGATGCGTGTGCCGCTCGCCATCGAAGGGGCACGTCTGCCGGGGGATGTTTCCATTCGGAAGTCAGAGCTTCGCGGCATCGCCTCGTTTGGCATGCTGTGTTCGGCCAAGGAGTTGGGAATAGACGATCCCCAAGCAGGGCTGATGGAATTGCCCTCGGATGCTCCAGTGGGGATCGATGTTCGGGATTATCTGAAACTGGACGATTGCATCATCGAGGTCGATCTGACACCGAACCGCGCGGATTGTCTAAGCGTAGAAGGCATTGCGCGCGAAGTGGCCTTGCTCAACGCTCTGGATTGGGCGGTACCGGACGTTCCTGCCGTTCCTACAACGATTCGAGAAGAGCACCCGGTGAGCGTTTCCGCACCCGAAGCGTGCCCGCGCTATTTGGGGCGGCTGATCAAAGGCGTATCGCGTACCGTTCAGACACCGCTATGGATGCGCGAACGTTTGCGGCGCGCCGGTATCCGATCCCTAGATGCGGTAGTGGACGTTACCAATTATGTGCTCTTGGAAATGGGACAACCTTTGCACGCCTTCGACGCGGCCAAGCTGGAGGGCGGCATCCACGTTCGCTATGCGGCGCCGGGCGAGAAGCTGCGCCTCTTGAACGGCGAGGAAATCGCGCTGGACTCCGATGTTTTGGTGATCGCCGATCAACGAAAAGCCTTGGCATTGGCGGGCATCATGGGCGGCAGCGACTCCGCGGTGGGCGATGGCACTGCCGATATTTTCGTCGAATGCGCTTTTTTCACGCCGAGCGTTATCATGGGCAAGGCTAGGCGCTACGGGCTGAATACCGAATCGTCCCATCGCTTCGAGAGAGGCGTTGATCCCGAGTTGCAGACTCGTGCCATCGAGCGGGCCAGCGAACTTATATTATCCATTGCTGGCGGAGAAGCGGGACCCATCGTCGAAGCGGCCAGCCCCCCGCATTTGCCGCGACGCGCGCCGATTCCGCTGCGTTACGCGAGGATTACCCGTCTGCTCGGCATGAGCATCGAACGACCGAAGGTCGCCGAAATTCTCAAACGGCTGGGAATGACTCTCGCGGACCATCCGGAGGGATGGTCCGTGACGCCGCCCGGATTTCGTTTCGATATCGCCATAGAGGCCGATCTCATCGAGGAGCTCGGACGGGTCTACGGCTACGAATCGTTGCCGCGCCGCCATCCGGTCATGGCGACGGCGATGCGTCCGGTGTCCGAACGAATACTCGATCTGGACCGGGTTAAGAACCTCCTGGTCGATCGCGGTTACCAGGAGGCGATTACCTACAGTTTCGTGGACGAAGCTCGGCAGGCGCTGATCGAGCCGGAAATTCCCTATCTGGCCTTGAAGAATCCGATTTCCTCCGACTTGGCCGTCATGCGCACCGGCCTTTGGTGCGGTTTGCTGGACGCGGCTCTCAAGAACACGTTCCGCCAGCAGAACCGGGTGCGCCTATTCGAAGCAGGTCTGCGTTTCGCGAGGCGGAGCAGCGGCATCGAACAGCGGAAATCTATCGCTGGCCTGGCGATAGGGGCGGTACATGAAGAGCAGTGGGGAGAAGCGGCTCGCTCCGTGGATTTTTACGACGTGAAGGCCGATGTCGAGGGCATCGTCAAACTGACCGGCCGGGAGGCTGGTTTGGAATTTGTCGCCGCTGCTCATCCGGCGCTTCATCCTGGGCAATCGGCGGAAATCCGGCTCGAGGGCGAACGGCTTGGTTGGATCGGAATGCTGCATCCTCGCCTGGAAAAGCAACTAAGCCTCGAACAGAGCGTGTTTCTGTTCGAGCTCGATCAAGACGTGCTGCTCGGAAGGCATATTCCGGTATTCCACGGAATATCGAAGTTCCCGCAGGTGCGCCGGGATATCGCGGTCATCGTTGACGAATCCGTCACGATCGATCGTTTGATCGAGTGCGTGAAAGAAGCGGATAGCTCTATCTTGCGCCAGGTCGTGGTGTTCGACGTTTACCGGGGGCAGGGTGTCGAGACCGGTCGGAAGAGCGTCGCTCTCGGTTTGGTGTTGCAGGATGAGGCCGAAACCTTGACCGACGCCAGGGTCGATGAAACGGTAGGACGCGTTTTGGAACGTCTGAGCAGAGAATTCAATGCTAGGTTGAGAGATTGAAAAGATGGCACTGACCAAAGCAGATATGGTTGAGAGGCTTTTCGAGAACCACGGCATTAACAAGCGGGATGCCAAGGAGTTGGTCGACCAGTTTTTCGAAGAGATCAAGGCCGCGCTGGCGCAAGGAAATTCAGTGAAGTTGTCTGGGTTCGGCAATTTCGATCTTCGCGACAAAAATCAGCGGCCGGGCAGAAATCCGAAAACCGGTGAAGAGATTCCGATCACCGCGCGCCGTGTGGTGACGTTCAAGCCGGGACAGAAATTGAAGGTCAGCGTGGAAGCGTATTCGAGACAAAACGCCGAGAACGTTCGGCTAGAAAGCGAAGCGCCGAGCGCGAAAAAATCTCGAGGGTCGTGAGTTTTCTTGACCTGCTTCCTTCGCGGAAATCGTCCCTAATTCGTTTCGAACGAGAGAGCCGAGAATGATCCGAGTCGGCATTGTAGGCGGTACCGGCTATACCGGTGTGGAGTTGCTGCGGATTCTCGCGCTTCATCCTGACGTCGCCATAACCATCGTCACCTCGCGGGCCGATGCCGGAAAACGAGTCGACGAGCTGTATCCGAACCTGCGGGGTTTCGTCGATGCGATCTTCGTCGACCCCTCGGCGGATGCGCTAGCCGGATGCGACGTGGTGTTTTTCGCGACGCCCAACGGCACTGCGATGCGGACGGCCGAAGCCTTGTTGGCGCGGGGCGTCAAAGTTATCGATCTGTCCGCCGATTTCCGCCTCAAAAACCCGGATGTATGGGCTCATTGGTACGGAGAGCCGCACGTTTCTCCCCAGCTGTTGGAAGAAGCCGTTTACGGGCTGCCCGAAGTGAATCGGGCACTGATTCGGTCGGCGCGGCTGATCGCATGCCCCGGTTGTTATCCGACTTCGGTTCAACTGGCATTATTGCCATTGATTGAGGCGAGGGCGATTCGCTTGGACCGCATCATCGCCGACGTGAAATCGGGTGTTAGCGGCGCCGGGCGCAAAGCAGAAATTCCCATGCTTATGAGCGAAACGGGCGAGAGCCTCAAGGCTTATAGCGTCAAAGGCCATCGTCATTGGCCGGAAATCAAGCAGGGATTGGACCAAGCCGCAGGACAGGACGTGGGCCTCACCTTCGTGCCCCATTTGATCCCCATGATTCGGGGTATTCACGCCACGGTTTATGCCGAACTGAGCGCCGCGCACGGCGACTTGCAGGCGCTATTCGAGGAGCGCTATCGAGCCGAACCTTTCGTCGACGTTCTGCCGGCGGGTTCCCATCCCGACACTCGCAACGTGCGCGGCGTAAACCGATGCCAGATTGCCGTCCATAGGCCTATGGACGGCAATACGGTGGTAATTTTGTCGGTCATAGACAATTTGGTGAAAGGTGCAGCCGGCCAAGCGGTGCAAAACATGAACCTGATGTTTGGCCTGGAGGAAACGAAAGGGCTCAGAAATATCGGGCTTTATCCCTAAAGCGGTTTCAATGGTGACGGGCAGAGACTCAAGTAGACCGTTCGCGTAAACCGTAGCTCTGGTGGTAACGTACCCGTTGGTTCTAGTGCGTCCGTCGGCGGATTTTCCATAAGCCTCGTCGGTACGGGGCGATTTTCCATTACAATACCGGGTCTACCGGAATCTTCGGCCATGTCGACATCACCCCATCCGTCCGTAACCTTAACCACCATCCGCGATTACATCCGTTGGGCCGCCAGCCGTTTCGTGCAAGCGGAGTTGTTTTTCGGCCACGGTACCGCCAGCGCACTGGACGAAGCCGCCGCCTTGGTGCTTCATACCTTGCATATGCCTTACGATCTCCCGGGCGGCTATTTCGCGGCCACGTTGACCATGGACGAGCGCGAGCGTGTCCTCGCACTCATCCAGCGCCGCATCGTCGAGCGCAAGCCTCTGGCGTATCTCGTTCACGAGGCTTCTTTTGCCGGTTTGCCCTTCTATGTTGACGAACGGGTACTGGTGCCGCGTTCGCCCATCGCCGAACTGATCGAAAACCATTTCGCTCCCTGGATCGAGGCGGACCGGGTGCACGACGTGCTCGATCTTTGCACCGGCAGCGCGTGCATTGCCATCGCTTGCGCTTACGCCTTTCCGGAGGCACGGGTCGACGCCGTCGATATCTCGTCGGACGCGCTGGAAGTGGCGCGTATCAATATCAAGAAGCACCACCTGGAAGACCGGGTGAACGCCATCAAATCGGACGTTTACTCCGAGTTGGGCGACCGGCGTTACGATCTGATCGTCAGCAATCCTCCTTACGTAAACCTCGACGAGTGGCGCGGCTTGGCGCCGGAATATCACGCCGAGCCGAGGCTGGGCCTGGAAGCGGGCGAAGACGGCCTCGATTGCGTGCGCCGCATCCTCCGGGACGCCCATCGCCACCTTAAACCGGAGGGCGTTCTTGTCGTCGAAGTCGGCAGCAGCGCCGAAGCCCTGGAAACCGCCTACCCGGAAGTTCCCTTCTACTGGCTGGATTTCGAGCGGGGCGGCGAGGGTGTGTTCCTGCTGACTGCCGAACAGGTCGACCGGTGTAACAAGCTTTTTCAGAAGAGTTAGAAGAAGCTGACAAGTCCGCCAGCGCTGGGACAATATTGCAATCTCTCATGGAATCTCTGCTAGCAGCAATCCGAGGCACGACTATTCTTGTCGGGGGCGATGAGTACGCGAACCGTATGCTTCGTTCACTATGCGGTTCCTCGTAACCACAGCCCAGGATTTGTTGCACGTTGATTCAACGTGATCGACCCGTTACTAACGAACAAGATCAAGCAGAGGGAAACAATGAGAGTTCAGTTAAAAGTCGCCGGTATGTCTGTTCTGCTGTTATGGCTGGTGGCCTGTGGCTCTAGCGCGAAACTGCCGAAGCTTCCGACGGAGGCGAAGGTGCTCGCGTTCGGCGACAGCCTGACTTTCGGAACCGGCGCCGGTTCCGAGCAGAGTTATCCATCGGTATTGCAAGGCTTGATCGGGCGAGAGGTCATCAACGCCGGCGTGCCGGGCGAAACCAGTGCGGAAGGTCTGGAGCGCCTGCCGGCACTGCTGGACGAGCATCAGCCCACGCTGTTGATTCTATGCCACGGCGGTAACGATTTTCTGCGCAACTTGGGCGAGCAGCAGGCGGCCGACAACGTCCGGGCCATGGTCAAATTGGCCAGGGACCGCGGCATCAGCGTGGTTTTGATCGCCGTGCCCAAGTTCGGGCTGATGTTCTCGCCGCCCGAGTTTTATGCAAAGATCGCCGAAGAGTTCGCGATTCCCTTCGAAACCGGGACGCTGAGCAAAATCATCCGGGACAATTCGCTCAAATCCGATGGGGTACACCCGAATGGGCCGGGCTATCGGATGCTGGCCGAGGCAGTGGCGGATCGGCTCAAGGTGGCGGGGGCGATTTGAACCTTAATAGCTCCGTCGTTTAGGAACGTTTGAAATCTTTACCATGTCCGGAAACACCCTAGGCAAACTCTTTACCGTCACTTCCTTCGGCGAGAGCCACGGTCCCGCCATCGGCTGCATCGTGGACGGCTGCCCGCCGGGCCTGGAGTTGTCCGAGGCCGACATTCAGGGGGAGCTGGAACGGCGGCGCCCCGGCAAATCCCGGCATACCACGCAACGCCGCGAGCCCGACGAAGTGAAGATTTTGTCCGGGGTGTTCGACGGGCGTACCACGGGCACCCCGATCGGTCTTCTGATCGCGAACGTGGATCAGCGTTCCAAGGATTACTCCACGATCGCCGACTCCTTTCGGCCGGGTCATGCCGATTACACCTACCATATGAAATACGGCTTCCGGGATTACCGCGGCGGCGGGCGCTCGTCCGCTCGCGAAACCGCCATGCGGGTGGCTGCCGGCGCCATCGCCAAGAAATATCTGAAAGAACGGGTCGGCGTGACGATCCGCGCTTATCTGGCCCAACTCGGCCCGATCAAGATCGATCGGGTGGTTTGGGAGGAGGTGGACAACAACCCGTTCTTCTGCCCAGACCCCGAGAAGGTCGCGGAGCTGGAAGCCTATATGGACGCTCTGCGCAAAGAAGGGGAGTCCATCGGCGCGCGCATCAACGTCGTCGCGACCGGCGTGCCGCCGGGCTGGGGCGAACCGATTTTCGACCGGCTGGATGCCGAGCTGGCTTATGCCTTGATGAGCATCAACGCCGTCAAAGGGGTGGAGATCGGCGACGGTTTCGCCTGCGTCGAGGCGAAAGGCACCGAGTTCCGCGACGAGATGAGTCCGCAAGGTTTCCTGAGCAATCATGCCGGCGGAGTATTGGGCGGCATTTCCTCGGGACAGGATATCGTTGCCAGCATCGCACTGAAGCCGACCTCCAGCTTGCGCCTGCCGGGCCGTTCCGTGAACGTCAGGGGCGAGCCCGTGGAGGTGATCACCACGGGTCGGCACGACCCCTGCGTCGGCATCCGGGCCACCCCCATCGCCGAAGCGATGACGGCCCTAGTGCTGATGGATCATTACCTGCGGCATCGCGCCCAGAATCCGGACGTGAAGACGGAATTGGCGCCGATTCCATCCAGGGCTCCGTAGCCCCGAACGATCTTCCGCCAGCCATGCTCTCGGCGCGTAAAGTGCCTTACGGCCGGTTGTCCGGCTTTTATTTTTTCTATTTCGCGGCGCTGGGCGCCTTTTTGCCGTACTGGGCGCTTTATCTCCAGGACACGGGATTCTCTGCGGCGGAGATCGGCCAGTTGATCGCCATTACCGCTGCGACCCGAGTCGTCGCGCCGAATCTTTGGGGGTGGCTGGCGGATCGAACGGGGCGGACCCTGTCCGTCGTCCGGCTCGCCGGATTTTTCACCCTAGTCGCTTTCAGCCTGGTTTTAAGACTGCAAGGATTCGCAGGATTCGCCCTGGTCATGCTGGTATTCAGTTTCTTCTGGAATGCCATGCTGCCGCTTTTCGAAACCGTCACGCTCAATCACCTGCGCCATGATACGTATCGCTACAGTTGGGTGCGGGTATGGGGCTCGATTGGCTTCATCGCGGCGGTCGTGTCGATCGGCAAGGCTTTGGAGCGCGTCCTTTCGATCGGTTGTCTACCGCAGTTGATCGTGCTGCTGTTCGGCGGGCTGTGGCTGGTCAGCCTGGCTGTGCCGAGAGGTCCGAAGGAAATTCATGGCCCGGAACCGAGCTCTTTGTCGAATATCTTGAAGCATGGCGACGTCATTGCTTTTTTCCTGGCGTGCATGCTGCAACAACTCGCACACGGTCCTTACTACGTCTTTTTCTCGGTATATCTTCGGGATCACGGCTTCAGCAGCGGCGAGACCGGTCAGTTATGGGCACTCGGCGTCCTGGCGGAAATCGTGCTGTTCGCGTTCTTGCACCGTTTACTGGCGCGCTACAGTCTGCGCCGGATCTTTCTGGCGAGCCTCGCCCTGAGCGTTGTGCGCTGGCTATTGATTGCCTGGGGTGTCGATAGCCTTGCGGCGATTTTCTCCGGCCAACTGCTTCACGCGGCGAGTTTCGGCTCGGCCCACGTGGCCGCCATCCATCTGGTGCATCGCCATTTCCGCGGTCCGCATCACGGCAAAGGACAAGCCCTTTACAGTGCCCTCAGTTTCGGTTTGGGCGGCGCGCTGGGTAGTCTATACAGCGGATACTTCTGGACGGCGTGGGGGCCTCACTGGGTTTATACGGCGGCGGCGGGCTCCAGCTTATTGGCCTTACTGGTCGCCTGGCCGTCCGTTGGGAAACGGGATGTGGATTGACCGTTCTGCCGTCGGTATTGAAAGATGTGGGTGTGGCATTGAATATGAGACGAAACAGGAGCCATGGGCATGAGTAACTCCCTGAGAGATCAGCTTCTAAAGGCGGGCTTGGTCAACGACAAGCAAGCCAAACAGGCCAGCAAGGAAGCGCGGAAACAAGAAAAGCAGAATCGCCACGGAAATGCCGCCGCAAAGGACGAGAGCAAGCGCGCGGCTCAGGACGCTATGGCGGCAAAAGTCGAGCGTGACCGCCAGCTCAATCTGGAAAAAGCCAAAGAAGCGGAAAGAAAAGCGCTTGCCGCGCAAATCAAGCAGCTGATCGAGATGAACCGCGTCTCGCCGGGGGAGGACGAGATCGCTTACCGGTTCGCGCACGACAACAAGGTCAAAACCCTCTATGTGTCCAAAACGGTACATCAAAGTCTTGTGGCGGGCAGGCTTGCAATAGCCAGCCTGGAGTCTCGGTATGAGATCGTCCCGCTGCCGGTGGCCGAAAAAATCAAGCAGCGGGATGAAACCCGAATCGTTCTGCTCAATCAGCCCGATCAAGCGCAGGATGCCGACGACGAATATGCCGATTACAAGATCCCCGACGATTTGATGTGGTAGGCGCGTCTGGCGACGTGTGATCAGTTGTAGGTCGGGAATCCCACCCCAATCGCAAACGGACGCTCCGGCAGCGCCAGGACGTCGGTTCTCAACACAGCGGGTTGTCGGCAAGGGATTGCCGACCTACAACGATGCGCCTGGGCGGCCGAGTAGGTCGGGAATCCTTTCCCGACGTTTACAGATCGGCCAGAGGTTTTGTTGGCAAAGGATGGCCGACTTACGGGCAGCCTGGGGGACCGTACCAAACCGGAAAATGGTCTAGATCATTCCCAGCTGAAGTTTCGCCACCTCGGACATCATGTCGCGCGACCAGGGCGGATCGAAGACCACTTCGACGTTCACCCTGTTCACGCCCGGGAGATTTCTTACCGCCGCTTCGGCGTCGTATTGCAGGACAGGGCCCATGCCGCAGCCGGGTGCGGTCAGGGTCATGATGATGTCGACATCGTTCTTGCCCTCTTCGACGGGAGTCACCTTGCAGTGGTAGACCAGCCCCAAGTCGACGATGTTGACCGGTATTTCCGGGTCGAAAATGGTCCTCAGCACTTCCCAAACGTTTTTTTCGACGGATTCGGGATCCGTGCCGCTCACGAGATTGCCCATGATCGGCGGTTCTTTCCCGAGGGCATCGGCGTCGTTTCCGGCGATGCGCACCATCTGGCCCATTTCGGTGACCACGGTGAAGTTGCCGCCCAAAGACTGATACAGACTTACTACGTGGCCTTTCGGCAGTGAACCGGGGGTGCCGTCGGGGATCTGGACGACGTTGACATCCCGCTGAAGGACGATGCTTTCGCGACCGTAACCGTACATAAGTGTTATGCGTTGTTAATCAGATAAGCGTTTGAAGGTGTTTCGTTTGGACTCAGCAGGCGGGCGATTTGCTCCGCATGGATGTCCGGCAAAGGCAGCCCCGCCGGGTTCTCGGCCGGATAGGCGCGCCGGCGAAGCGGGGACTGCATGGGACCCGGCGAATACAGGTGAACGCGAACCTTGCGGCTTTCCAGCTCGTCCGAAAGGATTCGCCCGAAGCCTTCCAGGCCGATCTTGGCCACCCCGTAAGCACCCCAATAGGCTTTTCCGGTTCGGGCCACCGAGTCGGTGATGAATACGATGCCCGAATCGGGAGATTTCGCTATCAATGGCAGGAGTTCCCGGGTCAGCAGGAACGGCGCGGTCAGGTTGACGTGAAGCAGACGTTGCCACAGTCCACCGCTGATATCGCTTACCGGTCCGAGTGCGCCGAGCTCGGCAGCGCAATGCACCAGTCCGTGCAGCGCGCCGAATTCCCGCTCGACCGAGGCTGCGAGATCGCGGTAATCGTCCTCGGTAGCGCCGGCCAAATCGAGTGGATAAATCGCCGGTTGCGGTCCTCCGGCAGCTACGATGGCGTCGTAGACCTTCTCCAGCTTCGGTATGGTCTTTCCGAGCAGGATGACCGTCGCGCCCTCGGCGGCGCAAGTCTTCGAAACCGCCGAGCCGAGCCCGCCGCCGGCACCGGTAACGAGAATGACGCGGTCAGCAAGCATCGAGCCGCTCATGACAGCGCTCCGTCCAGCCAGGGCAGCAGATCCCGAGGTGTCGCAAGCAGGCCGTCGGCGCCCCAGTCATGAGGCGCATGCTCCGCCGCGATATAACCGTACAGCGCCGTGAGGGTCGTCATGCCGGCTCGGCGGCCGGCTTCCACGTCGCCGGGAGCATCGCCGATGTAGACGCACTCTTCCGGGGGGTGATTCAAACGCCGGCTGGCTTCCAGAAGGGGAAGTGGATGCGGCTTTTTTTCGGCGGTGGTGTCGCCACTGATGACGCATCCGGCACGGTCGGCCAGATTTAGTTTTTTCAGCAAGGGATCGGTGAACCTGCTCATCTTGTTGGTGACGATGCCCCAGGGAATGCCGCGCCGTTCGAGCTCGCCGAGCACGGATTCGGTACCGTCGAAGAAGCGGGTGCGGTCGGCGACATGGGCGTGGTAAAGCTCCAGCATCCGTTGCTGCACTCGGCCGAAGAGCGCCGGCTCGTAATCCCCGTTGAACGCGCAGCGCAGCATGACGGCGGCGCCGCCCGAGATGCAGGGCTTGAGTTCGTCCACGGAACGCGGCGGAATATCGGCCTCGGCGAGCGCGGCGTTGGCGGCAAAGACCAGATCGGGCGCGGTGTCGAGCAGAGTTCCGTCCAGATCGAACAGCACGGCGGAAACCGTCGGGTTTGCTGCCATGCGTTTATTCCTCGGGTCTGGCGAATGCCGCCAGGTAATTGACATCCAAATCGCGGCTCAGGGTGAACTGCCCGGTGATCGGGTTGTAGGCGATGCCCTCCATGCCGAGAAGCTCGAGTCCCGCTTCCCGTGCCCATCGGCTGAGCTCGGACGGTTTGATGAAGGTCGCGTAGTCGTGGGTTCCCTTGGGAATCATGTTCAAGAGGTATTCTGCACCGACGATCGCGAGGAGATAGGCTTTGAGCTTCCGGTTCAGGGTGGAGAAAAATACCCGTCCGCCCGGCTTGACCAGTTTGGCGCAGGCTCTGACCACCGATGCGGGTTCCGGCACGTGCTCCAGCATTTCCATGCAGGTCACGATGTCGAAGCTGTCGGATTCCGCCTCGGCAAGCGCCTCGGCGCTGACCCGTCGATAATCCACACCGATCCCCGATTCGTCCGCATGGGATTTCGCGACGTCCAAAAGCTCTTCGGCTAGGTCGATACCGACTACCTGGGCGCCGGCCCGCGCCAGTCCCTCGCTCAGTATTCCACCGCCGCAACCGACATCGACGACACGCTTGCCTTCGAGTTCCGCGAAGGAGCGAATGAACTGAATGCGCAAAGGGTTGACCGCATGCAAGGTCTTGAATTCCCCGTCGAGGTCCCACCAGCGATCGGCCAGCACGCCGAATTTGTGGATTTCGTGTTCGTGGACGTTTTCGGTGCTCGTCATGGCCGTTCCTGTACGCTGATTAATTTCTCCCGCCAGGCGGCGGCTTTCTGGAAAAGTTCTTCGGTGTTCAGAGTCGTGAGCTCGCGGTTTTTCAGAAGCTGGCGTCCCGCCACCCAGACGTCAGTGATCTGATGGCGTCCGGCCGCATAGACGACATTCGAAATCGGGTCGTACAAGGGTTGGGTTTCGAGTTCGTCGAGATGGATAGCCGTGATATCGGCAGACTTTCCGATTTCCAGCGAACCGATCTCCGCCTCGAGTCCCAAGGCCTTGGCCCCGTTGAGCGTCGCCATCCGCAATGCGGTATGGGCCGGAACCGCGGCGGCATCTCCCGATACCGCCTTGGCGAGCAAGGCCGCGGCACGCATTTCACCCATCAGGTCGAGATCGTTGTTGCTGGCCGCGCCGTCCGTGCCGATGGCGACATTGATGCCCGCCTTGACGAGCTTGGCGACGGGACAAAAGCCGCTGGCCAGCTTCAGATTCGATTCGGGACAGTGCACGACGCTGCCGCCGGATTCGGCGAATTGGCCGATTTCTTCATCCGTGAGCTGGGTCATATGTACCGCAACGAAGGACGGGCCCAAAAGATCCAGCTGCTGAAGCCGCTTCATGGGGCGCATGCCGTAACGCTGGCGGCCCTGATCGATTTCGTCCCGGGTTTCGTGCAGATGCATGTGGATCGGGCGGTCGAGTTCCGCAGCCAAGGTACGAACCTTCAGCAAGGGCTCGTCCGAAACGGAATAGGGCGCATGCGGGGCGAACGCCGTGGTGATCAAAGGGTTGTGGCGAAGTTCGTCGTACAGCGCCAGTCCCTTGGATAAATACTCGTCGGGGCCGCTCGCCCATGCGCTCGGAAAATCGATAAGGATCAGGCCGACCACGGCGCGCATGCCGCAACGTGCCGCCTGGCGGGCAGTAACCTCGGGAAAAAAATACATGTCGTTGAAGCAGGTGACGCCCCCGCGAATCATTTCCGCCATCGCCAGATCGGTGCCGTCGCGCACGAAGTTCTCGCCGACCCATTTCTGTTCCAAGGGCCAAATATGGTCGAGCAGCCATTCCATCAGCGGACGGTCGTCGGCCACGCCGCGCAACAACGTCATGGCGGCATGGGTATGGGCGTTGACGAAGCCTGGGATCAGAGCATGACGATCGAGCGACTCCACCGACGCGGCTTGATATTTAAGTTCGGCCTCGGAAATCGGCAGGATGTCCACGATCCGCCCGCCGTCTATGGCGAGAGCATGATGTTCCAGAACAATACGATCGGGCTCCACCGGGATGATCCAGCGCGCCTTTAGCAGAGTGTCGATTTGCATTCGATAACCTAGTGTTTCACTAAACTTTATCATGGGGCGTCCGGCTTGTGCATCCTGCGCCGAGCGAGAGGCATTTTAACCGATGCGGGAAAGCGCCTTACAATTCGCGTTTTTGGCAGTGTGACATGACGAAGCATCGACCGAAGGTCAGCCGGCGCATGAGCGCCGTGCAAGCCCCCATCATTCCGGTAATTGCCGAGTTGATCCGAAGCCATCCCGGAACGATTTCGCTGGGGCAGGGCGTGGTGTTCTACGGTCCGCCAGCGGCTGCCCACGAAGCGATCCGCGGTTTCTTCGCGAAACCGGAAAATCAGAAGTACGGCCCCGTCCAGGGCATGTCTCGGCTGCTCGAGTTGATCGAGCGAAAACTGGCGGCAGAGAACGGTATCCGCGTTGGCGCAGAGCGACGCATCGTAGTAACGGCCGGCGGAAACATGGGTTTTCTCAATGCTCTGTTCGCCATCGCCGATCCGGGCGACGAAATCATCCTGCCGCTTCCGTACTATTTCAACCAGGAAATGGCGATCCGGATGCTCAACTGCACGCCGGTGTTCGTGCCGACGGACGAGAACTATCAACTTCGGACCGATCTCATCCGGGCCGCCGTTAACGATCGGACCCGGGCAATCGTCACCATCTCGCCGAACAATCCCAGCGGAGCGGTTTATTCGGAAGACGCCTTGCGGACGGTCAGCGCGATTTGCCGAGAACACGGGATATACCATATCAGCGACGAGGCTTACGAATATTTCACCTACGGCGCGAAGCATTTTTCGCCGGCCTCCGTGCAAAATTCCGAGCCGCACACCATATCGCTGTTCTCGCTTTCCAAGGCTTACGGATTCGCGAGCTGGCGCATCGGTTACATGGTGATTCCGGAGCATTTGTACGAGGCGGTGCTGAAAGCCCAGGACACCAATCTCATCTGCGCGCCCTCGATTTCGCAGCACGCAGCGGTCGGAGCGCTCGAGACAGGTTCCGGCTATTGCCGCGAGAAACTGGAGACCATCGGCCGGGTTCGCGAGATCGTTTTGGACGGACTGCGGAATCTGGCCGATATCTGCCGGGTTCCGGAAGCCCAGGGCGCTTTCTATCTTCTGCTAAAGCTCGATACCGAGCTCGACTCAATGATGGTCGCGGAACGCCTGATCCGGGAGCACAAGGTGGCCGTCATTCCGGGCAAGGCTTTCGGGCTGGAAACGGGCTGTTATCTGCGGGTTGCCTACGGTGCTCTGGAGCCCGAGACGGCCGCCGAGGGAACTCGGCGGCTCGTGGGGGGATTGCGCGCCGTTGTCGATGCGTGAGTCTGGATGAGCAGCATCTGGGCTAGACGATGCCGGATTCGAAGTTCATTCGGCAATCGGGGCGGCTTAGAAACCATGCGGCGAAATGATCGGGCGGCACGGGTTTGGAAATGTGGTAACCCTGCACCTCGGCACAATCGTTCGCCGCAACCAAGGCCAACTCTGAGTTGGTTTCGATGCCTTCGGCGATGATTTCCAGCCCCAGATTTTTTCCGAGCGCCACGATGGCGCGCACGATGGCAAGGTTCGCCGGAACCTTGTCGATATTGCGGATGAACGACTGGTCGATCTTGAGTCGATCCAGAGGAAACTCCCGCAAGTAACTAAGACTTGAATACCCCGTACCGAAATCGTCGATGGCAAGCCTCACTCCCAACCGCCTGAGTTGGGCCAGAGAATCGATCGTAGTTGGCGCATCGCCCATGACCACGCCTTCGGTAAGTTCAAGTTCGAGGTATTCGGGCTTGATGCCGCTCTCCTCGATGATGCCTTTCACCAGGCCATGAAAATCCCTCTGGCGGAACTGCACGGCCGAAATGTTAACCGCTATGCGGATTGGGGGCAGTCCCTCGCCTTGCCAGGCCATATGCTGTCGGCACGCTTCACGCAGCACCCATTCGCCGATGGGGACAATGAGTCCGGTTTCCTCGGCAATCGGGATGAATTTGGCTGGGGAGACCAGCCCTAACCGTGGGTGATGCCAGCGTAGGAGGACTTCCACCCCCAAGACTTCGCCCGTGACTGCATTGCATTGAGGCTGGTAATGGAGTCTGAATTCCTTGTCGTCGAGTGCCGTACGTAGCCCTTTTTCGATGGTCAACCGTTCCAGCACCCCGTTTTCCATGTGCTCGTCATAAACAAGGCACTGTCCTCCGTAGTTTTCCTTCGCCTTATACATGGCGGCATCCGACTTGCGCATCAATCCGTCGGTAGTTAGATCATGGTCGGGGAAAAGCGAGACGCCGATGCTAGAAGTGATATGCAAGTCATTGGTCAATACGGAAAAAGGCCTGGCCAAGGCAGCCGTTATCGATTCGGCCACCAAGACGGCATCGGAGGCGTTGTGAAGGTTCTCGAGGATGACGGTGAATTCGTCGCCGCTCAGCCGGGCCACTGTGTCGCTTTTTCTGACGCAGGCAACGAGCCGTTCGGCCACGCCCTTTAACAGCAAGTCTCCGCTGGCGTGTCCGAAGGTGTCATTGATGAATTTGAACCGGTCCAGATCGATGAAGAGCAGCGCAACCTTGCTGCCGTGTCTTTGCGCATTGAGACATGCCCGTTGCAGTCGATCTTCGAAGAGCAAGCGATTCGGAAGTCCGGTGAGTTGATCGAAGTGGGCGAGATAATAGAGGTGAGCCTGTTTTCTTCGAGTAATCTCGTCGAGCAGGTCGTGTCCGGTGCCCATGCCGGCATAGATGCCGTTTTTGGTAACGATATAGCCGTTAACCATGTGCCGCATTCCAGCGTCGACGATGATGCTGGCCAGATCGTCGATGCCAGTATGCGCTTCGACGACGATGGGGCTGGGGTCCATGAACTCGTCGATCGTTTTCTTGTAGTTCAGGTCGCGTGCAAAGGGCTGAATAAAGATTTCGACCAGGGAATGGCGATCGACGATGCCGATCGGCACGAGGTTTTCGTCCGTTATGGCAGCCGAATAAAGCTCCTGATCCTTGATGAACAAGCTCAAAACATCAAGGCAGCCGGTATTCCGCGAAAGAGGAGGTACGTATTTCAAGAGGCGCGCCACCGTCCCTTGGTGAATGACCTCAGAGACGTCCATGTCCGGAAATTTCTGCTCCAAATATTTGTGTACTGCCGGAAAGGGATGCATTGGACGCATGGGATTATCTCGCTGAAGATGGATGCAAGATGGCTTCGGATCTCAGTTGCCCCGAGAAGCTGCCAAAGGCTTACAACTTTGGAGCATTCTGGGTGGCGACTCCGAAGCTGAGCATCCGTCGGAAGTTTTAGACCTTGAACAACGCCGTCACGCGGTTCATCGAATCGGCGGTCAGCGATAAATCGCGGGCGGCCTGGGCGGACCGGGTCGCGCCGTCTGCGGTCGAATTGCAGATGCGTCCGATGGCAACGATGTTGCGATTGATGTCGCCCACGACCGCCGTTTGCTGCTCGGCGGCGCTTGCGACTTGCGTGTTCATGTCGGTGAGCTGGCCGATCATCTGGGTGATGCGCGCAAGGGCTTCGCCCGCTTTGCCGGCCTCGGTTATGGTCGCTTTCATTTGATTGCGGCCGTCTTCCATAGCTTGGACCGCGGATTTCGCTTCCGCTTGAAGCTGTTCGATAGTGGCTTGAATCTCGGCGGTCGATTGCTGGGTCTTGCTCGCCAGACTGCGGACTTCTTCGGCGACGACCGCGAAGCCGCGTCCCGATTCGCCGGCCCGCGCGGCCTCGATGGCGGCGTTCAAGGCCAGCAAGTTGGTTTGATCGGCGATATTGCGTATCACATCCAAGACAGCGCCGATGCGTTCGGTCTGCTTTTCCAGAATGCCGACGACCTCGGTGGCTTTGCCCATATCGATCGCCAAGACGTCGATAGCTTCCGTTGCCTTGTCTACGATCCGTTTGGCGTTCTGCGTTTCCCGATTAGTCGCCTGAACCGCTTCGGCTGTGGCATGTGCCGTACGGGCAACGTCTTGAATCGCGACCGTCATCTGCTCCACGGCCGCAACCAGTTGGTGTATTCCGTTTTGCTGCTGCTGGACGCCCTGACTTGCGGAATCGCTGACGTTCAGCAAGTGTTTTGATTCCTGGTTGATCCTTTCGCTGCAGGCCAGCAGCTGATGCAAGGTGTCCTGGAGCTTGGCCGCGAAGCGGTTGAAGCTGCCGGCAATCGACGCGACTTCGTTGCGGCCTTGATCGTTCAGGCGAATCGTCAAGTCGCTGGTACCTTGGCTGATGGTCGAGAAATGGTCGGCGACCTTCCGTAGGGGAAGATAAACACCTTGGTACAGGTAAACACAGGAAAGCATTGATAAGGTCAAGGTCACGAGTCCGAAGGAGAGTAGCATCGCCAGCGCTTTTTCCTTGGAACGGTCGGCTTCGGCACTGGCCTCGTCGGCGGTATTTTCGATCATGCTGGACAAGGACGAGAGCTTGGTCTCGATGTCCCGGAACGTGCCCAGGAAATCGGGAGGAAGATCACGGGACGTTTCTCCGTCCGACAAGGCCCTCGAAACCAGTACATTGGCGTCGAACTCGTAGATCTCGATCAGCGGCTTGACCACGTCCAGTTCGTGCAATGCCGCTTCGGGAAGATTGTAGGTGCTGAGCGATGAGATGGATTGCCGCAGTCGTTCGCTGGTGTCCCGCAACACGCCTCGAATTTCCTCACGTTCTTCCGAAGCAGCGTCCGGGTGCAGCAACAACGCGCGGCTGACTGCGCCGAACAAGCCGTGATGCAACCGATCCGCTTCGGCGCTGCTTTTCAGCGCTTGAACTTTCAAGTGCAACTTGGTGACGCTTTCGGACTGCGCAAACAGCCCCCAGCAGGCGAGCCCGGTAATCAGACCGACACAGGAAAAGCCAATTACGGCAGAGAGAAAAATTTTTTGTTTGAAAGTCATGAGTGAGACGTCTGCTTGAAACAGTGTTGCTAGAGCTAAGAATTTTGTGACGAAGATGTCACAGAAATATGACAGTTTTGAGGACAAGGCCGAGCACAGCGTTCTGATCATGTTGATTGCAAATTTTGTCAGGTGCCGATGGGTTGTATGACCGCTAGTAAATGAGCGCCGGACTCAAACATAGCGGAAAGCTTTCAGGAACAGGCATATCCCAAATTCACGCTTTGGCTGGATTTGGCTTTATCCTATGGCGCATTTTGACGACGTTTGCCTCGGCTATTTCGGAAAAGAGCGCAAGAAATGAGAGAACAGGGTTCGAGTATTCAAAAATTGGCGATTTGGTTCTTGGTGGCTCTGATCGGAGCGGCAGCGTTCGGCGGGATCGCCTTGAATCGGGGGGAGAGCGTCAACAGCCTTTGGTTCGTGACCGCGGCGGTTTGCGTCTACGCTCTGGGCTACCGTTTCTACAGCGCCTTCGTTGCGGCCAAGGTTCTGGGTCTGGACGGCACGCGGGCGACGCCGGCTGAGCGTTTCAACGACGGGCGCGATTTCGTGCCGACCAATCGCTGGGTCGTATTCGGCCATCATTTTGCCGCCATCGCCGGCCCAGGACCCTTGATCGGTCCGACCCTCGCGGCGCAGTTCGGCTATCTGCCCGGCACCTTGTGGATACTGATCGGAGCCGTCATCGGCGGCTGCGTGCAGGACTTCGTGATCCTGTTCTGTTCGATCCGGCGCGACGGGCGCTCCTTAGGCCAGATGGCGCGCGACGAGCTCGGTCCCATCGGCGGTAACGCGGCGTTGCTGGGCGTCATGTGCATCATGATCATCCTTATCGCGGTGCTGGGCCTGGTGGTGGTGAACGCCATGAAACACAGCCCCTGGGCTACATCCACGGTGGCGGCAACCATTCCCATCGCCATGGTGGTCGGTATCTACATGCGGCATCTCAGGCCGGGACGAGTGATCGAAGCGACGGTGCTTGGCGTTAGCCTGCTGCTGCTGGCGGTTTGGGGCGGCGGCGCCATCGACGAGGTGGCGGGCCTCCGTGGCTGGTTCGACTACGAGGGACCGCAGTTGGCGCTCATGGTTATCGCTTACGGCTTTGCAGCGGCCGTGCTGCCGGTATGGCTGCTTCTGGCTCCGCGCGATTACCTGTCCACATTCATGAAACTGGGAACGATAGCAGCCTTGGCGGTGGCCATCGTCATCCTTCACCCTGAAGTGAAGATGCCGGCCCTGACCCGGTTCGTTGACGGCAGCGGACCCATTTTCGGCGGCAAGCTGTTTCCGTTCGTCTTTATCACCATCGCCTGCGGCGCCATCTCCGGCTTCCATTCCCTGATTTCGTCGGGGACTACGCCCAAGCTTTTGGCCAATGAAGCCGACGCCCGATTCATCGGCTACGGCGCGATGATGATGGAGTCGTTCGTAGCCATCATGGCCATGGTGGCGGCGACCGTCCTTGATCCGGGTGTTTATTTCGCCATCAACAGCCCCGCGGGCGTGGTGGGCAAAGATGCGGCGGAAGCGGTAGCGAAGATTTCCGCCTGGGGATTTCCGGTAACCGTCGGGCAGATGTATGCGCTGGCTCAGCAAATGGGCGAATCTACCCTGTTCGCCCGCACCGGCGGAGCGCCATCGCTGGCGGTGGGCATGGCATCTCTTTTTGCCAGCGCTTTCGGGCAGGGCTTGCTCTCGCTCTGGTATCACTTCGCCATCATGTTCGAAGCGCTGTTCATTTTGACCACCCTGGATGCCGGTACCCGCGTTGCCCGCTTCATGCTACAGGACGTGTTGGGTAACTGGATGCCCGCGCTTGGGCGGACCTCCTGGTATCCCGGCGTGATTCTGACGTCCGGATTAGTGGTGGCCGGCTGGGGGTATCTCCTCTACATCGGCACCATAGATCCCTTGGGCGGTATCAACAGCCTGTGGCCTTTGTTCGGTATCGCCAACCAGATGCTGGCGGGAATTGCTCTCTGCGTGGCCACCACCATCCTGGTCAAAACGGGGAAGCTTCGTTTCGCTTGGGTAACCGGCGTGCCGCTCGCGTGGCTTCTGATCATCACCACTTCGGCGGCATGGGAAAAGCTGTTCAGCCCGGAGCTTCGCATCGGGTTTCTGGCGCATGCACGGGATTTAAGCGACAAGCTGGCGGCGGGGCTGCTGCCCGAGGATCAAGCCGCCAAGGCGTCACAGCTCATCTTCAACGATTATCTCGACGCCGGGTTGACTGCGCTGTTCCTGGCCGTTTCCTGGATCCTGGCCGGTGACACCTTGCGGGTGTGCGGGCTGATTCTGGCCCGGAAACCCCATCCGCCGCTCAGCGAATCGCCTCACATACCGAGCCGGCTGATCGAGGATTGGGTGAGGGATTGATACTCGGTCTGCCGGGAAGGATTAGAGCGCACCCCCGGGTTCTGCGGTATCTTTTTATTCCGAAATGGTTTAATGAAATGAATTAATATTCTTTATCGTTATTCATGCATTTTTGATATATTTTTTCCCAATGTATTCAAGCCATGCCGACAGGGTGGCCGAAAGCCAGTGCGTCCGTGCGGGTCACTGGCTTTCGTTTGTCTTGTAGGGCGTTGGATCCTCAGGTTTCCTGTGGCATGGCGTTTAGTGGCGATTCGAATCCGACCGCGATGCGGCAAGGCCGCCGGCTTTAGGTCCATGATCGTGGCGTAGCAGGCCATGTGGACCGGTCTAATCGCCTGTTCGGCAGCAACTTCTTCAAGAGACTATTCAGTGAGCACACTCAGCGGCCCCTTGAACCCACAACAATGGGATATCTTGAGACGCTTGGCAGAAGGGCTTTCCCACGAGCAGAGAGTTTGGGCCAGCGGTTATCTGGCGGGATTCGGCGATGCCGAGCAGAAACGCATTCCATCACCTCCGCTTCGATCTTCGGAGGCGTCCGCGGGGGTAACCGTGCTTTTCGGCTCGCAAACCGGGAACGCCGAAAAGATCGCCAAAGCGCTGCATGCTCGATTGCAGCAAAGCGGCATCGCGGCGCGGCTGGAGGACATGGGCAGCTACCAGAGCGCCCAACTCAGACGCGACCGTTGCCTCCTCGTGATCGCGAGCACCCACGGCGAGGGCGAGCCGCCGGACAATGCCCGCCCGTTTTATGAGTTCCTGCACGGGAAGAAAGCGCCCAAGCTGGAGGGTTTGCGGTTTTCCGTCCTGGCCCTTGGCGATACCAGCTACGAATATTTCTGCAAAACCGGGCGCGATTTCGACAGCCGGTTGGAAGACTTGGGCGCGACCCGCCTTCATCCCCGTGCGGATTGCGACGTCGATTACGAGGAAACGGCGGAAGGCTGGATGGAGGGCGTACTGGCGGCGTTGGCCCGATCTCGGGAGCCGCGGGTGGAGGTATCGACCCCGGCCGCGTCGGATCAGGTATCCGCGTACTCTAAGAAACAGCCGTTCCCGGCTACCCTGGTGGAAAACGTCCGATTGACGGGACGAGGCTCCACCAAGGACGTGCGGCATATCGAACTGTCCATCGAGGGCTCCGGATTGCGCTACGAGCCGGGCGATGCTCTGGGCGTGGTTCCCTCGAACCGGCCGGAACAGGCGGCCGATCTTATGGAGAGCATCGGGCTCGATCCAAGCGCAGCCGTTTCCGGCTCCGACGGCGTCGAAACCACGTTGGAAGACGCGCTTCTGCATCATTTTGAAATTACGACGCTTACCCGTCCGTTTTTGGAGAAGTATGCAGAGCTGTCCGGTTCCGCCGAATTGGCCGAATTGCTCAAGGACGAAAACCGGTCGCGTTTTCGGGATTTTCTCGGCGGTCGGGAAATCATCGATGTGGTCCGGTGCTATCCGGTCACCGGCATTACGGCCGATCGGTTCGTCGCCATGCTGCGTAAACTTCCGCCCCGGCTTTATTCCATCGCATCGAGCCTTAACGCCAATCCCGACGAAGTGCATCTCACCGTCGGCGTCGTGCGCTACGAGAGTCACGGGATGGACCGTCATGGCGTCGCGTCCACATTTCTCGCCGATCGGGTGGCGGAGGAGAGGCAGGTGCCGGTATACGTCGATAGCAACACCAATTTCCGGCTGCCCGAGGACCCTGACGCTCCGATCATCATGGTCGGACCGGGAACGGGCGTGGCGCCTTTTCGCGCCTTTCTGGCGGAGCGCGAGATCGCGGGGGCCAGGGGCAAGAGCTGGCTGTTTTTCGGCGACCGAAATTTCCACACCGATTTTCTGTATCAGCGGGAGTGGTTAGCTCATCGGAAGAACGGTCTCTTGAGCCGGATCGATGTGGCGTTTTCGCGTGATGACGACAATAAGGTCTATGTGCAGCACAGGATGTTCGAACAAAGCCGTCAACTGTATGCGTGGCTGGAAGAGGGGGCGTATTTCTATGTCTGCGGCGACGCTAAGCGTATGGCCCCCGACGTTCACGAGGCTTTGATCGCCGTCGTGGCAAAAGAAGGGGGCATCGACCGTGAACGGGCCGAGCGATATGTCCGGAACTTGCAGTCCTCGAAGCGCTACCAGCGTGACGTGTATTGAGGAGGCGATGATGGAAGAACGCATGCAAGCCAGCGAAGACGAAGACCTCAAGGCGCGCAGCCTCTATTTGCGGGGAACAATCGAGGAAAGCCTGGCCGATCGGGCGACCGGCGCCGTATCCCCGGAAGACGCCAAGCTGCTCAAGTTCCACGGCACCTATCAGCAGGACGACCGGGATCTCCGCAACGAGCGCCAGCGGCAGAAGCTGGAGCCGGCCTACGGCTTCATGGTCCGGGTGCGGATGCCGGGCGGCGTCTGCACGCCTCGGCAATGGCTGCAACTGGACGAACTGGCGCGCCGTTACGGCTACGGTTCGCTGCGCATCACGACCCGCCAGACCTTCCAGTTTCATGGCGTCTTGAAACGGCACCTCAAGGCGACTATCGCCGGCATCAATCACGCCTTGCTGGATACCATCGCTGCCTGCGGGGATGTTAACCGCAACGTGGTTTGCCACAACAACCCCTATCTTTCCCCGCTGCACGAAGAACTTTACGACTGGAGCAAACGCCTTGGCGCGCACCTGCTCCCGAAGATGCGGGCCTACCACGAAATCTGGCTGGACGGCGAGCGCGTCGCCGGGACGCCGGCCGAGGAAGAGCCCTTGTACGGCAAGCATTATCTGCCGCGGAAGTTCAAGATCGGCATTACGTTGCCTCCCCACAACGATATCGATGTCTTTGCCCAGGACTTGGGATTCATTGCCATCGCCGAACGCGGAGAGTTGCTCGGTTTCAATGTCGCTGTGGGCGGCGGCATGGGCATGAGCCATAACGAGCCTTTGACTTACCCGCGTCTCGCCGAAGGCATCGGTTTTTGCCGGCCCGATCGTCTCATCGAAGTCGCCGAAAACGTACTCAAGGTGCAACGCGACTTCGGCGACCGGAGTAACCGCAAACATGCCCGGCTGAAGTACACCCTGGACGACCGAGGCACGGAATGGTTCAAGGCCGAGCTGGAAACGCGGCTCGGCTGGCGGCTCGAATCGGCGCGGCCGTTTCGTTTCGAAAGCACCGGCGACCGCTTCGGCTGGGTGCGGGACGGCCGGGGGCAGTGGCACCTGACGCTCGGCATCCTCAGCGGGCGTCTGAGAGATACGCCCGAGGCCGCCTGGCTGACGGGTCTGCGCGAAATCGCCGAGTTCCATGAGGGCGACTTCCGCTTGACCGCCAACCAGAATCTGATCATCGCCAAGATCGGCGAATCCGCTAGACCTAAGATCGAAGCCTTGCTCGACCGGTATCGAATTCCGGACGCCGAGCGCTGGAGCGGCTTGCGGCGGCAAGCCTTGTCGTGCGTGGCCTTGCCCACCTGTGGATTGGCCATGGCCGAGAGCGAACGCTGGTTGCCGGCGCTTCTCGCGCGGCTCGAGCCGCTGCTGAAAAAGGCCGGATTGGAAAGAGACGCCATTACTCTCCGGGTCACCGGCTGTCCCAACGGCTGCGCGCGTCCGTATCTCGGCGAAATCGGACTGGTCGGCAAGAGTTTGGGAAAGTACAACCTTTATCTGGGGGCGGGCTCCGACGGCAGCCGCTTGAACGCCCTGTACCGGGAAGGGCTTTCGGAAGACGAAATTGTGGATGCACTGGGTCCTATCATCGCGCACTATGCGCACGAGCGTCGGACGGGAGAGTCTTTCGGCGATTTCGTTATCCGGGCGGGCTATGTACTTGAAGTCAAGGCAGGACGCGAATTTCAGCGGACCTAGACGGCTGAATTCCGCTGCTGCCATCATTGCAATCTTCAACCGGCGTGCACAATCGCGCCCACAATCCTGCAACTATGACCACGCCGGGGCAACAGCCCCGCTAAACCATTTTCATTCCGCGTTAACAACATCCGGTGTTATTCCATTCGGCATTCGAATGCACGTTAATCGTAGGGTGGGTTAGCGCAGCGTAACCCACCGGTCCGAGGTCGCTCGGTGGGTTACGGCGCACGCGAAGCGCAGTGATTGGCGGTCGATCAGTGCTGATGTGCGCCTAACCCACCCTACAAAAATTAATTCCTGATTGAAAGCGATTTGGAATTAAATGCACGTACAGGGACGACTCGATTGCCTTTACACCCGAATTGAAAGAGCGCTGGCTCGAGATTTTCCATGCGTTCCCGGAACGCGAATGAAAATAAATTGTCAGCGCATAATGATCAGAAACGCATGCAAATTTGTTTTCTATCATTCGTAACATCTGGTTGACCTTTGGACAAAAATTTGATTCCCTAACAGGTCACTTGTTATTGATGGTCGATGCGCTTTCGACCGGGCTTGGGGCAACGTAAGTCCCGCAATCTGTGACGCTTTAAATTCTCACTTCTCGTTTCTCCTCATGGATGAAGCAGGCAACAGACCAGAATCCTTCTTCCGTATGATTACGGAGAGTGCGCCATATGCGCTGGTGCTGGTCGACCATGACGGCAGGATCGTTTTAGTCAATGCGTATTTGGAGCAGTTGTTCGGTTATTCAAGAGACGAATTGCTTGGATGCTCGATCGACGTTTTCATTCCCGAGCGGTTTAGAATCGGGCACGAGGCATATCGCCAAAGCTTTAACAAGGATCCCGAGCGAAAACCCATGGGCATGGGGCGGGACCTTTACGGTTTGTGCAAGAACGGCGAGGAAATTCCCGTCGAAATCGCTCTGAATCCGATACATGTCGATAAGAAAAACTATGTGTTGGCAGCCATAGCCGACATCACTCAGCGCAAGCAGGCCGAAGAGATTGTGCGGCAAAGCGAAGCGCGTTTGAATTTGGCTTTGAGCGCTGCAAGGGCGGGAACCTGGGACTGGGACATACTTCAGGACAAAGTGATGTGGTCGGATGGCTCTTATCATCTGCTTGGGCTCAAGCCGGGAGAGTGCGAGGCGTCCGCCAAGAATTGGCTCGAAAGAGTGCATCCCGATGATCGAGCCGTCGTAAAAGAGGCTGTGGATTCGGTGATCAAACGGTTTATGACGCAAAGGAAGCAGGATGCGTTCAATCTGGAATATCGCGTCTTGCACACCGACGGCAGCATTCGGTGGGTCAACGATCGAGGCCAAGTCTTGTACGGTCGGTACGGTCGTCCCGTCCGCATGATCGGTATCATGCTCGATGTGACCGAACGCAAGACGGCGGAGGAGCAACTTGCCGCGCAAGCGCAGGAGCTGGCGCGCTCCAATGCCGAATTGCAGGAATTCGCTTATGTGGCTTCCCATGATCTACAGGAGCCGTTACGGGCAGTGGCGGGTTGCGTGGAAATCATTCGGCGGCGATACCAGGGAAAGCTGGACGTGCGGGCGGATGAGGTGATTTCGCATGCGGTGGACGGCGCCGCACGCATGCAAAACCTCATCAATGATCTATTGGCATATTCGCGTATCGGCTCACGGGATCAACCTTTTGAACCGACGGACTGTCAAGCGATCTTAAACACAGTCTTGGCCAATCTCGAAGTCCCCATCAGCGAAAGCGGAGCCAAGATAACCCATGACCACCTGCCCACGATTTCCGCGGATTCCGGCCAACTCATCCAACTGTTTCAGAATTTGATCAGCAACGCCGTCAAATTCCGCGGTGACCGAACACCACAGATTCATATCGGCGTAAAAAAACAAAACAACGAGTGGGTATTTGCGGTCGCCGACAATGGCATCGGTATAGAATCCCCTTATTTCGAACGGATATTCAGGATTTTTCAGCGATTGCACGCGCGGAACGACTATCCCGGCACCGGGATCGGACTCGCGATTTGTAAGAGAGTCGTGGAGCGACATGGCGGGCGGATTTGGGTGGAATCCGAGCCCGGCCGCGGTACGACCTTCTTTTTTACTTTTCCTACCAAGCTCAGAGCGATCCGATGAGACCCGTCAATATCCTGCTGGTTGAAGATAGCCCCACCGATGTGCTTCTCACCCAAGAAGCGCTCGAATCCGCAAAGCTGCTCACCGAGCTGTTTATCGTGGAGGACGGCGTGGAAGCCACCTCGTTTCTCCGGCGGGAGGGTAAATACGCTGATGCGCCACGTCCGGACCTAATTCTTCTCGATCTTAATCTGCCGAAGAAGGACGGCCGCGAGGTTCTCGCCGAAATCAAGAGCGATGCGAATCTAAAAATGATTCCGGTAGTGGTGATGACGGTATCCAAGGCGGAGGAGGACATTCTTCGGGCGTACGGATTGCATGCCAACTGCTACATCACCAAGCCGGTCCATTTCGACAGTTTTGTTAAAGTGGTTCAGGCCATCGAGAGTTTCTGGTTTACGGTGGTGAGCCTTCCTACCCGGTAGTTTAGCCTATGCAGCAGCACTACCACGTTCTCCTGGTGGAGGACAGCCCGAGCGATGCCTTCCTGGTCGAAGATGCGTTAGGCCAGGTCGGCATGGTGTGTTTCGATTTGGAACGGGCGGCTCGGCTCAGCGAAGCGAAGGAAATCCTAAGGCGGCAGCGGTTCGATGTGATCCTTTTGGATCTCAATCTACCCGATGCCGAGGGCGTCGATACGCTGTTGAAGATCCGCGATATGGCGGGTTCGGTTCCCATCGTCGTCTTCACCGGTCTGGACAATGAGGCTGTCGGATTTCGCCTGATCCAGGAAGGGGCTCAGGATTTTGTCATTAAGGGGCAGTTTCAGGGTAACCTGCTCATCCGGTCCATTCGTTATGCCATAGAACGCAAGCGAATCGAGGAGGCGCTGAAAGAGGCCGACCGCCGCAAGGACGAATTTCTCGCCATGCTGTCCCACGAGTTGCGCAATCCGCTCGCGCCCATCCGCAATGCGGTCGAAGTCTTGAAACAACCGAATGTTACGCCGTTTCACGTGGATTGGGCGCAGGGCATCATCGATCGCCAGTTGAGCCAGCTTACGCGCTTGGTCGACGATCTGCTGGACATGTCGCGCCTCACCTGTGGCAAGGTAACGCTCAAGCCTCAAGTCCTGGAGCTCACGACGCCTGTTCTGCAAGCCGTCGAAGCAAGTCGTCCGCTTATCGACGCCAGTCAGCATGAGTTGTGCATACAATTACCGTCCGCGCCGCTTTGGGTGGAAGCCGATTTCGCTCGATTGACGCAGGTATTTTCCAATCTTTTGGATAATGCGGCGAAATATACGGACGAGGGCGGTGTTATCCAGTTGCTGGTCGAGGCGGAGGAGCAAAAGGCGGTGATACGGGTGCAGGATAACGGGATGGGCATATCGCCTTCGAGTCTCCCGCACATCTTCGACTTGTTTACCCAGGAGCCGCGTTCCCTTGATCGGGCACAAGGCGGTCTTGGCATCGGTTTAAGCCTGGTCAAGCGATTGGTAGAGATGCATGGCGGAGAAGTGGAAGCCTACAGTGCCGGCACTGGCGCGGGTAGCGAATTCGTGGTGCGGTTGCCCTTGGTGGATACGAATTCATCTGAAGAAATTCCGCCGCCGCAGGGGGCTGGAGATACAAACGAACCCGGGAAGACACGTGAAACGAGGTTCGATCATCATTTTTCCATGCCATCAGATCGCAAGGCGCTCAAACCGTTTTCGAAGTATTCCAAACGAGTCCGTCGATTAAAGATTGCCGGTACTTCTCGCTGATCGCTCGCGGAAGCGCCAGACAGGCTGGTGCAAGTATTATCCTCCGTTCACCCTCTTTGAAGCCGAGTCTAATTCCGTTCGGCATTCGAGTGAACATTATGTAGAGTGAGTTAGGTCGTTCGGTGGGTTACGGCGCACGCGAAGCGCAGTGATCGGCGGTTGGTCAGTGCTGATGTGCGCCTAACCTACCCTACGAAAATGAATTCCTGATTTGCTACGACATCTCTAAGCGGCTCGCTGCGGCGAGTAGAACCGAACGGCGTTGCGTCCGGCGTGCTTCGCGCGATAGAGGGCCTGATCCGCGCGGTGAAGCAAGTCGTTCTCATTGACCGTCTGGTCCGTCGAAACCGCGACACCGATACTTATCGTCACCAGTCTGGTCAACTTTACCGTCTGAATCTGATGCTTTTCGACATCGCCTCGCAGCCTTTCGCTTAAGGTTTTCGCAACGGCTACATCGGTGTTCGGCGCTATTACGATAAATTCTTCCCCGCCCAATCGACACACGACATCGGTGGAGCGCAGCATGGAGCGTATGATTTTGGCTGTGTGTACCAATACTTGGTCGCCGGCTTGATGCCCGAAGATATCGTTGATCTGCTTAAAATGGTCCAGGTCCAGGAGCATGATGGTTAAGGGCCTGCCTGTGCGGCGCCAAACAGACCATTCTTCGTCGAGCCTGGCGAATGCGTAGCGGCGATTAGGAACCTTGGTCAATGAGTCCGTCATCGCCATGACTTCCATTTTTCGCTTTGCGATCGCCAGTTCGCGGGCATATCGGCTGATTTCCTGCTGCTCGCGGGCCATTTCTTCCTGCAGTTGTATGATGCGTTGTCCGCCGCGCACTCGAGCGATAAGCACCCTGTCGTGGACCGGGGTTACGATGAAATCGTCGGCTCCCGCGTCGAAAGCTTGCACCAAGAACTCGTTGTCCGGCGCGGAGGTCAGAACGATCAAATAGATTTGACGCCCGAGCTCGGAGGCTCGAAGCGCTTTGCAGAACTGTATGCTGTCGATGGGGCATTTGTCGGAGGCTGCAATAATAAGCTGCGGCTTTTCCGTGACAGTGATCTGTATGCCCTCATCGGCGTTGCTCGTCGTGAGCACTTCGTGGCCATCGGCGTCTAATAGCTTTTCAAGATCGGATATGCGCTCGTAACCGCTATCCAGCAAGAGAATTTTGAGGCCAGCCGGTTTTGGATCGATGCCGATTTGATCGGTGTCGGGCGGTTTTATCAGCGGCAGTTCGCCGACCGGAATGCTCAGGAAACGGCTCGTTATCTGCCACTGTTGAGTGACTTGATCCCAAAGCTCCTCCAAATCGGATTCGTCCAGGCCGAGTGTCTGTGCCATGGCGATGATTTGCGGGAGCAGCGCGTTTCTAGCGTCCGCATCCACATCGCAACAGCGGCCGAGCAAAGTCGCCAGCCGCAATTGCGCCGCAAAGCGCTCGGCTCTGGTGCTCTCTGATGTCAATGGCCCCGCGTCGGTATTACTAAGCGCTAACGCTTCGAGCATAACGGCAGGGAAGCCCCACTCTTTCAATAAACCGAGCGTGATTTGGCGATGGTCTATGGAAAATCGTTCCTGTTCCGACTCGATTAACCCATCGTCATCTCCGGGCCTGCATGCGGCTAGGCACTGAGCGTATTCATCCGGGTACACGCTGGCCAATGCCAGTTGGCCGATCTCGGACAAAAGAGCGCAAGTAAACGCTTCTTCCGGAGCGAAAGTACGATCACGTGTCGCTATGGCTTGGATGGATAGGGCCCGGGCTAAAGAATCGGACCAGAAAACCCGGTAATCGAATGATCCGCAGGCCCCTCTCAGATTCCCTTGGATTACTGAAAGGCTAAGCGCGAACTGACGTACGGTATTCGTGCCCAAAAGCCCAATGGCATCGACGACCGCTACAACCGGCCGACGTGCACCGATGTGTGCCGAGTTCGCAAATTGGATCACTCTGCCCGTCAAGGCCGGATCGATTTGCACGAGTTGGGCGATTTCCTGTGCGGTTGCGTCTTTCTTGTGGGTCAGGCGCATGATTTCGAGTGCGACGCCGAAAGGGGAAGGCAGCTTCCCTGTGGTCTTCAGTTCTTCGAAACGATTTTCCTGGGCTCTTAACATCTGGCGCTCAATCCCGATTCCGCATGCTTGAAAAGCTCCAAAAAGAGCATTTTCGGTTCCGACTTCCTGTAGTCTCAACGGTCTCGACCGGAATCCGGTCGAATGAGCGACTCTACACCAAGATGGAGGCACTCTAGAAGTAAGTCTAGCTTCCCAGTGTTGAATTGCAGTGAATAGATTGCTGAGGCGGTGCCAACTCGATTGTTAGAGTGAGGTACGAGTCAGGCGGGACGCGGGGAGAGGAGGTGCACCTTCTGGTCCGCCGCGGATCAGAAGGTGCTAAAGGAGTTTTATCCGCCGGTCTTGCGACGCGATTTACCGGCGGATAACGATTCTTAGGCCGTGCGCCGAAGATCTTTGGGCAGAGAAAATACGACTTTTTCCTCGATGCCTCGGGTCTCCATTACCGTCCGTCCGCCCCATTCCTTAAGCTTGGAGATGACTTTGGTTACGAGAATTTCAGGAGCCGAAGCGCCGGCTGTAACGCCGATTTTCTGAGCGCCGTCTATCCAATTTCGTTGAAGCTGATCGGCATCATCGATCAAGTAGGCCGCACGCCCGAGCTTCTCGGCGATTTCTCTCAGCCTGTTGGAATTGGAGCTATTCGGGGAGCCGACCACTAGAATGACGTCGCAATGGGTGGCGAGCTTCTTCACCGCATCCTGGCGGTTTTGCGTGGCGTAGCAGATATCGTCTTTTCTTGGGCCGATGATATTCGGGAAGCGCTTTTTCAAGGTATCCACGACGGCTTGAGTGTCGTCAATGGAGAGGGTGGTTTGGGTAACATAGGCCAGATTGTCCGGATTCGTGACTTGAAGCGTGTCGACATCTTCCGGCGATTCCACGAGATAAATCCCGCCGTTCGGATTGACGTACTGTCCCATGGTGCCTTCCACTTCGGGGTGTCCGGCGTGGCCGATGAATATGATTTCCCGCCCTTCGTTCGCGTGTTGATGTACTTCGATATGCACTTTGGTGACCAAGGGACAGGTGGCGTCGAACACCTGGAGACCGCGTTCCTGAGCTTCCTCCTGAATGGCCTTGGAAACTCCATGTGCGCTGAAAATCACGGTGGAGTTTTCCGGAACTTCCGAAAGCTCTTCCACGAATACCGCTCCCCGATCGCGCAAGCCGTCGACGACATAGCGGTTATGGACCACTTCGTGCCGTACGTAAATCGGAGCTCCGAAAACCTCGATGGCGCGTTCGACGATTTCGATGGCGCGGTCGACGCCAGCGCAAAAACCGCGGGGATTGGCGAGTATGATTTCCATAGGCGTGTGGGTAATTTCTGACTAAGAGGGTGGGAGATTCTTACATTTTAGGCAAGCCGAATCAATGTGGCGGCTGCGGAGCGGGACGACGAGGCTGCCACAGCGTTTCCGTTCGGTCGCCCTGCCGAGCCAAGATACGCGCGACCACGAACAAGAAGTCCGATAGACGGTTGAGATAGGCGAGGGCAAACGTATCTACAGGCTCTGCTTTTCCCAGCGAAACCAGCACCCGTTCGGCCCGGCGGCAAACGGCACGGGCGACATGGCAATGTGCCGCGGGCGGATTTCCGCCGGGCAATATGAAATTCTGCAACCAAGGCAGTTGGTTATTGAAATGATCCAACCACTGTTCCAGCCAGTCGATATGACTTTGGTCGATGGAGCGGCGTCCGGGAATGCACAAGTCTCCGCCGAGGTCGAATAGAACTTGTTGAACTTCGGTCAGGCAGTCCGCCACCTTGGGCGGTGCGGTATAAGCTAGGACCAATCCGATATGACTGTTGAGTTCGTCGAGCGCGCCATAGGCCTCGACGCGCGGGGCATCCTTGCCGACGCGGGTTCCGTCGCCGAGCCCGGTAGTGCCCTTGTCGCCGGTCCGCGTATAGATCTTGGTGAGTCGGTGTCCCATGGTCAGGCCAACTGATCCTCGGTCACGACGATGCCGTCTTCGTCGGCGTAGACGTAATAACCGGTCCTGAAATTGATGCCGGCAAAAGTGACGAGAATGTCCCGATCACCGCCGCCTTTTTTGTGGCTTTTCAAAGGATGGGTATGCAGCGCCCGGATGCCGATGGGTAGCCGGTTGACTTCCACCGAGTCCCGGATACAGCCGTAGACGATGATGCCCTGCCAGCCGTTGTCGCAGGCGAGCCTGGCTAGATTGCTCCCAAGCAAGGCGCAGCGGTGGGAACCGCCTCCGTCGACGACGAGAACCCGGTCCTCGACTTTCTCTTCGAGCACCGCTCGAAGCAGGATATTATCTTCGAAGATCTTGAGCGTCGTGACGCGACCGCTGAATGCGCTCTTGCCGCCGAAAGGGCGAAACATCGGTTCGGCGATCTGCAAATGATGAGTGCCGGAGTATCGATCGCAAAGATCGGGGGTGGTAAACGTCATAAGCAGTCTCCGCACGGTAAGATTCAGGAGGCGTTATGATACCCGACCGAGCTTCGCGGGTGGACCATTCGAGGAGGCCGCCTTTCCGAAGCTTACAGGAAGCTTACAGATACCGGGCGATCAATCCGTTCCGGCAATCGCCGACCGGCACCGGTATCCTGACGTTATAGCCGCCGCCCGGTGCTTCCTGCATGGGGTTGCCGCGTTCGTCTTCCATGTGCTGCAACACGATGTCGCGGTTGCCCTGCGGCAGAATCAGTTCGAGCCGGTCGCCCACGGCAAATTTGTTTTTCACCAAGACGGCCGCGAGTCCGGAGTTCTCGTCGAAATCGGCGATTTCCCCCACGAATTGCTGGCGGTGGCTTTCCGAATGGCCGCGGATGTAGTTTTGATAGTCTTGGGTGTGGTGGCGCACGTAAAAGCCGTCGGTATAGCCGCGCTGTGCCAGGTTTTCCAGCACGCCCAGCAGCGTGGGATCGAATTTCCGCCCGGCCAGGGCGTCGTCGATCGCTTGCCGGTAGACCTGCGCGGTGCGCGCCACGTAATAGTAGGATTTGGTGCGCCCTTCGATCTTGAAGCTGTCGACGCCCAACGCCACCAGGCGCTGCACGTGCTCCACGGCGCGCAGGTCCTTCGAGTTGAGAATATAGGTGCCGTGCTCGTCCTCCATGACCGGCATGAGTTCGCCCGGCCGCGTTTCTTCTTCGAGAAAATAGACCTGGTCGGCCAAGGGATGGCGGGCCTGATCGCCGCAAGCCGAGAGATTTTGATTGAGGTCGGACAACGACAGGCGGAGTTGTCCGGGAATGTAATCGCCTTCGGCGTTTTCTTCCGCCGGCGCCAAATCGTACTTCCAGCGGCAGGCGTTGGTGCAGGTGCCCTGGTTCGGGTCGCGGTGATTGAAATAACCGGACAGCAGGCAGCGTCCCGAGTAGGCAATACATAGGGCGCCGTGCACGAACACTTCGAGCTCCATGTCCGGGCACTGTTGCCGGATTTCTCCGATTTCATCCAGAGAAAGCTCGCGCGACAGAATGATCCGCTCGATCCCGACCGATTTCCAGAAGCGCACCGCCGCGTAGTTGAGCGTATTGGCCTGGACCGAGAGATGGATAGGCATGTCCGGCCATGCCTCCCGGGCCAGCATGATCAAGCCGGGATCGGCCATGATGAGGGCATCCGGCCCCATGGCGACGATCGGCGTCAAATCCTTGATGAAGGTTTTCACCTTGGCGTTGTGCGGGAGGACGTTGGTCGCGAGATAGAAGGATTTGCCCTGTTCATGAGCCTCGGATATGCCCATTGCGAGATTCCTTTCCAGGAAATCGTTGTTCCGAACCCGCAGGCTGTAGCGCGGCAGGCCGGCGTAGACCGCATCGGCGCCGTAAGCGAAGGCATAGCGCATGTTTTTGAGGGTGCCTGCCGGAGACAGCAATTCGACTTTTTGCATGGCACAAAACGTGAAATGGTAAAATTTGAACTTTTCCTATTATCCCATAGTTGAGCGTATCGCTCAGGAATATCAACCTCTCGAGAACGGCCATGATTTTCCCCACCATAGAATCCTTTGTCGGAAATACGCCACTGGCCAGATTGCAACGTCTTCCGGGCGAGACTAGCAACATCATCCTGGCTAAGCTGGAAGGCGATAATCCCGCGGGATCGGTGAAGGACCGGCCGGCGATCAGCATGATCAAGCGTGCCGAAGAACGCGGCGAGATCAAGCCGGGCGATCGGCTGATCGAAGCGACCAGCGGCAACACCGGCATTGCCCTGGCGATGGCGGCGGCCATCAAAGGTTATCGGATGACTCTGATCATGCCGGAAAACATGAGCGCGGAACGGCGCGCCGTGATGAAAGCGTTCGGCGCCGAAATCATCTTGACTCCCGCCGAAGGCAGCATGGAAGCGGCCATCGATCTGGCCCGGGACATGGAGCGAAAGGGTGAAGGTCGAATCCTCGATCAGTTCTCCAATCCGGATAATCCGCGCGCTCACTACGAAGGTACCGGCCCGGAGATTTGGCGCGACACGCAGGGCACGGTGACCCACTTCGTCAGCTCGATGGGAACCACCGGCACCATTATGGGTACGTCGACGTTTTTGAAAGAGAAAAATCCGGCGGTGCAGATCATCGGCGTTCAGCCCAAGGACCAGGCCAAGATTCCCGGCATACGCCGCTGGCCCAAGGAATACCTGCCGAAAATCTGCGATTTCAGCCGAGTCGATCGCATCATGGACGTAACGCAAGAAGAGGCGGAGGAAACGACTCGCCAACTGGCGGCGCGCGAAGGCATTTTTGCCGGCATCTCGTCCGGCGGCGCGGTGTCGGCGGCCCTGCGCCTGTCTAAAGAAGTCGAAAACGCGGTGATCGTCGTTATCATCTGCGATCGCGGCGACCGCTATTTGTCCACCGGCGTATTTCCGGACTGACCATGGCCGCACGAGCACGCAAAAAAAACCTTCCCCAGGAAGCTTTCCGGGCGCACATCGATTCCTTCGCTCATGACGGACGGGGCGTCGCCCGCGTCGAAGGCAAGGCCGTTTTCATCGACGGCGCGCTGCCGGGCGAGGACGTGACCTTCGTCTATACGTCCGTTCGCCGCGATTATGCCGAAGGCAAGGTCGAGGAGGTCATAACGCCGGCACCGGGACGGGTTCAACCCCGTTGTCCTAGCTTTGGCGTCTGCGGCGGTTGTAGCTTTCAACATCTGACCGACGCGGCGCAGATCGAAGAAAAGCAAAAGCTTTTGGCGGATCAGTTCCGGCGCATCGGCAAAATCGACGAGGTGCCGCTGTGGCCGCCGTTGACCGGCCCCCACTGGGGTTATCGCCACAAGGCCCGTCTCGGCGTGAAATACGTGCCGAAGAAAGGGCGGGTGCTGGTCGGATTTCGCGAACGCTCCAGCCCCTTCATCGCCGATTTGGAATCCTGCCCCGTGCTGCATCCAAAGGTCGGCGAGCGCCTCCGAGAACTGTCGGAATTGATCGGTTCGCTGAGTATCAAGGATAGGCTTCCGCAGATCGAGGTCGCCGTGGGTGATGAGCGTACCGCGCTGGTGTTTCGCATCCTCGAGGATGCTTCCACGGACGATTTGGAACGGCTGAAGGCGTTCGGCGCGCGCTTCGAGTTCGACGTTTATGTACAGCGGCAGGGTCCCGATTCGATCGTCCCGCTTTATCCGGAGCATCCGCCGATGCTGAGCTATTCGCTGCTGAATCAGGGCATTGAGTTCCGGTTCAAGCCCACCGAGTTCACCCAGGTCAACATCGACATCAACCGCAAGATGGTCGATCGCGTGATGGCAGTGCTCGATCCGGCGCCCGGCGAATCGGTGCTCGACCTTTTTTGCGGAATCGGCAACTTCACCTTGCCGATCGCCAAGCGTGCGAGCCGGGTCGTCGGTGTCGAAGGCAGTTCCGAATCGGTGAAACGCGCCCGCCAGAATGCGGAAGCCAATGGTCTCGGCAATGTCGAGTTTCATGTCGCCGATCTGAGCCAAGCCCTGAACGATGCCGAATGGGCGACTCGGCGTTACGACAAGATATTGCTCGATCCCTCCCGAGCGGGTGCCGAAGAGGTTTTGTCCTATGTGCCGCGCTGGGGGGCGCGCCGTATCGTCTACGTTTCGTGCAATCCCTCCACGTTGGCGAGGGATGCCGGCATCCTGGTTCACCAGCACGGCTACCGTCTGATTCGCGCGGGCGTTATGGATATGTTTCCGCAGACGGCACACGTGGAATCCATCGCGCTCTTCGAGAAGGCGTAGAGGCACCGTGGGCGACGACCGGCCTGAACCGCCGTTCTACCTTCGGGTCAGTATTCCCCGCCAGGAGCTCGATCTTGTCGAGAACGGCGAGGTGATCCGCACCTGGCCCGTTTCCACCGCCAAGAACGGTCCCGGCGAACGCATGGGCAGCGGCTGCACTCCGCGCGGCTGGCATAGCATCCGGGCCAAGATCGGAACGGGGTTGCCGCCCAATACCGTATTCGTCGGACGCCGGCCGACCGGGGAGATTTACGATGCGGTTCTCGCCGCCCGATTTCCGGAAAGGGACTGGATTTTGACCCGCATCCTCTGGCTCGGCGGTCTGGAACCCGGCTTCAACCGCTACGGGGCAGTCGACACCACCTGGCGTTACATCTATGTCCACGGCAGCCCCGACGAAGGCGTCAACGGAACCCCGGCCTCCCACGGTTGCATCCGCATGAAGAGTTCGGACGTGGCCGATTTATTCGAGCGGGTGGAAGTGGGAATGCGGGTGTTGATTGAACCGTAGAAGGTAGAGGGGTGGGTTAGGTGCGCATGAGGAGCACTTTTCCATTTGCCGCTGAGTTGGAAGCGCACCGTAACCCACCGAAATGGGGCATCGATGCCGCTCCGGTGGGTTACGACGCGCGTCAAGCTTGGAGCAGGTTGACGGCACGACGGGTATGCGCGTCTAACCCACCCTACGAAGCTACAAAGCGGCCATCAGTCGGCTGCGGCCGGTGGTACGTTTAGAGTGAAAGTCACCGGTCCGTCATTGACGAGTTCGATCTGCATATTGGCGCCGAACCGTCCGGTTTCTACGGGCGAGTGCCGGGCCCGCACCTTTTCCACGAAATAGTCGAACAGACGTTTTCCGGTCTCAGGATCGGCGGCGGGAGTGAAGCTCGGGCGCATCCCCTTTCGGGTATCGGCTGCCAGAGTGAACTGGGAGACCAGCAAGACCCCGCCGCTCACGTCCGTTACATTGAGATTCATCTTGTCCTCGGCATCTCCGAAAATCCGGTAACCCAGAATCCGCTCGGCCAGACGGACGGCTTGAGCTTCCGTATCGCCCTTTTCGATGGCGATCAAAGCGAGTATCCCCCGGTCTATTTTTCCGACGCTTTCGCCGGCCACGGTCACTTCGGCCCGCGTCACCCGCTGAATGACGGCGATCACGATCAATACCGCGGCATATCGGGTGCGACTTCCCTAGCCCAGGCGTCGATGCCGCCCCGTAGGTTGGCGATATCGCTGAATCCTTGGCGCTCCAGATAATCGCCCACCATGCGGCTGCGCATGCCGTGATGGCAGATGACGACAATTTCCTGCGCCGGATCGAGTTCGGCGAGCCGGTAGGGAATATCGTTCATGGGAATGTGTATGCTGCTTTCGATATGGCAGTGGGCGTATTCCTGTGGTTCGCGCACGTCGAGCAGGAGAGGTTTGGGGTTGGCGGTCTCGAGATAGCTTCTAAGTTCCAAGGGCGAGATATCGCGCATCATGATTTCCATACGTATGAAAAAAGCGAATCGGTGCGGTTCTTACCTCGCCGCACCCTATGTCTCGTAGGTCGGCAATCCCTTGCCGACCCGCTGTGTCGGGAAAGGATTCCCGACCTGCACTAGGTCACGATCCGATTATTTAACGGCGATGCCATTTTCCTTCATCGCCCTCAGCACGGTTTGGCCGATGTGGGCCGGGTTTCGCGAGACATACAGCCCTAAGGCTTCCATGGCGTCCATTTTGGCGCTGGCCGTGTCGTCTTCGTTGGAAATGATGGCGCCGGCATGCCCCATGCGCCGGCCGGTGGGGGCGGCGATGCCGGCTACGAAGCCGACGACGGGCTTTTTCATATTTTCCTTCGCCCAACGAGCTGCCGCCACTTCCTGGGGGCCGCCAATCTCGCCGATCATGACCACAATTTCGGTTTCGGGATCGGCTTCGAAGGCGCGCAGCACGGTCATGAAGTCAGTGCCGTTGATGGGGTCGCCGCCGATGCCCACCGACGTGGTGATGCCGAGTCCCAGGGCTGCCATTTGCTCGGTGGCTTCGTAGTTGAGCGTTCCCGAGCGGGAGACGATGCCGATGTTGCCCTTTTTGTAGATGTGCGAGGGCATGATGCCCACCTTGCATTCGCTCGGCGTGATGATGCCGGGAGTGTTGGGGCCGACGATGATCGTATTCTTGCCGGTGCGGTAGCGCTGGAGTCGGATCATGTCGTGCACCGGAACGCCGTCGGCGATGGTCACCGCCACTTTGATTCCTGCATCGACGGCTTCCATCAAGGCGTCGGCGCTGAACGGCGGGGGCACGAATACGGCGGAAACATCGGCGCCGGTGGCGGCCACGGCTTCCGCCACGGTGTCGAATACCGGTAGACCCAAATGAGTGGTGCCGCCCTTGCCGGGCGTAACGCCGCCGACGACATTGGTGCCGATTTTCATTGCGTCTTCGGCATGGAAGGTGGCGTGTTCGCCGGTGAAGCCTTGGAAGATGACCTTGGAGTTTTTGTTAACGAATACGCTCATTGATGCTTACCCTCTCACCGTTTTGACCGCTTTGGCCGCTGCGTCGTCCAGATTTTCGGCGGTAATGAAGGAGAGGCCGGATTCCGCCAGGATCTTGCGGCCTTCTTCCACATTGGTGCCGGCCAGGCGCACGATCAGCGGAACCTTGATCTGGAGGCTGTTGCAGGCTTGGATCAAACCTTTGGCGATCCAGTCGCAGCGGTTGATGCCGGCGAAAATGTTCACCAGGATACACTTGACGTTAGGATCTTCCAGCACGATACGGCAAGCGTTGGTGACTTTTTCGGGAGAGGCGCCGCCGCCGACATCGAGGAAATTGGCCGGACGTCCGCCGTGCAGGGTGATGGCGTCCAAAGAAGCCATGGCGAGACCGGCACCATTAACGATGCAGCCGATGTTGCCGTCGAGCGCGATGTAGTTGAGGCCGTGACCGGAGGCTTCGACCTCTTTCGGGTCTTCCTCGGCCAGGTCGCGCATTTCCGTGACGGCTTTCTGGCGATAGAGGGCGTTGTCGTCGAAGCTGAACTTGGCGTCGAGCACCATCAGTTTGTCGTCACCGTTCCCGACGATGGCTAGGGGATTGATTTCGGCCTGCAGGGCGTCCTTGTCGCGCATGCAGCGGTAGATGGATTTCATCAGCTTGACGGCTTGCGGCATCAGCTTGCCCTTGAGGCCGATGGCGGTGGCGACTTTACGGCACTGAAAGTCCAGAAGGCCGATTGCGGGGTCGATGACTTCCTTGACGATCTTTTCGGGGGTCGCTTTGGCGACCTCTTCGATTTCCATGCCGCCTTCGCTGGATGCGATGATGGTGATGCGCTGAGAGCCGCGGTCGATCACGAAGCCTAGGTAGAATTCCTTTTTGATGTCGCTGGCTTGCTCGATCCAGACACGCTGGACGATGGAGCCTTCGGGGCCGGTCTGATGGGTGACCAGGTGGGTGCCGATCATGGCATCGGCGGTTTTTTGCACCTCGGCGATGGAGTCGACGACCTTCACCCCGCCCGCCTTGCCGCGGCCGCCGGCATGAATCTGTGCTTTGACGACCCACTTATTGCCGCCGATTTCCTCGGCCACCTGAGCCGCCTGCTGGTCGGAGTAGGCGACGCCGCCAACCGGAACCGGCACACCGTATGATTTCAGCAGTTCCTTCGCTTGATATTCATGGATGTTCACTGATTGCTTTCCTCTCTTCAATGTAGGTCAGGCTGGGCCGGCAGACCGTAACCCGACGATAGGAATGTCGGGTTACGATTCGGTAACCCGACCGACGGAAATCCCCTACGACTGGCGGGCCTCTATTTGTTCGATCTGTCTGACCACATTTTCGGCCATGCGGATCGAAGCAGCATCGATCAGGCGGCCGTCCAGGGACACGGCGCCCTTGCCTTCCTTCGCCGCCTTTTCCATTTCGACCAAGATGCGGCGGGCGCGATTCACTTCCTTTTCGGTAGGGGTAAAGACTTCGTTCGCCAGGGCGATCTGGGACGGGTGAATGGCCCACTTGCCTTCGCAACCGAGAGCGGCGGCACGGCGCGCGGCGACCTTGTAGCCTTCAGGGTCGCCGAAATCGCCGAACGGACCGTCGATGGGCCGCAGCCCGTAGGCGCGGCAGGCAGCGACCATGCGGGAAATGCCGAAATGCCACTGATCGCCCCAATGGAAATAACGCTGGCCGTTTTCGTCGGGATCGGTGAGCATGCCATACTCGGGATTGGCTCCGCCGATCTGCGTGGTGCGGGCGCGCACGGAGGCGGCGTAGTCGGCCACGCCGAACACCATGGCTTCCATGCGCTCGGGGCAGCTTTTCGCAATCTCTTCCACGTTCGCCATGCCCATTGCGGTTTCGATCAATACGTGGATGTTGATGGGCTTGAAGCCTTTATAAGCCTCGATTTGGGACAGCATGGTGGCGACGAAATACACGTCGGCGGCGCTGCCCACTTTGGGGATCAGAATGGTGTCGAGTTTGTCGCCGCAGGCTTCGGCCACTTCTACGAGATCGCGGTAGGCGTAATGGGTGTCGAGTCCGTTGATTCGGATGGAAACGGCGCATTTCGACCAGTCATAGGTGTTCAAGGCCTCGATGATGTTGGCCCGCGCCTGCTCTTTATCGTCCGGAGCGACTGCATCTTCCAGGTCGAGAAAGACTACGTCGGCGCCGGATTCGGGCGCTTTTTCCAACATACGCTTGTTGCTGCCCGGAACAGCCAACTCGCTACGGTGTAATCGATTTTTTACGGCCATGTCGTGTCTCTGTATTTATTTTGGACCAGTGAATGTTGCATCCGGGCGAATATCCGTCATATCCCGATTAAAACAGGCAATGTCTTAAATTCTTATGGATTGATTCGCCGCGGGCAAGGAGCAAGGGAGGGCCAGGCATTCGCTTGATATCCAGGCGGTCGTCCTCGTGCTCAGCGATATCACGCGGCGATAGCCTGAGCCGTGGCCCCACAAACTGTCTGTTGCAGCCTAACTCGCCATTATAACCGCAAGGCTGTATGTTTCGGCTAGCCCAAGAAAAGCAACGGTCCAAATAGCCACAATTAGCAAAAATAATGAAATAGACTAATTGTTGTATGGAGATTTTTTTGTTAGGATCGTGCCGACATGCAACTTTTTGTTGCTGGCATGCAACGGATTTAGGTTCAACTCGCACGAGGGGGAATAAGAATGATCAAGAAATCGACTGGTATGGCAGCAATGGTTACTGCCGCTGTCGCGGTGGCCGGCTTGGCGCCGCAGCAGGCTATGGCGGAGAGCCACTACAAAGGTACGTCTGCTCAGGCCGATATCGAAAGACGTTTGCAGATGATGGAAGACGAGATGCGCGCGTTGCGTTCGGAATTGGCGAAGGCGCGTTCCGATGCCAAGGCCAATGCGGAACGGATGGACGCACAGCAGCAGAAGGTCGAACAGCAACTTGCCGAAGCCGAGGAGCATGAGAAAGAGCATCATGATCTGCTCTTCTTCCGCGGCGGTTATGCCAAAATGGAGCATGGTCGTGGCTATAAGACCAGCTCTCCGGAAACGCTGCTAGTTAATACGGAGCCGAACGACAATGATGGCTGGTACGTCGGCGCCGGTTTCGACCATCAGTTGACCGACGATTTCTGGGGTCTGACCGATATCGCCTCGCTAGACGGCGAGGTCATGTTCGAATACAAGAACTTCGGCACCGGTACGAACACTCTAGTTGCCATAGCACAGACCGATCTCGGTAATTTAGGCCGTATCGAAAACAAGATCACCCAGTTCACTCTGACGGCCGCGCCGAAAATCAAGTTCAACAATATGGGCAACTTCAGGCCGTGGATCATTCCGTTCGGTCTGGGCATCCACGTCATCAGTCCGCCGTCCAGCGGCGTAACCGTGCTCAATCCCGGCCTGATGCTGGGCGCCGGTGCCGAATACAAGATCTGGGGCGACCTGTGGGCGGGTCTTGATTTCCGTTATCACTTCACTGGCGATGACTTGGACATCAAAAGCGACAGTGGTGTGCTCAAGGGCGTAGACACCGACGGCCTTACCGCCGGCGCTTATCTCGGTTTCGGCTTCTAAGAGCCTTTCAAGCCGAAAAGAAAAGGGGGATGAGAATCCCCCTTTTTTCTTGCCGAGAAAATACGTCCGATTGTCCGATGCAGGTGTAGAATTTTTCGACATCGTCCGCATCGAAACACGATATGAATATTGCTCTGAAATGCTGCCATCAATCGATGGCGGTTTTGTCCGCGTTCCGGATTGGCAGTTAGGTTCTCCGCTGGTTCATTATTCCGTTACGCCAGGTCCAAATTCCTGCCCGACCTGAGCCTGTCATGAGAATTCTCTACCCCGAAATCGAACCCTACGCAGCCCATCAATTCAAACGGAATAAGCATCAGATCTATGTGGAAGAATGCGGGAATCCCTCCGGAATGCCCGTCGTGTTCTTGCACGGTGGACCGGGTTCCGGCTGCAGGGCTTATCACCGCTCTTTTTTCAATCCCAACAAGTACCGGATTATTCTTATAGATCAGCGAGGCGCTGGGCGTTCGCTTCCCCATGGAGAGCTCCACGGCAACACTACGTCCGACTTGATCCGTGATTTGGAGTATATCCGCCATGCGCTTCGAATCGATCGCTGGTCGGTTTTCGGGGGCTCCTGGGGCGCGACCCTGGCGCTCGTTTATGCGCAGCGCCATTCGTCCAGGATCGCCGGACTGGTGCTTAGGGCGGCGTTTCTGGCCCGCCAGCGCGATATCGAATGGTTCGTCGGTTCGGGCGCGGACCGAGTTTATCCGGAGGCGTGGGAACGATTTATGGAAAATATCCCGGAGCCTGAGCGGCCCCATTCTTTGTCTTACTTGTATTCATGCCTGACCGGCGATGATGAATTGGCCCAGCGGCGTGCCGCCCGCGCATGGGCGCTGTGGAGCGGCCAGGTCATTGTCGGCAACGAGTTCGACTCATCGGAGTTGAACGAGCATGTATCGTCCGAGGCGGTCAACCAAGCTCGGATCGAACTCCATTATGCCGTGAACAGATATTTCATCCCGGAGGATGCGATTTTGGAGCAGTGTGACAGGATTCGTCATTTGCCGGTAATTTTGATCCATGGCCGTCGGGATTTGGTTTGCCCCGTCGAATCGTCGTTCAGTCTTTACAAGCGCCTGCCGAACTCCGAGCTGCGCGTTTTGCCGAATGCCGGCCATATCGCTGCCGGCGATGAAATGATCGATGCCTTGGTTACGGCCGCGGATGAAATGGCCGAGCGGTTCGGGTCATGAACGGAAATAAACGCCTGATCATTGCAATGACCGGCGCGACCGGTGCCGTATACGGCTTGCGCCTGCTTCAGGTGCTGCGCGACATCGGGGGATGGGAAACGCACCTGATCGTTTCCTCGGCGGGTGTGCTCAATATCCATCATGAATTGGGCATGAAGCGCGCCGAGGTGTGCGCGTTTGCCGATGTCGTTCACGATGTCAACGATGTCGGAGCCAGCATCGCGAGTGGTGCGTTCAAGACCCGCGGCATGATTATCGCGCCGTGCTCGATGAAAACCTTGGCGGCAGTGGCGCACGGATTTTCCGACAACCTGATCTCGCGCGCGGCCGACGTAACACTTAAGGAGCGTCGTCGATTGGTCGTGGTGCCGCGCGAAACGCCGTTGAATTTGGCGCACATCCGCAACATGGCCGCCGTTACGGAAATGGGGGGCATCATCTTCCCCCCGTTGCCGGCGTTTTACGGCAGGGCGAAAACGTTGGCGGCGCTTATCGACGAGACAGTGGGACGGATTCTCGGGTTGTTCGAGATCGAAACCGATGCTCTGTATGAGCCGTGGGAAGGTCTGGGCAAATCATAGTGTGTGACCGCACGCCTACGGCTAGCATGTTCAGGGAAGGAAATAAAAATGAACGACTAAACGAGATTCCAATCGGTTCCTCCATTGCCGCGGGTTGATGGATGAGGCATTTGAAGGGGTATGCAACCAATGGCGGAAAAAATCGATCATAAAAATAGAACTGCTATCGTATTCGGCTCGATAAGGTTGATTTTTTATTTCCTCGCAATTTTCGTTACTTACGATTACCTGGCGAGGTCGAGCCGAGCCGATGCGGAAAACGTTTTCAGCGAAGGGTATTTTGTCGAGTGGCTGCAATATGGCCTGATCATGGTGATCATGTCTCTCTATTTTTTCGGTGCTTGGCGCTTGAAGCACCGTCGGCCTTTGTTTCTGATGCTCGGAATGTTCGCCGTGATCGCTTCGATACGTGAGTGGGACTATTGGTGGGATAGGCAATTGCCGGCAGGCATTTCGCTTTTCGTGTTGCTAATGATTGGCTGGCGTAACCGAAAAGTCTTACCGGAACAGATTTGTACTTTGATTCACTCGGCGCCTTTCGGTTTTCTTTGGTCAGGATTTCTGGCCGTGGCGGTGCTGGCCCAGTTGGTAGGTCACGCCGAGCTGCTGAAACTGGTCATGGGAAGCGATTTTAAGACCGGATATAAGCAAATCATCGAGGAAAGCCTGGAATTGTTCGGCTATTACCTCATATGGTTCGGTACTCTGGAAGCCCTTCTGGCGGCGCGACGGTCGGCGGAGGATTCGGCCAGGTTCGATCACCGGGATTTCGGATCGGGCGGGGTGCTGAAAATCCCGGAAATGAATCGCCTCTACGAGGTATCCTGACGAATCGGCAAAAACGTCGAGACGGCCGTGAAAAGTGGTTTCAACGTATCCGCAAGGCGATTCTGCACGGATAGGTATTGCCGGTACTGGTCTGCTATCGGAGTCTTGATGGATTAACGATCTTGACCGGAAGGAGGTGTTATGAGGATAAGGATTGTCCAGGTCATTGTTCCCGCGCTGCTGGTCGTGCTAGGGGGATGCGCGACGCAGGAAGGGCCACGTCCGCCCAATTGGGCGTATGCCGTGCAGACGGCGGACACACGGGAAGCGCACGAACGGCTCGCGAATCACTATGATGAAATCGCGCAGACGATGCAGGCCGATGCGGATGAAGAGCGCGAGATGCTGATCCAGTATCAGGCTAATCCACACAAGTACGGCAAGCAGATTCTGGATTTGAAAGCGCGTGCCGAAGCCATGATCCGGGATCTGGAAATGGCAGCCCAAGAAAGCCGTCGTTTGGCCGAATATCATCGCCAGTTGGCGGCGGAAAGCCGATAATGCTTCCGGACGGTTTATGTGCTCGGATTCGAACGAGCGTGGCGGTCCGCCCGTTTGAGAGTAATCAGACTTAGCCGCTAAAAGACTTAGAGTTCTTGGTGTTGCGGAACACCATCGGTTTCGTTTCGCCGGTTTCCGCTGCCGAGCGCGCACTGGCGATCGCTTCGAATACGGCATGCCTATGGGGAGATTTGCTGCACACCGGATCGGCGGCGGTCATATCGCCGGTGAAAAGATAGGCCTGGCAGCGACAGCCGCCGAAGTCTCGGGTCTTTTCCGGGCAAGACCGGCAAGGCTCCTTCATCCAATCGTATCCGCGAAATTTGTTGAAGGCATCGGAGTGTAGCCAAATGTCGCGTACGCTCATATCGCGTACGTTGGGGCAGTCGAGTCCCGGCAGCGACCGGGCTTCGTGGCAGGGGAGGGCAAGACCGTCCGGAGCGATGGTCAGAAACGTCGTCCCCCAGCCGTTCATGCAGGCCTTCGGCCGATCTTCGTAGTAGTCCGGCACCACGTAGTAAATCTTCATCTTTCCCTTGAGCTTTTCCTTATAGTCCTGGGCAATGGCCTCGGCTTCCTGGAACTGCTCGCGGGTCGGCAGCAGCTGATCGCGATTGAGATGCGCCCAGCCGTAATACTGGGTATTGGCCAGTTCAAGATAATCGGCTTCCAGTTCGACGGCCATCTCGAGAATTTCGCGCATCAGGTGGATGTTCTGGCGGTGGATCACGACGCACAGAACCATGGGGTAGCCGTGCTTCTTGACCAGTCGGGCCACCTCTTTCTTTTGCTCGAACGATTCGGTGCCGGCCAGATAGTTGTTCAGCGTCTTTTCGGGCGCCTGAATACTGACCTGAACGTGATCCAGTCCGGCATTCTTCAGCTCGGCGATCCTGTCCTCGTTGAGCTTATAGCCGGAGGTAATCAGGTTGACGTAATAGCCCAGCTCTCGGGCGTGTCTGACCAGGATAGGCAAGTCCTGGCGCACCAGCGGTTCGCCACCCGACAAGCCGAGTTGCACCGCGCCCATTTCGCGGGCTTCGGAAAATACTCTCAGCCAGTCTTCGGTGTCGAGTTCGTCCTTATGTCTCGCGAAGTCGACGGGATTGGAACAATACGGGCACTGTAGCGGGCAGGTGTAGGTCAGTTCGGCTAATAGCCAGCGCGGACTACTGACGGGGAATTTGTCTGATCCAACCATTATCCAAGGCAGATTGCAGGAGTTCGGAAATGTCGTCCCTTAGACCGGTGGTTTCGAATTTCGTCTCAAGTTCGGAAACGATTGCGTCCAAATCGCGTGTGCCGTCGCACAGCTTGAGGATTTCGGCGGCGGGCAGGTTTAACTCGACCAGGCCCTCGGGATAAAGGATCACGTAACGCTGTTGGGCTTCTTCCCATTGCAGTCGATGCAGGGGCGAGAAGGCAAAAAGGCTTTGGGCGTCTAAGGCCATGGTTTCAAGGCTTGATATTGAAGTAGGGCGGCTTGTTTTCGATATAGGCCAAGTACATCGCGTCAAGCATGCTCCACAGAATGTCCAGCTTGAGCTGGAGGATTTCCAGGGCGCGCTCCTGTTGCTCGCGAGTCTTGAAATAGTCCAGTGTGATGGCGAGGCCGTGTTCCACATCGCGGCTGGCCTGACTCACCCGTTTCCGGAAATAGGCGAGTCCATCCTGGTCGATCCACGGATACAGGTCGGGCCAGCCGGACAAGCGCTGCTTGTGAATGGTCGGCGCGAACAGCTCGGTCAGTGACGAACAGGCCGCTTCCTGCCAGGATGCCTGGCGGGCGAAATTGACATAAGCGTCCACGGCAAAGCGGACGCCGGGCAATACGTGCTTTAGCGACCAGAGTTCGTCTCGGGGGATGCCTACAGCAATACCGAGTCGCGTCCAGGCTTCGATGCCGCCGGCATCGTCGCCCCAGCCGTCGTGATCGTGTATCCGCTGAATCCACTGGCGTCGGGTTTCGCGATCGGGGCAATTCGCCAGAATGGCGGAGTCTTTGACCGGGATCTTGATTTGGTAATAGAAGCGATTCGCAACCCACCCTTGAATTTGCTCTTTGCTGAGCTTGCCGTCAGCCATGAGCACATGGTAGGGATGGTTAATATGATAATACGCCTCTTTCTCGCGCAATTTGGCTTCGAATTCTTCTCGGGTCCAAGGTGTCGGTTCGCTCATGGTGTTTCTCACAGGTCGATTTCCATGCCGTCGCAGGCAACTTCGATGCCCGCTTCGGTAAGGGTTTTTCGCTCCGGCGAATCTTCGTCCAAGATCGGGTTGGTATTATTGATGTGAATCAAAATCTTCCGTGCTTTGGGTGCATTTTTCAGCACTTCGATCATGCCGTCCGAACCTGATTGGGGTAAATGTCCCATGTCGCGGGCAAGCTTATCGCAAATTCCGGCACGGCCCATCTCATCCTCCTGCCAGAACGTGCCGTCGACCAGCATGCAGTCGGCCTGCTGCATGGCCGCGAACACGTGAGGTTCTATTTCTCCGAGTCCCGGCGCGTAATAAAGTTTCTTGCCCGAAGATATCTGCTCGATGATGACCCCGATGTTGTCGCCTTCGTGCGGATCGTGCCGATGAGGCGAATAGGGCGGTGCCTTGCTTTTCAGCGAATGGGTGTAGAACTTCAGGTCGTGAATCCCGGGAATCGCGAAGCCGCTACCGTCCAGAGGCGTGCTATGGTGGTTGACTCCGCAGTAGTGCTCCAGCATCTTAAATACAGGGAATCCCGTCGACAGGTCCTGTTTCACCATCTCGCTGCAATAAATGTCCAAAGGTCGAGTGGACTCGCGCAGCATCAACAGTCCCGTGGTGTGATCGATTTGGCTGTCGATCAGGACGATGGCCTTGATACCGCTGTCACGGATGCCGTGCCTTGGATGGACGGCCTGAAAGGCTTCCAGTTGAGTGCGGATGTCGGGCGACGCATTGAAAAGCACCCAATTCTCGTTGTCGCTGCTGACGGCAATCGACGACTGAGTGCGCGATTTGGCCTTGACTTGGCCTTGGCGAAGCCTGGAGCAGTTGTGACAGTTACAGTTCCACTGCGGGAAACCGCCGCCCGCGCCGGCGCCCAACACTCGGACTTTCATTTCGATCTTTGCTAAGCAAAAGAGCTTCCGATGAGCCCTTTAAATGAAAAACGGGGCTCTACATTGCTGCGGAGCCCCGTTCAGGGATTCAACCGGCGAATTAGCGGTTGTAGATGTACATCGTGACTTCGAAGCCAAAGCGCAGGTCTTTGTAGCTCGGTTTTTCCCATCTCATTTCGGATTACCTCCAAAAAAGTGATTTATTGCTTTAGTTTGGAATGGCTTGTAAAGCTCGCGGCAAAGTATACGTATCCGATTTTTGGAAAGCAACGGGAGTTATTCCTATTTCTCGAAGGGAAATCAGTAGAAGCCCGCTGGATTGCTCAAGCCGATCCAGCGCAAGTCGGGCATCTGGGATTTCTTTTCAAGATCATTTGATTCCACTCCATGCTCAGCGCATCGAGCAATAAAAGTCGTCCCACCAAGGGTTCGCCGACGCCCGTGAGGAGCTTGATGGCCTCCAGGGCCTGGAGGCTGCCGATGATTCCGGGCAGAGGGGCAAGCACGCCGGTTTGCACGCAGCTTTCCGCAAGTTCGCCGTGATCGGCGTACAAGCAGTTGTAACAGGGGTTGTTTCCGACGCCCGGAGTGAATACGGCCAGTTGTCCCTCGAAGCGGATCACCGCTCCGGAAACCAGCGGCGTTCGCGTTCTTACGCAAGCGGCGTTGACGGCGAAACGGGTGGTGAAGTTATCCGAGCAATCCAGCACCACGTCGGCCCGAGCGATTTCCTGCTCCAATTGTGCCCCCTCCAAGCGGGATGTGAGTTCGGTGACTCTCACATCGGGGTTTAGCCGTTCGAGGGCTTTACGCGCCGAAACCGCCTTAGGTTCTCCGATGTTCTCCGTGCCGTGCGCGATCTGGCGCTGAAGGTTGGATATTTCCACGACATCGTAGTCGTTCAGCGCCAGGCTGCCGACCCCGGCGGCGGCCAAATACATGGCGGCGGGCGAGCCGAGACCGCCGAGACCGATAATCAATGCCCTGGAATCCAGCAGCTTTTCCTGGCCCTCGACGTCGATCTGAGGCAGCAGTATCTGTCGGCTATAACGCAAAAGTTGATTGTCGTTCATCGTTCGGCGGTAGAGACTATTCGGAAAAGTAAACCAGTTTACCGGCAAAAATCCTTCGCCGCATGGGGCGAGGATAAAACGAATTAGTCTTGCGATCGGGGGGGGCTTGCCGATCAGCGTTCTAGAGTCCGTGAACTAATTTTGCCGCATCCAGCCGGATAAAAAGTTTCGGATCAGCGAAGTCGTCAGTTTCTCGGCATCGGGAAGACCGGCGATGTCCAGCTTATCGGTAAGCGCCAAGGTGCAGACGCCGTGCACGCCTCCCCAAAGCGCTCGAGCGGCCAGTGCGACTTCCGTCGGATTTCGGGCCGGACCGAGTCGGGCGAGACATTTTTCGACCCGATCGAACAGGGCGAGAACATGGTTGCGGTACCAGCCGGGCGAAGCGGTTGCCGTGGGCGATCCGCGTCCGAAAATCAGGTCCCAGCGTCCCCTGTGTGACGCGGCGAAGCGGAGATAAATGCGGCCCAGTTCCACCAGTACAGCTTCGGTATCGTTTTTCTCAGCCGTAGCTTGGTCGAGTTCGAGGGCTAATTCGGCCAAGGTCCGGGCGTTCACCCGGAAAATCAAGTCGTCCAGGTTCTCGAAAATCAAATAGAGGCTGCCTGCGGTATAGCCGATTTCGTTCGCGATCTTGCGTGTGCTGAGACCTGCCGCGCCTTCCCGCTCGACGATGGCTTCCGCTGCTTTTAAAGCCATTTCGCGAATTTCGTCGCGGCTATGATCGCTTCGTCTGGCCATGGCGAATATCCTTGCTCGATTCCGGGAATTTAGCCAAACCGCGTCGGTCCCTTAGATGAGGACAGCTGATTGACTCCATCCCAGCCTAACTCGGTGCGGATGGAACGGTATGCAGAGTTGACGATTATCATCGCGAACATGTGATGTGCCAGGTAGTTTCTTGAGCCATGGGATTAACCGAGCTCTCGATCGTTCGATTATCGGCAGGACGTCTGGCCATGTAATCGGATTTCTCGATCCGATATGTACTATCATTGGCAAATCTCAAAACCCAGTCCTTTCAGCAGGATTCATCATGCTACGGATTATTTCGCTTTGTCTTTTGGTTGTCGCAGCCTCCGCCCAAGCGCAGGGTGAACTCGCTCCGGTGCCCGAGCCGCCGGATATTCCGCCGCAGGTCGAGAGCGGTGAGCCCTTGGAGCCGGATGTCACGATTATCCGGCGGGGCAAGGACACTATCGAAGAATACCGGATCAATAATCGGCTTTACATGGTAAAGATCAAGCCAGCGATCGGTCCGGCCTATTATCTGCTCGACACCGATGGCGACGGTAATATGGACGTACGGCGCAGCGATTTGGAGGATGACATGCGGATTCCGCAATGGGTGCTGTTCAGTTGGTGAGGCTCCTTTAAACCGAGATAGCGGTTTACTGTACAGGCCGATCGCGCTTCTCTGATAGAATGAAAATGGATTCGGGTGTTTTGTAGTCCGTCGAATCCGGATTTCCATTCCGCGATTTCACGAGTCATCCCGCCTTTAAGAACAACACCAAGGATTATTCGCGCTTGAGCCAAAGCATAGACTCCCGGCTTAACCAGCTTATTCATACCGGCCAACAACATCTGCTGAGGAACGGCCTCAAAGGGCTGGAGAAGGAAAGCCTCCGGCTTGCGGCCGACGGCGTCATCGCGCATACGCCGCATCCGATGGGAGTAGGATCGGCGCTGACTCATCCTTATGTCACTACGGATTATTCCGAGGCGCTGATCGAGCTGATTACGCCACCCTATGCCGACCCGGCGGAAGCGCTGCGGTTTCTTAAAGACCTGCATACCTTCATATACCGCAATCTGGGAGACGAGATCTTACTCGCGACTTCCATGCCCTGCGGCGTGACCGGTGACGAAAGCATCCCCATTGCCGAATACGGAACCTCCAATATCGGTCGGATGAAACACATTTACCGGCGCGGACTCGCCTATCGCTACGGGCGGATGATGCAGGCCATTGCCGGCGTTCATTTCAATTATTCGGTCAACGAAGCGTTATGGCCGGTCCTGTGCGAGTTGGAAGGCGGGGCGGACTCCTTGTCCAGCTTTATCGCAGGCAACTATTTCGGCATGGTGCGCAACGTTCATCGCTACGGGTGGTTAACAATCTATTTGTTCGGCGCCTCTCCGGCATTCGCCAAGTCGTTTTTCAACGGACGAGAGCATCTTGCGTCCAGATTTTCGGAGTTCGACGCCCGAACGCTTTTTCGCCCCTATGCGACTTCGCTGCGCATGAGCGATATCGGGTACAAGAACGACAGCCAGGCCGGGCTCGATATCTCTTTTAATAATCTCGACGACTACGTGGCGACTCTCGGCAAGGCCATAGCGACGCCTTATCCGCTTTACGAGAAGATCGGCGTGAAGGTGAATGGAGATTACCGTCAGCTGAACGGCAACATTCTCCAGATCGAAAACGAGTATTACAGCGTCATCCGTCCCAAACAAATCGCCGAGTCCGGTGAAAAGCCTACGCTTGCCCTAAAGCGGCGCGGAGTGCGTTATTTGGAGCTTAGATCGCTGGACTTGGAGTGCTTCAGTCCTGCCGGGGCAAACCTGGATCAGCTGCGCTTTCTGGAAATCTTTCTGCTTTTTTGCCTTTTGGAACAAAGTCCCCCACTCGATTCCGCGGAGAAGAGAGAAGTCAGCCAGAACGGCATGGCGGTCGCGTGTTGCGGCCGTACGCCCGGGTTCAAGCTTCGGCGCAAAGGCCGAGAGGTTTTGTTGAAGGACTGGGCGGCGGAAATACTTGAGGCCATGCGCGGCATCGCAGAAATTCTCGATGCGGAAGACGTGTCTAAACCCTACACGCGAAGCCTGGAGGAACAGGCCGCCAAGTTTTTCGATCCCGAACTGACGCCTTCCGCCCGCATGCTGGCCGAAATGAGGGCGAGTGGAGAATCGTTCGAGGAATATGCGCTGCGGATATCGAAGGAGCATGCGAGGGTGTTCCGTGATCGCTTCCTATCCGCCGAGCGAGCCGAATTCTTTCGCCGGCTGACCGACGAATCGCTCGAGGAACAGCAGCAAATGGAAGCTGGCGACAAACTCTCTTTCGACGAATTTTTACACCACTATTTTGCCCAAGCATAATAGGCCCGAGATCGGAGCCTATTCCGCCTGAGAAGCTGTCTTCAAACTGCTGCGCGCCGTCATGCCGGCGTTGTTCAAGGGTTCAAGATGCTGATGAAAAACATCTCTGTTTTTCACCCTACCGGGCGCGCTATCGTGCGTCCCATTTCTCTCCCGGAGAAATGGTCATGTACTCCTCGGTACACTCCGGTTTTGACTCGCCCGATCCTTGCGGTTCGCCCTGCGGGCCAGGCTAACGGCTGTTCCCTCCACGGGCCTGCTGGCGGCTTCGGGTCGCCCTTTCGCGCCTTTCCTTGACGTCGCTCGTGACGTTTGAAGACTGCTTCTAAGGGCTAGATCGTCGCGGATTTCTGCGTCGGTCAGTATCTCAGTTCTCTACGCTATTTCATGGAGGTCGCCATGGATTACCAGCACATTCGGCTTCCTGCCGGCGGCGAAAAAATCAGCGTTCGGGACGGCAAGCTTCGTGTTCCTGACGAGCCCGTCGTCGGCTACGTCGAAGGCGACGGCATCGGCCCGGATATTACGCGCGCATCCCTCCGCGTTTGGAACGCAGCGGTCGCCAAAGCATACGGCGGGGCGCGCAAAATCCATTGGTGCGAGCTCTTTCTCGGAGAAAAAGCCGCTGCACTCTACGGCAACGCTTTTCCCGACGAAGCGGTGCACGCGCTAAAGGACTTGGTCGTATCCATCAAAGGTCCTTTGACGACCCCTGTGGGTGGGGGAATGCGGTCCATCAACGTGTCCCTTCGACAAACCCTTGATCTTTACGCATGCGTTCGCCCGGTACGCCATTTTCCGGGAGTGCCGTCGCCCCTGCGTCATCCCGAAGCGGTGGATGTGGTCATCTTTCGGGAAAACACCGAGGATGTTTACGCAGGCGTCGAATATCCGGCGGGATCGCCCGAAGCCTTTAAACTCGAGCGTTTTCTGAAACAAGAGCTCAAGGCAGATTTCCATGAGGGCAGTGCTCTCGGGGTGAAACCGGTGAGCGAATTCGGAAGCAAGCGGCTGATCCGCAAAGCCATCCGCTATGCGCTCGATCACGGGCGGAAGAGCGTTGCCTTGATGCACAAAGGCAATATCATGAAATTCACCGAGGGCGCGTTCCGGAACTGGGGTTACGAACTCGCTCGTACGGAGTTCGCCGGTCAGACCATCACCGAAGAGGAATTGAACAGATTCCATGGCGGCAAACAGCCGGATGGCAAGATCGTCATCAAGGACCGCATCGCCGATATCATGTTCCAGCAGATGCTGCTTCGTCCCGAAGAGTTTGACGTCATCGCTACGCTCAACTTGAACGGCGATTATCTTTCGGATGCGGTCGCGGCGGAAGTAGGAGGTGTTGGTATTGCGCCGGGAGGCAACATCGGCGATTTCATCGCCGTATTCGAAGCAACCCATGGTTCCGCGCCCAAATACGCCGGCCAGGACAAAGCTAATCCCGGCTCACTGCTCTTCAGCGGGGTAATGTTGCTTGAATACCTGGGATGGCACGAAGCCGCGAAAACGGTAGAAAACGCTTATAGTGCCGTTGTCGGCCAGAAGATCGTCACTTACGACTTTGCACGGCAGATGGAAGGCGCACGCGAGGTGAAAACCAGCGAGTTCGCCGAAGCCTTAGTAGGGGCGATGGGTTGAGTGCCGGGCACAAAAAAAAGCAGGGCGGTTGCCGCCCTGCTTTTATACTTCCAGCCTGTCTCAAGACAGACAGGTTGCAGGCATCTTATTTGATGCCGGCGTTGACCTTTTCCATGGCGGCGGCGGCTTCGCTCAAGAGCGGTGCGGCTTCGGACGTGTTTCCGGCTGCGCAAAGGTCTTGGGCTTGCCGAACCTTCTTCATGGCGTCCTGCAAGGGCTTGCCAGCCGCGTCGCCGGTGATTTCCTTATAGTTCTGCTTGGTCTGCTTGATGGCAGACAGGCAGCCGTCCTTGTCGCCAGCGGTTGCAGCGGCCTGGGCTTCCTTGGTGGTCTGGACGGTCTTGACCATGAATTCCTTTACGCCAGCGGCGTTTTCGGCGGCAATGGCGCTACCCATCGTGCCGGTCAACAACAAAGCGCCCAGAACTAAGGTTTTGTTCATTTTCATTCTCTTGCGTTCTCCTCTGGCTATTCCTGGAATAACCAAACAAATGTCACGATTGCTTATTGAGTGCTGATGCATACGCCGCCATTGCCATACCGCGTTTCGCGGAAGCTTCCAGGTCGCGAGCTCCTGCGATGGCGTCGATCGAGGAAAGGCGTAAAGCCGTCCATGCAGTCAACGGGCGTCAATGGTAAAAGACTTTCCGGATATTGTCATGCTTTCGTCTTTGGAAATTTTTCAGCCTACCCGTCGATCGCCGTTTTTCGAAAGTAGATAGTCCAGCCACATCGTCGACAGTTTCTCCTGTACCGAGTTCTGGCGCAGGCGTGCGTACAAGTTGGGAAAATCGACCCGGTCCAGGTCTTGATCCTGGTTGTAGCAGGAGTACACGAAATACTCCTTGCCGCTGTCCGGTTCCACATGCTTGCACAGACACTGCGCGCAGACGCCCTTCATCATGCACTGCATCGGCGAGTTGATCGAGCCAATGGCGGAGTGATGAGCCTTGAGATACGGCTGGAGGACGCCGTAACGGGCTGCTTTGACCGCCGCCATCATGCGGTCGGAGCCGATGACGATCATGTGGTCGACGTCGTCCATGTGGATCGGAGTCGGACCCAGTTCGCCCTTCGCGTAAGCCAGCATCGCTTCGACGATGTTGCCGACGAAGGTTTTGTCCTGGGGGCGCAGCGGCGGTATGGGCTCTGCTCCTGGGAGATTATCGACCGACCAGACCACCACATCCGAGGCCGCTTCGATTTCCCGAATCTTGAACACGTCTTCGCGCTTCCGATAGCCGGCGAAATAGATGACATGGCTGCCCGCCGCGCGCAGCGCTTTGCCGATGGAGAACAGCACCGCATTGCCCAGGCCGCCGCCGGCGAGGAGGACCGTTTGCCCGGCGTGAATTTCAGTGGGGGCGCCGGTGACCCCCATCACCACGATGGGGTCGCCGGGCTTCCACATCGCGCAGAGCTTGGACGACGAACCCATTTCCAGAGCGATCAGGGATATGAGGCCTTGTTCCTTGTCGACCCAGGCGCCGGTCAATGCCAGGCCTTCGGCGACCAGCACCGTATCGTCCACGACGGGTGCGAGCGCTTCGAAGTTTTGAACGCGGTAGAACTGGCCCGGGCAGAAGTGCTTCGCGGCCAGCGGAGCCCTTACGATGACTTCGACGATGTTCGGGGTGACCCGATTGATTTCTACGATACGCGCCAGCAGCATGTCGTCGAGCCTGTGCTGGAACTCTCGCAGATTCGCAAGGCGCTGGGGCTGCTGGGCTCGATCGAGCGCGGCGAGCTCCTTTTCGTACAGTTTGACGATGTAAGGATATCCGTCCTTGGCGCTGGCCATGGCTTTCACCACGTTGCCGGCATAGACCGGGTGGTTGTCGCCGTAGAACGTGATGAACTTGCCGTGGCGGCGGTACGAGGTGAACGGCGCAGGCTTGCCGATCTTGGGAACGGCGGTGTCTTTGACCGGTTCCAGCTCCGGAATTTCGCTCAGCCAATTGGGTTCGTAGCGCTGATAGAACTTCTGGTCCATCTCGAAGGAATCCGGATGCTCGGATTCGTAGATGGTATTGGGCGAGGTTCCCGCGGCGACGAACAGGCTGCGCAACGGGACTTCGAGGTTGCCGGCCTTTTGCCAGCGGCCATCCTGTTCCTCCAGTTTTTCGAAGCGCACGGCGCGGAGATGTCCGTATTTGTCCTCCAGGGCCTCGAGCGGGTTCATGCCCTCGGCCAGCAGAATGCCTTCGTCCATGGCTTCCTTGATTTCCTCGTGATTCTGCCGGTAAGCGGGTGAATCCTTCATGCCCTTGCGGTAGAACAGCGTGACGCCTCCCCAGGCATTCAGCAAGGGGAGGAAATCGGGCTTTTCCCCGGCGGCTTGTGCCCTTTGGCGTTCTGCCTGCACGGCCTTGGCATGACCCAAAAACTCGTCGAGGATCAGCAATTCTTCCTCGTCGTAGCGGGCGCGTACGGTTTCCTCGCCGAAGGCGGCGCACAGCTTTTCGTAGCGTTGCATGATCTTTTCGACCTGCACCGGATAGTAGGCCAAAAGCTCGGTGGCGGTGTCGATGGCGGTCAAGCCGCCGCCGATCACGCCGGCCGGGAGGCGCACTTGCAGATTGGCCAGCGACGACTCCTTGGCGGCCCCGGTCAATTGCAGCGCCATCAAGAAGTCCGACGCCTTGCGGATGCCGCGAATCAAATTGTTCTTGATGTCGATGAGCGTGGGTTTGCCGGCGCCCGAAGCGATGGCAATGTGGTCGAAACCGAGATCCCAGGCTTCGTTGATCGTGAGAGTGCCGCCGAAGCGCACGCCGCCGTAGCAGCGGAAGCTGTGACGCCGCAACAGGGTCAGATAAATGACTTTCAGGAAGTTCTTGTCCCAGCGCACCGTGATGCCGTATTCGGCCACGCCGCCGAAGCCCAGCATGATGCGTTTGTCCAAATCCTCGTACAACTCTCGGAAATCATGGATGGGGCGGGGCGGATGGGTCTCGTCTCCGACGATGTCTTTGGGCAGCGGTTCGATCTTGAGGCCGTCGATACCGACCACGCCGAAGCCTTCGTTGGTCAAATAATGAGCCAGCGTGTAGCCGGCGGGCCCCATGCCGGCCACCAGCACGTTCTTGCCGTTGTAGGGAAGGGCGTACGGCCGCTTGACGTTGAGCGGATTCCAGCGGGTCAGGAGGCTGTAAATCTCGAAGCCCCACGGCATGAACAAAACGTCGGTGAGGACGTTGGTCTCGATCTGCGGAATATTGACCGGCTCGGTTTTCTGATAGATGCAGCCCTTCATGCAGTCGTTGCAGATGCGGTGGCCGGTGCCGGGGCAGAGCGGGTTGTCGATGGTGATCAACGCCAGCGCGCCGATGTTGTCGCCTTGACGCTTGACGACGTGCATCTCGGAAATCTTTTCCTCCAGCGGGCAGCCGGTAATGGTCACGCCGAGCGGATTGGTCTTGTACGTGCCGTCCTTCTTGTTGCGCATGCCCTTGGAGCACGAGTCGGTATCCCGGTCGTGGCAATAAATGCAGTGGTCGACTTCGTACAACACGCGCCGTTCGGGAAAACGTGGATCGGTAAGGCCGAATCCTTCGCGCCTCCTGTGGTGTTCCTCGGGGGCCGCCCATACGCTGTAGCCGTCCGCCGAGCGCGTCTCGTGATGAACCAGATGATTGAAATCGGTCTTGGCCGGGAACTTGAAGCTGGCCCACCCTTGGACTTGGGCTTTGAGCTCGGGAATTTGCGTAGCTGCATAGGTCCAGCGTTGGACCAGATCCAGCAGCGCCTTCACCAGGTCTTCGTCGCTCTTGCCCAGCAGACCGGCAAAGCGCGCCTCGGTATCCGGATCGGTGGCAAGAGTACGGCGCAATTCGGCGATTTCCCTTCCGCTCACCGACGCATCTTGATGCCAGCGGTGCAAGCGTGCGCCTAAGACGGCAACCGCTTTTTCCCGGTCCGATTCGATCAACACGGGTTCGGCGATTCGGAGCAAGGACTCGAAGTCCGCCTGGATACCGGCGATATTCCAGCTTTCCAGCGCCTGATTCTTGAACAGTCCCGCGACCTTCCCGACGATCTCGTTGCGGTACAGGAAGATGCTGTCGAACTCGTCGCGGATCGCCTGTATTTGCGTGTCCCGTTCGGACGATACGCCGAACAGCCGCGCCACGAAAGTACCGACATAGGGCGCCATTTTGACCAGGACATCCGAAATCTTTTCGGGCGGCATGCCTTCGCCTTGGCATGCGCGATAACGCTCGAATTCGGCGAATAGGGCCGGATCGTGGTTGCGGACCGTTGCGTCGAAGACGTCTGACAAGTCCTTGAGCCGTTCCGGTTCGTACAAATCAGCATAGTTAAAGCCGGATATGCCTAGGGTCAAAACGGATGCGGCGCTTAGGCCCGTATCGGAGCGAACGGAGTGATCGGTCATGATTGTCGAGATCGCGTGGGTTGATGAAACTTCTTTTTCGTCAGCGTTGCCAGAAGACGGACGGATTTTCGTGAAAAATGTGTGAAATTTTATGCTGAATCGATGGTCGAGTCGATCATGGGCACTGTTCGAGACATTACAGGGTCATTAAGAAACATAGGTATCGCCCCCGTTTCCTTCCAGGTTGAAGCGGGCGCCGCTAAGGTGTAGGTTAGGCGCCGAACTATCATTGCCAGGTCCTCGCTCCATGAATTCCCTATACCAGACTCTTCTGCAATCCGATTCCAAGGAACCGCCGGTCGTTCGTTCCGCCGCGCCGGGCGCAACCGGAGAGGGTGTCATCGATGTTTCGACGTTTCAGGCCATCGAAGTCGATAAGCTGTTCGACAGCATCAATCACGCCGCCACGATCACCGGTCAGGCAACCCTTTATCGCTCGCTGGTCCAGCCGCTGGCGTCGGCGGACCTTATCCGGGCCAAGCAGGACGCGGTTCGGGAAATCGAATCCGACAAGGCGCTTCGAGACTCGTTGGAAACCCTGATCAAACAGGCGAAGTCGCTGGAAGATGACTTTTACGGTTTATTATTCGGCACGTTCATGGGGCTCATGAGTTCGCCCGCGCACAAGCTGGAAATCGAGGGCTACGGTTATGAGACCTATAAAAAAGGCACTCGGTTCATGCTCAATCTGGTGGAGGCGGCAAACCGGTTTCCGAAGCCGAACAGCGAGTACCTGGGCCTATTGATCGACGACTTGCGGCGCTTTGCCCATTCGCGCGCCTATGCCCTGATGAAGGGGCCGGTGTACCGGACCGAGAAAGATGTCCGCTCCAAGGCGGAGAAACCCTGGTATACCCCGGCGATCCGCTTTCGGCCGTCACTGTTCAAGCCGGTGGGGCTCGCGGTCGCGGCCATCCTCCTGGTGCTGACTTTGGAATTCGTGCCGTTGCTGCTCGATCTGGCGGTTTCGATCGCGCCGGTATTTTGGCTGTTCCTGCTTCCCATCAGCTTCGTTTACATCCCCATCGTCGGCGGTTTCGATCGCGATGGCTGCATCTATCCGCTCCGCGACATCTTCAAACGGTCCGAGGACGTGCAAAACACGCTGGATTCGCTGGGCAAGCTGGACGAGCTCTTGAGCTTCGTCCGCCTCAAGGAATCCTTCCACCACTCCGTGGTCTTGCCCAAGATCGTCGAGGCCGAGCGCCATTCGCTGGTGCTCAAAGGCGTGCGGAATCCGGTGCTGAGCAAGGACAATCCCGACTACGTGCCCAACGACATCAGCCTGAAAAACACGCGGCTGACCTTCATCACCGGACCGAACAGCGGCGGCAAGACGGCGTTCTGTAAAACCCTGGCGCAGAGCCAGTTGCTCGCGCAAATCGGATGCTATGTGCCGGCTCAGGAAGCGGAACTGACCGTCGCGGACCGCATCTTTTACCAGGTCCCCGAAATCAGCCACCTCGCCGACGGTGAAGGGCGCTTCGGCACCGAACTCAAGCGGACCAAGGACATTTTCCTCGCAACGACGCCGAAAAGCCTGGTGATCATGGACGAACTCTCGGAAGGCACGACCCACGAGGAAAAGATCGAGATTTCCATGAATATCCTGGACGGGTTCTATCAGAAAGGCAGCAACACCATTTTGATCACCCACAACCACGAACTGGTCGATGCTTATCAGCAGAAAGAAATCGGATTGGCGAGGCAGGTCGAGTTCAAGAACGAGCAGCCGACTTACCGGGTGGTCGAAGGCATTTCGAGGGTCAGCCACGCGGATCGGGTGGCTCGCAAGATCGGTTTTTCGAAAGAGGATATCGCCCGGTATTTATCCGGTGGCAGATAAGGACGCATTATGCTGGAAATCCTTCAAATCCCCGTACTCAAGGACAACTACGTTTACCTGATCCACGACAGCCAAACCGGCGAGACGGCGGCGGTCGATCCCGCCGAGGCCGATCCGGTTTTGGAGGCGCTCGCCGCTTACGGATGGACGCTGACTCATGTCCTGAACACCCATCATCACGGCGATCACGTGGGCGGCAACCTTGAGCTCAAGCGGCGGACGGGCTGTCGGATAGTGGGTTCGGAGCGGGACCTCAAGCGCATTCCAGGTATCGATATAGCCGTGGGCGAGACGACGGTTTTGAAAGTTGGAAGCTCCGAGGCTCGCGTGCTCGATGTTCCGGGACACACGCGTGCGCACATCGCGTTCTGGTTCGCCGGGGCCGATGCGCTATTTTGCGGTGATACGCTGTTCGCCCTGGGATGCGGACGGTTGTTCGAAGGCACGCCGGAAGAAATGTGGCGCTCGCTCTCGAAGCTGCGCGCCTTGCCTCCCGAGACCAGGGTTTACTGCGCCCACGAATACACCCAGGCGAACGGCCGATTCGCCTTGACGGTAGAGCCCGGTAATGTGGCGCTTCAGCAACGGATGGCGCAAGTCGATGATCTGCGGCGGCAGAACACGCCTACGGTTCCTTCGACGTTGAAAGAGGAATTGGCGACCAATCCGTTCCTCCGCCCCGAAAGCGAGGAAATCCGGAGCAACTTGGGAATGATGAACGCCGACCCCTTGGAGGTGTTTGCGGAAACGCGCCGGCGGAAGGATATGTTTTAAGAGTCCTTGTCGGCAAAGGATTGCCGACCTACGACTTGGTAGGGTGGGTTAGCCCTGAGCGTAGCGTTAGCGAAGCCGAAGGGCGTAACCCACCGAAACGGAGTTTGTTGTCCCCCTTATTTCTTCACGTCCTTATCCGCACCCGCCGGAAAGCAAGCTTCCTGAGCGTATTTCTTCGCTTCCTTGTACTTCTCGCGCAGTTTCGCGGATTCCGGCGGATCGCGGAATTCCGCGCCGCGCTCGCCGGCCATGCTGAATCCGTAGGTGAAAGTCTGCGCCTGGACGAATTCATCGTGGCTCATCCGGCTCGCGATCTTGTCGACGCTGCACGTGCAGTGATAGAGATTGTTGTAATTCTGGCCGCCATGCTCCTGCATGCATTGCAGGACATATTCGACCCTGGCCAGCGTGGGAAAATCGTTGGTTTCCTTTGCTTCTGTTTCGGGGGAGGGCGGAGCGGACGTGCAGCCGGCTGCCAGGATCAGAACGGCGGCCGTTGCGGGCCACCGGATATTCAAGGGAAAAGCGGGTATTTTCATGCTCAATCGTTCTCGTAAGCCTGTCTCAAAATCGCTACATGATAGTGCAGCGAAAGCGGAAGGCGCAATTTGTGAAATTCAGTTTTCGACCGCAAAGTCCACGATTTGTTTGAGCTTTTCGTTCATTTGCCGAGCGAATTCGTTCATTTTCGGGTTAGGCGAACGGGTCGGCAGCAAATGCGTGGTCACGATAACTTTGCCGTTCTCGGAACGGACGGCCACATTGCAGGGCATGTAGATGACGGATTCCGGCGAAATTTCCAGCATCTCGCGGGCCAGCGTGAGATTGCAGAACTGAATGGTGTCGTAATCGGGGAAGCTGATGTTCTCGCGCTCCCGGATCACGCTGCCGATCTTGTTGTGGCCGGTGATGCGGAAATTCCGCTCGGTGATCGCGAGCTCCAACTCGGACAGAACGTCCTGATAAGGTTTGGTAGTCTCGGCTTGATAGTAGAGCGGTTCGGGATTCTTTGGAGCGGAGCACCCTGGCAGGATAATCAGCAGCAGTGCGACAATCGAACCAAGAAATAAGCGCATACACTAAATAGAAACATATCGAAACTCGATTTTTAGCTTATCACCATGATTTTAGAGAGGGCAAAAATAACCGGCGTGATTCTGGCCGGCGGACGCGCACGACGGATGGGCGGCGAAGACAAAGGGCTGATTCGCTTCAAAGGCAGACCACTGGCGAGCTACGCTCTGGAAGCCCTGGATTCGGTCGCCGCGCACATTCTGATCAACGCCAACCGGAATCGGGACGCATACGCGCGTTTCGGTTATCCCGTGATATCCGATCAGACCGACACTTTCGACGGGCCTCTGGCCGGGCTGCTCAGCGCCATGCGTGCCGCGGAAACGCCCTATGTCCTAACCGTGCCATGCGATTCGCCGCTGGTGACGGGGCGTCTTCTGGAAAGACTGTGCCGGGTGATGCAGGAGACCGGAGCCGAGCTTTGCGCCGCCCACGACGGCGAGCGTTTGCACCCGGTTTTCCTGCTGGCTGAACGCCGCCTGGCGGACAGCCTGGAACGTTATCTGGCCGGCGGTCAGCGGAAGATCGACCTCTGGCTCGAGCAGCACAGGCTGGCCTTGGTCGATTTCAGCGATCATCCCGAGCTGTTCGCCAACGTCAACACGCCGGGGGAGTTGGCGGCGCTGGAGGGCATGGAAACGGCGGATGCAACGGCAGCGGCTCCGATCGATCTTCAGGCCAATCCTTACGATATCCGAATGACGAATGCGGGACGCGCCTCCTGCTATGCCGCCACCGCGCTCGACGAGTACGGTGAACGCCGCGAATTGGAACTGGTGGGCGAACGCGCTCTGACCGTCTATGTGGACAAGTACGAAATCGTCACCTTGATGACGATCGGAACCCATCCGGAACTTTTGACGCTCGGTTATCTCCGCAACCAGGGATTCATCGAGAACATCGCCGACATCCGGTCGGTGCAGGTCGATTGGGAGACCGAGGCGGTCGCGGTGACTACCCGGCTCACCGAACACGCCTTTCTCGAAAGGCTGGGCAGCCGTACCGTCACCACGGGGTGCGGTCAGGGCACGGTGTTCGGCCGGTTGATGGACCAGCTCCGCGAAATTCGCGTACCCAAGGTGACCGTCCGCCAATCGGAGATCTACGGCGTTTTCAATGCGCTCAGGGATTACAACGAGGTATACAAGCGGGCCGGGGCGGTGCATGGCTGCGCGCTGTGCAAAGACGGCAAGATCGAAATCTTCGTCGAAGATGTCGGACGCCATAATGCCGTGGATGCGATCGCCGGCTACATGTGGCTCACCGGCATGGAAGGCGGGGACAAGATTTTCTATACCACCGGACGCCTCACCTCGGAAATGGTGATCAAGGTCACGCAAATGGGGATCCCGGTGCTGCTGTCGCGTTCGGGGGCCACCCACATGGGATTCGAGCTGGCGCGGCAGGCGGGCGTGACCATGCTCGCCCGCGCGAAGGGACGGCACTTCCTGGTTCTCAATGGCGGCGAAAATATCGTTTTCGACGTGCCTTTGCCGAAGCGGCCTTCGCCCGAAACGACGGATGATTAACAACCGCAGGCAATTCCGATCACGTTTTTCGGTGCGTTGCCCTGCTAAGCTTTAATGTCAAGTGATCCTTAGTTCTATTGCGACCTATGCCAGCCGATACCAGTGAAAGTCAAGGCGGATACGTTCTGAAAAGCCGGGGCGAAATCATCGAAAAGCTCAAGCTCATGCAGACGAAGAAGTGTCTTTTAAGCACTCTGCCGGACGGTAGTGGCCTGAGTTTCGTGACCACGGTCGTGCAGGTGATGGCGGAAAAAGGATTGGTGGTCATGGATTTGAGCGAGAACGCCAGCGTCAATCGGCAGTTGCTGGCGGCGCAGCAAGTCGCATTTCGCGGACAAGTCGACGGCATCCAGTGCCGCTTCGCCCTGACCAAACTTACCGAGGCGACCTTGAACGGGCAAACCGTGCTTGCGGCCCCGATTCCGGATTCCTTGTACTGGCGGCAGCAGCGGACGTTCTACCGGGTGGCGATTCCGGTAGCCATGCCGGCCAAATGCGTGGTCAGGCTCGACGACAAGCCCGCAGAGTTCGGTATTGCCGACATCAGTCTTTCGGGCTTGGCCCTGATCGACAAGACTAATCAGTTAGGAGATTTGTTCGCCATAGGGCATATTCTCGAAGAATGCAGGCTGATCCTGCCCGGCCATGGCGAAATGATGCTGGGTCTCGAAGTGCGCAATAAAGTCGCGATGACCTGGGCTAACCCGCCGGTCGGTCAGCGGGTGGGGTGTGTTTTTCGTGGCGCCAGCCGAAATTTCGAAATCAGCCTTCAGAAATTCATTTACGAAATCGAACTGCAGAAAAAGCGGCAGGAAAGCGTATCGCGCTGAGGGCGACCAAGTCCTAAGCAAAGAAACCATGGAGGTACCACCCGCCGTTCCCATCGAGTTCCCGGTATATCCAGGCGCGGACGCCTTCCGGGCTCACCGCCACGCGGTAATCCCGCCGGATCGAAGCGCCGTCCCACCAGCCGCTCTCGATGCGCTCCCGCTCCGGCAGCAATCGGTAACGGGTCGGATCGCACGGTCGAGGCTTGGGCAGCAGCCACAACGGCCGGCGTTCCTTGCCGATGGGCGATTCGTTCCGCGTCCAATCGCAAACGGCGTCTCCGGGAGCACCGAAGCCGCCCTTCCAATCGCAAACGGCGTCTTCGGGAGCGCCGAAGCCGCCCTTCCAATCGCAAACGGCGTCTTCGGGGGCGCCGGAGACCCCCTTCCAGGCGAGCTCAGGGCGGTGATCGGCCGGAGTGTCCAGAAAGCGCAAGGCATCGCGTCCCAGGCGCTGCTGCAATTGTTCCAGCAAGGTCTCCCAGTCCAAAACGCCCGGAGTTTTGGCAGCGAATAGATCCGCCTCGTGCGCCCGATAGGGTTGTAGCGCGCCGCAACGCAGGCGAAGGGCGGTAACGGCGTCAGGCAGGGGCGTTCGCTCCAGACGCTCGTTCAGCAGCATCGAAATTCTCTCCGGATCGCGGCTGGCGTAGCGAAGCTTCAGTTCCAGGCGCGTGGCTGGCCGGCGGAAGTGGAAAAGCTCCAGTTCCAGCCGGTCCGTGGTGGCGTCGTGCTGGCGCAAAAAGGCAGCCAAATTTTCCAGCAGAACCGCGCACACGGGGCGCAGGTGAGCCAGGTTCTCGGTTTCCGCGGCGAGTTCCCGATAAGCTTGAAAGACAGGCGGCGTTCGGAAGAGCCCGGGCATTTCCTTTTCCCGCCCTGCGGCTCGGTCGAGTTGGCGTAGCACGGCAAGACCGTAACGCCGAGCTAGGCCGTCCCGCGGCAAACGCCAGAGATCGCGCAGGGTGTGGAGACCGGCCTTGGCGAGCCGGTTCGCCGTATTCCGTTCCAGGGGCAAGCGGGCGATGGCCAGATCGCCGAGCCCGGAGCGGAGTGCCGCCGGGTTCTCCACCGTCCGCTCCAGCCCGGAGGAGGCCATGAGCCAGGCCGGAAAAGGTGCCGGTGCCGCCGCGAGAATGTTGCAATGGCCCAGGTTTTCGAGCTTGGCACGCAGCCGCTGCGTCAAGGCATTCAAGCCGCCGAACAGGGTCAGGCTGCCGCGGATTTCAAGGACCAGGGCGGCCGGATAATCGAGGCTCACCCAAGGCGTGAAGCCGAGCCCGGCTTCCGCCAACTTTTCCAGCGCTTCGCGTTCCATCCGTTCGTCGCGGCGATGCAGTTGCAGACCGGCGCATAAGGCCAGGGCCGCGTTCGTAGGTAAGCCGGGATGGATGCCGAAAGCCCCGGCGGCAGGGGTGGCGGCAGAAATAAGGGAACGCCCGCCGCTGTCCACCCATACGGCGGCGGGACAGTCGTCTTCGAGCTTGAAGACCTCCAGCGGCAAACGCGGCAGATAACAGCACAGCCAAAGTGCCGCCGGCGCCGGCTGCGAAGTAGCGGAGACTTGCGTGGCCGACAATGTGAGCTGGGCTGCCGGAACTGTCGGAAAAGCCTGCAAAGCCATGGGGTGTTCCAATGTTTAGGGCATTTTTATATCGGGTGTAGGGGCGAATTCATTCGCCCCTACACCATAAATTCGAACTGAAAATGCTCTTGCCCAATTTGCTCCTTCTTTCCGGGCAGAGGTATCTACATAAGTCGATCAAAGAAGGAATCGTTGCGCGATAGCTTCGTTTGAGTTGTAGGCCGGAATAAGCAAAGCGTTTCATACGGCACACCGTGTGCCGTCCCCTGTGGGCGCTGCGCATGCCAATCGGCTCCCGGCCGCTTGGTCCGGCAAAACTCAGTGGGACATAACATTGTGCCGGGAACGGCTACCGCCCCTTCGACTTCGCTCAGGACAGGCTTATCCTGGCCTACATCCGGCTGCGTCGGGAAAGGATTCCCGACTTACGTGGCTGCTTCTGCATGCTGCCTATTAACCCGGCCTATAAATATAGGCCGGGTTAATCCGGGGCAGGGATGCCCCGGCGCGGCGACAAGCCGCGTGAGCCCAGGCCGGGCGTGTACCGGCCTGGGCGGCGGCCCGAAATACCAGGAGGGTATTTACGGGCCTGATTAATAATTGGGAAACATATCGTCCGCCCCGCCAATCAGTACGGCATTCACGACCGGCATGCCGCGCGTCTTGAGAATGTGAACCCAAAGCCCTTGCTCTCCCGCTTCGAGGCGAAGACGCAGGGCGGCCGGGGTGCCGGCGGGCAGGTCGGACAAAAGCAGTACACCGAGGCAATGGCCTTCCGTCGCCGCCAGTTGCAAGCGGCGCAATACCGGAAAAGGAGACGGTTTGCGGGGCCAGGCCAGGACCATGCCGCAGGCGGTGCTGCGCAACAGTTTTTCCGCGCTCCACCAGATGTCCTTGTCGTTCGAGAGCTTGTCCAGCAGGAGCAGGCGGCCCAAATCGATGCCGGCATCCGCCAGGGCCGGTGCATATGGCAGATAAGGCGGCGCGATCCAGGCCAGGCGTTTTCCCGATCCTTGCACGTGCCGCATGGCGGGAAGCAAGAGATGCAGTTCGCCGATGCCCCAGGCGGGAACGGAAACTTCCATCAATGCCGCAAAAGGCCAGCCTACTTCCGGTAATGCGCGGTCCAATTCCTGAAAGCCGGTGGGAATCGCAGCATTCTCGGCAGGTTGAGGCCGGCGGCCGCGCCACAGAAGCGGCGTCGTGCGGAGCAGTTCATCAAGTCCATTTGGGCTGTTCATCACACCCACTCGCTGCGGATGACGCCGACTACCACGCCTTCGATGCACAACTCCTGGCGCTCTAGGTCGACCGCCAGGGTTTCGAAGTCGGGATTGGCCGGTTCCAGATAGGCCACGGAGCCTTCGAGCCGCAGCCGTTTTACCGTGACTTCGTCGCCGATGCGGGCGATCACGATTTGGCCGCTGCGGGTCTGGTCGGTGCGCTGCACCGCCAGAAGATCGCCTTCCAGAATGCCCGCATCGCGCATGCTGAGACCGCGCACGCGGAGCAGGTAATCCGCTTTGCCCTGGAACAATTCCGGGCCGAGGCGGCAATATTTCTCGATATGGGCTTCTGTCAGTACCGGCCGGCCGGCGGCGACTCTGCCGATGACGGGCAGGGCGTCGGCCGGAGCCTGGTATTCCAGCAGCCGGATACCCCGCGCCAGAGAGGGCATGAGCTCGATCAGACCTTTTCGGGCCAATGCCTGAAGATGGCCGCGCACGGCATTCGTGGATTTGAGACCCAGCGCATCGGCAATTTCCGCGATGGTCGGCGGTACGCCGCTCTGGCGCAGGGTTTGGCGGATATGGTCGAGTATTTCCTGTTGGCGCGGAGTCGTGTTCTTCATGGCTTATAAAAGCAGTGCTTTTATAAGCAGTATAGTTGGGCTTTCGAGAAATGCGCAAGCATCGATATGGAGGATGCGACGAATGCTTTACAGCGTTAGCAGAAACGCGAGCAAATCCTCTTTCTCGGACTTGGTGAGTTTCAGTCCGAGTACCAGGTTGAAGAATTCCACCGTGTCTTCCAGCGTCAGCAAGCGGCCGTCGTGCAGATAGGGCGGCGAATCCTTGATGCCGCGCAGAGGAGGAGTCTTGACGGAACCGTCCGTCGAAGTCGTTTGGCTGGTGGTGATTCCGGGTCGGTAAAACCGTTCCACCTTCAGGTCATGGGTCTGGTTGTCGGTATAGTGGGGCGGTGTGTGGCAAGTCGCGCACCGGGCTTTGCCGAAAAAAAGTTCCTGCCCTCGGAGCGCGGCCTCGTCGTTGTTTTTTTGCGGGTCCAGCTTGCCCGACGTATCGAGCCTGGGCGCCGGCGGAAAATCGATGAGTTTTTGAAACTCGGCCATGAGGCGCACTTCGTCGGCTCGTTCGACCATGTGGGCTTCCTTTCTTTTGGCGGCTTCAGCGTCTCCGTCGAAATAAGCCGTCTCCAGTTCGAATTCCGAGCGGTCCTCGATGCTTTTCAGTCGGCCCTGGGTGTCGAACAACTGCTGGACGTCGACGCCCCTGAGGCTCCGCGTGTCGATGCGACGGCCGGGTTCCCGCGGCCGGGTGCTCGATGCCGTCTGTATGGCCGCGCCGGTGTGGCCGTTGACATGGCAGTCGAAACAGGCAATGCCGGGAGAAGGATCTTCGGTACGGCGGTCATCGGTGGCGTTGAACTGCTGCTGGGGAAAAGGTGTGAGCAAGAGCCGCAGCCCTTCCAGCTGTTCCGCATTGATGATGCCGTCGAAAAGTTCGCGGTAGTTGGATAGCGTTATCAAGCGGCTTCGAGAGACATCGCCCAGGTCCGGCCGTGTCTTGAGAAAGAGCGGAGACGGGAGTTCCGGTTGGAAGCGATCCGGAATGTCGAAGCCCACGTCGAAACGGGTGAGATCCCGGCCTTCTTGCTCCTCGACGGCTTCTATGAAATTTTTGCTGAACACGATGCCGCCCTCGGCGGGATTGGGGTGGGGCAGAGGCATGAACCCCTTCGGAAACAAGTCTTGCTTTCGAATGTCCTCAGGGGACATTTCCACTAATTCTTCCCAGGTTATGACCTCCCGCAGTTTGACCCGCACGCCTTCCTGAATGGGTTTGCCATGGGTCATCGTCACTGTTTTGGAGGGGTTGTCGCTGAGATCGTAACGTTCGTCGAGAGCCTTCAAATGGCGCTCCATGGCATCCAGCTTTGCGGTCTTCATGCGCGCCATGAACTGCTGAAATTCCTCGGCGCTCCTCGCCGGAGCGGGACACATCGCGAGGCCGGTGAAGGTCAGGCCCAGGATTGCGAATCCACGCAGAACCGTTTCGAGTGCTTTTTCTGGCATCGTCCGTTCCTCCCTATCGGCACTTTGCTGAATGCAGCCTCGAAAGCCGCGATGGTTGAAGTCCGTAGACGAAATGTTTAATTAAATGGCAGTCATCTCGATAGCGATAGCCGTACGAATACGGACCCATTCAAAGTCGCTTTCGATGAGGAATTAATTTTTGTAGGGTGGGTTAGGCCGCGAGGCCGTAACCCGCCGAGCGACCTCGAATCGGTGGGTTACGCTCCGCTAACCCACCCTACATAATGGTCACTCGAATGCCCAATGGAATGAGTTCGATTCCAGGGCAAGCAGGGCGGTCGGAGACCCGCAAGAAGCCGCGGTGAAGGGGCGAGGGGCAAGCCGGGACGATCGTCCCGGCCCGCCGATGACGAAGATCAGATCCCGGAGAGGCCGACGATGTTGTAGCCGGCGTCCACGTACAGGATTTCCCCGGTGATGCCGGATGCGAGATCGGAGCATAGAAACGCGGCGGCGTTGCCCACTTCCTCGATGGTGACGTTCTTGCGCAAGGGAGCCGCTTGTTCGCCTTTGGCCAGCATCTCGCGGAAATTGGCGATGCCGGAGGCGGCGAGGGTACGGATGGCTCCGGCGGAGACGGCATTGACGCGGATCCCTTCGGGGCCGAGGGAAGCCGCCAGATAACGGACATTGGCTTCGAGGCTGGCTTTGGCGACGCCCATCACGTTGTAATTCGGAATGGCCCGTTCGGCACCGAGATAGCTCAGCGTCAGCAACGAACCCTTGCGTCCCGCCATCAGCTTGCGGCCGGCTTTCGCGAGCGCGGCGAAGCTGTAGGAACTGATGTCGTGGGCGATACGGAAATTTTCGCGGGTTACCGCGTCGAGATAAGAGCCTTCCAGGGCTTCGCGAGGGGCGAAGGCGACGGAATGGACGATGCAATCGAGCCCGTCCCAGCGTTTGCCCAATTCGTCGAAAAGCGCGTCGATCTGCTCATCGCTCGCCACTTCGCAGGGCAGGACGATTTTCGCGCCCAGTTCCGCCGCCAGTTTTTCGACGCGCTCCTTGAGCTTGTCGTTCTGATAAGTCAGCGCGATTTCCGCTCCCTCCCGCCGCATCGCCTCCGCGATGCCGTAGGCGATGGACCGATTGCTGGCGACACCGACGATAAGAGCACGCTTGTCTTGCATGAAACCCATGGTGAATCTCCGATTTCGTCTGGAAATGGCGCGAAAGTATCCGCTAGAGGCCGAATGCTGTCTAGCCTGCATTTCTCCCCCCCTTCAATCGCAAACGGTCGCTTAAGTAGGTCGGCAATCCTTTGCCGACCTACGGACTGAGCGGTGTCAGTTCACCTGCAATGCGGCTAACGATGCGACTATCGCACCGTTCGCTCGCGTATAATGGCCGCCTATGGCGATCAGGCAAGAATCGGTACATCGTTTTTCCGGTCCGGCAAGTTCCGGCCGCGAGCTTTTTTTTGCACGTCGAAGCTTTATACATTTATTCCGGCCTGCCGCGGTTCTCCTCCTCGCTTTTCTGCTCGCCTCCTGCGGGAGTCCCTTGAACAATCCTTATCCGGCCGGGGACAAGGGCAGGAACATTCTTTATACCTCCTTCACCGAGCGGCCCAAGCACCTGGACCCGGCGCGGGCCTACAGCTCGAATGAATACGAGATCATCGCCCAGATTTACGAGCCGCTGCTGCAGTACGCCTATCTGAAACGGCCTTATCAGCTCGAGCCGCTGACGGCGGAGGCTCTGCCAATAGTGACTTACCTCGATAAGGATTTGCGTCCGCTCCCGGACAACGCGCCTGAGGAACGGATAGCGTACAGCGAATACGATATTCGCCTTCGTCCGAACATCCTGTTTCAGCCTCATCCGGCATTCGCCAGGAACGGCGATGGGAGCTTTCGCTATCACGCGCTGACCGAAGGCGAATTGGCGAAAATAAGCACGATTACCGATTTTGCCGAAACCGGCGCCCGAGCGCTGACGGCCGAGGATTACGCTTATCAGATCAAGCGGCTGGTGCATCCCCAGCTGCATTCTCCGATCGCCGAGATGATGAAGAGTTATATCGTCGGTCTCAAGGAGACGGGCGAGCGGATGGCGAAGGATTTCGAAGCCCGGTCCGATAAATCCGAATTTTTCGATATTCGCGGCTATACCGTGGAGGGCGTCGACATCGCCGATGCGCACCGCTTGAAGATCCGGCTGCACGGCAAGTATCCGCAGTTCCGCTTCTGGCTGGCGATGCCGTTTTTTGCCCCCATGCCCTGGGAAGCGGATGCGTTTTATGCCCAGAGGGGGTTGATCGAAAAGAACATCACCCTCGACTGGTATCCGGTCGGCACCGGCGCCTATATGCTGGCGGAGAACAATCCGAACCGGCGCATGGTGTTGCTGAAAAACCCCAATTATCACGATGAGTTCTACCCGGCAGAGGGCGAGCCGGAGGATGCGGCGAAGGGTTACTTGAAGGATGCCGGGCAAAAGCTGCCGTTTATCGAGAAAGTCGTCTTCACTTTGGAAAAGGAAACGATTCCCTATTGGAACAAGTTCCTGCAGGGCTATTACGACGCCTCGGGGATCGCTTCGGACAATTTCGATCAGGCCGTCCAGTTCACCGGGCAGAACGATGCCGAACTGACGCCGGAGATGAAGGCCAAGGATATCCACTTGGAGACGGCGATCACGACGACCATATTCTATATGGGCTTCAACATGCTCGATGCCACGGTGGGCGGGCTGGACGAGGCCAAATCCAAGCTTCGCCAAGCCATCAACATCGCGGTCGATTACGAGGAATTCATCGATATTTTCATCAACGGACGCGGCGTTCCGGCCCAGGGGATTTTGCCTCCGGACATTTTCGGTCACGTCGAGGGCAAGGACGGGATCAACCCTTACGTGTACGACTGGGCGGACGGCGCGCCGCGCCGCAAGAACATTGACGCCGCGAAAAAGCTCCTGGCCGAGGCCGGCTACCCCAACGGTGTCGACGCCAAGACCGGCAGGCCCTTGGTGCTTTATCTCGATACCGTGGCGCGGGGCCCCGACGACAAATCGATTCTGAACTGGTACCGCAAGCAATTCGCCAAGCTCGGCATCCAGCTGGTGCTGCGCACCACCGATTACAACCAGTTCCAGCAGAAGATGCTGAACGGCAACGCGCAGATTTTCATGTGGGGCTGGAATGCCGATTATCCCGATCCGGAAAACTTCTTTTTCCTGGTGTACGGCGAGAACGCCAAGGTGGGCAAGGGCGGAGAGAACGCGGCCAATTATAAGAACCCGGAATTCGATCGCTTGTTCGAGCGTATGCGCAACATGGACGACGGGGAGGAGCGTTTCCGTATCATCCAGGCCATGCAGGAAATCCTTAGGCACGATTCGCCCTGGTTATTCGGTTATCATCCCAAGGCTTTTTCGCTGCATCATGACTGGTTCCGCAACCTCAAACCCAATCTGATGGCCAACAACGGGCTCAAGTACCGGCGCATCGAAGCCGAGCAGCGGGAGCTCAAGCGGGCGGAGTGGAACCGGCCGATCTATTGGCCGCTGGCCGCGGGTTCGGTGCTGCTGGTCGCGGCGATCGTCCCGGCCTATTCGACCTATCGCCGCCGCATGAGGTCCACCGCGTTATGATCCGCTATATCATCCGCCGCGTGCTCTACGCTCTTCCGCTGCTTTTGGGCGTGAACATCCTGACCTTTCTGCTGTTCTTCGTGGTGAATACGCCGGACGACATGGCGCGTATGCATCTCGGGGAGAAGCATGTCACCCAGGAGGCGGTCGACGGGTGGAAACACGAGCGCGGCTACGATTTGCCCCTGTTCTGGAACGATAAAGCGGAAGGCGCCGAGAAGGCGACCCGGACGATTTTTTATCAGAAGTCGGTGGGTCTGTTTATGTTTCGGTTCGGACGTTCCGACAGCGGACGCGAAATCGGCGCCGATATCCGTCAGCGCATGTGGCCGTCCCTCGCTATCGCAGTGCCTTCGCTTTTGGTAGGGCTCCTGGTGCACATCAGCCTGGCGCTGCTCCTGGTGTTTTTCCGGCTGACTTATCTGGAATTCTGGGGCATTGCCTTGTGCGTCGCGCTGATGTCCGTTTCGTTCCTGTTCTATATCATCGGCGGGCAATATTTGCTGGGAAAACTGCTGCAGCTCACGCCGATCTCGGGTTACGACTCCGGAGTCAACGCTATCCGCTTCCTGATCCTGCCCTTGGCCATCAGCGTGATCGCCGGCATCGGTTCCGGTGTGCGCTGGTACCGGACCTTGTTTCTGGAAGAAGTGGAGAAGGATTATGTCCGCACCGCGCGGGCCAAGGGGCTGTCCGAGCCGCAGGTACTGTTCGGGCATGTGCTCAAGAATGCCATGATTCCCATTCTGACCGGAGTGGTCGTGGTGCTGCCCTTGCTGTTCACCGGCAGCCTCATCACCGAGTCGTTCTTCGCCATTCCGGGGCTGGGCAGCTATACCATCGATGCCATCAGCCAGCAGGATTTCGCCATCGTGCGCGCCATGGTGTTTCTAGGCTCTGCGCTTTACGTCCTCGGTCTTCTGCTGACCGATCTTTCCTATACGCTGGTCGATCCAAGGGTGAGGCTGGGTTGAGCGGGACTCGCAAGCGTCGAAAAAGACAGGCCATTGCAACGGTGTTAAATGCGGAGACGCACATGAACAGAGAATACACGGCGATTACCAAGCAAATCGGCGAATGGCGGGTGGGATGGATCGAAGAAATCCCCGGCGTGAATTGCCAGGAAAGAACTCATGAAGAGTTGTTGAAAAGCCTCAGGATAACTCTGATCGAGGCGCTGCAATTCAATCACGAGGAGGCGAGTTCTCGTAGGGTGGGTTAGGCCGCGAGGCCGTAACCCACCGAGAGACCTCGGATTGGTGGGTTACGCTGCGCTAACCCACCCTACAATTAATCTTCTCAAGATTTGCAAGGACTTAGGTGTGCCGCTCGCAAAGTAATCCGACATGTTGAAGCTGCTCTGGACCGACATTCTGTTCTTCATCCTGCTGGCGGGGTTCGCCGTGCTCGTCGTCCGGGCCAGGGGCCGCGAGCACTTGCGCCGGCCCTGGCGCAAGGTGGCGCAGAGCCGCAGCGCCATGGTGTCGCTGGTGATTCTGCTGGTTTACCTTTTCATTGCCGTATTGGATTCGATCCATTTCCATCCGCGGATTGAAGGCGAAAACGGGCAATACCAGGGCGAGGTGATCAGCGTGCTGGACAGCTGGATGACGCCGATCCGGACGCGCGTGGAGAAAACCTATTCGGCGCCTTTTTCGTCTTACGCCTACGCCAAGGAAATGATCCGCCAGCCGGACGGCACTCAACTCTGGGATTATCCCCGCTTGCAATACGGGGGCGCGCATCTGGTCGATCCGGAACACGAGAAAATAGCGGATATCCTGGCGACCGGCATAAAAGGATTGGGAAAGGGGGCATTGGTCTGGCTCATGTCGGCTTTCTCGGTGATCGTCTGGCGCAGCCGCCAGGATCGTATCGGTCTGGCCGAGAGTTTCAAGCGCATCGCCCTCGGCCGGACGGAAATTCCGTGGCGGGCCGCATTACTGACGCTGTTTCTCATTTTGGGGTGCGGCGGAATGCTGGGGGAGCTGGGGCTGCGCTATCACGTGCTCGGCACGGACAAGGTTGGCGAGGACGTGTTCTACCAAAGCCTCAAGAGCGTTCGGACCGGGCTTTTGATCGGCACCCTGACCACCTTCGCCACGCTGCCGCTAGCCTTGGGATTCGGCATCCTCGCCGGTTATTTCCGCGGCTGGGTCGACGACGTGATCCAGTATCTTTACACCACGCTCAATTCCATTCCCGGCGTGCTCCTCATCGCCGCCGCGATGCTCATCATGCAGGTGTACATGGCCCGGCACGAGGACGATTTCGCCAGTCTGGCGCTGCGGGCCGATTTCAGGCTGCTGTTTCTTTGCCTGATCCTCGGCATGACCAGCTGGACCGGCTTGTGCCGCCTGCTCCGCGCGGAAACCCTGAAGTTGCGCGAAATGGAATACGTTCAGGCGGCTCGGGCGCTGGGCGTCAGGCAAGGCACGATCCTGGCGCGGCATATCCTGCCCAACGTATTCCATCTGGTGCTGATTTCGGTAGCCCTGGATTTCAGCTCGCTGGTACTGGCCGAGGCCGTACTGTCGTACGTGAATATCGGCGTCGATCCGACCATGGAGAGCTGGGGCAATATGATCAACAGCGCCCGGCTCGAAATGGCGCGGGACCCGGTGGTGTGGTGGTCTTTGGCGGCCGCGTTTCTGTTCATGTTCACCCTGGTGCTCGCCGCCAATCTCTTTGCGGATGCCGTGCGGGATGCTTTCGATCCGAGGCGGGCGGAGTAATGGACTAGCCATTGTCATCATGTTCGATAAGGCCATGGTATTTTTTCCAGATTCCCGGAGGTAGCTTTTCATGAAATTAAAAGTGATCGTCCATCAGGCCGAGGAGGGCGGTTATTGGGCTGAAATTCCTGCGATTCCAGGCTGTGCTTCTCAAGGCGAAACCTTAGAGGAGTTGTTGGCGAATCTTCATGAGGCCGTAGAAGCTTGCTTGTCCATTGAGGTCGAGGAGAAAGGTCTCGCACAGACGGACAGGATTTTGGAGATCGCCGTTTGAAAACCATTTCCGGCAAAGCTTTAGGGAAATTGCCGGAGCGGCATGGATGGGAGCTAAAGAGAATCAACGGCAGCCATCATGTCTACGGAAAGCAAGGTTATTCGGCGCGTATTTCGGTTCCTGTTCACGGCAATGAGCCGCTCAAAATCGGGCTTCTAAAACATTTTCTTAAGGTGGCCGAAATTTCGGAGCATGAATTGTGAGTGTTGTCTCTGAGGTGCTGGAAACCGGTGTAGAGCGGCAACCGGCCAGCTCGCTTTTGTCGGTCTCCGATCTCCACGTGAGTTTCCGTCAGGGCGCGGAGCTGATACCTGCCGTTAGCGGGGTTTCGTTTCATATCGACAAGGGCGAGACTTTCGCCCTCGTGGGCGAGTCGGGTTCGGGAAAATCGGTCACGGCGCTGTCGGTATTAAGGCTCTTGCCCCACAATGGACGAATCATGAGGGGGCAAGTGAGTCTTGGGGGCACCGATTTGTTCGGGTTGCCGGAATATGCCATGAGCGCCATCCGTGGGCTGCGCATCGGCATTATTTTCCAGGATCCCATGAGTTCGCTGAACCCGGTCATGACGGTAGGACGGCAAATCGGCGAAGTCCTGCGCTTGCAACGGGGTTTGCAGGGCAGGGCGGCGAGAAATCGTGCCTCGGAGCTCCTGGATCATGTGGGACTGCCGAACCCGGAGCGGCATCTGAATGAATATCCCCACCAGCTTTCCGGCGGCATGCGGCAGCGGGTCATGATTGCCATCGCTCTGGCCGGGGAGCCGGACCTCTTGATCGCCGACGAGCCGACTACCGCTTTGGACGTGACGATTCAGGCGCAAATTCTGGAGCTTCTCGAGCGACTGAAGCGCGAAAGCGGAATGGCGCTGTGGCTGATCACCCATGATTTCGGCATCGTCGCGGAACTGGCCGACCGCGTGGCCGTCATGCGCGCCGGCAAGATCGTGGAACAGAGCGATCGAGAAGGGTTTTTCGAAAAACCGGAGCATCCTTACAGCCGCGAGCTGTTCACGGTCATGCCCCGCTTGGACGCCTGCCTAGCCCGGCCCGAAACACATCATTCGGACCCGCTGCTAGTCGTGGAGGACTTCAAGGTCCATTACCCGATCAAGCGCGGCATCCTTCAGCGGACCGTGGATTATGTCAGGGCTGTGGATGGTGTTTCGCTTTCGGTGGCGCAGGGCGAGACCCTGGCCCTGGTGGGCGAGTCCGGATGCGGCAAGACTACCCTGGGCAAGGGGATTCTCAATCTGATCGAGAATTCCGGTGGGCGGGTCCGCTTCGATGGCGCCGATATTACCGGGCTTCGCGGCGAGGAACGCCGGAAACGTTACGCCGAGATGCAGATCGTGTTTCAGGACCCGTATTCCTCCATGAATCCGCGCATGGTCGTGGGCGACATCGTCGAAGAGGGACTACGTGCCTTGCATCCGTCCATGATCGAGAAGGAGCGGCGCGAACGAGTCGAGGATTTGCTCCACAGCGTCGGTTTGCCGAAAGAGGCCCGATTGCGTTATCCGCACGAATTTTCCGGCGGACAGAGGCAGCGCATCTGCATCGCGCGGGCCTTGGCTGTCGATCCCAAGCTGATCGTGTGCGACGAGCCGACCAGCGCCCTCGACGTTTCGGTCCAAGCCCAAATTTTGAAGCTTTTGAGGGATCTGCGCGATCGGCGTGGTCTCAGTTATTTGTTCATCACCCACGATTTGGCCGTGGTGGCCGAGTTGGCCGATCGGGTGGCGGTCATGCACCGGGGCAAGATCGTCGAAATGGGGTCGACTCAGCAAGTTCTTTTTAAGCCGGCTCACTCTTACACCAAGCGTCTGTTGGAGGCAGTGCCGAAGTTAAGAAAGGGACAAAAATAGTTTCTCTCACTTCCAAGTGACAGTGAGCGGAACGAAACGCCTTATGGCCGCTCGGCTGAAATGAAAAAGCCGGGCGCAAGGCCCGGCTATGTGCAGATCGATAACAGGCGTTCGTCTAGTGCTGTACCGCCGGCAAAGCGCGAGGATCGCCACTGGCGTCATTAAGACAGCCGGGCTGTTCAAAGCCGGCCGTGACGCCATCCTTGTTGCCGTTATACTGGTCGAGAATGATGTTGTCCGGACGGTCGGGATCGCCCGATACGCCGCCGACGCCTTGCATCTGGTCTAATTGCAGGTTATTCCGAACGCGCCAGGCGATGTTGTGGTCGGCACAGGACGTGTCGCCGCTGACACCCACGGCACCAATGATCTGTCCATTCTTGTAGAGGCCCAATCCTCCACCGAATACGTTTACACCACCGGGACGTTTGCCCACCATCGGGTCATTTGCCTGACCATAGTGCTTCGGGTGACCGCCGTAAGCCACGTCGGGATTTACCGGATTGCTGAACTGAAGGCCGTACAAACTGCCGCCGAGCATCGTTTCCGCGTTGGCGCCGGAGGTTCCTTGCGCGGCCGAGTAAAGGTTACCGGTGGAGAGTGCTAGGCCATTAAGGCTAAATGCATTGGCCGTATTGGCTTTTTGGGCGGAAATTACGCGGCTGCCGGGCCATTGGGCGCCACGGTTAGCTCCGGAGAAGGCAACCGCACAGACTACGCCATCACGATTGACGATGGTGCCCCACATGTCGAAGTCCAGTCCGCTGCTTTCGCTGGCAACGGCGCTGATGAGAGCATTTTTCAGCTCGGCATGGGAGGGCAAACCGTTGCACGCCTCCTTGCCAGCGGAAGAATCCGCCATAACATTGCTGCAAGCCAAGGCAGCCGCCCCCAAGGCTATTATTATTTCTCTTGATTTCATAGCAGAATTTCCATCCGTTTGTTGGTGTTGAAAGATAAATAAAATTATTGAGCGTGCCGTCCGCAGTCGGCGGATTACAGGCAAATTAAGAAAAAAGCCTAAAAAGCATTAATTAATAGGGTTTGAAGTCAGATTTCGACAATAACAGAGGCATAAAGCGGGCCATGTCTTTTGTCCCAGTGTTTCAAAAGACGATATAAGCTTTCCACGAAGCGATTTTCCATTAAATCTAGATTGCTAAGACAAATGGCACGACTATAAACCGGCTATACCGTTTTGCGACTGTAAAAAAAACTGACATTTTCTGTTATCAAGAAGCCGGAATGAGTGATTAATCCGGATAAACCTATGTCCGTATCCTTTTTCATATGTTTTTACATCTTTATCAGGAAGTTAAAGTGTCAGCTTTTTTTACAAATAAGCCGAATCGGTTAGCGCCAGAACACTCCTTCAGGTAACGTTCCAGACTTTCCGGTCAATCGTCCCTCGCCCGATTGATGCAGCAGCGCAAAAATTTCGGCTGCGGCTTTTTTCTCGGTTTCCCCCCAGCTTTTGATTCTTCCGTCGCAGTAATGCTGTCGCAGGGCGTTTTGAATCCGTTCGTCGGTTTCCTGCGTTAAGGGGACGACCTTGCGCCAAACGGCGTCCGACTCGCAGATCGATTTTTTGGCCGCGTCCGCCGCCTTCAAAAATCCTGAAAGCGCATTCTCGTGAGCATTGGCCCAGTCCTCCCCAAAAACATAACCGAGACTCGGTACATCGGCGTCTACCCCCAAGCCTCGAAGTATGCCGCGTCCATCGATAAGACGACGATAATTCTGAGCCTCCAGTTTGGCGGCGAAATTCCAGTAATTCAGGACGGCGTCCAGCTTGCCTTGTTGCAACTGTTGGTTGAGCAGCGGCGGCGCGCCGAAGACCTTGTCGGCGGACTTGTCGAGGTCCAGGCCGTGCTGTTTTTGAGCCAGAGCGCGCAGCAGCAGCCAGTTTTTGTCCAATCCGCCGCCCGCGATGCCTAGCCGCTTTCCCTTGAGATCGGCGATCCCTTGGATGGAAGAGCCGGCCGGTACGATCAACGCCCCATGGCTGGTAGAGTAGGGCAGAAAAGTGACATCCATGCCTTGCCCGCGCTGATTGGCCACCCAGATCCAATCGGACACGATTACATCGACGCTTCCTCCTTGCAGGGCGATTTTCCCCGCCTCGGCGCTGGCAAGGGGAGTCGTTTCTATGGTGATCCCCTGCGCCTTATCGAGTTTTTCCTCTTGAATAACGGCAAGCTCCCAGTTGAGCGTGCCGAAAGCCAGCATGCCGATTTTGATCTTTTGATCGACGGTTTCGGCACAAACGTGACCGGCAGCGATCAGGGCGAGGAAAATCGAGATGACGATTTGATTGTGCATGATGTTTAAACCGGTGCTAAAGAAAGGACTGTAACATTTCCAGGGCGGTAGCTTCAGGATAAAGCCGAACACATCATTGTCCGCATGCCTCGCTTAAAATTCTTGCCATTTTGGGCCCGTTGACTGCGGTACAGTATTCGCGTTTGACCGTGGCTCGTCCGGCTTGTCCCAGGCGGATGCGCAGGTCGGGGTTATGCAGTAGTTCCAGCAAGGCGGCTTTCCATTCCGATTCGGTGGAGGCGAGAAAGCCGTTGACGCCATGCTCGACGATCCTGAGGTTGGCTCCGACCGGCGAGGCGACCACGGGTTTGTGGCAGCCCATGTACTGGATGAGTTTATAGCCGCATTTCCCCCTTTCCCAAGGGGTATCGGACAGCGGCATGATGCCGACGTCAAAGCGCCGGATTTCGTCCACTTCGGTTTGTTCCGACCAGTCGCGATACTCGATGTCGACATCGGGGAGCCGCAAATGCGCGGCTTCCGCCCCCACCACTTTTATCCGTACGGGATGATTCCGTGCGATTGCCGAAAGCACGGCATTCAAGTTTCGCAAATACTGCGCCGTAGTGGGCGAACCTATCCAGCCGATGGTGAAGATGTCGTTTGGTTCGGTCGGATTCTGGGGATAGCGGTTCAAGTCGATCGAGGTTGGGATAAGCGCCACACGTGCGGCGCCGGCTTTAGTCGCCCGCTCGGCGAGGTATTCGCTTCCCGCGATCACCGCTTTGGAATGCCGCATGACGCGGTCTATCTTATCGCCCAGGATTTTGCGGATGACAGGATTGGCGTGACGATCGTAGCGGTGGAAGATGGCGTCGTCGTAGTCGACGACATAGGGAATTCCCGCGCGCGCCATGGCGGTCTCGATCCAAGCCGGAAGCCAGGGCAATGCCTCCGCTTCGATCCAGATCAGGTCGTATGCGCGTAATCCCATCAGGGATGCGATCCGCCTGGTATAGCCGTCGAATGAGTAGAGTAGGGATTTTCTGTGTCCGGCATAGAATCGTTCGAGATACTCGTCCTTGAAGAAAGGCGCGACCGTGATCCGAAATCCCTGGCTCTCGAGATAGGGTAGATACTGATACGAGCGGAGCCGGCTGCTGGCCCCGAGTTGGCCGTAGCGGCTAAGGAGCAGAACCTTCATTTATCGATCGACGCGTCTGGCCCAAACCGTCATCCGTGCGGTTTGGCCGAGCCGGCTCAGGATCAGGGCCAGCGGATAAAGCGGCAGGTTGAAAATTCCCGGATGCCGCTTGAGGAAGCGGGAAACGGTCGAATTGGGCCATTTGTCTTCGATGATATAAGCCGTGCTCGCCACTAAATCGGTCATCACTTTCTGGTAAAGAATCTTCTCGATGCGCCAACCCGTAGCGTTCAGCAGGGCTTCCAAAGTCTCCGGGGTGAAGTGGTACAAATGGGCGGGCAAGTGCAAGGGAAACCATCGCTGTTTGAACCAGCCGAGTTGGAAGCAGGCCGCGTTGGGAACCGAGATGGCCAGCCAGCCGTCCTTCCGGGTCCAGCGATGCAGCTTGTTGAGCGCGAGCACGGGGTCGTGCAGGTGTTCCAGCACCATCCAGCCTACCACCAGATCGAACTGTTCGGCGGGTTCGGGCGCCGATTCCAGGCTCCCGCAATGAACCGAGAAGCCTGCATCTTGAGCATTCTTCGCCGCCGTGGGCGAAAATTCTATGCCTTCCAGTCGCCAGCCTTTATCGGCCATTCGCCCTAGAAAGCTGCCCGAGGCGCAACCGATTTCCAGCATTCGTCCCGGTTCGAGTGCGGGCAAGGACAGGCTGTGTATCCTCAAGGCATTTCTGACGAATTCCTTGATGGCATTCGCCGCTGTTCTGAAACGCGAATGGGTAATGCGGGTGCCGGCGTAAGGCCCGTAAGTCTCGGGATAGTAATAGCCGATGGTGTCCGCGGTCGGTCTCGGATCGGTTCGCAACAACCCGCACGCCGAACATCGAACCACGGAGTACGTGCCGGGCAGGTCGTGCAGTCTGTCCCTTCCTTGCAGAACCAATTCATCGCGGCTTTCGCAGCCCATGGGACAGGGCTTGCTTTCAAGAGCAATAGAATCTGGCGTATCAGTTGAAACCATATTGATGTTTAGCGAGAGCTGGCTAGACGGGCTTTATCGATCCACGCCAAGCCCAGACCGATCGGAAGGCTGATCCCGAACAGCAGCGGAAAGCCGACTTCCGCCAAGCTGGCATATAAGGATTCTCCGGCATGGACCGAGTATCGGATGAAGTTGGCCATATTCTTGAGCTTGGGTTTGATCCCGGTGGGCAAGCGTACCGCTTCGCCGTAATAAAGCCGAGCGCCTCTCGGGCTTCGATAGCGTATTGCCCTCGCTTTGGCGGTCAATCCGTCGGGCAGATACTGAATGATCCGCATCACCTCGTTGACGCACCGGAATCTCGGATTGAGCCGGTTGAACACGACACCTTCCGCCAGGAATTTTTCGCCGGGAATTTCCGGAAAAAGATATGACCGCAGCCGTTCGGTCCGGACGAAATAACACTTGTCGCCTTTCATGTTCATTTCGAACCAGTATTCCCGATGGCTCATATCCATGGAGTCACGGGGAAACCGCTTCGGGACGATGCTCCCGTCGCGATAAGCGCACAATCCCATGACGCCATCCAAGGACATTTTTTCTTCGGGAGGAATGGCATGCCAGATTTCATGGAATCGTTTCAGAGTGTGGGGCAGAAGGAGATCGTCCGAGTCGTGAATCAGGAACAATTCGCCGGATGCCAGCATCAGCCCTTGGTTGATCGCCACATGCTTGCCTCGATTCTCCTGATGTACGTAGACGATAGGAAAACCGGCGCTCGCTTGCCATTCCTCGACCCGCGCACGGGTATCGTCGGTGGAACCGTCGTCCACGATGATCCACTCGAAATCGGTAAACGTCTGCGCCTTGAGGCTCTCAAAAACCTCGGCCAGCAACCGAGCCCGGTTGTAGGTCGGGGTGAAGACCGTGAATGAGTATGATGGCATCGTCGAACCGATCAGGCAGACCGCTCGAAAAGGGTATTTTCCCGCTCCCGAAGAATGCGGTACCCGTTGTCCGAAATGAGGGATCGTAATAGTTGTTTCCGCTCGGCCGTTTGCGGACCGCCTTCGATCTCGACCAGGATGTAGGCTGGTTTAAGCTGCGGAGCTCTTTTGACGTCATCGAAAAACCGATTCAGGACCGGATATTCGAATCCTTCGATATCCAGCTTCAGGACATCGATCTTTTTCACCTCAGCCATCTGCAAAGCGTCATACAAGGAATAGCACTGGACCTCCTCCGTCTCTCCCTCGGCCTTGAGGAAACTGTTGGCGCCTCGGTTGCCTTGCCGATTGAGCCCTAGCCGCAGCATCTCCTTCTTGTCCGAGATGCCGATTTGATAAGCGGCGATCACGCTGTTCCGGCCGTTGATTTCGATATTTTTTCGCAGGAGTCGGAAATTTTCCGTCGCCGCCTCGAAGGCGATCACCTTGCCGGATGCGCGGACGATCTCCGCGGCGAACAGCGCGTAGGCGCCGATATTGCTGCCCACGTCCACGAATACGCCGCCTCTCGGCAAACGCTTCATCAGGAATTTTCGCTCCCACCGGTCGTACATGTGCGGGATGAAGAACAGATTGCCGCCCACGCAATCGGACGGATCGACGATCATCTCGATGTCGCGTCCCCGATAAGTCCAGATGGTGGAGCGAAACCAGGCCCCAGAGATGAACGAGCAGACCAAGGGTTTGACGATGCGGTTGCTAATTCCGCTAAACCGCCAAACGGGCGGAATAAGCCGCGTCACGGCTTTGGCGGCTTTGACGAAAGGCGGTATCGGGCTGATCGCTAGATCCATGTTCATCGTTGATTTTTGTTGTTGGCGTTTAGCCGATGAGGCTCAATTTTAACCTGGTTTTGACGATTACCAGCGCTGAAAGGTTTATGCCGGCGACCGCGATCGCGCTGGCAATAGCCGCGCCCATGGCGCCGTGTTCGCCGATGAGATACAGCTCTAAAGGCAGTTGCACGGCCAAGCCGCCGCCCATGAGCCACGTGGCTTCCTTCTGATGTCCGGTCATGGTCAGCAGGATGGTCCCGAGTCCGGTCAGAGCGTACAGCGATTTTCCGGCCAGGAGCATGATCAGAAGAGGGTAAGCATCCACGAACGATGCTCCGAAAATACCGAGTATGTATTTTCCGGTGCCGGCAATGAATGAGGCGGCCGTCAAAACGAACAAGGCATTGCCTATTGTGGTGATTTTCAGTAGCCGCCGGAGGTCCGGAATCAAGCGATTGTTCCAATGTGCGGCGATTAAAGGCGCGGTTACGCTGCTGGCCACGACCAAGCCGAAAGCTGCGAAATCTGCGACTCTGGCCGCTACCGCATACGAACCGGCTTCCCGCGTGCCCACCATCGATCCGATCAGGAGGATGTCCAATTGGCTGATCAGCAGCTGGATGCCGACGACGACGAACATGGGAACGGCCATGGTCAGCCATTCTTTTTTTCGATAGGACGGCAGGCTGCCGGAAACGCCTCCCGGCAGGGATTGCCGAAGCCATGCGCTGCCCAGCAGGAAGTTGGTCATGGCTACGGCCAGGCTGATCAGCATTGCCGTCACGGGATCGACGAAGTCGTGAAACCCGAAATAAATCGCCGACAGCAGAATGATCAGGAGCAGGGGGCGAACGAGGTTTTCCGGGAGTTCGGCGAAACTGATCTTGAGCAGGCCGCGGAGAACGCCCACGCGCAATTCGGACAAGGACATGAAGGGCACATGGAGGAAAGCCAGGATGAAAACATAACGATGCAGATCGTCCATTGTGTCTTTCAGCAGCCAGCCGATCATCGCTGCGGCTGACCCGACGACAAGGCAAGCTCCGAGCGTGCTGCGCGTCGCGAAAGCCATGAAACCTCGAATGGCGCCCCAGTCTTCCTGCGAGTTGTAAATCGCGACGTACCGGATCGAGGTATGTACCATGCCCAGTTGGGCCAGCCAGGATAAGACCGGGGCGAAGGCGAGGGCGTACACGAATAGCCCGTAATTGTCGGAACCCATGAACCGCGCGGTAATCGCCTGAGCCGTGAACGACAGGCCGATGCCGACCGCTCGGAGGCTGAAAGTGCCTATTGCGTTGCGAGCGAGATAAAAAAAGGTCCGGTCTTTCCCGAACCTCGGTTTTGCGATCATTGATTCCGATAAGGTTTGAATGGGTTTGCGCGAGCGCGCGACCGATCGTTTTTCGGTTGCGGCACGAAGCGGCGGATGCTGACCCTGAACCGATCAAGTTCGCGCCATCGGGTATTATACTGTCCCATTTTCTTGAGTCTTTCTTCGCGAGTTTCGGGACGACGGGCTGCGGGTCGAGTGCGAACAGGCAACCAAGACACGGGCCATACGAAAAGACGACGTTCCGCCTTTCCAGGTCATTGAGCCAAGCCGTTTTGAACAAGAAACTTTTATTTTTCGTTACCGAAGACTGGTTCGTTTGCTCGCATTGGCTGCCCCACGTGACTGCCGCCCGTGACGCAGGCTACCAGGTCTACGTGGTGACGCGGGTACGGCAGCACAGGGCTATCATCGAAGCGCGAGGCGTCCATGTCGTTCCGCTCGAATTGTCGCGGCGCGGCCGCAATCCGATGGCGGAACTCCGGGTGATTGCCGATCTGATCAAGATTTACCGAAAGATTCGGCCCGATCTGGTGAAGCATGTCGCCATGAAGCCGGTGGTGTACGGCACCATTGCTGCGTGGTTCAGCCAGCCATGTGCCGTGGTGAATTACATGGCCGGTCTCGGCTGGCTGTTTACTTCGGACAGCGTCAAGGCGCGGCTGCTTCGTCCGGTGGTCCGCGCCGTGTTGAGGCAGCTTTTCGCACGGGGGCACGTTATCGTGGAAAACCCGGACGATTACGAGCAGATGATGAGCTTGGGGTTGCCGGCCGCCCGCGTGAGCTTGATCCGGGGCGCCGGTGTGGATCTCCGGGAATTCAGTCCGGCGGTAGAGCGCGATGGGGTCCCTTTGGTCGTCCTGCCGGCGCGCATGCTCTGGACCAAGGGGGTAGGAGAGTTCGTCACGGCCGCCGAGCGGCTGCGCGCCGAAGGCGTCGCGGCGCGATTCGTCCTGGTAGGCGATCCTGACCCCGACAATCCGGAATCGGTCTCGATCGACCAACTCGAAAGCTGGCGGCAGAAAGGGGCGGTCGAATGGTGGGGGCGGCGGGACGACATGCCTCAAGTGCTCGCCGCATGCCATATCGTCTGCCTGCCCTCATATCGGGAAGGCCTCCCCAAGGCGCTGCTCGAAGCGGCAGCCGCGGGAAAACCCATCATCACCACCGATACCCCCGGCTGTCGGGAGGTGGTCCGTCACGGCGACAACGGTCTGCTGGTACCGGCGGCGGATGCGCTCGCTCTGGCCGAAGCGCTCAAAACGTTAATCGAGGATGGGCCGCAGCGGGAGCGGATGGGGCGTCGCGGCCGGGAAATCGCGGAGACCGAATTTTCCTCGGAAAAGATAACCTCCGAAGCTTTAGCCCTGTATAACGCCGTCCTTTCGTGAGTGGTAGGTCGGCAATCCCTTGCCGACGAAGGTGTCTCCGTCAGGGGAACTTCAATTCCCCGCTACCGTCATCTTTTCGAGCAAAATAGATCCGGTTCGGGTATTGCCCCGCAGGTCTACATCGTTTCCGACGGCCTGTAGATTCATGAACATATCTTTCAGGTTGCCCGCGATGGTGATTTCCTCCACGGGGAACTGGATCTCGCCGTTCTCCACCCAAAATCCGGATGCGCCGTGGGAATAATCGCCGGTGACCGGGTTGACGCCCTGGCCCATCAGTTCGGTGACGAGAAGTCCCGTATTCATGCGTTTCAGCAAGCCCTCTAAATCGAGTTCGCCGGGGTCGATGACGAGATTGTGCACGCCGCCGGCATTGCCGGTGGTTTTCATGCCGAGCTTGCGGGCCGAGTATGTGCTCAACACATAGGATTCGAGTATGCCGTCCTTGACGATGTGGTGAGGTCGGGTCCGAACGCCCTCGGCGTCGTAGGGTGCGCTGCCCAAGGCCTTCTTGAGGTGCGGTTCCTCGCGAATTCGTATGAAGGCCGGGAAGATCTGCTTTCCCAGATGGTCGAGCAGGAACGACGACTTCCGATAGAGATTGCCGCCGCGGATGGCGCCGATGAGATGGCCCAGCAGGCTGGACGCGATATCCGCCGCGAAGATGACCGGGCATTGCCGGGTGCTCAGCGAACGGGCGCCGAGCCGCTTTACCGTGCGCTCGGCGGCCTTTCGGCCCACCAGCTCGGCCGCTTCCATGTCTCGGGCGTCTCGCGCCACGGTCCACCAATCGTCCCGCTGCATGCTGTCGCCCCGCTGGCCGATGACCGAACAGCTCAGGCTGTGGCGGCTGGACGCATAGCCATGCAGGAATCCCAGCGAGTTGCCCAGGACTCGTAACCCTTGGAAGGTGTTGAGGCTCGCGCCCTCGGAATTGACGATTTCGGGATGAAACTGGCGTGCGGCATTTTCGCAGCCTATCGCCAGGTTTATGGCGGTTTCCGCGTCCAGGTCCCAGGGATGATAAACGTCGAGATCGGGGAACTCGGTGGCCAGCATGTCCCGGTCGGGCAATCCGGCATATTCGTCTTCGGCCGCGTATTGAGCGATCCGGCACGCGGCTTCTACGGTTTCCCGCATCGCCGTCGCGCTGAGGTCGGTGGTGCTGGCCGAACCCTTGCGCTGGCCCACGTAGACCGTGACGCCGAGTCCGCGGCTGCGATGATGTTCAATGGTTTCGACCTCGCCCATCCGCGCGGTGACGGAAAGGCCGTGCTCCAGACTGACGCCGGCCTCCGCCGAGGTGGCGCCTTGCCGCCGGGCTTCGGCCAGGCAATCCGCCACCAGGGATTTCAATTGTTCGAGTTGTTTTGCTTCACGTGCGAAAGTCGTGGGTTCCTGCACGGATGGCTCCTTCTAATCGTTAAATCGTTCGGATATAGGAACGGGTCGGGCGCTGGTCTTAAACCCGAGTACCGCCCACGGTCAGCCCGTCCACCCGCAAGGTCGGCTGGCCGACGCCCACGGGTACGCTCTGGCCGTCCTTTCCGCAGGTGCCGACGCCGGTATCGAGCTGCAAATCGTTGCCGACCATGCTGACGCGGGTCAGCACGTCCGGGCCGTTGCCGATCAGGGTCGCGCCTTTGACCGGCCGGGTGATTTTCCCGTCTTCGATCAAATAGGCTTCGCTGGCGGAGAACACGAATTTGCCCGAGGTGATGTCGACCTGGCCGCCGCCGAAGTTCTTGGCGAACAGCCCTTTTTTCACCGAACCGATGATTTCCTGCGGGTCGTGAGGTCCCGCCAGCATGTACGTGTTGGTCATGCGGGGCATGGGAAGGTGGGCATAGGATTCGCGGCGGCCGTTGCCGGTCGGCGATACGCCCATGAGCCGGGCGTTGAGCTTGTCCTGCATGTAGCCCTTGAGAATGCCGTTTTCGATCAAAACCGTGCATTCCGTCGGCGTGCCTTCGTCGTCGATATTGAGCGAACCGCGCCGGCCGGGCAGGGTGCCGTCGTCGACTACCGTACAGAGCGGCGAAGCCACGCGTTCGCCGATTCGCCCGGCGAAGGCCGAAGTGCCTTTGCGGTTGAAATCGCCTTCGAGTCCATGGCCTATCGCTTCGTGCAACAAAACGCCCGGCCAGCCGGGTCCCAAGACCACGGTCATGGTTCCCGCGGGAGCTTCGACCGCTTCCAGATTTACCAGAGCCTGGCGCACGGCTTCCCGTGCGTATTCGATGGCCCGGTCTTCTTCCAAAAAGAAGCGGTAATCCGCGCGGCCGCCGCCGCCGCAGCTGCCTTGTTCGCGGCGCCCGTTTTCCTGGACGATCACGCTGACGTTGAGCCGCACAAGCGGACGCACGTCGCCATGGAGCGCTCCGTCCTGGCCGATCACCAGAACGACTTCGTGGCTGCCGGCAAGGTTCACCATGACCTGTTCGACGCGCGGATCGAGTCTCCGGCATTCCTCGTCCAGACGTTTGAGGAGGGCGATTTTCTCTTCTTCGGGCAACGATTGCAGCGGATCGATCGGCAGATAAAGCTGTGGCGGGCGATATAGTCCGGAGACTTCCCGTTTGCCCTGTGCTCCCTCTCGAGCGATGGCTCGCGCGTTCTTGGCGGCTTCGAGCAGGGTCGGCAGCGTAATTTCGTCGCTGTAGGCGAATCCGGTCTTTTCGCCGGAAACGGCGCGTACCCCGGCGCCTTGTTCTATGCTGTGGCTGCCTTCCTTCACGATGCCGTCTTCCAGCATCCAGGACTCGAACCGGGTGGATTGCAGATAGACGTCGGCGGCATCCACCGACGCGCTCAAGAGCTGTCCCATGACGCGGTCGATGTCGCCGCCTATGAGTCCAGCCGGCTCCAGCAGGGTTTGCCGGGCGATTACAAGAGGATCATGACTCATGATGAGGTGTGAGAATTAAGCTGATGATAAAAACTAGCCTACACGCCATAGCCCTCAGCGGCAATGCAGTTTGCGGTGGGTCAGGGCCGGAAACGCGGCCCGCACTTTCTGCAGCCGGTCGCGGTCGAATTCCGCAGTCACCACACCGGCGCCCTGTGGAAGGCTGCCGAGCACCTGGCCCCAAGGGTCCACGATCATGCTGTGGCCGAAGGTTTCGCGGCCGTTGACGTGAAACCCGCCCTGATTGGCGGCGACGGTGTAGCACAGGTTTTCGACCGAACGGGCGCGCACCAGGATTTCCCAGTGAGCGGCGCCGGTTTGCGCGGTAAAGGCCGAGGGAACGACGAGAATGTCCATGCCGCTGTCCGCCATCTGCCGGAACAGTTCGGGGAAGCGGAGATCGTAGCAGATCGACAAACCGAGTCGCCCGAACGGCGTGTCCAGGACCAGAGCCTCGCTACCGGCGTCTATGGTCTTGGACTCGTGATACTGTTCGTCGGTGCCGGGCACGTTGACGTCGAACAGATGAATCTTGTCGTAGCGTCCTGCCCGCTCGCCTTTGTCGTTATAAACCAGGCAGGCAGCGCGGACTTTGCCGTTGTCGGCGCGGATCGGCATGGTGCCGCCGACCAGCCAGACCTTCAGCCGCTCCGCCGTCTGGGCGAGAAAATCCTGGATCGGTCCGGAACCGTCGGCTTCGGCTACGGCCAGTTTGTCGGTTTCGGATGTACCCATGATGGCGAAATTTTCCGGGAGCACGATCAGGGAAGCGCCCTGGGACGCGGCTTTCTCGACTAGTCGCCCCGCCTCGATGAGGTTGGCGCTGACGTTGGGACTGGACGCCATCTGGATAGCGGCGAGAACCGTTTTACTCATTCGTCTTTTTCTCCGTTTCGGTGCCAAAACCTGATAAATCTTTCATGCCGCTCCAGGCCCGGTCGAGAATGTCGAGCGGCAGGTTGCGGCTAATCTTGGTGATTTGCGGTTCGTCCCAACTACCCTTGACGGCGTAGTGGGTCGCGGTGATGCTGTCCACTTCCTCGCCGACCAGTTGTTGTGCCAGAAGCACGGCAGCCCCGACTGCGGGTCCGCCGGCCAGAGCGCCCGCGATGGGCAGAGCGACGCTGGTGTGGGGTATGACGGTGACGACTTGATCCAAATCTCTCGCCACCAATCCGGCGCGGCCGTTGATGACGATCTTGGCGGGAACCGCATCGATTAGAAAACCCTTCGTTACGGCTTGACTGTTGCCGAGCTGAAAGGTTCCCAGGACGCTGTCATAGGCTAGGCCCTTGCCGAACAAATCGCTGAAATCGAAGGACAGCCTGCGCCACAACGTGTCCAAGTTTAACATACCGAGCACCCGGCCCAGCCCCGGCTCGACCTTGAGAATCGCGCCTTTGCCCAGCTTCATCCGGATGTCGCCGTTGACGCCGGCACGGGAAAATTGCTGGGGCGCGCCCGGCCAGGACAAAGTGAAGTCGACGTCGGAAGGGGTTTCCCTGACCTCGCCGGAATAACCGATGACGGTCAACAAATCACCCATGTCCTCGATGCGGAGTTTCCCCTCGATACGCGTGGATACGGTTTGGTCCGCCGACCGTGTCCAACTGCCGTGGATGTCGAAGCGGTGATTTTTGGTCCCGCCCTCGAGTGTTCTTATGATCATGCCATGAGCGTGGCGTTCGGTTTGGAGTGTGAATGGGCCTAAATCGGCGTCCTGCCAGAGTAGCCGCTTGGCATTAAGCGCCAGATTCGGTACGGCGGACGGATCGATGGGTTCGATGTTCGCCGGTCCGGCTTTATTGGCCTTCAGTTTCGGTATCTTGAGGTGTTCCAGATCGAAAGCGATCGAATCGGCCGTGGCTTTGAAGCCCCCCTTGCCGTAAGCGCTGGCGATATGGCCCCGCCAATGTCGGTCTTCGCTCTCCATGTCGATGATCAGGGGACCCAAGGTTTCTTTGTTCCAATATAGCGTCCCGACGTTCAGTTCCAGTTTACGCAAGAGACCGGTACTGCCCGGCTCGTCCGAGGAGTTGGGCAGCAAGCGCCGCCATTCGGCGGCTTCGAGTTCATCCAGTCGGGCGAAAATTGCGAGGCCGGGTTTCGATGAGGGGGAGGGGAGCGGTGTTCCGATGGCGATATCGCCCCCTTCCAGCTCGATGCCGGTATCAGATTCCGAGAGCCTGAGCCGTGCGGTGACATCGTGTCCATAGCTCAGCCGAAGCGGGATCTTGCTGCCGGCGAGAATCGCCGTTTCGATGAATAGATCTTTTCTCGCTTTTTCGCGCTTTCCGAGTGGCGCCGGCAGATTCAACTCCAGGCCCGTCATTCCGGACGACAGCGACAGAACCAGCGGATCGCTTTCGGTATCGAGCGATTCCGGAATCCGGAGGTTGAGCCGATAATCCGTGGCTCCCCGCGCCCATCGCCAAAGACTGCCGGGGATTTGTTCCTGCAGGTCCGACACGCCGATTCGGCCTTTGATCTCGACCGAAGTCTCGGCCTTCTGTCCCGAGATGCGGATGACGGCGGGACGATCGAACGCCGAGGCTCGAATGGCATCGGCGCTCAAACCGGTTCGCGTAAAATGCAAGGGGCCGTTGATGTGCCCCAGTTCCAGCCCGGCATCCTCGACGCGGAGGGTCGCATTTTTGAATTCCGCTTTGCCTTCGACTTCGGTATCGCCCAGTTTTTGATCGAGCGGAATGGTCAGGTTCAGCGAAATATCCGTTTCGCCGGCGGTGCTCACGAACTTGCCGAGCCGTTCGGGGATATCCCGAAGGGGAGTGTGGGCGAGAAAATCCAGGGCATCCGGCACCGTCGCGCGAGCGGTTCCGCTCAGTTTGAGCCAAGGCGAAGACTTTAGGTCCTTGGTTTCGGCGTGCGCTTCCGCAATCTGGCCCTGGCCGATTCGTCCTTTGGTCGAGCCGATTTCCATGCCGGGACCGTGGAATTGCACGCGGGCGTCGGTTTGGGTCAGCGGCGGCCAGTCCGGATGAAAGCGAAGTTCGATGTTTTGCGCTTCGATCGAGGATTCGAATACGCCTTCGTTCCGATAAAACGGGAAATCGGCGATCGCGCCGTGAAACAGAAGATGGGCATTTCGGACTTGTCCGCCGATCAGCGCCTGCTCCAACCAACGCGAAGTTTGGGGGATTACGGCGAAAGGCAGGTAATTCTTGACGGCGGCCACAGTCGTTTCGCCGAGTTGCACGCGAAGATCGAGGAAGGGAGAGGCATTTGGGCTTTTCGGCAGGACGACTCCGAACCGGCCGCGTGCGGCGAGATCGGCGTTTTCGAGCGAAAGCGAACGGGATGAAATCGACCAATCCGTGTCGGTTTGCCGCCAGGACAGATCGGCCGTGGCCTTATTCAGATGAACCGGGCTCTTCAGTCCCAGCGCGGCCGGTTGGATATCCCCGTTTTCGACTGATACCGAGATCCGGCCGGTTTTGTCGGTACCGCAGAGTTTTCCGGTGAAGCCGGAAACGCCCGGAAGCGATTGCCAGGCATTCGAGCCGAAATCGTCGAATGTTCCGCACAGGGCTACGCGTTCGCCCAGCGATCTTCCGGGTGCGAAAAAGAAACTGGTATTCCGTACGGTGCCGCGCGGAGCCAAGTCCCTCAACATTCCGCCGGCTTTTTCGCCGAGCACCGGGAGAGCGTGCAAGACGGTGTTGATATCGCCCAATTCGAGGTACGACGCTGCGGCGCGTATGACGGCAGGCGTTCCGCCGGCGCGACGGGTGAGAGCGAAGGAAAGGCGGGTCTTGGGCCAGGTGTCGGTCAACGCCGGCCTGAAGCGATCGAGATCCAGTCGCCAGCCGTCGTTTTCCAGCTGCCACCTGAACCGGCTTTCCAGGGAGGCCAAAGCCAGCTGATTTTCGGTGTTTGAATCCCCATGGAAAACGAATAACGGCTTTGCGAGCTTGACGTCTCCCGTCACGGAATTCAGCGCGCCGTTCCAGTTTCCCCAAAGTCTGAAATCCGCTATTCCGGATTTCATGGCGAAACGCGGCGTCGATAAGGCGTCGGCTATCCGGGCCGTATCGATGCGCTTTCCTTCGAGGTAAAGCTTTCCGGACCACTCCTCGGCCCGGAAGAGATCGCCTTCCGCATTCAGGACAAGCCGGAATGCTTGGCCCAGACTTTGAGGCAAGATGATATCGGCACCGAGCTTATGTTTTCCGTTTTTGTTGGCAAGCCGGATATTCGCCCGTCCTAAGTGCAGAGACGGTTTGTTCCCTTGCAAATCCAGCCATTCCAGATCGCAGTCCAACAGTTCGAAGCGGCCGTCGCCCATGAGCCAGGCCGGCGGCCGGTCGCGCACGTGCAGACCTACGATGCCGATCGTGCCGTCTTGCCTGCGCCGGATCGAGAGTTTCGCTCCGATAATCTTCAGCCGGTCGAAGCTGGGTTGGCCGGTCAACAAGGTGCGAAGCGGATCGACGTCGACGCGGATTGCGGCGAATCGGATCGCCGGCTGGCCTTGCGAGTCCAGGATATGGAAGCCGTTCAGGGAAAACTCGGGATGGAAGCCATGCAGGCGGGCCGACAGTTCGTCGATTCGGACGGTTTCGCCGATCAGGAAACCGATTTCGGTTTCCAGGCGGCGGCGATACTCCGCCGCTCCGGGAAACAGCCAGAAGCGCAGGACAGTAACCGTCAGCGCCAATATGACAATGAAGCAAAGACCGAAATACAGCGCCGTTCGGTGGGTAAAACGAAGAATTCTTTTCAAAAGACGGCGCTACAGCAGGACGACATCGTATTGCTCCTGGGTATACTGCGTTTCGGCGCGGAATTTGATGCGAACCCCTAGGAATGTCTCCAGTTCCGACAAGGTGTCGGCTTCCTCGTCCAGCAGTCGCTCGACGACTTCGTTGGATGCCAGCACGAGGAGTTCCTGGACATTATATTGACGCACTTCGCGAATGACTTCGCGGAAAATCTCCATGCAGACCGTTTCCGGCGTTTTCAACACCCCGCGTCCGCTGCACGCCGGACAGGGCTCGCACAGGATGTGCTCGAGGCTCTCGCGGGTGCGCTTGCGCGTCATTTCCACCAGCCCGAGCGAAGACACCTCGCTGATGGTGTTCTTGGCGTGGTCCTTTTCCAGACTTTTTTCCAGCGCTTGCAGGACCTGCTGCTTGTGGTCCTCGTCCCGCATGTCGATGAAATCGATGATGATGATGCCGCCGAGATTGCGCAGCCGTAGCTGGCGCGCAATGGCTTGGGCCGCCTCCAGATTGGTCTTGAAGATGGTTTCTTCCAGGCTGCGTCCGCCGACGAAGGCGCCGGTGTTGACATCGATGGTCGTCATCGCCTCGGTCTGGTCGAACACCAGATGGCCGCCTGACTTGAGCATGACCCGGCGCTCCAGAGCCTTCTGTATTTCGTCCTCGACGCCGTAGAGATCGAACAAAGGCCGTTCGCCGGAATAATGCTCGACGAGGGGAGCCAGTTCCGGAACGAATTCCTTGGCGAACTTGACCAGGCGACCGTAGGTTTCGCGAGAATCGACCCGAATTTTCTCGACTCGGGCGCGGTGCAGATCGCGCAAGACCCGCATGCTGAGCGGCAGGTCCTCATGAAGCAAGGTTTTCGGCTTGACGGTCTTGATCCGCTGAGCGATGGAGTTCCACAGCTTGAGCAGGAACAGCATGTCGGTGCGGAGCGCGGTTTCTTCGATGCCCTCGGCGGCGGTGCGCGAGATGAATCCTCCGGTGGCGTGCTCCTTCTGAAAGGTTTCGATGACGGTGCGCAGCCGAATCCGTTCCTGAGCGCACTCGATGCGCTGCGATACGCCGCAGGTTCGGCTGTAAGGCATATAGACCTCGTACACCGACGGAATGGCGATTTCGGTGGTGAGCCGCGCGCCCTTGGCACCTATGGGGTCTTTGACGACTTGTACGACCAGTTCCTGCCCTTCGTGAAAAATCAGCTCGATCTGGTCGGTCGGTGTTTTCTCCCGATCGGTGGCTCCTAGATCCGATATGTGCAGGAATGCCGCCCGTTCCAGCCCGATGTCCACGAAAGCGGCCTGCATGCCGGGCAGCACTCGGCAGATCTTGCCCTTGTAGATGTTGCCGACCAGCCCGCGGCGGCGGGTTCGCTCGATCAAGACCTCTTGCAAGACGCCGTTTTCGACGATGGCTACGCGAGTCTCCCGCGGTGTGACGTTGATGAGTATTTCGTCGCTCATGCGCCGGCTAGGTGGCAGAAACGTTGAGGACCGAGATCCCGACACATTTCAACAGTTCCGCCGTCTCGAAAAGCGGCAAACCCATGACGCCCGAGTAGCTGCCGGACAGATGCCGAATGAAGACCGCACCCTTGCCCTGAATGGCGTAGGCGCCGGCTTTGTCGCGGGGTTCGCCGGTGGCCCAGTAAGCTTCGATTTCTTCCTGGCTCATTCGGCGAAAGCTCACGCTGCTGACACTCAGCGCTTCCCAATGCCGGTCGCCTTTCCGCAGCGAAACGGCGCTCAGGACCCGATGCTCCCTACCGGCCAGCTGCGAGAGCATGCGCGAAGCGTGCTCGAAATCTTGCGGCTTGCCCAGGATGTTCCCGTCCAATACGACCTCGGTATCCGCCGCCAATACCGGCAGCCTGCCGCCGCTGCTCTTCCATGTTTCGAGCGATTTTTCCGCCGCCACGCGCTGGACATAGGCTTCGGGGGACTCGTTCGGCTGCGGGTGTTCGTGAACTGCGGCCGGCATCACGTCATAGGCGATGCCGAGTTGATCGAGCAGTTCGCGGCGGCGGGGCGATGCCGACGCCAAAATAATCTGCGGACTTCGGGTGTCCATGCTATCGGTGATAAGGGTGATGCTGCAGAATGCTCCACGCCCGGTAGATCTGCTCGGCTACGATGATACGCACCACCGGGTGAGGAAAAGTCAACTTCGATAAGCTCCATCGTTGATTCGCGCGTTCCAGGCAAGCCGGAGAGAGTCCGTCCGGTCCTCCCACCAGAAGCGCCACGTCGCGTCCGCTTTCCAGCCAGCGCGCCAAAGCTGCGGCCAAGTCCGGCGTGCTCCACTCCTTTCCCGCCACATCGAGCGCGACTACATGCACATCGCGCGGCAATGCCGCCAGCATCCGCTCTCCTTCATCCTCGGTCAGTCGGACGATGTCGGCATTCTTCCCGCGTTTCGCCGGGGCGATTTCCTTCAGCGCCAGTTCGCACTCCCGGGGCAGGCGTTTGGCATACTCCGAATAAGCTTCCGTCACCCAATCCGGCATACGGTTACCGACGGCCACCAAATGAATCCGCATGTGACAGCGCGGGACAAAAAAACGAATTATAAGGCAATCGGCCTAATTTACCGACTGCGACAAATGGGGTGGCTGAAAGAAAAAGCACGTAGGATGTGCTGACCGAAGGGAAGCGCATCGGTTGCGAACGATTCGCTTCCTTGCGTCAGCGCATCCTACCGGCTCGCCATCGACGCGTTGCGAATCAAGCCAGTTGCAGCATCTTGTTCAGAGCCAGCTTGGCCCAGCGTGCGTCACCCTCGGGTACTTTGATGCGGTTGACGACGTGTCCTTCCACAAGGTTTTCCAGCACCCAGAGCAAGTGTTGCGGATCGGTTCGGAACATCGTCGAGCACATGCACACGGTCGGGGACATGAAATGAACTTCCTTGCCCTGCGGCTTGAGTTCCTCGGCCAGCCGATTGACCAGGTTGAGCTCGGTGCCCACCAGCCAGCGGGTGTTCGGCTCCGCCTCGCGTACGGTTTTCAGAATGTATTCGGTCGAGCCGATGTACTGGGCTTTCTGGCAGACTTCGAAAGAACACTCGGGATGGGCGATCACCCGTGTGTCCGGGGAACGCTCCAAAAAGCGGTCGATATGCTCCGGGCGGAACATCTGATGCACCGAGCAGAAGCCCTTCCAGAGAATGATCCTCGCCCGGCGGATTTCCTCTTCGGTCAGGCCGCCCATGGGTTTGGCGAAATCCCAGGTCACCATCTCGTCGAGCGGAATGCCCATGCGATAGCCGGTGTTGCGTCCGAGGTGCTGGTCGGGAAAGAACAGCACTTTCTGCCGCTGGGCGAAGCTCCAGTCGAGAATCTTTTGGGCATTGCTGGAGGTGCAGACGATGCCGTTATGCCGCCCGCAGAAGGCTTTCAGATCGGCTGCGGAATTGATGTAGGTCACCGGCGTCACGATTTCGTCGGGATCGAACAGTTGACCGAGTTCGTTCCAGCACCGCTCGACGGCGGCCAAGTTCGCCATGTCGGCCATCGAGCAGCCGGCCGCGAGGTCGGGGAGAATCGAGATTTGTTCGGGACGCGACAGGATATCCGCCACCTCCGCCATGAAATGCACGCCGCAGAACACGATGTACTGGGCACTGGACTTGGAGGCTTCGCGGGACAGCTTGAGGGAATCGCCGGTCAGGTCGGCGTGGCGGAACACCTCATCGCGCTGGTAATGATGGCCCAGAATCACGCAACGATCGCCGAGTTTTCGCTTCGCGGCGATGATTCGTTGCTCGCACTCGGCGTCATCCAATAGGGCAAATTGCTGTATGGCAAGAGCGGATACGGACATAATTCGGCGGTAACACGAGTGAAATATGGCAGTGTGGAGGCCGATAATAACACAGCAAAATAGTGCGTAATAGGTGTCGCGAACGGGATCGACGGTGTGGTCTTGTTGCGAATCAATCTGAGAAATGCGGACTGACGTTTGGGATATTCCGACTCAGTTCCGCGGACGCAGTTGATTCAGGGGGGGCGCCGAATTGGCGGCGAAACGCGGTGGCGAAGTTGGCGGCACTGGTGAAACCGGCCCGGTGCGCAGCCTTGTTCACGCTAAAGCTTTCGCGTTCCAGCGCGGTGCGTGCACCGTCCAGCTGAACCGCCCCGGTTTTCCCGGAGACAGTTAACGTTGAGTCAGGCCGCGATGACCGACCAGTTTCAGCTTCCGCCGCAGCAGGCCGGTCAGGGAATGGCGCCGCCATCTAATTCCGTCATCGTTGTTTCTGTGGAAGCCTCGCCAGTCTCGGCACCCGAGTTCATGGCGACGTTCCAGTCCCGCACCACGCGTTGCGCAAACGACCGCACTCCTTGATCGGCATCTCCGGCGAGTCGCTCGAATGCATCGATCACCGCACGATCGCGGAATCCCTGACTAGCGCCATGCTGCCATAAGTGGTGCGCTGCACGCTGACGGAACTCGGAGGTGCGGCCGGACGCTTGGGCGGTGGCGATCAGCGCTTCCGTAGCCCTGGGATCGTCAACGCCCTCCAGTACATCCAGCGCCTCCTCGTGCAATCGGCTATACGGCGATCGTAAGGCATCCAGGGCCCGTTCCACCGAAGCGGACAGTCGGCGCCTTTGAGCCTCTTCGAAAAGTTTCTGCTGGGCTTCGGGATCTCTTGCTTCGTCCGGATCGATCCCCGCGTACGATCCGGGCAGTGGGCGGAACTCGTCCAGGCTCTTAGGCTCACCGGGAGCGGGTTTCGGCTCCGCGGCGATCAGCCGGAGCGTGTCCGCGCTGCCCGGATTTCCCAGGACTCGCGTTACCCAACGTCCTTGGTTGTCGGGATAAGCTACGAAGGAATAACCGTCGAGCAGTCGTCGCAGCGCCTCGGGCACGTCGAGGTCGGCGAACGTCACCGATACCTTTCGGCGGTCGGCTTCCGTCTCGCCGATGAGGAAGCGGATTCCGGCGGCGGCCCCGACTTCTTCCAGGCAACGCTGCAAGGTTTGATTTTCGCAGCGCAGGCTCAGGCGCTGATCGGTATAGCGCGCTTCGGGCTCAACCGTGGAAGTGGCCGGAAGCGCTTCGCCGCAAACTCCCGCCAACAGTGCGACGGCTCCTAAAATGGTTTTCCGGTGGATCATGATCACAAGACCTCGTTCGGTGTGGGTTCGCCCGTTACTTTCGCCATGCCCCGCCGGGCACGACGGCGCTTTTACCTTGAAAGCAACCGGGATGCCATCGCCTCGAAGACTGGACACACGCGCGCCGAATTCCCGCACTCGGGAAGCTCGCCAGGCAGGGTGACGCGCTTCGGATTGGGTTCCCCCTCGGTCGCCCCCCTCAAATCAGCGCCATTTTTACGCCATATCGTTTTGTGTACGAAATATCGTAATTCCTCGACGGATTACGATCGGCTCGCTACCCCATGCTCTTAGGCATAACCCAGTGAATTCAGTCGCTTACATGAGGAGGCGAGCGTTGGCCCGCGGTTTGCGCCAGTACGCATCGTCACCGTACCCGAAAAGAAATCTCTTTACATACATTCAGGAGACGAGCCGTGAACACTCTTAAAACACTGACCGCCTGGTTCCTTACCGCAGCCACCGCCCTGGCAAGCACGGTTTCCCCGGCCATCGACAACTCCGCCTATTCGCACGACGCCGACAACGGCGCCCGCAATCCGCAGTGGATGAGTTCGCTGCCCGATAGCCGCAAGTTCAGCGAACTATCCGTGCCGGGAACCCACGACACCATGGCGTTGTACGGCGGCGACTATGCTCAGGCGCAATCCATGTCGCTCGCGAAACAACTCGATGCGGGCATCCGGGCACTGGATATCCGCTGCCGCCATTACGAAAACACTTTCCAGATCTATCACGGCTTCGTGTACCAGTTTGCGAGCTTCGAGACCGTGCTGGACGCCGTGCAGCAGTTCCTGAATCAAAACCCCCGGGAAACCGTTTACATGTATATCCAGTCGGAAACCACAGACATCACGCCGGCCAAGGGAAACACCCGGTCCTTCGCCGAAACCTTCGACGACTACAAGTCCCGGTATCCCGGTCTGTTCTGGGAGCATACCGGCGAGAATCCGACCCTGGGCGAAACCCGAGGCAAGGTCGTCGTCATTCAGAATTTCTATCACTCGCCCGCAGTGGGTCTCGATTACGACCGCTTCGTCAAGCGGGATAACGATTGGAAAGTCAGCACCAACTGGAAACTCTACGACAAATGGACCTCGGTCAAATCCCAGCTCCAACTGGCCGCGACGGCGTCGACCGATACGGTTTTTTCCATCGGCCTGAACGGCGCCGAAATCGCTTTTCCCTACTTCGTCGCCAGCGGCCATAGCTCGCCGGGCACCAACGCGCCCCAACTGATGACCGGCCTGACCACGCCGGGCTGGAAGGACTGGTATCCGGATTTTCCGCGGGTCAACTGCGTGTTGGGCATCTGCTCCATCGCCTTCCTGGGCACCAACCAGTTGACCAACCTTTGGCTTCTGACGCAGAGGATGACGGTGGACCTGCTCAACATGGACCCGAGAAACAAAGACCGGGAGCGCATCCCCTATCCCCGCGTCGGCCTCATCTGGGCCGATTTTCCGGGCAGAAGCTTGATCGAGAACATCATCGCGCTGAATCGCAGGTAGTCTCGAGCGGTGGAGCACATGAAGGGGTGGCAAGATGAGGAGGCATTGCCACCCCTCTTATTATCTTGGCACACCGTGAAAAGCATCGCTCATGCTGAAACTGGAAATAAAACGGGATACACCGTTCCGCTTGGAATCCATTCCATTGCGCAACGCTGTCTGAGGCGGTTCGAAAATGCATGACCGTTTCACGCGGAGACTTTTTTCAGACCTGGACAATAAGCCGAGTTGCACGAGAACTACGCATACTCGGCATCGCACGAGCCCGCCGTCCGCGAATTGAGATGCCTGCCGGCATCCTCTATTCTTAGCGACTTTAATAAAATTGGCCGATTCGTGCTCAATAAGACGATAACCGGCGGGCGGAGATGTGAACCTAATCCAGCAATTGTTATTGACGGTCGGCCTGGGTTTGATGGCTGTTTCGGTTAAGGGAAGCGATCTGGGCCTGAGCGACGAACCTTTATTAAAAGAATTTCATTTGGCGGATTTCGACGGTAAGGCGGACGAAGCCGCCTTATTGAGCGATTGGAAGATCATAGTGGAGCGACAACCGGCCAGCATGGCGTTTCGGCTGGGCGAAGACCGAACGAACGGTGTTTCGGGGAGGTCCCTCCAGGTGAGATACGCCTTGCCGCCGTCGGCCGATTCGGTGGATCTCCCGGAAACCAGCGGCGAGTTCAGCGCGTCGCTGAATTTGAACTCGCTGGATGCGGCGGACTACGATCATTTGAGGTTCTGGGTCAAGGGAGATCCGGCCGAGGGTTTCAACCCCGAGTTCGAGGTGCAGTTTCGCCGTCCGGAACCGGCAGGGAGCGGGATGAAGGAAGTCGGCAGCTTCATGGTGAGCGGTATTACCGATCAATGGAAACAGGTCGTCGTGCCTTTGAATTACATGATCGGCATCAAGGACTGGAGCCAATTGTCTTCCTTCGTCATTACTTTTTCGCCGCGCGAGATGCGCGTCCATAATGGGGCCTATTGGATCGACGATATCGCGCTGATCAAAACCGGCAAACCGGGGCCCGGCACCGGCGATCTGGTCATCGCCGAAAAGAAGAAAGCCTGGGAAGACGCTTTAGGCGGCGAAGCGGCGGCGCGTCCCAAACTGCGGGAGCGACTGGCCGGCTGGCCCGCTACGCCCTTGATCGACGGCAAAACCCTGCCTGCCGACGAGCGGGAATTTCTCCGCCGCATCGCGCAGGATACCTGGCGCGGCCTCGACGCTTTGACCGACAAGCTGCACGGTTTGCCGCTGGATCGCGTGCATTTCGGCAACGGCTCCGTCGATCTCTCGGTTTCGAAAATCGGCGATTACACTAGCGTCACCAATATCGGTTTTCATTTTCTAGCGGTGGTTGCCGCTCACGAGCTCGGATTCATTACCCGCGAGCAGGCGCTGGAACGGCTCGCGGCGACGCTCGCGACCTTGGAAGTTCTGGAAACCTATCGGGGCTTTTATTTCAATTACTACAACACCACGACACTGGAGCGTACCAGCAATTTCGTCTCGTTCGTGGATTCGTCCTGGCTGACGGCGGGTCTCGTCGTTGCGCGGCAGACGTTTCCGGAGTTCGCTGCCCGTTGCACGCGGCTGATCGAAAACGGCAACTACCGTTTTTTTTACGATCCCGACCATAAGCTCATGTCCCACGGGTATTATGTGAACATGGCCTTGCTGTCGACCTTCCATTACGGGGTGTTTTACGCCGAATCCCGCATCGGAAGCTTGATCGCCATCGGCAAGGGCGATGTTCCCGAGGAACACTGGTTCAGGATGGCGCGCACCCTGCCGGCGGAATTCGATTGGCAGTCGCTTACGCCTCTGGAGCGCACGGAGAAGAGCGTGAACGGTTTTCGCTGGATCGGCGGCTATTACCAATGGCGGGATTACCGCTATGTGCCGTCGTGGGGAGGCAGTTTGTTCGAGGCGCTGATGCCGGCGCTGGTGCTGGATGAAGCGCAGCACGCACCGGGCAGCCTCGGCTACAACGGCAAAGTGCATACCGACATACAGCGGGCATACGCGCTGGAGTCGCTCGGTTATCCGGTCTGGGGCATGTCGCCCAGTTCTACTCCGGGCGCGGACCGCTATTCGGAGTACGGGGTAAAGTTTCTCGGTGCGGCGGGCTACGGCGAGGGCGTGGTAACGCCTCATGCGGCGGCCCTGGCCCTGCTCACCGAACCCTCCGAAGCGGCGGTCAATTTGCGGAAACTGATCGAACTTTATCCCATTTACGGCGATTTCGGATTCTACGACGCGGTGAATCCGGTGACGGGCGAAGTGGCGTACAACTATCTATGCCTGAATCAGGCGATGATTCTCGTGGCTCTGGCGGACCATCTCGCCGACCATGCGGTGCAGAAGCGCTTCGCGGCCGATCCGATCGTACAACGGGCCTTGCCCCTGATCGGCTTCGAGAAGTTCGTCGATCAGGCGCCTTGACCGTGGCATCGACAGCGAAGCTTATCCGCACCTTCGATCGCGGCGCAGCGCGCCGAAACGTCCATCATCCACTTTAGGCCTGTCGAGGATGGCCAGCGTCGAATTCGAGCACGTCGATAAAACCTATCCGAATGGCCATCGGGCCATTTCCGACCTGAGTCTCCGCATCGAGGACGGCGAGCTGATGGTTTTCGTCGGTCCCTCGGGTTGCGGCAAATCCACCCTGCTGAGACTGCTCGCGGGACTCGAGGAGATCACCGGGGGAATCATAAGAATCGGCGACCGCGTGGCGAACGAGCTCAGTCCGCAGCAGCGGAATATCGCCATGGTGTTCCAGGATTATGCCTTGTACCCGACCATGACTGTGCGCGGCAATCTCGAATTTCCCTTGAAGATGCGGAAGCTCTCCAAGGAGGAAATCAGACGGCGGGTAGGCTGGGCCGCGGACATGCTCGGATTGGGGGATGTCATGGACCGCCTGCCCAAGCAGCTTTCCGGCGGCCAGCGTCAGCGTGTCGCCATGGGGCGGGCGCTGGTGCGGGAGCCGACGGTGTTCTTGCTCGACGAACCGCTATCGAATCTCGATGCGAAGCTGCGCACTCAGGTTCGGGCGGAAATCGGCGATCTGCAGCGGCGCACGGGCGCGACCATGATCTATGTCACTCACGACCAGGTGGAGGCCATGACCTTGGGGCAGCGTATCGCCGTGCTGGATCAAGGCCGCATTCAGCAGGTGGCCAATCCCAAGGAACTGTATGAGCATCCGGCGAATGCCTTCGTCGCGGGATTTATCGGCAACCCGCCGATGAATTTGTTTACCGCGGAATTGCGAAAGGACTTAGACGGACGCTTGCAACTCTTGGTCAACGGACAAGCCCTCCTGGTGTTGCCCGACAAGTGCGCGGCAAGCCTTCGCGACCGCGGCTTGCCGGTAACCGCGGGTTTTCGCCCGGAAGCCGTGCGTTTGTCGGAAGAGGGCGGAAACGGCTTTCCGGCCGTAGTCGTCAACGCGGAATACCTGGGCCACGAGACTTTGCTTCACTTTCGTCCCGGACGCGCCAGCGATCAACTGTCGGATGCGCCGGTCTGGACGGCAAGACTGCCCGGATTGCATCTCTTCTCCAAGGATGAGGCCGTTCGCTTGACGGTATCGCCGGATCAAATTTACTTGTTCGATTAGCTGAACGAACGGGATAAGCGCCTGTCGGATATTTATTCGCCGCCGGCTTTATCTATAAAGTAGCTGCCACGCCTAAGCCGGGGTAGTCATGATCGACTGGAAACAACCGGCATTTTTTCTTGAACTGCTGGTCATTCTGACCAGTTCGCTGGTCAGTGTCGTCGTTTTTCGGCGTTTCCGCATTCCGGACATTCTGGCTTATCTATTCGCCGGCGCCGTGATTGGGCCTTATGCGCTGGGCCTGGTGAAAGACGACGCGAATATCCGTCTCTTCTCCGATCTGGGCGTCACCTTCCTGCTATTCGATCTGGGGCTCGAATTCTCTCTGCCCAGGCTGCTCGCTCTGCGCCGGTCGGTGTTCGGCTTGGGGGTATTGCAACTGACCCTTACGATCGCCGTAATGTCCGGCGTCCTGATCTGGTTCGGCGGTTATTCGTCCGCCGCCTCTCTGGTGATCGCCGGTGCGCTGACGGTGTCGTCGACCGCGATCATCGTGCGGGAATTAAATGAGCTGAGACTCATCAATCGGCACCACGCCCAGCTGTCCATAAGCGTTTCGATTCTTCAGGATCTCGCCGCCGTAATTCTTTTGATACTCATTCCGGCGCTCGCCGTTACCCCCGATCAACCGGTTTACCGGCAAATCGCGTGGACTCTCGGATCGAGTCTGCTCTTGGGAGGTTTTCTTCTCGGCGTGGCGCGATGGGTGTTGCCGCACGTTTTCTATGAGATCACCAAGATTCAATCCGAAGAAATCTTCGTGCTGACGACTCTGGTAATCGTATTGCTCTCCGGTTGGCTGATGAGTGCCTTTGGCCTATCGATGGCGCTCGGCGCCTTCATCATCGGGGTCATGCTGGGCGAGAGCGAATTCCGCCATCAGGTCGAGATGAGCATACGGCCGTTCCGCGATATCTTGATGGGACTGTTTTTCGCGAGTCTCGGCATGAAGCTCGACATCGGGCTGTTGAGCGGCGAGTGGTCCATGCTCCTGATCGGTACCGCCTTGGTGGTACTGGGCAAATGGGCCATCACAGTCGCATCGGCTCTGATCGTCGGCGAATCCTTCCCCACCGCCTGCAAGGCCGGGCTGCTGTTGGCTCAGGTGAGCGAGTTCGGTTTCGCCCTGATCGCCTTGGCCACCGAAGTGGGCATACTCGCCACGGACACCAGTTCACGGGTGCTTTTGATTGCCTGGGCCACTATGGTTTTGAGTCCCGTGCTGATCCGCTACAACTTCGAAATCAGCGAAGCTCTGGCCGGAATGGCAGGGCAGCGGTTCTCGGCGCGCGACAGAGAAAGCGAGCATGTCCCGCCGGATTTGAGCGATCACGTGATCCTTGCCGGTTATGGTAGGGTCGGGCAAATGATCGGGAGATTTTTGCGGACCAACCAGATTCCGTTCATCGCGATGGATATCGACAGCGAGCAGGTCAAAAAAGGGCGTAAGGACGGCGAGTTGGTGATTTACGGGAGTTGCGAGCGGATCGAGCTGCTCGAGCGTTGCCACATCGCCCGCGCGCGCCTGGCGATCCTAACCTTCAAATCGCTTAAGGAAGCCCAGCGAGCGGTTTCGAAAATACGCTCGTCGGGCTATGCGCTGCCCATCATCGTCAGGACCCAGCACCACAGCGATTACACCGGCTTGATCATGGCCGGCGCCAATCACGTGGTGCCCGAGATGTTCGAGGCCAGCCTGCTGATTGCGGCGGAAGTTCTGACCATGCTCGGTTTTTCAAAAGGCGAGGTCGAGGAGCAAATCGACGCCGAGCGGAAGCGCCATAGGCATTTGAGGTGGACTAGTAGGCTCGGATGACGAAGGATCCCGCCATTTCCGCGAAAATGCCCGGTTTCGTTTCCCAACCCAACTTACATGTTGGGCTCACGACACGCTCCGGAGGAAAAGAAGGCGTTACTTTTCCGAGCATTTGTGTGACGTGGTCCGGAAGTCCGCTGACGCCGGTTTTAAAAGCGTAGGACGCTAACGATTGGCGATGCCGTGCGGTACGTGGCCGGTGGCGACGTGGAGGCAGGCGGATTCGCAATGGCCTTTTTGGTCGTCGAAAAAAATGTCCGCGCCGAACGCCCGCAGAAACGGGCCTTTATCCATCCCGCCCAGAAACAGCGCTTCGTCGATGCGGATGTTCCAGGCGCGCAAGGTACGGACCACCCGTTCGTGGGCGGGAGCCGCGCGGGCCGTTACGAGAGCGGTCCGGATCGGCGACTGGTCCGGGCCGAACAGGGTCTGAATTTGGTGGAGCGCGGCCAGAAAGGCTTTGAACGGGCCGCCGGAGAGCGGATTTCGCGCCTCGGTAATTTCATTTTCAGTAAACGCTTGCAGCCCGTCGGAGCGATAGATGCGCTCCGATTCGTCGGAAAACAGCACGGCATCGCCGTCGAAAGCGATTCTCAGTTGTTCAGACTCGTTCGCGGACTTGCTGGCCGACATGATGGTCGCCGCCGCATATCCGGCATCCAAGGCCTTGGCCACGTCCTCTGCGTTCGCGGAGAGAAACAGGTGCGCGCCGAAAGCCGCGATGTAATTGAAAGGCGATTGGCCGCTGGTGAATGCCGCGCGACAGATATCGAGCTCATGATGCCGAATCGAGTTGAAAACCCTAAGTCCCGTATCCGCGCTATTGCGCGACAGCAGGATGACCTCGACCATCGGGGCGGCCAGTACCCGGTTCAGCGCCAGGAGTTTCTTGACCAGCGAAAAAGCCACGCCCGGCGCCAAGACGCTGTCTTCGTGCTCGACCTGGTACCGGCAGAAGGCTTCTTTGCCGTCCTGTTCGAAAATAGCGTGGGATTCGTCCAAGTCGAATAGTGCTCTGGACGAGATGGCCACGACCAGTTTCTTATCCTGTTTGGTAAGCTTGGCTGTCAAATCTGGAAGGCTGGTCACGTCGCGAAAAAATCCATAGAAAAATAATTCGTAACGTCAATGCGGGCACTAATAGCAATCTGAGGGGTCTTAGCTGCTGTTTTGCGGTCTGTTGCTTCGCCCAGCCGAGGGAGCTTCGAAAAGCCGTTTGGTTAAGCGATCAATATATACATTTTTTTCTGCTGCCGCAAAATCTGTCCTCCTTTTATGAACGTGCCAAAATTATTCAATTATCAATTTACCTAAGACTATAACAAAGCGTCAGCCATGAAAGATTTATTGCGTAGCAAGTATTCACTTCTTTTCTTATTCCTCTTCATCATCCTGCTTTATGTCCTTTTGGACAAAGCAGTGCTTCCTTTCGTGATGAAAGTGGTCGAATCGGATGTGTTCTTTGAGCAAGAAACGGAAGAAGAACAGTTGGGTAACGTCAAAAATGAACGTACCGACTTCGCGCTGATGCACTGCAAAAATTCGATGAAAGAAGAGGGTATGTTGCCTGAAAATGCCGACTTTCTCGACGCCAAGTACGATGCGTGGGCCTTGGGCAATCGAACCTACATCATTCGTTCAGGCATCAGGGTGGTCGATCCCGAGAAGGGACAGATGGAGAGGAAGTTTGCTTGCAAAATCCGTTTGGTCGAGAACGACCCGACGGATTTCAAGAATTGGTCGATTCTGGGTATCGATTTCCACTCGGAAGACGAGGAGGAATAAGTACCCGGCCGGGGTTTCCGGAAAATCCGTAGTGGCGGATTAAAGATCCGGCGGAAAAACGCCGGATCTTTAATCCGGATCTGAGTAGCCCGTCGGCGTCGGCATTAACCCGGCGGCCAGCTCATCGGGCGTCCGCCGAGAACGTGGAGGTGGAGGTGGTAGACCTCTTGGCCGGAATCCCCTCGGCAATTGATGACCGTGCGGTAGCCCGTGTCCGCGATGCCTTCGGATCGGGCGACTTTCCTGGCCGCTTGCAGTAGCTCGGAAGCCAATACCGAGTCGGCCTCGGGCAGATCGTCGAGAGTCGGGATGTGCCGCTTCGGTATGACCAGCACATGAACCGGTGCACGCGGCCGAATATCCCGAAACGCCAGCACGTGATCGTTCTCGTATACCACCGCAGGCTTGATGTCGCCGGCGACCATCTTGCAAAACAGACAATCCGTCATCGTTTCCTCCGCTGGGTCTAACCTAGAAACGGGAATAGTAAGGCTGGACGGTCGGAATCCCTAGGGCTTTTCTACACCATCAAAGCGGTCAACTGCCGTCTCGAGGTTCAAAAGTCTTTGCGGCCGTCGAACGCATGTGCCAAGGTGGCGCCGTCGACGTATTCCAGTTCGCCGCCGAAGGGTACGCCGTAGGCTATGCGGGTCGTCCGAACTCCGTTCTTCCTCGCCATCTCGCTGATGTAGTGAGCTGTGGCTTCTCCTTCCACCGTGGTATTGGTGGCTAGGATGATTTCCGCGACTTCGCCCGACCTCAACCGCTGTTCCAACAAATCGAGGCGCAACTCCTCCGGGCCGATGCCATCCAGCGGAGAAAGCCTTCCGTTGAGCACGAAAAAGAGACCCTTGAATCCGGTTGCCTGACTGATTGCATAAACCTCGGCAGGCGTTTCTACGATGCACAACTGCGTTCTGTCGCGATTGGGACTGGCGCAGATATTACACAGTTCGCCTTCGGTCAAGGTGCGGCATAGCGCGCAATGTCCGATTTTTTCGAGAGCGGAAAGCAGGGATTCGGCGAGACTCCGCGCGCCTTGCCGGTCGCGCTGAAGAAGATAGAACGTCATCCGCTGGGCCGATTTCGGACCCACGCCCGGCAGGCAGCGCAGGGCTTGCATCAATTGGGACAAGGCCCCGGTCTTTGGCATTGGCGATAGAGCGGTCGAATGTTAGGGCGGGACTCGTTCAAAACGGAAGTTTGAATCCGGCGGGCAGCTCGATACCGCCGGTTAAAGCCGACATTTTTTCCTGTTTGAGGCGATTGACCCGGTTTACCGCGTCATTTACGGCGGCGGCGACCAAGTCTTCCAACATGTCGCGATCGTCTCTTACCAGACTTTCGTCGATGCTGACCTTTTTCACTTCCTTTTTGCCGTTCATGACGACCTTGACCAGTCCGCCGCCCGATTCGCCTTGAACTTCCAAAGCGGCTAATTCCTCCTGGGCCTTCTGCAGGTTTTCCTGCATCTTCTGCGCCTGCTGCATGAGATTGGCGAGCGGGTTTTTCATGGGATTCTCCGTCAGTCAATGGGTTTGGTGGAACCTGGGATGATACGGGCGTCGAAACGCTCTTTCAGTGCCCTGATGTTCTCGTCTTGCTCTATTTCGATTTCCGCGGTCCGCTGGCGTTCCTCTTTTTCGCGTTGAATCAGCGAAGCAGGCGTTTCCCGTCCGGGCGCCTCGATTTTGATCGTCAGTTTCAAAGGACTTCGGAAATAATCCCTCAGAGCCTTTTCCAGGTTGGCCTCCACCCGGCTGACGCGGAGGTGAGCATGTTGTGGATCGAGCACCAGGATACAGGATTTTTCGTCCAGGTCTTGCAATACGCAATTGTTCGCCAGTTCGCGAGTCAGTCCGGCGACGCCCATCGCCTGGATCAGTCCGTGCCAGTCATGGCTCGATCCGATTCGAGACGCGGGCGGCGCAGGAGCTGTTCCGATCTCGGTCTTAATCGGTTCGGGAGCAGGCTCGGCTTCGACCTGAGTCGGCATGGAGACGGGGCTAGCGTCGAGCGGACGAGCAATTTTCGGCGGATCGGTTTTTCGTGGGGGAGCCGCGTCGACGGCACTCCGCAGGTCCGCAGATTTCGTCGCCGGACGAAAGGCCAGCATGCGCAGCATCACCATTTCGAAACCCGAGCGCGGATCGGGGGCGAGCGGCAAGTCCCGCTGTCCGATCAAGCCGATCTGATAAAACAGCTGCAAATCCTCTGCGCCGATCCGTTGTGCGAGATTCAAAATCAGGTCGGCGTCGTCCTCCCGCTTGATCGCCTCGGGAATCCATTGGGCGAGCGATGCATGGTGCAGGATGATCAGGATTTGTTGCAGCACGTCGGCGAAATTCGGCGTGTGCTCCGCCATCTGCTCGATGTGCCGGAGCAAGGTTGCGGCATCGCCTTCGGCCAGTGCCGAAAGAAGCTCGAAGACCGGATGCCTCGCCACGGTGCCCAGCATCAGGCTGACTTCGGCTTCCCTGAGCCGGCCGCCGCCGTGGACGATTGCCTGATCGAGAAGACTCAGCCCGTCGCGCATGGAGCCTTCCGCGGCACGGGCTAGCAGCTTCACGGCGGCGGCCTCGTATTCGATGCTCTCGCGCCTTAGGATTTCTTCCATCTGGGCGCGAATCTGATCCGGCGTCAGCCGCTTCAAATTGAATTGCAGGCATCGCGACAGCACCGTGACCGGAATTTTCTGCGGATCGGTCGTGGCCAGCAGGAATTTGATGTGGGGCGGCGGTTCTTCAAGCGTCTTGAGCAGGGCATTGAAGCTATGCCCCGAAAGCATGTGCACTTCGTCGATCAAGTAGACCTTGTACCGCCCCTGGTTGGGGGCGTACTGCACGTTTTCGAGCAGGTCGCGGGTATCTTCGACTTTGGTGCGCGAAGCGGCATCCACTTCGATCAAATCGACGAAGCGGCCTTCGTCCACTTCGCGGCAGATCACGCACTCGCCGCACGGGTCGTAAGTTTTTCGATCCTCGCAATTGAGCGCCTTGGCCAGGATTCGAGCGATGGTGGTTTTGCCGACGCCGCGGGTGCCGGTGAAGAGATAGGCATGGTGCATACGGTCGAATTCGAGCGCGTGGGTCAACGCTCGGACCACATGCTCCTGGCCGACGATTTCGCTAAAAGTGCGGGGGCGCCATTTCCGGGCTAGGGCCTGATACGGCATTCTGGGTTTGTGCACGCTATCGACCGGGATGAATGAATTAGGGCGGCAAGCCGCGCCAGCCGCACCTCGGCACACGAATCCGCTGCTACCGCTGCTCCCTTCCGGGCCTGACGGGGTTTACAGCGTATCGTTGCGAGGGGACCGACGCGACTCGCCATTGAACTCGAAGACCCGGCCATGTCCTATGGCGGGGCTGAAGAGAACGTATTATCGTCGATTAAGAGTCCGGCTTCAAGGCTATATAACGTTTGTCTCAAGCGGTCTTCCGGCGTAGGTGTCTCCGTTTGTGACGAACAGACGACAGCAGCGACAGCAGAATGAACCCCATCCCGGTCAGTCCGGTTATCACTTCGGACACTTCGACGACCATGCTGGCCAGCATCAGGAGGGCCAGCGCGCCTATGGCGTAGTGGGCGCCGTGTTCGAGGAACAGGTATTCGTCCAGGGTGCGCTTGTGAACCAGGAAAACCGTGAGGCTGCGCACGAACATCGCGCCTATGGTCAGGCCCAGCATGATGATCACGACGTCCTTGGATAATGCGAAAGCGCCGATGACGCCGTCGAAAGAGAAAGACAGATCGAGTATTTCCAGATAAAGAAAGGACATGAAGCCGGCTTTGTGTGCCGTGTGTTCGGCGGCTTTCGGGGTTTCGAAAAGGGCGGACAGACTTTTTACCAGGACGAATAGGATGACGCCGGCCAATCCGGCGATCAGGGCGTCCAGGCGCTCTTCGTGCGGCAGATAGTGTTGAGCGGTCAAAAGAGCCGTGAGCGCGGTGATGACCTCGATCGATTCCAGTTTGCCCAGGCGCGACAAGCGGCGTTCGACCCAGCCCAGCCAGTGCAGCGTTCTTTCCGATTCGAACAGAAAGCTGAAAAACACGAGCAGCAGGTACATGCCGCCGAACGCGGAAATCTGTATGTGCGCGGACGTGATGTGACGGGCGTACTCGTCGCTTTCTCGGAAAGCCATGATCACCACATCCTGTAGGCTGTGCCCGGTGATGACGGCGACGATCAGGATGGGCAGGAGAAAACGGGCCCCGAATACGGCGATAACCATGCCCCAGGTGAGAAAACGCCTCTGCCAGCGCGGGGTCATTTTTTTCAGTACCGAGGCGTTGACCACGGCATTGTCGAACGAAAGGCTGACCTCCATCACGCTCAAAATGCCCGCCAGGAAGAGACCGGCCAGTCCGGCCCAGTAGTAAGCGGTCGATAAGCCGATCAGCAAAATCAAGAACGAAAACAAGAAATACCGCACAAAAAACTCCGCATTAAATAAAAGTACGGCCATGAGGGTCGGTAACCGTTCTTTCCGCCAAGAGCCGCCGTTCAGGCGAAAGCGGTCAGTCGAACTAAGCGGCCAGTTCCTCCAGCAATTGGCCGATGAAAACGACCTTACTCTCGGGAGTATCGAAGCGGGCAAAAAATTTCAGTTTATCCGGGCCGTCCAGTTTGTAGGTTTGCGGTTGGGCTTGGATCAGACGAATCACCTGGGCCGGATCGACGGCCGGATTCGGATTGAATAATAGCCGGCCGTTTCCGGAGCCCGCTTCGATCTTGTGGACCCCGAGGGCTTCCGCTCTCAGTTTGAGTTCGGTGATCGCGAACAAGTTCTTGGTCTGCGGAGGCAGGAGTCCGAACCGGTCGATCATTTCCACCTGCAGCTTGCGCAAATCCTCTTCGTTCTTGGCATTGGCGATGCGCTTGTAGAGCACGAGACGGGTGTGAACGTCCGGCAGATAAGTGTCGGGAATGAGGGCTGGACACTGGAGGTCGATCTCGGGGCCGGCCTCGTGGGGAAGCATGTCGAGATCCAGCGATTTGCCCGATTTGAGTGCCGCCACAGCCCGTTCCAGCAACTCGGTATACAGGCTGAGACCGATTTCTTGAATCTGGCCGCTTTGTTCATCGCCCAACAACTCGCCGGCGCCGCGGATTTCGAGGTCATGGGAAGATAGCATGAACCCTGCTCCGAGTTCGCCCGTGGCCTCGATCGCCTCGAGCCGCTTGACCGCGTCGGCGGTCATCAAGGATTTCGGCGGTACCACCAGATAAGCGTAAGCGCGATGATGCGAGCGGCCGACCCGCCCTCGAATCTGGTGCAGCTGGGCGAGTCCCAGCAAATCGGCGCGGTGGATGATGATGGTGTTTGCCGTCGGAACGTCGATACCGCTTTCGATGATGGTGGTGCAAAGCAGTACGTTGAAACGCTGATGGTAAAAATCCAGCATGATCCGCTCCAGTTCCCGCTCCGCCATCTGCCCATGAGCGGTGCGGACACGGGCGACCGGCACCAGCTTCTCCAAGTCCCGCGCCGCTTTTTCCATGGTTTCGATCTTGTTGTGCAGGAAATAAACCTGCCCGCCGCGTTTGATTTCTCGGAGTATTGCTTCCTGAATCAGGGCATCGCCCCATTCGCTGACGAAGGTCTTGATGGCGTGCCGGTTAGGCGGCGGAGTGGCGATGATGGAAATATCCCGGAGCCCGGACATCGCCATATTGAGCGTGCGCGGAATCGGCGTCGCGGTCAGGGTGAGAAAATCCAGTTCGCTGCGGAGTTTCTTGAAATGCTCTTTCTGGGCGACGCCGAACCGGTGCTCCTCGTCGACGATCACCAGTCCCAGGTTCTTGAAGCGGACATCCTTTTGCAGAATCTTGTGGGTGCCGATGAGGATATCTATCGTGCCCTTCTCCAAGTCTTCGAGAAGCTGCTCCTGCTGTTTTTTGCCGACGAAGCGTGAAACCACCTCGACCCGAATCGGCCAGTCGGCAAAGCGGTCCCGGAAATTCTGAAAATGCTGCTGCGCCAATAGGGTCGTGGGCACCAGAACCGCCACCTGTCTGCCGTTTTGCGCCGCGATGAAAGCCGCTCGCATGGCTACTTCGGTCTTGCCGAAGCCGACATCGCCGCAGATGACTCTATCCATGGGGAGGGGCGCGGCCATGTCCTTGACGACGTCGAGGATGGCGTTCTCCTGATCGGGCGTTTCCTCGAAGGGAAAGCCGGCGGCGAAAGCGGCATATTCCTCGGTCACCGTTTTATAGGCGTGTCCCTCCTTGGCCGCTCGCTTGGCGTAAATATTCAGCAGTTCCGCCGCGATATCCCTTACCCTCTCGAGTGCCTTGCGCCTGGCCTTTTGCCACTGTTCCCCGCCCAGTTTGTGCAGGGGGGCGGTGTCAGGGCTGGCGCCGCTGTACCGGCTGATCAGGTGCAAAGAGGAAACCGGGACGTACAGCTTGTCGTTGTTTGCATACTCCAGTGCGAGGAACTCGGTTTCGATCCCGCCTACTGTCAGCTTGGTCAGGCCGAGATAGCGGCCGACGCCGTGATCCTGATGCACGACCGGTGAGCCGATATCCAGTTCCTCCAGGTTACGGAAGATCTGTTCGAGGTTGCGATCGGCTGCGGTCCGGCGCCGTCTCCGTTGTTGAACCCTTTCTCCGGAAAGCTGAGTTTCGGTAATGATGGCCAACGGCGGATCGGTAAGCCAGAGGCCGTGGTCCATCGGCGCGACGACCAGGCAGGGGCTTTTCTCGGCGGCGAGAAATCCTTGCCAGTTTTCGACGACTTGCGGCTTTATGGCGTATTTCGCCAGGGTATCCAGCAGTGCTTCCCGATGACCCGCGGTTTCCGCGACGAACAAAATCCTGCCAGCCTTCTCGCTTAGGAAAGAGGACAATGCGACAGCCGGCTGCTTCAATTTCGGGTCTATCGCGACAGGGGGAAGCGGCCGGCAATCGTAGTCGACCGAATCGAATTTTTCGGTAGGACGCGCGGGAGAGGACGCAATCCAGATTCTGGGATGGACGGCAAGCCGTTCGGCCAGAATGCTGGGCGTCAGAAACAGCGATTCCGGCGGGAGTGGAGGGCGGTCGATATGCCCCGACCGGTGATCGTGCCGCTTTTCGACCTCTCGAAAGAAAACCTCGGCGGCATCGTCGATGGCACGGTGTAGAACGACCGCGGCCGTTTTCGGCAGATAGTCGAACAAGGTTTCGGTTTGGTCCACGAACAGCGGCAGATAGTACTCGATGCCGCCCGACGCGATGCCTTTGCTGACGTCCTGATACAAAGGATTGTTGATGGACGCCTCGGAAAAATGCGTTCGGAATGCCCGTCTAAACCGTTTGATCGCTTCCTCGTCGAAAGGAAACTCGCGAGCGGGAAATAAGCTGATTTCTCTGACTTTCTCCAGGGAACGTTGAGTCTCGGTATCGAAAGTCCTGATCGATTCCACTTCATCGTCGAAAAGCTCGATACGATACGGGACGGTACTGCCCATAGGGAAAAGATCGATGATCGATCCCCGTACCGCAAATTCCCCGTGTTGCAGAACTTGCGACACGCACTCGTATCCGACGCTTTCCAGTCTTTGCCGGGTCTCTTCTAGATTAAGCCGGCTGCCTACTTTTAGCGCAAAGGTGTTGGCCAATACATGCGAGCGCGGCGCCAACCGCTGCATCAAGGTGGCGACCGGAGTAATCAGTATTCCGTGTTCGATGCGCGCCAATTGGGCGAGCGTTTTCAGCCGTTCCGAGACGATTTCGGGCAGGGGAGAGAAAACGTCGTAAGGCAGGGTTTCCCAATCGGGAAAGTGGAGTACCGGCGCGCTTCCGTCCAGAAAAAACTCGATTTCGTGTTCGAGCCTCAGAGCGGTTTGCGTATCTTCGGTCACGATCAGATAGAGCCGTTTATCTTGCTTTACCGCCTGAGCCAAGGCCAGAGAATCGCCGCAGCCATTTAGGTTTTGCCAGACCATGGACGGGGCGTTGTAGCCCGGAACGGTCGGCGTGAACGGTGAAATGGCTCCGAACTGTTTTGCAGCTTGATTCATGGCTCTGAAGTGATGAATGTCGAACGAATAACTAAAGGGGTAGTGTCGCAGAAAAATCTGCTCTAGGCTCTCGTGCGACCGGGTTAGCGGTATTCGGATGTCTACCTATATATATACGGTCAAATTGTTGACAGGTAGGACCGGCATCGATACAGCCTGGTTCTTGGAATTCAATCGAAATAACGCCAATCTTCCGTTTTAACACGGGCACTGCGGAATCAGCGCTCATTGCTTCTATCTAATTGTCTAAAATATGAGCGATTTATTTTTTATATTTTTTTAATATACTAATTACGTCTTCACAAGGTTAACCTATATCTTGTTACGTCAATTTTATAATAGAGGTAGTTTATGAAGGGCAATTTAGCAGACCTTTCCGAAGCCGAACTGGCAAACATGATCGAAAACGCTCAGAAAGCGTTGAAAGAAAAGAAGGAAACTAAGCGCAAGGAAGTCATAAGCAAGATAAAGGAATTGGCTGCTTCGATCGGTGTTAATGTGGACATCACTGAAGGCACAAAGGTCTCCGGGAGAAAGGGCAGTAAAGTTCCGGTTAAATACCAAAACCCCAATAATCTGTCTCAAAAATGGACCGGCCGTGGTATGAAACCGAAATGGCTGCAAACGCTCATCGAGCAAGGCCATAAGCTGGAGGACTTTGAAGTGAAGTCCTGATCGAGAGCAAGATAAGGTCCCCGGCCGGACCGCCGGGTTCCACTGCAATTCTGCTATCGAGTGAACAGGATCGAAAGGATTTTGGCTCCTGAAACTTGGCTGCCGATGAATTCTTGTACCTGGTTTCGCGGCGATTTTGCTAATCCAGATAACGTTTAGTCAATCCGCCATACTCTTCGATCCGCCGGTCACGCAGGTACGGCCAGATTCGACGGACGTCCTCCGATCGGCGGCGGTTTATTTCAACCACCATAACCCGCTCTTCTTTCTCGTTGGCCTGACAAAGAATTTCCCCTTGGGGGCCGGCGACAAAACTATTTCCCCAGAACATGATGCCTCTGGTTTGACCGCTTGGATCAGGCTCGTGCCCGATGCGATTGCAGGAGATGACCGGTAGGCCATTGGCAACGGCGTGTGCCCGTTGAATGGTTATCCAGGCTTGCAATTGCCTTTGCTGTTCGTCGGCGTCGTCGTCCGGATTCCAGCCGATGGCCGTGGGGTACAGCAGCAGATCGGCACCCGCAAGGGCCATTAGCCGCGCGGCTTCCGGATACCATTGGTCCCAGCATACCAAGACTCCGAGTTTTCCCAATGAGGTGGTTATCGGTTTGAAACCTATATCACCGGGCGTGAAATAAAATTTTTCATAATATCCCGGATCATCGGGTATATGCATTTTTCGGTATTTACCCGCCAAACTGCCGTTTTTTTCCAGTACGACAGCCGTGTTGTGATATAGCCCCGGAGCGCGCCGTTCGAATAGCGAAGCTACGATGACTATTCCAAGCTCTTTAGCAAGTACGCCCAAGATTTCGGTGGTCGGTCCCGGTATGGGTTCGGCCAGATCGAAACGGCTGCAATCTTCCGTCTGGCAGAAATAAGGGCCGAGATGGAGTTCCGGCAGCAATACCAGTTTCGCACCCTGGGCCGCGGCATCTTTCACACCCTGAATCGATATCTTCAGATTGACATCCTTGTCCGCAGAGCCGCAGGCTTGTTGTACCAAACCTATTTTGATCGATTGTGTCATATCAGGTTACTCGAACTATTCTCGGAAACTGCATGGTCATGCAGTGCAGGCTGCCGTATTGTCGGATGAGCGGTATACAAGGTATGCCCACGATTTCGCGATCCGGAAAGGCATCGGCCAAACGCGCCACAGCTTCGGAGTCCGCCGGATCGTCATATACAGGGACTAGAACGGCTCCATTGATGATTAGAAAATTGGCGTAAGTCGCCGGCAATCGATTGCCTTCTTCGCTGAAAATCGGTTGCGGAATATTTAAAGGTATCAAGCGATAAGATTGACCCGAAAACGTGACGAAGGTTCGCAGTTGATTTTCCATCGCTTTGAATTCGTCGTATAGCGGATCGCCGGGATCGTTGCAGGCGGTGTAGGCGATCGTATCTGCCGAACAAAAGCGGGCCAGGGTATCGATATGGGCATCGGTATCGTCGCCCTCGGCATGGCCATGGTCGAGCCAAAGAATACGGTTGGCGCCGAGGCTGGTTTTCAGCCGATTGTCGATTTGTTCGCGCGTCAGTTCCGGATTGCGGTTGGGATTGAGCAGGCAGCGGCTGGTTGTCATGATCGTGCCTTCACCGTCCGATTCCACACTTCCGCCTTCTAATGTAAAGTCGACTCTATCCATCGGGATGTCGCCAAGCAATCCAGACGCGTGGAGGTGCTGAGCCAATCGGGCATCAGCCTCGTGCGGATATTTTCCGCCCCATCCGTTGAAGCGAAAGTCGATAAGCCTTACGCCTTGTTCGGTTGCTAGCGTGAGCGGCGCCGTATCCCGCACCCACACGTCGTCGTAAGACATCTGAGCGAACCGAACCCGGTCGAGATTCGCGGCGCATGCCGCCAACCGTTGATGGATATGCCTTTGATGGGCATCATCCCGGCAAATAATAATCACAGTTTCACGGCTAGCGATTTCGAGTGCGATCAGGTCGTATGTTTTTTCGACCGCATTTAGCCACGGCTCGAAATCGCCTTGAGAATAAGGCCAAGCGATCAAAACCGCTGATTGCTCCGCCCATTCGGGCACCAAAACGGATAAAAGTGATGATGTCACGGTCAGAATATCGGTTCCGGAAAAACCGATTATTGTACCGTAAAACATCCGTAGTAGCGGGGGCGCTCGGTTTGGTATACGGTAGCGGGGTATTAGGCACGGCCCAATACGTTATGCGGACAGCAACTCCGCTGGACAGCCGATAAAAATAATGGCGGCGAAAGGGTATTAATTCCGCACAAGAGCTTTTTTTCATAGAGAACACTATGGCATCGACTCTCCATCCCGAATCGAAAACTATCCGCCTTTCCGTCTCCGGCATGCGCTGCGCCGGGTGTGTCGAGGCCGTCGAGACCGCGCTGCGCTCGCTGCCCAATGTGTTTTCCGCCGATGTCAATTTTGCCGATCATTCCGCTCTGGTGCGAGGGAACGTGGACCCGGACGTCTTGCGCAAGGCCGTGCAGGATGCGGGTTACGATGCGGCGGTAATGGAGGGATTGGAAGATCCGGCCGAACAGGAGGCGCTGGAAACCGCCCGTTACCATACGCTGCTCAACAAGGCCGCCGTCGCCGGCGCGGTCGGCGCGCCCTTGATGCTGGTAGAGCACTTCGGATGGTTTCCTATGCTGGGGGAGCCGACCGCCCGCGGCGTGTGGCTGATCGTTTCCATGGTCACGTTGTGGGTTCTGTATTTCTCAGGCGGCCATTTCTTCAGGGGGGCGATCAAGAGTTTGCAGCATCGCCAGGCCAATATGGATACCCTGATCGCGCTCGGCACCGGCGCCGCCTGGTTCTACTCGACCATGGCCATTTTCTTTTCCGACAGCCTGCCGATGCTGGCGCGGCACGCCTACTTCGAAGCGGCGACCATCATTCTGGCGTTCATCAACCTGGGAAGCGCCCTGGAAATGCGCGCCCGCGGCAAAACGTCGTCCGCAATCCGTCAGTTGATCGGTCTTCAGCCGCGAACGGCACGCGTGTTGAGGGATGGTCAGGAGATCGATATTCCCATCGCGGAGGTTGGCCTGGATGAAACCTTGCGGGTGAGGCCGGGCGAAAAAATCCCGGTGGACGGCGTCGTCATCGAGGGTCATTCCAGCCTGGACGAATCCATGCTCACCGGCGAACCCATGCCGGTCGAGAAAACCGTGGGAGACGAAGTCGTCGCCGGCACGCTCAATCAGTCTGGAACGCTGCTGTTCAAGGCAACCCGGATCGGGCGCGACACCGTATTGGCGCAAATCATCGCCAGCGTTCGAAAGGCGCAGGCGAGCAAGCCGGAAATCGCCCGCCTCGTGGACCGTGTTGCTTCCGTGTTCGTTCCGGCAGTCGTGGCGGTTTCGCTGCTGACCTTCCTGGTTTGGTGGACGGCCGGGCCGGCCCCGGCGCTCGGCTACGCCTTCGTCACGGCCATGACGGTGCTGGTAATCGCCTGTCCCTGCGCCTTGGGGCTGGCTACGCCGATATCCATCATGGTGGCGGTCGGAAAGGCGGCGCAGAAGGGCATCCTCATCCGCAACGGCGACGCGCTTCAATCGGCGGGGAAACTGACCTGCATCGTGCTGGACAAAACCGGAACGGTGACCGAGGGCAAACCGCGTCTGGTTCGAATCGAGACCTCCCAGGATTGGACCGAGGAACAGGTGCTCCAATGGGCGGCGAGTCTCGAAACCGGGTCCGAGCATCCCCTGGCCGCGGCGATTCTGGCGGCGGCCGCCGAGAAGAACGGCACTCTCCTGCCGGTTACGGGATTCGCGGCGGTTGCGGGTCATGGCGTTTCGGGTCTCATCGAAAACCGTGCCGTACTGTTGGGTAATTTGACCTTGATGGCCGAACAGGGAATCGATTGCGGACGTTTCGCCGAACGCTTGACCGAGTTGGCTAGCGAGGGGCAAACCCCCGTCCTGTTGGCGGTCGACAGAACCGTGGTCGGGCTGCTTTCGGTGGCCGATCCGATCAAGGCGGATTCCAAGCAAGCCGTTGCGCGATTGAGATCCATGGGCGTACGGGTGCTCATGGTAACCGGCGACAACGAGGTCACGGCCAAGGCGATTGCCGCCGAGGCCGGCATCGACGAGGTACGCGCGCAGGTGCTTCCCCAGGATAAGGCTGCTGTCGTGAAAGCCTTGCAGGAGGCCGGGGAGATCGTAGGCATGGTAGGCGATGGCATCAACGATGCACCGGCCTTGGCCCAGTCCAATGTGGGGCTGGCGATCGGCACCGGCACCGACATCGCCATAGAAAGCGGCGACGTGGTGATCATGGGCGGTTCGCTCCTGAAAGTAGCCGAGGCCATGGAGCTGTCGCGGGCCACGGTGCGCAACATCAAGCAGAATCTGTTCGGAGCCTTTATCTACAACACGCTTGCTATTCCGATCGCCGCCGGTTTTCTCTATCCGGTTTTCGGAATCCTGCTCAATCCCATGATCGCCGGCGCAGCCATGGCGATGTCCTCGGTGACGGTGGTGAGCAATGCCAACCGCTTGCGGTATTTTTGACGGACCGGGCCCGCTCGCTTCTATAGCAATGGTGGTAGAATTCTCCGGTTTTTCGGCACGGTTTTAGCTGAAGCGGAGGTAAGTTAATCAATGGCAGGTCATAGCAAGTGGGCCAACATCCAACATCGCAAGGGCGCTCAAGACGCCAAGCGCGGCAAGCTGTTCACCAAGCTGATTCGGGAGATCACCGTGTCGGCCCGGAACGGAGGCGGCGATCCCGCGAATAACCCGCGCCTTAGGGCGGCGATGGACAAGGCCCTCACCGCCAATATGTCCAAGGACACCATCGAACGGGCCATCAAGAAAGGTACCGGTGCTGGCGAAGGCGACAATTACGAGGAAGTGCGCTACGAGGGCTACGGCCCCGGCGGCATTGCGGTAATGGTGGATTGCCTGACCGACAACCGCAATCGCACGGTTTCGGAAGTGCGCCATGCCTTCACCAAGGCGGGCGGCAACTTGGGCACCGACGGCTCCGTGGCCTATTTGTTTTCGAAGACCGGCATCATCAGTTATCCGGCGAGCGTCGAAGAGGACCGGGTGATGGAGGCCGCGCTCGAAGCCGGCGCGGACGATGTGATCAGCAACGGCGACGGTTCGATCGATGTGCTGGTCGCTCCGGATCAGTTCGAGACGATGCGCGATACGCTCGCGCAAGCCGGGCTCGCGCCAGAGAGCGCCGAGGTGACTATGCGAGCCAGCACGAGCGTGGCCTTGGACAAGGACGACGCGGAGAAGATGATCCGCCTTCTGGAGCGTCTGGAAGATTTGGACGACGTACAAAATGTTTATTCCAATGCCGATATCAGCGAGGACATCCTCGCCCAGATCGGATAAAGAGGCGATGTGACGGTCGTTTTGGGACTGGACCCGGGGTCACGCCGTACCGGCTACGGCGTCGTTCGCGATAGCGATAAAGGACCCGTCTTGATTGCCTGTGGGTGTATTCGCACGGAAACGGATCATTTTCCCGAACGCCTCAAGCAAATCTATGACGGGGTCTATAAAATCGCGCTCGAATTCCGGCCCGACGAACTGGCCATCGAGCAAGTATTCATGCACAAGAATGCCGATTCGGCTCTGAAGCTCGGGCAGGCCAGGGGAGCCGCCATCTGCGGGGGCCTTGCGGCGGGATTGCCGGTTCATGAATATGCCGCGCGGCAGGTGAAGCAGGCCCTGGTCGGAAAAGGCAGTGCGGACAAGCTGCAAGTCCAGCACATGGTGCGTTTCCTGCTCAAATTTTCTTCGCCGCTGCAATTGGACGCCAGCGACGCCCTGGGCGTGGCCTTGTGCCATATCCACCACCGGCAGACCTTGCGGCGTCTGCGGCTGGCCGGAGTTGTGATGCGATGATCGGATTTTTGCGCGGTTTGGTGGTCGCCAAAAAGCCGCCTTCTCTTTTGTTGGACGTGCGCGGCGTCGGGTACGAGATCGACGCGCCGATGTCGACCTTCTACAAGCTGCCGGAGATCGGCGAAGAGGTGACGCTGTACACCCATCTGGCGATCCGCGAGGACGCCCACAGCCTGTTCGGATTCGTATCCGAGGCGGAGCGCGCCCTGTTCCGCAGCCTGATCCGTGTCAGCGGCGTCGGTGCGAAGCTCGCCCTGGCGATTCTGTCGGGTTTGAGCGCCGAAGAGTTCCACCGTTGCGTGGAAGCGCAGGACGCCGCCCGTCTGGTGCGCTTGCCGGGGGTCGGCAAGAAAACCGCGGAACGCTTGATCATCGAAATGCGGGACCGTCTGCCCGAGCTGCCCACGGTTCATCTGCCCGGCGCGGGAACCCTGCCGGCACCGGCGGCGAGTCCGGTGGACGATGCGGTCAGCGCATTGATCGCTTTAGGATTCAAGCCGCAGGATGCCAGCAACCTGGTGCGGAAGGTTCCGGTCGACGGCAAGAGCAGCGAGGAGATCATTCGTTCAGCCTTGCAGTCCGCGGCGAAGTAAAAACCGGCTGAACTTTGATACGATAGAATCCGAGCAGCCATGGCGAATCCAGCGATTAAACCCGCGACCTACGAAGACATTCTCGCCCTTCCGCCCAATTTGGTGGGAGAAATCGTTTACGGGCGCCTGATCACCCATCCCCGTCCGGCGCCGCGTCATGCGCGGGCGTCATCGAATCTCGGGGTTCGGATCGGCGGTCCTTTCGATTTGGGTGATGGCGGCCCCGGAGGCTGGTGGATTTTGGACGAGCCGGAGCTTCATCTCGGTGGGCACGTCCTGGTGCCGGACCTGGCCGGATGGCGACGGGAGCGAATGCCCCGCTTGCCCGATGCCGCCTGGTTCGAATGCGTACCGGACTGGGTTTGCGAAGTGCTGTCGCCGTCTACGGCCCGCGACGACCGCGCCGAAAAGCTGCCGCTCTACGGCTCCCTGGGCGTAGCTCATGCCTGGCTGGTCGACCCTGACACGCGGGTTCTCGAGGCTTACGAAAACCAGCAGGGGCGCTGGTTGCTGGTACAGACCCATGCCGGCGACAGCCGGGTTTCCGTTCCGCCTTTCGAAGCCGTCGAATGGGCGTTGGGGGAACTGTGGGCGGAGTAATTGCCGCTCAAAATAGACCGTATTTATAACTATGCCTACCCACCGTCTCATCAATCCCGCCGGCTCCCCGGACGAAGACGCAGTCGACCGCGCCATACGTCCGCGCCGTCTGGACGACTACATCGGCCAGGCGGCCATGCGCGAGCAGATGGCGATCTTCATTCAAGCGGCCCTGGCGCGACGCGAAGCTTTGGATCATGTTCTGATTTTCGGTCCGCCGGGACTCGGCAAAACAACCCTGGCCAACATCATCGCCAACGAGATGGGCGTCAGCCTACGCCAGACCTCGGGGCCGGTTCTGGAAAAGGCGGGGGATTTGGCGGCTTTGCTGACCAATCTGGAGCCGCGCGACGTTCTTTTCATCGACGAGATCCATCGCTTGAGCCCGATGGTGGAGGAGGTTCTCTACCCGGCGATGGAGGATTACCAGATCGACATCATGATCGGCGAAGGTCCGGCTGCGCGTTCGATCAAGCTGGATATCCCGCCGTTTACCCTGGTGGGTGCGACTACCCGGGCCGGACTTTTGACTTCGCCCTTGCGTGACCGATTCGGGATCGTCCACCGCCTGGAGTTCTACACGCCGGAGGAATTGACCCGGATCGTCACCCGCTCGGCGAAAATCCTCGGCGTTGAAATGAGCCCCGAAGGTGCCCGCGAAATCGCGCGCCGGTCGCGCGGAACGCCGCGCATCGCCAACCGGCTGTTGCGGCGAGTTCGCGATTTCGCCGAAGTCATGGCGGACGGAAGAGTCACCGTCGAGGTGGCCGGCAAGGCGCTGGAAATGCTGAACGTCGACCATAACGGCTTCGACCAGCTCGATCGCAAGCTGCTCCGCACCATGATCGAGAAATTCGAGGGCGGTCCGGTAGGGCTAGACAACATAGCCGCCGCGATCAGCGAAGAGCGCGGCACCATAGAGGACGTTCTGGAGCCTTACTTGATTCAGCAAGGCTTCATCATGCGCACGCCGAGGGGGAGGGTTGCGACGCGCACGGCTTACCTTCATTTCGGTCTGGAGCCGCCGAAGGCGCTCAATGTGAACGAGGAGCTCTTTTAGTTGGGGGATATTTCCGAACAAAGCGGGTTTCGCTGGCCCGTCCGCGTATATTACGAAGACACCGATGCCGGCGGCGTGGTTTATCACGCCAGCTATCTCAGATTTTTCGAGCGGGCAAGGACCGAGTTTTTGCGTTCGTTGGGTTTCGAGCAGGATGACCTTCGGACCCGACATGGGATCTTGTTCGCCGTTCGCTCGATGCAGATCGACTACGTGAAAGCGGCACGGTTCAACGAGATGCTCTGGGTGTCTGCCGAAGTGGAGCAGTTGAAGTCGGCGAGCTTGACGTTCAAACAACTGGCGGTACGGCAAGATAACGAACTCGTGTGCGAGGCGCGGGTGCGCGTCGTCTGTCTCGTCGCCGAAACCTTCCGGCCCACGGCCATTCCTGATTTTTTATTGCAACGGTTAAAAAATGACCTCTGAACTCTCCATATTCAAGTTAATCACCGAAGCGAGCCCGGTGGTCCAGATCGTTATGCTCATTCTGGTTTTGGCATCGGTTATTTCATGGACCTTCATTTTTTCGAAATACAAGGAGATCAGGCGCGCCGAGGAGACTTCGGAGGAGTTCGAAGAACGCTTCTGGTCGGGGATAGATCTTGCCGATCTCTACCGCCAATTGACCCGAGAGGATCTGGGGACGGAAGGGCTCGAAAATATCTTCATGGCCGGATTCAAGGAATTCGCGCGGCTGCGGCAACAGCCGAACATCGGTCCCGATGCGGTGATGGAGGGAACGCAGAGGGTGATGCGCGTGGCCCTGAACCGCGAATTGGAGAGCCTGGACGAGCGCTTGCCGTTTCTCGCCACGGTCGGTTCCACGAGTCCCTACGTCGGACTGTTCGGCACCGTGTGGGGCATCATGAACTCGTTCCGGTCGCTCGGCAGCGTCAAGCAGGCGACCCTGGCCATGGTGGCGCCCGGCATTTCCGAAGCGCTGGTGGCGACTGCCATGGGCTTGTTCGCCGCGATTCCGGCGGTCATGGCCTATAACCGCTATTCGACCGATATCGGGCGGCTGGCCAATCGGTACGAAGCGTTCACCGAAGAATTCCTGAGCTTATTGCATCGTCAGGCGCACGCAAAATGAACGTATCATCCGGGGGAAGCGGGCGCGGCCGTCGCCGCAGGCCCATGGCCGAAATCAATGTCGTTCCTTATATCGACGTCTCTTTGGTGCTCTTGATCATTTTTATGGTGACGGCGCCGCTGCTTCAAACCGGGGTGGACGTGGATCTTCCCCAAGCCGAGGCCAGAACCGTCGATCCGCAGCAGGATCTGCCCATCATCGTATCGATCAATGCCGAAGGCCGCTTGTTCGTGGATGCCGGCAATCAGGAGGACGTCGAGGTCGATTCCGACGCGCTTACCGCCAGAGTCATGGATGCTCTCCAGAAAAAACCGGGGCTCTCGGTCTTGATTCGGGGCGACAAGACCGTGGATTACGGCAAAGTCGTGATGGTCATGGCCTCGCTCAAAAACGCGGGCGTACCGAGCGTCGGATTGATGACGGGCCCGGCCGAGGACGAATGAGTCGTTCCCATTCCAAACGCTACCGTGGTCCGTTCGGGCTATCGGTGGCGCTACACGCTGTTCTGATCCTTCTTTTTGCGGTTCAGTTCGATTCCGTCACGCCGGTCGCGCAGCCGCCCCAGCCGGAAATCATTCAGGCGACAGCGGTCGACGAATTCCAGATCGAGCGGGGACGGCAAGCCAGGCGGCGCGAGGAGCAGGCCCGTCAGGAAAAGCTGGAAGAGGAGCGGCGCGTCCAAGAAGAGGCCGAACGCCGGGAGCAGGCCGAAGCCCAAGAATTGAAGCGCAAACAGGACGAAGATGCCAAGCGGCAAGCCGAACTGGAAGCTCAGCGCAAAGCCGAGGCGGAGGAAAGAAAACGCCTGGAGGAGGCCAAGCGCCTCGCCGACCAGAAGCGTAAGGCCGACGAATCCAGGCAAGCTGAGCTGGAAGCCAAGCGCAAGGCGGAAGAACAGGCGTTGCGCAAAGCGGAGGCGGAAGCGAAGAAACGCCAGGAGGAAGATCGCCGTCAGGCCGAGCTCGAAGCCAGACGCCGGGCTGAAGAGGAGGCGAGGCGAAAGGCCGAAGTCGAAGCTAAACAAAAAGCCGAGGCTGAGGCCAAGCGTCAAGCGGAGGCCGAGGCAAAACAGAAGGCGGAGTTGGAAGCCAAGCAGAAGGCGGAAGCCGAGGCGAAACGGAAAGCGGAGCTCGAAGCCAAACAGAAAGCCGAAGCGGAAGCGAAACGGAAGACCGAGTTGGAAGCCAAACGGAAAGTCGAAGCCGACGCGAAGCGAAAAGCCGAGCTGGAAGCCAGACAAAAGGCGGAAGCCGAGGCAAAACGGAAAGCCGAGTTGGATGCCAAGCAAAAGGCTGAAGCGCAACGCAAAGCTGAACTGGAAGCCAAACTCAAGGCCGAAGCGGAAGCGAAGCGGAAGGCCGAATTGGAGGCCAAACAAAAGGCGGAAGCCGAGGCGAAACGGAAAGCTGCCGAATTGGAAGCTAGACAGAAAGCGGAGGCCGAAGCAAAACGGAAAGCGGAGCTCGAAGCCAAACAGAAAGCCGAAGCGGAAGCGAAGCGAAAAGCCGAGCTGGAGGCAAAGCGGAAAGCCGAAGAAGAAGCGCGCCGGAAGGCCGAAGCCGAGGCGAAACGGAAGGCCGAGGAAGAGGCCCGCCGGCTACAGGCGGAGCGCGAATTGGCATTGCGCGAGCAGCTCGAGGAAGAACACCGAGCCGCGATGGAACAGCAAGCCAAGAAAGCGGCGAGCGACTGGGCGAATACGTACATCAAGCCGAAAGTTACGCGCTCATGGCTTCGTCCGCCGTCCGCCAAGAGCGGGCTGTCCTGTATAATTCAAGTCCGCTTGCTGCCGGGCGGTGAGGTGGCTGATGTCCAAGTGGTCAGCAGTAGCGGCGACTCCACGTTCGACCGATCCGCCGAGGCTGCCGTGCGCAAAGCATCGCCTTTGCCATGGCCTTCTGACCCGAAGGTGGCGGAACAACTTCGAGCATTTAAGTTCACATTCAAGCCCGAATAATTCTTGTCCAGGTGTTTGATGAATAGACGATTTCGCAGCGTTTTCTTTTTGAGCGTCTTTCTCACGCTCTTCAGTGGTTGGGCGCGCTCCGAGCTAAACGTGGAAATTACTCAGGGCGTCGAAGGCGCCATGCCGATCGCCGTGGTGCCTTTCGGTCAGCAGATTTTGCCGGGCGACAACATCGGCAGCATCATCGCGGCTGATCTCGCACGTAGCGGACGCTTCAAACCTTTGCCGGAAAGCGAAATGCTGGAAACGCCGACGTCGCCGGAGCAGGTTCGATTCCGCACCTGGCAAGTGTTGGGGCAGGATCATCTGGTCATAGGGCGGGTACAGCCCGGTGCCGGCAGCCAGTACGAGGCCGAGTTTTTCCTGTACGACTCGATAAAAGGTACGCTGCTGACCAGCGCCAGAATCCCGTTCAATGCGCCGGAGACGCGCCGCACCGCGCACCGTATCGCCGACGTCATTTATCAGCAGTTGACCGGCGAGCCCGGCGCGTTCGCTACTCGCGTGGCGTACGTAACCGTGACCGGCAGCGGCCCTCGCGATCGGCAGTACCGTCTCCAAATCGCCGATACCGACGGGTATAACCCGCAAACCATCATCAGCTCGGTCGAACCGATCATGTCCCCGGCCTGGTCGCCGGACGGCAAGCGGATCGCTTACGTGTCGTTCGAGAACAAGACCTCGGCCATCTTCATCCAGACCCTTTCGACGGGCGAACGTCAGAAGGTGTCCGACGCGCCCGGCATCAACGGGGCGCCGGCCTGGTCTCCGGATGGCTCTCAATTGGCTATGACCCTCTCCAAGGATGGCAACCCTGATGTTTACGTGATGAATTTGGCGTCCCGCTCTTTGCGCCGAATTACGGATCATATCGGCATCGATACCGAGCCGAACTGGTCGCGGGATGGCGGGAGCATCGTATTCACGTCGGATCGAGGCGGGAAACCGCAGCTCTATCTCGTGTCTTCCTCCGGGGGGCCGGCGCAGCGCTTGACCTACGAGGGAGAATACAATGCGCGCGGAGTGTTCTCGCCCGACGGACGCAGCATTGCGATGGTCCACGGCAATGGCGGCGACTACCGGATCGCCGTGATGGATTTGCAGACCCGTACATTGCGCGTGCTAACCAAGGGGCGTCTGGACGAATCGCCGGGTTTTGCGCCTAACGGGAGCATGATTCTTTACGCTTCGAAGAGCGGCGGAGTAGGGCAGTTGGCAGCCGTTTCGATAGACGGCAGGGTTCAGCAGAGCCTTCGTATCGACAGCGGACAAGTGCGCGAGCCGGCGTGGTCCCCGTAAGGCGGCGTTGGCGGGTTTCGTGAGAAGGGCGGAAGCTTAGAAAAAACAGTAGGTCGATTTTTATCTTGCTAGTGGGGAAAACAGATGAAACTTGTCAAGACTGCATTGGTCGTCGCTATGATGTCTCTTGTCCTGAGCGGTTGTAGCTCGAAAGGCGGTGTGCAAGAGGAGGCCGGCGCCGAAGTGGGCATGGAGGGTGGGCCCGGCGGCCCGCAGATCAGCAAGTACGGCGAAGGCACGGATGGCGGCGCGTACGGCGGTCCGGGCGGCGCCGGTTACGGTCCGGGTGCGGGGGGTACCGGCGATCCGATGCTGGATGATCCGTCCAGTCCGTTGTCCAAGCGAGTCATCTACTTTATGTACGATAGCTACGAAGTGCTGCCGGAGTATCAGCAGGTCGTCAGTGCTCATGCGAATTATTTGGCTTCCCATCCGGAGCGCAACATCATTCTGGAAGGACATGCGGACGAGCGGGGCTCTCCCGAGTACAACATCGCGTTGGGCGAGCAGCGGGCCAAGGCCGTAGCCAAGATGATGCAGTTCCAGGGCGCTAATGATGGCCAGGTCCAAGTGGTCAGCTTCGGCGAGGAAAAACCTGCCGTATCGGGTCACGACGAATCGGTTTGGCAGCAGAATCGTCGGGTGGAAATTTCCTATTCGGGACGTTAACCGTATGCATCTAAAAAAGCCGGTTTTCACATTGCTGTTTTTGGGATCGCTGCATGCGACGATTTCGAGTGCCCAGCAGTACGACCAGATATACGATCGAAGGTACGATCAAAATCAAACCGGCTACGGGGTGGCTACCCTCGAGGAGCGCGTCTCTCAGTTGGAGAAGCGTCTCTCGGGAAACACCTTGATCGAAATGTTCAATCGGATGGAGCAGTTGCAGGCTGAAGTCCTCAAGCTCCGCGGGGAAAACGAGGAGCTTGCCCATCAGCTCGAAGAGCTGAAAAACCAGCGACAGGCTATGTATACGGACTTGGACCAGCGTATGCAGCAGTTGTCCGCCGGCGGTTCCGCTGCGCCGCAGGCGCCCCTCGATCAGTCCGCTTCGCCCGATGGCGCAGCCCCGACGGAAGCGACCGCGTCTCAGGCACCGGCGCCACAAGCGCCCGTTTCGCCTGGCGATCCGGGAAATCGCCAGGCGGCCTATCAAAAGGCTTTCAATACATTGAAAGAAGGAAAATATCCGGAAGCGGTCAAGGAATTCAAAAACTTCATCGCGGCCTATCCGACCGGCGAATACGCGGACAATGCGCACTACTGGCTTGCGGAAGCGTATTATGTCAGCCGTGATTTCAATACTTCGCGCGACATTTTCCGGAAACTGATCAAGGACTTTCCACAGAGCAGCAAAGTGCCGGACTCTCTGTTGAAAATCGGTTTCATCGAGTACGAAACCGGCCAGAAGGCGAACGCGAAGGAACTGCTGACCGAGGTCGTCAAGCGTTATCCCGATTCCAGCGCCGCAAAGATGGCGGAGAAACGGCTGGATAAGCTACGGCAAGAAGCAAAGCGCTGATTTTTGGCAGCGCCTGATTAGTGAATCAACTTCGAGTAACCGAAATCTTCTACTCCCTGCAAGGGGAGTCCCGCACCGTTGGATTGCCGACGGTCTTCGTCCGTTTGACGGGATGTCCGTTGCGTTGCGTGTATTGCGACACGGCTTACGCCTTTACCGGCGGCCAAAAGATGTCCATCAACGAAATCGTGGCTGAAGTTGGGACCTACCATCCGGGTTATGTGACCGTCACAGGGGGCGAGCCGTTGGCGCAGCGCGGGTGTCTCGTCTTGCTGGATGCGCTGGTCGAGAAAGGCTATGAGGTTTCGCTGGAAACCAGCGGGGCTCTGGACGTGTCGGACGTCAACCCGAAAGTCGTCAAGGTTCTGGACCTCAAGACGCCTTCGTCCTGCGAAGAGTCGAGGAATCTCTATCGCAACCTGGACTATCTCGATCGGAAGGATCAGCTCAAGTTCGTCATCATGAACGAGGCCGATTATCAATGGGCAAAGGCCAAGATGGAGGAATACGGCTTGTCGGATCGTTGCGAAGTGCTCTTCTCGCCGGCCATGGGCGCGCAAGATCCTGCGGAGCTTGCCGACAAGATTTTGCGCGACCGTTTGCCGGTTCGTTTCCAAGTACAGCTACACAAGATCCTCTGGGGCGACACACCCGGACGGTGATGACGACGATGAAAAAAGCGGTTGTTTTGCTCTCCGGCGGACTCGATTCGGCGACGACTCTGGCTATCGCGAAGTCGCAAGGATACGAGTGTTACGCCCTCAGTTTCGATTACGGACAGCGCCATGGCGCGGAGCTCCATGCCGCCCGGCGCGTGGCGCAGAGCTGCGGCGCGATCGAGCACAAGATCATCCGAATAGGTCTCGGCGAGTTCGGCGGCTCGGCGCTCACCGACACCCGCATCGCCGTGCCGGAGACTCCGCAGGAAGGCATTCCGGTCACTTACGTACCTGCGCGGAATACCGTCTTTCTCGCATTCGCCCTCGGCTGGGCGGAAGTCTTGGGCAGCGCGGACATTTTCATAGGCGTGAATGCCGTCGACTATTCCGGCTACCCCGATTGCCGGCCGCAGTATATCGAGGCTTTCGAGCGTCTGGCGAACTTGGCGACCAAGGCCGGTGTCGAGGGGAAGCATTTCAAGGTACATGCGCCGTTGATCACGCTCAAAAAGGCCGAAATCATCCGCATCGGGACAGATTTGGGCATCGATTATGCTTTAACGGTGTCATGTTATTCGGCCGACGATGAAGGGCGAGCCTGCGGTTCGTGCGACTCGTGCCGATTCCGAAAAATCGGTTTTGCCGAAGCCGGTATTTCAGATCCCACGCGCTATAAATCCTAAAGATCGAATGGTTCGGCTTCCGCTATTTGCCCGGCATTTTGCCGCTGAGCGAATAGGCGAAAGCGATCACTTCGGCCACCGCAAGATAGAGTTCCCGCGGAATTTCATTGCCCAGCGGGACCTTGGCCAACACGTTCGCCAAACCCTCGTCCGCGTGCAGCGGAATATTGTGTTGCCGCGCCCGCTCTATGATCTGCTCCGCGACCGCACCTTTGCCCTTTGCGGTCACGCGCGGGGTGCTCTCTCCGTCGTAATGCAGGGCGACGGCGATATCGGGAGGATTGACCAGCCGGGTCATGCGCGGAGATCCAGGATCGGCGGGGAGGGATTTTCGGAGCGCGGCGAATCGGGCGGTCGATCCAGCGCCGTCAGTTGACCTACGGCTAGCCCTGCGCCATGCAGTCGCGCTCTAAGACGTTCGCACTGCTCGCGGATGAGGTCGGATGTCGTTGCCGTGTCGCTCCACAAATAGGTGTCGATCCGGTCGCCCTTCAAGACGACGCGCGCACAGAACGTCCCGAGCCCCGGCGGGTGCAATTCCAGCGTAAGCGACCAAGAGTCGGGACTCTCCGCGCTGCCGGGCTTCGCATCCTTGGTTATCAGCAGTTTTGCCGCGTCCTTATGCTGTCCATCGGTAAAAGGGATTTCCACTTGCCAAACGGATGGCGCGGCATCGTTCCTGGGCAGTGACGCAAGCTGATCCATGACCACCCTGGCGATTGCGGCTTCGACTTTTTGCGCGATACGTTCGGCTCCGCGTTCATTCCCCTGCACGAGTTCGTTCTGTTCGTCCGGTGACGGAAGAGTCTTGCGGCGTGCGGTGGATAATTCGTGCTCCGGGGTGCGCGGCGTCGCGAGCTGCGAGTCTCCAGGCAGTTTCGGTGAATCCTTTTCGCCGCGCTCCGCAGTTCGCGCGATTCGTTCATCCGCGAGCGCGATATCTTCGGATGTGCCGGCGTCTTCGAAACGAAACTCGGTTAGTTCCGCTTGCTCTTCGGCATCGGCGCTGAACGGTCGGGTTTGAATCTCTCCTCCGTCCGCCGTAGTGCGGGGCGTATCGGGGATAGCGTCCGCACTGGTCCGAAGCACCTTCAGCCTATCGAGAACTCGGAGCAGTTGCGCTTTGAAATCCGAATCGGCGAATTCGGCCGACGAATCGGCATTGTCGGCGAGCTTTGCTTCAAGAAATATCCCCGAGTTCAATAAACCTTTTTCCAAGCCCTCGGGCGTCGCCAACTCGGATTTTTTCGGGATCGAGGCCAACAGATTTTCTAAAGCTTGTGTGATCGGGACGGGCAACGAGGACGTTTGTCTGGCCTGCGCGACTAGGCGGTGGAGTTCCTGGATCACATCGGCGAGCGGTTCCTGTTTCGGCAAGAACAGGCGTAAAGCCTGCTGAACCGTCGATTCGGGCATATCGGCGCCGGAATCGCGCGGCACGATGCGAAGCTCGGGCGTGGTGCCGAGCTTGACCACCTCGAGTTCGAGTATCTGCCCCGGCTGGAGGTTCGCGCTGCTGTTTGCCGTAAGAGTGCGGCCGCCGGCGTCGAGTCGGAGAAGGAAGCTGTTGTCCTTGAGTTGTGTCTCAACGACCGCTCGAAGAATGTCCCCGAGCTTTAGCGGCTGCGCCCCGGCTTGAAACAGGGGAGTCGTCGGGACGAGGACAGGCAGCCGGATTTCCATTTGTGTCAACGTGTAAGCATTTGCTGAATCTGCAAAATTTCTTCCTTGGCAAGACCGAGCACGTCTTTGCTCAAATCCGTCGCCGCTTGTCCCTCCATGAGTTTGCGATAAGCCGGAATTTCATCCATGCGGGGGTATTTGTGGATCTGCAGCGTGCCGACGAAGCTGTGGAGCTGGGACAGAATGACCAGATCCGTATAATCCGGAGCGCCGGGGTGATCGCGAAACCAATTTTCGGCGTGGACCGTCACATCTTCGAAATCCGGAGGAAAATTCCACTTCCGTAAGATCATCGCGCCTACGGGGGCGCGCAAGGTTTGTATCGCCTGGTCGAGATGGCGGGGATCGGCGATCAATTCCGGATGCCGATCGGCGAAGGTGAGCACGGGAACGGTGCCGATATCGTGAACCAGCGCAGCCAGCATCGCCCGATCGGGATCGAACCCCCTGGTCTTATGGGCGAGCACGGCACAGATGGCGGCGACGTAGCTGCTGTGCGCCCACAGTTCATGCATCCGTTTCCGGATCTGGGACGACTTGGCGATAAACACTGCTTTCAAGGAAAACGTGGTGATCAAGTGCTGCGCCGCTTTGAGCCCGAGTCGCGTCAGAGCCTCGGGGCAGCTCTCTATTTTCTTGCGGCCGTGATAAAGCGGACTGTTGGCGATATGAATCAGCCGTGCGGTAATGGCCGGATCGATTTGAACGACCCGCGCGATCTTCGAATTATTCGCCCGGTCGTCGTTGATGGCCTTGCGTATCTTGAGGGAAATGTCGGGGAGCGTGGGCAGCACCAGTTTCTTCGCCCGCATTTCCTGGTAGCAAAGTTGCAATAAAGGGTTTTGAAGAGTATCTGCCGTCTCGAGAGTCATTACGAATGGAATGCGTTCGTTGGATCGCCGATGACACTGAATCCGGGAAAAACAATAAGGATAGCCTGGTTCCGGTCCCTCGGTAACATCCCTCGATCTTCGCGATAAAGGAATACACCGGATTTTGGTATTATTAGCGTTCCTCCACCCTCTAGTCACTGAGGGCCGACGGCAAAAGTCGGCAACTCTAGTCTTTTTTCAGGATTATTCGAATGACCATACGCACCCGATTTGCTCCCAGCCCTACGGGTTACTTGCACGTTGGCGGCGCGCGCACGGCGCTTTTCTCCTGGCTTTACGCACGCAAGCACGGCGGCACCTTTATCCTGCGCATCGAGGATACGGACTTGGAGCGTTCCACGGTCGACGCGGTCAATGCGATTCTGGAGGGTATGACCTGGCTCGGGCTGGAATACGACGAAGGACCGTTTTATCAAACTCATCGGTTCGAGCGTTATAAAGCCATTGCCCAGCAATTGCTGAACGAAGGCAAGGCCTATCATTGCTACTGCACTAGGGAAGAGTTGGATAACCTCCGTGCCGAACAACTGGCACGCAAGGAAAAGCCCCGCTACGACGGCCGTTGCCGCCATCGTACCGAGCCCCGCGAAGGCGTTCAGCCGGTGATGCGGTTTCGCAATCCGGACGACGGCGAAGTCGTCATCGAAGATCTCGTGCGTGGCCAGGTCATTGTGAAGAACAGTGAATTGGACGATCTCATCATTCTTCGCTCGGACGGTACCCCCACCTACAACTTCACGGTGGTGGTCGACGACCTCGACATGCAGATCACCCATGTCATCCGCGGCGACGACCATCTCAACAACACGCCGCGCCAGATCAACATTCTGAAGGCTTTGGGCGCGCCGCTGCCGAAATACGCTCACGTGCCGATGATCTTAGGGCCAGATGGAGCCAAGCTATCGAAACGCCATGGAGCGGTCAGCGTCATGCAATACCGCGACGACGGCTATTTGCCCGAGGCGCTCATCAATTATCTGGTGCGCCTCGGCTGGTCCCATGGCGATCAGGAGATCTTTTCGGTGGACGAAATGATCGAGCTGTTCGATGTTAACGACATCAATCATTCGGCCTCGGCGTTCAATCCGGAAAAACTGTTGTGGCTGAATCATCACTACATCATGCACAGCGATCCCTTGCATGTCGCGCATCATCTGCGCTGGCATCTGGGGCAACTGGACATCGATCCCACTCGGGGGCCCGATCCCGTCAGGGTGGTCGAAGCGCAGCGCGAGCGGTGCAAGACCCTGGTCGATATGGCGAACGCGAGCGTCTTCTTTTACAAAGAGTTCGAAGCGTACGACGAGAAGGCCGCCAGCAAGAACCTGACCGCCGATAATCTCGGGGCGCTGCAAGCGCTGGAAACAAAACTCTGGGCGCTGGGTAACTGGAGCCGAGAGGCGATTCACCAGGTGGTCGTGGAGACGGCGGAAACGCTTGGAGTGAAGATGGGCAGCGTCGCTCAGCCGCTTCGGGTCGCCGTATCGGGAACGACGGTATCGCCTCCCATCGACCTCACCCTGGAGTTGTTGGGAAAAGATACGACGCTCTCCAGGGTCGGCCGAGCCATCGCCTATATCAATAAAAAAGCCTAGACAAACGCGAAGTCTTTCTTTAATATTCGCGTTCTCGATCGCGTGGGGCCATAGCTCAGCTGGGAGAGCGCAACAATGGCATTGTTGAGGTCGCGAGTTCGATCCTCGCTGGCTCCACCACTCGCGGATTGACCAATCAAGTTCCTTGTCCCCATCGTCTAGAGGCCTAGGACACCGCCCTTTCACGGCGGTAACAGGGGTTCGAATCCCCTTGGGGACGCCACGTTTATATAACCTTGGGGCAGCAAGGTCCCAACGGTCGTTTGTCGTTCCGCCAGCAAGACTTTCTTGCCGTCCCGTTCCACCGGAATACGCCGAATCGGTTCCTTGAGCAGTTTCCGGAGCGCCTTTCGTGCCGCGGCCACATCGCCCTGCATCTGGATCTTGAAGCATCCAATCCCGTCATGAAGTTGCTGGCGAAGCTGGCGCGGATCCCATGCGGCCGGCGTTTCGCTCAAACGCCTCATGTCCTCGTCAAGGCTTTGGATCCGGGGTTCGCGTTTGGGGGTTTCTGCGAGGATGCTGGTGGACGTCTGGCCCGAGGCAATCAGCGCCATGAAGTTGGCCAGTTCCTTTTTGAGCTTTTGGATCTCGCCCAGATAGTCGGGCGGCTCAGTCGTCAGGGCTTGCTTGATGAGGCTCAGGGCCTTTTCAATCACATAATCGATCGCCTCGGACGTGAGAATCGTCACCCGGGACCGGACAGGATCTCCTGATCGAGCGTCTCCACCCGGACTTTGTGATCGTTCACGCAGACGCTGGCGCCGCGGCTGTGGTGGTACGAACAGTCATAGTAGTAGTGATTCCGCTTGCCGCCCAAGGCCGCGATGTTGCTCCCGCAAAGACTGCTGCAGGCCAGGCTCGAGAGAAGATACTTCGATTCCTTCGGGGATCGGGGCGATAGAAGCGCTCGCCTCCGGTCGCTTTGAGATAATTTTGGGGCGCCGCTTCGAGCCGGCCTGGACTTCATCCCGGAGGTCTTGAGATACGATGGCGAGCTTCGGGCCGACGGATTTCGAGATGGTCCGCCTGGGGCATCCGCTTCTTCGCCGATCCGCCCTGACGGGTGTTTCGGTACTCGCCAAACGGGATTCACCCGAGATAGCGCCGCCGACGCAGCATCGGTTGGATCGCCGCTCAGGGTCTTGACCAGGGTGGTATAGCGATGTCCACCCGCATACATCTGAAAGATCGCACGGATACAACCTGTTCGGTCTGGGTGTTTGTTCTCAATTGATTTTCGGGACTCTGTACCCATATCGCCATTGCTCCGACTGGTCCTTATTCATCCGTTGTGAAGTTAAGTTCTTGAGCTTAAGCTCCAAATTTCTCGTTATTAATGATTGATGCTAAACCATGAAACGACTGGTTGTGATCGATATCGTTGGGCTTAATCCTTCGCTCTTGGGCGAGCACACGCCACATTTGAACCGGCTGATTGCGGATGGATTTGTCGCTAATTTGGAGCCGGTTTTTCCGGGCGTGACGTGTACCGCCCAAGCATCGATGCTGACCGGTTCCCTTCCCCGGGAGCACGGAATAGTCGCCAACGGCTGGTATTTTCGCGATCTTGCCGAAGTATGGTTCTGGCGTCAGTCCAATCATCTCGTCCATGGCGAGAAGGTTTGGGATGCAGCGAAAATGTCCATCCGCGATTTCAGCTGCGCTCAACTCTTCTGGTGGTACAACATGTACGCTGACGTGGAGTACTCTGTTACCCCACGCCCCATTTATCCCGCGGATGGGCGGAAAATTCCGGCGCTTTACTCGAATCCCGCAGATCTGCACCGGAGGATCGAAGCCGAATTGGGTCCTTTCCCGATGTTTAACTTTTGGGGCCCGGCGGCGGACTTACGATCGTCGAGCTGGATCGCAAATGCCGCCAAATGGACGTTCGACCATCATCCCTGCAAACTGCAACTGGTGTATCTGCCGCACCTGGATTACAACCTTCAGCGCCTCGGGCCGGCCGATCCGCGAATATGGGAAGACGTCCGCGCCATCGATGCCGTCGCGGGAGACTTGATCGACCACGTTAGGGCTCAGGGAGCCGATGTTATGGTGGTCTCCGAGTACGGCATCGAGCCGGCCACGGGCTGTGTCCATATCAATAAAGTTTTGCGCGAACAGGGCTACATCTCCGTGCGCGAGACCCTCGGCTACGAGTTGCTGGACTTCGGCGCGTCGCGCGCCTTCGCCGTGGCCGATCATCAGATAGCCCATGTCTACGTGCGGAACGCTTCGGACAGTCCTGCCGTGGAACGCTTGCTTGGCACGGTACCGGGTATCGAGCGAGTACTGGCGGAGCAGGGAAAAGCCGAAATGGGCCTGGATCATCCGCGCTCCGGGGAATTGATCGCCATCGCCGAACCCGGGCATTGGTTCAGCTATTACTATTGGCAGGACGATGCGAAGAGTCCTGACTTTGCCCGTACGGTCGATATCCACCGCAAGCCGGGCTACGATCCGGTGGAGCTTTTCGTCGATCCGGACATCCGGTGGCCAAAGCTGAAAATTGGGTTTCGGCTGCTCCAAAAGCAACTAGGCTTCCGAATGTTGATGGATGTGATTCCACTCAAACCGGACCTGGTTAAGGGCACTCATGGCCGGTGCCACCAATCGGCTGACTTGAATCCCGTTTTGATCTCTTCCCGGCGCGACTTTGCGCTTGATCAGTTGCCGATAACCGGAATTAAACAACTGATATTGAATAGCCTTAATTGACAGCGGCTTCCGTAGAAGCCATTCACTGGATTTAGGGTCTACCGGTCCATGGTCATGGGTTCGCCTCCGGCATAGCTCACCATTATTTCTTCATTTGAAACTTCGGCGTTCATTCTTCCGGTTATCTCAGTCGTTCGCACATGATCGTCGGGGGCGCGATCTTCGCCCTTAGGCAAGCCGGGGCCGGGCCCTATTGAATCAGGCGATAACCACGAGCGGTGATGTACGGGGCGGGGTGGCAACGGAAGTTCCGGCACTCTCGGCTATCGAGGTGGCTTAAACCGGAGTTGCAATGTCAAAAATTTTTACATACCAGAGTTCGGTGCGGCGTGCTCAATCTTCAATACAAACATGTGCTTAGGTGTATCAGTCTGAGAACACTCGTTAAAAAACCTCACCGCGAGTGTCGAAATCTTTTACGGTCTCGCCGGCCGATAAGGGACCTGAGTTGCTAAAGTTCCCTGCATCACACAAAAAGCCCCATAAAATCAATTCATTATCATATCTGTTGCATTTATGGCACAGGCCTTGCCTTGTACATGAGGCAGTTATGGTCGGCAAGTCATTTGAGTCGTCCGTACGCTTTTGATTCTCGACGGTAATAAGCGCTTATCCCGGTAGGCCGCTCGCTCGGAGTGACGTCGACGGGTTTCGAGCGCCAACCATAGGGCGTCTACGAACAAGCCCATTTTGTCCGCTTTGATTGGGGAAGGATCCGGATGAAAAGTCTTCTAAAAGCCAGTCTTGGCTTGCTCCTTATCTGTTCTGGTTCGAATCTAAGTGCGACGGTGATTCGCTATCAGGCGATCGATCTCGCCGACAGCGTGGTCGGCCAGGATCTCTGGCAATACCGCTATGACGTTAGCGGCTTGCCCGGATCGGCCGTGGGGTTCGATGTGTTCTTCAATCTGAGCGAGGGCTACCAGGCGGGCGACTTGAGCGATCCGCTGGCACCCAATGGCGACTGGACGGTCGTCCTCCTTCAGCCCGACCCGGTCCTGCCGGACGACGGCCGTTTTTATGCCGAGATCGTCGCCGTTTCGCCGGTTCTACCGAATCTTCCCGATACTTATTTCAGCGTCAACTTTGTCTGGCCCGGGACCGGAGCCCCGGGTGGGCAAAGCTTTGCGATTTACGATGCCAACTTCGACATCCTCGAAGCCGGGCGCACCAGACCGTTCGGTGAAGCGATCCCAGAACCCGCGGTTCCCGCGTTGCTGCTCGTAGGACTGTTCGGATTGACCTGGTTTCGGACCCGGCGCAGCCAACGCGAGCTTTCCAAGCCGTAGCCATTTTTCCGCTGCCGGATTGTTGGCAGTGACAAAAGCGGCTCGTCTACACCTGCCGCCTACTAAATCTGAGGGGAGATAAGGATTATGGCGATGTCCATGCAGACCGATACCTACAAAGGATTTCTCGAGCATTTCAACGAGACCGCGCTATTCCGCTTTTTCGCGCGGCTTTTAATCTTCACTCAAATCTTTCTCGGTCTGCCGGCCCCCGCTGTTGCTGCAACGCCTTCCGACTCTCCATCATCCGCGGCAGTCACCGAGTTAGCGGTCACCGGGACCTACCAGCTGATCGGGTCCAAGCGCGTGTCCAGCACGCTGATCGACTTTACCTACCGCGCGGAGATCACCAACAGCGGTACGGAGACCTTCCCCGACGTCGCCGCCACCGTGGTGAGCCAGGCCGCCAGCACGATGATCGTCGATGGCGCGGTGTTTTTCGGCGAAGTAACGGGCGGCGCGACGCTGTTCAGTCAGGACACGTTCACCATTCGCCAAAACCGCACCGTCCCGTTTAATCCGAACGATTTGGTGTGGACGGTCCAGGCCAATCGAGCCCCGGCAGCAAACGCGGGGGCCGGCCAAACCATGGCCGTGGGCGGCACCGTCACCTTGGACGGCAGCGGCTCGTCCGATCCGGACGGCGATGATCTCACCTATGCCTGGTCCTTCGTGGCGGTCCCCCCGGGTAGTACGGCGCAGCTCAGCGATGCCGCCGCCATCAAGCCGACGTTTGTGATCGACCGGCCCGGCGACTACACCCTCCAGCTCGTGGTCGATGATGGCAAGGCATCCAGCCTGCCGGCCCAGGTCACGATCAGCACGCTCAATACTCCGCCCGTGGCGGTGGCCCGTCTGAACCAAGCGGTTCGCGTGGGACAAACCGCGCAGCTCGACGGCAGCGCATCATCGGATGTCGACGGCGACCCCCTGACCTTCCGATGGACCCTCACGAGCCAGCCGGCGGGCAGCACGGCGATTCTGTCGGATTCAGCCACCGTGACACCGACCCTGCCGATCGACAAGGCCGGCCAGTACACGGTCGAACTCATCGTCAACGACGGCACCGAGGACAGCACTCCGACGCCGCTCGTCATCAGCACCGAAAACACGCCGCCGGTGGCCCATGCCGGGTCGGACCGCAAGATCGCGCTCCAGGCGGAAGTGGTGCTGGACGGCAGCGCCTCCATGGACATTGACGGCGACACCCTCAGCTTCTTGTGGTCGCTGATCGGAAAACCGGCCAATAGCACCGCCTTTCTCTCCGATCCGAGCCTCGTCAAACCTAAATTCACCGCCGATCTGCCCGGTGATTATGTCGCCCAACTGATCGTCAATGACGGCAAAGCCAACAGCGCGCCGGCCTCGGTGATCCTGACGACCGAGAACACCAAGCCCGTGGCGAATGCCGGCACTCCTCAGACGGTACCTCTGCAGACTACCGTTACGCTGGACGGAAGTCTCTCCTCCGATGCCGAGAACGACCCTCTGACCTACCTATGGTCATTGACGAGCATTCCGTTCGGCAGCGCCGCCACATTGTCCGACCCTGGCGCGCAACAGCCGCAGTTCCTGGTCGATCTCCCCGGTTCGTATATCGCCCAGCTGATCGTCAACGATGGTCACCTGGCGAGTGATCCCGCGAACGTCATCATCAGCACCGAAAACAGCCGGCCGGTAGCGAATGCCGGACCCGACCAGGAGGTTAAAGTAGGCGATGCCGTGCAGCTGGACGGCGGCGCCTCCGGCGATGCCGACCACCAGCCCTTGACCTACCAGTGGTCGTTCACGGCCAAGCCCCAGGACAGCACGGCCACGCTGTCGGATCCTGCCAGCGCGACCCCCACCTTCGTCGCGGATCGGACCGGCGCCTATGTGCTGCAACTCATCGTGAACGACGGCCAGCTCAACAGCGAGGCCGACACGGTCACGATCGAGGCCAAGCCGGTCATGGTCACGGTACCGAACGTGGTCGGCCAGACCCAAGCGGCGGCCGAGGCCACCCTTATCGCCGCGCAACTGACGGTGGGCGCGATCACCGCACAAGCCAGCGACACCGTGCCCGCCGGAACCGTGATCAGCCAGGCTCCGGTGGCCGGCACCGAGGTGGAGAAGGCCAGTGCGGTCACCCTCGTGGTGTCCACGGGCCCGGCGCTGGTCAGTGTGCCGAACGTGGTCGGTCAGACCCAGGCGGCGGCCGCGGCGGCGATCAGCGCCGCCCAGTTGACGCTCGGCACGGTCACCCCCGCGGCCAGCGACACGGTCCCGGCCGGGCAGGTGATCAGCCAGAATCCGCTGGCCGGGGCGTCCGTCGCCAAGGGTTCGGCGGTCAACCTAGTCGTTTCCTCCGGTCCCGCCCTAGTCACTGTGCCGAATGTCGTCGGCCAAACCCAGGCAGCGGCCACGGCCGCCATTACCGGCGTCGGACTGAGCGTCGGTATCGTCACCCAGCAGAGTAGCGATACGATCCCGCCCGGCAGCGTCGTCAGCCAGACACCGGTCGGTGGAACCAACGTGGCTGCCGGTACGCCGGTCGACCTGATTGTCTCTACCGGGGCTGCGCCGGTGGTTCTGAGCCAGCTCACGGTAACTCCACCGAGCCCCACGATCCTGGTGGGGCAGACCCAGCCGTTCAGTGCCATCGGCACCAACAGCGACGGCACCGGTCAAGACATGACGGGGCAAGTGACTTGGGACAGCAGTAATCCGTCAGTGGCCGCCATCACGGCCGATGGGGTGGTCACGGCCCTGACCGAAGGTAGCACGACGATCCGTGCCAGCCAGGGCGCGATCGCTGGCACTACCCTCCTAACCGTCAGTGCGACGGTCTCGGATACCACTCTGCCGATTGCGGTCCTCACCGCTCCCGCGGCAGACAGCACCGTGACCGATCCGACGGAAGTCAAGGGCACCGCGAGCGACGCCAACTTCCTGAAGTACGTACTCGATTATGCTCCTGCCGGCGAGACCCATTTCACTGTGCTCGCGACCGGTACGACGCCGGTGGTTAACGGCACGCTCGGCACCTTCGATCCCACGCTGCTGCTCAATGATCTCTATACCCTGCGCCTGACCACCTATGACAAAGGCGGCAACACGGCTCAGGTCAGTGTGCAGGTTCAGGTGGGCCGTGACCAGAAAGTGGGCAATTTCAGCCTGGCTTTCCAGGATCTGAACATCCCGGTTGCCGGCATTCCGATCACCATCACCCGGGTTTACGACAGCCGGGACAAGACGAGCGGCGATTTCGGCTTCGGTTGGCGGCTGGATCTGCAGACTTTGAGACTGCGCGTCAATCGAGAGCAGGGCTCGGGTTGGCAGGTGAACAAGAGCGGCGGCTTTTTCCCAACCTACACCCTGGTGCCCAACCAAAGCCATGTCGTCAGTATTACTCTGCCGGACGGCAAGGTAGAGCAATTCGACCTATCGACCGAGCCAAGCAGTCAGCTGTTGTTCCCGCTGGATTTCGTCACCCCGGTCTACAAGGCGCGGCCCGGGACCCTCGGCAAGCTAAGACCTCTAAGCGGCGGCATTTTCGTCTCCGGCTCGCAGCCCGGGGCAGTAACTTTGTTGGACGATGGCGACTTTTTCACTGTCTATAATCCAACTACCTTCGAATACAGCACGCCCGAAGGTCGTGTATTCATCATTAACAAGGATTCAGGTGTGCAAAAAGTCAGCGATGCTAACGGCAATTCGTTGACCATCGGAACGACGGGTATCATGCATTCCAGTGGCAAAGGCATCACCTTTACCCGCGATAGCCAAGGGCGTATTACCAAAATTACCGATCCTAATGGGAACGTAATTCAATATGCTTATGATGTCCAGGGAGACTTGATTACCCATACCGATCCTGAAGGTAACAGCACGAGATTCAAGTACAACTTCAGCCATGGCTTATTGGAGATTCGTGATCCGCGCGGTAATGTGCCTGCGCGTAACGAATATGACGCCGAAGGTCGGCTAATTGCAACGATAGATACTAAAGGAAACAGAGTTGAGCTAATTCATGATGTGGCCGGTCAGCGGGAAATTCGTCGAGACCGTAATGGCAATGTTACGGTTAGCACTTATGACGATAAGGGCAATTTGACCTCCGAAACCGATCCTTTAGGTAATACGACAACGCATACTTATGACGATCGCGGAAACGAGCTGTCAATCACCGACCCTTTAGGCAATCGAAAGACGTTTACCTATGACCAGAATAACAACCGGACTTCCGAGACCGATGCTGGCGGTAACGTCACTACCTATACCTACAATACCCGGAACCAGTTATTGACGATAACCGATCCGCTCGGGCGCAAAACGGTTAACAACTATGACGCCAAAGGAAATTTGATCAGTACCGTGGACCCAGCGGGAAATACAACCTCCCATACCTATGATGCGCGTGGGAATCGAACTTCTACGCAGGACGCCGAGGGTAATCTCCTTAAATATGAATATGATGCTTCCGGGAATAGAACTAAGTATATCGATGCTGCCGGGAACATCACGACCTATCAATATGACGTTAATGGCAATAAGACCTCCGAGTCCTCATCCAGGACTGACGCGAATGGGAATGTGGTTGTCGTTACTACAAGCATGCTCTACGACAAACGCAATAAGCCGATTGAGCAGATCGATGCACTGGGTAACTCGGTAAGGTTCACATATAACAGTTTGGGCAAAGAGGAGACCTTTACCGATAAGAATGGCAATCGGCTAACCCGATACTATGACGACATCGGTAATCTCATTCAAACCACTTATGCTGATGGAACCTTTGAAGCGTATACCTATGATGCGGAAAACAATCGCATAGGTTCGACTGACAGGGCCGGTCGGATCACAAGCTATGAGTATGATGGCAACAACAGACTGGTCCGTACCCAGTTCCCCGACGGCACTTCAGAAACCAGGAGTTATAACGCAATTGACAAGGTGGGTTCGATCACGGATCAAAATGGGCATACTACCCGGTATGACTATGATGCCGTTGGCCGCAAGATCAGCGTCACCAATGCGTTAGGTCACGTAACGCGCTATGCCTACGATGCCAAAGGCAACCAGGTCTCCATGACTGATGCCAATGGCAACATAACGCGCTTTGAATATGACCTGAACGATCGAAAAACCAAAACCGTGTTCCCAGACGGAACCTTCAAGGTGTTCGCTTATGACACGCTTGGCAGGAAAATTTCGGAGAGCGACCAGGCCGGGAATATCACGCAATTCGCGTACGATGCACAGGGAAGATTGATAAGAGTTACGGATGCGCTCGGCGGTGTAACTCAGTACGCATATGATGAAGTGGGAAATCGGACAGCCCAGATCGATGCTAACGGTCATCAGACTACATGGACTTACGATGGTCTAGGGCGAATTCTGAGTCGGACGTTGCCGTTGGGCATGACGGAAACTTTCACGTACGACGCAAACGGTAATATTTCCACGCATACCGACTTCAAAGGACAGACTATTTCCTATTCGTATGATTCGAATAATCAACTTATTTTGAAAACTCTTCCGAACGGAAGCCAGATAACGTATTCCTATACTCCAACCGGTAAAGTGACGACCATCGTTGATGATCATGGCGTTACTACCTTCGAATACGATCTGCGGGATATGCCCGTGAAAGTGGTGAACGCCGATGGAACGATACTGGAGTACCAGTATGATGCGAAAGGTAACCGAACATCGGTAACGCTGCCGTCGGGTACCATTAACCATGAGTTCGACGCAATCAATCGTCTGATAGCCGTTACTGACACTCAAGGCCGAGTTACGCGGTATTCATACGACAATGTGGGTAATCGGACGCGGATCGAATATCCAAACGGCAGCAAAGCAAATTATGGCTACGATGCATTGAACCGACTTACGAGCCTTTCCCATGTGACAAGCGACGGCAGCGTTTTGGCAGGGTTCGAATATATCCTGGATGCCGTCGGCAATCGCACAGCCGCAACTGAGGAAGGTGGAGTCAGGACCGATTATTCGTACGACAAACTATACCGGTTGACCCAAGAGCAGATCACCGAATCCGGTATCGTGAGAAAAGTGGTTTCCTATACTTACGACGGTGTCGGGAACCGGTTATCCAAGACGACCGATGGCGAGGTCATTAATTACGTATACGATGACAATGACCGGATGATCAGCGAGGGAGTGGTGACGTATAGCTATGACGCCAACGGGAATCTCATTGAAAGGTCGAACGGCGGATCGGCGTCTCAATTCGAGTTTGACTACGAGAATCGCATGGTCAAGGCGACCGAGCCAGGAAACGTCACCGAATATATCTACGATGACGACGGGGTGCGAATCGGTACTGTGCGTAACGGAGTGACATCATCCTATCTCGTGGATAAGAACCGGGAGTTACCCGAGGTACTGGAAGAGCGTGACTCTGCCAACGGGCTCATCGTGGCCTATATTCATGGCGACGATCTTATCAGCCAGCAACGCGGCACCGAGATTCGTTTCTACCATTACGATGGCTTGGGCAGCACGCGCTTGCTGACGGATTTTGGCGCCGGGATCACCGACCGCTATGCTTACGACGCATTCGGTAATCTGCTGAATTCCTCAGGAATCACCGATAACCGGTATCTGTTTACCGGTGAAGAGTTCGATCCAGAGACGGCTTTCTATTACCTTAGAGCCCGCTATTACGATCCGGGTGTCGGGCGCTTCACGTCGATGGATAGCTTCCAGGGCAACATTTATGATCCGAAATCGCTACACAAATACGTGTATGCAAACGGAGATCCGGTTAACTTGGTGGATCCCTCGGGACATTTTGCGGGTGTAGCGATGGCGATGCCGAGCATCAGCATAAGCATTAGCATCAATACCGCAGCGATCGCGAGCGCGGCGCTCCTTCTCGCGAAGGTGACGCTGGCCGTTGCCGGTGCCGCGGTTGCCGCCTGCGCTTTGAATGCCGCGCTGTCCTTCTCGACGGCAATCGGCTCGGGCGGGGCGTGCGATGTGAGCAAATTCAATATCTTCTACTCGGGCATGGATACCCCGTTTACGACCGCTCATATCGCATCGGCGATAGCGACCGGCGCGCCCGCATCGCCTTTGCGGCGGATTTCGCCGCCACTTTCCAGAGCTTGGCTGCGGAGCGATCCGCGCTGTTCCGGAAACGTTGCAAGCCAGACTTTATTGTGGTGCGATGAGTATCCATTCGCATCCACTGACCGGGGTGGACAGGCAAATGGCCCGTCGCTGATGTTGGTTCCAGCGGTGGAGCAGATGTATCAGGGAGGTATGCTGTCGGCGTTCTACTTTGCTTGTAACGTGGTCGCCAACGATCCGTTGAACGGCGTTTTCGGAGTCGTGCCCGGAACACCGACAACCTCGTGGCAATGTAAGTAACCGCTTCGGGTGTGCCAGGTGGGTTTATGCTAAGGGATGAAAAGATTTATCAGATTTGGATGTTTGCTTGAGGTAATCGTGGCGGTCGCCCTTTACCTGGGGGCATATTCCGCCGGCCTGCGGTTACCCAATTCGGAAAACGCCGATCTAATAACCGGCCGCCCGATTGACACTGAGTGTTTTATTCATTCTGCCGTGGACGACTGTTTAAGCAATGCCCTTGGCCGGATCCTTGCCGCGATGGAGCGGAGTGGATATCTGTTGCCTGGTCTACTCAGACCCGGGTTGTCAGATAGGGACCGACAGGCCGTGTTAGCGGATTTCCCCTGGCAACTGCCGCGAGAACTCCACCGTTTCTATGCCTGGCGAGATGGAGTGGCCGAAGGGGCGAAGGTGGCTGAACTTTTTCCCGGCGGCACGATGTTAACTCTCTCCGAGGCTATGGCAATCTACAAGCTGCAAATCGAAACCGCGGCTCGAATTGCCACACTAGCCAAGATAGAACCAGACAAACTTTGGAGTTCGCGGTGGTTCCCGGTGTTTGTCAGTCACGGAGATTTTTACGTCGTAGAAGGTTCCGATCGGCCGATCGAGGTGTCCCCCGTTTACTTCGTTACGAACGAGGACCGCATACCAGTCAGAAGATACGCAAGCCTTTCGGACATGATGGAGATCGTCGCTAGATGTTTTGAGCAGGGTGCCTTTCGAGTTGGCGATTCCGGAATCTTGCAGGAAGATATCAAGAGCGTTGCCGCCATAACCGCGGGTTATCGTGTGGTTAGTAACCGGGCTCCGGAGATTGGGAATATGAGTGAGATCGAACGACTAGTTCACATCCTGGCCTCCGCCGATGGCGAAGCGAGGGGAGAGGCTGCCGGCAGGCTGATGGAACTGCATGACGAGGCAGCCATACCACTGTTAGCGCAAGTTATCCGTAGCGCTGATCCGAGCGCTAGGGAACTGGCAACCCGAGTGCTGGCGGAACTCGGCGGCGACTCGGCCGTTCCGCCATTGCTAAATGCCCTCAAAGATCCGGAGGAATCGGTGCGCGGCGAGGCTGCCGCAGCGTTAGGACAACTTAGGCGGCCTCAGGCTGTCGATGCGCTCATCGTGGCGCTAGACGACCCCGCGACTTCCGTACGCATGCGCGCCGTGTGGGCTCTAGGAGAGCTCAAAGCCCATGATGCCGCGGTCAAACTGGAGGCGCATCTTAAGAAGGAAGAGCATATTCCTTTGCGAAATGCCATCATCCAGGCTCTGGGAAAGATCGGCGATACCTCCGTAATACCTGCATTAATCGAGTTCGTGAAGGAGTCTCCGATGGAGACCCGGATACTCGCCGCAGCAGCCTTGGGGGAGCTTGGGGGCGACGAGGCTGCGGGTGCGTTGCGGTTCGTTGTCGAGGAGCAGGATCGCCTGGAGCAGACAAACTCCGGTAACATGAGCCTGGACAGCATTATCAAACTCCAGCAGGCGCGGCAGCTAAAACTGGTGTCGCAGCAGTCACTAGCCAAGATCGACAAGGGTAGGAAATGAGCTTTCGCCAGTTGTCCTAATGAAGCTGGGTAAAGTAGGGGACGGGTTGCCATTAGTTTAGCGCCGGTCTATCTGTTGCCACCCTTTTGTCTGGCGTTGAGTCACAAACCGCGACGACGTCAAGTTGGCCTGTCCCGTCTCATCGGACCATGCCTACGCTTTTCCGTACGCGGCTTTCCAATGGTCTTCGCAACAAGGCATGTGCCGATCGCCAAAGCGCCTTTGTCGGCAGTCTAAAAAGTCCATTGCGTACATAGATCACAGGTCCCGAGAAGCGATGTATCCATGTGCTCGCTCCTGGCTTGTGACGATGCAGCAGATAAAATTGCACCCGCTCATCCACACGCAGCTTCACGTTGGAGATCGTCCTGGTGCAGTTACGGTCGTGGAAATAGTTGGCCAGCCGCGCAAGGTCCGGTTGAATTCTCCGATACTCTGCAATATCGCGACGCTGGGTACGCAGCCAGTCGGTCAGGGCTTTGTTCCGGTCTTTGATCCGCAGCATCGAACGAAGTGACGGCTGAACGAACGGCCGAGAAACGCGCGCAGGGCCATTCGCTTTTGCTGCGCCGGAGTCTCGACGACCCGAGCGACCGGGCATATTACGTGACCTTCGCGCCGAGGGACGGCATGCTGGACGCCCTGGTTTACGTCGCGGAAAGGCCTCGGTCCATCGAATATCGCGTTTCGAAGCGGCCAAGCCAGACTGTGGGCTGGATGAATAGAAGGCAAGGCGTGTGGGCCGCGTGGCATCGGCACATCACCTTAGCCTTGGTGACGCACGCCTTCGAGATGGCCGCGGCTTGTTATAGCCTATCCCGGTAGGTCCGCGGACCCGTTCCACAAGCTCAGGGCGACCGGACTTCTGGGGTAAATCCAAAGTTGCAGCACTTATCTGGCTACGATTTGCGTTGACAGAATCGAACTAGAAATCCAGGCCTCAAATCTAAGTACATTCCATAAACTTTTGCGGAATCTCGACAAATTAGTTCGATTGGCAGGTTTCTCCTGCAGTGGTGCGTATGCCGCAAGACTTCCCTGAATGTGCTTAGAGCGTTTTCATCGCGCTCGTACGGCAAAACCAGCTTGGCGGACGTCGTTGGCGCCTTCGGCTCGGGTGAATGGATTCAAGCATTCGTAGGTCGGCAATCCTTTCCCAATCGCAAACGGTCGCTTTAGTCGCGACCCTTCCGACGAAGACGCTCGGCCGGGACGTGGCGTCGCGTCGGGAAAGGATTCCCGACCTACTCGCGAGTGCCCGAACAGTAGATATGAAAATGCTTTAGCGATATTTGGTTATAGTGAAAATTCCCGGCGATAGATGTGATGACGGCGGGCATTCGTTAATTGCTTTTTTGGACGAGCAATCGAATGGGAGTGCCGACAGGAGGCAGAACGTTCTTTCTCGCCTCAATGGTTCCGAAAGCGCCGAGGCCGATGCCTACTCTATGCTCGATGACGCTGGCCGGATCGTGCACGAATCCGATTAACGTGCCGTCCATATGAGCCAGGTAGCGACCATCGGGCGTAAATGTCGATCCGGTATAAACCCACTCGTGAGTCGCTTGGCCTTCCGCTGCCGTCAATAGCTCCTCGGCCCGGCGTCGAACGGTTTTGCCGGAGGATTCCCAGGTAATCCACAATTCGAGCTTGTCGCCTGCGACCGGTTCTTTATCGAAATGAAAGCTGGCGGGCTTGGCTTTTTTTGCATCCAAGCCGATGAGAATGCAGGCCAAATTGAATTCGACCGCGTTGGCATCCAGTTCGAGAAGGCTTTCGTAGGATTTATACCCTCCCTTGGTAACCGCCAGAAATTCCAGCGGCGGCTCGGAGCGAATCACCGTGCCTGGAACGGCGAAGTTCCGTTCGGCCTTGTTGACTTCGATGCTGCCGACTTGGTATCGCTGGCCGCCCAGGTCGCGGATTTCAGGCTGCGGCGGCATGGGTTGAGAGCCGTATTCCAGCGGGGCTTCCGCAAAGGTGGCGGACGACACCAGAACACCGATCAAAGCGCTATAAATAACAAAGTTGATTTGTCGCATCGGCCGATCTCCTAGCCGACCATGCCGGTGACCACCCGATGCGGCATCGGGGAAGGAAAGGGACGGGTTTCAATGTGCGTAAATCCGGCTTCGGCCATCCACGCCGCCACGTCCGTATCGGCATGTACGCCGCCCTCCGGCGCCGTCAGCATCATGTTGAGGCCGAAAAGGGTCGCGAACAGGGGGCCGGTTCCGCCGTGGTCGGTGAAGACATCGCTCAAAATCAGCAGCCCACCGGGTGCCAGGGCGTCCTTGGCACGGCCGATGAGTTCCCGGCATCCCGTTTCGCTCTCTCGATGCAGGACCCCCGAGATCAACACCACATCGTTACCGGTCGGGAATTTGGTGGTGTGGTAATCGCCTGCGAGTGTAGACACCCGATCCTTGGCGCCCAGACTTCCTATGATTTCATCGGCCAGTTCCACCACATGGGGCAGGTCGAGCACTTTCGCCCGGAGTTCCGGATATCTTCGGACGAACAAAGCGGAATATGTACCCGGTCCGCCGCCGATATCCAGCAGTTGTTTGCGTCCGCTCAGGTCGACCAGGCCGGCCAAAGCATTGCCGATGCCCAAGGCGCGGTTGTGCATTCCATAGACGAAATGGCGCGTTTTCGCGGGATCGTCGCCGAGATAGGTTTCCTGGGCGAGAGGGGGGCGATTTTCCCGGAGCGCTTGTTCCAGCTTGCCCCATGTGGCGTAAAGGTCATCGCTGTAACGCACGGCATTTCCCATGAACGCCGGACTGCCCGGCACCAGAAAGACACTGGCCAGAGCGCTATTCGTGTAAACCCCTTCGGATTCTTCAAGTAACCCTAAGGCAACGCAAGAGTTCAGCAGCAGACGGGTAGGCCGAGGGTGGGTATTCAGGGCATCGGCTGCCTCGCTGACGCTCATGGGTGTCTTGGCGAGAGCTTCGAACACGCCGATACGATTGGCCGTCAGAAATGTCATGGCATTCCAGTAGGCGGTGGTGAGTTGCATGATCGGTGTAGGATCGAGCATGTGATCGTTTCCTTGTGATGTCTTAGGCGCAAAGGGCATGGTCGATGTCGCATTCCATCTGCATGTAACCGCAGCGATGGCACATGAATCCATCCCAGATGTTCAATTCGTATTTCCGGCGGATGTCGAAATAGCCTAGGTTAACGCGCTCAAAGTAGCTGCGCAGTTTCTCCAGGTGTTTGGGATGATCCCGCCCCGCGATGGGCCAATAAAGTGAGTAAATCGGAATGATGCCCTTCGCACCAAGCGTCTCGGCGCCCTCGAGCGCAAGCTCGATCGCTTCTTTCTCGGTTAATCCGTACTCCGGCTCCAGTTCGATTCCCGCCACCATGGCCGTGTAGACACGTCCCTTACCCCAAAAAGACACTGCACTTTCGAGGGTCCCGATCCAACGCTGATAACCCACGAACCGGTGCTTGCCGGGACAAACCTGGCTAAACAATCGCTCGGACCAGACTTCCAGATTAAAACAAACGGCATCCACCAGATTCTCATCATGTAACCGGCGTAGACATTCCTCGGGCAACGCACCGGAACCGCAGGTGACCGGAATCCGATGCCGATTGACCGTTTGTACCTCGCGGGCCAATTCGATGAAGCGTTCGCCTTCTTCCCGCCAATCGGTCATGGAGCCTCCGACCAGATAGATGTGGCGGATTTCGCTTTCCCGCAAGGCGGCATCAAGCGTCTCCTTTAGGCGCGTGTAAGTCAGGGGCGACAAGGATGTGCGATCCATCACCTGCCCCAATTGCTCGGTACGCGCGTCGGGAGCGCCGTAACCGCAAAACAGGCAGCGCATGGACTGCCCGTCCTGTTTATCGGCGAGAAAATACTGACAAGCAGGCGCCACGTTGATGACCGCCATGTCGTGGTGCAAGGTGATGCCGGCCTGGGCCATGGGGAAGCCGTCGCTGGTTTTTCCGTGCATCCACTTGGGAAGATTCATGAACTCGACCGACGTTTCCGGGTGCGTACCGCGATCGTGAGCCAAGCGGTAGCCCGATTCGAAAGAGCCGGTTACGGACCAAGCCGAGTCCCCGTTGCCCTTGATCCTGGCGAAAACGCCGTCGGACGTGGCAAGCGAGTAGGGAACCATCGCCTTGCCCTTGCCGGTCGGATCGTGTTCGCCGGGTTTGAAACGATACGGGTAGAAACCCGGAAACGAGTGCTCCGTCGCCCGTCCCAAAGCGTCGGTGTAGCGAATGCCTTCGAAAATCAGATCCAGTTTGCGTTTGGCGGTTTCTGGGAGAGCGGGAGGCTGCATGGCATTGGTCTCCTGAGTTTTTCTTTGGGCTTAAAGCCTATCCCGGCAGGCCGTTCGCCCTGAGCTTGTCGAAGCGTGTTTTAAGGTCTACCGGGATCGGCACTTAGTGTAGTATGCCGAATCGCGTTCCCGATACGTTTAACCCATGAAAATCAACAGACAGCTTATTCTCGTGGTTTCCACGGCACTGGCGATACCGATCATTCCTTTTCTCGTCATTGGCGAACTGCCCGGGGAACGATGGCTGTCGGCCACGGATGACAACGCGCTTCGGTTCGGCTTCCTCGGCGGTGCGCTGTTGGCCGGCGATGCCCTCCTGCCCATACCGTCCAGCGTCATCGGAACCCTGCTCGGCGCGCGTCTCGGTTTCATCTCCGGAACATTATGGACATGGGCGGGACTGACTATCGGCCATCTTATCGGTTATGCCGCCGGGCGGCTGCTGCTGGCCCGGCTCGGCACGCGGCTCCCGGAAGTGCCGACGCTCTTAGCGGTGTTCGCGAGCCGGCCGGTCCCGGTGCTGGCGGAGGCCGTGGCTTTTACAGCCGGTGCCGAAGGTCTGGATTTTTCTCGATTTCTGCTGACGGCGGCTGCGGGCAACTTATTGTACTCGGTGGTACTGGCAGGAAATGGCGCCGCACTATTACCCGATGCGATAGTCGGACCAGGAATCATCGTTCCCATGACATTACCCGTCGTTGCCTGGCTGGGATGGCGCCTCCGGAAAAAGCAGAAGAGCAAAGTCATGCAAACGGGAAACTGAAACCTCGAAAACGGATCGGCCCTGCTACCGGGTTACGGCTGCTGGGTAGGACCGGGTTGAAGGTAAATCATTTCGACACCCTCTGCGCCTTGGACGACTGCACGCATCATCTGTCCCTGGTCCAGCTGCTGCTTGATTTGCGAGACCGAGTCCATCGGTTCGAAACTGAGGCCGTTGAGCTTCAGCTCTGCTGCGGACGGCAATCCCAGCATCGGTTTGAGGGCGAAATAAAGTTCGTCTACCGTCGCGGCGGGGGTTTTGGCCAGTTGTTCGATTTGGTAGGCCATCTCCTCGCTTACTTCCACCGTTCGGTGTTTCGGCTGTGTTTCGGCCTCGCTGGCTGTCGGGGCTGCCGCATCGGCATTGGATGACTCGGGCGACAACAAATTCCGATGCCCCTGCTCGGACGGCAAACCATCCGCGGTCAACTGGATCTCGATCTCGCCGGTTTCCGTTTTCAGCCAAAGGCGGTCGCGAGAAATCTTTTCGACTTTGCCCACGTCCGGAATCGAGGTATTCCGTCGCACCGTCTGTTGTCGGCCGTCCGGGAATTCGATCATGGCAACCCGAGCTTCGTCGCCGACCGTCACCACACCTGAAAGACGGAAGGGCGGTTCCGACGAAGATGCGGCGATTGCGATATCCACCCTGACGATAGCCAATAGAAATGCCGGTAACGAAAACAGGGTTGTCCTACGAATATTCATGCGCTTAATCGATCCAGCTTGGAACTTCCATCTCCGAAAACAACGGATGGGAATCAAAAACAACCCACCCGTTGTTCACTAAACCGTTATTTTTATCGAACGCCGGCCCTACGATGCCTTTGGTTAAATGCGAACCCCAACAATCCCGCTCCCATCAGCATCACGACCGGCGGTTCGGGGACAGGGATAGGCTGTGACTGCTGGCAATTGCCCCCCACGCAAACACTGCCTCTTCCAGCCGATACCGGGGGAACAAACGGATCGCCGTTTTCATCTCCCAAAAACTCGCCGGTCGAAGCGATGTTATCCGTGAACGACAGTGGGCTGAGGCCGTTTGCAAGGGTATCGAAGGTCAATGTGAACAACCGGAATGCGGTGTTGCCGTCCTGGTTCGTAAGCAAATCCAAGGAGGTCTCAAATACATTCACCGTACCGGAAACACTGTCGTCAAAGCCTTGAATGGAGTCGAACGGACCATCCAGAAAGATATCGAAATCCACACTGGCAAGAGACAGGATGCTGTCATTCCAATGCACGTTGAAATCGTAGGCGCCGACGAACTCACCGCTAAGGTCGGTGACTATGACATCGACCTTAGCCGGGTCACCGAGCGCCACGTCCTGGGAAACTGGATTAAACACCAGAGAAATCGCCGAGGCCGGCTGGGCGGCCAGCAGACTGAGCGGGACGGCAAGTCCCAATATCTTGAGTAATTTATTCATATCACTTTCCCCATCGTCTTAAGTCTCAATTCGAGTTATGTCCGACGCACCCCGCAAGGTGCGTCGGGTATTTCTTGGCTTTACTGAACAGTCATCTGAGTGGCGCATTTACGCGCATCCAGCACGGTAATCCAGCCGTTGCCGTCAGCATCGCGCGGGTCGTTCGGACCTGAGGCAGGCTGGTTCCGCGCCGCGGCAATGGCATTAATGTCATCGCGGTCGACATCGCCGTCCGGCTCCACGTCACAGCGCAGGAAATCGCAGACATCGCCTTTGCCGTTGCCGTCCGAATCCGTCTGATCGGCATTGGCAGCGTTCGGGCAGTTGTCGCAGGCGTCGCCCACGCCGTCGCCGTCGCTGTCTTTCTGATCCGGATTGGCAACCGCGCGGCAATTGTCCGTGTTATCAGGCACGCCATCGCCGTCGCTGTCGATAAAGGCGCCGCCGGTGGCCCGCTGCAACACCAGGAGCGCGTACGCTTGTTTGGAGTAGTTATTCCAAGAACCTGGAGCGCTGTTGCAAATGAAATTACCGTCGTTGCCGTTGATGGGCGCAGAGCCGTCCCAACACTGGTGTTCGAGGATTTCGTAGGCGTAGTCGAAATATTGGTTCTGGGTCTGCGTCGGGTCCGCGCCGTAATAACCTACGCCGCCGGCACCGAAGCTCGCCACGCGGGGCAGTGCATCCGGATCCTGGTGTACCTGGCGTACGGTACAGGCCGCATCGGGCGCCTTGGTGCCGAGATCGTCCGGACCCAGGTTGCCCGGCGCCGGCGCTATGCCCGATTGGCGCATGAACTCCATGCCCTTGAAAGAACTCCAGAGGTAATACCAGTAAGAGTTGCCGGGCCAGCTATTGCCCATGCTGTCCAGGTCCTGCCAGCGATAGTGGTTGTGCAGCCAGCGGAGATAAGCCTGAACGGATGGATCGTTGACGTTGGCCCCGCCCAGGAGCTGTACCCAAGTGCCCGAGGCGGTTTGCTGCAGGCTGGGGGCATAACCGGTTCTTTGGTAGCCGTGTCCTCGCTCTATAGCATCGATCGAGTCGCAAGCGGAGTTGTTCGAACCCGCCGCAGACCCGTTGGCGGCGTAAGCCAGCTTCGAGCGCTCCAAGGCGGCATTAAGCGTGGGAAGCCGATTGCCCGGATCGCCGAAGGCCGGATCCGTGTACACGGCCTTGGCCGCCGCGAGACCGGCTACGCCGAACTGGGTGGTCGAGGAGTCCGCACCCGGACCTGTATAACCCCAATAACCGTAGTTGTTCGAAGTGCTCGGGGGATCTTCCGGAGGGGTGTTGTCTTTAGTCTGTCCGGCGACGATCCGGTCGGAAAGCGTGTTGATGGAGGTGATCAGATCCACGTAATCTGCGGTATCGGGGATTTCCGGAGCGCTGGGGTCGCCCTTGTCCGGTCCGCCGGAGCGCAGATATTCGCTCAGTGCCATGAGGAAGCTGCCGTCGCGATACAGGTAAAGCGAAGTCTCGTTGACGCGATCCAGCATATAGGCGACGACTGTGCGCATGCGGGCCTTGTCGGTTGCATTGGCGCCGGAATAGCCCTGTGGCGGATCGGCAGGGTTTCCGGTAGCGCGTTTCTCGAGCAATGCGAGCGCTGTCAGACCGGCTGCGTCCCCGGCACTGCTGGGGTTGTTGTAGGCGCCTACGTTGGCTAAATATTCCAAGCCGCGGTCGATCGCCACGGCCACATCCTGCTCGAAAGGCGTGACCGCTTGCGCGCCCGTTCCGGCCAGGCTCAGCACCGTGCCCAGTATCACGGGTTTCAATCGTAAGTTTTTCATTGGTTTTCTCTCTCTTCTCAAACTCGTCTCGATAGGCTTCCCTGCGCCCATGTCCGGGAATCCCCTCTCTCCAAGCGATTCCGGAAACAAGGAGGTTCCGAGCAAGAGTCGAGCCACAATGAAAGGTGACTTAAAAATCAAGTGGGTGGCTGCTTTCTTTGAAAAAGTGTTCACGATCGAGCCAACTGCTGTAAAAAAAACTGACAGTGATCCGGGCCTTCACGAAAGGTTGATGTAGACTTGCCGCTTCACTAGCATTCCGATTCGTCAAAAGTCGATTGGTCATGGCAAGAGCAAGCCTTTTGAGCCGGCACGCGCTCCGGAACTGGACACCCAGCATTTATCTGAAACTGATGGTTCCCTTTTCGGTGGTTTTGCTGGTGACAGCCGCTATCGCCTGGTGGCTCACGACGCGTATGTTTTCCATAGCGCTGGAGGAGCGTGTCAACGAACAGCTTACGAATGTCGCGACCGTCTTGGCCAAGGGCAATCTTCCGCTGACCGACGATTTGGTATTCAAGGTTCGGCAATTGCTCGAGACCGAAATCGTGCTGATACAAAGGGATGGCTATATCGCGATGTCGACCTGGGGTAATGGCCGGGATGAAGCACATCGCCAAATATCGAAAATCTTCGCGCAGTGTCCTCAGGAAAGTGGCTGTATACGCCCGATGCCGATGCAATTGCCAAGCGGTCTTTACAGTGTGGTTCTCAGGCTAGTTCCGGCAGGGCGCGACTCCCGCTATCGGGCGGTGGCCGTCCTGTCATCGCTTGCCGACGTTCAGTCGGCTACCCGCAATGCGGCGGTTTGGATCGGCGCAGCCACGCTGCTGGGGGGCATGCTGATCGCGTGGGCAGGTCAGCGGATTGCGGCGGGCATCATCAATCCGCTGCGCGATCTCGCTCGCATGGCCGAAAGACTCGCCGGAGGCGACAGGGATGTGCGCGTCGAGTCTCGTCGATCCGATGAGATCGGTGAATTGATGGGCGCTTTGAACACCATGGCGGAAAAACTCCAATCTTTCGAACAGGCCCTGTCGCGAAGAACCAGGCTGGAAGCCCTGGGCGAAATGTCCGCCCGTATTGCCCACGAGGTGAGAAATCCGCTCACGGCAATCAAATTGCAACTGCAACTGATGCAGGAGAATGTCGATAAAGCTCAAGCAGAGCCGATACGACAAGCGCTCGACGAGATCCGTCGTCTGGAATTGGTGATCTCCAGTGCCCTAGACTTCGGGCGGTCCCGGAGTCTCGATCCGGTCGAGATCGACCTGAACGATCTGGTCGACGACGTAAGGCGCCTGTTCGGTCCGCAACTGCAACACCGGGCCATTTCTCTCGATTGCCAGCTCGACGCTTCGCTGCCGCAGGTTCGCCTGGATGCCGACCGCATCAAGCAGGTGTTGCTGAATCTGCTCGTCAATGCCGCCGAAGCAATGACGACGGGCGGGCTGATCCGAATCGGAACGTGCCGGACGGGAAGCGATCATGTCTCGTTAACGGTCGAGGATTCGGGTTCGGGGATCGATCCATCGCGGATGGACTTGATTTTCACGCCGCTGCATACCGACAAAAAAGGTGGCTTCGGGCTAGGGTTGCCCATTTCCAAAGAGCTCGTCGAGCTCCATGGGGGCACTATAGAGATATCGCGAAGCGATTTGGGCGGTGCGCGTTTCGCCGTTTTGTTGCCGATTGAGTCGATCAGATGACCAAGATTCTGATCGCCGACGACGAACGCGCCATCTGCCTGGCATTCAGTCAGCTGCTGAAGCGGGACGGTTATGAGCCGCTCATCGCTTCCGGGGGACGGGAAGCGTTGGAGCTGGTCGAGAGGGAGAAACCGGCGGCCGTTTTTCTCGATGTCAACATGCCGGATTTGAGCGGTCTGGATGCCCTCGCTCAAATCCGCGCACGCGATCCGCAACTGCCGGTCATCGTCATGACGGCTTACGGAACCATGCAAAGCGCAATGGAGGCGATGCGGCTCGGCGCGTTCGATTATCTCGGAAAACCTCTGGAACTGTCGCAGATTCGAACGTTGCTGCAGCGTGCCCTGTCGAGCCGTGCCGAATCTGCCGCCGGAATCCCGGCTGAGGCTAGCCTGGATACGAATGGCAAAGGTGTCATGATCGGTCAGAGCAAAGCGATGCAGGAAATTTTCAAGCTGATGTCCCTGCTGACCACCAACGATCTCACGATTCTGGTAACCGGAGAAAGCGGCGTGGGCAAGGAATTGGTCGCGCGCGGCATTCATTTCAATAGCCCTAGGCGCGAGCATCCCTTCGTCGCGGTCAATTGCGCCGCCTTGCCCGAGAACATCGTGGAAAGCGAATTGTTCGGCCATGAACGCGGCGCGTTTACCGGAGCGGAGGCGAGACGCATCGGTCGATTCGAAGCGGCCGGCGAGGGTACGCTGTTTCTCGACGAAATCGGAGAACTTCCCCTTCAATTGCAGGGCAAGCTGTTAAGGGTTTTACAGGAGCGAAACTTCGAGCGTGTCGGCAGCGTCGCGTCGATTCCATTTAAAGCCAGACTTATCGCCGCCACCAACCGGAATCTGGATGTCGAAACGGCCGCGGGGCGGTTTCGCGAAGATCTCTATTTTCGGCTCAAACTGATTACGGTCGAAATCCCGCCGTTACGAACGCGCCGCGAAGATATCGCGTTACTGGCTCGGCATTTTCTTGGACAGGCAAACAACGAACTCGGCCGGCAAATCACGGGTATAGAGGCCGACGCCATGAAAGCCATTCAAGCCCACGACTGGCCGGGAAATGTCAGGGAGCTGGAACATACGATCAAGCGTGCGGTGTTGCTCTGCCGGGGCAATTCGTTAAGCCTGCACGAACTCGGTATAAAACCGAAGGCTCGCACGGACGGCCATTCCCTGGATTCCACGGATTTGGACGATTTACTGGATGCCGCCCGGCGCGCGCTGCGCGACGCCATTAACGTCGATGGACCCAAAGATTCGACTTTGGGGGTTTTTTATACAGTGGTCGAAGCGGTCGAACGCGCGATTATCGACGAGGCTCTGCAAATCACGAAAGGAAATCAGGTAGCCGCTTCTGAACTTTTGGGCCTGCACCGCACGACCTTGAGAAAAAAATATTTCCCCTCCTGATGCAAAATTGTACAGCGGTACTTGTTTCCTTCTCGGATTCGAATTCCGCAGCTGTACCGGCTTTACAAGCGGTTTTGAGTAAAGACCGAAAAAGGGCGTCTGTACAAAAAACCGACACGCCAACGACCCGTCGTCAGCGTGCCCAAGAAAACCAGGTGATCTAAGTGTCGGAATTTACGGCAGATTCAGTCTTGAATCGGTGAGCTTTAAAACTTGGTCTATAGTTTGCTCTAAAATCAATCGAAAACTCTCTTCTCACGAAAGCCGACTCAATCTCTCTCCTGGGTCGGCTACTTTCTGGAACGGGTGAGCCGTGCGCGTTCTGGCTCGGAGTCCAAATTCCGACAGAGACACCTGCGCAGGTCCGGCGTCCGTACATCCAAGCCGCACGCTCGCCGGAGTTTCAAAGCCGGTAAACACCTGGGGCTGCTGGATCTACGGTCAGTGAGTTCTGTTGGTCAGCCCTCTGACTTTTTGCCTGGTACGCATCGAGCGGCCTATTCGCTTCCGCAGCGGTCGTCCGCGCCTGAAAAGGATCGTGCCTCGATCAAAACGATAATAAGGTTTCATAAAAATGGTCTCGAAAACTGGAGTTTTCATAATCGGTGCCTTGGGGGACATCGCAAACACGCTGTTCGTGGGGTGTTCGGCGATACGGCGGGGATTAGTCTCCGGCGCCGGACTCGTCACAGACCTGACGCCTTTCGCCGATCTGAATTTGGTTGCCTTGGAGAATCTCGAATTCGGCGGGCACGACATTGCCGAGGGCTCCGTGCCGGAGTCCGCCGACCGCATTTACCGCGAGTCGCGGACCTTTTCGCGGGAAATTCTGGATGCGGTTCAGGCCGATCTGCAACGCATCAACGGTAACGTCGTCATCGATTCCTCCCTGCAATGGAACGTATTGAGTCCGTCAGACCGTCTGCCGCCGCTCGATGCGCTGATTGAACGGATGCGGGGCTATCTGCGCGGCTTCATCGACAAATTCGGTTTCGATCGTGTGGTGCTGGTCAATCTGACATCGGCCGAGCCGAATCCGCCGCTATCTGAATATCACCTGGATTTGACCGCTTTCGAAAGACTCCTGAACGAGGACAGAAAGGATTTGATTTCGCCGGGCATGGCCTGGGTCTACGCGGGCTTTTCCGAAGGCTGCGCTTACGTCAACTTCACCCCCAATCTGGGCGCGAACGTGGCGGCCCTGCAGCAGCTCGCCGAGGCGAAAGGCGTATCGTACTGCGGCAACGACGGTAAAACCGGCGAAACGCTGGTGAAAACCGCGCTGGCGCCGATGTTCGCCTGCCGCAACCTTCGCGTCATGAGCTGGGAGGGCTATAACCTGCTCGGCAATAACGACGGGCGGACACTGAACGATCCCGACAACAGCAAAGCGAAAATCGGCAATAAGGAAGCCGTTCTGGAGAGAATACTCGGTTATCCGGTTCAAGCGGGAGTTTCCATCAATTTCGTGCCTTCCTTGGGCGATTGGAAAACGGCGTGGGACTTGATCCACTTTCAGGGATTCATGGATGTGCCCATGACGATGCAGTTCACCTGGCAAGGCTGCGATTCCATACTGGCCGCTCCCTTGGTACTGGATCTGATCCGTCTGATCCATTTCGCCGGCTGTCAAGGAGAGTCCGGACCGACGCCACACCTCGCCAGTTTCTTCAAGAATCCGATCGGCGTGGCCGAGCAGTCGTTATCCGCCCAGTTCGGGCTGTTGCTCGAGTACGTCGAGCGCCATCGGTCCAAAATTGCAGCCAAGTCAGGCGGTAAGAACCTCGCCGGATTAAGGGCAGCGACTTAGGGAATTCACGGCTAACAGCACGAAGGATGATAGCCGGCTATGTGGCGCGGAAATCCACTGGTGGCCATGATCCCGCCGTATCTGCTGGGAATCGGGATCTCGCTGCTGATGACGCTCGATTTTTGGCGTGGCGGCGAATCGGGTTCTTCCACGCATGCGCTATTTCTGTATGCGATAGTCGGCACGGCGGTCGGCTATATTCTCTACCCCGTCAAATCGTCGGTTTGTTCTAGCCCGCTCCTGGCCATTTTCGTCTGGAGTTCCGGAGCCGCCATTAGCGTCTTTGCGTTTTGGCTCGTGGTTTCGGTCACCCTGGCCCTGCCGCTGGTCATTCGGCTCGGTCTGGCCATCGGACTGATCCAAGCCACAATTCTTCTCTTGAGACACGTGATCGACCGACGTTTTTCACAAGCTCGCGCCGGCGTTCTCGTCGCGGCTCTGACGATACTCTGCGCCTCATCGCCAATATGGCTGAGCCCATGGCTGGAATGGTCGGGCGAGCACAGCCCGTTGATGGATCTGGCATTGGCCATGAGCCCGCCCACCTGCTTTGCCGTGGCGCTGGACTACGATTACTTGCGGAGCCCCTGGTTCTACAAGCACACGGCCTACGCCATGCATCGATACGAATACCCTTCGGCGGGCCTACTGATTTTCGTTTACGGATTCCTGTGCCTGGCTGCGGTACGGATAGACCGCCGATTCCGGAAAAGCAGTCCGAACGAACCGTTTGGAAAATTCCAACATGATACGTAATCGTCCGTTAATCCGAATAAAGAGCCAAACCATGAAATATCTGCCTATATTGGTCGCGTTGATGATGTCGGCGACGACGGTTTCCGCTGCCGCCAAGGAAACGAATAAATCGACGTCACGGAAAACCATCGAAAAGACCGTGATGCAGCAGGATGAAAAGCTCGCGGAAGAGGCCAAGCGTGCCATCGATCGAGGACTTCATTATCTGCGCGAGAATCAGGCGGAAGATGGTTCCTGGTCCAAGAACGTCGGCATAACCGCCCTGGCGCTGCGGGCATTTTTGGAAAGCCCCCGGAAATACACCGAGGACGACGGCGCCTTCATTACCAAGCCTGTCCAATACGTTCTATCCCGTGTTCGAGAGGACGGGGCGATCAGCGGTGAAATGCAGAATCTGAGCTACAACACAGCAGTCGCCATTACGGCGCTTCAGGCCACCGGAAATCCGAAGTATCAAGAGGCCATCAAAGGCGGCCAGAGTTTCCTGAAAAAACATCTGATCGACGAGGGGGAGGGCTATTCGAAGGACCATAAATATTATGGCGGCATAGGCTATGGCGGCGATGAACGCCCCGACCTCTCCAACGCCTACCTGGCGCTCGAGTCGCTGAAAGCCACGGCCTTGGATCCCAAGGACCCGGCCTGGGAAAAAGCCCTGGTGTTCATCAACCGCTGTCAAAACCGCAGCGAAAGCAACGACCAGACTTGGGCAGCCAACGACGGCGGCTTTACCTATATGCCCGGATACAGCCCGCACGAAGCCACCGCCTCCTATGGCGGCATGACCCACGCGGGTCTGCTCAGCCTGCTGTTTGCCGGCGCGGACAAGCAAGATCCGCGCGTTCAGGCGGCTTACGACTGGATTCGTAACCATTACAGCGTCGACGAAAATCCCGGAGCGCCTAATAAGCAGGGTCTTTATTACTATTACAACGCTTTTGCGAAGAGCATGTACGCCTACGGGGAAGCGGAAATTACCGACGGGAAAGGAAGCAAGCACAATTGGCGGGAAGATTTGATGCGCAAGCTCGTCAGCCTTCAGAATCCAGACGGTTCCTGGGTCAACTCGACCACGAAATGGTGGGAGGGCGACAAGAATCTGGTCACGGCATGGAGCATCATTGCGCTCAATTTGGCAGTGCGCTGAGTTTGACGCGATGATCGGCCGTCCGCTTCTGAAGTTGCTTCCCGTCTTCTTGGCGTTGAGCCTCGACGCGGGAGCGGACGAGCCGGAACAACTGACAGCGAAAATCGCTTGGGGCGGGTATTTTCGGAGCGGCGTCCGGACCGAGATCGGGCTCACCCTGATTTCCGCCGAGGGAGGCAGGGCCGCCGTTCGGCTCGTCTCCGGAGATACGGCCCCGATCGACGCGGCATTAGCGGTAGACCCCGGCACTCCCCGGTTTATCTCGATACCCGTCACGCCGTCCGCGGAACAACCGATTCGGATAAGCGGTTTCCTGCCGAACCGTCGGACTTTCGAAGCGGAGATCGCGGCCTCGTACCCGATCAGCGGCAGGGCGGTGGCGGTCGCGGCCGAAGGCGTCGAGACAAATAGCCTATTGGAATCCCTGGCCGGAACCGCCGCGGTCATAAGCGCGCACGCGTCCGACTTGCCCAGAATGGCTCAATCCTACCAGGTCGTCGACATGATTCTCCTGGGCGACCGGGAATTCGCCGAGCTCGATCCGGAGCAGTTCGAGGCTCTGTCGGACTATCTCCGGGATTGCGGGCGTCTCGTATTTCTGGGAGCGGAGGAAACCTGGGAAAACCTCGAAGCCGAGGCGGGATGCGGCGGTGCGTTCGCTATCCGCGCCGAACATCCCGGCCAGGGGGCGGAGCTTGCCGGTGAACTGCTCGACCGCGCGCAGCCGTCTCTGCCCGGCATTCAAGATCTCCGGGATTTGTCCGCGGCGCAGCCTCCCATGGCCTTGCGCACGGCGGCCGTTCTATTGTTTTGTTATTTCACCGCCTTGAGCGTGGCCGGCCTCACATCGTCGCGTCCCTGGCCCCTGTTTTTATTGCCCTTGGCTTTCAGCGCCTTGGCCGCGGCTTTGCTGACCGGCAAGCCGCCGGAGATGCGGCTGACCGGCTGGACCGAAACCAGCGTGGGAGACGACAACGCTCGCTTCGTCGCGCTCCTGACCGTGTCGGGCACCGGCCGCTGGCAAGGCAGGCTGCCGGCGCCGATCAAATTCTGGCTACCGAAGGCAGAGACCTACCCGGACATTCAATTGGACATCGACCGGCCCGAAACTCACGGGCTGGCGCTAAAGACCGAATTGTTTTCGTACGACGAGCTGCTGTTTCGGGGAACCATCCGCCGATTCCATCCGCCATTGACGCTCGATCTCGACCAGGATGCCGTCGCCGTCGCGAATCCCGGCGGAACGACTCAGCCGGCTGGACTGCTAGCCTGGGACGGCAAGCTGTTCGCTCTGCCGTCATTGCGTCCCGGCGAGCGCTGGTCTGCCGAGAACCAAGCTCCGGTCGCTCCTGACAGTCCCGAAGCCTACAAGCTGCGCCCCTACCTAAATCGGGATCGGATGGCGGCGCTGCTTATTCCCTATGCATCGCGCCTGTGGCGCGGGAACGAAGTGCCGGGCGATGCGGAATGGCTGCTTATCAAGGCCCGCTTATGAATTCGGTTCGCTTCGGTTTGTTGATGGCGCTGTTGTGCTGCGGACCCGTACTGATCTGGACGGCCGGACAATTAATGTCGGATTCGACGGCAGCGTCGGCGAAAACGGATGAGACGTTGAGAACTGCCGTCGAAGCGTTGTGGCTGGTTCAAGCTTGCGCGGCGGCGCTGATGGCAACGATGCCGGTCGAGAATGATCCGATTGAACACGCCCAAGGAATGCTGGCGTTCTGGCTCGTGCCGCTTCCCTTGCTTACCCTCGTTTGGGCAGGCGGTGCCGCGGATGCATGGATGTTGGCGAGAGGATTGGCGGCGGCTCTCGCATTCTCGTCGGCGCTTCTGGCCTTCAATCGCGGGCTCGGGAGGATCAGTCACGGCTCTCCTTGGCCGTGGCACGGCGTCTTGAGTCTGGTGCTTGTCTATTTCGTCTGGCGGTTCGACAAGGTATGGCTCGGCTGGATCACCTATTAGAGCGTTTTTCACCCCGGTTTAGCGGTACGGGTCGGAAGATCGTAGGTCGGCAATCCATTGCCGACGCACAAGATCGGCAAGGGGCTTTGTCGGCAAAGGATTGCCGACCTACATTTGGGCTCCGCTACGCCGAATCGGAAAATGCACTAGTCGATTGCCCGAACCTTTCCGCGCTGCTTAAGACAACAGCCGCGCGGCTTCGGTGGTGCGGCGCGTGGAATCTGTTCCGAATCGGGTCATGGTGTTCCGCTGTGCTTATGGCTCTGGCAGGGGCCGTTCATCTCGGGCTACGTCCGCTGCCGCTTTCTATGACGTTTGCGATTTTATTAACGCCCGTACTGATTCCTCCCGTGTTTTTCATGTGCTTTTCCCGTTCCGATTATCGGCAAGCCGCAAAACGACTGGACGAGACATTCGACGGCAAGAATCTGTTCATTACGAGCCTCGAGCTGGTGCTCCAGGATTCCGTCGACCGGAGCCGCATGAGGTTTTATGTGCTCGAGCAAGCTGAATTGTCCGCCGCCTCCTGGAAACAATATCCCGAGCGACTGCCCCGCCTCGAGGCCTGGTCCAATGCCTGGATACCGCTCGGACTGGGGCTGGGCGGCTTTTTCGTGCTGTTTTCCGTGGGCGCGGACCGAACATTTCCGGTTGCGGCCGATGGGAAGACGCCCCTTGAACAAGTTGGACAATTCACGCCGGAAAAGCCGATTTCGTTTTCCGAAAATCCCGATACCCACTCCAAGGTTTCGCAATTCGTTGCGGCGAGCAGTCTTCGTGAGGAAACGGAGCGAAATCCTCGACTAGCGCAGCCGCCGAAATCCCATACGAGCGAAACGCCGATTCGGAACGCCGCGAGTGCGAAAAACTCGGGACAGGAAACCGGGGGACGACAGTCCATAAGGTCCATGCCGTCGCCGGATCGATCCGGCGGGCAGTCGACGACATCGGATCACGTATCGCCCGATGATCGGGCCGCTCAAAAAACCTCTGCGGCGGGCGAGGGCTCGGATTTTTCGAGAACCTACGGCCGTAGCACGGAGCAAGCGGAACTCACGCTTCGTTGGACCGACCTCGAACGGGGCAAAGGCGAACACGCTTCGAACCGGCGCCGGGCGCTGAAGCACAGTTCGGTAACGCGGCCGGCATCGGGGGAGCTCGCACCGCCGTCCGGGGCGTCCAGACACGGAGAATCGCAAGCATTCGTTCCCTTGTCTCCGGCCATGCGCCGCTATTCGGACCGCTACTTTCAATTTTTGACGAAACACTCGGATTGACACCATGGCGCTATCGACTTCCCGTCGTGCGGACCCGGATATCGGAACGGCAATCAAGCATTTCCGGGATGATATGAATCGGCTGTGCGAATCCCTGGCCCGGGTCATCGTGGGCCAGGAAGCACTGATCCGGGATATGGTCAGCGCGATGCTGGCGGGCGGACACATTCTGCTCGAAGGCTATCCCGGCCTCGGCAAGACCCATCTGGCCAAGGGGCTGGCCTGCTGTATCGGGGTTGCCATGTCGCGGGTGCAGTGCACGCCCGATCTGATGCCCGCCGATATCACCGGGAGCGAAGTCCTGCTGAGAGCCGAGGACGATCGCGAACACCGTCTGGAGTTCCGGCCGGGGCCGATTTTCGCGCCCATGGTACTGGTCGACGAGATCAATCGTGCGACTCCGAAGACGCAGGCGGCGCTGCTGGAAGCCATGCAGGAGCGGCAAGTGACCGCCGCCGGCAGAAGCCATCGTCTACCCGATCCGTTCTGGCTCATCGCCACCCAAAACCCGATCGAGATCGAAGGGACCTTTCCGCTTCCCGAGGCGCAAACCGATCGGTTTCTGTTCAAGTTGTCCGTGGGGTACCCGGCGGTGGACGCGATGCTCAGACTGATCGACATCTCCCTGGACGAAGAACCCACCGAAAACATGAACGCCGTGATCTCGCTTCAGCGGATCAGCGAGATGATGGCCTTGTGCCGCGAAGTCGTGATCGCCGACGAGATGAAGCGGGCGGCGGTTTCCTTGGTACTCGCCACTCATCCCGAGCACGGTGCGGGCAGCGAAGAGGCGCGCCGTCATTTTCGTTACGGCGCGAGTCCGCGGGGCTTGCAGGCTCTCTTGCGGGCCGCGCGCGTCCGAGCTTTGCAAAGCGGACGCGGGCACGTGGCTGCGGACGATATCGCCGGCGTGGCGCTGCCGGCTTTGCGGCACCGCGTACTCCTCAACATCGAAAGCGAAATGGACGGTATCGCGATCGACTCTGCACTGGAGAGAGTGATCGGCTCATGGCGACGTTCGATCTAGATGAATGCTTTATCGATGAGCCGACCCTCCGCAGACTTGCATCCGTAGCCGGACATCTGTTCCGCGGCCGGGCGGCGGCTCTGCCCGGACGTCGTCCGCGGCGAAGCCCCACCGCATCCGGCAACGATTTTCTGGGCTATCGCGACTATCGGGCGGGCGACGATCTGCGAGCCCTCGATTGGCGCGCTTCGGCGCGCGCCTGGCATCCCCAGGTGAAACAATTCGGAAGCGAATGCTCGACGCGTTGGTTCATCTGCCTGGATCGCAGCGCGTCCATGCGTTTGCCGGAAAGCGGCAAGTGGGCGCTGGCCTCGCATCTGACGGCAGCTTTCGCCTATGTACTGCTCCACGCGGGCAACCGGGTCGGCCTGATCGTCTTCAGCGGCGGAATCGATACGCTGTGCGCGTCCGGAAGCGGACGGGAACAATACACCCGGCTGCTGGACGCCGTGCGCCGCTGCCGCCCTCGAGAGGAGGGAGGCGGTTCGAATCTGGCCGCCTGTATCCCCGCCCTGCGCGCCGATGCTTCCGTGTTGGTGATCAGCGACTTGCTGACGGAGGACGGCATGCGGCCCGCCTTGGACCTTCTGCTGCGGCGCGGCCACGAAGTGCAGGTCGTGCAGACGCTCTCGGCCGAGGAATGCACGCTGCATCGGACCGGGCCGACGCTCATCCGGGACGTCGAAAACGGCGTCAGTCTGCCCGTCGATGCTTCGGAATCCGGCCGAGCCGCCGCCCAAACTAGCTTAAACCGGTTTAGAGAATCGTCGGACGCGTATTGCCGCCGACGCGGCATACCGTTCAGTTCGTGCGAGACCTCGCGGACCTGGGACCGATGGCTGATCGATCACATCGGAAAACTCGAGGCCTCGAATGATTGAGTGGTCCTCGCCCGGATGGCTCTGGGGCCTCGTCGTTCTGCCGCTGGTTTGGGCCTTGCACAAACTAAGGGCCAGACGCGGAGAACTTGCGGTGTCCGCCGTTTTTCTGTGGCGATTTGCGGCATCCGAAGAAACAACGGGAAGCCGCTGGAGTTCCGCCGATCCGGCGTGGCGCCGACGTGCTCTGATCCTTGCCCTGCTGATTCTCGCCGAGGCCGGAGCCCGCTGGACCGATTCGCGCTCTATCGAAATCTGGCTGGACGATTCCGTGAGCATGCTGGTCGACGAGGGTGAAGCGAAGCGCCACGAGATGGCCTTGCAGGTTTTGCGCGAAGCCCTGGAAGACTTGTCTCCCTTCCGGGCGGTCATTCATTCGTTGACGTATCCCGGCCGTTCCGTCCGTTTTGATTCCTTATCCGCGAACCGCTGGGAAGGGGAAGTCGACAGTTGGTTTCAAGATCCCGGACCGGGTGTCCAGATGCCTCTGGCGATGGAAATGGGTCCCGACGCCGTTCATTGGCTGGTCACCGATGGGGCTGATTCCGATGTAAATCGCTGGGCGGATACCGCGCCATTGAGTCGTATCGTGCAAGTTGGCAGGGCGCGCGACAACCTGGCGCTCACCGCTCTCGCTCTGCGGCCGTCGCTCAAGAGCGAGAACGGATTGAACGGCGTTCTGGAATTGGCGAACACGGGCGATGCGGAAGCCCGGCGGACGATCGAGCTTTACGTGGGCGAACGTATGCTTCGAAGCTGGTCGGTGGTCGTATCGAGCGGAGGCACCGAAACGCTTGCATTCGATCTGCCGGACCCGGTCGACAGTCCGCTCATCGCGCGCAGCAAACCGGCCGATGCGCTCGCTTACGACGACGAATTGGCCCTGGCTTATCCGCAAAGAGTTCGTGCACGACTTTTCGGCGCTTGCGGGCGTCACTTATCGACGGCCTTGAGCGTGCATCCCGCCCTGACGTTTCCATCGGGCGACGAAAACGATGTCGATCTCGCCGTCGTCTGCGGAAACGGCGAAGCCGGCGCGAGCCGGGCGCGGCTTCGTTTTCAACGAACGGGGCGTTCCCACACCCTCGGCAAACCGGTCCTGTGGACATCCGGGGCGCGAGAACTGAAACACGTGTTTCTCGACCACCGATGGCTACGCGCTTTTCCCGCCGGTGCGTTTGGCCCGGATTCCGGCAAGGCGCTCCTCGCTGCGGGATCGGAGTGGCTGATCGCCTCTAACGAAAATCCCAGTGAGATTGATGTTCGCCTCGACATGGAATTTCAGGCGTTCGCGGAACAGCCCGAATATCCCGTGCTGATCGCCGGATTGATCGAACGGCTCTTGCCGGAGGCGCGTCTCGACCGGGTGCATGCGGCCCGGCGCTCGAGCGGCGAATCGCGGATAGCCCCCTTACCGATGCCCGAACCGATGGCTGCGCCGGATCGGATTTCAGGCGGAGCCGGTGTCGATCTGAGTCCTTATCTGATCATCGGAGCGATTGGGCTGCTGGTGCTGGATATGCGGCGATGCATCGGGCGGGCGGAAAAATTCGCCAAGCCGGTTTGAACGCCCATGACCGGTGATATCCCGTCATCTCGCGCTCTGTACGCCCGCTTGGGCGTTTTGGGCCTTTTGCTGCTGGCTCTGTTCAATCCGACGATATCCCGGAATACCGCCATCGAAGAGTTTGTCATTCTCCTGGACGACTCCGCGAGCATGAGGAACGGACTCGATACGACATGGCCGGTGTTGGCGCAACAGCTCGCCGAAGCTCCGGGCGCGGAACTCCATGTCATCCGTTTCGCCGCCGCAGCGGTCGACGATTACTCCGCATCCATAGACGGACAGAAAGGGCGGGAAAAATTACTGTCGTCACCGAGTTATCCCCGGCGGCTGCCCTTGGACCGTAGCGCCACCGATCTCGAGACGGCTTTGCGAGCCGCGCTCCGGCGGGTTCGCCCCGATCGGTCATCCGCCCTGCTGGTGGTCAGCGACATGCGTGAAACCCGTGGCCAAGCGGAACATGCCCTGAAAATAGCCGCCGCATCGAGTGTTCCGGTCTACGGCTTTATTCCATCCGGTGAAGCCGACCCTGGAGATGGCGCGATTCTGGACGTCCAATACCCGACTTACGTTCATGCCGGGCAGAAGATTCCTGTCATCGTTCGCGTATCCGGCTCTCCCTCGACGACGGGGCGGCTGGCCTTGCGGGTGAACGGGCAGGATCGCGAAAGCATCGAAATCGATTTCGGGCGACGGGGCGAAAACGTCGCCCAGATTCCGATCGACCCCTGCCCGCCGGGCATATGCAGGCTCGAATTCTCACTTGAATCCGGTACGGACCGGGATTTCAGCAATAACGCGCGTATCGCACTGATCAATGCAGTCGACCCGCGGCCCATCCTTTACGTCAGCTCGGCAAACCGCCCGCCGCCCGCCGCGCTCGGCTTACAGCGAATAGGGCGGGCCGTGCGGATCATCCCGCCGGTGGAGTTTCCCCGGCGTGAGCTCGACATGCAAAGCTGGGGCGCAGTGGTTTTGGACGACGTGGCCATCGGCGACATGGTTCCGGATGCCTGGTCGGCCTTGATCGACGGCGTGCGTCGGTCGGGGCTTGGGCTCCTGGTGCTGGGCGGTGCGAACAGCTTCGGCGCAGGCGCTTACCGCCATTCGGCCCTGGAGAAAATCTTGCCGGTGACGGCCGAAGGCCGGGACACCCAGCAGGCGGCATCGGTTTTATTCCTGCTCGACAAGTCGGGCAGCATGGACCAGGACCGCGGCGGAGTCAGCCGCTTGGGCATGGCCCGTCGAGCCGTGCTGGAAACGGTCCGGGGTTTATGGGAGAGGGACCGCGTAGGTCTCACCGTATTCGACGCCGGCGTTCACGAGGTCCTGCCTCTCGGCGTTTACGAGGAGCCGGCGAAAATGCTGGAACGGACTTTGGCCTTCACGCCTTCCGGCGGCACCCGCTTGCTGCCGGCCCTCGAATCCGGGGTCGAACGTTTGTCACACGACGGGACCGAAAGGCGCATCCTGGTGCTGGTCAGCGACGGCCGCTTCCTGGAGAGCGATTTCGGCGGCATCGAGAAAAAACTCGCGGACGCCGATATCGAAGTGATCGCTCTGGCAGTGGGCAACCAAGCCGCAATGCCCGCGCTCGAGCGGCTCGCCCGTATGGGGCGCGGCAAGGTCATGCACGTTCGGCAATTGGCCCAACTTCCCCGGCTCATGCGGCGCGAAGTGGAAAAATACCGCGATGCGGCGGAATTGGGAAACGTCGCTCCCCAATCGCGAAAAACGCTGCCTTTCTTTACCGATGTCGTGTCTTGGCCGGTCTTGTCCGGGTATATGGTCACCAGCCCCCAACCTGAAGCGACGGTCTTTCTGGAATCGCCGAACGGCGATCCGCTGCTGGCGGTCAGGCAGGCCGGCAGCGGTAAGGTCGCGGTTTTTCCGGGGGGCTTGAACGCGTGGGCCCCGGCTTGGCTGGCGTGGTCCGACTGGGGGCGTTTTTTCGGCGGTCTCATCGATTGGATCAGTGCCGCCACCCTCAGTCCCTTGCTGCATGCCCAAATCCATGACCGTCCGGGCCGTCTGGAGCTGGAACTCGAAGCTTTGGCTTCCGATAAGAGCGAGTGGGCCGAGTACCCGGCGGTTGAGTCCGTCGTCACCACGCCTTCGGGCGGCACGTACCGGATTCCCCTGAATCGCATCGCTCCCGGCCGCTATCGGGGCGATCTGCCGGTCAGTCTGCCGGGTATCTATCGCGCGGTATTCAAAGCCGGGGACCGGAGCCTGCAAACGGCGGCCCTGCATGAATCGGAGGAAGAGGCCGGTTCTTCCGGAAACGGCGAGTCCCTGGGGGATAGATGGTTTCGGGAGGGGCTGATTCGCCCTTGGCCGAGCGATGGCGAAATCGCCGTCGATTCGCCGGTCGCCGTGAGCTTGCGCCCCCTTTTGGCGGGGTTGGCGGGCGCGAGCTATCTGTTGCTGCTGGTTTGCGAAAGGGTCGGCGGTTTTCGGGGGTTTTTGTGCAAGAAGACAACAAAAAATGACTAAGCATCCCTTCACCTTCACATTGCTGACGATCAGCCTGATCAATGGATCTCCGGCCCGTGCCGATACGGCAAAGCGGGACTCACTATCGCCCGGAACCGAGTTCTTCGAATTTGCCCCGATCATGATCACCGGTACCCGGACCGATAAGCCCGCTTTCGATCTGCCTTACAGCACCGAGCGCGTCACCGACGGGGATATTCAGAACCGCCGCATGTCACGGACGGTGCCCGAAGCACTTAGCGGGATGCCGGGGGTTATGGTGCAAAAGACCGGCCACGGCCAGGGTTCGCCATTTCTGCGCGGCTTCACGGGTTTCCGGACCCTGTTCCTGATCGACGGCATCCGGCTCAATAATTCGGTCTTCCGCGACGGTCCCAACCAATACTGGAACACTGTCGATCCGCTCACCGTCCGGAGCTTGGAAGTCATCAAGGGGCCGAGTTCCGTGCTTTACGGCAGCGATGCCGTCGGCGGCACCGTCAATGCTTTGACCCGCGGCCGCGATGAGTACGGCGACGGTTTTCTGTGGGACCGGCGAGTCTATTATCGTTTCGCCGATGCCGAGGACTCCCACACCGGCCGGGCGGAAATCAGCGGCAGTTGGGATCAGCGCATCGGCTTCCTGGCCGGCGCGTCGATCAAGAGCTATGGAGATTTGGAGGCAGGCGAGCCTACCGGCAAGCAGCCGATGACCGGCTACGACGAGCAGGATGCCGATTTGAAGCTGGAGTATTTCCTCAATCCAGACCACAAGTTCGTGCTGGCTCATCAGAGGGTCGATCCGGACAATGCGTGGCGTACGCACAGAACCGCGTTCGGCAAGAGTTTCGCCGGCACTCAAGTCGGAACCGACCGGGAACTCTCCTTGGATCAGTATCGGGAGCTGACCTATCTCCAGTACCATGGCAGGAATTTCGATTCTTTCGTGGACGGCGCTCGGGTCAGCGTTTCCTATCATCTCCAGAGCGAGGACCAGTTGCGGGTCCGGAACAATCTTCGCAGCGAGCGAAACGGATTCGACGTGGGCACCACCGGCTTTTTCGCCCAGCTCGACAGTTTTAGCCCGGTGGGGTTTTGGACTTACGGCGTCGAGTACTACCATGACGAGGTGCGTTCCTATCAGAATAACTACAATGCCGCCGGGCGGTTGACATCGAAGGAAATTCAGGGCCCGGTCGCCGACGATGCGCGCTACGACACGCTGGGGGTCTTCGTTCAGGACGATATCAGGCTGATCGATTCGCTCGATTTGGTCATAGGCGGCCGTTACAACCACATCGAAGCGGGCGCCGATCGCGTCAAGCACCCCCTGACCGGCCGGCAGACACGGCTTGAAAGAAGCTGGGACAACGTGCTCGGGACTGTCCGAGCCACCTACCACGTCGACGATGCGGAACATTGGCACGTGTTCGGCGGCATCTCCCAAGGATTCCGCGCGCCGAACCTCTCCGACCTGACCCGCTTCGACATCGCCCGATCGGGGGAGTTGGAGACTCCGGCGCCAAATTTGAGGCCGGAAGACTTCATCGCCTACGAGTTCGGCATCAAGACCCAGCACGAAAACTTTTCGAGCCAGATTGCTTATTTTTACACCGACGTCGAAGACATGATCGTTCGAAAACCCACGGGCAGAACCGTGAACGGAAGCCGAGAGGTGACCAAGAGCAATGCCGGAGACGGATATATCCACGGCGTCGAAATCGCCGGGAGCTATCGGTTTCTGTCCCAGTTCACCGCGTTCGGCGCATTCACCTGGATGCACGGGCGTATCGACGGATATCCGTCGGCGAGTTCCTCTCCGACCGAGGAATACATCGATCGGCTGATGCCGATCATGGGCAACGTAGGGCTCCGATGGGATCATCCGGACGGCAAGTTATGGGCGGAAGGCGTGGTGACGGTCGCCGAGGAACAGGACCGGCCGAGTTCTTCCGATCGTGCCGACAATCAGCGCATTCCTCCGGGAGGAACGCCGGGCTACACGGTTTTGACGCTGCGCGGCGGCTGGCAAGTCTACCGCGACCTCAAGCTGAGCCTGGCCCTGGAAAACGTGACCGACGAAGACTACCGCATTCACGGATCGGGTCTGAATGAACCCGGCCGGAATTTCGTTTTGGCGGCCGACTGGAAGTTTTGATTGGGGGACTTAGATGCAGCTCGCGTATAGCACAAACGCCTTTACCCGCTTCGATTTGCCGGAATCACTCCGGCAAATCGCCTCGCTGGGATTCGCCGGCGTCGAGATACTTTGCGATCGTCCTCACTGGTTTCCGGGGCAGGTCGACCGCGGCGCGTTGGACGAAGTAAAGGCGATCTTGAACGAGACGGGACTGGGGGTAAGCAATCTGAATGCGAATACGGCCAATGGATACTATTCGCCTTCGCCGCCGGAAAACGTGTTCGAACCGGCTCTCACAAACCCGGACGAAAAGCTGCGGCGGTGGCGCGAAAACTACACCATCGAAGCTGTCCGGCTGGCCAGAGAGGTCGGCGCGCGCTGTGTGAGCGTGACCTCCGGCCGGCCGACGTCAGCCTGCGAACCGGAGCGGTCGATAGCCTATTTCGTCGAAAGCCTAGTCAGAATCTGTGGCGTGGCTGCCGATTACGGCGTTCGAATCGGCATCGAGTACGAACCGGGCTTGCTGGTCGAGCGGGCCTCCGAAGCGCTGGACGTGATCCGCGCCGTGGGTTCGCCTGTGCTCGGCGTCAACCTCGATATCGGCCACTCGTTCCTTGACGGCGAGCCTGTCGAGGAAACCGTTTCCGCTCTGGAGGGACGCATCTGGAACGTGCACGTCGAGGACATCAAAGACCGAAAACATTTCCATCGAGTTCCCGGCGACGGCGAACTGCCTTTCCAGCGTTACTTGCACGCCTTGCGGGGTATCGGCTACGGGGGATTTATTACCGTCGAACTCTACAGCTACCCCGATAAACCCGTGGAAGCGGGAAGCCGGGCGCTCGCTTATCTCACTGCGCTGTTGGGAGAAAACCCGTGATCGCCGAGAGAATCTGGCTGCCTTATTTGCAATTGGTGCGCATTCCCAACGCCTTTACCGCCGTTTCGAACAGCCTGGCAGCCCATCTGATTGCAACGGGTGGGCAGATACGCTGGGGAAGCTTGCTGCTTCTCATGCTGGCCTCGGCATTTCTTTATTCGGGCGGAATGGTCTTCAACGATTGTTTCGACTACGAGGAAGATCGCCGCGATCGTCCGTTCCGACCGCTCCCCTCCGGTCGAGTCCCGATTTCGACGGCATGGTTGCTGGGGGGGCTGCTCCTGGCGTTAGGCGTCGTCTCCGCGGGGATGGTCGGCGAGACTCAGTTGTATTGGGCGCTCGCGCTGGCCGCGCTCATCTTTATCTACGACGGCTTGGCCAAAGGGAGTGCCGTCGGCGCCCTGGCGATGGGCGGCTGCCGCTATTTGAACTGGGTACTCGGGTTGTCCATCGTCGATCTCGACGGCGCGCTGCTGTCCGTGCCCTTGGTGATCCTGATTTACGTGATCAGCCTGACTCGGCTCAGTTCCATAGAGACGTCCGGATTCTCCCGAAGGCCTATCGTGCAGTGCATTGTAGGAGTCATCGGCGCCGCTCTGCTTCTTGTCGGTCTGGTTATGTCGGGAACGCTGCCGCACGCTTGGCCTTTGGTCCTTTTGGTGCTCGCTCTATGGAGCGTTCTGCGGGAACTGATAGCGACCTACCGCGAGCCGACACCGGAGAGCGTGCAGCGTTCCGTCAAGAGCCTGGTGCTGGGCATCATTCCGCTCGACGCTCTGCTCGCTTTCTGCGGCGGACCTTGGTGGGGTGGAGTACTGGTGTTATCCTTCGTTTTGCCAAGCCGCCTGCTCGCCCGGCATATCAGGGTTACATAAACAAGAATCGATCGCTCCCGTGGCAGGCTTTTTACCGGATTCATCAATGACTGAGATGTTGAACAGCCTGGTCAGCGCGATTGGCGACGTTTGCTCCGACCAGCAGAATGACTGGCTGCGGGAAGCGCTGACTAAACTCGAGAACAGCAAAGCGCCGGCAACCGATCTAGGCCGGTGTTCAACCCAGGCCCGCCGGCAGCTTGGCCGCCAACCGCTTGGCGCCGGATATTCGCCTTTGATTAGCTCAGTCGGGCCGGTCGCGATAGATCACTGGGAAAGCGGCGACGCAGGCCGTATTGCCATGATTCTTCTATGTTTGCAGCGGGAGCCGGAGCAGGCGGAGACGCTGGTAACGAGCCTTTTTCGCCAAGGGGATGAATCCGAGCGTGCCGCGATCGTCAGAGGGCTGGCACTGTTTCCTTCCGCCGATCGCTTGAAGCCCCTGGCGCTGGAAGCCGGACGTGCCAACAGCCTTGTACTGGTTTCGTCGGTTGCACTGCTGAATCCTTATCCCGCAGCCTATTATTCCGATCGGGAATTCAATCAGATGGTGCTCAAGGCTCTCTTCGTACGCCTTAACGCCGATTTGATCTACGGTCTCGGACAACGCGTGAATTCCGAACTCTCGCGCATGTGCGAGGACTACGTCGACGAACTGTTGGCGGCCGATCGCGACGTGCCTCCGGAAATCTGGATGGCCCTTTTACCCTATGCCTCAGTGAAGGGTGTCGAGTTTGTAAGTCGTTATCTTGACGACCCGAATCCACTGCATCGGTACTACTCGGCGAAGGCCATGGTGCAGTCGTTAAAGCGGTTTCCGGAGCTGCGCGCCGCGCTCGATCAGCGGTTTAGCCTCGAAACGGACGAGCACGTGCGGGAAGTCCTAGGCGCCGCCGCAGGTGGTTGATATCAGTTGAAGTCCAGGAGTCTTTCATGCGCTATTTCGACCCTCACATCCATATGCTTTCCCGTACCACCGACGACTACGAGAACATGGCCGCCGCCGGCATCGTGGCCTTAGTGGAACCCGCTTTCTGGCAGGGGCAACCGCGTACCCAGCCGGGCACTTTTATAGATTACTTCGACTCGCTCGTCGGTTGGGAGCGGTTCCGGGCCAGTCAGTTCGGCATTCGGCATTATTGCACTATCGGACTGAACCCGAAGGAAGCCAACAACACGGCTCTAGCCGAAGAGGTCATGAAACTCATACCGCTTTATTGCGAGAAGGACGGTGTCGTCGGCGTAGGCGAGATCGGCTACGACGACATGACCGACGGGGAAGAGCGATTCTTCGCCGAGCAGTTGCAAATCGCCAAGGACTTGAACCTGCCGGTGCTGGTGCACACCCCCCATCGGGATAAAAAGCGCGGCACCGAGCGAACCATTGCCCTCATTCGGGAGATGAACATGGATGAAGAAATGGTGTTGATCGATCATCTGAACGAGGAGACGCTGCCTTTGGTTTTGGAGACCGGTTGCTGGCGCGGACATTCGGTATATCCGCACACCAAGATGAGCGAGGACCGCATGGTGGCCCTGCTGCAGAAATACGGGTTGGAAAAGATGGTCGTCAACAGCGCCGCTGACTGGGGGCGGAGCGATCCGCTCAAGGTGCCGAAGACGGGCGAAGCCATGCGTCAGGCCGGATTCAACGAGGATCAGATCGAATACGTACTGTACGTCAACCCAATCAACTTTTATGCGCAGAGTGGCCGCATTTCCCTAGAAGAAGTGGGACCTGTCAAAATCGACCAGACCCGACTCTGGGAGAACAATTCGGTGCTGCGCGGACAACTACCGGTCGTGCAGTGAGTGACGCATCTCGACCCAAATGGCATCGCCATGAGCTCACTTATTGCGCCAACGTTCACCCGGGAGAAACCTTCGACGAGGTTCGCCGCGTAATCAGCTATTCGGTCAATGGCGTGCGCGAGCGTCGCCGGATTGCATCCATGGGAACCGGGCTCTGGCTCAGCCAAAGCGTTGCGGCAGAGTTGCGGGAAATATCCCGGCAGGGCCTCGAATTTATCGATCTTCTCAATCGATGCAGGCTCGAACTCTTTACCCTGAACGGGTTTCCATACGGCGGATTTCACTCTATCTCGCTCAAGGAACGGGTCTACCTGCCCGCTTGGACGGAACCGGCACGTTACGATTACACCCTCGATCTCGCCCAATTGCTCGCGGCATGCTTACCGGAATGGCAAAGCGAGGGCACCATATCGACGGTTCCCCTTGGATACAGATATGGGTGGACGATCGAGCAAACCCGAAAAGCGGCAGATACTTTGTGCAGACTTGCAGCAGCTCTGGAACGGCTGCACGAAGTCAGCGGCAAACGTATCCGCGTGTGTCTGGAAATGGAGCCCGATGCCGCACTGGAGTCCACCGATGAAGCCATTGTTTTTTTTCAGCGCGATCTCCCGGAAGCGGCACAGCGCGCACGCCTGAAACCCGAACTGATTCGCGAGTACTTGGGCGTATGCCTCGATGTCTGCCACCAAGCCGTCATGTTCGAAGATGTTGCCGCGTCATTGGCTCGACTTCGAAACGCGGGCATTGAAATCGGAAAAATTCAGCTTTCCAGCGCATTGGAGGTCATCGACCCGTCGGACCCGGAAGTTCGGCAAGTTTTACAAGGTTTTGCCGAGCCGCGGTACCTTCATCAAGTACGTTCGCAACTTGGCGATGGACGAGTAATAGGTGCAAGGGATCTTCCCATCGTATTGAATGACTCCGCTTGGGCGGCGCATGCACCTTGGCGTATTCACTTCCATGTCCCGTTACAAATCAGCGGGTTCGGAAATGGAGCATTAGGAACGACCCGTGATCAGATCGGTAAGGTGTTCGACTTTCTCAGGAACACGTCGGACTCAAAACCGCACCTGGAAATTGAAACCTACACCTGGCATGTTCTGCCCGAAGAGCTAAGACCCCAGACCGAGGACGGTCTTCTGACAAGCCTTGTGCAGGAAATTCAATGGGTTGAAGCAGAAATGAACGAGCGAGAGCTGCTTCATGGCTCGGAGTGTGATCAAGAAATAAGCATGTAAGACGAGGATATTCTTGATGCAACGGGTCTATCAAAGGGTAAAGGTCTGTGCCACGTCTCGATCCTGTCTAAGGACCTGTCTTCAAACCTAGCACTTGGTTAGAGCAGCGAGGTTTGAAAAGAATGTGGTCCAATGAGCGAGGCGGCCATGTGCCAAGCGACTTGAAAGATGCGTATTGTCCTTTCTTGATCCCATCCGGTCCCTTTGCGGGTGTTCCAGCCGGCACAAAAAGGGCGAGCCGCGGTTATGTGCCGCCGGCAAGGAGGTGATCCCAAATCGCTTTCAATAAGGCATTAATTTTTGTAGGGTGGGTTAGGCCGCAAGGCCGTAACCCACCGAGCGACCTCGAATCGGTGGGTTACGCTGCGCTAACCCACCCTACGATTAATGTTCACTCGAATGCCGAATGGAATCAGACCGCTTGGTCGTGGCCTACATGCGCTTCAGAGAAACAACTCCATGCTCGGTTTTTTCCACCAACCCCTGCGCCAGCAGGTTTTTCCAATCGCGGCTTTCCGTAGCTGCAGAAACATTGCGGTAAATAGAGCGATACCAAAGATTGCGTTCATAAAGCTTAATTCCGCTCGGACGGGACGCCAAATATTCCAGTACCTGGTACTGTCGTGGGTTGATTTCTTTACTATTCAACAGCTTTTTAATGCTTCTAGTTTGGCCCCGACGCGAAACGTGAATGGTCCTGCCCGATGGGTTTCGACAGTGATGTCCGACATTGGTGAACACTTTTGTGCAAGTCAATATGCAAACGTATTATGTTGATTTTTTTATAAAAAAGAGAACTTCGCGCCAAATGATGCAAAGTTGTGTGCAAAGCATCTTGCAAGATGTCGCTTGTCACAAGACATGATCTTTTGATCAATCATCCGATAAAAACCCGGCCAAACCGGGTTTTCCGCCCGATAAACATAACCAAGAAGGAGAGTTAGCGGTGCTTCCCCCCCGTAATTTCCTGTATTGATCGTGTAACGCCCCGAGCGCATTCTCTCGCCGGAGTGGGCAGCGAAATCCATCCTGGGGATTTCGAGGGCGACCATTCGGTCTTTGCCGAGACTGCCGATCGAGGAAACGCTCCGAATAACGGCGGCCTGTGTATGGAGAAGTAAGGGGCCGTGAGGCCAACAACAGGGAGGAACGATGGCAAAGGACGACAGCACCGAATCCGGCAAGACGGCCGCGTCCTCTGATGAGGGGACGGCGCAGCATCAAGCTTCTATGTCATACGAATATTGGCTGGACATCGCCAGCGCGATCCTGCTGTCGGTTGCGGCTCTGGCTTCGTCGTGGGCCGGTTACCAGTCCAAACGCTGGAGCGGCGTTCAATCGACCAACTACAACACTTCCTCCATACGGTGGGTCCAAGCGACCCGCATGTCCACGTTCGCCTATCTTTACCGATCCGTCGACCTGGAGCTTTTCATCGAGTGGCTCAATGCCTATAAGGACGGCGACGAAGAACGGGCGAGATTTTTCGAACAACGCTTTCGACCCGAATTCAGGCCGGCCTTCGAAGCCTGGGTGGCCAGCCGGCCGCTGGAAAATGCTGCCGCACCCAGCTCGCCCTTCGTCCTGCCGGAGTACCGCCAGGAACTTTCCGACCGGGCTGCTCAATTGGAACAGGAAGCGGGAACGGCTTCCGATCAGGCCCAGGCAGCCAACCAGCAGGGCGACGACTATGTACTCACAACGGTGATCTTTTCCGCCGCCCTGTTCTTCACGGGCATCGCCGCGCATTTCAGTAAGTTTCGGGTCCGCGTCGCATTGTTGAGCATCGCCGGGGTGATGGTTTTGGTTGGGCTGGGCCAGTTGGCGACCTATCCGGTTAGGTAGAAAGGCGAAACCACTCGGCCGGCCGTTGGTAAACCGGGGATCAGGACGAAATCACAATCCTGCTCATCATCTGCTTAACGCATTTTCGGAGGATTTTTCTCGATGAAACCCAAAGTTGCCATCGCCTGCCAGGGAGGCGGAAGCCAAACCGCGTTTACGGCCGGCGTCTTCAAAGCCCTTGCGGAAAACAATGTTCAAGATCATTTCAACATCGTCAGCATTAGCGGAACCTCGGGCGGTGCCATCTGCGGTTTCATGCTTTGGTACGCCTTGAAACACGGCGAAAAACCCTTTTGCAAGCGGGTCTTGGATTTCTGGAACGACAATACCGCCCAGACGTATCAGGAACGCCTTTTCAATGATTCCGTTATCCACTCGCTTTATCTGACGGGAAAGGGACTGATGCCCCAGTACAACGTGAGCCCCTCGTCTCCGGTGGCGCGCAGTTCCTTTTCGGTTGCGACTCTCGGTATTCGGAACGAATTCACGGATCTTCGGACGCTGTTGGAAACCCATATCGATGCAGACAAACTGGCCGCTCTGGGTCAGCAAACGGAGCCGCCGATTCTGATCATAGGCGCTTGCAATGTGCTCACCGGCCGACTGCATAAGTTCAGTTCATACCTCGAGCCGATCAAAATCGACTATCTCCTCGCTTCGGCGTGCGTTCCCAGCATCTTCCCGGCGGTGTCGATTGGCGAAATGGCCTATTGGGACGGGCTGTTTTCCGACAATCCGCCGATTTCTACTTTGATCGATCCCCGGTTCGTCGGCGCTCGAAACATCCCCAATGAAATCTGGGTGATTAAGATCAATCCAACCACGGCCGATGAAATCCCGGTCGCGCCGGACGACATTCTTGATCGCCATAACGAACTGACGGGCAACATATCCTTGTTTCACAGTCTGCGCCAAATCGAGCGGATCAACGATTTCATCGTCGCAGGAGCGTTCAAGGACGAATTTTTGGCCGAATTCGATATCAAGGAACCAATAAAGATTCCTCGATCGTTCCCCGACGATCCGGACGCGCCCTACCATATCCCGAGAATAGAGATGTCGGTCGAATTGGCGAAAAGCTTGAATTACGAAAGCAAACTCGATCGCTGCCCCGAACATATCGCCCGTCTCGTCCAGGATGGCGAAGAGCAAGGACGGCGGTTTTTGGAATCAAGGTTAAAACAAACGAGTTCCCGTCCGCCGATGGACCCATAAAAAACCCGGCTACGGGGTGCGAGCCGGGTTGTCGCCGAAGACAATCACAAGAATTGATGCGACATATTCAGCGTAGACCAAATTCTCCGGACGGCAAACCGTAATATCCCGGAATACGCATTAATACGCATTCCCGCGCGGGTAACGGTGCGACAGAATGGCGCCGCCAACCAGGTTCACGGACGAACCGCCCCGACAAACGGGGCTTTTTTTATTCCCAATAAAAAACCCGGCCGAAGCCGGGTTAACTCAACACTCGTTGAAGTGGGAGGATAAGATATGCCGATAATCTTTAAGCAACGGTTGTGCCAGATATTGATCATCCGATAAGTGTTTGAACCATAGCGCAATTTTCGAAGGTATGATTCGGCCACGGAAAACGTATCCGCCAGCTATGCGCTAATATGGTGCCGCGCCGTCCATAGTGGTTCAGCGCGAACCGCAAATCCTCACGAAAAACTCAACGACTGCACTATAAGGGGCAAGCTTATGCCCCATCCGCGATCGTCTCGAATCTCCAAGAATCGTTTGGACGACGAGAACGGATTCGCCACCCGAATTTGTAAGAAGTCTCACAATTAATTACGGATTGTCGTGTTTGCCACTATCAGCATCGATCGGCATAAGTCCGCCAAGCGTTGATTTAAAGGCATTTTGGTCTGGATTTGCCATGGCATGAGGCATGCTTCCGAAGAACCAAATCATTGCCGAATGGCTGTACCCGAATGCGAATTCATCAAACCGAGGCCACCGTCAGTCGGTATTTCTCCACGAGTACTTTTCAAGCCGTCAACGGCCCACGAGCGAGATAGAGGTAGCGGGACCATGAGACATCAAGCGAGCTATGAGATTCTGGACCGCAAAGTTGAATCTCTCTCGGATTCGGACGCTCGGCCCGCATCGGCCCCGTCGCCAAGACCGTCCGCCGGTTCCCGGGCGCAGAATCTATTCGCGGAATGGCGAGAAGACGTGGCCTGCGTTTTCGGCCGCGATCCCGCCGCCCGTACTCGCTTCGAAGTGTTGACGACTTACCCCGGCCTGCATGCCGTTCTCATACACCGCGTGGCCCATCGTCTGTGGCAACGCGGATTTTTTTACGGGGCGCGCTTGCTGGCGTTCTTGACGCGGCTTTGGACCAATATCGACATTCATCCCGGAGCGACCATCGGCCGCCGCTTTTTCATCGATCACGGAGCCGGGGTGGTCATAGGCGAAACGGCGGAAATCGGCGATGACGTCACGCTTTACCATGGCGTCACGCTGGGAGGTACGAGCTGGAACAAAGGCAAGCGCCACCCGACTCTGGGCGACGGCGTTCTGGTCGGCGCCGGCGCCAAGATTCTCGGGCCGATTACCCTGGGCGACAACGTGCGCGTAGGCGCCAATTCGGTCGTCGTCAAGGACGTGCCGGCAAACCGGACCGTGGTCGGCATTCCGGGGAGGATCGTGCAGCCCAAGGAAGGCGTTACCATGAATCCGCAGCGGATCGATCTCGATCATCACCACATCCCGGATGTCGTGAATCAGACCATGGCCGACATGAAGGCTCGCATCGAGTCGCTGGAAAATCTGGTTGCCGCGATGACTCCCCCTGAAAATGACCGTTTATACGCATTGCGAAACGTCGGCAATATAAGAGGTGGGCGGCTCTGAGCCAGGCTTGCCCGACGTGGTGAGGATGGGACGAACTCCGGCCTCGAATACAGCAAATCTCCGCCAATCTTGAACCGTTTATCGACGTGCCCCATGCCGCATTTTCCGTAGCTTGATCGAACCAGTCCCGCCGGTCCGATGGCGACCGGCATTGCCCTTCGGGGCTACCTATGACCAAGGCCGCCGTTCCGGATCGTAACCGGGCGGCCGAGGTCCATTTCAAAGCCGAAACCGGGCATAAAACCTGCTTCATCCCATTAATCGAGTTCTGAAGTTGCCAGCGGAGGCTCATCAGAGCTGCATTCGAGCATGTCAGGGAATTGCGGGCTAACCCCACCGTACGAGGCCGGCTATGTCAGCAAGAGAAGCAGCTAACCCATTGGAAAAGCAAAGGAATTTGGAGCTGATCACGATTTACGAGATCAGCAAGATTCTCAGCTCCTCCCTGGATCTTCATAAAACCCTCCGGGAGGCGCTCAACGTTCTTTCATCGCACATGCACATGCTGCGCTGCATGATCAGCTTGGTGCAGGACAACGCCGACGTGCATGTTATTGGGGCGGCGGGTTTGTCTCGCGATGAAATCGAGCGAGGACAATTCCGGAAGGGCGAAGGAATCGTCGGCAAGATCATCAAGACAGGCGTTCCCATCGTCGTTCGCAATATCGCCGAAGAGCCGCAGTTTCTGAACAGGACGGGCTCGCGCGACCTTTCGAGCGGGCAAAGGATCGCGTTCATAGGCATTCCGATCAAGGCCATGGGGGACACGATAGGCGTCCTCAGCGCCGACCGCGACATGACGACCTATCATGGGCATCTGGAGCACGACGTCCGTTTGCTCAAGATGGTGGCCAATCTGGTCGGCCAGGCGATCAGGCTCCACCAGCTCGTGGCGGCGGAACGCGAACAGCGGATCATCGAGCAGCACCGCTTGCAAAAGGCGGCCCAGCCCGTTCGAGGACTGGTCAACGTCATCGGCCAGAGCCAGCGCATGCAAGAGGTGTTCGCCGATGTGGAACGGGCGGCCTCGGTTCATTCCACGGTGCTGCTGCGCGGCGAAACCGGGACCGGCAAGGAGATGATCGCGCACGCGATTCACCATCTGAGCGCGCGCAAAGACGGGCCTTTCGTGCGGGTCAATTGCGCCGCCTTGTCCGAGACCCTGCTGGAATCCGAGTTGTTCGGCCACGAGAAAGGATCTTTCACCGGCGCGACGCAGGAGCGAAAAGGCCGCTTCGAGCTGGCCCACGGCGGAACGCTGTTTCTCGACGAAATCGGCGACGTATCTCCCAATTTCCAGGTCAAGCTTCTGCGCGTGCTGCAGGAACGGGAATTCGAACGGGTGGGCGGCAATAAACCGATACAGGTCGACGTACGGCTGATCGTGGCCACCAACCGCAATCTCGAGGATGCGGTGCTCAAGGGCGAATTCCGGGCCGACCTTTATTTTCGGATCAATGTGATATCCATTCTCCTGCCGGCGCTGCGCGAACGGCGCGAAGACATCTTTCCATTGGCCGATCATTTCCTGGAACGCTTCAACCACGCCAATCAGCGCCAGCTCATGCTGTCGCCGGAGGCGAAACAGATCCTGGCGGAATGCTATTGGCCCGGCAACGTCCGCGAGCTGGAAAACTGCGTGGAGCGGACTGCGGCCATGTCCCGCGGCAAAACGATTCGCGACATCAATCTGCCATGCCAGAAAAACATGTGTTTTTCGCTGGCGCTGAGGCCGATCTCGCAAATGTCGAGCCCGGTTCCGGCCGTTTCCGCGGAAGCTCCCGCCGCAGCCGAACCCGATCACGATTCGCAAGCGGGAAGAGGAGTGCCGGAATTCAAATCGACGCGCGAAAGGCTGATCTGGGCGATGGAGGAGTGCGGGTGGGTGCAGGCCAAGGCCGCGCGGCTGCTCGGGATGACGACGCGGCAGATGCACTACGCTCTTCAGAAATACAACATCGAGATCAAGAAGCTTTAGAGCCTTTCCCAGTTGGCCGCCCGCCTTGAGTCCGTAGGATGCGGTGAGGCATGAACCGCATCGTTCGCGATGACCCAGGAATCGAAACCTGTTTGAAGTGAAAAGGCGCTAACGCTCGATCTCCGCTTCCTCGACGAGCTCCGGCGCTTGCGTAACGAAGCGGCGGGGGCATCGGTCGAGGCGATCGGCCCAGATTTTCAGCTTAAGCCATAGTCCGCTGACGAGCCGCCAGGCGATGACCCTTTCCCAGTAAACGCCGACCTCGACCGGAAATTCCTCCGCGTCGAAGCGGTCCTCGGTCAGCGTGAATTCATGCCGATAGAAGCATCGTTCTCCGGCATCATCGAATCCTAGCTCCTTGCTGGCATGAGCGAAGGTATCCACGTGGCGCTCGAAACTCACGGGCGCTATGGCTTGCCGGTGATAGTCGTCCGGCAGATCGGCGTTCCACTGAATGGTCATGGCGAACCCCATCGATCAGGAAAGTTGTGCAGATTCGGCAGCCCGTCGAGTGCGATGCAAGCCCCGAACGCGCCGATTCTACATTCTTGCGCTATTTAGTAAAGGAAATAGCGAGCTCGCGATTTGTAAATAGCGGCGGGGACTTCCGAATTTCGATGAACCCCGTTTTGTCGGAAATGCGCCTCGGGGTCGCGACAAGAGGAATACGGAGACAGGGTTTTGTCACGAACCTGACATAGCGAAAAATCGAATCAGGCGCTGGCGATTTCAAAAACATCCTTATAAAACAGTATTGTGCGTCTATATTGAGAATGGGCATCGTTATTGCTTGATGCTTGGCGACGGCTTTTTATTCTCATTGAGCGCGATGGATACCCAACTCGACTGGTCGGCCTATGACAGCTACGGTGCTGGCGACGCCTACGCGGCGGTACCTGCCGCGGGCGGCGCCTTCGGCAAGGCCGCGGCCGTCTGTATCGGCAACCGACAGTGCCAGCGCACCGAAAAGGGCGTGATGTGCCCGAGCTTTCGCGCCACTCAGGATGTCGCACACTCGACTCAGCACCGGGCTGCCACGCTCAAGGCTGCCTTGAACGGCGAGTACGGCGTTAAGCCTTTTGTCGGTCCGGAACTCGCCGAGGCAATGGATTTGTGCGTGGGCTGCAAAGGCTGCAAGCGCGAGTGCCCGAACGGCGTGGACATGGCGCTGCTTCGCGTCGAAACGCTCGCTCAGCGCTGGGCAGCGCTCGGCGGAGCGCCGTTACGCGAGCGTCTCTTCGCCCATCTGCCGCGTTTCGCCCACCGGCTCGCGGCGCTGAATCCGCTGATTTCTTTCCGTGAACGCTTCCCCTTTTTGGCGCGATGGGTCGAACGCGTGTTTGGTATCGCCGCCAAGCGTTCGCTGCCGCGTGGCGCAGCCCGGAGTTTTCTTGCTTCTGCACCGAGAGAAGGCATCGGTGCTCCGGACGGCCGCGAAATCGTCCTGCTAGTGGATACCTTCTCCAACCATTTCGATACCGAAACCGCGGAGGCCGCGCTGGAAGTACTGCTGGCGGGAGGCTATCGGATACACATCGCGAGGCCGCCGGCCGGAGAACGGCCTCTATGCTGCGGGCGCACTTTTCTTTCTCACGGCTTGATCGCGGAAACACGGGCAGAGGCCCGGCGCATGGTCGAAACGCTGTGGCCTTATGTGGAGAGCGGGCTCCCGGTTGTCGGACTGGAGCCGTCCTGTCTCCTCATGCTGCGCGACGAGTATTACAGCCTCGGATTGGGGGAAAAGGTCGACAAGATCGCCAAGGCGGCGGTCCTCCTGGAAGAGTTTTTGGCCCGCGAACACGACGCCAAGCGCCTCAAGCTGGCGTTCAAATCCGTGCCCGGCGCGCGGGCGATGGTACACGGACATTGCCACCAAAAGGCCTTTGGCGCATTGAAAGCGATGCGGAAAGTCTTGGGTCTGGTGCCGGAACTCCAGGTCGAGTTCATCGAGTCGAGCTGCTGCGGGATGGCCGGCGCCTTCGGGCTGGAGGCCGAACACTACGAAGTGTCCATGCGGATGGCCGAGCTCGCGCTGTTGCCGAAAGTGCGGGAAGCCGATACCGACACCTTATTGATCGCCAACGGTACCAGTTGCCGTCATCAGATTCGCGACGGCGCACAACGCGAGAGCGTGCATTTCGCACGGGTGCTGCGGATGGCCTTGGCTACTTGAAGCAGAGGAGAGAAGAGAGCATGACGGTTGCATCGGGTTTTTTCGTGGATTGGGCCGGCAATGCCCGTCGGACCGAGGAGCCGGGCGGCGGTTACCGCTGCGAGGTCGATACCGTGGCGCGTTATGTCGCGGTGCTGTCCCAGAAAGGCACGCTCATCCATGAAGGCACCTTTTACAAAACCCTGGCGGACATGGAAGCGGCCGGAATCAAGGCCAAGCTGGTGGACGCCTCGGTCCCCTGGTAGGCGGTGACGGTGAGTTACACCAGCCTATGCAAGCACAGAAACCTCGGCGAAGGCGACATGGTGCCTTTTACCGTGGAAGGCCGCGAAATATTGCTGGTCTGGCCGGATGGCGGGGAGCTCAAGGCCTTTCAAGGCACCTGCCCGCATCACAACGCCCGTTTGAAATACGGCGGGTTCAACGGACGGACCATCACTTGCACCTTCCACAACTGGGTGTTCGACGCGCGTACCGGCCAAGGCCTGATTCCGCCGCGCTGTGCGCTGGAAGAGTATCCGCTTCGGGTCGAAGACGGGATGGTTCAGGTCGATCTTTCGGGGTGCTCCCCGTCCTGATGCGGAGAGCGTTCTCACGAGTCTTGGGTTTTTTATTGGTATTACCTTGGGAAGACTGTTATGGCGAATTACGAAAAATTAAAGAACGACATGTCGATCTGCGACGGTGAAAGGATCGGCGGGTATGCCAGTGCCTGCAGAGGCCAGCTCTACCGCTGCACGGCCTGCGGAGCCGTGGGCTGCCGGCAAGCCAAGGAACATGCCTGCAGCAAGCAGGGATTCAGCGTCGCGTTCAAGTGTTATGCCTGCGGCGCGATCGGAAAGGAAGAGCTCGTCGCTTCTGGTCATGAGGCCAGCAAAAGCGCCGCGAGCACGCCGGCGCGAATGGAGAATACGGACTGACGGATACGGCAATCGGCGGAGGCGAGAAGACGATGCGCGATTACTTGATGCTTTTGCTGGGCACCGCGTTGGTCAACAACGTGGTGCTGGTCAAGTTCCTGGGTCTGTGTCCCTTCATGGGCGTGTCGAAGAAGCTGGATTCGGCGCTCGGCATGGGTTTGGCGACCACCTTCGTGCTCACGCTGACCGCCGTGGCCAGTTGGCTTCTGGAGCACTACCTGCTGGCCCCCCTCGACATCGGCTTCCTCAGGATTCTGTCGTTCATCCTGGTGATCGCCGCCGTGGTTCAGTTCACCGAAATGGTCGTTCGCAAGACCAGCCCGGTGCTTTATCAAGTCCTCGGCATTTTTCTGCCGCTCATCACGACCAACTGCGCCGTGCTGGGAGTGGCCCTTCTGAACATCCAGCAGGAATACGATTTCCTGCACAGCGCCCTATTCGGATTCGGTTCCGCCCTGGGATTCACCCTGGTCATGGTCATCTTCGCCGGCATTCGGGAGCGCCTGGCCCTCATGAGCGTTCCGGAAGCTTTCGCCGGCGTGCCGATCGCTTTCATCTCCGCCGGGATTCTGTCCCTGGCATTCATGGGATTCGCAGGACTCAACACACATTAGGCCAGCTTATGTACATCCTATTCGCCGTACTCAGTCTTACCGCTTTAGGACTTGCTCTGGGCTTCATGCTGGGCGCCGCCGCCCGCTACTTCAAGGTCGAAGACAACCCGCTGGTCGACGAGATCGAAAAGATGATGCCGGGCTCGCAATGCGGCCAATGCGGCTATCCCGGCTGCCGGCCGGCGGCGGAAGCCCTGGTGGCCGGCAAGGCGTCCGCCACGCTGTGTCCGCCCGGCGGAAAGGCCTTGGCCGAACAGTTGGCGAGCAAGCTCTCGCTGGACATCGATCTGGCCGGCGTGGAAGACCAGGTTCCCATGGTGGCGAGAGTCAGCGAAGCGACCTGCATCGGCTGCACCCGCTGCTTCAAGGTGTGTCCTACGGACGCCATCGTGGGAGCGCCCAAGCAGATTCATGCCGTGGTCGCCGATGCCTGCATCGCCTGCGGAAAGTGCGTGGAGGTCTGCCCGACCGAATGTCTCGGGATGCAGCCCATCAAAACCACCTTGCGTAACTGGCGCTGGGCCAAACCCGATCTCGCTGCAGCGGGAGCCTGAAAATGGTCGTACTGGACATCAATGCGCTATGGCGCCGACGCAGCAAAATCCGGGGCGGTGTCCATCCGGAACCGCGCAAGGAATCGACCGCCGATAAACCCATAGTCACCGATTTCCCTTTGCCGGAACGGCTTTACCTGCCGCTGCAGCAACACTTGGGGCAACCTGCGGAACCGGTGGTCCGGGCGGGCGACAAGGTGCTGAAAGGGCAATTGCTCGCGGCGAGCCGGGGTGCGGTCTCGGCCTCGGTGCATGCCTCGACTTCCGGAACCGTGGCCGGCATCGAAGAATATCCGGCGCCGCATCCTTCGGGACTCCCGACCCCGACCGTCGTTCTCGAACCGGACGGGGAGGATCGCTGGATCGAGGGGACTGGCGAAGCCGATCCGTTCAGTCTGACACCCGAGGAACTCTGCGCCCGCGTCGACCAGGCCGGCATCGTCGGCCTGGGAGGAGCCGCCTTCCCGTCGGCGATGAAGCTGAACCTCGGATGGCGGACCCGGATCAACACGCTCATCATCAACGGCGGCGAGTGCGAACCGTATCTGACCTGCGACGATCGGCTGATGCGGGAGCGCGCGGCGGAGATCGTCGAGGGCGTCCGGATCATGCTGCACGGGTTGCAATGCCCGACCGCCCTGATCGCGATCGAGGACAACAAGCCGGAAGCGTATGCCGCCATGCTCGATGCGGCGAAAAAACACGGCCGCATCGAGGTCGTTCAGGTGCCGTCCATGTATCCCATGGGCTGGGAAAAGAATCTCGTCACCCATCTGACCGGCAAGGAAGTGCCCGCGGGGGGGCGTCCCACCGACGTGGGCGTGCTGCTGCACAACGTCGCGACCGCTTATGCCGTGCAACGGGCCGTTCGTTACGGACGGCCGCTGATCAGCCGGGTGGTTACGGTGAGTGGAGAAGCGGTGGAGTCGCCGCGCAACGTGGAGGCGCCGTTCGGTACGCTGTTGTCCGAGCTGCTCGCCTTCTGCGGGCACAAGCCCGAACGGACGGCCCGCTACGTGATGGGCGGGCCGATGATGGGCGATCATCTGCCTCACGTTCAAGTGCCCTTGGTCAAGCGCACCAGCGGCATCCTGGCGCTGACGCCCGAAGAAATCCAGGCTGCGGACGCCAGGCCCTGCATCCGCTGCGGGCGTTGCGTCTCGGCTTGTCCGGTCGGATTGCTGCCGTTGGAAATGATGACCCGCATCCGCGCCGGCCAGCTGGACGCCGCAGTGAGTTTCGGGCTTAGGGACTGCATCAGCTGTAGTTCATGTTCCTATGTCTGTCCGTCGCGAATTCCCCTGGTGCATTACTTCAAATATGCGAGCGGGGAATTGATGGCGCGCCAACAGGCGCAGCAGAAAACCGAACAGACCAATCGCCTGGCCGAGGAGAAGCGGCTGCGGCTGGAAAGGGCCAAACAAACGGCTGCGGCGCGCAAGGCGCAGGCTTCCGCCAAGGAGGATGCGTCATGAGCAAGGTATACCTGCCCGTCGCTCCGTTAACCGGCGCCGACCATCCGGTGCAAGCCATCATGGCGCAGGTGGTATTGGCGCTGGTGCCGGCTACCGCTTTCGGCCTGTTTCTATTCGGCTGGCCGGCCCTTTATCTGTTTTCGACTACTGTCTTGTCAGCGGTGCTGTTCGAAGCCGTTTGCCTGAAGTTGGCAGGCAAACCGGCTTCGCTTTTTTTGTTGGACGGTTCCGCACTGTTGACCGGGTGGTTGCTGGCTTTGAGCCTTCCGCCCTGGGCGCCCTGGTGGATAGGCGTGACCGGAGCGGGTCTCGCCATCATCGTCGGCAAGCAGATCTACGGCGGCATCGGCCAAAATCTGTTCAATCCGGCGATGCTCGCGCGTGTCGCCCTGCTGGTGTCGTTTCCGCTGGAAATGACGACCTGGGTCCAGCCTGCGCCTCTATTCTCCGGGCACGCCCCCGGCCTGCTCCAGGCATTGGGAATCACCTTTGGCGGTGCCGGCATCGATGGTTTCGCCAGTGCGACCGTCATAGGCCATGCCAAGACCGAGTTGTCTCAAGGCAAAACGCTAGTCGAGGCGTTTGCGAACGGACAGTTCGGCCTGGCCGGAGCATGGCTGGGCTGGATTCCCGGCAGCCTTGGCGAAACCTCGGCCCTGCTGGTGGCGGTCGGCGGCGTATGGCTGCTTTGGAAGCGGATCATCACCTGGCACATCCCGGTAGCCTTGCTGGTCACCGTTGCCGGCCTCGCAACCATCTTCCACCTCATCGACGGCGATCGTTATCTCGGTCCGCTGTGGCACCTCGGAGCCGGCGGCGTGATGCTGGCCGCGTTCTTTATCGCAACCGATTACGTCACCTCGCCCGGCAGCCCAAAAGGGCAGCTGATTTTCGGTGCCGGCTGCGGGCTCTTGATCTTCGTCATCCGTACTTGGGGCGGGTTTCCCGAGGGCGTGGGCTTCGCCGTGCTGTTGATGAACGCGTTGACCCCGGTGATCGACTATTACGTCCGGCCCCGCATCTACGGGCGCGATTACAAGGGCAAGCCCTTGAAATTGCCGGAGGGTAAAGAATGATCGCCTTGAATAAAGAGACGCTTCTGCAATTTGCACTCCTGCGATGGCAAAGACTGCGCCGAAAGTTCGATGATCTGGATGCGCTTCGGCAGCGTTTGGACTATCAGACCTATTTGCTGGCCGTTTGCGCCCTGGCTGCCAGTCTGCTCTTAGGGATAGGCGATCTGATCACCAAAGAGGCGATCGCGGAGCGCCAGGCCGAAGATCTCCGGGCGACGCTGGGACAGGTGCTGCCGGAAGCGCTTTACGATAACGACGTGCTTGCAAGCCTGCGGGTGATTCCGTCTGCGGGAGAAGGGACCGGCCTTGATCGAACCGAGGTTTTCGTCGCCAAAAAAGGCGGCGAAGTCAGCGCCGTGGCGTTCAAGATGCTGGCTACCGGCGGCTATGCCGGCGACCTTACCCTGATGGTGGGCGTGGACCGCGACGGAAAAATCCTGGGCGTTCGGGTTATCTCGCATGCCGAGACGCCGGGCTTGGGCGATAAGGTCGAAACCTCCAAGTCCGGCTGGATTCTGGGGTTTAACGGCCGATCCCTGAGCAATACGTCCCCGCAAGGCTGGCGGGTCAAAAAGGACGGCGGCGACTTCGACCAATTCGCCGGCGCCACCATTACGCCGCGGGCGGTGGTCAAGGGCGTCGAAGGCGGGCTCAAATTCTTCGAGCGCCACCGCCAGGAGCTTTTAACGGCAACCGAGTAGCGGAGGAAAGCCGTCATGTCCGAATCCTTGAGCAGAATCGCCAAAGAAGGTTTGTGGAGCAACAACATCGTCTTCAGCCAGAGCATCGCTTTGTGCCCGCTCCTGGCGGTCACCGGCACGACCACCAACGGGCTCGGCATGGGGCTCGCCACGACCGCCGTTCTGATGGTATGCAATCTGTTGATTTCTTACGGCCGGCTGCTCATACCGTCGGAAATCCGAATTCCCGTCTTCGTGGCGCTGATCGCCATGGTCGTCACCCTGGTGGACATGCTGATGAACGCCTGGCTGCATGAATTGCACAAAGTGCTGGGGCTCTTTATTCCGCTGATCGTGACCAACTGCGCCATTCTCGGCCGGGCGGAAGCGTACGCTTCGCGCAAGCCGCCGGTTTACGCCCTGTTCGACGGGCTCATGATGGGGCTTGGGTTTACGCTGGCTCTGGTCGTCCTGGGCGCGGCTCGGGAAGTTAGCGGCTCGGGAACGCTGTTCGCCAATGCTTCCCTGCTGTTGGGGCAGGGGTTCGCCTGGCTGGAAACCACGCTGATCCCGGAGTATCGCGGATTCCTGCTGATGGCCTTGCCGCCGGGCGGTTTCCTGATGCTGGGTTTTATTCTTGCCGGAAAAAGATTGCTGGATAAGCGTTTGGCGCGCAGGCCGCTGCGAAACGCGGCGATCGAACAGCCTTTGGCCGAAAACGTCTAATTGGGTGAAGAGATATGCACGTCGGTGTATGTTACGCGGAAGCGGATCGCCAGGTATGGATGCGGCTGGAGGTCCCGGACAACAGCGTGGTGGAAGAAGCGATCCGCCGCTCGGGCATCTTGGAGTGCTTCCCGGAAATCGATCTGACCAGGCAAAAGGTCGGTATATTCGGCAAGCTGGTGAAGCTGGACAGTCCGATCAACGATGGAGACCGCATCGAAATTTACCGTCCCATCACGGCCGATCCGAAAACCGTCAAGCGTCGCCGCACCGCAAGCGATGACGACGATGATGATTGAGTGCGCCGCGTTTGGGCTACTTTTTCAATAACAATACAAACGGAGAACTTTCCCCGTGAAAGGCGACAGCAAGGTTATCGAATATCTCAACAAAGTCCTCACCAACGAACTGACCGCGATCAACCAGTATTTCCTGCACGCGCGGATGTTCAAGAACTGGGGCCTGCATAAACTCAACGAGAAGGAGTATCACGAATCCATCGACGAGATGAAGCATGCCGATCAGGTGATCGAACGCGTGCTATTCCTCGAAGGCCTGCCGAACCTCCAGGATTTGGGGAAGCTCAAGGTCGGGGAGCACACCGTGGAAATGCTGGAATGCGACTTGGCCCTGGAAATGGACGCCATTCCGTTGCTGCGCGAGGCGATTGCCTATTGCGAGCAGGTCAACGATTACGTGAGCCGTGAACTCCTCGAACACATTCTCGAAAGCGAGGAGGAACATGTCGATTGGCTGGAAACGCAATTGGGTCTGATCGCCAAGATCGGCATCCAGAATTACGAGCAGTCGATGATGTAAACGCTATCGCATGCGAAAGGCGAACTCGGGCGGTCGTTGACCGCCTTTTTTTTGTCCGCTTTTAAACAAATTCCCATGAATGTTGGCTGCTTTGTATTTGTCCGGACATTCCCATACCGGCTGGCATGAATCTATCCACTTGAATATAAAGGCATATATGGATGGTACGCGGATTGCACTGTAAACCATCGGTACTAGGTTCAACGGATGTTTCGGCTCTGACGGTCAAGCCGCACGATGAGGAAGTGCCGCTATGCCCGCACTGAGACGGAACAGCGCGAATAGACAGACAGGAGCAAGCCATGCAGACAGTGCAGCATCAATCGGGTGCCGAGGGCGTCGACACGCACGCCGGAGCGGACGTAGACGAAATCATGCAAAAGGTCGCCGAGCATAAAGGCTGCGGGACCTCGGGAGGATCCGGGAAAGCCAGTTGCGGTTCCGGTGCGGGCGAAAACGACCTGCCACCCGAAATCTGGGAGAAGGTCAAAAACCATCCATGTTACAGCGAGGAGGCCCATCACCATTACGCGCGCATGCACGTAGCGGTGGCTCCGGCCTGCAATATCCAATGCAATTACTGCAATCGGAAATACGATTGCGCCAATGAAAGCCGTCCGGGCGTGGTGAGCGAGAAACTCACTCCGGAACAGGCCGCGAAGAAGGTTCTGGCGGTGGCGTCCACCATTCCCCAGATGACCGTGCTCGGCATCGCCGGTCCCGGCGATCCTCTCGCCAATCCGGAGAAGACCTTCAAAACCTTCGAACTGATAGCCAAAACGGCGCCGGACATCAAGCTGTGCGTGTCCACGAACGGCCTGGCGCTGCCCGACCACGTGGAGCAGCTTTCCAAGTACAACATCGATCACGTCACCATCACCATCAACATGATCGACCCGGAAGTCGGGGCCAAGATCTATCCCTGGATCTACTACAAGAAAAAGCGCTATCACGGCGTCGAAGCGGCCAAGATCCTGACCGATCGGCAATTGCAAGGGCTCGAGATGCTGACCGAGCGCGGCATCCTGTCCAAGATCAATTCGGTGATGATCCCGGGGATCAATGACCAGCACCTGGTCGAAGTCAACAAAGCCGTCAAATCGCGCGGCGCGTTCCTGCACAACATCATGCCGCTCATCTCGGCGCCCGAGCACGGCACGGTGTTCGGCCTGACCGGTCAGCGCGGCCCCACGGCCCAGGAGCTCAAGGCGCTGCAGGACAGCTGCGAGGGCGAGATGAACATGATGCGCCACTGCCGCCAGTGCCGAGCCGACGCGGTGGGGCTGCTGGGCGAGGACCGCAGCGCCGAGTTCACCACCGACAAGATCATGGAAATGGAAGTCAGTTATGACCTCGAATCCCGCAAGGCCTATCAGGCGGCGGTGGAGAAGGAGCGTGACGCGGTGGTCGCGGCCAAGAAAGCCGAGATGGAATCCCTGGCGGGCGAGCATTCCGACATCAAGATGCTCATCGCCGTGGCCACCAAGGGTGGCGGCAAGGTCAACGAGCATTTCGGACACGCCAAGGAGTTCCAGGTCTACGAGCTCTCGACCGCGGGCGCCAAATTCGTCGGCCACCGCCGGGTCGATCTTTACTGCCAGGGCGGCTATGGCGAGGAAGATTCTCTCGCGACCATCATCCGCGCCATCAACGACTGCCACGCGGTATTCGTGGCCAAGATCGGCGGCTGTCCGAAGAACGATCTGAAGGCGGCCGGCATCGATCCCGTCGATCAATTCGCGGGCGAGTTCATCGAGCAATCCGCGATCGCCTACTTCAAGGATTATTTGGACAAGGTGAAAAGCGGCGAAATCGAGCACGTGGAACGCGGCGACGCGCAAATCCGCCAGGGTGCGCTGACCTCCGCGGAAGCGGCTTAGAGCTACCGTTTTCCGGTATTCACCCGCCTTTCGGGACGGCTAGTCCCGGAAGGCGGCCCCACCACTGACAGAGGAGTAAACACATGGCCTACAAGATCGTGAAAGACAACTGCACCGGTTGTTCCGCTTGCGAGCCCGAATGCCCGAACCAGGCGATTTCCGAGACGAAGGACGGTCTTTTCGTCATCGACCCCGCCAAGTGCACCGAGTGCATCGGGCATCACGACGAAGCGCAATGCGTCGCCGTCTGCCCCATCGACGACACTTGCATCATCGACGACAACTATCCCCGTTACCAAGCGGCCTAGGTGGATACCATGGATCTGACTATTACCCCGACTGCGGAAAAGTTCATCCGGCGCATGGTGCGCTTCGGCGGCGTCGGTGAAGACGCTGGGTTTCGCCTGTCGGTGAGCCCCGGCGGCTGCTCCGGCCTGGCATCGGAATTCAGCGTGGAAGCCGAGCCCAAGGCGGGCGACGCCGTGGTCGTAGTTAACGGCCTCAAACTGTTCCTGCCGGCGGAAAGCCGTTTGCTGCTGGAGGGCGTCACCATCGACTTTTCCGAGACGCCGACGTCCAGCGGATTCGTGTTCCACAACCCCAATTCGACGGGTTGCGGCACTTGTAGCAGCAGCAGTTCGGCGGGCGCAGCGACGGTGTCGGTGTCCTCCATCCAGGTCAAGAGCAGTCATTGACGGACGGTTGCGCCGACATGCAGAACAGTTTCGCGCAAGCACAATCCTCAGAGGCGCCATCGCTCATGCCGGATGCTTCGGACTTCGGACTTGGTATAGATGCCGCCGCGGCAGCCTGCCTGGGCTCGGGATTGCCCGAAGAGGCCGAGCGGCATCTGCGCCAGGCCGGGCTTAGCTACCACCGGGACGAGGAAGCGCTTGCGCACCTGCAAGCCGCCTGGCAGGCGGCACCTGGCCACGCCGCCGTGTATATCGGCCTGTACCGGTTCTATTTTTACAAGAACCGGTTGCAGGAGGCCCTGGACGTTGCCCGCGACTGTCTGAAGAAAGCCGCTCTCGACAACGGCTTGCCGGAAGACTGGCGTGCAGCGAAAGCGACGGACGCCGATTTCGGCAGCTTTGACGCGATTCTGCCCCGATTCTTCCTGTTTACCCTTAAGGGTTACGGTTATCTGAATCTGCGATTGGGACAGATTGAGGAAGGGCGGGCCGCCGTCGAGAAACTGGTCGAACTCGACCCGGGCGACAAGCTCGGCGGCAAGGTGCTGCTGGATGTCCTTGAGAGGCAAGCCAATGGGGACGACGAGTGAAATCGACGAAGCCCGCGACTGGCACGGCAATCTGCTGGACTGCTCCGGATGCGAGCGCCTTGCGGAATCGGCGAATGGGCGGTGCCGATTGGGCCATGCTTGCGTGCATGACCGTTACGCCCGCCGTATCGACCGGTTCTTCCGGTGGAATCCGCATCTCGCCAAGGAGTATCTGGAGCACCCGTATTTCGAGACGCGGGCCGTGGCGGCGAAATACGTGGAGGTGTTTCAGTTGCCGCGCCTGATCGCGGACCCGGACGAAACCGTGCGGCAGAGCGTAGCGCAGCGCCTGCCGCTTCGCTCCCGGCATCTGAAGGCGCTCGGCCGGGACCCGCATCGGGAGGTGCGCATCCGGGTGGCGGAACGCCTGGAGCTTAGTGATCTCGCCTCGATGATCGACGATCCCGACTACTACGTCAGGCAGATCGTAGCCCGGCGTCTTCCGCCGAGCATGCTGGTTCGGATGCTGCACGATCCGGATCGGGAAGTGCGCAAGGTCGTGGCGCGGCGCGCAGGCGCCGAATGGCTGCACACGATGGCGAAAGACCCGGAACTGGACGTGCGGCTGGAAGCGATTAGACGCATGGATGCCGGTCAACTGAAACATTATCGGGACGACCCCGACTGGCGCGTGCGCTACGAGGTCGCCAGCCGGCTGGATCTCGCCGAGCTCGCGCCGATGCGCGGCGATTCCGACGCCACGGTGCGGGACTTGGTCGAGCAGCGCCTCGCCGGGCGGCACGATGCCGATGTTTTACCGGAAGCTTGTTAAACCACAATCACTCATCGAGGAGCGATATGGCTACCACTATTGTACGCGACAGCGATGTCAACGAATTGAACGATCCGCCGCGCTTCAAGTTCGGCGAAAAGGTGAAGTCGAAAAAGGTGGTCCGGAACGACGGCACGTTTAACGGCCGCGATATCGGCGAGGTCCTGGTCAAGAAAGGTGAGGTGGGATACATCAAGAGCATCAACACCTTCCTTCAACAGTTTTACATCTACGCCGTGGATTTTCCGGAACGGGGTTACGCGGTGGGCATGAAGGGCCGCGAAATCGAATCCCTGGACAATCCGCTGCCCCCGAAAACCGTTCCGGTTCCCGAAGGAGGGGAGACGGCATGATCGAGCCACGCACACCGATTTATCAATGGGGACAGAAGGTCTGGGCGGAAACGGATCTCTTCAACGACGGCACTTATCCTGATCGCGAGCCGGGGGCCTTGCTGGTGGCAGCGGGCAGCGAAGGCGAGATCGTGCAGGTGGGATTCCACGAGGAAGCGAAAATTCCCGTGTACCTGGTCGAGTTTCCGAACGGCTGCGTCGTGGGCTGCTTAGAAGAGGAGCTTCGATCCGACCAAGCCCGAGGGCAGGTGGCCGGGATTCTGTAGACGGCATACGCATTACGCTGGTTCCCGACTTCTGGTTGGGAACCGGATCTTTAGGAAGCTCCGGCTTCCTGTGTCGCGAAGCGGGAGCTTCTCGAGGCCGCGTTCCCGAGCGGGAGCTTGGGAACGAGCGAGAGCGAACGGACGGAACATGGACGGAAAGAGTTGTGCGGAGGTCTTGATCCGATGAACGGCAATCTTGCGGTATCCAATTTGATGTCCGTGTGTCCTCATCCCAACGAGGTGGATCGGAAGCGTATCGACCGCGCGCTCGGGAAGCGCAAGCGCTACCGCTACGTGACTCCGGTGGTCCGTCCGATCGAGGCCGGATATGAAATCGTCAGCCCGTGCTGCTCGCGGAACATCGATCCCGATGGCGGGGTGATCGATATCGCCCGGCTGGAATTTCAGGATAGTTCGCGGTGCTGGAGGCTGTACCGCAAGGATCACAAGGCGGGCCTATGGATCGAGCACGGCGAATACCACGCCTTGTCTCAGATTCTCGAACTTTTGAACGAAGACCCGGATAGGCAGTTCTGGCAATGAGCGACCCAATCATTTATCTGGACAACAACGCCACCACGGCGGTAGCGCCGGAGTGCGCCGACGCGATGGCCCGGTGTCTCAGGGAGAGTTACGGCAATCCGTCCAGCAAGCACCGGGCCGGCGAAGCGGCCAAGGTCGAGAGCATCGCCGGCCGCGCCAAAGTGGCGGCGCTCCTGGGCGCCACGCCGCCGGAAATCGTCTTTACCAGCGGCGGCACCGAGGCCAATCACCAGGCTGTTCTGGGAGCGCTCGCCCTGTCGCCGGGGCGGCGCCACATCGTCACCAGCCGGGTGGAACATCCGTCAACGCTGGCCCTATTGCGCCATCTCGAATCCCAGGGCGTGCGGGTGACCTATTTGCCGGTGGACGGACAGGGGCGGCTCGATCTCGGAGAACTCGAACGCGCCCTGACCGAGGATACGGCCCTGGTTTCGCTGATGTGGGCCAATAACGAGACCGGCGTCCTGTTCCCCGTCGAGGAAGCCGTGGCGATAGCCCAGGCCAGGGGCGCGCTGTTTCATACCGACGCGGTTCAGGCGGTCGGCAAGACGCCCATCGATTTAGCCCGAGTTCCGGTGGATTTCCTGTCCTTTTCGGGCCACAAGATTCATGCACCCAAAGGCATTGGCGTGCTGTTCGTGCGCAAGGGCCGAAAGCTTCCGCCGCTTTTGTTCGGACACCAGGAGCGCGGGCGCCGCGGCAGCACCGAGAACGTGCCGGGGATCGTCGCCCTCGGGGTGGCGGCCGAATTGGCCGCAGCCGCTCCGGCAAACTCCGGGTCCCGGATCGGGGCTTTGCGCGATCGTCTCGAGGCGGAACTGCTGGCGCGTATTCCCGGTGCCTTCGTTAACGGCGGCGGCGCCGAGCGGGTGGCGAACACCACCAGCCTGTGCCTGGGAACGATCGAGGCCGAGCCGGTTCTCGACAAGCTCGACCGGGCTGGAATCTGCGCCTCGGCCGGAGCGGCCTGCACCGCCTCCGGAACCGAACCCTCGCACGTGTTGACCGCCATGGGCTTGGCCCCGGAAGCCTCGCTGGCCACGATCCGCTTCTCCTTGAGCCGCTATACCACGGCAGAGGAAATCGACCGGATCATAGCGGTGCTTCCGGAAATCGTCCGAATGTTCGAGGCGGAGGCCGCATGACTCCTAGGAGCACCGGCCTTTGTCTCCCCTCACAGCGTGAGAAAGGGCAAGACGTAGGATGCGCTGAGGTACGAAGCGCCCTTCGACTAGGCTCAGGACAGGCCCTTCGACTGAGCTCAGGACAGGCATCAATCGCGAACGATGCGGTTCACTTCGTTCAGCACATCCTACAAGTTACAAAACTACAAAACATTGATTTTTTGAAACCAACTGGAGTACCGCATGAAGGTCATGATCAGAAGAAATTCCGCCGGCGAGCTGTCCGTTTACGTTCCGAAAAAAGACCTGGAGGAACCCATCGTTTCCCAGGAAAAGCCGGAACTGTGGGGCGGAATGGTGACGCTGGCGAACGGCTGGGAGCTGTCGCTGCCTGCCATGGCCGCCGATACCGCGCTGCCGATCACGGTCGACGCGCGTCGGGTGAGCGGGGACTGACCATGGCGCTCAGTAACGAGGCGCTCGGGGAAATCCGGATGCTTCTGGAAGGCGAGGCGCCCGCCGCCGAACGCTGTGCGAGCGTGCGCAAGAATTTTCCGGGGCTGTCGCTGACACGTTGCGACGCCAGCGACATGAGTTCCGAAACTCCGACATTCGAAACTCCCGAGTTCTGCGTTTACCTGATAGACACCTCGGAACACTGCGTACGCATTACCGGCGATCCGGCCGCGGCAACCGGTCTGATCGTCGCCCAGAAACGGTAGTTATCGACCATGAAAAACTCACCTACCATCTTGCTCTCGGACCCCGACATCAGCCTGTCCGAACTCGAAGCCGTGGAAGAGGTCCTGAAATCGCCGCGGCTGAGCGCGGGGCCCACGGTCGAAGCTTTCGAAGAGGCTTTCGCCCAATATCTCGGGCGCAAACACGCCGTGGCGGTGAGCAGCGCCACCATCGGCCTGATGCTGGCGCTCAAGGCCTACGGCATAGGTCCGGGGGACGAAGTCATCGCGTCCGCGTTCGGTTTCCGCGAAACCGTTCACGGCATCGCGCTGGCCGGGGCGACGCCGATCTTTGCCGACATCGATTATTGGTCGGGGACGCTGGTTCCCGAAAAGGCCGCGGCGGGAATCACGTCGAAAACCCGCGCCATAGTCGCCGGCAATACCAACGGCCATCCGGCGATGTGGCCGGCGTTCCGTGAATTGGCCACGAAACACGGCCTGCTGCTCATCGAAGATTCCAGCGAGGCGATCGGTTCGCGTTACCAGGGGAAGCTGGTGGGCAGCTTCGGGGACTGTTCGGTGTTCGATTTGTCCCAGCCGTCGCCGCTGACCTGCGGCGAGGGCGGCATGCTGGTGACCGACGACGGTGATCTGGCCGCTCGGCTGCGGAGCTTCCGAGGCCGCCGCCTCGACGAACGGCATTCGGTGGTACTGGGCGAAACGCCGCCGTATCGGGCGGAACTCAGCGAACTCGGCGCCGCTCTCGGGCTGGTGCAGCTCAAGCGTCTTCCGGGAATCCTGGAGCGCCGGAAAGAGATCGAAGCCTATTACAACGCCCACATGCAATCCTTCGAGGGCATCAAGCCGCCGTATCTCGCTCCGGACGTGGACGAGGCGCACTGGTTTCTCTACCTGGTCCATCTCGGCACCCGTTTTTCCCGTTCCAGCCGGGACGCCATCATTCACGATTTGGCAACCGAGCAGATCGAGGCCGTGGCCTATTGCCGGCCACTGCATCAGCAGCGTTTTTACGGAAATCTGGGCTATCGCAAGGGCGATTTCTTCGTCACCGAGAAGCTGGCGGACCGCGCCGTTGCGCTGCCTTTCCACAACCATATCACGGAGGACCAGGTGGGCTTCATCGTCAAGACCGCCAAGGACGCCTCGATCAATATCGGGGCGGGATCGGCCATTTACCTCTGACGCCGCTCCGAAACCATGTCGGGCTTTTTGCGGACCGAAAAGAGGCGGAATGCAAAAGCCTGGGTGACCGTACTGCCTTCGGGCAAGACGGTGCAGGTGGCGAGAGGCGCCAATTTGCTCGAGGCCATCGCGGCGGCGGGCGAGGCTGTCGCCCACCGTTGCGGTGGACGGGCCCGCTGCGGCGAGTGCCATGTGCTCGTGCGGCAGGGCTGGCGCGGCTTATCCAAGGTGCGCCAGGCAGAACGCGATCGGCTCACGCAGCTTTGCGGGGCGGAATCGCTGTCCAGGCTGGCTTGTCAGGCCGCCCTGGGCGTTCATAACAAAGTAATAATTGAACTTATAAACCATTAACCAGAGGATCATTGTTATGGATACCAAAGAAGCTGTCGCTACTCCTTCTGAACCCCAATCGGCCGTCGTCGCGTCCGGCGCGACGCTCGATGCCGAGCAGCGGACGGAATGCGTCATTCACCTGCGTTTCTTTCCGGACGGCACCGTGGCCGAAATCGGCGAGCGTCCGTCAGGGGTGGAGCCGCACGACTGGTACAAATACCTGTGCAACAACACCCAGAACAGTTACCAGGCCTTGTCCGGCGGACGCGGGCTGTTCCGCCTGCTGCGCACCGAGGTGGACGCCTTGAAGGCCTCTTGCGCCGCGGGGATGACATCATGAGCACGCCGTTTCCGAGTCAATTGGCAGAAGATTTGGCGGCGGGACGGGTCATTCCGTATCTCGGCCCGGAGATTCTGAGTCTGGCGCCCGGCGGCGCGATTCCGAGTTCGCCGGAGGCCTTGGTGGAACTGATTACGGCCAAGGTCACCGTGCCCCACAAGATCCGGAAGAATCTTACCGCCGCCAGTCAATACATCGAGAATTTCAAGCATCGGAAGACGCTGGTCGGACTTTTGCAGGAAGCCTTTCGGAGCCCGCCGGAACCGACCGTTCTGCACGGTTTCCTGGCGAATCTCCCGAACCCGCTGCCCTTGATCGTCGACGTCTGGTACGACGCCAGCATGGCGGCGGCCCTGGCTTCGCGCCGCGATTTCGGGCAAGTGCAGGGCGTGAGCCGCGCGGAGCACCTGGGAGACTGGGTTCACTATTTCCATGCCGACGACACAAAGGCGGAGCCGGGGGAAGCCGCGGGATGGGCGACCCTGCTCTACAAGCCGCTGGGTTCCATCGCCCCCGCGTCCAACTTCATCGTCTCGGATTCCGACTACGTGGAAGTTCTCACCGAAATCGATATCCAGACGCCGATTCCGGACCGGGTAAAGGACATCAGGACGGGCCGCAGCTTCCTGTTCCTGGGCTGCCGTTTCCGCAACCAGCTGGAGCGCAATTATGCGCGGCAGATCATGAAGCGTTCCAGCGATCGGCATTTCGCGGTGCTGGAAGGCGACCTCACCCGCAACGAGGCGCGGTTCCTCGCGGAACAGGGCATCGAACGGATCGACATGCCTTTGGCCGAGTTCGTCGCCGGGCTCACCGGAACGCCGGCGGAGTCCCGCAGGGCCGTGGCCTAATCCGAATCTCGTAGGCAGCGGCGTACGGAGGTTAGGGAGGCGTCGGCGGTTCCGTAGGTCGGAAATCCTTTCCGACGCAAGGCGCGGATCGACCGTTTCGTCGGCAAGGGATTGCCGACCTACGAACCGCATGGCTCGGGAGAGATCGTTTATACCTTTGAGATGAATCGCGGAGGCAACGGCTCATGACTACGAATCGCGGCGCCCGTCTTCGGGCGCTTTTGGAACAGGCCTTCGAGCCGGTTCACCTGGAAATCGTCGACGACAGCCGGTCCCACGCCGGCCATGCCCATGAGGGTGGCGGCCACTTTTTCGTGACCGTGTGTTCCCGCCGTTTCGAGGGCCGTTCGACGCTGGAGCGCCATCGACTGGTTTATTCGGCGGTGAGCGAAATGATGCCGGGCGACATCCATGCCCTGAGCATCACTGCCTTGACGCCAACGGAGCAGGCGGCTTAGCACGAGGTTCATAAACGGCTTTTTGGGGATAAGCAGAGAATGAAGCTTCAGATCGAGCGGCCTTACATCGAAGCGATGGTCGAAGAGTTCCCGGATTTGGCGCACTTGAAGGAACAATTGCGTTTCGGCAATCGCGTCGAGGTGCCGTTCAGGCAACTGTCGAGCCCTGCGCTCGCGTTTTTAGGGAATCTTTACCGGCAGGCGGGGCCGGAGATGCAGGCCAAGGCCGCGCAACTCGCCACCTTGCAGCAGGCCATGAACGACGACGGAGTGCGCTTCGAAGCCGAAGACCTCGAGATGGTGCTGCCTGCGATTGCCCGCTACTTGGCGGCGGATGCCATCCGCGGCTGGCTGTTCACCGCGAGCGTGGCCGGCCGACCCCTGCCTTACGTCATCACGCGGCTCGACTACACCCCGACCTCGAACGACGAGATCGGGAAAGTCTTCATCGAGCTGAAAGCCAATGCCAAAGGGGCAATCGCCACCCAAACCATCCGAATCATGCCGAGCGACATCGCCGGCAAGACGGTGGCCGAGATTTTCGCCGCCAAGGGGTTCCTCAAGGAAACGCCCGAACTCATCCGCAATTACGACGAGACCGCGGAGCGTTACTTCGATTGGCGTGCCCGTTACGGCGCTCAGTTTTCCGGAAAAGGCACCGGTTTCTACGCGGAGGACCCGACGGCTTCGCACCGGGATACCGATTGGTCCCGCAAGGACGTTGTGGTGCTCTCGTCCGGCGGCGGCAGCGCGCGCCTGGTCAACGACGAGGGCATCCTGAGCTCGCGCGCGCTGACCCTGGATGCGCCCGGGGATATTCTGGGGCCTTATCTGCGCAAGGCGGCCAAGAGCAATCACTATGAGGCCGAGGACGAGGTCCGGGAGTCTCAGGACGCCATGCCCAAGGGACTGTTCACCCAGTTGCCGGTGCATTTCTACATCCTCATGTTCCACCTTGACCTGCACCATTATCTCTGGGTGCACGTGGACGACATCACACCCTACGAGTATCAGCCGGCCCTGAAGCAAAAGCTGATTCTGCCGGAGGAACAGACCGATCTCATCGACATCCTGACCGCCGAGATGGATGTCCTGATGGACGATATCGTCGCCGGCAAGTCCGGAGGCACGACCGTGCTGTGCGCCGGTCCTCCCGGCGTCGGCAAGACTTTGACCGCGGAGGTCTATTCCGAAATCATCCAGCGGCCGCTGTACCGCGTGCATTCGGGGCAATTGGGGCTGAACGTCGCGGCCATGGAGACCGCGCTCAAGGACGTTCTGACCCGCGCCCAGCGCTGGGGCGCGGTGATGCTGATCGACGAGGCGGACGTCTACATCAAGCGGCGCGACGACAACATCACCATGAATGCCGTGGTCGGGGTGTTTCTGAGGGTGCTCGAATATTTCAACGGCCTGTTGTTTCTCACCACCAACCGGGTGGACGACATCGACGAGGCCATCGTGTCGCGCTGTATCGCGCTGATCAAGTTCTACCCGCCGGATCGGGAAAATCGGATCAAGATCTGGAAAGTAATGACCGAGCAGTTCGCGTTGGAGGTCGCCCCGCCGCTGATCGACGAGCTGGCGGATCTGTTTCCGGCAGCCACCGGGCGTGACATCAAGGGACTGGCCAAGCTGGTGGCGAAATACTGTCAGCAGAAGCGGGTGCCGCCGTCCCTGGAAGTTTTCAAGCGCTGCTCGATTTTCCGGGGGATGGACTTGGGTCTGGCTGCATAGCGTTTCCCGCAGAGCGGTACACGGAAGCCATTCGGCGGAATACGCTTCGCTATTCCGCCCTACGGATGAGCCTTGATGGCCTCGAAGGTGCTCGCCATTTCGTCGAGGCTGATTTCGGTCGCCAAAGCGTCGGCGAAGACGTCGTCGCCCGCCGTCCAGCGTTCCTGGAGCTTGCCGTCGGCCAAGGCCATGGAGACCGCCTGGTTGAGCTCGTAGGCGCCGAACGCGTAGCCGGCATCCCGAAGCGCCGATTGCATTGCGTGCTGAACCAGGCTGCGGACGGTCATGTGCGGGGCGGAGAAGGGGATGTCGCCGGCGCGTCCGGCCGCGGCCTCGACACAAGCGCGCTTGTCGTAGGAGGCATGGCCTCGGCAGGCGAGTGGCCGTACCGGGTAAATGACGCAGACGCCGTTGGCAATGAAGGGACACCGGCGCCTGAGAGCCACCCGTTGCTCTTCGCTCAAGCCTCGGGTTACGCGATCGGCATCGGCTAGGCGCTGCTCGAGATCGACTTCGGCGCGTTTCAGGGCGTCGGAGGCCCAACGAACGTAACGCGCGATCAGCAGAATTTCGGGCGCCGTCGCCGTGACGCGGAGCGTGCAGCAGGTGGAGCATCCCTTGTGGCAGGCCAAGGGGGGCAGTCCCTCGGACTGAATTTCGACATTGCCTTCGAAACTGCTGAAGGCCTGTTCCAAGAGTCCGTCGATCAGGTCTTCGCGACCGCGCCGGGCGGCGAGGGTTTCGGTAAAGGCTTGGTGCTGCGCCTTGAAGAAGGCCAGAGGACCGGATTCATCCGGCATCGTTTCTTCCGACATGGGTGATTTTGTCATGTGTGAAAGTGCGCATATTGCGATCTCGACGTATCCGGGTCAATGCACCTGTCCAGCTTTCGAGCTTTTCGGCGCCTCGGCGTACGGGATGGGGTATTCGACTAAGGATCGGGTTTTCCTATGAGCACGGTGGCACTTGCCTGGGGTGCCCACCCCGATTTTCCCTTGATTCTGATTGCCAACCGGGACGAAAGGCATGCACGCGCGACCGCACAGGCGGCATGGTGGCCGGAGGAGCCCTCCTGTCTCGGCGGTCGCGACCTGGCGCGGGGCGGAACCTGGTTCGGCGTGGCCCGCGACGGACGCTTCGCGCTGGTCACGCCGTTTCGCGACGGCGCGCCTTCGGACCCGGACGCGCCGTCGCGCGGCCAGCTGCCGCTGGACTATCTCTCTTCCGGCGAGGAGCCGGTCGTCCACGCCCGCCGCTTCGCTCGCAGCCGGGGCGGACATTCGCCCTTCAATCTGCTGATCGGGTCGCCGCGTCACATGTACTACGCCGCCACCCGCGCCCGCTTGCCGTTGGCGCTGACTCCCGGCATTCACACCTTGTCCGACGGGTTGCTGGACGAACCCTGGCCCAAGTGCGTGCGCCTGGACACGCTGCTGGGTTCTTATCTGAGAACGCACGGCGGCTTCGCGATGCTGCTGGGCGCCTATTCGGATCTGTCCAAGGCCGGCGTTCGGGGCGCCGACGATCCGATCTGCACCGCCAAGCCGGTCGCGCCGGCCGACTTCGCGAAAGCGGGTTTCGCCATGCTGGCGGATCGCGAAACCACAAACGAAGGGCTGCCCGATACCGGCATCGGCCGCGCGGAAGAAGAACGCCTGTCCGCCTGTTTCGTTGTGGGGGTGGAATCCGGAACCCGCTCCAGCACCGCCTTGGTCATGGCTCGGGACGGCCGGGTTTACTTCGAGGAACGCAGCTTCGATCCGGAAGGCGCCGAATCCGGGCGTGTGGTCGAAGAATGGAGCATCGACCCTCAAGTCTTTTCCGGGAGCGCCGGCGATGACTGAGACTCGTAACGCCCACACCGGCGCCATGCCCGCACGTCGGAAAGCTTCAACGAGGCGGGGTCAGGCGGACCGTGCGCCGTTGCGATCCGAAATGATGCACGGGTTTTCTCCGCGCCATTCTCATCGGGAGCTCCCCTTGGCTCCGCGCTACAAGGAATTGGGCGAGCCCTATCATGTCCCGGTGTCGGCAGCACTCTTGCCGGAGCCGAGGATGGTCCATTTCAACGGGTCTCTGGCCCTGGAACTGGGGCTCGACGTCAGCGAAGCCGATTCTCCGAAACTCTTGGAGATTCTCGCGGGCAACCGGCCGTGGCCGAAATACGAGCCTTCGGCATCGGTCTACGCCGGGCATCAGTTCGGGGCATGGGTTCCTCAGCTCGGGGACGGGCGTGCCCTCCTGATCGCCGAAGTTCGGACGCCCGCCGGGGCGAGGATGGAGCTTCAACTCAAGGGTTCCGGGCCGACGCCGTATTCGCGCGGGCTCGACGGGCGCGCGGTGCTGCGTTCCTCGATACGGGAATATCTCTGTTCGGAGGCGATGCACGCCCTCGGCGTGCCGACCACCCGCTGCCTGAGCCTGGTGGCGTCGCCGGAGCCGGTGTACCGCGAAACGGTGGAAACCGCGGCCGTGGTCTGCCGGGTGTCCCCCAGTTTCGTCCGCTTCGGACAGTTCGAGTTTTTTTATCACAACGGACAGCGCCAGCACCTTGCTCCCTTGGCCGACCATGTGATCGACGAGCATTTCCCGCATCTGAAAGACCGTTCCGACCGTCATGCCGCCTGGCTCGGCGAGGTGGTCGAGCGCACCGCCCGGCTGATGACGCAGTGGCAGACCTTCGGGTTCTGCCACGGCGTCATGAACACCGACAATTTCTCGGTTCTGGGCTTGACCCTGGATTACGGTCCCTTCGGCTTCATGGACGCGTTCCGGCAATACCATATCTGCAACCATTCCGATTTCGAGGGCCGCTACGCCTATTACGCACAGCCCGAAATCGGCCAGTGGAATTGCTCGAGGCTGCTGCGGGCGACCTTGCCGCTGCTCTCGGACAGCGAGGAGGAGGCCCTGGAAATCGCGACCGGCATTTTCGAGCGCTACGCCCCGGTGTATACCCAGGCGATCATGCGCCGCTGGGCCGACAAGCTGGGCCTTTACGAGGTGCGTGACGGCGATGTCGATCTGGTCAACCGATTCCTGGCCATCCTTCAGCGCGGCAAGAGCGATTTCACGCGGAGCTTCCGTCATCTTTCCAAGGTGCGTACCGACAGCGACGAGCCGGCGGTCGGGGCCCGCGAGGAGATCGTGGACCTGGAAGCGTACGACGCCTGGATCGCCGATTACCGGGCACGATTGCGCGCCGAAGGAAACACCGACGACGAGGCCCGTGCCTGGGACATGAACCGCGTCAACCCCAAGTACGTGCTGCGCAACCATCTGGCCCAGGCCGCCATCGAAAGGGCCGAAGCCGGGGACGATACCGAAGTCGCCAAGCTCGTTCGTCTGCTCGCCCGGCCTTACGACGAGCAGCCGGAGATGGACGCCTATGCCGCCCCGCCTCCGGAAGAACTGCGGAACATCGAAGTCAGCTGCTCGTCATGATTACCTATGCCATCCCACCCGCTCTAGGCGAGGATCCGCTGGACATCCTGCGGCTGGCGGCGTGCGCCGCGCACATCCCGGATTTCGTGGTGCCACCCGAATCCATGGTCAGGCTCGTCGCCCTGGTGGCGGACGGCGCTCTCGACGCGGTGAATCCCGAGGCGGCCTGGCCGGAATTGTCCCAAGGCCTGATGGGCGGGCGTCCGTCGCGGATGCTGGAAGTCCTGCGCGGTTGCGGCGCTCTGGCTCGATTGCTGCCGGAACTGAACGCGCTGTTCGGAATTCCGCAGAGCGCGGACGATCCGCCGGAAGTCGACGTGGGCGAACACCAGCTGCTTCTGATCGACGAAACCGCGCGGATAGACGCCCCGCTCGCCACGCGCTGGGCGGCGCTGCTGCACAAGGTGGGGAAAGCGGCGTCGCCGCGCGAATTCTGGCCCGCCCACTACCGTCACGAAGCACGCGGCGAACCCCTGGTCGAAGCGGTTTGCGAACGCTTCAAGGTTCCCGCCGAATGCCGCGACCTGGCGCTCTTGGTGCTGCGCGAATGCGATCGAGTCCACCGTGCGGTAGACATGCGGGCCGCGGCGATCGCCGCCATGCTGGAACGGGCGGAAGCGGTCCATTACCCCGAGCGTTTCGAGCAGTTGTTGGCGGTATGCGCCTGCGACTATCGAGCCTATCCGGGGCGGGCCGGTGCGGAGTATCCCAAGGCCGAGCTGCTTCGGCTAGCTTTTAAGGCTTTCGCCGGACAGATGGCGCCCGCCTCCGAGCCGACCGAAACCGACCCGGAAGTTTCGGCGCAGGCGTTCGAAAAGCGAGCTCGGGCCATTGCCGAAGCATTGCGCAGCGAACGCTGGGCCGACGCGTAATTCCATTCGGCATTCGAGTGAATATTACGTAGGGTGGGTTAGCGAAGCGTAACCCACCGATTCGAGGCCGCTCGGTGGGTTACGGCCTCGCGGCCTAACCCACCCTACAAAAATTAATTCCTTATTGAAAGCAATTTGGAATAACACGGGTTTTCCAGTCCAGACTTCATCACCAACCTTCTCTTGAGGAGCAAGCCCATGAAATGGAGCGATACCTTCGACATCGCCATCGCGCTGGCCGAGAGCCATCCCGACGTCGATCCCAAGTATGTGCGGTTCACCGATCTGCTCGACTGGATCATGCGCCTGGACGGCTTCGACGACAGCGCCGAGAAATGCAACGAGAAAGTGCTCGAAGCCGTGCAGATGGCCTGGATAGACGAGGTGAGCTAACCCCGCAGAAAGGATTGCAGCACGCGATCCGCCCTGCCAATCGGGTTTGGTCGTTTTTTGTTGGATATGTGCCGTTTTCGTATTCGCATGGAAGTAGGTCATGACCAAATTTACGACATATCGTATTAGATACGAATTGACGTAAAAAACGGCCTCGGCTGGGTCGAGCCGAGAACCCGCCGCTTTTCCTCCTTGTTCAATAATTTGATGCTAAAACAAAGCCTTGGAGCGTTGTTCCCGTTTCTCTCACGACCTGGCATCGCTTTTGAGACAGAGAAGTCACGCGACAGGAATTATTCCCCTGCGTTATTTCACTTCCACTCGAAAGGAGATTACGGTCATGAAACACATTGCTGGTTTGACTCTGGCTCTCGGACTTGTCTCGATCACTTCAACCGCGGCGGCTGGCGGACTGCCGGTCAATAGTTCGCCGGGGAGTTCCAGCTACTCTGCGAATATCGATAGTTCCAGCGATCCGGCTTCCGGAATGGTCTTTGAATTGCAGGCCGGTGAGTTCCACGTTTACTTCAGCAATTGCACACTCGGTTCGGAGACCGAGGTGACGGAGCATAAAGTTGTAAGTCAGAAAGGCCGGGAGGATATTGTGCAAAAGATTCCCGGTCGATTGAAAATGAATAGCGTGGTGTGCATGAAAGCTCTGGATTCCGGTGCCGACCTTTGGGCTTGGCGACAGATGATCATTGAAGGGAAGTTGAGGGAAGCGCGCAAGAGTGGGTCACTGATTGCTTACGACTACACCATGGCGCCCATAGCAACGTGGTCGTTTTTCAATGGATGGCCTTCTTCGGTCAGCCTCGGCAATAAGGATCACAAACTGGTCGAGATCGTGGTATTGGCTGTGGATGGCATCCGGCGTGACCGGTAGGTCCTCGGGATGTGCCGAATACCACAGCTCCGCTCTCTTGAATATACAAACGATAACCGGGATTTAGTGGGGTGGGTTAGGCGCACTCCGGTATGCGCTGATGGTCGATCACCGTACTTCGAGTGCGCCGTAACCCACCGATGTTCGGTAGCCTTGTGTTGGTGGGTTACCGTGCGCGCCAAAGTTAGAGCGTTTTCATCCCGCTCGTACGGCAAAACAGGCTTGGCGGAAGTCGCTAGCGCCTTCGGCCAGGGTGGATCGACTCAAGCATTCGTAGGTCGGCAATCCCTTGCCGACGAACCCGTTGGCCCAACCGCACCTTGTGTGAGGGCGTACCTAACTCACCCTACCATGGACATGCGCGTTCCGGGCCAGTAGATCGGGAATCCGTTCCCGACGAGTTCTGCGTCGGCAAGGGATTGCCGACCTACTTTAGGGTGCCGCTCGTAGTCAGCGGCTTTAGATCGGTTCGCCGTTCTCGTCGAACGCCATCCCGTTCAATTCGCCGTCGGCGTCGACGATTTCGACCGACTTGAGGGCGCCGTTGGCGTGGTAGGCATAGCGGTGTTCCATTTCCACTTCCCCGTAGACCAGCTTTTGCAGGCCGACCAGCCGGCCCTCATCGTCGAAATATCCCCGGAAATAGGTGTTGCGGTTTTCCAGTTGGGCGGGTTCCAGTTCGGTCATCAGCTTGAGCGGCAGTTTCACGCCGGTGTAGGTGAGGAAATAGCGGCAACGACCTTCGATCGCATCGGTCATGGTGTGTTGGTTTCCTTGGAAATGAAAAGATGGAACAGGAGCTAATAGACGCTCAAACACGATAGCCTTCTTCCCGCAATACCCTCTGCACGGCCGGTCGGGCCAGCATGCGCCGATAATGCGTCCGGCAGTTTTCCGGCAGTTCGAGCTTGAGCTTGTCGCCCCAGAATTCCACGTAGAACAGCGCCGCATCGGCGATGGAAAACCGCCCCGCCACGTATTCCCGCCCGCTCAGCAGCGTATCCAGCACCGCGTAACCCTTGGCGACGATCTCTATGCCACGCCGTTTGACCGCGTCTTGGTCGGCTTCGTTGGACGTGAATTGATCGGTGGTAAATATGCGCGCGAAACCCTGCATGTGGATCGTGCCCACGGCATAGGCCATGGCCTCGATCACCCGCGCTTCGCCGTCCGGATCGTCCGGCAGCAGTTTCGCCTTGGGGTAGGCGCGGGCCAGCCACCAGGCGATGGCCTGAAACTCGGTCAGCGCCGAGCCGTCATCGCGTACCAGGGTGGGAATCGTGCCTTTCGGATTCAGGGCCAGATAATCGGGCCGGTTCTGATCGCCCGCCAGGAGATTGACCAGATACGCCTCGAAAGGCAGGTCCAATTCTTCCAACAAAATGTGTATGCCGGTCGAGCACGAACCGGGCGTCATATAGAGTTTCATGATCCTATGGTGATGATTAAGGGTTCGAGCCCCGCAACCGTCGCTTCGATGACATCGCCCTTGACCACGGGAGCGGTCCCGGCCGGCGTGCCGGTAAAGATCAGGTCACCGGGACAGATTTCCACCATTGTGGACAGATAGCTGATGATTTCGGGTATCTTCCAGATCATGTCCGAAACGTCGGCGCTCTGACGGACCTCACCGTTGACCTTGAGCTCGATCTTGCCCTGGGCGATCACGCCCGTATAGAACTCCGGAGTGATCGCCGAACAGGGCGCCGAGTGATCGAATCCCTTGGCCATATCCCAGGGCAGTCCCTTTTCGCGCGCGGTCTTTTGCACATCCCTCAGTGTCATGTCCAGGCCCACCGCGTAGCCGAAGATGTAATCATTGGCAATCTCGATGGGGATTTGCCTGCCTCCGAGCTGCATGGCGACGACCAGTTCCACTTCCGGTTGCAGATTCTCGGTTCCGGGAGGATAGGGGAGGACCGAGTTGTTGGGCAGGATGGCATCGGTTGGTTTCATGAAGAAGAACGGCGGCTCGCGCTCCGGGTCGGCGCCCATTTCCCGCGCATGCTCCGGATAATTGCGTCCGACGCAGAAGATGCGCCGCACCGGAAACGGATTGCACGACATGGCTGGAAGCGTAACGATCTGAGGAGGGGCAAAAGCGTATTTCATGGTTTTAAACCTCTTCGAATAACGGATAGGCTGGCGGTTTCTTTGACGGCGTGTATCGGCAAACCGGCGATTGTTCGTGCGGCAAAGAGACCGTATCGGGTTGCAAAATAACCATACTTTTTGTGGTAGAATTTGGCCCCGAAGTGCCTCGCGCGCACTTAGAGAAGTTATTGTTTTTATTAACCAAAAATAATCCAAGATCAGGAGGTAACATGGTGCGTGAATTCTCGTATCGGGGAGAAACCTTCAGGGCCACGGTACACGGACGCCCCGGCATCGAAGAGCTTTTCCTCATCCACATGATCGACGGTGAAGAAGGCCCGGAGATTTCTCTGGACCGGTTCGAAGACCCCAATAATGATCCGGCTCAAAGCCTGGAAAGTAAGCTCGCGGATCTGGCTGACCAGCTCATGCAGGAGCATGGGCTGGCGCCGATGGACCCGGACGCGGGATTCGCCTGGGCGGAGCCCAAGACCGGAGTGAAGGTGCATAGCGGGGTTCAACACCACGCCATGGAAGCCTAGGCCGGTCGACAAATCTGCGCGCAGCGGCACGGATCGCTACCGTGCCGCTGCGCGCAGCAAGTTCAAGCAATCCAGATTGGCGGCCATGTCCAGGGCGGTGAAATCGTCCAGGGTCTTGATGCCGGTATCGGCGCCGGCAGCCAGCAACCGAGCGACGACCGCTGTTTTGCCGGTGGATGCGGCGTACATCAGGCAGGTGGCGCCATTCTCGTTTTGATGGTCTACGGCGATGCCCCGCTCGATCAAGCGACCTATGACGCCGAGGTTTTCCCCGTAACAGGCCAGCCAGAGGGCATTGTTGCCGTCGCTGTTGAGGGGTTCCAGCGAGGCGCCGGCTTCGAGCAGCGCCTCCACGATGGCTTCGTCGCCGAGCCGGCAGGCGTGCATCAGGGGCGTCATCCGGTTGTCGCGGGTTGCCTCGATGTCGTCGGGCGGGAAACCCTGTTCGCTCAGCCAGTCGCGAAGGGCAGGGCTCAAGTCCGCGGAACCCGGCGCGGGCACGGTGGCGCGCCAGGCCTCGTAGCCGTCGATCAGATCGTAGATCGTCTTGAAGCCGAAGTCCCGGAACATTTGCGCATAGGTCTGGCTGGCATTGCCGTGATAGCAGTAGATCAGCACCGGCTGCGATTTGGGCGTCCGCATGAGCACCTGCTCCAGATTGGCACCCGACAGATGCCGAGCGGCTCCTATGCATCCCGCCGCGAACGAATCCGCGTCTCGCACATCGAAAATCAACAGCTCCGGCTGTTCCAGCAAAGCTTGGGTTTCGGCGACGTTCAGCCGTCGCCACGCGGTTTCCGCGGTCATAACGTCTCCTCGATATTCAAAGTACTTGCCCGGTTCGTTCATTCCTCGTCCGGAGTCGCCATCCAGCTATAGCCGCCTTGGTCCCAAAGCTGGGCCAGCAGCCGATCGGTGTCGTAGTTCGGGTACTGCGCCTTCACTGTGTCGAATTCCGTGAGAAACGCCGCGACATCGTCCCCCTCGATGTAAGTCGATGCCCGGTCTTCCTTTGAGCGGAGTATGTAGGTGGCGCCGTTTCCGCTGGACAAGAGCTCATACTGTTCGCCTTCCGCCACGACGATTACAGGTTCCTGTGTGTCAGGCATCGCTTGATTCTCCTTCCGCAGTCGTACCATCAGTGATCTTGCTCATGTATCTATCCACCGTAATGCTCAATGAACTGTTCTCGGGATTCGTAAAAAGTTGTACTGTCATGCGCGGATCAGTCCGGATCGCGCCCCGCATAGGGCGGCAGGGTGAGTATCCGCGTGTCGGTCAGCGGGAAACCCACCGTGAAGTGGTACAGGGACTGAAAGGCCCGGCCGGAAAGTCCGAGGAGGTCGTGAAAGACATCGTCGAAATAGCAGCCGATGCCGGTCCCGCGGATGCCGACGGCTTCCGCCTCCAGATAGAGCACCTGGCCCAATAGCCCCGCCTCCCAGAATAATTGCCGATAGCGCCACGGCTGCGCGGCGACGATCGGCTCGAATTCCGCCAGCATCCCCAAGGCGAAAGCGCAGTCCGAGCCGATCGCCTGATGGCAATGGAGGGCTCTGGACAGCTTGCCGCAGTCGGCCTCCGCGATCCTGAACAAGGGCAGATGTTCCGGGCAACCCGCCGGCTTGGTCCAGGAGAACTCGCTACGGAAGGCGGCTCTCAGTTCGGGTTCGATCGCGGTCCGGCGCGGAAGGGCATAGAGTCCCGGCTCCAGCCCCTCGACGCGATGCACGAAGAACACCGGGTGCACGCGCGGGGTGAGGTTCCACACGTCCCAGGGCGTAATCCGGCGGGGCAGCAGGGCATCCAGCAGATGGTAAAAGCCCGCAGTGCTCAGTACTTCTCGCCGGTCGAAATGTTGCGCGCTGCGCCTTTGCCGGATGAGCGCGGCAGCCGGCTCCGGGCAATCGGTCCGCCTCGGCGGGTAGGTTTCGATCACGCCGGGTTCGGGCGGAGTGGCGAGCGCTCGGGTTGCTTCCGCGACCTCTTCGATTATCGGCCAGCGGTACATGGGATGGGGATCGAGCACGTTGGCTTGACCGCTCCACGCGCTTCCGGGCGGAACCAGTTCCGAGGGATCGAACTTCCCGGAATTCGCGTCCTCGGGATCGGCGATCACTTCCAGCAGAAGCTCCGCTTCCTCCCGCTCGGCTCCGGAAAAGTCCTCGTTCCGATCGAGCCCGAGACCGGCGGCCAATTCGGCAAAGCCGATACCGCTCACCCAACTAAGGCGCCAGCCCAGGGTTGCTGCTGCGTAGCGCAATGCGCCGATGGCATGGCCGGTATCCAGTTGGCAATAGCGGAAGGCCCGTTCGCCGTATTTCCAGGCTTCCCTCCAGTGGATCGAACTCAAGGCGACGAACAGTCGCGGGGCCGTGGAGGGCTCGGCAAACCGGCAGCGCTGCTCCAGTACATGATCGCGGCTGACATAGTGGTACACGCCGTCGGGAACCTCGGGAACCGATAGGCAGACGACATAGCCCTCGGTAGGATGCAGATTGCCGCTGGACGGATTGCAGCGCAGGGCCCAGCGATCCGGGCCGTACTCTTTCCAGGCCGAGAGTCCCAGGGACAATTCCAGTAAAATACCGACGGTTTCGAGCGAAAGCGCTTGCGGCGTCACGGTTTCGGGCAGCGACAAAGCGCCGAAGGGCGTCGCCAGCCGATCCGCGGCCAAGGGCAGCCGGATCGTGGGGGCGCCCTCGAAACGGCGGAACGGGTCGGGCTGGCTGTCCCAATCGAGCGTTTCCGGCCCCGCGGCATAACGCTCCAGCCGATGCTTGGTCCGCTCGTGATAGGCCAGTATCCGCGCCAGAGCGTCCGATACGGTATTCATGGTTGCGCCCCCGGTAGCTTCATGGCGTCGGCAAAGGATTGCCGGCCTACCCGGCGTTCCTCGGTGGTGGGCTGGTAGGTCGGGAATCCTTTCCCGACGCACGCCCTAAAGTCGGCAAAGGATTGCCGACCTACCCGGCGTTCCTCGGTGGTGGGTTGGTAGGTCGGGAATCCTTTCCCGACGAACCCCTCATCGGCGTTCATCAGGCCGAACGCTCCCCTGGCGTCGGGCAATGCTCGGTACGCCGGCACTGTTCGAGGTTCGCGGTTTCGCCCGTGCTCGGAGCCAGACCGATCCAGTCGTGGACGCGCTGCGTGTCGAAACCCGCTTCCCGGCGCTCGCCCACTTGCATCAAAGGCCGTCTTATCAGCAGGGGATCTTCGAGCATGAGAGCCAGCGCTTCCTGTTCACCGAGCGCTTCCGGCACCACCTCTCCGGATTTCACTCTGGGCGCCGCCCGGTTGAACCATTCGGACACCGGCTTATCGCCAAAGAACGCGCGCAGATCTTCGGCGGTCCAGCGGGTTTCGAGAAGATTGCGAACGATGAGCTCGTGTCCGGCTTCCAATAACAGGTGCTTCTGCCGGGCGTTATTGGCGCAGCCGGGTTTTTCGTAAAAAAGAATGGTTGCCATGGATTCGATCCGCTTTGTAGGAGAATTCATAGGATGCGCTGAGGTACGAAGCGCCCTTGGACTAGGCTCAGGACAGGCATCACTCGCGAACGATGCGCTTCACTGCGTTCAGCACATCCTACGCCTCTGCTCCGGCTAGCCGACGAACACGGGCGTAATCCCGTCGGTATCGATCAGCACCTCCTCGCCCTCGATCTTCAGGGGATATTCGGCGAGCGTGCAGGGCTTGCCCTTGACGCAGGCCCCGGTAGCGCCTTCGAATGCCCAATCGTGGTGCGCGCAGGTCAGGGTTTTGCCATCGAATCGGGCATCGGCCAGCGGCTCCTTGAAATGCGGACACAACCCCTGAAACGCACGGGGCTGGTCGCCTTGTGGCCAAACCACCAGCATCAGGGTGCGGTTGACCGCCACCACTTCGTATTTTCCCTCCCGGAGTTCGTTCAAGTCGCAGGCTTTCGTAAACATGTTGAAAATCCTCACACGGTAAATGATTTGGACAGAAATCCGGCGGTACCGGACAGGGTGAGACTGGTGGTATCGAACGGAAAGTCGCGGACGTATTCGCTGTTTTCCGGCGGTTTGTGCTTGAAGATCAGCGCCGCCGCGCAGCGTTCGAGCGTTTCGGCATCCATCGGGGCGAAGTTGAAGCAGAGTTCTTCGCCGGTGTCGATGTGGGATTCCCAATCGGCCTGTTTGACGTGATCCTCAAGGCAGTCGCGAACGTTTTCCGAGGAGCCGATATAGATGAGCTTCTGCGGCGAGCAGGTCTGCTTCTTGCCGCTGTAGATACAGGTGTAAACGCAATAGACCCCGGATTTAGCGGGCATCCCTCTCTTTTTCTTTTCTCTCCAATAACCTTCGAACGCGATCGAAAAATTGCCCATGATTTCCGTCCTCTCGAAGTCAAGTGCCGGTTGGCGGAACCCAGCCCGGCGATTGCGCGTGTTCGTCCGCGATTCCGAGCAAGGCGGCGGTCTGCCGCTCGATGTGCCGTACCACCTCGGTGTCCAGGCTTTTCAGCCAGCGCGCGGGGATGGCTGAGACTCCGTAAGCCGCCCCGGCCAGCATGCCGGCGAGCGCGCCGGTGGTGTCGGCGTCATCGCCTTGATTGACGACGCCCACGACGCAGCCGGCGAAGGAGTCCGTGCCGAGGAAAAAATGCAGCACGGTTTGTACGGTGTCGACGATGTAGCCGCTGGCGCGTCCGGGATAGGGATCGAAGCAGAATTCCGGATGGGTCTCGACCAGCGCCGCGACGAGCGGACGGCATTCTTCCGGCGAGCCGCCGCAAACCAGGCGCTGCACCATGCGGCCCAGAGTCAGCGTGGCCGCGTCCGAAAGCGGATGGTGGTGGGTGAAATGGCACTGCTCCAGCGTCCACAGGGAGAAGGCGTCCGCATCGCCCAAGGTGGCGAGGGCCACCGGCAGGTTGCGCATGCAGGCGCCGTTGCCGGCGTCGCCGGGGTTCGGAGGTCCGGAAAGGCTTCCGTCCAGCAGATAGCGGCGAATGCCGCGGCGGCAAGTGTTGCCCACGTCCGGCGGTTTTCGCTTGAGCCACGCGGCGAAGGCTTCCGCCACGGCCTTGAGGTCCCAGCCGCCGCTTTCGATGATCGCCCCGCCCAGTGCCAGGGACATTTCGGTATCGTCGGTCACCTGTCCGGCTTTGAGTTTGAGCCAGCCGCCGCCGACGATCTTGTCGTGGACGCCGTATTGATGCCGGATTTCCCGCGGCGTCATGAACTCCACGGTGGCGCCCAGAGCGTCGCCGACGGCGAGTCCCAAATAGGCACCGAGGGCGCGGTCATGGAGTAGTTGCGTGTCCATCAGTAGTAGGAGGCCTTGACCCGATACTCGCCGCCGATGACCAGGTATTCCCATTCGCCTTTGAGCGGATGGCGCGGCAAAAGGTTATTGAAGAAGAAGATTTTCACCACGGGCACCTGTACCTCCAGGATGAAGTCGCCGAACTCGCAGGCGGTCTCCCGGTTTGCCGTGAACGACACCAGGTTGTTGAGCCGCACATTGAGCCAGCGGCCCTCGCGGGGACCGATCTGACGCTGTTCGTCGAAGTGATTCTCGCCCCGGTATAGGGTGACATGGCGTCGATCCCACAAGCCGAAACGGGCGATGGCCCATTGGCAGAATTCATACATCAGGTCGAGCTGGAGATTGATGCTGTTGTTGTGGAAACGGCTCGACATCTTTTCCTCGATATAGGCGATCCAGGCCGGAGAGGTGAAGCGCGTCAAGGGCTCCTTGTGGAAGGTCGGAAACAGGCCGAAGCGGCTTTCCACCCAGCCCTTGAGAACCGCGCCCTGGGGATTGTTGGAATCGAACCCCCAGCCGCTCAAGAGCTTCAGATAGCTGGAACGGAAGCGGCGCGGACCGGTACCGTCCTGCCCGGCCGGCGGTTCGCCGTTGAGGCCGAACAGGACGTACATGTATTCCTGAAAGATCTCCGCCGCCGTTTGAGCGTCCTCGGCTTCCCTGAGCCGATCGAACAATCCGTAATTCGCTTCCCGCACGCCGCTGATATGCAGCGGCAGCGGGTGCTCGTTGAATGCCGTGCTGGCCAAGAGCCCGGTCGGGACGCCTACCAGATTGGTGCTGTGACCGATGCGGGCGATGTCTTGCGCCATGCAAGGGCGAATCCCATTCCGTCTAAACGGGCCGATTCTCGGGGATCTTGATCGGCCCCATGATCTTCAGGCCTTCCTCGAAGGTGATTTCCGGAAACTTCTCGGTGAACTCGACCGCCGCATCGGCGATGATCTGCAGCTTGCCGGCGGTGTCGAGCTTTTTCAGATCGCCGCGATCGATGTTGAACAAGTCGCGGAGTTCGTTGTACACGGTCGCTTCCTCCAGCGGCAGCACCCAGAAGGTGGTCCCGCCGTAAGCGATCTGATAGCGGCTCGAGATATCCAGGTTGCCGGCGAAGAAGAAATATTTTCCGGTGGGCGACAGCTTGTCCCCCATGACCTCGCACAACAGCTTGAGGTGCTCCAGGGACAGCGCCACGCCCGCCAGAAACGGGATGGTCGGCTCGCCGGCCTTGGCGACGATCATGACCTGATCGAAGCGGATCTCAGGGGGCCGCGCCTCATCGCTGAATTGTTGCGCGAACTTCAAGGCGATCTCGCCCCGGAAACCGAAATATCCCGGTTTGGTCTCTCCCTTGAAAACCGGAGAGATGAGACGCTTTTCGGCGTCCAGGCTGGCGAGAGGTGTTTCGGTGATAGTGGTCATAACACTCCTTCAGGGTTGGTTGCGAAGAAAATCTGCGGTTTTGAAAAAAGAAGCGGCGAGTTGGGCTCGCAGATCGGCGTCGGAAACTTGCTCCTCCAGCGCCCGGTTCATGCAAGCCATCCAGGCATCCCGCGCGGCGGTGTCGATGGGGAAGGGCAGATGCTTCTGCCGAAGCCGTGGCGGTCCATGGCGCTCGGCATACAGCGGCGGGCCGCCGAGCCAGCCGGACAGAAACAGGAACAGCTTCTCCTTGGCCGGAGCGAGATCCGGAGGATGCATCGCCCGAATGGCCCGCGCTTCGGGCAGCTCGTCCATCAACTGGTAGAAACGCTCGACCAAGCGGCGTACGGCTTGCTCACCCCCGATCTGGCGGTAGTGAGGATTGTCGACCGACGCCGGAAGCGTGACCGCCGTGGCGAGTGGAAGCGTGGGCGACCGTTTCACACCACTTGAACCGGTATGCTCAGTTTCACCTTCCGTCCCAACTGCGCATCGACCTTTTGCCGGGTCTTTTCGATGGTCAGGGGTTTCGGCAGGATGGAATTCACGCCGTTCTTGAGACATTCCTTGGCCAGGGGATCGGTTGCGGAGTCCGCGACCAGGATGATCTTGAGGTCGGCAATCTTCGACCGGATATCCGCCAGGACTTCGATGCCTTTTTCCTGCACGATGCCTATCCCTAAAAGCAGCACGTCCGGTTTCCAGTCCTTCGCCTTGGCATAGGCGGCGTCCAGGCTGGACAACTCGTGCGTTTCGATTTCGTCGTGAAGCATGAACTGTAGGGCGGCGCTGGTGATTTCGTCGCTGTCGACGACGAACACCCGTCTGTTGTCCACGGCCCTTTCTGTGTCTACACCGATCTGCATGGGCTACTCCTCGAGTGTATTGAAGCGATCGCGCAAGCGGCGGGAAATATTCTCGGACTGCCATAAGGCATAGGAGACGACCCGCGCACGCTCACGAGTGACGCCTAACCTTTAGCAATCTTCGTTCCATTAGCTCGGCGGGAGATGACGGCGGCCGAAGTGCCTGATTTTCCGTTTATCGGGCGATCGACCCTGGATTCGGAGCAGTCCGGATCGTTTGTATCGTTCCTTACAAACCGTATGGTTTTGTCCGGTTAGTAACACCTGATCGCTGCTCGAAAAGCTACAAAAACGGCGAGGAATGGGAAACTTTCAGCTGGATAAACAATGGCTTAAGTGTCGTATTTTGCGTGTGGCACAGTCGTTGCTCGGTAGCTGTCGACCAGTACTCGTCCATTCACCGAAAGAAACGGTGAGCGGCAGAAGAAAAAAAAGAAAAGCTCGCCGTGTTTGAGCCAGACATTTTTTCTTTCGGCGGATTTGCTGGCCACAGAGGTTTTATCGATCAACGTGTTTATTGACTGGAGATTGATCATGTCAGATTTGAGACAAATCGCTTTTTACGGGAAAGGCGGCATCGGCAAATCCACCACTTCCCAAAACACCCTGGCGGCTCTGGCCGAAATGGGGCAGCGCATCCTTATCGTCGGCTGCGATCCGAAAGCCGACTCCACCCGTCTGATCCTTCACGCAAAGGCGCAGGATACCATCCTGAGCCTGGCCGCTGCTGCCGGCAGCGTAGAAGACCTCGAGCTCGAGGACGTAATGAAAGTCGGCTATCGCGACATCCGTTGCGTTGAATCGGGTGGTCCGGAGCCGGGCGTCGGCTGCGCAGGTCGCGGCGTTATCACCTCCATCAACTTCCTGGAGGAAGAAGGCGCCTACGAGGACATCGACTACGTCTCCTATGACGTACTCGGCGACGTCGTGTGCGGCGGTTTCGCCATGCCCATCCGCGAAAACAAGGCGCAGGAAATCTACATCGTCATGTCCGGCGAAATGATGGCCATGTACGCGGCCAACAACATTTCCAAGGGCATTCTGAAATACGCCAACTCGGGCGGCGTACGTTTGGGCGGCTTGGTCTGCAACGAACGTCAGACCGACAAGGAGCTGGAATTGGCAGAAGCTTTGGCCGGTAAGCTGGGCACCAAGCTGATCCACTTCGTGCCGCGCGACAACATCGTGCAGCACGCGGAACTCCGCCGCATGACCGTCATGGAATATGCTCCGGATTCGAAGCAGGCCAACGAGTACCGTCAGTTGGCTCAGAAGATCCACAACAATTCCGGCAACGGCATCATCCCGACCCCGATCACCATGGACGAGCTCGAGGATCTCTTGATGGCCCACGGCATCATGAAGCAGATCGACGAGTCGCAGGTCGGCAAGACCGCGGCGGAAATCGCGGCGTAAGAAGTTGGTTGGGGAGCGGGACCTCACGGCAAACGATCCGGCCGGCCCGCTCCTCTCCTTCAAGCGTCATCCATCCAACAACTGAATCTGGAGAGCAACATGAGCCTCACAGTTGAGCAAACCAAACAGAGAAACAAGGAACTCATTAGCGAGGTCCTGTCGGTCTACCCGGAGAAGACCGCGAAACGGCGTGCCAAGCACCTCGGCACATTTGAGGAAGGCAAGCCCGACTGCGGGGTGAAATCCAATGTCAAGTCGATCCCCGGGGTCATGACCATCCGCGGCTGCGCTTACGCCGGCTCCAAGGGTGTGGTCTGGGGTCCCATCAAGGACATGATCCACATCAGCCACGGTCCGGTCGGTTGCGGCCAGTACTCCTGGGCATCGCGCCGCAATTACTACATCGGCACCACCGGCATCGACACCTTCGTCACGATGCAGTTCACCTCCGACTTCCAGGAGAAGGACATCGTCTTCGGCGGCGACAAGAAGCTGGAGAAAATCATCGACGAGATCCAGGATCTGTTCCCGCTGAACCACGGCATCACCGTGCAGTCGGAGTGCCCGATCGGTCTCATCGGCGACGACATCGAAGCGGTCTCCAAGAAAAAATCCAAGGAATACGACGGCAAGACCATAGTGCCGGTGCGCTGCGAAGGTTTCCGCGGCGTTTCGCAGTCCTTGGGCCACCACATCGCAAACGACTCGATCCGCGACTGGGTATTCGACAAGTCGGGCGACAAGCATCCCGAGTTCAAGACCACGCCTTACGACGTATCCATCATCGGCGACTACAACATCGGCGGTGATGCCTGGGCGTCCCGCATCCTGCTCGAGGAAATGGGTCTCCGCGTGATCGCCCAATGGTCCGGCGACGGTTCTTTGGCCGAATTGGAGAACACTCCGAAGGCCAAGCTGAACGTGCTCCACTGCTACCGCTCGATGAACTACATCTCGCGTCACATGGAAGAGAAGTACGGGATTCCGTGGGTGGAATACAACTTCTTCGGCCCGACCAAGATCGAGGAGTCGTTGCGCAATATCGCCAGCCACTTCGACGACAAGATCAAGGAAGGTGCCGAGCGCGTCATCGCGAAGTACCGTCCGCTGATGGATGCGGTGATCGCCAAGTACCGTCCGCGTCTGGAAGGCAAGAAAGTCATGCTGTTCGTCGGCGGCCTGCGCCCGCGTCACGTGATCGGCGCTTACGAGGATCTCGGCATGGAAATCGTCGGTACCGGCTACGAGTTCGGCCACAACGACGACTACCAGCGTACCACTCACTACGTCAAGGACGGCACCCTGATCTACGACGACGTGACTGGCTTTGAGTTCGAGAAGTTCGTCGAAGCGATCCAGCCCGACCTGGTCGGTTCGGGTATCAAGGAAAAGTACGTCTTCCAGAAGATGGGCGTGCCGTTCCGTCAGATGCACTCCTGGGATTATTCGGGTCCTTACCACGGCTATGACGGCTTCGCCATCTTCGCCCGCGACATGGACATGGCCATCAACAATCCGGTCTGGAGTTTGGCCAAGACACCCTGGAAACGGAACGGGGCCCACGCCTAGTCCGGTGAGGGAGAGTAGGGTGCGCCGCGCGCACCATCCAGACCGACCCGGTGCGCACGTCGCACCCTACAACCGCTACTTTGGAGTTACATCATGAGCCAGAATGCAGAGAAGGTGCTCGATCACTTCAACCTGTTCCGCCAACCGGAATATGTGGAATTGTTCGAGAACAAAAAGAAAGAATTCGAATTCGCCGAATCGGACGATAAAGTCGAGGAGGTGAGGGAATGGGCCAAGACCTGGGAATACCGGGAGAAGAACTTTGCCCGCGAAGCCCTGACGGTCAATCCGGCCAAGGCCTGCCAACCGTTGGGTGCGGTGTTCGCCGCCGTGGGATTCGAGGGGACCATTCCCTTCGTGCACGGTTCGCAAGGTTGCGTCGCCTACTACCGCAGCCACTTCAGCCGCCATTTCAAGGAACCGTCGTCGTGCGTGTCTTCGTCCATGACCGAAGATGCCGCAGTATTCGGGGGCTTGAGCAACATGGTCGACGGCTTGGCCAACACGTACAACATGTACCAGCCGAAGATGATCTCGGTATCGACCACCTGCATGGCTGAAGTGATCGGCGACGACCTCAACGCCTTCATAAAGACCGCCAAGGAAAAGGGCAGCCTGCCGGCGGAATTCGATGTGCCTTTCGCCCATACCCCGGCCTTCGTCGGCAGCCATATCACCGGCTACGACAACGTGCTCAAGGGTATTTTGTGGCACTTCTGGGACGGCAAGGCGGGTACCACGGCTCCCTTGACGCGCGTGCCCAACGAGAAGATCAACTTCATCGGCGGTTTCGACGGCTACACGGTCGGCAATCTGCGTGAAGTCAAACGCATCTTCGATCTGATGGGCGTCGAATACACCATTCTCGCGGATAACAGCGACGTTTGGGATACGCCCACCGACGGCACCTTCCGCATGTACGACGGCGGCACCACTCTGGAAGAAACCGCTAACGCTCTGCACGCCAAGGCAACCATCTCCATGCAGGAATTCAGCACGGAAAAGACCCTGCCGTTCATCGCGGAGCACGGCCAGGAAACGGTCGCGTTCAATCATCCCATCGGCGTAAAGGCGACCGACGCATTCCTGATGGAGATCTCGCGCATCACCGGCAAGCCGATTCCGGAAGCCCTGGAGAAGGAACGCGGACGCCTGGTGGATGCGATCGCCGATTCGACCGCGCACATTCACGGTCAGAAGTTCGCCATCTACGGCGACCCCGACCTCTGCCTGGGGTTGGCCGCCTTCTTGCTCGAACTGGGGGCCGAACCGACCCACGTGCTGGCCACCAACGGCGGTAAAGCCTGGGAAAAGAAGGTGCAGGAGCTGTTCGATTCCTCGCCCTTCGGCAAGAACTGCCACGTGTACGCCGGCAAGGATCTGTGGCACATGCGCTCGCTGCTGTTCACCGAGCCGGTCGACTTCCTGATCGGCAACACCTATGGCAAGTACCTGGAGCGCGACACCGGAACCCCGCTGATCCGCATCGGCTTCCCGGTATTCGATCGGCATCACCATCACCGCTATCCGGTATGGGGCTACCAAGGCGCGATGAACGTTCTCGTCTGGATTCTGGACAAGATCTTCGACGAGATGGACAAGAACACCATCGTGCCGGCCAAAACCGACTACAGCTACGACATCATTCGGTAGGGTTGGAAGCTATCAGGTCGGACACATCCAGAGTCGTAGGGCGGGTTAGCGGAGCGTAACCCGCCTATCGCGGAATCGGCGGGTTACGCCGGATTACCGGCTAACCCGCCCTACGGCACTTTTTAACCAAGCAGAGGATTATTAATGGCTAATGTGACTTTCAGTTCGCCCGCGATGCGCAAGGACGTCACGGTGTATGCCACCGCCGGCGACTGCCATACGCTGCTCGCGGTGGCGCAGAAGAACAAGATTCCCATCCATTTCGAGTGCGAAAACGGGGAATGCGGTTCCTGCGCCGTGGAAGTTACGGTTCTTTCCGACAAGCTGCCCATGGGCATGCACTTGACCGAAAAGGAAAAGACCGTGCTCCGGCTGGCCGGAAAAATCACCCGAGAGCAGATCGAGCAGGCGGAACTGACGGACGAACCGCCGCCCTGGCGGCTGGCCTGCCAGTACATCGTCCGTGACGAGGACATCGTAGTGCGATTCTAAAGGGCCGATAGCCTAAGCCGGAGGGGTTATGAGCAGCTTGAACGATATGGTCGTAGGTCGGCAATCCTTTGCCGACGAAGGCGTCGGGAAGAGATTCCCGACCTACTCTAGGGCACCTCGAAAAACCTACTGCGCGCCCCCATGTGCTGCGTTGCGCGGTGCTCGGAATCCTCATGTACTCCATGTACACTCCGGTTCCTGTGCTCCGGGCGCCTTGCACTCGGGGCGCTCGCGACGGTTTTTCGAGGTGCCCCTACTGTCGCAGCGCCCTGGAGAGCGGAGTAACCCATGAGCAGCTTATCCAACAAGATTCAAGACGTTTTCAACGAGCCCGGTTGCGGAAAAAACCAGGGCAAGTCGGAAAAGGAGCGCAAGAAAGGCTGCACGAAGCAGTTGCAGCCTGGCGGAGCGGCCGGCGGTTGCGCTTTCGACGGCGCCAAGATCGCGTTGCAGCCCATCACCGACGTGGCTCACCTGGTTCACGGGCCCATCGCCTGCGAGGGCAACTCCTGGGACAACCGCGGCTCCAAATCCTCCGGCTCCAATCTCTGGCGCACCGGCTTCACCACGGACATCAACGAAACCGACGTGGTTTTCGGCGGCGAGAAACGGCTGTTCAAATCGATCAAGGAAATCATCGACAAATACGACCCGCCGGCGGTCTTCGTTTACCAGACCTGCGTGCCGGCCATGATCGGCGACGATATCGAAGCCGTGTGCAAAGCGGCCTCGAAAAAATTCGGCAAACCCGTCGTACCGGTCAATTCGCCCGGCTTCGTGGGTCCCAAGAACCTCGGCAACAAACTGGCGGGCGAGGCCATCCTCGACCACGTCATCGGCACCGAGGAGCCCGAACACACCACGCCTTACGACATCAACATCATTGGCGAATACAACCTTTCCGGCGAGCTGTGGCAGGTCAAGCCGCTGCTGGACGAGCTCGGCATCCGCATCCTGTGCTGCATCTCCGGCGACGCCAAATACAAGGACGTGGCCAGCTCCCACCGCGCCAGGGCGGCCATGATGGTGTGCTCGAAATCCATGATCAACATCGCCCGCAAGATGGAGGAACGCTACGAAATTCCGTTCTTCGAAGGCTCCTTCTACGGCATCGAGGATACCAGCGAGGCGCTTCGGGAAATCTCGCGCCTGCTGATCGAGCGCGGCGCGCCCGCCGAACTCATGGAACGCACCGAAGCCCTGATCGCCCGGGAGGAAGCGCGGGCGTGGGCCGCCATCGAGCCGTACAAGAAGCGCCTGACCGGCAAAAAGGTGCTGCTCATCACCGGCGGCGTGAAATCCTGGTCGGTGGTGGCCGCGCTTCAGGAAGCCGGCATGGAGATCGTCGGGACCAGCGTCAAGAAGTCGACCAAGGAAGACAAGGAGCGGATCAAGGAGATCATGGGCGAAGACGCCCACATGATCGACGACATGACGCCGCGCGAAATGTACAAGATGCTCAAGGATGCCAAGGCCGACATCATGCTGTCCGGGGGCCGTTCGCAGTTCGTCGCCCTCAAGGCCAAGATGCCGTGGCTGGACATCAACCAGGAACGCCATCACGCCTATATGGGTTACGTCGGCATGGTCGAACTGGTCAAGGAAATCGACAAGGCGCTGTACAACCCGGTCTGGGAACAGGTGCGGAAGCGCGCGCCCTGGGAAGAAGCGACGTGGGAAGAGGTGGCCGATTCCGCCATCGCCGCCGAGGCGGCTGTCTTGGCCGCGAATCCTGAACTGGCTCGCGAAAAACGCCGTTCCACTCCGGTTTGCAATTGCAAATCGGTCGCTCGCGGCGCTATCGAGGACGCCATCGTCGAGCATGGATTGAGCTCGGCGGACGCGGTGTCGGAAAAGACCCAGGCGGGAACGGGCTGCGGCAGTTGCAAAGGCAAGCTGGAAAAGATTCTCGAAACGATGGACCACTGGCACCCGGACGCAGGGAAAGCCGCGTCGCAAGCTCAGCAGGCCGCATGAGGTAACGCCATGGCCACCGTGATCACCCCGAAGAAATCCTGCTCGGTCAACCCCTTGAAGATGAGCCAGCCGATCGGCAGCGCGCTCGCTTTCATGGGGATCAAGAACTGCATGCCGCTTTTCCACGGCTCGCAGGGCTGCACCTCGTTCGGACTGGTCCTGTTCGTGCGGCATTTCAAGGAAGCGATTCCGTTGCAGACTACCGCCATGAGCGAAGTGGCGACCGTGCTCGGCGGACTCGAAAACGTGGAGCAGGCGGTCATCACGATCGCCAACCGGCAAAAGCCTTCCATTATCGGCATTTCGTCCACCGGCGTGACCGAGACCAAGGGCGACGACGTGGACGCCTATATCAAGCTGATCCGGGAGAAGCATCCCGAGCTGGACCACATCGCTCTTGTTTATGTGTCGACGCCCGATTTCAAGGACGCGTTTCAGGACGGCTGGGCCAAGACCGTGACCAAGCTGGTCGAGCAACTGGTCGAACCGGTTCCGGTCGGCGCCGCGCGCCTTCCCAACCGGGTGAATCTTTTGCCGGGCGCCCATCTTACGCCCGGAGACATCGACGAACTCCGCGACGTGCTCGAAGCCTTCGGCCTTGAGGTCCTGGTCCTGCCGGACCTCTCGGGCTCCCTGGACGGCCACATCCCTGACGATTTCACGCCGACCACCCTGGGCGGCATTTCCCTGGAAGAAATCGCTAGCCTCGGACGATCCGCGCATACCATCGCGGTCGGCGAACAGATGCGCGAGGCCGCGGTCGCTCTGGAAGCCAAGACCGGGGTTCCCTACACCCTGTTCGATCGGCTCACGGGGCTCGAGCCGAACGATGCGCTAATCAGCCTGTGTGCCCGAATCAGCGGACGGCTGGTTCCGACCAAGATCCGCCGCCAGCGCGGCCAGCTGGTCGACGCCATGCTCGACGGCCATTTCCATTTCGGCGGCAAGAAAATCGCCATAGGCGCCGAGCCCGACTTGCTCTGGACCCTGAGCGAATGGGCCAGGGAACTCGGCGCCGAAACCGCCGCGGCGGTGACGACCACGGCCTCTCCGCTGCTGGAGCGAATCTCCACAGAGGAAGTCTTGATCGGCGACTTGGAAGACCTGGAAGCTCGCGGCGCCGGCTGCGATCTTCTGATGACTCACTCTCACGGGAGGCAAGCGGCGGAAAGACTGAAGATTCCGTTCTACCGCATCGGCATCCCCATGTTCGATCGACTAGGCGCCGCGCATCAGACCATCGTCGGTTATCGCGGGACCCGCAACCTCATTTTCGAGATTGCCAATATGTTCATCGCCAACGGCCATGAGCCCACGCCTGAAACCTGGTATCGACCCGAGGAGGCTGCGGAAAAACCTACTGCGCACCCCGATGACGGCGTCGCGCGGTGCTCGGACCAATCCGCCGGGAGCGGATTGGGACGTGCAGCGCACGGGGCCTCGCCCGAGCCGCAAGGATGCGGCGAGCACTCCTCATGTACCTCCACGTACACTCCGGGTCCTGTGCTCCGGGCTCCTTGTCCTCAGGGTGCTCGCGACGGTTTTTCCGCAACCTCTGAGGAGAACGAACGTGCTGGCACGGCGGCGGTTGCGGCTCATTAAGCCGGAAGCTCAATCAAACGAATCCTTTTATCGCGGAGGAAGCATGAAGGTCGCATTCTCTACCCAAGACCTACAACGGGTCGACGCCCATTTCGGATGGGCCAAGAACATCGCCATCTATGAATTGTCGGCGGAGGGCTATCGCTTCCTCGAAGCCGTGCAATTCGAGGGCGACCTGCAGGAAGACGGCAACGAAGACAAGCTGGCTCCGAAGCTCGAAGCCATCAAGGACTGCGCAATTCTTTACGTCGCCGCCATCGGCGGTTCCGGCGCGGCGCGGGTGGTGGCCCAGGGCATACATCCCATGAAGGTTCCGCAGCCCGAGCCTATCACCGATCTCTTGGACAAACTCCAGCAGGTCCTCAAAGGCACTCCGCCGCCCTGGCTCCGCAAGGTGCTGGCGAAGGAAGGCAAGGGGCAGGACCGTGAATTCGATTTTGAAGAAGAAGAGGTGGAACATGGCTGAAGCATTGGCAGTAAAAACCGAAGGCGCGGCATCGCCCATGGAGTCGGCGTTCATCAAGGAATTGGTCAAGCAATGGCGCGCGCAGGATTCCTACGGCACCTGGGACGGCAAGAGCGACGAAATGCTGCTCGAACCTTACATCCTCACCAAGGAGAAGCGGCAGGCGATTCCCATCGTCGGCGATCCCGACCCCGAGATTTTGTGGCGTCTGGAACTGTTCTATAACGCCGTCGGCCTTTCCATCGAGCGGGCCAGCGGGGTCATGGTGACGCCCATGATGAAGATGTCGCACGAAGGCTTCGGCCGCATGGTACTGATCGCCGGCCGGCTGATCGTGGTGAACAAGCAGTTGCGCGACGTTCACCGGTTCGGATTTCCGTCCATGGAAAAACTCGCGGAGGAAGGCGAGAAACTCGTGGCCGCAGGAGTGGACATGATCAACAAATATTCCGAAGTGGCCCGCTACAGTTGAGAACAACGTAGGGTGGGTCAGGCCGGATCCGGCCGTAACCCGCCGGAAACCGCGAGAAGGCGGGGCACAGTCATCGACGGAACCCCGCCCGAACCGGCAAACCAACGAGGCACCCATGACAGACGCAGAAGATACGAAAGCCAAACTGAAAAAACTGAACGCCCAGGCGACCGCGCTGAAAATGGATCTCCACGATTTGGCCGAGGATTTGCCCACCGGCTGGGAGCGAATCCTGGAAGTCGCGGAGAAAACCTATCAGGCCTATCGTGAACTGGACGAATTCCGCAAAACCAGCGCTGGTTAGGAGTCTACGATGAGCGAATTTACGGTCACCCTACCCGGGGGCAAGGTATGGACCCCCAAATTTGTCGAGATCATCGACCAGGAGAAATGCATCGGCTGCGGACGCTGCTATAAGGTCTGCGGACGCGAAGTCCTGGAGATGGTCGGAGTCAACGAGGACGGCGAAATAGTCACGCTCAGCCAGGACGAGGACGAGGACGACGAATACGACAAGAAAGTGATGTCGATCGCCAACGTCGCGAACTGCGTGGGGTGTGAGGCTTGCGCCAAGATATGCCCCAAGCAGTGCTATACCCACGAAGCGGCGGCAGCCTGATGCCAGCCCCCATGCGCCAGCCCATCCCGAACGCTTCGGCGCCCGTTCCCTCGGCGGTTCATTACGATCCGCTGATGGGCTACGCCCGCGACCCGCAGGACTCCGTGACCCGCACCTTCGTTTCGGCGATCGAGATGGCGCGGAGTTCGTCCCGGCTGACCGGGCGGGCGGCCTTCGGGCTCGATGCGGATGAGTTCGAGGGGCTGCTCGACCGGTATTTTCCGGGCGCCGCGAGCATTTATCTCACGCCGGCGTTGAAAGCATCGCTTGCGGGCACCAAAACCCGCCGGATAGAGACGGACGAATTCGAAGATCTCGTGGCGCTGCTTTTGGAACACCGCGGCGACGACAGCCGGGAGAGCCGCTGGCTGGCTTACGCGATCGCCGCCTGCTGCATGGGGGACGACCATCTCTGGCAGGACATGGGCTTGCCCGACCGAAAGGCCTTATCCGATCTTCTGGCACGCCGTTTTCCCGTGCTGTTCGCTCGAAATACCGGCGGCATGCGCTGGAAGAAGTTTTTCTACAAGCAGCTCTGCGAACGCGATGGGGCCTTCGTCTGCCGCTCCCCCAGCTGCGCGGAGTGCGTCGAATATTCCAATTGTTTCGGACCCGAGGAGGAAAGCGCATGGCAACCGGCGAAGCGATGACCGTACCGGGACTCGGCAAGGCGCCTCCCGCGGGCGCTTGCACCGCGGCGGAATCGCCCCCCGGGTTATGGCAGGCGGTTTTGGAACAAAGCGGAGCGCGGTTCGACGATTCCGGAGTCATCGACTTTCGGCATGTCGAAGCCGAGCGCCGGCAGGCGCTGAGCGCCGATGTGATGGCGGACCTGTCCCATTACGGACTGATCGAAGTCAAGGGCGACGACGCCCAGAAATTTCTGGCGAGTCTATTCACCGGCGACGTGCGCCTGGTGTCGGCGGAAAAGGGACTGTTCACCGCCTGGTGCGACGCCAAGGGAAGGGCGCAGGCGACGTTCTGGCTGTTCGTGCACGACGGTGCCTTTCACCTTCTTCTGCCGAAAGGTCTCGTGAAGTCGGTTTTAACCGGATTGAAACTATACCTTCTCAGGGTCCAGGCGACTCTCACTGATGCCGGCAACGACCTGGTCCGCGTAGGTTTATCCGGTCCGAGCATGGAATCCCGGCTCGCCGCCTTGTTCGGCGCGCCGCCGCCCGAACAGGCCGGGGATACCCGCAGCTACGGGGCTTGCACCCTGATGGCGATCACCGGACAACCGCACCCCCGCTGGGTTCTTGTCGGCAGCGCGGCGGCGGTTGCCGAAACGTGGAAAAGCCTTCTGTCCAGTGTTTCGCCCGTAGGGCGGGACGCCTGGTCTCTGCTGGACATTTTGGCCGGCATACCGCTGCTGCTGCCGGAAACGGCCGGCGAGTTCATTCCGCAGATGCTGAACATGGAGGCCCTGGGCGGCCTGTGTTTCACCAAAGGCTGTTATCCGGGACAGGAAGTCATCGCGCGGCTGCATTACCGCGGGCAACTCAAGCGTCGCCTATACCTGGCCTACGTCGCCGGCGATTCGGTTCCGCCGCCCGGTACCACGCTTCATATCGAAGGCATTGCCGAAAGCGTCGGAACAGTGGTCTCCGCCACGCGCCATCCGGATGGGCGGACGGCTCTTCTTGCGGTGGTGAAGATCGAAGAAAAGGATCAAGGGGAAGTTCGGTTAGGGGATGCTCAAGGACCTGCGCTTCGCTTCATCGAATAGCGGAGTCCCAGACGTAGGTCGGCAATCCTTTGCCGACACCGCAGGTCGAACATCCGTTTTCGTCGGCAAAGCATTGCCGACCTACATCTGGGATTTAGAAAAATCAGGAGTCCCCTCTCTCCGCGAAAGGGAGAGGGAATCGAAAAACGGGCGAGTTGGACGGTAGGCGAAATCGCCTTATCGCGGTGCCCGGCGGGTTACGGCCGCCGCCTAATCCGCCCAACAACGCTACAAGCCACCGAAAGACAATCGATCCAAGAACAAATGGAGACGTTATGACCAGCAGAATCCGCGAACTCAAAGTCGACGTTAAAACCGTTTATCTCGGAGAAGAAACCCATCGCGACGGAGAGCGTTACGTATTCGCCTACACCGTGACCATGGAAAACACCGGCACCGTTCCGGCGAGGCTGCTCGGCCGACGCTGGGTGATTACCGACGCCAACGGCAAGACGATCGAAGTCGTCGGTGAGGGCGTGGTGGGGGAGCATCCGTATTTGCGCCCCGGCGAAGCGTTTCAGTACACCAGCTCGGCAATGATCGAAACCCCGGTGGGCAGCATGCAGGGCAGCTATCAGCTGCTGGCCGACGATGGGGTGCCTTTCGAAGCGCCCATCGCGCCCTTCCGACTGGCGATTCCGCGTACTCTCCATTGACCGGCAACCTGACAAGAGCATGACCTTGAACCATTCGCCCAACCAAACCTATGCCCCTTCAGCCGCCGCCGGCTTGGTGCCCATCGTCGTCGAGCAGTCCCCGCGTGGCGAAAGAGCGTTCGATATCTATTCGAGGCTGCTGAAGGAGCGGGTCATCTTTCTGGTCGGCCAGGTCGAAGACTATATGGCCAACCTGATCATCGCCCAATTGCTGTTTCTGGAATCGGAAAACCCCGACAAGGACATTCACCTTTACATCAATTCTCCGGGCGGATTGGTCACCGCGGGCCTCGCCATTTACGACACCATGCAGTTCATCAAACCCGATGTCAGCACCCTGTGCATAGGCCAGGCCGCCAGCATGGGCGCCTTGCTGCTGGCGGGCGGCGCAGCGGGGAAACGTTTTTCTCTACCCCATTCCAGGATCATGATCCATCAGCCTCTGGGCGGGTTTAGGGGACAGGCCAGCGATATCGACATCCACGCACGGGAGATCCTGTCGCTCCGCGATCGCCTGAACGGGATACTCGCCAGGCACACCGGGCAGCCCATCGAAAAAATCCGGACCGATACCGACCGCGACAATTTCATGAGCGGGGACGACGCCAAAAGATATGGCCTCATCGATAACGTACTCAGCCAGCGGAATCGACCTGGCGACGAGCTTTGACGCGAAAGGCGGCATGCCGGCCGGACACGGGCATGACCGAATCAACATCCAGCTAAGAGGGTAAAAGCAATGAGCGACGAAAAAAACGGCAAGGAAAGAGGCGGAAAGCTTCTCTACTGTTCATTTTGCGGAAAAACCCAGCATGAGGTCAGAAAGCTTATTGCAGGTCCGGCGGTATTCGTCTGCGACGAATGCATCGAATTATGCAACGACATCCTGCGCGAGGAGTTGGAAAGTACTTCCGATGGTGGGGACAAGCTTCCCACGCCCAAGGAAATCAAGGCCATATTGGACGACTATGTCATCGGCCAGGAAAGACCCAAGCGGATTCTCGCGGTCGCGGTTTACAACCACTACAAGAGGCTGCGCGTCAAAGCCCACGCCGGGAAAAACGACGTCGAACTGGCCAAGAGCAATATCCTTCTGATAGGGCCTACCGGTTCCGGCAAAACCCTGCTGGCGGAAACCCTGGCGCGTATCCTCAACGTGCCCTTCACCATCGCCGACGCCACCACCCTGACGGAAGCCGGCTATGTCGGCGAGGACGTGGAAAACATCATCCAAAAGCTCTTGCAGAAATGCGATTACGATGTCCAAAAAGCCGAGTCGGGCATCGTCTATATCGACGAGATCGACAAGATCTCGCGCAAATCGGCCAATCCCTCGATTACCCGCGACGTGTCCGGCGAGGGCGTGCAGCAGGCCTTGCTCAAGCTGATCGAGGGCACCGTCGCATTGATCCCGCCCCAGGGCGGGCGCAAGCATCCGCAGCAGGAATTCCTGCAAGTCAACACGGCGAACATTCTGTTCATCTGCGGAGGTGCGTTCGCGGGTCTCGACAGGACCATCCGGGCGCGTTCCGAAAAAGGCGGCATCGGTTTTTCCGCCGAGGTGAAAAGCAAGGAGGACCGCCGCAATGTGGGCGAGATCTTAGCCGGAGTCGAAGCGGAAGATTTGATCCGTTACGGCCTGATCCCCGAGTTCGTCGGACGGCTGCCGGTGGTGGCGACGCTCGAAGAGCTGGACGAGGAGGCGCTGGTCAAGATCCTGACCGAGCCGAAAAACGCCCTGGTCAAGCAGTACCAAAAACTGTTCGAGATGGAAGGCTGCGACCTCGACATCCATCCCGACGCCCTGAAGCTGATCGCCCAGCGCGCCATCGAGCGCAAGACCGGCGCGCGTGGCCTCAGAACCATACTCGAGAACGTTCTGCTCGACACGATGTACGAACTGCCGTCCGACGAGTCGGTGACCAAGGCCGTCGTCGACGAAAGCGTGGTGCGCGGCAATAACCCGCCCTATCTGGTCTATCGAACCGAAGAAAAGCAATGCGCGTCGGCGTGAGCCGCCCAGCGGAGTCTTGGCTTATCAACCCGGCGCGGCGACAAGCCGCGTGAGTTAGGCCTAAGCGCGTACCGGCTTGGGCGGCGACCCGAAAGACCAGGAGGGTATTTGCGGGCCTGATTAATAGTTTGGAGGGCTTTTATCGTGGAAACTGAATCGACCGACAACGTTCATCCTGCGGAGAACCGCGTTCCGGTGCTGCCTTTGCGCGATGTGGTGGTCTATCCGCAGATGGTCGTCACCCTGTTCGTCGGGCGGGAGAAATCCATCGCGGCGCTGGACGATGCCGTGCAATCCGGCCAGAAAATCCTGGCCGTGACGCAGAAGGACCCCAAATGCGACGAGCCGGAGTTCGCGGACTTATACGAAACCGGCACCCTGTGTACGGTCGATCAGCTATTCAAGCTGCCGGACGGTACCGTGAAGGCGTCGATCAAAGGCGCAAAACGCTGCCGAATTAAGGAGTATCAGGTGGCCGACAGCCATGACATGGCTCTCGTCGCGCCACTGGACGATCAAGTCAATTTAAGCGTCGCGGAGATGGACGCCCTCATGCGTATCGTCACCGGCGCTCTCGACCAGTACGTCAAACTCGATCATCAGATTCCGCGGGAAATCGTAAACGCTCTTCCGGATATCTCAGAGCCAGGCCGGCTGGCCGATACCATCGCCGCGCACATGGCTCTCAAGATCGAAGACAAGCAGGCGCTACTGGAAACGGTCGATATCGCCGCCCGCTTCGAAAGACTGATCATGGCGATGGAAAGTACGGTCGACCGCCTGGAGGTGGAAAAGCGCATCCGCGGACGAGTCAAGCAGCAGGTGGAAGACAACCAGCGCGAGTATTATCTGAACGAACAGATGAAAGCGATCCGGAAGGAACTGGGGGAATTGGGCGAGACGCCCGACGAGTTCGACGCGCTGGCGGAAAAGATCGTCAAGGCGAGAATGCCCAAAGCCGCTCGCGCCAAGGCCGAATCCGAGCTGGACAAGCTCAGGCGGATGCCTCCGATGTCGTCGGAATCGACGGTGGTTCGGAATTACCTCGATTGGATGATTGACCTGCCCTGGAAAAAACGCAGCAGGGCCCGCTTCGATCTGAAGCAGGCGGAAGCGCTGCTCGAGGCCGAGCATTACGGCCTCGACAAGGTCAAGGAACGCATCTTGGAGTACCTGGCGGTGCAACAGCGCGCCGGGAACGCGAAGGGGCCGATCTTGTGCCTGGTCGGGCCGCCCGGCGTAGGCAAGACATCATTGGGCCAATCCATCGCCCGCACCACCAACCGCAAATATGTCCGCATGGCCCTGGGCGGGGTGCGGGACGAAGCCGAAATCCGCGGGCACCGGCGCACCTATATCGGCGCACGGCCCGGCAGGATCCTTCAGCACCTGGCCAAGGCGAAGACCCGCAATCCCTTGTTTCTCCTCGACGAGATCGACAAGATGGCGATGGATTCGCGCGGCGATCCCGCCTCGGCCCTGCTCGAAGTGCTGGACCCCGAACAGAACCGCGCGTTCAACGATCATTTTCTCGAGGTCGATTTCGATTTGTCGGAGGTGATGTTCGTCGCCACCGCCAATACCTTGAACATTCCCGGTCCTCTCCTGGACCGGATGGAAGTGATCCGCATCGCCGGATATACCGACGACGAGAAGATCAATATCGCCGCTCGCTATCTCGTTCCCCGGCAAGTCGGGCGGAACGGTCTTAGGGAAAACGAAATCCAGATCACCGATTCGGCCTTGCAGTCCATGATCCGCCATTACACCCGGGAAGCCGGGGTGCGGAGCCTCGAACGGGAAATCGCCACGATTTGCCGCAAGGTCGTCAAGAATCTGCTGCTCAAACCCGGAACCAAGAAATGCGTGGTGACGCACCATAACCTGGAAGATTTTCTGGGCGTGCAGCGCTACCGTTACGGCCGCGCCGAGGAGACCGACCGGGTCGGCCAGGTGACCGGGCTCGCGTGGACCGAAGTGGGCGGCGAATTGCTCACCATCGAATCCGCCGTCATGCCGGGCACGGGCCAGCAGATCTATACCGGGAGGCTGGGCGAAGTCATGCAGGAGTCGATCCGCGCCGCGATGACCGTGGCCCGTTCCCGCGCCGTCGAGCTGGGTATTTCTCCCGGTTTCTATCAAGCCAGCGATATGCATATTCACGTGCCGGAAGGGGCCACGCCCAAGGACGGCCCCAGCGCCGGGATCGGCATGTGTACCGCCCTGGTCTCGGCCTTGACCGATATTCCGGTGCGGGCCGATGTCGCGATGACCGGCGAGATCACCCTTCGCGGCGAGGTACTGCCTATCGGCGGCTTGAAGGAAAAGCTCCTGGCCGCCCATCGCGCAGGCATCAAGACGGTGGTGATCCCTTACGAAAACGAGAAAGATCTGGCCGAGATTCCCAAAAACGTCAAAAAGGATCTCAGCATTCTTCCGGTTCGCCGGATCGACGAAGTGCTCGGCGCCGCGCTGCTGCGCCAGCCCGAATCCCAGGACGCGCCATCCCTGCCTATCGAACAGGACCGCGCTGCCCATGGCGTCGAAAGCGGGGTGGCGATTGCTCATTAAGAATCCTAAACAAGCCTTTGCCCTTAGGGCAGAGATATCTACACAAGGCGCCACCCCGGCAGGGAGTACTCGCCCCTTCCTTGGGGCTTGTCCTTCGGACCGTGCTCCACACGTCCAAATTCGCTCCCCGCGAATTTGTGCCGGGGGCCAGAAGCCAAGGACGGCAACGGCTGGTCACATCCATGTGTCCTGGATTCCGGCAATCCATGCCGGAATGACGGCTGTAGGAACTTGCGTAGATACCTGTGCAACTTTGGAGGGGGTGGGTGAGGACCGTTTAGTCATAGGTCGGCAATCTCTTGCCAACGAGCTCTGCTCAAACAGTTACGCGCTTCAGCGTTTTTTATAGAGGAACCTTATGGCCAACAAGATCGGTATATTTTTCGGCTCGGACACGGGTAACACGCGGCGCGTCGCGAAATCGATCGCCAAGAAACTGGGCGATGCCGCGGATGCACCCGTCGACGTGAAGAAAGCCAGCCCCGACGACCTGCTCAAATACGATGCGCTGATCCTCGGCACCCCGACCCTGGGCGACGGCGAGCTGCCGGGCCTTTCCGCGGGCTGTAGCGACGAAAGCTGGGAAGAGTTTCTGCCGAAACTGGAGGGCAAGGATCTGAACGGAAAGGTCGTGGCCCTGTTCGGACTGGGCGATCAGGAAGCCTATGGTCACGAGTTCGTCGACGCTCTGATCCTTCTGTACAACTTCGTCGTCAAAGCCGGCGCCAAGGTGGTCGGTTTCTGGTCCACCGACGGATACACGTTCGAGAAATCCAATTCGATCATCGACGATAAGTTCGTCGGTTTGGTCATCGACCACGAAAACCAGAGCGACGAGACCGAAGAGCGCATCGATACCTGGCTGGCCGAGATCAAGCCGGCTCTGCTGGGTTAAAGCGCTTTTCGCTACAGTGGCGGCGGCGTAGGTCGGCAATCCCTTGCCGACGGAAACGGTTGGTCGGCCCTCTGCGTCGGGAAAGGATTCCCGACCTACGTTACGAGGGCTCATAAGTCGGCGATCTTGCCGATGTACGGATTGAAGAGAGAGGTGATGTCATGCTGGATACGGTCATAGTCGGAGGCGGATTGTGCGGCTTGGCGCTGGCCGCCGATCTGGAGCGCCAAGGGCGATCCTATCTCCTGTTCGAGGCTCGCTCTCGCCTGGGCGGGCGCATTCTCTCGGTGCCCTCGACGACATCCGGGATGGCGCTGGACTTAGGTCCGACCTGGTTCTGGCCGGACATCCATCCGCGCATCTCGCGCCTGGTGGCCGATCTGGGACTCGCCTCCTTCGCCCAGCACGACCAGGACGATGTCCTCGGCCTCAAGAACGCGGACGGCAAGCTCGAATCCCTGGGCAGTGCTCCGGTCCATAACGGCGCCATGCGATTGGAAGGCGGCATGGCGGCTTTGGTGCATGCCCTCGTGGACCGGATTCCCGAAAGCCGGCTGCGCCTGGAACAGGCGCTTATTGCCGTGGAAGAGCGGGGCGATCGCGTCGCTCTCCATTTTCGCTGCGGCAATGCCTTATCGGTAGTCGAAGCTCGCCGGGCCGTACTCGCCATTCCGCCCCGTGTGCTGGAGGAGCAGGTCCGGATGGAACCCGCGCTCGACGACGAACTGCGCCGGGCGATGCGGGAAACGCCCACCTGGATGGCCGGAGAGGCCAAGGCCATGGCGGCCTTCGCTCGCCCCTTTTGGCGCGAGGCGGGCTTGTCCGGCAACGGTTTCGCCCGGCATGAGCAGGCGGTACTCGGCGAGATTTTCGACGCCTGCGACGCCACCGGAGAGAAGGCCGCCCTGGGAGGCTTCGTCGCGCTGTCGCCGGAGCAGCGCGAGGCGTTTAGAGTGGGCATGCCGATGCTGATCCGGAGCCAGTTGGTCCAATTCTTCGGCTCGGAGGCGGAGCTGGGCGAACAGCATTATCAGGATTGGGCGACGGAACCGTTCACCTGTAGCCGACTGGACCTCGTGCCGCCGGATCAGCACCCGGAATACGATAATCCTGTCCTGAGCCGGGCGTACTGGGACGGAAAGCTTTTGTTCGGCGCTTCGGAAACCGCCCGCTACGGCGGCGGCTATATGGAAGGCGCACTGGAGGCCGCCGCGCGGATTCAGCGGCAGTTGGCGGAAGTTCCGGTCAACTCGACCAACTCCAACAGCCTCGCGCGCTTCCGCGAATGGGTGAGCGGTCAAAGGCCCGCCGCCCTCGAGCATTACCAGCGGAGCCTGCACCGCCATCTCTCCACCCAGCAACGGGATCAATTGACTCAACTCTCACTGTTGGAGACGGTGGAGGACATTTACCGCGAAGCCTTGCGGCAACTCGATGAACTGCCTCTCGAAGGGGGCTCGGTGGCTGTCGTCGCCGGCCGGTCGGACCTCACCCCTCCGATTCTTGCGCCGTTCACGGGATTCAACGATGCGCTGATCGACGAGGCGCTGCGCTTCAATCGCAGCTCGTGCGCCCTGTCCAACTTTCCGGTAGAGCACGATCCGTCGCCCGATTACGTGCAGACCATCCGCAGGGATCTGGCCGCCGCTTGGCGCGAATTCGCGCTTACGGTCAACGCCCGAATCGTGGCACGCACCGCGGCTCCGGAGCTGGCCGACTGCGCATGAGTGCGTTGGTTTAATTTCAGGCGAAAGGGCAGCGAGGCGTGCTCGGAACAAAACGCTTTTCAAGGTTCAGAAAGCCATGATCTATATCGTCGAAATTCCCCATGAAGGCCGGGCGTCCGCGTGGTTCGCATTCGACCGGGACGATTTCGTCCGCAAGGTCCGGGCCGCGAAAGAATCCGGAGACACCACGGTCTTCGCCGCGCTGAGCCCGCGCCAGCGTCTCGAAGCGGCAAGCCTTGCGCCCGACTCACCCGGCGCCCGGGCGGCGCAGCCGGCCGTTTTCGACGATGCGGACCGCCACGGCTGGGACACCGTTCTGTACCGGGCCGATTTTCTTCTGAGCCCCGGTCTCTGGCAGGCCGAGCCGGTATCGGAACTCGAGGCTTGCGCCGCCGCCGTCGCCCACGAACGGAAAGCCTGCCGCGTGTATCTGTCCGATAACGCCGCGGTAGCGGCGCTGTATGGAGACCCGCTCTATGACGGACGGGACGGGTTTTACGCACACATGGCCCTGCGCGAGCAGCTCATCGCCATGGAAGCCATTTCGGACGATTTATGACGGTCGAACAACTGATAACTGCCTTGCTAGAAATGCCGAAAAACGCGGTCGTGCTTTACGAAGGCGATGCCGGCTACGCTCTTGTCGGCGGCCTGCATTTGCAGGAAAACGGAAACGAGCTGCCGGACGAGGTTATCCTGTTTCCCGATATGAACGAATGAGGCTAGGGATACCAGGCTCGATGGATGCCACGGCTGTGCTGTTTGCCAACGAAGCCTTCTATCACGCGTTTTCCCAGCGCGATCTCGACGCCATGGAGCGCTTGTGGGCGCGGGAGTGGCCGGTGCTCTGCATTCATCCCGGCTGGCCGGTGCTGACCGAACATGCCGCCATCATCGAAAGCTGGCGGCGTATTTTCCGGAATCCGGCGACCGGCACGGTAACTCCGCATTACGCCAGAGCCTTTGTCTACGGCACCGTCGCCACGGTGGTGTGCTACGAAGAAATTCAGGGAGCGCTGCTGGTCGCCAACAATACGTTCGCGATCGAGAGGGACGAGATCCGCATCGTCCATCATCACGCATCCCATTGCGCCAATCCGCCGCCGCCGGAACCTAAGGCCGCACCGGCGGTGCAGTAATGCGCCGGGATAGTTGAGGTTTTATTCCATTCGGCATTCGAGTGGACATTGATCGTAGGATGGGTTAGGCCGCCAGGCCACAACCCACCGAGCGGCCTCGGACCTGTCCTGAGCCAAGTCGAAGGGGCGGTGGGTTACGCTCGGCTAACCCACCCTACAAAAATGAATTCCTTAATTGAAAACGATTTGGAATTATTTCGGCTAATAAAGTTAGGTGGTCAAATGCAAAGCACGATCAGACAAGAAACGATACCCCAACGAACCATCACGATAGAAGGCGAGCACGCGAAACTGGCGTCCCCGGAAGAGATTGCCGATGGCATTCGGGCGGCCGTGGAGGTGTTCGAGCGCAACGGCGTCGATCCGCTGGATTGCGCCGCGGCGATCGAAAAGCTCGAAAAGGATGAGTTGCTCAACCGTGACGAAGCCTTGCTCTGCGTCATCTGGGATCAGGCCGAGGAAGCAGCCTTCAGAGCCGTTACCGTGGGTTGGCTAAGCCGCGCCGTGGACATTCGGATCGCGGTTTCCTGAGCGATAGAACAGAACTGTCGGCAAGGGATTGCCGACGGATCAACATCGTCAAGTAGGTCGGGAATCCTTTCCCGACGCGGCTGAGCTCGGCAGTCGTACTTCGCTCTTTCAGCGCCCCTGTCGCTTCCGACGAACGACGTTTGTCGCGCATGCGGTATGATCCGCCTAACACCAACCCTTCTCACCTCAACTCGAAGCTGTGAAGTTAAGGCGTTATTAGTTCGTAGGGCGGAATAGCGTACTCGCGTATTCCGCCGAATGAGAACTGAATGTTAGGCTATCAATAAGACCATTATGTACGAACTGGCGATATTGATTCATGTTATCGGCGCAACGGTTTGGACCGGAGGTCATATAGTCCTTTCGGTTGCAGTATTGCCTGATGTGTTGAAACATAAGGATTTAAACTATATTCGCCGGTTTGAATCCGGTTACGAAAAGATAGGGATTCCAGCCTTAATCGTCCAAATAGTATCCGGTTTATATCTGGCAAGTTTTCTCATACCAGAGGTTTCGCAGATCTTTGATTGGGCGAATCCTGCGGTTAAGTTGCTATGGGTAAAATTATCTTTGTTGCTGATTACAGCCCTGTTGGCGGCCGACGCTAGGCTGCGAGTAATACCGAATCTGAGCGCTTCAAATTTAAATTCTCTTGCGTTCCATATCATTCCTGTAACGGCGGTTTCAGTGCTGTTTGTGATATCCGGCGTTTTGTACAGATTTGGGTGGTTCGCTTAACTCGAACGATGCGCTTCGTGCCTCAGCGCATCCTACGCGGGCTTATTTCGGTCTACAAAGTTGCGGCAGCATGGGGAAAATTGCGGACTGGAGCATTTTGGGTTCCGATGTATAGTCTAAGTTCGTAGCGGCCGTTTACGGCGCCTGGTTTCGAGCCGGTCTGTCCTGTACGCCGGCGACTGTTGTAAAACCCTTTTGGGCCCCTTCCGGTTACGTCTCTTAGTCCAGGGTGTCACGTTCCGGATACCGTTTGTCTCTGATGCGACAGGTGCCCGGTTTTTGTTTCGAGAAACAGATTTCGGCTATCCGGCGTGCAGGATTTCCGTATGAACAAGGAGGATCAATACATGACTGCTTTCGGCTTCAGCAGAGTTCCTCGTAGACATTTGCTGCTTTTCGCGGCGCTGTTCGGTTCGACAGTAGAGTCCGCCGAGGCGACCACCCTCACGGTGGGTGCGATTGACGCCAACGGCGTGGCTTGCACCTTGGCCGATGCCATCGTCGCGGCCGATAACAATATCAGCACCGGCGGCTGCCCCGCGGGTTCCGAGGACGATACCGACATCATTGAACTCACCGGCGACGTCATCCTGGCGGAAGCCTTGCCCGAGGTGAGGAGCTACTGCAGTCCGGAGCCCGATCCTTGTGCTGAGAGTGTTCAAACCCGCATCACGATCAACGGCCACGGTCATTCGATCGCACGCTCGCGCGATCCGGATACCCCGGAATTCGACCTGCTCACGCTTTTTGCGCTCTGTGGCGAGGGCATCTTTATGCCCCCGCCGATCGTCATGCTGAATGACGTTGTGCTGAAACATGGCCAAACCGGCATTTCGTTGAAGGTTGCGACCCTCGGCATCGAGTGTCCGCCGGAGCTTGAGCTGGTGAATAGCCGTATTACCGACAACAGCGGCGATGGCATCTCGGCGCGCTTTGCCTCGATGCGGCTCACGAACAGCGTGATCGAGAGCAATGGCGGCCGCGGCATCGGAGGATACGCTACCGACATTCATTTGACGGACAGCACCGTCGCTCATAATGCGGATCGTGGTGTCTCGGCCCTTGGCGGCCTTCCATTTTATGAGAGACGAGGGGTGCTCTCCGTGACCCGCAGCACCCTCGCCGGCAATACCGGTGGTGGCGTCGAAGTTGCCGGTCTTCACGCCACGCTCGTGAACAGTACCGTGTCCGGAAACGGAAATACCAAGACTACGGGAGGCGGCATTCACGTGATACCCAGCGATAGCAGCGATGAGCAGCCGGTAACCGAATTAACGCTCATCAACACCACCGTTTCCGATAACGTCGCTGAGCTTGGCGGAGGCGTATACCGCGACAGCGGAGAGCACCGCATCTTTATCGACAGAAGCACCGTGATCAATTCGATTCTTGCCGATAACACCGGCGGCGATTGTGTGAGCGCCCCCGGCACCACGCGCACCGCCTTCAGCGGGCAAAATCTGATCGAGGACGGCGGGTGTTTTGACCCGAGCTATTCGAATCCCCCGCTGATCGGCGATCCCAAGCTCGGTCCCCTTGAGGACAATGGCGGGCCGACGCTGACCCACGCGCTTCGAAGGGACAGCATAGCGCTGAATCGGATTGCCTTCATTCACGACGTGAACGGCAATCCTCTGGGCTGCGAAGGTACGACCGACGGCGTTTCCGCCGGAGTCGTGACCGATCAGCGCGGGGTCAGCCGGGCGCGGCCCGGTGACGACTTTTGCGACATCGGCGCTTTCGAACGCGCCTTCCCATCCGCCGCGGGCGAATGCAAGAACGGCGGCTACAGGAAATTCGGCTTCGATAGGCTTGGACAGTGTCTCCGGTACCTGACCCAGCGGAAAACGCAGTCGCATTAGAGCGTTTTTGCGTCAGGCTCACGGGAATGAGAAGTCTTCTGTTCGGGTTGAAAAAGCCGCAGGACGCAACCCCCGACAGGAGCACAAATCATGACGAAATGGGAGTTTGTCGGCGGGCCTGCTGACGGCGGAGATGGCCCAGTGGGTACCGGCCGAAGAGAAACCGCCGCGCAGCGGCTTATCTGAACGACGGCTTCCCCTGCGGCTAGAGCGTTTTCCGAGTCGGTGTAAGGGATTCGGATATGTAGGTCGGCAATCCCTTGCCGACGTATCGGCTCGGCGAAGGGCGTTGTCGGAAGGGCAGCTCTGGCGCTCCCAGAGATGCCGTTTGCGATTGGAAGGGTCGCGACTAAAGCGACCGTTTGCGATTGGAAGGGTCGCGACTAAAGCGACCGTTTGCGATTGGGAAGGGATTGCCGACCTACGCTCTCCCCTCCAGGAACGAATCCGTACACCGGGACGGAAAACGCTCTAAGTACATTCAGGGAAGTCTTGCGGCATAGGCACCACTACAGGAGAAACCCGCCAATCAAACTAATCTGTCGAGATTCCGTAAAAGTTTACGGAATGTACTTAGATCTTGCATTAGACGGGCATTAACTTACTGGGAGGTAAAGCGATGAAGAAACGTATAGTCAGGATCGTGTCCATCGGAATCACCCTTAACCTGTTCCTGGCGGGCACTACATGGTCGGAGGAGGCTAAGGTCAAGTATCCCGAAGCTTATCGAGACTGGACTCGCGTAAAGTCAATGGTGATCCAGCAAGGGCATCCTCTCTATGATTCCTTCGGCGGAATTCATCATATCTATGCCAATGACGAGGCACTGAAGGCCATGACCAAGGGCGATATCTATCCCGATGGTTCAGTGCTGATTTTCGATCTCCTCGAGGCCAAGAGCGAGAACAATGCCATCGTGGAGGGTGACCGAAAAGTTCTTGGGGTAATGGAGAAGGATTCCGAGAAGTTCAAGGAAACCGGAGGATGGGGTTTCGAGGGATTCAAAGGAGATACCCAGGAAAGAGTGGTCAAGGACGCGAAGAACGAATGTTTTTCTTGCCATGTACCCCAGAAGCAGTCGGATTACGTATACAGCACTTACCGCAAGTAGTCATCCGATATCGATCGGGTATCCAGTCGGTTGCCTGGTGGGTTACGGCATTGCGGCCGCGACGACAGCGGAGGCGATGCGCCAGGCGGTTCATCAGTTCCAGCCCGACCTGGTGCTATGTCCGATGCTCGCCCAGGTCGGTCATTCCCCGCGACATTTGGAAACGGTACACGTGCATCATCCTCCATCCCGGAATCGTCGGTGACCGTGGCGGCAATTCGCTCGATTGGGCGATTCTGAACGAGGAAACGCATAAGGGGCCTCACCGCGGTGGAGGCCGCGGACCAGGTTGATTCCGGTGCGATCTGGGCGACCTACGAATTCAAGATGCGGTCGGCGAGCAAGAGCAGCCTGTACCGAGATGAGGTGGCGCGCGCAGCGGTCAAGGCCATGTTGGTCGCGGTGAGGCGCTTCGAAAGCCGCTTGTTCGTGTCGTGAAGGCCGAGTAGCGGCAAATCGACTGGAAATGCGATCCCGTCGCCACGATCCCGAGGAAGATCCGTTCCGCCGACGGCGCCCCCGGCGTGCTGGACGGGATCAGCGGGCTGCCTGAGCGATGGCGTGAACAGCCCGCGTAGAGCGGAGTAGGGTACTCCCGTATTCCAATCACAAACGGTTGTCCGGGGAGGGGCTGGCCGGCGCTCCCGGCCAGGCCGTTTGCGATTGGGAGCACCAGAACGACCCTCCAGGCGCACCGCCGGAACCGCCATTCCACCGAATGCGCCCTACGCGAGCTAATCTGTGAGATAGAAGGTGATGGTCGTAACGAGCCGGACCTCTTTCTCAATGCTCTTGGTGTCGCCGTACTCCTCACCGACATCACGAATAATGAAGCCACCCTGCTGCGCGTCCCTTATGCCGCCAACCTTGACTCCGGCATCGGCCGCGAACTCGTTCGCGGCAATACGAGCGTTTGTAGTCGCTTCCTTTACCATGGCTGGCTTTATCTCGTTTAGCTTCGTGAAGTGATAGGCCGGCGCGTTGTTCTGTATATCAATGCCCTGGGCTATTAGCCTGTTTAGCTTCGATCTCGCTTCCGAAACCAAACGAACTTTGCCGGTTTCGACGTCAATCGATCCGACAAGCACATGTTTCTCTTCGACAAGCTGTTGCTTGTCGTCCCGGAACTCTTTTTTCTCGTAGTCAATGACACCGGGCGAAACTTCCGACTTCTCAAAACCGCTTTCCAGGAGCAGCGACACGATCCGCGACTGATCAGCTTCCGACTGTTCATAGAGTTTCCTGATTAGCGATGAACTTCAGCCAAGCGAATTTGCCACTCGGGTCGAGGCTTAGCGAACGCCGCGGCGCGCGCCAGCCGTTGAAGCAGGGTTTTGAGATTGAAACGCCGATTGAAGCGGTATTGGAACTCGGCCAGGTACCGCTGGGCGTATTTCTCGAATTTGAACGCGTGATAGGTGCCGGAAATGGCTGTCTTCAGGTTGCTCAACATCGTATTTACCCAATGAAACTCCGGATGTTGCGCCGACTGCCGCCCAGAGCCCAGGATCAGGCGATGATGGCAAGCGACGACCTGGTGCAGCCTCCGAAACCCGCTCAGGCCATCGGTGAGTGCGTAGGTCGACGGGGCCAAGGCGCGTTTGGCCCAGTCCGCGATAGCCTGCTGCGTGAACGGCAGGGGATCGACGCGCAGGAACAACGGACGCCCGTCGTCCGTGGTTTGTACCGCCATCACAAAGGCCAACTTGTTTTCGGAGCCACGCCCCGGTTTCCCCGGCCGCTCACCGCCCAGGTAGGCATCGTCGATCTCGACCCGCCCGGCCAGCTGCCGATCCGTTTCCCGTTCCGCCATCACCTGGATCAACTTGTGCTTCACCAGCCATGCCGTGCGATAACACACCCCGAGATGGCGCATCAGTTCCAGTGCCGAGACATTGTTCTTGGCCTGGGTCAGGAGATACATGGCCAGAAACCAGGTGGTCAGCGGCAGCTTGGTCGCTTGGAAGATCGTCCCGGCGATCAGCGTCGTTTGGCTCCGGCAGTGTCCGCATTGCCAGTATTTCCGCCCGGTCCGTTCGAACACCGTGTGGCGCGCGCCGCCGCAGACCGGACAGCGGAAACCGTCCGGCCAGCGCAGGGCCTCCAGTGCCGCTTCGCACTGCGCTTCACTGCCGTATTGCGTCAGAAACTCGGCCAACGACAAACCCTTTTGAAATTGCACCCGGTTCATAGGCATGGGACACCCCGCTTGTGATAGATGCCCATAGTCTAAGGACCCTAGCGGCTCACTATGTGAGCCTGTACTGAACTTCGTCGCTAATCAGGTAGAGTTTTGACACCGGGGTCGTTCCGCTTCCGGATACGGTGTACTGGATCTTCCAATAGGCCCGATCCGCCTCGACCCGCCTCTCGGCTAGGCCCTTCACCTCCGCGGTGTTAATGCCGACCTTGGCGTTATACAACGTTTGGCTGACAAAGTAGCCGCCAACAGCGATTCCTAGGGAAAGGGCCAAAGAAACTACTAGAAGCTCAGCTCGACCAATGTTGTTCATCACATCTTCCCCCTGTTGTCCCCACTGTATCGCCTAGCGCCCTGCCGAGCGGCGAGGGGCATGAAAGCAAACGGACACCGCGGACGAACTTACGGAGTCCGAATACATTCGTTTAAGGAAGCTCTGAACAAGTGGATTCCGTTCATGCCCCTTCGACAGGCTCAGGAGAGCGTTCGACAAGCCTGTCCTGAGCCGAGTCGAAGGGCTCACCGCGAACGGAACCAATACGTTACCGTTCGTCCTGAGCCTGTCGAAGGACTTAATCAGAGCTTGGAACAAAGTTTAGGCGGTTTCCCGCGTCAGCCTGCCCGCCAACACCCGTTCGTCGCTGCCGCGACGGGTTTGCATGGTTTGCCGGCATGAGCGTTCCGCCATTTTCCCGTCTGGCGCTTTTCCGATCAACCGAAAGGAACCGGCCGCAAGACTGAGAATCCAGCCAAACAATCCGCCGTAATGGAGTGATTCCGTTGTATCTTCCGCGACTCTTCTATCACATCGTTGGAGCCCGCATCCTATGCGGGTCAGATGATTTATAGCCGCAGGATGGGCAAAGCATAGCGTGCCCATCGAGTACATTCGTCGGCAAGGAATTGCTGACCTACAAAATCTCAATCCCGGTTTGCGATAGCGTTTCTTTGTGCCATGCGTATGCGTTCCGCGATTCCTAGCGGGCTGGATTCGTAAGCGGCCTTCGCCTCGTCCAGCGCGGCTTGGGCGGTGGCGGCTTCTTCCGCCGTCAGCGGCAAGCGGCCTGCGATATGGGTGGCGTCCGGCACGGCCTTTAGTATGGCTGCCCAGTTCGGGTGCTCGTGGATCGGAATCAGTCGGTCGGCCTCCTTCTTGCCTTCGAGACAGATGGCCATACCGATGACCTCAACCTTGCGGCCGTCTTCTGTGGTTTTGATATAAGTAGCCATGGCGGTTTTATCCTGAGATTCGGAATTTCTGTATCGATGACTTATCGCTACGACTTGATGCGCGGACGCTCGGAAGCGGAGTAGTTGCTGAAATGGCCTTCCCGCGCGGCTTGCGCTCGGGCCTTCGACACCAGGCCGGCCGTTTTGCCTTGAGGGGCCGTCAGTGAAGGTAGTTTTTCCAAGGTCTGTGCCCCGCACTCCGGACAGGACGGAACGGCGGACAGGCTCACCAGTAATTCGAAGGTTTTGTCACATTGCTTGCAATGAAAGTCGTAAATCGGCATAGATCGATCTCTCGTCAGTCAATCAAAAACCATCCCGCAGCCTCACTCCGTAGACGGAGCGTTAGGCGCGGCGCCCGTTCCGCCTTGCTGTTCCCGCTGCCATTCGGAAGGCGTATAGACCTTCATGCTGATGGCGTGCAACGCGCCGCTTGCCAGGGGTTCTTTGACGGTTGCCAGAACTTTTTGCTGACGCCGGACCGGCGATAAGCCTTCGAAAGCCTCCCCGATGATCACGATCGAGAAATTACAGCCTTCGCCTTCAACCGAGAGTTGGCAATCGGGCAGGCCGGTTTCGATCAGGCTACGGACTTCCGCGATCTCCATGGCGATCAGTCCGCTTTTTTGCCGGCGACGGCTTTTTCCAGCATGGGCTTGAGCTCGCCCTTCTGCGCGATTTCCGCAACGATATCGCTGCCGCCGACGAGTTCGCCGTTCACGAACAATTGGGGAAAGGTGGGCCACTCCGAGATGCTGGGCAGCTTCTCCCGGATCGAAGGCGCCTGGAGCACATTGACGTAAGCGAAGGGAACGCCGGTGGACTGAAGTGCCGCAACGGCCTTGGCGGAAAAACCGCATTGCGGCATATCGGGTACCCCTTTCATGTAGAGGAGGACCGGATGGGTCGCGATCTGTTCGCGGATGGTATTTTCGATGCTCATTGCTGATCCTCTCATTAGTTAATCAATCGGCTTATTCCGTTGGGCATTCGAGTGAACATTAATCGTAGGGTGGGTTAGCGAAGCGTAACCCACCGATTCGAGGTTGCTCGGTGGGTTACGGCCTTGCGGCCTAACCCACCCTACAAAAATGAATTCCTTAATTGAAAGCGATTTGGAATTTGGAATTAGGTCTGCCGGCAGGTGCGAATTTGTCGCACCCGCCACGATTATGACGGCCGGATCTCAAAATCCGGACGCAAAGCCCAGCAACTCGACGGTGATGTCTTCCGTCCCCAGAACCTTGGCTTGGCACGCCAGGCGGGATTTGGAGCCCACGCCCACGATCGTGTCCAGTTTCGCGTGCTCCGGAGCAGCGGTCCTGGATACCCCCTTTTTGCCGGCTTGCACGAAGATGTGGCAGCTGCCGCACTCGGCGTTGCCGCCGCACTTGTGCATGATTTCTTCGCCGGCCGCCAGTATCGCCTCCAAAAGGCTCATCCCTTCCTGGACCTCGACGGTTTTTCCGGATGGCATTATGGTCAGAGTCGACATGTGATTACCTCGTCTTGTTTTTTGTGGATTGAAAATTCAATACGTCACGGAGATTGAGTGGGTCGGATCTTCCATGACGGATTACAATCCCGCGGCGAGGGAGCCGATCACCGAGCCGCCGACCGTGTCGGCGGAGTCCAGTTCCCTCAATTTACCGAGTATTTCCTCGCAGCCGCGAGCATCGCCCTGGCGCAAGCGGATGAAGGCCAGCGCCTTGAGCGAAAAAAGGTAGAAATGCTGGGGACTGTTGTGCAGGGTCCAGTCCGCAGTTTCCGGGGTCAGGCTCGCATAGCTTTCCGGAAAGCCGCCTTGACGCGCGGCGGTTTTCAAGGCCGAGCGCGCCGCTTCCTCGGCGTCCGCCAGCCGGCCCTTGTAGAAATAGAATTTGTAGAGCGAGAAATACACCGGCAGAGCTTCGGGCGCCTCTTGCCGCGCCTGCTGCAACAGCGCTTCGGCTCGCGCCGTGTCGGCATAGGCGCTCATGGCTTCCTCGAGCAGGCCGCCGACCTTGGGCGGCACGTCGCCGGCATAAAAGACTTCACGCATGGCTGTTCCGCGCTCCACGATCGGGATTCCTCAAGACCAAACCGCCGCGGGTGCTAACAGGCGTTCCACGGGTTCGCCTTTTTGCAGGTGCTCGCTGACGATCTCGCCCACGTCTTCCGGCTTGACCTTGGTGTACATCACGGCATCGGGGTAAACGATGACGGTGGGCCCCAAGTCGCACGCGCCGAGACAGCCGGTGCTGGTCAGCTGGAATTTTCCGTGGAGCTGGCCGGCCTCGAATTGCTGGGCGAAGGTCTGGAGCACCGCCGCGCAGCCCAATTGCGCGCAAGATCCGCGCGGATGTCCGGGAGGTCTCGATTGGGCGCAGACGAACACGTGTTTTTCGGGTTTAGCCATTCTTTATTCCTCGTAGCAAGATCAAACGGATTCGTTTTTAGATGGTGCCGGGCTTGCCGTCGCTAGCCTCTCGTTTCCGGGTCGAAAGGCTGGCCTTCATGCTCTCCAGCGAAATGCTCTTGCCGTCCTGATCCTGAAAGACCTTGAACACTTTTTCCTGGGCCGCGTTCGAGGTCACGAAATCATCATGTGCGCGGGTCAGATATTCCTTGCAGATGTTCCAGGCCGAAGCTTCGTCCAGGTCGTCCGGGATCGGTGATCTGGCAAGGTATTGGTTGAAGCGCTTCAGGATGTGCAGGCGGTTGACGTTCACGACGTCGGCTTGATACGGAATGCCGAAAAAATCGAAGAACTCCTCGGCCGCGGAGAAACCTTCTATGCGTTGCAGTACCGGATTCATGGAGATGCCTTTCTAAGGTTGATTTCGGATCGTAAGCGCATCGGGCAGGCCGGGCAGGGCGGGGATGGGTTCCGACGCCGCCGTTTCCCGATAAAAACTCATGAGCTCGGCCGTGCTCGGCGCGCGCTTGGTTTGATTCGCATGCAGGCGGATTCTGCGCAGAAGCTGGGCGGCGGCGATTTCGGTCAGCTCTATCCCGAGGTCGCGAAAGCGCTGGATGACGCCGTGCGTTCCCGAATGCTTGCCAAGCACCAGGCGGTGTTCGCGCCCGAGATCCTTGGGATTTACGCCCTGATAATTGAGTACGTTCTTGAGGATGCCATCGACGTGTATGCCCGCCTCGTGGGTAAACACGGCCTCGCCGACGATGCTCTTGTTGGGCGCTACCGGACGTCCCGACGCTTTGGCGACGAGCTCGGAAATCGCTCCGAATCGGCTGACATCGATGCCGGTGGGCAACTGATACAACTGGTGCAGGGCCATGACCGTCTCTTCGAGGGCGGCATTGCCGGCGCGTTCGCCGAGGCCGTTGACCGTGGTGTTGACATGGCTGGCGCCCGCCTGGATCGCAACCAGGGTATTGGCGGTGGCGAGGCCGAAATCGTTGTGGGCATGCATCTCGACTTCGAGATCCACGGCGTCGACCAGCCGCCGGATACGTTCGAAGGTGGCAATCGGGTCGAGTATCCCCAGGGTGTCGGCAAAGCGGATGCGCCTCGCACCCGCCCGCTGGGCGGTTTCCGCGACCCGCAGCAGAAATTCGGGGTCGGCGCGCGAGGCGTCCTCGGCGCCCACGCAAACATCCATGCCGGTAGCCAGCGCGCGTGGCACGACACGGCTTATCGTCGCGATAGCCCAGTCGCGATCGCGGCCGACCTTATGGCGCAACTGGATATCCGATACCGGAATCGACAAATTGACCAGATGCGCCCCGCAGCCGGTAGCCGCTTCCAGATCGGCCTCGCACATCCGGCCCCAGACCATCAGCCGCGAGGGCAGGTCGAGCGCCGCAATGGCGGCGATGATCTCGCGTTCTTCCGGTCCCATCGTCGGGATGCCGACTTCCATTTCGGGAACACCGGCGGCGGCCAGGGCGCTAGCGATGGCGAGCTTCTCCTCCCAGTTGAAGGCGACCCCGGCGGTCTGTTCGCCGTCGCGCAGAGTGGTATCGTTGATGACGACCTTCCTGGATTCCATCGTCAGGCCTTCTTTTCCTTCGCCAGATTGCGGCTGTAGCGCGGAATCTCGATGGTCAGATCGGCGCCGGTGACGAAAGCCTGGCAAGCCAGCCTGGAATGAGGCTCAAGCCCCCAGGCGCGGTCCAGCATGTCTTCCTCGTTCTCGTCGGCGCTATCCAGCGTCGAGTAGCCTTCCCGCACGATGACGTGGCAGGTCGAGCAGGCGCAGGCGTGTTCGCAGGCGTGCTCGATTTCGATGCCGGCGTCGAGCAGCGCTTCGCAGATGGTCTGTCCTCTGCGGGCAGGTACGACCGCACCTTCCGGGCAGAGTTCGGAATGAGGGAGGATGGTGATGTTCGGCATGGTCATGTACTACCTCTGACGTGGCAGTTGTCGGTGCGTGTGCTCATCTCTTCTTCCTTTATGTAGAGTAAATTAGGCGCGCACAGACGCGGCGTTTCCATTTCGCACAGACCTCCCCGCGCGCCCTAACCCTCCATGCCGGCGTCGCACCTCGAACGGTGGGTTACGACGCGCGTGAGGCTTCATGGACATCGATCGGCTCCGAGGTGATGCGCGTCTAACCCACCCTACGAAAACGCGGGTTTTTAGGAAAAATGAGAATTGCCGCGTGTTCATAGTCATGCGTCCAATTCTTCGAGTTTCTGTCCGGCCAATGCCTTCTTGATGCTGTGGTCCATGCGCCGTCCGGCGAACTCGGTGCTCGCCTCGTTGAGTGCATCGGCGGCTTTCTTGATTGCCTCCCAATCGGTGCCGTCGACGGCTTGTTTTAGGACCTGCATCCCCTCGGTAATGATCGCGAGCTCGTCCGCGGACAGAAGTTCGGAATCTTCGGCCAAGGCCGCTTCGGTCGCCTCGAGCAGGCGGAGCGCCTCGACTTTCTGTTCGCGCAGGCGCCGCGCCTCGATGTCGTCCTGAGCGTGTTTGTAAGAGTCCTCGATCATACGGGTGATATCGGCATCGTTCAGACCATAGGACGGCTTGACCTCGATCTTGGCCTCGACCCCGCTGGTCTGCTCGGCGGCCGATACGCTCAAGAGACCGTCGGCGTCCACCTGGAATGTCACCCGGACCCGGGCCGCGCCCGCCACCATCGGAGGGATGCCGCGCAGCTCGAAGCGCGCCAGCGAGCGGCATTCGCTGACCAGTTCGCGTTCGCCCTGTACCACATGGATGCTCATGGCGGTCTGCCCGTCCTTCCAGGTGGTGAATTCCTGGGCGCGCGCCAGCGGCAGGGTGGAGTTCCTGGGAATGATCTTTTCGGTCAGTCCGCCCATGGTCTCGATGCCCAGCGAGAGCGGAATCACGTCGAGCAACAGCCAGTCGTCATCGCCACGGTTTCCGGCCAGGGCGTTGGCCTGCAGGGCGGCGCCGATGGCTACCACCTTGTCCGGGTCCAGATCTACGAGCGGCTGCTGCTGAAAGAAATCCGCCACGGCCTTGCGGATGCAGGGCATGCGGGTGGCTCCGCCCACCAGGACGACGCCCTTGATGTCGCCGATCGACAGGCCGGCATCGCGGAGCGCCTTGCGGACCGGCGCCATGCTTCGCTTTACCAGATCTTCGGTCAGCGCATCGAAGGTTTCCCGCGACAGGCTGCACTTCACCACGGAGCCGTTGGACAGCGGCGTGGAAATTTGCGCTGTGGATTGTTCGGAGAGGCGTTCCTTGGCCGCACGTGCCGCGGTCAGCAGCCTGCGCGCGTCGCCGGCAGTCGGGGCCGGGGTGGCGGTTTCCCTGAGCAGCCAGTCATAAACGGCCCGGTCGAAATCGTCCCCGCCCAGCGCCGGATCGCCGTTGGTCGCCAGCACTTCGAAGACGCCCCGGGTGAGTTTGAGTATTGAAATATCGAAGGTGCCGCCGCCGAGATCATAAACCGCGTAGACGCCTTCGGCGGCCTGATCGAGTCCATACGCCACGGCGGCCGCGGTGGGCTCGTTCAACAGGCGGAACACTTCGAGGCCGGCGAGTTTCGCGGCATCCTTGGTCGCTTGGCGCTGGGCATCGTCGAAATAGGCGGGGACCGTGATCACCGCGCCGGCGATTTCGTCGCCCAGGGCCTGGATTGCCCGCTCGCGCAGGGCTTTGAGAATTTCCGCCGAAACCTGGACCGGACTCACCGTTCCTGCCTGAGTTTCGAACTGCACCATGCCGGGCGTATCGGCAAATCGATAAGGGGCGCCGTGCCGTTCCGGCAGATCGTCGCGGCCGCGGCCCATAAAGCGTTTCACCGATACGAAAGTGTTCTCGGGATCATCGTTCTGCCACGCCATGGCGTCATGGCCGACATCCACCGCGCGATCGGCACGGTAGTGCACCACCGAAGGCAGCAGGACGCGGCCCTGTCCGTCTTCGAGTACCTGCGGGCCCTGATCGTTGACCGTGGCGACCAGAGAATGGGTGGTGCCGAGGTCGATCCCCACCGCAATACGCCGCGGTTTAGGGGCTTTGATGCCGGGTTCGGAAATTTGCAGCAGCATCATTCCTCCAATTCGGTTTGGGCTTGATCGATATCGCGACCGAGCTTCTCGAGAAAGGCGAGCTGGCGGACCACGTCCGCCGCCGCCGGATGACGCCGTTCCACATCGAGCAGAGTGGCGAGCGAGCCCAGCAAGCTGTTCATCTCCGTTCTCAGGCGCGCTGCCAGGCTATCGAGTGCCGTAAGGCTCTTGAGGGCCATCGCGGCATGCAGCTCCTCGCGCCACTCGATTTGTTCCAGCAGAAACTCCGCCGGCATTGCCGTATTGTCTTCTTCCCGCGTGTCGACGCCGTGAATCCGGAGCAGATAGCGCGCCCGGTCCAAGGGGCGTTTCAAGGTGCTGTAGGCCTCGTTGGCGAGCGTCGCCCATTGCAGGAACAGACGCTTTTCCGTGTCGCTCAGGTGCGCCGCCTTGTCGGGATGCACGCGGGCCTGCATCTCCCGATACTGACGATCGAGCTGGTCCAGATCGAGCTGGAACAGGGGCGGCAGTTGGAACAACTCGAAATAATTGCGGGTCGCCTCCGGGGTCATGGTCACACCTTGATCAAACGTTGAAACTCTCGCCGCAACCGCACTCGGCCTTAACGTTGGGATTGTTGAACTTGAAACCTTCGTTCAGGCCTTCGCGCACGTAATCCAGCTCGGTTCCGTCGAGATAGGCCAAGCTTTTCGGGTCGACCAGCAAAGTGACGCCGAAACTTTCAAAAGTGCAATCTTCCGGAGCGGATTCGTCGACGAACTCCAGGGCGTAAGCGAGGCCGGAACACCCGGAGGTTTTGACGGCCACCCTAAGCCCCAGACCCGTGCCGCGGGCGGCCAGGTGTTTCTGCACCTGGCGCGCCGCTTTTTCGGTCAAGGTTACTGCCATAATCTGAACTCCCGTTTGTCGCCGAAGATTTACTGGGACGAGCAGCCGGAGCCGCCGACCGAGAACGAGCTGCCGCAGCTGCACGTCGAAGCGGCGTTGGGGTTCTTGATCACGAAGCGCGATCCTTCCAGCCCTTCCTGATAATCGATCTCGGCGCCGGCCAGATATTGCAGGCTGGCGGGGTCGACCATGAGGATCACCCCGTCGGTTTCGACCGTGGTGTCGTCATCGGCGATGACTTCCTCGAAGGAAAAACCGTACTGAAAGCCGGAACAGCCGCCCCCGGAGACATAGACCCTAAGCTTCAGGTCGGGATTGCCTTCTTCGGCGATCAGTTCGCTGACCTTGGCGGCCGCGTTGCTGCTGAAGATGACGGGAGAAGGGGGAGGGGTCAGGTCCTGAATGTCAACCATGGCACTCATAATGCTCTCCTCGTTTTACGCAGCGGATTTGCAGACGTCGTAGCCGGCTTCGTCCGTGCCGCTTTTCGCCCGGTAATCGTTGACGGCGGCCTTGATCGCATCCTCGGCGAGAACCGAGCAGTGGATTTTTACCGGCGGCAGGGCCAGGGCCTCGGCGATCTCGGTGTTCTTGATGGCCAGCGCCTCCTCGACGGTCTTGCCCTTGACCCACTCGGTCACCAATGAGCTGGAGGCGATTGCCGAGCCGCAGCCGTAGGTTTTGAACTTCGCGTCTTCGATCACGCCTTCGTCGTTGACCTTGATTTGCAGTTTCATCACGTCGCCGCAAGCGGGCGCGCCGACCACGCCGGTGCCTACGCCTTCTTCCTCTTTGCCGAAGGAGCCGACGTTGCGGGGATTTTCGTAGTGATCGATAACTTTTTCGTTGTACGCCATGGTGGTCTCCAATTGGTGAATGATTGACGATATCCGCTTAATGCGCGGCGGCCCATTGAACCGAGTTGAGATCGATGCCTTCCTTGTACATCTCCCACAACGGAGACAGGTCGCGCAGTCGATCGACTTTTTCCTTGATCAGGGAGATCGCGAAATCCACTTCCTCCTCGGTGGTGTAGCGGCCAAGGGTGAACCGGATGGAACTGTGCGCCAGCTCGTCGCTGCGTCCGAGCGCCCGGAGAACGTAGGAGGGTTCGAGGCTGGCGGAGGTGCAGGCGGAACCGCTGGATACGGCGAGATCCTTGAGCGCCATCATCAGGGATTCGCCTTCCACGTAGTTGAAGCTGATGTTGAGGTTATGCGGTATCCGCTGTTCGAGGTCGCCGTTGATATAAACCTCCTCGATATTCTTTACGGCAGCGAGCAGCTTGTCCCGAAGGCGGCCTATGCGCTTCGTTTCCTCCGCCATATCCTCGCGGGCCAGACGGAACGCTTCGCCCATGCCGACGATCTGGTGGGTGGCCAGGGTGCCGGAACGCAGACCCCGCTCGTGGCCGCCGCCGTGCATCATCGCCTTCAGGCGCACCCGCGGCTGGCGCCGCACGTAGAGCGCGCCGATCCCCTTGGGGCCGTAGGTCTTGTGAGCGGAAAACGACATCAGGTCGACCGGCAGCTTGGCGAGGTCGATTTCGACCTTGCCGGTGGATTGCGCCGCGTCGACGTGGAAAATCACGCCCTTCTCTCGGCAGATGGCGCCGATGGCGGCGATGTCCTGAATCACGCCGATCTCGTTGTTGACGTGCATCACCGAGGCGACGATGGTGTCGGGACGTATCGCCGCGCGAAATGCGTCCAGATCGAGGAGGCCGTTGGGCATGGGGTCGAGGTAGGTTACCTCGAAACCCTGGGCTTCCAGTTCCCGCATGGTATCGAGCACCGCCTTGTGTTCGGTCTTGACGGTGATGAGATGGCGTCCCTTGGTCTGGTAAAAATAAGCCGCGCCTTTGATCGCCAGGTTGTCCGACTCGGTCGCGCCGGAGGTCCAAACGATTTCCTTGGGATCGGCGTTGACCAGCTTCGCTACCTCGGCCCGGGCGTCTTCCACCGCCTTTTCGGCGGTCCAGCCGAAGCTATGGGAGCGGCTGGCCGGATTGCCGAACTCTTCGGTCAGAAAGGGAATCATTTTTTCCGCCACGCGCGGATCAACCGGGGTCGTCGCCGAATAGTCGAGATAAATCGGTAGTTTCGTGGGCATTGGTTTCTCCGGGTTCGCTTTCAACAAAAAGCCGGGCCGCTCGCCCCGAGCGGTCGGTTTTGCCGGGTTACCTAGGACTTAGCAAGGCCCGTACCAATGCAATGAATGTTCGTAAGGCTTTGAGTTCTAAATTAAAATTTCGCCGAGCGTGGCGGAGGGATTTGTCGGGTTTTCAACAAAGTCGGCCCGAATGGTTCGATGCAAGGGGCTTGCCCGACATTCGCAGGTTCTTCTTCGGTACCGAAACGCAGTATCGAGGCCAATGAAATCCAAGCCTTGTCTGGACTTTCGCTCGGCGGCTCTCCCGATTCCGAGGCGTCGGTTCGAGCGGAGGCTCGCCTGTTTGTCACGTTCACTACAAAAACATTCAAACCGGCCGGATTTCGTAACAAAGATAACAAGCGGCTTCGATCCGAATATCGGTCAAAAAACCCTATTCTCGGTAGGCTTTAGATGAAAAACGATCGATGGCATGCCTTCTGCTTGAGACGGACCCAAATACCGTACGAGTCAAGGGGTAAATTCGATCATGAATCTTACGCAGCGCTGCGCCACGGTCGGCGAGCCATTCGCCCGACGCGACTTTACCTTGGGCGTTCCGGGTTTCGACTACCGGGACTTGTACGACCCGGAGCGTCTTAAGGAACTTTACGATGTCTTCGATGAGACTCTGGCGGCGGAAGACCCGGAGGTTCATCGCGCCTACATTGCTTGCCGCGAGGATAAGGACGGCAAGCTGCCTCCCGCCGAGGTCGCGAACGCGCTGCTCAGCACGGCGCCTTACCTCGGGCGCTTCGTCGCGCGCCTGTTCAACGTGGAAGGAGAGCGCGAGACTCAATGCGCCGCTGCGGCCCGTGAGTTCGAAACCGTTTTCGCCTACAAGAATTCGGTGGTCAAACGCGCCGCGCAAAAGTTCGACGCCGAAGCGCTGGCCGGCTTCGATCTCGATGAACTCGATTCCGCGATCGAAGACTTGAAGCGGATAAGCCTCGAGGATGGCGCGCCGGATCTCGATCCCGAGCAGGCGCTCGCTGTGGTCGCGATGCGGCTGGATGCGCTGGCGAAGCATTATCAGGCGCAGGCCAAGGGAGAAACGGCATCGTATCAAGGTGATGCCGACGCCGATGCAGCCGAGTTGCGCCAAAGTCTCAAAGCCGACGACGGCGCCCGCCTACGTTTCGCCGCGGCGCTAGCGGAGGCCGAGCACCCGGCTTTCGTCCAGCGGCTGCTCGATTGGGTGGAACGCTGGAGCTACGCGGCCCTGCACCATCCCACCATCCGCGCGAAGGTCACGGATTGGGTCTCCCTGAAACAGCCGGAGCGCATCGATTACGAGCATCTGGTCGAATGCCATGCCGAACCGCGCAAGGGCTTCGAGGTGCTGGCGGGTCCTCTGGATAAACGTCGCCGGCGCGACGGGTTCGCCTTGACCGACCTACGCGCCTCGGCGCGCGAAGCGAATTACGAAGTGGATCGCTGCGTCATCTGTCACGAGCGCAACAACGATTACTGCTCCAAGGGGCAGCGCACCAAAGAGGGCGAGTTCCGCCACAATCCGCTGGATGTGACGCAGATCGGCTGTCCTTTGGAGGAACGCATTTCGGAAGCCTTCGCCCTGAAGCAGCAGGGAGACAACATCGCCGCCCTGGCCATGATCGTGGCGGACAACCCCATGGCCCCCGGCACCGGCCATCGCATCTGCAACGAATGCATGAAGGCCTGCGTGTTCCAGCGCGTCACCGAGCCGGTCAACATTCCGCAAGTGGAAACCAACATTCTCACGGACGTGCTGTTCATGCCGTACGGCTTCGAGATCTACAGCCTCCTGACCCGCTGGAATCCGCTGAATCTCAAAAGGCCCTACGCCTTGCCTTATAACGGGAAGAAGGTACTGGTGGTGGGCTTGGGACCGGCCGGCTATACGCTTTCCCACTATCTACTCAACGAAGGTTTCGGGGTAGTGGCCATCGATGCCCTGAAGATCGAGCCTTTGCCGGAAGAGCTGACCGGAAAGGATGCGGGGATTCCCGAAGCGGTGGACGATTTCCACATGCTGTACGAGAACCTCGACGAGCGCGTCCTGATGGGCTTCGGCGGCGTCGCCGAATACGGCATCACCGTGCGCTGGGACAAGAACTTCCTCAAGGTGGTTTATCTGACCCTGGCCCGGCGCCGAAACTTCAGCATCTACGGCGGGGTACGCCTGGGCAGCACGCTGTCCATAGACGACGCCTGGGAACTGGGCTTCGACCATATCGCCATCGCCAGCGGGGCGGGCAAGCCGACCATGATCGGCCTCAAGAACAATCTCGCCCGCGGCATCCGCAAGGCTTCGGATTTTCTCATGGCATTGCAACTCTCCGGGGCGGCGAAACAGTCTTCGCTCTCCAATCTTCAAGTGCGGCTGCCGGCGGGCGTGATCGGCGGCGGGCTCACCGCGACCGACGCCGTAACCGAGCTCCTGGCATATTACCCGGTGCAGGTGGAAAAGACGCTCGACCGTTACGAGCGCCTCGTCGCCCGGTACGGAGACACCCAGGTTCGTTCGCGTTTCGACGGTGAAGAGTTGGCCATTTTGGATGAATTCCTGGACCATGGCCGCGCCGTTCGCGCCGAGCGCTGGCGCGCCGAAGCAACCGGGGAAACGCCCGATTTCGAGCCGCTCATCCGGCAATGGGGCGGCGTGACGCTGTTCTACCGCAAGGGCATGAACGATTCGCCGGCCTATCGCCAGAACCACGAGGAAATCATCAAGGCGATGGAAGAGGGTTTGGTGTTCGCCGAAGGCATGAACCCGCAAGAGGCGATCACCGACGAGTACGGTTATTTGCAGGCCGTGCGTTTCGAAAAGCTCGCCAAGCGCGACGACGGGCGCTGGGTCGATTCGGGCGAACAGCCAGTGGTGCCCATGCGTACCCTCCTGGTCGCCGCCGGCACCTCGCCGAACACCATCTACGAAAACGAATTCCCCGGCACGTTCCAGCTCGACGGCAATTTCTTCCAGCGCTTCGAACCTGCGTGGAGCGAGAACGGCTCGCCGCAAATGGAAGCCAAGAACGGCTGGGGCATGCCGAAAGAATTGGTCCCGGCCCCCTTCACCTCCTATGGAAAGGACGGAAAGTACATCACCTATTACGGCGACAATCACCCGGTATACGCCGGCAACGTGGTCAAGGCCATGGCCAGCGCCAAGGACGGGTACCCTTACGTGGTCAAGCTGTTCGCGGAAGAACTCAGCCGCCTCGATGCCGCGGCGCAATCCGAGCGGGACGCGGAACTCGCGGCGTTTCAGGCGCAATTGGACGAACTGCTGACGGCCAGGGTCGTGGAGGTCAAGCGGCTGACGCCAACCATCGTCGAGATCGTCATCGAGGCGCCCATGGCCGCCCGCAAATTTCAGCCGGGGCAGTTCTACCGGGTGCAGAACTTCGAATTCTACGCGCCTCGGCTGAACGGCACCTCGCTGGCAACGGAAGGCATCGCTCTCACCGGCGCCTGGGTGGACCGGGAGAAAGGCATGGTCGGCGTCATCGCCCTGGAAATGGGCACCTCCTCGCGCCTCTGCGCCACCTGGAAACCCGGCGATCCGGTCGTGCTGATGGGCCCGACCGGCGCGCCCACCGAGATACCCGAGGGCGAAACCGTGCTCCTGCTCGGCGGCGGCCTCGGCAATGCCGTGCTGTTCTCCATCGGCAAGGCGCTCCGCGAGAACGACAACCGGGTTTTGTATTTCGCCGGCTACCGGAGCGGCCAGGATGTCTTCAAGGTCAAGGAAATCGAGGACGCTTCCGACGTGATCGTGTGGTCCGTCGACAAGGGCAAGGGCGGTACTCCGATCTCCACCACCCGGCCGCAGGACAAATCCTTCGTCGGCAACATCGTGGAGGCTATGGTCGCCTACGCCAGCGGAGCCTTGGGGGAGATTCCCATTCCGCTCGATGCCGCCGACCGCATCATCGCGATCGGTTCGGACCGCATGATGGCGGCGGTCAAAGCGGCTCGGTTCGGCGTCTTGCAGCCTTATCTCAAGGAAAACCACGTGGCCATCGGGTCCATCAACTCGCCCATGCAATGCATGATGAAAGGCGTGTGCGCCCAGTGCATGTGCAAGCAGACGGACCCGGAGACCGGCAAGGAGCGCTTCGTCTATACCTGTTTCAATCAGGACCAGGATCTGGACCAGGTCGATTTCCCGCACCTGAACGCCCGTTTGCGGCAGAACACGACTCTGGAGAAAGTGTCCAATTTATGGCTCGACTATCTCTTCGAGGCCAATCCGATGCCGCGCGATTGAACGACGATGATTTGAGGCATCTCCATGTATATCTGTATCTGCAAAGCGGTTACCGAAAGCCAAATCTGCGAGGCGATACGCTCGGGGGCGTGCACGCGCAAGGAGATTACCGACTGCCTCAACGTCGGCACCGCCTGCGGCAAGTGCAATCGCGAGATTCGTGATCTATTGCGCCTCGCCCAATCGGAGAGCGGCGGCATCCCGAGGGTGCGGGCGGGCGAGGCGGCGGGTTACGGAAGCCGGGCAAGCGGCGGTCAGGAGCTCCGCTTGTAAGAACCGCCGGCTTTAGCGTTCGGCAGGTTGGTTCGGTATTCGGGGACGGCCGTTTGCAGCGGGAAGCAAAGTCGTCCCAGCTTAGAGAACGTTTTGGTATTCGCCATGTTTTGCCGCGGAACGGTTGTTAGGTCGCCGTTTCGCGGTCTTTTTTTCATTTGGTTTTCGGGTTTGCGGCCGTAAGTTCCAGATCTAAGTTCGTGCTCGACTATCCACAATTCCCGTGGACAACCCTGTGGATAAGCTTGGGGATGGACAGCGCGGTCGCCCATTTCTTCGGGGTATTCGTCAGCTTGGTCAGGTTCTGTTCAAGTTTGATGACAAATTGCTATGTCATTGATTGTTCGGGCGCATCAGCGACCTGACCTTGAATCAAAGGCTTAGGACCGGCATGTCGGCAGAAAATACGGCACACGACGAGATTGTTTGATTCTGACAGTGGATAACGGACCGCCCCTGTATCGAATCCGTCGCAGCATAAGCCGATCTATATTGTTTCCATAGGATGGCATTATGCTAAAAGAAAAAAGCGATTATTTCTTATTTAGGTACGAAAATAGCCAGCACAGCCCCGAAGTTTTGGTTATGATTATTTCCGTAATTTAAATGATGGAGGTGGTTATGCATATTTTGTTGCTTCTTGGGATCGTCCCATTCGTATTGCTGTTCGTGGCGGTAAGTTTTTTTGTTTTGATGGCGGTGGCCGCTGCCGTAGTTGAATTCCCGCTGATCGTGCTCTTGCTGATCGCCGTGGGGCTCGGTTTAAGTCGCAAAGTCCTGCCGAATCTGAGCAAAAAGCCGAACACGCTATGCGAGCAGATGTAATGCCTTGGTTCTTATCAACGTTGACCAAATCCCAGTCCCTTCGGCTGGGATTTGTTGTTTTAGCGACCTGAAAATCGTTTCTTGTAGCCTTTCCGACAGGTGAAAGGCGAGTAGCCTTTTAGAAATCAACAAGCTAGAAGTGGCATTGCCATTGCTTGATTCCTGGCGGACCAAAGCCGATGGGATCAGGCATGAAATCGACCATAAACTTCACCCGACTGCTTCACAAAACGGTTTCCGAGCCTAGCAAGGAGCCGAAACCCGGGACTCCGCTTCGCGGAACCGCCGAACCGAGCCTTGGTTGAATCGCCGGGGCCCTGACATGAATACTACCGAGCCGATGATGAAAGCCCATCAGCTTTTGGGCGAAGCTATTTGCGCGCGGCTGATCACGGAAATTCACGGATTGGGGTTTCTGCCGGAACAGATCACGATGAAACCGGTTTTCAGCGAGGCCCGCTTCGAAACCAGCCGCGATCCTTTCAGCGGCAAGGATACCCTTTGTGCCTATTGGCACCATCCGAACGGACACCGGGTCGGCGAGATGAAGTTTCATGCCGATGGCACCTTCTTCGCCGAATACGATGTCGTTTTGCCACACCCTAAAGACCCGCGCTGGTTCGTAGAGGGCGTGGTCGCCTGGGGGCGTGATGATGTCATCAAATCGGAACCTAAGCTGTTGCCTGCGCTAGGGGATTGATTACGCCTCGTCGCAAAGAGCCATTTTGATATACGCGGTTCCCGATCAAAAAAGGCTTCGCAGGCGCGGCTCATCCCATACAGGCTACCGTTGAAACTCAGTGCATAGGGTGGTTCGCACAGCACAAACCACCGAAACCGCATCCTCGGATTTTTACCGCTGCGTTGTAGGATGGGTACCGGATCGATGACAGCGCCATTCGGCCGGAACTCGAATCGGACAAACCCCGTTTGCCGTCGAGCCGAGGCGCGGATGGTCCTGATCAAACCGTTTGATCAAGCGAAGCCCGGCCGCTGGGCCAGTAAAGTGCAGCGTCCTCGTCGAAAGATCCTCCAACGCCCATCAGGCAGACCATGAACAATCCTTACGAAATCTACGATCTGTTACAGGATTACGCCTCCAGTCCATCGCCGGTTCGGGAGGTATTGATCGGGCTGGTATGGACCTATTGCGAGGCCGACGCCGTCGGATTGGCAATGAGTCCCGGCATCCCCACCCGGACGCTGCCCTGGGCCGGGACCCTGAGCGGAAAATCCCTCTCCGGACTGGTAGCGTGGGTTCGCGACTTCGATCCCTATCGGGCGACGATCGGCATGGCGGCCGTTAATGCCGGTATCAATCGCCTGCAACTTCCGCCGCCCGGCGTTACGCTGGCGCCCCACCCGGAAGGCGGGAACAATCTAGCGGTTTTCGAACACTTCTTGTCCGAAATGAAAGGACGGCGCGTCGTCGTGATCGGCCGCTATCCGGGGCTGGATCGATTTGCCGCCGAGCACGGGCTGGACCTCACCGTACTGGAGCGCCAGCCGGTGCCGGGCGACCTGCCCGATGCAGCCTGCGAGTATCTGCTACCCGAGGCGGAATGGGTATTCATCACGGCGAGTTCGATTCCCAACAAGACTTTCCCGCGTTTGGCCGAGCTGTCCCGCAACGCCGTCAGCGTGCTGATGGGGCCGACTACGCCGTGGCTGCCGGAGTTCTACCATTTCGGCATCGATTATCTGGCCGGCGTCGAAATGTCCGACCATGAATCCCTGCGCCGAACCGTGGCGGAAGGCGGCGGCGTGAGGATCTTCGAAACAGGCTTGCGCTACCGCGTAGCGCCGCTCACGTCCGCCGCCACCCAGGAATGGACGCGCCAGCTCATCGCCCGCACCGTACAGGAGAAGGAAAGTCTGAAACGGGATATGACCGCGTGGTATGACGCTGGAAATTCCCAGCGTTTCCCCGATTACGATCGTCTCGAAGCCTCCAATACCCGATTATCCCGGCTCGACACCTGTTTCAAGCGGCTGTGGGACGAGCATCGCGATCGATCGGCCGAACCGCAGACGGGGCTCTAGTCAAACCCTTACTTGCCGAGGTAAGGATTTCGTTTTATTTTCCTCACAAACACTAAGTTAACTTTATTTGGGGACGAGGGGATGGCCTTCGGCCGATGGCCCATGAAAAGGGGACTGGGCCATTTTCTACTTAGCGTTTAATCTGTTACCGCCCTGGACATTTCAGTGCGAGTGTGGGTACCTGGACACGAACGGCTAGAGCGTTTTCCGAATCGGTGTAAGGGATTCGTGCCAGGAGGGGAGAACGTAGGTCGGCAATCCCTTGCCGACAAAGCCCTTCGCCGAGCCGATACGTCGGCAAGGGATTGCCGACCTACATATCCGAATCCCTTACACCGATTCGGAAAACGCTCTAGACGCAATGGTATCCGGGTAAATAAAGGTATAAAACACAATAACAGATTGGTGCCGGGCGACTGCGTTATTTCTCGGCGATGGCGGATGCCGAAACGTATCGCCTTGGAAACGACATAATCAACTCATAGAGCGGGAGGAGGTAATTGTGGATCAATTTGAACTTAAAGATCTTTTCCAAAATTTGGCGAACGACGAGTTTCGACCTGTATTAATCATCGCAGCGATCGCCATTTTATTAATCATTCTGCTTATCGTGTATTTGCTCGTGCGTAGCCGAAGTAAACGCGCCATCGTTGTGGACAAAATGCCGGTGGATTTACGGAAAGCGCCGGAGAACGAAACGCGGGCTGACTCGCCGAAAGCACCGGCAAGAGAAATGCGGGTCGATTCGCCGAAAACGCCGGCGAACGCGATGCGGATGGATGCGCCGAGAGCATCGGTAGCCAGGCGGCCTCGCCATAGTATTCCGGAGGATTCGGTGCTCAGGCGACATCATATAAACCATATTAAATACATGATCGAGACGACCACCTTTCCACGTCCGACCGATAGCGTGCTGCGCCGCCATTACGACCATTTGATCGCGAGCGAGCTGGAAGCTTGCCTAGGCAACGAGGCTCTCATGGACAGGTTGATTTCGCGTTACGAGGAACACAGGCGGAACGCGCGAAGCTAGAGCATTTCATCCGCATTAACAGTATTCCGCGCGGAATGCGCCGTATTCGGCAATCCTTTTGCCGACGATTCGTCGTGTCGGAAAATCCTTTGCGTCGGGAAGGGATTCCCAACCTGCCGAGCCGGCATGGGCTGAATAAGAAACGTAGGATGCGGTGACCGAAGGGAGCCGCCCTGCGACTCGGCTCAGGACAGGCATCTTTCGAACATAGGGCGGCAATCCTTTTGCCGGCGAATCCTAAATCCGCTTCATCTTGATGTTCAGGGTTCTTACCCGATAGGCGATCTGGCGCGGAGTCATGTTCAGCAGGCGGGCGGCCTTGGCTTGCACCCAGCCGGTTTGCTCCAGCGCGGCGATGACTTGTTCTCTTTCGTCCATCCCCTCTAGGTTGAACTCCGGCGTTCTGGCAGCCGGTCCGGTAACCGAGATTTCATCGTCCTCCAGGCCGGTCATGGCAATGACGTCGCGGTCGATGATCCCGTCCGGGCTCATGATGGCGGCCCGCTCCAGACAGTTTTCCAATTCTCTGACGTTGCCCGGCCAGTCGTGACGCATCAGGAGCCGGATGGCGCTTTCCTTGATGATCAACGGTCTTCCGCCCTGTTGCTGGGAGATTCGCTTGAGCAGGAAATCGGCAAGGTCCGGAATGTCCTCGAGCCGTTCCCGCAGCGCCGGCATGAAAATCGGCATGACGTTGAGGCGATAGTAGAGGTCTTCCCGAAAACGGCCGGCCTCGACTTCTTCCTCGAGATTGCGGTTGGTGGCGGCGATGATGCGAACCTGCACCTTGAGCGTCTGGGTACCGCCGACGCGGTCGAACTCGCCTTCCTGAATGATGCGCAGCAGCTTGGCTTGGAAGGTGGGGGAAGTTTCGCCGATCTCGTCCAGGAAGATCGTGCCGTGGTTGGCCAGTTCGAAACGTCCCTTGCGCTGGCTGATGGCGCCGGAAAACGCGCCCTTCTCGTGGCCGAACAGTTCCGATTCCAGCAGGTTGTCCGGAAGAGCGGCGCAATTGAGTTTGACGAAAGGGCCGCCGGCGCAGGCCGAGTTGTAGTGAATGGCGTTGGCGATCGCCTCCTTGCCGGTGCCGGATTCGCCGCGAATCAAGACGGTGGTGTTCCATTTCGCGACCTGCCGGACCAGTTCGAAAACCCGCAGCATGGCCGGAGTGCGGCCGACGATGTTGTCGAAGCCGTAATTCCTGCGGAGGCTCTGTTTCAACTGATCGCGCTCCGCGACCAGATCGAGCTGCTTTTGCTCCATGCTGCGCAAAAGGCCCACGCTTTGCGCAATCAGATTGGCGACCATTTCCAGGAACCGTGCGCGGGCGTCGAGCAATTTCGCGTCCACCGGCTGTGCCGCCAACACGCCGACGACCTCGTCGTCGCCGACGCGGATAGGCGATCCGATAAACGGCAGCGTCGGATCGTACAGGCCCAGCTTGCCCAGGAAACGCGGCTCGTCGGCGATGCGTTCCACCACGATGGTGCGCCCCGCATCCAGGATCGTGCCGATGAGTCCTTCCCCCGGTTCGTAGCGGACCGGCTTTCGGGTTTCGACGCCGTCGCTGCGCAGCACCGAGCAGACCTCGAACGCGTCGCTTTCCTGTTCCCTGAGAGCCAGCATTCCGGAGCGCATGTCGGCGCACTCCTGCAATATCTCGAGAATGGCTTCCAGTTTTTCCTTCAGCCCCAAAGGTCGATTGAGTACTTGGCTGACCTGGTAAAGGGCGTCCAGTTCGCGCTCGATCAGTTGAGTACGCTCATCCATGGTCGGAAGCCTTCTCCGGTACGAACATCATGTTGTGGATATTGAATTGGATACGCACTCGGCATCCGTCCCGATAGCTGGGATCGATCCGGATCAGTCCAAGGTGTTGATTGATAACTTCCTGGGCCATGGTCAAACCGGTGCCCGAATGCCCGCCATGGCCGTCGTTCTTGGTGGAGAAAAACGGTTCGAAGACCTTGATGCGCAGTTCGTCGGGAATGCCGGGGCCGGTATCCTCGATGGAGACATGCAGCAAATGTTTGTCGGACCACGTGGAAATGCGCAGTTCGCGGGTGACGATGCCGCTCTGGTTCATTGCTTCGATGGCATTTTCGATAATCTGCTTGAACATGGTGCGGAGGTGGCTCTCCTGGCCCATCAACGCGGGCAGCACCGGGGTCGGCTTCCACTCGACGACGATGCCGCTGGCGAGGAGCCGTTCGGTCAATAGCACGATGGTTTCGTGCAGCAACTGGTTCAGATTGACTGGCGTCATGGCCGAGGTGTTGCTTTCCGGTATGCATCGCTTCATGTGGGCGACGGACTGTTCGCCGGCCAAGCGGATCTGATCCAGAATGTCGACCAGCGCGATGTTGCGGTCATCGAGCCCACGCCGCGTCAGCATGGTCTTGGCCGCTTTGAGCAGATTGATGGGGCCCTGTATATGGTGAATGGCTCCCGACAGCGTTTCGCGAAGACGCTGGGTTTTCTCTTCCTCCGCCATCAATGCCTTGAGCGCATTGATGCGGATTTCCTCGGCGTGCTTTTTTTGTTGGGTGATGTCGGTCAGGGTGAGCAGCAGATAAGTGTGGCTATTTTCGTGAAAGAACGCCTCGACACGGTCGTCTTCCTGGCAGAACCAGCTGCCGGCGCAGGCATACCAGCGGGGCGCGTGATGCCCGCCGCGGTCGAAACGGACTTCGCGGTTATGAAAGCCGGATTTTTTCTTTTTCATCCGCTCCCATTCTTCCGCCATGTCTTCCCGCAGGATATCGATGAACGTCCTGGCCGGGTCGCTGAGGCCCAGATCGCTGGACAGGGTCTTGTACATCTTGTTGTCCAGCACCACACGGTCGGATTCGTCCAAAAGCACGGTCGCGACCGGAATCGAATCGACCACCGTCTCGATGAGCACTTTCTGCTGATTGACCCTTTGCTCCAGCCGGTACATTTCCGTGATGTCTCGGTGCATGCCGATGTAGTGGGTGGTCTCGTGCCGGTCGTTCAGAATGGGGGCGATGGTGAGATCGGCCAGATAGCGGCGGCCGTCCTTGTGACGGTTGAGCAGATAGCCTTGCCAGGTCTGCTGCGACTTGATGCGGTTCCAAAGCTCGTCGTATACAGCCTTCGGCGTGTTCTTGTCGGACAGCATGGACTCGTTTCGGCCGATGCTCTCTTCTGGTGCATACCCGGTAACACGCGTGAACGCCTGATTCACGTACAGAATATTGGCCTTGTCGTCCGTGATCGAAATGGCCACCGGCGCTTGTTCCACGGTTTCCGCGAACAGAGCCAGCATGCGATTGTCGGCCAGTACGGACTTCCCCAACGGCTCGGGCGGCGGGTTATTGGAAGATTGTTTGGACACGAGCGCCTCTTCGGTGCAATTTTTCATCGATTAAGCAAGGCTTATGCCATCGATAAGAAGTGCTCCTGAGACCCTTATCGTTTTTTTACACAGGCGATCGGCTCGGCCGACGCTTCAAGCTTTCTTGCACTGTTTTGTCGCAAACGCGACAAAAGTGGGCATGGGTGCCGCTCGCGCGGCGTTTTCGGTGCGTCCTGATCGTTCGGAGCGTTCCCGGCTCTCTATCCCTATTGTCGGAAAACTCACGATGCGCATAAGCGTTGTAAGCATTCCGCTGAGGAAAGACTGCACTCGCTCGCGGCAAAGGCTTAAACTATCAATTAGTTACGTATTTATGGCCGAGGTGGCGCGAGGGTTGCTAGAAATTTCGCGAAGACCAACCGCTTACCGAAGTAGGCGTTTCTCGGCCATGTCGCGCCGAGTCCGTACCGACACCGGGTAAGCCAGGCCGCCTTAAAACCCAAGCAGAGAGGCCGAACATGAACAGCGAATCGACTACCAAAGCAGAGTCCAATCCCCCGGAAACGCCCCGTTCCCAGGCCGAGCGCGCCGAAGAGACGCTCGAATCCACCGAGCTTCCGTTCTACATCGTCCCGAGACCGCCGATTCCGGGGAAAACCGCCTGGAGCATCGCGTAGTACCTCGAATGACGCGGTTCCCTTCGGTTACCGCATCCTACGCCCGTAGGGTGCGGTGAGGAACGACAAACCGGCGGGATTGATGAAAAACATCCTTGTTTTTCACCCTCGCGGGCGCTCCGCGTCCCAATCCTCTCCCGGAGGATTGGTGCCGGACGAGGATGGTCCGGCATGAGCCGCACCGGTCAAGTTGCCTAAACCATGGCGATGCCGTTCTAAGTACATTCCATAAAATTGTGTGGAACGCGAGTGCAGCGCGTAGGTCGGCAATCCTTTGCCGACGGTGCAGTTAAGCCAACCGGTCCGTCGACAAGGGATTGCTGATCTACGAAAGCTTGAGTCGATCTACCCTGGCCGAAGGCGCCAACGACTCCGGCCAGGCCTGTTTTGCCGTAGAGCGAGATGAAAACGCTCTAACGAAGCGCTCTCAACAAGTCCTTGCCTTTTTCGATCAAGAGCACGCCGTCCGGGAAATATTGAAGCCCCAGGCTGGTGGTTTCCGGACGGTTCGGCAAGGGATAGATCCGCACGTCGTCGGCGCGCTCGTCGATGCGTTCGACCAGGCCCGCAATGATTCGGCCCAGTTCCTTGGTCGTCAGCTGGGCGGTAAACACCGAGTATTGCACCGGGATGCCTTGCTCCCGGAGCAAGCGGTGAACCCGCCCCAGACGCTTCGGATCGGCGATGTCGTAGCACACCAGGTAGGTTTGAGCTTGATTGAGCGGCATCACACAAGCTCGATCAGCCAGCGGTGCAGCCGGTTGAGCAGGCCGAGGGTCAAATGTTCCGTGCGTTTCCGACGGGCCTCGAAAAAACCGACGATTTCGATACGGTCCGGGATGCCGAGCCGGTTCTCGCGGAGCCGGTCTTCGAGCCAGGCCAGCCGTGCCAGCTGGAAATCCCAGAACAGGATGGAACTCAAGCCGATCACAGGATTGAGCTCGCCCATGGGCTCCAATTCGGCGGTAATCCCGGCGTCGGCCAAATGCCTGGTCACCAGGCCGGTCAGCAGCCCGTACACCTCGCGTCCGATACGCTCGTAGGCGGGGAGTTGATCCATGCCCCGAGCACCGTCCTGGAACAGTTGGCGCAGCTCTTTCGCCGAGGGCGGACGGTCGAAGCCAAGGCCGGTGCGGCGAATCACGCTGCGCACCGCCATGCGCTCCATAGCGCCGTTCCATTGAAGATATAGATCCTGCCAATCCGGGCGCAGCAAAAAATCTAGCAGGCGCTGTCGAAGCTCGTAGCGTTCTCCGGGCCTTCCTATCAATCTCGCCAGCACCGCCCCCTCGTCGTCGATGAAGCTCACGGTGATGCGGTTTTCCGCGCAGGCCAGCAAGGCGTCGACGGACCAATCGATGTGCGCCGCCGAGACTACTTGCGAGATCCGCCGCAACGGAAACCAGCGCTCCGCGGCGCCGGCGCGGATGACGCGCAGAGCGGGGCCATCACGCTTGATCGTGGTTCCCGCGCCTTGCAGATACAGCGGTCTCACGGCGCCTCCTCGGTCAGACGGTGCGCGATCAACAGGCCGTAGCGGTGCAACAGGCCACGCAGGGGACGGACGAAGCTTTCGTAGCGGGCATAGAAAACTTCCCGGCCGTTCTTTTTCAAGAGACAGCGGTCGGCTTCGGTCGCGAACGAATCGGCGCGCAGGGTTCGCTCGGCGAACAGCCGCCATACCCAGCGATCCACCCTCGGCCGCAGCGGCTCTATCAGGTCGGCCCCCAAGGATTCGCGGTAATAGGCCGGTTCGTGATAGAAGCCGACGTAAGGGTCCAGCCCAGCGGCATGGCAGGCGTTGACGGCCTCGAAATGGAGCAGCGTATATCCTAGCGACAGGGCCGCGTTGACCGGGTCCTTCGGCGGCCGGCGATTGCGTCCGGTAAAGTCGAGACTGGCCGGAAACAGTTGCGTGAACCCCGCGAAATAAGCCGCCGCGGCCGCGCCTTCGATCCCTTGTAGCCGTTCCAGCCGCGGCGCGTCCTCAATGTTTGCCAAGGCACGATCAATTCGCGCGATGCCATCCGTAAGCGGCTTGCGGCAATCGGGCCGGACGTTTAGCGCCGAGCGCAGCAGCCGGGCCTGGGCTTTCAATTTGAGCGCCACCAATCGGCGCGCCCAGGGCAGCCGGTACTCGTCATCGTGGTGCCAACGGTATTGCGCGATGCGCCGGGCGGTGTCGCCGTGTCGGTTTCCGTGCAGAATCGCCGCGGTGCGTCCCTGCCGGCCGCTCAGGACCAGAAGGCCGACGCCTTCCTCGGCGAGCAGTCCCAGCACGCCGGTGCTGAGCGTCGCCTGTCCGCGGACGACCACCCGCTCGACCACGTTCAGGGGAATCGTCGCGCTCCGGCTGCCTCCCTCGTAAAGGCAGAGATGCCGGCCCTCGCGGCGTAATTCGATGTCTTTTCTGTCCAGGTAAAGCGTGCCCATTCGATCCTCAGCCGACGTAGAAGAACTCCGGGTCCGCCGGAGGAACCGCGATGCCGAGCACGCGAACCTTCATCCGGGGATCCAGCCGCAAGAGCAGAAATCGGTCGGCTTCCTCGTCGATGACCTCCCGGACCTCGTCGATCAATTGGCGCTTCTCGGCCTCGGTCAGGAAACACTCGAACACGGATTTCTGCCCGCCGGTGGAATAGTTGCGCAGCACGAAAAGCGCCTTGCGCAGGCGGGCGTCGTCGGAGATGTCGTAGGCGGCGATGTAAAGCGACCGTTTGCTCATGGCCGCTACTGTAATGCCGCATGTCGAAGGCGGGGCATTTCACAAGCTTGCGGGCTGATCGATCGGTTTTCGCGCGCCAAAGTCAGCGACGAGGCGGCTTGATCAAAATAGGGGAGGGGCTAGGGCATTTTTCCCATCGTGTGGCGGCAGCACGGGCGAGGGCGCCGGCTAAAAAGCGCTCTTGAGCGGGAGACTATTTTACAGCCGGGCGTCGCCCCGCACACGGGTTCCTCGACCGGAATGTAAGCCGGATTAATCGAAGCGTATCCGGCCTTCGTGAGTCTGAGGCACGAAGCGCATCGGCCGAGTTTGCGGTTAGAGCGTTTTCCGAATCGGTGTAAAGGATTCGGATATGTAGGTCGGCAATCCCTTGCCAATCGCAAACGGTCGCTTTAGTCGCGACCCTTCCGACAAAGCCCTTCGCCGAGCCGATACGTCGGCAAGGGATTGCCGACCTACGTTCTCCCCTCCCGGCATGAATCGGTACACCGGGATGGAAAACGCTCTAAAACGATCGTTTGCGGCAGGCGAGGTGACCAGCGCAACCCGTTAGAAGCCCATATATCCGTGCTGGGTGAATTAGGCGCGCTTCCGCTCAAGGCATGCAACCCGCCGAAGCGAGCGGCAAGGTTGCCGAGCGTTGGTGGGTTACGGCGCATGTGAAGCGCGGCGATCGGTGGCCAGCCGGCGCCGGAATGCGCCTAACCCACCCTACGACATCCCGGTTTCCGCAATCCACCAAAAGGGCGAAGGACCCTCCGCAGCTCGACAACCCTTCGCCCGGCCCATCCGTTTGTAGGATGTGCTGACCGAAGGGAAGCGCATCTGTCGCGAACCTAGCCGTTCATGCCGAGCTTCCCGGTCCGGAACCGACAAAAGTCTTAATCCCTTCTTCATAAGGTCTCGATTCAAACGCGTCCTTAAGGACATGTCCTTAACGGGTCCCACGTCTTAATCCCTTCTTCATAAGGTCTCGATTCAAACCAAAAAATATCAGAAAACTTGCAGACAATGCGCCGTCTTAATCCCTTCTTCATAAGGTCTCGATTCAAACGCCGCGAAGGATCGCAAGGCGCGTGAGCTGCTTGTCTTAATCCCTTCTTCATAAGGTCTCGATTCAAACACGGCGAATATTCGCGCCCAGATTATTACCCAGCTGTCTTAATCCCTTCTTCATAAGGTCTCGATTCAAACCGCTCGTGTCTAAAACACCTCCAAAGTCAATGGTTTACAAAGGGGGTTGCAGAAAAATCGGCTTGCCGAAAAGTTAGCATTCGGTACCGGGCGGTTCAACCTATCCATCGGCGTAAGGTTTCCTTCAAGGTTTTCAATTCCGGTCCGGCGCAGGTCAGTATCCCATAGGCGCGGGCGCGATCTTGAATGGCGGTGGACAGGGGCTGATAACTGACCAGCATGGCCTTTGCCTGGAGACCGCCCAGGAGGTTGGAAAGCGCGTCGAGCCGATAGATTGCATCGGCGCCCGCACCGCCGGTCTCGATATCGTCCCTGAACTGGCGGGTTTTGCACTCGACGATGTACAGCCGGTTTTCCGCGAGAAAGGCAACGTCCAGTTCATTGCGAATCCGCTCGGCGCCGTTTTGCCGCTCGACTTCCAGCCCTCGGCCGATGTCCTGTATCGCTTTGAGTTCGCTTTTGAGGCTCTGGACCAGGCTGTACGCGTACTGTTCCAGCCATCCGCCGTTGGCGAAGAAGCGGGCCGGCTCGTCGGCGAAATGGAGGCGGCCTTGCCTCGCCATAACGACATCTGCGTTCTCAAACCAGCCGAGGAGGGCCTTGAAGTCTTCGCGCTCGATCTGGCCCGGTCTGAGTTGGTCGGAGACCAGCGATTCGTTCTGTTCCGCAGACATTGCCGCCCAGTTCAAAATTCGGAGAGCGTTCTGATATTTGTCGATGTGCCGGACCAGCCCTTCGGCCAATACCTTCAACCGTTCGGGCATGCCGAAATGGGCGGGCCGTTCGCTCAATTGAGCCCCGTGGGCCTGAAAAAATCCCTTGAGCTTGATGCGGTTGGCTAGCTCCCTCGGCGGCCGGCCGGCGGGATGCATCGATATCAGCCGGTCCTGTTCGGGATGGACGTAGAAGATTGGTTGACCGGCCGCGCGGAACACCTCGTAGGCGGCGATGGCCATGGGCTTGGTGCCCCCGGTGACGTTCAGGGCGAGCTGATCGAGCTCGTGTTCCGACACCAAAGCCAGCAGCTGCTCGCGTATGGCCTCGATATCGTAGGCATTCTCGATCCTGATCTGGCTCACCGTGACGCCGGCCGGCTGCAGAACGGCCCGGAGCCAGTCGGCCCGCCGGGCCATGTCGGGGCTTACCAACATGATGATGTGCTTGGGTTTGATCTCGGGATCGAGCGCCGGCGTGATGTTGGGCGTCGGCTGTCCGGAGACTAGGATTACATGGGTTTGTATCTTCATGGCGTTAGCGGGTCTTCCGAAAAACTGAGATGGCGCGGGTTGAAACCTTCTCGAGGCGAAAATTGGGCAAGGACGTGCCGGTAAACCAAAGCGTCCATCCGTTTCAGCAACGCTTCTTTTTCCTGGCTCGGCAGAAACGCATGGACGAATGCTTGCTTGATCATGGCCAAGGCATCCCAGCAGCTAAAGCAATCGCCGACCATGCGCGCGGCGGTCAAATATTCGCCGGTCATGGTGGTGCGGCTAATGCCCGGATTATCCGTGCAGAGCGTCAAAGGGAGCCCGGCTTGCCAGAGTCGCCACAGCGGGTACTCGGGGCAGTGCGCCGTTTCAGGGAAAGCGGCGTCGCGATAGCCGACGACTTCCCGGTTGGAGCTGGGACAAAGCTCGATACAGATGCCGCGGTCGCGGAAGCGCTGGGCGAGTTTCGGATGATCGCCAATCGTCAGGCCATGCCCGATCCGGTCGGCGTGAAGGTGATAGGCCGCGGTCCAAATCTTTTCCGCCGTCTCCCCCTCGCCGGCATGAATCGTCAGCGGCAGGCAGATTTCGAAAGCACGGGCAAAAGCCTGTGCGACATCCGCCGAAATTGATTGCGTCTCATCGCCCGCCATGTCGAGCCCAACTACGAAATTTGGCAATTGCTCCTTCGCTCGTACCGCCAGATCAATTACCTCCGCAAGACGTTCGGGCTGGCGCCGGTCGGCAATGAGTATGAATCGGAACAAGGCCCGCGAATCGGCCGGCAAGCTTGCCGCGGCGGTTTGCAGGGCGTCGGTCAACCGATGAAGAAAGGCCAGCCCATCGCCGTATTTGTGCGGGCTGCCGCGCAGCTCGACATAGGCCAGCCCTTCGTCGTGCGCCTGACCTACGAGATGAGCCGCATAGGGTTGAATGGCGGCGGGATGCGACAGGATCGCCGAGCCGGACAGTTCGCCGGGCCGTTCATAGGCCTTGAAGCCACGGGGTCGCGATTTCAGATCGAATCTCGGCTCGGTGGCGTCGAACAGGTTGCCGGTCAATTGGGGGGCGTCGGCGTGTACGAGCAGCGCCGCGGTCCAATGCGGCCTCGGAATGGCCGAGGTCTTCAGTCGGTCCGGCCAATTCCAGGGCCAGATAGCTTGCCGCAGGAGCGGCGCAATATGGCCGAGGGCGCGCTCGCGCTCGGGAGGGCTCAAGGCCTCCCAAACCGAGCGGCCGACCTCGCGCTGGGCATCGAGATCGAGACAGCCGCCGATGTGCCGGTGCAAGTCCGCTTTTGGCAGGCCGTTGAGCCAACCGGCCAACTCGGCATTCAGCGGCCGCTTCCGCAAGGTCTCGATCACGCGCGGCGGCAGGCGGTAAAGGCTGCGCCAGTTCTCGTGGTGTTCCGTCTCGCCGAGCGCTCTCAAGTAATTTCCCAGCAGTTGGCTCCCGGCCTTTTCGCGCGACCGGATCTCCTCGCAAAGCCCGTGGCCGGCGGCCGGCGTCCATGTCAACGAGGCTCCGGGTGAGGCCAGGGGAAGCGGAAAATCGCGGCTGACGACGGCGCGCCGTCCGTCGAGCTCGACATCCAGGAGTTCGCTGCGCCGGCCCGCTCCCGCAATGAGCGGCACGATCGCGGATGCAACCTCGGCGGGCAATTCGCGGGTGAAGAACTCGGCTGTTCCCGTTTTCAAAAGCTCCGGCAGGGGGTCTTGCCCGACCACATGGATCAGCGCGTCACAGCCGAGCACGGAGCCCGCCCATTGGAGATCGGCGCTCATGGTTTTCCGCCCGCCGGCCAGCGACAGAACCACCTGACCGTCCCCGGCGCGCTCGTGCGCCAGGAGGCAGGCGCGCAGCAGGAGTTCGCGGAATCGGTCGCACTCGGGCTGGCTGGCGAGCTGGTCGGTTCCTGCCGCCTGCCAGATCCGGAGGATCGGCGGATGCTCCAGCCGCGCATGCCAATCGCGGAGATACGCAAGTCCTTGCCGCGGCAGGTCTCCCAGCGTGGTACAGACCCAGATTTCGTCGGGCGCCTCCAGTCGATAGTCCTCGCGTTGCCGCGTGAAATCAGCGCATCGTGGATGATAACGGTAGAGCGGCAAACGGTCCGGCGCGAGAAAACCGTAAACCTCCGGAATTACTGCCCAGGAGGCGCCGAGCGTACATAGCAGAATATTCGCTTTCATACGGAATTCCGGATCGAAAATCCGGCGGCGAGACGGCTCCACAATTCGAAGCGCGCGTCATCCGCGATCCGCCCCGCCGGAATAAAGCCGATACCGCTCAGGCCTTGGCCCTCGGCCGGTTTTGGCGGCGCGTCTTCCGGCCAGGAAAGGAGATACAGCAAGCCGATGTGCACGCGGCCGATTGCCGAAAGACCCTCGTAGATCCAGGCGACCGGTTCCGGGATAGCCGTGTCCGGCTGCCAAAGCAGCTCTTCCCGTAATTCGCGGCGAAGCGCGCGATCAGCCATCCGCTCGATCGATTCCGCCGCGTCGATGTCCTCGATATGCCCGCCGACGCCGGCGCTCAGCCGGTCCCGCAGCCGCGAATCGCCGCCGTTCCGGGCATAACACCAGATCTCGCCGCGAGCGTTCCGGAGCAGCGCGTAAGGAATGATCTGCAACAACCGCTCGTCGCCCTCGGCCTCGGAGCGACGCCGCCATGACCAGTTCCGGGGCCACGTCCAGGTGGTTCGCGCCCAGGCATCAGCCTCCGGTAAAGATGGACACTCGGCTCGCGGGATGACCAGGACACGTGCGCTCATGGGTTTTCGCCTTCAGCCGCGATGACGCGGTATTCCACGATGCGGGCGCCGAAACGCCTAAGATCCTGAGCCGACAACTCGCGTCCCCGCCAATCCGGGGGTATTTCGAGCGCCAGATGAAGATAGCGGGCGCCTCGGGCACATACCTCCGCGGCCAAATGGACGGGCAGGGTGCCGATGACCCGATCCCCGGCTTTCACCACGGCCATGTCCATGTGCGCCAATTGCCAATCCACCGCGATGCCGCTTTCGCGTGCCCATTCGATGGCGCCCGCATGGCGGGTAACGAAGTAAGTTGTCATGGTTAAAAAGAATGGTTATTGGAAAGACCTTATGATTGCTCTTTTAATCGTGGTTTTAATCGTTTGCATATATCCCTTCTTCATAAGGTCTCGATTCAAACACCGCAAAGGCCGCTGGAGCGGGGAAGCACTCCAGTCTTAATCCCTTCTTCATAAGGTCTCGATTCAAACGATGAAGCCATACGGGAATGCCTGGATGCAGGCGTCTTAATCCCTTCTTCATAAGGTCTCGATTCAAACTGTCCGGACGTTCTTCATAGAACGCGGAGAGACGGTCTTAATCCCTTCTTCATAAGGTCTCGATTCAAACGCTTACGAGCCCTGGAATTCGCCGACGATCCACTAGTCTTAATCCCTTCTTCATAAGGTCTCGATTCAAACGAACACGACGGACACACCCTGTTCTACTCTGAACGTCTTAATCCCTTCTTCATAAGGTCTCGATTCAAACCCGACCGGATTTATTAACCCCTCGATGGCTCGTGTCTTAATCCCTTCTTCATAAGGTCTCGATTCAAACAAATCATCTACCGGCTATCAGTATACAGCGACGCGTCTTAATCCCTTCTTCATAAGGTCTCGATTCAAACGGCTCGTGTCTAAAACACCTCCAAAGTCAATGGTTTACAAAGGGGTTTGCAGAAAAATCGGCTTACCGAAAAGTTAGCGTCGAGTGATTGCGATTTTCGGAGCGTCATGCGGGCAACTCGACACGGGTCGGAAATTCGGGCGCCAGGGTGCTGTGTTCGAGCCGGGCGTGGTTGTTGTAGAACAGCATTTCGCCGTCTTCCCGGCACACCCAGAATGCGCGCACGCCACGGGCGAAATAAAGTTCCTTCTTTTCCTCCGTTTCGGCCCGGCCGTTTGACGGCGAAAGCACTTCGACCACGATTTCAGGGGCTTCCGGGGAAGGATTGGCCAAACCGCGGTGGGCGAAAAACTCCGCGCTGGCCCAAACCGCGTCGGCCACTTTTACGCCCTCGGCGGTTTGTACGCTGCACTCGGACAATACCCGTCCGTGGGGAAGATGTTGCCTCAGCAGGTTCAAAATCTCGCCTTGGAGCCGGGAACGTTTGTCGGTGGCCGGACTCATGACGATATGCCCCCAGCGGTCGGTTTCGAATTTGAAGGGAAGGTCCTTGAATAACGGGTTATCGCAGATGTCTTGCCAGTTCATAACGTGTTCTCCGCTGACGGAAGAAACCGATAGACGGATTCAGTGCAAGCTCATCATGGCGCCATGAGACTGCGCAACAGTTTCTTGCGCTTGCCGTCGTCCTTGCGGATGCCGAGCCAGTCGAATATCTCGACGGCTACGGGGCGCAGGGCCTGGCGGTCGGATTCGTCCCAACTCGCCGCCTCCTGGATCAGATTCCGTAAGCGGTCGTACAACTGGCTGCCGGGACCTTTGCCCTTATTGGCCGCAGTCATTTCGCCACGCAGGGCTTCGGTCCGCTGCTGGTTTTCCGACATGGCCGCGAAACGGGCGGCTTGGGCTTCCGCTCTTGCGGTCTCTTCGGCGGCTTGCCGCCGCGCGTCGGCTTCGGCTCGGCATCGTTCGGCCCGCAGCCGCTCGGCCTCGGATTTCCGCTTTTGTTCCTGTTCCAGTCGATCGTAGGCCGCTTGCGCGTTACGTCGGAGGAAGGCGTGCGTTTCGCGCAGGCCGGCATCGTCGAGTTCGACCAGTATCCAGCCGAAGGGGAGCATGGCGCCGGTCTGGTCCTTGGCGTCGACGGCAAGCCATAGCGTGGTGGCGTGGTCGAGATACTTAGGCGGTTGACCTTGCTTCTGCATGATTTCGATACAGCGCACGCTGTCTAATGTGGTGTGCTCGGCTCCCGAGTGTTTGCCGACACGGAGCAGAAATGCCTGTCGACGGTTCAGCGCTTCGCGCAGTTCGCCGGAAAGCAGCTTTCTCAAAGAAGTGACCCAATCGGTATCGACATACTGCAGGTCTTGCAGCACATCGAGTTCCGCGCACAAGCGCGGGAAATAGTAGCTATTACAGAGATCAGCCAAGTCTGAGAGGCTTTCGAAGGGAAGCTTGTCTTGCCAGCGACTCAATTCCCGGCTCGACAAAAGAGTCAATTCGGTGTGAAAGCTGCGACTGCGATGGGCACCGAGGCATTCAAGCAAGGTGTATAAATCCCGCTCTTCGGCCATCGACTTTTTCTTTGAGCGTCCTTTCTTTCGATTGACCGCGTATCTGATTTCCAGCCCATTCAATCCGTCCGAATGGTTATATGGCGCATCTCCGATCTTGAGCAGTCGTAAAGGGTCTTCGGTGACATGACTGTATTTCAGTAACTTACCTGGAACATCCCGGCCTGTCAGCCGTAGATTGCGCTGAATGTTCCGTTTCGCCGCACGCTGATCCGTTGCGTTTTCATAGCTATGGACGGCGTCGTTCACTGCCTTCTTTAGGTGATCGGCGTACTGCCGGTCCTTTTTCAGACATGTGTCCAGAATCGCGGTCCGTATTGCCCCTTTGAGGCTACTGCCTGGAATGTAAGGTCGTTGTGTGTGGAGGTTGAAGGTATTGCGCTGGATTGCAAGTTTGTTCGTATCTTTTTTTCCTTCAATGCTGTCTCGATAGAATCCCTCCAAGGCGGGCGAAACCGGCATGGCATGTTGCGCATAAGTCTTGAGTAACGCGCGTTTGTCGTGGATGAACTTTTGCATCCGACGGATGGCGGCCTGACCTTCGCGAATTTCCGCCAATTTAGCAAGCTCATGTAGCTCCGCTGGTTTCAATGCTTCCAACAACTGCAACTCCCCGAAATAGTGCAGGTAACCCTCGTCGATGACGTAATTGGTGGGGTAATAATCTTCGCCGCTGCCGACATGCACCGGGGTGAGCGTCGAGATGTAAACGGTTTGGGTGTTTAAGAAAGAACTCACTGTGCTTCCTCCCATTGCACGCCGAAGACTGGGGCGTAGCCTTGATGGACCGCGGTGCCGATCGCTTTGGAAACGCCGCCGATGCCCCGTCCCGTGATACGGGCGGAGGGCTCGAAGATCGCGGGTGTGAGGATGGCGAAACTGTCGGCCATCAACACCGGGTTCTTGAATGGCTTCCCGCCGAGCACGGCGCGGTCGCCGTGGCGGCCGAAGCGGGTGAAGGTTTCGTAGTAACAACGCTCGGCTTTCCATTGCTGCCCTTGGGGAGCGCTGGGCGCCAGGGTCAGCCAGGCGTTCGGGGCGGCAGGACGCGGCGGGTCATCATAAGGCGCCGCGTCCAGAACCTCGAACTTGCCGAGTCCGCTGGAGGCTTCCTTGCCGTAGCCCTGCTGGCCTATGGCCACGAGAGCTTCGCTCAGGTCCTTCAGCGTGAAGTAGCGGTCGTCATCCAGCGCCGCGTAAACCGACAGACGCACCTCGGGGTGATACCAGGTCAGCGCCCGATCGTACGGCGCGAACCCGGTTTCACCGGCCCCGGTGGTGCCGGTCAGTCGGTTCAGGCTGTTGTGAGTGCGGTTTTCGTGGCGGAGAAACGGCCCCTTCAGTTGCAGCCGGTCCATCATGTCGGCTTCGCTCAGTGCTTCCTGCCCCCAGGCGCCGACCGGCTTCGTCAACACGTCCTCCGGCAGCCAGCGCCGAGCCTTGATCTGCTTGCGTTCCCTGGGGTTTTCCGTATCGAGACCGAGCAGATGCGGAGGGGCGGCGGGGCGAGCTAGGAAACCCTCCGGCACGGGGTCCGAAATCACCAGAAACGGTTGGTTATCGGTGTAGCCTTGCAGGAGTTCGATCAGCCTGGCTTCGCCCCAAAGATTACGGATCGCCCAGCAGCACTGGCCGAACAGGGTGTCGCCCTTGAGCGGCGTGGCGAAGGCGGTTCCGGGATGTATCAGAATGCGGTAAAGCTTCACGTCAAGTCTCCCAGTCTTCGAGTCGAAGACCGTCGATGCGGCCGAATTCGACGGTATTGTGAGTGACCAGTGTCAAATCGTTGGCCAGGGCGACGGCGGCAATCTGCAGGTCGTAGGGACCGATAGGCTTGCCTTTTCGGGCGAGATCGGCGCGGAGTTCGCCGCAAAGACGGGCGGCGTTGCCGTCGAACGGCAGCGAAACGAACTGGACGAACAGCGTTTCGAGCAGGCTCAAATTGGCTTCCCGCCTTTGACTCTTGTAGGCCCCGAAATAGAGTTCCGCCTTGACGACATCGCAGAGCACGATGGACTGAGGCAGGTGCTCGATGAAGCGCTGCTTGACCGGGGACGGCGCCGGATTGAGATAGCGTATCCAAACGTTGGTGTCGGGCAGCCACATTAGTCCAGCTCCAGGCGCTTCTCATATTCTCCCTGGGGCTCGCGCGTCAACGGTTCGCCTTCCCATGCTCCGGCCGTGGCTTCGAAGAAGCCGACGGGCCAGCCGTGGGCGTCCTTTTCCACAGGGCCTTCTTCCAATGGACGAAAAGTGATTTCTACGCGCTTGTGCCGAAATTCCGGTGGCACGGGGACGGTTTCCGGTGCATCGTCGATGATTTGGCGTACGGTGTTCATTCGGATCGCCTCCAATTCAAAATAGCGTTTCGGGCAAATCGAATGCCTGCCCGTTGAGCGTTAGACCGTCGAACTCAATCTTGCCATATCCGCGCGAACCGGACCCGCCGATGCCGTCGAGCGTCAGCATTTTGAGGCCGATTTTCACCAGGTCCAGCAGGTCGGTATCGTTTTCGTCCAGCACCTTCAGGTTAAGCCTGAAGGTGAATTTCGCTCCCGCCGGAACACGCTCCGTTTGGCGGGGATTATCGGCCACGCCGGTGATGCGGTTGATGCTGTTTTCGCTCTTGGCTTCGGTGTAGAGATAGTTATTGTCACGAACGAATTGCCGATGTTCCTCGGTCAGATTGCAGTCCCAGAACGCCATGCGGGTCGGGCCGTATTTTTCCGCCGCGTCTCCGGCGTCGCCGGAAATGCCGAAAAGGCGGATGATGGCTTCGGCATCTCGGCGCTGACGCTCGTTCATGTCCTTCAAATGTTCCACGGAAACCGGCTTGCCCGGATTGCCTTTCTTGTCCTTGCAAAGCGCGACGATACCCGCGCGCCATTCCAGCAGGCTGCGCATCTTGCCCTTGAGGCTGGAGCCGGGAATGTAGGGTTCCTGGGTATAGGGATGCTTGATGACGGGGTTGTCCATCCCGCCGATGTGCATTTCTTCGTTGCCGGCGCCGATGCGTAGGCCGGTCAGGAGTTTGATTTCGCCGCTGATCTGGTTGATGGCTTTGAGTTGCATGAGCGTTTCCCCTGGTTATTTCGGACCGTATAGCTTGTAGAAACCTATGAAGGCTTCCATGAACAATTTGAAGTTCTTGAATGCTTCGGGCTTATCCGGTTCGAGCTGACGCAGGCCATGCCGCAGTAGCGTCAGAAAATTCTGGTCTATCAGTTCGCGGGACTCCGCATAGGCCGCCTTGGCGTTGAGCATCTTGATGAGTGGAAGGTATTGGGTGCCGTAAATCCTGGTTCGCTCGTCCTCCTTCAGCTGGCGTATCCGCTGGTCCCACATGACAATCTCGTCGTAGAAGCGGCGGAGCTGGGTGGATTTGTTCTTGTCTCTCTTGCCCGCTTTTGCCGATTTCGCGATTTCCTCGGCCGCGCGTTCGGCGATCGCGTCGAACAAGTCTCCGCTCGGGTTCGCGACGTCGATCTGCTTCAGGATTTCTTCCAGTTCCCTTGACGGCCCCGTATCCTGATTTTGTCTGCCGCCGCCTTGCTGCGGCCTGCTTCTGTCGTAATAGTTCATGGCTTCCCCCCTTTAGTCACGTTGTTGATACAGATACAAATGCAGGGCGATCTTGTAAGCCGCCCCGTAGTGACGAATGCCGGATTCGATTTCGGCGACGATTCGGTTGTGCATGGCCGTTTGCTCTTCCGCACTCTGCTTCCTTTCGCTTTTCACCATGCGCCACGTCCGGTAATACAGATAAGAGCGCCACCGGGTTTTGGACGGGTCCGTCGCCATGCCTTCGGCCATATCCGCTAGCCCGAGCAAGCCATAGAGATAGGCGGTGGAAAGCCGGTATTCCCCCGCCAACCCGGCCAGCCGTTCATAACATGCCCACAGAGCGTCCATCTCTTCCCATCCGACGGTTTGTCCGAAGCAGGTGAGGGCGTTCTTGCCCGGTATTTCTTCGTCGCCGCGGCGGTGCTTCTTGGCGTCTTCCAATGCATCCTCGCTGCCTTCGGCAAGGTAATGGATAGGCACCGCCGGCTTGGTCACGGCGAGGCCGGCCGAGAAATGGAGTTCCGGGTTTTCCGCGACGTAGCGCCCGAATTCCCGGCGCATCCGATGGGCCAGCTCCACCTGGCTTTTCCAAGGACCGATCAGGAAGAAATCGTCGCCGCCGGCGAACACTGTATAGCTGTTCCGGTATTCCGTCCGGCATAGCCAGGGCAGATAGACGGCGAAGAAATTGTTCACCTGCCGCGACAGTGCCGCCATCTTGGCGAAGGTCGGCTGCCTCAATCCTCGCTGGAAAATGGCGCCGAGGTCGTCGATGTCGCCTTTTAGGGTATGCAGAGCCGTCACGCCGCGAAATTCCCGGCGTTCGTCCAGGTCTTCGCAGGCGATGTGGTGCAGGGTTTTCAGATCCTCGGCGGCGGGCTCGTCCTCGTCTTTCAAGTTGCTTTGAATCCGGTCGTACCGCGGATCTTTCCATTCCAGGTCTTCGAATACCGGCACGTAGCCGCGAATGTTGCGCCGCGCGTAGCCGTTCCAAAGCGGCCGGGCGGGGTTCGGATCGGGCAGCGAAAAATCGAACAGCCGCCGGATATTGCCGTTCTTGACTTCCCCGCCAAAGCGCCCGGACGCTTCCTCGTTGCCGGTGAAGTGTACGTAATAGCCGAAGATCGGCAGGTCCAGCGTGCGGTTGTCCTGCAGCTTCGCGATGCTGAGAATCAGCCTTTCGCACTTCACCAGCAATTCGCCGGCCCGGATCTGGTCCGCCGCGAGCCGGCTAAGAGGAACGTCGTTCCTCTCGACTTTCGCCGGCGCGCGGTCGTTGACGGCGCAAGCGCCAAGCTCGTTATCGAAATCGTCGAGATAGTCTTCGAACACGGGTTTCGGAGCGTTCCCGCCGCATAAACCGAAATGCTCGTATTTCGTCCGCTCCAGATTTCGATGCAGCTTCTTCATGAGCGCGGCAAAGCGGCTTTCGCCTTCCTTCCCGCCGAGAAAGTCGTTGCAGCAGGCCGGTTCGAAAGCCAGGCCGAGTCCGGCTTCTCCGTAGCTGTGTTTCAAGAACCACGTGTCGAAAGTTTTCTGGACTTCGGCGAGACGGGTTCTGGTTTCATCGGTATTGGGCGCGACGATGAGGAACTTTCCGGCAGCGTTGGTTATCTGGCTGGTGGAGGGCAATTGCAACTCGTCCAGCACCTTGAGCGCCGCGCATTCGGTAATCAGCGAGACATAGAACGAACGGCCGCGCAGCAACTTGGCGGCGTTCTTCTTGGTCTCGCCGCCGCCGGCAAAGATGAATTTCTGGATGCCGAAGAAATCGCCCTGCACCAGCAGGAATTTCGGTTCGTCCCAATCGTCCCGGCCGCGCAGCCGCGCCAGGCGTTCGGCGGGGGGGTGGCCTTGATCGGCGTGATAGCGCCATAGCGCCACGGCCAGGGCTGCCGTGGTCTTGGAGTGATCGTACAGCGGCACTTCCGGCTTGACGTTGAAAGCCGTGGCCGACGGGATCGCGTGGGTGTAGGTCTGCCAAAGGGTGTCGAAATGATCCAGCCACAAGGGCAGGCTATGGCGGTGCGATTCGGGTATGGCGTCAAGACTTTTCCTGAAGCCGTCCCAGAGAGCGGCATATTCCCGTTGCGCCGCGGTATCGTTGTCCGGTTCGCTAGTCTCGCGCTTTTCCGGAAACAGGCTTTCGGGACTGAGGGGGCGCAACGGATAGCGATAGGCGAATCGGTCGGGGGAGTCCGATTCCAGCCGGATCTGCTCGAACAAGCTCAGCAGGCGCGCCTGGTAATGGTTCTTGCCGGTGGAGGTCTTTTCCTCGGCGCGGTTGTAGTTCTCGAATTGCTCCCGCTCGAATCCCGAGGCCACCCGGTCGGCGGTGGCGATGATCCATTGCAGGAAGGTTTGCGGCTGGTGATGCTTTGCGGCGGCGTTGACCAGCGAGTCGTCGACGTCGCGGGATTTCCAGTCGGCGAACGGCGCCATGGCCCACCCCTTGAGCGGCGGCAAGCCTTCGTTCTCCAGCCAGTCGACCGCGAGGGCGGTATAGGCCGCATGTTTGTGGCTGTACCAGAATCCTCCGCCCGGCCTTTCGTGACGCGGGCAATAGAGTTGCAGGTGGGTTTCCAGCACGGTGCCATCGACATCCGGTGACGCACGCTCCGCGAACTTCCCCAAATCATGCAGAAACGCTGCCAGGGCCACGCGGGCCGAGGCTTCCAATCGTTCGGAATTCATCCGGGTCTCCTCTGAATCAAGCACAAAATCCAATCTGATGGGCCGACAGGCTCAGGCCATACGCCGTTCTGGGGCGTCGGCCGAAACCCTTGATCTGATAAGCGGTGGCACCCGCCCCCAGGGCGTCCCGCAGCATCCGGTTGCCCCGGCTCTTGCGCCGCTCGAAGTAATTTTTGTCCATGCCGTGCTTGAGCCCCGCAAACACCCGGTCATCGTCGCCGAGTTCGCCGATGATGGCGCGGTATTCGGCCAGGAAACCTTCGGCGTAGTCGCGGTCCGGTGCGCCGTCGGGCGGGCAGGGGAGGGGCGGCAGTTCCCGCTGCGCGCGCCGGGCGAGCCAGGCATAGAAGGCTAGTTCGGCGGGCGGAAAGGGGATGGCGATGCCGCCGGCGGTTACGGTGCGTGCCGAGAGATCGATGTCGAGGCGCGCGGGTCCCAGGGTCGTTTGGGCGGCGCGCACCGCCGCCGAGAAGCTGCTGCGGCCTTTGAGCAGCGCCTCGCGCAGGCCGTGGCGGAGTCGCACGAAGGGGATGTCGGCCAGGGTGACGGCGGCGTTTTGGGTGTCGAGCGGCTTCTGGTCGGACCGATAGGCGTAGATCACATGGGAATACGGCGTAGGATAGAAAAAGTCGGGGTGCGACTCGAACGGCGCGTCGACCAGGACGTGCGACAGACGATCCTGCGGGCGTCCGTACAACGACAGCGCGTAGCCGGCGAAGAAGCCGAGGGTTTTGCGGCCGCCTGCGAGAGACACGTGCAACTGGGTGTCGTCGTCCTCGGTGAGCCGCCGCACCCACTCGGTGATGCCGTCGGCCGCCGCCGTGTTGTCCTCGCCGCTACGGATGTCGGTCAGGGGGCGTCCGTCGCCGTCGGTCAGGGTGTGCAGGCTATCCGCGCCGAACCGGATCGGCGGCAGCCGGTAGTCCTTGCACAGACGATGAAACCAGCCCGGCTCATCGCTGAACAGTGTCAGGCGCGCCCGCTCCACGCCTTCGGCTGTGGAGATGACGTGGATCTCGGTCGGAAGCGTTTCGGGCGCCTCTTGCCATAAGGCAAACAGGGTTTCGGTCACGACTTGAGGCGTCAAGCCGGTGATGACGAGCAAAATTCGCCGAGGGTAAGTCATTTGTGTTGCAGTCGGTCGGGTGAACGGTTGAGCTGCCGTCCTTGGCGTCCCTGTCCTTCGGTCTACAGTGTGCCTCCGTCAAGCGTCGGCCAGGGTTTCCGGCAAGCTTGCGGCGCGAATCCGGTAGCGGCCCAGACCCATGGTGGCGCCCTTGCCGACGTGGGTCCATTGGCCGAGCCAGAGATAGGGCCAGAAGGTCTCGACATCTTCGCCGCGCAGCTCGAACCGGCCGAGCAGTCCGCCCATTTGCATCGCGGTTTGTTGGCGCGAGGAATAGCGGGTCCAGTCGTGCCAGCGGAGCTTGGGCTCATGCACCGGCACGTTTCGCGAGGCCTGTGCGAGGGCGGCGAAGTCGACCTCCAGCGGCGTATCGGTGTGGAAGTAGCTCAGCATGGACAGCCGCCGCAGCAGATGCCCGAACAGGTCGCCGAAACCGAACTGCGCGGGCGTCACCAGATGGTCCTCGCGTTTCAGCCGGAGCGGGGTCTCGATCCGGATTTCGAAGCGCTCGGGGAGGGCGGGTATGGCCGGCGTCCGGCCGGGCGTCATCCTCAAGGGCTGGCCGGGTTCGTAGACGATCGGATTCTCCGGTGCATCGGCCTGCTCCACTTTGATCAGTTCGAAAGCTTGCGAAGCGCGACTGAGTCCTGCTTTTCCAGCCTGGTCCAGGGCATGGATGAAGTAGGGAAGATGACGGTCGGCGCGTCCGAACAGTGTCAAGCCCAATGCATAGGGCGAGCCGTTTTGTCGCGGGTCTATGCGCAGCGCGAAGGGATGCGGCGCCGTGGTGTAGCGGCGCATTTTTTCGCTGTCGGGCGGAGGCGGGGTTTCGAAGACGTAAGGGTAGACGCAGCTTCGGTAGAGAAGGCAGGAAGGGCATTCCGTCCCCCGAACCACGCACACGGTGCGCTTGAGCGCGTGGCCGAAGGCGCCGCGCCAGGCGGAGCCGGCGTAGGCGGGCAGGCGGAGCGGTTCGGTGGTTTCGAAATGACAGCGGAACACTGCCAGGGGCAGCGACGGGAGTTGGCGGGCGGAGGACATGAGGCTTTCTTGTTTTTGTTGCTGGGCGTTCAGTACATACCGTTCGCCTAGTTTAGGAAAGATTCGGCAAGCTTGCGAAGTCTTCGAACGATCCGCGCCGGTCGGCCCTCGATCGATGCCTGTCCTGAGCCAGGTCGAAGGGCGGTTCGCTTCGCTCACCGCATCCTACGACCTGTAGGGCGCGGTGAGGAACGACAAACCGGCAGGATAGCCGGTTTGCACGGAGCCCGTAGGGTGCCGGACAAGGAGGTCCGGCATGAGCCGCACCGATGGCATCCGCGAATGATGCCTGTCCTGAGCGAAGTCGAAGGGCGGCTCGCTTTGCTCGCCGCATCCTCCGGATTCGGTTCAATAAGCAGGCGGATCGCTCGCCGGGAAGGAGTCTTTGGAGCCTTCGTCGACCATACCCTCGGACGGCGGCGTTTGCGGCGCCGGCCGGGGGGCGGTCGTCATCGCATCGAAGATGGTCTCGGCTTTTTTTCCGGCCAGGAGCTGGCGGAGAACATACTGGAGGATGCCGCCGTTCAGGTAGTACAGCATCTCCTGCGGGGTATCGATGCGGATCGTTGCGTGGAATTCTTTGATTCGCCCGTTTTCGTCCGTGGCCTGTACGGTTACGTCGCGGCCGTTGGCGAAGCGGGTGGCTATGGCCTCTCCGAGCCCGAGCACGGCGAAGGTCTCGCGGCCGCCTAAGCCCAGCGATTCGACGTTCTCGCCGTCCCGGAACTGGAGGGGAAGGATGCCCATCCCGACCAGATTGGATCGGTGAATGCGCTCGTAGCTCTCGGCGAGGACGAACCGAATCCCCTGCAAAAAAGGTCCTTTAGCCGCCCAGTCGCGGGACGAGCCCGAGCCGTATTCTTTTCCCGCCAGGATGCAGAGCGGCGTGCCGTCCTGCTGGTAGCGCACCGCCGCGTCGTAGATGGTCATGACGGCGTTTTCCGGGAAATAGGTGCTGTAGCCGCCCTCGGTTCCCGGCGCGAGACGGTTCTTGATGCGGACATTGGCGAAGGTGCCGCGCACCATGACCTCGTGGTTGCCTCGCCGCGAGCCGTAGGAGTTGAAGTCTTGCGGTTCCACGCCGTGCCCGATCAGGTATTTTCCGGCCGGCGAGTCCTTCTGGATGCTTCCGGCCGGCGAGATGTGGTCGGTCGTGACCGAATCGCCGAGCAGGGCGATGGCCCTCGCGCCGCGGATATCTTCCACGCTCTTCGGTGCCTCTGCCTGCATTCCCTGGAAGTACGGCGGCTGGCGGACGTAGGTGGAGTTCTCGTCCCAGGCGAAGCGGTCTGCCGAAGGAATGGGCATGGATTTCCAGCGCCGGTCGCCTTCGTACACTTGACCGTAGCTCGCGCGGTACATGTCGGAACGGATGGCCGTGCGTATCGTCTCTCTGATTTCCTCCTCGGTCGGCCAAATGTCCTTGAGAAAAACGGGACTGCCGTCCTTGCCCGTGCCGATCGGCTCCCGGTGCGGGTCCCAGTCGATCCGGCCGGCGATGGCGAACGCCACGACCAGCGGAGGCGACATCAGGAAATTGGCGCGCACTTCGGGGTTGATGCGCCCCTCGAAATTGCGGTTTCCGGAGAGCACCGAACAAGCCACCAGCCCGCGCTCCCGGATCTGCTCCGAAATCTCGGGCGGCAGCGGCCCGGAATTGCCGATGCAGGTGGTGCAGCCGTAGGCGACGGTCTGAAAGCCCAGTTGATCGAGGTATTTCGTCAGACCGGCCTGGCGGAAATATTCCGTCACGACCTTGGAGCCCGGCGCCAATGAGGTTTTCACCCAGGGTTTTCGCGTTAGCCCGTATTCGCAGGCCTTCTTGGCCAGAAGCCCCGCCGCGATCATGACCGAAGGGTTGGATGTGTTGGTGCAGCTGGTGATGGCGGCGATCACCACCGAGCCGTGATCGATGCGGAGCTCAGGCTCTGGCGAGTGCGATTCCGCAGGTTTCTTCGCGGCCGGAAGAAGCGACGGGAGCGTTTCGTGGAAGACCCGCTTCACGTCGGGGAGGCTGATGCGGTCCTGCGGACGCTTGGGGCCCGCGACGCTGGGCTGTACCTTGCCGAGATCCAGCGCCAGGGTATCGGTGAAGATGGGCTCGGGCGCGTCGGGGTTATGGAAGAGCCCTTGTTCTTTCAGGTAGGCCTCCGCCAGCGCGATCCGTTCCTCGGGACGGCCGGTGAAACGCAGATAGCGGAGGGTTTCGTCGTCGGGCGGGAATATCGCGCAGGTCGCCCCGTACTCCGGCGTCATATTGCCGATGGTGGCGCGGTCTTCCAGCCTGAGAGCGGCGACGCCGGGACCGTAGAATTCGACGAATTTGCCGACCACGCCTTTCTTCCGGAGCATCTCGGCGATGGTCAGCACCAGATCGGTCGCGGTAACGCCTGCCGGCAGCTCACCCTCCAATCGAAAGCCGATCACTTCGGGAATGAGCATGGAAACGGGCTGCCCCAGCATGACGGCCTCGGCTTCGATGCCGCCCACGCCCCAGGCCAGCACGCTCAAACCGTTGACCATGGGCGTGTGGGAGTCGGTGCCGACGCAGGTGTCGGGATAGGCCAGGGGGAGTCCGCCGTTGCGAGGGAGTTCGGGATTCTCGTCGGTGGAGAAAACGACGCGCGCCAGATATTCGAGGTTCACCTGATGGCAAATGCCGGTATTGGGCGGTACCACCTTGAAGTTGTCGAAGGCCTGCTGGCCCCAGCGCAGAAAGGCGTAGCGCTCGACGTTGCGGCGGTAATCGAGCTCGACGTTTTTCTCGAACGCCTCGGGTGTGCCGAAGGCGTCCACCTGGACCGAGTGGTCGATGACCAGTTCGACCGGGATGAGCGGATTGATCCTGGCCGGGTCGCCGCCCAGTTCGGCCATGGCGTCGCGCATGGCGGCCAGGTCCACGAGGGCCGGCACGCCGGTGAAGTCCTGGAGGAGGGCTCGCGCCGGCGAGAAGGCGATCTCGCGGTCCGGCGGATTCTTGGGATTCCACCCCGCTAGGGCTTCGATATCCTCGCGGGTGACGGTCACACCGTCCTCGTTGCGCAGCAGGTTTTCCAGCAGAATGCGGAGGCTGTACGGCAGGCGGTTCACGTCGCCCGCGGCGTCCAGCCGGTATATCGCGTATTCGCGGCCGCCGATACGAAGCGTCGAGCGGGCGCTGAAGCTGTTTTTCATTCGAGTCTCCCGTTTTCAAGCCGTTACCAGCCGTGGAGCCTTAGAGCATTTTCCGATTCGGTGTCAGAGGGCCCGATAGGTAGGTCGGCAATCCCTTCCCAATCGCAAACGGTCATCCGGGGAAGGGGCTGGCCGGCGCTCCCGGCCAGGTCGTTTGCGATTGGAGCGCCCGAATGACCCTTCCAATCGCAAACGGTCGCTTCAGTTGCGACCCTTCCAATCGCAAACGGTCGCTTCAGTCGCGACCCTTCCAATCGCAAAACGGCCGTTCTGGGAGCGCCAGGACGCCCCTTCCAACAAAATCCTTTGCCGAGCCGATAAGTCGGCAAGGGATTGCCGACCTACGTTCCTCCCACCCGACACGAAGCCGTACACCGGGATGAAAAACGCGCTAAGAGCCTACTGAGATAGGCTCTTAGTCCAGCTGCAAAAAGGGAAGCGCCGGTTACCCCTTGATGCAAGCCATCGGCGTGACCTTGGCCACCAGGCGCGCGAGCCCGGCTCTATCCGCGGCTATCACGACGTCGTGCACGTCTTTGTAGGCGCCCGGCGCTTCTTCGGCGACTCCGCGCCACGAGGGGCTGCGCACGATGATGCCGCGCGCGGCCAGTTCGTCGACCACCTCTCGGCCGCCCCAGGTGCGCACGGCCTGGTGGCGGCTCATGGCTCGCCCGGCGCCGTGGCAGGCGGAGGCGAACGACAAGGTTTCGCCGCTCGCAGTGCCCGACAGGATGTAGGACGCCGTTCCCATCGAACCGCCGATCAAAACCGGCTGTCCGGTCTCGCGAAACACTTTCGGCAAATCCGGATGGCCCGGACCGAAAGCCCGCGTCGCGCCTTTGCGATGGACGTAGACCCGCTTTTTCCGGCCTTGTATCAGGTGCTCTTCTACTTTGCAGGTGTTGTGCGAAACGTCGTAAAGCAAATCGAGCCGGGCTTCGGGCAGGATTTCCGCAAACACCTTGCGGGTCAGATGCGTGATGATCTGCCGGTTCGCCAGCGCGCAATTGATCGCGGCGCGCATCGCGCCGAGGTATTCCCGACCGACCGGCGATTCGATCGGAGCGCAGGCCAATTCCCGGTCGGGCAGGGCGATGCCGTATTGCACCGCGGCCGCCTGCATGCGCTTGAGAAAGTCGGTGCCGATCTGGTGGCCCAAGCCTCTGGAACCGCAGTGGATGGTGACCACCACGTCGCCTGTCGCCAGGCCGAACGATGCGGCGATGGCCGGATCGTAAATCTCGCTGACTTCCTGCACTTCGAGATAGTGGTTGCCCGAACCCAGCGTCCCCATCTCCGCTCGCTGTCGCTCCTTGGCGTGAACGGACACGGCGTCCGGCTTGGCGCCCGCCATCCGGCCGCGCTCTTCGATCCTCTCCAGATCTTCGGGGCGGCCATAGCCTTGCCGAACCGCCCACTCGGCGCCGCCGGACAGCATTTCGTCCATTTGAGCGTGATCGAGGCGGATATGGCCGCGGCTGCCGACGCCGACCGGTACGGTGGCGTACAGAGCATCGACGAGTTCCTTTTTGAGCGGGTCCACTTGTTCGCGTTTAAGACCGGTATGCAGGGTTCTAACCCCGCATGAGATGTCGAAACCCACGCCTCCGGCCGAGACGACGCCACCCTGCTCGGCATCGAACGCGGCCACGCCGCCGATCGGAAAGCCGTAACCCCAATGGGCGTCCGGCATGGCGTAGCACGCGCCGACGATACCCGGCAGCATGGTAACGTTCACAGCCTGCTCCCTGACTTTTTCATCCATGTCGCCGATCAAGGTTTCATCGGCATAAATGATGACCGGCACCCGCATACCGTTCACCGGCTCGATGCGCCAGGCGAATTCGGATAGCCGCGTCAGGCGATTGATATCCATCGTCGACCCTCTCTTGACTGATGCTTTACACGTCTACGACACATTGCGCTATCCAAACGCCGTTTTCATCCCGATAGACTTTGAGCTCGGTGTACGTGGCGCCCTTGACCTCAACCGCGGGGTGGTGGCGTTCCCGTTCGACGGGTTCGCCCCAGGCGGTGGCGTGCAAGGCGGAACCGTCGATACTGACGTCGAAGCGGCCGAATACCATCTGGCGCACCGCCATTTCATAAACGAGTGCATTCAGCCAGTCCACCAGCAGCGATTCTATGTCGGGCGCTTCGCAACGGATTTCGACCGGCGTCGTGGTTCCGACCTGGACGGGATCGCAGATGACGGCGTTCAGCGCTTCAGCGGCGTGAGCGAAAGCTTTTTCGATCGTAGCGCCTCGGCCGCGCACGCCCATGTCGGCCATGTGCGGAAAATGCTCCCAACTGGACGCATCGGTTGCGGGTTGCAATTGGCCGGTTTCGGTGCTCATGACTTGCCTCTTGACGGGATTTGGAATCGTCGCGCCTGAAGGCTTTCCGGTAGATTCGTCGGCCTTGCGAAAGCGGATGAACGCGGAATGGCCTGTTTCGCTGGTTCTTGATTGGCCGATCGATCTGCACAGTGCCCAACTTATATTGGGACCCTTAGGAACGATGGAATTATCCGGAAATCTTTGGTTGATCGTGGCGCCGAAAAAATTCGGTTCTCGGACGCCACGACAACTCGGAAGTCCTTCCTTCAAAACGGGTTTCGGCGGCGCGGCGGGGCCGATCGAGCGTTCGCAGGCCGTCCGAATTGCTCAGTGGGCTCTTAACCATGCCCCATTTGCTTCGGCCCTTTGAGCTTCTTGATGAAATCGTCGATGTGCATGGCTGGCAAGGTCATGGGAATGACCGAGCCGCGCGAACCCAAATCGACCGCAAGATGAGCGGCAGTCTCATTGTCTGGCGCCTCTATGATGGTCAAGAAATCGTGAGCCCCAAGGAGGGCATATTGGGTAAGAACTTTGCACCCGAATTGCTCGATTTCTTTGTTCACTTCCACTATCCGGTCGGGATTCTTGTGCAGAGTCTGCCGGCCTTCGGACGTTAAGGTAGTCAGCAATACATAAGTGGCCATCGTATACCTCCTTCTCTGGAGATTGGAAAATCCAAAGCGTTTCGATCAGAGCTTGTGCAGTTTGATCGCTCTCGTCATTTTTCGATTCCTGCCTCTTTCTTCCGTAAGAAGAACGGAACCTTTGAACCTTTCGCCCTTTGGGAAAAGTCGCTACTGAAGCGACGTTTGCGATTGGAAGAAGAGGGACGTTCAGAGAAGGCGAGCATGGCGGAATCGAAAAAAGAAAACCTTCCCTGATTTTCAACTCCCTCACTTTGACCCTCTCTCGGAGGGAGAGGAGACAAGCAGCGGATTTGCGTAAGTTCTATCGGCAAAAATAGAAAATGCGCCAGCCCCGAGACGCTGTCAAGTAAGGAGATCCCCGTAACCGGCGCCCGGCGCTACGAGGATAAAATCCACCGCTCGCCGATGAAAGGGGCGGTGGCCGGGCGGCAGTCCCTTGCCGACAACTATCCTTATCAGCCCAAATCGAGGAAGCTGCGTAGCGGTTCGGAACCCGAGGATTGACGTAGCTTGCGCAGTGCTTTCACCTCGATCTGGCGGATGCGCTCGCGGGTGATGTCGAACTGTCTCCCGACTTCCTCGAGGGTATGGTCGGTGCTCATATCGATGCCGAAACGCATGCGCAGGACTTCGGCTTCCCGCTCGGGCAGACCGGCCAAGGCTTTCCGGGTTGTTTCGCGTAAGCCCGAAGTCGTCGCCGACTCGACCGGCGACGTGGCATAAGGGTCTTCGATCAGATCGCTCAGATGGGTGTCCCCGTCGTCGCCGATGGGGGTTGCCATCGAAACGGGCTCTCGGGTGATCTTGAGTATCGCCCGCACTTTGTCCTCGGACAGGTCCATGCGCTCCGCCAGTTCCTCCACCGTTGGGTCGCGGCCCAGCTCTTGCAACATTTGGCGCGAGATCCGGTTCAGCTTGTTGATCGTTTCGATCATATGGACCGGGATGCGAATGGTACGCGCCTGGTCGGCGATGGCCCGCGTGATCGCTTGGCGAATCCACCACGTGGCATAAGTGGAGAACTTGTAACCGCGTCGGTATTCGAATTTGTCCACCGCTCTCATCAAGCCGATATTGCCTTCCTGGATCAGGTCGGGAAATTGTAGGCCCCGGTTGGTGTACTTCCTGGCAATGGAGATCACCAGCCGCAGATTCGCCTCGACCATCTCCTTTTTCGCTTGCTGTGCCTGATTCTCAGCGATCGAGACACGTCTGTTCATCTCCTTGATGTCACCCATCGAAAGTCCGGTCGCTTGTTCGATTCGGGCCAGTTCGTTTTGAGCTCGTTCGATTCTGTCGGCGAATGCCGCCAGCGGCTCGGCAAAAGGCGCGTCCTTTTTCAACTGTTCCGGCAGCCAATCCGGAGAAGTCTCGTTTCCGACGAAAGAATCGATAAACTCCGCGCGAGGCATTTTTGCCTGGTGTACGCAGATATCCTGGATCGATCTTTCCTGCTCGCGAATCTTGGCGACGGTGCTATGTAAAACTCCCGTCAGTTCCTTAAGAAACTGTGGCGTTTTCTTGAATTCCAGGAAGCTCTCGGTCAAAGCCTGGAAGGCTTTTTCCGTGTGCTCGTGGCGGTAGCCGAATTCTTGAAGCATGCTGAGCGCGGTGTCGTAACGCTTGGCGAATTCCGCCAGTCTTTCCTTTACTTGCACGGAATCCGGACTGCTTTCGGTTTCCTCGGGTAACTCGGCGTCCGATTCCGCGTCGAGCGAAACTTCTTCGGACTGCGGTACCTGACTGACGAAACCCGAAATCAGATCGGACAGACGTACGCCGCCCCGCTCGATGGTTTCGAAAGCCTTGAGAAAATGGTCCATGGCGGGTAAAAAACGCGCCAATTCCTGCGCCGCCTGGTTCAGGCCCTCTTCGATCCGCTTGGCGATGCTCAACTCCTCATTCCGGGTGAGCAAATCCACGGCCCCCATCTCACGCATGTATATGCGTACCGGATCGGACGTGCGTTTTTGTTCGGCATCGATCGCCGAGGTCAGCACTGCGGCGACGGCTGCGGTTTCCTCTTCATCCTCCTCGGTGACAACCGCCGGCACGGAAATCAGATCGGCGTCAGGCGCCTCTTCGTACACGTCGATCCCGATATCCTCGATCAGGCCGACGATATCTTCGATTTGATCCGGATCGGCCATGTCGTCGGGCAGATGGTCGGTGATCTCCGTGTAGGTCAGGTAGCCCTGGATTTTGCCCTTGGCGATGAGCTCTTCGAGCTGAAATTGCTGCTGTTCTTGATTCATCAACTGAGTAGTCGTACTAGCTATGTTGCTAAAAAATTCAAACTTGTCTATTTATGGAAATCGTTGAGAAAACCGACGAATATCGATCACTATCTGTAAACAGGTTCCGTTGGATTGAATTCGGGTTCCACGCTTGCCGACGTTCCGGATTATCTCGACGGGTGAGCGTCTTCGCTCGGTCGGCTAGGCCTTAAATAAGGCTAGATCTTGCTTTTCCAATAGACCGGGAAGTCTTTCGGAATGAACGCGGTACCGTGGGAGAGGACCGTCTTTATAGAAGTTCTGTCGGTTTTTCAATGCAATAGACTTACCCATGGGCGCTTAAGTTCCGTATCTATTGGGCGAGTTCGGAGCGGGGCGCGAGTGCCGCGCAGCAACCGAGGATTTGAAACAAGGTCTAATTCATCGGGCGTTCAGTGGCCGGGTATAGCGACTCGTCGACAAGGCTACACATAAACTTTGACGCGATCGGGGAGACAATAGTGCCAGTCGTTTTAATTTCCTCAGTTTTCCGGGCGAGGCACCCATGCTCGTAGATTCGTCCAGATGCTTACCTTACCGTTCAGCTCGGAAGGCGAGCCCCTAGTGAGCGCCCGGCCGATCGATGCGATAGGCATTCGTTGGCTCCCGTTGGTGCTGGCCATGATAGGTGTCTCCGGTTGCGCGATCGATCCGGCCCGTCTGAACGGTCTCAGCGATCTCGATGTTTGTCGCGGGTACGCGGTTTACGCTACCTGGTTCATTTCCAATTCCCGGGCAGATCAATACAGGCATGAAATCGAGCGGCGAAACTTGGTTACTCCGGAAGAATGGGTACTGGTGGAGCAGAAGCGAATCCAAAAGGGCATGAGCCGATGCGCTCTTTATGCCTCATGGGGCATGCCGATGAGTGAGAATACGGTAGACGGGGCCGAGGAAGAAATCCGACACGTTTACCACGCCGGCTGGCTGATGTCGCCCGGCTCCGTCTACACGAAACACGGCAAGATCGAAGCTTGGGCGTATTGAATAGCGGGCGCATCGTCGAATACCCCATCTTCGCCCGTTTGGTCCCGGTGCTAGAACATGGAGCACGTTTGTCCGAACTTGCCACGGAAAAGGCCTTGCTCCACACTGGCGTTATTAACCCGGCCTATAAATATAGGCCGGGTTAATCCGGGGCAGGGATGCCCCGGCGCGGCGACAAGCCGCGTGAGCCCAGGCCGGGCGTGTACCGGCCTGGGCGGCGGCCCGAAAGACCAGGAGGGTATTTACGGGCCTGATTAATAGATAAGCCAGTCGCGGTACCCGGCCTGGACAGGATGGATTCGGACCGAACGGAACCAAAGGAAGGATGACCATGGCGACTCAACGGCAACCACTAGGCACCCACGGCTCGAGCCGCCGGGGCAGCGGCCAACCCCAGCAGGTAGCGTAACGGATGGATGGACGACAAGTACTGATCAACCGGCAGACTTGGGATCAATTTATCCGCTCGGTCAAGAGTTTCGCCGGTTCCGAGGTCGGCGGGCGGGCCAAGCGGCTGTTCGCGGGGCTCATTCTCCTGCTGTTCGCGGTCAATGGCCTGAATGTGGTCAGCAGCTACGTCGGCCGGGATTTCATGACGGCGATCGAACACCGTAACGTGTCCGCGTTCACTGGCCAGGCCCTTCTCTGGATCGGCGTGTTTGTCGCGGCCTCGGCGGTGGCGGCGATTTTCCGGTTTACCGAAGAAAGGCTCGGTTTGCTGTGGCGAGAGTGGCTGACGCGATTGGCGGTCGTCCACTACCTCGAGCGCAGGGCCTATTTCCGTCTGGATGAAACCGGGAAGATTACCAATCCGGACCAGCGTATCGCCGAGGATATAAGGGTATTTACCGCAACCACGCTGTCCTTCGTACTCATGCTCCTCAATGCCACGTTCACCGTATTGGCATTTTCAGGGGTCATGTGGTCGATCAGTCCGATCCTGTTCGCCGTTACCATCGCGTATGCCGCCGGCGGTTCATACCTGACCATTGTGTTGGGCCGAACGCTGGTCGAATTGAACTATGCCCAGCTCGATAAGGAAGCCAATTTCCGGGCCGATCTCATCCATGTCCGGGAGAATGCCGCGTCGGTGGCGCTGCTGCACCGCGAACGGCGGCTTGGCGCCCGGCTCTTGCGTCATCTTGACGATTTGACGGGAAATTTTCGGCGGATCATCACGGTGAACCGGAACCTTAATTTCTTTACCACGGGCTATAACTACCTGATCCAAATCATCCCCGCCCTCGTCGTGGCGCCTTTTTTCATTCAAGGGCGCGTCGAGTTCGGCGTGATCACTCAGTCGGCGATAGCCTTCGCCCATTTGGTGGGCGCCTTCTCGCTGATCGTCACGCAGTTCCAATCGATTTCTTCGTTCGCTGCGGTGATCGCGCGGCTCGGTTCGTTGGCCGAGGCCATCAGCGGGGCTCGAGCGCCCGAAAGATCGGCCATCGAGACTAGCGAAGGCGAGCACGTGGCTTATGTGGGGCTGAACGTGCTGTCGCCGAGCGATGGCCGTCCCTTGATCAAGGATTTGACCGTCTCGATTTCGCCCGGAATCAGGGTTTTGGTCATCGGGCCGAGCGAGGAGGCCAAAGTGGCATTGTTCCGAGCCACTGCCGGTATCTGGGATAGCGGAACGGGGCGTATCGTTCGACCCGAGTCCAATCAGATTTACTTTCTTCCGGAACGGCCCTACCTTCCACCGGGCACGCTGCGGGAATTGCTCGTTCGCAGCGGGACAGAGGAATCGATCGCGGAAAACCGAATACTGGGCGTGCTGCGCGCTTTGGATCTCGAGCCTATATTGGCGCGTATCGGCGGGCTCGATGTCGAGCGGGATTGGGACCACATGCTTTCGCTCCGGGAGCAACAGCGATTGGCTTTTGCCCGTCTCATGCTGGCCGCCCCGCGTTTCGCCTTTCTGGATCGCATCAGTACTTCCATGCGGGCCGACGAGGCCGGCCAGCTGTTGAGGATGCTCTCGAAAAGCGAAATCACTTATGTCACGTTCAGTCGATGGACGACAGGACGAAGGGGCACCGACGAGAAGCTGGAGAACTACGATGCCGTCCTCGAACTCGCCGGAGACGGTGGATGGAAATGGCGGTTGATTCAGGATGAAGAATAATATGGAAGCGATTTGTCCTCGGCGGCTATGTTCCGACTCGGATTGGCACTCATTGCATTTCTGATGCTTGTCGCGGCAGCCGGAACCGCGCCGGCCGATTCCGCACAGGTGTTGGACTGGTTCGGACGGGTGGAGGGCTGGAGCACCGTCGCAGGGCAGGGAGCCCGAGTATCATTGGCGCCGGACCGGGGCCGGGAGGGATCGGCCTTGCGCATCGACTTCGATTTCCGGAAGGGCGGCGGCGAAGTCATCGTCCACAAGCCGTTTCCGATTGCGCTGCCCGATAATTACGCCGTTACTTTAGCCCTACGCGGCACCGCGCCGCCCAACGTTCTCGAGATCCGATTGGTCGACCGGTCGGGCAAAAATGTCTGGCGCTTCCGAGATCCCGAATTTCGTTTCCCCAAAACCTGGCAGACGCTGCGCGTCAAGCGTCGCCGGTTCGAGTTTGCCTGGGGGCCGGCGGGCGAAAAAGAATTGGCGGAACTAGGGCTTATCGAGTTCGTGATCGCGCGCGGAACCGGAGGCCGCGGCACGCTCTGGATCGACGATCTGCGACTCGAACCGCTTCCGCCGCAGCGCGCTTATTCCGGATCGCCGTTCTTGACGGCGTCGAGTTCGCTTCCGGGGCTGGAACCGGCGCGGTTGCTGGATCAGCACCCCGAAGCGGCATGGCATAGCGCGAGCAACCGCGAACCTCAGTGGCTGCTTCTGGACTTCCGCGAGCGCCGGGAGTACGGCGGATTGATCATCGATTGGCACCCAGAGGACTATGCCACGGCGTATTCGGTCGAACGTTCCGACGACGGCCGAAATTGGCACAGGGCTTATGCGGTAACCCAAGGCAACGGCCGGCGCGACTACATTCCTATGCCTGAGTCGGAGTCCCGTTTCGTGCGGCTTTCCCTGGCGCAAAGCCGGCGCGGGAAGGGTTTCGGAATTCGCCGCGTCGAGGTCGCGCCGATCGACTTCAGTTCTTCGTCCAACCGAATGTTCGAACGCATCGCCCGCGATTCCGAAAGGGGGGCTTACCCCCGTTATTTTTTGGGCGAGCAAACCTACTGGACGGTGATAGGCAGTTCCGGAACCGAACGCCGAGGTGAGGAACGCGAAGCCCTTCTGAACGAAGACGGCATGCTCGAGGTCGACGAGGGTGCGTTTTCGGTGGAGCCTTTTCTTTATGTCGATGGACGGCTCCATGGCTGGGCCGACGGAACCGCTAAGCCCTCTCTCGAACGCGGCTATCTGCCGATTCCTTCGGTGCGCTTGGAACGAGGGCCGCTCTATCTCACGGTCACCGCGCTGGCGAGCGATGATCCGAAAGGTTCGATCCTTGCCCGTTATCGAGTCGAGAACCACACTGGAGCGGCCGTGAAAGCAAGTCTTTTTCTCGCCGTGCGCCCGTTCCTGGTGAATCCGCCGTGGCAATCCCTGCATACCATGGGCGGCGTTTCGCGTATCTACAGGCTTGGATGCGAAAATGCCGTTCTCCGGGGCGACGACCGTCGCGTCGTGCCGTTGACGCCGGCCGCCCAAGCCGGCGTCACGAGCTTAGATGGTTATCCGATCACTCTGGATCTGGCTCGAGACGCCGTTCCGCCTGCGAAAGCAGTAACCGATGCGAACGGATTGGCCAGCGGCGTGCTCCGCTATCCGCTCGTTCTCGCCCCTGGCGAAACGCGGGATGTTTATCTTGCGCTTCCCGCAAAAGGCAAGCCGGGCAGCCCGAAAAGACTTCTACATGGCGCGGATGCCGGCGAATTCTGGGAAAGGCAATACACCGAGATCGTTCGAAAGTGGGAGAGGGATCTGGGGCAGGTCGCGTTTCGGGTGCCGCCGGCCGAGGAGGATTTTGTCCGCACCGTGAAGAGCAATCTCGCCTATATTCTTGTTCATCGCGACGGACAGGCCTTGCGGCCCGGTTCGCGACGCTACGGCCGCACCTGGATTCGGGATGGGGCGATTACCTCCGCTACGCTTCTGGCCTTCGGCCATGCGGCGGAGGTGCGCGAGTTTATCCGCTGGTACGCTGGCTATCAGACGGCGGACGGAGCGATTCCCTGCTGCCTGGACCCGTGGGGTCCGGACTCCATGATCGAGCATGACAGTGCCGGTCAATTCGTTTACACAATCGCCAATTACTACCGCTATACCGGCGACCTCGAGTTCCTGAAGAGCTTGTGGTCCCGCATAACGCGGACCATCGACTACCTAGCCGCCCTGCGGCGGCAGCGCTTGACCGAGGAATACACCAAAGGCGAAGCTTTTCGTTTCTTCGGCCTCATACCGGAATCGGCCAGTCACGAAGGCTATGTGGCCCGTCCGGTCCATTCTTACTGGGATGATTTCTGGGCAATCCGGGGCATTGACGATGCCGCTCAATTGGCCGCCGCCGTCGGCGATCGCGAACGAGCGGCCCGCTATGCCGAATTGCGGGATGCTCTGCGCGCCGATGTCCACAGCTCGATCGGCTTGACTCGACGCAAGTTCGGCATCGACTTTGTTCCCGGTTCCGCGGAGCTCGGCGACTACGATCCGACCTCCACGGCGATCGCCCTTTCGATCGGCGGCGAGGCAACGGGACCCCTGGCTCCGGTTTTTCAGCGGACTTTCGGTCGTTATGCCGGCGATGTCGAGGCCCGGATAAGACGCGAGCTCGATGAGCAGGCCTATGCGCCTTACGAATTCCGCAATGTCGGCGCCCTGGTTCGGCTCGGAAAACGGGATGCGGCGTTCAGGACGCTACAGTTTCTTTTCCAAGGAAGACGCCCGGCTGCGTGGAATCAGTGGGCCGAGATCGTCTGGCGCGATCCCCTCTCGCCGCGTTTCATCGGCGATATGCCTCATTCGTGGATCGGGGCGGAATTCATCCAGGCTTTCCTGACCCTGTTTGCTTACGAAGAGACTGATCGGCGCCTGGTGATCGGTGCCGGTTTGCCGCGCCATTGGGTGGAAGCGGCGGGGGGCGTGGGAGTCGCGGGGCTGAAAACGTCCTATGGAATACTGAGTTATCATGCCGAAGTGCCTGCCCCCGGCGAAACCCGGATCCGGATCGATGAGGGTCTGACGATCCCGCCGGAAAACATCATCATCGATTTGCCCCTGCCGCAGGCGCCGCGCCGGATCGAAGTGAACGGCAAGGCGCAGACGTTGACCAATGGCCGATTCTTACTTCGGGATCTTCCGGCCGAGGTGGTTTTCCGCTATTGACCCGAGACTTTCGACGTCGAGCCGCTTGCACCGATAAGAACTGCGGGTGAATCGTAACCGAGAACTGACCGTTTCCTGACGACTCTTGTGCTCTAGCGGGTCTATGATCACCATCGACGTAACTGACAAAAGAGTCTTTTGCATGTTTCTTCTAGAGTCTAAACAACAGATCAGTTGCTTTGCCAGATTCTTCTTTGTGGGCCTTGCGGTATCCGCCACGTCTTTGCTGGCCACCGTTGCCTTCGTAGTGTTCATTCTGGTACCCGAGGAAGTGCGAAGCGCCACCCTACGCGGACCGCTTTTTCCTTGGTAAGTGATTGGCAATATGGTAAGGCTCGAAAATCCTGCTGGCATGCCGTTGTCGGATAATACCGAACGCAACCGTTAGCGGTTGACCGCTCTTCCCAAGCCTGTCCGGTTGAGGCGCGCAGCCCCCCTCGCATTTCTGCTTCCGGCCACGCTCATGTTCAGGTATGGCCGCGATTTACTACTTGAAGTGTTTGCAAGTAGCCTCGGACCTCGGCTGATAGTTATACTAAGTTCCGATACGGTGCCTATTTAAGCGCATCATCGAATAAAGCGAGCCGAATTGGGCGGCGCCTTTCATATTCATCGATCGGCCGATACCATGAAAACGAAGAAGGCCGATCCTTACATCAGCGTTTGAATTCGTCCCCTTATACTTTCAACACCGGTTGACATGCTTTTTAGCCCGATGGATCGGCCATCGGGCTTTGCCGGAACATTGCTTGATTCAGCGAGATGCCAAAAAATATTCTGACGATCTCCATTCTTGCCGCTCTCGTGCTGGGTGTGGCCTGCGGAGAACTGGTCCGCCGTTTCGTTCCCGATCCGGACGAAATCAAAACGTTCGTCAGTAATGTCTCGCTCTTGACCGAGGTTTTCATGCGCCTCATCAAAGCGATCATCGCCCCGCTCGTGTTCTCGACTCTGGTGGTCGGAATCGCCAAGCTGGGCGATGTCAAGGCGATCGGTCGACTGGGCGGAAAAGCCCTGTTCTATTTCTTCGTTGCGAGCCTCGCTTCGCTCTCGCTCGGCATGGTCCTGGTCAATCTGGCACAACCGGGCGTTCAGCTCCATCTGCCTGTCTCTCAGGAAGCCGTACATGCTGCTCTGCCTGCAAACCACTTTGACCTGAAGACGCTCCTCCACCACGTGATTCCGCAAAATGTAGTGGAAGCCATGGGGAACAACGAGATCTTGCAAATCGTCGTGTTCGCATCGTTTTTTGGGGTGGCGGCGGCAACAACTGGAGATCGGGGCGAACCCATTATCGCCGCGCTGGATGCCCTGGGGCACGTGATGCTGCGGGTGACCGGCTACGTCATGCTGTTGGCGCCATTAGCCGTGTTCGGGGCGGCCGCGGGGATTATTGCCCAGAAGGGAACAGGTATTATCTCGACCTACGGTACGCTGATGATCGAGTTCTATCTGGCGCTGTTACTGCTCTGGGGAATGCTGATTTGCGTGGGATTTCTGGTGATTGGGACGCGGATAAAAAACTTGCTTTCGCGGCTTGGCGGACCGTTCTTGCTGGCTTTCAGTACGGCCAGCAGCGAGGCCGCATTTCCGAAGACGCTGCAGGAACTGGAGCGGTTCGGTTGTCCCAACCGCATTGCCAGTTTCGTGCTTCCCTTGGGTTATTCCTTCAATCTGGATGGCTCGATGATGTACATGACCTTCGCGACCTTGTTCATCGCCCAGGCGTACGGCATCGATTTATCGCTTCACCAGCAAATCATCATGCTGCTTACGCTGATGCTTACCAGCAAAGGCATCGCGGCCGTGCCGCGGGCGTCACTGGTCATCATTACCGGCGCACTATCGATGTTCGATATTCCGGAAGCGGGGCTGCTACTGCTCTTGCCTATCGACCATTTCCTGGACATGGGACGTTCCGCCACCAATGTTCTGGGCAATGCAGTGGCCGCGACGGTTCTGTCGAAGTGGGAGAAGCAGCTTCGCCATTGAAGACACTTCGGCTGACTATCCACAGTTTCGGTGGACAATCCTGTGCCGCAGCGATGCGCTAGCTTTGGGCTGGCCGCACCTCGCGTGAGGCGAGCAAGGTCCTGAGGATACCGGGGTCGATCGGCTTGACCAGATGATGATTGAAACCGGCCGCTGCGCTTCGCTGTCGGTCTTCGGCTTGTCCGTACCCCGTCAGGGCGAAAAGCGTCATCGAGTCTCCGTATTCCTTTCGTAAGTGCTGAGCGACTTCATAGCCGCTCATTCCCGGCAAACCGAGATCGAGCAAAACCACATCCGGCTTATACGTCTGGCATATATCCACTGCGGACCGGCCGTCATGGACGATGCGTGTTTCATGTCCCCACAGCTTCACCAGCAGGGCCATCGATTCCGCCGCGTCGTAATTGTCGTCCACCACCAGAACCCGTAGCACGGGCGGTGCTTCGGACGCCGGTAGAGCGCTCCAAGAGTGGGAAACCAGCTCGGTTTTTGCAGACAAAAGCGGGAGGTAGATAATGAACTCGCTGCCTTTTCCAGGTCCGTCGCTGCGCGCTTCGACATAGCCCCCGTGCATTTCCACCAGCCGTTTGACCAGTGAGAGCCCGATGCCCAATCCTCCGCGGGCACGGTCGATCCCCGGATCGACTTGGGCGAAGAGGTCGAAGACTTCGGACAGATCGTTCTCGGCAATTCCGATACCGCTGTCTCGAATCGAGACGAGGACTTCGTCCTTCCGGTCCTTGACGGTCACCCAGATGTGTCCGCCGTCCGGAGTGTACTTGTTGGCGTTATTGAGAAGATTGTCGAGTACCTGCGTTAATCGAACATCATCGCCCTCGACATAAAGAGGACAGGGCGGCAAAGTCAGCGTGACGGTATGCTGATGCGCCGATGCGCTGGGCCGGTGGTTTTCCACGACCCGAGCGGTTAAGGCCACGAGATCCACGGGCAGTTTGTGCAGGTTGATTTTGCCGCGCGTGACCCTTGAAACATCGAGAAGGTCGTCCACCAGCCGAGCCAGGTGCTGGGTCTGCCTCTCGATCATTTCGAGCGGCCGTTGACTCTCGGGCAGTAGCGGCACTTGGCGATGCAGGATATGGACGGCGTTACGGATCGGCGCCAGAGGATTCCGAAGCTCATGGGCCAGCATCGCCAGGAATTCGTCTTTGCGGCGGTCAGCATCGGCAAGCTCGGCCGCTCGGCGCCGCAACGAGTCTTCCAGCCGCTTGTACTCGCTTAAATCGACGATGAACGCGATCCAGGTGAACGGTGAGCGTTCCAGCGCAGTGGCGCAGATCAGGATCGGCACCCGAGTGCCGTTCTTACGGATGAATTCTTTCTCGAAAGGCGTGATCGCGCCGTGATCCAATAACTGGTTCCGAGCCGCTTCATCCAAGGCTTGGTATTCGGGCGGCGTCATCTCCGGCCAGCGTAATCTTCCCGCCTGCAGATCCTCACGGCTGTAACCCAACATATCGAGGAAGATCTGGTTGGCATTGCAGATCTGGTCTTCGATTCCCTCAAACACTCCGATGATATTGGCTTCCACCAAGCGCCGGGCGCGCATTTCGCTTTCGCGCAAGGCCTCTTCGGTTTGCCGGCGCTCGATGGCCAAAGCCAGCGTATAGGCAACGGCGCGCAGGAATTGGGCATCATCCTCGGTAAAAGCGCGGTGCTTTTTGGTATGCACGCCCAACACGCCGTAGGGCCGCGCATACCCGGGAATGGTGATGCTCATGCCACTCACGACGCCGTGCTCGAAGAGCAGAGGCGGACCGCTGAAGCGCGTCTCGCTGCGAAGGTCGTCGACGATGACCGGTTCGCCGGCGATCAGGGTGCTCTCGTCGGCCGGTTTGGAGATTAGCAGCGTGTAACCTGCTTGAGACTCCAAACCGGCGCTGACCGTTGCTTCTCCAACCAATCCTTCTCGCCAGCCCACACCCGCCTTCAATCGTAAGGCCCGACCATCGGGAAGAAGCTCCAGGATTTTCGTGTACTCGATGTCGAGACACTGGGCGATCTGTTCCACGGCGTGCTTCATCAGCCGATCAAGACTGGTGCCGGCCAGGGCCGATTGGCTCAGATCGGCGAGAATAGCCTTGCGGTGCGCGTGCTCCTGGATTTCGGCCTCGGCAGTCTTGTGGGGAGTGATATCGCGTATGACGCTTATGGTTAAGGTACCTTCCTCCGCCTTGATGGGCGCCAGATGGACGTCCACGGGAAACTCGCTGCCGTCCCGTCGCAGGCCGTAGAGTTCGGGGCGCTGGCTCATCTTGAGCCGATAAGGCGCTGCGCGGTAGTGCTGCCGGTGATCGATATGACGTGCTCTATAGCGCTCCGGAATCAAGCTCTCGATTGGTCGACCCAGTAAATCTTCTCGATCGTAGCCGAACAATCGCTCCAGCTCCGCGTTGATTTGCCGGATGCGGCCTTGAGAATCGACGACCGCGATAGCATCCGGCAAGGCTTCGAAAAGAGCCTGGCACAGCGTTTGATTCTCGGGCGATATTGCTTCGCTCGGCTTGGGCTTCGCGCGATCCCAGAGAGTTTCAAAAGAGCAGGGATTGATCTGTTTCATGATGCTGCACGCTGGGACGGCGGAGTTTACTTCTTCCGCTCCCTGAACGTTAGTGTCTCCTTATGGCATCGACGCAATCGGAGACCGATGGACCATTAAAGACCGCCGAGAATGAGTTGCTATCGGGATACATTCGCGGGAGCACTGCGCGTCTCGGTACCGGGGTGTGGTTATTCATCGCGGTTTGACCTATTCAAACCCGTCCTGGTTTCCATGATTTTAGAGCCTTACGCGATATTTGGTGGAAGTTTCTTTGAGTTTGTCCTAAACGCGGGGCTCGCCGATAGCTGCGCTTTCGCCGATGTGAACGCCGCTCTGTTTTCACTGCCTGAAGTTCGGCAGGTGGTACAGGCCGTCCGCAGCTTGTCATCAGCCGGAAACAATTTATCGAGAAGATATAAGCCGAGGATCTTGGTGCATCAGGTGTCGCACCAAACCGGACCAGGGACGGTCTACCTTTGCTGATAGGCTTCGGTCTCCAAAATCATTTGCCGGAGCCATTCCATATACGGGGTTCCGCCGGTTCCCCTCGGGTCGCCGGTCCAGCGATTGATATATTCCTGCGCCCAGCCGTAATGGACACGGCGGAAAGAGGCAATCGCCTCGAGTATGGCATTAAAAGATTCTTTGTAGCGGGGGTGTCGGACGTTCGGCATGGCCTCGACCTCCTCGATGAGCCGGCGATGTTCGATAGGCATGTAGTTCCGCATGTCGGCCAAATGATCGGTCAAAGCCGAACGCTGGTGCGGAATCTTCAGGAACGCAACCAAAGTCGGCATGATACTGCTCTGCGCGCCGGTCTCGCCGCGGAATCGGATAGGCGCTTGGTCCACGCACTCATAAGTCACGCCGTCGAAAAATCGGATATACGGCCTAAAAGTCTTGTAATACAGGCGTGCATCCATTTTCTCGGGTATCCGTTTGAGCACTTCGACTTGGCGTCGCACTGCACTTTCGATTTGCCACAGTTCGGTGCCGATGTCGGAATTCGGATCGACGGCGAATTTCCGTTTGACCGAAGCAATGGCGGCCAGAATGTCTGCGGCAATCGCCTCGATTTCCACATGTACCAGAATGAACCAGTGTTCATCGTACATGTGAACGAAATTCTGGATCGTGTCGATGTTCCCCAACCGAATCGGCTGGTCTTTGCGGAAGCGCTTCCAGTTATACAAGGCATAGCCGTCGTAGCTCAAAATCGGCGGACGCCCCAACAGCAGGCAGGCTTTTGCCAGCGGTACGGCGATGTTGCGCGGCAGCATTCGCGCCGGTTCCATCCCGACCTGATTGACATAAGCGGAGGCGAGAAAACCGATCCGTAGGTAGTACAGCCGAAGCTGCGGCAGCGTTTCGGCAGTGACCGGTTCCTCCCAGCTCGGGATATCGAGCTCCCGCGCATAAGCGCGAAATCCTACGTCATGCAGAAGGCTCGGCAAATCACGGCCGACCTCGTCGATTACGGCGTAGCGGGAATCGTAAGGGAAGGCCGTGAGGGGGTCCTGTTCTGGTAGAAAGCCGCGCTCAGCATAATGGGATTTCAACAGTTCGCTTGCTCCGGCCTGCGAGGCTCCCGGGCCGAGTCTGTCGTACTGCCCGTGTGTGTCGGTGATCATTGCTGCTCCGGTGAAAAGCGGGTTTTGCTGCGACTGAGACCCCGGTTATGCGAACTTCGTTCGCTTTGTGGGGAGTAGTCTCCGTGGTAATGGCCTTCCGAGCTACTATGCGGCGGCTCCCTTATCAATCCTCCGAACGGCAATCCGAGTCCTTTTGGCTCGTCGATATCCGCCGCGACACCGAGCCACTTTATGATTTGAATTTTTCCGTGTCCAGTCGGGGGGGGGGTAATCGACTTGCCGTCGATAGCGGCATGCCGCATGGACGCAATCCGTGCAGCGCGTCAACCACGTCTTGAACGGTGCCGGTCCAGAAGTCCGATGTCTCCGGCACCGTTCATGAGTGCCCGGAATGTCCCAACAAGAACCCGAGGGTTTCCAGCAATACCCCGAATCCTAGAAAAACCAGGCCGATCCAGGCGTTCTCCGGAGCAAGCAGAAACAGCACTCCCCCGGTTGCCAGTAAACCCAAAGATATACGCCTGCGACTGGTCGGACTCTTGAGCATGGGGATCGATGCTACGGTTCAGCCCCAAGCGATTTCAGTTGATTAAATTGCTCCGGAGTCAATACGGCATTGATCGCCGCGCGGGAACTCAAAGCCGTGTTCACCAATGCGTCGAAAGCCGCCGTGTGATTTTTTGCCGCAATACGGATAGCCGCCTCGTCGCTCGCCGGGTTCAGAAAGAGGCGATAGGCCGATCGTTGGGTTTCACGAAGTTTCTTGCCGATTTCCTTGATCTTTTGCTGATTGTCTTGGTGTATCCGCACGATCTTGCCGATTTGTTCGTCGGACAGCTTGAGCTCGTTGACGTGGCGAAGCATCACGTTTTCATAGCTTTCATGCGCCCGCAATCCGCCTTCTTGCAAGCTTTCCAATAGCTTGCGCAGCTTGGCGCCATGCGCGCTGTCCATGGCGCGCGGCTGGCTTTCGGTTGCGGGCGTTTTCGCGGCTGCCGGCAATCCCCATGCGGTTAATGCAAAAACCGATGCCGTCAACAAAGCGGAGAGCTTTTTCATGGGTTTCCTCGTCATCCAACGCCGATCGTCAGATCATTGCGCTTCGAGGCCGACGAGCAACGCCCGGTAAGCGCATCGTCGAGTGTGCCCCGGGAGAACGTTGGACATAACGAGCACCGGAAAGCACTAATCGCGTCGGCCATCGACTTGAATAACCGGGCGACTCGGCCCTGAGCCAATTTCGACCGTCATCGAAATATTCGATCGGACAGCCCGTGGCCTAGTTCCGCCTGGACCACCGCACTCGTGAGTCTCGTGCTGACGGCAGTTGGTCGACTATTCGTGGGCCCCAAGATTTTTTCGCAAACGAAGGCCGCGCACTATGGTCTATCAAAGATTAAAGCGTATCCTTGTAGGAAGCCGGCATGTACGACTGGATTGTCGTTGTCCCGGTGTTCGGGCATGGCTGTAACCTGTTCGGATTCTTGGGCTTCGACCGAAAAGCCGGTTATTGTTCTAGTAAAGGAGATAGACGATGCGGAAGGCTTTCTACGGACGCTGCGCCCCCCGGTTTTTCGTGCTTCGAATTATCTTGGCAAGTGCTCTTACGGCCTATGCGTCTTTACTCTCCGCGAGATCGGTCGATACCGGGAGACACCGCGTGATAGCCGCCGAGATCATTGTTCTGCCCGCGCCGCATACCGCGAGTTCCATGTCATTGGAAGAGGCCTTGCACAGGCGCGATTCGGTTAGGGAGTTTCTCGGGACGCCGATGTCGTTGGAAGACGTATCTCAGCTCTTATGGGCCGCTCAGGGAATCACCCACGACGATCAGCTCCGCACCGCCCCTTCGGCCGGTGCGCTTTATCCGTTGGAGCTGTACCTAGTGGGCGGCGACGTTCTCAATCTGCCGGCAGGCATTTACCGGTATCTCCCTCAACGGCACCGGTTGGAGGTGATCCGTCGCGGCGATTTTCGGGCCGATCTCGCCGCCGCGGCAATGCATCAGGATTGGCTGAAAGACAGCGCGGCAATCCTGGTATTCGCTGCCGTGGAGGAGCGAACGACCGCAAAGTACGGCTCCCGCGGCCGCGCCTACGTCCATACGGAAGCCGGGCATGCGGCGCAGAACGTTTTGCTTCAGGCGGTATCCCTGGGACTTGGCGGTACGCCGGTCGGGGCATTCGATGACGAGTGGTCGGCGCAAGTTCTGGACCTTCCAGCGGAGGAGAAGATCCTATATTTGGTGCCCATCGGAAAGCCGCGCTAAGAGGTTATGCGAGAAGCTACTCGCGTCCCATAGAGGCCCTTTCGACTGAGCCTAGGACGGGCACGCTCTTGGGCTGCCCGCGAGGCTTCCCTTATACCCTCCAAGAGACGCCGGCGGCGAGAGCGATCCCCCTTGTATCCTGGAACGGCACCGTGCCGATTGACGGTTTTGATCATTCAGGGAGTGAACCATGCGACGTTTGCACATTGCCATCGTCGGTTTCGGCAGACTCGGTTTGGCGTGTGCCGAAGCGGCACGGAACGACGAACAGATTGTCTTGGCCGGTGTCGTACGCCGACCGGAGTCGCCGCAGATCCTGCCCGCTCCCTTCGATCGGATTCGTGTCGTTTCCCATATCCGCGAATTATCCGGTCTCGATGCGGTGTTGGTCTGCATCCCAGCGGAGTGGGTTAGGGGCTGCGTACACGATTTGCTCCAACTGGGTCTGCCGGTCGTCGAGTGCGCAAGATTCCATGGCGAGGCTGTTCTTGAGCACAAGCAGGCCATAGATCGCTGGGCGATCCGCTTCGAGCGGCCCGCTGTAGTGGGCGCCGGCTGGGACCCTGGGGCGCTGTCCTTGATGCGGGATTTGTTCGCTCTGCTCACGCCGAAAGGACACACCGACATCAGTCATAGGCCCGGCATCAGCCTGCATCACACCACGCTGGCCGGCTCCGTACCGGGAGTTAAGGGGGCGCTTTCGACGGAACACCGGAACGCCGACGGGCAGATGGAGCGCTATGTCTATGTCGAATTGGCGGACGGCGCGAGACTGGAAGAAGTGAAAGCGGCCGTTGCCGCTGACCCGCTGTTCGGGGGCGACATCACCACCGTATTTCAGGTCGAGAGTATGGCGGCGCTCGAGGACGAGCACGGCGTACTGCTGCAACGCCACGGTTCGGCCGGTCAAACCAGACACCAGTATCTGATGTTCGAAGCGCGCCTTTCCGAGGCCGCCCTGAGCGCTCAAATGATGCTGGCGGCGGCCCGTGCGCTGCCCGGTTTGAAGCCTCGCGCTTATTCGCTGTTCGATCTGCCTCTGGGCGCCCTTTGGGGTGAGTTGCGTAAGGATTCGGAACAGACGTTTCTCTGAGTCGCTGCCGTGCATCCTTATATCTCGATTCTTCCGTTCACAAGAAGCAGAATTTCCGGCTGATCACCGGGAGAGCGACCTCGGATCGGTAGGTTACGCGGAGCCTGTCCTGAGCCTGTCGAAGGGCCTGTCCCGAGCGGAGACTAGGGGCTAACTCACCATCGATGGGTTTCGCTTCGCTCTACCCATCCTACGATGAATGTTCACTCGAATGCCGAATGGAATTAGCTATGTTCGCCTGTTTTCTTTCGAATCGGCGAAGGGATGTTGGCCAAGAATGCGTGAAACAAGGTCGGATCGTAACCGACAGCAAATCCCAGCAAGGATAACAGTCCCGCCATCCTGAGATACTGGGCGGCATTCGTCTCGCTGATCGCTTCCGTCGTTCCACCGGGAATTCCGATGGCCAAACCGGCGATGTACAGCAGATAAACCAGAAAGCTGCGGCACATGCTGGCCAATGGAGACTCCACCCGGTAGGCCATGCTTACGGAAGCCAATGCCTGGTCGGAGTCTGCGGGTTGATCCTGGTCTTCGGTCTCTGCTTGATACCCCTTGAATGTCAACCGGCTCGATACTCCACCTATCACGCCAGAGAGGCATGTCAGGATGGCGACGTTGGTGTAGGTGTAAAGAGAAGCTGCGATGATGAAATCGTGCCAATTGAACGATGCCGCGAGATGGTCGCGATAGGGGCGTGACGAAATCAGCAGTCCTGAACCGAACAGCGTGATCCAGGCGACGAGACTCAAAAAGCCTATGACATAATCGACCCATTTTCGGTATGGCATAGTTTTCATCTTGGCGCCTCCTTTGATAAAGCGCCTTGATTTTAGAAGTTTTGGGAGGATTAGCCATACCGTTGTCCGAGCGACAGCAATTTTCTGCTCGAAAAGGCTCGATCATTCCTCCGACCAGGGTTCACCGCTTCCTTGCCGCGACTTTTTCTCGCCGGGCTCTTCCGGAGTTCCCGCCGAGGGTTCCTGTTCCAAGGGCTCTTCTTCCGGAAATCCCTCGCCCCACTCGTCTCCGCCTTCTTCCGGGCTTGTACCGGTCGGCCGCTCCTGGGACTTTTCGATTTCCTTCAGAGGCTCGACCCAATCTTCGGGCGGCGTATCGGAGACTTCGGTACCCGTGAGATCGTCCACTTCCGAGACGTCCAGAGGCCCGCTCCAGTTTTCCGGCGCCTCGATAGGCTGAATCTCGAGCCGGTACCAGGCATCGAAATCCATCTCTTCCACATCTCCGTCGAAATGCTGGATCTCCACCAAATCCGCCTCCTCATCCACGAAGACGACCTGGAAGGCTTGACCCTTGTCCAGATGTTGGTACCAATTGCCGACAATAGGATCCGCTTCAGAATTCATCGTTATGCCCTCGTCTTATACACCGAGATCTCGTTCTACCGGCGAGCGGCTCGGATACCCTAAGGAACGCTCGGCCGGTAAGCTAGCCGAATCGAAATTGAGTCTGTCCATCCTTTAGGTCTGCAAAGCAGATGGAAGTTTAAATTGGACGAAACGGCCGAGAGCCGTCGCCGGATCATCGATCGGGCGTGCAAACGCTCTAAATTGACAAAGCTCACATAGCAGAAGAAATTCTTAAACCTCAACGGTCAGCCGATCAGAGAACTTTTCATCAACCGCAACCACCGAAGGACATGTTCGTCATGCTGTGGGATATTTCGCCCGTCGCCTTCACCATTTCCATAGGCGCTTTCCAGCTTCCGGTCCACTGGTACGGACTTTTCTTCGCGTCGACTTTCGTCTACGGTCTGTTCGTCTTCCGTTACTTGTTTCGGCGTGAGGGACGGCCGGAGGACGAGGTTTACGATCTGGTGCTGTTCGTCCTTGCCGGAACCGTGATCGGAGCCCGCTTGGGCCACGTGCTGTTTTACAATCCGGGTTTTTATCTGACGCATCCGTGGAAAATCCTCGCGGTGTGGGAAGGCGGGCTCGCGAGCCACGGCGCGGTGGTCGGCATTCTGATCGCGGTCTGGCTATATTCCCGTCGGGCGACCAATCAATCGTTCCTCTGGGTGTGCGATCGCATCGGCGTTACCGTGCCTTTGTCCGGATGCCTGATACGCATCGGCAATTTCTTCAACTCTGAAATCCTCGGCCACCCCGCCGACGTTCCCTGGGCGATTGTCTTCGCCCGGGTCGATTTGCTGCCGCGCCACCCGGTACAGCTTTACGAGGCTTTCTGTTACTTGTTGATTTTTCTGGTCCAGTTTCGCTTTTATCTCAGGCGCGGGAATAGCGTGCCCGAGGGTTATATGTTCGGTCGCTTTTTCATCCTGGTATTCGGTACCCGCTTCGTCCTGGAATTCTTCAAGGAGGGCCAGGCCGCTTTCGAGTCCGGCTGGACGATTACCATGGGCCAATGGCTGAGTATTCCGGCGATGCTGGTCGGGATGTATTTGGTGCGGCGAGCGTGGCGCTTGCAGCGGGCGTTCGGAGCGGATTGGAATGCCGCGCCGCCCCAGTCGGATGCTTGATCGCGATACGGATTATCGACCTTTGCGGTAGATGGGCAGTCCTGGTCGCCAAGGATTCCATTCGGGCGGCATTTCGGGCAGCGATTCGTGCGCACCGATCACGAGAAGCCCTCCGGTCGACAGGCGAGCGTCGAGACCGTGCAGGATGTCCCGCTGCAGGGCGATCGAGAAGTAGGTAAATGCGAGGTTGCGGCAGAGAATGAGATCGAAGGGGCCGTCCGGCAAGGTTTTGCGCAGATCCTGCACGGCCCAGCTCACCGGTCCGCGATATTCCGGTTTGATGCAGTACCGTCCCTGATTTTCCGTGAAGGCTAGGTCGCGCCAAGGCGGCGGCAATTCCTTGAGACTGCTCGGCGGATAGCAGCCGCGCCGGGCTCGGGCAATCTGATCCGGATCGGCATCAGTGGCGATCAGTTCAAACGCAAAATCCGGAACTTGCGGGGCGATTTGCAGCACCCAAATGAGAGCCAGCGTGTACGACTCCTCGCCGGCGCCGCAGCCTGCGCTCCAGCCGCGCATACGGCGTTCGCCGCGGGTTCGGCAGAGGCGAATCAGCTCCGGCAATCCGTCGCGGGCGAGAATATCGAAGACCCGGCGGTCGCGGTAAAAGCGGGAGATCGTAATTCGGCAGAAACTATCGAGCCGCGGCCATTCCTCCGCGTGAGTTTCGAGGTGGCGGCGATAAGCGTCGAGATCATCCATCTGCAATTCCGCCATACGTCGAGCGATGCGCCTGATCACCTGACGCCGGACTTTGCGGAACCCCGGCCAGCGCAGTTCCAGGCGCGGCAAGGCCCATTGCAAGAAATCCACCCATTTAGCTTCCTGGTCCGTCACCGTTGCGTCCTTCTGAATCAAGGGTTCGCGCAACGCCGAACATTCAGGGAGTCCGCAGAGAGGCCCGGAGAACCCTTGCCGCGTCGACCGACCGTGGACGGCTTCCTTCGCTCGCGATCACTTGGGCAGCGAGAAGCAAGCCGAAGCGCAGACAGGTTTCGGGGGCGGCCCCTTGTGCAAGTCCGTACAGAAAGCCGGCGTCGAAGGCGTCGCCACCGCCGGTTCGATCGGCCTCTGTCGCCGGGAACGCGGGATGGGCGTATTCGCCGCTCGGTCCCAACGCCACCGCCCCTCGGGCGCCCTGGGTAACGACCAAAAAGTTTGAAGGCGAGAGACGCTTCCGCGCTTTGCGCGGATCGGTCGAACCGGTCCAGCGGCGCAGCTCGGTTTGGTTCATGAAGATCAAATCCAGCCGGGGGATCATTTCTTCCGTAGGCCCTTCATCCAGATCGCAGGAGACGGTGGCGCCCCGTTCCTTGGCGAGACGGATCAAGGGCAGCGCGAGCTCGTGCAGAGAGGTCGCCACGTGCAAGTGCGCGCCAGGGTAAAAAATCCGGCCATCGATCTCCGCCGGATCGAAGCAAGCGTTCGCCCCGCCCGAAGTGACCATGCGCTTGCTGCCGGGGGTCGCGAAAATGGCGGCCATGCCGGTAAGGCTCCGGCGGGTGCGCTGAATCAGGCTCGTATCCGTCCCAGCTTCGGCCAGCGCCGCGATGGCAAGCGTGCCGAAGGGATCGTCGCCCACGCACCCGAGCATTCGTACAGACTGGTTGAGCCGCGCCAGCCAATAGGCCGTATTGGCGGCCGATCCGCCGTAGTTCAAAACGCATTTTCGGCAGCGCAGTTTTTCGTGTTCTTCCGGCAGGCGCTCGACCGGAAACGTGAGATCCGCGTTCAAGCTCCCGGCACAGATAAATCGGGTAATCATGTTTAACCTTAGCCGTCGGTTAAAGCGTAAGATAAGCCTATTCCGCCGCTCGGACCAAACGAGGTCTTATGACTAGATTGTCTCGAATGATGCGCGAGATCGAGGAGGAGGTTACCCTCACCCGGCATCTCATCGGTAAAGACACGCTGAATCCGAGGGTGCTGGACGCGATGCGAAAAGTCCCTCGTGACCGTTTCGTGCCTTCCGAGTCCAAGGCTTACGCTTATGAGAACGGGCCCGTGCCCATCGGTTACGGTCAAACCATCTCCCAGCCCTACATCGTGGCCTTGATGACCGATCTCCTCGATCCAGAACCGGACGACATCGTTCTGGAAATCGGCACCGGTTCCTGCTATCAGGCGGCGGTCCTGTCGCTGTTGGTTAAGCGGGTTTACACGGTGGAAATCATAGCGGAGCTGGCCGAGCAGGCGAAGGAGCGGCTGATGCGCCTCTGCTACGCCAACGTGGAGGTCCGTGCCGGCGACGGCTATCACGGTTGGCCGGAACATGCGCCCTATGACGGCATCATCGTCACGGCGGCCGCCCCGTACCTGCCGAAAGCCTTGCTCGATCAGCTCAGGCCCGGAGGCAGGATGGTGATCCCTATCGGGCTGCCTTATCGCCACCAGGAACTGATGCTGGTGGAGAAGGACAAGCAAGGCCAAATCGAAACCCGGAGCATTTTGGATGTGGCCTTCGTGCCGCTCACAGGAGACTCGATGATCGAACCGGAGCGCGAATCCGTGACGCGCATCGATCGAACGAACGAATACGGATGGAGAACGACCATGACTGCAAAATTATCGGATGCCCAGATCAACGAGCTGAAACTGGCGCTCAAGAGCCGCTATCGAGATCTCAGGGAAGAAATCCGTCAGGAGCTCTTGTCTTCGGATAACGAGCAATACATCGATCTCGCCGGTCAGGTTCACGACATGGAGGAGGAATCCGTCGCGGACTTACTGGTGGACCTCAACCTGGCCATCATCGACCGGCACATTCGGGAGCTTCAGGCGATAGACGCAGCCCTGCTCAGAATCGCCAACAACGAGTACGGTATCTGTATCGAGTGCGAAGGGGAGATCGGCTATCCTCGGCTGAAGGTAAATCCCGCGGCGCTGAGGTGCCACGATTGCCAGGAGCGATACGAGCATACCCACGCCGCCACTTCGCCGAGCTTATAGGGAACGGCCGGATATGCGGCGGTACCGTGCGGAACCGGATAGAGGGCCGCCGGTCCGCGCATCCGCCATTCGGTCGATCCGGGCTAGTCCAGCACGTGGGACGCCAACCCGTCCGCCAGCTTGGGCTCGAACCAGGTCGATTTCGGGGGCATGACCTTTCCCGCATCGGCCACGGCCATCAAGTCTTCCATGCGGGTAGGGTGCACCGAAAACGCCACGGCCATTTCGCCGGAATCGACGCGGCGCTCCAGTTCGCGTAAGCCGCGGACGCCGCCGACGAAGTCGATCCGCCGGTCGCGGCGGGGATCGGAGATGCCGAGGACCGGCGAAATGAGGTTGTCCTGCAAGAGACTGACGTCGAGCCGCGCCACCGGGTCCGCGGGGATCAACTCGGGTCTTATGGTCAGCTTGCGCCAGTGTCCGCCGAGATACACGCCGAACTGGCCGGGATTTTCCGGTTTCACCGGATTGTCGGCTTTTTCTATGGCAAAGCGCTCGGACACCCGGCTCAGAAACTCCGCTTCGCTCAAACCGTTCAAATCCTTGACCAACCGGTTGTAATCCATGATCCGCATCTGGCTCTTGGGAAATATCACCGACAGAAAGTATTCGTAGCTTTCATCGCCGGTATGGCCGGGATCGGATTGCCGGCGCGAGGCCGCAACCCGCGAAGCCGCGGCGGAACGGTGATGCCCGTCGGCGATATACAGTGCCGGCAGCGCATCGAAAAGTTCGGTGAGCCGGGCGATGGTATCTTCATCGCGAATGCTCCAGAACGTATGCCGCACGCCGGACTCCGCTACCGCGTCGGCTTCGGACGGTTGCTCGGCGGTTTTCGCCAACAGGCTGTCGATCTCGGGCGCATCGGGATACGCCAAAAGCACCGGACCGGTCTGAGCGTTCAACGCCACGATCTGGCGTACCCGGTCGTCCTCCTTGTCGGGGCAGGTGAACTCGTGTTTTCGGATGCGGTTGGCGTCGTAAGCGGCGACACTGGCCGTCGCGACCAGGCCCAGTTGCGTATGGTCGCCCATGACGAGGCGATAGGCATAATAGAGCGACCGGTCGTCCCGCTTCAGGATGCCGGAATTCAGCATCCGCTTCAGATTGTCCGCGGCCTTGGCATAAACCTCCGGAGCGTAAGCGTCGGTTCCGGGCGGCAAATCGATTTCCGGTTTGGAAATGTGCAGAAAGCTCCACGGACGGCCCGCCGCCAGCGTTCTGGCTTCTTCGGTATTCAACACGTCGTAGGGCGGTGAGATAACCTCCGCGGCGCGACCGGGCGCCGGACGGAGAGCGGAGAAGGGGCGGATGAGGGGCATGGTCGTTTTCCTGAGGGCAATGGCTGAATTCTAACACCGGAGCCGAGAAACCTTATTTCAGTAATGACTCGTGCGGCTGTCAGTAATTTCACCGGGTCGTTGGTCCAATGGAGCAAGGAATGGCGAACTGGAGCCCAATGACGATGTCCTGTATTCTCCCTCATCTTTCGAGGCTAGAGCATTTCCCGGTTTAGTGTAGTGCCCCGGCTGTAGGTCGGGAATCCCTTCCCGACGTGGCTGTCGGCAAAGGATTGCCGACCTACGACTATGCGTCTTGTTCTACCATTAGCAGTTTCAGCCCCTTGTATCGAGGTCTTCATTTCAACATGAGCAAAGCCTATCGTCCGATTTTCGTTGCAACGCTTCTTTTGCAAGCCGCCTGTGTCAGCGTTTCGAATCAGCCTCGCGGGATTTACCAACCTGGCCAGATACCGGGCGAGTCCACGGCCGAGCGCCAGCCGGGTACTCCACAGGCAGGCGCGAGAGAAACCCCCGCTCCGTCATGGAGAGCGAAACCACCCGTCAGAAGCGAGCCCGTCGCTTCATCGCCTGCAGTTCTGGCCTTGTTGAGCGAGGCCGAAAACAACCGCAAAAGCGGGCAACTGGACAATGCCGCCTCCGCACTGGAAAGAGGGATACGCATTCAGCCGCGCAATCCTCTGTTGTGGCATCAATTGGCCGAAATTCGGCTCCAGCAGCATCAGCCGGGCCTTGCCGAAGATCTGGCGAAAAAATCGAACCAGCTTGCGAGGGGAAGCCAGCCGCTGACCCAAAAGAACTGGTCCATTATTGCGCAGGCGCGCCGGGCGAAAGGCGACCTGGCCGGTGCGGCGATGGCCGAGCAGAAAGCCGGGAACTGAATTGCCGGATTTGCTTTCGATCTTGGGGGCGGAAGGCCCGTTCGCCCGGTGCTTGCCGGGGTTTCGCCCGCGCCAGGGACAGGCGGAGATGGCGCAAGCCGTCAAACAAGCAATCGACGGCAAGAGCTGCCTGGTCGCGGAAGCAGGTACCGGCACGGGCAAGACCTTGGCCTATTTGGTTCCGGCGGCTTTGTCCGGCAAGAAAGTCATCGTTTCGACCGCCACCAAGACTCTCCAGGATCAGCTTTTCCGCAAGGACCTGCCTATGGTCCGGCAAGCGCTGGCCGTGCCGTTCAAGGCGGTACTTCTGAAAGGGCGAGCCAATTATCTGTGTCCGTACCGTCTGCAAAACACCCTGGGATTCAAGGCGGGTTACGGCCCACGCGAGGCGTACGCCCTGGAGGCGATCCGGCGCTGGAGCAAGACCACCCGGACCGGTGACATCGCCGAAGTCGTCAACGTGCCGGAATCTTCGGTGCTTTGGTCTTCGGTGACCTCGACCGGAGACAACTGCCTGGGGCAGGAATGCCCCCAATACGAAGACTGTTTCTTGGTGAAGGCACGCCGCAGTGCTCAGGATGCCGATATTCTGGTGATCAATCATCATTTGCTGTGGGCCGACTGGACCTTGAAGAACGACGGCTTCGGCGAGCTTTTGCCCGACTGCGAAGCGATCGTGGTGGACGAGGCTCATCAATTCGTCGAATCGGCGGCCCAGTTTCTGGGGCTCAGCATCAGCTCCCGCCAGCTCCACGGGTTGGCGGACGATATCCTGGTCGAGCGGCTCAAGAACGCGAAAGATATGCCGCAGCTGCTCGAAGAAGCGGAACTGCTCGAGCAATTGACGGCGGAGCTGCGGCAGGCTTTGGGCGACCCTTCGCGGCGGGAGGCGTGGCACAAGGTGGCGGACGATTCGGCGGTAACCGAAAAGCTCGCCGAGTTGCGCCGGCATTTGCACGATCTCGAAGCCATCCTGAAAGAAGCCGCCGTTCGCAGCAAAGGCCTCGAGTCGTGTTGGAAACGTTGTACGGATTTGGGCGTGCGGCTGGAGACTTTCGACAAGGACGAAGGCAGCGAAGCCGTACGCTGGTTCGAGGTCTATAAGCACAGTTTTTCCCTGAACCGGACCCCGTTGGCCATCGCCGGCGAATTCGCGCGGTTTCGGAAGCACAGTCAGGCCGCCTGGATCTTCGCATCGGCAACGCTCACGGTGAGCGGCCGGTTCGATCATTTCGTCGGACAACTGGGACTCGGCGGTGCCGATTGCCGGGCTTGGGAAAGCCCGTTCGATTACCGGAACCGGTGCTTGTTGTTTCTGCCGCCGGGGCTTCCGGACCCGGCGGTCGACGGCTTCACCCAGGCCGTGGTGCGAGCCGCGCTGCCGGTTTTGAAGGCCAGCCGGGGCAGGGCATTCATGTTGTTCACCTCGCATCAGGCCTTGTCGGAGGCTGCGGCTTTGATCGCGCAGCATCTCGATTATCCGCTGTTCGTTCAGGGCAACCAGCCCAAAGCGGTGCTTCTGGAAGCGTTCAAGCAAGCCGGCAACGGCATTCTCCTGGGCACCGGGAGCTTTTGGGAGGGGGTCGACGTTCCGGGACCGGCGCTTTCCTGCGTCATTATCGACAAATTGCCGTTCGCTTCACCCAGCGACCCGGTGCTCAATGCTCGGCTCGAAACCCTCCGCCGCAACGGACTGAATCCGTTTGCGACCTATCAGCTTCCGGCCGCAACCATCGCGCTCAAGCAGGGCGTGGGGCGCTTGATCCGGGATCAGGAGGATCGCGGCGTGCTGATGCTGTGCGATCCGCGGATTTTGTCCCGCTCCTACGGGAAGGTTTTTTTGAACAGCCTGCCGGATACGCCGAGGACCCGTTCGCTCGCCGATGTGCAGCGGTTTTTCTCCAGTGAATTCGAAAAAGAGATCGCGGTATGAAGATTCTGGCCATCGAAACCGCCACGGAAGCGTGTTCGGCCGCCTTGCTGATCGATGACACCGTTCTCGAACGTTATGAGCTTGCGCCGCAGCAGCATAATCGGCTGATTCTGCCGATGATCGACTCCTTGCTGGCCGAAGCCGGAGTCAGGGTTTCGCAAGTCGATGCTTTAGCGTTCGGACGGGGGCCCGGTTCCTTTACCGGCGTCCGCATCGCGGCGGGCGTGGCTCAGGGGATTTCGTTCGGTGTTGATCTGCCGGTGGTTCCGGTTTCGACGCTGGCGGCCCTGGCGCAGGATGCCTTGATCGAGTCTCCGGAAAAGGTCGCATTTTCCTGCATCGATGCGCGCATGGGCGAAGTCTACTGGGCGGTCTACCGTAGGGGAGAATCGGGGTTGGCGGAGCTTTTGGGCGAAGAATCGGTACGGCCGGCCGAACGCGTTTCGTTTCCCGATCATGCCGAAGGCGTCGGTATCGGCAGTGGATGGAAGACCTACGGTTCGGTTCTCCAGGAGCGTTTGGGCAGCGACGTAAAAAGGATTCTGCCCGACCGCTTTCCGCGCGCGGCGATGGTGGCTCGTCTTGGCGCCGATGCTTTCGGCAGCGGTTTCTTCGTGGAGCCGGAACAGGCGCTGCCGGTTTATCTGCGCGACAATGTCGCTAAAAAGCGGGGTTCACGAACGTAGGCGGATCGATCTTTGTAGCGGTCCCGTCGAAAAACGCAGAGAAAGGGAAAAATCCCTGAGGAGGGGGCCTCTATAGTAAACTATCGGGATGGCTCAATATTTTCAGATCCACCCGGACAACCCGCAAGCTCGGCTCATTCGCCGAAGCGTCGAGATCATTCGCGAAGGGGGCGTAATCGTTTATCCGACCGATTCCTCCTACGCGTTCGGCTGTCAGATGGATAATAAATCCGGGCTGGACCGCATCCGCCGAATTCGCCAGTTGGAGGAAGATCACAATTTCACCTTGGTCTGCAGGGATCTGTCGCAGATATCGACTTTCGCGAAGATCAACAACGAAGCATTCCGACTGATCAAATCGCTGACGCCGGGGCCGTTCACCTTTATTCTCAAAGCGACCCGCGAAACGCCGCGTCGCCTGCAACATTCAAAGCGCAAAACCATCGGTATCCGCCTGCCGGACAATCCGATCACGCTGGCGCTGGTAGCGGAACTGAACGAGCCATTGTTCAGTTCGACCCTGATTCTCCCCGGCGATGATGACGCCATGACCGACCCAGAAGACATTCGCGACCGCCTCGAGAAAGAGGTGGATTTGATCATCGATGCCGGAGTCGTTCCCTATACGCCGACCACTATCATCGGCTTTATCGAAGACACGCCGGAGATCGTCCGGCAGGGATCGGGCGTCGTCGCTTCTTTGCAATAATCCTGTTCGTTCCGCCATACAATCTTCCAATGGAAAATTTCAACTTTATTCAGGTAATTGCCGGCTCAATAATTCCTGTTTTGTTTGCAGTCACTTTACATGAAGTAGCCCACGGCTGGGCTGCCAGGTTGTTTGGTGATAATACCGCCGCCCGTCTCGGCCGGCTTTCCTTGAACCCCTTGCGTCACGTTGATCCAGTTGGAACCTTATTAGTGCCAGGGGTTTTACTAATGTTACAGACGGGTTTCCTTTTTGGTTGGGCTAAACCCGTGCCGGTGGATTTCGGCAAATTACGTCATCCCAGGCGCGATATGGCGCTGGTAGCAATTGCAGGGCCAATGGCAAATTTAATCATGGCGATTGGTTGGGCTCTTATTTTGCGCTTAGCAGTTGCTTTAGATTTGGAGTATGTCTCCCTGCCTCTCGGGTTTATGGGACAGGCGGGAATAAAATTTAACATATTGTTGATGGTGCTAAATCTACTGCCGATTTTGCCGTTAGACGGCGGGCGTATTGTCGCTAGCCTGTTGCCAACGAGACTTTCCATTAAGTTCAGCAGAATTGAGCCCTACGGCTTTTTTATCCTTTTAGCCCTGATTGCCACAGGATGGCTGTCCATAATCTTGGGTTTTCCGCTAAATATCATGCTGCAATTGTTGTTCGGTTTTGCCGGTCTGTAGATGACTGATCTGGCCGATTGTGAAAAGACCGTTGCGACCGAATCGAATTCGGACCAAGATGCACGGCAGGTCGATTCACAAGCTGTAAGCGAGGGAGCGGTCACCGCAGCGCCGTTGGCTTTCGTCAACGGCGCGCCGTTCACGGAGTTGCCGGAAGACCTCTACATCCCACCCGACGCGCTGGAAGTATTCCTGGAAACGTTCGAAGGTCCGCTCGATCTTCTGCTTTATTTGATCCGCCGGCAGAACCTGTCCATAGTGGACATCCCCATTGCCGATATCACCCGCCAGTACATCACCTACATCGAGATGATGAGCGAACTCCGGATCGAGCTTGCCGCCGAATACCTGCTGATGGCGGCGATTCTCGCCGAGATCAAGTCGCGCATGCTGCTGCCGCGTCCGACAGGGCCGGAACAGGGCGAGGAGGATCCTCGCGCCGAACTGGTGCGCCGCCTCCAGGAGTACGAACGCTACAAGCACGCCGCCCAGGAGCTCGACGCCCTGCCGCGATGCGAGCGCGACGTTTTCGAAACGTCGGCGGATACCGGTGCCATCAAGGTCAAAAAGATTTATCCCGAAGTGGAATTGAAAGAAGTTCTCTTAGCTTTCCAAGACGTGCTGCGGCGCGCCGAGCGATCGACGCATCATCACATCCAGCGCGAGCCATTGTCGGTGCGCGAGCGCATGTCGAGTATACTGGCGCGATTGCGGACCCAATTATTGATCCCGTTTCCCAGCTTGTTCGAACGGAAGGAAGGGCGGCACGGCGCGGTCGTTTCGTTGCTCGCCATCCTCGAACTCAGCAAGGAGCGTTTGATCGAGATCATTCAGGAAGAACCGTTGGGCGAATTGCAAGTTAGGCCTCTGATGGCTTCCGGTGTCGATTGACGTGGAACTGAAAACGATCATCGAGGCGGCGCTGTTAGCCGCCGGCAGACCGTTGTCCTTCGCCGAACTCGAAAATCTGTTTGCCGACAACGAGCGGCCAGAACCCTCAGAAATACACTCCGCTTTGGCGGAGTTGGCCGAAGATTGCCGCGGCCGGGCCGTCGAATTGAAGCAGGTGGCCAGCGGGTACCGTCTCCAAGTGCGGGAGGCGTTTTCCCCCTGGGTCTCGCGGCTGTTCGAGGAAAGGCCTGGGCGTTATTCGCGCGCCTTCTTGGAAACTCTCGCCATCATTGCTTACCGTCAGCCGGTTACGCGCGGTGAAATCGAGGATATTCGCGGCGTAGCCGTCAGTTCGGGTATCGTGCGAACGCTTCAGGAGCGGGGATGGGTACAGGTGGTAGGGCACAAAGAGGTCCCGGGGCGCCCGGCCCTGCTCGCCACGACCAAGCAATTCCTGGACTATTTCAATCTGAAGAGCCTTGGCGAACTACCGCCGCTCCAGGAGCTCATAGACGACTTGGCGCTGCAAGCGGCGCCGCAAGACCAGCCAGTGACCGAAAATGCGAATACCGAATCGATCGAATAAGACCAAGACGCCGGCGGATGTACGTCCATCACCGGATGACGCCGGCGAGCGGATTCAGAAAGTTCTCGCTCAGATCGGGCTGGGCTCGCGCCGGGAAATCGAGGAATGGATCAGGGCCGGTCGGATATCGATAAACGGCAAGCCGGCCGAGCTGGGGGATCGTTACAGAACCGGCGACCATGTCACCGTCAACGGCCGACCGGTCGATGTCGCCAAAAGGTCCGAAGCGCCAACCCGTGTGCTCATCTATCACAAGCCGATCGGAGAGGTGGTCAGCCGGCGTGATCCGGAGGGGCGTCCGGTAATTTTTACCCGGTTGCCCAAACCGGCGACCGGGCGCTGGATTGCCGTCGGACGTCTCGATATCAATACCCAAGGTCTGTTGTTGGTCACCAATAATGGTGAACTGGCCAATCGTCTCATGCACCCGTCGCGGGAAATGGAGCGGGAGTACGCGGTCCGGGTTCTTGGCCCCGTCAACGACGAAATGTTGACTCGGCTGTCGAACGGTATCGCGCTGGAAGATGGACCGGCTCGATTCGAGACGATAGAACCGGCGGGCGGTGAGGGCGCCAACCGATGGTTTCGCGTCACCTTGAAGGAGGGGCGCAACCGTATCGTTCGGAGGCTTTGGGAATCGCAGGGAATTACGGTAAGCCGATTGATGCGGACGCGGTTTGGCGGGATTGCCCTACCGTCCCGATTGAAAGCGGGAGCGTCTTACGAACTCCCCGCTGAAGAAGTCGCCGAATTGATGCGTTCGGTTGGACTGGATATCGGAAAAACGCCTTCGGATCGGCGCCCTGCGCGCCGGCATGCGAGCGACAAAGCTGTCCGCCGCCGAAAAACCAAGATTTTTTAAAACCGTCGGTCTTTTGGCTACGTATCGATTGCAGCCGCAACCCGATTGCGTCCGCCGCGTTTTGCCAGATACATGGCCTGATCGGCGCGGCGCAGCAAGTCCAAATGAGTTTCTCCGGAAATCAGCGTTGCTACCCCCAAGCTCAACGTAACGCGGACGCCCGAATCGCGTACTCCGCAGAATGTTCCTTCGACCGTGTTACGAATGCGTTCAGCAAGATTTACCGCGCCGTCCTTGGACGTGTTGGAAAGCAGAATGACGAATTCTTCACCGCCATAACGGAACAGGATATCGCTCCCGCGCACGGAATCCTTGATAGATCGCGCTACCGACCGCAACACGGCATCGCCTGTGTCATGCCCGAAACTGTCGTTGATCGATTTGAAGTGATCGACGTCGAGAAGAATGATCGAAAGGGGGGTGCCGTAGCGGCGCGCGAGCTCAAGTTCCCGCTGCAGACTACTGAGCAGTGCCGGTCGATTCCCGGTTTGAGTCAACTGGTCCGTGTGGGCATAACACAAGGCTTCGCGATACTTGAGCCCGTTTCGCAAGGGATAGAGTAGGCGGCAGAGTAGCGCTTCCACTCGGGCCAACTCCGGTTCACTGAAGCGCCGGTCTCGGCTCATCCGCCATTCGCCGAGCGGCTCGTTCTCGAGTTCGAGATTGTAAGCGCAGACGTGCCGTCCTTTCTTGCCCAGCGAAAGTTCGATGCCGAGCTTTTCGTTGCAAAAGCGCAAGCCGGAATGGGGAACGATAGACTTCAAGTGCGTGCTGAACAAACCGAGAAGCTGCTCTATGTCCAGCGTGGTCTGAAGAGCTAAGACCATTTCGTAGTAGGATCCATCACCCAGAGCGGTTTTTTTCTCGCTCTTTTGGCTCGACAGCGCGGCTAAATTTTCCGCTTTATTATTTTTCATCGCGCAGTTTCTCTTCTCGCCGAAAGGGTGTCTGATGGCTTAGGTCTCTTCTAAAGCGAGATTTATGCCAGTGTCCTCGGCACCCGAAATTCAAGCGTTCGATGCTACTGCCTGTCGGAAATTTGACGGGTGAGGTAGGACCATTTTGTCGGTTTATGGCAAGCATCGAAAATTGATCGAGGGACAGCAAAGCCGAGCGCGAAGTTGCGTGCCCGTCAAAGAAAACGTCAGTGAATTCTCGGTTTTTTGCCGACATCTAAAACCGGTAAAAATTCGGACTGTTTGTAAAGAGTCAGTGCCCAGCGGTCCTGATCGCTGTCGTGGCGGAGAATATAAATGCCGTCCGTGGTAAGCAGCTTGAAATATCCATATTCCGACGCGAGCCACCGGTCGATGACCTCCACGACTTCGATGCGTCGGTCGCCGAGGAAAAAAGCGGACGGCTCTTGTACTCCAAGCTCGCTTCGGTTAGCCAGAACTGTGATCGGCTGTAAATTGTCGGACATGACAAATCTCTGAATCGTTCGCTATTTAAAAAATGCTTCCAGGTAAGCCCAAAATTCGGAAATGCACTTTGCGTGCCTCGATCCTTCGGTTTCTTGCGTAATCGTACCTTATCCAGGAAGTCGTGTTAACGGAAGTGCGAAATCGATGCGGTATTGATTTTATCGCATGCGATCGGCGGAGGTGAGCGAAGGGATACAATTTATGGTGTCCTTGCGATACGAGGACATAGCGAATGAATCTTGCCCGTTCAGCAAGGCAGTGCCGACGTTATCGTGCGAAGACAGACGTCTCAGGGACTGGCTTCGGCTCCTGTGCTATGCATGTAAATCGCTTCATGGGTGACTGCCCGAGTACACGTTCCACACGTGCAGTTGATCGCAGCCATCGTTGCTGTATCCAGTAACTTTGATCCAGGCCCGCCCGTCCGTGATCGGTTGAGAGAGCACGCCTTCGACCGCTAGTCTCCCGCTACGCTGTTCGGAAATCGTGACGGCGACGGGCTCGTTATTGACCCAGACTTTGATGGTGTCACGGTCGGTATTTTCCGAGGCGACGAAAGAGAACTTTTGGAGTGCCGGGACGCTGGTCTTCTTGGCGGGCGATTCGTCAAAGAAAATCGGTGGCGTGCAATCGAGAATGATTCCGCCGTGGTGACTCACTCCGAAAGCAAAGACTGTGGCGGGTAATAGGTACGCGAGGGACGCAATCGCGACAGGTTTTATCATTGTATTTACCCTACTCGGTTTTGACTGTTCCGTCGTTCAAGCGAACGAGCGTTGCTGTTCCCGCGGAGAAGCGTTTCTGGTCTTTATGATTGTAATTCGGCCTGGAGGCTCGGTTTGACGGTATATCGGTTTTCCACGCACCGCTCTAAATCAAGACAAACAAACTGCCTATCAGCATGCTCAAGACCACGCCTTTCCAAGGCCACCAAAGAGCCGACCAAGACAGGCGCAAGATTTTTAGCTGTTTTTTAATCCAACGCATCAAGGCTGGAATAAGCCTGGTTCGGCTATATCGCCAGAGCCATCTCACAGTGACGATGCCGAGCAGGATCTTGAGTGGAGTTATCGTCCAGGCGGTAATCAGTTCTGCGTGGCGTGGCGAAAGGTCGAACCAGTCCTCCAACTTGTCTTCGATGAGGATTTCCTCGCCGCCTTCCACGAGAATGAAAATAGCGTCCCCAAGCAGTTCCATGATGTCGAGGATCAATTCGAAGATCAGTTCTGCGGAGGCAATCACGGCGACCAGGCCGATTCCGAACCAGAGCAACGGTTTCCAGCTGGGCTCGGGTTGGGGATCGGTACCGGACTTTTCTATGTCCGAGTTCGAATTCTCTGTTACGTCACTCATGTTTTATTGACGGCTAGTCTGGATTTGCGCAAGGGTAGCTGCGTTTCACGTACCGTTCAAGCACTGGTGGTGTGGGCGCTCCAACGGAAAACGTCTTGAATTTTTGCAGCGTCCTAATCCGGCTGGCCCTCGGCGTGTCAGGCGTGGAGCGTAAAACACCCGGTCCGAGAACATGAGGCGGCTGGAATCGACGCGAACTGTGCTATAGTTCGGCAGCCACAGGGTGCGGTTATCCCGGGATCATCTGAGCCTTCCTAATTTCGGGATTTGCATCGGGGCGGTAGCGAACTATCCGACAGAGTCCGACGAATAAGATCTCATCGAGAGCCTGATGGAAATTAAAGAATGGCTGCATGTATGGCAGTTTGAACATCATCCCTTCGTAATCTTCGACGCAGACCGCGATCCTTATCTGCAGGCGGCCATGATAGAGAACACGTCGTTGCGGTCGGCGTTGCTGAACCTGGACAAGCCCAGTCCGTACGTCATTTTTGCGATCCGAGGAGCCGGAAAATCCTCCATGCGGATCGACACCGAGCGCTATCTGAGACAGTATCAGGACAAGGTGCTGGTAGTCAGATACGTAGAATTCAACGAACTGCTCAGCGAAGTCACCAAGGTGAGGAAGCTTCCGGCCGAGTATTCTCCGAGGAAACCGGGTTTGGCGAAGCTATTTCGGAGAAGAAAGGAAGAGGTACTCATCCGCGAGAGCAAGATCACCCTCGACGATCATCTGGATTACCTTCTCAAATTGGGAATAGAGGAGCTGTACCGCAATATTACCGAGGCTCAGAAGGAAGACATGCTCAAGGACAACCGGGAGTTCGCGGAAAAATTCATATTGCTTACGGCACTTTATTTCTCCCCCAATGATCTGTCGAACAAGATCTCCGCGCTTCGGAAACTGATCAGTATTGCCGGTTACAAGAAGCGGAACAGCTTTTTCTCCAATAAGCAGGCAAAGCTTTTGGCCGGAGAGATTTATCGGAATATCCGCGGCGTTCCGGTTTCGGTGGAGAACATGTTCAAGATCATCCAGGAAATCGGACCTGGTCTGTTCGAGTTCCACGGTATTCCGAGGATGACGGAGAACCGGTTCACGCTGCTCAAGAGCTACATGGATCTAGTCCAATACTTCGGGCTGTCCGGCGTTTATCTGTTGGTCGATCGCGTGGACGAGCCCACCAGCATCAAGGGCGATCCGGAAAAGATGCGCGAGCTGGTAACGCCTATTCTCGACGATCAGCTGTTCCAGATCGATCATCTTGGCATCATTCTGTTCCTGCCGTACGAATTGCACGATCTCAAGAAGTATTATCGGAGCGATCGAATCAAGACCATTTCGTCGATCAATTGGTCGGCCGACAATATGATCCGGCTGATCGAGAAGCGCATGAACGTTTCCCGGAAACCGGGAAGTGCGCCGATCAAACTGGCGGATCTGTTCGAGGAAGAGGGAGAAAGCAAAGCTCAATTCATCGTACGCCAGTTGACGCCGCGGAATGCCTTTCGATTGCTGAGCATCATCGTCGAAGAACACTGCCAGACCGTGGTGTACGGGCCTAAAATTTCGACCGAGGTGTACGAGTCGGCTGTGCAAAGATATCTTATTGAAAAAGAAGGATATTAGTTTTTGCAGTCCGGTGAGTGGCGAAAACTCTTCAACCCCGAGAGATAACCCGCAATTTCACTTGCCGAGCCCATGGCTTGCCCGTATCACATGGAAGTGTTCGATAAGCTTCCATTTCAAGCGGGATGAAGAGCTATGTCGAATCCCCATCGATTGCTTCCGTGCGATAACGATAGATCCTGATCGAGTCGGACCAGTAATCCTTGGGGAGACCGGCTTTCAATTTCAGATGCTGCAAGAATGCCCGAGGATTCGGCAGTGATTCCCAAACCGAGGGCAGAAAAGTTCCGCGCCTGAGCCCTTCTTCCAAGATCAAGCCATCCTCGCCCGCCGCCAATTGTTGTAGCAAATCGTCCTCAGACGTGAACGACACCGGCTCCGCCGGCGTCAGCAACGATAGATGGATATCAAGCCGCTCGATGTCCCACTGTCTGACCGGCGGGAACCGAGGATCCCTAAATGCGGCGGCGTAAGCGTTATGAGCGATGTCTTCGGCTAAAGAGCGAATGGCTTCAAGCGTGCCGATGCATCCGCAGAGTTTGCCTAGTATTTCGAGCGTCACGAACGTAGCTCTCATGGTGATGAGCTCAGGTGCTAGCGTTTGCTGTTCGACGGGAATCGGTCGTCCGTGGACCGAGCCGTACTCGATTGATCGTTTCGCAAGCGCGAGCAGAAACCGGCGGTGCGTTGAGTTCAAGAAACCGTTTGTGTTACGCAAAGACATAGCTCCCATAGCCGACTACTCGATCTTTCGGGCCAGCCGTATCGCCGGAACTGCGTAAGTCCAGCGTTCGGGCTGTTAGACCCTTCTCGCGGGCGAAGTAGAGTAAGCCGTTGACGGCTATCCGTCCACAAGCCGATTCATGACCGATATCCTCCGGCCGAAGCCTTTCGATGGCGACGGATGTGGCCTGATCTATTCGCTTGGCCGTGGCATAGTCATGGTAATGGCTTAAATCCGAGCTGATCACGGTCATAGTCCCCGAATCGTCCCAAAGCCGCTCGAGTACCGCGCTGACGTCGGAAGGTGCGGCAATGCCCACGACCAAAGGAACCAGTTCGAACTGGTTCAAGACCGCCTGCAGAAAAGGCATATGAACTTCAAGGCTATGCTCGAGCAAGTGTGCCTCATCGAGCCTTTTGACGAATGGTAAATCGAGAATCTTTTCGATGGCGGCGCAGTCTATAGGGATGTTGCCCAGGGGAGTGGCGAAGCTGTCCGCATGACTGACGGCGATGCCGTGAAAGCCGATTCTATGAGAAGGGCCGATTAAGACAACGCGACGAATGACATCCCTGCCTTGTTTGATCAGGGCATAGGCGCTGGCGGCTATGGGGCCCGAATAAATGTACCCGGCGTGAGGTGCGATAATGGCCTTCGGCAGCGGCCCGGCTGTGTTTGCATCCAGCAGAAAATCCCGAACCATAGCGCGAAGCCGATGTTCGTCATCCGGGTAGAAAAGCCCCGCGACGGCAGGTTGGCGTATGTTCTTCATTGCAAAGTCCTCTGTGGGATCGACGCCGGCCGACGGCAAAACGTCGACAGGCACCCGATGGGTCATATTTTACAAATGCGATTTTATTTGACGAATGGGGTGTAGATCATGAATCGGACCATCGAAACGGCGCAGGGTTTTCCTACGCGCTACTGGCGTACGCTGGAGGACGGTCGTGTGGAATGCACGATGTGTCCCCGGTTTTGCAAGTTGCATGAAGGACAGCGGGGGTTGTGTTTCGTTCGCGGCAATGTGGACGGCAAGATCGTATTGTTGTCCTACGGGCGCTCTAGCGGCTTCTGCATCGACCCTATAGAGAAAAAACCGCTGAATCATTTTCTTCCCGGTACGCCGGTCTTTTCGTTCGGCACGGCCGGATGCAATCTCGCGTGCAAGTTTTGCCAGAACTGGGATATCAGCAAGTCTCGCGAGATGGATTCACTGATGGATCAGGCTTCCCCCGAAGCCATTGCGCTGGCGGCAAAAGAGCTGGGTTGTCGCAGCGTCGCTTACACCTACAACGATCCCGTTGTCTTTCATGAATACGCCGTGGACGTTGCCAAGGAATGCCGAAAGCATGGCGTCAAATCGGTCGCGGTATCGGCCGGTTATATGTGCGCCGAGCCGCGCGCCGAGTTTTACAGCGTGATGGACGCGGCCAATATCGATTTGAAGGCGTTCACCGACGAGTTTTACCGCAAGATCTGCGGCGGCCATTTGCAACCGGTATTGGAAACGCTGCAATACATCAAGCACGAAACGTCCGTGTGGCTGGAAATAACGACCTTGCTGATTCCCGGCGAGAATGACTCGGATCATGAGTTGGAGGCATTGACTCAATGGGTAGCCGACAAGTTGGGACCGGACGTGCCTCTCCATTTTTCGGCCTTTCATCCCGACTGGAAGATGATGGATAAGCGTTCTACTCCGAGGGACACTTTGGTTCGGGCCCGGCGCATCGCCATGAAAAACGGTCTTAGATACGTTTATGTCGGAAACGTTCACGATAAAGCGGCTGACAGCACTTATTGCCATCACTGCGGCCAGTTGCTCATTGGCCGCGACTGGTATGAACTGTCGGAATGGAATTTGACGCCGCAAGGCGCTTGCAATGCATGCAACACGCCTTGCGCCGGCGTGTTCGAAGAAAGCCCCGGAGACTGGGGCGGCAGGCGCGTGCCGGTCAGCACGTGCCGCCGGGCGGCAACGCACCACTAAGGCGTTGCTTGAAGATTGATCGGAGGATGCCGTTACGAGCCGCTGATCGATGATCAGGGACAGATCACCGTGTTTCGTGGAGGCTCATCATCGTTCGTGCGCGGATAGTCCAGCGTAAAATGGAGTCCTCGGCTCTCTTTGCGCACTAAGGCCGAGCGGATGATCAGTTCGGCTACGATGACCAGATTGCGCAACTCCAATAAATCGCTGGTGACCCTGAAATTGCCGTAATATTCGGCGATTTCCTGCTTTAACAGCTCGACACGGCGCAACGCCCTCTGCAGGCGCTTGTTGGTTCTGACGATGCCTACGTAATCCCACATAAAACGTCGGATTTCGTCCCAGTTATGGGCGACGACGACTTCCTCGTCGGAGTCCGTGACCTGGGATTCGTCCCATTCGGGCAAGTCCGGAGGCGGAGGGATCTCGGGCAGGGCCCTGATAATATCCTCTGCCGCCAGCTTGGCGAAGGCCAGACATTCGAGCAAGGAATTGCTGGCCATGCGGTTGGCTCCGTGGAGACCGGTACAGGCTGTTTCTCCGACGGCGTAAAGGCCGGGCACGTCGGTGCGCGCGTGGCGGTCGGTTTGCACGCCTCCGCAGGTGTAATGAGCGGCCGGGACGACCGGTATCGCTTGCGATGTAATATCGATATTGAGCTCTAGGCACCGCGCGTAAATGGTCGGGAAATGGCTTTTGATGAAATCGGAGGGTTTGTGGCTGATGTCCAGGTAAACGCAGTCGACGCCCAGGCGCTTCATTTCGTGATCGATGGCGCGCGCGACGATATCGCGGGGAGCCAGTTCCTCTCTGGAATCGAATCGGTGCATAAAGGGCGAGCCGTCCGGCAGCACCAGTTTTCCGCCTTCTCCGCGAACCGCTTCCGAAATCAGGAACGAGCGGGCATGTGGGTGGTAAAGGCAGGTCGGATGGAATTGAATGAATTCCATATTGGCGATGCATGCGCCGGCGCGCCAGGCCATGGCAATGCCATCCCCGGTGGCGATGTCGGGGTTGCTGGTATATAGATAAACTTTGCTGGCGCCACCGGTCGCCAAAACGACGACTCGGGCCCGGAGCGTTTTTACTTTATTGTCGTGGGTATCGAGCACATAGGCGCCCAGCACGCGGTTCCCGTCACGGCCGACCTTTTTCTCGGTTATCAGATCGATCGCGTTATGGTATTCGAATAAATCGATATTAGGATGGTTGCGGATATGTTGCGCCAGCGAGATTTCGACAGCCCGTCCCGTGGCATCGGCAGCATGGACAACGCGGCGATGGGTATGTCCGCCTTCCCGAGTCAGGTGAAGGTGGTGGCCGCCGCTTTCCGCGTCCGCTGCAGTGAACGGAACACCTCGTTCCAGCAGCCAGTCGATGCATTCTTTGCCTAGCGAAACGACGAGCCGCACGATATCCGGATCGCAAAGGCCGGCGCCCGCGTTCAGTGTGTCCTGTATGTGCGACTCGATCGAGTCGTCGGCATCCAGCACGGCCGATATGCCGCCCTGGGCGTAAAGCGTGTTGGTTTCGGTCAAGGCGGTTTTGGACAGGACGGCGACACGCGCGTGATCGGCGATGCGTAGCGCCAAGCTTAAGCCGGCTGCGCCGCTGCCGATGATCAAAACGTCGTGAACTGAGGATGGCATGAAGTGTGTGTGTCGTGGTGGTTTCGCCATCCTACTGTAAAAGTATTTTGTCTAAAACAGGTGGCGTTGAATTAGCCATGGGAATGGCAGCCTAAAGCAGAATCTCGATTCGGTGCTGATGAGTCGTCAAAAGTGTGGGTCGTGGCGGATACGGCGAAATACGCATTGAATGGCGCTTGCGAAACTACGATAATTCTTCCTGTAGAATCAAGCTAATGCAATTGTGCAGCAGTCTTTGACAGTGTTTTCTGTCAAGCCACGTATCTCACTCTTAATGAAGCTCTCAAATAAGCCGTGTTTTTCATTCGCTCGCCGTATTCAAATAAGAGCCCAGATCTTTTGGTCGTGCGTGTGCGCCGTTAAATAGGGAAAAAGGTTTCCCGCAATGGGCGAGCAACTCGATGAGGAATTAGTCCGGAGGGTACAGCGAGGCGATAAAACGGCATTCGACATTCTCGTTCGAAAATACCAGTACAAAATCGCGCAGCTGATCAACCGCTATATCAAGGACCCGCACGAGGCCCTGGACGTCGCTCAGGAGTCCTTCATAAAGGCCTATCGGGCGTTGCCGAGCTTTCGCGGCGAGAGCGCTTTTTACACATGGCTGTACCGGATCGCGATCAATACGGCAAAGAATCACATTGCGATGCGCGCACGCCGCCCTTCGGAGGACGAGATCGAAATCGAGGAGGCGGAACAATTCGAGTCCGCCGTACGTCTAAAGGATCAAGAAACCCCTGAGGGAGTAGTGTTAAGTGAGGAACTCGCTCGGGTAATCCAATTTGCGCTAGACGAGCTGCCCGAAGAACTTCGTACGGCGATAAGCTTGCGAGAGTTCGATGGCTTAAGCTACGACGAAATCGCTCAGGTAATGAATTGTCCGGTGGGGACCGTGCGTTCACGCATTTTTCGTGCGCGCGAAGCCATCGATAAGAAATTAAAAGTTTTACTCGGTTAGGGGGCAAGTCCATGTCGGATGATGATCTGAGACAAAAGCTGTCATTACTGTTAGACGGAGAATTGAGTGAGAGCGATTCGCTGGCATTGATGGCTCGTATAGAGAGCGACGCCACGCTTCGAAGGCAATGGCATCGTTACCGTCTGGTCAGCGAGGTGATGCGGTCGGGAAAGGTCCTGCCCGTCGATGATCGCTTCGTGGATCAGGTTCGGGCTACTATAGCGAACGAACCGGCGATTCTTGCGCCAAGACCGGAGAAACACCGCTATCGTGAAAAAGCGGTAACGGCCGCATTAGCGGCCTCTTTGGCGGTGGTTGCGGTTTTGGTCGGGAAGTCCGTAAAGGATTATTCTCCGGTGCCTGGTCCGGAGGTGTTGGCGCAAACCGAGTTGGTCGATCCCGATGAGGTTCGTTCAGCGCTTGATCCCCAGTTCCAGGATTATCTGGTTACGCATTACGAAACGGCTTATTTGGCAGGCGCTCCAGGTCTGTTGCCCTATGCTCGCCTGGTGACCTACGATTCTTCTCGCTAAGTTCGAATTGATGGTTTCACTTTTTGCGCTCTCTGTGGACATGCTCCGCATACGCCGAGTTTTGGCATGGCAGATTTGTCTAATGATGTTTGCAGCCGAAGCTTTGGGCGGAACCGGCGAACCTCGCCATGGTGATGCCGTCCGTTGGCTAATGGATATGCGTCAAGCCGTGACTCAGTTGAATTATCGGGGAGTAGTGGCTTATCTCAAAGATAAACACGTCGAGAGCTTTCAGCTAGTTCATGCGTTTACAGGGGGTACGGAGCACGAACGGTTGGTGTCGATGAACACTCCCTTGCGGGAAGTCGTCCGAAATGCAGAAAAAGTGTCTTGCTACTTTCCCGACACCAAAACGGTCTTTGTCGAAAATAAACCGCCAAGACGTTCGGTTTTGCTGGAGTTGCCAGAGGACTTGAAACAACTTTCACGACATTACGATTTTAAGCTTGAGGCGCAGGAATACGTTGCGCAGCGCTTGTCACAGGTCATCAGTATTGAGCCGCGAGATGACTTTCGGTACGCTCGCCGGATTTGGGTGGATTTGGAATCCAAGTTGCCGCTCAAATTCGAGCTAATCGGCGAAAATGGCCAGGCGGTCGAGCAGATGATGTTCACGTCGCTGAGTATCGAGGAAATCATCCCGGACTCCGAACTGAATGCATCCACAAAGGTCGATGCTTTTACTTGGCAGGTTAATCGGCGTGAGGCGATGCCGCTCAGGTCGTTGAAATGGGCGCTTAGAAGCGTGCCAGATGGGTTTCAAATGATTTCGTATACTCGGCTGATTCGTACGCCGACAGAGCATCCGGTAGAACATATCTTGTTGAGTGACGGTTTTTCTTCTGTTTCAATTTACATTGATGAGTTAGGAGGCGATATCGTCAAGGGACATCAGAAGAAAGTCGGTGCCATAAATGCGCATTCTCGTAAGATCGATCGCTATCTGGTCACCGTGATGGGCGAAGTTCCCGCCAAAACCGTGCAAGCCATCGCAGGGGGCGTGCATCTTCAAGTGAATGACGCCCATGATTGAGGAAGAAGCAGTCGTCTTACACACGGAAGCCGAAAAAGTTTGGGTCGAAAAGCCGCGCAAATCGGCGTGTGGCGGATGTTCGCAGCAATGCGCGTCTGGCGTGGTGGACGAGTACCTCGGGGCACCGAAAATTCGGTTACAGGTATTTTCCCCAATCGAAGTTCATGTGGGTGATCGTGTTGTGCTCGGAATTCAGGAGGACGCCCTGGTAAAGGGGTCCCTATGGGCATACTTGATTCCTTTGTTGGGCTTATTTTTTGGCGCGGTATTGGGAGACATCGTCGCGTCCTCGCTAAGACCAGCTATTTCCAGCGACGGGGCCAGCGCATTCGGAGGCGTAACTGGCCTGATTTTGTCTTTTGTCCTTTTGAAGTTCACAGGGGTTCTTTCTCGCGAAAAACTGCACCCCGTGATACTCCGTAAACTTAGCTGATATCAAATCCGCTTTTAAATCCATGCTTAGGTCCGTGAAGACTTGGGAGTTTCGTATGCTTAAAACCAGGTGGATAGCCCTCGTGCTTTGTTTCCTTCTCATAGGGCTTTCGTCTCAGGGAGTCCTTGCTCAGCTTCCCGACTTCACCGGCTTAGTCGAGAAAAACAGCGCGGCGGTCGTAAATATTAGTACCTCTCAGAAAGTGAGCGCTACTGAGCCCCAGTTGCCGGAAGGGATCGAAATACCGGAAGGAACGCCATTTGACGATTTCTTTCGTCGCTTCTTTGGCGAAGGTGGTGGCCAGCCGAGTGAGGTGAAATCTTTGGGATCGGGCTTCATCGTTTCGGACGATGGTTATGTCTTGACCAATCACCACGTTGTCAAGGATGCCGACGAAATCGTCGTGCGATTGCAAGATCGCCGAGAATTGGTGGCCAAAGTCGTCGGATCGGATAAGCGCAGCGATATCGCGTTGCTGAAGATAGAGGCTGATCATTTGCCAGTCGTAAGAATGGGGTCGGCCGATAAACTGAAAGTGGGTGAATGGGTATTGGCTATCGGTTCACCCTTCGGCTTCGATCATTCGGTGACGGCGGGCATCGTCAGCGCCAAGGGCCGAAGTCTCCCGAGCGATAACTATGTGCCTTTCATTCAGACCGACGTGGCCATCAATCCGGGCAACTCCGGTGGCCCTTTGTTCAATCTCGAGGGCGAGGTGGTCGGCGTCAACTCTCAGATTTACAGCCGTACCGGCGGCTTCATGGGATTGTCGTTCGCTATTCCGATCGAAGTCGCCATGCAGGTGGTCGAACAATTGAAATCGCAGGGCCATGTGTCGCGGGGCTGGCTGGGCGTGCAGGTACAGGACGTCACGCGCGAGTTGGCCGAATCTTTCGGGATGAAGAAGCCGCAGGGAGCTCTGGTATCTAGAGTATTGTCGAAGAGTCCAGCCGAGGCGGGAGGCATCCAGGTCGGTGACGTCATTATCGAGTTCAACGGACAGGAGGTCGTTGGTTCGTCGTCGCTACCGCCAATGGTAGGTATGACCAAAGTGGGGGAAACGGCAGCGGTCAAAATCATCCGTCAAGGTTCGACCCGTGATGTAAAGATCAAAATTGGCACCTTGCCCGAGGATGAGGGAGTGCTCTTGGGGGCCGAGGAGGCTCCGGGGGCTCAGACGTTCGACCGTTTGGGGCTTAGCGTATCCAATTTGACGGTGGAGCAGCGAGAACAATTGGAAGTTCCGCGGCATGGCGTGCTGGTACAAGCGGTCAACCCGGGGCCCGCCTACGATGCGGGTATACGCCGTGGCGATGTGATTCTTCGTATTCAGGACCAAGTCGTCAAAGACGTAAACCATTTCAATGAGGTTGTGAAGGAGTTGCCAAAAGGCAAATCGCTTGCGGTGCTGGTCCAGCGACGCGGCGGCTCATTGTTCCTGGCCTTGAAGCTCAAGGATTGAGGCCGTGGCTGATCAGCAGCATATTCGTAACTTTTCCATCATCGCTCATATCGACCATGGCAAGTCGACCTTGGCAGACCGATTCATCCAGACTTGCGGAGGACTTAGCGATCGCGAGATGCTCAACCAGGTGCTCGACTCGATGGACATCGAGCGGGAACGCGGCATCACCATCAAGGCTCAAAGCGTAACGCTCAACTATAAGGCCAAGGATGGCGAGACCTACCAGCTCAACTTGATCGATACGCCCGGTCATGTGGACTTCTCCTACGAAGTGTCCCGATCATTGGCGGCCTGCGAAGGCGCCCTGCTCGTGGTCGACGCAGCGCAGGGGGTGGAGGCGCAAAGCGTAGCGAACTGCTATACGGCGATCGAGCAGGGCCTGGAAGTCATTCCCGTGCTGAACAAGATCGACTTGCCGTCGGCCGAACCCGAGCGGGTTTGCAAGGAGATCGAGGAGATTATCGGGTTGCCGGCCGACGAAGCCTTGAAAATCAGCGCGAAAACCGGCCTCGGTGTCAATGATCTTCTTGAACAGCTGGTAAGCAAGGTGCCTCCGCCCAAGGGAGATCCCGAGGGGCCTTTGCAAGCGCTGATCATCGACTCCTGGTTCGACAACTATCTGGGAGTCGTTTCGCTGGTGCGAGTGGTTAACGGTTCCATCTCCCGGAAACAGAAGATCCTCATCATGTCCACCGGAAAGAGCCACTTGGTGGAAAAGCTGGGCGTCTTTACCCCAAAGTCCTTCGATAAGGAGACACTCCAAACCGGCGAGGTAGGGTTCGTTGTGGCCGGTATCAAGGATATTTTCGGTGCGCCGGTGGGCGACACGATCACCGCGGCCGATCGCCCTTGCCAGGCCCCGCTGCCGGGGTTCCAGCAAGTCCAGCCGAGAGTGTTCGCAGGGCTCTATCCTGTTGAATCCGACGATTACGAGAATCTTCGGGAGGCGCTGAACAAGCTGCATCTTAACGATGCCGCGCTGCAGTACGAGCCGGAAACGTCGCAGGCTTTAGGGTTCGGTTTTCGGTGCGGGTTTCTCGGCATGCTGCACATGGAGATCATCCAGGAGCGGCTGGAGCGAGAGTATGATCTCGATTTGATCACGACAGCGCCGACCGTCGTTTACGAGGTGCTCAAAACGGACGACGAGACGATTCTGATCGACAACCCGTCCAAGCTGCCCCCGCCCAACGAAATCGTAGAAATCCGCGAACCGATCATCGAAGCCAATATTCTGGTGCCGCAGGATTATTTGGGCGCGGTGATGACGCTTTGCGTCGAAAAGCGCGGCATACAAAAAAAGATGCAGTACATGGGCGGGCAGGTGTCCCTCAGCTTCGAGTTGCCTCTAAGCGAAATCGTATTGGATTTTTTCGACCGTCTTAAATCGGTCAGCCGCGGATTCGCTTCGTTCGATTACGAATTCAGGCGCTTTCAGGCGGCGCCGCTGGTCAAACTGGACATTCTCATCAACGGAGAGCGTGTGGATGCGCTGTCTTTGATCGTGCATCGGGACATCAGTCAAACTCGGGGGCGAGATCTCGTGGAGCGAATGAAGGATCTTATTCCGAGACAAATGTTCGAAGTCGCCATTCAAGCCGCTATTGGTTCGAAGATCATCGCTCGGTCCACAGTCAAGGCGATGCGCAAGAACGTGCTGGCCAAGTGTTACGGCGGCGATATTACCCGTAAGAAGAAGCTGCTGGAAAAGCAGAAAGCCGGTAAAAAAAGAATGAAGCAGGTAGGGAAGATCGACATTCCGCAGGAAGCGTTTTTGGCGGTTTTGCGCGTAAACAAAGATACCTAATACCGAAAAACAACAAAAGACCCAGCTTATGGATTTCGATTTTTCGTTTTTTTTGGTCATGGCTACCGCCCTGACCGGGATTATTTGGGGCGGTTACGCGTTGCTGCGGCGCTTTCAGCCGGCTACGGCTCCGGCGAAAGAGCCGACTATCGTGGAATATGCTCGTTCGTTTTTTCCGATCGTTCTGATCGTACTCTTGCTGCGATCGTTCTTGGTGGAGCCATTCCGTATCCCTTCGGGTTCCATGATGCCTACACTGCTCATCGGCGATTTCATTCTCGTCAATAAATACACCTACGGTATTCGTCTTCCGGTTTTGAACACGAAGATCGTCGAGATGGGCGAGCCTGAGCGGGGCGATATCGTGGTATTCCGTTTTCCGAAAGACCCGAAGGTGGATTACATCAAGCGGGTTATCGGTTTGCCTGGCGACCGCATCGCGTATTACAACAAACAGCTTTACGTAAACGGAGAAGCCATCAAGCAAACAGCCATCGCCGAATATCAAGGCGTGGGGCAGGGCAGCGTCATGAACGGTGCGCGCCTTTTAAGCGAAGACTTGAAAGGGGTTAATCACGACATCCTGATTCGAGAAGGCCAACCTTCGGTGCAGGGGGAATTTACGGTACCCGAAGGTCAGTATTTCGTCATGGGCGATAATCGCGACAACAGCAACGATAGCCGGTACTGGGGTACCGTGCCGGAAAGCCATTTAGTCGGAAAAGCGTTTTTCATTTGGATGAGTTGGGACTGGGAGAACGGCGGCATCGCATTTGATCGTCTCGGTACTATATTGAATTAGTGGTTCTAGTACCGAAACTATCCGAAAACTCCCGGAGTACGCGAAAATGGCTAATGTCCCTTCCCGGCAGAGCGGTCTGACGCTTATCGGCTTTTTGTTCGTTCTATTCTTAATCGGTTTTTTCTCCTTGCTTGTACTCAAGATCGGCCCGGTGTATCTGGAGCACTATAAGATCGTGTCGTCGCTTGAATCGCTCAAGAAAGATAACGATCTCGCTTCGAAAACCAGAGACGAAATCTTGACTCTCCTGCAGAAACGCTGGGAGATCAACATGGTCGAACGGGTATCGACCAAAGATGTGAAGATCATTAAGGAGGGATCTTATCTAAAGATTGAAATAGCTTATGACGTCGCCGAGCATCTTTTTGGAAACGTGGATGCTTTGCTGCACTTTAACGATCTTATCGAGGTCGGATCGAATTGATGAAGAGCGTTTCTAGTTACTGCTTTCTGTGTGCTTGCCATCCGCGTCAAATGACGCGGACCCGCATAAATCGGTTGTTTCTCTGAGCTGTCACTCACTCGGACAGGTCGTTATGTGCTTAACTCGTATCCCGCCGGTGGACTCGTGATTTTGGAACCGGAAAAGATCGCCAAAAAACTGGGCTTGCATTTCAAGAATCCCGCCTTGGTCAAGAGAGCCTTGACTCATCGGAGTGCTGAGAGCGAGAACAATGAGCGGCTCGAATTTTTGGGCGACTCAGTGCTCGGGTTTGTGATCGCGGAAAGGCTTTATGACAAGTTCGCGGAGGCGGACGAAGGCGTGCTCAGCCGGTTGCGCGCGACTCTCGTGAATCAAAGCTCTTTGGCGGAATTGGCGCGTAAATTAAATCTGGGGGATTACTTAGTTCTGGGGTCGGGCGAATTGAAGAGCGGCGGATATCGGCGCGACTCGATTTTGTCCGACGCGCTGGAGGCCGTCATTGGCGCTCTGCTTATCGATCAAGGGATGGATGCCTGTCGGGAGTGGATTTTAAACCTTTTTGCCGAGCCGATAGACCGTCTTTCGCTGCGGGATTGGAAAAAGGATCCGAAGACCCGATTACAAGAATTGATGCAAGCGCGAGGACTCGAATTGCCTACCTATACCCTCAAAACGGTCATCGGTCAGCCGCACGACCAGAGCTTTTGCGTGGAGTGCCGCGTGTCGCTGATCCCGGTTTCCTGCGAGGGCGTAGGGCCTTCCCGGAAAAAGGCCGAACAGCAAGCGGCAGAAAAGATGCTGACTGTGCTGGCGGAAAAACTGGGGCTCAAACCATGAAAGCAGGCTTTGTCGCGCTCGTGGGGCGCCCGAACGTCGGTAAATCTACCCTCCTCAATCATCTGGTCGGACAAAAAATCAGCATCACGTCCCGCCGGCCGCAGACGACGCGGCATCGGATTTGCGGTATCAAGACCACCAGAGACGGACAGATTGTTTTTGTCGATACTCCGGGCATTCATGCCAGCCAAAAGCGGGCGATGAATCGCTACCTCAACCGCGCAGCGGTCTCCGCCCTGCTTGACGTCGATGTGATTGTCTGGCTCATCGACAGACCGATGTGGCTTTCCGAAGACGAGTTGGTCCTGGAGAGGATCAAGTCTGCAGGGGTGCCTGTCATCTTGGTCATCAATAAAGTCGACAGGCTCGAGGATAAGGCGCTTTTATTGCCTTTTATGGAAGAGGCGGCGGCTCGCCACTCGTTTGCCGATTTGGTTCCGGTATCCGCCTTAAAGGGCACGAATCTGGACGTTTTGGAGCGGAAGATCATCGAACTCTTGCCGGAGGGCGAACCGATTTATCCGGAAGATCAAATCACCGACAAGCCGGAGCGTTTTTTTGCCGCCGAAGTCATTCGGGAAAAATTGCTTCGTTCGCTGTCCCAGGAGGTGCCTCATGCGCTGACGGTGGAGATCGAGCAATTCAAGCTCGAGGGCGGATTGACGCGAATCAGTGCGGTGATTTGGGTCGAGCGCGAGGGTCAGAAGGCAATCATCATCGGCCGCAGCGGCGAAGTGCTCAAGAAGGTCGGCGAGCGGGCGCGGCATGAACTGGAACGTTTGCTCGATTGCAAGGTTTACCTGGAGCTTTGGGTTAAGGTCAAGAAAGGTTGGTCGGATGACGAGCGTGCTTTGCACAGCCTCGGCTACAGCGAATGACGCGAGCAAGGGTGCTTCTCGGGACTTCCAAGGCCGCATCTCGCTGCAGAACGGATTCGTCCTTCACAGTAGACCTTATCGCGAATCAAGCCTTCTTCTCGACGTATTTACATTGGATTTCGGTCGCCTTCGCCTGCTGGCAAAAGGTGCGCGCAAGAGCAAAAGAGGATTGCATTCTCTACTTCAGCCATTCGTTCAATTGCGTCTTTCCTGGGCGGGAAAAGGCGATCTACCAGTCTTGACGGCTGCGGAATCCATCGGAGGAACCAGCATCAAGTTGAGCGGGCCCAAGCTGTTCTGCGGATTTTATGTGAACGAGTTGCTTCTCAATTTTCTCCCTTCCCGCGATCCTCATCCGGAAGTATTCGATCTATATCGGAATACCTTGGATCAACTCGCAGCAGATGACGGCATGGAACGGATTCTAAGATTGTTCGAAGTCTCTCTGCTGGGCGAGATGGGTTACGGTATGGCCTTTGATCGGGAGGCAACGTCCGGGCAACCGATCGATCCGGCAAAAAGATATGTGTACAGAATCGAGGAAGGTCCGGTAGAGAACGACGAAAGGACTGCGGATTCGGTCGGAGGTGCCACCTTGCTTGCATTGGAGCGGAAGACGCTGAACGATCCGGATGAACTTCAAGAGGCGAAGCATCTGATGCGACGAGTAATCAATTATTATCTCAACGGAAAATCTCTTAAAAGCCGGGACTTTTTCAAGCAAGTCACAAAAAGCAGACCATGATGACGACCTCTCGCCCTATCTTACTCGGCGTAAACATCGATCATATCGCCACCATTCGACAGGCTCGGCGTACCAAATACCCCGAAGTGATCCAGGCGGCCTTGCTCGCGGAGCAAGCTGGCGCCGACGGTATTACCGCTCATCTTCGCGAGGATCGCCGGCATATTCAGGACAGAGACATCGGATTGTTGCGAGAGATGATCGAGACCCGTTTAAACCTGGAAATGGCGGTGACCGATGAGATGGTCGCTATCGCAAAAACCGTGCGGCCACAAGCGTGCTGCCTGGTTCCGGAGCGACGCGAAGAATTGACCACGGAGGGTGGTCTGGATGTGTCCGGAAATTTCGAACGAATTCGTGCCGCTTGCGAAACGCTGGGCGAAGCCGGGGTGGAGGTCTCCCTGTTCATCGACGCCGATTTTCGGCAGATCGAAGCGGCAGCGAAAACCGGTGCTCCCGTGATCGAATTACACACGGGCCACTATGCCGATGCCGCTTCGAACAAGGAAAGTAAAGATGAGTTTCACCGCTTGGCACGGGCGGCAGAGTATGCATCCGGAATCGGCCTCAGAGTGAATGCGGGGCATGGATTGAATTATCACAACGTAGGGGAAATTTGCCGCGTTCCCCAGGTCGAGGAGCTCAATATCGGGCATTCCATCGTGGCGAGGGCGCTGTTCGTCGGGCTGGAGCGAGCGGTGAGCGAGATGAAGCGGGCGATGGCGTCGTCGCGCTTATCAATTGACCCATAGGGCTTATTCTGCCATAGTTGAACGGCTATCGAATCGAACAACTGGTCCGCTTTCTCGCATTCCGTCGTAATCGAGATGGCGCGTGGTGTAGAGAATGCTCGGGGCCCAAATCAAATATAACGATGGTTCGCGATAGCTGGGGCAGCATAGCGGAGGAGATGGGGTGTACGAAAGATATCAGAGCGAGTCGACGACTGCGCCAGCATTGCGCGCCGGGACTACGGTTCGGTATCCAGTGTCGGCCGCTTGGTGGCGAGCTCCGCAAGTGCTTGTCGCCTTGCTTGCGGTTTGTCTCTGTTCGTTGGTCATTCTCTATTATTTATCGACGCGTCTTGAAACCACGGTAGCCGGTCCAACGGAAGGTCACGCCCGGATCAAGGCGATCAACCAGCAAATGGAAGCGCTGCAACGCAAGTTCGGCATTCTCTTGGCCGAATCGGTCGAAATGAGACTTAAAACCCTTCAGAAGAACATTGAGGCGGGAGCGGTCAGTTCCGCGGATCTCGAGGCCTTTGAGCAATTAAAGAGCGATCTGGTGCTGTTGGAAGGTTATGCCGAAGCCGGCGGAGCCAATGCGTTCGACAACACCGAGATCGAGCATTCCCGTTTCCGGCGGTTACCCGGTTCGGGAGTAGTCCGTAACGAAGAGCTTATGGATGAGGTTTTGCAGGTAAAGAACCTGCTTTACTTTTGTGCCGCCAGTCTCGCAACGACCACTGTTCTCATCAGTGGCTATTGGTTGAGACAGCGGAGTCGGGCGTATCGCCTCCACTCGGGAATGACCGCTGTTCCGATGCTGGCAAAGAAGCCCGGCGATTGATGCCTGGTCTGGACCTCAGGAATATTTAGGTATTCGACGAGTCACGATTCTCGTGATGCCCCTTTTTGACATGCTCGGCTTCGATCCGGTTTTTTCCCATCCCCTTGGCGCGATACATTGCAGAGTCGGCCCGCCTGATGAAGGAATCCGCCGATTCGTTTGACACGTACACGGTGATGCCGGCGGAGAAAGTCGGCAAAGCCATGGCCGTGCCGCCAATTGAAAACGTGGTTCGGTGGACCTGCGCCTGAATTTTCTTGAGCGCCCATAAAGCGCCATCCAGCTCGGTGTTGGGAAGCAGTACGATGAATTCTTCGCCGCCGAAACGGGCTACGTGGTCGTGACGGCGAAATGCAGGAAGGATTTTTTGGGCGTAAATTTTGAGAACTTCATCGCCTGCAGCGTGGCCGTAACGGTCATTGATTTCCTTGAATCCGTCGAGGTCCACCATGGCCAAGGCCAAAGGGGTGTAGTAACGTTGCACGCGTCCGATCTCATCCTCCAGCCGATTCAGGAAGGCTCGCCGATTGGAAAGCCCGGTTAATTCATCCGTAAGGCTCAGTTGGCGAACTCGTGTGAATTCCAGATCGGTCTTTCGATTATTCGTCTCCAGCAAATCGAGATAAGCTCGGATAATGTCGATTTGTTTGGCCTGATGTTGATGTTCGTTTAACAAAGCGTCGGTCTGCTTTAGAAGTCCAGATCGCGCCGTATCGGTGAGCAAAAAATTTTCCGGATGGCTCAACGCCTGAGCGATATTCTTCAGCAACTGGCCGGAATGTAGATTTGCATCATCAACTTCGTTAAGGCTTGCCGTCAACGACTTGTGGATTTCGGCCATTCCTACGCTTTGTCCTTCGCGAGGCGGCGGCGCGGGGTCCATGTTATGTGATGTCTTTTCGGAAGTCGTCACATGGATTTCTGTGGCCTTAGCCCTTTGTGCAATCACGTCCGGTTTGTCGGGCGAGGGTTCATGGTCTCCTATGATTCGATCGGAAAAGGCAAAATTGGATTGGAACAAAGAATGTTTGAGGTCTTCAACGCCTTTAATTAAGGTGTTTAATTCCGCTAAGGATAAAGACGGACTGAGCAGAGTTTGGAGAAACTCGATTCGTCGCGCGAGCCACTGGCTTCTGTCGGAAACCAATTGTTCAACATAACGGAGAAGTTGTTGAACAAGGGCGCGGTAACGGGTTTCCCTCGCGTTATGAATTTGGGTCAGCGACTCGAAACTATTTTGAATATGATCGATAAGAAGAGGTTCGGACGGGTAACGCCTTAACGCGTGCAAATTGGAGAGTATCCGTTCGAAATCGGCCGGCCGCGATTTCATGACTTATCAAGTGTTAAGGTCAAAGAAGTTAAATTCCGACACGATACTCTGAACATCGAATGCGACAAATAGCTACAGTCTAGTGTGTCCTGGCTGGAAACAAGGAGTGGCTTTCACAGTCCCGATCTAAGAAATTCCCATTGTATTTTTGTCGAAAAAGCCGCGATTCATTCTACCGGTAATCGCTTGCTAATCAATCCTTAAGGCTACAGCCTGTTTTCCACTTCCTTAAGACGACCATCCATATGCAGAGAGTTTTGAGCATAGCCCCGATGCTGGATTGGACGGATCGGCATTTTCGCTATTTTGTACGCCTAATTTCTCGGCGGGTGCTGCTTTATACCGAAATGGTCACCGCCGGTGCGATTTTGTTCGGGAATCGCGACCACTTGCTCGGCTTCCACCCCGCCGAAAAGCCGTTGGCGCTTCAATTAGGCGGCAGCAACCCTTCGGATCTTGCCGAGTGTGCGAGAATTGCCGAAGCGTATGGATATGATGAGATTAATCTCAATGTCGGATGCCCGAGCGATCGGGTGCAGAATGGGCGGTTCGGTGCATGCTTGATGGCCGACCCCGAGTTGGTTTCCGAGTGCGTGGCCGCGATGGCCGGTGCCGTATCGCTTCCGATCACAGTCAAAACCCGAATAGGCATCGATGAGCAGGACTCCTATGAGGATCTCGCGCGCTTCGTCGAGATCGTCTCGTCCGGCGGTTGTCACACCTTTGTCATCCATGCCAGAAAAGCGTGGCTTAAAGGCTTATCGCCTAAGGAGAACCGGGAAATACCACCGCTAAGATACGATGTGGTCGATCGAATCAAAGACGATTATGCGGCACTCGAAATCATCCTGAACGGCGGTATCGTCGATCTGGATCAGGCGGGGCTGCATCTTGAGCGGTTCGACGGTGTGATGATAGGACGAGCGGCCTACCATCAACCGTACTTGCTTGCAGAGGCCGACCGGCGATTTTTCGGCGATGACCGTCCGGTCCGCTCCCGGCGTCAAGTGGTCGAAGCGCTGTTGCCGTATGTCGAAACGGAATTGGGGCGGGGCGTACGTTTACAAGCCATCGCTCGGCACATTTTAGGGTTGTATCACGGTATGCCCGGCGGGCGGGCATGGCGTCGGCATCTTAGCCAGCATGCGACGAAAGCAAATGCGGGAGCGGATGTGCTTCTCGAAGCCACCCGCTATTGCGAAGAGTCAATATGCGTTTGATCGAGAAAGACATGGCGCATTCCTGCGCGATATACTTACCGATCACTATTAGCGACATCAATCATGCAAAACGTAATGGAGCATCTTTTTTCCCAAATCATACAATCTCTTGGGGAGGATATTACCCGAGAAGGACTAGTGGATACGCCTAAGCGGGCGGCGGCGGCTTTTCGTTTTCTCAATAGCGGCTACAATCAGCGCCTCGAGCGTGTCCTCAATAATGCCGTTTTCGAGGCGGATACGGAGGATATGGTGATCGTGAAGGACATCGAATTGTATTCATTGTGCGAGCACCATCTTCTGCCGTTCATCGGTAAATGCCATGTCGCTTATCTGCCTAAGGGTAAGGTGATCGGGCTTTCCAAGATCGCGCGCATCGTCGAAATGTACGCTCGCCGTCTTCAGATCCAGGAGCGATTGACCAAACAAATTGCGGACGCCATTCAGACCGCGATCGATCCCGCGGGGGTTGCCGTAGTAATCGAAGCCAAGCATCTGTGCATGATGATGCGAGGCGTCGAGAAACAAAACTCGGTTATGACCACCTCATCCATGCTGGGTTTGTTCCGCAAACAAATCAGTACCCGTTCGGAGTTTCTGGATCTTATCAACAGAAAATAGCGTGACAGAAGCAGGGAAATCCCACCGTTGGGGTGTGCTTTTGGTCAATCTGGGTACGCCCGAGGCTCCAACCACGGCCGCAGTCCGACGCTATCTGGGCGAGTTCCTATGGGACTCCCGTGTCGTGGAACTGCCGAGGCCAATTTGGTGGATGATCCTTCATGGCGTGATTTTGCGGGTGCGGCCATCCAAGTCGGCACGAGCGTATCGGTCGATCTGGACCGACAGAGGCTCCCCGTTACTGGTGTTCAGCACGGATTTGACTCGATCGGTGCAAGCCGAGATCTCGGCGAGAACGGCTGGGGAAATCCTGGTAGAGGTGGCGATGCGCTACGGTAAACCCGGAATTCGGGAAAAATTGGAGAAGTTGAATAGCGCCGGGGTCGATGGACTTCTGATTTTGCCGTTGTATCCCCAGTATTCGTCACCGAGTACCGGGACCGTATTCGATGCGGTCGCCTCGGTGTTGAAGAATTGGAGATATGTTCCGGAGACCAGATTCGTCAGCGACTATCATGATTATCCGGCGTATATCCGGGCTGTGGCGAACCGAATCGAAGATTTCTGGCGCGACAATGGCGGACCTCATTTTTTGTTGTTTTCATTTCACGGTTTACCGGAACGAAGCCGCTCCCTAGGCGATCCTTACCATGAGCAATGTCGTACGACCGCAAAGCTGATCGCGGCTGAACTGAAGCTTCCGGAGAATGCTTGGCAGTTAGTTTTTCAGTCCCGTTTCGGCCCGGGGCGGTGGCTTCAGCCTTATTGCGTCGATGTGCTAAAAGCACTGCCGCAAAAGGGCGTTAAGGACGTCGATGTCGTTTGCCCGGGATTTGCCGTGGACTGCTTGGAAACCTTGGAGGAGATCGGCATTACCAACAAGGAGGTCTTTGAAAGAGCGGGTGGTGCCCAGTATCGGTTAATCCCAGCACTGAACGATAGTCCGGAACATGGCCGCGTCCTGGCTGGTTTGATTACAGAGCACTTGCGGTAAAAGGAAAAAGTCGCTCAACCGGCATAAATAAGCTTGAATACTTGATTGAATTGTTCGTCGAGTTTTTGGGCCAACTCATTCGCAGTTGCGATGTCAGTGCCGAAAAGACTCGGCTTGTCCATGTCGGTTACTGTGGTGTCGCGTGATGCATGGTTAGAATAGCGTGAATAAACAAAGGATTGTGCCTGAGCGACCAGGGCTGCTTCGCAACTGAACACGTCGGCATTTTCCGGCGTATCGTGGTGCTCGATAGTCACGGCGATGATCTCCGGCAGCTTCCATAGCCGAGCCAATTCGGCGCCGACCTGATAATGGTCGAATCCGATAACTCGTCTTTCTCCTTCCTGATAGCTTATGTTCTCCGATTCCGCTAAAAGTGCCGCGGCACGGGCCAATTCCGGAAGGCGGTGATATACGACCAATCGCCCTATTTCATGTAATAGTCCACATAGAAATACGGCCTTTAGACGTTCGCCAAAGGGATGACAACTCGCGAATAATCTTGCCAATAGCGCACAGCGCACGCTCATGGCCCAGAATTCCTTCATTGTCATCAAGGTATTGGTTAAAGATGAAAATTTATCGATCACTAAAGTAGTTAATACCAAACTCCGAATTTCGTGGATGCCGACGATATTGAGTGCACGATGAATGGAGGTGACTTTGGTCGGAATTCCATAAAAGGCGCTATTGACGACCCGTAGCAGCCTTGCTGTGAGACCAGGATCATTTTCAATCAGTGTGCCGGCATCGCGCAGATCGGCCCCCGGGTTATCCAGTAGTTCATTCAGTTTTAAGAATAACTCCGGCGGGGAAGCTAATTGCACGTTCCCATTCAAAATTACGCGGACGCTAAGTGGGGTGAATGCATACATCGCTTTAGCTCTTGATGCGCATACCTAATACTATCCTGTCGTTAATTTGATTTGACTGATACGCCGATAAGTGGCATCTATATCGCAGTTGGTTCATGGAAGACTTTATATGTGACGCGAGTTCCAATTGCCTCCTTTATTCTAACTGAGCTTCAGGTTTTTATCGGGTGCTATGACGCCAACCAACCAGTTCGGCGAAAAGTTAATTATTATCGGTGAGCATAATGAGCGTCATCGTGCCCAAGTCGAGTTAATCCTATCCGAAGCCGGTTTCGTGAATTTCGTAGCGGTCTCTAATGGAAGAGAGCTTCTTGAGCAATTGAGAAAATTCCAGCGGAGCCCTGAAGAAATCGGACTTATTATTCTTAATAGTAGCCTGCCCGAATGTCAGATTGACGAGTTTTGCCTGTCTTTTTCCTCGATAGACGAGGGAATCGGCATTCCCGCTATCATTTTTACTGAAGAATCGGTCGAATTGGACAGCACGCAAGTACGCCGCCTAACCCAGCTGAGCAGGCAAGGCGTCAGTCTGATTACCAAGCCTATTCGCGGACGCGATTTTATCCCCTTGGTTAACATGAGTTTGATACTCAGAAACGAGCGTCACCTGAGACGTAGCCAAGAAGAGCAACTTTTAAACGAACTCTCCGAACGCAAAATCATGGAGGCCCGATTCAAATATCTCGTGGCCCACGATGAGTTGACCGGCCTTGCAAATCGCCGCAGCTTGGAAAAGAAACTTCAGCTAGCCATCCACCGGTGCCGGAACTTCGATCAGGAAGGTGCATTGCTGTACCTGGATCTTGATCGGTTCAACATGATCAATGATCTTGAGGGACACGAGACCGGCGATCGTTTATTAGTGGAGACGGTCAGCCTGTTGCACGGCACGCTCGATTCGGACCACATCGCAGCCAGGATCGGAGCTGACGAGTTTTGTATCTTTCTAGAAAACGTCAAACAGCAGGAGGCATTGTCCATCGCTGAACGGCTCCGCCAAGCCATGGATGGTTTTCGCTTCGTTACCGGACAAGACAGTTATCATATATCGGCCAGTATCGGTGTGGCCCTGCTGGAATCGCGGAGGATGGCCAGTCATCCGAGTGTGCTGATTGCCGAAGCGCATCAGGCCTGTTACGCAGCGAAGGCGAACGGGCGTAACATGGTTCAGTTGTATAACGACAAAGATACCGAGGCTTGCACGCGGCGAAGCGACATCTTATGGGTTCCGCTGATCCGGGAAGCCTTGATGGAAAATCGGTTTTTTCTGGTTTTTCAGCCGGTTGTCAGGGTCAAGGACGGTGCCATTACGCACTACGAGGTCTTGATCCGGATGAGGGGCAAGCGTTCGGATATATTCTCGCCGGGAGAATTCATTCCGGTCGCCGAGCGCATGGGTTTGATTCACCATATCGACCTGTGGGTGGTCGATAAATCAATCGATTTCCTGGCCTCTCTGCCGGAACACCAGTCGCATGTCAGTCTAACGATAAATTTGTCGGGTGTTGCATTTCAAGATCAGTCCTTGTTACCCCTGATTAAACAAAAATTGGAAATGACCTGGATCTCCGCGTCTCGGCTTGCATTCGAGATTACCGAAACCGCGACTGTCGCGAATTATCAGCAAACTCGGGAAATGATTGCCCGCATAAGGGCGCTGGGATGCCATTTTGCCTTGGATGACTTTGGTGCCGGCTTTAGTTCGTTCGATTACATCAAAAAGTTTCCAGTCGATTATTTGAAAATCGATGGACAGTTCATAAAAAACCTGCTTCATGATGAAACAGACCAGGTACTTGTCAAGGCAATGATCGATATCGCTCGGAAGCTGGGAAAAAGGACCATCGCCGAATTTGTGGAAAACCCGAAGGTTCTTTCTCTCTTAAAAACGCTCGGCATAGATTATGTCCAAGGTTATCTGATCGGTAAGCCGGAACCCCATCTACTCGACAAAACGACTATCTCGATTAACGAGATCGCCGGTTCTTCGCAGTCGACTCAAGCTGCCTAGCCGAATCCGCTGTTTTTAGTTTCCGGTCCAGTTGATTAAGCCCTGACGGGCATATTTTTTATCCCATGCAAAACACCAGACGCGGCAAGACGCCACGCAAAAAACGGTCGTCCATCTTGTCTTTTCTGAACGCGTCATTTCGGCGCATCGCACTGTATTTGTCTCCCTTCGTGATCGCGATCATCGTCGGATATCTGGCCTATGTGGACCACACGGTCCGTCAGCAATTCGAGGGTAAGCGCTGGTCTTTGCCGGCCCGGGTTTACGCCAGCCCCGTCGAGTTGTTCGCCGGTTACGAGATGAGTGCCGATCGGCTCGAATGGTTATTGGAGCAGCTGAAATACAGAAACGATCCGAGCTTGTTATCGCAGGGTACTTATTTCAGGAAGGGTGCCGAGTATACGCTGAAGACGCGCGATTTTCGGTTCTGGGACAAACTAGAAAACTCTCGCAACATACGGGTGCGATTCGATGCCGGGCAAATAAGTTCGGTTAGCGACCCCGAAGACGCCAAGCCCCTGGCATTGTTTCGTTTGGACCCGGTCCAAATCGGGACGTTTTATCCGGCTCTGAAGGAAGATCGTATATTGATCAAGCTCAATCAAGCGCCGGAGCTTCTCTTAAAGGCCCTGTTCTCGGTGGAAGACCGGGATTTCTACGAGCATTTCGGAATTTCGCCTCGCGGCATTCTTCGGGCGATGTGGGCCAACATTCGCGCGGGGGGAATCGTGCAGGGAGGCAGCACCTTGACTCAGCAGCTGGTAAAGAACTTTTTTCTAAGCTCTGAGCGCACCTGGTGGCGCAAGCTTAACGAGCTGGTCATGGCATTGGTATTGGAGGCGCGTTATTCCAAGGATGAAATTCTGGAAGCTTATCTAAATGAAATTTATCTCGGTCAAGACGGTGCCCGAGCGATACACGGGTTCGGTTTGGCCAGCCAGTACTATTTCAGCCGATCGCTGGAAGAGCTGGAACTGCATCATGTTGCTCTGTTGGTGTCTCTGGTGCGAGGGCCATCCTATTACGACCCGTTTAGATGGCCGGAAAAGGCAAGGAAGCGTAGGGACCTGGTATTGGACGAGATGGTGGAACAAGGGCAGATTGCAGCGAGCCAGGCCGAGGAGGCTAAGGCAAAGCCTCTGGATGTGGTGAAGAATCCGCACCAAGCCATCAGCCGCTATCCGGCTTTCCTGGATTTGGTCAAGCGTCAGTTGCAGCAGGAATATCGTCCCGAAGACTTGACCTCGGAAGGGCTCCAGCTTTTCACGACACTCGACATATTCGCGCAGCACTATCTTGAATCGGCCGTCGAGACAACGCTGAAAAAGCTCGACAAACAGACCCGGACGACGCAACTGGAAACCGCCGTTGTGTTTACTCGCCGCGCTACCGGCGAAGTAGCCGCTTTAATGGGATCAAGAGACCCGCAGAATTCCGGGTTCAATCGCGCATTGGACGCAGAACGCCAAATAGGTTCACTGTATAAACCCGTCGTTTATTTGACGGCATTGGAGAATCCGCAACGCTACACGCTGATGTCGCCGCTGCAAGACATGGAGGTTCGGATCAGGAATCCCGGCGGCCGGCCGTGGACACCGAAGAATTACGATAATCGGGAGCACGGCATAATTCCTTTGCATAAAGCCTTAGCGCATTCCTTTAATCTGGCGACAGTTAATTTAGGCATGGATGTCGGGATTGCCCGTACCGCGGAAACCTTACGGAAATTAGGGGTTGAGAAGTCGGTGGAGCTGGTTCCGTCGCTGTTGCTGGGCACCGCCTCGCTAACCCCGTTTGAAGTCGCCCAAATGTATCAAACCCTGGCCAGCGACGGCTTTGTGGTTCCGCTAAGGGCGATTCAGGCGGTTGTTTCACAAGAGGGGAAGACCCTGCAGCGATACGGCCTCAGTGTCAAGCAGTCAATCGATTCAGCGGCAGTTTATTTGGTCGATACGATCCTGCAGGAAGTCATGCGGGAGGGTACCGGGAAATTTGCCTATGCCTATTTGCCTTCCCATTTCGACTGCGCCGGAAAAACTGGAACGACCAATGATCTCAGAGATAGTTGGTTTGCTGGATTTACCGGCGATTATGTGGGCGTAGTCTGGGTCGGGCGTGACGACAACCAGCCGGCAAAGCTAACCGGCGCCCAGGGCGCGTTACCGGTTTGGGCATCTACCATGCAAAAAGTGAGTAAGGAGTCGCTTGAGCTGGAGCCGCCCGAAAACGTCGATTTCGTTTGGATCGATCGTGCAAATGGCTTGAGATCAGATGAAAGCTGCCCCAGTGCGATTCGCTATCCGTTTATTGCGGGTTCTGCCCCGACAGACGTTTCGCCATGCGGTCGGCTGTCGAATCCACCGGAAGGAGTCGACTCTTGGTTTAGGCGTCTATTTTAGGTCCGGCGGCCAGGGCTAGCGAGAGATATGGGTTCCGGCTGAGCGTCTTGTATGCTTAATCTGCCCATCAGCGCTCTCGCCTCCGTTTTCTGTTGCTCATTGCCCATTTCCAGAACTTCCTTGAGCATGTCCAGCGCCGACTGCTTATCATCCATGTCCGCATAAGCCTTAGCCAAATCCAGTTTGGTTTCCAACTGGTCCATGTCGGTCAACGGCGCGTACTGATCCTCGTTCTCATCTGAAAGATTCTCCAGATTTTCCGTGTTTAGCGCTTCGCTTTCCGCTTGAACAGACGAAGCCAAGTCAAGCTCGAAATTGAAATCCGATGTTTCGAGATTCGAAATGGACGCTACGCGGTCCGATTTGGATACGTCATCTTGCGGTACACTGCTTTTATTCAGCTCATGCAATAGGTCGTCTATGGATTGATCCGCTTCTTCGTGCGTTTTAGTTTCAGGATGAGCTTTCAGTTTGCCCGCGTCAAAAGCAATCAGGTTGTCAAGTTTCGGCAGCTCACTCTCGGGCTCCTTTGAGTTGGCTTCAGAGTCCTCAAGGCCGAAGGAACTGAAATCGAAATCAAACATTTCATTGCCGGATGAGGCGTCGTCAGACTCCGGCTTGTCTTTGTGCTGTGCATTGGCCGCTAGCTCGAGCAAGATATCGTCAATGCTGTTCTCCGAACCCTGTGTTATGGGTTCTTTTCGGGAATTGGACCCCGGCTTGTCGGTCTCAAAGACGATGAGATTTTCGAGTTCTGGAGATTCATCTTCAGGCTGAGCTGTGACGACGGAAGGGGTTTCGCTCCGAAGATCGTCGACATCGAATTCCATGACGGGGTGCTCGGCGGCAATTGCCTGATCTTCATCTGGGTTTTGCGCATCGAAATTGAAGTCGAGAGAAACACGCTTTTCCTCTGCGGATGTCGATGTTTCGGCCACCTCGCTATCGAAGCGCTTCAGATCCTCGATGAGTTCATCGGTAAGATCGATAGAGCCCAGGATATCCCTTGCATTCGCATCAAGAGCCAAAGGTCGGCTGGACGATGGCGACGCGCTAAACAGCGAGTTTCCGGGACATAATTCCCGTCCCATTTCAACCACGTTTTCCCAGAAGTCGGCATCGCCGTCTTTACCTTGTCTTTTGAGTTCCTGGGCGAAACGCTCAAAAGCTTCTCGGTTCTCGGTGGCGTAATGAATTTCCAGAAGCTTGAGTTTGCATTCGTCTCGTTCGGGGTACTGCTCTATCGCGTTCCGGATCAAATCCTCCGCCTGCTTGTAACGGCCGTAAGCGAGATATACATCGGCTTCCGAAATCGGGTCGACTTCGTCCGCCTCGGCTCCTAAGGCGTCAAAATCGCTCGGCGTGAATTCGCTCAGAAAAGAGGTTTTTGTAGCGGTCGTCGGTTCCGAGATTGTGGAGTTGAATTTGGACTCCGCTTTTTTCGCCTTTTGCAGGTTTTCTTTCTCGGTCGCAAGCAAGATGCTTTCGGTCTCTTCGATCATGGCCGCACGGCGACGGGCAAGCAGCCATGGTATGACCGCCAGCAACATCAGACCTCCTGCTGCGGCACCGAGATAGGTCGGCTGATCGAACAAGTCGTCCCAAATGCTGCTCTGTTCAGGCTGCGGCGGCGCGGCAGGAACGGGCTTAGGCGCCTCGACCTTCGGCTGCTCGGTCTGGACGGCGGTGGGTTGGGGTGTTTGAGGCGTTTCTGGAACCGTCTCTGGAGAAGTCGGCGGATTCGCCGGCTGGGTGGATGGCTCCACCGGCTTCTGTGCTTCCGGAGCCGGTGTCGTTTGAGCTGTTAGCTGTTCCGGATTAGGGGGCTCTTTCTTCGCCGATTCGGTCGAAGGTTGTTGTGCCTGTGGTTCTTGCAGCAGCGCAATCTGTTCGTTCTTCAGGGTCAAGAGACGATGCATCTCCGTCAGTTGCTGCTCGAGCTGAGTCAGGCGGGAACGGAGATCCTCGTTTTCCTGTTTGAGCGTCTCTGCGATTTCGAGCGCAATTTCTCCCTTGGATTTCCCGGCGCCATCCGTGCTTCCTGCGACCGCTTCTTCATCTTTCGTCTTGGTATCGGATGCGGCTAACAATTTGAGCTGAGTTTGCGTCGGCTGTGTCGCGGAGCCCGTCACAGCGCCCAAGCTCTGTGCCTTGTTACTGCGGCTTGCGACTTTCCCAGTCCGACTGCTTGATCGATAAAGCTCATCCCGCGCTTGCGAGCTGGTGAATTGCAGAACAAATTCGCGATCGGGAATTTTCAGCGTTTCTCCTGCCTTCAAAGTGTCCGGCGTGTCTCCATAAAACGCATGTGGGTTGTGCCGGTAAAGGGCGACGACCATTTGTTCCTGAGCGATGCTTGGGTCGCGATTTACCTGTTTGGCGATTTCCCAAAGCGTGGAATCTCTTTTGACTGGCCCGTATTCAGAACCTTGGATCGGACTTTCGGACTCGGATGAAGCGCTTGCCGTCGAAGCACGGGGCTGGGACTTGCGGGGCGAAACCTGGGCATCCGCAGTTTGCGGGTGGTCATCGTTCGGTTGCTCGAATACCGATGGAGATCGTGAGTCGACGAGCGCGCGATCGGAGAAGGTGGCAGGCGGGTCCAGCAGTACGGTATATTCACGTACTACGCGCCCGCGCGGCCAATTGACCTCTACCAAGAAGCTGACGAACGGTTCGTGCATGACATCGTTCGAACTCACCTCGATGGCATAGCTGCCATCGGGTTTTTGCACGGCGGTAAAACGCAGTTTGGTGAGAAAATAGTGCCGTTCCAAGCCGGCCTTGGCAAACGCTTCCGGGGACGCCAAAGCGATTTTGACGTCCGCCAGGGAATCCCCGCCGGAAAGAACTAGCGGAATCTCGGCGTTTAGCGACTGATTCAGGGCGGAGCGTAGCCTGATGTCTCCAATACCTAGCGCACTCGCTCCCATTGGGGCCAGTAGACTCATCATCGCCAAGGTTTTTGATAACTTACGCACTTATTGCCGCTCCTTTGTCCAATCGTTCCCGCCATTCATGGTGGCGGGAGCTGCCTAGATTGCTGAAGGAAAGCTTAGCCTAGATGTATGTTTTTGCCAGCACCTCGGCGATTTGTACGCTGTTGAGCGCCGCGCCTTTTCGTACGTTGTCGGCTACGACCCAAAGATCCAAACCTCGCGGGTGGGAAATGTCTTCGCGGATGCGTCCGACATAAACGGCATCGTGCCCGGCTGCGTCGGTAACCGCAGTCGGATAGCCGCCGGGCTTGTGTTCGTCGATCACCGCCACTCCCGGAGCACGGCTGAGCAATTCCCGCGCATGCGCAGCGGTGATTTTTTCCCGAGTCTCGATATGGACCGCCTCGGAGTGGCCGTAAAATACGGGTACCCGCACCGTAGTCGGGTTCACCTGGATACTGTCGTCGCCCATGATTTTGCGGGTTTCCCATACCATCTTCATCTCTTCCTTGGTGTAGCCGTTATCCATGAAGACGTCGATCTGGGGGATGGCGTTGAAAGCGATCTGCTTCGGATAGACTTCGGGGTTGATCGGTTTGCCGTTAAGCAATAAAGCGGTTTGCTTGCCGAGTTCCTCGATGGCCTTTTTTCCGGTTCCGGATACCGCCTGATAGGTGCAGACGTTGATTCGCTCGATGCCGACAGCATCGTAGATCGGCTTCAAAGCGACCAGCATCTGAATCGTGGAGCAATTCGGATTGGCGATGATTCCCCGGGGCTTGTACTGCCCGATGGCCTCCGGATTGACTTCCGGCACGACCAAGGGGATATCCGTCTCGTAGCGGAAACAGGAGGTGTTGTCCACGACCACGCAGCCGGCTGCCGCAGCTTTAGGGGCGTAAACGGCGGAAACCGATGCGCCTGCGGAAAACAGGCCGATCTGTGCCTTGGAAAAATCGAACTCGGCCACATCCTGCACGGTGAGATAGCCGCCTTTGAATTCCACGCGCTGGCCGGCGGAGCGTGCGCTGGCCAGGGCATACACCTGGCCAACGGGAAAGTTGCGCTCCTCCAGGATGGACAGCATGGTCTCGCCCACCGCGCCGGTGGCGCCCAATACTGCAATATCGTAAGTCTTGCTCATGGGGAAACTCGTTCGGGATTAGCGGTTCAATGATCGTAAAGCGGATACGATGGCATCGCCCATATCGGCGGTTCCGACCTTCTTCATGCCTTCGGAGTAGATATCGGCGGTTCGGTAGCCTGCGTCCAAAGCGGCTATCACCGCGTTTTCGATCCGGTCTGCGGAGGCGGCATCGTTGAAACTGTAACGCAGCATCATGGCCAGCGACAGTACGGTGGCGATGGGGTTGGCAACGCCCTTGCCGGCGATGTCCGGTGCCGAACCGTGAATGGGCTCGTACATGCCCTTGCCGTTTTTGTCGAGCGACGCCGAAGGCAGCATGCCGATGGAGCCGGTCAGCATGGCGGCACAGTCCGAAAGGATATCGCCGAACATATTGTCGGTCAGCATGACGTCGAACTGCTTGGGCGCGCGCACCAGCTGCATCGCGGCGTTATCGACGTACATATGGCTGAGCTGGACGTCCGGATACTCGCGGCCGACCTCGATCACGATCTCGCGCCACAGTTCGGTGCACTCCAGCACGTTGGCTTTGTCGATGGAGCACAGCCGTTTGTTGCGCTTTTGAGCGATCTGGAACGCGATATGGGCGATGCGGCGGATCTCCGATTCGCTGTAAATCAAGGTGTTGAAGCCTTCCCGTTCGCCCTTTTCATTGATGCGGCGGCCCCGCGGTTTGCCGAAGTAGATGCCGCCGGTCAGTTCGCGGATGATCATGATATCGAGTCCCGAGACCACTTCCGGTTTCAGCGTCGAAGCGGCGACCAACTGGGGATAGAGAATCGCTGGGCGAAGATTCGCGAACAGTTCCAATTCGGCACGTATTCCCAGAAGGCCGCGTTCCGGTCGCACCGAATAGTCCAGCGGTTCCCATTTCGGACCCCCGACCGCGCCCAAAAGCACGGAATCGGCCGCTTTCGCCAGGGTCAGGGTTTCTTCCGGAAACGGCGTGCCTTTGGCGTCGTATGCGGCACCGCCGATCAAAGCGTCTTCAGTTTCAATGTCAAGCCCGAATTCCTGTCTCAGGCAGTCAAGCACCTTTAATGCCTCGGCGACGATTTCCGGGCCGATGCCGTCGCCGGGCAGCACTGCGATCTTCTTGGTCATGCGATTGATGAGTCTCTCTTTGTTTTTTGGAAACTAAGCGTATTCCGGGAACAGCCAAGGCGCGGTTTGGCGGCGGCTCGCTTCGTAAGCCCGGATCTTGTCGGCATGCTGAAGGGTCAGGCCGATGTCGTCCAGGCCGTTGAGCAGGCGGTATTTCCGCGAAGGATCGATTTCGAAATGGATTTTGTCGCCATAATGGGTGGCGATCGTCTGTGTTTCCAGATCTACGGTGAGATCGACGCCGGGACCCGCTTGCTCGAAAAGGCGGTCGACGATTTCGGCATCGAGTACGATGGGCAGAATGCCGTTCTTGAAGCAGTTGTTGTAGAAAATATCGGCAAAGCTCGGGGCTATGATTACGCGGAAACCATAATCTGCCAGAGCCCAGGGCGCATGTTCGCGCGACGAGCCGCAGCCGAAATTCTCGCGCGTCAACAGAATTCGCGCCCTGAAGTAGCACGGTTGATTGAGCACGAAATCCGGGTTCAAAGGGCGATACGAGCAATCCATGTCGGGTTCGCCGCGATCCAGGTAGCGCCACTCGTCGAATAGATAGGGACCGAAACCACTGCGGCGAATGGATTTCAGGAATTGTTTAGGAATGATCGCGTCGGTGTCGATGTTGGCGCGGTCCAAAGGGGCGACTCTGGACGCGAAACGGCGAAAAGCTTTCATTGCTCGGATTTCCTCTTTCGCGCAGACTGATTTCGGGTCGTAGGGGCGGGTTTGGACGTTTTTACGGCAGCAGCCGATTTCGTCCTCGATGCGGCGGCGGTTTTCGCCGGCGCTTTCTTGGCCGGTGCTTTTTTGGGTTCGCTTGCGGGAGACGGCATCAACGGCAGTTGACGGATGTCGACAAAATGCCCGTAGATACCGGCCGCCGCCGCCATGGCGGGACTCACCAGATGGGTGCGGCCACCGTAGCCCTGGCGTCCTTCGAAGTTGCGGTTCGATGTGGACGCGCAGCGCTCGCCCGGTTCCAGGCGATCGGCATTCATCGCGAGGCACATGGAGCATCCGGGGTCTCGCCATTCGAAACCTGCCTCCCGGAAAATTCGGTCGAGGCCCTCCTGTTCCGCCTGGCGTTTCACCAAGCCCGATCCGGGAACCACCAGGGCCTGCTTGATGTTGCTCGCGAGCTTATGGCCGCGGACCACCTCGGCGGCAGTGCGCAAGTCCTCGATCCGGGCGTTGGTGCATGAACCGATGAAAATCTTGTCTATGCGAATATCGGTTATGGCCGTGCCGGGCTTCAAATCCATGTATTGCAGGGCGCGCTTCATGCTTTCACGTTTCACGGGGTCCGGCTCCCGTTCAGGGTCGGGTATCGCGGCATCGATGGGCAATACCAACTCGGGCGAAGTGCCCCAGGTGACCTGGGGGTTGATAGCGGCGGCATCGATCTCGACCACTTTGTCGAATACGGCACCCTTGTCGCTTCGAAGTTGCCGCCAAGCCGCCACCGCCTTGTCCCACAAATTCCCTTTCGGAGCATAAGGCCGGTCTTTCAGATAAGCGATCGTCACCTCGTCGACGGCCACCAGTCCAGCTCGGGCTCCGGCCTCAATTGCCATGTTGCACACGGTCATGCGTCCTTCCATCGATAGGCTGCGGATCGCCGATCCTGCGAATTCGATGGTATATCCGGTGCCGCCGGCGGTGCCGATTCTGCCGATCACGGCCAGTACGATGTCCTTGGCCGTGACGCCTTGGCCGAGCTTCCCTTCCACCTTGACCAACATGTTCTTGGCTTTTTTCTGAACCAGGCATTGCGTGGCCAGCACATGCTCCACTTCGGATGTGCCGATGCCGAAGGCGAGAGCGCCGAAGGCTCCGTGCGTCGAGGTATGGGAATCGCCGCAGACGATGGTCGTGCCGGGCAGGGTCGCACCCTGTTCGGGGCCGATCACGTGGACGATGCCTTGGCGATCGTCGTTCATGCCGAATTCGGTAATGCCGAAGTCGGCGCAGTTCCGGTCCAGCGTTTCGACCTGAAGCCGTGAAATGGGGTCGCTGAGGCCATGTTCGCGTTCGGCCGTCGGCACGTTGTGATCGGCCGTCGCCAGATTGGCTGTAACCCGCCAGGGCTTACGGCCCGCGAGCCTCAGCCCTTCGAAGGCCTGCGGCGAGGTTACCTCGTGAATCAAATGGCGATCGATGTAAATGAGAGTCGATCCGTCCGGTTCGGAGTAAACCACGTGATCGTCCCATAATTTGTCATAAAGGGTTTTGGCGGCCATGGGCTCTTATGAGTGGCGGGTTTTACACGGGGAATGCTGCGCTCCAGCTAATTACTCAGGGGCGGCTTCCCATGGATGTTGGGGTTTGTCCGATAAACCGAAGTTATTCCAACAGCGAAAAAATCTTATCGCGAATGGCTTCAACGCTGCCGACGCCGTCAATGCTGGAGAATTTGACGGCTTCCTGTTCGGCCTTTTGCTTGTAATAGCCGACCAATGGCTTGGTCTGTTCGTGATAAACCTCAAGACGCCTGCGCACGGTTTCTTCTTTGTCGTCGTCCCGTTGAATCAGGGGTTCGCCGGTGACATCGTCCAGTCCCTCGACCTTGGGCGGATTGAAGATGACATGATATGTGCGTCCGGAAGCAGGATGGACGCGCCGACCGCTCATGCGCTTGACGATTTCCTCATCGTCCACCACGATTTCGATGACATGGTCGATATCGACGCCCATCTCCGCGAGCCCTTCCGCCTGAGCGATGGTTCGGGGGAATCCGTCGAACAAAAAACCGTTCTTGCAATCGTCCTGGGCAATGCGTTCCTTGATCAGTCCCAGGATGATTTCATCCGAGACCAGGGCGCCCGAGTCCATGACCTTCTTCGCTTCGAGACCCAATGGCGTGCCTTCTCTCACGGCAGCGCGCAGCATGTCGCCCGTCGAGATCTGCGGAATGTTGAATTTTTCCATTATGGCTTTGGCTTGAGTGCCTTTTCCGGACCCGGGGCTTCCGAGAAGGATCACGCGCATGTCATGGACTCCGTGGTTAATTAAACTTGCAATTCTGTCACAAATGCGCCGGGAATGTCACACTGAGCACTTTATGTGGGAAGCCACCGCTTGCGCCGGTCGCTGGCCGATGTACGTTTCGCAATGTGACCGAGCCAGTTGTGGCCGTATCGTTTAATCCATTCGACAAAATTACCGCTAGACTATCCGAATGTCCGAGCTTAATGACCCGCGCGTATTTTTTGCGGCGGAGCGCACTCTTCTCGCCTGGAACCGGACCAGCTTGGCCTGGATGGCGTTCGGATTTGTGATCGAGCGCTTCGGTTTATTCGTGCATCTGGTTTTTTCGAAACCCGGCGAGCCCTTGCAAAAAGGCATTTCGTTCTGGCTCGGCATCGCTTTTGTGTTTTTCGGAGTCGTCATTGCGATACTGTCCACGATTCAGTATCGAAAGGTCCTGAAAACGCTGAAGCCCGTGGAGATTCCGCGCGGTTATCGGGCCGGTCTGGGGATACTCGCGAATCTGGTCGTCGTTCTGCTCGGCATGACGCTGATCGTTTATCTGTTTTATGGCGAGCTTTGAGAAGATGAAGCGAGATAAAAGCGCCAGGCCCTAATAAGGTTCGAAGTGGAGCCCCGCACGATCCATTCACCATCCTTCCAAGTGGCTAAATCCCTTGATCGATTCAATTTCGTCTTTTTGAATCCGCTGGTATTCCTTCCGCACAACGTCCGGCTTGTATTTTCGTTCCAAACGGCGCAGGGTGAAATGACCGCGTGCCACGTCCTGAAAGTGTTGCATGAATACGAGGTTCAACAGGCCGCCGCTGACGGCGCCGGCTACCGGCACCATCTGCACGGCGACCTCGTCCGAAATGACGACGCCGAAACGGGCGGAAATTCCGCGAATCAACTCGACGCCGGCAGGAACGTTGAGGCCGGAGGCTCCGCCATAATTGGCAACACCGGCGAAATGGAAAGCCAATGTGGATCGCAACCCATAGTAGCCGGTATCGGTTGCATCGTCTTCAGTCGATCGCCCTCCCAAGGCGAACACCTCCACGCAAGCGAGGCGCGCGTCGAGCGTATCCAAGTCCTCGCCCTCGCTGCGCGCGATATCGGCAATCGAACGCAGCATCAGCAAGGTTATGACCGGTAACTCGACCGTCAACCCTACTGGACCGAAAAAGCCGCCGACGGCTCCGGCTGTGAATGCCGCAAACTTGTGGTAGGTGTCACGCGCTCCGGAAACCGCGCGCGCGTCGAGAGTCTTTACCGCCATGCTCATAGCCTGACGGATACTAAATTCGGCTGCTCTATTGACTCGTTGGTGCCAGCTCTTCGGCAATAGTTTGAGCGTTTGTTCGATCGGCGTGCCGATCACGTTGCTTAGGCGCGCGGCGAAGGAGGGGTGTTCCAGATGCTGATACGCCCAGCGCAGTTGCTCCAGTTCCTCGGGGGTGAACGATGGTTTTGCCATGACGTGCTCCACGGTTTGCGGTTTGTGCGATTGTCCTTTAGCTGCTGAGTATTGGGACAAATCGATCTTGGACAGTGTGCCACGGACGGCGGAATGAGTCGGCGGGATTGCGCGATCAATTGCAGTTGGACGGCGGCACTTCCGGCCGGTTCCACGTAATCCGGCCTGCGGGACTGACGCGACGCCGTGAGAAAAACTGGGCTGAGTTTGGCAGGCATACAAGGCTGGGTGTACCCCGCCGCGGTTCGACGCCTGGTCGACAAGCCGCCGACTCATCAAACACATGAATCGGCGGCTGAGAGGAGGAACTTACCGAGGGAGATCCGAGTGTCCCATCAGGTATTCGTCGACGGCTCGGGCGCACTGGCGGCCTTCGCGGATGGCCCAGACGACCAACGACTGGCCGCGGCGCATATCGCCGGCGGTGAAAACCTTATCCATCGAGCTGCGATAGTCTATGGTATTGGCCTTGACGTTGCCCCGTTCGTCGAGAGTCACGCCGAGATCCTGGAGCATGCCCTCGTGCACCGGATGGACGAAGCCCATGGCAAGCAGTACCAGGTCCGCTTTCAAGGTGAATTCGCTGCCGGGGATTTCGTTCATAACCCAGCGTCCGCCCTCTTGCTTCCACTCGAGCTTGACGCAGCGGATTTGGGTAACGCGACCGTCTTCCCCTTCGATCGACTTCGTGGCGACGCTCCAGAAACGTTCGCAGCCTTCTTCGTGGGAGCTGGACGTGCGCAGCTTGTTGGGCCAATTCGGCCAGGTGACCTCTTTTTTCTCCTTTTCCGGAGGCTTCGGCAGGATTTCCAACTGGGTGATGGAGGCCGCACCGTGCCGTGCCGAGGTGCCGATACAGTCGGAACCGGTATCCCCGCCGCCGATGACGATGACATGCTTGTCCGTCGCCCAGATGCTGGTGTCGTCGGAAAGCGTATCTCCGGCCACGCGGCGGTTCTGCTGGGGCAGAAACTCCATGGCGAAATGAACGCCGTTGAGCTCGCGGCCCGGTACGTTCAGATCGCGCGGTTTTTCCGCGCCGCCGGCCAATATGACGGCATCGTAGTTGTCGAGCAGCTTTTGAACCGGAACGTCTCGGCCGATATGGCTATTGGGGCGGAACACCACGCCTTCAGCTTGCATTTGCGCGATGCGTCGGTCGATCAGATGCTTTTCCATCTTGAAATCGGGTATGCCGTAGCGCAGCAGTCCGCCGATGCGGTCGGCCTTTTCATAAACCACGACACTGTGGCCGACGCGGGCCAATTGTTGCGCGCAGGCAAGACCGGCGGGACCGGAACCCACTACCGCCACCTTTTTGCCGGTTCGATGCTGGGGTATCAGCGGCTTGACCCAGCCCATCTCCCAAGCTTTGTCGATGATGGAGCACTCGATAGTTTTGATCGTGACCGGTTCGTCGGTCAGATTCAGCGTGCAGGCCGCTTCGCACGGCGCCGGACAGATACGGCCGGTGAACTCGGGAAAGTTGTTGGTGCTGTGCAGTACCTCGATGGCTTCACGCCAATTTCCTTGATAAACGAGGTCGTTCCAGTCGGGGATGATGTTATTGACCGGGCAGCCCTGATGACAATAGGGAATGCCGCAATCCATGCAGCGCGCGCCTTGACGGCTGACTTCCTCTTCGGTCAGCGGGACGACGAATTCCTGGTAGTGCTGGAGACGGTCCGCCACCAGCTTGTAGCGTCTGTCCTGACGTGAGATTTCCATGAATCCCGTGGGTTTGCCCATTCTGTTTCTACCTCGTTACTGTGCTTTATTGCACGAGAAAGCTCTAGACCTCGGGGTCTTGTTTGCCGAAGTGCCTTCCATTTTTCCGATCGGTCCGGGTCGGCGAGGGGCGCGTTTACGCCACGCCCCCCCGCGTCTAGTGGTGAACTTCGGTCTGCGTTTTTGTCTTCTGCATTTTTTCGAGCGCCTGACGGTAATCGACCGGCATGACCTTGACGAAACGCGGCGCGTAAGCCGACCAGTTCTCGAGAATCTGCTTCGCTCGTCCACTGCCCGTGTAACGGCGGTGCTTTTCGATCAGGGTTCGCAGGCGCTGAACGTCGTGACGGGTCATGTCATGCATGATGTCCACCATTCCGTGGGTTTCCAGATCGCCGCCCTGGTGATCGAGATTTTCCAGGGCGATGTCCTCGGCCAAAACCGGTTCCAGTTCGACCATGGCCAGGTTGCACCGATGCTCGAAATCGCCGGTTTCGTCGAGCACGTAGGCGACACCGCCCGACATGCCCGCAGCGAAGTTACGGCCGGTCGAGCCCAGAACCACGACGACGCCGCCGGTCATGTATTCGCAGCCGTGATCGCCGACGCCTTCGACGACGGCGATGGCGCCGGAGTTCCGCACCGCGAAGCGTTCTCCCGCGACGCCGCGGAAATAGCATTCGCCGCTGATGGCGCCGTACAGCACGGTATTGCCGACGATGATGTTTTCCTCGGGCACCACCGGAGATTCCGGGGACGGATAGATGGCGATGCGCCCACCCGATAGCCCTTTGCCCACGTAATCGTTCCCGTCGCCTTCAAGCTCCAGAGTGATGCCGGCCGACAGAAAAGCACCGAAGCTTTGCCCGGCCGTGCCTTTCATCCGTATGTAAATGGTATCTTCGGGCAGACCGGTATGGCCGTAACGCTTCGCCAATTCGCCGGACAGCATGGCGCCAACCGTGCGGTTGTAGTTGCGCACGCCCATTTCAATGCGGACCGGCTTGCGTTCGTCGAGTGCGGGGCGGGCCAGTTCGATCAGCTTGTGATCCAGTGCCTTGTCCAGGCCATGATCCTGCGGTTCGCAATTGGAGATGGCCACGCCCTCACCGGGCTCCGGCCGGTACAAAATCCTGGACAGATCGACCTTGGCCGCTTTCCAGTGGGCTATGGCCTTGCGCATATCGAGCTTGTCGGAGCGCCCGATCATTTCCTCGAACCGGCGGAAACCAAGTTTTGCCATAAGCTGGCGCACTTCCTCGGCGATGAAGAAGAAGAAATTGACGACATGCTCCGGCTGTCCGGTGAAGCGCTTGCGGAGTTCCGGGTCCTGGGTTGCGACGCCTACCGGGCAGGTGTTCAGATGGCATTTGCGCATCATGATGCAGCCTTCGACGATCAGCGGCGCCGTGGCGAAGCCGAATTCGTCCGCGCCCAAAAGCGCGCCGATCACGACGTCGCGCCCGGTGCGCATGCCGCCGTCCGCCTGCACGCAGATGCGCCCGCGCAGCTTGTTCAATACGAGAGTCTGGTGGGTCTCGGCCAAGCCGATTTCCCAAGGGAGCCCCGCGTGCTTGATCGAGGTGATCGGGCTGGCGCCGGTGCCGCCGTCGTAGCCGGCGATGGTGACGTGATCGGCATGAGCCTTGGCAACGCCCGCGGCGATCGTGCCGACGCCCACTTCGGACACCAGCTTGACGCTGATGCGCGCGGCCGGGTTAACGTTCTTAAGATCGTGGATAAGCTGCGCCAGATCCTCAATCGAGTAGATGTCGTGGTGCGGCGGCGGGGAAATGAGACCGACCCCTGGCGTGGAGTGCCTCACCTTGGCGATGATGGCATCCACCTTGTGGCCGGGCAGCTGGCCGCCTTCGCCGGGCTTGGCGCCCTGCGAAATCTTGATTTGCAGATCGTCGGCATTGACCAGATATTCGGTCGTCACGCCGAAGCGGCCCGATGCTACCTGCTTGATGGCCGAGCGCATGGAGTCGCCGTTGGGCAAAGGTTTGAAGCGTTCCGGCAATTCGCCGCCCTCGCCGGTATTGGATTTGCCACCGATGCGGTTCATGGCGATCGCCAGCGTGGTATGGGCTTCGTATGAAATCGAGCCGAACGACATGGCGCCTGTGGCGAAGCGTTTGACGATTTCCGCGACCGGTTCCACTTCATCCAGCGGTACCGACTCCCGTTCGTCGAACCTGAAGTCCATCAAGCCGCGCAGCGTGAGCAAACGTTCGCTCTGCTCGTTGATCGAGCGGGTGTAGTCCACATAGGTTTCCCAGCTGTTGGTGCGTGTGGCGTGCTGCAGCTTGGAAATGGTCTCCGGAGTCCACACATGATCTTCGCCGCGAACGCGGTAGGCGTATTCGCCGCCTACGTCCAGGGCATTCCGGTACAGCGGGGCATCGCTGAAAGCTACACGATGCCGGCGCACGGTTTCCTCGGCGATTTCTCGGAGTCCCGCGCCGCCGATCGTGCAGACGGTGCCGGTGAAATATTCGTCCAGGAACTCTTCGCTCAAGCCCACGGCATTGAAGATTTGAGCGCCGCAATACGACTGATAGGTCGAGATGCCCATCTTGGACATGATCTTGAGCAGGGCTTTGCCGATGGCCTTGATATAGCGCTTGTGCACCTCGTCTTCGGACAGCTGTTCCGGCAGCTTCTCGCGCAGATCGGACAGGCTGTCGAAAGCCAGATACGGATTGACGGCTTCGGCGCCGTAGCCCGCCAGCAGCGCGAAATGGTGTACCTCGCGCGCTTCGCCGGTTTCCACAACCAGGCCGACCTTGGTGCGAAGGCCCGTCCGGGTCAGGTGGTAATGGACCGCGGAGGTGGCCAGGAGGGCCGGAATCGCGATGTGCTCCGCGTCGATCTCCCGATCGGACAGCACCAGGATATTGTTGCCCTCGTGCACCGCCTGTTCGGCCCGTGCGCACAAGGCTGTCAACGCCGGTTCCATGCCGCCGGCGCCGGTATCGGCCGAGTAGCAGAAACTGATGGTTTTGGTCTTGAACGCGCCTCCGGTGCGGGCCTCGATACGGCGGATTTTTTCCAGATCCTTATTGGTCAGGATCGGCTGATGCACTTCCAGCCGCTTGTGGCTGCCGCCATTGTGGAGCGCCAGCAAGTTCGGCCGCGGGCCGATGTGGGACACCAGCGACATGACCAGTTCTTCGCGGATCGGGTCGATGGCCGGGTTGGTAACTTGCGCGAAACCCTGCTTGAAATAGTCGTAGAGCAATCGCGAACGCTTGGAGAGCACCGCGAGCGCCGCATCGATGCCCATGGAGCCGACCGGTTCCTGACCGCTCAAGGCCATGGGGGTCAGGAAAAACTTGATGTCTTCCTGGGTGTAGCCGAAAGCCTGCTGCCGATCGAGCAGGGTCTCCGAGTCGGGCGGCATCGCGGCGATTTCGGCCGGCAGCTTTTCCAATTGAATCTGGGTATCGTTGAGCCACTGCTGATACGGCTCGCGATTGGCCAGTTCCGATTTGATTTCGGCATCGTCGATGATGCGGCCCTGTTCGAGGTCGATCAGGAACATCTTGCCGGGCTGCAAACGCCATTTCTTGACGATCTTGTGTTCCGGAATGGTCAGCACGCCCATCTCGGAGGCCATCACCACGGTGTCGTCGTCGGTGATGAGATAGCGCGCCGGACGCAGGCCGTTACGGTCGAGCGTGGCGCCGATCTGCCGTCCGTCGGTAAAGGCCACGGCGGCCGGACCATCCCAGGGTTCCATCAGGGCCGAGTAGTATTCGTAGAAGGCGCGGAGTTTTTCGTCCATCAAGGGATTGCCGGCCCACGCTTCCGGGATCAGCAGCATCATGGCGTGGACCAGCGAATAGCCCCCCATGACCAGAAGCTCCAGCGCATTGTCGAAGCTGGCGGAATCGGACTTGCCGTCGGCGATCAGCGGCCAGATCTTGTCGAGATCTTCGCCCAGAACTTCGGATGACATCGAATGGCGTCGAGCGGCCATCCAATTGATGTTGCCGCGCAAGGTGTTGATTTCGCCGTTGTGGGCGATCATTCGGAAAGGATGGGCCAGATCCCAGGTCGGGAAGGTGTTGGTGGAGAACCGCTGGTGCACCAGGGCAAGCGCCGACACCATTTGCTCGTTGCGGAGGTCGCGGTAAAACACGCCGACCTGATCGGCGAGCAGCATGCCCTTGTAAACCAAAGTGCGGGACGAGAAGGAAGGGATGTAGAACATCTTGCCTTCCTCGAGATTCAAGGCACGAATCTTCTTGTCGATCTGCTTGCGGATGACGAACAGCTTGCGCTCGAACGCGTCCTGATCCCGGCAACTTTCCGCCCGCCCCACGAAAACCTGGCGAATCACGGGTTCGATTGTCTTGACCGATTCCCCGAGCGTCGAGTTGTCTACCGGAACATCGCGCCAGCCGAGAACGGTTTGGCCTTCGGTGCGAATGAAATCTTCGACGATTTGTTCGCAGGTCGCGCGATGTTCCGGATTGCGCGGCAGAAACAGCATGCCGACGCCATAGTGACCGTAATCCGGAAGGGCGATCCCGAGTGCGGAGCATTCGTCGCGGAGAAAAGCATCCGGTATTTGAATGAGAATACCGGCCCCGTCGCCCGCCAACGGATCGGCACCAACCGCTCCACGGTGAGTCAGGTTTCTTAAAATTTCCAACCCCTTGCAGACGATGTCGTGGCTCTTATGGCCTTTGATGTGAGCGATGAAACCTACGCCGCAAGCGTCGTGTTCGTTGCGCGGGTCGTATAGACCTTGCTTGGCGGGTATGGCATTGAAACTCATGGTGTACCTCTGTCAGGGGTGTGGTCTGTCGTTTGCCGGTTCGCGGTTTACAAGAGAATATTGCGGCTCCAATAATGGACCGCCGCGACAGTCAAGAATTCGTGTTCGCAGTTGGTTTTGAAATATCCGAAATGGCGACGTGAGGCCGCCCATTTAGCCAAAATGGGCAAGAAATATAAAGAATCCGGCCGGTCTTTTCAAGGGCGCCAAGCTTGCGCACTCAGTGTTTGTTGTGAATAAGGTGGTGAAACGACTTGTTTCGATAGAGAATGAACCTGCTCGCCGCGCGACCGTCCGCCCGAGTCGACGAGAAAAAGCCGGTGTTGCTTGCCGAACCCGGTTACCTTTACTTTATGGCCAGAAAATTTAGGCGGTTGAGCATGCGTGCCAAGCATGGGGAATTAGAATGACCGAAAAATATGACGTGATCGTTGTGGGCGGCGGCATGGTCGGTGCCGCTTTGGGGTGTGGCCTCGGAGGAAGCAGTCTGCGAGTTGCCGTGATCGAGGATGCCCCGCCGCCGGCGTTTGCGTCGGAGCAGCCCCACGATCTTCGCGTGTCCGCGATCAGCATCGCGTCCGCCAGCATTCTCAAAACCGTGGGCGCATGGAAAGGCATCGCTTCGCGCCGGTTTTGCCCGTTCCGGAGGATGCGGGTATGGGAAGAGTCGGGCGATGTCGAGTTTCGGAGCGAGGACATCGATGAGCCGGTCTTGGGCTATATCGTCGAGAACCGGGTAATCCAGCTGGCTTTACTCGACCGCCTGGTCGAATTTTCCAATATCGATTTTCTTTGTCCCGCCAGAACCAAAATGATCGATTACGGGCCGCAAGGCTCGACCGTCGAATTGGACGACGGCCGCGTCTTGTCGGCGCGCTTATTGGTTGCCGCGGATGGCGGCTATTCCCGGGTGCGGCAAGTGGCCGGCATGGGAGTAAGCGGTTGGGATTACGAGCAGCACGCCCTGGTGCTGACGGTGGAAACCGCATACAGCCAGCAGGACATCACTTGGCAACGCTTTACCCCCAAGGGACCCCAGGCTTTCCTGCCGCTGGACGGGCCTCATGCATCTCTCGTCTGGTACGAGGCGCCGGAGGACATCAAACGCCTGAAGGCTTTGCCGGATGACGCGCTGCTCCGGGAGCTTATCGCTGCGTTCCCCTCGGCTCTGGGCGAGATCAAGCATATCGAGGCGAAAGGCAGCTTCCCGCTCAAGCGTCAGCATGCCTTGAGTTACAGTAAAGAGGGCGTGGCTTTGATCGGCGATGCGGCCCACATGATTCATCCGCTGGCGGGGCAGGGCGTCAACATCGGTCTTCTGGACGCTGCGGCGCTGGCGCAGGTGCTGGTCGGCGCTCACAAGAATGGCCAGGACATCGGCGCAGCCCATGTGCTGCAAACTTACGAAAGCATGCGCCGCAGCAACAACCTGGTCATGATGACGACGATGGACCTGTTCTATCGCGTGTTCGGAAACGCGAACCGTCCGCTCCGATTCATTCGGAATCTGGGGCTGGGTTTGGCGGAGCGAATCACGCCGGCCAAGAAATTGGTCATGCGATACGCGATGGGCTTGGGCGGCCAGCTCCCGAATTTGGCCCGTGGCGAAGCCATTCTGGGTTGAATGACGGTCGGAAACATTACGATACGTATTCCTGCGGATTGAGCAGAGTGAGTTTGCTATAGTAGGCAGAGCAATTCAGTACCTGTGTTCCGGATACTGTTGCTGAGATATCGATTAACGTCCTATACGAGTGAAACGACTTATGGTCAAAAAGCTACCTGTATTTCTTTGCACCGTGTTGATTCTGAGCGGTTGCGCAACCTACACCGGATGGGAGCCTGTGGTGGACACGTATAACGATCCGAATGCCTATCGGCTGCAGCAGGATATGGAAGAGTGCAAAATGCTCGCTCGCCAAGCGGGCAGTACCGGAACGGAAGCGGCGAAGGGTGCTGCTGCAGGCGCATTGCTAGGTGCCGCAACGGGCGCCGCGGTCGGCGCTGTCGCTGGCAATCCCGGCGGCGGTGCCGCGATCGGCGCTGCCGCGGGCGGCCTCGGCGGCGCTGGTTACAGCGGGGTCTCGGGCGACGATCAATACAAGCGGTCTTACATCAATTGCCTCCGCAATCGGGGACACAGAGTCGTCAATTAAGTAAGCAATCGGTCAAATAAAATAATCCCGCCGTTGTGCCTCTAGCCCGGCGGGATTATTTTTTCCGTTTTTGCTGCCCTGACGAGGGCATAAACCGACGAGAAGGTGCCAGGATGTCGTCATTGATCCATGCACTCCGGGAGAGCGCCCGGCTTTATCCTGATCGGCCCGCGGTAATCCAGGGCTCTCAGGTCATCGATCATGCCACCATAGGCAACCGATCGGATCGCGTGGCGGCGGCCTTGGCGGCCCGAGACGTGGTCAAAGGGGACAGGATTGCCCTTTACTGCCCCAATTCGGCGGAATTCGCCATTGCCTATACCGGCATCGTGAAAGCCGGGGCCACGGTCGTTCCGATCAATTTGTTGCTGAACACGGAAGAAATCGGCTTCATTCTCAACGATTCCGGCGCCAAGGGCTTGATTTTCCATCAAGCCTTTTCGAAACAGGCGGAATCCGCGCTTCAGGCTGCGCCGGGAATCGAGTTTCGCGTATCCATCGGCGGAGAAGTCGAAGGCGCCGAGGCGTTCGATGCTTTTCTAAGATCCGACGCGCCGGCACCGAATATCGATTGCGACCCGCAAGAGGACCTGGTCGTCATCCTCTACACCTCGGGAACCACCGGCCGTCCCAAGGGGGCGATGCTGACCCACGGCAATCTGGTCGCCAACACGCGCAGCGTCCGCGAAGCCATGCACTGGCGTCCGGGGCAGGATGTCGTGCTGCTGGTTCTTCCGATGTTTCACGCATTCGCGGCAACCGTCGGCATGCTCACGCCCCTGACCAACGGCTGTGCGTTCATTCCCCTGCCGCGATTCGAGCCCGATCAGGTCGTCGACGCGATTCATGCCAGCCGAGCCACGATTTTTCTCGGCGTGCCCAGCATGTATTCGGTACTGCTGAGACTCAAAGACGAGCGTGCGCCGCTTCTTTCCTCCATACGCTATTGCGTTTCCGGCGGCGCTGCGCTTCCGGTCGACGTGTTGCGGCGCTTCGAAGAAAAATTCGGCATCAGGATCTACGAGGGCGACGGACCGACAGAATGTTCCCCGGTAACCTGCGTGAATCCGATCGACGGCCTCATCAAACCGGGAACCGTGGGTTTGCCGGTTCCCGGAGTCGAGATGAAAATCGTCGACGAAGACGGGCGCGAGTTGCCGTGCGGCGAAGTCGGCGAGATTGCCGTACGCGGTGCCAACGTGATGAAGGGCTATTGGAAGCAGCCGGACGCGACCCGTGAAGTGTTTCGCGGCGAATGGCTTCTGACCGGCGATCTCGGTACGCGGGACGAAGACGGCTATTTCAGCATCGTCGATCGCAAGAAGGATCTGATCATCGTCAACGGCATGAACGTTTATCCACGCATGATCGAGGAGGTGCTATACCGCTTTCCGCCGATCCGCGAGGCCGCGGTGGTCGGGGAGCCGCACGATTTGCACGGCGAAATTCCGGTCGCGTATATCGCGATAGACGAGTCCAAGCCGATCACGGAAAGCGAAGTCCGCGCTTTCTGCAGGGAGCACCTCGGGCGGCATCAAATTCCCCGCAAGATCGTCTTTCAGCCGGAGTTACCGAAAAACGCCGCGGGCAAGATCCTCAAGCGGCAGCTTCGAAAGCACGGCGAAATCGAGCGCGGCGTGCAGGATCTCGAATAAACTCCGGCCGCCGCGGTTTCTATGCCTCACTGCTTTCTGCGCTCTTCCTCTTCGGCGAGCAGCTGCTTCAAGCGCTCGTCGATGACGGAATTCAGATAAAAATTGTCGCCGGCCGTTTTTCTGGCTAGCCGAAGTTGCAGTATGGCGGCGCGGTTCTGGCCCGAGGCGTAATAGGATTCGGCGACATAGCGGTGCGATTCGGCATCGTTCCCGAGCTGGCTATAGGCTTGCGCCAGCAGGTTGTAGACTTCCGGAGTAGGCGGATGGCGGCGGGCGTAGTTCTGCAGCAGCTTGCGCGCCTGTTCCGCTTTGCCGGTGGTGAGCAGCGTGCGGACATAGTTGAGCGTCAGCGCCCGGTTTTCCGGAAAGCGTTGCAGGGCCGATTCGTAAAGCTGGATCGCGCGCGGGTAATTCTTGGTCTCCCGCTCGGCGCTGGCCAGCGCATTGGCGAAATGGGACTGATCGGGATAAATCTCCATCAGCCGCTGCAGGATCGGTTTGGCTTCCCCCGCACGCGCGTTGGCGATCAGTGCCAAGGCTAAACCGTAGGCGGAAACATCCTGTTGCAGCTTGGTGCCCTGGCCGCTGACCGCCTTGAAATAATTCAGCGCGTCCTGCGGGCGGGCGGCGGTCTGCACCCGCAGCTTGGCGCGGACGAGCTGATAGGCGAAAGAATCGGGATATTGCCGATACGGAAACTGTTCCGCGCGTCCCCGCGTATCCGAGATACGGGACACGGTCACCGGGTGGGTCAGCAGGAACTCCGGCAATTCTCGGCCGACGAAGCGGGTGGATTGCTGCATTCTTTCGAAGAACGTCGGCATGGCGCGCGGGTCGAAGTCCGACTTCGATAAAATCTGCATGCCGACGCGATCGGCTTCGGCCTCGTTGTCGCGGGTAAAATTGATTTGATACTGGATATTGGCGGCTTGCGCGGCCATCAAGGCGGCTTGGCCCAGTTGCGCGGATTTCGCGCCCAGCAGAACGGCGGCCAGCATGGCCGCGGCGGTGGGCAGCGCCAGGCGGCCGGCGGCCTGGAACGTTTGATAAAGATGCCGCTGCGTGACGTGCGCGATTTCGTGGGCCAGTACCGAAGCGAGTTCGCTCTCGGCTTCCGAGGTCAGGATCAGTCCGGAGTTGACGCCGATGTATCCGCCTGGCCCCGCGAATGCGTTGACCGTGGGATCGCTTACCACGAAGAAATGAAACGCTTGCGCGGGGTTGTCGCTGGACCCGGCCAGTTTCTGCCCTATGGACTGGATGTAATCGTTGACTTCCGGATCTTGGCTGACTTCGAGCTGGGCGTGCAACTTGCGGTAGAACGCTGCGCCGAGTTCCTTCTCCTGCTGCGGCGTCATGAGGGTTCCGGTCGGGTCGCCGATTTCGGGCAACTCCAGGTTGAGTTGCGCATGGGCGGGTTGCAGCGCCAATGAGCCGTAGCTGAGAATCAACAGCGATGCAAGCAGTTTGTCGAATTTCATGATGTTTCAGCGCCGTGTGCGGCGCGGGTGTGAATGAGTCCACGGTGTACGGTTACTCGATGAACCGTTTTTTCGAAAGGGTGTCGCCGCGATGAAATACGCCATTCAGGTCAATGCCGGGCCTTGTTCCGCTCAAGCGGCGCGCACTGCCTATCAGTTTATCAAAGCCGCGTTGGATAAAGATCACGAAATCGTATGCGTGTTCTTTTACCATGACGGGGTTTATAACGCGCTGCGATCCGGTTTATCCGCGGAAGACAAAGATTCGATTCCGCCCTGGCCCGATCTCGCCGATAAGCACGGGATCGACCTGGTGCTGTGCGTTTCGGCCGCGCAGCGGCGCGGCATGCCGGCAACCGGGGCGGACGGTTTTCGAATCGGCGGCCTGGGACAATGGATGGACGCCTGTCTGAAGGCCGACCGGGTATTGGTTTTTGGTGGCTGAATCGGTGCAAAAAAAATTCTTGTTTGTAATGCGCAGTGCCCCTTGGGACGGCGCAAGAGTCCGGGAATCGCTGGACATGGCCATGACCGCCGCCGCCTTCGATCAGGCCGTACGGCTCCTGATACTGGACGATGGCGTGTTCCTGCTCAAACGGGGACAGGGGTCCGAACCGAGCGGGCTGAAACCCGTCGCTCCCTTGTTCGAAGCCTTGGCTTTGTACGATGTGGAGGATGTTTTGGTCGAGCGGGAGTCTTTGCGGGGAAGGCATTTGACGACCGAGGATCTCGTCATCCCCGTGCGCGTCGTGGACAGGGCGGAAATCGCCGGATTGACGGCGGAACATGACATCGTGATCCCATGTTGATGACAGTCCTGCATATAGTTAGCCGTTCGCCTCGGGAAAGCCGTGCCCTGGAAGATTGTCTCGTCCGGGCGGGGGAGGGCGATGCGGTTCTGCTGATCGAAAACGGGGTTTACGCCGCGGTGAAAGGCGCGGATTCCGAAGCCGTCCTGAAGTCGGCTATAGGACGCGTCAGGTTTTATGCCTTGGGGCCGGATCTCGACGCGCGCGGCGTGCAAACTTCCGAGGTCGCCGAGACGATTCGAATCGTCGACTATGGAGGATTCGTCGATTTGACTGCCGATTACCGGCCTATCCAATCCTGGTTTTGAGCGATGATCGAAGTCGACGGTAAATTCCTGGAAACGACCGAAAGCGGATTTCTGACCGATGCGAACGCCTGGGACGAGCATGTCGCCGCCGCTCTGGCGGCGAGCATACCCATAGCATTGACCGAAGCGCATTGGGAGATCGTGCGCTTCATCCGGAATTACTATCTCAGATTTCACCACCTTCCCAACACACGCATGTTCGTCAAGGCGGTGCAGAAGGAATTCGGGGAAGAAAAAGGCAATTCCCGCTATCTGCACCGGCTGTTTCCGGAAAGCCCGTTGAAATACGCCTGTTTGATCGCGGGACTGCCCAAGCCGCCGGGCTGTATCTAGTCGTTGGTTTCACAATACCGCGCCATTCCACGGGGAAAACAGGCTGTGGGCCAATGGCTCCGTAAGGTACGTGTAAGCTCGGCATGTTTTTATCCTAATTTTTCCCTTGCGGCCGATGACATTGGACGTATGGGTTCGTTCTACGGTTTTTTTCGGCCACGGCGCCAGGCAGGCGATCAAGCGGCTCCATTCGGAGGGCCGGCGTGGACCGGGGGCGCTGCAGATTCAGAAGCAGGCACCTCAGCCTGCCGCCAAAACGGGAATGGAATCCCCATGCATACCCAAAGAGGAGAGCTGCGTGGATATGTTCAGAACTATATTGGCAGCAACCGATTTCTCGGATGATGCCACTAACGCCGTCTACCGGGCGGCCTTCCTAGCTGCGGAACAACAGGGGCGATTGGAGCTGCTGCATGTCTTGAGTGAAACGGCCCTGAAGACCGTGCGCGAATTGATTCTCTCGCACGGCAATGCCGAGACGAAGCTGATCGATGACGCGCAACGCATGTTGGACGCACTGGGATCGCGGATCGCGGAGGATACCCGGATAGCCGCGGTTTCCCGAATCGCCATCGGAGCAGTGCTGGACGAGATTCTGTCGGCCGCCGAACAGGCGGACTTGCTGGTATTGGGAGCGCACGGTTCTAACCGTTGGCGCGAACTGTTTCTGGGTACGACCGCGGACCGTTTGTTGCGTATGTGCACGCGGCCGGTTCTCGTCGTCAAGCGTCCGCCGGAGACAAGCTACCGGCGTGCACTGGTTCCGGTGGATTTCTCCTCCCACTCCATCGCCGCGCTGAATATGGCGATGCGGGTCGCTCCAAATGCCGACATCATGGTTGTCCATGCTTCCGCCGTTCCTTTCGAGGGGATGCTGCGGCAGGGCGGCGTGCTGGACGACGAGATAGAAAGATTCCGCGGTCAGGCTCAGCAGGAGGCAATGAGCCGCATCAGCAGCCTGATCGATGAGGTGGCCGAGGGTTCGCGTCGGCTCTTCCGATTCGTGGAGCTCGAGGATGCCGCTCGCCTGATTCTCGCCAAGGAGGAATCGTTCGGGGCGGACCTGATCGTCATGGGCAAACACGGCAAAAACGTCGTCGAGGAAATGCTCCTGGGCAGCGTGACGCGTCGCATCCTTTCCGATTCGAAGTGCGACGTGCTGATCGTGCACGAGGGTTCCACGGCTACCGGCTCGCCCGCCGCATAACGCATGACCGACCGATAGGGCCGCCGCATCATCCGGAAGTCGGTTCAACCGCGGCGGTGCGGTTGTTTCCAAATCGAGCCTGACTCAAGAACGCCTGAAGGCATGGGGAGCCCTTTTGAGCAGCGTTGCAAGCCGTTGCCGTAGAGTTTGCTGTCCGTTGATGGCTATCGTGCCTGAGCTTTTCATGAGTGTCGGCGATTCAAGGCGCGGGAAATCGGCGCTGATCGACGCACCCTGATAAACTTCTTGGCTACCTGCCTGCACCATACTCCACATATCTCATGCATAACCTGGGTTTGCTCGAAAATATCGCCGTTACGCTGAGCGTTGCCTTTCTAGGAGGGCTGATCGTTCAACGCATCGGCCTGCCGTCCATTGTCGGTTATTTGCTCGCGGGCGTGGTCATCGGCCCGTTCACGCCGGGTTATCTGGCCGATGCCGAAACCATCAACCAGTTGGCCGAGCTGGGCATCATTTTCCTGATGTTCGGCGTGGGGCTGCATTTTTCCTTTGCCGATCTGTGGAAAGTGCGAGATATCGCCATCGTCGGGACGTTGGGACAGATGCTGACCATGGCGGCCCTGGGTTATGGCCTGAGCCAATACTGGGGCTGGACGCCCAAGTCCGGACTGGTGCTGGGACTGGTGCTGTCCATCGCCAGCACCATCGTCATGCTGCGCGGCTTCATGGACCGCGGCTGGCTGAACACCCCGGACGGGCAAGTCGCGGTCGGCTGGCGCGTCATGGAAGACATCGCCACCGTTCTCATGATCATGATCCTGCCCAACCTGGCCGACACCGGCAAGCCCATGGAATGGCGCACTCTCGGCCTCGCGCTGCTGTCGGCTTTGGGCTTTCTCGTGTTCATGCTGTTTGCGGGCAAACGCTTCATTCCCTGGCTGTTGCTGCGGGTGGCCCATACCCGCTCCCGCGAGCTGTTCATTCTGGCGATCCTGGCCATTTCTTTGGGAATCGCCTTGGGCGCCTCGCAATTGTTCGGGGTTTCGCTGGCTCTGGGGGCTTTCGTCGCGGGAGCGGTGGTGAGCGAGTCGCCGCTCAGTCACCGCATCGCATCCGATCTGCTGCCGTTCCGCGAAGCCTTTTCCGTCTTGTTCTTCGTGTCCGTCGGCATGATGCTCGATCCCGGCTTCCTGGTGGAGCACCTCGAACCGGTCCTGGTTCTCACCGCGCTGGTGGTCATCGGAAAGTTCATCGTCTCGGGGCTTTGGGTGTTGCCGTTCCCGCGTCCGGCCAGCACCGCGCTGGTAGTCGCGGCCGGCTCCTGCCAAATCGGCGAGTTCTCCTTCATCCTGGATCAGACCGGCTTGAGTCTCGGCATACTGGATAAGGGCCAACACGCGCTGATATTGGCGGCCGCTCTTCTGTCCATCGTCGTGAACCCGTTCATGCTGCACAGCGTTCATCCGCTGCAACGGAGCTTAAGAGGGGTCCAGCCGTTATGGCGATGGCTGGACCGCCACGGCTCGACGCAGACGCCGGTGGAGGAGTCGGTCGCCGACCACGTGGTGGTGGTCGGCTACGGACGGGTGGGTTCGCACATCGTCGACGTGATGGGTGAGCTGGGCATTCCCTATCTGGTCATCGATTTCCGTATCAGCCGAATCGAAAAATTGGCCAAACGAGGCGCCCCCACGCTCCTGGGCGATACGGCCAACTCCGACATCCTGACCCATGCGGCGCTGCACCGGGCCCGTCTGCTGGTGGTGACTTTGCCCGAGGAAGCGGCCACCGAATTGACCGTCGCGGCTGCCCGGGACATTGCCCCGGATCTCCCGATCATCGCCCGCGCCGCCACCAGGGCCGGGGTCAAGCGACTCTCGGAATTGGGCGCACAGCTGGTGATCCATCCGGAATTGGAAGGCGGCCTGCAGGTGCTGCGGCACACGCTGCTGCAACTGGGCTTCCCGCTGCACGACGTGAGGCGCTACGCGGATACCGTGCGCCGCGAAAACTACGAGGCGCTGGTCAAGTCGCAGGGCGAGCACGCCTTGCTCAGGGACCTGCTCGATGCTTCCGAATTGATCGACATCGCCTGGCGAAAAGTACCCGAGGAAAGTCCGCTGGCCGGGAAGATGCTGGGGGAGGCCGCCCTCCGTACCCGGACCGGAGCCACCCTCGTGGCGATCAAGCGCAAGAACGAACTGATGGTCAACCCGTCTACCCAGACCGTGTTTCTTCCTGGAGACCGCATCGGCCTGCTCGGAAATCCGGAACAGCTGGGTGCCGTGGAGCGTTTGCTGACCCCGCAGCCGACGGAGTCTGACGCGGCGTGAAGGCGATGGGTTACTGCCGTGTCCCGGTGGCATCTTTAAGGCGGAATGGGTTGCGCTGTTTCGCCCTACGAACCGGACGGCTGCGAAAGAACCGACTGCGCGGCCCGGTTCTCGCTTGCGATGTTATGACGTAAGAAGCGCTGAGGTACGATAATCGGTAGAATCGCCGACTTCCATGGCGAAGCCGCCCGCAGGATGCCGGACAGTCGAGAACGATGCGCTTCACGTCGTTCAGCACATCCTACGAGTCGACGAGTGTAAGAACTCGCAGAACTCGTAGGGCGGGTTAGCGAAGCGTAACCCGCCAAAAGCCAGCCCGTAAGAAGGATGGATGCCTTCCGATCGACTCCATACGGGCATTGCGGGCCTTGCCCCTGCTCAATTCCGAATCACCCAGCTCCCGTCCGGCTGGCGGCAGGCGATGTTGTTGACCGAGTCGCGCTGCTTGCCGTAGGTCATGCGGGTGGAGAATTCGCGGCAGCGTTCTCCGTTGTCGTTGAAGGTCCGCAAGGGCGTGACCAGATAGCCCACCTGGTTGTCCGGGTTCATCCAATGGACGCTGCGGCGGTCGTCGGCGAAATCGAGCGCCCGTCCGGTGCAGAACATGTCGCTCGCGTCCATGCGGCGAGCGATCTGGTCTCCGATGATCGCGCCGATCACCGTGCCGGCGACGGCGCCAATGACCGTCGAAGCGGTGTCGCCGTTTCCGACCTTGGAGCCGATGACGCCGCCTAGCGCACCTCCCGCAACGCCGCCCAGCACCTTGCCGACCATGGTGCGGTCGCAGCGGCCCGATCTTACGCCGTAGTCGTGATCGTGGTCATGGTAATGACGGGTTTCGCGGTGTTCGTAACGGTCGTCGTAGTCATCGCGATGTCTGTCCTTGTGTTTGCTCCGGTAGCCGTGGGCCGGCGCCCAGTCGGGGGGATCGCTGTACGCGTCCTGAGGAAAACTCAGGCTAAACGCCAAAAAGATTCCGCCGAGAAAAACGAATGGGTTGAACCGATCGAATACGGGTGACGTTTTCGTCGCCGACATGGTTGCCTCTTATTGTCGAAAAGTGATTGTTGTTATCCGCTCGGCCGTAAAGCAATTCGCAAGCCATCCCTGAAGGACGCTCATTCCGGCTGACGTATGGAGAGCATGCAAGCCGAACGCGTCGCCGGCTCGCGACAAAGCCCAACGCGATAGTGTAGCCAAGAACTCGGCCGGCTTGCTGCGTTGCTTTCGGCAACTTGTTAATATCTGCCAACTTCGAGGGTTCGGTTACGGCGTTTGACGCCTTGTGCTCGCTGCCCTTTTGATCCCGACTTCCATATCCACGACCGAGATAGATAAAAAGGTGCATTCATGTCCGACATCGAAATCGCTCAAAAAGCCAAGATGCTGCCGATCATCGATCTGGCCAAAGACAGGCTGGGTATAGCGCCCGAACATCTCGACCCGTACGGCCACTACAAGGCCAAGCTGTCCCTGGACTATATCGACGGTCTCAAGGACAGGCCCAACGGCAAGCTGATTCTGGTCACGGCCATCAGCCCGACGCCGGCGGGGGAAGGCAAGACCACCACGACCGTGGGTTTGGGCGATGCGCTGAACCGGTTGGGCAAGAAAACCATGATCTGTCTCAGGGAGCCCGCTCTGGGGCCATGTTTCGGCGTCAAGGGCGGAGCGGCCGGAGGCGGCTACGCTCAGGTCGTGCCCATGGAGGACATCAATCTTCATTTCACCGGCGACTTCCACGCCATCGGTGTCGCCCACAACCTGCTGTCGGCGATGATCGACAACCACATCCACCACGACAACCGGTTGAACCTCGATCCGCGCCAGATCGCCTGGAAGCGTGTCATCGACATGAACGACCGCGCGCTGCGCGACATCGTCATCGGCCTGGGCGGAACGGCCAATGGCTTTGCGCGCGAAGACGGCTTCGACATCATCGCCGCCTCAGAAGTGATGGCCATCCTGTGCCTGTCGAGCTCCTTGAAAGAACTGAAAGAGCGCCTCGGAAACATCCTGGTGGGTTATACCCGTTTCGACAATAAGCCGGTTTTCGCCCGCGATCTCAAGGCGCACGGCGCCATGGCCGCGCTGCTGAAGGACGCTCTGCGGCCGAATCTGGTCCAGACTCTGGAAAACAATCCGGTATTCGTCCACGGCGGTCCTTTCGCCAATATCGCCCACGGCTGCAACTCGGTGGTCGCGACCAAGACAGCCTTGAAGCTGGCCGATTACGTGGTGACCGAAGCGGGCTTCGGCGCCGATCTCGGGGCGGAGAAATTCATCGACATCAAGTGCCGCAAGGCCGGCCTCAAGCCTGACGGCGTGGTGCTGGTGGCCACCGTGCGTGCGCTCAAGTCGCATGGCGGCGTGCCGGTCAAGGAACTGCAACAGGAGAACCTGGAAGCCCTCGAAGCCGGATTCGTGAACCTCGCACGGCACCTCGGCAACGTGCAGCAGCGGTTCGGCTTGCCCTGCGTCGTCGCCATCAATCATTTCACCTCGGACACCGACGCCGAAATCGCGCTGCTCAAGCGCAAGGTCGAGGAGATGGGGGCCAAGGTCATCGTCTGCCGGCACTGGGCCGAGGGCGGAAAGGGCGCGGAAGACCTGGCTCGGGAAGTCGTCCGGATGGTCGATGCCGGCCAGTCGAATTTCAGTTTCCTTTATGAAGAGCAAGCGCCGCTTTGGGACAAGATCAAGACGATCGCCACCCATCTGTACGGGGCGGCGGATATCACCGCGGACAGCAAGGCCCGTCAGCAGCTCGAGCGCTTGAGCGAGGAATACAGCCATTTCCCGGTGTGCATCGCCAAGACGCAGTACTCGTTTTCGAACGATCCGAATCTCAAGGGAGCGCCGTCCGGCCACGTGCTCTCCATCCGCGAAGTGCGGCCTTCCCACGGCGCCGAGTTCGTGGTGGCCGTCTGCGGCAGCATGATGACCATGCCGGGACTGCCCAAAATGCCGGCGGCCGAGGCCATAGACGTGGACGACAACGGCCGGATTACGGGCTTGTTCTAAAGGTTCAACGAAGCGCCGGCGGAAGCGTCGGCAAAAGGATTGCCGACCTACGACACGAAAAGCCTATCTCAGTAGGCCGTTCGCCCTGAGCCTGTCGAAGGGTTTTATCACCTACTGGGATAGGCTCTAATACTACAGTCGCAGTTATGGTGGACGACCACGACAGCGGCGTCGGTAATGGCACTGCCTGGCGCGCCACTGATGACGGCGCCGCCAGAGTGACCAGGCCAGCACATGCGCCGCCTCGGGACGCCGGGTCCAGAGCACGTGGACCAGCAAGCGGCGGACTTCCGGGGCAGTAAATGGGATCAAGCCGGCCTCAGTGCCCCTTTTTTCGCTTGGGTGCTCATAGCCACCAAGAACGCCTGGGCCAGCAGCGCCAAGGTGATATGCCGATGCCAGGCGTCCCACGTCCGTCCCTCATACTCGTCCAACCCACAGTCCTGCTTGGCCCTCTCGAAGCCCACTTCAATGGTCCACCGTCGCCCGGCGACCTGAATCAGGGTCTCCAGCGTCGTGCCCTCCCGCGGGGCAAAAGCTACGTAATACGCCAGCTTGCTCGGATCCTCAAGACTCCGGCGCACCACCAGCCAATGGCCCCAGGCCCGCTCCTCAGCGGTCGGTTGCCACCGCCACAAAGGCTGCCACGCCCGGTCGTACTCCCGTGGCCCCTTGGCACCGTCTCCGGCCGAGTGCCGCTGCCACGCCGAAGCGGGTAGTTCGGCGGCGAGTTCCTGCGCCGGCCGATACACCGGACCATCACGCCACAACGGCACGTTACAGGCCACCCCCAGCACAAACGGCTGGCGCCGTTGCTCCAGCCAAAACCGCAGCCGCCGATCGCCCCCATACACCTCATCACCGGTCACCCAGCGGCACGGCACACCGGCGTCCAACGCGCGTTCGATCATCTCCAACGCTAACCCAGGCTTGGTGCGAAACGTCACCCCTTCAGGCACGTGCGCCTCGGCGCGGCGATGGGGGGCGGCGGCCCACTCCTTGGGCAGGTACAGTGCCCGATCGAGAAAAGCCGCCCCGTGCACACTGGCATAAGCGAGAAAAACGCCGACCTGGCTGTTCTCGATGCGGCCGGCCGTGCCACTGTATTGGCGCTTGACTCCGACCGAGTGCCTGCCTTTCTTCAAAAAACCCGTCTCGTCCACCACTAACACCGCCTCTGGATCGGCCAACCGCTCCACCACGTAAGCCCTCAGGTCATCCCGTACCCGATCGGCATCCCACTCAGCGCCATTCAACAGCCGCTGGACGCCATCCGGGGTCCGCTCCCCCAAGTGCTCCGCCAGCTGCCAGCCGTTCTTGCGCGCGACCGGACTTAACAGCCCACGCAGATACCCCAACGCGCGTTGCCGCGGTTCCGCCCGCCGAAAACGCGAGCCAATCCGCGCATGCAGTGCGGTCAGCTCCGCGTCCCACTGTCGTATCGAGCCTTGCATGGCAGTCTCCTCAGTGATTACCATGCTTGTTAGACCAACAACTGCGGCTGTAGTACTAAGTCAGTTGTAGGTCGGGAATCCCTTCCCGACAGAATTGCCGGCAAAGGGTTTTGTCGGCTTGCGGCTACCGCCACCAGAAATGAGGGGAAGTTTGTTCGGCACAAGGCTTAGGGGCGATTTAAGCGCTCTTACGTATAAACTTCTTAGGACGTCCACGCATAAACTCGTTACATCGCTCGGCGATTGTTCAATTCTCGAAGCGTGTGGCGCGGAATCGTTGTAATGCGAATGGCCGTTTGGTGCAGTGCTAACACGAAAAACCGAAGAGAGACGATGCTTTGAATACAATCGCCCAGACCTACAAGATGTTTATCGTCGCCGGTGCGCGGCCCAATTTCATGAAGATCGCCCCGATCATCCGGGAGCTTCGGCAGGGCTCGTATCCGTTCGAATACAAGCTGGTCCATACCGGACAGCACTACGACAAGGAAATGAGCGACGTGTTCTTCGAAGAATTGGAGATACCGTCGCCGGATTATCACCTGGAGGTGGGCAGCGGCTCCCATGCCGAGCAGACGGCGAAAGTGATGCTCCGTTTCGAGGAAATCTGCCTGAAGGACCGGCCCGATTTGGTGATGGTGGTGGGCGACGTGAATTCGACGCTGGCCTGTTCGATCGTGGCGAAGAAGCTCGGGATCAAGGTGGCTCACGTCGAAGCCGGACTTCGGAGCGGAGACATCACGATGCCGGAGGAGGTCAACCGCATCGTGACCGATTCGATATCGGATTATTTCTTCGTGACCGAAAAAAGCGGCGTAAGTCACTTGTTGGCCGAAGGCAAAGGGAAGGACAGCATCTTCTTCGTCGGCCACGTGATGATCGACAATCTGTTCCATCAGGTGGAGAAGCTGAAACACCTCGCGCCGACGGCATTCGAGACGACGATCTTCAAGCAGCGGAATCCGTCCTATGGCGTAGTCACGCTGCATCGGCCTTCCAACGTGGATAGTCCGGAAACGCTGGCCGGCATCGTCGAGGCATTGACGGAGGTGAGCACCGCATTGCCTCTGATATTTCCCATACACCCCCGCACTCAGGCGAACATCCAGAAATTCGGCCTGACGATTCCCGATTCCATCGTCACCACGAAACCTCTGTCCTACATGGAATTCTTGAACCTGTTCAAAGACGCCAGGATGGTGTTGACGGACAGCGGCGGCATTCAGGAAGAGACCACGGCGCTGGGAGTCCCTTGCATTACCCTGCGCGACAACACGGAACGCCCGATTACGGTGGAAGAAGGTACGAACGTGATCGTGGGTTCCGACCCTGCGCGTATCGTGGCGGAAGCTCGAAAAGTGCTGAGCGGATCGGGTGCGGCAAGGAAAAAGCCGGAGTTATGGGACGGTAAAGCATCGGCCCGAATTCTATCCGTTCTTTCGGACGCTATGCGTGCCGACTGAACAAGTTCATCGCAGGAGGCGCGAAGCGAAGTAAACGGAGCTTATGCGAAGGCGAAAGCCGGATTTTTTCTAGAGTATTTTCCGGTTTGGCATCGCGCTCCGAGGTGCTGTAGGTCGGCAATCCTTTCCCGATCGCAAACGGTTGTTTTAGTCGCGACCCTTCCGACAAAGTCCCTGGCCGATCCTGTGTGTCGGCAAGGGATTGCCGACCAACGATTTTCCTAATCCTCGCCGCTAAGCGGCGGTGAAAAACGCTCTAGTCCCGGCCTCAAGACGCAGTCTGAGGTCGTGGTATGCGCCCCGAACCGGTCGGATTGCCACTCGGGTTGATCCGAGGCCGACCGGCGTCATTTTTCGGCAGTACGTTTCGGCCGCGGCTCGCTAATCCGAAGCCGAATTGCAAGGTAGCTCAGTGGTTTATTGGAATGATTCCACAGTATGCCGACGTAATCCCTTATGTTTTTCGTATTGCTTCTCGTCGCCGTGGGCCAGTATGGCCTGCTGGCTCTTTGGTCCCCGGTATTCCTGCTCAATTATGCGTTGCTGACGGGGCCGATTCCGTTGACGCCCGGGAGCGATGAGATCAGCTCGACGCCTATGGGGCACATGAGTCTCGCAGCTGTGCGGTTGTTCGGGCTATGGGTTGCCGTTTGCCTGGTTTTGGTTCCCCGCCTGTCGAAGACGCTCAAATACCTTTCCCGCTACAAGCTTCACTTGCTTTTTCTCGCGTTCTGCCTGACGTCGATCTTGTGGGCGCCGAGCTTGTCGTTCGGTCTCAGGATGATCGCCAAATTGAGCGCGCCGCTTCTGTTCGTGATGCTCGTCATGACCGCCGTGTCCTCAACGCGCCAGCTTCTGCAGACGGAGCGAATCATCCTGGCGAGCGGCATCGTCATGGTGGTGTTGGCCTTGATGGCGCGGCTCTTCGGTCTGAGTTCCGATCCGAGACTTACGCTTCCTCATACCAGCCCGGCCACGTTTTCTGCCCATATCGCCGCCGTGAGCATGCTTGCCATGGCCGGATTTGCCGTTGCCGATAAAACCTTATCCAGAGGACTGATGATTATCGGATTCTCGATCGTGGTGATGGCCGCGTTTACCCGTATCACGATAGCCGCGATATTCATCGGATTTTCGGTGATTCTGTTCCTGGGCCGCCGAGGTATCGGCAGAATCATTCTTCCCGTATTCAGCATCGTGAGTTTCCCGGCCTTGTTTCTGCTCAGCCCGAAATTCCGAAGCAGGATGTTTATCGGCGGCGAGGAGATGAGTTTCGATACGGTAATCGCGAATCCTGAGGATGCCGTGGGAAGAATTCATGGCTCCGGCCGTTTCGACGCCTGGGAAATGGTGCTGAATCGATTTTTCGAACCCCATCCCTTGCTGGGCTCCGGGATCGGGGCGACCCAGGATTTCTTTTACGAACGCTCGGCGGGCGGATTGGGTGTCATTCACTCGGAATACGTGAGGATGCTGAGCGAAATCGGTGTCGTGGGTCTGACCTTATTCATATTGGTCATCCTTGGCTATTTATGGCGATTGTTTCGTATCTTGCGGTTTCGTGACGATTCTCAAACCAGGAAATATGCGCTTGCCGGTGTCGGAGGCTTGACGACTTATGTGATTTTCATCGCCACGGATAACGGTTTCGATTACGTGACGCAATTCGCGATATTCGTGTTTTCTTTGGTCGCCATGGCCGAAAAAGCGAACGAATTGTCCGAGAAAAATGGAGGTGCCCGATGAGGTTGAATCGTCGGCAATTTTTGGCGGCAACCGCGTCTTTGTGCGTTTATCCGCTGTCCGGCGGCTCCGCCGAAGAGATGAACGAAAGCCGGGCGATTCTCGACGAGGGATTGCATTGGCTGGGGCATTCGAACGCGGAAAAGATATGCCGCCGGGTGAAAGAAGCCGGCTTCAATGTGCTGGTGCCGTGTATCTGGGACGGCCGGGGAACCACATGGCCTAGCCGTCTGGCACCCCGAGACGAGCGGCTGCGGGGTTATATCAAAGGCCAAGGCGAACAGTTCGACCCGGTGCGCATCCTGCTGGATACCGCGAAAAAACATGATTTGGAGGTTCATCCCTGGTTCTCGATGGGGCTCCGGAACCGGGACGATTTATTTCCGGAATTGGCGGTAAAAGGCGCGAAATCGTTCGACTGGTACAAGCCCGCGTTTCGGGATCGAATTACCGAGATCGTGTTGGAAGTGATCGCGAAATATCCCGTCGACGGCGTGAATCTCGATTATGTTCGCTTTTCGGTACCGCAGGGCAAGCGGGCCGACGAAGCGGAGCGCGCGATATCAGGGGTTATAGGGAGAATATATAAGGAAGGAAAACGTTTGAAACCGAATTTGGTGGTCAGTGTCGATGCCGCCCCATGGAAGGACGATATAAAAACCTTCGGTCAAAACGCTCCGAAATGGGCTGACGAAGGAATCGTGGATGTCGTTTATTCCATGCAATATCACGCCAATCCGGATTTCGGCATCATCAAAACCATTCAATCCAAAATGAAGCGTCCCGAGGCGATGGTCGTCATGGTCGGAAATTTCGACCGTGTCGGTCCGGGGAACAAGGTGGTCGATCGCCGTCCCGATCGGCTGTCCGAGCTTATCTCTAAAGCGCGAGCCTTATCGAAGGGGAATGGCGTCGCTGTTTATCTTTACGGACAGCTGAGCGAGCGGCAGATCGAGACTCTGCGAAAAGGGGTTTTTCGAGCCAAGGCGAAGCCGTCTTGGAGGCGGGCCAGGGTTTGATGATTAGGGAATGTATGAGCTCATCATTGGAAAATGGACCCGAACCGCCAAAGGTATCGATCGTCATGACGGCATTCAATGCCGATCGGTATATCGAATCCTCGATATCCGCCGCCCTGGCTCAAGATTATGCGAACTTCGAAGTGGTTTTTCTGGATGACGGATCATCCGACGCGACGGAAAATATTTGCAAAGCGATAAAGGATCCGCGTTTCCACTATATCAGGTGCGAACGCATGGGCCGGTCGCGAGCGCTTAATGAAGCGATTCGAAGGGCATCCGGGGACTATATTGCGATTAATGACGCCGACGATTTGAGCGTTTCTTGGCGCCTGTCTTACGTGGTCGGATTTCTGCTCGATAATCCGGACGTCGCGATCGCGTCTACCCGATATATACCGACCGATCATTTTTCAGGAACGATCCCCGAAATATCGAGCCAGCCCGCGGCCGCCGCGGGAGAACGGCCTGTTTCAATTACGGTAGCCAGACTCTATCGCAGTAACCCATTGGTTCATTCCACGGCGATATATCCGAGATCGATATGGCGACGCGTCAAAGGGTATGACGAAAGCCTGGAGATGTGCATAGACTACGATTTTTTCATTCGTGCGATGCGGCACGGCGGAGTGGTATTACTCCCGCTGCCGACGATCATTTATTATCGAAACCCATCGAGTTTCTTCAAAACCAAGAGTTCAATAAGTTATCTACATAATTTACGGATTATCCGGCGCCGCGCCAGAACTATTTTACCGCTGCCGAAATGGGCGAGGATTTATGATTTTATTCCCTGGTATGCGGTTATTAAATGGCAGGTCATGAATTTTGTCCGGGGCAGTATGGAGCAGGTATGAACCTGGCCATCGTAACGAATATACTGACGCCGTATCGGATTCCGTTATTCGAGGCGATATCCCGGCAAGTAGACCGTTTATCGGTCTTGCTCATGGCGGAAACCGAGGAGAACCGGGATTGGATTCTGGAGGGTTACCGTTTCGATGCGGAGGTTTTGCCGGGATTTCATTTGCCGATCCGGGGCCGTGAAACGGCCGTTCACATGAACTACGGAGTAACCGAGCGGCTAAGGAGACTAAATCCCGATCTCGTTCTTAGCGGCGGATTCGCCCCCGCCAATTGGGGGGCTCTTCTGTATTGCGCGAAACATCGAAAACCGTATCTGGCCTGGGGCGAGTTGGCGCTTCGGAGCTGCGCCGGCGGCAATCGACTGCGCCATGGGCTCAGGCGGTTGATCTGCGGGCTTTCCTCGGGAGCGGTCGCGTCTTCGAGCGAAGCGAAGCGTGTTTTCATGCACTACGGAATCGACGAAGCAGACATTCTATGTGCACCGATGCCGATCGACGTGGACTACGTCAATTCGGAAGTGGCCGCCTTTAGAGCGCATCCCGGGTTTCAGGACATCAAGAGCCGGTATCCGGGGCCGGTCCTGCTGTCGGTCGCGCGACTCATCGACGCCAAGGGTTATCCGCAGTTGTTCGACATGTACGCGGAGATCGTGAAGACGCGTCCGGAAACGACGCTCCTGGCGGTCGGAGACGGTCCGGAGGGAGAACGGTATGGAAACCATATCGCAGCGCGCGGGTGGGGCAACCTGCATCTGGTCGGACACGTCCAGTGGCGGGATTTGATGACCTATTACGCGCTCGCCGACATCGTCGTTTTTCCAAGCCTCGCCGATACGTTCGGCGCCGTTGTCGCGGAGGGTATGGCGGCTGAACTTCCGGTCATTTCGTCGATCCATGCCGCTGCCACGGAAGATCTGATCGAGGAGGGCAAAACCGGGTTTGTCATCGACCCCCTGGATATTTCCGGCTCAATCCAAACCATATTGAAGGTTCTCGCCATGCCCGAGGAGGAGCTGCGCCGAGTCGGACACGAGGCTTTCTTGCGGGTCCGAAACATCGGCATCGAGGGTTCGGCCCGGCGGATGATCGAATTTTTCCACTCGAAGGTGAAACCTGGAGCCTCTCGCGCTATCAGACATAGATGATGGTTCAAGGAATGAAACGGAAGCTCCTGATCATAGGACCGACGCCGCCGCCGTATCACGGCGTGGCCGTTGCGACCGAGATGCTGCTCCACTCCGAGCTTGCCCGGGCGTTCGAGGTATCGTTGGTGGACACGGCCGATAGGCGGGGCATCGCGAATGTATACAAGCCCGATGCCTACGACGTGGTTCTGTTCGTAAAGGAATGGCTCAGCCTGGCCAAGATCGTATTCACCGAGCGGCCGCACTTGGCTTATCTGCCGATCTCTCAATCCACCCTGGGCATTTTGAGGGACAGCCTGTTTTTCTGGTTCGCTTATTTGTCCGGATGCCGCCTGGTAATCCATCTGCACGGCGGCAATCTCAGGACGTGGTACGAGACGCAGGGGAAACCGGTCAAGGCGTACGTAAGCGCCTTTTTGCGGAGAACCGAACGCATCGTCGTGCTCGGCGATTCGCTGAGGCCGATATTCGACGGATTGGCGGATGCCGGGCGGGTCGCGGTGGTGTCGAACGGCATCGATTGGCCTCGTCAATATGTCAAAGACTATGAGCGTCCAAGACAGGATACGCGATTCAGGGTTCTCCATGTCGGTACGCTCAACCGAGCCAAGGGCACTTTGGCGCTTTTGGCGGCCGTTCCGCAGGTGCTGCGCGCCAAGGGGGATCGTGCGGAATTCGTCATCGCCGGCGAATGGTCGAATCGCGAGGATCGGGATGAGGCCATGGCGTTCATTCGGGAGCATGATCTGAGCGCTGCCGTGACGTTTTCCGGACCGGTTTCCGGAGAACAAAAACAGAGGCTGTATGCCTCCGCCGATCTGTTCGTGTTCGCCGGCATTCAGCAGGAAGGCCAACCTCTGGTCGTCCTCGAAGCCATGGCGGCGGGGTTGCCGGTCTTGTACTCCGATCGCGGTTGCCTTCGGGAAACCGTGATCGAGGGCGTCACCGGACTGGAGGTGCGGGCGAACGATGCGGATGACGTGGCGAGACGCATCGTATGGATGATGGACAACCGGCCGGGCAGGGAAGAGATGGGGCGAAATGCGCGCAAGCGATACGAGGCACTGTATACCAAGGAGCGTTTTATCAAGGACATGGTATCGGTGTTCGATAGCGCCGGAGGCGAGTCGACGGCTAGCACCGCCTGACGCCACCCTGTCGAACGGTAGTTTATTGGCCTCGGACGAAGTCGCCCGTCCGGATATCGAACGGACACGAGCCTATCGTTGGAAGGGATAGCCAGCGCCAATGGAAATTGAATTCGCCGACAAGTCGTACCTTCTGCCCGATCCCGAGCCGCCTTACCCGTCGGTCCTGATCGAGGTGGAAGAGGCTGTCGCTTTCAGGAAGCCGGTTCAGTCTGAAGCCCACCGCTTCGACTATCCGCACCGCCTGTCCAAAATCATCTTCTTTCTTTTGCACGAGGGCCCGAGGCTCGCGTTGTCGAAAGCGAGAGCCGCCGGATTCCAGCGTCGGCTACACGCAAAGCGTGCCTTGGTGTTGGCCTATGGAAAAATCAGGGAAGGCTCGGATCTGTTCGTAGGTCTGGGACCTCAGGAATATCCCTATTCATCGGTATTGGCCTTTCCCCGGCGCTGGTGCGTCAAGATTCCAGACCGGGAGCGATGGCGGCCGGTTTTGCACCGCGTTCTCCGGTATTTGAGCGAACATCCCGAGCGGTTCGAGGCGATGCACGGCTGGTCGCCTTACTCCGGGACCCATGTCGAGTTCGATTTGGAAAACGCTCTCCAAGACCTCGATTCGCACGCCGCTGACGACGGCGGCAACGATCCGATGATCGAGCGGCGGTACAAGCCGTCCCCGCGAAAATCCCGGTTCCAACGAAAAGAGCCAACGATGGGAAATGAAAGAGCGCTTTTCCTGATCGGCGCCGGCGCCTATGCCCAAGCTTACGTCCTGCCCAGCCTGAGACCTCTGCGGAGGCATACCGTCGTCGATCTGAATCCCGCCGCGGCGGCGGTGGTCGGCGCAAGGGAAGGGTTTGGTTACTGGGATACCTCCGCCACGCGGCCCTTGGCGAGGTTGCGCCATCTGGACGAACCCTGCGTTGTCATCTGTACCTATCACTCCACCCATCTGGAACTGGCGGAGCGAGCCCTGGCGATCAACGAACGTTCCAGGATATTCATGGAAAAGCCCCCGGTAACCGATTTTCGGCAGCTTTGCCGGCTCTCCGATCTGCGCCGGCAGGAGGGCGCCTTCATCGAAATCGGATTCAACCGGAGACACAGCCGGATCATCGAACGGTGCAAGGATCTGTTGTCCCTTGGGAGCGGTCCGATTACCGTGACCTGCATCGTCAAGGAGCTGGGTCTTCCCGCTAGCCACTGGTATTACTGGCCGGCACAGGGGACGAGAATTACCGGAAACCTGTGCCACTGGATCGACTTGTCCTATTACCTGATCGGCGCTCCGCCCGTCGGGATAACGCTCGCCTCGCCGAGCGGGATTCCGGCCGGAGACGAGGTTTCCATTGTCATTGCGTTCAGGGATGGCTCCAAGGCGACGCTGGTCTCGACCGACCGGGGCAATTCCTTGCGCGGGGTACAGGAGTACGTCGATATACGGCGAGGGGATATGACTCTGACCATCCACGATTTTCTGAAGCTGGAGGTCCAGGATGGGGCGAGACATCGGGTATTTCGTTATTGGTTCCGAAACAAGGGCCATGCCGAAATGTATCGGCATTACCTGAAGGCGGTCGAGAATCGGATGCCGCCTTCGTATCCGGCGGAGGATTTGCTGCAGGTATGCAGGATGTATCTGGCTGCATCGGAAATGGCCAGGCGCGGCATGAGCAGATTGTCGCTGACCGAGCCGGAAGCCTACAGGCTGACGGCGTCCGCCGGGCTTCGCACATCCGACGTCAGCGTTACCGGATTTGGTAGGGTGGGTTAGGCCGCAGGGCCGTAACCCACTGCGCGGCCTCGAATCGGTGGGTTACGCTCCGCTAACCCACCCTACGATGAATCTTCGTTCGAATGCCGAATGGAATGACGGAAGTTCCGAAACAATAGGGAGGTTCGCCGAGGAATGAAACAGCTTGTACAAAACTATCGTAAGGGATTGTTGAAGGTTTGCGAGGTGCCGGCACCGATGGTGCGGCCGGGCGGATTGATCGTCGCGAGCCGGTGCTCGCTGATTAGTGCCGGCACCGAGCGGGCAAGCGTGCGGGTCGCACAGAGAAGCCTGATGGGCAAGGCGATGGAACGACCCGATCAGGCCAGGAAAGTGATGGACCAGGTGAAGAAAAAAGGATTGGTGGAAACCGCCAAACTGGTTCTCAATCGCCTGGATGCTCCGGTGGCATTGGGCTACAGCTGCGCCGGGGTGGTGATCGAAGTAGGGGACGAGGTACAAGGTTTCAAGGTCGGCGATAACGTCGCCTGCGCCGGACAGAACTATGCGTCCCATGCCGAAATCGTGTTCGTCCCGAAGAATCTGTGCGTAAAACTCCCGGAGGGGGTCGATTTCCAGGACGCGAGTTATGTTGCCCTGGGCGCCATCGCCTTGCAGGGCATTCGCCAGGCCGAGCCGCGGTTGGGAGAAACGGTCGCGGTCATCGGCTTGGGACTGCTCGGCCAGTTGACGGTTCAGCTGTTGCTGGCCAATGGTTGCACGGTGATCGGATCGGATCCGGACCCCTACAAGCTGGAAATGGCCCGAGAGTCCGGTGCAATGGCCGTGCTGCCGGGGCAACTCGAAGAAGCGGCGGAAAGCCTGTCGAAAGGGCAGGGGGTGGACGCCTCGATCATCACGGCGAGCGCCAAGGACAACGGACCGGTGCGCACGGCCGCGGCGGTCTGCCGCAAGCGCGGCCGCGTGATCGTGGTCGGCGCGGTGAGCATGAATCTTCCGCGCGAGCCGTTTTATCTCAAGGAGATCGATCTCCGGCTTTCGACCTCGTACGGCCCCGGCCGCCACGATCGGGTCTACGAAGAGAAGGGAGTGGATTATCCCTATGCCTATGTCCGCTGGACCGAGCGGCGCAACATGGAAGCCTTCTTGGACCTGGTCCGAAAACGGCATCTGGACCTGAAGCGACTGACGACCCATCGCTTTCCCATCGATCGTGCGACGGACGCTTACACCCTGATCATGGAAGAGACCGAGCCCTATCTCGGCATCGTGCTGGATTATCCGGCGATTGCCGGAGACCGGCCGGCTCGGGTGGTCGAGCTGCGGCCGGCCAGGAGCGAATCCCGCGTGCGCCTGGGCATCATCGGCGCCGGCAACCACGTTAAAGACATGCTGATTCCGCATCTTCGGGGCCGGCCCGGCGTGGAAATCCGTGCCGTGTGCACCGGCAGCGGGATCGGTGCCCGCGCGGTGGCGGACAAGCTTCAAGCGGCCTACTGTTCGAACGATTACGAAGCGATATTGGACGATAGGGACATCAACGCCGTTCTGATCGGGACCCGCCACGACAGCCATGCGGCCATGGTCGTAAAGGCGCTGGGCGCCGGCAAACACGTCTTCGTCGAAAAGCCTTTGTGCCTCGACGAAAACGAACTCGACGGGATCGCGGAGGTCTACGTCCGCGCGGCGCATTCGGGTCTGCGGCTGATGGTGGGATTCAACCGAAGACATTCGCCGCATGCGCGAAAGGTCCGAGCCCACTTCGACGGGCGCACGAGTCCCCTGGTCATGGTTTACCGGGTCAATGCCGGGACGATCGATCCGAGCCACTGGATCCAGGACCGCGCCGTCGGCGGCGGACGCATCATCGGCGAAGGCTGCCACTTCGTCGATTTGATGCAGTCCGTTTGCGGTTCTCCGGTGACGACGGTTCGGAGCGTTTCGGTCGGATATCACCAAACCGGCATTACCAACGACCAGAGCATCATGGCTTTGGAATTCGCCGACGGCTCGGTGGGAACGCTGGTCTACGCGGCGGCGGGAGATACCGGGTTGGCCAAGGAGCGCTTCGAGGCGTTCGGCGGCGGCAGAGCCGCCGTCATAGACGATTTCACGTCGACCGAACTCTACTCGGGCGGAAGGCGGCATGCCTTCCGCACCAGGAAACAGGAGAAGGGTTTCTTTGAAGAGATGGCTTTGTTTTGCGCGAGCCTGCTCAGGCCCGATGTCGTATTACCGGCTTTTGACGAAATCGAGGCGGTGACGCGCGCCTGCATCGCGGCCGAACGGGGTTTCGTTACCGGCGAATGTTATCCGATAGGCACGACCACGGTCGTGCCGGGCGTAAGTTCTGCGGCTCTAACCTGATTCCGCGCGCTTTCAAGGAAGATCCGCGATGCCCAGCCAAGTGCCGCCGCAACACTACAGCTTCGAGAGCTACGTTACGCCCGCCCGGTGGAACTCATACTGGCACCAAATCAGGGAGGTTGTTGCCGCGAAGCCGGATGATGTGCTTTACATCGGGATCGGAGACGACATCGTGCCGAAAGTTCTGGAGGCGCGGGGCATCAGGGTAAAGCGATTCGATTTCGATCCGAGTCTTGGCTGCGATTTCACCGGAGACGTGCGGGAAATCGCTTCGATCGTGCCCGTCGGCAGTGCGGATGTCGTCGTGTGTTGCCAAGTTCTCGAACATCTGCCGTACGAAGATTTCGAAGAAACGCTAAAAGGAATTTTCCGGATTGCCAGAAAGCGCGTCGTGTTAAGCCTTCCCTACGCTCACGTGACGCTTGCCGGTTTGCGGATGAAATTGCCGAAGACGCCGCGGATCTCGCTCAATTTGACTTTGCCTTGCTTTTGGCAGGATTGGAAATTCGACGGACAGCATTACTGGGAAATAGGCACGAAATTCTATTCAAGGAGGCGGATTGAAAATTCCATATCCAGGGTGGGGCGTATCGCTTACCAATTTTTCGCCAGCGACAACAAGTATCATCTCTTCTATATCTTGGAAAAATGAATATTTCCGCTGATTGAGTATTTTCTTGCGCGGTTACGGAATGGAAATGTTCTATGGGTGGCGCCGAAAACTGCACGCACGTTTCGATGCCTCTTCGCGCTTCAAGAAAAACTTTCTTAAAGTCGCCTCGGCGAGCCTCTTTGCCCAGGCCTTGCCGGTACTGGTCTCTCCGATCATGACTCGCTTGTACTCGCCGCACGATTACGGCGTTCTCGCTCTTTTTGCCGCCATACTGGGTGTCGCGGTGGCCATCGCCACCATGCGCTTCGATTGGCTGGTCGCCGCGGCCCACACAGAAAAATCGGCCGCCTATATCGAGGTGATCGGTATCCTCTATCTCTTGCTGATGTCCTTAGCCTATTTCGGCGTCTCCTTTTTCGGTCTCCATCATACGATCGCGTTCGTCGACTGGCGGATTATCGACCCTTTTCTCTGGCTCGTGCCTGTGGCCGTATTCGGGAGCGGTCTTCACACCCTGTTTTCGGGCTGGTTCGTTCGCGCGGCCCATCTCACCCCGGTAGCACGGGCACGAGTGAGACAAAGCCTGGCCGTGGTCGCGCTCGGTCTGATCGGCGGCATCTATTCTCTCGGAGCGCTGGGATTGATCGGGGCCACGGTGCTCGGCGCCTTCATCGGTGTCGGAGGTCTGTACCGGCACGCCCGGAACGATCTGCGGCGCAGCCTCGCGAATATCCGCGCGCTCGCGCTGTGCGCGAAAGCCCGAGCGATCCGGCGGCGCGTGCTGGTTTCGGGAAGTACGGGGATCATCAACGTCAGCGGCTTGCTATTGCCCGCCATCATGATTTCCCACCATTTTTCGGCCGTCGAGTTGGGGTGGTACGCGCTCATGTACCGCCTCGCCACCGGGCCGGTAAGTACGCTCACCGGCGCGGTCGGGCAGAGCTTCTGGGGCGAGGCGCGGAGCCTGGCCAATAGCAATCCCAAAGCGCTTCAGGCGCTGTTCGAGCGGACCTCGAGCCGGCTCATGCTTCTGAGCATCCCCGTCGCGATCGCCTGTCTCGCGGGTCCCTGGTATGTGGGCCTGATTTTTGGAAAGGAAGAATGGAGCGGCGCGGGCGAAGTTCTCGCCGCATTGACGCCCTTCATCGTCGCTCAAATCATCGCGTCGCCGCTTTCGTCCGTCATCACGATCATGCGTCATGAAAGATGGCTATTTTTCTGGGATCTGGCGAGAACGCTAGTCGTGATCGCGATTTTTTCGGCGAGCGGACACTACAACATCGGTTTGACGACGGCGGTGCTCTCATATGCCATCGGCATGGCCGTGATGTATGCGCTCCTTTTTTACAAGACGCGGCGAATCATCGTTTCCCAGGGATAGGAGCCGATTCGAACTCCGATAGGCGCCCATAAGGCTATGGAAAGCATCATCTGGTACGTCAAACGCCTCGGCGTTATGAGCGGGGGGGAGATCGTTCATCGGCTCAACGAGCTGTGGACGCTGCGGCGGTTGCGGCGGGAGCATCGCCTTGGCGGCCGGCATGCGGACCGTCGTCCGGACGGCTTCACGTTCTGTCGTGGCTCCGTCCGGCAGATGCCCGATCTTCCCTTTGCCTTTCTGCCGACCGCTGCCGAAACCGAAAGCTGGCTGGCCGGGGAGTGGCCGGCCTTGGGATGCCGGTGGGCCTGGGCACCCGATCCGGGCATTTGGCATGTTGCCCCCGATACCGGCCACGTTTGGCCGCAAACCTTCTTCGGATCGATTGCGTATCGACAGGGCAATCCGTATGGCGATGCGCGCGTGGTGTGGGAACCCTCCCGTCTACAGCAATTGGTGAATTTGGCGCTGCTGGCGAACGCGGACGAGGACCGGGCGCGGGAAGCGGTCGAACTGATGGAAGCCGTGCTCGATTCCTGGGTGAAGGCCAATCCGCCCCTGACCGGGATTCATTACGTGTCCGCCATGGAATGCGCACTGCGGGTGATCGCCGCGTGCCATGCGCTGGATCTGACGAGAGATCGCCTAACGGCGCCCGAACAGACTTGGGGCAATCTGTTGAGGCTCGTTTCGTCCCACGCGCCACTCATCGCGAAAAGGTTGTCGCTTCATTCCTCGGCCGGCAATCACACCGTCGCGGAGGCCGCGGGGCTGGTCTATGCCGGAACCCTGTTCCCGGAGCTGCCGGATGCCTTTCGATGGCGGACGCGGGGACTTCGCATTCTCCAGCACGAAGCCGAGCGCCAGGTGCTCCCGGACGGGGGCGGAATCGAGCAGGCCTTCTGGTATCAGCTTTTCATCGTCGATTTGCTCGGGCTGGTAGAAGCGCTGCTCGAACACCGCCGGCACCGGGTACCGCGAGCCTTGGCCGATGCCGTTCGCCGTGGCCGGCGCTTCTTGAGAGCACTGGCCGACGGTCCGGACGATTTGCCGCGAATAGGGGATTGCGACGACGGCTACGCGCTGTCCCGCCATCTCCGCATCAGCTGGAGCGGACCGGCGCCGGCGGAAAATCCCGCGATCTTTCCGAATACGGGTTATACGGTCGTCAGGGGACGCGGCGAACGGCCGGTGCGGTTGATCTTCGATCACGGTCCGCTCGGCATGCCGCCGGCCCATGGGCACGCTCATGCCGATGCATTGTCCCTTCATGTGACGTTCGGCGGCAGCGAGCTTCTGATCGATCCCAACACATACACCTATACCGGCGATCCGACCTGGCGGCGCTGGTTTCGAAGCACCGCCGCCCACAATACGGTGCGCGTCGACGGGCGGGATCAGGCGAGACAGGAAACGTCGTTCCAATGGTCGAACGGCCACGACGCTTCCCTGGTGAAGTGTCATCGCGACGAAAGCGGAAGAATTCTGCTGCTGGCCCGGCATGACGGATATCGCCGGTTAGGAATCACCCACTGGCGGGCGATCGCCTTCGACGGGTCGGATCATCTGCTGATCCGGGATTATCTGGCAGGGCAGGGGCATCATGTCGCCGAACTGATCTGGCATCTCGGCGTCGAGGCGGCGCCCGCCGGAGCGGGGTTCGTCTTGAGCGGCAACGACATCGGCGCCCGGCTGGATCTTGCCGGAGGCGTCATGACCCTGCACCGCGGAGAAACGGATCCCATACTCGGCTGGCAGTCTCCGTGTTACGGAGTCCGAAAGCCGGCGGTTTCCATTCTGGTCCGATATGCCGGCGAATTTCCCCACCAATTCCACACTGCGCTCTCTTTCGATGATACACATCGCGACGGAATGGCGGCTTTGGAATTGTTATTGGAGCGCGCGATGGAGCCTTTGAAAACCATGTAATTCCATTCGGCATTCGAATGAACATTCATCGTAGGATGGGCAGAGCGAAGCGAAACCCATCGATGGCGGGTTAGCCCTTCGACAGGCTCAGGACAGGCCCCTAGTCTCCGCTCGGGACAGGCCCTTCGACAAGCTCAGGACAGGCTCCGCGTAACCCACCGATTGACGGTCGCTCGGTGGGTTACGGCGCACGCGAAGCGCAGTGATCGGCGGTCGGTCAGTGCTGATGTGCGCCTAACCCACCCTACAAACATGAATTCCTTATTGAAAGCGATTTGGAATAAGTCCCTGAATCGTGCCCTGACGACGTCACTTGAGCTTGCCATTCGATACGAAAACGATACGTAGCATTACTGGGGGTGTGACGATTTCACTGCGGATCGTGTCGATATGGTATGAGCGTCGATAACCCGCGATAAGCAGGGATCGACGGGTGGAGTCAGTCGTTCTCGATCTGTAGAACTCGTCAGGGAAGGGATTCCATGAATAACGAGAGAATCGATATTTTCGGCGTGCCCGTGGACGTCGTCGATTTCCCCAGGGCGCTGGCGACCGTCGACGATATCCTTCGAGGCGATGGGGGCGGATTTATCGCGGCGGTCAATCCGGAAAAGATCATGCGGGCCCGCGACGACGCGCGGCTCTTGCAGGCATTGAAGAGCGCGAAGCTGCTCATCCCGGACGGCATCGGCGTGGTCTGGGCCGCGCGCTGGCTGGGGCTGGGCTGGCCGAGCAGGGTGCCGGGAGCCGATCTGATGCCGGCCATCTGCGAAATCGGCGCGGCCCAAGGGCGAAACGTCTTTCTGTTCGGAGCAAGCCCCGAAGTGAACGAAAAGGTGGCCCGGATTCTTCCCGAGCGGCATCCGGGGCTTCGCATCGCCGGCTTTCAGCACGGCTATGTCCGCGAACCCGATATGCCGAGGCTCGTGGCCGACATCAACGCATCGAGGGCCGAAATTCTGTTCGTCGCACTGGGAAGCCCCCGGCAGGAGTTCTGGATGATGCAGCACGCCCCCGAGCTCTCGGTAAAAGTGTGTCAGGGCGTGGGCGGCAGTTTCGATGTCATTGCCGGAAAGGTGAGGCGCGCTCCGGCGCTGTTCAGGCGCATGCATCTCGAGTGGTTTTACCGGCTCGCCCGCGAGCCCCAAAGACTCCGGCGGCAAGCCGAACTGCCGAAATTCGCATGGCGCGTGATGCGCGAGAAGTGGGCGAATCGCTCGGGCGTAGCGATGAACTGATGCATCATCGCTCCGGGCAGGATGCCTAGATGGATCAAGATATCGTGAAGGGAATTCACTCCGAGTTGCAGCGGAGGGCATCAGGCCGGGTCTGGTCGAGGCTCGCCATACTCGGTGTCTTGATAGCCATCATCTTTTTCGACGCGTTGACCTATACGGTCGATGCCTGGCTCAATTCGGATGAATATAGCCACGGCATCCTCATCCCCTTCGTCACGGCTTTTCTCATCTGGCAAAAAAAGAACGATATCGCGGCCGCGAGGATATCCGGATATCCGCCCGGTTCATCGCTCGTCGTCGCCGGATTGGCGTTCTTCTTTCTGGGCGAATTGAGCACGCTGCTCATCATCGAGCAGTACGCATTCCTGATCGTGCTTTTCGGCGTGGTTATCACCGCTCTGGGACCGGAAATTTTCCGCCTTGTCCGGGTTCCGCTGTTTTTTCTGTTTTTCGCGATCCCGTTGCCCAGTTTCATCTATCAGGGACTGTCTTCGGAGTTGCAACTGCTCTCTTCCCGGCTAGGGGTCGGCTTGATCCGCTTGTGCGATATCAGCGTCTACCTCGAGGGCAACGTCATCGACCTCGGCGCGTACAAGCTCCAGGTCGTGGAAGCGTGCAGCGGGCTTAGATACTTGTTCCCTCTCATGGGGCTGGCCTTCATCTGCGCTTACCTTTTCAAAGCGGCGCTTTGGAAGCGGGTGCTCGTGTTCCTGTCGAGCATTCCCATTACCGTTCTGATGAACAGCCTTCGCGTCGGGCTCATCGGGGTGCTCGTGGAATATCGGGGCCCGTCGATGGCGGAGGGCTTTCTGCACGATTTCGAAGGCTGGGCCATCTTCATGGCCTGTACCGCCATTCTGATCGGCGAGATTTGCTTGCTGGCGCGGATCGGTGAAGACAAGCGCCCGCTGAGTGAGCTTTTCGACATCGCTTTTCCCGAGCCTGCCCGAAAATATGCGGCCGAGGGCCGCGCCTTGGCTCCTTCTCCTTCCGGGAGACGGTGGCCCGAAGGGCCCGACGAGGGTGTCGCACCTCGAAAGCGGACGCTGCCTCGGGAGTTCTGGACGGTCGGAGGCATGCTGATCGTTGCGGCCGGCTTGTCGCTGTCTCTGGAGAAGCGGGCGGAATCGGTTCCGCCGCGCGCATCGTTCGCCGAGTTTCCGATGCAAATGGACGCCTGGCAGGGACGGCGCGAGATCATGGAACAGCAGTATGTCGATGCCTTGAAGTTCGACGATTACATCTTGGCCGATTTCAGCAAGAGCGGCGCGCCGCCGGTGAATTTCTACGCGGCCTATTACGCCTCGCAGCGCAAGGGCGAGTCGGTGCATTCCCCGCGTTCCTGCATACCGGGCGGCGGATGGCAGATCAAGTCCTTGGAGACGGTGTCGATTCCGGGCATCTGGCTTTACGCCGGCGATCTCAGGGTCAATCGGGTCCTGATTCAGAAAGGCGACGAAAGGCAACTGGTTCATTACTGGTTTCAGCAGCGTGGCCGGAATCTGACCAATGAATATCTCGTCAAGTGGTATCTGTTCTGGGACGCGCTGACCCTGAACCGTAGCGACGGCGCGCTGGTGCGACTTACGACCCGCGCACCTCCGGGCGAGGATCTCGCGGTGACCGAGAAGCGCCTCGTCAGTTTTCTCGCTTCGCTGATACCGCGATTGGACCGGTACGTCGCGAACTGAACGCCGGAATCCCATGCGTGGGCAAAGCGGCACTCGCATCGACGTCCATCCCATGATCTCTCCGGAGCGGAAGTCGGGCGGAAAGCGGAGTGCTAGGGGAATGAGAGGCTACTACGGCGAGTCGCCGTCGATATCACTGCAAAGGATGTGTGGGGCTGCCTCGGTTTATGTTTCATTTCTTCGTCTTTCTCACCGCCTTGTTCGTCGCGATGGTGTTGGTCGCGGTATTCATGCGGCTGGCGCCCCGCCTGAGGTTTGTCGACGTGCCGGACGGACGCAAGATTCACCATGCGGTTATTCCGCGGATCGGCGGTATCGGGATGGTCTTGGGCGCTGTAGCGTCCGTTTTGGCCTGGATCGATTTGAGCCGAAGCACCGAGATGTTTCTTTTCGGCATTGGCGTGATCACGGTTTTCGGCATGTGGGACGATCGCGTCAATCTCGATTACCGGACCAAATTCGCCGGGCAGCTATTGGCGATCGCCGTGGTGGTTTGGCTCGGAGGTGTGGCGGTCGAACGATTGCCGGGGTTCGAGAGCCGGGAAATTCCGGCGTTCGTTTCGTATCCCTTGACCGTCTTCTTTCTCCTCGGGACCACCAACGCCACTAATTTGTCGGACGGCCTCGACGGGCTCGCGGCCGGCTTGAGTCTCCTGAGTCTCGCCTGTATCGCTTCCCTGGCCGATCTCGCGGAAGGCGACGAGCTGGTTTTTACGAGCCTGGCCATCATCGGCGCGACGCTCGGCTTTCTCCGCTACAACACCCATCCGGCCATGGTGTTCATGGGCGACACCGGCAGCCAGTTTCTCGGTTTCAGCCTGGGCGTGCTGGTGCTCATGCTGACCGAGCAAGTCAATACCGCGCTGACGCCGGGACTCGCCTTGCCCATTCTCGGATTGCCCATCATCGATACCTTGATGGTAATGACGCAAAGGATGGCCGAAGGCCGATCCCCGTTCAAACCGGACAAAAGCCATTTTCACCACAAGCTATTGGCCCTAGGGTTCGATCAGTACGAAGCGGTGCTGGCCATATACGCCGTTCAATCCCTATTCGTGGTATCCGCTTATCTGTTCCGGTACGAATCCTACTGGCTGATCGCGGCGCTTTATCTGGCTCTGAGCGCGGCGGTCGTCCTGTTTTACCCGCTCGCCCGAAAGTTCGGATGGCGGCTGCATGGCGGCACCTCGCCCGTGACGGGTTTTCTCAAGCGCGCGCGCGACCGGGCGAGACTGGACGAAACCCCGAATCTGGTATTGAGCCTGCTCATTACCGGATTTCTGATCATGGGGGCCGTGGTAGCCAGGGAACTGGCGTCCGATATCCGTTACTTCGTAGCCGTCAGTATGACGGCCTGGCTGGTCGCCCGCGTATCGCGACTGCCAGCGGCCAGATGGATAGAGCGGTTCGTGATTTATGCCTGCGTCATCCTGGTGATCTATTCGATCGAGCTCTCCGGCGTTACGGAACGGCGTCTTTGGCACATCGGGCTGAAATACTTTTTCCCGGTCTTGGCGGCCGTTACCGCCGTGGGTGTGCGCTTCTCCGGACGTTATTATTTTTCCGTTACCCCGTCGGACTTTCTGGTCGTATTCATCCTGCTGGCGGCAGCCAACCTGCCTGTCTTCGGCGAAGTGAACTACGCCAAGCTGGCGATTCAGTCGGCCGTGGTGCTCTACGGCGTGGAGTTCGTATTGAGACGGCGAAGCGCCGCCAGCCTGGCGATATCGATCGGGGCCATGGCGGCTTTCGTGATCGTCGGAATCAAGGCGCTTTAGGGCGTTGCTCACCATGTCCTAGTCGTAGGCATGAATAAGCGAAGCGTTTCCGGCAAAGGCGTAGGAAGCTTGTCGGCAATCCTCTGCCGATAAAACCTGCTGGCCGACCCGTTAATGTCGTGAAAGGATTCGCTACCTACTATGCGGCCGTGGTTCGTAGGTCGGCAATCCCTTGCCGACAAAACGGTCACCGTCAGCCGAATCTCGGCAGCAGCACGAGCAGCCAGATGATGCCGGCCAAGGTCAGGGCGAGGAACACCGCCGCGGAACCCACGTCCTTGGCCCGGCCGGACAGTTCGTGATGCTCGAAGCTGATCCGGTCGACCACGATTTCGATACCGGTGTTGAGCAGTTCGACGATCAGGACCAGGAGAATGCTGCCCACCAGCAATGCCTTTTCGAAACCGGTTTGTCCGAGCCAGAATCCCAAAGGTCCGGTAACGATGAGCAGATAAATTTCCTGGCGGAAAGCTTCCTCGCTCAGCCAGACGGCTTTGAGTCCTTTCATGGAGTTGAAAAACGCCGCATGAATGCGGGACCAGCCGGTGAGATTCTGACCTGCCATGATTTCGAATTTACCCATCGGTTCGGTGAACCTGGCTCCAGATATTATCCACCCAGGATTTGTCGACCCTCAGATCGCCTTGCATCAGCCAATCGGCGACGGCCCGTGCCACATCGGGGTAGACGACCCGTGTGGCCCGGCTCTGTTGCAGCCAGGCCTCGACGGTGGGGCCGTCCAAGGTCTGCATCACTTGGCCGAGCTGCAAGACCTCCAGGGCCAGCGCATTGGAGTTCTGTTCCATCTGGCCGTGCAGCGGCTTGACCAGGAGCTTCTTGCCGAGATGAAGCGCTTCGCTGGTCAATTCGAACCCGGAGTTGCATATCACGCCGGCGGCGTCGGCGAAGTCGTGCTGAAATCCCTTCCGGGAAAGCTGTTTGATGTGGATGTGCTCGGGCCGCGGATGGCGTTCGTCCGGCATGGTCGAACTGTAGATGTGAAACTGACGATCGTGGAACGGCTTCAGCAAGCGGACGACCTGATTGATGTCTTCGAAGGGCAGATAGACGACGATTTTGTCCGGCTGAACCGCCGCGGGTTCGAGATCGGTCTCGATGATGGGCGGGAGGATGGGATGATGGAAATGATGCCAGTGCACGCCCAGGCCCACCGTGACCGGCGCGAAATACTTGAGCACCAGATTTCCCATGACATCGGCATTCGCCTTGGGGATATCGTAGCCGAAGGCGTACTGATGGCCGATGCCGACGGTTTTGATGCCCTGCAGCCGTGCGGCCCAGGCGGTAACCGGTTCGAAATCGCTGACGACGATGTCGTACTGGCTCAAGTCCAGGGATTTGACGTCGCGGACGAAGCTCGGAAGATTGTTGCGAAATGCGGTCTTGATGTACCGCACATTGCCGGCTTTGGTTTCGAAGGTAAGACCGGCACGCCATTGGTAGTCGCCGAAGACGTCCATTTCGAACAGCTTTTCCCAAGGGCGGCCGGAAAACAGGTAAGTGACTTCGGCTCCGGCTTGCTCGAGTTTGGGCGCGATGGCTCGCGCTCGGGTAATGTGACCATTGCCGGTGGCCTGAACGCCATAGAACACTTTCACGTAAGATGGATCTCTAAACTCAGAAGGGCCAAAAGGATTCCCATCAGCGCGCCGATCAGCGTGTCGGTGGGAAAGTGAACGCCGAGCACCACCCGCGCCATGCCCATCAGCACAGCCCAGGTTAGGAGCAGAGGCGCAAGGGCCGGATAAAAGAAACTCAGCAACGTCGCCACCAGGAACGCCGCGGAGGTGTGCCCGGACGGGAAGCTGAAACGGTCGGACGGAATGATGAAGCTCGGAATATTCAGCGCGGCTTGGGGCCGGTCGCGCCGGCACAGATTCTTGAGGATGAAATAGACCGGACGCTCGATGGCGAAGCCCGTTAACAGGCAAGCCAGCAGAACCGAGCCCGCAGGCTGCCCGGACCATGCCAGCACCAGGCCGAGGATCAGGTACAAGTGCCCGTCGCCGGTCTTCGAGACGCATCGCGCACCGCGAACCAGCACGCGCCGGGATTTCCGTTGCGTTACCCAGAGAAACAGATTGACGTCGTAGGTTTGGATCGTCTGCATGAATTTCATGGCACGCTACTCCCTAAGGGCTACTCCTAAACCTTAGCCGGGGCAGATGACAATCCGGTGACGGAAAGATGAACGATCCATGACAGCGCTTAGAACTCGTAGGATGTGCTGAACGAAGTGGAGCGCCCTTCGACTAGGCTCAGGACAGGCATCAATCGCGAGGGTGCAGATGCCCATGGCTCGGGCACGGAGATCACGAATACCGCTGCCACCACGCCGTCGAACGCGCGCCGTTTTTCGGAATCGGCGCCAGATAGCTTTCGAACAGGAGGGCGCAATCGCGCCAGGAATAGCGCAGGGCATACTGGCGGCAGTCTTTGGGATCGAGTTTCAGCGCCTCGGTGATAGCGTTCTTGAGGTCTTCGTCCAGGCAGCCGACCCGACCGCTCAGAATCACGTCCTTCGGGCCTTCCACCGGAAAGGCCGCGACCGGAACGCCAGAGGCCAGAGCTTCCAGCATCACCAGGCCGAAAGTGTCGGTTCGACTCGGAAAAACGAAAACATCGGCGGCCGCGAGATAGCGGGCCAGTTCCTCGCCGTATTTGTAACCGACGAAGCGGACATCGGGATATTTGCTCTCGAGCTCCTCCCGCTGCGGTCCGTCGCCGACCACGTACTTGGCGCCCGGCAGATCCAGCTTGAGAAAAGCCTCGATATTCTTTTCGATCGCCACCCGGCCGGCATAGAGCAGCACGGGGCGGGCATCGGGCAGAAAACCCTTGTCTCGGGGACGGAACAAGTCCGTGTCCACTCCGCGCGACCACAGCACCGGGTTCTTGAAGCCTCGCGCCTTGAGTTCCTCCAGCAAGGTGGGCGTCGCAGTCATCAGGCGCTCGCTTTCGCCATGAAACCAGCGCAGAAAGGAATAGCCGACAGCGAGCGGCAGACCGGTGCGGAGATGGATATATTCGGCGAATCGGGTATGGAAAGAACTCGTGAAGGGAAGCCCGCGCCGTTTGCAAAAATTCCGGGCGGCCATGCCGAGCGGGCCTTCCGTGGCGATGTGAATGGCATCGGGCTGGAATTCGTCCAGCCGGGCTCGGAGTTTCGAGCCGCAGCCCAGCGCCAGACGGATTTCGGGATAGCTCGGACAGGGCCAGTTGCGAAACTGATCCGGCGTAAAGGTTTCGACCGTATGTCCGATCGCGCGGAGCTGCTCAGAGATCGTGCGAAGCGTGGTGACGACGCCGTTAGTTTGTGGGAGCCAGGCGTCCGTGATCAGGGCGAGTTTCAAGTGCGAGATCCTCCAGGAGTTGGGTGCTTTCTTCCAGCCAGCGGATGACGGACAGCGTTCCGGCGTGGCTTTCGGCCAGGGCGGTGCAGCTTTCCACCCAGTCGCCGCAGTTGCCGTACAGCGTGCCGTGCTCGGCCGTCCGGATCGTGGCGTGGTGAATGTGGCCGCAAATCACGCCGTCCAGATTTTGTTCATAGGCCTCGTGAATCAGCGCCCGCTCGAAATCGAAGATGAAGTTCACGGCGTTCTTCACCTTGTGCTTGATGTAGGCCGACATCGACCAGTAGGGAAAGCCGAGAATGCGGCGGACGTGATTGAACCAGCGGTTGACCTCGATCAGGAAGTCGTAGGCGCCGCTGCCGAGAACCGCCAGCCAGCGGCTGGAGCAGACCACGCCGTCGAACTCGTCGCCGTGCAGTACCAGAAGCCGGCGTCCGGTCGCCGTCTCGTGGACCGCGCTGGCGTGGATCTCGATGCCGTTGAACACCGTGCCGATATAGCCGCGGAAGATTTCGTCGTGGTTGCCCGGAATGTAAATCACCCGTGTGCCCCGAGCCGCCATCGCCATGACGGTGCGGACGATCTCGTTGTGCAGGCGGGGCCAGTAAACACCGCTCTTGAGCTTCCAGAAATCGATGATATCGCCCACCAGATAAAGGCGTTCGCATTCGATGTGCCGCAGAAAATCGAGGAGATATTCATCCTTGCAGCCCCTCGTCCCTAGATGTACGTCGGAAATCCAGACGGTACGGTATTTCAGCTTCATGGATAGTCCTCGCTGCGGTTGAAACTGGCAAAGAACTTAAACCGATTTTCTTAAAGCGCCGTGACGGACCGGTTAAGAATTCATGACGGCCAGTCCGCGGCAAGAATGGCCGGCATCCAGCGCGGCCACGATCTGTTGCCGCGTGGTTTGCGCCAACTCGTTCCGGCCCGGTCCGGGCGGAACGGCGGGGCAATAGTGCACATGGAGATCGATCCGTTCCAGCTTGAGGATGTCGAGGAGATGCGGCAGAAATTCGTCCTCGCCGACGAAGGGTGCGCATTCTTTCGCCGCGCCGTCGTAACGCAGGGCGACCGCCTGGACGTGCGCTCCCGCCAACTGCGCCGGGTGGAGCAGCTTGCCGTGAAAACGCAGCACGCGGTCGCCGGTGGTTGTCGTGCCTTCCGGGAACAGCACCAGGCGTTTCCCCTGGCGCAATTGCCAGGCCATCCGTTCGGCCACGGCTGCGCTCTGCCCGGTATCGCCGCGCTGGACGAAAAGCGTGCCGATGCCTTTCGCCAGGTAGCCCATGACCGGCCAATCCGCCACTTCCCGTTTGGCGACGAACAAGCAGGGGCCTTGCGCTCCGAGGGCGATGATGTCCAGCCAGGAAATGTGGTTGGCCACCACTAATCGGGCGTTCGCGTCGGGCCGCCCGCGAATGTGCAAGCGCAGATTGAGAATCCGGCAGACGGCACGGTTCCAGCTCACCACGATGGCGTCGTTCAAGGCGGCCGACTTCTTCCCCAATAGCAGCCTCAGGGCCGGCATGACCGTGCTGACGGCCACGATGCCGGCCACGAACATGGCGGCGATGGCCAGGGCTTTAAACCACTGCCGACAGCGCTGCACGCGAATTTTCCTGTTTGCTGGCGATGAAGCGCTTCTCGTAGCGGGCCTGCATGCGGGAGAGGTCCAGCAGAATGAACACGTCCATGACGTTGAAGTCCTCGTCCCAGAAAGGATCGCCCAAGACCCAGCAGCCCAGCCTGAGATAAGCCTGCAACAAAGGCGGAATGCCGCTTTCGTCCTGGACGCAGCGCTTGTGCGCAGGAACCGGATTTTTGGACCTTACCAAGAGTTCCGACGGGCCGAACTGGTGCGGCTCGATCTGCCGATAGACCGCATCGACGGCGAAGCCGCTGGGGCCAGGCGGGATGCTGGCGCAGCCCATCAGGTAGTTGAAACGGCCGTTGTAGACGTATTCCGCCAGCCCGTTCCACAAGGTTCCGAGAACCACGCTGCCGCGGTGGGACGGATCGACGCAGGTGCGGCCGATCTCCAGGAAGCGTCCGGGCAAGGCCAGAACCTCGTCGAGTTGGAATTCGCCCTCGGAGTAGAAACGTCCCAGGCGCGCAGCCTGGATGTCGTCCAGCAAACGAGTGCAAGCGACGATCTGCCCGGTTTGGGTGTCGCGCACCAAGAGATGATCGCAGTAATCGTCGATTTCGTCATAATCGAGACCCTCGATCCGGGTATGCAGATGCGCGCCCATCTCTTCGGCGAAAACGTGGTAGCGCAGGGCTTGGGTTGCGCGGACGGTCGCCGGATCGCTGGCGACTTCGGCGGCGTAACGGCGAGGACGGGACGAGAGAGAAATAGCGTCTTGTACTGACATGTAAGCCTTCCGTCTGTGCTTCGATGGAAAGGCACTTTACGGAGGCGGTATGACGCAAATATTGCGGTTTGGTGACGAAATGATGACAAGCGCCGCAGGCGATCCGTTTTGGCTCGGAGTATTTTTCGTCTTGGCGGTCGACGGTTGGAAGCATGATTGAAGGGGGCGCCGCGTCAGCGACACCTAATATCACCATTCCAACCCCTGACGCCGTAACCGCTCGCGCTCGGCGTGGCCAAGTGCGACCCAGGGTTCCGGCGAGCGGACGGCGCGGTAGAACAGATCGAACAGGGCCGTAGAGCCGCATGGGAAACCTCCTCATGCGGCGCAATACGGGAGTACCCTATTGCGCCCAACGCGGACTATATTTCCCATTTTGGGATCAGCCCCCAATATCGCTGCCGCTCTCTATGACAACGCCATTAACCTGGAGCGCATCTTATTAACCCGGCCTATATATATAGGCCGGGTTAATCCGGCGCGGCGACAAGCCGCGTGAGCCCAGGCCGGGCGTGTACCGGGCCTGGGCGGCGGCCCGAAATACCAGGAGGGTATTTACGGGCCTGATTCATAAACTCTCAGGGCATCAAGCATTGAACAGCCCTGATCGGAATTTGATGCCGCGAAGCCGGTCATAGGAATTAGAAAAAGGACGTTTATTTTTCCTGGACTCAAACTCTGCGAGGCTCAGATTCTGCCCAAACGGGGGGTGAGCGCCATGGACAGGTCCGATCCCGGAGAGGGAATCATGCAATACTCGACGCGGCAAAGGGACAGGAAGCCGAGCTCCCGCGGCCGGTTTCCGGGCTTACGGTACTTTTTCCTGGGGCTGCTGGCCTTGCTGGGGGCGATCCTGTTCGCCCGGCCCAAGCATGGCGGTGAGCCGCATGACGCTTCGAGCTCGCCCTCGCCGCAGGTGAGCGGGAAGCTCATTCATCCGAGCGTCCCCTTCATCGCGAACCAGGGGCAGACCGACGAGCGGGTGAGGTTCTATGCGGGGATCGACGGCGGCACTGTCTATGTCACCCGCATCGGCGAGATCGTGTACGACCTCCCGAAGGTGTCCGGCAAGACCGGGACAACGGGTTGGTCCCTGAAGGAGGCGCTCGTCGGCGGCGCCGCTGCCTTGGTGGACGGCGCAGAGAAGGCCCCAACCGAGGTGAACTATCTGATCGGGAGTGAGGAATCCGCCTGGAGAACGAACGTCCCGACCTACGATCGCGTGACCCTCGGTGAGGTGTACGAGGGGATCGAGCTCGAGCTGAGGGCGGCGGGCGCAACCGTCGAGAAACTCTTCCACGTCAGGCCTGGCGCGAGGCCCGAGAAGATCGGAGTGAGGATTTCTGGCGCGACATTCCTCCGGGCGAACGACAAGGGCGAGCTGGAGGTCGGCACGGGGCTCGGCACGGTCGTGTTCAGCAGGCCGAAGGCCTACCAGACGGTCGCGGGCCGCGCACACCCTGTGGAGGTCGCCTATGCGGTCGAGGGAACGAGCTACCGCTTCGAAGTCGGGCAGTACGATCGGACGAAGGACCTCGAGATCGACCCTTTGATCCAAGCCACCTTCCTCGGGGGATCGGGAGGGGACCGCGTCACCGCCGCAGCGGCCACGGCGTCGAACGTGCTCGTGGCGGGGACCACCGACTCGACGGACTTCCCAGGGACGGCGGGAGGGGCTCGGCCTGCCCTGGCCGGCCCGAGCGACGGCTTCGTCGCTCTCCTCAGTTCGGATTTGAAGACGATCATCCAGGCGACGTACCTGGGGGGGACCGGCGATGACATCGTGAGCGGTCTCGCGGTCTCGGAAGCCGGCATCTACGCCACAGGTTCGACGACATCGACGGACTTTCCGGGAACGACCGGAGGCGCCCGACCGGAGAACGCGGGGGGCAAAGACGCGTTCGCCGCGCTTCTTACCTCGGACTTGAAGGCGTTGACCCAGGCGACCTACTTCGGAGGGACCGACGAGGACGCCGCCAGCAGCGTGGCTCTTTTCGGGGGCGCCTATGCCGTGTTCGTGGCGGGCCGGACGGCCTCGCACGATCTCGTCGGGACCCTCGACAGCGCTCAGCCGCTGAACGGGGACCCGGTCATCCGCCCTGTCGGGCAGAACACAAACGACGGCTTCATCGCCGCGTTCTCCGCTGATCTGAAGAGCCTGACGCAGGCAACGTACCTGGGAGGCCGCTCCTCCGATTCCATCAATGCCATCGCGGTCTCGGCGGGGTTCGTCTACGCGACGGGGGAAACCGCCTCGACAGATTTTCCGAAGACGGGAGGGGGCGCTCAGGAGATCCATTATCCCGACGGCCAGTCCGACGCCTTCGTGGCGCTCCTGACCAGCAGTTTGACCACGCAGGTGCGGGCCACCTACCTCGGGGGGCTTGGTCAGGACATCGCACACGCCATAGCCGTTTCAGGGTCGGACGTGTTCGTCGCCGGAGAGACCACTGCCTCGAGCTTCCCCGGAACGCTGGGAGGGCTCCAACCGACGTTCGGAGGGGCCGCGGACGGCTTTGTGGCTCGACTCAACTCCAGCCTGGCGAACGTGATCCAGGCGAGCTACGTGGGCGCCAGCGGCTTCGACCGGGTGCTCGCCCTGGGTATCAGCGGCTCGTTCTTCGGACCGGTCGTCAACGTGGCGGGGTCGTTCGATACGGACCCGGACGGGAGCGTCGGCCCCGATGCCTTTCTGTGGGTCCTCAGGTACGACCTGAAGGGCTTCGCCGAAACATTCCAGACCGCGAACCCGGCGGTCGTCCAGAACTCGGCCTTCTTCTCCTTTGGATCGTCCGATGTCGCGACTGCCCTCGCCGTTCCGCCGTCCATCTCGGGGTTCAATGTCTATCTGGCGGGCGAGATCCCACCGAGCAACGCAGACCAGATGGGAGCCGCTCAGCCGAGGTACGGCGGTGGCGCCAGCGATGGCTTCGCCGACAAACTCGTCCTCGTCAGCGACTACTCCTTCTCGCCCCTTCCTACGATCAACGTCACCCAAGGCGGACAGGGCCTGGCGACGGTGACGGTGAATTCGCTGAACGGGTTCACGGGAGAGGCCGTGAAGCTCGGGATCTTCGCCCAGCCGACCGGAGGGGCGCTGCCGGCCGGCTTCACGGCGCCCGGTTTCCCCCAGGACATCGGCTCCCTCCCGCCCAATGGGTCCTTCTCTTTCACGCTCACCATCGGTGTCGCGTCCACCGTCACGCCCGGCACGTACACGCTGTGGATCGTCGGGTTTCCGGGGACCTCGGTCGCGCACGCGGCCCCCGTGACCGTGAACGTCGTCACTACGATCCCCAGCACCATGCAGACGATCAGCCCGCTCCAGGAGAGGAACTCGGGACGATCGGCAGCTTGGGGAGCGCCGACTCCCTGACATCCAAGCTCATAGCGGCTCAAGACCTGGCCGACGCAGGCCGCGCCGGTGCGGCCATCGAGGAGAGCATGCAAAACCAGGGGGAGTGCGCGGCCTGTTGCAGGTCTTCTGCGGCGGGGACGGTTCGAAGCGGCGGAAGAAATTGATTTTTGGTGCGCTCAAGCGGCATTTTGGAGAGATATTTCAGGAGCTCGCCGGGCACAAGGAATCGAAAATTGTTGAAGGTCACCTGATGGGCGACCACGTTCATATGTGTATCAGCATTCCGCCGAAGTATGCGGTTTCGAACGTGGTGGGCTACATCAAGGGTAAGCGTGCGATCCAAATCGCCAGGAAGTTCGGCGGTCGGCAGAGGAACTTCACCGGCGGGAGTCGATTTGGATGCGTGAAGCGCCCAGCGGGCGAGCGCCGGGGAGGATGCGAAATCAGCAGACAACCCGGCGGCGCGCTGATCCTGCGCGTCATACAGGAGAATTCAGCACGCACGAAAATGTACCGTAGACCAGAATATGCGTCGGCGAATCATATGGGCACAGTGCGTGCCAATCGACATCCGGCCGATTGGTCCGGCGTTTGCGCGTCTCATCATCCGTCATACCACCATTCCAAGCCCTGACGCCTTAACCGCTCTCGCTCGGCTTCGTCGAGCTCGGTCCATGGCTCGGGCGAGCGTACGGCGCGGTAGAAAAGCTCGAACAGCAAAAGATGACGCCTTAGGGTCCGCCGCACGCGGTGAGGAAGGCGCGGATTGAAGACGCCGAGGGCCGAGAATGCCTGCGACCAGTTCTTCTTCACCCAAAGCCACGAACCCAGCTCCAGGGTGAAGGGAATATAGCGGCCGTCGGGCCGGACGGTTCTGTATTCGTCGTAGAGGTAATCCCACAAGTCGCCGTGGGCGAGGTACTGTCGGGACTGGGGCTCTATGCAATAGACGTGGTTGGGATGGGTCTTGTCGATCAGGTGCTTCAAGGCGACGGCTTCCGCCAGTGCCGGAAAGGGCTTCCGGGTTTTCGCGAAGGGAAACCACAGGCGGTCTACCTTCCCGTAGCCGGAGTGCACGTCGATGCTGAGTGCGGTTCGGGCGGGAAAGAGCTCGCGGCGCACCCAATCGCAAAGGGTTTGCGCTTCGATCTCCATGGGAGCGTCTTCCTGCCCTTGATACCAGGGCAATGCGGGAGAAATGCGATGCCCGGCGAATAGATGCCAACGGGACAATCCTTCCGCCCGAACCGGCGCGTTTCGCATGAGATCGACCCGGTTGCCGTTGGATCGTCGTTTGAGATACATGCCGACCGGATTGACCAGCGGCATGATCAGCAGGCGAGTCGTGGAGAGCATGTCTCGGGTCACCCGGTCCCAGCGAGCCATTTCCACCAGGGTCCGGAGATATGAGGTCACGACCTGCGTGCCGATGCGCTCGAGCCCGTGGACCCCGCCGAATAGCGCCAGAGCCGGCAAGGCGGGATCGGACGGACCGAAGCGAAAGGCCAGCAGCGGAAACGATTCCTCACCGTGATGCAATTCCGCCAAAACTTCCACCCGCGCCCAATCCCAGCCCGCATCCGCGACGTGCTCCGCGAGTATCAGAAGCTCCCGCAGTTCGGGGAGGGCGCGCATCACCGGACGAGTGAGCGACCCCTGTCGAGGCTCGAAGGACGTCGATTCACTGGCGGAGAAATCGGTCATGGGTGTACGTGAAGAGCGTGATTTGGACAGCTTAGCAGGATGGACATCGCTGCCCTAGTCCGTCCGATCCAGCGGTGGACGATGTCTGCCTTCTGTCTCGTCGAACATCGAACGGTAGATAGGCTTAAGTTGTTGGATAAGGCTCTGCGGGGGTGGGCCTGAGCACATTTTCAGGTTTGGCGCAGCGCCGTCAAGGTCCAGTAGGTCGGCAATCCCTTGCCGACCTACGAATTTCACGATCCTCACCGCTAAACCGATACAAAATGTTGCCGGCTCAGCTGCACCTCTCTCCGGTGAAATGGAAGTCGAGGCTCTGTTTCAGCCGCTTGGGCAGGGCCGGCAAGGACGAGCGCGGGATCAGAAAGGTCGAGAGGTTGAACAAATCCTTGAAGATCCGCTTCTTGTCCACCGTTTCCTGGAGATATTCGTGTCCGCTGCTTCCCCCGGTACCGATTTTGCTCCCCAGCATGCGTTGCGCCATCAGGGCGTGGCGGCTGCGCCAGGTGGTGAACTGTTCGTCGATGTCCATCAGGTGACTGAGCAGGCGGAACGGCAGGTGCAGAATCGGCTCGTCCCGGTACAGCTGGATGAAGAGGGCCGATAGCACGGACGTTTGGCAGAGATGAAACATGCCTTGCGCCTTGAGCCGCTCGAATCCTGCCGGGTCGAGCAGATAATCGAATTTCCGCCGGGTGTTTTCCAGCTCGGCGAGCTGCGCGCTACGCTCGGCATCGGAAAATAAAGGATTCGTCTCGATCGAGCGCCGGTCTTTCGCCAGCATAGCCATGACCGCCTGACGGTAGCTTTCCCAAAAGTCATAGCCCTCGAACTTGAGGAAAGGCATGCGCGCCAGCCAGGCGTCCACCTGTTCGAAAAGACTTGGCTCGCTGGCGATTTCACGCAGGTATGCGACATCCTCGGATCTGAGCCGGCCGGTGACCGGTTGCGGAACGTGAACGCCCAACCCCAGGCGCAGTTCGATCTCGCGGAATTGCACGCTCTGAAATCCGGAAGCGGGGATCAGGTAATCGCGAAAATCGAGAAAATCCAGCGGAGTGATGGTCTCCAGAACGTCGATTTGCTGATTCAAGACCTTTTGTATCGCAATGACGCGCTCGAGACGGGCGACGATGACGCCCATGCTGTGTTCGTCCAAAGGCGTGACCGCGAATGCACCGAGCACCGACTCGAGTTCGTGCAGGATTTGCTTGAACCAGATCTCGTAAGCCTGGTGCGTGATGATGAACAGCATCTCGTCGTGGGCTTCCCTGCCATGCCGGCGGCTTTCGGGCGTCTGAGCGCTCAAGAGACGCTCGAGTTGCAGGTAGTCGGCGTAGTAGATTTCTTTCGTGGAGCGCTGATTCATCGGGGTGTCTCCGCTTGATTGATTGATGTTATACAGGCATCGTCGGCAAAGGATTACCGACCTACGCTTGTAGGCAAACCCAAGTAGGTCGGCAATCCTTTGCCGACACGAACGCGCGTCCCGTTCGGCCGGGCGGGAGAACGGCATCAGGCATGACACGCCCGGCTCAAATCCCTCAGCTCGCCAGCTCCGGCAAATTCCTGAAGAGTTCCAGCGCCTCGGGATTGGCGAGCGCGTCGCGGTTTTTCACGGGGCGTCCGTGAATGATCTCGCGTACTGCGAGTTCGACGATCTTGCCGGAGAGCGTGCGGGGAATGTCGGCGACCTGCACGATCTTGGCCGGAACATGGCGCGGGCTCGCGTTTTCGCGAATCTGCCTCCGGATTCTTGCCGCCAGCGCTTCGTCCAGCTTCAGGCCTTCGCGCAGGCGCACGAACAGCACGATGCGGACATCGTTATCCCAATTCTGGCCGACGACCAAACTTTCGACGATTTCGTCGAGCCTTTCGACTTGCCGATAGATCTCGGCAGTGCCGATGCGCACGCCGCCGGGATTCAGCACCGCATCGGAGCGGCCGTGAATGACGATGCCGCCGTGCGGCATGATCTCGGCCCAGTCGCCGTGCCGCCAGACGCCGGGGTACATGGAAAAATACGCCTCGCGGTATTTGGTTCCGTCCGGGTCGTTCCAGAACTCCAGCGGCATCGAAGGAAAGGGTTTGGTGCAGACCAGTTCGCCTTTCGTGCCGACGACCGGTTGGCCGTTTTCGTCGAAGACTTCGACCGCCATGCCGAGCACCTTGGCCTGGATCTCGCCCCGTCGAACCGGCCCCATCGGATTGCCGCCCACGAAGCAGCCGATCAAATCGGCCCCGCCCGAGATCGAGGACAGGCACACGTCGGATTTGACGCGCTCATAGACGTAATCGAAGCTGTTCGGCGCCAGGGGCGAACCGGTCGAAAGAACGGTCCTGAGCGATGTCAGCCGATGCGTGCGTTTCGGTTCCACTCCCGCCTTGAGCAAGGCGTCAATGTATTTGGCCGAAGTGCCGAAATGGGTCATGCCCTCGGCATCGGCGAAATCGAACAGCACATTGCCCGAGGGGTGGAAGGGAGAACCGTCGTAAAGGAGCAGGGTGGCGCCGCAGGCGAGGGCGGAGGCCAGCCAGTTCCACATCATCCAGCCGCAGGTGGTGAAATAGAACACCCGATCGTTCGGCTTCACGTCGCATTGCAGTAGGTGTTCCTCCAAATGTTTGAGCAGCGTGCCGCCGGCGCCGTGAACGATGCACTTCGGAATGCCGGTCGTGCCGGAGGAATAGAGAATGTATAGCGGCGAGTCGAAAGGTAGCCGGGCGAAGGGAATCTCGCTCGTTTGGTAGGGCGCGAGATAATCGTCGAAGCGAATCGCCCGTTCGCCCAGCGCCTCTAGCTCAGGCTGCTCGGAGATATAAGGAACGAGGACAATGCGTTCGAGCTTCGGCAAGTTGGCCATGATCGTGCGGAGCTTGTCGGCGGCGAAATGGGCTTTGCCGTTGTAAAAGCATCCGTCGGCGGCGATGAGAACCTTCGGTCCGACTTGCCCGAACCGGTCCAGCACACCCTGTACGCCGAAATCGGGCGAGCAGGAGGTGAAGATCGCCCCGACCGATGCGGCGGCGAGCATCGCGATCACGGTTTCCGGCAGGTTGGGCATGATGACGGCGACCCGGTCTCCCGGCACGACGCCGTCGGCTTCGAGAGCCTGCGCCAGACGGCTGACTCGCTCGTAAAGCTCGCGCCAGCTCAGCCGCCGGCGCACCCTATCCTCGCCCCAGAAGACGATGGCGTCTCCGTCATCCCGGCGTTTGAGCAAATTCTCGGCGAAATTGAGCCGCGCCTCGGGGAAGAACCGCGCGCCGGGCATCTTGTCGCGGTCCGCCAAAATGCGGTCGCCGCGCGTCTCCGCCACGACTCCCGCGTAGTCCCACAGACTCAGCCAGAATTCGTCCATTTGCTCGATTGAGAAGCGGTGAAGGGCAGCGTAATCGGGCAATTCGATGCTCCATCGGTCTCGCAGAATGTGCGTGAATCGGTACAGATTCGTGCTTTCGATGCGCGAGCGGGTGGGTTGCCAGAGGGGTTGATTCAAGACGGCGCTCCAGATTATTTATCGCGGGAAAACCCCCGGTTCTGCCGAGGGACTCGCAAAGTTTGACATTTCCGGGAGTCAGGTATTGTCCCAATTTCGCTGGGCCGTCATTCCGGCAGGGATTGCCGGAATCCAGTTCACAGGGATTGTGAATGGTCGAAACCATCCGTGGTCACTGGACCCCGGCACTCCAATCGCAAACGGGCCTTTAGTCGGCCCCTTCCCTGCCGGGGTGACGACATGGCTTTTGCCCGATGGCGGTCAGGCCCCTTTGAGGGGCCAGCCGTCGAAAGCCACTGGCTTTGCCGGTGGATCGTTACTTCACGCAAACTCCAATAGCCGGAATAAGTCCTTCGACTTTTCTCAGGACAGGTTCTGCGTTTCCGGCTTTGTGTTCTTATCCCGTTTGCCGCGCCGAGCATCGGAGCTTTCTGCGGGAATAACCCGTAAGGGGCGCAGAATGGATTCTGCGCGGCGATCGAGGGTCATGGATGACCCTTCGATCGCCTCCCGCCGAAAGCGACAAATTCGCCGGGAGCGAATTTGAACAGCGGTACGCTGGCCCGAAGGGCGAAAACCAAGGATGGTTTTCGTAGCAGCGCAGGACCCAAGCGGCAACCGGGCGGCCTTCCCTCTGGTTACTTTCTTTTGGCCGAGCAAAAGAAAGTAAGCCGACCGTGGGTTCGGAAACCCACATTCAAATAGCTGTCGCGCAAGCGACTCCTCATATTTACGATTTGCGGGAAGCGCTGCTTAAGCCGCTTTCGCCAACGCCCGCCGCTGCTCGTCCAGGCCGTCCCAAAACACCGCCACGCCGTCGAGCATTTCGTTGCCGTAACGTATGAAATCATCCTCGTCGATGTCGCGGGTGAAATAAAGCTCTTCCAGTTCCTCCTGGGTATGCTGGGCGTGCTGGGCTTCGAGGCGGTTGTGCCAGGTGAAGAAAGCGAGCGGCAAGTTCGAGCCGGTACGCGCGTTGTAGCGGACCAAGCCGTCGATCAGTTCCTGCCAGAAACCGGCCGCCGCCCAGTTTTCCACGGCATAGCTCGCGGCCTGGGTGATTGCGTAGTTCTCGTTGCCGTAGAGCCGGATCAGTTCGTCGCAGAAATGGAGGGTGGCGGGGGTGCCGTGCCTGCGGCCGCCGAGATCCTGAAATCCGAGTCCGAGCTCCCCGGCGATTCGCAGCAGCCACTCGAAATGCGCCGCACGGAAATGGAATATGCCGCCTTCCACCGTGCCCTCGGTGGAGACCAGTTCGGGATCGACCTCATGGTCGGGATCGCGCGTGGCGGACCTTTTCCGCCCGGCATTGAAGACGACGCCGATTTCGTTGGCGAGAATTTCCTTGGAGGCCCGCATGCCTTCGAGAGAATCGGCATTGATCATTTTTTGAAGCTGGGCCACCAGGAACTGGTTCGAAAACACCGAGAACTGGACGATGAACGCCCGGACCTGATCGAAGGTTTGCTCGCCCTGGCTGAACCAGGCGGTATAACGATTGTCGGTGATGATCCGGTGTCTCAGCATTTCGGTGTCTATGCGCCGCTGAAAGGCGAGAAAGCGTTGGGCCTTGTCGACCGAATACCCGGTCCGGTTCGTCGCAAGCGCCTCGAGCGTCGGAGCGGTCAGGCCCGACAAGCGGTGTTCCTCGGCATAGCGCTCAAGTTTGGAGTCGGCGACGGCTATCATGGAACCTCCTCATAACATAAGAAGGAAAACTACTTATTTGACCCGCGAATTCGTTCCGAATTTCTCCGGCAGGTCGGCAATCCGTTGCCGACATGGGCACTCCCGGCGCTACGCCAGCCCGAAAAATTCACTATTCGGCGTCCGCCTGCTGCTCCGGTGCCGCGTCGCGGAATGCGGTGAGCGCAAGGCAGCTTTCGTCGATCGCTCGTATTCGGGGGAACCCGTTCAAATCGCAGCCGAAGCGCCGGGCGTTGAACACCTGCGGCACCAGGCAGATATCCGCAAGGGTCGGCGTGTCGCCGAAGCAGAATCGGCTGCTGCCTCCGTGGCGGGCGAGCTGTTCCTCGAACGCCCCGAACCCTTCCTCGATCCAGTACCGAATCCAGGCGTTTCGGGCCAGCTCGTCCTGGCCCAGCACCTCCGCGAGATACCGTAGGACCCGAAGATTGTTCAAGGGATGAATGTCGCAGGCGATGATTTGCGCAAGCGCTCGGACGTAAGCCCGCTCGTCGCGGCGGCGTGGCAGCAGCGGCGGGTCGGGATAGGTGTCGTTCAGATACTCTATGATCGCCAGGGACTGCGTGAACGGCGTTCCCCGGTCCACCAGGGTCGGTACCAGTCCCTGCGGATTGATTTCACGATATTTGGGTTGCCGCTGCATGCCCTTCGCGAGATGCACGAATTGCGGCCGGTAAGACAATCTTTTGAGGTTCAAGGCGATGCGGACCCGGTAGGCGGCCGAGCTTCGGAAGTAGGTGTACAGCTCCAGCCCCATCACTGCAGCACGTCCTGTTCGATGGCGCCGAAAACGGAGCGTCCGTTCCGGTCCAGCATTTCGATCCGTACCGTCTCGCCGTGCCGGAGATAAGGCGTCCGGGCTTCGCCGGGTTCGATCTGTTCGAGGACGCGTTTTTCGACGATGCAGGAATAACCCCGGCCGGTGTCCGCGTTGCTGACGGTGCCGGAGCCTATGATGGTGCCGGCGGGGAGGGGGCGGGTCTTGGCGGCGTGGGCGATCAGGGCGGGGAAGTCGAATTGCATGCCTTGGCCGGCGTCGGGATTGCCGACGAGAATACCGCTCCGGTGGGTCAGCAGCGGAAGGTGGATCTTGCCGCCGTCCCAGGCATTTCCCAATTCGTTGGGCGTGACCGCAACCGGCGAGAAGGCGGGTCCGGGTTTGCCGTGCAGGAACCCGAAGCCTTTGGCGAGTTCCTGGGGAATCAGGTTGCGCAGCGAAATGTCGTTGACCAGCATCAGCAGCTTGATGTGCGAGGCCGCTTCTTCGGCTGTCGTTCCCACGGGCACGTCGTCGGTGATCGCCGCGACTTCCGCCTCGAAATCCAGTCCCCAGCTTTCATCGGCGAGCCGGATCGGGTCCCGTGGGCCGAGGAAAGCCGCCGATCCTCCCTGATACATCAGGGGGTCGGTGTACAGGCTAGGCGGCATGGGCGCGCCGCGGGCCTTTCGCACCCTCTCGACATGGGACAGATAGGCGCTTCCGTCCAGCCATTGATAGCTTCGGGGCAAGGGCGACGCCAGCTCGGTAGGTCTTAAGGGGAGCGCATCGAGCTCGCGCTGATTGAGGGCGCGATAGGTGGTTTCCAGTGCGGGTGCGGCGTCTTCCCAGTTCTCCAGTACCGATTGCAGCGTTGAGAAGCCGGACTCCAGGGCGGGGAATGCCGTTTTCAGCTCCCGGTCGACGATAACCAGGGTTCCGTCGCGGCTTCCGGATTTCAGCGAAGCGAGTTTCATGGCTATTTCCAGGAGTCCACGTAGCCCGCCCACTCGACCCCTCGGGGCAGGTCGGCCACTTCGAGGGCGTCGCGGGCGTCGATCATGACCGCCACCTCGTCGGTTTCGGTGCGCGACCTCGCCTTAGCCGCCTCCAATGCCTTGGGATGAGGGCCGTGGGTGATTCCCGCCGGGTGCAGGGTCATCATGCCCGGATGGATGTTGTCGCGGGAGAAGAAATGGCCGCGGTGATAGAAGATCACCTCGTCGTAGTCGTCGTTGTTGTGATAGAAGGGCACCCGGAGCACGCCCGGATCGCTTTCCAGCGGCCGCGGGCAGAAAGTGCACACGACGAAGCGCTCGCTAGCGAAGGTGGTATGGGCCGAAGGCGGAAGATGATAGCGATGGCTCATCAGCGGGCGGATATCACGCCAGTTGAGCCGGACCGGCATCAGCGTGCCCTGCCAGCCGACGGCATCGAGCGGATTGAATGGGTAAGTCACGGCGCTGAGCCGATCGCGCCGCTTGACCAGCACCCGCCAGGTCCGGTCCGACTGCTGGGCGAGAAAGGCGTCGTCGATCTTGGGCGTGTCCAAGACCGCCGGGTCGAACACGGCATGGGCTCCGACGATGCCTTTTTCGGGAAGCCGGTAGGTACTGTTGGACGCCTCGATTAGGAGGAAGACGCCCATGCCGGAGGTTTCGATGCGCCACAGGGTGCCCCGTGGAATCACCAGGTAATCGCCCTCGGAAAAGGCGAGATGGCCGTAGTCGCAATAAAGATGTCCGGAGCCTTCGTGGACGAACAGCAATTCGTCGCCGTCGCCGTTCCGCACCAGGTGGTCCATGGCGGAATAGGTATGCCAGCACCGGATTTTCACGCTCAGATTGCCCAGCATCGGCGTGGCGTCCCATGGCGAGACGCTGGTTCCGGTGAGCTGGTTGGTATCGAAGGCGCGCGGCCTGAGCGGTCCCTCGACGCTGATCCAGCCGGTCGGCGGATGGCGGTGGAGCATTTGCGTGGAAGGGCCGTAGAAGCCCTCCCGCCCCAATTCGCGTTCGTAAGTGCCCTCGGGCAAATCGGCGTGAGCCTGGCGGGCGGCGACGCCCTCGACTCTCGGCAGTGAAATCCAGCGGAACATCAGATTACCCCCCGTCGCATTTGATCGTCTTCTATCGCCTCGAACAGCGCCTGGAAATTGCCCTCGCCGAATCCTTCGTTGCCTTTCCGCTGGATGATCTCGAAGAAAATCGGCCCGATCACGGTCTCGGTGAAGATTTGCAGGAGAAGGCCCACTTTGTTGCCCGGCAGGCCGTCGATGAGAATCCGGTTCCGCCGCAGCCGCTCCAAATTCTCACCGTGGCCCGGAACGCGGGAGTTCACCCGCTCGTAATAGGTATCGGGCACGTCCATGAAGCGGACGCCGTTCTCGCGGAGCCGCTCAACGGTGGCGTAGATGTCGTCCGTGGCCAGAGCAACGTGTTGAATGCCTTCGCCGTGATAAAGGTCGAGGTACTCCTGAATCTGCGACTTGGGATCGGAAGGCTCGTTGACGGGAATGCGGATCTTTCCGCAGGGGCTCGCCATCGCCCGCGATTTCAGCCCGGTCGCCTTGCCGTGGATGTCGAAATAGCGGATCTCCCTGAAACCGAAGACGCGCTCGTAAAAATCGGCCCATTCGTCCATGTGGCCCTTGCGCACGTTATGGGTCAAATGGTCGATGCGGGTCAGGCCGACCCCGAAAGGTTCCGCCGGCTCGTTTTCGATGGGAACGAAGTCGACATCGTAGATCGAATGCTCTCCATAACGGTCGACCAGATAAATCAGGCTCCGTCCGATTCCGCGGATGGCCGGGATATTGAGTTCCATGGGACCAGCCTCGCTGGCGGACGGCCTGGCGCCCAGTTCGAGCGCGCGCCGGAAGGCCCAGGCGGCATTTTCGACGCGAATCGCGAAGGCGCAAATCGAAGGCCCGTGCCGCTCCGCGAAGCGCTGGGCGAAACTCCCCGGTTCGTGATTAATGACGAAATTGATCTCTCCCTGCCGGTATAGAACCACATCCTTGGACCGGTGGCGGGCCACGGCCTTGAATCCCATCTGCTCGAAAAGTCTCGCCAAGGCTTGAGTGTCACGGGCGGTATATTCGATGAATTCGAATCCATCGGTCCTTATGGGGGGGACGTCGTCGCTTGTCATATTGGATACCCCAGTGGCGGATTTTTTTGAGTTCTTTGATTCCTATGACCTCGGTGGTCGCATAAAGATTCCCATGGCTCGACGAGTCAGGCGCAGCAAGAACGGTTGTCAATGAAAATGATAATGGATATCATTTGCGACAGGGTGGATGTGCCGTCCGCCGCCGCTGAACGACATGAGGAAAAAGTATGAGCCCAAGCAACCGAACCGAAACCGATCGCCCGCATCGTCGGGGTGATGCGGGGCCCTTTCATTCGAAGCGCAGAGTCACAAGTGCGGAGTTGTTGGGCTCCGGTCGTGAAATCGTGATCGAACATGGCGGAGACGAATACCGTCTGCGCCTAACCAGCAACGACAAGCTCATTCTGACGAAATAGTTTGTGTGTGTGAGACTCGTCCCGGGTGGGGAGAGCGTAGGTCGGCAATCCTTTGCCGACAAACCCGCTGGCCGGACTGTTGCTGTCGGCAAAGGATTGCCGACCTACACATCGGGATCCCTTACACCGAATCGGAAAATGCTTTAGTGGAACGCGTCGCAGGTTCCGACACCCCTTGTAGCCAGCCACCCGGCCTCACGGCATAGGTAGCCAGCCAGACAGTTTGGTTTAGTTACGCTTCTGTTGGTGAGGCAGCATCATGTGGGCAGCCACTTTTCCGCCGGACCGTCTCTGGCCCGGCATCTCAATCGTCGATCGTTGTTGGGGAGTTCGCACCGCCGGCATATTGGGGGCCGCCCTGGTCCATGCCGCGGTGCTACCGATGCTGATAGAGGACGAGTCGGTGCCGGCAGTGCAGAGTCCGCAAGCGGCGCCGGTCATGGTCGACCTGATTTCGACGGCGCACCCGCAAGCCGATGCGCCCCAGGCCGTACAGAAACCGGTAGAACCCGTCAAGCCCAAGACCGAAACGCCCAAACCGAAAGCGAAGCCCAAGCCGAAACAGGTCCGACCGTCGGCCAAGCGGTCGCCGATCCTGTCCAGGCCCAGCCAGGCAGCCGTGCAGCAGACGACTGCCGAACAGGAACCGTCTCCACGTCCAACTTCGACCGAAGCGGCGCCGGGCCCGGTACTGCCGCCATCAGCCGTATCGGCGACGGCTCCGTCGCCGGGGCCGGTCGTTCCGCCACGCTTCAACGCGGCTTATCTGCGCAATCCGGCGCCGGCCTATCCGGTCGGTTCCCTCCGCCGAAAAGAACAGGGCAAAGTCGTGCTTCGGGTTCTGGTGGATGCCGGCGGCGGCGCCGAAGCGGTTAACGTCCAGACCTCCAGCGGATACGACCGGCTCGATGCCGCCGCTCTCGAAACCGTAAAGCAGTGGAAATTCGTTCCCGCCCGCCAGGGAGACAAGTCCGTGCCGGCGTGGGTGTTGGTCCCGATTTCATTCTCACTCGAAGGATAATCCTATGGAAACGACAGAAACCCTGGGCTTGACCCATTTCCTGGCGCAAAGCGACTCGGCCGGCAAGGCGATTTTCGCGATCCTCGTCGCCATGTCCGTCGCGAGCTGGTATTTCATCGTGGCGAAGAACCTGCAGGCGCTGATCGCGCGCCGCCGGACGGCCCGCTTTCTGGAGTCCTTCTGGAACGCCTCTTCCCTGCATGCCGTGGAATTGCAATTGGAAGAGCACCACCCGGACGAACCGTTTTCCCATCTCGCCTATCATGCGCTGGTGTCATCCCGGCATCATGCTCGGCACGGCGCGGGGCGGCTGAACGAGGCGGGTTCGGCGGCGGAATTCCTGACGCGTTCGATGCGCCGGGTCATCGACGAGGAAACCGCGTCTCTCGAATGGGGGCTAACCGTGCTCGCGTCCATCGGCAGCACCGCCCCGTTCATCGGCTTGTTCGGCACGGTCTGGGGCGTTTACCACGCCCTGGTCAACATCGGCATGAGCGGGCAGGGGAGCCTCGATCAAATCGCGGGCCCGGTTGGCGAAGCGCTGATCATGACCGGCGCCGGCCTCGCCGTGGCCATTCCCGCAGTATTGGCCTACAACGCCTTCGCCCGCTCCAATCGGCTGCTGCTGGCGAAGCTCGATGCCTTCGCCCACGACCTGTTCGCTTTCCTGACCACCGGCGCGCATTGCGTCGGGACCGAAGCCGATGACCGAAGCGGCGCGGTCGGCCAGGCCGTCGCGGGAGGTGCGTGATGGCGTTCGGAAGCTTCAGCCAGGGGCAGGGCGGCATGCGTCCCTCGGCCGAGATCAACATGATCCCGCTCATCGACATCATGCTGGTGTTATTGGTCATTTTCATGATCACGACGCCCTTGCTCACCCACAACGTCAAGATCGATCTGCCCAGAGCGGCGAGCCAGCCGAGCGCAGACCAGGGCGAGCACATCGATTTGGCGATCGACGGAGCCGGCCGGCTTTTCTGGAACAATGACGCGATCGACCGGGCAGGGATGCGCGAGCGCTTCGCGGCGGCGGCACGGCAGCAGCCTCAGCCCGAGGTGCACCTCCGGGCCGATAAAGCCACGGCCTACCAGATCATCGCCGAAGTGCTCGCCGCCTCGGCCAATGCCGGCGTGACACGCATCGGCTTCGTCTCCGATCCGAACGAAGCCAAGCCTTGACATACGAATTAGCCACCCAGCCGTTTTCCAGCCAGGTAGCCAGCCAACAGAACCAGTTAACTTGGGGAAAACATCCATGACTAAGAATAACAACTACCGGCTTAAATCCACGGCGTTGGCCGGAACGCCACTCGCGCTCGCCCTGGCGTGCGCGACGGATGGCGCCATCGCGGCGGACGAAGATCTCACCACGCTCGACCAGGTCAAAGTGGTCGGCAAGGTGGAACAGGCGGGCGGCGACACGAAAGGTTACATGGCCAAACGCACCACGACGGCGACCAAGACCGACACTCCCCTGATCGACGTTCCGCAGTCGATCACCGTCATCACGCAGGAGCTGATCAAGGACCAGAACATGCAGAGCATCGCCGATACGGTCCGCTACGTGCCCGGCGTCGTGATGTCGCAAGGGGAAGGCAACCGGGATGCGGTGATTTTTCGCGGCAACGCCACGACCGGCGATATGTACGTCGACGGCATGCGCGACGATGTCCAGTATTTCCGCGATCTTTACAACATCGACCGGGTGGAGGTGCTGAAAGGCCCGAACGCGATGATTTTCGGCCGCGGCAGCTCCGGCGGTCTGATCAACCGGGTAACCAAGCAAGCGAACTGGGAGAACCCGCGCGAGGCGAGCTTTCAGGTCGGTTCCTGGGACAAATTCCGGTTAACCGGGGACTTCGGCCAAGCCATCAACGAGAATTTCGCCGTTCGTCTCACTAGCCTATGGGAGAGTTCACGCAGCTTTCGCGAGGGTTTCCATGCCGAGCGCTGGGGCGTCAATCCAACCGTGTCCTGGCGTCTGGGCGATCAGACCCAAGTGACCTTCGGCTACGAGCATTACGAGGACGACCGTGTCGCGGACCGCGGCATTTCTTCGTTCTCGGGCCGCCCGGTCGAGACCGACGTTTCCACGTTTTTCGGCGATCCGAGGCGCAGTCCGACCTGGTCGAAAGTCGACGCGTTCAACGCCTTGATCGATCACGACTTCGGGAACGGGATCAAGTTCCGCAACCGCACCCGTTATGCGATCTACGACAAGTTCTACCAGAACATTTTCCCGGGGGCGGTCAATGCCGCGGGCGACCAGGTGGCGATCTCGGCCTACAACAACGCGACCCAGCGCGAGAATTTCTTCAACCAGACCGATCTGACGTTCGAGCTCGAAACCGGACCGTTCAAACACACTCTGTTGACCGGCGCTGAGTTCGGTCACCAGGAAACCGACAACTTTCGCCAGACCGGATATTTCACGGCGGTGGGTCCCAATGCGACATCGGCCAGGGTTCCCGTGGCGGATCCGAGATATACCGGCCCCGTCACCTTCCGGCAAAGCGCCACGGATGCGGACAACCACGGCCTCGCGACCATCGCGGCAGGCTATTTTCAGGATCAGATCGAGCTCACCAAGCACTGGCAACTCGTGGCGGGGCTTCGCTACGACAACTTCGAGGTCGATTTCCGCAACAACCGCAACGGCCAGACTTTCTACACCAATGACGACCTTTGGTCGCCGCGCGGGGGCCTGATCTTCAAGCCGTTCGACGAGCTCTCGATCTATGCGAGCTACAGCATGGCCTATGTGCCGCGGGCGGGCGATCAATTGGCCTCGCTGACACTGGCCAACAGCTCGTTGGAGCCGGAAGAGTTCAAGAACTACGAGGTGGGTGCGAAGTGGGACATCCGTCCCGATCTGTCGGCGACCCTGGCCTTTTATCAGCTCGATCGCCTCAACGCGATCGCCACCGACCCCAATAACCCCGCGGCGTCGTTCCTGGTCGACGGCCAGCGCACGCGGGGGATTGAACTGGGATTGAGCGGCAACATCACCGACCAATGGCGCGTGATCGGCGGATACGCCTACCAGGATGCCGAAATCACCGAGAGCTTGTCGGCCAGCGCTCCGAAAGGCAACAAGGTGGCCCAGGTCCCGGAACACACGGTTTCGCTCTGGAACCGCTACGACATTACCCCTCATTGGGGCGTCGGCCTCGGCGCGGTATACCGCAGCGAAATGTACGCGGCCACCGACAATAACGTCACCCTGCCGGGCTTCCTCCGCTTCGACGGGGCTGTCTATTACACGGTCAACGACAATGTCCAGGTGCAGGTCAACGTCGAAAACCTATTCGACAAGGAGTATTACGCTTCGGCGCACAGCAACAACAACATCATGCCGGGCTCGCCGATTGCCGCCACTGCCGCGCTGCGGGTGAGATTCTGATGAAGCCCGCCGAGCTCGGTCTTCCGGCTCACTCGCCGCGTTCCAAACCCTCGGGCGGATACTTGTTCCTCCCGAGGCGTCTGGCGCGCGGGGCATTCCTTAAATGGCTGCGCCGCACTCACGCCTGGATAGGGCTGTGGGGCGCGGCGTTGGGGTTTTTGTTCGGGACCACGGGAATTCTGCTCAATCACCACGAGAAGTTGAAAATTCCGGCCGCCCGGATGGAGCAGACCGTGATACAGCTGCCGCTGCCGGAACCGCGTCCCGCCGATCCCAAGGCCTTGGCACTATGGCTAGCAGAAGCGCTGCAGTTCCCATCCGACAAGGCGAAGATCATGCAGGAGCCTGGCAAGACCGTTATCTGGAACGGCGTGGAGGTGCGGCAGCCGGCGCGCTGGCAGATCGCCGCGCGTACGCCGCAACGCTTCCTCCAAGCGGAATATTGGGAAGGTAATGCTTTCGTCACCGTCAAGCGCGGCGAAGCGAATGTCTTCGCCCTGCTCGGCAACTTGCACCGCGGCGCCGGGTTGGGCGTCGGCTGGATCTTGCTGGCGGACACGCTGGCCGGCGGACTGATCGTGCTCGGCCTGACCGGCGTGCTGCTGTGGACCCGGCTGCATGGCCGCCGGCTCACCGCCGCCGGGCTCGGCCTCGGCTCGCTCGGTCTGGGACTCTGGTTTGTCTGGCAGGCTCTATAGAGAGACGAGGGAGGCCGCGTCGACCGGAACAACGGGAATCATCGCAGCGGAAGGCGGCCGGCTGAAAGCAGGGGAACGATTGGAGAACGTTCTTGGTCATTGATACTTATTCATCTTGGGTATTTTCCAGGACTTTCGCCTTGCCCCGGAGGCTTTATGGATTCACCGGCACATGATTACCCCACCGGGCTCTTCTTCGACGTTCAAGGGCCCCCATGCCTCTCGCTGTACGCGCCGACTCACCGGTCCCATCCGGATAACCAGCAGGACCGAATCCGGTTTCGGAACCTGGTGAAAGCCTTGGAAGACTCGTTGCGGCGGACCTATCCGGAAGAAAAGATTCGAGCGCTCATCGAGCCGTTTCGAAACCTGGCCGCCGATCGCGGCTTCTGGAATCACACGCTGGATGGACTAGCCGTACTGGCCGCGCCCGGCTTGTTCCTAGCCTATAGGCTGCAGCGGCCGGTTCCGGAATTGGCGGTAGTGGCCGACAGCTTCCACACCAAACCCCTGCTGCGCATCCTCCAGTCGGCCGATCGCTACCAGGTTCTCGGACTGAATCGTAAGGAAATCAAGCTTTTTGAAGGGAATCGCGACGCACTGGACGAAATCGAACTGGCCGATGAGGTCCCGCGCACCATCATCGAAGCGCTGGGCGAGGAGTTGACCGAGCCGCACCTGACCGTCTCCACCTATGGCTCCGGCCCCGCCGGTCCGGCGATGCACCATGGCCAGGGCGGGAGAAAGGACGAGGTGGACCTTGATGCGGAACGGTTCTTTCGCGTCGTCGACCGCGCCGTGCTGGAACATCATTCGCGGCCCTCGGGCTTGCCCTTGGTGCTCGCGGCGCTGCCGGAACACCATCATCTCTTCCGCCGGGTGAGCCATAACCCGTTCCTGCTGGAGGAAGGCATCGATGTCCATCCGGACGCGGTGTCTGCCGGCGAACTGCGGGAGCGCGCGTGGCGGGCGGTCGAGCCTTATTATCTGGCAAGGCTGGACGAGCTGGTGGAGGCATTCGGCGCGGCGAAAGCCAAAGGGCTCGGTGCCGACGATCCGGCCCAGGTCGCCGAGGCGGCCGTAGCCGGTCGGGTTACGAGCTTGCTGATCGACGCCGGCTGCGAGATTCCCGGCCGAATTGATTCCACGACCGGACAGGTCGAATTCGACGATCTGGCTCATCCCGAGGTCGATGATCTGCTCGACGATCTCGCGGAGTGGGTCATGAGGAGCGGCGGCCAGGTGGTCGTCGTTCCCCCCGAGCGGATGCCCACCGGGACCGGGGTTGCCGCGATTTATCGCTATTAAGGGGGTCGTTCCCGGATAGCCTAGGCAAAAGGACGCGTCCATGCAGATTCAGTTCAACACCGACAGCAACATCGAAGGCCGCGACGAACTGGCCCACTGGGTCGAGGATTCGGTAGCGGCGATTTTGGGTCGTTTCGGCGAAAGGGTCACCCGGGTGGAAGCTCATCTCAGTGACATCAACGCTCACAAGATCGGTCAAGACGATATACGCTGCCTGCTCGAGGCTCGCCCTGCGGGCCTGAAGCCGGTAGCGGTCAGTCACAGGGCCGACAGCGTCGAGCAGGCGGTCAACGGAGCCGCGGAAAAGCTGAAGAGAGCGCTGGATTCCACCTTCAGCCGACTGGAAAACCGCTAGCGAACGGCATTCGCACAGGCGTATCCAACGAACGATTCGGCGCGGACGTCTGTTTTGAGAATCGGCGTGTGGCCGCAAAAAATGACTCGCGCGTCGACGGCCTGTCCGGCTCGCTTCCGCTCGGCAAGCGCTTTTTCGACTATTAACCCGGCCTATAAATAATAGGCCGGGTTAATCCGGGACAGGGATGCCCCGGCGCGGCGACAAGCCGCGTGAGCCCAGGCCGGGCGTGTACCGGCCCGGGCGGCGGCCCGAAATACCAGGAGGGTATTTACGGGCCTGATTAATAAGGGAAGCGCCGGTTCGTGTGCGTCGTCGAAAATGAAGAGCGTTTCGACCTCTCCCGGATAACGGTGATCGAGTACGGTTCGGATATTTTCTTCGATACCGGTATCGAGTCCTCTGCCCCAACGCGCGGCGGGATGCGAAAGACCTGCGCGATCGGCTCCGCGAGCGGCGTTTCACCTCTCGCGGAGCCGGTTACTCATTCACACTCGTAGATGTTGCCGGTCACATGACCATTGAATGCACCGCGAGGGGTGGCGCTTTCCCATACGATATGAGTGGCTCCGAGATTGTCCGCTTTCCGTAGCGCCCGGCCTTTTGCGACTCGCTCCCAGTGCACGCCGCCATGTTTTCCGTAGCCCGAGTGCCCGCTCACCATGCCGAGCGATTCGCAATACTCGACTGCATCGGATGTGGCCTCGACAGGCGGCTCGTCAGCCAGTGTCGTTGCCGAGAAAATTAGAGCGCTCAAGGCCAAGATGGCGGATCCCGTGGTTTTAGAATTCGGCGGGAAAAGCTTGAACATGATTGTCTCCAGAAATCTCCAAGGACGCGGATTCATCTCGTTGATACTTACGCCTGGCTTACACCACCCAATGCGGGGTACCGAGGCGATGACGATCGTATTGACGCGATACTAAATCAAAAGTTCCGTGAGCGGGCGGATCGGGTCGATAGCGAAATCGTGGGGGAACAATCATCCGTACTGTCTAAGGATGGAAAGCGTCTTTCCAACGACCTTTTTGCCGGATCGGCGGTCATAACGATTTAAGAGAATTTGGACGGCGACAGGTCTATCCGGCAAGGCATCGTACGACCGAGCGGATTCGCCGGCAGCGAGGCTTGAAAGATACGGACCGTGTAAATCGCTCGCGGCGCCGAGGGTACTATGGACATTGAGAGCGGAATCCGGGAGGAACTTGGAGCGGTACCGGCCTTCACCAGGCGGGTTGCCGATCAGCCCGATAACCGATTTCCTTGGGAAAGCTTATGCTGCGCGTCTTGAAATGGATCGCTATCGGAATCGGTGCCCTGATCGGGATTCTGATTCTTACCATCGTTCTCGTCATAGCCTTCTTCGACCTGAACAGGCTTCGCGAGCCGCTATCCACGGCGGTCAGCAAGTCCCTGGGCCGCGAATTCGCGATCAATGGCGATCTGAGCGCCGACTGGTCGTGGACGCCGCGCTTCACGATCAACGACGTGGAACTGGCCAATGCGCCCTGGGGAAGCGAACCGGAGATGTTCACCCTCGACCGGCTGGCGTTCGCCGTCCGAATTCCGGAACTCTTCAAAGGGCGCATCGTGCTTCCGGAAGTCCGCGTCTCGAAACCCCACATATTGCTCGAACGGAATCCCGAGGGAATGGCCAATTGGGAGTTCGGCGACAAAAAAGAGAAGCGGGAACCGGCCGGAGCCCCCGTTAGCGAAAGATGGGTTCCGAAAATCGATAGCCTCGCCATCGACGACGGCCGCTTGTTGTTCCGCGATCCGACCACGGATACCCGCTTGGACATGAACGTTTCGACGGTGGTCGGCGAGTCGGACGAGCAGGCGGTCGAACTGAGCGGCCAGGGCCGATTGCAGCAGGAACAATTCACGCTGAAGGTCAGAGGCGGTTCGGTGCTGGATCTTTGGCAAGAAGATCAGCCTTTCCCGGTTAACGTCGAAGTCGAGTACGGCAAGACCGAGGCCAAGGTATCGGGCACGATAGCCGAACCCTTGGAGCTTCAGGGCCCCGATTTGCAGTTCGAGGCGAAAGGGCCGGATCTCGCGGCGCTCGCCTCCATAGCGCCCATGTGGATACCCGAAACGCCGCCGTATCGGTTCAGCGGAAAGATTAACCGTGAGGGCGAACGCTGGCTGTTGAAGGGGTTCGAGGGCAGTCTCGGCAACAGCGATCTCACCGGCGACCTGATGTTCACGATGCGGGACGAGCGGCCCTACCTGCAAGGCGACGTGGTTTCCCGCAAACTCGACTTCAAGGATTTCGTGGGCGTCTTCGGTGCCGATCCGACGCCGTCCCCGGAGGAACCGGAGCGCCCGAGACTGCTTCCCGACAAGCCGTATCCCGTGGAGGGCTTGCGCGCCGCCGACGGGGACGTGCGCTTCCAAAGCAGCAATATCGTGACCCCCTGGATGCCGGTGGACGATGTGTCCGTGCATGTCAAAATGGATCAAGGCATGCTGACGATCCAACCGGTAAAGCTTACCGTGGGCTTCGGGGCGATCGAATCCAATGTGACTCTGAACGCACGCGGCGACAAATTACAGACCGAAGTCAAAGGAAAAATCGACAAGGTGCCGTTCAAGCGGCTGGTGGCCGGAACCCCGTTCGAAGAAGAAACCGCCGGCACCTTTTTCGGCCGCGTGAATCTGACCACCGCCGGCAACTCGGTGGCGGAGATGGCCGCTCACGCGGACGGCGGCATAACCATCCTGATGGAACAGGGCCGCATCAGCAACCTGATGATGGAACTGTTCGGTATCGACTTCGCGGAGAGTCTCCAGAAACTCATCGGCACGGATCCGAGCATTCCGGTCCGCTGCACCATCGCCGACTTCATCGTCAGCGACGGCGTGGTGAAGACTCAGTTGTTCCTGATGGATACCACCGATACCAATGTGCTGATGGAAGGCCAGGTGAATCTGGCCACCGAGGCCCTGGATCTCCGCCTGACCGCCCATCCCAAGGACTTCAGCCCGTTCAGCGCGCGAAATCCGATCAAGATCGAAGGAAACCTGAAAAAGCCGCGCCCCTATCCCGAGCCTGCGCCCCTGATCGCCCGCGGCGCAGCTTCCGTAGCGCTGGGAGCGCTCCTGACTCCGGCGGCAGCATTGATTCCCTGGATCGAACTCGGCTTGGCCGAGGACAGCGCGTGCCACGCACTGGTCGATGCCGCCACATCCAAAGAGAAAATTCCGGAAAAAGAGCGGGAACGACAAGAACGGCACTAAACCGGGTCCATGTCTTTGAAAAGAGACGGGGCGCCACATTCCGGAATTTATCGGGCCGGACGTCTCGAGTTGTGCGCTGAGTCTCAACCTGCTTGCAATTGACGGGGATACTTTGGCGGCGTAGATTCGCGGCGGATATGGCGTTTTCGCTTACCGACGACGGCTTACGCGGCAACGCGCCATCTACTGGACGTTAGGTCGTGTCGGTCCGATGAGAAAACCGACAGGGATCCGGTGCTCGGCCGGCGTTTTGAATCCCCCTCGATCCCTCTTTCACAATGGGGGGAGGCAAGCGTCATTCCCCCCTTTGCAAAAGGGGCCAGGGGGGGCAATGCCGTTAAGTTAAGGCGAATGACGTCACCCCGGCAGGGAAGGGTGGCTTCGGTGCTCCAATCGCAAACGGTCATCCCAGGAGCGCTGGGATGACCCTTCCAATCGCAAACGGTCGCTTTAGTCGCGACCCTTCCAATCGCAAACGGCCTGGCCGGGAGCGCCGGCCACGCCCTTCCCGAAGACACCGTTTGCGATTGGAATGCCGGGGTCCAGAAGCCATGGATGGCAGAGGCGTGTCATTTCCCTGTGCCCTGGATTCATGCCGCACAGTCCCTGTGCGGCACCCTACGGACGCTTCGCGTGCAAATCGGCCATCCTGCCGATTTGTCCGGCACAAATTTGCCAGGAGCAAATTTGGACGTGCGGAGCACGGTCCGTAGGACGAACCCCAGGGATGGGGTGAGCAATCCCTGCCGGAATGACGAGTTAACTTAACAGCATTGGGCCAGGGGGGATTGCGTTCATCTCTCCCGTCGCGGTGTCCGTACTATCGGGATGAAAATGCGCTGGGCCCAAGATAGCTCAATTACCCGCCTCTCAAAGTCGCGACTCATGGGCAGGGACAACCGAGAGATCACGGCCTGCCGTGCTCGATAAACAGGTGTGTCATTATGAGTTTAAGAATCTTTCGGCCATCTCGCTTGCTGGCACCTTATGTTACGGCGATTTGGGACTATGACGATTTAATGGGTGCTGACAACTCGGCGCTGACGATCTTGCCGGATACCGCAACCTATTTATGTTTTTTGTATGCCGATTTATTGACCACGGCGCACAAGGACCGAATTTATACAACCCGTAGCGGACTCGCCGGTTTTCAAAGTTTTCGCAGTGATCTTGGGTCTTTTGGAAAAGTATCCGGGGTTTCGGCGCGCCTTACCCCATGGGGGTTAAATGTTTTTTGTCGCGGCATAGTGAGAGATTGCGCCGAAAGGCGGGTGGACTGTAGAGATATTTTCCCCAAATATTCGATAGAAGAAATCGAGGATAACTTGTCTCTTAAGAGGAGCGCTAGCGAGCGCGTCCAATGTGTCGAGCATTTCTTGCTTTCGATTTTGAATCGGGACAATGAGGATTTGCTGATTCAAACAGCGTGCAAGGAGTTGGATAAGTCAAACGGAAATCATCCCATTTCGAAGCTCGCCCGAACTTTAGGCTTGACCGAACGCACGCTCGAACGGCGGTTCCAGTTTCATGTCGGCGCTACGCCCAAGAAATATGCTCGTATCGTCCGTTTGCGGAACGCGCTTTTCCAGCGCCGAATGCTTTCAAATTGGGCGGATGCGGCATATGCAGCAGGTTACTACGATCAGAGCCACATGATTCGCGATTTCCATGAGCTTTACGGGATGTCGCCGGAATCCATCCATCCTCGATTGGAAGCTTCCAAAACCATACAGTTTTCCGGATTATTGAATCTACATGGAGCCGGACGCTAGAGCATTTTCATATCTGCTGTACGGGCACTCACGAGTAGGTCGGGAATCCTTCCCAATCGCAAACGGCGTCTTCGGGAGCGCCGAAGCCCCCCTTCCCGACGCCACGTCCCGGCGAGCGTCTTCGTCGGCAAAGGATTGCCGACCTACGAATACTTGAATCCATTCACCCGAGCCGAAGGCGCCAACGACGTCCGCCAAGCCGGTTTTGCCGTACGAGCGCGATGAAAACGCTCTAAGGGTGATTGTTTTATCGCTCGAAGAACCCTCTTGGCCATTTCTCGCGCCTCTATATTTCTCTCCGTTTCACGCTCGGCCACGCTGTTTAGGACTGTGCCGCTTCCGCTTGTCGGTTTTTTCCAATACGAACGATAGATCGTGTTGCTACAGTACGCCGCACGGGCCGCCAAAAGGTTCGTTGTAGATTGAAGTCGTTGTAGATCGATAGAACGGTGCGGCATTGTCACAAAGGTGTTCATTCGATCGCGAAAACTGGTTAAGGAGATGTCGATGTTTACTAAACAACCGATTACGAAAAAGCTAAATGTCCCCGCCGATATGGTTTGGGGAGCGATCCGAAAAATAGGAAGACTCGACGTTTGGTTTCCGTTCATCGAAACGTGCAGAGTAGAGGGTGATGGAAAGGGCGCATTGCGATATATGACCGTAGCAGGCGGCGGCGAGATAAAAGACACTATTGAAGAAATCGACGACATAAACATGCGATTGATATATCTTCGGCCGATATCTCCATTTCCCGTAACCTATTACAAAGGGACGGTCGAAGTCTTTAAGTCTTATGATGGCTTGGGCGTTGTAGTGTGGACTATCGATTTCGAATCGCAGCCCGAAGATGCCGCATCGGTGGCCGAGCTAGTGCGCGGTGCTATCAGCGCAGGTATTGACGGCATGGAGAAAGACCTCCAGTCCGCATAGAGCATCATCGAATGCAGCGGAGATTTCCCCAAGCACGACGACCGGTGAGCCACTCTTCGAACCAGCCTAATTGGAAATTTGCCCGATGAAGACAGAAACATCTTTGACATTACCCGCGCTCGACCCTTCCCGTGTTCCCGCCAGAACCGCCTCGACCTATCCGACGGAACGACTCCGTTCATTGACCGCCGGACGAAGCAAAAGGGCTCTCGGCGATGCGCTGGGCCTGCAGACCTTCGGCGTCAACCTGGTCACACTGGAGCCGGGTGCCGTGTCGGCGCTGCGGCATTGGCATACCCGGCAGGACGAGTTCATCTACGTTCTGGAGGGGGAATTGACCCTGGTAACCGAGCAAGGGGAGCAAATCCTAGGCCCCGGACTATGTGCCGGATTTCCGGGCGGCCAGCCGGACGGGCATCAGCTGATCAACCGCGGACAATCCGTCGCGGTCTATCTGGAAATCGGCGACCGGCTTCCGGGGGACCTTGCCAACTATCCCGACGAAGATTTGGAGGCGCGTGCGGTTCGCGGCTCTTATCGGTTCTTCCGCAAAGACGGTACGCCTTACGAGTGAGGTTCCAGGCGAGCCATGAATGGACATTCGAGCTGCCACTCCGGATGATGCGCGACGCATCAGCGCGCTCCTTCGCGATCTCGCCGGCAAGTACATCGCGCACGAATTTTCCGAGGAAGGAGCCGGCCGCTTGCTCGAGTCGATGAGCGAGGTCGCGATCAGGAGCTACCTGGAGTCGGGTTACCGCTATCACCTTGCCGAGGAAAATGGCGAATTGGCCGGTGTGATCGCAATCAGGGACAATCGCCATCTCTATCATTTGTTCGTATCCGAACGTTTCCAGAGCAAGGGCGTGGCCAGAAGGCTCTGGGAAGTCGCCAAGGCCGCGAGTCTCAGTGCCGGAAATCCAGGTGTGTTTACCGTGAATTCGTCTCGTTATGCCGTCGCCGTATACGAAAAATTCGGATTCGTCAGGCAATCCGAAGCGGTCGACGTTTCGGGCGTGATTTGTATACCCATGAAACTGGAGTCGGTAATTCGTGAATAAATTTCCTGATTAGCGACGAAGTTCAGTACAGGCTCACATAGTGAGCCGCTAGGGTCCTTAGACTATGGGCATCTATCACAAGCGGGGTGTCCCATGCCTATGAACCGGGTGCAATTTCAAAAGGGTTTGTCGTTGGCCGAGTTTCTGACGCAATACGGCAGTGAAGCGCAGTGCGAAGCGGCACTGGAGGCCCTGCGCTGGCCGGACGGTTTCCGCTGTCCGGTCTGCGGCGGCGCGCGCCACACGGTGTTCGAACGGACCGGGCGGAAATACTGGCAATGCGGACACTGCCGGAGCCAAACGACGCTGATCGCCGGGACGATCTTCCAAGCGACCAAGCTGCCGCTGACCACCTGGTTTCTGGCCATGTATCTCCTGACCCAGGCCAAGAACAATGTCTCGGCACTGGAACTGATGCGCCATCTCGGGGTGTGTTATCGCACGGCATGGCTGGTGAAGCACAAGTTGATCCAGGTGATGGCGGAACGGGAAACGGATCGGCAGCTGGCCGGGCGGGTCGAGATCGACGATGCCTACCTGGGCGGTGAGCGGCCGGGGAAACCGGGGCGTGGCTCCGAAAACAAGTTGGCCTTTGTGATGGCGGTACAAACCACGGACGACGGGCGTCCGTTGTTCCTGCGCGTCGATCCCCTGCCGTTCACGCAGCAGGCTATCGCGGACTGGGCCAAACGCGCCTTGGCCCCGTCGACCTACGCACTCACCGATGGCCTGAGCGGGTTTCGGAGGCTGCACCAGGTCGTCGCTTGCCATCATCGCCTGATCCTGGGCTCTGGGCGGCAGTCGGCGCAACATCCGGAGTTTCATTGGGTAAATACGATGTTGAGCAACCTGAAGACAGCCATTTCCGGCACCTATCACGCGTTCAAATTCGAGAAATACGCCCAGCGGTACCTGGCCGAGTTCCAATACCGCTTCAATCGGCGTTTCAATCTCAAAACCCTGCTTCAACGGCTGGCGCGCGCCGCGGCGTTCGCTAAGCCTCGACCCGAGTGGCAAATTCGCTTGGCTGAAGTTCATCGCTAATCAGGATAAATTTTGGAGTCCCGCCATTCGGGATTTGACGCGTTATACGCCCGGCGAGCAGCCCAGGTTGAACGATCTCATCAAGCTCAACACCAACGAAAATCCGTATCCTCCTTCGCCCAAGGTGTTAGAAACCTTGCGTGGCGAGATGGGCGAAACGCTCCGGCTTTATCCCGATCCCGATGCCGATCGCCTGAAAGAGGCCATTGGCCGATTTTATGGCGTCGAGAAACATCAAATCTTCGTCGGCAACGGATCGGACGAGGTGCTGGCCCATGCCTTTCAAGCGCTGCTGAAGCACGACTTGCCCATTCTGTTTCCCGATATCACCTACAGTTTTTATCCGGTCTACTGCGGTCTTTACGGCATCGAGCACACCTGCATTCCGCTGACCGAGCGCTTCGACATCCGGATCGACGATTACCGGCGCCCGAACGGCGGGATCATCTTCCCGAACCCGAACGCGCCTACCGGCTGCCTGCTGCCGCTCGCCCATATCAAAGCGCTGCTCGAAAACAACACGGAATCGGTCGTGGTGATAGACGAGGCCTACATCGATTTCGGCGGCGAATCCGCCGTGGCGGCGGTCGAACGCTTCCCCAATCTGCTGGTGATACAAACGTTGTCCAAGTCGCGGTCCCTGGCCGGCCTGCGGGTAGGTTTCGCCATCGGAGACGCCGGTTTGATCGAGGCTTTGGAGCGCGTGAAGGGCAGCTTCAATTCCTATCCGCTGGATCGCTTGGCCATCGCCGGCGCGGTGGCGGCGTTCGAGGACCGGGACTATTTCGAGAGCACGCGGCTAGCCATCATCCGGAGCCGGAATCAGCTCGTTCGGGAGCTATCCGGATTGGGATTCGAGGTATTGCCGTCCGGCGCGAACTTCGTATTCGCCCGGCATCCCCATAGGGACGCAGCGGAGCTGGCTGCGCTGCTTCGGCAGCGGCATATTATCGTGCGGCACTTCAGGCAGCCGCGGATAGAGCAATTCCTGCGCATCACCGTCGGCACCGACGCTCAGTGCCGAGCGTTGGCGGAGGCGCTAGCGTCTATCTTGGAATCGCCGCGCTGAGTCGTTTCATACCGGCCACCGGCATAAAACGCGGGGATCTCTGGCGGAAGCAACGGCACACAACGGACCCGAACGCCTGCAACCGCGGCATCAAACCACATCGCTACGTTGGACCCATGGTCGATTTTGGGGTGATTACCGAATTCACCAGATTGTAGCTACGCTACCACGGGTTCGATGTCGCTCTCGGGTACCCGCAAAATGCCGCCGGAAGGAAATTCGATAAAACAGTCGTCGCTGTTGAAGCGCGAATAGCGTTTGACGATGGCGGGTTGACCGGGGAGGTAGGAGTCCTTGAAAAAGCGCGGTCGTTTGGGTTTATACAGTACTGCCGTACCGAGGGGAATTTTGGTGCTTGATTGTGACAATCGAGGATTCATAGCCGTGGAAGATTTATCCATTATACGCTCAAACCGCATCGGAATGTCGACGACATCGAGCGGAACTGATCTCGACGAGTGGTCGGTGTAAATCGATACCGAAACAGGTTCGGGTCGTGACTGAGGAAATCAAAGATAAGGTGCGACAAATTTACAGAGGACTCTATTCAAGCCTCCTTTGCGCGCCTTGTAAGCACGTAAAATTACCTACGAGCCGTCTTCGGGCAGACCCAACCGGCTACGACAGCGGTTGAAGTCCCCGCAGGTTCCGGAAGCTGCTGGAACGTACGGTATCTAGGAAGTCCAGCATAAAGGCCGATGTCGCCATCGGCGCGGTGGTCGCCGCGTACAAGGCGCTCCACAGACCTTTTTTGCCGATCGGTTTTCCCAAGACGTAATCCCGCTCCAGATAGCTCTGAACCGTCCAGTTGGGCAAGGCCGCAATGCCGCGACGGCTGGCCACCAGTTGTAGGATAGCCACCGTCAGTTCGGCGGTGCGCCGTTTCGGTTCTATACCGACCGGCTTCAGGACCTTGCGCACGATGTCCAGCATGTCGTCCGGCACCGGATAGCTGATCAGCGTTTCCGCGGCGAAATCTTCGGGTTTCAGGAAGCGTTTGGGCGCGAACGGATGCTGCCGCGACACCAAGCCGACGATTTCGAAACTGAACAGTGGATGAAAAGCAAGCCCCGAGCGGTGCTGCGGCTCGGAAACCACCACCAGTTCCGCGCGATTTTCCAGCAGTAGGGCCAACGGGTCGGTGTGGAAGCCCGAGACCAGATCCAGCTCGATTTCCGGCCAGTGCTCCCGGAATTGGTCCATGGCCGGCATGAGCCAATCGAAGCAGGTGTGACACTCCACGGCAATGCGGAGCTGCCCGGCTTCGCCCTGGGCGATGCGCGCGACGTCCCGCTCCGCATCTCCGACCAGTTTCATGACTGTTTCCGCCAGCGTATGCAGGCGCTGGCCCGCCGGCAAGAGCCGCAGCGGCTGGCTCTTGCGCTCGAACAGGCTGACGCCGTAGTGCTCCTCCAGCTGCTTGATCTGATGCGAGATCGCCGATTGGGAGAGATATATCCGGGTCGCGGCTCGGGACAGGGTGCCGGTTTCCACCAGGGCCAGCAGGGTTTGCAAATGGCGCAGCTCCAAAATCGACTGAATCATGAACAAAATCGATGAAGTTTATGAAAAAGTTGAGTTTGAATAATAATCATCGCGAGCCGATCATGCCAGCTCCGAATCGACCTACAAGAGGAGCAGACTCATGGCGGTGACGCATTCTTTGGGATTTCCCCGCATCGGGACTAAGCGCGAGTTGAAGCAGGCTCTGGAAGCTTACTGGACCGGCAAGATCGGTCTCTCGGATTTGAAGCAAACCGGCCGACAGTTGCGCGAACGGCATTGGAAACTCCAAGCCCGAGCCGGGATCGACCTGGTGCCGGTGGGCGATTTCGCCTATTACGATCAAATGCTGAACATGGCGGTATTGCTGGGAGCCGTTCCGGAACGCTTCGGTTTCGGCGACGAGCCTCCGGATCTCGACCGCTATTTCGAACTGGCCCGAGGCAGCAAGGATCAGCCGGCCATGGAAATGACCAAGTGGTTCGACACCAACTACCACTATATCGTCCCGGAATTCCATCGCGACACGAGGTTCCGCCTGGGCGCGGAGTGGTTGTTCGAAGAGGTGGAGGAGGCCAAGGCTCTGAAACTCAATCCCAAGCCTGTGCTGATCGGTCCCTTGACCTATTTGTTTCTGGGCAAGGCGAAGGAAGAAGGGTTCGACCGGCTGGAATTACTGCCCCATCTGGTGCGGGTCTATGCGGAAATCCTCCGGAGACTTAAAGATCAAGGCGTCGCCTGGGTGCAGATGGACGAGCCGGCCCTCGTGCTCGACCTGCCGCTGGATTGGCTCGCCGGCTATCGGGAGGCTTACCGCGCTCTGGCAGCGGCGGGGCCGAAAATTCTCCTCGCGACCTATTTCGATTCGGCGGCGGATCAGGCGAGTTTGCTGAAGGCGCTGCCGGTGGCTGGATTGCATATCGATGCCGTCAGAGCGCCGGATCAGGTGCCGGTTTTCGTCGACGGGTATCCTTCGGACAAAATTCTGTCGCTGGGGCTCATCGACGGCCGCAACATCTGGCGTACCGACCTCAGACGCACGCTGGCGCTGGCCGAAACCGCCCGTGCCGAGCTGGGCAAGCGGCTGTGGCTGGCGCCGAGCTGTTCACTGCTCCACGTACCGGTAGACGTGGAGCCGGAGTCCGAACTGGATCCAGAGATCAAAGACTGGCTGGCCTTTGCCGTGCAGAAGCTCGATGAGCTGGCGATCATGGACAAAGGCTTGCGGCTGGGCGTGGATGCCATCCGGACCGAACTGGAAGCCCAGGATCGGGTGTTGCAGAACCGGGCGACGTCACCGCGGATTCACAATCCGGCGGTCGGGGCCCGTCTCGACCAGTTGACCGAAGCGGATTTTCGGCGTTACTCGCCCTTTCCCGAACGGATCCCATTGCAGCAGAAAAGGCTGCGGCTGCCTGTCTTTCCGACCACCACGATCGGTTCCTTCCCGCAGACGCCGGACATCCGCAAGGCCCGCGCCGATTACCGCAACGGGGAGCTGAACGACGCCCTGTACCGGGAAACCATGCGCAAAGCCATACGCGAAGCCGTGCACAAACAGGAAGCGCTCGGGTTGGATCTCCTGGTGCATGGAGAAGTCGAGCGCAACGATATGGTGGAGTATTTCGGCGAGCAACTGGAGGGTTTCGTCTTCACCCGGCAGGGTTGGGTGCAGAGTTACGGCTCCCGTTGCGTCAAGCCGCCGATCATCGTGGGCGACGTGTCAAGGCCGAAGCCCATGACCGTGGAATGGATCGCCTATGCCCAGAAGCAGACCCGAAAGCCGGTTAAAGGCATGCTGACCGGTCCGGTGACTATCCTGCAATGGTCCTTCGTACGAGATGATCAGTCCCGAGCTACCACTGCTCTGCAAATCGCCCTGGCCATTCGCGACGAAGTCGACGACCTGGAGCAAGCGGGCGTCGCGGCCATCCAGATCGACGAACCTGCTATTCGGGAAGGTTTGCCGCTTAAGCGGCGGGACCGGAACGGCTATCTGGATTGGGCGGTAAAAGCGTTTCGCCTGGCTTCATCCGGCGTGGCGGACGATACCCAGATCCACACCCATATGTGCTACTCGGAATTCAGCGACATTTTGCCGGCCATCGCCGATCTGGACGCGGACGTGATCACCATCGAAACCTCCCGCTCCGACATGGATTTGCTGACCGCTTTCCGCGATTTCCGTTATCCCAACGACATCGGCCCCGGTATCTACGACATTCACTCTCCCCGCATACCGGACAAAGAGGAGATGCTGCGCCTTCTGGAAAAAGCGTGCGAGGCCATTTCTCCGGAACGGCTCTGGGTCAATCCCGACTGCGGACTCAAGACGCGCGGATGGCCGGAGGCGGAGCAAACCCTGGCTCATATGGTCGAGGCGGCAAGAACGTTGCGTCGAAGATGGGCGCCAGCGGTTGAAGATCGACTTCATTCGTGAGGCGATCCGATTACCGATCAAACGCGCCGTCGGTTCCGAACCATCCGGATCACTTTGACGAGCGCTATGGCCCGTGCCACCGGGCTGCCTACAGTCAGCCGGGAAACCGCCTTGAGCAACTGTCCGGCGACGAAGATGCGGGTTGCCGTCCGTGCCCAGCGGGGAAATCGCGACGAGGAAGAAATTTGGATCATGGCTGCGCGTGCACGTTCGCGGGAAAGCCACTGAGTGATGACGGGCTGAACCTCCGTGTTCCCGCCGACTTCGGCGAGCCCGAGTGGCCTCCCACCCGTTGACCCCCGTCATCACTCAGTGCTGATACTCGCCATCCGTGGAGACGTCCAGAAGACCGCTATTCCCTTGGCTCTCTGGGACGAAACATCCCGTTTCGCACTCGGCGCATCAATCCGCGCGTCCCGCGGGTTATGGCGGATGTCCGAGCCGAGTGGCAGGTATTAGATCGCTCGGAATAGGTTAAGACAATACGTGGGGTTACCTAGCCCGCATTTCTCATACCCTCCAATCGCAAACGGTCGCTTTAGCCGCGACCCTTCCAATCGCAAACGGTTATCCGGGGAAGGGGCTGGCCGGGAGCGCCGGAGCCGCCCTTCCTACTGCGGACGCCGATCCGCTCGCCGTGACGCGCCGTCCGGCTCCGCGCCAAGTTCGGGGTGGCGTTCCTTGGCCACCCGCTCGGAGAAGCCCTTCACGCCGGCTCGACGTCGTATCGTAGGTCGGCAATCCTTTCCCGACACACGCTCGTCGGCAAAGGATTGCCGACCTACAACGACACCGTCACTCAGTCCGTGCGGCGCGCCACAGCGGCGTCTCGACGCCCTCGCTACGAAGGGGTATGAGAAATGCGGGCTAACCGAGTTTTCCTAGGCCGTGATCGAAGCGGCGGTTTGCAGATGATGCGATTCGGATACTCGCCGTATCTTGCGAAAATCGCTAGCTTAGGTGGACATTTCGGCGGTCCAGGACTCGTATTCAGCAAGTTGTTGCTCGACCAGAAGCAGGCAAACGCTCAACATCAGCGCATCGTCCGTGTAGCCCAGAATCGGGATGACGTCCGGGATGAGATCGACCGGACTCAAGACGTAGAGGAGGGCGGCGACAATCGCCGAGAGCGCATACCAGGGGATTTGGCGATAGGTGCCGTTCCGATAGTCCCGCACCAGTGCGATCATCAGTTTGACGTCCCGCAGGAAACGGCCGAGCGGACCTTTGGATTCGAACGTCCGCTTTATGTCGTCGGCCTTTTCGATCACTCGCTTGATATCGCTCTCGGTGAGCTTTTTGGCGTCGGCGTTCAGCCGTTCTTTAATCTTTTGTCTCAACATTGGTTTTTCCTCTCAAGGAAATTCGAGGACCTTTGATCGCGGTTTCACACGATCAGCGGCAGGTCTAATTTACGCTCTCCGTGTGTGCTCCGCAGCAATCTTTGGCGTATTTTCCGGTTTGTTCGATCACGGGATGACGGGAACGCCTGTGAGCGTTCGAAAGGTGCGGGATGAGCCGGGAGCGAAGTGGCAAGTGTGGCTATCTTGTCGGATGCTGCCGGCTGGCTGTGCCGTAACTCAGTGCCTGAAGAGCATGGTGACGAATATCCGCTCGCTACATCTGGCGAGCGCCGGAGGCGGATGACGGCCCCGGCGCCCGTGCCGATTCGATTACTCTTGCAAGTAGAATCTCAGTACTCCCAATGAGTCAATAACAAATAAATGGCGACGGTCATCACAACCACAACGAAAGCCAAAATTGCCAATATACCCGTTCCGCATGCCAGAAGGGTGAAGGAGAATTTCCATGCGGCAAAGACGTTTCCCATGCATTCGAGCGCCGATAGCATGGCCATGAGTATCGCGAAGATGACAATCCACTTCGCCGTGTAGCCTGGCAGGTAGACCCGCTTGGATCGGTTGCGGCGGTATGCCGCAGCGCGCTCCAGGAAGGAGCCCACATTTACGTTTTCAAAGATCCAGAGCGGCCACAGATACAAATAAAGGAGACAGGAGAGAGACCTGTCGTTCCGGATATTCGATACGTCGATATTCATTCTGCGCACCTCCATGATCGTTCAGACTCTCTGCCGCTAAATATATTTCATCTGTGGTCCGCGGTAGAGCGGAATGGCGAAGTGGTTCCGCTGCGAATGACATTTCGGACGGCCTAGTGCGCGAGACCGAATCCCCGGCACCGGACGACGATCGGGAACGTGCCATCGGATCGCGATCTTTGCCGAGGATGCTCGTCTAATACATATTGATGTGGATGTCAGGCAAGACTCGGGCGGTGACGGGCTGCTCGAAGGACCTAGGCGTCGGTGTTGTAATCCGAGTACTACTACGGACAGCTCAGGCAAGGACAGGAATCATGCCGCTTCGGTTCGAAATCTCATTCAGGAATCCGCTGCACTTGGCCTTAGTCCTGTGCGTCCTGGCGGTCAGCGGTGGTGTTGTCGGTTCGACGTCCGAGCCGTCGATCCAGTGGGGCGAGTGTCCCGATTACCCGGAATTTAAGGATGTAGCTGCGGAATGCGCCTTCATTCCGGTACCGCTCAGATACTCGAATCCCGGTAGAACGGCTCCGATATTCGTTGCGCGAGTGCGGGGCAGCGCGCCGGAAACCGAAAAGCGCGGACAGTTATGGTTTGTCACCGGCGGGCCGGGCGCATCGGCCATCGGGTTCGCGCAACAGTCTCAATCCTTTGCGGAACTGCGCCCGGAATGGGACTACTACATCTTCGAGCAGCGCGGCATCGGCAATTCGGCGCCGCTCTACTGTGCCGCCGCGGCTGACGAGGCGATCGTTGCGCCCGAGGATGCGCTGGACTGCCTGGCCGAGTTGCGCCGAGCTTGGCCGGAGGGTATCGAGGATTTTACCGTCACCAACACCGCACGTGATCTCGCTCACATCATCGACCGGCTACGTCCGCCCGGTCGGGAAGTGGTAGTGTACGGCGTCTCCTACGGCACGTATTTGGTGCAGCGGTACTTGGCCCTGCGCGGTGAGCAGCCCGATGCGGTAATTCTCGATTCGATCGTCGCAACCGGGTACGAAGCGTACGACACGATTGAACGCGGTACCAATGCGGCGGCGCGAATGGTGATGGACCGCTGCGCGAAGGACGCCGACTGCCGTCGGCGCCTGGCCGGCATCGCCGCCGATCCGTGGACCGCTCTCGGCGTGACTTTCGCGCGCCTCGATCAGGGGCAACTGTGCCCGGAGTTGCAGGCGCGACTGGATTCGCCCCTAACCCGTTCCTATTTACGCAGTTTATTCGGTACGATGATCGAGAGGACCGACCTGCGAGGATTGATGCCGGCCGTGGTGTTACGGCTGAATCGCTGTGTTCCGGACGACGTTATGGCACTGGAACATCTGATCCGATCACTCTCTTCGGAGTCGCTCTTTTCGGCGGCGGATTCGGAAGCGCCCGCGGCCGATCCGGGACCTGGCTTCGTACCTTACGAACAGGTGAAGTACTCGGCACCCCTTAGTTCGCACATCACGCTTTCGGAGCTGTGGGAAGGTACTTCTTTCGCGCAAATCATGAACGAAGCGGAGGGATTCTACGCCTGGTTGAACGTGGCGCCCTCGCTGGCTCTATTGGCCGATGCGCAGGTCTGGCCGGTGTACCGCGATCCATTGAGCGATCTGCACGCTAACACGCGAGCCCCCGCGTTGATGCTCAACAGCGATATCGACTCGAATACTCCCCTGGCCGAAGCCATACCGATTCGAGAGGACTTGAATGGCCCCAATCAGCGGTTCGTCACAGTGCCCGACGCCGGGCACGTCGTGATTTTGAATTCGCTTATGGCTGGCGCCAAAGGCGATAAACCGGCTGATCATTGCGGGACACGCGTGATGCTCTCCTTCCTCGATGATCCGTACGGTGAGCCGGACACGAGCTGCATCTCGGGCGTGGAACGGCTAAGTTTCGATGCCGCAAATTCGAGGAATCGCAAGAGCAGCCTCCAATACTTGGGCCGGAAGGACATGTGGTCCGCAAAATAAGCGTCGCGGAAGTTTTGCTTGACGGCATGCGTCGCCACGAACCTAGGATTCCGGGGTTCCGATCGGCCGAAAACCCCCTCTCATTGCTGGACGGTCACGAACGACAGCTTGCCTATCCCGGAACGCTGGGCGCTGGCCATGACCTTGGCCACGGCATCGAACACTGCCGCCCGATCGGCCTGGAGCTGGATGCCGATCTCGGGATCGCGCTCCTGTAGGGCTTTCAACTCGGCCTCCAAGGATTCCAGCGGCACCGGACGGTCGTCCAGCATCGGCTGTCCCTCCGCGTTCACGCTGAGGATGGCGATGTGTTGGTCCGGTGCCGGTTCGGTTTGCTCGGTCTTGGGCAATTTGACCCGAACCACCTGGGTCAGCAGCGGCGCCGTGACGATGAACACCACCAGAAGCACCAACATCACATCCACCAGAGGCGTGACGTTGATCTCGCTCATTTCGCCGCCGTCGTCGTCATTGGGCAATTGTATGGCCATGTTCGGTCACCGTTTGTTGGATCAGATGGTCTTGGATTGTCGCGTGCAGGAACTCGCTGGCAAAGTGGTCCAGTGCGATGACGATGCGCCGGTTCTGACGCAGGAAGAAGTTGTAGGCGATCACTGCCGGAATCGCCACGGCAATGCCCAAGGCGGTCGCGATCAACGCCTCGCCGATGGGGCCGGCCACCACTTCCAGACTGGCCGAACCCTTGGCGCCGATGTCCTTGAGGGCGTGCATGATGCCCCATACCGTGCCGAACAGGCCGACGAACGGCGCCGTGCTGCCGATGCTGGCTAGCCAGCCGAGACCGGCGTCCATCCGGGCCTTCTCCTTTTGAATCTGCAAACGCATGGCGCGTTCGATCAGGTCGTGCCAGGCTTCATGCTTATCGGCGCGGAAAGCCAATTGTACCTTGGCCCGCGCCAGGGTTTTCAGCCCGGTCTGCTGCACCCGGGCGAGCTGAGCCGCGCTGTGGCTTACCGATTCTTGATCGATACCGAGCTCCGAGCCGTTCCTGACAATTTTCAGAAAGCTATGGTTGCGCAGCTTGTTCAAACCGAGTTCCCCCGCTTTCAGCAGAATCACGCTCCAGGTCAGCAGAGAAAAACAGCCGAGCATGCACAGAGTGCCGTCGACAATGGCGGTTTCCGATAGGTTAAACATGATCTCCTCTCGCGTTTAAGATTGTGATTTCGTTTGTTTCGCGCGGTTGTGGGCCGCACGGTTTCTGCGCCCTCGTGCCTGTCGCAACTTCGCCGCACAGCATCACTCACCGATCAGTCCCGAACGATGGTTAAGGCGGGCGACGGCCGACCGTCAAAGACAAAGCTCTGCCCGACGCGCCTAGCCACCTAACGAAACGTTCCTCTCATCCGGGTCATTCCAATTGGAACTCGATGGGCACGGTAACCCAACTTGCCTGCGCGACATCACCGCGCTTGGCGGGCACGAAGCGCCATTTTTTCACCGCCTCGAGGGCTGCTTCGTCCAATACGTCGTGGCCGCTCGATCGTTGCACCGATAACTCGCCGCAGCGGCCGTCGGCGGTAACGTAGACCCGCAGCAGGACCAGGCCTTCCCAGTGTCGGCGGCGCGCGATGCCCGGATAAACCGGTTTCGGATTGTTCAGATAGTTGGCGTTCGAACTGGCCGGCGTATAGGTGTCGTTGCGCGGAGCAGCGGCACGGTCTTGGGGCGGTGCGGAAGGTGCCGCCGGTGCTGGCGGTGCGGTGTCCGCTTGTTCCTGCTTTTGCGGCTCGACCTGTTTGACCGCGGAATCCTTGCGCACCGGTTTCGGTTTGGGTTTTTTCACCGGCTTGGGATCGGGTTTCTTCGCTTCCTTCGGAGGTGTCGGCGGGGACGGTACGGTCGGCTGGGTCACCGCCGGTGCGGGAGGCGCGGACAGAACCATGTCGATCATCGGCAGCGGCGCGGCTTCGGTGAAGGGCACAGGTTCCGGGCGGGCGAGATACCAGAAGAAAAGCAAACCGTGCAGTACGGCGGCCAGTCCGGCGGCGGCAGCCACCGCGAGCGGTCGCTTCCAGGTAACGGGAATCTCGGCCATCGTGACCGGCGTACCTCCGGGACCATCGAACGGCGGGTCCCCGGAAAAGAAATATGTGCTCATTCTCGGGACACCGTGCCGAATATGGGAGCGACCGCGCTCGTCGTCTTGCGCCGCGACTTCTGGCACTTGTCGACGCCTTGGAGCGAGAGTGTCGGTCCGACGGAGGATGATTTGTTGCGGTGTGCCTCCGTCCCGCACTCTTCCGGCACTTGGCGTGCAATCCGGCTGTCTTGCCCGGAGGGCTGGCATCCGGTGTTATCGGCAGGACTGTAACTGGAATCTTGTTGAAAATCGGCGACTTGCTGTCGCAACGCATCGAGGCGCAGGCGAACGTCGGCGAGCAACTCCTCGAGATATTCGAAATGAATCTGAAAATAGCGCGCCGAAGGAAACTCCGGTCCGCTCGTTGTCCCGGATTCCGAGGCTCGAGTTCCGTTCGGGTCGACCCTTCGGCTAGAGGCGGGGCGGCCTTGCTTGATCCTCATGACGATTCCTTTTTTGTTGCTTCTTATCCCTAATGACGTATGAGCGCGGCTAATCCCGCACTTCCGATAGAAAAAATTTTTCTGACGTCTATAAGTTGTTGTAAAGCCTAAAAAAGAAAAACCGGGTAGAGCGGATCTGTGGGATATGCCGTACTCGCTGTGTCTAAAGCTCACGCTCGATCCGGACGAATGCGCTTGGCGCTGATCTCGGGGTGTGTTGGATCGGGGATTTTCGAATGTGGTGTAGCACCCCGAGCACCACCGTCCGAAGCCGGAGCGGCTGCCGGAAACGCCAACGCTAATTCAGGCCATGGCAGGTTATCACTTGTTGTGTTGCAAGTTTTCCGCCCTCACCTAAAGGATCATCCTGAGGATGAACTCGATAAAGGGAGCTGAGTCGGTTTGCTTCATGCTGTTTTGCAGTGCCTGGTAGTACTTCGCCTGATGCTTATAGATCAGGCTTTCTACCGGGATGCCGGCGAACGAGGGATTCCAGCGGGAAGGTTAAGGTCTGCCACGGTCCCCCATGCGGCCGTTGCCGTCTGTGAAGGGATGGATGAACTTGAACTCGTAGTGAAACACGGAACTGGTAATCAGAGTGCTCTTCACCGGTCGCCAGCCACCGGAAGAGGTCGTGCATCAATACCTGGACGTGATCCGCTGGAGGCGTCACTCACCACATACCTTTCGAGGTCGCTCGATATGGGCGATCGTGACGGTCGTGCCCTCTATGTCCAGATCAAAGTCTTTCTCGGGTGATCTGGACCAGGTTCGCCCAGAAACGGCTGGCGTGATTTCCGAGGCGTACGTGCGCGAGGTAAAAGTGTTGTTGCACGAAAAGCGGCGTAAGTTGTGAACATCCAAAGTAAAACGCGCCGCCGAAAGAGGTCAGACGCGGTTTTCATCTCGTTGAGGCGGCGTCAATCGGAAATCGACGAAAGCCTTATGGAGTAAGACTTTCAGTCATTCCAGCTTGATCGGCTTTGCCCCGGCCTTTGTATTGCGGATCGCGGCGCGGTATCGGTCAGAGCATGGAGGTAACGCCTTGTAGGATAACTGAATTACCCCGAAAGTGCCCCCAGTTACCCCGGATGTCAACGGACTCTATAGGATCGCGATGGATGGAATATAAACGAAAAAGCCCGCATTTACGCGGGCTTACGGATTTCTTTGGATGTCTTTGAATGGGTGTTTGGTGGAGGCGGCGGGAATTGAACCCGCGTCCGCGAATCCTCCGCCTTTGGCTCTACATGCTTATCCGACTCTATTGATTTAACCGGTCGCTACCCGAGCGGCAGGGAAGACGGCCGGCGGTTCCGTTAGGTTTTAGCGAATCGGCCCCGGACAGACCTCATCGCGAGCTTACAATTGGGTTACCCCCGAAAACCGACGCCTATAAGCGGGCTTCGGATCAGAGGCCGGCCGGATTAAGCGGCCAGAGCGTAGTTGTCGTCGTTGGCAACTATATTGGTTGCAGATTGATTAACGAGGTTATCTGCACCTCGGCATGCACCTCGGGTTTTGCGATCCTCGTCGAAGCCAAGTCGCCCCCTAGGTCAGGAAGATAGACAGTATAACCGCAAAAAAGTTTCGAGCAACCAGCGTTTGAGTCGTGGCGCGATAATCGTGCGAAACAGCTTTTCTTGGCGGAACGTTGCGATACGCTGAAGGGATCGGGTAATGCAGGCTAGCGACTACCGGCAGGGGACAAATTTCAATCACGCTAAAGCGGCATGGCGCTATGCGCTCATCTCTCGTGAGATGCAGTCTTCCTTAAGGCCGGAAGGGTGTTTCCGGCCTTAAGCACGGACAAGTCCGTGAGTAGAACTGGTTTTCAGTCTTTCAGAGATCGTCCATCCATTCCGCGTCGCGGACGAAGCGGTGTTTCTCTTGTTCTTCCATCTCCGCGAGATTCGCGAACACTTCTTTGGCATGCGGATCGTCGACGATGATTGCCGCTCCTTTATAGAGTTCGATCAGCGCGTTGTCGAAGGCCATGGCGATCTTTATGACGTCATCGACGGACATATTGGGCCTAACGGCGCAATTCTTTAGCAGTTGTTCGACGTTGGAGCCTGGAGAATATTGGAGCCAGAAATTGAGGATGCTCTTGCGCGATCCATCTTCGAACCGCTGCATCGCCTGTTCCCGATTTTTTTCGTGGCGGCTGAGGTAATCCAAAAGCATTTTTACCCGAGCCTGATCGTTTTGTTGGTTCAGCGAATCGTAAAGTTCTGTCAGTTGGCTGTGTAGTTGAATACCGTAGTCGAGCACATCTTTAACTTGCTCGAAGTTATGCATCTGCTGGTCCATATGGCACTCCGAAAGTGTTATTCGGCAGGTTTCATACGGTTCGAAGCATCTCTCTTTTGGCATCGCAAGGCAATAGTGCAATCGTGCGGTCGGTTCGACCTGCGGAATTCCGCAGGCGCGACCTGATTGTCACTTTCGGCGCGTGACCGTATAACTGGCCATCATGCCCGCGTCGATGTGGTCATTGACGTGGCAGTGATACATCCAGACGCCGGGATTGTCGGGTTTCATATCGACGGTGACGTGGGTTCCCGGAAGCAGATTCACGACATCTACGCGGCGCCCGGTCTCGGTGAGCGTATTGCCGTGCCAATGCGGGGTATGGAGATCGACTTCGGTTCCGAGGGACAGTTGATACCAGCGCACGGTTTCGCCTTCTTTCATCGTCATTCCCGGAAGGTTGTGATAGACGTAGCCGTTCATGCTGTGCATCAAGTTGCTTTCGACGAAGCTTTCGTCATCTTTCTCGTCCGTGGCAGCCGGTGCGAAGGTGCTGATGTTCTTGTCCAGAAAGAAACTCTTGTTTTCGTCGAACACGGTGAACAGCACGACGAATTCGCGGTCGATGCCTTTCAGTTTACCGTTGTTCTGCAGAACGCCTCGGCGGGAAATGATGATGGGTCCTACCAGGCCGGTATTCGTGTCGACCACCTCGTTGACATGGGAATGGTAAAGCCACACGATCGAACTCGGGTCCTCGGGGCCCGGACCCGAACGTTCGGGTACTTGCCAGAGGTAGGTGTGGGTTTCGCCCGGTTCGACCGTATCGTCTTTGCGGTCATCTCCGGATGTGCCGTCCGCGTAATGAGTGCCTTCGCTGTCCTTCCGGTAAAGCACGCCGTGCGGATGGAGTGAAATCGGCATGTTTGCCAGTTTATTCCTCAGCACCACTTTGATGGTGTCGCCGACGTTGGCGCGAATTACAGGCCCTAGTATCCCTAAGTGCCGCCACTCGGGCGGACGTTCCTTGATTTGGGTAAAGCTGGCGTCGGCGTACTCGATATAACGCGCTTTGTAATACTGTCGGCCGATCCGATCGGCGTTATTCCCTTCGACGAAGACTTTCTCGTCCTCGTTGAATTCTGCGCCATGCATGGGATTGACGGGATAGGAGGGGGCGTAGTCCCACAAGATTTCTTCGGCGGCGATGTAGTAGGTTCGCGTCGAATTGGCCGTCACGGCTTCGGAGAACAACAGTAGAACCGCCAAGTGTGAAAGGAGGATTCGGATCTGGATCACGGCGATAAACCTGGGACGGGGAATCGATCGAAAAAGCGTGAGAAAATGATAATCAATATCATTATAGGATGCCAGTATTTGTTCCCCGGAAGTGGCCAAAGGCTTTTATGGTAGTATTGAGCGCCATAAACAATGGGATGAATCTCTTTCCGGGTTTCGGGATCAACACTCTTTTCCATGAACGAACATACACTTACCCATCTCAAGCAGCTGGAAGCCGAAAGTATCCACATCATCCGCGAGGTGGCTGCCGAGTTTGAGCGTCCCGTAATGCTCTATTCGATTGGCAAGGATTCCGCAGTCATGCTGCATCTCGCGATGAAGGCGTTTTTTCCCGGCAAACCGCCTTTTCCGCTCATGCATGTCGATACGACCTGGAAATTCCGGGAGATGATCGAGTTTCGCGATCGCCGCGCCCACGATCTGGGGCTGGATCTCATCGTTCACGTCAACCTGGAGGGTGTGGAGCAGGGCATCGGTCCGTTCACCCACGGCAGCAAGAAGCACACGGATGTCATGAAAACCGAGGCCCTCAAGCAAGCCTTGAACAAATACCAGTTCGATGCGGCATTCGGCGGAGCGCGCCGGGACGAGGAGAAGTCGAGGGCGAAAGAACGCGTTTATTCCTTCCGCGACCGAAACCATCGTTGGGACCCGAAAAATCAGCGGCCGGAGCTGTGGAATCTCTACAACGGCAAGATCAACAAGGGCGAGAGCATCCGGGTGTTTCCGCTTTCGAACTGGACCGAGCTGGATGTTTGGCAGTACATCTATCTGGAGAACATTCCGATCGTCCCGTTGTATTTCGCCAAAGAGCGGCCGGTGGTCGAGCGCGATGGGATATGGATCATGGTGGACGACGATCGCATGCCGCTGGCACCCGGCGAAAAGCCGATCATGAAGATGGTCCGCTTCCGTACCCTGGGTTGCTATCCCTTGACCGGCGCCGTCGAATCGACCGCCGCCACCTTGCCCGACATCATCCAGGAGATGCTGCTGACCAAGACGTCGGAGCGCCAAGGGCGTGTCATCGATCACGATCAAGCGGGGTCGATGGAAGAGAAGAAAAAAGAGGGTTATTTCTGATTTTCGCTATGGAAGGTGCCGAGCGTGCATTCAACGTTGGCGTCTGCGTCTGACCCATTCATCCAGTGAATTAGTCTATGTCTCATCAGTCCGAGCTCATCAGTTCCGATATCCACGCCTATCTCGCTCAGCACGAGCGCAAGGAATTATTGCGCTTCTTGACCTGCGGCAATGTCGACGACGGCAAGAGCACCCTGATCGGGCGCCTTTTGCACGATTCGAAAATGATTTACGAGGACCAGCTGGCGGCGATCAAGAAGGACAGCGTCAAATCGGGCACCACCGGCGGCGATATCGACTTGGCGCTGCTGGTCGACGGGCTCCAGGCCGAGCGGGAGCAGGGCATCACCATCGATGTGGCCTACCGGTATTTCTCCACGGCGAAGCGGAAATACATCATTGCCGACACGCCGGGGCACGAGCAGTACACCCGGAATATGGCGACCGGAGCGTCCACCTGCGATTTGGCCATCATTCTGGTCGATGCGCGTCACGGCGTGATGACGCAGACCAAGCGTCACAGCTTTATCGTGTCCCTGCTGGGCATCAGGCACGTGGTCGTAGCCATCAATAAGATGGATCTGGTCGGCTACAGCGCTGACGTATTCGAGCGCATTCGCAGCGATTACCTGGCGTTCATCGAAAAACTGGATATTCACGATGTCCGCTTTATCCCGCTGTCGGCTTTGAAGGGGGACAACGTCGTCAGCCGTAGCGAGGAAATGCCCTGGTATCAGGGGCAGGCGCTGATGGAGCTTTTGGACACCATCGAGATCGCCAAGGACCAGAATTTTACGAATCCGCGCTTTCCGGTGCAGTACGTCAATCGACCGAATTTGGATTTCCGCGGTTACAGCGGCACCGTGGCCGCGGGGGTTTTTCGCAAGGGCGATCCGATTACGGTGCTGCCGTCCAAGAAGACCAGCCGCATCAAGTCCATCGTGACTTACGACGGAGAACTGGAAGAAGCATTTCCGCCTCAAGCCGTTACGATCACGCTTACGGATGAAATCGACGTGAGCCGCGGCGACATGCTGGTCCGTTCCGATGACTTGCCGATGCTCGGCACCCGTTTCAAGGCCCATATCGTGTGGATGACCGAGGCGCCTTTGGTTCCGGGCCGCCAGTATTATCTGAAGCAGATGACCAAGGTGGTCAACGGCTCGGTTTCTCAGATCCATCACCGCGTCGATATCAATACCTTGGAGCAGCTTCCGGCGGACCAGCTCAAGCTGAACGAAATCGGCTTGTGCGAGGTCTCCCTGAGCGGGCCGATCGCGTTCGATCCTTACAAGGTTTGCAAGGGCACCGGATCGTTCATCGTCATCGATCGCCTGACCAACGTTACCGTCGGCGCCGGCATGATCCTAAGTCAGGCGGACGGCGAATCCGGTTTACGGCGGGTGACGGTTGAAGAGCGGAGCGCGCGTTTCGGACAAAAGGCGGTGACGCTATGGATTACCGGCGAACGCCGGCACGATGTGGCGTATGAACTCGAACGGAAGCTCTTCGATGTCGGGCATGCCAGCACCGTTTTGGATAACGAGGCGCTGGGCGTACAGGTTCAAGCCATTGCAGAGCAGATCAACCATGCCGGACTGATCTGCATCTGTCCTTGCGAAGCAAGCCCGAGTGGCGACGGTTTGAGCGCGCTCCATGTTTCGGCCGATGAAATGGAAGCGGACGAAGTGCTTGCGTTATTGAAGGAAACTCAGGTCCTCGAGTTCTGATCGTCTGACTTGATTTTCCGTTTCCGCCCATTCCGCCATCGCCGCGGAATGGGCATTCCAGTATCGGCCGTTTTCCCTGCGGTAGCTTTCCAGTTTTAGATCATCCTTCCGGTTGCCTACGAGCACGGTAAGTGCGCCTGTCTCGGCGGTATTCAGTACCGGTATGTTCATGTTTCCGTAGCGTTGCAGCACCGCCCGATGAGGAAACCCGTATCGGTTCAGATAGCCTGCGGGAATGAGAGCGTAACGAGGCTTCACGGCAGCCAAAAAGGCGGAGCTTGAAGAGGTTTTACTGCCATGATGGGGGACGACCAGAATGTCGCTGGCTAAAAGATGCCCGTAACGGTCAACCAATAGGCGTTCACCGGTTTTTTCGATGTCGCCGGTCAATAGTGCGCTGCCGCCGGGCCCGCTGATTTTCAATACGCAGGAATTGTCGTTCTCGCGCTCGCTTTTTTCGATGGGCGCGAGCATCTCGAATTTGACGCCGTCCCATTCCCAGGACTGTTCGGCTTTGCAGGTTTCAGTCGAAAATTCCGATAACTTTTCCGGCACGCTGGTATAAGTCCGCCCGACCACAAATCGTCTGAGCAGCGACGGCGCGCCGCCGATGTGGTCGTTGTCGCCGTGACTTACGATCAAGGCGTCGATGCGCTCGATCCCTCGATGGCGGAGATAAGGCTCGATGACGGCGGAGCCGATATCGAACCGGCTCCCGAACCGGGCTCCGGTGTCGAAGATCATGAGGTGTTCGCTAGTCTCGACGGCAACGCCGAGTCCCTGGCCTACATCGAGCAGGGTAAGCAGGAAGCCCGCTTGAGGCGGCCTATCGGGCTGCGCGGTCACGGCCGGAACGGCCAGAACGAGACCGAGCCAGCGCGCCGGAATGCCCTTGGGGGATAGCAGCAGCACGAAGCCGCTCAATGCCAGCGGAATGGTCCAGAACGGCGGTCCGGCATGGGTCCACTGAGCCACCGGCTGTTCGGCAATCCATTGGAGAAAAGGCCACGTCCATTCAAGCAGGCGTGATGCCAGGATCAGCAGCGCTTCGCCCGCCACCGGCAGTATCGGTAACAGCAGTGCGCCGGTCAGGCAAACCGGAATCAGCAGCAAGCCGATCACGGGGACGGCAAACAAGTTGGCAATTGGAGAAATGATCGAAACCTGCTGAAAGAATAACAACAGCAGGGGTGCAAGGCCTAGCGAGGTGGCCCAGTTCACCCGCATCATGGCCCGCCAACCGCTGATTTCGCCTCTTCTGTATGAAACAGCGAAAAGGATTAGAGCGACAGCTGTGAAGGAAAGCCAGAATCCCGCCGAAAGAACCGCCAACGGATCGTAAAGCACCACGGCCAGCAAGGCCGTCGCGAGGACATGAAAACTATTGAGATGCCGCCGGCCGATGACGGCGCCCATGACGATGCCGATCATAATCATGGCGCGTTGAGTGGGAATCGCGAAGTTCGCCAGCGCCGAGTAGAAGAGGGCGGCCGCAAAAGCACAAACGGCCGCAACAGTCGGCGGCGACCAGCGCATGATGCCCAACCTCGACCACATTCGGCGTATGACGAAAAAGACAAATCCTGCGACTAAACCGATATGCGAGCCGGAAATCGCAACCAGGTGAGTCGTGCCCGTGCGCCGAAGCACGTCCCATTGAATGGGCGTAATGTCATCGTCGACTCCCATGACCAGAGCCTTGATGATTCCGGCTGCGGGTTCGTCGTTCAGTGTTGCCGAAAGGCTATCGTAAAGGGCCTGCCTCCAAATTTCGAATGAATACCGGTTGTCTCCCGCATCGAGCCGCCGATTGTCCGGAGACTTCGCGACGTAACCGACCGCGCGGATTCCCTGGGCAAACAGCCATTGTTCGTAGTCGAGACTTCCCGGGTTCAGCATTCCATGCGGCGGCTTGAGCTTTACTCTGAGCTGCCAGCGTTCGCCCGCTTTTGGCGAAACTCCGCGGTCATACCAGCTCAGGCGAACGCGTGACGGCAAACTTAGGTCGTCGGGCTGTAGAGTTTGTTCAATATCGAAGTCGAAACGGAAACCGTGGTCCACGGGCTGGGGAATGGTACGAACGACGCCTTCGACGACGGCCGTTTGTCTCTCAGTTGCAGTCGGAAGACCTTGGTCGAGTCGAATTCCGGCAAAGGCAAGCGCCCAGAGGATGCCGAACGCAAATGCTGCCGGAAAACGCAGCTTATAATAAACGGCTAGACCGAAAGCGGAGCTCAAGAGGACGAAAGCCCAGGCACCGGGCAAAGACGGAAGTTGCTGGACAGCGCTGACCCCGCCGACAAAGCCGATGGCTAGCGGAAGAACCAGCGGGCTGCGGGTTTGTGGATGGAGAATTTCATTCAACTTTGAATTTCAAATCCGTACAATAGCGCGCCTTTTACCTAAAAAAATAGTTCACAATCATCCCAGTTAAGGGCTATGCCTAAAAAGTTTTTTAAGCGCTACTTGCCGGACCCGAAAAAAGTAAAGGAAATTAAATCGCTGGAGTTTTTGGGGGATAAGCTTCACTCGCCGAATTTATGGCATCTGAACCGTCGGTCGGTATCACGGGCTTTTGCCATAGGGCTATGGGCCATGTATACCCCGCCATTGCCCTGGCAACAAATCATCGCCGCGGTTTTGGCGATCTATTTCAATGCCAATTTACCTATCGCCGTGGCCTTGGTCTGGATTACCAATCCGCTGACCTGGGTGCCGATGTATTACTTCGCCTACAAGGTAGGCGCGCTTGTTATGGGACAAGCAGCTTTCGACTTCGATCAGTTCTCGGAACTGTTCACCATAGAAAAAGCATTGGAGTTAGGGGCACCCTTGCTGATTGGTTGCGCCATTCTGATGCACCTCGGGGCCGTCCTAGGCTATTTCGGCATACTTTTCATGTGGCGGCGATCCGTGCGACATCAGGTGGAATTGAGAAAGTTCCGCAATGCGGAATTGAGTACGGCCATTATGGTCCGGGAAAGCTACGCGTCGTACAAGAAGTTCCTGGAACACCGGCACAAGCATCAGAACGATCGATTGATCGGAGCAGCGAAGCCTGTCGCGAAGAAAGCAGGCTAATCGTAATGCTGCTTTAGGCGGACGGGTTCGGATAGGTTTTCCGGCTTGACGATCCGTCCGTCTTCCAAATGCAATATCGTGTCCATCCGCTGAGCCAAAGACGGATCGTGAGTGACGACTAGGAAACTCACCCCGTTTTCTTGGTTCAGCTCCAGCATGAGTTGATACACCTGTTCCGCGGTTTTTCGATCCAGATTTCCGGTCGGTTCGTCAGCCAAAACGCACTTTGGTTTCGTGACCAGCGCGCGGGCGACGGCTGCGCGCTGGCGTTCGCCGCCCGATAATTCTCCGGGTTTATGCTCCAGGCGTTTGCCGAGTCCGACCCGCTCCAACATCGAAGCCGCGCGCTTTCTTGCTTCATGTATCGGCAGCTTCGCGATCAAAAGCGGCATGGCGACGTTTTCCAGTACCGTGAATTCACCCAGCAGGTGGTGGAATTGATAGACGAATCCAAGCACCCGGTTACGCAGTTGGGCGAGCTTGCGTTCGTTCAGTGTTCCCAGGTCCACGCCGTCCAGTTGGACTTGCCCTCGGGTTGGCGCGTCTAGACCCCCGAGTAAGTGCAAAAGCGTGCTTTTGCCCGAGCCGGACGCTCCCATAATGGCGACCTGCTGTCCCGGTTCGACGGAAAGCGTTATGCCCTGCAACACATCGACGCTCAGATTGCCTTGGGCATAACGCTTGTGCAGATCGCGGCACTGCAGCACCGGCTTATTCATAACGGAGTTCCTCGGCGGGCTTGATGCGAGATGCCTGCCAGGCCGGATAGATCGTCGCCAGGATGGAAAGCAGGAAGGCCATGCCGGTAATCCGGTACACGTCGGACCAGATCAGTTTCGACGGCAGCTCGCTGATGTAGTAAACGTCGGCCGACAGGAAATGAACGCCGAACAACCGCTCGATCGCCGGTACGATGGTTTCCACATTCCACGCCAATAAGACTCCGCCGACACCGCCCAGCAAGGTGCCGAACGTACCGATGACCGTACCGAGCACGATAAATATTCCCATGACTTCGAGTGGAGTCATGCCCTGGGTTCGGAGGATCGCGATATCCGAACGCTTGTCGGTGACCACCATAACTAGTGTGGAGACGATGTTGAAAGCGGCAACCGCGACGATGAGCAGGAGAATGATGAACATCACCCGCTTTTCGGTTTGTATGGCTTTGAAGAAGTTGCTGTGCGACTGCGTCCAGTCGGCAATCTGATAACGCCCATCGAGTTTGGGGCCAAGGTCCCGCGCCACTCGCTGCGCGTAAAATACGTCGTCCAGCTTGAGTCTAAGCCCCGATATGGCGTCATCGAGGCGAAACAGCTTGGCGGCGTCTTCCAGCTGAATCAGCGCCAGATTCCGGTCGTACTCATACATCCCGACCTGGAAAACTCCGACCACCGTAAAGCGCTTGAGGCGCGGCAGAATGCCGGCGGGTGTTGCCGTAAGTTGCGGGGTGATGACGGTCACCTTGTCGCCGGTGAGGACACCCAGATAATCAGCCAGCTCAGAACCGAGAATAATGCCGAATTCGCCGGGTTTGAGCGCTTCGAGGTGGCCTTCCACGATGCGGTTGGCGACCTCGGACACGCGCGGTTCGTAGTCGGTCATGATGCCGCGCAGCATCACGCCGCTAACTCGGCGGTCCGAGTTGAGCATGGCTTGACCTTCGATATAAGGTGCCCAGCCTAGAATACGGGAGTCTTGTTCGAGCGGGGGTTCAAGCGAGCGCCAGTTCCGCAGTTGGCCATCCAAGCCGGAGATGGAGGCATGCGAAGTCATGCCCAGTATGCGTTCGCGAAGTTCCGCTTCGAATCCGTTCATCACTGACAGTACTGTAATCAAGGCGGTGACGCCCAAGGCGATGCCCAGAACCGAAGTGAAGGTAATGAACGAAATGAAGCGCGTGCGCCGCTTAGCCCGCGTATAGCGCAGACCGATGAAAAAGATCAGTGGCTTAAACATGCGCCGATATCGACCGGGCTCCGCAAAAAGTGAGCTTCATGGGGAAAAAGAAGGTTGTCGGGAATCAGAGAGGCGATTGGCCCTTTTGGCAATCCATGCAGATGCCGTAGAGACAGAGCGAATGATCCGTCAGCTTAAAATGTTTCTCGTTTGCTATTTCGTTTTGGCGGCGCTCGATGAACTCGTCGCTGAATTCTTCGACTCGGCCGCACTTGACGCATACGATGTGATCGTGATGCTCGCCGCGGTTTAGCTCGAAGATCGAGTTTCCGCCTTCGAAATGATGGCGTTTGACCAAGCCCGCCGCCTCGAATTGGGTCAGGACTCGGTAAACTGTGGCCAAGCCGATTTCTTCACCCTCGCTGAGCAGCGACTTGTAGACTTCTTCCGCTGTCAGGTGTCGATCCGATCCGCTACGGTTCTCCAGCATCTCTAGAATCTTGACGCGCGGGAGAGTCACTTTAAGCCCGGCGTTTCGTATGTCTTGACTTTCCAAAGCGGCAACCTACGCAGTGTTTTAACTCTGTCGATCGAGTATGATTGGACGTTGGGTCCGATTCTCCGCAATCATAACATGCCGAAGCGTTTCATCGTAATAACCTACTGCCTGACTCTGTTTTTAGCCGGCTGTTCCACCGAAAAGCTTAAAGAGTCCCTACCTGGGGTGTACCGGCTCGACATCCATCAGGGCAATATCGTTTCTCAGCAAATGGTGGATCAACTTCGGCCCGGTATGACCAAGCGGCAAGTGGCATTCATCATGGGTACGCCACTGGTCGTCGATCCTTTCCACGACGATCGCTGGGACTATATCTATTCCAACGAGCCCGGTGGCAAGCAGCGGATGCAGAAGCGGATTACCCTGGTTTTCGACAAGGATGAATTGATCGGGCTTCAGGGTGACTTCCGACCGGGCAACCTTCCCGAGATTGAACCCGGCAAGGATGTGACGATCGATATCCCGAAGATCGAGCGCGAGAAAAGCTTGTGGGAAAAGATCACGGGTTTGTTCCGAAAAGGCGATTAGTAGAGTGCGAGGAGTCTCGGTCCGCGGTTCTACTTCTTCGCTGCCCGCGCGCGCCGAGCTTCTTTGGGGTCGGCGATCAAGGGGCGATAAATCTCCACTCGGTCGCCCGGCTTTATCGGTTGGTCGATGGAGCAGACCTTGCTGAAAATTCCAATCTTGTCCTTTGTCAGGTCGATCTCCGGGAAACGGTCCAGGATACCTGATGCGGCGATGGCGGTTTCCGCTGTCGCATTTTCCGGTACGTTCACGGTGAGAATGACCTGTACATCCGGTTTCGCGTAAGCGACTTCGACTTTCATTTCTTTTGCTGCTTGTCCGATCTTTACCGAATCAAATCACGCCGACGGCGCTAAGGGTGACGAGGGCGACAGCCAAGGGAGAAACGTAGCGAATAGTAAAACGCCAATAGTTATAAGCCGACCCCATTTCGAGCTCCGTTTCCGAGGTCTCGCGCCTCATGATCCAGCCGGCAAATAAGGCAACCAAGATGCCGCCAACGGGCAACATGATATTGGCCGTGAGAAAATCCACGAGCTCGAAGAAATTCTTGCCGAACCAGGTATTTCCGGACCATAGATTGAACGAAAATACGGTTCCGAGCCCAAGTAGCCAGCAGCCTAGTCCGCTCCAAAGACAGGCCTTCTCGCGGCTCATCGCCTGGTTTTCGGACAGCCAGGCCACGGCGGGTTCGATCAAGGCAATCGCGGAAGTAATCGCCGCAAAAAATACGAGAACGAAAAACAATACCCCGAACAGTGAACCGCCGGGCATTTGGCCGAAGGCGATGGGCAGCGTCTGAAAAATCAGGCCGGGGCCCATGGTCGGCTCCAAGTGGTTGGCGAATACGATTGGAAAAATGGCGACACCCGCCAATAAAGCCACTAGGGTGTCCGCGGAGGCGACAAAAATGGTAGACCGCGAAATCGAAACATGATCAGGGAGATATGAGCCGTAGATCATGATTGCGCCCATGCCCAATCCGAGAGAGAAAAAGGCCTGCCCCATCGCGACCAGCACGCTCTCGCCGTTGATGCGGCTGAAATCCGGCTTGAACAGGAACGACATTCCCTGGCCGAATCCGTCGGAACTCATCGCATAACCGTCCAGGAGTATGAGCATGATGAACAAGCCCGGCATCATGAAGCGCGTCGCTCGCTCCAGTCCGCCGCTGACGCCGCGGCTGACGATGAGCATCGTGGCGGCCATGAAGACAGTGTGCCAGATAAACTGAATTTCCGGAGCGCTTTTGAGGTCGTCGAATACCCGTGCGGCGGTTTCGGCGCTGATATGGCTCATGTAGCCGCTGTTCATCTTCAAGATGTAGACCATCGACCAGCCGGCGATGACCGAGTAATAGGACAGAATCAGGAAGCCCGACAACACGCCGAGCCAACCGGCATAGTGCCAGGCAGGATCGGCTTTCGCTTCCTGTGCCAGCGACAACATGGTATTGATAGGATTTTGCCGACCGCGGCGCCCCAGCATGGTCTCTGCGATCATGATCGGAATACCGATGGCAGCGACGCATAAGAGGTAAACCGCGACGAACGCTCCGCCTCCGTTTTCGCCGGCCAGATAGGGAAACTTCCAGATATTCCCGAGGCCTATGGCCGAACCGCTTGCAGCCAGAACGAACGCCAAGCGCGATGACCATTGGTTGTGCAGAAAACGTTGATCGGTCATGTGTTCTCCGAATTATTATGCTGAGCCAATCGAAGGTCCGGGCAACCCGAGGTTGGGGTAAAATAACAAGATTTTTCCATCGAGTCAGGCAATTTAGTTTTAAGTACATGGCCGCAAAGAAAAACAAGGATACAGCCGGAAGTGGCACCATCGCTCTCAACCGGCAAGCCACGCACGAGTATTTCATCGAGGAGCGCTACGAGGCGGGACTAGTCCTGCAAGGGTGGGAGGTGAAAAGCTTGCGTGCGGGAAGAGCGCAGCTGAAGGAGAGTTATGTCACGCTGAAAAACGGCGAAGCCTGGCTGCTCGGAGCACATATTTCTCCGCTGGCTTCTGCCTCCACCCATGTCACACCCGATCCCATCCGAACCCGGAAGCTGCTCCTGCATCGTCGAGAATTGAGCAAGCTCATCGGTCATGTGGAACGCAAAGGTTATACTTTAATTCCGCTCGCGCTGTATTGGAAAAGCGGACGTGCCAAGCTGGAAATCGGTTTAGCGAGAGGTAAGAAGCAGCACGATAAGCGTGCCGCCGAAAAGGAAAGGGACTGGCAGCGCGAGAAGCAGCGCGTATTGAAGCAGCGCTGAGACTGAATTTTTGGATCTGGCCTCTCCTGCCCAGCGGGTTGCCTCAGGAGTGAATTTCCGGCTGCCCCGTGCAGATTTGGCAAAAATCACGCATTCAGAAGAATTTGACGATAACGATGCATTGGATTGAGCACAATCACCTCTTGGTCTTGGCTTTATTGGTCTTGGCGACTGGCTTTTCCTTCGCTCATCGAGCGGAGGCCGGTCCTTATGCGGCGCTGGTGGTGGAAGTCGAATCCGAGCGTCCACTGTTCGAGCGGAATGCCGACGAGTTGAGGCATCCGGCATCGCTCACCAAGATGATGACGCTTTATCTGGTCTTCGAAGCTTTGGCTAACGGACGCCTTTCTTCCGATACCCTATTTCGGGCGTCCCGGTTTGCGGTTCTTCGTCCCCCGTCGCGATTGGGGTTGAAATCAGGCGATACGATCACGGTCGAGCAAGGCATATTGGCTTTGGTAACCCGGTCCGCAAATGATGCGGCGGCGGTGATCGCCGAAGGAATGGCCGGTTCCGAGTCCGCGTTCGCGCAGCTGATGACCGAGAAAGCTCGCGAGCTGGGCATGGAGCGCACCGTCTACCGGAATGCGTCCGGCTTGCCCGATCCCAATCAAGTCACGACGGCTTGGGACCAGTTCCGGCTCGGGAAGTCCCTGTACAAACATTTTCCCCAGTACTATCCCTACTTCTCTACGACCCAGTTCCAGTTCGAGGGCCGTAGCTTTCATAATCACAACCATCTCCTGAAAAACTATCCGGGAACGGACGGGATCAAGACCGGGTTCGTCAATGCGTCCGGTTTTAACCTCGTTGCATCGGCGCGGCGAGGCGGTCAACGGCTGATAGGGGTGGTTTTTGGCGGAACCAGCGCTTCGGCGAGGGATGCCCATATGCAGGATATACTCGACTACGGCTTTGCGCAGCTCAACGGATTGGAATACGAGGTGCGTACGGCCTCCTTTGACCAACCGGAACCGCCTGCTTTACTCTCGCGTCCAAAATTGCCTGAACGGTCGGTCGAGAAGTCGGGCGGAAAGAAAAACGTCAAGTTAGCGGGAGGCAACAGGCGCTCCGCCGATGAAGGAGATGGACGCGAGAAATCGGGCACCAATCGTGGAAAGCAGGCCTGGCACATTCGTGTGGGCACATTTTCCGCCGAAAAGCCGGCGGAACAGCGGCTGTCGAAGGCTTTGAAGCTCGCTCCATATCCGCTTCGTCATGCACGTGCAACGGTGACCGCGCGCTCACAGGGCAGAAAAAAGCTCTATCTGGCCATTTTCAACGGAATGACGAAGGAGGACGCAACCGCGGCCTGTCAGGCGCTCAAACGTAAACGCATAGAATGCGTTTCGGGGCGTTCGTCTAGGTGAGTCGACGCCGGTGCTTGTCATATTCGTGAAACGTTAACAGGGCGGGGATGGCTAATTTGAACAAATGCATGGCAGTAGCCGGCATTCTCGCAGTCGTCTGGCTGATTTATTTATTGATGCCCATTTTGACGCCTTTTGTGGCCGGCGCGCTGATAGCCTACCTGAGCGATCCCCTTGCCGACCGTTTGGAAGCGCTCGGACTAAAACGTCAAAATGCCGTCATCGTCGTGTTTGCAGTCATTGTTTTAGTTATCGGTCTAGTGCTTCTGCTGATCATCCCAATGTTAGAGGAGCAGATCAGCCGGTTCATCGATAATCTCCCCGCATACACCCGCTGGTTTAAAACGTCCGTTGTCCCTTGGGTGCAAAAACATTTAGGAGTCCGCATCAAGTTTGTCGATCTGGAACAGGTGGCCGGGGTTTTGAGCGGGCATTGGCAGCAGGCGGGAGGGGTGGCGACCACTGTGCTGTCCTCTTTGTCGCATTCCGGCGCCGTAGTCATCTCGTGGCTGATGAATCTGGTGCTGATTCCGGTGGTCATCTTTTATCTGCTGAGGGACTGGGATGACATAGTCGCCCGTGTCCACGATCTCTTGCCCCGTCGCTGGGCGCCGGTTGTCGTCATATTGGCGGAAGAATCGGATGAAGTGTTGAGTGCCGTGTTTCGAGGTCAGTTTGCGGTCATGGCCGCTCTGGGCACGATTTACAGTATCGGATTATGGCTGGCCGGACTGGACTTGGCGCTTCTTATCGGCATGTTTTCCGGGCTGATCAGTTTCATACCGTATGCGGGTTCCATCTCCGGCGTGGTGGCTGCATCGATAGCGGCGTTGGCACAATTCGGAGATTTGTGGTCGATCGTCCCGGTTTTGGCTGTATTCGGCGTAGGCCAAATGCTTGAGGGCGTTTGGTTAACCCCGTGGCTGATAGGAAATAAGATCGGACTGCATCCCGTCGCGGTCATTTTTGCTGTTCTGGCGGGCGGTCAGCTGTTTGGTTTCCTAGGGGTGTTGCTCGCATTGCCCGTTGCTTCGGTAATCATGGTGATGATTCGGCATATTCATGGCTTTTATAAAATGAGCGATCTGTACGGCGACGACTCTTCTGAGGGAAATTCCGGACAGTTCGGCTGATGAGCCGTGGAAATACGGTTTTCGATGCGCAGGCTTAAATATCATTCATAGCTAATTAAGCCAAATTGGTGTATCATCCTGCGCCGCGGTGTACGGTGATATATCGGATCAGTTCAGGAAAACGGCTTTGGCAAAACAGGGTTTGTTGTCCGATTTGCCTGGTATCCGTGAGAACGAAAAACAGTAGTGTTGGAGGTTATGTAATGATTTTTGCTAAGAAAGCGATGCTTGCTGTGGCGGGTGTGGCGATGCTGGCATCGGCCGCCGTTAACGCGGAGACGATCGAAGTAAAAGGCCAAGGTGTGAAATTCGCGCCCGAGTTTATTCACGCTAAAGTTGGCGATGTTATTTCGTTCCGCAATATGGCGACCCATTTCGTGGAGAGCGTAGAAGGCATGTGGCCGGAAGGGGCTCCGAAAATGCTGTCCGCTATGGGCGCCGATTACGACTATGCCGTCGAGAAAGAGGGTCTGTACGTCTTCAAATGTCCGCCGCACTGGGGTGCTCGCATGGGCGCCGTGATGGTAGTGGGCCAACCGGCTGATCTGGACGCTACGGTAGAAAAATACCTTCAGGTTGCCGATACCGTTAAAGAAGCGAAGCCTGCGAAAGGTCTTCTAACGAAATTCAAAGAGTCTGAGAAGAAATAATTATCCTTTTTCAGTCTCTACTTAAAGGCGCGCCGAGTTCAGCTCTGCGCGCCTTTTTTCGTTTAGGTCTTGTGAGGCGATATTTCTCTATGGGTTGCCGGCCGGTATCCCGTGGCGCTAGGGACATTGCCGTCCCGCGAAGATCCGAATTATTCGGGCTTGTTGAAAATGCGGTTAGGCTGAATCAGCGGTGGGTATATGTGGCTCTCAATGCCTCTAGATCCAGTATACGGATATGTTTATGGCGGACCGTAATCAGCCCGGCATCTTCTAGATTCCGCAAGGTACGGCTGACCGTCTCGAGTGCTAATCCCAAAAAATTGCCTATTTCCTGACGAGTAAGGGTGAGATTGAAGTCCACCGGCGAAAAGCCGCGTTTTCGAAGGCGGTCGGACAGATTCAGGATAAACATGGCAACCCGGTCTTCTGCCGCGCGCTTGTTGACAATTACTTGATCCGTTTCCTCGTCCAGCTTGGCGCTGGCATGGCGGAAAAGTTCCCGCAGCAAATTCGGTACTTCGTGGCACAATTGGTCGAGTTGATTGGCGGGAAGTTCGCAGTAGCTCAAGGTTTCGAGCGCGATTGCAGAGCACTTGTGGTGATTCGTGGCCAGTGCGTCGAAACCTAATAGTTCCCCCGGTAACAGCAAGCCGGTGATGTATTCGTAGCCTTGCGCGTCGTAAATGACGGTCTTGGCCGTTCCTCCCTTGATCGCGATGACCCCGCGGAACTTGTCGCCCTCGCGGAAGAGATGCTCGCCTCGTTGTAAGGTTTTCTTACGAGCGACGATGCGGCTGATGCGTTCGATATCCTCCTGGGCTAATCCCCGAGGAATGCACAATGAAGTCAAACTGCAATTTTGACAGGTAACTTGCAGTTTCGTCTTAAGGTCGAGCGAAGGTGTTGTGGTCACGAGTTCGATTGGACGGATAATCAGCCGGGATAAACCGTTTGCAGTTTTTGACGATTGGTAACAAGTCGGAGGCGGATGCTAATAGTTGCTCAAGCCGCGTATTCCATCGCATGAGCGCCCATAATCGCGAGGCGATGGCCTTGCGTCAAGTCATCAAGCGGATAACCAGCGTGTATCGCTAGCGCGGTTGATTCGCTCGCGGTGTTTTATATTAAACATATCATCTCAAATTGGGGAGACCGCCCGATCGAGTTAAACCGCTCAGGAACCGAACCTGTTAAAATTCGCGCGATTTTTGACGTATCGGAATTATGATGAATCCCCCCGACGTAATGACCCCTTACCAACTCGTCGGCGGCGAGAGCGCCGTTCGGGAACTGGTGGAAAGATTTTACGGGTACATGGATGTAATGCCGGAAGCTCTCGATATTCGAGCGATGCATCCTGCGGATTTGGCCGGTTCGAAAGACAAGCTGTTCAAGTTTCTGTCCGGTTGGCTGGGAGGTCCCGATCTTTTTCAGGAGGAGTTCGGGCATCCGCGCCTTCGGATGCGGCATTTTCCGTTTTCTATCGGCACGAAGGAACGGGATCAATGGCTGCTTTGTATGTATAAGGCTCTCGACGATATGCCCCTGGACCCCGCTTTGCGCGAGTCTCTGGCCCGGGCATTCGCGCAGACTGCGACTCACATGATCAACCGGGGCGAGTAACCGCTCATTACACACTGACACGGAACATACCATGAGAATGAGCCCCAAGGCGTTCTTGGACTGGGAGACCAAACGCATCACGCTGCTGGGCATGTCCGGCGTCGGCAAAACGACGCTGGCCAATAGTTTGCCCAAGAAGACGTGGTTCCATTACTCCGGCGACTATCGAATCGGCACCCGGTATTTGGATGAGCCGATTCTCGACAATATCAAGCGGCAAGCCATGGACGTGCCGTTCTTGCGCGATTTGCTGCGTTCCGATTCGATTTATATCCGCAGCAACATCACCGTAGACAACTTGGCGCCGGTTTCGACGTTCCTCGGGAAAATCGGCGATCCGGCGAAGGGCGGACTCACTCCGGCCGAGTTCAAGCGTCGTCAGGCCCTGCACCGGCAGGCCGAAATCGCCGCCATGCGCGACGTGCCGGAATTTATCGAAAAGGTCGACTCTATCTACGGCTACAAGCATTTCATCAATGACGCGGGCGGCAGCGTCTGCGAACTGGAAGATCCGGAAACCATCAGGATTCTCGCCGAGCACACGATTATTCTGTATATCAAGACCACTCCGGAATTGGAGCATCTTCTAATCGAGCGCGCTCAACGCGATCCCAAGCCGCTGTACTATCGGGAAGAGTTTCTGGACCGGCAACTCGCCGAATTCATGGCGGAAAAAGCCTATTCGGCCATCGAGGATATCCCGCCGGACGAATTCGTTTCCTGGGTGTTTCCCCGGCTGTTCCGCGCGCGCTTGCCCAATTACCAGGCCATCGCCGACGAATACGGCTACACCGTCGATGCCAATGAGATTGCGAACGTTCGAGGTGAGAACGATTTCATTCGTCTCATCATGGACGCCTTGGGGCGCTGATCGCGTTAATTCAGTTTCGGAGAGCTTGAAGACATGCCTTTGGTAGCGCACACCGAATTGCCCACGTTCAGGCGCTTGAGGGAGGAGGGGCAGGAAATCCTCTCGGTCGAGCGCGCTCGCCATCAGGACATCCGAGAAATGCATATCGGGCTTCTCAATATGATGCCGGATTCGGCTCTGGAGGCGACCGAGCGGCAATTTTTTCGCCTGGTTGGGGCCGCCAATCCGATCGTGCAGTTTCACATGCATCCGTTCACGATCGAAGGCATACAGCGGAGCGAACAGGCGCAAAACCATATCGACCGCTATTACGAGACCTTCGGGCAAATCAAACGCGATGGGCTCGACGGGCTGATCGTGAGCGGCGCGAACGTCACTCATCCGCATCTTCCTGAGGAGGCGTTCTGGCAACCGTTGACCGAAGTGTTCGACTGGGCGAAGCAGAACGTCACGTCCATTTTATGTTCGTGTCTCGCGACCCATGCGCTGTTTCAGTATTGCCACGGCGTAGAGCGCACTCATTTGGGCTTCAAGCGTTGGGGAGTCTATTCCCACCGAGTGGTCGAGCGGCGCCATCCTTTGGTTGCCGACATCAATACCCGTTTCGACGTGCCTCACTCCCGTTACAATGAAATTTTTCGGGAAGATATGGAAGCTGCCGGGCTTAAAGTTCTGGTTGAAAGCGAGGAGGCGGGCGTCCATCTCGCGGTGAGCCCGGACCTGTTCCGCGTAGTCTATTTCCAAGGGCATCCGGAGTACGACACGATCAGCCTGCTGAAGGAGTACAAGCGCGAAGTGATGCGCCACTACCACGGAGAACGCGAGGATTATCCGCCGTTTCCGGAACATTATTTCAATTTGGACGTGGGCGGTGTACTTAACGAATACGGTCAACATCTCCGAAGCGCCCGGCGCCTTGGCAAAACGCCTCCGGAGTTTCCCGAAGAGGAGGTGATCCGGCATTTGGACAACACTTGGCGGGATACTGCGAAAGCGGTGTTCAACAATTGGTTGGGGTGTATTTACCAAGTCACCGATCAGGACCGCCGTAAACCGTTTATGGACCATATCGATCCCGATAATCCTCTGGGGCTAAGAATATGATTCGGCGTGGCTCTGTGCGGAACCGCGATTAGTCGTTCCGAGTCGTATCTCCGAAACTCGGGACGATGGGGCGCACGTACGGCGAACTCCGGCCGCTCGAAAACTGATCATGGATTATCCAGACTGATGACAGATCAGGCCTATTTATGTCACCTTCTTTGCCCTTAGAACGAGAACAGGAGATAGCCATGTCCGAACCGACCATCCCTCAGAAGGCCCCGTACGCCATGGATCTAGCGCCGGGTAAATACTGGTGGTGTGCCTGCGGGCGATCCGCCAAGCAACCGTTTTGCGATGGTTCCCATAAGGGAACGGAGTTTTCGCCAGTAGTTTTCGAACTTGCCGAGGCAAAGAAAGTCTGGCTCTGCGGCTGCAAGCATACCGATAAGCAACCCATGTGCGACGGAACCCACAGCCGATTGTGAAGACTCCGAAGGGCGGGGCGTCGACCGGACGGTTGACTGACCCTCATAGACAGCAGATGCCCATTTTTCGTAAAATCCCCGTTAAATTAGCGATATCCACGAATAACAGCAACGGGACGGACCATATGGTCCCTCCCGTTTTGCATGTCTAAGGTGACACAAATTGAACACGCTCGCATTGCTGGCCTTGGAAGACGGCACCGTTTTTCGGGGTATATCCATCGGAGCAGAAGATTGTTCCGTCGGTGAAGTGGTTTTCAACACGTCCATAACCGGCTACCAGGAAATCCTGACGGACCCGTCCTATGCCCGCCAAATCGTAACGCTCACGTATCCGCACATCGGTAACGTCGGCATCAACCGTGAAGACCTGGAGTCGGGGGGCGTGTATGCCAGCGGACTGGTTGTTCGCGACGTGCCGACGCGCTTGAGCAATTGGCGGGCCGACAAGAGTCTCCCGGAGTATCTGAAAGAAAATAGGGTGGTTGGCATTGCCGGAATCGACACCCGGAAACTGACCCGCACTCTTCGCGACAAGGGAGCCCAGCGCGGTTGCCTTATCGCCGGCAAAGAGATCGACCCGGATTATGCCGTCGCCAAAGCGCGGGAATTTCCGGGGCTGCAAGGCATGGACCTGGCCAAGGAGGTCACCGCACGACAAAGCTATGCGTGGTCGGAAACGTCCTGGCAGCTCGGGCAGGGATACGGCGAACTCGATCAGAATCGCTTCCATGTGGTCGCATATGATTTCGGCGTCAAACGCAATATTCTTCGCCTTCTCGCCGACAGGGGTTGCCGCTTGACGGTAGTTCCGGCCACCGCATCGGCCCGTGAGGTTCTGGCATTGAACCCGGACGGAATCTTCTTATCGAACGGACCGGGCGATCCCGAGCCCTGCGATTACGCCGTCCAAGCAATCCGGGAGTTTCTGGACATCCAGATTCCGGTATTCGGTATATGTCTCGGCCATCAGTTGTTAGCTTTGGCAAGCGGCGCGAGGACGATGAAGATGAAGTTCGGTCACCACGGCGCCAACCACCCCGTTCAGGAACTGGATACCGGTCGCGTATTGATCACGAGCCAAAATCACGGCTTCGCTGTGGACGAAGGCAGCCTGCCGCGAAACGTACGACCGATCTACCGCTCGCTCTTCGACGGCAGCCTGCAGGGCATCGAGCTGACCGATCGCCCGGCCTTCAGTTTTCAAGGCCATCCCGAGGCCAGTCCCGGACCGCACGACCTGACGCCGTTGTTCGACCGCTTTATCGAAAGCATGGCCTGTCGCCAGGACGGCCGGTCCGCACGCACGGTACCCGCAGGTTGAGTTTTTTCGCACAGTCCGGAACGGCTTTCGCTCAGACATAGATCAACGATACAACGCTTCATGCCTAAAAGAACCGACATTCAGTCCATCCTTTTACTCGGCGCCGGTCCCATCGTCATCGGGCAGGCCTGCGAGTTCGACTATTCCGGCGCACAGGCGTGCAAGGCACTAAAGGAAGAGGGCTACCGGGTGATCCTGGTCAACTCCAACCCGGCCACCATCATGACCGATCCGGAGATGGCCGATGCCACCTACATCGAGCCTATAGACTGGCAGACCGTCGCCAAAATCATCGAGAAGGAGCGGCCGGACGCACTGTTGCCGACCATGGGCGGACAGACCGCGCTGAATTGCGCGCTCGATCTGGACCGTAACGGGGTGCTGGAGAAATTCGGCGTACAGATGATCGGTGCCTCCAAGGAAGCCATCGACAAGGCCGAAGACCGGGAAAAATTCAAGCAGGCCATGACCAAGATCGGTCTGGGCTCTGCCCGTTCCGGCGTTGCCCACAGCCTGGAAGAAGCGCTCGCCTGTCTGGACGAAATCGGCTTTCCGGCCATCATCCGCCCTTCGTTCACGCTGGGCGGATCGGGCGGCGGCATCGCCTATAACCGACAGGAATTCGTCGAGATTTGCGAACGCGGCCTGGAACTTTCGCCTACCCATGAGCTTCTCATCGAGGAGTCGGTGCTGGGCTGGAAAGAGTTCGAGATGGAAGTCGTGCGTGACCGCAAGGACAACTGCATCATCATCTGCTCCATCGAGAATCTGGACCCCATGGGGGTCCATACCGGCGACTCCATCACCGTCGCCCCGGCGCAGACCCTGACGGACAAGGAATACCAGATCATGCGCAACGCCTCCATTGCGGTGCTGCGCGAGATCGGAGTCGACACCGGCGGTTCCAACGTACAGTTCGCGATTAACCCCAAGGACGGGCGCATGATCGTCATCGAGATGAATCCCCGCGTGAGCCGTTCCTCGGCCCTGGCGTCCAAGGCAACCGGATTCCCGATCGCCAAGGTTGCGGCCAAACTGGCGGTCGGCTATACGCTGGACGAACTGAAGAACGAGATCACCGGAGGCGCGACGCCGGCCTCTTTCGAGCCGACCATCGATTACGTGGTCACCAAGGTGCCCCGGTTCGCGTTCGAAAAGTTTCCGCAGGCGGACGATCGGCTGACGACCCAAATGAAATCGGTCGGCGAGGCCATGGCCATAGGCCGCACCTTCCAGGAGTCTCTGCAAAAAGCCCTGCGCAGCCTGGAAACCGGCGTGGACGGTCTGGTCGGAAAGCTCGACGTTTCCGCCGAGGATGCCGGCAATATTCTTCTTCGGGAGCTTCGCCATCCCGGACCCGAGCGCATCTTCTATATCGCCGACGCTTTCCGGGCGGGATGGATGTTGGACGAGGTGCATGCCCATTGCCGCGTCGACCCGTGGTTCCTGGCCCAGATCGAGGAGCTGGTGCAGGAAGAAATGGGACTGGCGAAGCGCACCTTGGCCACGCTGTCTTCGGAAGAACTGTTCGCTTTAAAACGCAAAGGGTTCGCCGATTCGCGTCTCGCGGCGCTGTTGGGCAGCGCCGAGTCGGAAGTCCGGGCCGTGCGCCACAAGCACGGCATCCGTCCGGTTTACAAGCGCATCGATTCTTGTGCGGCGGAGTTCGCCACGGCAACGGCCTACCTTTATTCCACTTATGAGGAAGAATGCGAGGCGAATCCTACCGAGCGGAAGAAAATCATCGTTTTGGGCGGCGGACCCAATCGAATCGGCCAGGGCATCGAATTCGACTACTGCTGCGTGCACGCCGCGATGGCGCTGCGTGAAGATGGTTACGAAACCATCATGATCAACTGCAACCCGGAAACGGTCTCCACCGACTTCGACACGTCCGACCGGCTCTATTTCGAACCGCTCACGCTGGAAGACGTGCTGGAGATCATTGATCTGGAAAAACCAGCCGGGGTCATCGTCCAGTACGGTGGCCAGACGCCGCTGAAGCTGGCGCGGGCGCTGGAGGCGGCCGATGCGCCCATTATCGGCACGTCGCCCGATTCCATCGACCTGGCGGAAGACCGGGAGCGTTTCCAAAAGCTGGTCGATCGCCTAAATCTCAAACAGCCGCCCAACCGCACCGCGCGTTCCCTGGACGAAGCCATGCGCTGCGCGAACGAAATCGGCTATCCGCTGGTGGTTCGGCCCTCTTATGTATTGGGCGGGCGGGCCATGGAAATCGTGTTCAACGACGAGGACCTGGGGCGCTACATGCGCGAGGCGGTGAGCGTTTCCAACGAGTCGCCGGTGCTGTTGGACCGGTTCCTGGACGATGCCATCGAAATGGACGTCGACGCCATATGCGACGGAAAACGAGTCCTGATCGGCGGACTGATGCAGCATATCGAGCAGGCGGGCGTGCATTCCGGCGATTCGGCGTGCTCGATTCCGCCGTATGATTTGAGCCCCGAGCTTCAGACTCGGGTGCGCGAACAGGTTCGTCAGCTTGCCGAGGCCCTGGGCGTTGTGGGGCTCATGAACACCCAGTTCGCCATCAAGGGCGAAGAAATTTTCATTCTGGAAGTCAATCCGCGCGCTTCGCGTACCGTTCCGTTCGTATCCAAGGCCACCGGCTATCCGCTGGCCAAGATCGCGGCCCGCTGTATGGTGGGAAAAAGTCTGGACGAACAAGGCATCTTTGAGGAACGCATCCCCGAGTATTACTCGGTCAAAGAGGCGGTGTTTCCCTTCATCAAATTCCCCGGCGTGGACCCGCTGCTCGGCCCGGAAATGAAGTCCACCGGCGAAGTGATGGGCGTGGGAGTCACGTTCGGCGAGGCTTACGCCAAAGCGCAGCGCGCCGCCAGCGTAAAACTGGCCCACAGCGGCAATGTGCTGATCAGTGTGAGGGAGAGCGACAAGTCCAAGGTCATCCCGATAGCCCGAGATCTTCTGGCCAAAGGTTTCCGATTAGTGGCCACGCGCGGATCGGCGAGAGTGCTAGAAGACGCCGGCATACCTTGCATCACCGTGAACAAGGTTTACGAGGGGCGGCCGCATATCGTGGATATGATCAAGAACGACGAACTCCAGTTCATCATCAACACGACCGAAGGCAAGAAAGCCATTGCCGATTCATTCACCATTCGGCGCCAGGCACTGCAACAGCAGATTACCTACACGACTACTATTTCCGGTGCCCGTGCCACCTGTTCCGCCCTTAGCGAACTGGATGCCGGCGATGTCAATCGCCTACAGGATTTGCACCAGGAATTCTGCAAAGTGTGACTTTTGAGGAAACGCAACTATGAATAAAGTTCCACTGACCGCCCGTGGGGCAGAAAAGCTGCGCGAAGAGCTTAACCACCTTAAGACAGTCATGCGCCCGAGGATTATCGAAGCCATCGCCGAGGCTCGGTCGCACGGCGATTTGAAGGAAAATGCGGAATATCACGCGGCGCGCGAGCAACAGGGATTTACCGAAGGCCGGATCAAGGAAATCGAGGCCAAGTTGGCGCACGCTCAAATCATCGATGTGACGACGCTCAATGCCGGGGGCAAGGTGGTTTTTGGGGCCACGGTCGAGCTTGAAGACATGGGCAGCGGCGATTCGGTGACTTACCAAATCGTCGGCGAGGATGAAGCCAATATCAAGGAAGGACTGATCTCCATCACCTCGCCCATCGCCCGGGCGCTGATCGGCAAGCGGGAGGGCGATGTCGCGACGGTACAGGCGCCGGGTGGCGTAAGGGAATTCGAAGTTTGCTCGGTCAAATATATTTAGTTATTTCTTGTCAGGATTTTGCCGATAAAGCGTGATGATATGGCCGATCGATTGAATCAATTCGGCGCCCAGTTCTCCGCAGATCTGGGCGGTCATCTCGCGGCGTTCTTCTCGGTCGGCGGCGTTCACCCGCACCTTGATCAATTCATGATGGTCCAAGGCTAAACCGATCTCGTTCAATACGGCGGGTGTGATTCCCGCCTGGCCGGTGATGACGACGGGTTTCAGGGAATGGGCCTTGGCACGCAAGAATTTCTTATAATCAGATTTCAACTCGGATTTCCTCGGGAACTGGGATTCAATTTGGCCGTACATTAGATTATGCCGCGTAGTCGAAGCAGCCGTCGTTGGCTGGCCGAACACTTTTCCGACGAATATGTAAAACAAGCCCAAGCGCTTGGCTACCGCTCACGGGCGGTGTTTAAGCTGAAAGAATTGGACGAGCGGGAGCACTTGTTCAAGCCGGGCATGGTGGTGCTGGACTTGGGAGCCGCGCCGGGCGGTTGGTCCCAGTACGCAGCGGAGCGGATCGGAAAAAGCGGCGAAATTATAGCGCTTGATCTTCTGCCGATGGAAGCGATTCCGGGTGTGACCGCAATTCAGGGCGATTTTCGGGAAGAATCCGTATTGGAGCAGTTGCAGGCGAAACTGGAGGGCCGGCCGGTCGACCTGATCTTGTCCGATATGGCGCCCAACATGAGCGGCGCACGCGTTGTGGATCAGGCAAGAGCGATGTATCTCGCCGAATTGGCTCTCGATACCGCCGAACAGCTCCTCAAGCCCGGCGGGAGCTTCGTGGCCAAGCTGTTCCAAGGACCCGACTTCGACGACTTCGTGCGGAAATCCCGCCAGATGTTCGGCAAGGTGTCGGTGCGAAAACCCAAAGCTTCGCGGGATCGAAGCCCCGAAGTCTATTTGGTGGCCAAGTCGAGAAAATCGTAGATTAACCCGCATTTCTCACTCTCCTCCAATCGCAAACGTCGCTTTAGTCGCGACCTTCCAATCGCAAACGGGCCTTTAGAGCATTTTCATACCTACTGTACGGGCACTCGCGAGTAGGTCGGGAATCCCTTCCCAATCGCAAACGGGCCTTTAATCGGCCCCTTCCAATCGCAAACGGCATCTCTGGGAGCGTCAGAGATGCCCTTCCAATCGCAAACGGTCGCTTCGGGAGCGCCGAAGCGACCCTTCCTACTACGGACGCCGTCCCAATTGCAAACAGAGGCCGTAGGATGCTGTGAAGAACGAACCGCCCTTCGACTGGGCTCAGGACAGGCATCGTTCGCGAGCGATGCACCCAATCGCAAACGGTTGCTTTAGTCGCAACCCTTCCTTGGTCGGCACATCCTATAGCCTTGGCACGGCGGCTCGACGTAGTGTCGGCTACGCCTCCGCCGTCGCTCAGTCCGTGCGGCGCGCCACAGCGGAGTTTCGACGCCGTCGCTACGAAGGAGGGTGAGAAATGCGGGTTTAAACCTGCTCCCGGCTCAAGGGTATGGTTTTGGGTGGTTTTACCAACTGAGCCGGGGCGGCGTCTTCCGGCGGAATTTCCTCTTCCCCCAATCGCGGCCAAGCCGCCAGTACCGCCTTGACCAATGTCGCCAAGGGAATGGCGAAAAACACGCCCCAGAATCCCCAGAACCCGCCGAAAAACAAGATGGCGACGATGATGGCCACCGGGTGCAGGTTGACCACTTCGGAAAACAGCAGCGGTACTAATACGACCCCGTCCAGGGCCTGAATGATGCCGTAAGCCAGCAGCAAATACCAAAAATCGTCGGTGAGTCCCCACTGGAAGAAAGCCACGATCATCACCGGAAACGTTACCAATGTCGCGCCGACGTAGGGAATGATCACCGAGAGCCCCATCAGCACCGCGAGCAGCAGCGAGTAATTGAGCCCCATCAGCGAGAACACCGCATAGCTGACGGCGAGCAGCACCGTGACCTCGAAGAACTTTCCGCGTACGTAATTTCCGATTTGCATGTCTACCTCGCGCCACACACGGGTAGAAAGATTGCGGTCGCGGGGCATGTATTGGCTAAACCAACCGAGGATGTAGTCCTTGTCTTTAAGGAAGAAAAACACCAGCAACGGCACCAGGATCAGATAGACGATCAAAGTGATGGCGCTGACCAAGGACGCGTACGAATAAGTCAGCATGGATTGGCCCCAGGCGAGGAGTTCTCTCCGTACCACGCCGGTCAATTCGTAGATCTGTTCCTCGGTAATGAAGTTCGGATACTGCTGCGGCAGCTGCATCACCAGCATTTGTCCGCGGTTCATCCAAGCCGGCAGCTGCTCTATGAGTTGCACGGTTTGCTGATAAAGGAGCGGCAGGAGTGCGACGAACAAAAACAATAGAAAAGCGAGGAAAAGTACGTAGACGATGATGACTGCGGCAAGGCGGGGCAGCTTTTTCCGCACGCCGATCGCGACTAGGCCTTCCAGCAGATAGGCAATGACGCCTGCCGCGAATACCGGCATGAGCATCTGCCCCAAACTGATCACCAGCACGAAACCGACGATCAAAAGAATTGCGAAAGAGACGGCCTGCGAGTTCGGCAGCACTCGCTTGACCCAGTCACTCAACCATTCCCGCACGCTTTGCATGGTGAGAAGTTGCCCTTGTTATGAATTGTTGTTGTGTATTGGCGGACAAATAGTACAACAAACCCGTTGGACGAATAATGGACGTGCGCCAAGTACCTTGATTTCAATGCATTTTAACGCTTTTCTTGCACAATTTATCCACAGGCCCTCAACAGAGTAAACCACAGGATGTTGTGCTTGACGATATGGCGGACCACATTCTATAGTGTATGTCGTAATACATACAGCCATCCTCGGAGGACACGCATCTATGGAAACCGAATCCGCAGCCCGTACCAATCAGCCGACCGCGATTCCCTTGGATCTGCCAACTGTTTCCGCCGATCTGCGCGCAACCGCTCCCGGCGAGATGCGCGTCATCCGGCGCAACGGCAAGGTGACTATTTTCGACGCCGGCAAGATCAGCGTCGCCATTACCAAAGCATTTTTGGCCGTCGAAGGTAATACCGCCGCCGCTAGCCGCCGCATCCACGAGACCGTCGAGGAGCTGACCGGCCAGGTGGTCAATGCCCTGTTCCGGCGGAATCCTTCCGGCGGCACCATTCATATCGAAGACATTCAGGATCAGGTCGAACTGGGCTTGATGCGTGGGGGGCATCACAAGATCGCCCGCGCTTACGTGTTGTATCGCGAGGACAGGGCGCGGCTTCGGGCGCAGAAAGCCGCGGAGCAAGAAGAAGCCCAAGCGCCGGTCATTCACGTGACCCTGCCCGACGGCAGCCAAAAGCCATTGGACATGGCGCGCCTGCAAAAGATCGTCGAAGAGGCCTGCCGCGATCTCGCCGACGTGGATGGAGCCTGGATTCTGGAAGAAACGCAGCGCAACCTGTTCGACGGCGTGCCCGAGAAGGACGTGGCCCCGGCGCTTATGATGGCGGCGCGCGCCCGGATCGAACAGGAGCCGAATTATTCTTACGTGGCCGCCCGGCTGCTGCTGGACAGCCTGCGCAGCGAGGCGCTGAGTTTCCTCGGCCACGGCTTTTTCGAAGCCACTCAAGACGAAATGGCGGACCGCTATGCGGAATATTTCGCGGATTACGTGAAGCGCGGTGCCGAACTCGAGCTCTTGTCGCCCGAGCTGACCCGATTCGACTTACAGCGCCTCGGCGCGGCGCTCAAACCCGAACGCGATCTTCAGTTCACGTATCTGGGCCTGCAAACGCTGTACGATCGTTACTTCATTCACGCCAAAGGCGTCCGTTTCGAGCTGCCCCAGGCGTTCTTCATGCGCGTCGCCATGGGGCTCGCCATCAGCGAAATCGATCGTGAAGCGAAAGCCATCGAGTTCTACAACCTGCTTTCCAGCTTCGATTTCATGAGTTCCACGCCCACCTTGTTCAACTCCGGCACACTGCGCCCGCAGCTCTCCTCGTGCTATCTCACCACCGTGCCGGATGATCTGGACGGCATCTTCGGTGCCATCAAGGACGACGCCCTTCTGTCGAAATATGCCGGCGGCCTGGGGAACGACTGGACCCGGGTTCGCGCCATGGGGTCCCATATCAAAGGCACCAACGGCAAATCCCAGGGCGTCGTTCCTTTCCTCAAGGTGGCCAACGACACGGCCGTCGCCGTCAATCAGGGCGGAAAGCGCAAGGGCGCCATGTGCGCCTATCTGGAAACCTGGCACCTGGATATCGAGGAGTTCCTGGAACTCCGCAAGAACACCGGCGACGATCGCCGCCGTACCCACGACATGAACACCGCCAACTGGGTGCCCGATCTGTTCATGAAGCGGGTGGCGGAAGAGGGCGACTGGACGCTGTTCACTCCCAGCGACACGCCGGATCTGCACGACCTCACCGGTGAAGCCTTCGAGAAGCGCTATTTGGAGTACGAAGCCAAGGTGGACCGCGGCGAAATCACGCTGTACAAGCGGCTTCCGGCGACGCAGCTTTGGCGCAAGATGCTGTCCATGCTGTTCGAAACGGGACATCCCTGGGTCGCCTTCAAGGATCCGTGCAACCTGCGCTATACCAACCGGCACATGGGCGTGGTTCACAGCTCCAATCTCTGCACCGAGATCACCCTGCACACCAACGACAACGAAATCGCCGTGTGCAACCTGGGCAGCGTGAATCTGTCGAATCACGTCACCGAGGACGGCGTTCTCGACGCGCAGAAGCTGGAGAAAACGATCTCCACCGCAATGCGCATGCTGGACAACGTCATCGACATCAACTACTACAGCGTTCCCCAGGCGCGCCGCTCGAACCTGCGCCATCGGCCGGTGGGGCTGGGCATCATGGGCTTCCAGGAGACGCTGTACAAGCTGCGCATCCCCTATGCCTCGGATGAAGCCGTAAGCTTTGCGGACAAGAGCATGGAACTGGTGAGCTACTACGCCATCAAGGCGTCCACCGATCTCGCCGAAGAGCGCGGCCGATATTCCAGCTTCGAAGGCTCGCTGTGGAGCCAGGGCATCCTGCCCTACGATTCCATGGCTCTGGTCGAACAGGGCAGGGGCGGTTATCTCCAGCAAGACCGCAGCTTTACCCTGGACTGGGACGCGCTCCGCGAGCGGGTGAAAACGGTCGGCATGCGCAACAGCAACACCATGGCGATCGCTCCGACGGCGACGATCTCCAACATCTGCGGCGTGTCGCAGTCGATCGAGCCGACCTATCAGAACCTGTTCGTCAAATCGAACCTCTCCGGCGAGTTCACCGTGGTCAATCCGTACCTGGTGAACGATCTCAAGAAGCTCGACCTGTGGGATGCGGTCATGATCAATGACCTCAAGTACTACGACGGCAGCCTGCAAAAGATCGAGCGCATACCGGACCAGCTCAAACAGATCTACGCCACCGCCTTCGAAGTCGATCCGCGCTGGCTGGTCGAAGCCGCCTCGCGCCGGCAAAAATGGATCGACCAGGCGCAATCCCTCAACCTGTACATGGCCGAGCCCTCCGGCAAGAAGCTCGACAACCTGTACAAACTGGCCTGGATTCGCGGCCTGAAGACCACCTACTACCTCCGCACCATGGGCGCCACCCACGTGGAGAAGAGCACCGCCTTCGACGGCAAGCTCAACGCCGTGAAGACCGACCCCATCGACGATGCGATTCCCGGAACGAAGCACCACCCGGCGGAAGCCGCCTATGCCGAGGCGGCGGCTTCGGGGGTGAAGATGTGTTCGATTGATGATCCGGAATGTGAGGCGTGTCAGTAATTTACTTCCTCTCTACTGTGGGACCTTTCAGTTCCCTCTCCCTCTGGGAGGGGGTTAGGGTGAGGGTATGGTAGGGTGGGTTAGGCCTTTGGCCGTAACCCACCGAATAAAAGGTTTCGCTTCGCGAGGGTTCATTTGACTGTGGGTGCTCGGACCCACGGCCGAGGCACTTTTCTTTGCTTGTCCAAAGAAAAGGAGCCAAAAGAAAGGACACCCGATTGCCGCTTGTCTCCTCCGCTCCTCGCTTTCGTCGGGGGTTGCCGGAAGGGCCATCCATGGCCCTCCGGCAACGCGCGGAATCCTTTCCGCGCCCCTCCCGGGCTATTCCCGCCGAAAGCTCCGGTGCTCGGCGCGGCAAACGGGGAAGGGAATTTCAAGATCAGTTTTCCCAAGTAAATGAATTCCACATTTGCCATTTCTGAACTCAATATCGAAGGCAATAAATATGTCGATTTCCACGTTTAATCGTCATGAGTTTGGAGAAAAGTTAAATACAGTGGTGTTTCCATCTCAGCCGATTCAGAGTATTGAACATCTCTTTGGGCGCGGAGAAGAGCTTGATCAAATCGATAAGGCTTTATATGCTCCAGGTAGACACATATTCATTTATGGAGATCGAGGGGTCGGAAAGTCTTCTCTTGCGGCGATAGCTGCAAATCAATATCAAAGCCCAGAGGCTGATTATATCGATGTTTCGTGCTCTCCCGATGCGACTTTACTCTCAGTTGTCGCCGATATCGCAATGCAGGCCGCAAATATAAGTCGTTTCCGTTCGATAACAAGACAAGTCAAGAAATCAATTGATCTGCGTTTCTTTAAGATCGAAAAGAATCAAAATGAAACACGCTTGAATATTCGTGAGCAGATTCGAACATTGCCTGAGGCCGTAGAGTTACTTAGAGAGGTCTCGTACCTTCACTCTGAAAAACCAATTGTTGTATTGGATGAATTTGATCGGATTAGCTCTGCAGAAGAGAGAAACCTTTTTGCAGATTTAATTAAACAACTTGGTGACAAAAAAATACCGCTCAAATTTATTTTTACGGGTGTCGGAAAAACTCTAGAAGAATTGCTTGGCGCACATCAGTCTGCCTATCGACAGTTACAGACGATTGAACTCCCTAAATTGCCTTGGGAGGCTCGATGGGAAATTGTGCTCCATGCAGCACGAACATTTGGTATCGATGTGGACAGAGATGTTTACATTCGTATTGCACAAGTGAGTGACGGATACCCTTATTATGTACATCTAATAACGGAGAAAATGCTATGGCGGGTTTATGATGAGGCAAAAGAAGTTGAAAAAGTAACGTGGGAGCATTATCTTCCTGCAATTAGGGACGCAATACATAGTATTTCCGCAGAGCTAAAACGTCCATATGAGTTAGCGGTAAATCAACCATCAGGTGATTATGAGGAAGTTCTCTGGTCAACAGCGGATTCGGATATGTTGCTCCGTTATTTAAAAGATATGTATTCTTCTTACGGCAAAATAATGGATCAGTACACCGATAAGCTGCGGCTTGATAACGGTAAATACAGTGCCAGAATTAGAAATCTGAAAAATGCTTCTTGCGGTTCAGTTTTAATTTCCGGAAATCGGCCTGGCTTGTATTCATATCGCGAAAAAATGCTACGCGGTTACGTGAGAATGCAGGCTGAAGCAAATGGGATCGAGTTGTATGGAGAAGAAGCGCGATCTAGAGAGAAGCAATATATGCATGTTCCAGCTCGTGTCTCCACTGGATACCGGCAGTCTATGATTCCGCGGGGGATTACTTTTTCCAGAAATGGAGAAAGGAAATGAAATATTTATACCAATTATATCTATGAGTGCGTGCTTGCACGAGGCACAATTCGGTATAAGTATTACCCAATAGTGCTCTGATACTGTCTGACTGCACACATTATCGGCGTGCGACATACACGATTTGTATCCCGTCGACGTAGCCGAGCATCGCAGGCGCGGGCGGGAATGGCCCGAAGGGTGGACGCAGGGATGCGTCCACTCGGCAGAGGGATAGGAAATCCCTTCTGCCGAGCCCCGACCGGGCCTGCGACGCGCAGGGCACCGCGAAGCGGCAAGTCGTCGGGCCGCTTTTTCTTTGGGTCCTTTCTTTTGGCGGCGCAAAAGAAAGGACCTCGGCCGTGGGTCCGAGCACCCACAGTCAAATCAATCTGTCGCGGCAGCGACACCTTAATAGCGAAACCTTATTCTTTCGAACTCGAAAAAGATAAATACCATATTACGGAAGAGCTCTGAACGATACCGGCCATGCCGGTTGTCCAAAGAAGTAGGCGCATGGAATAGCCTGCAAAGGACAGCGTGACACACGAGAATCCCGAGTTTGGCACATGGTCGAGCTGAAATTCCTTCGGCATCCAACAATCTAGGACGTGATGAGTCATCAAGGCGGTGAAATGCCGAAATACACGCTCGATGCTGTCAAGGCGTTGCGGCGGCTGGAACCGCCGCAGCGGGCAGAGGCGCTGTCGCGTTATCCGCCGGAGGTGGCGCGGACTGTTTTCGAGCAGTTCGAAGCGCCGCTGCAGAAGGAGGTGCTGGCGTTTCTGCGCGATCATCAAGTCAATCGGTTGCTGGAGGACCTCGATCCGGATGATCGAGTCCGACTGCTGGATACCTTGCCTGAGCCGGTCGGCCAGGCTTTGCTGGCTCGCCTCAGTCCCCGCGAAAGGCGCCTGACCCACAAGTTGCTCGCCTTCCCCGTGGAGAGCGCGGGCCGCATCATGAACCCGGAGTATCTGCCGCTTCGGCCGGAACTTTCGGTGCGGGATGCGTTGATCCTAGTCCACCGCGAGGGCCGTGCGGTCGGTACAGTGAACGTGCTGCCGGTCCTCGATGGCGACGAGCGGCTGGTGGGATTGGCAATGCTCAGCGCACTGGTGCTGGCCGACCCGGACCAGCAGGTGGCGGACGTGATGCTGGCGCCGGTGCCCACGGTAGCCCCTGAGACCGACCAGGAGCAGGTGGCCCGCCTGATTCAGGCGGCGGATCTATTGGCGCTGCCGGTAATCGACGATGCTCGGCATTTGCTCGGCTTGATTACGGTGGACGACGCCATGGACGTCGTTCAGCTCGAGCAGGAGGAGGACTTTGCTCGGGCCGGGGGTAGCGAGCCGGTGGATCGTCCCTATTTTTCGATCACCTTGTTGGATCTGGCCCGCGCCCGCTTTGTCTGGCTGTTGCTGCTTGCCTTGGCCGGCGCCCTGACGGTCAACGTAATCACCGCTTTCGAATCACTGCTGGAGCAGACGATCAGTCTCTCGGTGTTCATACCCCTTCTCGTCGGTATTGGGGGCAATTGTGGAGCCCAATCGGCGACTACCGTGATCCGTGCCATGGCCACAGGCGATGTCAACGGGGTGGGAGTCGGGCGCGTGGTATTCCGCGAGACTCGGATCGGCATTCTGCTCGGCACTGCCGTGGCTTTGCTCGCCTATGTGCCCGTGTTGCTGCTGTTCGAATCGGGGCTGGCTACGACAGTTTCCCTGACCCTGATCGCCATCTGTGTCCTCGCAACTCTGGTAGGTGCAGGCATGCCGCTGTTGGCGCGACGGTTCGGTATCGATCCGGCGGTAGTGAGCGCTCCTGTTGTAACGACGCTGGTCGATACTCTCGGCTTAGTCTTATATTTCCTGATTGCAAGGGTCGTCATGGAGTTTTGATGGCGGCGCGAATGGGGGGCGGGCGGAAACACAATTGACGTTTATCCGCGAGTAATCGGTTTACCCTGCCGGGGGGGCGGCGGATTGCTCCGCTAAAGCTCATTCGTGTCGGATCGGCTTTCTTTTTCTCAGCCCCAGCAAGAAACAATAAGCCCCTATCGCCGCCAAAACATGTTTGAGCGCATGCCCGCTGATCGGGTACATCACCTGAAAGATCGTCTCATCCAGCAGCTCCGCCAGTTTGGCGACCAAATAGAACCCGAGCAATGCCCAGATATACCCGCTTCCCGTGAACGAAGGTGAGAACAAAAGCAGTATCAGCGGAATCAGCAGCATGGGTAGAAATTGGACGAGGCCGTAAGGGCGTAGGTCCCCTTGTCCGGATTGTTCGGTCACGTGCCAATAGATGATGGAGGCAATACCGACGAGAATCAGCGGCCATAACAGTTTTTGCCCCGCCTGGCGGGAAATGTATTCGCCGACGATGATGGAGACGAAAGCCATGAAGGCGACGGTCATGGGCAGGCGGTCCCAGACCAGTGTCGTATTGTTTGGATCGAGATGGTAATACGCCGAGCCGGGGCCGATCAGTACGATACCGATGAAGAAGGCGAAATAGCTTGCCCGGAGCTCCGGGAGCGTTCGATCCGGCACTCCCCGGACGAGTTCCCGAAGCGCAGCCAGACCGACCAGGAGGAAGAGGAGATTGGTCGCGACATTCCAGAAATGCGGCACGCCGAACCACCGGCTGCGGTCGGCGAACTCGTGATAGGCCGGGTCTTGCGGGACGGCGGGAACCAAAAACATGCCGATGACCGCGAGCGCGATAATGCCGAGCAGTAAAGCCAGTTTTGGGGTTCTGTGGCGTTCTGTTTTCATGCGATGAAGCTAAAGGAATGCGAGCGTTGACGCACTCCATGCTATACACAGCCGGCCGGTCTGCATACTATTAGCCGACGGATGGCCTTGGGCGTCCGTGTTCAGACATGAGGAGACATCCTATGAAAACAATAACGCTGGGGTTGCTGGTCATGCTTTTAGGGGAGAGCGGCACGACAACCGCTACCGAGGCTGGTATCGAAAGCGCCACCAAACAACTCTTGAAAGATACTGCCAAAACGGTGGTTCAGCGCGGTACGCGCGAGCGAGTGCACGTGGCGGCCGAGAGCATAGAGAAAGCCAAAAACCTGAGGGAAAGCATCGATAAAGCGTCTGCTGCGATAGGAGAGCAAGCCCTAGACACTGCCAAGGAATCTGCCGAGCGGCAGCTGAAGGATGCTGTCCCGGCACAAGCCAAACAAGGCGTCAAGGCTGTCGAGGACGGTGTGGATCAGGCCAAGGCGATCAAAAGCCAAGTCAAAAATGCACCCAAATCGACCCGGGACGCTGCTCAGGTCGTAAAACGCAAGGCTAAACAAGAAGCGGCCGAGAAGGCACTCGAGCTATTGCGTTAACCTGCTTTTTGCACCTCGCCCGGTCAAGGGCGAGGTGGCAACCTCGATTGATAAACTCTTGGCCGGATTCACTCGGGCGTACGCCGGCCGATGGACTGTCCATATCCCGTGCAGCGTAAACACAGCCTATTAACGGCGGAATACCGCGGTGGACCATAACGCCCGCCCGAATTCGAGCCCATATCCTTGTTGGGATTCACGTTTGACGATGACCGAATACCGGAGCAACCGCACGATTTTTCCTCTTTCGACGGCAAAAACGACCATGGCGGGTTTTCCCACGGATGCCTCTGTGTGCGTGGGCATCTGCAGAAAAATGCCGGAACGGCTCAGGTTTTTGGTGATTCCGCGTGATGGATTGCCGGCAGGGGGGATGAGATAAGTGCGAACGGAAGAAATCGAACGCGGTGCGACCCGTCGATCTTCGGGGGAGTCGGTCTTTTTATTCATCGTGTCCAGCCTTTGTTATTAGATAACCCCAACGTCGAAATTTCATCACATTTGTCAGAGCTTGACGAGAACGGTTTGCACATCCCCGGTTCGGAGGCAACCCACATCCGAACTGTCTAAGGAGTAGAATAAATACCACAAATCGAGAGTCGACTTGGACTCGGAAGAGAATCAGTCGATCGAGATGCGACGCAGCAACCAAAGGAGCTCGGATCATGGCCGAAAAACTTTTGCGCGATATTAAACCGGTTTCCCCTGAAAACCTTGACGATCTGATGCTGATCATGGCCAAGAACATCGAAGAGTCGTTATTCAAGAGCGGAGCACGGCCGGGGCTCGATTATTCCATCTTGGACCTTTACAAACTGGCGCAGCCCTTTGCGCTGGAAGTGTTCAGGAAGAACATCAACACCATGTCCTTTACCGTGCAGTGGTAGCGCGGTTCGGCCCAAAAAACGCGGGAGAGGCTTGCCGGCAAAAGTTATAGCCTACATATTGTGTCTATAATGTTTTTGTGCACAATATATAGTCGCTTAGGTTGGCAACCGCTCAACGATCGAGAGTTGCATAGATATTTCTCCTGAACACTCACGGGCCGAAAAGAGGAAAAAAGCATGTTGAATTGGGAAGATCCCCTCGCTGGCGTTACCGGCAAATCCGCCAAAGCTGAAACTAATCCGAATGCGCCCCGGCTGGCGGAATGGGGAGGGGAACTAGCCGCAGCGCGCGATACCGGCAAGGTCAGTCCCGAATTTCAGGATTTTTTTGCTGAAACGCGATACGAAGCGGACCAGGGGATTGCTGCGGGCAGCGACTCTCGTACCGGTGCGACTGGCCTTGAGAGCATCGAAATGGGGGCCCGGCGCATCCAGGTCGATGACAAGCAGATTATCAATTGCCGCGCCGACCTGAATCAGCTCGTGCCGTTCAAGTACCGTTGGGCCTGGCAGAAATATCTGGATGCCTGCGCCAATCACTGGATGCCGCAGGAAATCAACATGAACGCGGACATTGCGCTTTGGAAGAGTATCGACGGACTGACCGAAGACGAGCGCACCATCATCAAGCGAAATCTCGGATTCTTTTCCACCGCCGATTCCCTGGTGGCCAACAATCTGGTTTTGGCGGTATACCGGCACATTACCAATCCGGAATGCCGCCAATATCTTCTGCGCCAGGCTTTCGAAGAAGCGCTGCACACTCATGCCTATCAATACGTCGTCGAGTCTCTCGGCATGGACGAGGGTGAAGTGTTCAACATGTACCGTGAATTGCCGGCCGTGGCGCGCAAGGCGGAGTGGGCCTTGCCGTTCACCCAGTCTCTGGGCGATCCCGCATTCCGGACCGGAACGCCCGAAGACGATCAGCGCCTGCTTCGCGATCTCATCGCCTTCTACGTGATTTTCGAAGGGATCTTCTTCTACGTCGGCTTTACCCAAATCCTTTCGATGGGGCGACGCAACAAAATGACGGGCACCGCCGAGCAGTTTCAATACATCTTGCGGGACGAATCGATGCACATGAACTTCGGCATCGATGTCATCAACCAAATCAAGATCGAGAATCCGCATCTCTGGCGCAAAGACTTTCAGGATGAAATCATCCGCATGATTCGCGAGGCGGTGGAGATAGAGACGCAATATGCCTACGACACCATGCCGCGTGGCGTATTGGGGCTGAATGCCGGCATGTTCAAGGATTATCTGGAGTTCATCGCCAACCGACGCTGCGCCCAGATCGGTTTGCCGGAGCAGTACCCCGGCGCTGGCAATCCATTCCCCTGGATGAGCGAAATCCTGGATCTCAAGAAGGAGAAGAACTTCTTCGAGACCCGGGTAACGGAATATCAGACCGGCGGCGTTCTGAGCTGGGATTGATCTCGGTCTCTTCCCGGAACTACGCTCTATAGCATTTTTCCGGTTTGGCGTGGCGCCCGAAGGTGCAGTAGGTCGGCATCCTTTCCCAATCGCAAACGGTCGCTTTAGTCGCGACCCTTCCCGACGCAGCGGGTTTGTCGGCAAAGGATTGCCGACCTACAAACTCCCGATCCTCGCCGCTAAACCGCGGTGAAAAGCGCTCTAGGCCATCAGGCTTCCCTGTCCGGCTGGCGACAGTGCAGCGCTTATCGATCGTGCTGCGCTGTCTCGCTGGCCGACCGGAGCAAGCTTCCTCTACCGACGGAGAGTCCCCGGCATCGTAGTCTTCCCGTGTAAAGCCGGGCAAGCTAAGGCCTCATCGCCGGGTATACCGGTGCTTGACGCCCGCGGGAAAGTATTCGGGGTCTTCGAATGGCCGTAGCGTAACTTTGGGGAGTTGTTTTTCCGGCGGCGTGTAGTTGGCGAATTCGCTGTTGAGCCGCAACAACTGCGCTTTGACGGATTCCGCAAGCGTCCGGCATTTCTGATCGTCCGCCGTGGCGCCGGGCAGAAGTTCGGCGGTCACGCTCAGGTATTTGTCCCCGTCTGCCGATTCCTTCGTCTCCAGGACGAACTTGCCCGTCGCCCAAGTCATGATATGCGGCTGCTCCAGGCCGACCGTCACGTTTTCCGGATAGATATTGGCACCGTAGAACGATACTGTGAAGTCCGCACGTCCGAACACGTAAACGAAGGGCAGGGGTCTACAGGGAAAGGTTTCGTCCAAACCGTAGTCGGCCAGCGGGCCCGCTCCCCAATCTCGCAGAAAATCGCGCATCTCACCGTAACCGACAACTCCGCCTTTATCGGCGATGTGATATCGGATCAGCGGCACTCCGTTGTCGCCCGAAACCACCAGGGTTTCCTCGTGGACCTCGAACAACCGGCTGATCGGGTCGTACTGAACCAGCGTAGGCAGGCGCGATTCGCCGAAGACCTCTCTGGCCGCCTTGGGGTGGTCCGCCAGAAAGCGGCGGACGGCGATGCTGAGCGGCGTTTCGTTGCCCAAAACCCCGGCATCCGCCGTGCCATAGAGCGAGGCCGAATCGTAGCAGGGCGCTTTCGAGCCGACCCGCTCGCCTACCAGGTTCCGCCATTCCTCGCTGAACACTTCGCCGGCGAAGACCATTTTCACCCGATAGCGCGGCCATTCGATTCCGGCGGCAAGACCCGCATCGATGACATCTTTGATGAACGGCGGATAGCCGAGGAGCACGGTTTGTTCGAAACTCGGCGAGAGTTCCTGGATCACCCGGAAGATTTCGTCCTTTTTGTTGCCGGGCGTCGCCACCATCAGGGGATACCCTTTGGCTGCGAGATGCCAGGCGCAGGACGTGGTGTACAGTCCGCCGACCCAGTTCCCGAGGGCGAAGCAAACCACGGCCAGCGTGCTGCGTTCGTGCGCCCTGAAACTGTCGTGAAATATCTGCTCGAAACGAAGCGCGATATCGAGCTCGTCGATGATCGATCTGGGCCAGAACGTGGGTTTTCCGGTCGAACCCGAGGAAACCGCCACCCGGTCGCACTCCGCCAAGCGGCCGTTGCGGCAGCGCTCCGGCAGTGGGTAGACATGCATGTAATTGGGCTTGTCGATCAGGGGAAGCTGCCGAAAGGCATCAAAAGATCCGACGGTCTCCGGCGCTATGCCATGGGCGCCGAGAAATGTTCGGTAAGCCGGAACACGGCTCGCCGTTCGGTGGAAAAGGTCCAATACGGCGGATTCAGCATCCATGGCAAGCCGGTCGGCCATCAGTTCGTCGAGCGAGCTAAATAGAAAGTGGTGAAGCCGGCTTTGAATTTCGGAAGTGCGATGGGTCAACACGGTTCGTCGCGCCGATTAAAATGTGGTGCTTTGAATTATGATCTCCGGCCACCCCGGGCGCCACCGCCATCGAAACTTCGCGGGCGTGCCGAGGTGTGCTTATTTGGATTTGAAGTCGATGAGCAAAGTTTGGGTTTTTCAGCAATCTACGTTAGAAGTCGCACTGGACGAGTGGGTCCAAGAGCAGATCGATCACTATCCGCACAAGGAGGAGCTTATCCGCACCGTGGCCCTCGCGATGCGCGATTTCCTCGATTCGCGGCAGGTGGCCGAGCACAAGATGGTGATGAACGTGTCGGACAAACCCTAGTCTCGAACGTGCCGGCCGCGCAACGGGCTTCTCGACAAACGAATTGCAGGTACGCGATCCTTTGCCGCCGAAAGTGTCTTGACGGCGTTCCGCCGATTTGTTTCAGTCGGCAGGATGATCGTTCCGGTTCCGGCTTGTCCGAAGGAGGCAATATGCACGGTTTGGTTAAGACGGCGGTTTTGTTGATCGCTATCGCGAGCGGAAGCGTCTGGGCTTACGGTGGCGGGGGCGGCGGAAGCAGCGGGTGCGCCGAGCCGAAATTCTTCGAACCGAATCCGACCGGCGCCGTTGCCGCGCTTGCCGAGTTCGCTTTCGTCGCGTCGGACAATACCGACAGCGATACTCTTACGGTCGAAATCAACGGCCAGACGGTTCAGCCGGTACTCGAACGCATGAGAAGCGGCGACTGGCGAGTCAAGGCCGTCCCGCCGCAGCCCCTCACCGAGCCCGGTAAGATTCGGATTTCGGTCAAGGCGAAGAGCCGCGACGGGTGCTGGGGATTTCAGCCGTATGCTGTCGAGGTCAAGCCGTGAGTTTCCGGCCGACTGCGCCAGCGTGAGCTTTTCGGCCGTTTTATCCCCACTGCTCCAGCACTACGACCTTCCACGCGCGGTTTTTTGTGGGCCGAACCGTTTGCCAGGCGGCAATGCGATTGGATTCTCGGCCGCTTCCATGGGTCGGGCCGTGGTAATAGCCGATGCCGGCTTCCTGATCCGCAATCTGTCTCGCGAGCTGGCGCAGTTCCGGAATTTTGTCGAACCGTTCTTCGCGGAACAGGTTTTCCCCGATTTCGTCCGTATCGGTATCGTAAAGGATGAAACCGTCGTCCTGAATGATCCACACGGCTCTCTCCTGGGTTTGGAGTCCCGCGGGCAATAGTTTTCCCAGGAACTCGGCGGCCTTGAAACGGGTGGACAGAAAACCCGGTATGGTCTTGCCGCGCTTTATGGGTACGACGAGGGTTACCGCGTCGAAACCTTCTGGCGCCTCGTAGACGCGGCTCAGTATGGGTTCGGCCAGTTCCAACGCCAGACGATTGTGTTCTAGCCGGGAGGTATCGGCGCCCACGGCCTCAGCGTATTTCGCCGGCGCCACGGCGGTGATCGTGCCGGGGGCGATCGTGGCGGCGAAAAGTTCGGCGTCGGGATACCGGGTTAGCAGGGATGTCAGAAGCGGAGTCATGGCCTTGCGGTCGCCTATGTTGCCCGCGGCGTCCGCGAGCCGTTCCATCCCGTTCCGTATCGAGCCTATGGCATTCGCTATGTCTTCCGCGATCTGATCGGCGGCGGTCAGGTTTTCGTTGGATATGCGGGTGACGTCGGCCAGCGCCGTTTCCGCGCGCTCGCGGGCATGGACCGCCATTCGTCGCTCGGCGACGGCCACTTCCCGCTCTTTCCGGGCATCCATGGCGAAATGGACCGCCAGCCCCGCACCGATCGCGACGGCCATGACGACCGCAAGTCCAGCGGAAAGCGCTGCCTTGTTGCGGGCGACGAAACGGCGCAGCAACTCGCCGCGCGAATAAGCGTACGCGCTGACCAATCGTCCATCGCGGAAAGCGCGCAGCTCGTCGGTCAATTCGGCGGCGTCCCGGAAGCGGCAAAGCTTGTCCTTCGCGAGGGCCTTGTCGCAAATGGCGGTAAGCTCGGCCGGTGCGGGAACCGGACCTTTGCGCGAGGAGGGCAGCGGCGCTTTGGACTTGAGCTGCTCGACGATGGACGAGAGGCTGCCTTTGAGCGGCGCCCGTCCGACCAAGATGTGATACAGAATGCAGCCGAGGGCGAATACGTCGGTTCGCGCGTCCACTTCGCCATAACGCTGATCCACTTGTTCGGGCGCCATATAAGCGGGTGTCCCGAGGATTTCGCCGACTTGAGTGAGGTCGTCGGATCCGGCCTCTTCGGATGCGGCCGGTACGGCCCGGCGGAAGACATCGGCTTCGATGCCGATCTTGGCGAGACCCCAGTCCAGGATGATGGTTTCGCCGAATTGTCCCAGCACGATGTTGCCGGGTTTGAGATCCCGGTGCACCACGCCTTTTGAATGGGCGTAGGCCATAGCCTCGCAGACATCGATGAGCCGGTCGAGCAATTGCAGACGTTTTGCAAGCGCCTGTTCGGGCTGTTCCGAATTGCATGCGGAAAGCGCTTCGGCCAGGGTCTGCCCCCGTACGAGGCGCATCACGTAATAAGGAGCACCTTGGGAAGTGGTTCCCATGTCGTAGACCGGAACGATGCCCGGATGCTCCAGGCGTCCCGTGATTTGGGCCTCACGGAGAAAACGGAGCCTGATGGTGGAGTCGACGGCTTCGTTCGATGCGAGCATTTCCTTGATGGCGACCTGACGCCCAACGCGCTCGTCGAAACCGAGCAGCACCCGCCCCACGCCCCCCTGGCCCACTGTGCCGCACAAGGAGTAATGATCGGTGAGTCTGTAATCGGCTGTGGATTCCTGCGAACCTTGCGCAGCATCGAGCTGGAGTTTCAGCACCGTGTAATCGTCGAAATCGGCGTTATCGTTACCGCGCATTGGTCGATCGTGTGTATTGAACGAAGCTCACATTAATGTAGTTCGTCATCGGCTAAGGGACAAACGGACGGCGACGATCGTGCCGAGCCGATCGGCGCCACGGTCGGCTCTTATCCAAGAACGGAAGGGGCGGAACGCGGGTCTAATTGCTTGACGTTGCCCGAATCGTACGGAAGTAGCGATATGGTCACTAAGCGCGTAATGGGCGATTTAGCGACAGGGGCAGAGAACGAAGGCGTGGGGAAGGGAGTCGCCGTCAGCTCAGGGAAATCGAGTCCGATCACGTGCCTTTTGTTCTGCCTTCTCGCGAGCATCGCGGTCTTGTGGTTTCGACCGGTTCATTCGGCGGAGATCTACGAATGCCGAACCGATGCCGGGTTGTTATATACCGATGAACCGGCTTTGAGGAGTTGCCGTCGGATGCATATCAAGGTCACCAAACCCGACCCCGAGGCGATTGCGCGATTGGAGGAATGGAAAGAGCAGCAGGCGGCCGAGGCGGCCCGGAAAGCGGCGGAAGCGCGTGAAGAACGCTTGGTCCGGGTTCGCGAGCTGGAAGCCCTGGCGGCATGGCAATCGGCACGCGCGGCCATGATCGACGCCGAGGCCGCTCAGTATTGCCAATATCCTCAGCCGGTCTATTTTCCGTTATGGACTTATCCCGGAGTCCCCATTTTTCGTGATTATTCGAGTTTTAGCGGATACCCGTTCCCGTATGGGCACGACGCAAGGCGCTACTCGCGATACGGAATGTCGCCCGACCGAATTCATTTCTGGCGAGAGCGGCGATAAGGACCGGGCCGAACAAGGGAACATTCCTCGCGCCGGCAGGTGCGGCAACGCGAAATCAAACCGAGCCGATAAGAAAGGCGACGACGAACGAACCGAAAAGAACAAACAGTCTCCCGAGGAGCCTGACGCCAAGTCTCAGCTCCACGACGGGGTTTCCTAAAACCGCGGCTCGTCGCTTTTCTGCCTGACGCGGATGTTGTTCTCGACCGACTTGACGCCTCGGATTCCGCGCGTGATCGCCTCGGCATGCCGGCGTTGATCCTCGTCGGGAACGAAACCGCCGAGTTGCACATGCCCCTGATGGGCTTGCACCTGGATGCCGAGACCGCCGACATAAATGTCCTGTAAAAGCGCTGCCTTGACCCTGCTCGCAATAGTAACGTCGTCGGCATTGGCGCCGAACTCCGTCTTCTTGCCTTCCGAATTGGCGCAGCCGGTCAGGACGAGCACCGCAATGGACACCAGGAAATATCGCCGTTTCATTTTTTCCTTGCCTGGTTTCGATCTACGGCAGTAGCCAAGCCCAAATGCTCGTTCAATCCAGTCGTACTTGAAGCATGAGACGCTCTTAGCCAGCCGTCCCTAGAGCGTCTCGTTTCCTCCGTCATCTGAGCGAGATCGGGGTTTTCGTGCTGGATTCGCGTTGGCGCTCGAAAGGCGCTTCTGTTTAGCGTCGGCCGCAAACCCGATGTGAAAATCTATTGGTTTTGCCCGTCTTCGGAGCCGCCTTCTCCGCCTTCCGTGCCGCTGTCTCCGCCCGTTGCCCCGCCGGGACTGCCCGTACCTTGCTCGCCTTCGGGCTGCCGTGGCTCCGCCGCGGGCGTGGTTTGCTGGCCTTCGCCTTGGGGTTGCTGTCCCGTCTCCGGCTGACCGGTTCCGCCTTCTTTTTGTTTTTCCCCGAATGGTTGGAAACCCTCCCAGCCGGGGTAGGACTTATCGCGATCGGCTTCGGTCCCCGCGACGACAGTCGCCTTGTCCAGAGATTTCTTAGCCGCCCAGACCGGATTCGCGACAAATAGCAGACTCGATACGGCTGCCGCCAGGGCGATCGAGATTTTGTGGCGCATGGATTCCCTCCTGTTTCGCATCCTTATTCGGAAGCTACCCGACAACATCGAATGAAAATTACTAATAGCACGAACGCCGGTCTCGGTCTCTATGGACTATTACGAGGGGAAGGTGCCGAGCTCATGTAAACATGCAAACACCCATACTCCGATTTCGCCCCACGGCCCGGTGAAATGCGGTTAATCGGAGGTCTCGTGAAAAGACGTTAAACTACGCGCCAACTTTTACCTCCGTCCCGTCCGCAGAAAGGGGATCATGCGGCAACCCTCTGCGGCCATGGAGCGGGCGAACCCTGCGACTTGTCACGAAACACAATCAATATCCAATAATGTTCAGTATTTGGGCGGAATTTGCCGCTTGCTTCCTCTTGATCGCTTATGCCGGAACGAAGCTTTCGTTATACGGCGATGTCATTGCTGACAAGACCGGCCTCTCGGGAAACTGGGTGGGACTGGTCATGCTTGCCACCGCGACATCGTTGCCCGAGTTGATTACCGGGTTAAGCTCGGTCACGCTCGCATCGGCGCCGAACATCGCCGTGGGTAATGTGCTCGGTGCTTGCGTTTTAAATCTGATGATTCTGGTCGTGGTCGATTTCCTCCACCGTAAAGAATCGATTTATCGCCGCGCCAGCCAGGGCCATATTCTCTCCGCGGGTTTTGGAGTGGTCATGATCGGCCTGGTGGGGTTCAACGTTCTCCTCGGACAGCGAAACGGTTGGGCCATAGGGCATGTAGGCGTTTATATGCCTGTCATCGTTCTGATGTATTTGATCGCCGTGCGTTCGATTTTTCATTACGAAAAGCAGCAGGTGATCGAGTTCGCGGAAGAGGTTACCGATCGTTATGCCGGCATCTCGCTGCGCCGCGCGATCGTGAGTTACGGCGGGGCCGTGGTGGTCGTAGTCGCCGCCGGCGTATGGATGCCGTTCATCGCGACCAAGCTCGCGACGGCCATGGGGTGGCACACGTCATTCGTCGGCACGCTGCTGGTCCCGATAGTCACCTCGATGCCCGAACTCACGGTTACTCTGGGTGCTTTGCGGCTCGGGGCACTCGACATGGCGATCGCCAATCTCCTGGGGAGTAATCTTTTCAACATTTTGATTATCGCGATCGACGATTTGTTTTACCGCCCAGGGCCTTTGTTATCCAACGTATCGGCCATCCACGGCGCGTCGGCGATGTCGGCCGTAATCATGACTGGCCTCGCGATCGTGGGCATTCTGTATCGACCGGCGACGCGTGTCTTCAAAACAGTGGGCTGGATCAGCCTCGGGCTCTTTGCGATTTATTTGCTAAATTCCACGGTGCTCTACCTCCATAGCGAGTAACCGGCCGAAGGTAGGCTTTGCCAGTCGGTTCGCCGGAAGAGTTTCTCAGCTCAAAAAAACGGTTCTCGGTCTTGAAAGAGAACTTCGATCCGCGCTCCGCCGTGATCGGAACGTGACAGCCGGACCCGCGCGTCATGCTGCTCGGCAATTTCTTTGACGATCGCAAGCCCGAGCCCGCAGCCGTCGCCGGGACTGCCCGGGGGGCGATAAAACCTCTCAAAAATCCTGTCCGCCTCGGAATCCGGAATGCCCGGCCCGTCATCTTCCACGATGAGGCATGGATGGGTATCCGCCGCGAGCCGTACCGTAATTTGGCCATGATCGCGTCCGTAGCGGATGGCGTTGTCCAGGAGATTGTTGAGCAATTCGCGGAGCAGGGTTTCCTCGCCTTGCACGTACACCGGAGCCTGCGGTCCTTCGAAGCTCAGATCCATATCGCGTTGCAGCGCTCTCGGCACCCAATCCATACAGGCATCCCTTGCGATGGCGCGGAGGTCCGCCCGCGAACCGGGGCGAGAGCCGCCCAGAGCCGTTTCCGAGCGCGCCAGCACCAAGAGCTGCGTGCTCAACCGCGATGCCCGGTCGGCGCAGTTTCGGATTTGCGCGAGGGCGGGGCGCATCGTCGCCAGCTCGGTTTCCCGCAGAGCACGCTCCGCCTGGACTTTCAGGCCGGCCAACGGGGTTCGCAGCTGGTGCGCGGCATTGGCGATGAAGCGCTGCTGGGCAGTGATTGCCGTGGAGAGCCTCGCGAGTAGATCGTTGATGGTATGGGTCAGCGTGAGCACTTCGAGAGGTACGCCGGTATCAGGGATCGGCGCGAGGTCGCGCGGCGAGCGTTGGGCGATTTCGCGCGTCAATGTGTTTAGCGGATGCAGGCCCCGGTTGATGCCTATCCAGATGTACAGCCCAGCGCCAAAAACCAGCAAAAATTGGGGTACCAGCTCGGCCAGGAGAATGTCGGTCATCATGCTGCGTCTTTTCCTTATCGTCTCGGCAACCTGGACCAAAACCTCCTCGGAACTGTCCTTGGGTGTGGCGAGCATGGAAACCACCCGGACCCTGTGCTCTTGAATCATGCTGTCGAAATACACTGGCTGGTCGCGGACCGAGGCCAAGTCGGGCGGCGGTGGAACTCGCTTGTCCCCGGCCATGAATCCGTGGCGGGACGATTCGATTTTGAAGAAGGTTTGATCTACCTCGTCCCACTGGAAAATCTCCAATGCGGTGGGTGGCAGTTCGAAGGTCACCTTGCCTTTCTGGGCCTTGACTTCCTGCGCCAGGGAGCGTGCCGAGTCGAGCAGCCAGCGGTCATAGGCCGCATTGGCGTAATGAAACGCGATGTAATAGGAGGCTATGGCGTCCAGCACCACGAACAGGGCGAGAGGGAGCGCCAAGCGCAGCAGAAACTGGGTTCGGAGGCTCTGGACTTTAGCCATCGGTGTCTTTTTCGAGTAAATAGCCTAGGCCGCGCACAGTCCGGATTCTCACGCCGAATGCCTCCATCCGTTTGCGCAGCCTGTGGATATAGACTTCGATGGCGTTGTCTCCGAGTTCTTCGTTTCCCGCCGACAGGCGCTGGGCGATACGGTCCTTGCTGACCACCCGTCCGGCCTGGATCAACAGCGCCTCGAGCACTCCGTATTCTCTTGCGGACAGAATGATCGGCATATCGTCAACCAGTACTTGGCGATTCAGGGTGTCCAGCGTCAATCGGCCGACCTTGAGATCGCCGAATCCTCCATAACGGCGACGTATCAGAGCGTGAATTCTTGCCTCCAACTCTCGGAGGTCGAAAGGCTTGACCATGTAGTCGTCCGCGCCCCATTCGAGACCCTTGATTCGGTCATTCAGGGCATCTCGTGCGGTCAGGACCAAGACGGGCACGGGATTTTTCCGCGCTCGCAATCTTCGCAATAGCTCGCAGCCCTCCATGTCGGGCAGGCCCAGGTCCAGAATGACCAAATCGAAGCTTTGGGTGAGCAGTGCGGATTCGGCATAAGCACCCGAAGCCGCACCGGTGACCGCGTAGCCCGATTGACCGAGCACGTGCGTGAGGCCGTCGGCCAGAACGGTATCATCCTCCACGAGTAGAATCTTCATAAGTCAAACAAGCGTTATGAAAGGTTTGTGAAAGCTTCGGATTATAGAATGGAGCGTTAGGGCGCCCGCGCCGAGAGCGCTATGGGGTGAGTGTCTAAGTCAGCGTGGACCCGGTGCATATTTTCGTCGACAGATTAAGATCCCGATGACCGGACAAAGCTTACACAAACAGCGAAACCTTAAGCTCGATTTTTTTCGCGGCCTTGCCTTGCTGATTATCTTTATCAATCACATCCCCGCCAACGAGCTGCTGCTTTATACCCCGTCTCGTTTCGGCTTGAGCGATGCGGCCGAGGTCTTCGTGTTTCTCTCCGGCTATGCAGCGGCCATCGCTTATGGCCGCAGTTTCCGCACGTCCGGTTTATGGTTGGGCAGCGTTCGGGTGTTTTACCGCTGTGGGCAAATCTACGGCGCCCACCTCGCTCTGTTCATGCTTTTGGCGGCTGTTTGCGTGCTGGGCAACGCGGTTTTCGAAGAGCCGGATTATATCCACCGTCTCAATATTCGATATTTTTTCGATGATACTCAGGAGGCCCTTTTGGGACTCATTTCCCTACGGTATGTTCCGAATTATTTCGATATTCTGCCGATGTATCTGGTGGTCATGTTGTGGATACCGGTGGTGTGGACGCTGTCCCGCATTCATATAGCGCTGGCCTTCGCCTTCCCTATCGGTGTTTACCTCGCCATGTGGCGATACGGACTGGAGCTTTCGGCGGACTTGCACAGCGATCGCCCCTGGTTTTTCAATCCGTTCGGCTGGCAGCTGATTTTTTTCACCGGCTTCGCCTTCGGATCCGGCTGGATTAAACCTCCCGGACACAAGATATGGCTGGCGGCAATCTGTGTGGCGTTCGTGATTCTGTCTTTGCCGCTGAGTCCCGAGCCGGCGCTCCGGCCGACCGAGTTCCTGATTCAACTCCACGCCGGTTTGCAGCCCTGGCTGGACAAAACCCATCTCGGGCCGTTACGGTGGGCGTATTTCATGGCCTTGGCCTATCTCGTCACGACATTCCTGCGGAACCGGGAACATTGGCTGAATTCGAAGGCCGTCCGGCCCATTATCGAAATGGGTCAGCAGTCGCTGCCGATATTCATCGTAACGATGGCGCTTTCCTATGTCGGCGGTATGTTCTTGGACCAATTCGGTCACGAGGTCGCGGCGCTTACGGCGGTCAATTTGGGCGGCTGCGCGTTGCTCTTGCTTACTGCCCGCACGATGGCGTGGTTGAAGTCTAGCCCATGGAAAGTTCAGAGCGGGCGGAGCTCCTTGTCGGCCGCTTGGCACGATGATGGAGCAAGCGACTCGCTCTTCCCGGTTTTTGCGGTACGGCCGAGCCGATTCAAGCAAACTCCGGTAATGGTTCTCGTAGCTTTTGTGGCAGCGGTGCCTTTGTCTCTTTCTCAAAGGAATTCGGACGCTCACTATTCCATGGTGGCCATGCGAGGGGCCGAAGGGATCTTAGTGCAAGATCGTGTGCATGGTCATGTAAACGAGGCAGTGGGCACTCAAGAGAATTTCAAGTAGCAAGCTCGGGCGATGAGTACGTCGCGAGTGCGTGACGCATTTGGCCGCAGGCCGGTCCAATGCGTGCAGCGTCGGTATCTGGACCGGCACCGTCAAACGCCGATTAACGAACATTTGAAGAGGCAACTATGAGACCGTTCGAGAAACTATTATTGGAAAACAAAGCATGGGCCGAAGAAAAAACGATCCGGGAGCCGGAATACTTTTCGCGGTTGGCTAACGCTCAGACACCGGATTTTTTGTGGATCGGGTGTTCCGATAGCCGGGTTCCGGCGGAAATCATCGTCAATGCTCAGCCCGGCGAGATTTTCGTACACCGGAACATCGCCAATCAGGTTATTACCACCGACTTCAACAGTCTCAGCGTGATCCAGTATGCGGTCGACGTGCTCAAGGTGAGCCACGTGATCGTATGCGGGCATTACAACTGCGGCGGCATCCGGGCGGCGCTCAGCCCGCAACGCTCGGAACTGCTGATCGTCAACAAATGGCTGATGCATATCAAGGACGTGTACCGTTTGCACCAGTCCGAGATCAATGCGCTGGAGACCGAAGAAGCGCGGGCGGAGAGATTGGTGGAGCTCAACGTCATCGAACAGGTTCAGACGCTCGCGCACACCTCGGTAATCCAGCATGCATGGAAACGCCATCAACGCCCGGTACTGCACGGGTGTGTATATGGCCTGAAAGATGGAATCATCAAAGAACTCATCCGGCTTCCGCCCGAAACGCTGATTCATCCGATTTACCAGTACACGGATCTGCCCGAGGGTTGACCCTTCCGGTCGGCACGCTTAGAGCCTATTCTGGTAGGTCCCCAAACCCTTCGACAAGCCTGTCCTGAGCACCGTCGAAGGGCCTGTCCTGAACCAAGTCGAAGGGCTCAGGGCGAACGGCCGACCGAGATAGGCTTTCGGCGCGCATCCGGTTTTTGCGTCTGCGTAGTTCCCATACACCTGAAGCGTCGCGCGAGAAGAGATTTGCCGCCCGAGAACCGTTAGCGGTATAAGAGAGTCCGAGAAAGAGAGGAATCAATCGGAACCGGAGGCTTGCCGGCGAGCTCCGCCTCGGAAAGGTCAAACACATTCACCGGGAGTCGCGGAGAACGGATGCTGCGAAATATCATCGTCATCTTTATCGGGTTGTGGCTCACGGCGGAGATCGCGGGTGGAGCCGAGCAGCCGTCCGAACGTCCGGCTCCGCCGCCGAAGGTGGTTGCGCAGTTGACGATAGACGGTCCTGTAGGGCCTGCGACCAGCGATTATATCGGCCGTGCGCTGAAGGACGCCGAAGCGCGAAATGCGAGCCTGGCAATCATTCGGATGGATACGCCGGGCGGCCTCGACACGGCGATGCGCGACATCATCCGAATGATTCTGGCTTCGCCCTTTCCGATAGTGTCCTACGTCGCCCCGAGCGGAGCCCGGGCGGCCAGCGCAGGGACTTATATTCTTTATGCCAGCCATGTTGCTGCGATGGCACCCGCCACCAATCTCGGTGCCGCGACGCCGGTCGCCATCGGCGCGCCGGGAGGAAACGAAGGCAAGCCCGGGCCGAACGATAAGGATGAGCCGAAAACGCCGCGCGACTCCGGCGACGCCATGTCCAAGAAGATAATCAATGACGCGGTGGCCTATCTGCGCGGTCTTGCTCAGCTTCGGGGCCGAAACGCCGACTGGGCCGAGAAATCGGTGCGCGAAGGGGTCAGTCTTACCGCCGAGGAAGCGCTTAAGATGCACGTCATCGACATCGTCGCGTCCGATGTTCCTGCTTTGCTGGCGAAATTGCATGGACGGCAGGTCGACGTGTTGGGCCGCTCCGTGACGCTCGATTTGACCGGGGCCGCCGTGGAAACGATCGATCCCGACTGGCGCAGCCGGCTGCTCGCCGTCATCACCAATCCCAATGTTGCATACATCCTGATGATGATCGGGGTGTACGGACTCATTCTCGAATTTTACAACCCCGGATCCATCGTACCGGGCACGGTCGGCGTCATCTCCCTCCTGCTGGCGATGTATGCCTTTCAGGTCCTGCCGGTCAATTATGCCGGTCTCGCCCTGATCATCGTCGGCATCGGTCTGATGATCGCCGAAGCGTTCGCGCCGAGCTTCGGGGCGCTCGGGCTAGGCGGCATCGCGGCGTTCATCATCGGCAGCGTAATCCTGATCGACACCGAACGAATGCCCGGCGTCGGCCTCAGTTGGGCCGTGATCGCGGCATTCGCCCTAGCCAGCCTGATGTTCTTCGGCGTTGCGGTAGGCCTGATCTTGCGGTCGCGGCACAAGGCCGTCGTCACCGGGCGCGAAGAGCTGATCGGTGCGGTGGGGACCGCCCTGGAGGACTTCCAGGAATTGGGCAGAATCCATGTCCGAAGCGAAATCTGGACGGCGCGAACCGGGATTGCGGTGCACAAGGGTCAACGCGTTCGCGTAAAAGGAATGGACGGATTAATTCTCAACGTCGCGCCATTAGAAGAACGAAAGGAGCTAGAGCCATGATCACCACCTATTTCGTCGTTTTTCTCGCCGTCGTCGTACTGATGTTTCTGTTCGCGGCGATCAAAGTGCTGCGCGAATACGAGCGAGGCGTCATCTTTCTGCTGGGCCGATTCTACAAGGTCAAGGGACCGGGACTGTTCATCGTCATTCCGATCATTCAGCAGATGGTCAAGGTAGATCTCCGGACCATCGTGATGGACGTTCCGACCCAGGATGTGATTTCGCGGGACAATGTTTCGGTCAAGGTGAATGCGATCGTCTTTTTTCGGGTGATCGATCCGGCCAACGCAATCATTCAGGTGGCCAACTATTACGAAGCGACCAGTCAGCTCGCGCAGACAACCTTGCGTTCGGTGCTCGGCCAGCACGAACTGGACGAGATGCTGGCGGAACGCGAGAAATTGAACATCGACATACAGGGCGTCCTCGATCAGCAGACGGATGCCTGGGGCATCAAAGTATCCAATGTGGAGATCAAGCATGTCGACTTGGATGAGAGCATGGTTCGAGCCATTGCGCGACAGGCGGAGGCCGAGCGGGAACGCCGCGCCAAAGTGATACACGCCGAAGGCGAGTTTCAGGCTTCGCAACGCTTGGTCGAAGCGGCTCGGACATTGGCGCAGGCCCCCAGAGCCATCGAACTGCGCTATCTCCAGACCCTGACCGAGGTTGCGGGCGACAGATCTTCAACCATCGTGTTTCCGCTGCCGATGGAAATCGTGAGTGCCTTCAGGAGCAGTCAAAGCACGACATCTTGATCGGTTCATCGTTCTGCCCATGCCATGCGGTAGAACAGGCGCCGGAAAAGGAAGGCGATTACGCCGCGACTTTGTTCTCGCCGCTCTTTCGCGGTGGTACCCACAGGTAGGATAATCCGATTGCGGGCAGCCTTGCTGCCCAGGACGTGGCTCGGTCGCGTCGATTCCTACCAGTCAAGCGAGGTTATGCTGATATGCCGCTATTCATTTCCATATTGCTCACCATAGGCATCATTTATTGGTATTACCGGACCGCAGAGCGGTTGGGATTGAAGTCGCTGCACTGGGGTGTCGCGGGAGCCATCGCTTACCAGGTGCCGGCCTGGGCGTGGATGATCTTGGTTTCCAAACCGTACCTGTCCTCACTCAGAGGAGCGGCGAAAACTGGAATGTCGGCGTTCCTGATCGGTCACTCCTGGATTTTGGTGGGCGCACTATGTGCCGTGTTGGTTTACAAGTTCGTCCTGTTGAAAGCCAATGTTCGGGAATCGTAATCGGTCATTTTTCGGTAGCTACCGAGCAACCGATTCTAGGTTCGATACACGGAAAAAGGGATTCCGAGCTTAAACCGGAATCCCTTTTTGATTTCGATGAACCCCCTACGCCAGGTTTTGGGCGGCGACCATGAAGTAAAGCATCGGGATCGAGGACATGGTGTTGAAACGGCTGGTCAGCATCGCTGTCCGTGCGGCCGCCTTTTTCTCGTCATCCGTGGCTTCGACCAGCCCCAGCGCCTTCTTCTGGTTCGGCCAAATGATGTTCCAAACGTTGTAGGCCATGATCAGGCCAAGCCACATTCCGAGACCGATATACGTGGCCTGACCGCCTTTGAAGTAGCCCAGCAGCAGCGCCTGAAGGACATAGCCGTTCAGGGTTGCCAGGATCAACCCGGTCACGACCGTGGACAAGGCTGCCCAGCGAAACCAGAACAGAGCGGCCGGCGCGATGACCTTGCCGATCGCGGGTTTTTGTTCGTCCGGAATTTTGGGCATGGACGGGATTTGGACAAAATTGAAGTACCAGAGCAGGCCGATCCACATGACGCCCGAAAGCACATGCAGCCAGCGAAACAGAAACGCAAACCAGACTTGCGACATCTGAACGGTGCCGGTGGCGAACGCCAGAGCCACGACCAGCACGGCGCCGAAGATCAGAGCCCTTTCCAGTTTGTCCAATCCGAATTTCGCAAGTGCGTTGATCACCTGAAGCATGACATTTTGCATCGTCGTTTTCCCCTTTTTTGTTAGTGTTGACTAGACCGTGCAAAGTGTGCGCGGGCTCAACAGGGTATTCTTCTCTCGGGCGGCAATCAAATGGAATTCGGCGGCGTGGCCGATATAGGGGGCGACGATATTTGCGATGCGTAGCGCCTTCCTCCGCAAACGCTACGCCAGGCGAGAAAACGTGACAGGCGGGCGGCTAGCGTCCTGGTTTATTCGGTCGTAACAGTTTCCGTATCATGGATGCTTTGCCGACGCGGCGTACGGCTCAGCAACCACTCGGTCAACGCGTGGGCAGGCATAGCGCGTTGAATGAAGTAACCTTGTCCCTCTTCGCAGCGTTCTTCTCTTAGAAACTGTAAGTGGCGCGCATTTTCGATGCCCTCGGCAATAACCTTGATTCCCAAGCTGTGCGCCATTGAGATGATGGCTTTGGTGATCGCCATGTCGCTCGCTGAGGTATGAATGTTCTGGATGAACGAGCGATCGATCTTCAGTGCGTCGATCGGCAATCGCTGTAAGTAGCTTAGAGAGGAATAGCCGGTACCGAAATCGTCGATCGAAATTCTGATTCCTCGTTTGCGGAATGCCTCGAAGATTTGCAGCGTAGCATCGAGGTTTTCGATCATGATGCTCTCGGTAATTTCCAGTTCCAGGCAGCTCGGGTCGACTTGTGTTTCAGCAATGATGGCATCGAGTAACGGAACAAGATGATCGAGACGATATTGCCGGACGGAAATATTGACGGCCAGGCGTAACGGATACAGCCCCAGTTTGTGCCATTCGCCGAGTTGCCGGCACCCGGCCCGCAAGACCCATTCGCCGACCGGCAGGATCAGATTGGTTTCCTCGAGCAAGGGTATGAACTGATCCGGCGGTACAAGCCCAAACTCGGGGTGGTTCCACCGAATCAGGGCCTCGACTCCGATGACGCTTCCGGTTTGAAGATTGATTTGCGGCTGATAGCTCAGGACGAACTGGTTCTTCTCCAAAGCCAACCGCAGTTGGGTTTCCAGTGTGAGTCGTTCCAGGGCCGCGGCATTCATGCCGGGCGAATAAAATTTGAAGTTGTTGCGTCCCTCGCACTTAGCCGTGTACATGGCGCGGTCGGCATTCTTGACCAATTCTTCCATCTCGGTAGCGTCCGACGGGTAGAACGCGATTCCGATACTAGGCGAAATGAAAACTTGATGACGTTTCAGGTTAATCGGCTTGTTCAGCGCATGGATAATCTTTTGTGCAACGATTTGCGCCTTTTGCGGCTCCGTGATGTTCTCCAGAATGACCGTGAATTCATCGCTTCCCAAGCGCGCCGTCACGTCGCTCTCGCGGACCGACTGTTTGATGCGCGCGGCGACCTGCCGCAGCAATTCGTCGCCGGCGTTATGACCCAGGGAATCGTTGACGGTTTTGAACCGGTCGAGGTCGACGAACAGCAGTGCGAGGCCGGTATTGTTTTGCCTGGTCCGATTGATGGCTTCATTCAGTCGTTTATTGAACAGTTCGCGATTGGGAAGCCCTGTCAGCGTGTCGTAATGAGTGAGATTGCGGAGACGATCTTCGATCTTCTTGCGTTCGGTGATGTCCGAGATGGTCGCGATATAGTTCAACAACCGGCCGTTCTCGTCTCGTACGACATTGATGGTGAGCCATTGAGGATAAATGTCCTGATTCTTCCGCTTGTTCCAGATCTCGCCCTTCCATTGTCCGGTCAGATCGATAGCCTCCCACATGCTCCTATAAAATGCCTTGTCGTGTCTGCCTGAGCTCAGAATAGCCGGCGTATTGCCGATGACCTCCTCGGGCGCGTAACCGGTGATCGAGCTGAATGCGGGATTGATCGCGATAATGCGCGTTTCGGAATCGGTGATCAGGACACCCTCGGTGACGTTATGAAACACCATCTCGGCAATTCGATCCCGGTTTTCCGATTCTCTCTGGGCGCGGAGCAAGCGTTCTCGGTCGAGAACCTTTTGAATGACAGACGGCAAAAGATCGAAGAATGCCTCATGCTCGTCCTTTACGACATAATCCGTGGCGCCAAGCCGAAGAGCCTCGACAGCGACATCAAAGGCGTGATCGCTACAAATCACGATGACGCCGGGGACGAACGGCAAGGCCAGCATTTCGCGAAGGGTGGTCAATCCGCGCTTCCCAGGAATCAATTGATCGAGAATCACGAGGTCGTACTGTTCCCTAGCCAGCCTTTCCAGAGCCTCGTCGCAGCTTGCCGCGATATCGACGCGATGACCAAGTTTCGCTAGACGTGCCTGTACGAGAAGCGCCAGGGAGGCGTCTTCTCCAAAGTAGAGGAAGTGAGCCATTATGATTTGTTATTGTGCTGGGACTGATGAACGAAGCTTAGTTTATCGCTTATCCCTCAGGACATAACCACAGTTCGGCACACAAAGCGTGCTTGCTCAGAAGAACATCGGATCGTGCGGCTTTATGTCGCGATCCAGGCGGAGCGGGCAAACCCGATTGGCAACTCGGGCCTTAATCAGACGTTCGGCAGGAGGAAAAGAGACGGCTCGGTTTCTGCGTATCAATGGGATCGCCAGAAACGAAAAAAGCCTACAGATGTTGATCTGTAAGCCCTCAAATTGTTGGTAGCGGGGGCAGGATTTGAACCTACGACCTTCGGGTTATGAGCCCGACGAGCTACCAGACTGCTCCACCCCGCGTCAATTCAGAGTACTATACCGTAAACGCTTCCTCGATGCAATCCAACGTTTACTTTGGGTAACGAAACAGGCTCGTCGGATCTTCAGATTCCGAATCCCGTTCGTAACAATATTAAGCAAATGGCTGCGTAAATACCGGCCAATCCATCATCGAGCATTATTCCGAGTCCGCCGTGAACGCTACGGTCGAGCATGGCGATCGGCCAGGGTTTCCAGATGTCGAAAAGACGAAAGGCCAGGAAGCCGGCGAGCACCCATTCCCAGGAGGCCGGCATGAACATCATGGTGATGAGAAAGCCGGTAATCTCGTCCCACACGATGCCCGGATGATCCTGCACGTTGAGCTGTTGCTCGCACCGCCCGCAGATATAAACGCCGGCGATCAACAAGACGATTACGGTGAGTGCATAAAACGGGGTGCTTAGATTGGCTGCCAGCAAGTAGATCGGAACGGCGACCAGCGTTCCGAAGGTTCCCGGTGCGACCGGCGCAAGACCGGAACCGAAGCCGAATGCCAGGAAGCACGCGGGATTACCGAAAATCTCCGCCGGTTTGATGAGGCGATGGGACCTTGTTTTTATTGTCTGATTAATCACTGGAAAAGTGCTGATATCCGTCTTGGGAAAGCTCGATGGACCTGCCGTCTTTGAAGAGTCTCAGGCCGGTTTGCGGCTCGATTTGGCCAATCAGGGCGAACGGAAAACCGCCTGTCGTTAGGCAGCGCTCCAACTTCTCCCGATTTCCCGGCGGAACGGTGAAACAAAGTTCGTAATCGTCGCCCGCCGATAACGGCATCCGCCAGTCGCCCGTTTCCTCGATATAACGGCGTACCCCGTCCGGTAATGGCAACCGTTCCCAGGCTAGCGTCGCGCCTACGCCACTAACTTCCAAGATATGTCCGAGATCGGCGGCAAGTCCGTCGGACACGTCGATACTGCTGTTAGCCAAGCCGCGCAGCTTCAAGCCGATATCGACGCGGGGTTCCGGTCTTTCCAGATGGGCAATGGCCGTTTGGTCTTCGATACCGGTTCGGCCCTGACGCATCTTGAGTCCCAGCCCTGCGGCGCCCAATTCGCCGGTCAAATAAATCAGGTCGCCGGGACGCGCGCCGGAACGTCGAAGAGCGCCGTCTCGCGGCGTGAGGCCAAGGGCCTGGACGGTAATGGTCAAAGGGCCGCGGGTGGTATCTCCACCGATCAATTCGACGCCGTAGCGCTCGGCCAAAGCGAAAAAACCCTTTGCGAAACTTTGCAGCCAAGCGGCGTCGGCATGGGGAAGGGTAAGCGCGAGCACCACCCACTTGGGCTTCGCTCCCATCGCGGCGAGATCGCTGAGATTAACGGCCAGTACCTTGTGGCCCAGGCTTTCCGGATCGACATCGGACAGGAAATGGACTCCTTCCACCAGCGTATCGGCGGTTACAGCCAGATCCTCGCCTTCCTCGACGCGCAGTAAAGCGCAATCGTCGCCGACGCCCAAAACCGTGGACGGATGCTTGACGGCTTGATCGGTGAAAAAACGGCGAATCAGTTCGAATTCACCTAAGGCCATGGCATTGTGCAAAGTAGAAGGGTAGTGCGGCAACTACTAGGTTTTATGCCGCGTTTGTATTTCCGCCGTGCGGTGCTTACGGGCTAAGCGATCCAAGATGCCGTTGATGTACTTATGGCTTTCCGTGGCTCCGAAGTGCTTGGCGAGATCGATGCCTTCGTTGAGCACCACCCGGTACGGTATTTCCAGGCGGAACAGCAGCTCGTAAGCGCTGATCCTAAGGATGGCCCGCTCCACTGGGTCGATTTCGGCGACCGGGCGATCGGCGAATTCGCCTAGCGCCGAATCGATCGTGTGAAGGTGTTCGGGTACGCCATGCAGCAGTTCCTTAAAATAACGGGCGTTGATTTCGGGTGCGCAGCAATGCTCGATCAGCTCGTCGAGCGGCGGCCTTTCGGGCTGCTGATCTTCCGTTTCCCGCTGGCGGCAGTATTTCTCGAGCGATTCTTCGAGCAGATTTTGTTCGTGATCGGTCAGGTCGTATCCGCTCTTATATCGTCTGAAAAGGACCTTTGCCTCCTTCAATTCACCCAGGAACTGGGCTTCGATCGCCGACAGATCGGCGTCGCTCAACTGCCATTGATAAACGGCCTGTACCGCGCAGCGGCGCGCCATGGTTCGCGCATTACTCATGCCGAACCTATCTGGTTCAATAAGTTGACCATCTCGACCGCGGATAACGCCGCTTCGGCGCCTTTGTTGCCGGCCTTGGTTCCGGCCCGTTCGATGGCCTGTTCTATGGTATCCACCGTGAGGACGCCGAAGGAGACCGGAATTTCATGCTTGAGCGAGATGCTGCTGATGCCCTTCACGCATTCGCCGGCCACATAGTCGAAATGAGGCGTTGAGCCGCGAATGACAGCGCCGACGGCCACGATGGCATCGTAGCGCTTCGAAGCGGCCGCTTTCTGCACCGCCAGCGGCAGTTCGTAGGCCCCGGGCGTCTTGACCAGATGGATATCCTCTTTTTTCGCGCCGTGCCGCAAAAGGGCATCCACCGCGCCGGCAACCAGATGGTCGACGATGAAGCTGTTGAAGCGTGACGCCACGATGCAGAAGCGGGCGCCTTGGACCAAGAGTTGGCCTTCGTAGGTTTTGATATCGGACATCGATGTTCTCTCTATTCTCAGGAAACGTATTCGACGACTTCCAGCCCATAGCCGGATAAGCCAAGGTATTTTTTCGGCGCGCCCAATACGCGGAGCTTGTGCACACCCAAATCGGCCAGGATTTGCGCACCCGTTCCGGTGGTGCGCCAATCGTCGGTCTTCGGCTCGTCGACAGCCATTTCGATGCCGTTATCTTCCATCTGATACTGGTGTATGCGTTCGACCAGAAACTTGTCGTCCTCCTCCTTGCGGATGACCACCAACACTCCGCGCCCTTCGTCGGCAATACGTTTCATGGCATTGCGCAGGGGCAGTCCGCTGTCGTTCCGTCTGGCACCGAAAAGATCGCTAAGGAGATTGCGTCCGTGCACCCGGACCAGTATCGGCTCGTCGCCAGCAACTTTTCCCATGGTCAGCGCCAGATGCAGGCGCTTGTCGACTTGATCCTGATAGGCGTGCAAACGGAATTGACCGAATTCCGTCGGAAAATCGCAGGAGCAGATCCGTTCCACGGTCTTTTCGTTCTGAATCCGGTAATGAATCAAATCGGCGATGGTTCCGATCTTGAGTCCGTGCTCTTGCGCGAATTTCTCCAAATCGGGGCCACGGGCCATGGAGCCGTCTTCGTTGAGGATCTCCACGATCACCGCGGCGGGCTCGAGCCCTGCCAGCCGAGCGAAGTCGCAGCCGGCCTCGGTGTGTCCGGCGCGATTGAGCACCCCTCCCGGTTGCGCCATCAGCGGAAAAACATGACCCGGCTGCACCAAATCGTCCGGCTTGGCGTCCGGCGCTACAGCACAAAGAATGGTGCGGGCGCGGTCCGCGGCCGAAATCCCGGTGGTGACGCCGCTTGCGGCTTCGATGGATACGGTGAAATTCGTGGAATGCGGCGTCTTGTTCTCGTTCACCATCAAGGGCAAGCGCAGCTGCTGGCAGCGTTCGCGGGTCAGCGTCAGACAGATCAGTCCGCGGCCGTAACGCGCCATGAAATTGATGTCCTGGGGGCGTGTGTGCACGGCTGCCATGACCAGATCACCCTCGTTTTCGCGATCCTCGTCATCCATGATGACGACCATTTTGCCGAGGCGGATGTCCTCGATGATTTCTTCGATGCTGTTCATGTTCAGGAGATAAAGCCGGTATTCTTGAGAAGTTCTTCGGTAATGGCCGGCCCGCTTTCGGCGGCGCGATCTCCGAGCAGAAGCCGCTCCAGATAACGGGCCAGGATGTCCACTTCGAGGTTCACCCGCTGCCCCACGCCAGTTTCGCTCAAAGTGGTCTCGGCCAAGGTATGGGGAACGATGTTGATACCGAATCGATTGCCGTTCACTTCGTTGACCGTCAGGCTGATCCCGTCGACGCAGATCGAGCCTTTCTCGGCAATGTATTTCGCCAAACCGGCCGGCGTTTCGATGGTAAACCGCACCGAGCGGGCTTCGCTGCGCTTGTCGACCACCGTGCCCACGCCATCCACATGGCCGCTGACGAGATGCCCCCCGAGGCGGGTGGTAGGGAGCAGGGCGAGTTCCAGATTGACATGGGTTCCGGTTTTGGCGTCGCCGAGCGTGGTGCGCGACAGGGTTTCACGCGAGACATCGGCGGCGAAAAACCGGTCTCCGAGTTCGATTGCCGTCAAGCACACGCCGTTGACCGCGATGCTGTCGCCCAATTGGACATCGGCGAAAGGCAGTTTGCCCGTAGCGACCGTCAAGCGGCAATCGCCGCCTTTAGGCTCGATGCGGGTTATTGTTCCGATTGCTTGGATAATGCCGGTGAACATAAAGAGCTCGTTGGTGATTCAAAAAAAACGTTACTGCCTGAACAAGGTCAGCCTGAGGTCGCGCCCGACCTGCCGCACGTCGCTAATCGTCATCTCGAACCGCTCGGCCATCCGCGTCAAATCCGGCAAGTGGAATAGTCCGCGCGCCTTATCGCCCAAAACCACCGGCGCGAGATATATCACCCATTCGTCGACCAGGTTTTCCCGGAGCAAGGCGCCGTTCAGAGTCGGGCCGGCCTCCACCAGAACTTCGTTGAATTGATGGTGTCCGAGCCAGTCGACGACCGCCGTCAAGTCCAGTCGCCCGTCAAGCGTTGCGGGCAGGGTTTCGATGTCGAAGCTGTCCGATAAGGTCTGAGTTCGTTCCTCGTCCGACACGGTCGTCAAGACCACCGCGCGGTTCCCCCCGCCGGCGAGACGCATGCTCGCGGGCATGCGCAGCCGGGAGTCGAGGACGACACGGACCGGCTGCAAAATCTCTCCCGCCGCTTCCGGCAAGCGTGCCGTCAGTTCCGGGTCGTCCTGCAGCGCCGTGCCGATTCCGGTCACGATGGCGGAGCTTCTGGCCCGCAAACGATGGGCGTCGCGGCGAGCGTCCTCGCCGGTAATCCATTTGCTTTCGCCGGAGGGCAGGGCGGTGCGACCGTCCAGGCTCATGGCCAGTTTGCTGCGGATATAAGGCCGGCCGGTTTTCATGCGTTTGCAGAAACCGGGATTCAGTGCCGTAGCCGCGTTTTCCAAAAGCCCGCAGGCGACGTCCACGCCGGCGTCTCTGAGTGTTTTCAGACCCTCGCCCGCAACCCGTGGATTCGGATCTTTCATGGCCGCGACCACGCGGGCGATCCCGGCCGAAATCAGAGCGTCCGTACAAGGCGGCGTTTTGCCGTGATGGCAGCACGGCTCCAGGCTGACGTAGGCAGTCGCGCCGTGCGCCCGCGCGCCGCTTTGCCGGAGCGCCTCGACTTCGGCGTGAGGTCCTCCCGCTTGTCGATGCCAGCCCTCGCCGACGATTTGGCCGTCTTTGACGATGACGCAACCGACGCGCGGATTGGGATCGGTCGTGTATAAACCCCGCTCGGCTAGATGCAGCGCACGAGACATGAATTCCGCATCTTCGCGGGCAAAAACCGTAGATAGCTCCATCGGGCTATGGCTCCGAATCGTCGCCGAACAAGTCCGGCTGATCCTTCTTTTCATCCGGATTCGGCTGTTTCTCGAGACGATCGATGACCTCGCGAAACTCGTTCACGTCCTCGAAGCTGCGGTACACCGAGGCAAACCGAACATAAGCGACATGGTCAAGCCCGCTGAGTTCTTGCATCACGCTTTCGCCGATCAATCGCGATGAGACTTCGCGCTCGCCGCGGGCCAATAGCTTCTTTTTGATGCGATTGATGGCCGCCTCAATCCGGTCGCTCCCCACCGGTCGCTTTTCGAGGGAGCGAAGAATGCCGGCGCGAAGTTTTTCTTCGCGGAACGGTTCACGGCTGCCGTTGGCCTTGATCACCCGAGGCATATTCAGCTCCGCAGTTTCGTAGGTCGTGAAGCGTTCCCTGCATTCGGTGCATTCGCGGCGCCGACGTACCTGATCGCCTTCCTGTGACAAGCGAGAGTCGATTACTCGGGTGTCTTGAGCACCGCAAAATGGACAGCGCATTATTGTTTTTTTGAAAGCGGAACGGCGCAGCCCGGTAAGAAATCCGCGTCGCTCCGAGAAAAAACGCTCAATCCGCGTAGACGGGATATCTGCGGCAAAGCTGGAGCACGTCCTCTTTTACTCGCTCGATGACCGATTCGTTCTGCGGCTCGTCGAGTACGTCGCACATCCATCCGGCCAGCGTTTCGCAATCGAGCTTGGTGAAACCGCGGGTGGTGACAGCCGGAGTGCCGACGCGAATGCCGCTGGTGACGAACGGCGACTGGGGATCGTTCGGAACGGCATTCTTGTTTACGGTAATGTTGGCTCGTCCCAATGTTTCGTCCGCCAGTTTGCCGGTAAGTCCCTTCTCGATTAGGTCCACAAGGAACAAATGGTTGTCGGTGCCGCCGGAGACGATTTTGTACCCGCGGTCGATGAAGCGTTGCGCCATGGCGCGCGCATTTTCGACGACGTTCGCCTGGTATTGCTTGAATTCCGGCTGTGCGGCTTCCTTCAAGGCGACGGCTTTCGCCGCGATCACATGCATCAAAGGTCCGCCTTGAATGCCGGGGAAAACCAGTGAGTTCAGTTTCTTTTCGATATCCGGATTGGATTTCGCCAGAATCAAGCCGCCGCGCGGGCCGCGCAGGGTCTTGTGGGTGGTTGTCGTGGTGACGTCGGCGATTTGTACCGGGCTCGGGTAGACACCGGCCGCGACCAGTCCCGCGACATGCGCCATGTCCACGACCAGAAAGGCGCCGACCGAATCGGCGATGTCGCGGAAGCGCTGCCAGTCGACAACGCGCGAGTAGGCCGAGAAACCGGCAACGATCATCTTCGGCCGGTGCTCCTTGGCCAGGGTTTCGACCTGTTCATAATCGATATGGCCGGTCGCCGGATTGAGACCGTACTGGATGGCGTTGTAAATCTTGCCGGAGAAATTGACCTTGGCGCCGTGGGTCAGGTGGCCGCCGTGGGCCAAGCTCATGCCGAGTATGGTGTCGCCGGGTTCGAGCAGGGCCATATAGACCGCCGCATTGGCCTGCGAGCCGGAGTGAGGCTGGACGTTGGCGAAATCGGCACCGAACAGTTCCTTTGCGCGTTCGATAGCCAGACTCTCGACGATATCCACATACTCGCAGCCGCCGTAGTACCGTTTGCCGGGATAACCCTCGGCATACTTATTGGTGAGCACGGTGCCTTGTGCTTGCAACACACGGGGACTGGCGTAGTTTTCGGAAGCAATCAGCTCGATATGGTCTTCTTGTCTTCTTTCTTCTTTTTCAATGGCAGACCACAGTTCGTCGTCGAATCCCGCGATTTCCATACCCTTGCTAAACATAAAAGCGAACCTACAGGCTGGTGGTTAGATGAATGGCATATTGTAACGCAACGGCCACGGGGACAAACTCGCTTTGTCATACAAAAAATTATTCGACGATGGATCACCTCGAGCTGGCGGCATGGCAGCAGTAATTCGGTACTGGCGGGGCCGGCGTGGGCCATACACACCTTTGGTTCCGGAGCGTTTTGGCCGCTGCTGCATTCAATCCGGCAGCCGGAAGGATTGCTCGGCGAATTTTTCCTTGAGGAATCGTCCGTGCACCAGCAACCCTTGGGCGTCCTTTTCAAACAGGCTTTTCGCAAGATCGTGCAGGGCGCGATCAAGCAAGTTCAGTTGGTCGTTGAGCGATTCCTCGGCGGTCTTGCCGCTGCTCAACTGTTGCGAGCGCGCCAAGGCCGGCGGAAGTTGCAGATATTGGTTGACGGTATCCGGCAGATAATCGAAAGCGATCTTGCGCACCTCGAAAGGCGTCAAATCGAACACATCGCCGCCGCTATCGGTCCTATCCATGAGAAACGCCAGTTTTTCTTCGATTTGTTGCAGCGTGCGCAAGGTGCTTTCACTCGCACGTTCGCGCAGTATTTCTCTGAGAGGTGCGAGCCGTTCCTTCCATAACCTTACGTGCGGCGAAATCATGTCGGCATCGCCCACGGTGAGGTGTATCTCCTGATCGATCAATTCGTTCGAGGCGCGTTGAAGCTCATCCTTCAGTTCCGCCAGTTCCATGTGTGCGCGTTTGAAAGGAGGCAGGTTTACGGGGAAGGGCAGCATTTGTTTCAGGATGGCCGGAAAACGCAGCAACGCCTGCTCCCTTAGCGAATCGATCGTTCTCGGCGCAAGACCGGTATGTTCGAAATAGGGCGCGATGATCTTGATTACGTCGAAGGTTTCCTGAACCTCGTCGGCGATTGGCGCCGGCAACCGGCGATGGGCCTTGCGGACCAGTTTCTCGACCCGTCTGAGTTCCCGGGACAGACGCCAGGACACGTCCGGCATCGGCGCCTCGGTTCCGGCCGGCAACAGAGCCCAAAGCGCCAGATAAATCCACATCGTCAGGCTGAACGAAAAGAACACGGATAGGGCGAAGAGAAAACGCACCAGCGTGACGTCTACGCCTAAATAATCCGCGATCCCTGCGCATACGCCGCCCAGCCTGCGCCGCTGACGGTTGCGTTGGAGTTTGGGTCTGGAACTCATTTTTCGGAGCGATTGGAACGGATTTGCTGTATCCGGATAGCCAGTGTTCGGCATGGGTCTAGATTCTAAACGAGAAGTTGACACTTCGAACGAAAAAGGGCGGGAAAGTTTCGAAATCCGAAACGCCGCGGTCGGAAAAGCCGTACGGACTAAGCCGGCGCATTCAGCACAATGGCACATCCCGATTCCGGTAAGATAGCGGGTAACGAGTTGGAACGCCAAAGTGCGGAAATCCTAGCAATGAACGATTTAGAAACAGGACAGAACCCGATTGGCCTCACCGAATCGATTTCCGAGATGGCGAGCGTCGACTGGGAAAACTTGGTGGATCACAGAACCTGCGTTCAGCAGAACGAGCCTCTGGCTCGCGTCCAGGAGAAGTTCCGGCAGGCTGACGTCAGCTTCATGGCCGTCCTCGACAGGAAACGCGTGATCGGCCTGTGCGCGCGCCACGAAATCGGCATGTGTCTCGGCTCTCAATACGGGTTCTCGCTGTTCGGAACGGCGCCGGTCCGCGATCATCTGGTCGCACAGCCTTTGTTGATCAACATCAACCAGCTTTGGGCGGACGTGCTTCAGCGCGTGTTTTCGCGGACCGGCGAAAGCTTCAATCAGGACGTGCTGTTGGTCGACGATAGATGCACGTTCCTGGGGCTTATTTCGGTGCAAACCTTGGTCCGCCTCCAGACCCGGCTGTTGATGCAAAGCATCGTGCAATTGGAGCAAAAGCAGGCCGAAATCAGCCGACGCAATCAGCAGTTGACGGAAGACTTGCGCATGGCCCGCGAGGTACAGCTGGCCATGTTGCCGCGGACGGTGCCGACCATTCCTCCCGAGGTCGCGCCGGACTCAAGTGTTGTACGCATTTTCAGCCACTATGCCCCCCTCGGTCTGGTAAGCGGCGATTTTTTCGAGGTTTTTCCGATCGCCGACGATGCTATCGCCATTCTGATCGCTGATGTTATGGGGCACGGTGTGCAGGCAGCCTTGGTGATGGCGATGATGGGGGCGTTGATACAGAATCATCGCGAGGCGGCCAGCGATCCGGGCAGGTTACTGACGTCGCTGAACCGAAGTCTTTGCGAGATTTTGAAGTGCAGCAATCTGTGGACGTTTGTCTCGGCTTTTTCGTTGGTGATCGATATCGGAGGCGGCCAGCTCCGATACGCCAATGCCGGACATCCTTGCCCCATCCACCTACGTCGGGGATCCGGACGCGCAGTGCACCTGGATTGCGCGCAATCGAGCAATGGCGGCGTACTCGGCGTGAGACCCGACGTGACTTATCGTACCGGTAGCGCCGAATTGAAGGCGCGGGATGCCGTGCTGCTCTTCACCGACGGACTGTTCGAAATCCGGGGGGAGGACGACGACATCCTCGGCCAGGAGCGTTTGCTGGAGTTAGCAGCAGCGACCATGAGCCAATCGGGCGAGGTACTGGTTCAGGAACTGCTCAACGGTGTTCGTGGCCCGTCTCTCCATGGGGAGTTCGAAGACGATGTATGTTTGTTGGCTGTCGAAATCGGCGATATCGCGTTCGAAAAATCCCGTTTTCAAGTGTGCATGGAATAGGCAGAATCTCCGAACCAATGGGTTTGGATTTAGCGTCTGCTGCATTCTGATCATGACCGGTTGTACGCCTCACTCAAGCTTTCCGACCTTAAGCGGAGCACCGCCCGTCGTCATCGCCCACCGTGGCGCTAGCGGCTATTTGCCGGAACATACGCTTGCCGCGTATGAGCTCGCGATCGAGCAAGGCGCGGACTTTATCGAGCCCGATCTGGTGTCCACCAAGGATGGGATGTTGATCGTGCGTCACGAGCTAAACATCAGCGAAACCACCGATGTTGCCGAGCATCCCGAGTTCGCCGCCCGCCGCACATTCAAGACCATCGACGGGATACATGCGGAGGGCTGGTTTGCCGACGATTTCACGCTTGCCGAAATTAAGACATTGCGCGCGAGGCAACGTCTTCCGTTCCGCCCGCAGCAGTTCAACGACCGATTCGAAATCCCGACCTTCCAGGAAGTGATTGAATTGGCAAAACGAGCAAGTGAACGGAGCGGACGGGTCATCGGCATTTATCCGGAAACCAAGCACCCCACTCACCATCGATCGGTCGGCCTGCCGCTGGAGGAGAAACTGGTCGAGATGCTGGAGCGATACGGACTGAACGGAAGAACGGCTCCTGTAGTGATCCAGTCCTTCGAGACGGACAATTTGAAAGCCTTGAGGAAGATGACGGAGGTCCGGCTCGTGCAGCTCATCGATGGGGATGGTGTTGCGCCGGGTGGCGGCCCGATACCCGGCAAGCCGTACGATTTCACCGCAGGCGGCGATCCCCGTACCTATGCGGACCTTTTGACTCCGGAGGGGCTAATGGAAATCAAAACCTATGCTGACGGAATCGGACCATGGAAACGTTATTTGATCGGTCTTGCCGATCCCGGCGAAGTCGGCGCGTCGAGGAATGATTACGGTGAGAAATTGGGGTACCCGACCGCTGTCGTTCGGGATGCGCACAGTGTCGGCCTGTTCGTTCACGCCTGGACGTTTCGCGACGAATCTCGCTATCTGGCAAGCGACTATGGCGGTGATCCGCTGAAGGAGTACCACCAGTTTTATAGCTTAGGCGTCGATGGCGTATTTTCGGAGTTTCCCGATACGGCAGTCGCCGCGCGTGCAGGCAAGAAAAACAAAGGGATCAAGTCCCGCGATAGATTTCAAAATGGCCGTTGATCAGATGACTGACGAATTCGGTCCATGTCATCTGTTGATTGGGTTCGGCATTCGGCATCCAAGCGTTGGGATCGTATTGTATCGCTACCGTGTTTGCCGCCGGATCCAAGCCGACGATCTGGAAACGGTTACCGGAAAGATGGTCGTGTCCGACATGTTTGTTCATAGGGTAGGTCTCCTATTTGAGTCATCGCAGAAGATAAGTGGATAAGTGAAGTCATCGACGTTCGATGAGCCAGGGCGGCTAAGGAGATTCCGTATTCTAGCTTAAGAGTGGCAGTTTGTAGGTGTTTTGCCCCTTGAAGGTGATTCTAGCGCGCATGTGACCGATTTTTTCTACAGTTTGGGAATCTTCCGAGGTCGAATGGCGCGCTACCGGATCTTGCAGGACACCAAAGAACCCGTTGCGTCATTAGTTTGTCAAATAGAAACGATAGCCTCGTGTTAGGAAAAGACAACAGGAAGAACTTATATGCAGAACGGGTGTATCAAAGTCATTGGGCGTCGGCGCGTTTATCCGGTCCGAAAGGGATGGAATGAGCCGTTAGAAGCCCACCGGCGGGACGCGAACGGGTGTGAAAGCGAGTGCCAGAAACAGGAGACACCGAGCACTCAAACTATTCCGACGCAGCCGAGCCGAATGGAAAGGGATTGACAGTTCGAATACGAACGAGCAGAAGGTGAAACGGTCTGTCGGGGATGATGCTTTATTGCTCCGCGCCATTCCCCCTCGCATGACCATCCGATGCCGCCTCGTTGGCTAGTCGGTCGGAATTGTCGATAACGCGAAGCTTACGACATTGCGACCGACGAGCGGCCGGCGTCGTGATGCATCTGGCGCAGTTCTTCGTATTGTGTTTAGGGGCATCATGCCACCTCAGCGGAACTGGCGCCGGCCAACGAACCTGTTACGAGCTTTCACGGATACTTCGAAGAATCAATCATCTAGGCCAAGATATCGGTTGACTCAACAGGGTTCCCTAGCCTCGATAATGCAATTGGCTAACGGAGTTCCTAACAGGCTTTGGAGTCCAAGTCTCTTGCTTACCCACCTCGTTCTGGATTCGCCGTGTTCTGCCGGAGCAGAATCTGGTTGTAAAAGCGAGATGCTCTTCCGCTGTCGGGCTCGCTTTAGAGCCGAATCTCGTCCGATTCGTCCAATTCGAATTCTTTGATGACCTCGGCTTGCTGTTCGCTCCGAACCCGGTCGAGATAGGTCTTGGCTTTATCGACTTCGTGCGTTAGAAGCTTGACGGTCTCCTTCATATTGCCGAGCGCCTGAGTCTTGTATGTCGCTATCGCATCCATGGTCTCGTAGATATTCTCGAACGCCTGTTTCAGCTGATCCAGGGATACCGCCGAACTGGCGGCTTGTTCGTGAGTACGGGCCGCTTGCTGTTTCAGGAGGCGCGACGTGGAGGCGATGAGATTGCCGGTGGTGGTGTTCAAGGCTGAAATCTGATCCAGCACCAGCTTTTGATCGGTCAGCGCTTGCGCCACGATGACCGCGGTTCGCAGTGCCGATATGGTCGTCGACGTGGCTCGGTCGACGCCTTTGATCAGCTCCAGGTTGTTCTTGCGAATCATGTCCATCGATAAATAACCCTGGATCGTCACCGCCATCTGGGTCAGCAGATCCTGGACTTTCTGGCGCGTATAAAAAAGCATCTCCTCGCGGACGACGCGCGCTTTCTCGGGATCTTGCGCCTCGATTTCCGGTAGGCGGCGTTCAATGGCCTCGTCAAGTTTTTTCCCCACATAGATGTATTGCTCGAGCCTTTGCATGACTTCCCAGGCATGAATTTTTTCCTGCTCCAAAGCGGCATTGTCTTTGCGGAGCTCGTCCTGGCCATTGTAGAGCGCCTGGATGATGGCGTTCAGATGCGTTTGCGCGGATTGATAGCTTTCGAAGTAATTTTTGAGCTTGTTGCCGAGCGGAATGATTCCGAGGAGTTTCCGCGGGGCCAGGAGGTCGCCCTGACGCGAAGGGTCGAGCTGCTCCACGGTCGCGCGCAGTTCCTGAAGCGATTTCGAGATGCTCGAAGACTCGTCATACACTCCGGATTTCATGGCCCGTACCGGGCGTTCCAGAAGCCGGTTCGAAACCGTTGCCGCGGCCCTGATCTCGCGATTGCCCATGTTGTGTACGCCGGATAGCCGTTCCCGGAATTCGGCGTCGTTCACATCGGCGGCTAGGACGGTGTGCAGGAATTCCGTAATTTTCTCGTCCAATTTGGAAATGGTTTCCTGATCCAGTTTAACCATGCTGGTCGCCTGTTCCTCGTCGATTTCGGGGACCGGCTGGGGCGGAGTCAAGGTCAGAGTGTCGTTCGAAGTGGCTTCGGCCATGGTTTTCTCCGGATGAAAATACGGTAAAAAGTAGTCAGTAAAAGGCGAATTCGCATCCCAATCGCAAACGGTCGCTTTAGTCGCGATCCTTTCAATCGCAAACGATCGGTTCGGGAGCGCCGGGATAACCCTTTCATTAGATCGAATTCGAGACAATTTATCGAACTATTCGATGCGGACCATGTTAGCCGACATTCCGAATCACGATTGCTGCCCCCCCGAGCGGGCTTCGCTCGATCACGAGCTGGCCGAGATAGGTCCGCACGATGGAATCCACGATGGCGAGGCCGAGGCCGTGCCCGGGCACAGACGAATCGGTGCGCTCACCGCGGCGGGTAACGCGCTCGGCCACATCTTCGGCAATTCCGGGGCCATCGTCGTCCACCCGCAGTTCGAGATGCGAGCTTGTTCCCAGCGGTTCCAAAACCGTCCGGGCGCTCAGTTCGACTCGGCTTCGACACCACTTGAAGGCATTGTCGAGTAGGTTCCCAAGGATCTCGAGCAAATCGCCCTCGTCGCCGTGAAAGACGACGTCGTCCTCGACCATGATTCGGCAGTCGACCTGTTTTTCGGCATAGACCTTGGCCAGTGCGGCCGCGACTTGGCGGGACTTTTCCGCGACACTGACCGGCGGAGTCAGGTGGGTTCGCCCGGAGGCGGCGGCTCGCTTCAGTTGGTACTCGATAATTCGAGTCATGCGGTCGATCTGTTCCTGGGCTACCGCGCCGATTTCGCTGTCGGCGTCCGAATTCTGTTTTTCGATGGCGCCGCGCAACACGGCGAGCGGGGTTTTCAGGCTGTGCGCGAGATCGCCCAGCGCATCCCGATACCGGGCAAGGTGGGACTGTGCATTCTCCAACAGAGCATTGAGGTTGTCGGTCAGTCCGCGCAGTTCTTCCGGATACTGGCCAACGAGTTTGTCGGCATGGCCCGCTTCGATGGCCGAAAGGTCGGCCGCGACCCGGCGGAGCGGCGAGAACGCCCAGCGGAGAATAGCGCCTTGCACCAGCAGCAGCACTAGCGCCGCGGCTCCGAGCCAGCTCCAGAGACTGCGCCGGAATTGATTGACCTCTGCGTAGAATCCGTCCAGGGTTTCGGCCACGCGAAACACGCAGCGAACCGGTCTTCTGCGCCCCTCTTCCTCCCACAGTACGCTGAAACTGAGCACATAAACCGGCGTGCCGTCTTCCAATACGGCGCTGCTGAATGTGGCAGTGCCGGTCTGAGGTGTGAGTGTCGCGGGAATTTCAATGCCCGCTGCGGACGGGGATCGCCAGTCCGGCTTGCGGTTGCCTCGACGGATGTCGGCGTAAAGCCCGGACCCGGTTTGATTGAAGCGAGGCTCATGCAGGTTTTCGGGGCCCTTCATGACGCCTCGGGCATCGAGTTCCGAGCCGGCCAGAAGGGTATAGACAAACCCTTGCAGCCTGTCGCGCATGGCCGCCTTTGCGCTGTCGCGGAAGGCCTTGTCGAGGACCAGCCCGGTTGCGCTGAGAAAGGCGATCAGCACCACACTGGCGACGAGCAGTCCCCTCGTCCGAAGGGAATAGGTCATCCGGGCGTGCGTTCCAGGGTAAACCGGTAGCCGCGTCCGCGGAGCGTCTCTATGGGGCGATGGACGTTCTGGGGATCGAGTTTCCGACGCAGCCTGGCGATGAAGACTTCGATCACGTTGCTGTCCAGATCGAATTCCTGGTCGTAGATGTGTTCGGTCAGGGCCGTTTTGGAGATGACCTTGCCGGTATTCAGCATCAGATATTCGAGAACCTTGTATTCCTGCGCGGTCAACTCCACCGGCTGGCCGTCGACACGTACGCTCTGTGCTCCGGTATCGAGCACGATAGGGCCGCACCGCAGCAGGGATTGCGCGATGCCGGCGGACCGCCTCAACAGCGCCTTGGTCCGGGCGAGCAGTTCTTCGAAATGGAAGGGTTTGCTCAGGTAATCGTCGGCTCCGGCGTCCAGCCCTTCCACCTTGTCTTGCCAGCGGTCGCGCGCGGTGAGGATCAGAATCGGAAAGTTGATGCCGTCGGCGCGCCAATGTCTGATGACGTCGATGCCGGACACCAGCGGCAGCCCTAAATCGACGATAGCCAGATCGAACGGATATTCGTTTCCCATAAAAACTGCTTCCTTGCCGTCGGCCGCGGTGTCGACAGCGTAACCGAGGGCTTGCAAGCGCGACTTTAGCTGAGAGCGGAGCTCGGCTTCATCTTCGACGATCAGTAGGCGCATGAAACTCGCTTGAACACAGCTTGTTTGAGGGACTTAGCCGACATCACTCGTGGCAGCGGAGTTTCGGCACGGGAGCCAACCGCAGCGATCATTCCGGGCTGGCGCCTTTGGTGTCTCATCGGTTGGCGTCGACATGGAAGACGCGCACGCGGCCGTCCGGCATGAGCACTTTGATGCGATAAGTGATCGTGCCGTTATTTCTGATGGTATCGGCAGCCAGTATGCGACCGCCGGTTTCACGCCGGATGCGCTGAACAGCCTCGTCTAGGCTTATGCCGGGCCCGAACTGAGGCTGGCGCGCGATGAACGGCGTCATCAAACCCTCCGGACCGAACGGCGGCTGTGAATAGGACGGAAATGCCATCAGCAGCGAACAGCCCAGGGTGAAGGACAAAAAGCGTTTGTTTATCACGCGGCTCGATGCGACTAGGGCGTTTCCGAAGTATGAGCCGGGCCGCAAAATGCCGCCCGGCACTGAGGTAGGCGCAGAATAACACTGTCGTTTCCGGACCGACAACGGGCTCTACCAAGCCACGGGTCAATGATGTTCCTGGATCAGTGGCCGATCTCGTGTCCCAAGACGGCTCCGGCTACCGAGCCGGCGATGATGGCGCCATGATTGCCGTAGCCGACTTGTTCTCCAACCATGCCGCCGAGGACGCCACCCGCGACGATCGGTATGGCTCCGGACAAACCGCTGCTACGGCCGTAATAGGAAGGGTAATCGTCGTGATAGACGACTCGCGGCGGCTGGTAATGGTGAATATGGCGATGTACCACGCGCGGCGGCCGGTAATAACGTGGCGCAGGCTCGTAGTAATGGTGAATCACTCTCGGGCGGTGATGATCATGGCCGTGGTGATGATGTCCATGATCGTAGTGACCGTGGTGCCGATACCCATGATCGTGGTGGCCGCGATGATGGCCGTGGCCCCAATGGTCGCGGTCGGCGCGCGCGCCCGATGCAAAGGCGAGTAAGGCGATTGTGCTTAGGGCTATGATTTTATTCAGCGGTCTCATGACTTGATCCCCCGTTCAAAAACTCGAAACTGGCGCCGGATTCAAACCCGTGAGATTTGCCGGCAGGATAAAGATAGTCTTCTGTTCCTGAACGGAAGCTGAATGGGAATGGGCGGCTTTATGGCTCCGGCAGCTTATCGCTAACGATGCGCTTCCCTTCGTTCAGCGCATCCTACGGACTTCGCCGCATCAGGCAATCAGCTTCAGGCCGGGGGGCAATGCCTCGCCGAAGATGCGTTTTTCGTCGGCTTCGGAAAGTTCTTTTACTTCGGACACCATGCCAATCCAGGAGTCCGGCGCTTTGCCGACTCTCAGCCGCTCGATGACGCGTTGCCTCAGCGCCGGATCGATGTCACGCTCCCGGTCACCGCTGAGTCTCGCGATGAGAGCGGCGGCGAAGCCGGCATGCGGCTCTTTTTTGAAGTCGCGGCTCAGGATCTGGGCCAGCCATTCCCCGGCCGTGACGCGGGAAACCACGTTATGCACGCTGCCGTGGAACGGTACGCGAGCACCGACGCGGCCTAGCGCCCACCAGCTTTCGGCGGGTTCGCTGGGCTTGGACAGGCGCTGGAGAAGCCAGCTTCCCAATTCGGCCTTTTGGGATACGGGGAGCCGTTCCAGTACGGCCGCAAGTCTCACCATGTCCTCATAGCTGCGCTTTTTGGCGAGGGCAGGGAGATTGCCGCGCTTGGCGGTTTCCGGATTGATGAAGTCGGCCACATCCTTGAATATCGAAAGCTGCGCCTTTTCGTTCAAGCCGCCAGCCAGGCGGCGCCAGAACGTCCACCATTCAGTCCAGTTCTGGATTTCGTTGACGAATTGCAGACCTTGCCCGTAAATCGCGAAGACCTGTTCAACCCGCCAATCGTCCAAGGGATAGCCGAATCCGGGACGGAGGCAATATCCGGTCAGGCTGAACCACAGGCGCTCGTGCTCGGCCGATCGCCGCCGGTGAGGCAGGCCTTCCAGCAGGGCGCCGAACAAATCGCGTAATAGGGCGGTGTCCCAATCCGCTCGCGGTCCGAGAATCTTTTCAAGTTCGCCGCGCAATCCTTTGACCAGCTTGGTGTCGGCCGCTTTCGCTTTTTTCCCAAACACCAGGCGGACTTTCTCGACGGCTTCATCGAGGCGCGGGTGGTGCCGGGCTTCGGGCAAAACCGTCTGCGGGACGGCCTGCCGCAATTGGAACTCGATCCTCCATCGCCGGTCGGGATCGTCGGCTGCTACGCAGTGCAAATCGAGAGTGCCGACCTCGGTTAGGGATGCGGCGATCTGCACGGCTTGCTCCGTTCGCCCTTGTGCGCTTTCCCGCTCCAAGACAGCAGCGAGGGGCGGCAAGTGAACGAAACGGTCTCCGTCGATTTCGGCAAGGTCTCCCGGCTGGAAACGCCGGTCCTCGCTGGTTGAGGCCAGGTTGAAACGCACCGGTTGTCCTAGCCTGAGCAGGAAGGAGCGGTCGGTCAACACGATCTCCCGGCCCTCGTCGGTCCCCCGCGGCAGAATGCAGATACCCTTGGGGATCCCGTCCCGGCCGGTTTCCACCACCAGAAAATAGCTGCGCGCCGAGCCGCCGCCTATGCGCTGAACGGCATGGCCGCGCCGCGCGAGTCCGTAGGCTACCGCGCCGTAGGCTACTGCCAGATCGGGACGGTCGTTTTTGAGCAGGACGGGGCGTTGTTTTCCCCAAAACGTCACAAGTTCTACGAGACGCTGGGCTATGGTCGAGCTGCGGAACACGCCACCGTTGAGAAGAACAGCATCGGGAATGGGGTCGGCGGAGTCCGATCCGAGGGCCTCTCGCGCAGTTTCGAAGTGGTGAGTCAGAAAAGCAGCCAGATGCTTGCTGATCGCGGGATCGGCGGCGTAGGGCAGGCCGAATTCGACGACGCCGCTGCGTTTTCGGTCGGGATGATCGGCGAGGCTCACCATCGGGAAAAAACCGTCGAGAGCGATGCCATGGACCTCGCTTCGGGTCAGCTCGACCGAGCGCGCGCCTCCGATGAGCCGGGCTCCCGTGCCGAGTAGTGTTACGGTCGCGGCTTCCGGCGCATCGGGAGCCAGCAGCCGTTCCTTGGCTAACCGGCATTGTTCGACCAGTTGGGAAAGCTCGGCCGCAGACAGCTTTCGATCCTCGCCCACCAGGCGGCGTTCCGCAAGATGAGCCAAGGTGAGATCGATGTTATCCCCGCCCAGCATCAGATGATTGCCGACGGCGATACGGGTGAGCTTGGGTTCGTCCTCGCCTGGCTCGACCTTGATCAAGGTCAGGTCCGTGGTGCCGCCGCCGACGTCGCAGACCAGCAGCAAGCGCACGCCGCCGAGCTGCTGACGTAAGGACTGGCGGTGGTTCCAGAGCCAGTCGTAACAGACCGCTTGCGGCTCTTCGAGCAGGCGCACTGTCGCGAATCCGGCCAGCCGGGTGGCTTCGAGCGTTAGAGTGCGTGCGGCCTCGTCGAATGAGGCCGGTACGGTCACCACGATCTCCTGCTCTTCCAGTGGCGCCTCGGGATGGTGATGATTCCAGGCCGAACGCACGTGGCGGAGGTAGCTCGCGCTGGCTTCGACCGGAGAGATTTTCGGAATCTCCTCCGGCGCGCCCCAGGGGAGGATAGCGGCGGTCCGGTCCGCGGCGGCATGGGACAGCCAGCTCTTGGCACTGGTCACGAAACGTCCCTGGCTTTTCGAGCCCAAGATCCGCGCCAGCTTGCCGATGATCGGACGATAAGCCGACTCCGGCTCCGAAGAAGGCCAGGGCAATCGCACGTCCGCTACGGTCAGTTCGTCCGGCGATGCGTGATAGCGAACAGACGGCAGCAGCGGTTCAGCCGCCACTTCGCCCGGCGCAACCAATTGGTCGATTTGAAAAAGCTCGATTTCGGCCGGAGTACCTTTGGTGAGGTCTGCATGGGCGACCACGGTGTGGGTCGTGCCGAGATCGATGCCGACAAGATAGCGAGGCGTCTGGCTTGATGATGCGGGCATGGGTGAGGATGGCCGCAGGGGCATTGCCCCTGCGGTTTGCAGGATTATTTATTGAAAGACCAAAAACTTTTTTTGGCCGAAGCGTCGTCGCCAGGTGCTTCCGAAGCTGCTTCGTCGGATGCGGTTTCGGTCGCCCGCTCGGAGAGATTGCCTAAGATCGGTTCCTCCGGTGCGACATTTTCATCCGACGGCAAGGGCTTTTCGCCTGCACGGACATCGAATTCGACGTTCCAGCGTTTGTCGCCGTCCTTAGCGACCGCTTCCAGTTGCAGCGTGCCCACTTCGGTGACCCTGGCGGCCAAATGAACCGGGACCACATCGCCCGCCTGGTACTCTTCTGCCGGCAAGGTGACCTCGATTTCGTCCAGTTCTTCCATTTCGTCTTCCGACCAGTAGTCGAGGCGCGTGCCGACCACGTCGTCGCGGCGGACGTTGGACGCGAAGAAACGGAAGCGCACTGGCTCGCCCACGACCAATCCGAACTCGTAAGGCGGCAGATCCGCCTCGGTACCTTCCTCCATGCCGAAAGGCGCGATGCACAGGGCCTCGATCGGCGGGGCGAAGCCCGGTACGGCGGGCATGGCGCTCTCGACGCCCACGTAATAGGCAGCACCGGTGCCGCCGCGGATGCGGACCCCACGACCTTTGCGGACATAGCCGTAATAAGCGGCACCACGGGCCACGGCTAGATCCAGGTCGGCGCCGTGCAGCAGTCGGGCATGCGGTGCGTCGTCGGCCTGAAGCCAGCTATTGAGTACATCGAGCAAGCGCTTTTCGAGCGCCTCGGACTTGAATACACCCCCGTTGAGGAGCAGCGCGGTCGGATGCAGGAACTGGGCATCGGCAGGGAGGTTGAATCCCTGCAATTCGCCGGTCGCGCCGATCTGTCGGCTCAGGAAGGCGGCGAGATGACAGGTGATCCGTGCGTCCTTGGCATACGGAAGGCCCAGGGTGGTCAGACCGGTGCGAGCCTGAACGGCAGGACGGTCTGTGATTTGCACCTTCGGAAAGAAGCCTTCGACCAGGGTACGTCCGACCTCGTCGCGGGTCAGGCTGGTACGCAGCGTGCCGCCGATGAGCGACGAACCGCGGCTGGGGACGACGACGGCGACTTCGTCGGTATCCGAGTCGGACAGCAAGGATTCCTTGGCGTCCCGGCAGCCGTGCATGAGTGCCTGGATCTGCCAAGGTTCCAGCCGTTTGCCCTCGGCTTCGAGCTTCATTTTCAAGACATAAGCCAAGGCGAGGTCCATGTTGTCCCCGCCGAGGAGAATGTGATCGCCGATGGCGACGCGGTTGAGGATCAGATTGCCTTCCTCCTCGGTCACGGCGATCAGCGACAAATCGGTGGTACCGCCGCCTACGTCCACGACGAGAATGATGTCGCCCGGCTTGACCTGCTCGCGCCATTTTCCTTCGCTGGTCTGAATCCAGCTGTACAGCGCCGACTGCGGCTCCTCGAGCAGAATGGCCTGGCGCAGGCCCACGGCGTGGGCGGCTTCCACGGTCAGTTCCCGAGCCGCCGGATCAAAGGACGCCGGTACGGTGATCACCAGTTCCTGCTCGCTCAGGGGCGCGTCGGGATAGCGGTCGTTCCAGGCGTCACGCATGTGGCGGAGATATTCGATCGACGCTTGAAGAGGCGAAACGCGCTTTACTTCCTCCGGTGACTGAACGGGCAGGATTGGCGCGCGGCAGTCGACGCCGCTGTGAGATAGCCAGCTCTTGGCGCTGCTTACCAGCCGGATGGGCGTTTTGCCGCCGAGTTGCCTTGCCAGGTCACCGACGATGGCTTCCGGATGTTCGTTCCAGGGCAACACGATGTCGCTCGGTGCGAGCTCGGCCTCGTGAGCCTGGTAAAGAAACGAAGGCAACTGCCTTTTTTCGCCGACCGTACCGGGCGACGTCAATTGCGGGATATCCAAAACCTCGATCGGCGCTTTTTCGCCGTCGCACTGGCTGAGATCGACATAGGACACGACGCTGTTGGTCGTGCCGAGGTCGATGCCGACGGAATACTGGGTTTCGCTCACAATTCCACCTCTGCTTGGGCGATGATGCGTACGTCATGTCCTTCGGCGATCTTGGGCAGTCTGACGGCCGTAGCGCGCCAGCCGCGGTGTATCAATGTGCCGGTGAACGGCGGATCGCCGACGATGTTGCCCGTGGGCCTTACGCTTGAAGCGTCGAAGCCTTTGGGCAGAGTAACGCGGGAGTTCTCCTGCTCTTTGCGCACCGGTTCAAGCTCGAAATGCTGGCTCAATACTTTGCGGCATCCCTCGTGTACGACTCGAGCCGCCGCGCCGATCTCGGCGTCGGAATAGGCGCCGACGTTCTCCTGAACGAAGTCGATAAAACGGGCTTCTTTCTGCAAAAGTCCGAGAAGCTGTAGGGCCGCATCCGGTGTGGCTTCTTTGACAACCACCGGCTCCGGCCGTTCCGGTTTGACGACTTCCAAGGGTTTGGGTGCCTCCCTGACCGGAACGGGGGCCGGTCCGGCGGGGACCGGCGCAACGACTGGTTCGGCTGCCCGCCGCCCACGGCGCATCAAAGCGATGACGGCTACGGACAGCAGAAGGATCTGCAGAATCAGCAGAATGACCACGAGGGCTGCAAGTCCGATGTGTACGGCGTCGAGCGTGGTCGGAATGAGAGTTGGGTCGAATTGCATTCGGATCCTCTTTGCGTTGAGTGGTGCCCTGGGACGCAGGCGCGGTTGGTGCGGCAAATACAGCCGCCGGCATCGGCGGGACAGCCGGCTGAAAACTAAGCGCGGGGTAGGACGATCGTATTAGGGCTGCCCGGTCGCGGCTTGAGCCGCCTGAGCACCCATCAATGTGCGCAGGACCTGACGTGCGGCCTGAGTACGGCGGCTGCGCATATATCGTTCGGAGATCGTGCCGGGTACTTTTTCGCTATCGAACGCCGCCTTGACCTTCGACAGCTTCTCTTCGCACGTTTTCAAAACGCGATCGGTGAGTGCACGCGAATCCGCCTGCTCGCCGACCCGCGCACGGGTTTCGCTGTTGACGCAGGTCTGGTATGCGACTAAAGCCAGGTTGACTTTCTCCAGAGTCTGGTCCGAAAGGGTGGTGCCCTGCCATTCGTCTTCCGCCCGGACGGTTTGCAGGGCGGACAAAGCGATTGCGGCGAGCAGCACGCGAAAAAAAAAGTTCATGGGCGTTAACTCCTTACGAGTTGGAGACGAATGCACCGGATTTTACGCTATGTCGAGGGAGGGCGGAACGCCGAATCCGCCGCATCGGCTTGGCGCGGCAGCTTTGGGACGCGGTAGTGCAGTGTGCTAACCTTCAACGGCGTGGGTTTACGCCGGACTTTCGGCGTGGGACGACAACAAACGAAAATAACCGGAGAAGAATAATGAAACTAAAGTCTTGGTTAGTGGGGGCAGCGGTTCCATTTCTCGTGAGCTGCGCGGCGACGGTGGATAAATCGTCGGTGCAGGCCACGCACGTGGCGCCGGTTTCGACGCAGGTGGAAGTGGTGCGGATTCCGTTCGACGGTTCTCAACCCATGTACGTCGTCACGGTGGAGCCTTTGAGTGTCGGAACCGGTTCGGGGGGCGGCGTGACACAGGCTCCGACCGGGGCCCGCTACGGCTGGGGACCCTTCGGCTGGGGTATTCTCGGAGGGGCCGCACCTACGGCACCGGGGGCTTACACGCCCGACCATCAAGGTATGAGCGATCGCGTCGGGCAAGGCGTCGCCGCGCAATTAATCAGTGCCCTCGGCAACGTAGGGAACATCGTGGTCGTCGACTACGAACATTACCGCAAGAACGAAAGCAATCCCGCAAAGCTGCTGAATCCCGGCGAGGTCGGGCCGTTCGTGATCAAGGGTACGATCACGGAATTCAACGAGGTTGCCGAAGCCAACGACGAGCGCAAAGGTGGATCGCTCGGCTGGGCAGGAACAGTGCTCGGCATCGCGGGCGCCGTTTCGGGGACACCCGCCGCGGGCATCGCCGGTGCTGCCGTATCTGCCGCCAATCCGACTTGGGAAAACACCAAGGCCCGGCGAACCGGGGCGGTGGGCATGGACCTGCAAGTGGTCGAGCCTAGCAGCGGCCGCATGGTGGGAACGATTACTTCCCACGGCTCCTTCACCTCCGAATCCGCCACCAGCGGTTTCTCTTTGTTCGGCGTCGGGGGCGGGGAATCCGCGTTTGCAGCGAGCGCCCTGGGTCAGGCGACCCGCGCCGCGCTCAACGATACTCTGAAGCAATTGTCCGACCAGCTTCGCATCAAGGGTCCCGCCTTTGTCAAAGCATCGGCTCCCGCCGCTAAGAAAACGCGGCGTTAAGACGTAGAAGACGCTGGGGCTCCCGCACGGTGCGGCTGTCGCTCGTTGGAGCAGTGCCGTGCAAGCGCCCAGCGCACGTGCTCCCTGATCAAAGGCAACGGGTCGTCTATCCGCGCTCGTAACGCGTCGACGATTTTAGTAGACGTTTCAGCGTTACCCAAGGCCACGGCGATATTCCTGATCCAGCGTTCGTAACCGATGCGGCGTATGGCAGAGCCTTCGGTCTTATGTAGAAACGTCGCTTCATCCCAGCGGAAAAGGTCGATCAGCCCGGCGGTATCGAGACCGTGGCGCGGCATGAAATCCGCTTCCTCGGTCAGCCGCGCATAGCGGTTCCACGGGCATACGAGCTGGCAGTCGTCACAGCCGTAGATGCGGTTGCCGATGGCGGTGCGAAATTCTTCGGGAATCGGTCCGCGCAACTCGATGGTCAGATAGGAGATGCAGCGCCGGGCGTCAAGGCGATAAGGCGCAACGATCGCTTGGGTGGGGCAGACCTCCATGCAGGCGGTGCAGCTCCCGCAGTGATTGGTCGTTTCGGCATCGATGGGCAAGGGGAGATCGGTGTAAATCTCCCCCAGGAAGAACATCGAGCCTGCTTTGCGGTTGATCAAATTGGTGTGCTTGCCGATCCAGCCGAGCCCGGCTTTGGCGGCGAGCGCCTTTTCCAGCACCGGCGCGCTGTCGACGAAGACCCTATAACCGAAGGGGCCGATTTCGACTGCGATGCGCTCGGCCAATTGCTGTAAGCGCTTGCGGAGCACCTTGTGGTAATCGCGGCCGAGGGCGTAGCGGGAGATGAACGCGGCGGTCTGGTCGTCCAGCCGCTCCCTAACCGTGGTTCGATTCTCCGGGAGATAATCCATGCGTACGCTGATGAGCCGGAGCGTACCGGGAACCAGCTCTTCCGGACGGCTGCGCTTGGTGCCATGCCGCGCCATGTAGTCCATTTCTCCGTGGAATCCCTCGTCTATCCATTCTTGAAGCTGCTGTTCGGCCGCAGAAAGGTCGGTATCGGCTATTCCGACCTGCTGAAAGCCGAGTTCTTTGCCCCAGGTCTTGATTTTGGCGGCGAGAGCGGAGTAATCGCGAGCGGACGAAGTCACAGAAGTGTGGAGGCGGTGCGGAGTTTGAGCCAGAATGTAAACGGAACGAGCGTAGTTTGGGTACAGCTTACTGGGTTATGAGCGAACGATACAGCCGAAGTTTCCCGAAGGATCTTTATCGCGCGGAGGACGTGCGCGCCATGGACCGTTATGCCATCGAAACGGTGGGCATTCCCGGCATCGAGTTGATGCGCCGCGCCGGCGCATCGGCCTTTGCCGCTTTGCACGAACGCTGGCCGGGAGCGCGCACGCTGTCGGCGATTTGCGGCGGCGGCAACAACGGGGGAGACGCTTATGTGGTCGCCCGCTTGGCGCACGAGGCGGGGATGGACGTGCGGGTTTATCCGGTTTCGCCGCCCGCGAATCTCAAGGGGGATGCCCTGGCGGCTTACCAGGATTATCGAGCGACGGGCGGCGAAATATTGGATTTTATCCCGGCCGATTTCGAGGGTGCGGAAGTGCTGGTCGACGGACTTTTGGGCACCGGCTTGGATCGGAAGGTCGACGGACTTTACGCGGACGTGATCAGGGCCGTCAACCGGTTCTCCGGTCGGGTGATGGCGCTGGATATTCCGTCCGGGCTTCATGCCGATACCGGTTCCGCTCTGGGCGTTGCCGTCAAGGCCGATTTGACCGTGACGTTCATCGGTCTCAAGCAGGGGCTCTTTACCGGTGAAGGTCCGGAATACACAGGCGAGATCGTCTTTGCCGATCTGGGCACACCGCCGGAAGTGCGATATTCCGTCGAACCTTCGGCCATGCTGCTGCCGCCGTGGGAACGCGGCTTGCCGGCGCGTCCGCGTTATGCGCACAAAGGTCATTTCGGTCATGTGCTGGTGGTCGGGGGCGATTGCGGCTACAGCGGCGCCCCTCGCATGGCAGCGGAGGCCGCGGCTCGGGTTGGAGCGGGGTTGATTAGCATCGCCACGCGGAAGTCCCATGCCGACTCGCTCAACCTGACCCGGCCGGAGCTGATGTGCCACGGCGTCGAAACCACCGAGGACTTGCAGATACCCTTGGAGCGGGCCACGGTCGTTGCTATCGGGCCTGGGCTGGGCCGTTCGGAATGGGCGAAGGCGCTGCTCGGCACGGTGTTGGAAACCGATTTGCCGGTCGTGGCGGATGCCGACGCGCTCAATCTTCTGGCGGAAAGCCCCCGCAAACGGGACAACTGGACCATCACGCCCCATCCGGGGGAAGCGGCGCGGCTGCTCGACTCGTCTTCCGCGGACATACAGAAAGATCGATTCAGCGCCGTTCGGAACCTTCAGGCGAAGTTCGGCGGCGTAGCCGTATTGAAAGGTTCCGGCAGCCTGGTCTGCGGCTCGGACGGATTGCCCTATGTCTGTACCGCCGGCAATCCCGGCATGGCCAGCGGCGGCATGGGCGACGTGCTGACCGGTGTTATCGCGGGATTGCTGGCGCAACGTCTGGATCTTTTCGAGGCGGCGGCCTTGGGCGTGCAATTGCATGCCGCGGCGGGTGACGAGGCGGCGAAGGCCGGCGAAAGGGGACTCTTGGCCTGCGATTTGATGGATCCTTTGCGCCGGCTCGTCAATTTATGAAAGTGACTCTTAGGGACGAGGCGGAAACGCTCGCATTCGCCGGGCGCGTCTATCGAGCGATGTCGTCGAACGGGCTCGTCTTCCTGCTCGGAAACCTCGGCGCCGGCAAAACCACGTTTGTGCGCGGCTGGCTCCGGGCGGCAGGGTTTTCGGGGCCGGTGAAAAGCCCGACTTTCACGCTGGTCGAAGAATACCCGCTCGGGGATCGGATCGTTTACCATTTCGATTTGTACCGGCTGAACGATCCGGAAGAGTTGGAGTGGATGGGGTTCCGGGACTATCTACGGCCGAACGCGGTTTGCTTCATCGAATGGCCGGAGCGCGGCGCGGGGCTATTGCCCGAGGCGGATCTCGAGATCCGCCTGGAAATATCGGGTACGTGGCGCATGGCGGAGATATCGGCCGGCACGGACTCCGGTGTAGCCGTATTGGCCAGGCTGCAAGCCGAGTAGCCTATTTCCTTGCGGTTTTCCGCAGCTCGGACTATGTTTTCCGGGGGCTTTCACGCATGGCGGCTTCGTTCATGGAAAAAAAAACTCTAATCACATGGCTGGTGTTCACGTTTTGCGGCTACGCACCGCTGGTTTTCGGCGCGCCCGTGCAGATGAACTCGGTGAAGTTTGAGGCCGCCGCGCAGAGTTCACGGCTGGTTTTCGATTTCGCGGCGCTGCCCAAATACCGAATCTCCCGCGGAAGCAAGCCGAATCAGCTGCAAATCGACTTCGAAAATATTTCCCTGTCCGGAAAACTCGGACAACCCCCGGCGTCTCATCCCCTGATCGCGAAGCTCATTCCGGTTTCGGGCAAGGCCAAGGACAGCCCCAGGATTTTGCTCGATCTTAAACGCCCGGCCGGATACAAGTCTTACGTCACCCGTCTCAAGGGAAGCTCGCGCCTGGTGCTCGAACTGACGCCCCCGATTTTGACCGCCCAGGCGGGAGACAAGGCGGCTTCCAAGGAGCCGGTCAAATCGGCAAAACCGACTAAGATTGCTGCGGCGCCGAAAGCAGCTCCCAAGCCGGTCGCGGCCAAGGCCTGGAGCTCGCCGGGCGAAGCGAGGCCGGTCCGTTTCCTGAAGCCGGCGCTGGCCAAGGAGCGGGTGATCGTCATCGACGCCGGTCACGGCGGCAAAGATACCGGCGCGATCGGCCCCAACGGAACCTACGAAAAAGACGTGGTGCTGGCTATCGCCCGCAAGCTCGAACGGCTGATCGGAGCCGAACCGGGCATGCGGGCGGTCATGGTGCGCAAGAGCGATCAGTTCGTCGATTTGCGCGAGCGGGCGGAACTCGCCCGCAAGGCGAAGGCGGATTTGTTTATTTCCTTGCACGCGGACGCCTACGTGAGCAATGACGTAAAGGGGTCTTCCGTATTCACTCTGTCGGATCACGGTGCTTCCAGTGAAGCCGCTCGCTGGCTGGCGGACCGGGAAAACGCCGCTTTGGTGGGCGGTGTTCAGCTCAGGGGAAAAGACAAATTGCTGGCTTCGGTGCTGCTCGATCTGTCGCAAACCGCGACGCTAGACGCCAGCAACCGCGCGGCCGCAAAGGTATTGGGAGAGCTAAGAAAGGATTTCCATCTACATCACCGAGACGTGCAAAAAGCCGGTTTTGCGGTGCTCAAGTCGCCGGACGTTCCCTCGATACTGGTGGAGACGGCGTTCATATCCAATCCGGACGAAGAGCGTAATCTGCGCAATTCGAGCCATCAGGATCAGGTGGCTCGCGCCATATTCGACGGCATCCGCAATTATTTCGCCGAAATTCGGCCGATGGTTCCGGTCGATCTGCGCATGGCCGATGCTCTGGAGAGCGTGGCCGAATCCGACGGCAAGAAGCCGGTCATTCGAAAATAGAACGCTTGCGCCGAAGGTCGGCAAAAGCACCTTTATCCCCGTCTTTCATAATTTCTGTATTTTCCCGAGAATAGCAAGGTATTGAATCCTTGCTCCCGCGGTTCTGTCTAACCGCCAAACCGTTTTCTCGATCGCCGATTCCATCTGCCATGCCCATCCGCATTCTCCCTCCGCAACTCATAAACCAAATCGCCGCCGGGGAGGTGGTCGAGCGCCCCGCCTCGGTGGTGAAAGAATTGGTCGAAAATGCCTTCGACGCCGCCGCGCGCTCGGTAGCCATCGACGTGGAACAGGGCGGATTGCGCATGATGCGCATCCGCGACGACGGCTGCGGCATCGATAGAGAGGAATTGCCGCTCGCCCTGTCCAGGCACGCCACCAGCAAAATCGCCAGTCTGGAGGATCTGGAGCGGGTCTCCAGCATGGGATTCCGGGGCGAAGCTTTGCCCAGCATCAGTTCGGTGGCGCGCTTGACGCTGACCTCGCGGATACGCGGCGAGCGTTGCGCCTGGCGTGTCACCGCGGACGGGACGGAAACCGATTTCGACGTGCAGCCGGCGGCCCATCCCGAAGGCACGACGGTGGAGGTTCGCGATCTCTTCTACAACACGCCGGCGCGCCGGAAGTTTCTCCGGTCGGAAAAGACCGAGTTCTCCCATATCGAAACACTGATCAAGCGTATGGCGCTGAGCCGGTTTGAAGTGGGATTTTCCTTGAAGCACGACGAGCGGACGGTATTGAGCTTGCGGCCGGCGGAAACCCAGGCCGAAATCGAGCGACGCCTGGCCTTGGTGCTCGGTGAGGCGTTTCTGGAAAACGCGCTGGCGGTGGAGTTTTCGGCGGCGGGTCTCAGGCTTTCCGGGTGGGTGGGGTTTCCGACGTTCTCCCGCAGCCAGGCCGACATGCAGTTCTTCTACGTCAACGGGCGTTTGGTCCGGGACAAGCTGGTGAGCTATGCCGTGAAGCAAGCTTATCAGGACGTGCTTTACCACGGGCGCCAGCCGGTGTACGTGCTGTATCTGGAGCTGGACCCGACGTTGGTCGACGTCAATGCTCATCCCGCCAAACTCGAAGTGCGTTTCCGCGATTCCCGGACGGTGCACGATTTTCTGTTTCGCGCGTTGCACCGGGCTTTGGCCGAGACCAAGCCGCGGGCTGTCGAGGCCGAGGCGGTGCCCCATCCGGAAGACAGGCCGGCGCGTGCAGTTTCGGCACCCGAGTTTTCTAAACCGCACCGCCAAGCTACGCTGCCGTTGCAAGTGGCCGAGGCGATTCAAAGTTATGCCGATCTTTATTCCGCTCCGGCTCCTAAGCCGGAAGCGCCGCAGGAACCGGAGCCAGATGAGCAAACGACTCCGCCACTCGGTTTTGCGGTGGCGCATCTTCATGGCGCTTTCATTCTGGCCGAGAGCCGCAACGGGCTGATCGTGGTGGACGCTCACGCCGCCCACGAACGCATCACCTATGAAAAGCTGAAGGAGCAGGTCTGCGCGGGATCGGTTCCGATGCAGCCCTTGCTGCTGCCTATCCGAATTCAGGTTACCGCAGCCGAGGCCGACTTGGCGGAGGAGGCGGGCGGTGTGTTCGAAAGCCTCGGCATCGAACTTCGCCGAAGCGGCCCGGATACGCTCATGTTGCGAGCGGTGCCGGCCTTGCTGGCGGATGCGGATGGCGAGCGCCTGGTGCGCGATGTGTTGGCCGATCTCAACCAGCATGGACGGAGCGTCCGGATCGAGCAGTCCATGAACGAGGTTCTGGCGACCATGGCCTGCCACGGATCGATCAGGGCCAACCGCAAGCTGACCGTGCCGGAAATGAACACGCTGCTCCGCGACATGGAAGCGACGGAGCGCAGCGGCCAGTGCAACCACGGGCGCCCGACCTGGGTCGAGCTAAGCCTCAAGGATCTGAACCGCTTGTTCATGCGCGGCCAGTGACTGAATTACCACCCGCTATCGCCCTGATGGGGCCGACCGCCTCGGGCAAAACGCGGCTGGCCATCGAATTGGCCAAGACGCTGGACGGAGAAGTGATCAGCGTCGATTCCGCACTGGTTTACCGGGGCATGGACATCGGCACCGCCAAGCCGAGCTTGGAGGAAAGGGCAGGCATTCCGCACCATCTGATCGACATTCTTGATCCAGCCGAATCCTATTCCACCGGGCGTTTTCGGGACGAGGCGCTCGCGGCGATGCAGGACATAACAAGCCGCGGCAAGCTGCCGATTCTCGCCGGCGGCACGATGCTGTACTTCAACGCCTTGTTTTACGGTCTTTCGAGTCTGCCCGCTGCCGATCCCGAGATTCGGCGGCAGATCGACGAGGAAGCGGCGAGGGTCGGCTGGGCGAAACTGCACGAGGAACTCGGTCGAATCGACCCGGAAGCTGCGCTTCGCATTCATCCCAACGATCCCCAGCGCATCCAGCGGGCCCTGGAGGTATACCACGCGACCGGGGTTCCGCTGTCCGTGCTGTGCGCCGAGACCCGATCGCCGCCTTTGCCGTTCGATCTGATCAAACTCATCGTCGCGCCGGCAAGCCGCGAGGCCCTGCATGAACGGATTCGCCAGCGCTTCTTGACCATGATCGAAGGCGGATTTATCGACGAAGTCCGCGCCTTGCACGAACGGGACGATCTCCACGCCGATCTGCCCTCCATTCGCGCCGTCGGCTATCGACAGGTCTGGGCTTATCTCGAGGGCGAATACGACCGCGGTACCATGATCGAGCGCGGTATCATCGCCACCCGCCAATTCGCCAAGCGGCAGTTCACCTGGCTGAGGCGTGAGAGGGATGCGCTACGGTATGCCAGCGAGGACGAGAGGTTGGTGGAGTCCGTATTGCGAGACGTGACGGCCCGCCTGAAGCGGTAGAGCGGGGAAGGACGAGCGTCGCATCCGTCTCGCGTACTGATCAGAACGCAGGTAAAGGGCGTGGAGTTTTTATGAGGAGGTCAATTGTCGTCCGCGATGGACATGGTGTCATGCCGGCCCGCATATTTCTCGAGGTTGCCTTCCTCGCCCAGCTTGATCATCAGTCTGACTTCGTTTTTCGAATCTGCGGCATGTAGGGCATCCTCGTACGTGATCTTTCCGGCCTTGTACAGATCGTACAAGGCTTGATCGAAGGTTTGCATACCCTGTTCCCGCGAATGTTTCATCAGTTCCTTCAGCTTATGTACCTCGCCTTTTCGGATGAGATCTGAAGCGAGCGGGGTGTTCAAGAGAATTTCCACCGCCGGATACCGTCCCTTGCCATCGGCCCTGCGAATGAGCTGTTGAGCGATGATGCCCCGAAGGTTGAGGGATAGATCCATGAATAGCTGCGGGTGCATCTCTTCAGGAAAAAAGTGAAGGATTCGGTCCAACGCCTGATTAGCGTTGTTGGCGTGCAGTGTGCTTAGGCAGAGATGGCCCGTCTCGGCGAAAGTGATGGCATGCTGCATCGTCTCGCGGGTCCGGATTTCTCCGATCAGAATAACGTCGGGTGCCTGCCGCAGCGTATTCTTGAGCGCCACCTCGTAGGATTCGGTATCGATCCCGACCTCGCGCTGGGTGACGATGCAGCCGGCATGCGGATGCACATATTCCAGCGGATCTTCGATCGTGATGATATGCCCGCTCGAATGCTCGTTCCGATGTTTGATGATGGCGGCCAGCGATGTGGATTTTCCCGTTCCGGTCGCACCGACGAACAGGATCAAGCCGCGTTTGGTCATCGATAATTCATTGAGGATCGGCGGCAGATTCAGATCATCGACTGTCGGAATGTTCGTTTCGATCCGCCGCAACACCATTCCGGCGGTGTCTCTTTGGATGAAGGCGCTGACGCGGAAGCGGCCTAGGCCGGGCGATGAAATCGCGAAATTGCACTCCTTGGTATTCTCGAATTCGTCGCGCTGGCGTTGGTTCATGACCCCGATAACGATCTGCCGCGCCTGCTCTTTGCTCAGCTTGGCGTTCGATATCGGCTGAATGACGCCGTCGATCTTCATGCACGGTTCTTTATTGGTGGTGATGAAGAGGTCGGACGCTTTTTTCTGCGTCATCAGCATGAGCAAGGATTCGAAGTCCACGAGCTTGTTCTCCGGCTTTAGAATGCGGCTTTATTGACGGCTCTGACCCGAGCGGCGGCACGCGCCACGACGCCTTTTTCGACCAGTTCCTGCAAGTGCTGGTCGAGCGTTTGCATGCCGTCCTTGCGCCCGGTCTGGATGGCCGAGTACATCTGTGCGACCTTGTCTTCGCGGATGAGGTTGCGGATCGCCGGCGTGCCCACCATGATCTCCCAGGCCGCCGTGCGTCCGCCGCCGTTTTTCTTGAGCAGAGTCTGGGAGATCACGGCCTGCAGGGACTCGGACAGCATCGACCGAATAATGCCTTTTTCGGCGGCCGGGAAAACGTCGATGACGCGGTCTATGGTCTTGGCAGCCGAGTTGGTGTGCAGGGTACCGAAAACCAAGTGACCGGTTTCGGCGGCGGTCAATGCGAGGCGGATGGTTTCCAGGTCGCGCATTTCGCCGACCAGAATCACGTCGGGGTCTTCGCGCAGAGCCGAGCGCAAGGCTTCGTTGAAACCCAAAGTATCCCGGTGAACTTCGCGTTGGTTGATCAACGATTTTTTGCTGGAGTGCACAAACTCGATGGGGTCTTCAATCGTCAGGATATGGGAATACTGGTTCGAGTTGATGTGGTCGATCATCGCGGCGAGGGTGGTCGATTTGCCCGATCCGGTGGGCCCGGTGACCACGATCAGGCCGCGAGGGTGCATGGTAACGTCCTGGAAAAATTTGGGGCAACCCAGTTCCTCCAATGTCAAAACCTTGGACGGAATGGTTCGAAATACCGCCGCCGCGCCCCGGTCCTGGTTGAACGAGTTGACACGAAATCGCGCGACGCCGGGGAGCTCGAACGAAAAGTCGGTCTCCAGAAACTCCTCGTAATCGCGCCGCTGCTTGTCGTTCATGATGTCGTAGATCAGCGCGTGCACCTCTTTGTGGTCGAGCGCCGGCACATTGATGCGGCGTATGTCGCCATCCACGCGGATCATCGGCGGAAGTCCGGCGGACAAATGCAGGTCGGATGCATTGTTCTTGACGGAGAAAGCGAGCAGTTCGGCGATATCCATGGATTCTCTTCTGTAATGGCTCTTGTGTAAGCGTTGGTCGGTAGATACCCTTACCCTCCGGGCAAGTATAGACAAACGTATCAGCAACATGAGGAGTCAAATACAACAGCGCCTGGACGCCGTACGCGAGCGAATTCGACTCGCGGAGACGGCAGCCGGTCGATGCCGGGGTTCGGTTCGGCTGATCGCCGTAAGCAAGACTCAGCCTGCGGAGGCGATTGCCGCCGCTTATTACTGCGGTCAGCGGGAGTTCGGGGAGAACTACGTTCAAGAGGCTCTGGCCAAGCAAGATAAGTTGGCGCATTACGATATCGGCTGGCATTTCATCGGACCCATTCAATCCAACAAAACCAGGTCGATCGCGGCTCGTTTTTCCTGGGTACATAGCGTCGACCGATTCAAGATCGCGGAGCGCCTGAGCGATCAGCGTCCCGAAGAGCTGCCGCCGCTCAACATCTGCATTCAAGTCAACGTCAGCGGAGAAGCGACGAAATCGGGCGTTGCCCCGGAGGAGCTCGACGGGTTGGTCGAAGCGATCGCGGAACTGCCTAGGCTTCGTGTCCGCGGGCTTATGGCCATTCCGGCCCCGACGGACACGATCGACCTTCAGCGCGCATCGTTCCGGAGCTTGCGGCAAGCCGCGGAACGCTTGGGCCACCTTGGGCTCGATACGCTGTCCATGGGGATGTCCGACGACCTCGAAGCGGCCGTCATGGAAGGTTCGACCATGGTACGTATCGGCACGGCGCTGTTCGGGCCGAGGTCAAGCCGTGACATGGCCGTGCTCGATGCCGGGAGCGTTTCGGACGGCTGAGGGACACTTGTCGGCTTATACGGCGAACGGGACGTTTTTGGGGCCGTGTCTCGGTTAGAATACGTCCGTTGGTTCGGAGATGATTTCAAATGAAAAAGCAAACTTTAGGGTTTATCGGCGCCGGAAATATGGCGAGCAGCCTGATCGGCGGTCTCATTTCGGATGGCTATCCGGCGGACAATATTTTCGTGTCGGACGTCGACACCGCGAAGCTGAAGGATTTGGCCAGCCGTTTCGGCGTCCATACGTTCGAAGATAACAAATCCTTGGTCGAGCGCTCCCAGACCGTGTTGCTGGCCGTTAAACCGCAGATTCTTGAACAGGTGGCTCGAGAAATTGCCGGCCCCGTGCGGCAACGCGGCCCCCTGATGATCAGCATCGCCGCGGGTGTTCGCGAGACCGCCCTCGACCACTGGCTGGGCGGCGGCGCAAGCATCGTGCGCTGTATGCCCAATACTCCGGCGCTCGTGAAAACCGGGGCTACCGCATTGCACGCGAACGATCGAGCGAGCGCCGAACATAGAAGTGTGGCGGAAGCGATAGTCCGTGCCGTCGGCATCGCAGTGTGGGTAGAAAAGGAAGAGCTCCTGGATTTGGTGACGGCGCTTTCCGGAAGCGGACCCGCTTACTTTTTTCTGTTCATGGAGGCCATGGAGGATGCGGCGACCGAAATGGGAATGGACAAAGCTACGGCGCGGCTTCTTACCCAGCAGACGGCGCTTGGTGCGGCGCGCATCGCCATAGAATCCGAAGACGGTCCGGCGGAATTGAGAAGAAGGGTTACCTCGCCCGGCGGTACTACGGAAAAGGCAATAGAGGTATTCGAGCGCGGAAGCCTTCGTAGCCTTGTGCTTGACGCCATGAAGGCGGCAAATGCGCGGGCGGCAGAATTGTCCAAGCAACTGGGAGGTTGACGATGTCTCCGGATTTTCTGGTGAATCCCGCTGTTTTTCTGATCGATACGCTCTTCAGTCTTTATATATTCGCGATACTGCTGCGGTTCTTGTTTCAGTGGGTCGATGCGGATTACTACAATCCGATTTCCCAGTTCTTGATCAAGATCACGCACCCGCCGCTTCGCATGTTCCGCCGCTTTATTCCGTCCGTCGGCCGCGTCGACACGGCTTCGCTCGTCTTGATGCTGGGGCTGCAAATGCTGAGCGGCTATCTGATATTCGTGCTTCAGGATACGCGGATCACATTTGCGGCATTGAGTCTGTGGGCTGTCGTGCAGCTCTTGGATTTGCTGTTCAATGTCTATTTTTTCGCCATCATCATCCGTGCGGTCCTGAGTTGGGTCAGTCCAGGGAGCTATAACCCCGCGGTTTCCCTCCTTTACAGCCTTACCGAGCCGCTGCTTCGCTTCAGCCGTCGGCTTTTGCCGCCGATAGGGGGTATCGATCTCTCGCCGTTGATCCCCTTGATCGGCATACAACTCGCCAAAATGCTTGTGCTGCCCCCGCTGCAGCAACTCACGAATCTGCTGAACTGACTTGAGCGATTGGTATACCTGGGACGGCCAGGCACTGGTGCTGAACGTCCACGTACAACCTCGCGCCGGTAAGGACGAGATTGCGGGTTTGCATGGCGATCGGCTCAAGATCCGCATCAAAGCGCCGCCTGTCGACGGCAAAGCAAACCGTTATCTAATCGACTTCCTGGCAGACGTTTTCGGCGTCGCCAAACGCGATGTGGTTTTGCTGGCCGGTGAAACCGGCCGGGATAAGCGGTTCAAAATCTGCTCTCCAAAACGCTGGCCGGCATGGTGGGCAGAGCTCTCGAAAATGGACTGAATTTTGAATTGGTCTAAACTTCATCCCAACTGTCCCCAGAATTGCACTTTATTCCACTAGACGATCGGGTCGAGAGTCGGAGATGAGCATCATTCATTTAGAAGACAAGCTGCGAGGCTACGGCCAGTGGCGTGAGCAACTGAGCCAGGCGGTTGAGCGATATCGTTCCTGGCTTGATCAGCATGAATTGAACAGCGATGCCGTAAATGAAACTCTTCTGGGCATGCTCGACAGCTTGCGCGCGGATCGTATTGTGCTTGCCTTCGCCGCCGAATTTTCGCGAGGCAAGACCGAGCTCATTAACGCTTTGTTTTTCTCGGATACCGGTGTTCGGCTTTTGCCATCATCTCCCGGAAGAACAACCATGTGTCCGACGGAGATCTTTTACGATCCCGAAGGTGGTGCCTATATCCGACTCTTGGCGATCGAGAGCCGTCTGAACCAGGCATCGCTCAGCGAATACAAGCGACACCCGCAGAGTTGGATGCAGATCGAATTGGATTGCACCTCGCCGGTGCAAATGCAGGAAGCATTTCAAGAGCTGACCGCAACCAAGCGTGTGCCGCTCGAAGAAGCGAAGCAGCTCGGTCTGTACAACGAAGATCTTCATCCGGGACAGGTGGTGGCGCCGGAGACCGTCGAGATTCCGTGCTGGCGTCACGCATTGATCAGTTTTCCGCATTACCTCTTAAAGGAAGGCCTTACCATTCTGGACACACCCGGTCTCAACGCACTCGGGGCGGAACCCGAGTTGACCTTGCACATGCTGCCCAGCGCTCAAGCGGTTATCTTCGTGCTTGCAGCGGATACCGGGGTTACCAAGAGCGATCTGGATATGTGGTGCAACCATGTTCGGGGTTCCCGCCAGGGCCAGCAGAAAAGAAGCGGTCTGGCGGTGGTCATGAACAAGATCGATTCGATGTGGGGGGATTTGCACGGAGACGACGTCATCGAGAAATCGATTCGCGCCCAAATCGACTCAGTTGCCAGAACTTTGGAAGTCGACGCGAGCTCGATTTTTCCCTTGACCGCCAAACAGGCTTTGCTTGCCAAAGTGAAGGGCGACCAAGAACTCCTGGAAAAAAGCCGTCTCCATCTTTTTGAGAGTTTCTTGGCCGAAAAAGTGGTAAAGGAGAGGCAGAATCTGCTGATGACGTCGGTCACCGAGAGGATCGGCCATTTGGTTACCGAATCGACCGGTGTACTGCAGGCCCATATAGCGGATGCCGAGCGCCAGATCAACGATCTCCGCAATGTCGATGTCAATAATCGGGACAAGATCAAGCAGCTGATGACCGAGACCCGAGACCAGCAAAATGCTTATTTGGCCAGCGTAAACCAATTTCAGGCGAGCCGACGGGTGTTCGCGGTGCAGGCCAAGGCTTTGGTCGAGTCCCTGGCGCCGGAAAGCATCGATGAGATTATCAAGCGAACTCGGCGGCAGATGGCCGGAAGTCTGACGACGATCGGGATGAAATCGGTCATGGCGGGAGTGCTCGAGGAGTTGAACGGCGTGCTTGTCAAAGCCGTGTCGATCTCTGAGGAAAGTCGAAAACTGGTGAAAGGGATATACGGAAAATTCCAGGAGGAATATGGCTTTGCCGATCTCAAGGCGCCGTCGCTCTCGCTCAAGAAATATCAGGCCGAACTGGAGCGGGTATTCAAGGAAGGGGAGGCTTTCAGAGACAGTGCTTCGTCAACCTTGATGGAGCAGAGCATGGTTGTGGTAAAGCTTTATACAACGGTTGTCGCCCGCGCCCGAGAGCTTTTTCTGCACGCACACAAGGATGCGGTGGGTTGGTCCGGCATGGCCCTTACGCCGCTTATCCATCAAATTCGGGATCATAAACGCGTAATCGAAAGCAAGCTGGACGTATTGCGCAAGATCAACGAATCCAGTCACTCCTTGGATCAGGAGATCGCCGCGCTCACCCAGGCTTTGGAGCCGCTCCGTCGGCAATACGATGAACTCCTGGCCATACGGCAAGCGATGCAGCTGGATGACGTACAGCCAGAGGTCGAGGCGGAGGAGGAGCCGTTCCAACCCGCGGAAGCAGTGGCCGGCTAAAGATCGTCTGCTCGCCGGATAAAAATCAAATCCCATACGCCGTGTCCGAGCTCTTGTCCGCGGCGTTCGAATTTGGTCAACGCTCTGTGCGTCGGGCGAGGGGAAAACTTGCTCCCGCCTGCGGTGTTTTCAAGACGATCGCAATGTTCGAGCACGTCCAGCATGTGCTGAGCATAATCTTCCCAGTCCGTGGCGGCATGAAAATAGCCACCGTACTTGAGCTTCCGCGCTACGAGGCTGATAAATTCCGGGTTGACCAGTCGGCGTTTGTGGTGGCGCTTTTTGGGCCACGGATCCGGGAAAAACAAGTTCACGCCCGAAAGGCTTCCGTCAGCGATCTGATTTGTCAGGATGTCGACAGCGTCGGCGCAAAAAATACGCACATTATTTAGTTCGCGTTCTTTTAGGCGCGCCAGCAACTGCGCGACGCCAGGTCGGTGGACTTCTACGCCTATGAAGTTGGTCTGCGGCTGGTCGCCGGCGAGTTGTGCCAGAGTTTCGCCGTTACCGAAGCCGATTTCGACGACCAGAGGCGCGCCCCGGCCGAAAATCGCCTCGAAATCGGGGGGCGTATCGGCGACATTTAGTCCATAGATGGGCCAAAGAGCCTCCATGGCTCTCCGTTGCGCTACGGTGAATCGACCTTGGCGGAGAGTGAAGCTGCGGATGGAACGGTGGTGCGAATCACTGTCTTGGACCGAGTTGTTCGAGCCGGAATTAACGGACGCGTTTAGGCTGTCGTTCATGGGCAGGATGCCTGATTTCGAATTTGTTCGGAAGTGCGGAACCGAAAAGATGGAAGAACTCGACCGACTATTTTAGCGGAGCCGGCCTCGACTCGTGCTCCTGTTCCGCCGCATAAATAGGTGAGAATTATAAAATGGTATCCATGCTTGACGGACCAAAAAATACGATGGATTTTCCGGTATTAATCGAACTTTATCGGTCGACATTCGTAGGCGTCATTCAAGATCGCTTTCGCTACATGTTGGACGATTTGAATCTAGCGACGGCTGTTCAAAACATCGAAAGCTTCGATTCGACATTACAGGATCATCTTGCCGACGTGTGGACAACTCTTCACCTTGATCAAGAGGTCGTTTCGGAAAGTCTTAGCCAGGAATTGCTGGGTTCTTTTGCGCGTTTTTCGGATCAACAGGATGCCGGCAAGCAGAACTCTAGCGCGGACGCCGGTGACCGTGCATGGCAGACCGGCCAAATACCAGGCTATCGGCGGACATTTGCGGTGGACGAGCATCTGGCCCGCAGGGTTCGGGACGTCGAACTCCAACACGGTCAAAGTATTCGTCGTCTCGATGAAACCTACGCCGAGGTAGTCGGCCGAGCGCTTGATTCATTACCGGCCACACCCTGGAGCCCCGTCGCGATATTGGATGCGTTGTCAGCGGTTCTCGATCGGATCGAGGTTCCGATTCATCAAAAAGTGCGCCTAGTATTGTACGAAAAATTCATCAAAGACGTTCTGAGACACCTTGGCGAAGCATGCCTCGCATTTCGGCATGCTTTGAACGAACACAAAAGTAAAAGTGACGCGCGCGGCACGCCTGCCCGTGCGAAGGAGTTGAAGCCGCCGTTCGCCGACAGAATTGTGCCCGAGGAAAAGGCGATTTGGGATGCGGTCGGTTACGGGGCTGGCCCGATAAGCCCAAGCCCAAAGAAGCGCGGCGAAACCGAATATGAGGAGGAAACGGCTACCGCGCCGGCGGAGTGCCGTGAGGGTGGGTCTCAAAAGCCATGGTTCCGCCGTTACGCTCACGTGCTTGCTTCTTTGCTCCTGACCATATTGCTTGCGACCGCGGCTTGGCAGCTGGGTACACGGTTTGCCGAGCATCGGCACGGACGTGTCGCGCAAGACGAAGCTCGCCGGCAGACCGAATCGGCGAGCTTGGATGAAAAAGCCCTGCTTCGGGAGAGTACGTCGACTAGCATCGGCGAAGGGATCACGCCGCCGGATGGTTCATCGCCCGAACTCACCAAGGAAGAATCCGTGCAGCCCCCGACCGGTTCCGACACGCGTGCGAAATACGAAATCCTACGCACGATCGAGCTGACGGATTTTAGCTGGACTTTAGATCCAGCAGACAAAACGATGTTGTTCGATTTTTCTATCAAGAACGGCAGTGAACGGCGAATCAGCGGAATCGAAGTGGTTTGTCTTCAGTATTCCAAGGATCTGGAGCTTTTGGAGCCTCTAAAAGCCGTATTATCGGGAACGATCGAACCGAACACGACTCGAACCTTTTTGCAAATTCCTGCGGGACTTGCGAATGACAGCGTCGGTCGGGTCAGTTGTGTGATTCCGGACGTAAACCTGGAATAGGTGTTTGTGTCCGACAGCCAACTGAAAGCAGCCTCAGTTCTACTATTCGCATGCAGTCAACCGAACAGTTCATCTTGCAGTGGTAAAATGGTCCGGGATGGACGTTTGAGATGCAGCAATCGTTGATGGCCACGTCGCTTTTTGCGCGTCCGGCGCTAATTCCAACGTTCTGTCACGAAAGGCACATCTGTGGATAACGCGCGCCTGCGGATGAGAAGCCTTCAGTGAGCGGTAGCGGTGGCATAGCGCCACTGGGGCGGAAGCGTTTGAATTCCCCCCGCCGGCGGCAGGCTGAATCGCTACGGTCGCTTGTAAGTATCCGAACGATTGCGAGCAGTCGTCGACCGTTTCCTGCTCGCAATCATCCGGGCTTGTTCGCATTGTTTCCAGTGAGCGGACGAGAAAGCTTCTCGTTTAAGGTGTCGTATTGCTTTCTGGCGATGGGGGCGGCGTGACGGGCACCACTTCCGTTTGGTTCGGTTTAGGCAGATCGGAATCTGGGGCCGGAGTCGGAGCGGTTAACTCCTTTGGCGGCATGCTGGGTTGTTGCTCGGATCGCTCGCATCCCATCAGCAACAAGGGTAGAGCCAAGAAAATAGGGTGTGCTGTCCTAAGTAGTTGCCGTACTTTCATAAGTGTCTCCCAAAGTTATCGAGGGTAGAGAATTTAGGCTTGTCGACTTGGCCTAAGCGATAACCAGCAAAACCTATGCCAGATCTAATTGGGAGGGCATGGCCGACATGGATAGGAAATCCATAAATGCAAGGTACGGGTGCGAGACCCGAGTTACCGCGGCGTTGATCGAAAAGAACTGCCGCTGATCACCAGAGACTTTAGCTGTGGGGCCGGTGGTGGATGGAGGCGCCTCGTTTGTGGAAATGACGCCACTGCACGACGTCCGCTGTCGGGGGGGCGGTTTCAGCGCGAACCGCCAACCGGTGCTCAAGCCGCAGCCGAGGGAAATCCATCGGCAATGGGGGAAACCGGTCGTTCCATGCCGATTGCGTAGTCATACTTTTAGGAACCCCGGTTCCCAACGGCAGCGGAGAATTGGCAACAGGTATTCCCCTCGCGCGGGGGCGCAGGGCCGATTTTGTGCGCTCGACCAGTTCCGAGTAATGGTCAAATTTTGCCGGCCCGTCAACTTTCGAGCATAACTCCCAGTTCCAACTGGGCCAAGAGTCGGACGTAGTTCTGCGATGTTCGACACCTGGTACAGAGGAGGCTTTATGAGGCGGCTCCCCTCGTTTCCGGCGGCTTTTTTACAATCCCCCGGCCTTTTGAAGGCCTTTCGACGCGCCCGCTTTCATTGTTCCCACAGGCACCCGAGTTGAATCTTGTGTCCATCCACAATCGCTCTGTGACTGTAGTCGCAGAACGACGGTTTTCGTGAAGAATATTCGAAGTTCGCCATATTATTTCCAATAATCATAAGGTTGTTGCATTGGCCCTGGTCTTGCTTGGAGGTGTCGTTGTGGCTCCGACCATACTGCCTCTAACCATCAAAAGGAGTGTATCCATGGCTACAAAATCTACGTTGAGCCTTCTGGCCGCTGTTGTTTCGCTATCCTTCGGTACGGCCTACGCGTTCCGCGACGCGGGCGACCCCGCGGTGCCCGGCGCCACCACTCCCCAGCCCGAGGAACAGTCAACTGAGAGATCGCTAACCAAGAAAGACGCCCTGGCCAATGGGGTCCCGGAGGAGATATTCAACATGGCTGACACGAACAAGGATGACAAGCTCGATGCCGAGGAAATCACCGCGTATAACGAGAAAGTAAGCAAGAAGCGCTGAGCTTCGGGGCGATAAGACGGCCGGGGCACCTGGACCCCGGCCGTCTTGTTTCAATCAGATCCTCCACACTCGCGGAACCTCGCTTTGTGCCGAACCGGTCGGTAAAAGACCAAGGTCATAATCGGCTTAATTTCGATGTCCGTGTCACCAGGGGTAGTAATCGTAATTCAATACTAAGCCGCAACTCGACTGCATCGGTCGAATCGGTCTCACCGATACCGCGCCTTCTCCATGTAGCCATATTACTCGGGCTGCACTGCGCGTTCCGATACGAACAGCGCTCGGGTGAGTACCCGCGACCTTAATCCAAACGCCTTCCTCTGTCCTGATCGCGTTTCATGACCGCCAACGAGGTTGTTGCTTTGCTGAAAAGCTTAGCAATTTAGTCAAGAAAGATATTGCAAAGCGACAACGAGCCTTTAAAATGTGCATATAGATGCATAAATTACTTTACTTTCTAAGTAGTGAGAGGGAATGGCGATTATCGAAGTTTGTGCGATTTCCACCCATTCTTAGAGGTAGTTGAGCGAGGGGCAAATGACAGAACACGAATGGGATCGGGAACACGTGCAGGAAATTATCCGCTGTGATAAGGATAAACCTGGTGCATTGTTGCCGATTCTGCACGGCATTCAAGACGCATTAGGGTATGTGCCACCGGACAGCATCCCGCTGATCGCAGGGGAACTGAACCTTTCGCGCGCCGAAGTGCACGGCGTCATCAGCTTTTACCACTATTTCCGTAGCACGCCGCCGGGCAAGCGCACCATCTATCTGTGCCGGGCCGAATCCTGCCAAGCGATGGGTTCCGAGGCACTGGAAACTCATGCCAAGCAGCGGCTGAATATCGATTACCACGAAACGACCGGCGACGGGGCTTTCAGCCTGGAGCCCGTATATTGTCTCGGCAACTGCGCGTGTTCGCCATCGATCATGATCGATAAAGACGTATACGGACGCGTGACGTCCGAGACGTTCGACGAGATTATTGAAAATATGCAGGTTGATGCGCAATGACGACCGTTTACGTTTCTCGAGACTCCAGTGCGCTTTCCCTCGGCGCCGAGCAGGTCGCCGCCGCCATTCGGGCCGAAGCGGCCAAACGAAATATCGCTATCGATTTGGTTCGTAACGGCTCCCGTGGCATGTATTGGCTGGAGCCCCTGGTAGAAGTGGCTACCGAGGAAGGCCGGATAGCCTATGGGCCCGTGCGTATCGGCGACGTGCCTTCCTTATTCGAGGCGGGTTTTCTTCAGGGCGGTTCGCATTCCCTTTGCCTTGGGCCGACCGATGCCATTCCTTATTTCAAGAATCAGGAAAGGCTGACCTTTGCCCGCGTCGGGATCACCGATCCGGTCAGCCTGGACGACTATCTGGGTCATCAGGGCTTTCGCGGCCTACGCCGCGCTTTGGACATGGAGCCCTCTGCCATCGTTGACGAGGTCACCACCTCGGGGCTACGCGGACGCGGCGGTGCGGCTTTTCCGACCGGCATCAAATGGCGCACGGTGTTGAATACGGCATCGGACATAAAATACATCGTCTGCAACGCCGACGAGGGCGACTCGGGCACTTTCTCCGACCGCATGATCATGGAAGGGGACCCGTTAGTTCTGATCGAGGGCATGACCATCGCCGGGCTCGCGGTGGGTGCAACCCAGGGTTACATTTATCTGCGCGTCGAATATCCCCATGCCCATCGTGCGCTGAACGAGGCCATCGACACTGCGTATCGGTCCGGTTACCTCGGAAAAGACATTCTGGGCAGCGGCAAGAGCTTCGATCTGGAAGTTCGTTTGGGCGCCGGAGCATATGTGTGCGGCGAGGAAACCTCGCTTCTCGAGAGCCTCGAAGGCAAGCGGGGACTGGTCCGCTTCAAGCCGCCGCTGCCGGCCATCGAAGGGCTGTTCGGACGGCCGACCGTCATCAACAACGTCATTTCGCTGGCTTCGGTGCCGATCATTCTCGACAAGGGCGGCGAATACTACCGTGATTTCGGCATGGGCCGCTCGCGCGGCACGCTGCCGATTCAATTGGCGGGCAACATCAAGCATCCGGGGTTGATCGAGAAGGCTTTCGGTATCACCTTACGGGAAATCCTTTACGACTATGGCGGCGGTTCCGCCACCGGAAGGCCGATTCGCGCGGTACAGGTCGGCGGGCCTTTGGGCGCGTACCTGCCGGAATCCCAGTTCGATACGCCGCTGGACTACGAAGCGTTTTCCGCCATTTGGGCGGTGCTCGGCCACGGCGGCGTGGTGGCCTTCGACGACACCGTCGACATGGCCAAGATGGCCCGCTACGGCATGGAATTCTGCGCCATCGAGTCCTGCGGCAAGTGTACGCCCTGCCGAATCGGGTCGACTCGCGGCATAGAAGTAATCGACAAGATCATTGAAGGCGTAGACCGGGAGAAAAACCTAGCGCTCCTCCGGGATCTTTCCGATACCCTCCTCAATGGATCGCTTTGTGCGTTGGGCGGCATGACGCCGTACCCGGTGTTGAGCGCTCTCAACCATTTTCCCGAGGATTTCGGCATTTCCACGGCAGACAAAGCTGCTTAGAAATAGGGTGCGTCGCCCGCCCCGAATGCTTTGCGGTGCGCATTGCGCATCTTACGACTCAGGAGTCATCCCATGGCACTACGTGATAACGACTTCGGCACCCCCCCAAGCCAATCCGACAAGCTGGTCACCTTGGAAATTGACGGCTTCAGCGTGACCGTGCCCGAGGGCACATCGGTTCTCAGAGCGGCGGCCAGCATCGGCATCCAGATCCCGAAACTGTGCGCCACGGATAGCCTGGAACCTTTCGGTTCCTGCCGCTTATGCCTGGTGCAAATCGAGGGCGGACGAGGACTGCCCGCGTCCTGCACCACGCCGGTGGCGGAAGGCATGAAGGTCTGCACCCAGAACGAGCGATTGGCCAAAGTCCGCCGCGGGGTGATGGAGCTGTACATTTCGGACCATCCGCTGGATTGCCTCACCTGCTCCGCCAATGGCAATTGCGAATTGCAGGATATGGCCGGCGCGGTGGGCCTCAGGGAAGTGCGTTATGGCTACGAGGGCGAGAACCATCTGAAGGCCGAAAAGGACACCAGCAACCCCTATTTTGCCTTCGATCCGGCCAAGTGCATCGTCTGCTCCCGTTGCGTGCGTGCCTGCGAAGAAGTGCAGGGTACCTTCGCCTTGACCCTGGACGGCCGGGGCTTCGACTCCAAGGTTTCGCCCGGGCAGAACCAGGCCTTCATGGAGTCCGAATGCGTTTCTTGCGGGGCCTGTGTACAGGCGTGTCCGACTGCGACGCTGATGGAAAAGTCCGTAATCGAGAAGGGCCAGCCGGAACACAGCATTGTCACCACCTGCGCCTATTGCGGCGTGGGTTGCTCGTTCAAGGCGGAAATGAAGGGAGCCGAGGTGGTGCGCATGGTGCCCAACCAGGATGGTCACGCCAATCACGGCCATTCCTGCGTCAAGGGACGTTTCGCCTTCGGCTATGCGACCCACAAGGATCGCATTACGACGCCCATGATTCGGAAAAGCATCAACGATCCATGGCAGGTCGTATCCTGGGAAGAAGCGATAAACTATGCCGCATCCGAGTTCAAGCGTATTCAGGCCCAGTACGGTCGCTATTCCGTGGGCGCCTTGACTTCCAGCCGTTGCACCAATGAGGAGACCTACCTGGTGCAGAAGCTGGTGCGCGCGGCTTTCGGCAACAATAACGTCGACACCTGCGCCCGGGTCTGCCACTCGCCCACCGGCTATGGCCTCAAGCAGACCTTGGGCGAGTCGGCCGGGACCCAGACTTTCGATTCGGTCATGAAGGCCGACGTCATCATGGTGATAGGCGCCAATCCCACCGATGGCCATCCGGTGTTCGGCTCGATGATGAAGCGCCGTATCCGCGAAGGCGCCAAGCTGATCGTGGCGGACCCGCGCGACATCGATCTGGTGAGATCCGCGCACGTGAAGGCCGATTACCATCTGAAACTGCGCCCCGGTACCAATGTGGCGCTGATCAACGCCTTGGCCCACGTGATTGTTACTGAAGGCCTTTCAAACGACGCTTTCGCACTGGAGCGCTGCGAAACGGCCTCTTACGAGAAGTGGAAGTCCTTCGTCAGCGAAGAGCGCAACTCGCCTGAAGCGAGCGAATCGGTGACCGGCGTTCCGGCAGCGACGGTGCGCGCCGCGGCGAGGCTCTACGCCACCGGCGGCAATGCCGCGATTTACTACGGCCTCGGCGTTACCGAACACAGCCAGGGTTCCACCACAGTGATTGGTATTGCCAATTTGGCTATGGCGACCGGCAATATCGGACGGGAAGGCGTGGGCGTGAACCCCTTGCGCGGCCAGAACAACGTGCAGGGCTCCTGCGACATGGGTTCGTTCCCGCACGAATTCCCCGGCTATCGCCACGTCTCCGATTTCGAAACCCGCGCCCAGTTCGAATCGGCGTGGGGCGTAACCCTGGAATCCGAGCCGGGCTTGCGCATCCCCAATATGTTCGGCGCCGCGCTGGACGGAAGCTTCAAGGGGCTGTATTGCGAGGGTGAAGATATCGCGCAGTCCGATCCGGATACCCAGCATGTCCATGCCGCCCTCCGGGCCATGGAATGCGTGGTGGTGCAGGATTTGTTCTTGAATGAAACTGCGAAGTTCGCCCACGTGTTTCTGCCGGGCGCGTCGTTCCTGGAAAAGAACGGCACTTTCACCAATGCCGAACGCCGTATTTCCCCAGTCAGGAAAGTCATGCCGCCTTTGGCCGGCTACGAGGACTGGGAAGTAACCCAGTTGCTGTCGAATGCCTTGGGTTACCCCATGAACTATTCGCACCCGTCCGAGATTATGGACGAGATCGCGCGGCTGGTGCCGACTTTCACGGGCGTCAGCTTCGCCAAGCTCGACGAGCTGGGCAGCGTGCAATGGCCGTGCAACGAGAAAGCGCCGATCGGTACGCCGACCATGCACATCGACCAGTTCGTGCGCGGCAAAGGACGCTTCATGCTGACGGAATACGTGCCGACCCAGGAACGGACCAGCAGCCGTTATCCGCTGATCCTTACTACCGGCCGCATCCTGTCCCAATATAACGTGGGTGCGCAGACCCGCCGCACCATGAATTCGGTCTGGCATTCGGAGGATCGTCTGGAAATCCATCCGCACGATGCGGAACAACGCGGTATCAAGGACGGCGACTGGGTGGGCATCAAGAGCCGTTCGGGCGAAACCGTACTGAGGGCCACCCTCACCGAACGGGTGCAGCCGGGCGTGGTGTATACCACTTTCCACTTTCCGGAATCGGGCGCCAATGTCATTACTACAGACAATTCCGACTGGGCGACCAATTGCCCTGAGTACAAGGTGACGGCGGTGCAAGTCACCAAAGTTTCCGGCCCCTCGGAATGGCAGCGCCGGTACCAGGAGTTCTCGGAGGAACAGTTGGCGTTGCTCGAGCAACGTACATCGGCCACCGGTTGAGACTGCGAGATGGCCGTTCTCGCCTCCGAATTGGGGTGGCCCAGTTATCGAGTCAGTCCGGTTGAGCGCTGGCATGGCGATAAACATGCCAATCAGGACGACTGTATCGCCGAGGAAGCTCCGATTGCCTTGATGTATAACGGCGAATCGCATGCCGTCATGCTGGCGACGCCTTTGGATCTGGAGGATTTCGCTCTGGGGTTCAGCCTTACTGAGGCTATCGTCGCGTCGCCGGGCGAGGTGGAGTCGATAAAGGTTTACCAGCGTTCCGAGGGAATCGAGGTGCGCCTACGCATTCCGGAGGCGCGTTGCGCGGGTGCCGCGGAGAAAGGGCGCAATCTCGCCGGACGGACCGGCTGCGGGCTTTGCGGTGCGCGCACGCTCCAACAGGCCATGCGCCGGCCGGGTCCGGTAGGGCAGGGTGTGCAAGTGTCGGCGCCGGAATTGATTCGGGTGCTCGCCGAACTATCGGAGCATCAAAGGTTAAACCGTATCACCGGGGCGGTACACGCGGCGGCTTGGGCCGTGCCGGGACAAGGCATACAGTGGGTTCGCGAGGATATCGGCCGACATAATGCGCTGGACAAGCTTATCGGCGCGCTGGCGCGGCAAGGTGTCGATTTCGGCAGTGGCTTCGTGGTGGTAACCAGCCGGGCCAGTTATGAGATGGTGCAGAAATGCGCGTCCGTCGGCATCGGTTTTCTGGCCGCGATCTCAGCGCCTACCGGACTCGCGGTGCGCTTGGCCGAAGATGCGGGGGTCACGCTGGTCGGATTTGCCCGTGGCGACAAGCATGTGGTTTACGCAAATCCGCAACGCCTGCTGCACAGCAAGGCCTGAGCGCTTAACGCCGCCAAGCCTTCAACCTCTCAAACAAGAAGATCATGAATATCGAAAATCTGGTAAAAATGGCCAATGACATCGGCAATTTTTTTAATGCCGAGCCGGACCGATCCATTGCGATACATGGCATCGCCGATCACATCCGGAAATTCTGGGACCCTAGAATGCGTAAAGCCATCATCGCTCACCATCGGGAAGGCGGGATCGGTCTGAGTGAATTGCCGCGAGCAGCTGTCGCCGAACTGGCGGATGAAACCGTATCGCTGAAGGAATCCGGCGACGGCTGAAGCTAGCCGATTGTTAATCAGGCCCGTAAATGCCTTTCTGGCATTTCGGGCCGCCGTCCAAGCCGGTTTACACGCTTAGGCCTAGCTCGCGTGGCTTGTCGCCGCGCTAAGAAGCCCTGCCCCGGATAAACCCGGCCTATATTCTTAGACCGAGTCAATAGGGCATTTTCTGATTCGGTGTAAGGGAGCCCCATATGTAGGTCGGCAATCCCTTGCCGACGTACCGGCTCGGCAAAGGGCTTTGTCGGCAAGGGATTGCCGACCTATGTTCTTCCCGCCCCACACGAATCCGTACACCGGGATGAAAAACGCTCTAAAAAGCGCCGGCTATTTGCTCAATGCTCGGCAGTCAGAGAATAAGGCTCCGGAGAAAGCTCAGAAGTACGGGCGAAGAGGAGGTCGGCCAGGAGGCGGGCAGAAGCCGGTGCCATGGCGAATCCGTTGCGGAAATGGCCGCAATTGAAATGTAAATTCTGAATCTCAGGATGCCTGCCTATATACGGGATACCCCTAGGCGAGCCGGGGCGCAGTCCTGCCCAGTGTTTTTCAATCGAGCAAGCGCGGAGTGCCGGGAGCACGGTATAGGCAAACTCCGCAAGCTCGTCCCGTGCGGACTCTGTGGTGCTCTTGTCGAAGCCGGAGTGCTCCAAGGTACTGCCCGCTAAGATCTTTCCGTCTTTTCGAGGAATCAAGTAGTGATCTCGGCTCAGGACCATATGTCTGAGCAACTCCGGCTCAGCCGAAAAGACGATCATCTGTCCTTTCACTGGTTCCACGTCGAGGCGCGGCACGGAAAAAAAGCGATCACTCATCGTTCCCGACCAAGCTCCGGCAGTAATAACGTATTGGTCGGCGGAGTAAGTTTCGTTCCCGGCGTTAATATGCGTGATCTTGCTGCGGTCCACGGCAATCTCGGTGACCGTCCGGTGTTCCGAAATTTGCACGCCGTCTGCCAATAGCTCCGACTGCAATGCTCGGAGCAATCTCGGATTTCTGACCTGAGCGATGTCGGGCAGGAATATGGGGGAACTCGGCATAAATTGCACGGCAGGCTCCAGTTCACGGAAGCGCGCGAGATCCGGCCGTTCGTAGGCAATCCCGTAGCTTTCACACCAAGTTTCCGCGAGATGCACGTTCTCGCAGTCGGCAATCAATAATCCGCTCTTTCGCCATTCCGGATCGATCCCGGTGCGCCGATGTAGAGTTTCGGCAAGCTTGGGATATTCAGCATGACTTGGAAGCCAGAGTTGGAGGATCGGCTCCACGGCTCGCCAGGGATAGAGCGGACTGAGAATTCCGCCGCCCGCCCACGAAGACTCCCGACCAATCATCTGCCTTTCCAGGATGAGAACGCGAGCGCCAGATCTTATGAGTTCGCGCGCCGTCATCAGTCCGATAACGCCACCGCCGATGATGATGATATCCGTCATACCAATTTGCCAAGCTGGTCGAGAGTTATTCGTAAAACGTGTTGTGCGCATTGCGATGCGCTTTTCTGGGTGTATTTCGGTGGAGACATTTATGCGAAGCTTGCTATATTTCGACTCACCGACATCCCTGCGCCACGACGGACACAATGCCGAGCATGGCCGTGGGATATGAAATCGACTAGAGGAACATCAATGCCTTGGAAAAAAAGTTTATCCGCCGCGTCTATTTTACTGTCTTTCTTGCCCGGCGTTTCTTCCGGACTGGTAGTAGATATTCAGGGTACCCGGCTTGCACCGCAAGCGCCCGGCGAAACCTGTGTCGATATTACCGGTGATTATCGAGGTGTGCGAATCGAGGCCGATAATCCGGGCCAAACTCCGAGAATTTGCTACAACGGCTCGCGGAACAACTCGGTCAGCATTGCGAATGCCACCTTTATTGCCAAACCGCCGGTGAAACAGGAGGTGGTCATCAAATTCGAGCATGAATTTCCGCCTGGCATCAATGGAAAGATCATGGCGCGCGCCAAGTTACAGGGCTTTTTTGCCACCGGCAGCGGCGTCGGCGTTCCGACTGGCGATAAGTTGAAGCTCGAAACCTTCTTCTCGCAGGGCGGTTCGGATGACGCTATAGCAACACCTTTGGATTTTACCGTAGGCGATCAGTTGGATTCGGCATTGCTGGAATATTCGGTCAAGAAGCAATACTTGGCTGCCGGACCTCGCTCGTTGAAAGGGGTTTTGAAAATCGAATTTACCGGAGCGGAACACAAGTTGGCTTTGCCTGAAAGATGCCTGATTTCGCTCGATACCGGCTCCACTTTTGAAGATAAGCTGGATACTTTGGAAACCTTGGAAGATGACGAAGCCCCGGTATCTCCGGAAGCAGGCGAATCAGGAGCGGAAACCTTGCCGACAGATCCAGGCGAGTTGGAGAATGGGCTGCCTCCTTTGCCCGAACTACAGTCTGATTCCGATCCCACGAATACGACGCCGATCGATATCAAAGCGACCGACAAACAGGAGTTGCCTTCGCCGACCGAACTGTTGCCAAAAGTCCGATAGTCCAAAAACGGCAACTGTGTGGTTAGGAAATACCGGAAAAGCTGTGCGAGTTTGGACAGCCCGGCGGCTATCCGCTGAACCGTTTGGGTGACGCCGCGCACTCGGGTACGTTCCAACCGCCGTTTCTAGGACCTAGGACAACGGTCTGTCCGCTTCTTTTTCCTACGTGCCTAGAGGGTCGATCGCGGCAGTGATTCTTTTCACTGCCGCGATCGTGTTCCGTGGATTTCTCGAAACTCGTCTTGCCTTACATCGGCCTGATTTCAGGCAATTGCGGCGTTGGCGGCTCCACGGGCGCCGTCGGAGGGCTAGGCGGTACTTGGGGCCCTATTTCCCTTAGCCGCTCCTGGAGTCTTTCCATTCCCCTCTCCAAAGACGCATCCATAATGACGACGTTTCCCATCGATAAAATGATCCGTTGCAGTTCCGGGATTCTCGTGGTGCCGGTCGAGACGATGTAAACGGGCTGTACATACAAGACCGATCGACCCACCGGCAGGACGATGATGCGGCCGCGCAATACATGCGAGCCCTTTTGGTCCCAAAGGGCAAACTGTCTCGCGATCTCCGGGTCCTGGTCGATCAGAGCGCTGACTTGAGACGGGCCTTCGACCTGGACCTCGCGGCTGAATCTGTAGAGGACGATCTCCTTGAAAAAGTCGGTACGTCCCCCCCTGGCGGCCGGCGTGCCCGCGACTGCCAGCACGCTGAGGTTGCTCCGTCCTATGGGGGTCATCGGGTTGATCAGAACGAAGTTTTCTGGCTCACGAAGTCCCTCCAACAGGTAAGTTGTGAAGTAAAAGGGCTTCAGGATGGAATCGTTGACCAGAGGAAAATCCCAGGTCTCCGCCTGCTGGAAGAACAAAGCCGGGTCGGTTTGATGATAGCGGGCGTAGATGCTCATCTGAGTGGTGAACATATCCTTGGGATAGCGAAGTTGCTCTCGGAGCATCGGCGGCATGGCGCTCATATCCTTGAAGACACCCGGATAAGCTTTTCTGTAGCCCTGGATGATGGGATCGTTTGGGTTCGCGACGTAGTAGTCGACGTTACCGTCGAAAGCGTCGATGACGATTTTGACCGAGTTGCGGATGTAATTGAATTGCTTATCCTCGCTGTCCCGATTGAAACGGGTGACCGAGGTTTTTGAGACCGGGTACAGGCCGGAAGTCGTGTAGGCGTCTACGATCCAGTAGATACGCTTTGGCGTGACGACGGCGTAGGGGTCGTTGTCCAAGGACAAATAGGGCGTGAGGCTCTTGATCCGATCGATGATGTTGCGCCGGAACAGCGCCCGGCTGTCACCGCGGATGTTGACCGAAAAAAACAGTTTCTCGTCTCTGAAATAAATTGAGAAAAGCAGTCTCCTGAAAAACGAGGAAATCGGCACCCCGCCGCTGCCGGTATAGTTGTAGCTGGATTCCTCGTCGAAGCTGGAAATGCCTACCACGCTGAGCCGATTCGGTACGATCGCGTAGGTTAAGTTCTCTTCGCCGAAATAGATGTCGGGCTTTTCGATCGCGAAGCCGACTCCTGACTGAAGGGTCAAGTCGCGGAGAAACCACTTCATCGGCGTTTCGCCATCCTGAGCGGCGGGCGTAATGACCGCACCGTAGCCATGGGTATAACGGAGGTGGGTGTTTTCCCAATTCTGAGCCTCGGACGGCAGCTTGGTGATGTTGACTTCGCGCGAGGAAAGATTCACCTGCTCGAGCCGGCCGTTGATTACATAGCGTGCAATGTCCACGCCTGGAAAGCGATAGTAGGGCCGAATACCCTGCATCTGCTGATACACGTCGTCAAGGTATTCGGGATCCCAGACCGGAATGTTGTACAGGTGTTCGCGGAAGGCCTGATCGAGAATATCTCGGTTAGGGAGACCCGGCATGACATCGATGATCTTGATGTCGTTCAGCTCATAAGCGGCAAGGGTCGCATTGATATTGTTCCGCATGAACTCTTGCTCGACCTTGACGGGATTCGGTTTTACCACAAACCGATCGATCAAGCCGGGGATGAAGTCGATCTTACGGGCACCCAAAGCGACTGAGAAAATGAGGACCAAACTGACCAGTGCAGTCAATCCGTTGCCTCGGTGTACATAGATCAAACTGGCGGCCACCGCCCCAAGCAGGGTCAAAATAGCGAGCCAAATCAAAGGCAAGTGATAGCGAAGTTCGATGAACCCCGGACCGAAGAATTGGGGCTCGTGGACGTCCGTATATAGCAGTCCGAAGCGGTAGAGAATGAAACCCCATGCCACGATCAGCGCAGTGATGATGACCAGGCCGCTGAGGTGAATTCTCGCGCCGATAGGCCACTCCCTTTTTTCGCCCGGAAGTAACCGATGCTCCAGCCAATAAAGGAGTGCGATCGCCAGCGTCGCGATGATCGATGCGATGAGCAATTCCCTTTGAATCAGCGTGAAGATCGGGTAGGAGAACATGTAAAAGCTGACATCGTTCCCGAATACCGGATCGGTGACTCCGGCGCTGGGAGCAAACAAGAACAGCAATGCGGCATTCCATTGTTTGTAGAACGGAATCGCGATAAGAATGGCCAAAATTAAGGACAATGGCGTGTAAACCCGCAAAGAGCCGGTTTGAAAGAGTTTCAACAATCGCCGGTAGCGGGTTCCTTCGGTATGGCCCAATCTGGCAAAGGCGGTTTCGTCTATGCCGAGATAACGGGACGCAGCCCAGAAATTCAGGAAGAAGATGAAGAAGAAAAACAGAGTGACGCTACCCGACAAAATGTAGCGATAAAGAAGTTTAAGCCAAAAATATCCGCCATAGTCGAGCTCGTCGTGCCACCAATAATCCACTATGAAATTCGTCAAAGCGATGCCGGATGCCAAAAGCACGACAGCCAAGCCAATGATGGCGGCGGCAATCAACATCAGCAGTCGTTTCCAATTTTGCATAGGGTCCTCTCGAGTAATTCTGATTCTTGCTGTCGGACTGGTTGGGATAGCGGGGCGGAGCCGCAGTTTCAAAAAGCGGCATCGGGAAGCCGGACTAGAGTTGCATTTGTAGCGGCCAGACTACGCCGTAAGATAATACCTAGACTCTAGTGAGACAAGTAGATGCTTAATTAGTGACAAGGCCGTTCGAAAGGGGCGGGAATCTCGGTCCGCCCCGGAACGAATCGTGCCGAAAAATGCGACGTTCGCCACTTCCCAACGGGTAATAAACCGTCCTGATTAGCGATGAACTTCAGCCAAGCGAATTTGCCACTCGGGTCGAGGCTTAGCGAACGCCGCGGCGCGCGCCAGCCGTTGAAGCAGGGTTTTGAGATTGAAACGCCGATTGAAGCGGTATTGGAACTCGGCCAGGTACCGCTGGGCGTATTTCTCGAATTTGAACGCGTGATAGGTGCCGGAAATGGCTGTCTTCAGGTTGCTCAACATCGTATTTACCCAATGAAACTCCGGATGTTGCGCCGACTGCCGCCCAGAGCCCAGGATCAGGCGATGATGGCAAGCGACGACCTGGTGCAGCCTCCGAAACCCGCTCAGGCCATCGGTGAGTGCGTAGGTCGACGGGGCCAAGGCGCGTTTGGCCCAGTCCGCGATAGCCTGCTGCGTGAACGGCAGGGGATCGACGCGCAGGAACAACGGACGCCCGTCGTCCGTGGTTTGTACCGCCATCACAAAGGCCAACTTGTTTTCGGAGCCACGCCCCGGTTTCCCCGGCCGCTCACCGCCCAGGTAGGCATCGTCGATCTCGACCCGCCCGGCCAGCTGCCGATCCGTTTCCCGCTCCGCCATCACCTGGATCAACTTGTGCTTCACCAGCCATGCCGTGCGATAACACACCCCGAGATGGCGCATCAGTTCCAGTGCCGAGACATTGTTCTTGGCCTGGGTCAGGAGATACATGGCCAGAAACCAGGTGGTCAGCGGCAGCTTGGTCGCTTGGAAGATCGTCCCGGCGATCAGCGTCGTTTGGCTCCGGCAGTGTCCGCATTGCCAGTATTTCCGCCCGGTCCGTTCGAACACCGTGTGGCGCGCGCCGCCGCAGACCGGACAGCGGAAACCGTCCGGCCAGCGCAGGGCCTCCAGTGCCGCTTCGCACTGCGCTTCACTGCCGTATTGCGTCAGAAACTCGGCCAACGACAAACCCTTTCCTGATTAGCGATGAACTTCAGCCAAGCGAATTTGCCACTCGGGTCGAGGCTTAGCGAACGCCGCGGCGCGCGCCAGCCGTTGAAGCAGGGTTTTGAGATTGAAACGCCGATTGAAGCGGTATTGGAACTCGGCCAGGTACCGCTGGGCGTATTTCTCGAATTTGAACGCGTGATAGGTGCCGGAAATGGCTGTCTTCAGGTTGCTCAACATCGTATTTACCCAATGAAACTCCGGATGTTGCGCCGACTGCCGCCCAGAGCCCAGGATCAGGCGATGATGGCAAGCGACGACCTGGTGCAGCCTCCGAAACCCGCTCAGGCCATCGGTGAGTGCGTAGGTCGACGGGGCCAAGGCGCGTTTGGCCCAGTCCGCGATAGCCTGCTGCGTGAACGGCAGGGGATCGACGCGCAGGAACAACGGACGCCCGTCGTCCGTGGTTTGTACCGCCATCACAAAGGCCAACTTGTTTTCGGAGCCACGCCCCGGTTTCCCCGGCCGCTCACCGCCCAGGTAGGCATCGTCGATCTCGACCCGCCCGGCCAGCTGCCGATCCGTTTCCCGCTCCGCCATCACCTGGATCAACTTGTGCTTCACCAGCCATGCCGTGCGATAACACACCCCGAGATGGCGCATCAGTTCCAGTGCCGAGACATTGTTCTTGGCCTGGGTCAGGAGATACATGGCCAGAAACCAGGTGGTCAGCGGCAGCTTGGTCGCTTGGAAGATCGTCCCGGCGATCAGCGTCGTTTGGCTCCGGCAGTGTCCGCATTGCCAGTATTTCCGCCCGGTCCGTTCGAACACCGTGTGGCGCGCGCCGCCGCAGACCGGACAGCGGAAACCGTCCGGCCAGCGCAGGGCCTCCAGTGCCGCTTCGCACTGCGCTTCACTGCCGTATTGCGTCAGAAACTCGGCCAACGACAAACCCTTTTGAAATTGCACCCGGTTCATAGGCATGGGACACCCCGCTTGTGATAGATGCCCATAGTCTAAGGACCCTAGCGGCTCACTATGTGAGCCTGTACTGAACTTCGTCGCTAATCAGGTAAACCGTTGAGTAATCTGGAAAACGAGAAATATTCCCTGTCCGTGTCGCAAAAGCTTCATAGACAGGCTTCTACGGCTTCCTCAAAAGAAAAAAGACCGAATCCGATGAATCAATACGGATAAGTGCGAGTCGGATAGGTCTGCTGCGGATCGCTGTTAGGATATTGCGGATAATTGCCTTGCTGAGGGTATCCTGTCGGCTGTTGGGGGTAAGTTCGCGGTTGAGGGTAGCCGCCCGGTTGTTGGGGATAAGGATAAGTGCTCGGTTGAGGATAGCTGCCGGGCTGCTGCGGATAAGCGTTCGGCTGAGGATAGCCGTTTTGCGGATAAGTTCCGGTTGGTGCGGGGTAGTAACCTGGGTTCTGCGGCGCTACGGGTTGCTGTGCGGCAGCTTGATTGGGGCGAATCAACAGCTCCACCCGACGGTTGCGTGCTTTACCTTCTTCCGTGCTATTGCTGGCGATAGGCTGACTTTCGCCCATTCCGACCGTGTGCAGGCGACCGCCGGCAACGGCCTGTGCCATCAAGAACTCGGAGACGGCGCCGGCTCTCCGGCGAGACAGGTCCATATTGTACGCGTCGTTGCCGTCCGAATCGGTATGTCCGACCACGGTGAGCAATGTTTCCGGAAATTGATTCAAAGTCGACGCGACTTGCGTCAACGCACTTGCCGCTTGCGGTGAGATTTGGTCGGAGTTGTAGGCAAAAGTGACATTGTTCGGCATGTTCAGAACCAGATCATTGCCGCTCCGCTGCACTTCGATGCCGGTACCTGCCAACTGATCGCGCAGTTGCGTCTCCTGGCGATCCATGTAAGCACCCACTCCGGCGCCCAGCAATCCGCCTACGCCGGCGCCAATGAGCGCGCCTTTCCCCTTGTCCTTGGCGATGATTGCGCCTAGCCCTGCGCCGCTGGCCGCCCCTATCAATGCCCCCGTGCCGGTCTTGCCGAATTGCGGTGAACCCCCGTAAGGACCACTCGCGCAGCCCGTCAATAACATGGCGACTACGCTGGCGGTAATAGTGTTCTTAAACATTATTGTCTCCTCGAATGGACGTGCTTGCTTTGTAACGAGTGAGCGGCGTGTTCGCCGTATCACCCAAACGGATACAGTGTAACGTAGGTTTTGTTTGATGCGGGTTTCTTCAGTTGCCGGAGAGGCGGAGGAGTTTAAATCTAGAAACGGCACTCGGACGCGTCCAACTGCCGTTTCTAGGTTAGAGATCTGAATTCATCTCGACTGAATCGTACCGAGGTAAGAGCGTGTGAAGGGGACGGTTCGGAACCGGCCGATCGAAGAGAGACAAGGTGTTCCGGGACTGACAGCGTTCGTTGGAAACACCGCCATCCCGGCCCTTTCGACGGGGCTGCGGAGATGCCTCCCCCGGTCAGGGGGAGGAATTCACCGTCGCGACATCGACTGGAATGGCGCTCCCGTCAAACGGTGCTTTCTAAGACAAGTCACTGCATTTCGACCAGCTCGCCAGCCGGGATGGCACCATCCGAGCGGCCTTTTAGATAGGCGTAAAGGCCGTCCATGTTATCGACGACCGCCTTATTGCCTTTGTAGGCAGGCATATTCTTCCGGCCTTCCAAAACGACTTGCTGGAATTGTTCCTTCGAGAGATTCTTCATGCTGTTGAGCAGATTGGGAAAAGCGGGGCCGCCCTCGCCGGTGGGGCCATGGCAGGTTTCGCAGCGTTGCCGTTTGTAGATTTTCCAGCCTTCGAAGGTCGCTTTATCGACCTTGTTGCCTTCGACTTTGTATGGTCCCTCGGCGCGTGCCGTATGCGCGCCAGCGATAAGCAGACAACAGGCGATAATGCCCCATGCCGATTTAACGGCTGTTGCGGAACAAGATCTCATAATCAAACTCCTCCTAAGTTCGTGTTTGAATAGCCGGGCACTCGACAAGACACCGTCCGTGCCTGGCTGGAAGACGAGAACCGAAGGCGCAATGGCATCGCGGCCGTCTTGGTTCACAAACCGGATAATTGCACACAATAGGCGACGAATAAAACGGGCTGAGAGGTCGCGGCGAGCTATTTATATGAGGGAGCTTTTGGCTGGAGTCGTTGAGCCCCGCTCGACGCGGACCACGCCGACTTAGGCATCTTCTCGGAGGCGGCGCATCAGCCATCCGCGAAAAAGCGCCGAGTCCGTCATGGTGGGCAGGCCCCTTGCCTCGAGGAATTGCTCTAACTCGGCAGCGGAGGCGGGTTCTCGTTCGTGTTCGTACCAAAAAAGATCCAGGAGAAACTCCCGCCCGAATCTTTCCTGAAGGCGTGATTTGTCTTTCCTCCGTTCCGCGAGTCGCTTCGTTCGGAGTGCTTGAAGATCGATTAGATTGGAAGTCTCGTCGGCCATGGCCGAATCCCCCCGGTTGGACTGGGTTTGAATTAATCTTGCCTTGGAATTTCAAAGACCGCGGCAAATGAGCGCGTTTCACGAATGACGAACCCTTGCAGGACCGCGGCGCGCTTGAAAATGGGAATTATCGCAAACTGCGGACTCGAAAACTCGGCCCGTCATGTGAAATCAAGGGCGATGACGAGAAACGCAGTGAATATCGAAAGGAACTTATAAGCTTGCCACATCTCGTTTCACGGATCGTATTCCACGTGGATATGATGTTTTTCGCCGATCACTTGAAACCCGTCGCCCAGACTCCTCCGCAATTCGCGAGTGACCTTCTTGCGGGTAGAGGGAACGAAATATCTGGAACGGAGATCGACAGCCAAGCCCGCATAATGCAGGCTCCCCTTTTTGTGCCGGCCGTCCAAGCCCGACGTAACGACCAGGGTTTTTCCGTGCCGCGTCCAAACCCGGCGGGCTTTATGAATGGCCGAATACATTCTGGCGTCCAGCCCGTGCAGGATCGCGCCTTTCTTGACGGCTATCATGGCTGGAGGTCTCAATAAAGAATGAGAGCCTACGACCATGGCGAGCTCGTCGCCCGTCGCCAAAATCGATCTGGAGAATAAGACGGCCATCAGCATCAATAGCGCATCGGCCGTTCTTGCCGGGATTTTCCTTGACTCCGGTCGCATCTTGCCCTCCCGGAAATTCCATTCGGTTGGCGAGATAAAGTTAGACGGATCGGATGCCTCGGTGTTTTACGTCAAAGGATTTTTCGACCGATTTTGTTTGTCATAGAGGTCGAAATCGGCTGACACATAAGAAAAACCAGAAAGAGAAGCGCGCCGGTATTTTTGAAAGCGGACGCAGGAACATCATGAAAGCCTTGTTATTATTGCTTACCTTGTTGTCTTATGGAGGCCTGGCCATGTCGTGGGATTCGTCACAGTTCAAAAACGAGAGCAAGGAGGAACTCCGCAAGAAGCTGACGAGCGAACAGTTCAAAGTGACTCAGGAAGATGGCACCGAGAGAGCGTTCAAGAACGAGTATTGGGACAATCACCGAGAAGGCATCTATGTCGATGTCGTGTCGGGCGAACCCCTCTTCAGTTCTCTCGACAAGTTCGATTCCGGCACCGGGTGGCCGAGCTTCACCAAGCCGTTGGAGCCGAGCAACATCGCTTACCGGCAGGACCGATCCTGGTTCATGGTTCGCAACGAAGTGCGCAGCAAGCACGCCGATTCGCACCTCGGTCATGTGTTCGATGACGGTCCGCCGCCCACCGGAAAGCGCTTCTGCATGAATTCGGCGGCTTTGCGGTTCATCCCCAAGGAAGATTTGGAAAAAGAAGGCTACGGGGAGTACCGGGCTCTTTTCGAAAAGACGAAGTGACCAAACAAAAAAAGCTGACGGGTCTGGCTTGTCGAGACCGATTTAGCCGCTAAATCGCCGCGTATTTTCGTTCTCGTTCCAAGAACCGGTCGTAACGGCAGTCGACCGGTACATGCCATATGTGTTTTCAATTCGCCGCGTTTTCCCAACTTTGAGCGGACCGCGGTGCGCTATGATTGCCGAATCAGAACAATTAGGGGATACACGTTTGATCATCAACCAAGTAAAAGGCATTACTAAGTCCACTCGAACCATCTTGGCCGAGCACGGAATATTTTCGGTCGAAGAATTGGCGAACGCCGATGCCGAGCAATTGGTCAAAATGGCGGGATTCAATAAAGCCAAGGCCATGCGCATGATTCGGGCGGCCAAGTATCTGGTGGGCGACATGGAAAAGGCGAGCGGCGCCCGAAGACTACTGGACAAACGCGCGGAAGGTTCGGCCGAGGCCGGGAGCGAGGGCGAGAGCGCTGTCGGTTCCATCGATTTATCCGATGGCCAGCTTTATATCAATCGTGAGCTGAGCTTTTTGGAGTTCAACCGGCGTGTGCTCGAACAAGCCAAGGTCGAACACACGCCGCTTTTGGAGCGCCTGAATTTTCTTTCCATTTCCTGCTCGAATCTGGATGAATTCTTCGAGGTGCGCACCGCCGGTTTGATTCAGCTCGCCGATTTGGGGGCGACCCAAACCGAGCCCGATAGTCTCGCGCCCCAGGAAACATTGGCCGCGATCAGCGCGCGCGCCCACGAGCTGGTGGCCGAGCAGTATCGGGTATTGAATCAGGTGATGTTGCCTTTGTTGGCGGAACAGGGCATCCGATTCGTCCGCAGGAGCGAATGGAATCCCTCCCAGCACGCTTGGCTCAAGAAGTATTTCGAGGAGGAACTGCTTCCGATCCTGAGTCCTATCGGCCTGGACCCGGCGCATCCGTTTCCGCGCATCCTGAACAAGAGCCTGAACTTCATCGTGCCGTTATCCGGCAAGGACGCTTTCGGGCGCGATATCACGCTCGCCATAGTGCAAGCGCCGAGAGCCTTGCCTCGTATCATTCAGCTGCCGCAAGGCGAAACCGAGAGCGGCCCGTACGATTTCGTGTTTCTTTCGTCCATCATTCATGCCTTCGTCGACGATCTGTTCTACGGCATGAAGGTGCGCGGCTGCTATCAGTTTCGGGTGACGCGCAACAGCGAAATGTACCTGGACGAGGAAGAAGTCGACGATTTGCTCCGCGCCTTGGAAGGCGAACTGAGCACCCGCAATTACGGAGACGAAGTGCGGTTGGAAGTGGCCGACAATTGTCCGGATGAGATTGTCGAGTTTTTGCTGAGCCAGTTCGGACTCACCGAGGATCGGCTTTACCGGGTGGACGGCCCGGTCAACCTCAGTCGCACCCGTGAAGTCTACGATTTGATCGATCGGCCTGATCTCAAATATCCCCTGTTCACGGCCGGATTCCCGGGCCAGCTCGCCGGAGGACGGGATATCTTCGAGGCGATCAAGAAACAGGACATCCTGCTGCATCATCCTTACGAATCTTTCACGCCCGTCATCGAACTGATCCGGCAGGCCGCCGACGATCCGCATGTGGTCGCCATCAAGCAGACCTTGTACCGTACCGGTCCGAATTCGCCGATTGTGGACGTTCTTCTCAAAGCCGCCCGCGCCGGCAAGGAAGTCACCGTAGTGGTGGAACTTAGGGCGCGTTTCGACGAGAAGGCCAATATTTCGCTGGCAACGCGCTTGCAGGAGGCGGGCGTGCAGGTGGTCTACGGCATCGTCGGATACAAGACGCACGCGAAGATGTTGCTCATCCTCAGGCGTGAGGGGCGGCACCTGCGCTATTACACCCATCTCTCTACGGGCAATTATCACCCGCGCACGACCCGGCTCTATACCGACTACGGGCTATTGACCGCCGACCAGGAGCTTGGGGAGGACATCCGCCGGGTGTTCGTCCAGCTCACCAGTCTGGGCAAAGTCGGGAGGCTCAACAAGCTGTTGCAATCGCCGTTCACTTTGCATCAGACCCTGCTCAAGAAAATCGACCGCGAAATCGAGCATGCGTTGGCCGGCCGTCCCGCTCGCATCATCATCAAGGTGAATTCGGTGGCGGAGCCGCAGTTGATCCAGGCGCTTTACCGCGCTTCCATGGCCGGGGTGGAGATCAAGTTGATCGTCCGCGGAATCTGCTGTCTTCGCCCTGGAATTCCGGGCGTCTCGGAAAACATCGAAGTCCGCTCGATTATCGGGCGATTTCTGGAGCACAGCCGGGTCTACTGGTTCGAGAACGGCGGGCATCCGGAAGTGTATCTCACGAGCGCCGATTTTCTGCCTCGCAACATGTTCCGTCGCGTCGAGATCTGTTTTCCCATCGAGAACAAAAAACTGGCCGACCGCATTCGGGCCGATTTAGACCTTTATCTCCGGGACGACAGCCAAGCTTGGTTGCTGGCTTCCGACGGAAGCTATCAGCGCCCGCAGCCCGATAATCCGCGCGGTATTCAAGCGCAGTCCGTTTTGCTGGAGCAATTGAAGAAAGTGAGTTGAAAGAGGACTGATTCCAAATCGCTTTCAATATTAAATTTTGTAGGGTGGGTTAGGCGCGCATTACACGGAACCGGCAAAGTTCCTTCGGCGTTTCCGCGCGCCGTAACCCACCGGGCAAGGCCGCGGAACCGGTGGGTTACGGCGCGTAGAGAGCCCTGCGGTCACGGAACGGTTCGTGGCGGTGCGCGCCTAACCCACCCTACAATTAGAGCGTTTTCCGAATCGGTGTAAGGGATTTGGATATGTAGGTCGGCAATCCCTTGCCGACGTATCGGCTCGGCGAAGGGCTTTGTCGGAAGGGCAGCTCTGGCGCTCCCAGAAATGCCGTTTGCGATTGGAAGGGTCGCGACTAAAGCGACCGTTTGCGATTGGGAAGGGATTGCCGACCTACGCTCTCCCCTCCCGGAACGAATCCGTACACCGGGATGGAAAACGCTCTATTAACCCGGCCTATAAATATAGGCCGGGTTAATCCGGGGCAGGGATGCCCCGGCGCGGCGACAAGCCGCGTGAGCCCAGGCCGGGCGTGTACCGGCCTGGGCGGCGGCCCGAAATACCAGGAGGGTATTTACGGGCCTGATTAATAATGTTCACTCGAATGCCGAATGGAATAAGCTCAGGACAGGCTTGTCCTCGGGGCACTCGTGACGCGTCTCGCACACCCTCTCAGAGATAAGTCAGTTCGATCCCGGCAGCGCCCAGATTGCCGGCTTCCTGCTCAAGGTCGGCGGCGGTTAGGGGGTGATTCTCCAGCCATTGGCTCGGGAACCGTAGATCGACTCTGGAATCGCTGAAGCCGAATGCGATATCGGGAGGCGGATTGCCGTGCCGGCTGCGGTTCAGAACGATGGCGAGCCGCAACATTACCGCCAGGGACCGTGCGGCCTCATTCCACGGTGGAGTCAATTCCTTAAAATACTTGAGGTGGAATTTCCGCCGGTGGACACGTACCAGGGCGGCCAGCAGCACCTGATCCTGGCGCGAAAAGCCGGGTAAGTCGGCGTTTTCGATGATGTAGGCGCCATGCTTGTGATATTGGCTATGAGCGATATCGAGGCCGATTTCGTGCAAGCTCGCCGCCCAATTCAGCCATTGTTCGGCCGTTTCCCGATCGATGCCGCCGATCGACGGAATCCGGTCCAGAAACGATTTCAGCGTCTCCTGAACACGGCCGACCTGCTGCAGGTCCACGTGATAGCGAGTCGCGAGCGCCGCCACCGTTCGGCTCCGAATATCGTCGTTGTAGATCCGGCCGAGGAGATCGTACAGCAAGCCCTCCCTCAAGGCGCCATCGGAAACGTGCATCTGCTGGATGCCCAGCGTTTTGAAAGTCGCGTGCAAGATGGCGAGGCCGCCGGCGAAGATCGGATAACGGTCCGGGTTGAGATCCGGGAATCCTGATTTGTCGACCCGTCCGAGACTCAAGAGCGTATCGACCAGCCGGTCTAGCCCATCCCGAGTAATGCCGTCCTTGCTCCACCCGCGGCCGACCAATATTTTTCGGATCGCCCGCGAAGTTCCGGAGGCGCCTACGGCTTCGTCCCAATGGTCCTTGTGAAAGGTATATTCAAACGGCTCCAGTTCATGTTGAGCCGCGATGACCGCATTTTTGAAGCGCTTGCTGGTGATCTTGCCGTCGGAGAAGTGAGCGAGGCTCATGGATACGCAGCCCATCCGCAGGCTTTCCTTGCGAAGCGGGACCTTGTCCACGCCGATGATGTATTCGGTGCTGCCACCGCCGATGTCCATCACCAGCCGCCGCTTGCCGTCCGTCGCCAGGCTTTGTGCGACGCCTTCGTAGATCAGCCGCGCTTCCTCGATACCGGATATGATGTCGATCGGATATCCCAGCACTTTTTCGGCTTGGATCAGAAACTGGCCGGCATTGCGCGCCGTACGCAAGGTATTGGTGCCCACCGCTCGAACGCATCCCGGCGGCAGATCCCGAAGCCTCTGGCCGAAACGATCGAGACATGCCAGCGCGCGCTGCTGCGCGTCTTGGGTCAGATGACGCTGGGCGTTGAGCCCCGCGCCGAGCCTGACCATCTCCCGAAGCCGATCGACGACGATCAGCTCTCCGGCCCGGAGCTTCGCGACGACCATGTGAAAACTGTTGGAACCGAGGTCCACGGCTGCGACGTGCTCGGGAGGGTGTTTTTGCGATTGACTCATGGAACCGTAGGAAGCGTAAGAGGAGAATTTAAGAGGGGTGGTATTTGTTACAATCTTGCGGTTATCGAGAGGCCCGGCGCGTGATTTCAAAGTCGGGGATTCTCGCGTCGCAGCCGTATTTTTACAAATATTGCCGGCAAAAACAGCCAGAAATGAACGCCCTTTCCATTCGTAATCTGCGGAAAACTTATAAGAACGGCTTTGAAGCCCTGAAAGGCATCGATCTCGATGTGAAAGCCGGAGATTTCTTCGCGCTTTTGGGGCCCAACGGCGCCGGGAAGTCGACTACGATCGGCATCGTCAGTTCCTTGGTCAGAAAGACCAGCGGAACGGTCGAAGTCTTCGGTCATGATCTGGATAAAGAGCGGGAGGCCGCCAAGCGCTGCATCGGCCTTGTGCCGCAGGAAGTCAATTTCAATCAGTTTGAAAAGGTTTTGGATATCGTCGTCAACCAAGCCGGGTACTACGGCATTCGCCGGAAAGAGGCGTTGCAGCGCGCGGAAGAATGCTTGACTCAGCTCAGCCTATGGGACAAACGGAACAGTGTGTCGCGCCATCTTTCGGGGGGCATGAAACGGCGCCTGATGATCGCCCGGGCCCTGGTCCATTCGCCGAAACTTCTCATTCTCGACGAGCCCACGGCTGGCGTGGATATCGAGATTCGCCGCTCGATGTGGGAGTTCCTGCGGAAAATCAACCAGGAAGGCACCACGATCATCCTGACGACCCACTACCTGGAAGAAGCGGAAAATCTGTGCCGCCACATCGCCATCATCAATCACGGACACATTGTCGAGCACAATGCGATGGCGGATCTATTGAGAAAGCTTCACACCAATCGTTATATCCTCGAGCTGAGAAACCCCGCGCCGTTCGCTCCCACGGTCGAAGGCTACCAGCTGGAGCCGCTCGAAGACCATACCTTGGCCGTGGACGTGCCCATGGATCTGGGGTTGCACGGCTTGCTCGATCAGTTGGCCGCGCAGGGCATGGAAGTGGTCAGTCTGCGCAATGCGGCGAATCGCTTGGAGCAGCTATTCATTGATTTGGTGGAAAACCAGCGTATAGACCCGGCGCGAAAAACCGCCTGACCGAGTTGTCCGACATACATCAATCACATGCATCACCTCATTGCATTTAAAACGATTCTTTTCAAGGAAATTCACCGTTTCGTCCGCATCTGGCCGCAGACCATCCTGCCGTCGGCGATCACCACCTCGCTTTATTTCCTGATTTTCGGGACCTTGATCGGCGGGCGGGTAGGGCCGATGGCCGGGATGTCCTACATGGACTATATCGTGCCGGGCGTCATACTGATGTCGGTCATCACCAATGCCTACGGCAACGTCGTGGCGTCGTTTTACTCCACCAAGTTCCAGCGGAATATCGAGGAGTTGTTGATCTCGCCGATACCCAACTGGATCATTCTGGCAGGCTACGTCGGCGGGGGGATAGCCCGCGGGTTGGCGGTGGGCGGCGTGGTGGCCATCGTCGGGATGTTTTTCACCGATGTACGGCCGGCTCATCCCGGTCTCATCGCGAGCGTGTTCTTCATGACCGCGGCGCTGTTTTCGCTGGCGGGGTTCATCAATGCGGTTTACGCCAACAGCTTCGACGACATCTCTATCGTCCCGAATTTCGTTCTCACGCCGCTGGTTTACTTGGGCGGCGTCTTCTATTCCATCGAGCTGTTGCCCGAATTGTGGCGGAAGGTGTCCCTGGCGAATCCGATTCTCTATATGGTCAACGCCTTTCGTTACGGATTCGTAGGGATCTCCGACGTGGATATCCGGACTGCTTTCCTGATCATCGGCGGCTCGATTTCGATCCTCGTAGCCTGGAGCCTCGTCTTGCTCCGGCGCGGCACCGGGCTTAAGACCTAAGCTCAGCAATGGAAAGAGCTCTAAGAGCCTATCTCAGTAGGCCCAGTAGGCCGTTCGCCCTAAGCCTGTCGGAGGGTTTTGTGACGACTGGAATAGGCTCTAAACACCTATAAATTATTCCGCGCTCGTTGCGTCCATGGAGGACCCTCGGGATTTCAACACCGTGGCTCCTCCCCGATAGGGAACGATATTCGGCGTTCCACTCACCGCCGGTTCTTTTGGAAAATGATCGAGTGCCGGCGTCTTAATCGCCGTTCAGGAGCACTTGGCAGGCTTCAGGCATCGGGGGCTTCGGCGGCTCCGGCTTGGCCGGGCCCGGCGGGTGTTTTTGAAACCACCAGGAAAGGCTTGAATCGCAGCCGTCACCGGCCGGTAAGGGGGGCTGCCGGACGCATTCGGGGCTCTCGGCGGGGCAGGTGAGGCGAAGGTGGAAATGGTCGTGGTGGCCGTACCAGGGGCGGATTTTTCGTAACCAGCTGCGGTCTCCCCGAACCGTTCGGCAAAGTTCGCGCTTGATGTGCGCATTTACGAAGACCCGATCGATCTCGGGAATAGTCGCCGTCAGTTTCAACAGCCGCGCGTGCTGCGTACTCCAAAGCCGGCGATCCAACCCGTTCCCGGCGCGATTCAACAGGCTCGGGGCGGGAATGTTGGCGCGCCATCCGTCCGCATTCGAATAGAGGCCGGGATCGAGGTTGAACCAGACGTCGGCGTCGAGGCCGGTCTGATGGCTGCGGTGGCCGAAAGGCATGGGTCCCCCCCGCGCTTGAGAGAGATCGCCGACCTGAATCACCCCGATAGTTTCGTGGGCGCGCTTGCCCAAGGTCTGAATCGTCCGGATCAACGAAGGATGGCCGAAGTAGCGCTTCCGCTCCAAGTGCATGACGAGATAGCCATCGCCTTCCGTGGGCAGAGCGGCCGCCCCGCTGACGCAGCCGTTGTTGGTTTCGCCGATTGCGCGCGGAGGGCCTTTGATCGGGCCGGGAACCTCCGCCCAGGGATTAGCGAGAATAGCGCCGGGAACGGCAAAAAAAAGAATCAGTGCTCGTCGGATCGAACGCATGGCGGCCAGTGTTGGGAATGCGCGACAGCGAGACTTAGTCGCTGCCGGGGTTTTGTGCGACGCCGGAATCCTGCGAATTCAGCGTTTTGGAGTTTTCACCCAAAGGGAACCGACGCTTGGCGTTGATGACCCAGCCTTTGGCTTTGGCGATCTTGACGTCGTGTATTTCCTCTTCCAGGAGTAGGCGCTGGCGTTCCAAAGCGAGCAACTCGATTTCCCGCTTGAGCTGATTTTCGACATCATCCAAGGCTCCTGCCCGGCGGGTTTTTTCGGCCAGGTCGGCCTCCAGTTCCAACTGCTTCAAACGTGTCTCGTGGTGAATGCGCGCCTCGCGGAGACGCACTTCGCTGTCATACTGCTCGGCCGCGCGGGTTTCTTCCGTCGTCAATTCGGCGCGGACGTGCTCGGTCTCATGATCCCGTTGCGCCTTGCGCAGTTCGGCCTCGCGCCGAATCAATTCGAGCATTCGTTCTTCGTGCTCGAGCTTAAGTTTGCGTTCGTTCGTCTCGCGTTCGTAGTGCTCCCTCGCCAGCCTTTCGTTGAGCTGACGGCGGCGCCGGACCAACTCGAGATAGATGCCGTTGTGCTTGGCGTCGACGGTTTCGGCATACTCCTCGATATTATCCAGCTCGGCGAAAACAGTTCGGATCGTGCAGCGCGTGCGGCATTGAATTTCGCGCATGGCCAGCAGTTCGTTGGCGATGTTTTCGATGCGGCGCTCCATTAGAACGTGGTTATCCTCGAATTCCGTCTGTTCCAATTGTCGCAACTCGTGTTCCGCCGCATCCTGCAACAGCGTTAGATAATTGGCTCGGATATAGGCGCCGAGGTTCGCAATGTGGTCAAGATGCTCGTGTGCGTATTTAATGGTTGGCTGGAAGCGGATCGACAACTCGGCTTCGATGGTGCAAAGGGTTCCCAGCCTCAGAGGTTCCAGAGGGATCTGCCAATCTTCGATTTTCAGCTCGTATACACGGTGGTAAAAACGCCGGATAAAGCGGTTTGGACGAGGAAACACGCGGCGGTAAGGGCCGAGAACGGAGACGACGATGCGGCGGTCGCCTTCGAAACCCGCTTCCCAATGCGAGTTGGAGTCGAGTGGGTTGTCCTCAAACATAACCTTTCCTCGTCAGGGTGTCTTTGAGCTCGCTCTCGTTGGCCGGTTCCCCGGGAGTTTCGGTTGTCTGCCGGGGCCTGATGCGCTCGGCGATGATCGGGTAGAGGTTCGGGGCGAACTCCACCGATTTATCGTTTATCTTACGAAGATAACCCCGATTCAATAGAAACGCCACGGAAAACATCCGCGTCCAGTCGGAATAACGGCGGGCACGTTCCAGCTCGGTTTTCTCGATCACGAATTCCAATTCGTCATTCTTGTTGATGGTGAATTCGCCGAACTGGCGTAGTCCCAGATAGGCCAGTTCCTTTTCCTCTTCGGTAAGCGGGCCTGGCGCGGTGGATTCCAGCCGGTAGGAGAGGAACAGGATGAAGAAGTCCACCATGGCGGCGCAGGCCAGGGTAAACCAAGAGATGTTCTTCCACATGGCAAAGGACGGCGTGATGCCGAGGGAAAACTCGGCATAGGAGCCGAACCGGGGTGCCTCGATGGGTGGCGCACCATAGGTCGCGGCCAGGATTTCCGCTTCTCCTTGCAGACTCTGGAAGTTTCGGACCAGCCTTTCGTAGGCCTCGGAATTGTTTACCTGGAGCGAAAATTCCTGTAGGGAGCCTCTCACCTCGGACAAACGGTTTTCCATGCTCTCGGAATACGTGTTCAGTTGTTTCAGCCTGGCTTGTTCGCTTTGCAGAATCTCGTTGTAAAAACCCCAGACTTTGCCCTTGCCGATCTGTCCCTGCATGCCCGGATGAGTGCCCAGGTAAGCCCGGGTGGCATCCTCCGACGCCTGCTCGACGCGCTTCTGTTGAGCCGCCGTGAGCTGGCTCTTGAGACCGACCACGCTTTCGATGTAGCGGTTCGCGTCATGGACTACGCTGGTCTGTCGTTCGAGCAGGATGGCATCGCGCTGGGAAAATTCGTAAAACCTGAAATAGGCGAACGATATCGATATGGTCAGAGCCACTAACAGGGACAGCACCACGCTGAGATAGCGCAAGCGATTGGCGCGCCAGCGCATGCCGGCCAGTTCCAACGTACAAATCACGATCATGGATTGCACGGCGATCGTCATGATCAGCGCGATCCATTGAGGAATGAAATAGCTGAGGCCGTAGCAGGTGTTGTATCCCTCTGCAACGCTGAGCAGCAGGACGATCGGGATCGACAAAACGCGCAGTACGCCGATGAAGGTGCTCTGAACGGCATTTAACAATTGGCCTATGTGCCAGGTTGTTTTGGTCATGGGGCGTAGCCTTTGGCGCAGATGTTCTGCCGTTCGGATTTTATCGAGGGTTGATGGTTGAGCAATTTTCCCGGCATCGGTGTCGAAACGGTAAGAGTGGTTGGGGGCGGGCGCGTTTCCGGCTTATCCTAGAGTCTGACTCATGCATTTGTGAAGATGTGATTTTTATGGGAATGTTTTGGATCGCGATAGTGCTGGTGGTTGCCATTATTCTCGGTAATCTGATGATTCTGCTTCGAACCGCGAAAAAGCCCAAGATCCCCGATTCGGTCAAGCCAAAGCCTTACAAGGACGATGACGAGAACTGGTGAGAGCTTAAGGGAGCTCTGATTGGGCCCTTCGACAGGTTCGGGACGAACGGTAACGTATCGATTCCGTTCGTGGTGAGCCCTTCGACTCGGCTCAGGACAGGCCCTTCGACTCGGCTCAGGACAGGCCCTTCGACTTGGCTCAGGACAGGCCCTTCGACTTGGCTCAGGACAGGCTTGTCGAACGCTCTCCTGAGCCTGTCGAAGGGGCATGAGCGGAATCCATCTGTTCACGGCTTCCTTGAAGAAGCTACCGAGTCTTTCCCCTGATGGCGCAGCGGGATGGGTACAAATTCGCCGGGAGCCGAAAGCGACAAATGAAGTTTGTCGTGAGGCCATGGGTGGTCTTAGAGCCTATCCCAGTAGGTGCCCAAAACCCTTCGACAGGCTCAGGGCGAACGGCCTACTGGGATAGGGCTCATAGTCAACCTGAACAGGCCCAGCCTGGCTTTCCGGGCGAGTAAAGCGCCGCTAGCCCATCGATGCCGGGGATGGGGCACGGCCTATCGGCCTTTGCCCCTCCCATGGGAACCGAAATTCGCTTCCACCGTCGTTGATCGGCTTACTCGCCGATGATTTTCACCAAAACCCTCTTCTTGCGGCGGCCGTCGAACTCGCCGTAAAAAATTTGCTCCCACGGGCCGAAATCGAGCTGTCCGCCGGTAATCGCCACGACCACTTCCCGGCCCATAACCTGCCGTTTCAAGTGAGCATCGCCATTATCTTCGCCGGTGCGGTTGTGGAAATAGCGGCTGATCGGTTCGTGCGGAGCCAGATTTTCGAGCCAGGTTTCGAAGTCGCGATGCAGACCGGACTCGTCATCGTTAATGAAGACCGATGCCGTGATGTGCATGGCGTTAATCAAAACGAGACCTTCCCGCACTCCGCTTTCTCTCAGACATGTCTCCACCTGATGGGTAATGTTGATAAAAGCGATCCGGCTCGGTGCTTCGAACCAAAGTTCTTTACGGTAACTTTTCATGTCTGAGGTGCTCCTGTTGTTCGGGGGCTGTATTTTTTCAGGGACAACAAATGCAGTCGGTTTTATTAACCCGGCCTATAAATATAGGCCGGGTTAATCCGGGGCAGGGATGCCCCGGCGCGGCGACAAGCCGCGCGAGCCCAAGCCGGGCGTGTACCGGCCTGGGCGGCGGCCCGAAATACCAGGAGGGTATTTACGGGCCTGATTAATAACTGCGAATGGTGCGACAGATTGATGTTGTTCTCAAGCCGTGATGTTTGCCCGCGAAAATTGGCGGGAGGCTCCGGTGTCAGAAAATTTTACATTTCTTGGAAACGCCATCATCAGCACCGCCCTGAGTCTAAAAAGATTTAACTATCAATGATCTACGGACGATCGGATCGGGCTTTCCGCTAGAAGTTGCTATTTACGATACATAAGAAACTGGGTTTCAAAGCACCTCTAGGGGACGCCGGACGTTCCACTACATTTACAAAAACGAGTACCGCGTCATTTCGAAAAAATTCGTAAAAACAGCGACATAACGCCGTGGTACGAAAATTGTTGGGAATATGGCGGCGTTTGGAAGAACGCTCCGGGTCAGAGCTGGAGTTCAGCCCGGTAACCACTGAATTTAAGGAGACATACGATGACGAACTTCAATAAGACTTTGTTGGCGGTCGGTATCAGCCTGGCATTGGGTTTCTCGTCGGGGGCATGGGCTGACGCGGAGATCGACTCCCAAAACAATAACCTAAATGTAGCGGTGGACGCGAGCTACGAAGCTGACGCCGAGGAGGATTCCGCTGCTGCGGTCAACGGGAATGCGACGAACGACCAAAGCGAAGCGGAAGCCGAGAACAACGGTGCTGCCGCCGCGAACAACGGGGGCACGGCCACCGCTGGCGAAGCTGAGGCCGAGGACGAAAACTCTGCTGCCGCGAACAACGGGAGCACGGCCAACGCTGGTGAAGCTGAGGCGGAGGACGAAGGTTCTGTTGCCGCGGCCGGCAACGGCACGGCCTCTGCCGACAACAGCGAAGCTGAGGCCGAGGACGACGGTGTAGCCGCGAACAACGGGGGCACGGCAACTCGCGACCAGAGCGAAAACACAACGGCTAACGCTGGCGGGGATGCTTTTGCTGCCCAGAACGGCGGTGAGATCGACTATACCTCGGCCTCGGCCACTGGTGGCGGGAATGCGTTAAGCGCGCAGAATGGCGGGGAGATCGAGGTAAATTCGGCTTCGGTCGCCGGCGACGGGAATGCTTTTAACGTCCATAGGGGCGGCGAAGTGGAGATCGACAACAGTACCAAGGTCGAGCTAGATGGGGAAGTCGAGCATGTGGTTGTAGTGCCGGTCGGTGTCGCTGTCCAGGCAGGGGTGCCGGTTGCGGCTTCATCCAACAGCATCGACGGTTCAGCCAACGGCGCCGCCGGTATCGTTCAGCTCTCCCAAAACCTGGGCCACGCCTCGTTGATTCAACAAAGCACCAATGTTTTTGGCACCGTGAACGTCAACAATTGAAATTGACGAGATAACAGCCGATTAGGGTACCGGTGAGCGCCGAAACGCTCACCGGCTCTCTGCCAAAGCCTAAAGGAAAGAAGGTGTGAACGATGAAAAAAGGATTGCTTGGAAGCCTATGTTTTCTCGTCAGTTGTTTTTGGTCGACCGGCCAAGCAAGCGGTCTCGACGACGAAGTCGCATTCGCTTCCGAATCGTATGCGGCGGTTGGGAGCGGCGATTTGGGCGAGGAGCGGGCCCGCGAGGGCGTGGACGATTTGGCGTTCGCCCGCGGCGCGCTCAAGGCGACAATGGCCGGTAACACTGCAAATACCAGTAATATGACCACATATAACAGTATCGATGGCAGCGCGTTCACCGATGCCGGCGGAATCATATCGGTCATTCAAAACACCGGAAACAACGTAATCATTCAAAATCTCACGGACGTCAACGTCACCATAACGCCATGAGCGAAAGTACCGGTCTTTTTCGTTCAAGTCTTTTGCTCGTTCTCTGTGTTATGAGCACGGTGTCGGAGGTTCGCGCCGGCTCCGTGCAGTTTTTCGATGGAGTGGCGGGGCCGGGATTCTATAACATCGGCATAACGAGCTACGCGGAGAGACGGTTCAAGACCATTCTGAAGCAGCAGTATGATTTCAGCTGCGGCTCGGCAGCGCTGGCGAGTTTGCTGTCATTCCATTACGAAGATGCGGTCGGCGAATTGGAAGTCTTCGGCGACATGTGGGAGCATGGCGACCAGCAGAGAATACAACAGCAAGGTTTTTCCTTGCTGGACATGAAACAATACCTCGAACGCCGAGGGTACAAGGCTGACGGTTACAAAATCGGCTTGGAGCAGCTGGCTCAGGCGAAGGTGCCCGCGATTACTATTATCAATAATAAGGGCTATTTGCACTTCGTCATCATAAAAGGCACGAACGACTCCGCTGTGTTGCTTGGAGATCCGGCCATGGGTTTGAAAAGGGTGGATCTTCAGACGTTTAGAGAATTATGGGACAACCGCATCCTTTTTGTTATTCGAAATAAAAAGAATATTGCGGGCAAATATTTCAACAGCGGTGAAGAATGGGCTTTGAGTCCGAAAGCCCCATTGGGTATGGCAGTCGATAATGGTAGTCTCGCCTCCTTCAACCTGCTACAACCGGGAAGATATGATTTTTAGAAACAAGGAGTAATATCATGATGTCGGCCAAGGATGTTCGAGCATCGAAGAAATTCGATGTCATGCGGCTGGTTTTGAGTGTCATCTTTCTTGCTTCCATCCCTCAAGCAATAAAAATCTGTGCGGCAAGTGGGCAGGGAGGCGTTGAGTCGCTTCCCGGCTGGAAAGCGGCCGAGGACGCAGAGCTTGATGAGTTGCGTGCCGGGTTTGTGTTGGACAACGGGATGGTTGTTGACTTATCCTTGGCCACATCCGTATTTGTCAATGGACAAGAACAGTTTTCGGACCGTTTCGCGCTGGCCGACGATTTTTCCATCGATCAGTTGCGCGGAGTGGCCGTAAATAATGGTCCCAACAATTTCGCGATGTCGGATGCTGGGACGAACAACATGGCAGTTATTCAAAATACTATGGATAATCAGATAATAACTATGATGCGGTCCATCGATTTAACCATTTCAAATGTTAAGGGTATGGATTTTAACGGTTTTGGACCGTACGGCGGTGGGTTTGCTCCATAATATCTAAAGCAGCGGCTTATTTATAGGGAGATATAATTACATAGGTTCTTGTAATAATAGGGAATATTGTCCTGTGTTGTATAATCAAAAGGAAGGGAAAACAGATGGAACTAACAGCTGGGATTTCTCGAATCGAAAGGGTGTTTCCGGCCAATCAGGCCTGGGGCGATTCTAGGGATTTAATCTTGCTTCAGCCGGGTTGGGCTGACTCGCTCGGTCTGGCGAAGAGTCTCGCTGAAAAGGGCTGGAAGGCTCACATCTCGATGGATACGCGAGATGCGATAAGGCATCTCAGATCGAGCAAGATCTATGTCGGTGTCGTCCTGCTCGATGCAAGTTTCAGTGAGGAAACGCAAAGCGGGCTATTGGAAGTAATCAATGAAAGCTCGTCTACCGAGTGGATTGCGATCGTCGATCCAGGGAGTATGGGTTCTATTGAGCACGCCTCTTTTTTGAGCTCTTTCTTTTTCGATTTTCATACGACCCCCGTAGATGTCCGTAGACTGGCATATTCGCTTGGGCACGCTTACGGCGCGGCAAAACTGGCGGAGGCCAGTCGCGGAGAATTTCGTCTAGCGATCAATCAGAGGTTTGGATTGATCGGGTCCAGTAAAGCAATGTCGCTGGTCTATGAAAATGTCCAAAAAATCAGCCGGAGTGATGAGCCGGTAATCGTTACCGGCGAGACCGGGACGGGCAAGGAACTCATTGCGAGGGCAATCCATGGCTTGTCGTCCAGGGCGGAAAAACCTTTCATCGCCGTGAGCTGCGGCGCCATTCCCGACACGCTAGTGCAAAGCGAATTCTTCGGCCATAACAAGGGAGCGTTTACTGGCGCGGTCGAGGAGAGAGTAGGGCATTTCGAAGCCGCAGCTGGCGGTACCGTGTTTTTGGACGAAATCGAAAATCTCTCTCCGTTGGGGCAAGTCTCACTGTTAAGGTTTTTGCAGGAAAAGGAGTTAACTCCCCTCGGTTCTAAAGAATCACGTCCGATAGATGTAAGGATTATTACTTCGGCAAGCCCGAACTTGCGAGAAGCGGTGACTGCCGGCGTAATCAGAGAGGACTTGTTTTATCGTCTCAATGTATTGCAGATCGATGTACCGCCGTTAAGAAAACGGGATACCGACGCAGCTGAAATCGCGGAATATTTCGTCGATCGATTTAATCAGGGGAAGCGGCGGAATTCGAAGCGTCTGTCGAAAAAAGCGGTTTCGGCAATTCTCGATTATTCATGGCCTGGAAACGTGCGGGAGTTGATGAGTTGCGTGAATCGAGCTGCCGTTCTTTCCACAGGTCGTCTGATTACCGAGGTGGATTTGGGGCTATCCCGTCCGGCGAAATTCAGTGGAAGAACGCTTAGAGAGATAAAAGCGCAAGCCGTCGAACAAGCCGTGATGTCTGCGTTGTCGGAATCCAAAAGTATTACCAGCGCGGCACGCCGGCTCGGAGTTTCCCGCGTGACGCTATATCGCTTGATGGAAAAGCATTCCATTACGGTTCCCGGCGTTGAGCATGTCGCCGGATAAGTTATCGTTGGATCATCTAAATATGTTTGTTTATTATCGAATAATATATTAATGATGAACTGATAAAATACGCCTTATGATTTATACCGCCATATCTGCCGCATGATTTGGGCCGATATCGGATCTTTAACGCCTCACGACATGAAAGACTTAGACCATCGTCGAGGCATTTCCTTTGCGTCCAAGATATTCCCGTCATTTATTTATGGCGGGCAGGGCTATTTTTCTTTTAATCAAGGCTTTATTGGTACACGCATATCCTTCGAAAATAACTTGCCAAACCAGTCAAATTAAAGTACGTTCTGTTACGTCACAAAAATAAGACATGGACCCAGGGAGGGTACGTCAGTGCGTGTACTAGTTATTTCCTCGATTTTTGGGGTATTTCTAGTTTCCGACTGTTTGGGAGCGGAAATCACCGATATAAGGTATGGAGAGTCGGTCGATGCGCTTAGGCTCGAGATAACGGCTTCGGATTATGTCTCGGTGCAAGCTTCCTTTTTGGATGGCCCGGATCGCTTGGTTATCAAGTTTCCCGGCGGCCGAATCAGCAGAACACTTCCCCAACCTCCTCGGGATCATCCCCTGTTTTCGCGCGTAATCAGTGGTTCAGAAAGCGATGACGATTCGCGCCTGATCGTCGACTTAAAACAGCCCGCGACTTTTACCCAGTTTTGGGAGCCGGTTTCCTATGGGGCTTCGCCCAAGCTTCTGGTGGATTTTCCGAAGCCCGCATTGGCGGCGCGTGCGGGCCAAGCGCCGGGCGTTAAGAGTGCGGGAAAATCGAGAGCCGTTCTTGTGCCTCAAGGCAAAAAGGCTGCCGGTGACGCGGCGAAAGGCAGCGAAATCGAGCAGTTGCGGCGGGCCTTAGCCGAGCAGCAACGGATACTGGATCTTCAGAAGAAAGCGTTCGAGGATCAGCAACGAAAGCTTCAAACCCTGCAAAACCAGCTCGAACGTATAGCCGGCGGTGCGCCCGCCAAACAGACTGCAACAAACCCCGGTACGGCACAAGCAGCACGAATCAAGGACCAGCCTCCCGGTCCCGTCAAAGTTGCCGATAACCGACAGCCGGCTATGCCCAAGGGTCCGGTCGGACAAGCTCCGGAACCGGAGGCGAAGCCGAAGCCCCCGGAACTGCCCAGGATCTCGGAGACCGTAGGCGGCGTGTTGACGCCGAAGGGCCACCTGATTGTGGAGCCATCGCTGGAATACAACTACGCGAGCAACAATCGGGTTTTTCTTGACGCGTTTACGTTTGTTCCGGCCATTGCCATCGGATTGATCGATCTTAGAGAAATCGACCGGCATACGTTTATCGGTGCGATTACCGGCCGCTACGGCGTAACCGATCGCCTCGAAATCAGTGGCCGCGTACCTTTCCTTTACAGAGAGGACATGCAGCGATCGAGAGCTGTTTCAATCGGTGCCGGAGTGGATGAGACCTTCAATGCCGATGGATCCGGTTTGGGCGATATCGAGTTTACGGCACGGTATCAGTTTAATGGCGGAGCCAACGGTTGGCCGATATTCGTGGGAAATCTTGCAACTACCATTCCCACAGGAAAAAGTCCCTACGATGTGGACTATGTGCTGGCTCAGGGTGTGCCGGGCGCCCGCTTTCCGACAGAGCTCCCGACCGGCTCGGGTTACGTTAGTGTTCAGCCGAGTATTACGGCGCTCTACCCGACCGATCCGGCCGTGTTTTACGCAAATCTCAATTATGGCTACACCCTCGAGACTGATGAGGATGTCGGAACGATCGATCCCGGCGACTCGATAGGAGCAAGCTTCGGGTTGGGGTTCAGCATTAACGAACGATCATCCTTCAGCATCGGATACTCGCATAAGCACGTATTCGATACGGAAGTGGACGGAGAATCCGTTTCCGGATCGAGTTTGGATATCGGGGAGTTCCTTTTGGGGTATTCGTTCAAACTCACCAGAGACACCAGCCTAAATCTATCGGTAAGCATCGGAGCCACGGAAGATGCGCAGGACGTCAAGCTGACCTTGAGATTGCCGATGTCCTTTTCGCCTTTTAATTGACTTTCGTGAAACCGTTTCAAGCTTGAGCGTCGTATTCTTGCCGGTGAAGAAGGCGACCGGCGCCGGCATGCTGTACTTCATCCTGGACCTTTGTAGAATGGCCCTTTGACTGGGATCTGTGCATTGGCATGAAAAATAATGAACCGTATGTCGGAATACATAATGACCGCTACGGCGGTATGACGGATATCGGCCGCATCATTCGGGACGCCTGGGCATTCGGGCTGATTCCTGAATCCGAGACCTGTGAGGGATGGCAAGCGGGGGGCATCGAGAACTTGTGGGAAAAGGTTCAGCAAACCTGGGATCAGTACGGATTTTCGGTGCACAACTTTCCGGAGGAGCTTCTCCAGAAATATCTGCGCATTCAGGAGGAGGCGATTGCTCGGGCAAAAGCCTTGGGCTGGAACCCCGATCGCGATTTAGAAGACGAATAGCAGAAGCGGAATCGGAGTGAAGATATGCACATCGTCTGTCCTTTCTGCATGACCGTAAACCGCGTTTCGCCGGAGCGGATTAGAGATCGTCCGAAATGTGGGCGTTGCCGCCAAGAAATCCTTAACGGGCAGCCGGCAAATCTGACCGAGAGGGATTTCGAAACCTATATTGGAAGAAGTGATTTGCCTGTCGTAGTGGATTTTTGGGCGAGTTGGTGCGGACCGTGCAAAATGATGGCGCCGGTGCTCGATCAGTTGGCGAGCGAATTGGCTGGGCAAGTGTGTTTTGCCAAGGTCGACGTCGATTCGGAAAGCGCTCTTGCGGGACGATTCAATATTCGCAGCATTCCCACTCTATTGATGTTCGACGGCGGAAAAGAGGTCGATCGGGCGATGGGCGCAATGAATGCGGCCAATCTCCGGAATTGGATTTTGTCCCGTTGATCGGGCTCGAATCGCGCCGGTAGCAAAAAAGAGGGCGTCCGAAGACGCCCGCTATAGACATGACAAGAGGCTGCCAAATTAAAGATGGTAGGCGGTTTCTCCATGTTCGGTCGTATCGAGCCCTTGACGCTCGATCTCTTCCGTGACCCGAAGCCCTATCAGCATGTCCACGATCTTGTAGGCGATGAGAGAGACCACCCCTGACCAGATGACGACGGTTCCCACGCCCCAAGCCTGGCTGATGACCTGGGCCATCATGTCGTATTCGCCGACGGCATTGGCCACATAATCGTATACGCCGGCGCCTCCGAGGTCGGGAGAGGCGAATATGCCGGTTCCCAACGCGCCGATGATGCCGCCGATGCCATGAACCCCAAATACATCGAGCGAGTCGTCATAGCCCAAGATGTTTTTCAAGCTGGTCACCGCCCAGAAGCAGACGGCACCGGCAATCAGGCCGAGAACGATGCTGCCCATAGGACCAACGAAGCCGCAGGCCGGTGTGATGGCGACGAGCCCGGCGACTGCGCCCGACGCGGCACCCAACATGCTGGGCTTGCCTCGAGCGAGCCATTCGGCCGACATCCAGGCCAAGGTCGCTGCTGCGGTCGCGAGCAAGGTATTGGCGAAGACTAGCGCAGCGATGCCGTTGGCTTCCAGGTTCGATCCGACGTTGAAGCCGAACCAGCCGACCCAAAGCAGCGATGCGCCGATCATGGTCATCGTTACGCTATGAGGTGCGATAAATTCCTTCTTGTAGCCGATGCGCTTGCCGATCAATAGGCAGCCGATCAGTCCTGCTATGCCGGCGTTGATATGCACCACGGTACCGCCGGCGAAATCCAGTGCTCCCTTTTGAAAAAGAAAACCAGCCGTCGCGCCGGCGGCTTCGGCGGCGGCGGCATCCGTGTACGCATCCGGGCCTGCCCAAAACCAGACCATATGGGCCATCGGAAGATAGGAGAACGTGAACCACAAAACCATGAACAGCAGTACTGCGGAAAACTTCACGCGTTCGGCGAACGAGCCGACGATCAGTGCCGGGGTGATACCCGCGAAAGTTGCTTGGAATACGATATAGACGTATTCGGGAACATAGACGCCTTTGCTGAACGTACCGGCGAGCGATTCCGGCGTCACGCCCTTCAAGAACAGTTTACTGAACCCGCCGAAGAAGGCGTTTCCCTCCGTAAACGCAATGCTGTAGCCGTATATCGCCCATAACAGCGCCATTAGCGAGAAAATCACGAACACCTGCATGAGAACGGACAGCGTGTTCTTGGCGCGGACCATGCCACTGTAGAACAAGGCCAGCCCCGGAATGGTCATCAAAATAACCAATACGGTGGCTACGATCATCCAGGCGACGTCTCCTTTATCGGGGACCGGAGCGGGGGCTTCTTCGGCGAATGCAATTCCTGTGAAACACAGCGACATGAACAGGAAAAGGGCGATCTGGATTCGTTTCATGTTGTTTTTCTCCTTGATTAAAGGGCTTCCGCTCCGGTTTCACCGGTACGGATACGAATGACTTGCTCAAGGTCGAGCACAAAAATTTTGCCGTCGCCGATTTTTCCGGTATTGGCCGTTTTGGAGATGGCATCGATCACGGCTTCCAGTTGCTCGTCTGTTACCGCGACTTCGAGCTTGACCTTGGGCAGAAAATCGACGACGTATTCAGCGCCCCGGTACAATTCAGTATGTCCTTTCTGTCGGCCGAATCCTTTCACCTCGGTGACGGTGATGCCGGAAATGCCTACATCGGACAATGCCTCGCGGACGTCGTCCAATTTGAACGGTTTTAGAATCGCGGTCACAAATTTCATGCGAGAGTTCTCCTATAGAATGTGCGGACGCCGCCTTCGATTCGACGCTGAACCGGCGAAGCCCTGCTCAGTGTTGAGGCGTTCTTCGACCAAGAAGCAGGACCTGTGCCAAGCTTTATGTTGTGCGGTGGGCTTGGCAAAAAATGAAATTGTCAAGATGGCAGACGCTAAAAATGCACCATCACGGAGCGTCTGATTTGGCATGCACTCTGACGGTGCATATCGACGGGAGTGCGTCCGACTGGACGCTCACCGCGTTACTCGGCTATGCTTTTCGATATGTTTGATAAAACCACTCTAAACGATCTCGCTCGGCGCCTTGTCGAGGCAGTACCGTCCGACTTCCTCAAATTGCAGGACGATTTGGAAAAGAATTTCCGCGCAATCCTTCAAGCCTCGTTCGCCAAGATGAATTTGGTCAGCCGGGAAGAATTCGACGTGCAGACCGCCGTTCTCGCGAGAACGCGGGAGCAGTTGGAACGACTGGAAGCTCAAGTCGCCGAGCTGGAAAAGCAGATCGTCAATCGATAATTCGAACGGACGAGGAATTCATGTCCCTGGCCGTCGTTTTCACTCGGGGCAGGCAAGGTATCGCAGCGCCGTTAGTCACCGTCGAGGTGCATATTTCCAACGGTTTACCAAGCCTTTCCATCGTCGGCCTTCCGGAAACCGCGGTGAAAGAAAGCAAGGATCGGGTCAGGGGCGCGCTTCTGAACTGTCAGTTCGAATTTCCCCTCCAGCGAATCACCGTGAACATGGCGCCCGCCGACATTCCGAAAGAAGGCGGCCGATTCGATCTCGCGATCGCGCTGGGCATCTTGGCGGCGTCGGGACAAATCAGGAGCGATGCTCTCCGGGAGATCGAGTGCGTAGGTGAGCTTTCTCTGGGCGGGGAATTGCGCCCCGTCAGCGGGGTATTGCCGGTCGCGATTCAGGCGAAGCATGCGGGGCGTACGTTAATCGCGCCGAAGGAAAACGCGGGCGAAGCGGCTCTTGCAGAGGGTGCGAAAATTCTCGCGGCACACCATCTTCTCGAGGTATGCGCTCATTTGAATGGCCAGCAACAGATCCCGTTCGAATCGAACGAGGGGGCATCGGTTGGCCTGGAGGAACTCGCCGATTTCGCGGACGTGCATGGGCATTATCACGCCAAGCGAGCCCTGGAAGTCGCCGCCGCCGGAAAACACAATCTGATAATGCTCGGACCTCCGGGAACCGGCAAATCCATGCTGGCGGCTCGATTTCCGAGTATTCTCCCGCCTTTGACCGACGACGAAGCGTTGGAAAGCGCAGCCATCGGATCGGTCAGCGATTTGCCTTTCGATCCGAGACGCTGGCGCATTCCTCCGTTCCGTTCGCCGCATCATACGGCTTCGGCCCCTGCTTTGGTGGGCGGCGGCGGCAATCCCAAGCCGGGAGAAGTCTCCCTGGCTCATAACGGCGTGCTTTTTCTCGACGAGTTACCGGAGTTCGACCGCAAGGTGCTCGAGGTTTTGAGGGAACCGTTGGAGACGGGCTGTATCACGATTTCCCGTGCTGCGCGCCAGGTCGATTTCCCGGCCCGGTTTCAGCTCATCGCCGCGATGAATCCGTGTCCGTGCGGCTATTTGGGCGACGCCTCCGGACGCTGCCGCTGCACGTCGGAGCAGGTTCAGCGTTATCGCGCGCGGATTTCCGGACCTTTGCTCGACCGCATCGACATACACATAGAAGTGCCGCGCGTTTCTAAAGAAATGTTGCGTCATGGCGCGCCCGGCGGAGAGCAGAAGAGCGCCGACATTCGCCGGCGGGTGATCGCGGCTCGGGAAGTGGCTCTGCAGAGGACCGGAAAGCCGAATGCCTCGATGGCGCCTCAAGAAGTCAAGCATTACTGCCAATTGACCGACGATGGACACCGACTGCTCGAGCAGGCCACCGAAAAGCTCGGATTGTCGCATCGCGCCTATCACCGCATTCTGAAACTCGCTCGCACCATCGCCGATCTCGCCGGCGAGGACAAAATCGCCGTTCCGCATCTCAGCGAAGCCATTGGCTTCCGGCGGCTCGACCGTATCTCTTCGGCCGTTTGATGGTCTCTCAACTGAATCCGCAGCAGCTCGCTGCCGTGACCACTTTGGATTGTCCCTTGCTCGTTCTTGCGGGGGCGGGCAGCGGCAAAACGCGGGTGATCACCGAGAAAATCGCGTATTTGGTCAAGCACGGCACCCCGGCGAAGCACATCGCCGCTCTAACCTTTACCAATAAGGCGGCGCGGGAGATGAAGAGCCGCGTCGGCAAGCTGCTTTCCGACAAGGATTTGCGCGGCCTGACGGTGTCCACCTTCCATTCGCTGGGCCTCGAAATCTTGCGCGAGGAGCACGGCGCGCTCGGCCTCAAGAAAAATATCTCCATTTTTGACGAGCACGATCGCCTGGCGCTGACCAAGGAACTCATCAAGCACGGCTCGGAAAGCTGGGATATCGACGAGGCGGAAAACTATATCTGGCGCATCGGCCGGTGGAAGAATTTGTTCGTGACCCCCGAGCGGGCTATCGCGGAAGGGCAGGGCGATGCACAGCCCGCGGCGCAGCTTTATGCCGAATATGTCCGGCACATGAAGTCCTACAACGCCGTCGACTTCGACGACCTGATTCTCCTTCCGGTGCTCCTGTTTCACGAGCATGCGGACATCCTCGACAAGTGGCGCAACCGGATACGCTATTTATTGGTCGATGAGTACCAGGACACCAATCTGACCCAGTACGAATTGGTTAAGTTGCTGACCGGCAAAGTCGGCCGTTTTACCGTGGTCGGCGACGACGATCAGTCGATTTACGCGTGGCGCGGGGCGCAACCTGAAAATCTTGCCCAGCTACAGCGCGATTTTCCGCGGCTCAAGGTCATAAAACTGGAGCAGAACTACCGTTCGACCGGACGGATCCTGAAGGTCGCCAACAAGCTCATCGCCAACAACCCCCACGTATTCGAAAAGCGCCTGTGGAGTGCGCTGGGATACGGCGATCCGCTGCGCGTGCTCACGCACAAGGAAGAAGTCGCCGAAGCGCGGCAGGTCGCCTCCGACCTGCTGCATCACAAGTTCCGCCACGGCACGCGTTTTCAGGACTACGCGATCCTGTATCGCAGCAACCACCAGTCGCGGCTCTTCGAGCGCGCGTTGCGGGAGCACGCCATACCTTATTTCATCAGCGGCGGAATGTCTTTCTTCGGCTATGCCGAGATCAAGGACATCATGGCCTATCTGCGATTGCTGGTGAATCCGGACGACGATGCGGCGTTCCTGCGCGTGGTCAACGTTCCACGCCGGGAGATCGGGCCGACAACCCTGGAAAAACTCGGCGCCTATGCCAACCGGCGCCACATCAGTCTGTTTTCGGCCTGCTTCGAATTCGGGCTTCAGCAGTCTCTCGGCGAGACGGCGATCCAGCGCCTGCGCCACTTCGCCGAATGGATTACCGATGTCGCCGAGCGCGCCCAGCGCGGCGACACCTTCGCCGTGATCGACGATTTCATCGTCAAGATCGGGTATGAAAACTGGCTGAGGGAGACCAGCAACAGCGAAGACGCCGCCCGCCGCAGGATGGGACAGGTACGCGAACTGATCGATTGGCTCAAACGCATCGCCAAGGACGACGAAAAAGAAAAGAGTCTCGCGGAAGTCGTTTCCCGAATTCTGCTGCTCGACGTTCTGGAGCGCAGCCAGGAAGAAAACGCCGGCGACCGTGTCAACCTGATGACGCTGCACGCGGCGAAAGGATTGGAGTTCCCGTACGTCTATCTGGTCGGAATGGAGGAAAATCTATTGCCGCACCAGACCAGCATCGAAGAAAACACGATCGAAGAAGAACGCCGCCTGGCCTACGTAGGCATCACCCGCGCGCAGAAGCATCTGACTTTAAGTTATTGCACGCATCGCAAACGCCACGGCGAAATCGTGGATTGCGAGCCCAGCCGTTTTCTGAACGAACTGCCGGAAGAAGAGCTCGAATGGCCGGAACGGCGCGCGCTCGATCCCGAACAGAAAAAAGAACGGGCCATGGACAGCTTTGCCGCCGTCCGAAGTCTATTAAACCGATCCTGATTCCTGTAAAATGCGCGGCATGCGCCCGTAGCTCAGTTGGATAGAGCGTTGGCCTCCGGAGCCAAAGGTCGGACGTTCGAGTCGTCTCGGGCGCGCCATTTGAAACAAGAACTTAATGTAGTTCTTGCTCTCCTCAGAACCCTTCTCGTTCACATTTTGTTCACACTGAACATTGAGAGAGGTTCTGCATGGCCACACTCCGAAAGCTTCCAAGCGGTTCCTGGAATATCCAAGTACGCCGCAAGGGAGAGCCCCCCATCACCAAGACCTTTAAGACTAAAGTGAACCGCCCCGGGAATCGTGGAGGCTCGTTGGTTTAAGTCAGGTCTGCGAGGCAGCCTGATTGGCTAGTTGCCGATAATAGTTTGCCTCAGCTTCTGCTGGCGGGATATAGCCGATGGGTTCGAGTAGCCTGGAGTGGTTGAACCAGGACACCCGTTCGAGAGTGGCCAATTCGACGGCTTCCCGTGTCTTCCAGGGCGCCCGCCGGTGGATCAACTCGGCTTTGTACAGCCCGTTGATCGTTTCGGCTTGAGCATTTTCATCTCGCTCGTACGGCAAAACAGGCCTGGCAGGAGTCGTTGGCGCCTTCGGCTCGGGTGAATAGATTCAAGCATTCGTAGGTCGGCAATCCTTTGCCGACGAACCCGTTACCCCAACGGCACCGTCGGGAAGGGCGGCTTCGGCGCTCCCGAAGACGCCGTTTGCGATTGGAAGGGTCGCGACTAAAGCGACCGTTTGCGATTGGGAGGGATTCCCGACCTACGCGCGAGTGCCCGTACAGTAGGTATGAAAATGCTCTGTGGAGACATAGGTGACGTCCGACACCCAAAGCTGGTTGGGGCGCTCGGCCTCGAATTGCCGATTGACCCGGTCCAGCGGGCATGGCGCCTTGTTATCGCTAAGCGTGGTACGTACCACCTTGCCGCGGATGGCGCCACGCAGGCCCAGACGTCGCATGAGCCGCTCGACCGTACAGCGGGCCACCGCGATACCTTCCCGGTTTATTTGTCGCCAAACTTTGTCGGCACCGTAGACCTGCAGGATGGCCTGCCAGACGTGTTCGATATGTGGGATCAGGGTATCGTCGCGCTGGGCACGTGCACAACGCAGTGCGGGGTTGCGCTGCGGTGCAGCATAGCGCCTGTAGCCCGACGGGGCGATTTGCAAGACCTTGTGCAGATCGGCTCGACCCCGAAGCGCTCCCGATGCGCGTCGACGAAGGCCCTCGGGACTTGAGTCGGCGGTCGAGCTCCGCCTGGGCGAAAAACGCGCTAGCCAGCTTGAGGGTTCCATTGGCCTTGCGCAGTTCCTTCACTTTCCGCTCGAGTTCCTTGATGCGCTGCTGTTCAGCCGAGGTTAGACCGTCGCGTTGACCCGTGTCTCGTTCATGCCGGCGCACCCACTCCAGCAGTGTCTGGGGGGTACACCCAATCTTGCCCGCGATGGATTCAACAGCGGCCCATTGCGAGGGGTGCTCATTGCGGCACTCGAACACCAATCGAACCGCACGCTCGCGCACCTCGGGGGAAAACTTCGTAGACTTCCTCATGGCTCCATCTTCTCAAAGGTTGGAGCCTCCACCAAACCCGGGGCGGTTCATTGTCGGTAAGGCACTTCAAGATCAGTGAAGTAAAAGCTTTCCCCAGCGTACCCGATCGCGAACACATGGGGCCGGACCGAGATTCAACAACCGCCCCAATAGCGATTGATCTGCCGGCGTATCCGCATATTCGGCCTCGCAGCCTAACGAGAGCGAAAGAAAAGAGTTCCTCTTTCGATCCTGGTTTGAGTAGGGTCTGAAGGCGAATGTTGGATCAAAAGCGGGGAAATGGAAGGGCAGATTACCGGTACTGACCACAAGACTCGGCGGCACCAGCCGACGATTAAAAGCCGAAGAATCCGTAATGACAGCGCCGATCGGATCACCTTCCTTCCCGGCACCAAGTTTTTTCGCTGTGGCCCTGTCTCCAAACGGCACCTGAAGGAACCGCAAACTTGCAACCGGCAGGTCATTGGCAATCGCAAAATTTGCAAAGCCCAAGGCCGACCTGCCGCGATCCGCAACAAGGCAAAATCCGCCGGCGTTCGTGCTAGCCGCAGTCGAACCCTGAGCCGACGAACATCTCCTGTCGGTTGGCGCGCCGACAGTCGTGGAACGTGCCGTGCCGGCGGGGAGTTGATTGCGCCCGAACGTAGCCTGTACGTATTGCATACCCGCGATGGCTAAACTATTGGCTACCGAAAAACTCGCGGAATAGTCGGTACTGGGCGTCGCAAGGTCCGAAACCATACAGGCCCCGTCAGCATCTCCGATAGTCGCGGCCGAGCCGTCAACTGACTCGCACTTTTTGCCCCCAGGCCAAACGGTCCTGCGGAAATGTTGTGAGTGCGCTTGATCAAACGCAATTTGCAGAAATTGCACGCCGACCACGGGCAAGTCATTGGCTACCGTAAAATTCGCGAACAGATCGGCAGTCGACGAGCCGAGGTCCGATGCCATACAAAACCCTCCCGGATTTCCGGCCACAGCACGGGAGCCGTCGACCAACGTACATTCCGGACCCGTCGACGTCCCAGAACCCGAAAGTTCACCGGCTTCGCCAAGCATTTCGCGGTCGCCGAAGGTAACCTGAACGAAATTAAGGCTCGCTGCGGAGAGACTGTTCGCGACCGAAAGTTTCGCCATGTTCGCTGCGAGTTCGGTCAGGTCCGAACTCAGGCAAAACCCTCCGGCGGTAAACGCGGTCGAACCGCCTGCCGACGAGCATTCCGCAACCAAAGGGGTATTGTCATCCGCGGGAAGAAGCCGAGATCCGCTCAATGTGGGCCTGTTTTTGAAAGTCACCTGCAGAAACTGCAAGCGCTTTGCCGCCAGCTCGTTGGTGGCCGCAAAATTCGCCAGCTTGGCAAGCGAGGTGCCGATCTCCGAAGCCAGACAAAACCCTTCGGGGCCGGCGGCATTCGCACCGCCGGCAGACAGACATTCGGTGCGGGCCGGTGAAGCGATAACCGGGTTAATGGCGGAAACTGGCGTGCTGTGAATTGACCGCGCGCTCGCTGCGGCTGGAGGGCTGCTGGCAGCCGACATATTAGCGGAGCCGGCGGTCGGGATGCCCTGGCCGGAGTCGGGACAAAACTCTCCGGTATTCCAAGCATCCGTGCTCGAATCATCAATTGGAATACATCCCGTCAAATCCGTTGGTGTAGTCGAAACGGCGCTCGGAGTCGTTCCATATACGCTAATTGGAGCGAGAGCCAAATTGACTGCGATCGCACTACCCAACAATATCGTTTTTTCCATTATTGTGCTCCTAATCAATAGGAATCGGAGCGGGGCATGACCCTGAAAGGACTCCACTCCGTGTTATCCGCCCTCGTATAATAACCCTTTAATTGCTGAATCGATAAGCTGCCATAGCGGGTATCACGGTGCTGGGATATTTATTGCATTCGTTCGGGAAATTGTCCTGTCTCACTTCGAGATTATTTCCCTAAGGCCAGCCATTCAATTCTTCGTATGCTCCCCACCAACGGACTGTAGTCAGGAGGAATGGATATCTTCAAACTTTGGTCCGGGTATTTTTTTGCCCGGTTTATTTGAGTCGATTAAGGATGGGGTATTTCGCACCCTGAAGGGACCTATTACCCGCTCCAACTCGGCAATATTTAGGAGTAATCACAATGAGGAAAATGATGTTTTCAGTGAGTATGTTGGCAACCATGATGATCGCCGCTCCAGCTATCGCCAGTGATTTCCATGCGCTCGGTGAAATTAAGGGCGCTACCCCCCTTCAAGACCAAGTCTTGGCCACTGTGGAAGGCGGATCGACATGCGGCATCGGTGGTGCCTCGACCGGAGGTCAGCCAGACGGTGGTGTATGCTTGATATCTTTTATTTCGCATCCGACCGGCGCTTCTGTCGGATTTGCGGTTACTAACCAGTTACCCGTAACAGGCGCGAATTTCCTGCAAGTTACCGGGTTATAAGGTAAGCGTCTCGTGATGATATAGTCCCAAGCGGACAGCCTGGAAGATGGATGGCCGGTACCAGCCATCCATCCGACGGGTGGATGAATCCGAATATTACCCTGTATCTAGGCCCAATTAGCAGAGAACGAGGTATTAGGCTGTCTCTACAATATAGAGTGTTGGGACGTGTATCCGGGGATTTCCATTTGGGTATCGAGTTTTACCTGAGCTATTGCGCCGGCAGTAAAATCCCTCCAACAAAACCGGGGCTTATTGGGTGAACAACTCAAAGGCACCGTAAAGTCATGATCTGCCCAAGGCGGCTGTCTACAGGCCACCCAAGTTCCGAATGAAACGGTGTAAACTATTGTTTTCACGTTAGCAGGCTGGTGAAAAACTCTGCCGGTCGCACCTAATCAGGTAGTGTGGGACTGTGACCGGTTAAACTACCCGCTTTATTTTTTCGAGAACGACGATGCGCGGCAAAGATGTCACCCAAGGAGTCCTGTTTAGCTACGTGAACCGGGAAGACCGGGTTCCTCAAACGCATCCGTTGCGCCGGATGCGGCTGTTGGTGGATGGCATTCTGGCCTCGCTGTCGGACGAATTCGCGGCCCGCTACGCGCACACCGGGCGCCCGGCTCCGTTGCAAAAATGGTTTAAGCACGTTTCTGAGCCGTTCGGCCTGTCGCCGGGTCAGGCATACACGCTGAATAGCCGGTTGACGAAGCACGCCTCGGTTCCGCCACCGACGGCGTCGATCCAAAAGTCGAACTGGCGCTTCCGGAACATGCGCATCACCTCGAAGCCCTTGATCGTGGCATACGCCGTTCGCATCGACTGAAAGCCGAGGGTCGGCTTAATCAAGCGCTTCAGTTTACCGGGATCGGATTCAAGGCGATCATTCAGATATTTCACTTGCCGGTGGAGGCAGTCCGCCGGCAGCAAACCTTCCTTCTTCAGTTCGCGAATGGCTTCGCCGTAGGCCGGGTTCTTGTCGGTGTTGATCTTGCCTGGCCGGTAGTGCTTCGAGCGCCTCAGCGCCTTGGCCAGGAAACGCTTGGCGGCCTTGGCGTTTCGGATATCCGACAAGCAAAAGTCGAGGGTGCGGCCCTCTTTATCGATGGCGCGGAACAGGTATTTCCACACGCCGCGAACCTTGATGTAGGTCTCGTTCACACGCTAGCTCGAGCTCAGGCGGCTCTGATACCAGAGCGTACGCTTCTCCAATTCGGGCGCGTAGCGCTGCGCCCAGCGGTACAGCGTCGTATGATCGACGGCGATGCCACGTTCCGGCATCATTTCTTCCAGGTCGCGGTAGCTGATGCCGTACTTGCAATACCAGCGCACGCCCGGCAGGATCACTTCGGGCGCAAAGCGCCGCCACCGGAATACGGAATCCACGTTTGACCTCCTATGTTCAGTCCCTCGCGGCCATCCTCGCTCGACAACACAGTTTTTGCAACGGAGCCTGTTTTGTGCCGGTGCAATCGCGATTCGGCGTTTTGACAGGAGGTGGACCAAATCCTTCGACAGTTGGTAGGTACCAGATCCGCGTCGGTCTGGCCCACACTGCGTGGTGTGCAACATATGCCGTAGCGATAAAGTCTCCGCTTTCATACTTCCCCTCCCAGCGCCAAATAGAGATCGATCCGGTTGCTGAGCAATTGCCGCTTGACGGCGAGATGTGCGCTTTGCGCGTTCAGGGTGCTTCGGTAGCTGTCCAGCAGGGTCAGGATTTCGATGAAGCCGTGACGGTAGGAATAGACCGCCAGCTTTCGGCTTGCTTCGGTTTGTTCGACGGCTTCCTTGAGCGCCCGTTCTTCCTCCCTCAGCCATTCCTCCGCGGCGAGCGATTGTTCCACCTCGCGGAAGGCGTTGAGCGCCGTGTTTTTGTACAGATTGAGCGCTTCCTCCGCCAGAGCTTGGTTCAGCCGAATCTCTCCCTTGAGACGGCCGCCGGTGAAGAGCGGTTGCAGAAGACCTATCGCGACGTTCCAGACCGCCGCGCGGGGATCGACCAGTTCCGTCAAGGCCGGGCTGCGGGTGCCGCCGGTAGCGGTGAGGGCTAGGCGCGGCAGCAGCGCTTTTTGCGCGCTCTCCACCCGGAAATCGGCGGCGCGCAGGCGGTCGAAAGCGGCGATCAGGTCTGGGCGCCGTTCGAGCAGTTCCGAGGGAACCCCGGCCGACAGCGGCGCGGGCGGATCGGGCAAAGACGCCGTCGTCGCCAGATCGGCCGCCGGATAGCGCCCTAGCAAGACTTCCAGAAGGCGAGTAACGATTTGAACCCGGTTGCGCGCAGCCGCCAACTGGGCTTCCGCATTGGCCAGGTCGGTAAGGGCCAGCCGCAGATCGAGGCCGCGCGCCAGTCCCCGGGCGAAGCGGCCGCGCACCAGGTCGACAATGGTGCGCCTGTCCCGGATCGACCGCTCGGCAACCTCGGCTTGGAGCTTGGCCTCTGCCAGTTCGAAATAAGCCTGTGCCGTTCGTGCCGCCAGGGATAGGCGCGCGGCGTGGAAATCGGCTTCCGTCGCGGCAGCTTCCTGTTGGGACGCCTGCTGGAAAGCGCGTATCCGCCCCCAGACATCCACTTCCCAGTCCAGCGTGAACAAGGCTTCGAAGGCGCCGAATTCGGTCGAGCCGAAACCCGCGCTACGCACCTGAGCGCGTTCGTAGCTCGGCGCGAAGAAAAGCTGAGGCCAGCGTCCGGCGCCATCGATACGGGCTTGCTGCCGGGCGGCCTCCACACGGGCGGCCGCGGACTTCAGGTCGTAGTTGCTTGCCAAAGCCTCATGCACCAAGGCACTCAAAGTCGAATCGGCGAATGATTCGACCCAACGCTCGGAAACCGTTTTCTGAGGGCCTGACGTTGCCGTCCAGAATGAGGGAATCCCCGCTCCGACATTTTTCGCGTCCCGATCTGGCGCCGTTCCACACCCGGCCAGAAGCGAGAGGACTAAGGTCAAGAGGGTAACCGACAACCGGACCAGGTCGATCCTACCGATAGCAAAACTCATCGGCCGGCAAGATCGTCAGGGATATTTCGCGTGTAGAGTCGACGACTCGAGACGGTTTTGCTGGGCGAGCAGGGATAGACGGGGCGTGCGATGGTTTCACATTGCGCGACGTCAATACCCAAGTGCGTCGGCACCAGTAGGAGATCGCGATCAGCGGTATCCATCAGATTCTGAATCAGCCGATAAAGTCGCTCGAAACAAATCTCGAAATAACGCGCCGACGGAAATACCCGGAATTCCGAAGACATGCCTGCATCGCGAGTTTGCGACGTAAGTTTCATCCCCCCTTATCCTCTGCTTATGAATTCAACGGTCTATCAAGTTAAGACGGATCAGCCAGCGAAAACCCGCATCGTCGACGAAAAAAATGCCGGATTCGAAGTCAGGAAGGCGAGGTTGTGAGGCGAAAACAAGATCGGACAGATGAACCTGTCGGGAAAAATGCTGGAGTGCCTATGGCGGGAAGCTTGCAGTCCGGTGTTGACCGGACGCATTGGCGATTTGCGTCCTTGTATTCATCTATGATCAGGTTGAATCGTGCATGACAATCGGCTGAACCCGTCATCGAAATTTGCAAGCGAAGGTCCAAAAAACGTATGAAGCCGTCCGAAAAGCGGCTTTCGAAAATCCTTATCTCCGAGAAGAGAGCATCTGCGCGGCAGGCAATAGGGTCGCCCGTTTTTTCCGCGCAGTTCCGATCGCACTCGTCCGATGAGCTGGTTCTTGTGCAGCCAGTGCGTCTGTTCCAGCAGTCTAATCCCTTACGCCGAACCGTACTCCGTCGCCGACGCGATGACGCAATCGTTCAGAACCTTTCGATCCGATCCAGTGCCTGCGCCAGGGTCGCAACCGTACGCTCGATGTTTTGCAACTTGTCTAAGCCGAACAAACCCAGGCGGAAAGTCTTGAAATCGGGGCTTTCGCCGCATTGCAGCGGGACCCCGGCCGCGATTTGCAGACCGAGATCGGCGAATTTCTTGCCGGTTTTGATGGCGTCGTCGCTGGTGTAGCACACTACCACGCCGGGGGCGCCGAAGTCGGCCGCAGCGACCGATTTGATGCCGCGCTCGGCCAATATCCCACGCACCCGGCGACCGAGTTCCAGTTGCTCATCGCGCGCCTTGGCGAAGCCGTAGGCTTCAGTTTCGCGCATCACCTCGCGTAAAGCGCGCAGGCCATCGGTTGGCATGGTGGCATGGTAGGCGTGTCCGCCCTGTTCGTAGGCCTCCATGATTTGCAGCCATTTTTTGAGGTCAGCGGCAAAACTGGTGCTGGCGGTGTTCTCGATACGGTCGCGCGCCGCCGGGCTTAATACCACCAGCCCACAGCAGGGCGGGGCGCTCCAGTCTTTTTGCGGTGCGCTGATCAAGATGTCCACTCCGATTTGGCGCATATCGACCCAGACCGTGCCGGATGCGATGCAATCGAGCACGAACAGGCCGCCAACCGCGTGTACGGCATCCGCCACGGCGCGAAGATAGTCATCGGGCAGGATCATTCCCGCCGAAGTTTCCACATGCGGGGCGAACACGAGATCCGGCTTCTCGCGGCCGATCGCGGCAACGACTTCTTCGATCGGCGGCGGGGCGTAGGCGGGCTGCGGTCCGGACTCGACGGGGCGCGCCATCAGGACGGTGGATTCCGATGGGATGCCGCCCATCTCGAAGATTTGGGTCCAGCGATAGCTGAACCAGCCGTTGCGGATGACCAGACACTTCTTGCTCGTGGCGAACTGGCGCGCCACGGCCTCCATGGCAAAGGTTCCGGAGCCGGGCACGATGACGGCCGTGTGGCCGTTGTGCACAGTTTTCAGGATACGCGAGATGTCGCGCATGCTTTCCTGAAACACCTTCGACATGTGGTTGGTCGCACGGTCGGTGTAGACCACCGAGTACTCAAGCAGGCCATCCGGATCGACGCTGGGTAGTAATCCAGGCACGGGTTTGTCTCCTCGTTGTTGATTTTGGCACTAATGCAATTTATGCGCCGTCTACGTTTGTGCTGATGCGCCGCTAGTACACCCGTCGAGTTCGTGGAGACGCGGTCGTAGCGGGAGCTCTGCATTGCCGAGCTCGGTGACGACCACCGCTTCCGATTGTCGGCAATACGACAAGCGCGAGCTTGCAATGGCATGGTGTAGCGCGCCAGAAGTTGTGGACGTCAACTCCGCCTTTTCCGGCGGGGGCGTGGCGGGCGCGCCGCTCATTATCCTGTTTTTGCGCATCGGATGCTCACGATACTCCGCTCAGCACTCCGGCACGTTCACCGGAATGTGTACCGCAAGACCACCCTCGGCGGTTTCTTTGTAGCGGCCATTCATGTCCTTTGCGGTCTCCCACATGGTCTGGATCACCGCATCGAGGCTGACCCTGGCGTCCGCCGGATCGCTGTCCAGGGCGATGGTCGCTGCGGTGATGGCTTTGACCGCGCCCATGGTGTTGCGTTCGATGCACGGAATCTGCACCAGCCCTCCGACCGGATCGCAGGTCAATCCGAGGTGGTGCTCCATGGCGATTTCCGCCGCCTGCAAGACCTGCTCCGGTGTACCGCCCGAAACTTCCGCCAGCCCCGCGGCTGCCATGGCGGACGAAACGCCGATTTCGGCCTGGCAGCCGCCCATGGCGGCGGAGATGGTGGCGTTTTTCTTGAACAAGGTGCCGATCTCGCCGGCAGTGAGGATGAAGCGGATGACCTTGTCTTCGTCGAAGCCGTCGACGAAGCACCAAGCGTACATCAACACCGCGGGAATCACCCCGGCGGCGCCGTTGGTGGGTGCAGTGACGACTCGTCCAAAGGACGCATTTTCCTCGTTGACCGACAGGGCGAAACAGACCACCCACCGGTCTACGTTGGCGAAATCACGGGGTTGACGCCGCAGAAGATCGGACCATTGTTCGATCGTCGTATAGTCGGCGCCGTTCAGCAATTTGCGGTGCATTTCCGGTGCCCTGCGCCGGACCCGCAAGCCGCCCGGCAGATAGCCTTCGCGGTGCACGCCGCGGAAGATACAGTGCCGGATTTCCCGCCATAGCCGAAGCGCCTCGGCGTCGATCTCGTCCCGGCATCTCCAGGCCTGCTCGTTCAAATAGGTCAAATCGGAGACCGACAAACCCAGCGCTCTGCAATTTCGCAGCAAATCCTGCCCCGAGTGGCAGGGATAAGGCGTCACGACGCGCGCCGCCGAAGCCTGCTCCATGTCATCGTCTGCGGCCACGAACCCGCCGCCCAGAGAGTAGTAGATACGCTCGAGAATTTCGCCGTCTGTAAGGATCGCCCGAAAACACATCCCGTTGGCGTGGCGCGGCAGGGTGGTCGAGCTCTCGAACACCAGGTCCCGTTCGCAGACGAAAGGAAGATTCCGTTTTCCGCCCAAGGGCAGCCAACCGCTGGCCTTGATAGCCGCGATCCGGTCCGGAATGACGGCCGTGTCGATCAGCGTGTAATCCTCGCCGGAAAGTCCCATCAACACGGCTACGTCGGTGCCGTGCCCGCGGCCGGTTTTGGCGAGGGAGCCATACAGCCGGACGGTCAGGGATTCGACCCGGTCCGGGTCGCCCAAGGCTTCCAGAAACAGCGATGCTGCCCGCCATGGTCCCATCGTGTGGGAGCTGGAAGGGCCGATACCCACCTTGATGATTTCGAACGCACTGATGGAATCCATAACTTTCGCTGCTGCGAGGAAGACGAACGGAGGAACGATTCAAAGCTTAACCGGGCCTTACCATACCACGATCCGGAAATCGGCCACCAAAAAGGCTCTCCGATTTCTTGCGACGCACTCGTTCGTAATACTCCGTCGCTACCGGAGAAGTTCCCCGTTTTCTAACAATGGCTCCCGTAAAGGCTGTCTTCGACCGTCGAGGCAATAGAGCGTTTTTCATCCCGGTGTACGGATTCGTGTTCGGGCGGGAAGAACGTAGGTCGGCAATCCCTTGCCGACTTATCGGCTCGGCAAAGGACTTTGTCGGCAAGGGATTGCCGACCTACCTATCGGGCTCCCTGATACCGGATCGGAAAATGCTCCAGGGTTTGAAGGACGAGCCTTTTGGGCGGCAAGATCCCTGCTGGATTGCTGATTTCATTGTTCGGTCCGAATGCGGCAAAGTCACAGCCGTTTCGCAGCTTCCTCACATGATTTTTGCCTTGTTTTAGCCCAACAGGCGGGAACGTGAGTTAGGAATTAATGCACTAACGGATATTCGCTCCGAAGACCTTTAGCCAAGGAGGGCCGGTCATGCGTACACCCCGCAAATTTCCCTTTCTACCCGTTGCAGCCTTGCTGGCGGTTGTCGGTCTTGTCGTTGCAACGCTCCCGAATCCATGGGTTCATGCCGGTCCGGAGTCGATCATTCAGGCATCCGTGGGCGAGGAACATGACGACTCCGCCGAAAACGGAAACGGACGCCGAGAGCAGGGCGATTCTGCCGAAACATTCCGAAATCCATCCGAAGTCGCGAGTTCGGATGGCGCCTTGAACGTCACGCTTACCGCCGGCAAGCAGGAAATCGAGATTGGCGGGCAGAGCGTCGTCGCCATGGTGTTTAATGACAGTTATATCCCACCGACGCTGAGAGTTCGGCCCGGTGATACCCTGAATCTCGAGCTGGTCAATTCGCTGGAAAATTCGACGAATCTGCATCACCACGGCTCGAACGTGTCGCCGCTGGATAATGGCGACAATGTCTTCGTCGATATCATGCCGAATACCCGTTATCGGCAACGAATCGTATTTCCCGACGAGCACCCTGCGGGCTTCCTGTGGTACCACCCTCACATGCACGGTTTGGTCGAGGCGCAGATTTTCGGAGGCATGTCGGGTGGTCTGATCGTCGAGGGCATGCTCGATCCGTTTCCGCAGTTGAGCGGCATCAAGGAGCGCATCATGCTCCTCAAGGATTTTCAGAACATCGGCGGCGAGATCCCTTCCGACAACATCGATAGCAATGCCGGCACGACCCGCACCGTCAACGGCATGGTCAACCCGGCCCTGAAGATTCGCCCAGGAGAAACGCAGTTTTGGCGAATCGGCAATATCGGAGCGGATATTTATTACCGTCTGAAGCTGGACGATCACGTACTTTATGAAATCGCCGCGGATGGCAACCGCCATACCGAGCTCGTGCCGCGGGACGAAATTTTACTGCCGCCCGCATCGCGCACCGAGGTGTTGATTCAGGGCGGTCGCCACGGAATCTATCAACTGCGCACTCTCGCCGTCGATACCGGGCCCGATGGGGATCAGTATCCGGAAGTGGTGCTGGCGACCTTGATTTCAGAAGGTGCCGAGCGCGAACCGGTCGAGCTTCCGACCGCGGACCAATTCCCTCCGGTGGAGGATTTGCGCGGGCATCCCGTTGCCCAGCACCGCAGTTTCCAATTCTCGGAGGATCCCGACACCAACCAGTTTTACATCGACGGCAAGCAGTTCGATCCGAATCGCGTCGACACCCAAGTCAAGCTAGGGGATGTGGAAGAATGGACGATCGAGAATGTGACTGACGAAATGCACGTGTTTCACATACATCAGCTCGATTTTCAGGTCACAGAAATCGACGGGCAGCCGGTGCCGTTTACCGGCCGGCAGGATGTGGTCAATCTTCCCGTGAAAAGCCGAGTCAAGCTGCTGATTCCGTTTACCAATCCGGTGATCGTCGGCAAGTTCGTATACCACTGCCATATCGTGGCGCACGAGGACAACGGCATGATGGCCACCGTGGAGGTGGTCCCCTGATCTCGCTGACGGGGACGGTTCAGTGCCGAATGGAAAAGCCGGACACCTTCCTAATCCTGTGGTCGGGCTGTGGCTGGCCATAGAAGGAAGTCAACCAATGAAAACCTGATACCGTCCCGGAAAAGAACGGCGAAAAGGGCTTGTGCTATATTTTGCTTGCTCATTCGTCATGCATCTGCCGGAATCAGTTGCCAGCAAATACTCTGGTATAGCCACTGAGCGGGAAGTGTTGGTTATGCTTGGTAATCATTACTATAAGAACAATGTTTAACGTCAATCGTGTTTTTTCGGCGCGTAACGGTACGACAGGGCAGGTCGAATGGTTTTTCGAGGCTAGGGAAGGCATCATGGGGCCGTATGAATCTGCGGCATCTGCAAATAAAGCCCTCGGGGAGTTCAAGGAGCGTTGCATGCGTCTCGGATGCAGCGGCGGTAGAACCGACGATCCAAAGCTTGGTTTCAAACCCCTCCAAAGCGCCTCGGCCTCGACCACAATGAAATTGGAAATAATCAAGGAAGAGTAACGTTTGATTCGAAAAAGCGATCCGAACCCCTCATGTCGAACACGCTCGGAGCGTCGATGAGCGGCTCCCGGCCAGCATGACGTGCGGACGGAAACGAACGTTCTGAGCTGTGCGGCATCAGGCAAATAGCGAAAGCCTTACGCCTTCTTTCTTGCGTATGAGATCAATCACGTAAAGAACCGCCCCTTCAATTAGAGCATTTTCATACCGACTGTACGGGCACTCGCGCGTAGGTCGGGAATCCCTCCCAATCGCAAACGGTCGCTTTAGTCGCGACCCTTCCAATCGCAAACGGCGTCTTCGGGAGCGCCGAAGCCGCCCTTCCCGACGGTGCAGTTGGGCCAACGGGTTCGTCGGCAAAGGATTGCCGACCTACGAATGCTTGAATCCATTCACCCGAGCCGAAGGCGCCAACGACTCCTGCCAAGCCGGTTTTGCCGTACGAGCGAGATGAAAACGCTCTATGTACATTCAGGGAAGTCTTGCGGCATAGGCAACCTGCAGGACAACCCCGCCAATCAAGCCAATCAGTCGAGATTCCGCAAATATTTGCGGAATGTACTTAGTACCGTCAAAGGTCGAACGAGCGCGAGCCCAAGCCGCCCGTTGTCTCAACGCTCACCGCTTAATGGCGGCTCATCGGAAGCGAACCATTCACCTGAACTGACCGATCACGCCCTTTGAACTTCCTATCCCCCCTATAGTCCTCCTTTACATAAAAGAAGGCGTCTATTTTTCCTGGGATTCCGGATCGCTCTTGCGCTTCAAGAGAAAGGTCGAAAACTATGTTGATCGGATACAAGACCCTCGCATTGTTGCTGCTGCCTGCATTCATCGGCGGAGTTGCTGAGGAGTCTGTTGCCCAAGACCCTCGCGACTGCCTTCCCGGATACGTCTGGCGAGCGGCGCGAGCAGACGACTTGGTCTGCGTCATTCCGCAATCCCGTGCCCTTGCTGCGGATGAGAACGCCAAAGCCCCGTTCAGGCGCGAGCCGGGACCGCGCGATGGCGTCTACTATTGCTTGTCGGGCTTTGTCTGGCGCGAGGCATATGAGGGAGACACGGTCTGTGTTACCCCAGCTGCCCGACAGCGGGTGTGGGAAGAGAACGCACTCGCAGCATCGAGGACGGTTGCTGGAGGGGTAGACTTCCGCACTGTAGGTCAGCACACCTTGCTCGTAGGAGTCACCACCAGCCGTAACGCTTGGGAGAGTAGAACCTACAGTTCCACTTGCGGAGAGCTAACCCCGATGCCCGGAGTGATGGACGGCATGGTAGGGTGGGGACAGGCGGAGATCGGATGGCTCGGCGAAAATTGCTTCGCCTTCGTTCTTGAGCGCGCCGTGCAATTCGACTTCACTCTCATGGACATGATTCCGGACAAGATCGTCGACCGTGCCGTGCTGAGCTACGACGAGGTCGAAGCTCCTTCCTGTCCGCTTGTCGTGGGATACAGCTACCGATGCTGGCAAAACGGAGAGGGAAACTACGAGGTGAAAGCGAACGGCTGCGTGGAAGTGCGCATCCCTTCCATGGATTGGGTTCGTAATGGTGGAACGGTGCAGGGTAGACTCCCGACCTTCGCCAGCGGACAGCCGACATCGCGCATCAATGCACGTCAATGGGATGTAACCTCTCCGATCGCCTGGCAACTCTCCAGCCCCGCGCCTCCGCTGGGCGGAATGCGGGGGTATGGCGTTCTGCTGACCGGAGGCCCGTCGATCGATGGTCTAACGGCTCAGGACAACACGGTCTGTGTCTCGGATCTCTCCAACATCACGCTGGAGATCACCTATACCGTGCCCCCTTCCGGCGAATTTATACCACCCCGATGACGGCATGATAAGGGATAACTGAAATGCCACCCTCATGACCCCCAAGACATCGCGGCCGTGAACTGCACCGAGCCGTGGTTGTCGCAACATGGTCTCCTTGCGAAGCGCATGCGCAGTGGCACGTGTTCACTGTCATCCGCAGGGGGGGACGGAAAAGATCCGCGAGGATTCGTTACCAGCCACGCCGCCGGACGATTAGCATGTGACCGGAAAGTATTGCCTCGACGCCCCTAAAGGCCAAGATCATTACGGATGACCAAGGCGACTAGCTCTAAGGGCTAGGGCATGAGCCGGGCGCAGTGGCGGCGCTTAAGATCGCAAGCCCGATTGGTCGGTTTGGGTGAGTGCGTTTTTCGGAGACGTCTTCGGAAAGACGAGAAAGGTTTGCGCAGAAGAAAATAATTGCAAACTTTCGTTTTACATGGTGGCCAGGGACGGAATCGAACCGCCGACACGAGGATTTTCAGTCCTCTGCTCTACCAACTGAGCTACCTGGCCAGTGGCGAATCGAGTTGCGTATTAAACCTGTTACGAGGTTCTCAGTCAAGCACTAATGTTTTAAATCGTCTCGGACGATTATTTGGTATCCGAAAAGGATTCGGGTGGAGTTTTGTCCGGGTATTCGCACAAGTCGGCGATCGGGCAAATGGGGCATTTCGGTTTCCGGGCGACGCAAGTATAGCGGCCGTGCAGGATGAGAAGGTGATGGGCATCCTTGAAATACTGTTTGGGAACGGTACGCTCCAGTTTCCTTTCGACCTCCAATACCGTTTTGCCAGGCGCGAGCCGGGTTCGGTTGGCGACGCGGAAGATATGGGTATCAACCGCGATGGTATGCTGGCCGAATGCGGTGTTGAGGATGACATTGGCGGTCTTGCGGCCTACACCCGGCAGTGCTTCCAACTCTTCTCTTGTTTGCGGCACCTGGCCGCCGTGTTTTTCCAGCAGCAACCGGCAAAGTCCGATGATGTTCTTGGCCTTGCTCGGATATAGGTTGATAGTCTTGATGTATTCCTTGAGACCTTCTTCACCCAAGGCGAGTATGGTCTCGGGCGTATTGGCGACCGGGAATAGCTCGGCGGTAGCCTTATTGACGCCCTTGTCGGTCGCTTGCGCCGACAGCACCACCGCGATCAGCAGCTCGAAAGGCGTCGAGTGCCTGAGCTCGGTCGTCGGCTCCGGGATCGCCGCGGCCAGACGCTCGAAAATCCGTCTGCGCTTTTCGGCGTTCATGATTCATGCATGGGAGATTTATGGAGCGAGTCTGTTTGGACCGGCGCAGTCTTGCCGAGAGCTTTCGTTTTCGCCCGGGCGTCGATGAGGTTTTTCACCGCGATCAGGAGGCCGAGGCCAATGAAGGCGCCAGGCGGGAGAATTGCCAGCAGAAATCCGTCGTAGTCGCTGAAGACGGGTAAAGTCCAGTTCTTGGCGATTTCGCCGAACATCAAGTCCGCTCGATTCAACACGGCACCGGTTCCTATCGCCTCGCGCAGGGCGCCGAGCATGACCAGTGCAAAGGTGAATCCCAACCCCACGAACAAGCCGTCCATGAGCGCGCGATCGACCGGATTCTTGGATGCGAAGGCTTCGGCGCGTCCGATGATGGCGCAGTTGGTGACGATCAGAGGTATGAAGATGCCGAGAATCTTATGCAGATCGTGGAAGAAGGCATTCATCAATAGTTCGATGACGGTGACGTTCGAGGCGATGATGAGTACGAACACCGGCAACCGGATTTCGGTCGCGACGTGATTGCGGATCAGCGAAACGATGACGTTGGAAAAGATCAGCGCCATGGTGGTGGCGAGACCCAGCCCCAGGCTGTTGATCACCGAATTGCTGACCGCCAGCAGGGGGCATAATCCCAGAAGCGCGACGAAGGCCTGGTTGTTGTGCCAGAGGCCGTCGCGGACGATTTTCTGGTATTTGGAAAAGTCGATCATGGATTCGATCCTAGGGAGCTTCCCGACTCTTGGTCAAATAGGCGCTCTTGGTTCCGCTCAAAGAAAATCAGGGTCTTGTAAACGGCTTTGACTACCGCGCGTGGCGTGATCGTCGCTCCGGTGAACTGGTCGAACTCGCCGCCGTCCCGTTTGACTTTCCAGCGGGATTCTGAAGGATTACTCAGCGAGCGGCCGTCGAAGCCCAATATCCAGTCCGATTTGTCGGTATCGATGGGATCGCCGAGTCCGGGCGTTTCGCGATGGCTGACGACCCTGACGCCGGCTAGCGAGCCGTCCGTGCGGACTGCTACCAGCAGTCTGATTGTGCCGTTGTAGCCGTCCGGAGCGACAGGGGAGAGCACGGCCGCCACGGGCTTGCCGTTTTTTCGTGCGCGATAAATGGTAACCGCTTTATCGGTGCCGAGGGTGAGGTCGCTGGCTGTTATGGTGTCGGCGAGAATATCGTTGTCGAACCAGTCGGCCGGAACCAAGGATTCCAAAGTGTGCAGCAGGACGGCCTGTTCGTTGGACTCGATGCGCTCTTTCGTTCCGTCGTGCACCAGGGCCACGAGTCCCATGCCGATGACGGCGAACACTCCGAGCGCGGCGGCTGCATTGATGATGGGCTTGGGCAAATTCATTTCGGATGTCCGTAGACCCGCGGACGGGTGTAGTGATCGATGGTGGGCGCAGCCAGATTCAACAGCAGAACCGCAAAGGCGACGCCGTCCGGATAGCCGCCCCAGGCGCGGATGACGAATACCAGTAGGCCGATCGATGCGCCGTAAATCAATCGCCCGCGCGGCGTGGTCGAGGCCGTGACCGGATCGGTCGCGATGAAGAAGGCTCCGAGCATGGCGGCTCCGCTGAAGCACTGGAACAGCGGTGTCGGGTAGACCGCCGGATCGATCAGGAAAAAGATCAGCGAAATGCCGAACAGGGCGCCCAAGAATCCGACCGGAATCTGCCAGCCGATGATGCCGCGTTTCAGCATCCACAATCCGCCCAGAAGAAAGCCGAAATTGACCCATTGCCAGCCGCGGCCGCCGATTCCTGCGAAAAGCCCTCCGGCCTGAATTTCGTCCAGTAACCGGTTTAGCCCGAGCTGGGTCTTGATCGTGTCGAGCGGGGTCGCCATGGTGAGTGCGTCGAAAGTCATGTCCGACGGCAGCGTGCGGGTGAAGATCGCATTCCAGGCATCGGCAAAACTCAGCGCTGAACCGCTCAGTTCCTTGGGCGGAAGCCAGGCGGTCATGTGCTGGGGAAAAGAGATCAGGAGTACGGCGTAGCCGACCATCGCCGGGTTGAAGGGATTGTATCCCAGCCCGCCGTACAGGTGCTTGCCGATGACGATGGCGAAAAGTGCTCCGAAAGCCGTAAGCCACCAGGGCGCCAAAGGCGGCAGCGACACGGCCAGCAGCACGGCGGTGAGGGCAGCGCTATAGTCCCTAAGAGCAGGCGCAATCGGACGGCGACGCAAGGAGAGCATGGCGGCTTCGCCCAGCTGCGCCGCGAGCAGGGCGATCATGCACTGCACGAGCACTCCAGGGCCGAATTGCCACACCAATGCCGCCAAGCCCGGAATCAGAGCGACGAGCACCTCCAGCATGATGCGGTTGACGCTGTTGACGGGGGCAAGATACGGCGCGTGAGCGGTCGGAAAACGCATGTGAGCGAGTGTTGGATGATGGATGTATTTCAAGTGGCTGTCGAATTTGGAAATGCCCGGCTAATCGATCTCCGAAGGCACCGCTTGAGCTTCGGATTCCGGGCCGCCTGGCGGAGTCTCGGTGTGAACGACCTTGGCGGACTCTCGACGAGTCTCGGCGCCTGCCGGCGGCACTACCGTTTCTTGCTTATCGCCATCAATCTGCGCGGCGCCTTCGCTTGACGGCGCGGATTTTTCCGCGCGGCGGAGTTTGGCGCGTTCGATGGCATCGAGGATTTCCGGCGACTTTCCTGTTCCCAGGTTCTCTTTCTTCCGCTTCGCGGCTTCCGCGCGCTCGCGCTTCTCCTGTTCCTTGCGCGCCTGGCGCGACTCGAAACGAAGGCGCGCATGATCGGCCTTTTCGCGCTCGCGCCGCTTGGCGATGGCCTTGCCTTTCGTGGCGCGGAAATGTTGGACGAGCGGAATGTGGCTGGGGCATACGACATCGCAGGAGCCGCACTCGATGCAGTCGAACAGATTGTAATCCAGCGCCCGTTCGATCTGGTCCGAACGGCCGTACCAGTAAAGCTGCTGCGGCAGCAGGTTCACCGGGCAGGCTTCGGCGCAAGCGCCGCAACGAATGCAGGGCAGGGATCGCTTTTCGCCGATCAGTTCGTTGCGGCCGGCCACCAGTATGCAGTTGGCCGATTTGGTCAAAGGCAGATTATCGGTCGGCACGTCAAAGCCCATCATCGGTCCGCCCAGAACGAGCCGCTCGGCTTCGTTGGTATAGCCGCCGCATTGTTGGATGAGATCGGCGAAAGGCGTACCGATCCGAGCCAGAACATTCTGTGGCTGTTTTACGCCGAGGCCGGTTACCGTCACGATTCGGGAAATCAAAGGAGTACCGTGAACGACGGCGTTATAAACCGCTGCGGCCGTTCCGACATTCTGGCAGACGATACCGATGTCGGCCGGAATGCCGCGCGTCGGTACTTCGCGGCCGGTCAGCACGCTGATCAATTGTTTCTCGCCGCCGGTGGGATAAATGGCGGGAACGCGCACGAGCTGAATAGCCTCGAAACCTCCGCGCTGCTTCGCCTTCTCCAGTGCGGCCAGCGCGTCCGGCATATCGTCTTCCACGGCCAGGAGACAGCGTTCCGCCTTCAGGATTTGGAGCAGGATTTTGGCGCCTTCCAGCACGTGGTTCGGATAGTGGCTGAGCAGGCTGTCGTCGCAAGTGATGTAGGGCTCGCATTCCGCGCCGTTCAGAATCAGCGTGTCGACCTTGCGATCGCTGCCCGGTGCCACCTTGACCGAGGTAGGGAACGCGGCTCCGCCAAGGCCGACGATTCCGGCTTCGTATATCCTGCGGCGCAGTTCGTCGGGAGAACACTGCCGGTAATCCTCTATGCCGGCGAAGTCCATGGCGGCATCCTCGCCATCGGTCTCGATGACGATGCACGATCCAGTCAGGCCGGACGGGTGGGGCAGAGGCAAGTCTTCGATCTTCCGGACGATGCCGGAACTGGAGGCGTGAATCGGCGGATAGAACGGGTGGTCGTCGCGGGCGATGACTTGGCCTTTCAGAACCCGGTCGCCCGGCGCGACGACGGGCTTGGAATCTTCGCCATTCCGCTGTTGCAGCGGAAAAAGCAGCCTTTCCGGTAAACGCGCGACGGCGAGCGGGGCTTTGCAGGACTCCTGCTTATGGCCATCCAGATGAAGGCCGCCATGGAAGTTCCAGAGTTTGAACAAGCTCATTGACCCACCGCTTTGGGTTCGGGCCATCGCCAGGTGGCCAGGGTTTCCTTAACGGGTTCCATGCGGATGCAATCCACCGGGCACGGCGCCACGCACAGTTCGCAGCCCGTGCATTCCGACGCAATGACCGTGTGCATGTGCTTGGCTGCGCCGAGGATCGCATCGACGGGGCAGGCCTGAATGCAAAGGGTGCAGCCGATGCATTTGCTTTCATCGATGATGGCAACGGACTTCGGTTTTTCGATGCCATGTTCGGCGCTCAAAGGCTTTGGTTCGACGCCCAGCAGATCGGCCAGCGCGATAACGCCTTCCTCGCCGCCCGGAGGGCACTGGTTGATGTCCGCATCGCCCCGCGCGATGGCTTCTGCATACGGGCGGCAACCGGGAAAACCGCATTGCCCGCATTGCGTTTGCGGCAATACGGCGTCGATTTTATCCACCAAGGGATCGCCCTCGACCTTGAAGCGCCGGGCTGAATAGCCCAGGATCAAGCCTAATAAAGCGAACAATGCGCAAACGACGAATACGGCCAACATGGATGAAACCGGATCAGCCCTTGACGAGGCCGGAGAATCCCATGAAAGCCATGGAAATCAGGCCGGCGGTAATCAAGGCGATAGCGTTGCCGCGGAAAGGTAAAGGAACATCGGATGCGTCTATTCGTTCGCGAACCGCTGCGAACAGAACCAAAACCAAGGTAAAGCCGAGAGCGGCACCGAAACCGTACAAAAACGACTCGATGAATCCGTGCTGAGACTGGACATTCAGCAGCGCAACGCCAAGCACCGCACAGTTGGTGGTAATGAGGGGCAAAAATATGCCCAGCACTTGATAGAGCAAGGGGCTCGACTTGCGTACGAACATTTCGGTGAATTGCACCACCACGGCGATGACGACGATGAAGACGATGGTGCGGAGATATTCCAGTCCCAGAGGGACCAGAAGATATTCGTTGGCGAGATAACTGCTCACCGAAGACAGGGTCAGTACGAAGGTCGTCGCCAGACCCATGCCCATCGCAGTCTCAAGTTTTTTGGATACGCCCATGAAGGGGCAAAGCCCGAGAAACTTGACCAAGACGAAGTTATTGACCAGGGTCGTGCCGACCAGGATGAGCAGGTAATCCTTCATTAAGGAAAAATCGGGGAAGTGGGTCGTGATTTGGAGGACGGAATTTTAAAGAAAAGCAATAACTTGTCAAACCATAAAACCGACTGAAATACTTTGTTTTTGCGGGACGTCGGCCATTACGGCATTCGGAGTAAGAGACGAGATCATTATTTAGGTTTTGTAAGGATAGCTCACGATAAGTTCACCGGGATGGTGCGCTGAGCCGAGAGTCGTGAAATGTCCCAATTTCGGAGTGCCCAATCGAGGACATCGTCCGTTTTTGCCGATTGCAAATCCGGAGGCGGGTTTTGGTTTAAGAGGGTCAACAAGCTAACCAAGGTCGATGATGGATTTTGCCCATCCACGGGATCGGCGTAGGTCTGTTTGCTCAGTTTGAGTCCCATTTGATCTAGGAGAACCGGAACGTGCGCGTATACCGGAGTGGGCAATCCGAGTAGCCGCTGCAAATAAATCTGCCGGGGCGTGGAGTCGAGCAAATCGACGCCCCGAACCACTTCGGTAATGCCTTGTTCGTCATCATCGAGCACGGTTGCCAAATGGTAGGCATAAACTGCATCGCGCCGGAAGACGATGAAGTCTCCGACGTCGTTCGCCAGATTCTGTGTCACTGGTCCCTGGAGCATGTCCTCGAACGTTACCGCAGCGTTTTCCGTTATGACGCGCAAGGCATGAGAGTCGGTCACAGGTTTCTTGTTCCTGTTCCGGCAGAACCCCGGGTAAATCGATGCGTCCGTATTTCCGTCAGAGAACGACGCAAGGTCTTTGCGCGAGCAGGTGCAGGGATAAAGGAGCTCTTGATGATCGAGCCGCGCAAGTGCGGCTCGATAGGCCTCCAAACGCTCGCTCTGATAGAGGATAGGCCCGTTCCAGTGCAAACCGAATGTTTCCAGGGTGCGAAGAATCCGGTCTGCTGAATCGGCAATGGTGCGAAAAGGGTCGACATCGTCGATTCTCAAATACCATTCGCCTTGCTGCGATTTGGCTTGGAGAAAACTGGCGAGAGCTGTGTAGAGGGAGCCTAAATGCAGGGGGCCGGTAGGCGATGGCGCGAAACGGCCCCGGTATTTTGGCTTAGAAGAGGTCGTCGAGAATTGGGTGTCGTTCAAGTCCGAGGATGAATGGACCAAAGATTAGCCGACTTGCTTTTCCCGGATTTCATCCAGAGTCTTGCAGTCGATGCACTGGGTCGCCGTCGGCCGCGCCTCGAGGCGCCGCAGGCCGATTTCCACGCCGCAGGTCTCGCAATAACCGTAATCGCCACGCTCGAGATTTTCCAGGGATTCTTCGATCTTTTTGATGAGTTTCCGTTCCCGGTCGCGGGTACGCAGTTCCAGGCTGAATTCGGATTCCTGCGTCGCGCGGTCGTTCGGGTCCGGGAAATTAGCCGCTTCGTCCTGCATGTGATGCACCGTCCGATCGACTTCCTTCATGAGTTCCGCCTTCCAATTCTGTAGAATGCGACGGAAGTGCTCGACTTGAGCCTCATTCATGTATTCTTCGCCTTCCTTGAGCGGGTAAGGCGTGAAGCTGAAAGGTGTCACATGGGTATCGGCTTTTTGGGCGCTGGACATCCGTAAACTCCTAAACCAAGTTCAAAAACCGGATATTACTAGCAGACAAATCGCGGTTCTGCAAGATGGCCGGCGTCTGTTAACGAGATTGCTGGGACACTTTAAGGCGATTCCGCCGTGTTACGGATGCAAAAATGATGATTTCGAATCGTATGGCTGGCATACAGCCCTTCTACGTGATGGAAATTTTGTCGCGTGCCAATGCATTGGAGCGCCAGGGGCGGGACATTATTCATATGGAAATCGGCGAACCGGATTTTCCGACGCCTCCGCTGGTTATCCAACACGCGACCGAATTCATGCGCCGCGGAGAAATAAAGTATACGCCGGCTGCCGGGCTGCCCGAGCTTCGCGAGGCTATATCGAAATATTACCGTGACCGCTACGGCGTATATGTCGCGAGTGAACGAATCTTTGTCACTCCAGGCGCCTCGGGCGGCTTTCTGTTGGCGATGGGATTGCTGCTTAATGAAGGCGACGAGGTTCTGTTGGCGGATCCTGGCTATCCATGTTATGCGAATTTTGTTCGACTTTTTGGTGGCACTCCTTCGTTGGTTCCCGTAGACGCGTCAACGTGTTTCCAGCTCAATTCGGACGTCCTGTCCGCCCACTGGGACAGCCGAACAAAGGGCGTTGTGATCGCATCGCCCTCGAATCCCACTGGAACCGTAATGCAATCGGATGCGTTGAAGAGACTCACCATTGAATTGGAGCGGCGATCGGGGTTTTTGATATCAGACGAGATCTATCACGGACTCGAATATGACGAGCCTTCACCGACGGCTCTATCGCTCTCGGATCGGGTTTTCGTGGTCAACAGCTTTTCGAAATATTTTGGCATGACAGGCTGGCGGGTCGGCTGGCTTGTGATTCCTGCCGACTACATCGAAAGTGCCGAAAAACTTGCACAGAACATTTTTATTTCTACGCCCGCCCCTTCACAATATGGCGCCCTGGCTTCCTTTACCGAAGCGAACTTACAAGAATTGGAGCAGCGACGACGCGTTTTTCAGGAAAGAAGAGACTTTCTTTGTGAGCAGCTGTTGAGCATTGGATTTACATTAAACACCATCCCAAATGGTGCTTTTTATGTGTACGCTGATTGCCGGCGGTTTACGTCGAATAGCTTTGATTTTGCATTGAATTTGTTAGAGGAAACCGGCGTGGCGACAACTCCGGGTAAGGATTTCGGAAAAAATTCGCCCGAAAATCATCTTAGATTTTCATATGCGGTCACTCTTGAGCGATTGGCTGCGGCCATAACTCGGATAAGACAGTTTGTGCAGCGCTAATCCTATATGCGACGCTAGACTGCATAATGAGATATTTAAAATATAAGTTGTTAAATCAATCGGTTAGCGCATCCTGGCTGGCGTGATAGCGATCCTCTGGGTGAAATAATCAGTCTTAGGGGCGCGCAACAGCTATGCTAGACTTTGTATGCTTCCTGAGCCGGCGAGATGGGGCGCCGCATTGTAAATCGAGAGCGAAGAGCCAGGCTTTTTGTGCTTGCATCAGACCCGACGTTCCACAAAACCGCGCCGCTTAAACAAAACAAATGTTGGTTTTATGTCAGGGTTTCGGCTGACCTTGTTTTCACCTCGGGTTTCGTGAGCGAGCTGTTTTAAGAAAAAGCTAATTGGGGATAGATATTATGCGTCTTTTTAATTATGGAGCTTTGTGCGGAATTTTATTCTGCGCCTCTTTACTCGTGGGATGTGCTCCACTCGCACCAAACGTAGACCCGCCCTCGGAATATACCTACATCATCGGGCCAGGCGACAGCATTGAAATGTTTGTCTGGGGAAATCCCGAAGTATCTCGCACCATACCGGTTAGACCGGACGGAAAAATCAACGCCCCTTTAGTTGAGGAACTACCTGCATCGGGCAAGACACCCTTTCAGCTCGCACGCGATATCGAAAAGGAATTAGCAAAATATATTCGAAACCCGCTAGTAACCGTAATTGTGAGTAATTTTGTCGGTCCTTACAGCGAGCAAGTTAGAGTTGTTGGACAAGCTGCAAAACCCCAGGCTGTACCTTATAAAGAAAATATGTCTCTGCTCGATTTAATGATTTTAGTTGGTGGGGTTACCGATTATGCGGCTGGCAACCGAGCTACAATCGTAAGGACATTAAATGGTGTTAAGCAGCAACTTAGAGTTCGTATCGATGATCTGCTCGAGGATGGCGATATCACGGCTAATGTAAATATTCTACCAGGAGATGTTTTAATTATTCCGGAAGCTTATTTTTAGCCTGTTTCGCATAGGAGCTAATTTCCATGCATGAACTAATCGCCGAGGTTCTCGGTCATATCCAAGGCGCAACCCGTTATAAGTGGCTTTCTATTGCTTTGGCATGGGTAATTAGTCTTGCGGGTTGGGTTTTTGTCGCGCAAATGCCTAACAAGTATGAGGCAAGTGCGCGCGTACATGTGGATACTCGCTCTGTTTTGCGTCCTCTGCTTTCCGGCTTGGCTATTCAGCCAGATGTTTCCGGCCAAATCCGATTAATGTCGAAATTGATGTTCAGTCGCCCAAACTTGGAGAAAGTGGCTCGGATGACCGACTTGGATTTAGGCGCGAAGGATGAAGCATCCATGGAAAAGTTAGTCAGTCACCTGCAATCGGCTATGAGCATTACTGGCGGAGAAAATAATCTATTTACGATTAGCGCAGAAGACCAAAATCCAGCGGTAGCAAAGAAGATTGTTCAGGCATTATTAACTATTTTTGTTGAGCAAACACTCGGAGAGTCGCGGGAAGATTCAAATTCTGCGCAGAAATTTCTGGACCAGCAGTTAAAGGAGTATGAAACACGTTTGCAAGCCGCTGAGAAGGCAAGAGAGGATTTCAAGCGAGCCAATTATGGATTGTTGCCGGAGCACGGGGGCGACCTTTATGGACAGCTCGGCACGCTTAACGGACAGCTCGAGGAGGCTAAGATGGCTCTGCAAGAGGCTGTCTATCGGCGCGAAGAAATGCAGAGGCAGCTGGATGAAGAGGAGCCGTCATTCACGGATTTTGGGAGCCAAGTTGCAGCAAGTCCTTTGGATACGCGTATTCAAGCGTTGCAAGCTCGATTGGATGAATTGTTGCAAAAAAAGGAAGAGGAGGAGGCCGCATCGGAAGAAGATACCAGTTCTGGCATGGGGGGCGAGACAAATCCGGTTTTTCAACAGAAGAAAATTGCGCTTGGCGAGGCGGACGCTAATGTCGCCTCCTTGAACTCACGAGTCAAAATCTTCGAGGAAAAGATAGAGAACCTGAAGAAACAAATGGATGACCGTTTAAAAGTGGAGACTCAGTTGCAGGGTCTCAATAGAGATTATGCAGCGATTAAGGAAAATTATGATGCACTCCTGAAACGGCGCGAGACAGCGAGAATGTCGGAAAGCGTAGAGCAGAGCACGGATAGCGTTAAATTCAAGATTGTCGACCCACCTCAAGTACCTACGAAACCTTCTGCTCCCAATCGCATTCTATTATCGGTTGGGGTTTTCGCGGCAGGTATAGTGGTGAGTATAGGGTTGGCTGTGTTTTTGGCGCTGCTCCGGCCGGCATTCAATACCATGAATAAAGTTCGAGAGGTTACAGGACTGCCTGTACTTGGCAGCGTTTCCATGAATTGGATTCCGGAAATTAAGGAACGGAAATGGCGTGAGTTTCTAGCTTTTACGGCTGTATTTGCCATGTTATTCGTAGTATTCGTTGGGGTAATCTTGCTGGAAATTAGGGGTTATCATCTTCCGTCCTTCATTTAGTCGGGGGCAGCCACGTGAGCATTATTGAAAAGGCACTTAATAAAGCGTTAGAGCTCGAGCAGTCTTCGACTAATAAAAAGGCGGATCAACAGAATTTTCCCGAAAGACTGGAAAACATTGAGGCGGCCGAGCCAGTCCCCGAGCCAACCAGGAAAGCTACTGCCGAGGCCAGTAAAATACATTCGATCGGTTGGAGTCACCTGCGGGAAAAAGGGATGCTCGGGCCTGAGATGGCTTATAGTCAGATAGCGGAGGAGTATCGCCTAATCAAACGGCCGCTTTTGATGAACGCATTCCCGGATGGTGATAATGGTCTCAGCCGTGCGAATCTGATTCTCGTCACCAGCAGTGTTCCCGGCGAGGGGAAAACCTTTACGGCCGTAAATTTGGCGCTCAGCATAGCGATGGAGCGGGATAAAACCGTACTGTTGATAGATGCTGACGTGGCGAAACCATCGATAGCTGAATTACTCGGGATCCCTGCGAAGATAGGATTGACCGATCTGCTTCAGGATAAATCGATCCGTTTTTCCGATGTCTTGATCAAAACGGATATTCCCAACCTCACGCTGTTGCCGGCAGGTAAATTGGATCGCCATTCCACCGAGCTCTTAGCTAGTGATGCGATGAAACGACTAGCCAATGAATTATCTGCCCGTTACCCGGACCGGGTAGTGATTTTTGACTCTCCGCCATTGTTGGCTGCTAGTCAAGGCTCCGTTTTAGCCACGTTGGTTGGGCAGGTCGTCCTGGTAATTGAGTCGGAATCAACGCCCCAATACATTGTTCAGGAGGCCATTTCCAAATTAGAGTCCTGCGAGGTCATTGGCTGTGTATTGAACAAGACCAAAAAGGGATTTGGATTCAGATATTATGGCTACGGGTACGGTTATGGGTATGGATCTTATGGTCAGCAGAGAACTGATGGGTGACCCAGCGTCCATGCCAAGTATTAGGAAGATCGGTCAAGGTATAGCCGTTCTTCCTTTTCTTTTTCCGTTGGCCCCTGCCTTCGCCGTGGATTGGCTTGTAACTCCCAATTTAACTGCGCGAGGAATATATTCCGACAATATCAATTTGTCCGGTAGCGGACAACGGTCTAGCAGTTCGGCGGGGCAGAATGGCGATGATGCATTCGTGACTGAGTTAAGTCCTGGCGTATCAGTCCGGCGCCGGGGCCGAAATCTATTTAACTTGGATTATCGCATGCAGAATCTATTCTATGCGGGAACGGATACAGATCCGCGGATCAATAACCAACTTCAAATGAATTCGACTACCGAGCTGTGGGATAATTCGGTATTCATCGATTCTACAAGTACGATTGGGCAATACAATAACTCGACTACTGGCCGTTTTGCGTTTGATAATGTCTCGCAAACTGGCAATACCAGCGATTACAGAACTTTTCGAATCAGCCCCTATTGGAAGCCGCACTTGGGCGGTTATGCAGAAGGTACTGCCCGTGTTACGTACAGTAACATCGGCGGAGGAAACTTCGATTCGAATATTTTCGAACAAAGAATAGATTTGCGTAGTGGCAACTGGTTCGATTCGCTTGCCTGGCGTGCCAACTTTTATAATCAAGAAAACACGCGTGACAATGGTGTCGGAGGCGCCAGCGCTACAGGCGACGTAAAATATCGAAACTACAATGGCGAGTTGAGATACCGTCTCTCCAAGGAATTCAGCCCGTTTATTCAGGCAGGACGTTTCGAAAACGATTTTTTAGGTCAGACAAACATTTCGGGGGCTCGAAACGGGGGGTATTGGACTGCGGGACTGGCTTGGACGCCGAGTGCTAAATTAGCTGTACAAGGCGGGTGGGGTAGCAACAATCATTTCATATCTGTGGCATGGGAGCCGAGCAAAAGAACTACGTTTCAGATCATCTACCGCGATAGCGACATAGGTGGGGCTTATGGTGGAGGTGGTTTCGGCGGGTTAGGCTACGGCGGAGCGGGTTTCGGGGGAGCAGGTTTCGGCGGAGCAGGTTTCGGAGGAGCAGGTTTCGGCGGAGCGGGTTTCGGCGGAACGGGTTTCGGCGGAACAGGTTTCGGCGGAGCGGGTTTCGGAGGAGCGGGTTTCGGAGGAGCGGGTTTCGGAGGAGCGGGTTTCGGAGGAGCGGGTTTCGGAGGAGCGGGTTTCGGAGGAGCGGGTTTCGGAGGAGCGGGTTTCGGCGGAGCGGGTTTCGGAGGAGCGGGTTTCGGCGGAGCGGGTTTCGGCGGAGCGGGTTTCGGCGGAGCGGGTTTCGGAGGAGCGGGTTTCGGCGGAGCAGGTTTCGGAGGAGCGGGTTTCGGCGGAGCAGGTTTCGGCGGAGCAGGTTTCGGTGGGACCGGCTTAGGAGGGTTCAACGCCGGAACGACTTGGAACGCGCTGCTAAGTCACAGAACTCGCCGAACGAGTTGGATAGCAACTTATACGGTCAACACCACGACAATTCAGCAGGTTCTGCTCGATCAACCGGTGTTCGATCCGTTGACCAGTCAACCATTCTTGTTGCCGATCGATCAGCCTATCTTGACCAATGAGGTCATCACTCGAAAACGGGGACAAGCATCTGTCTCCGGTCACACTGCCAAGAGCACCGTAACCTTGACCGGCTATCAGGAGGATCGAAACTATCAATTTTCCGGTGATCAGGATGTGCTTGGATTTACGGCGTTGTGGAGTTGGCAGTTCGCAGCACGAACCCAATCCCTTTTGTACTTTGTCTGGCAGGCGATCGATAATCAGAGCGAGACTTTAGGGCGTTCCGACAACAAGTTTATGACCGTGTCACTAGCATTGAACCGAAGGATCTGGGCCGATTTGATAGGCTCTTTGGAGTTGCGGCACATGCAGCAGGATTCGAATCGATCAGAAAATGAATTTGACGAGAATCGGGTAACGGCCAGTTTGCTTATGAGGTTCTGATTCTTCATGTACGATGCCTTTTACAATCTGAAAAAAAAACCTTTCCAGCTCAATCCGGACCCCGAGTTTTTCTACAACAGCGCGGTTCATAAACGGGCGTTGGCATATTTACGATATGGTTTAGCCCAGGGCGAAGGGTTTGTTGTCGTGACCGGAGAGCCCGGCACCGGGAAAACGATGCTGGTAAAGGAGTTGTTCGGCGCGCTCCGGAACGAAAATATTGTTGCAGGCCTGATGGTGACGTCCCAGGTCGGTGCCGAGGATACTCTACGGATCATTGCTGCCACGTTCGGCCTTTCTTACGATGGCGATGCGAAGGCGGTTCTCCTCAAGAATCTGGAAGAATTTTTCAAACTCAAGTCTCGCGAGGGAAAGCGAGTCCTACTGGTCGTCGATGAAGCACAGAATCTTCCGGCCCAGTCTTTGGAAGAACTGCGCATGCTGCTCAATTTCGAATCGGAAGGACGATCGATCTTTCAGGTTTTCCTGTTGGGACAGGATGAGCTGCGAGCGACATTGCAGGGAGGCAAAATGGAACAGGTACGGCAGCGAATAACGGCCATGTACCACTTGCGACCATTAGAGCTCGAAGAAACCAAAGAGTATATCCTTCATCGATTGACTACGGCGGATTGGGCACACGATCCGGAATTTACGAAAGAGGCATTTGAGGAAATCTATCGCCATACCCAGGGGGTTCCACGAATAATTAATACTTTGTGCGACCGGCTTTTATTGTATGGATACTTGGAGGAACTCCACATGCTGGATTTGGATGCGGTTCGCTTGGTGATAAACGAGATGGAGCAGGATGCCGTGCGAGTCCAGCGCCCATCCTGTCAAGGAACGACCAATATCGAGGCGTCGTTGTACCCGATCGACTCGGGATACGTCCCGGCGGCTACCGGAAGCCTAGAGGAGAGGGTCGTTCAACTCGAACACCTGGTGCTCAGTTTGCGGAAAACCGTGCAAAAAGAACGGGCTTTGTTGCGAAAAGCCATTCTCTTGCACCTCGATCTTGATGAAGTTTATCAGGAGCCGCTTGACGAATCTTGAAGTGCGAAAAAACTAGCTTGAAGCTTCTCGCTGCGAATTAACAAAAACAATTATAAATTGCGCGCCGTTACTGCGCGTTAGGGGGTATTTTTGGCTAATCCGTCGGCCGCTGGCAATCCCATCGTCAATGCGATGACAGTGGATGTCGAAGATTATTTCCATGTATCAGCATTCGAACCCTATATTGGAAGGGATAAGTGGGACGATTTACCCTGCCGGGTGGAAAGAAATACCGACCGGATACTTCAGATCTTTGCCGAAGCGGGAGTGCAAGCCACTTTTTTCACGTTGGGGTGGGTGGCCGAGCGCTACCCGGCACTCATAAAACGAATAGTAAAAGCCGGCCATGAGCTGGCTTGTCACGGCTATAGCCATGTACGAGTGACTCAACAAACTCCTGATGAGTTTCGTGACGATGTTTTGCGGACCAAGCGTTTGCTCGAAGATCTCGGCGGAGTCCCGGTTCTGGGATATCGTGCGGCCAGCTATTCGATCGGTTCCAAAAACCTCTGGGCGCTAGAGGTTCTGGAAGAGTCAGGATTCCGTTACAGCTCCAGCATCTATCCTGTAAAGCATGATTTGTACGGCATGCCGGAAGCGCCGCGCTTCTCGTTCAGGCCGTGCAGACCGGACGGGTTGCTGGAAATACCCGTAACTACGGTCGAATTAAGCAATAACAAATTGCCGTGCGGCGGTGGCGGCTATTTCCGTTTGCTGCCCTATCGGGTTTCTCGCTGGGCCATCGAGCGAGTGAATCGGAAAGACCGGCAATCATGCGTGTTTTATTTTCACCCTTGGGAAATCGATCCGGATCAGCCGAGGCAGCGAGGCATTAATCTGAAAACACGGTTTCGCCACTACCTGAATCTTTCTCGGACCGAATCGCGCTTGCGCCGTCTTTTACACGACTTTCGCTGGAACACGATGGCTCATGTGTTTTTATCTCCATACCACAATTAACCCGGACCGAAATCTTGCATGGAAATTAAGCGATTAGACGGCAGCCGCAAGTCTGACTGGGATGCATTCGTAAATAACTGTACCGAGGCGAGTTTTTTTCATCTCGCCGGTTGGCAAGACATCATCGAACGCGCCTTCGGCCATGAAACCCACTATCTCTTTGCGGAAGAAGAGGGTCGGATCGTCGGGGTATTGCCGCTCGGCCACGTGAAAAGCTTTCTATTCGGTAATGCGCTGATATCGAACCCGTTTTGCGTGTATGGCGGCGCCGCGACCGAATCCGATGCAGCGCGTACAGCCCTGGAGCAGGCAGCCTGCGATCTTGCACGGGAACTCGAGGTGGATTATCTGGAGCTTCGCAATCAAAAACCGCACGGATCCGGGCGGCCGACCAAATCGCTCTATGTCACGTTCCGGAAAGCTCTGGATCCCGATCCCGAGAAGAATCTCGCGGCCGTTCCGCGTAAACAGCGCGCGATGATCCGAAAGGGCATTGCCGCCGGCTTAAGCAGCATCATCGATCCCGGTGTGGACCGGTTTTTCGGAGCCTATGCCGAGAGCGTCCGCAATCTCGGAACACCGGTATTTTCAAAACGCTATTTCGCAATCTTGAAGGACGTATTCGGCGATTCTTGCGAAATCCTCAGCATCGAGCACCAAGGGCGCGTTATCGCCAGCGTGATGAGTTTCTATTTTCGCGATGAGGTGCTCCCGTATTATGGCGGCGGAACCGAAGAAGCCAGGGATCTCAAGGGTAACGATTTCATGTACTGGGAGGTCATGCGGCGGGCGACGGAAAAAGACGTGCGGGTATTCGACTACGGTAGAAGCAAAGAAGGTACCGGCTCGTACCGATTCAAGACGCACTGGGGCTTCGAGCCCGAACCATTGGCTTACGAGTACGAGTTGGTGAAAGCGAAGGCGGTACCCGAGATAAATCCGCTCAATCCGAAATTTCGATATTTCATCGCTGCATGGCAGCGTCTGCCTTTGCCGGTCAGCAATCTGGTGGGCCCCTGGATCTCCCGCAACCTCGGCTGAACGTTACGGCACCGCCTATGAAGGAGATTTTGCTCCTCGCCCACAGGATTCCCTACCCGCCGAATAAAGGGGACAAGATACGATCCTTTCACTTGCTCAAATATTTATCGGAGTCGTACCGCGTTCATCTCGGCGCGTTCGTGGACGATCCGAACGACTGGCGTTACGCATCCGATGTAAGAAATTTTTGCGGGGAAGCGTGTCTGCTTGCGCTGCACCCAGGACGCGCCAAACTCAAGAGCCTCAAGGGATTAGCGGTCGGACTCCCTTTAACCGTGCCTTATTATTCCGACGCTCGCATGAGCGCTTGGGTAGCCGGTATTTTGAAGCAGCGCTCCATTCATGCGGTCTTGGTGTTTTCGTCGGCGATGGCCCAATATGTGGTAGAGCATGCGTCGGTGCCGCGGATCATCGATTTCGTCGATGTCGATTCCGACAAATGGCGGCAATATGCAACCCAAAAAACCTGGCCGATGAATTGGGTTTACCGGCGGGAGGCGGCGTATTTGGCGCGCTATGACCGCAAGATCGCGAATTCGTTTAGCTGTTCTCTCTTCGTGTCGGAAAACGAGGCGAGCTTGTTCAAAGGCCTTGCTCCAGAAGTGAAAGAGCGGATTATGAGTATCGAGAACGGTGTCGACACGGCTTATTTTTCGGATCAAGCAGACTACGCCAATCCTTACGCGCCCGGCGAGCATGTCATGGTATTCACCGGAGCTATGGATTATTGGGCCAACATCGACGCGGTCACTTGGTTTGCGCGCGATATATTTCCGGAAATTCGCCGCCAGATGGATACGGCGCGCTTTTACATCGTTGGTGCGCGCCCGACCGAGGCGGTCCGGAACCTCGCTCGCATCGAGGGCGTTGCAGTAACCGGTGCGGTTGAGGATGTGCGGCCTTTCCTGAAGCATGCGCGTTGTGCGGTTACGCCCTTGAGAATCGCACGAGGAATTCAGAACAAAGTGCTGGAGGCCATGGCGATGGGGAAATCCATCGTCTCCACTGGGGCGGCGATCGAAGGCATCGAAATCCAAAAACCTCTGGATCTTCTCGTTGCGGAGACTCACGGGGAGTGGGCGGACACCGTCTCGAAGGCGCTTTGCGCCGACTCGCTGCCGTTTAAGTCCGAGAGAAACCGGGAGTTCGTTGTGCAGCGATACGGCTGGGCGAACAGTCTTCGCCGTCTGGGGGCGGTGCTGGAAGCAATATGAAAATGAGTGTTGAAGCTTTGGCCGGCTCGCAACAAATCAATACGCCGGATTCGGCCGCCGAATGGCCCGCGGCATTATGGTTGACGAGCGTCGCCGTTCTGGCCTTGCTGGGAATTTATCATTCCACGTTCGCATCGATGGTCGCCATCTGGTGGCGTTCGGAGACTTTCGCGCATGGTTTCATCATTTTTCCGGTGAGCATCTGGCTCATCTGGCGGGAGCGGTGCGAACTAGCCCGGATAATCCCGTACCCGGACTATCGGGCCTTGCCGCTTTTGATTTCTCTTGGATTCGCATGGCTCGCGGCGCGGCTCGTCGACGTCCTCGTGATTGAGCAATTGATGTTGATCGGCATGATTCCAGTATTGATCTGGCTGCTTCTGGGCTGGACCGTGCTGACCAAATTGGCGTTTCCCCTTGGGTTCCTGCTATTCGCCGTACCGACCGGCGAGGCGCTTGTTCCGATTTTGATGGAGTTTACCGCCGACTTCACGGTTAAGATGCTCCAGATCACCCGTATTCCGGTTTACCGGGAAGGGACTTTTTTCAGCATACCCAGCGGCGATTGGTCGGTCGTCGAAGCCTGCAGCGGCATACGCTACCTGATCGCCTCGATTACACTCGGTTTCCTTTATGCCTATTTGAGCTACCGCTCGATGGTTCGCAGAATGGCATTCATCGTGCTGGCCCTATGTTTTCCGATAATTGCCAATGGATTGCGAGCCTACATGATCGTGATGATAGGCCATCTGAGCGGAATGAAGCTCGCGGTAGGCGTAGACCATGTGATCTATGGGTGGATATTTTTCGGTATCGTCATGCTATTCATGTTTTGGATCGGCTCGTTTTGGACCGAACCTCCGCAGAGGAGCGCCGAGTTGCCGTCTTTTACGACAAAAATTCCGGAGCGTCGTGCTAATGCCGTTCGCCTTGCAGCAACTGTCGGCATAGCTTTGGTCATTTCGGTATTCTGGCCGGCTCGAGCAGCCTACATCGATTCGCTGGCTGATCACATAGCTGCATCCGTGAAGGTCGAGCTGCCACAGGCAGCCGGTTTTTGGCAAACTGCCGAGGCCTTCACGGAATGGGAGCCTTCCTACGTAGGGCCGAATGCCAAAGCCAAGGCGTTTTATCGCAGTGGCGCCGACACAGTCGGCCTATACGTGATGTATTACCGCCATCAAAAACAAGGCGGCGAACTTATCAATTCGCAAAACGTTCTCGTTTCCCCCGAAGACCGGCAGGTCTGGAAGATGCCCGAAGAAAAGCCGATGAAAGCCCGGCTGAACGGTGCTCCCGGCACAGTCCTGCAAGGACGGCTTCATTCACCCACGCAGCGATTGCTGACCTGGCGCTGGAACCGGATATCGGGACGGTATACGACAAACGACTATATCGGGAAATTGCTCGAAGCCAAGGACAAGCTTTTGGGCGCTGTGAAGGACGGTGCGGCTGTGATCCTCGTTACACCGTATGAAGATGATGTCCGGACGGCTTCCGAGGTGTTGCAGCGTTTCGTCGATGAGATGTTGCCGTCGGTCGATCGTAATCTGAACGATGCGGCCCAATCGTAACCCGATGAAGTCGCCGCTGGTCGCGCATATCATCTACCGCTTGGGTGTCGGCGGCTTGGAAAACGGCCTGGTGAATCTGATAAACCGGACACCGCCGGACCGTTACCGACACGCTGTTATCTGTCTTAAGGATGCGACCGACTTCAGGCAGCGTGTTGCCGGAGACGTTCCAGTTTATGAGCTAAACCGGAGCGAGGGCCAGGATTTTAAGGTTTACGCGCGGGTTTACCGGTTGCTGTGCCAGCTCAGACCGGCCATCGTGCATACCCGCAACCTCGCGGCATTGGAGTGTCAAATGCCCTCCTGGTTCGCGGGCACTCCGGTGCGGGTACACGGCGAACACGGGTGGGATGTGTTCGATCCGGACGGAACGAACCGCAAGTATCAGTGGCTGCGACGATTCTTGAAGCCGCTTGTGCATCGTTACGTCCCATTATCGTGCCATCTGGAATCTTATCTCCGGGAAAAGATCAGGGTTCCCGAAAAGAAGATGGCCCGTATCTGCAACGGTGTCGACACATCGGTATTTCATCCGGCGCCGGACGGCAAGCCTTCGATAGCGGATTGCCCATTTCAAAGCCGAGAGGGGCAAATACTGATCGGCACGGTGGGTCGCATGCACGGTGTCAAGGATCAGCTCACTCTGGTAAAAGCCTTCATAGGTTTGCTCGAATGGCGGCCCGAACTTCGTGCGAAACTGCGCTTGCTCCTCGTGGGGGATGGACCTTTGCGCGAACAAGCACGGCAAATGCTGGAATCGGCAGCCTTGGAGCGTTTGGCCTGGCTGCCCGGTGAGCGTTCCGACATCGCCGACATCCTGCGCGGCTTGGATATCTTCGTACTCCCCTCCCGGGCAGAGGGCATATCGAACACGATCCTAGAGGCGATGGCTTCCGGCTTGCCGGTCATCGCTACCGAGGTCGGCGGTAACCCGGAACTGGTCGTGAACGGCGTTACCGGAATGTTGGTGCCCAAGGAAGATCCCGGCGCGATGACAACCGCGTTAGAAACCTATCTGAACGATCCGGGGATGATCACAGCTCACGGAACTGCGGGGCAAAAGCGCGTGGTCGAATCGTTCAGTTTGGACGGAATGGTCAGCCGTTATCTCGCCCTTTATGACGAATTATTGAATACAAGGCATTGAGGAACTAACAGTATGTGTGGAATCGTTGGCATCTTCGACAGGTTCGGGCGGGAAGAGATCGACCGCGAACTGCTCGGACGCATGAACGAAAGCCAATACCATAGAGGTCCCGACGAAGGTGGCCTGCATACTGAGCCGGGACTCGGATTCGGTCACAGGCGACTTTCCATCATCGATCTTTCGAACGGGCAACAGCCGCTTTTCAATAAAGACAAAAGCGTTGTCGCCACTTATAACGGCGAAATCTATAACTTTCAGGATATACGCGCCGAGTTGGAGACCCTCGGTTACCAATTCGAGACTCACTGCGATACGGAAGTCATCGTCTACGCCTGGGAGGCTTGGGGCGAGTCCTGCGTGGACCGGTTTCGCGGCATGTTCGCGTTCGCCATTTGGGACCGTCCGCGCGAGACGCTGTTCCTGGCTCGGGACCGGTTAGGCGTGAAACCGCTTTATTATGCCGATCTCCCCAACGGCAAATTTGTCTTCGGCTCGGAATTGAAAGCTTTGCTGTTCCATCCGGACGTGCCGCGGAAAATCGACCCCACCGCGGTAGAAGATTATTTCGCCTATGGCTATGTGCCCGACCCGAAAAGCATCTTTAGCGGCGTCCAGAAACTGGCTCCGGGCTTTCGTCTGACACTCAAGCGCGGCGAGCCGAAGTGCCGGCCGGAATGCTACTGGGATGTACCGTTCGTGCCGGACGGCAGCATGACCGAAGGACATGCGCGGGAAGAGCTTATCAACCGTTTGCAAGAAGCTGTCCGTATACGGCTGGTGGCCGACGTTCCTCTGGGAGCTTTTTTGTCCGGAGGGGTCGATTCGAGTGCCGTCGTGGCCATGATGGCGGGCTTATCCGCCGATCCGGTCAATACCTGCTCGATCTCTTTCGGCGATCCCGCGTTCAACGAGGCGCGGTATGCGGAGATGGTGGCGGAACGTTATCGCACACGTCATCGTGTGAAACAGGTCGATCCGGACGATTTCTCGTTGATCGACCGGCTTGCAGGGTTGTACGACGAGCCCTATGCCGACAGCTCGGCGCTGCCGACCTATCGCGTGTGCGAATTGGCGCGCCAGGAGGTTACGGTGGCGCTGTCGGGAGATGGGGGCGACGAAAATTTGGCCGGTTATCGCCGCTATCGCTGGCACACGTATGAGGAGAGAATTCGTTCGTTTTTGCCGCTAGGCGTTCGCCGTCCGCTGTTCGGGCTGCTCGGCCGGGTTTATCCCAAAGCCGATTGGGCGCCGAAAGTTTTTCGGGCCAAAACCACCTTCGAGTCCTTAGCCCGCGACTCGGTCGAAGGCTACTTCCATACGGTTTCGGTTCTGCCGGACAGCTTGCGTCAGGGAAAGATCTTCAGCGCCGGGTTCAAGCGCAGTCTTCAAGGCTATCAGGCTGTCGAAGTGCTCCGCCATCACGCCGAGTCGGCTCCGACTCGGCACCCGTTGTCGCTGGTGCAGTACTTGGACATGAAAACCTACCTGCCCGGGGACATCCTCACGAAAGTCGACCGGGCCAGCATGGCTCACGCCTTGGAAGTTCGCGTGCCGCTGCTGGACCACAAGCTCGTCGAATGGATTTCGGGACTCCCACCCGATCTCAAGCTTAGAGGCAGGGAGGGAAAATATGTATTCAAGAAGTCGATGGAACCTCACTTGCCGGACGACATTCTTTACCGCCCAAAAATGGGATTCGCCGTGCCATTGGCTGCTTGGTTCAGAGGGCCGCTCAGACAAAGGATCCGCGATGCCGTACTGGGATCGGCCATGGCGGAATCGGGCGTGTTCGAGATGGATTTTCTCAAGACTATGCTCGACCAGCACCAGTCGGGTTTGCGCGATTACAGCGCAGGCTTATGGTCGCTGTTGATGTACGAATCCTTCCTACGCCGATACGCCTGACCAAGTTAATAAAAGGCAGCCATGCGTATTCTTCATATACTTGATCATTCGATCCCATTACATAGCGGCTACACGTTCAGAACGCGCGCTATCTTGGAGCACCAGCGCGCTCTGGGCTTCGAAACCTTTCACATCACCTCGGCGAAGCAAAAGGGACCCGACGTGCTGGTTGAGGAAGTGGACGGTTTTCGTTTTTACCGAACGGCCCAACCAAAAAGTTTTTTTTCCACCCTGCCTGTGCTGAACCAATTTTCAATCATCAACAGTCTGGCGGAACGAGTCGGCGAAGCCGTGGAAGAAGTCAAACCCGATATCATCCACGCCCATTCGCCCGTATTGAACGGATTGGCAGCTTTGCGCGTGGCGCAATGGTTTTCCCTTCCCGTCGTGTACGAATGTCGAGCCTTCTGGGAAGATGCCGCAGTCGACCACAGGACATGCCGAGAGGGAGGTTTGCGCTACCGCGTAACCCGGTCGCTCGAGACTTACGTCTTCAGAAGGGCCAATGCAGTAACGACGATCTGCGAAGGACTCAAGAGAGACATCGTCGAAAGAGGCATTCCCGAGCAAAACGTTACGGTCATACCCAATGCCGTCGATATTAACCGCTTTTCCCTGAGCGGTCCGGCAGACGCAGAGTTGAAGAAGCAGCTGGGGTTAGAGGAAAACCTCGTTCTCGGGTTTATCGGGTCGTTCTACGCGTACGAGGGCCTGATGTTGCTGCTGGAGGCTCTGCTTAGAATTCTCGAAGTCAATCCCGAGGTTCGGCTTCTCTTGGTGGGCGGCGGTCCCCAGGAGAATCTGCTCAAGCAGCGCGCACAAGAGCTCGGGTTATCCCAGAAAGTGATCTTTTCCGGTCGCGTTCCCCATGATCAGGTTCAGAAGTATTACGACCAGGTGGATCTGTTCGTATATCCCCGCATGTCCATGCGCTTGACCGAGTTGGTTACTCCATTGAAGCCGCTGGAAGCCCTGGCTCACGGAAAATTGGTCATCGCGTCCGATGTGGGCGGTCATCGGGAATTGATTCGGCACGGAGAGACCGGATGGTTATTCAAGGCGGGCGATCCGGGCGCCTTGGCCGACATGGTGGTAAGCGCGCTGAATCGCCGGGACGAGTGGTCACGGTTTAGAGTCGCCGGACGGGAATACGTGGAGCGAGAACGCACTTGGGCGCACAGCGTTTCGCGCTATAAGCCGATTTATGAAAGCCTGCTGAACCGGAGTAACTGATCATGCAGGACATGCTGGGTTGGTATCAGGTACCCGCAGATCAGGAAACTACTGCGGATTTTCTCAAGAGCTTCCGGGACCGTAGCGGTCGACCCGATTCGGTCCGTGCCGTGATCGGCGAAAGGGCGGGCTGCGTGGGACCTAAAGCGTCGCTCTATCAATCGAGTGACGGCTCGATCACGACGGTCGTCAGCGGTCGGCCTTACTGGACCAATCGGCGCTATGCGCAAATGGCGACGGATAACGGCATGGCCCAGTCGGTTGCGGAAGCGTATCGTGCCGACCCTGAAGGGTTTCTCGGAGACCTGCGAGGGAGTTTCGTGCTCGCCGTCATCGACGTTAACGCGCAGAGCGTAATGCTGGCGCTTGACCGCATCGGACAGCGCCACCTTTTTTATGCCGTTACGCCGGCAGGGCTGGTGTTCGGGACTCGCGCGGATGATCTGGTCCGTCATCCCGGCGTGAATACTGAGCTCTCTCTGCAAGCGCTGTTCGATTACGTCTATTTCCATCACTGTCCGAGTCCCGGCTCCATTTATGCGAAAGTCTACAAACTCGAGGGAGGCGAGTGCCTCGTTTGGCGCGACGGTTCGGTGAGCCGCCGCTATTATTGGCTGCCCGAATTCAGGGAGGACAGCGATGCCGCTGTCGAGCGCGAAGGAACAAAACTTTTGGAACTTCTTACCGAGGCGGTGCGGCGGGAAACGCACGGCGCGTCCAAGATCGGCGCTTTCCTGAGCGGCGGACTCGACAGTTCTACGGTCTCCGGGCTATTGGCTCGAGAGAGCGAAGGTGAGGCCGATACGTTTTCCATCGGTTTTCCCGTCGAAGGCTATGACGAAATCGCCTATGCGCGCACCGCCGCCAAACATTTCAATACCCGTCAGCACGAATACTATTTGACGCCGGCTGATGCGGTGACCGCCATCCCCTTGGTGGCTGCGGCATGCGACGAGCCTTTCGGCAACTCATCGGCCTTGCCGGCCTACTTTTGCGCAAAGCTGGCGCGCGAGCATGGCGTGGATCGCTTATTGGGTGGCGATGGCGGTGATGAGCTTTTCGCCGGTAACGAGCGTTATGCCAAGCAACTGCTGTTCGAATATTTCTGGAAAGTGCCTTCTCCGTTGAGGAAGACGTTCGAGTTCGCTTTGAATCGAATCCCGCCGGCTTTGCAGAAAGGCATCGTCCGAAAAGCCGGGCGTTACGTCGAGCAAGCCGGGACACCGCTGCCGGATCGGCTACAGGATTACAATTTCCTGCACCGCCACGATGTGAATGAGATATTCCATCCGGATCTCCTGGCATCGATCGATGTCGGCGCGCCTCTGTCGATCCAGCAAGCATGTTACCGCAGGCCAAAAGAAGCCTCTCCGCTTAACCGGATGCTTTATCTGGATTGGAAAATCACGCTGCATGACAATGACTTGGTCAAGGTCAACCGGATGTGCGAGCTGGCAGGGGTCGAGGTGGCCTATCCCATGCTGGACGATGCCGTGATCGAGCTGTCTTGCAGGATTCCGTCTAAAACCAAGCTGAAGGCCAATAACCTGAGATGGTTCTACAAACGGGCAATGCACGGATTTCTGCCGGCCGAGATCATCAACAAATCGAAACACGGTTTCGGTCTGCCTTTCGGCATCTGGCTGCAGAATCATGAGGAGCTCAAAGCGCTTGCCTACGGCAGCATTCAGCAACTCAAAGGGCGCGGCTATTTCCGGGCGGAATTCCTGGATCACGCTATCGCCATGCACCAGTCGGTTCACGCCGCCTACTACGGCGAACTGATTTGGGTGCTGATGATGCTGGAACAGTGGTTCCAAACCCATGCCATCCGTTAATCCAGCAATGGAAAACATGACGCTCGGCCTGCTCAAGGCAGCCGGCGGCTTTATGTGCGGTTTCGGGCAAAAGCGCAAGGTTTCGATCCTGATCTACCACCGCGTGTTGAGCGAACCGGATTTCATGCGCCGGGACGAAATCGATGCACACACCTTCGGTTGGCAAATGGAGCTTCTCGCGCGTAACTTCAACGTGTTGCCGTTGGCGGAAGCATTGGACCGCCTGCGCCTTGGCGATCTGCCGCCTAGAGCCGTGTGCATCACGTTCGACGACGGCTATGCGGATAACGCAACGCTGGCGCTCTCCATTCTTCAGCGCTGGAATCTGCCGGCTACCTTTTTTATCGCGACCGGATTTCTCGACGGCGGACGCATGTGGAATGACACCGTGCTCGAATCGGTCCGCGTACTGGATGATGAACGCCTGGATCTTTCTTCGATAGGGCAGGGTGTCCACCCGATTGCGACGCCCGAGGACAAAGCCCGAACCGGCCACGAGCTGCTAAACCGGCTGAAGCACCTGCCCACCCGTCAAAGGGCGGAATACGTCGACCACATTGCTTCTCTGGCGGGCAATTTGCCGGACAACTTGATGATGTCCTCTTCGCAAGTCAAGGCGATGCACGCTCACGGCATGGAAATCGGCGGGCACACGGTCAATCATCCGATTCTGGCCAATTTGTCCGAAGATGAAGCTCGAAGCGAAATCGGAGAAGGAAAGGCTGCGCTCGAAGCCATTATCCAGGAGAAGATTCGCTTCTTTGCCTATCCGAACGGCAAGCCCGTCAAGGACTACAAGCGGGATCAGATCGCAATCGTTCGGGACTTGGGATTTCAGGCGGCGGCCTCCACCACTCGGGGAGTTGCGGATAGCAGAAGCGATATCTGGCAGTTGCCGAGGTTTACGCCCTGGGATCGTTCGCCGGCGAAGTTCATGGCCAGACTGATCGCCAATTTTTCGCGAGCCGCTTGAATGCTATTGTCGAAAAAAGCGGCAGGTTCGAACTCGAATCATCCTGCTCCAGAGGAAAATACCCTGCGCGTCGGCCTAGTGGGTCCCTTGCCGCCTCCCTCGGGCGGCATGGCGAATCAGACCCGCCAGCTCATGGAATTGCTCGTTTCGCGCGGTATCGCCGTTACCCTCGTGCGGGTGAATGAACCCTATCGCCCCGCCTGGGTGGGAAAGCTTAAGGGCATTCGAGCCGTCCCGCGTTTAATGGCTTATATAGCCCGACTCCGGCGTGTAGCGAGACAGGTTGACGTGTTGCACGTCATGGCGAATTCCGGATGGTCATGGCATTTGTTCGCCGCTCCCGCGTTGTGGATCGCGTGGCTGAACAAGGTTCCCGTCGTCCTCAACTATCGAGGGGGAGAGGCCGAGCGTTTCTTCGTTCGTTCGATGCGTTGGATCAGGCCCAGCCTCGAAAAAGCGAGCCTAATTGCGGTGCCGTCCGGGTTCTTGCAGGCAGTATTCGGACGCTTTGGCTTCGATACGACCGTCGTGCCCAATATCGTCGATTTGAAGCGGTTTAGGCCGAAATCCGAATTGTCTCCTCTCCACACGCAAAGGCCGCACGTCGTCATTGCGCGAAATTTGGAACCGATCTATGGACTCACGACCGCGCTCCGCGCGTTCGCTTTGTTGCTGCGAGAAAAGCCAGGGGCGCGCCTTTCCATTGCAGGTTCAGGTCCGCAACGACAGGAATTGAAAGATTTAGCGTTAGCGCTAGGGATCGGCCAAAACGTGACCTTCACCGGACGCTTGAGTCCGGATGAAATGGCCGAACTTTACCGGCAGGCAGACGTGATGCTGAATCCGACCACCGTCGATAACATGCCCAATTCCATTCTCGAGGGGATGGCGTCGGGTTTGCCGATCGTCAGCACCCATGTTGGGGGCGTGCCTTACATGGTTGAGCATGAGAAGACGGCATTGTTGGTTCCACCCGAGGATCCGGATGCCATGTCTGAACAGTTAGTCCGGGTAACCTCGGATATGGCGCTTTACAAAAGCCTCGCGGAAAACGGCTTGGCAGAAGTGACCCGATACGGAATAGACGCGATCGTACCGGAATGGGTGCGTATCTATTGTGCCTTGGCTGGTTATGACTCTGCCCTATCTGAAAGCTGGTAAATCATTGGCTTGGTTCTAAGCTACGGCTGAATGTATGCCTACTGACTTTTTTTGCCAGCCTGTAAGGCTCTATCGCGAGTAATTCCAAATCGCTTTCAATCAGGCATTCATTTTGTAGGATGGGTAGAGCGAAGCGAAACCCATCGATGGTGGGTTAGGCGCACATCAGCACTGATCGACCGCCGATCACTGTGCTTCGCGTGCGCCGTAACCCACCAAGCGACCTTCAATCGGTGGCTTACGCGGAGCCTGTCCTGAGCCCTTCGACGATGCTCAGGACAGGCTTGTCGAAGGGCCTGTCCCGAGCGGAGACTAGAGCATTGTCCGACTCGGTGTCAGGAAGCCCGATATGTAGGTCGGCAATCCCTTGCCGACTTATCGGCTCGGCAAAGGACTTTGTGGGAAGGGTCGCGACTAAAGCGATTTGCGATTGGGAAGGGATTGCCGACCTACATTCTTCCCGCCCGACACGAAGCCGTACACCGGGATGAAAAACACTCTAGGGGCTAACCTACCCTACGATTCATGTTCACTCGAATACCGAATGGAGTAAGACCGCGAAACCGGCGGGTTACGGCACGCGGGGAATCGCGCGGCCCTGAATTATCCGAGACGAATCCTCATTTCGGCCGCTCCCCATTTTTTGGTTGCGTTGAAGTCGAGCCTACTGCCTTGGACCGCTTCAACAGCAATTTCGAATTCGGAATATAGCGTAATCCCAACTGTATTACTTCCTTGGCCGCATCCTGTTGTCCGGCTTTTTCGTATAAATCAGCGAGCACGATATAGGCCCTTTCATATTTCGGTTTTAGCTGGAGGGCCTTCCGCAGGTCCTTGAACGCATCGCCCGGCTTTTGCATCATGGCAAACGTTTTTCCACGGGTGGTCAACATCTCGGGGAGCAGGGGGAACGTGTTCGGCACCCTTGTGATGGTGTAGGTGAAATCATTGATAGCCGCTGTGAGATAGCCCTCACGATCCTTGGCACGGAAGTCCCGATAGTAGCGGTTAATGTAATTCAGGCCCCAGCAGTAGTGATGGACATGGCCATAACCTTCTCCGACGATACTCTGCCAGTGGCGGTGCTCGTTTCGTCTTTGTTGTTCCGATTTGGGGATCACATGTTGCGAGTCCGTGTGCATCTGAGCCTGACAGTAGGGCGGAAGCATGCCGATTTCCTGCTGCGTAGGACTGCCGCTGTTCCACGCCGAGCCCTCACCGGAATAAAGAAATGCGGCCAGAAGGGAAAGCTTGATCCACCAGGAAGATTGCCTCATGCCGATAACCTTTTTTGGAAAATGTTCATTAATGGGAAACCAGGAATTCTTATCCATCGACGCCGATCCGCCGGCACGAGGTATCAGTACAGTGACCCCGTCCATGAAATCATGATCGGGCAGAACGCCGATGTTCCGGAACCGAATCGGAAAGTTCGCGAGAGGATTTTTTACGTCTTCCCCAATGCACCTTGCAAGTTTTCGTCATTTTATATTATTACGCTTCGTGCCAAACCTGCGGCGTGAGCGAAATAGCCTTGGACGGAAATAGAAAAGCGGGATAGGGCACCACCCGGGCAGGCAAGACGCGGCTCCCAAACGATAAGCATCGGACCCATAGAGGGTCGTGGTGCAAAGTCCCTTGGCGACTCCGGCGCTCCCAGAGACGCGATCTGCGATGGGAAGGGTCACGATTGATGCAGTTCCGCTCGTTCACCGCATCCTACGGTTATATAGCCTTTTTGAAGATTTCCATTATTGCACTTCCCTGTTTTTATTTATTTAAAGCGCACTGTGTTCCGAATAATCTGAGGACATTGAGCTTTGGTTTCGAAAAAAAAGTGCATTTGTTTCGTTCATCACCTTGCTTTCACCCTTGGTATATTCGCTACATGCAAATTTTTACCGTCTTGAACCTCGTACAGACAGAGTTGCATTTATTAGTTGCATTCAGTGCATTGCCAGATTGGATCATATCATTGATTCTCTTTAATTATCCAATCGTTCAGAATGCCCTATTTAAAAAAACATGGTCAGATATAGTTCGGATTCTTAATATACCTATCAATATCAGGAGAAAAATTTGAGCAATATTTATGTTGTAATAGTAACTTTCAACGGTCAACAATGGATACGCCGTGCATTATCGTCATTGCGAAACAGTACGGAACAGAGCCAAGTTATCGTGGTGGACAATGCCTCAACGGATTCGACCGTTCATGTCGTCCAAGAAGAATATCCAGAAGTTGAGGTATTGAGTCTTCCGGAAAATAAAGGCTTTGGAGTCGGGAACAACATCGGAATTTCTCGTGCGCTTTCTAAGAATGCCGAATACATATTTTTGCTAAACCAGGACGCTTACGTAGCGCCAGATGCGATACGCAAGTTGGCAAATTTTCTTTCAGATAATGTCGAGTTTGGCCTGGCAACGCCTTTACATTGCAGTCCGGATTTGAAGAGAGTAGATATTAAGACTCAACGAAATTATCTTAATCGCTTTGCCGTGGAATATCTTTCCGATGCATGTATCGGAATCAAAAAAGACTATTATAAGATTAAGGGTATTAATGCTGCGGCATGGATGGTCAGAGCTTCCGCGTTTATGAAGGTAGGCGGATTTGATCCGTTGTTTTTTATGTATGGGGAAGACGATGATTTAATTAACCGATTTTCATTTCATAACTGTAGTTTTGCACTGATTCCGGATGCACGGATCGTGCATCTAAGAGAGTCGCCGCCTTCAACCTCTTCTTCGTATTGGGAATCAGTTGAGAAGATGTCTGAGCGTGAGCGCTCGAGTATCCTTGTCGATTTAAAAGCTCCACTGGTGAGCTTTTCTTATATGTTGTCTTTACTTTTATCTAAAGGTATTGTCAGACCGTTAGCAGACTACATTGTTAATCATGATGGTAAATTATTAATTGCTTATTTATTGGCGACAGTTAGGCTTCTTCAAGAGCTTCCAACGATCAAAAAGCATGGTAAACAATGTGAAAGTAAAGGTCCTCATTTTTTGGGGGTAGAACAATAATGGATGGTTTCAATAAATCATATACGGGACTCAGGCTGGATTTGCTCAGGCATGTGAAGGGTAATAATCTTTCAATACTCGATATAGGCTGTGCTACCGGAGCGAATGCTGAATTTTTAAGGAATCAAAAAGTGGGAAGTTACTTCGAGGGTATTGAAATAGATTCGGAAATGGCAGCCTTGGCTAAGCAGAACATGGATAAAGTGATCGTCGGCGATATTGAAGAGGTTTCCGTTTTTGATCAGATATCGGAAAGGAGCTTTGATGTCATATTGATTGGAGATGTCTTGGAGCACTTAAGGAATCCTTGGCGTATTCTCGGCGAATTGGCAACGAAGCTTAAATCTCAAGGAATAGTTATCTTTTCAGTACCAAATATTAGGCATATAGATGTTTTTATACATGTCTTTTTAAAAGGTTATTGGCCTTACAATGAAAGAGGTATATTTGATAAGACCCATATTCGTATGTTTACAAAGCATAATATTTTGGAGTTGATTGATTTCGCTAATCTTTCTTTAATTGATATCGATAGGAACTATCGTTATCGTGACGCGATAGGTAGTAAATTTCCGTTTTATGGTGGCGTGTTAAAAGCATTGTTTCCCGATCTTTATACTTTTCAATTTGTCGTTGTATGTGAAAAGCGATAGAAAGTATGGGCGAATTTGGACAGCGAAAGTGCCCAAGGAAGGTGGACAGTCTACGCGGTACCCGGAGGTCTGGTGGGTGAACACGACGCTATACGACGAGATGACGGCCCTGAAATTCTACCGCCAATCGCCAATAATCGGTGGCTCGTTTGTGACTGCTTTGAGTCGGTCATCGCAATGAAAGGCAAAGATCCATATTTTTGGCGATACGTGCTTTCGGTTCCGGGATCGGCATTCCAAAGTCTTACAAGACGCTCCTGATAACATAAAAATCAAAAGCATACTCAGTCATGAATACTAGCAAGCCTTTTTTTTCAATCATCGTTCCGACCCGGAATAGAGGTCAGGAGCTAAAAAACTGCCTGGACGGAATCTGGCAACAAACATACGCCGATTACGAAGTGCTGGTTTTGGATGACGGATCATCCCAATCCATTCGAGACGGCCATCAAGCGTTGCTTGGTCAATACGATCAACGCTATCGCTGGCACGCGATCAATGCCGCGGGGACCGGAGGCTCGGGGCCATCGACCGTTAGAAACATCGGTTTAAGCCATGCGCAGGGGCAGTATGTTGCCTTTTGCGACGACGACGATTGCTGGCACGGAACCGACCATTTGGCCGTTGCCGCGGAGGTGTTAAAAGAACAAGGCGAGCGAGTTTATATCGCTGGCTTACAAATTAAAAATGAACAGAATCAGGTCATCATGGAACGGCATATGACCCAGGTGCAGCGCCATTTAGAGAATGCTGAAAAACTTGGAAACCACGAGGTTTATCGCTTATCCCTAGAACAAATCCTGTCCTATCCGGATTACGCCCATCTGGACAGCATTATCCTCGCAACGGACCTGTTAGATGAGTTGGAAGGATTTTGGGAACATACTCGCTTTGCCGAGGATGTCGATTTGTTCGTCAGGGCTTGCGAGCGTTCCGGTTCGGTACTCTATCGGCCGGAAATCTGCGTAACCCACTTTGCTCCTGAAAAGCGTCAGGGCGAATCGGTCTCCAATAAGATGAGTCTACGCGACCGACGCTTGCTGGAGATGAGCGTCTACCAACGCTTGCTATTGATCTGCAAGGCGAAACCCGCGCTTGATTATGTCCGAGTTAGCCTGGCGAATACCCAAAAAATGCTAACCGGGGAGTTATTGGCCGAAAATCGCAAAATCTCGGCAGGCTGTTTCGCGCGGTCGGCTTTCGCGGTCTTTCCGACCCTGAAATGGGGGCTTTACAGCCTTGGGCTGTCCTTCAAATCGATACGGTAACCTTATTTTGACCGATGAATTCTGCTCAATTCGTTGATCGCGTGTTGTATTCGATTGAAGCAGTTTTCATACTCGGACATCGCCTGATTGTAAGGATCGGTGATATCGATATCGGAAAATTGCTGTTTAGTTAGGCTACCCAGTAAAAAAGTCCTGTCTTTCGCTTCCGGATATTCGGATACCAAGCGCCGATATTGTTGCCCTTCCATAACGAAAATAATATCGGCGCTGTCCACCGTTAGCTTGTCGAGGCGCTTGGAACGACAGCCCGTCATATCGAACCCATGGGATCGGGCCACTTTAATCATATTCGGGTCGGCGGGACGGTTATCTTCCGGATGAAAACCCGCTGAATCGAAGCGGATCTTCGACGGATTGACGCCATTTTCCGCGAGCGCTTGCGCCAAAGCGCTTCGGTTGATATTTCCATAGCACACGAATAAAACGGTTTTAGCCTGCCCCAATTTTCGTGTTAATGCGGTGCGCATACCGGTGGAGCCGTGTCTCTTGAGAAGATATTTATCACCGACTATGCCCCGGATCCGCTGAAGGTAGCCATTAAGAAGCTCGACGAAATCCATTAGGCCCGGTAGCGGATCGCGCCATTGCTGCACATCGAAAAAATGGCGGGTAGGATGCAATATAAATAAGGCATCTAAAAGCAGTTGCCGAGCGCTCGGATAAGCCACCAGCTTCGGATCGCCGCTGCGGCGCAGCACTTGCTCGTACCAATACACGTCCGCCGATAATTTGCGGCAGTAAACATGCTCGCGGTAATTCGAATCCGTGGGCAACTGATTCAGAACCAGCAGATCAAACAGTTTTACCGGGAAGTCGGCGCCGGCCGCACATGCCAAAGGCAAAGATCCCCAAAAACGCCCATTGATTTCCATCAACCAGTATTCGCCGGTCGCGGGGTTCCATTTGAATTCGACCATCGCCACGCCGTGCCAGTCCAGCGCCTTGATCAATCTCCGCGAGGCGGCAAGCAGGACCGGGTTGACGGCGACGCTCTTGCGATAGCAGCTGCCGCCGCCGGTTAAAGGCAACTCATGCAAACGTTCGTGTTGAAACGCATAAACGATTTCGCCGTGGTTCGCCAACAGCTCGATACCGGCGCCGACGCCTCGCGCATATTGCTGGAGCAAGAACGGACCATGGTCCAACATCGACTGCGCTAATTTGAAAAGTTCTCCGTCGTCGTGCGCATAAGCGACGTTCAAGGGCCGACGGTCATCTCCGCCGGATATCGAGTGGGCCGGCTTCAGTACGACCGGATATTCCAGTTCGCCGACGAACTCCGATAACTCCTCGGCCCGCGCAATCGGGTAGCTGAAGGGTGTCGGCACGTCACACTGTCGTGCAAGCGCCATGGTTTCGGCTTTGTCCAGCACCTTGTTCAGACTGTTCCTCGGAGCGATCGCCAATAGATCGGCAAACGGCGCCATTTTTGGCGAGCGCGCCAAAGGAACAAGCGTTCGTTCGGTGACCGGGATGACCAGGGAATACGAGACCTTGCTCAGGTGCTCGGCAAGATAATCGACGAAAGCAGCGCCCTGAGTCAGCGGATCGGGATATTGCCAATGCTTATTGGCGTATCGGGAATATCGGGCTATGGGCGCGGAGTGAGGGCTTGCAATATCACAAACGATCCCTCGCCGCCCCAGTGAACGAACGATAGGCAAACAAGAAACGAAATCGGCATCCAGAACGAGCACGCGATAAGGATCTTTCATAAAGGCGTTAAGCGATCAAACCCCGGGCCAGTAAGAATTCACGAAAGCGCTGATGCCGTTCCGCGGCTTCGCTGGCCGGCAAGGGCTCGGCAATTTTTTGATCGGGGCGGGTGTTCGATTTCGTGCTGATCCTCGCCGCGACCCGATCGGGATCGAAGTCAACACCGATGTCTCTTAGGAGCGTGCAGGTTTTTTCGTGGTCGTTAAAATCTTCCGTCCGAAAATGCAAGAACGTCACCTGGGGCAGCTTTTGTTTCCACGAGGCGATGCGCGCCTCTATTTCGTACCAGTACCAAAGGCCCTTATAAAACGGATGCCTGAACTCCTCGTCGGCATCGAGAATATCCGCGATGGCCAGTAAATTGTCCGCTGTCCTGTAATCGAGCCACCATTTATTGCCTTCGACCGTTCCCGGAAAATCCTGCAAAGCGTAAATGGAATTCGCCACTTTCACCGGATCGCGCACCAGGTGAATAATCAAAGCCCTCTCGCCGAAGTCCTGTGTCGCATATTCGATATAGGTCTTAACGAACATGTGGTTGGATTCGAAATAAAATTCGTATCCCGAGGCGGCGCGCCAAAGATTGATCGACTTGATTCGCCAGTAAATATTTCTGACGTAATCCTCATTACCTAGGGATTTTGCGGTAAGTACGTCGTCGAACATCGCGGGATACGGTTCGTGTTCCGCTTTGCAGCCGGGGATGGCGTTGAAAATGTCGCCCAAGGTCATCGTTCCGCTGCGGCCGGTGGTGGCGACAAAAACCATTTTTTTTAAATTTCGGCAGCGGAATCGATAATAACGACGAACCTGATCGGAAACGGCCGGGTGATATTTGATGTTCTGAAGTAATGTGATCATAAAACTCAAAAAGCGCGGCGCAGGAGGGATCGGATAAACCGCAGTTTGTTCTTTGTGGTTAATCGGGCGAAGCCGAGTCTGCCGACGATTTCTCTTAAAGCCTTTTCGTCCTCTGCGTAATACGCCGCCAGAAAAGCGTTTTGCAGCATGACTCGTATGGCGTCATCGACTGCATCGTGATGCTGATCGGGCGCAACTTTCAACTTAATGTGATCTTCTCTGATCCGGCAAGCGCCGAGATAGCTTTTTAGAATCGCGGCCGATCTATTGCCTGTATGCCGGCGCTGTTTTGCAGTTGCGGTGAGATCGCAAAGTACATAGCCGTGTAACGCCGCTTTCAGCGCCACATCGGCATCTTGGGCTACCATATGGGAATAACGGGGATCGATTCCACCGATCTTGTCGTATAAATCGCGGGTCATCACAGTAGTGACGGGTGAACCGGGGTTAAACACCAAAAAAGAGCGATAGGCGTCGTTTCCCATGACAATGCAATTATCGGCGTCTGGAGTGCCAAAACGTTGCCACCAATTTTCGGGTGCGTCGGAAAAATAAGTGCGATCGGGCAGAGCGGATGGCCCGAACGGAATTAAATCGGAAAAACTGAAATCGACCTCCGGATGCTTGTCAAGTAAAGAAACTCGGCGTTGCAGGTGCTCCGGAAGCCAAATATCGTCGCTATCGCAAAATGCCAGCCAGGGGCAAGTAGTCGCTTCGGCAGCTGTTTTTCGGGCGATGCCGGGCCCGGAATTTTCTATGCGGATCGATTTGATACGCTTGCCGTAACTCGCTAACACCTCGGGCGTATGATCCGTCGATCCGTCGTCCACCACGACGACCTCGGCAGGTGGATAGGTCTGATTCAAGACCGAATCTAGAGTTTCCTTGAGATAATCGGCGCGGTTGTAAACGGGGATGGCGACGGAAATTTCGGGTCTCATCGGCGTCTATATTTCAATGGTTTATCCAGTTTAGAGAATAACTTTTCGACAACATCTTAGAGGTATAAGATTGGCTCCGGCTGCTTACAATGTTGTCGTCGCAATCGTTATATTCGTCTCGCTTCTTCTAGCAACGATAGCCGATATTTGTCTGTTTAATGAAGTATTATCTGCTTCGACTATAAAGATAATATGAATGATTATTATAAAATTTATAAAATTAGGTGAAGCAGCCCACCTCTCAATGGGGGAAGATGTTCTTCAAATTTGAGTTTTTGCTGAAGTGCATCATAAGCCTTAATTTGTCCAAATATATTGTTAAGCTACAGAGTTTTATTTTCTATTTGGTCCTTTACCGCATATGTCATCAAACGGGTTTGTCGTACCTTATAAAAGGTATAAAGCATCAAAATAACTGGGCTGTTAACAGCAAATGAAAATCATGTGGTTGCCTTTCTTAAAAAGAGCAAACTGACTATTTCTTTTCTGACCGGATGTTTTGTCAAAAACATGGATGTTAACCAGGATAGAGTGAATGTTGTTCCCGCCAATGCTAGCAGGAGAAACGAGTTGTCTATGTCAGTGGCGAGGCTTTGCTTCATGTAAAGCGGGGCAGTTAGAGAAATAATCGTAATGAGGCATCCAGGTATTGTGGATTGAAAGAGGAATCGCCAAAACTTTAGCTCTATGAGAGGAGAGAGTATAAAGAGGTAAATAATAAAGCTGATAACGTAGATTGCAACCTGCGCCAGGGCGAGGGCACTCAAAGAAATAGATGCAGCTGGAATTATGGCGAGAACTCTTAAGCTTTGAATTAAAATTTCGGCTTTCAAAACCAATCCCGGTTTATTGAGCGCATATAATGTATTAGGGGCAAAGGACCACATGGAAAAAATTACGCCTCCTAACGCCAGAATTCTTATGATTTCCGCAGATGCCAACCACTGGTCGCCGAACATTAATAATATGATTTCGTCGGCATAAAGGGCGAGGAATCCGTAAAAGGGAAAAGCTATAGACGTAACATAGACAGTGGCATTGAGAAAAGCCGGGCCAAGGGGTTTGTTCTCGCGATTTTGCTGAGCAATCACCGGGTAATAGACATTCCGTATAGAACCCATGAACTGCTGTGAGAACATACTGACTATGGTCTGCGCTTTGCTGTAGATCGCGACGTTGGAAAAGCCGAGAGATTTTCCTATCACTAACTCAGCAACGTTGTAGCCAACTTGCCCGAGAACGTTGGTTAGGCTCGATTTTCCACTGAACGAAAATACATGCTTACTTCCCTTTAAGCTCGGTAAGACAAACGAGTCTTTGGGTCTAAGGGCTGTCGCCGTCAGCGCGGTGGTCAAGATATTGACCAAGGAGCCCCAGACCAGGCTCATGAAGCCATGGCCCTGATAGGCCAAATAGATGCTCGTTCCGGCGGAAGCGATGGTGCTGATGAGGCCTATATACATCAGCAGATGAAACTTCATCTCGCGTTTGAACAGGGCCAGTACCGGCGAGCTGAAGGGGATGATGACGAAATTGAGGCTCATCCAGGCCATGATTTGCACCAATGCCGGTTCACGGTAGAAATCGGCGATGACATGCCTAGAAAGGTACAGGCCAAGGGCGATGCTCCATGCGGCCAGCATGGTGATGCCGAACGCGGCTTTAAGACGGTCTTTGGTAAGATTTTTTTCCTGGATGATGTAGCTGCCCACGCCGAAATCCCGGAGCATGTGGGCGATCGCGAGAACGGCCGCGCCGACGGAGAAAACACCGATTTCATTCGGCGTGAGCAGGCGGGCGAGGATCATGCTGGAGCCGAGCTGAATGGCGACTTGCAGATAAGTGTCGGCCAGGGAATAGACAAGCGATTTTTTTACGGTGGTCACAGGTCAACTTTCGTGTAGCAAACAACCCGAGGGTAATTAAGTCTCATCGTCTCGCAGCCTTGGTGTTCGGCATTTAACCCGCGGTCTCGAATCGCCCTTGTCATCTTGATGCGTTCCTGCCGGAAGAAGAAGGGCATTTCGATACTCGCCGGTAGAAAGCTCGAACCGCGCTAATCGGTTCCGCCCCGGAATTTATCGTTCGACAACTCGCCGCTTGTCATGAAATCCGGTTCTCCATCGGCTCGAAATTGCTGTAGATCGGCCTGCATCGCGCACTTGGCCGGGCGCGCCGCGAGTTCCTGACGCAAATCTTGACCGCTCGGCGAGATGCTCTCCCGCCGGGGCAGCGGATACCCCGATGCACGTGAGTCGGAATGTCGTTTTTTGATTTTCGCTCTTAGCAATTGAATCGGTTTGTCGATCAACGCGATCAAGCCCAATGAAATGACAAACAGCAGGATGATCGAAGCCGATACGCTGATCAGTCCATTTAAGGAGAACTCATGCAGCGGTTTCGAAAAGAGAAAATAGGAGGCGACCAGGCCGACTTGCCAATGCAACAAATAAAATGGGTATGAAAGATCACCGAGTAGCTTGTCGACAAACTTGTTCACGACTCCCAAAGTTCTGCCGTTGATGATGTTCAGATAGAGAAGAAAACAGACCAACAAATTGATATAAAAAGCGATGTCGCCGATAGAGGCGCTATCGCCGTTCAGCTTAGTGAGAGCAACTGAAAACGCGGCATTGATCAGGAGTATCGATAAATAAAAGTCGGACGACGGAGAATAGGTTTTGAAAAAGTTCGTTATGGCGCCGTGCTTCGATAGAAAATAAAGAGCGGCTCCGATCGAGAATGGCAAGGACGCTGCGGGAATCGGGAAATAACGGTCGGCATCCGGCCAATTCATCTGATATGAAACGGCAAAATAAGCGACGGATACCAGAAACCAGACGAGTGTTCTTGCCGCGGTTTTGGCGATCCCCATGCAAATGGTCGCGTAAAAAAACAACTCGACCGTTATCGCCCAGGTCGGAGGAACCAGGCGAGGATTGACGTCCACAGGGTACCAACCCGGAAATATCATCAAAAGATTAAATATATAGTCCGTAAGTTCGGCAGGGCGGTAAATGGAATGATGATAAGTTTTTGTCAGCTCCTCTCCGAGCCAAGCGATCAGGAAGATGGAAAAAAGACAGGAAAACCAATATTGAGGATAAAGCCGCAAAAATCGATTCAAGGCGAAAGAGAGTCGGCCACGCAACGAAAAGCCATAGCTCTCGTGCATGACCAGATTCATCAGATATCCGCTCATCATGTAGAACCCGAATACCGCGAAGGGTCCTATCAGAACAGGCAGAAACAGATGATGGAAAACCACCATCAATGCCAGAACGAATCTAACTGATCCGAACATCGCCGTTCAGCCATCGGAGCGCATTATCGATAAGTTTTTCTCGGTCGATGGCGCGTGAGAACGTATGATCGGCGTCGGGCTCGTCGATTCGGGTTAGATCGAGATTATTCAATATGGCCTGCCAACGCTCGGAAAGGTTTACGAGTTCGTCGAATTCCTTGCCTATCAGGCTGTACCCGCTCATAAACAGCAAAACCTTGCCGTTAAAACGCGCCAATCCTTCACGCATTTTTTCCTGATAGGTTTCCAGATCGTCGAAATCCCGGTCTTTGGTCCGGTTCGAATTCTGCTCGGCTTGCATCGACGTTCGCCATAGATCCAGGAGCGAACTCAAAGCGGTCAGCGGATTGAATCGGAATGTAGCCAATTTGAGCCAAAAGCTCTTTTGCATGATCCGCATGAGATAGTAGTGTTTGATGTAGGTTCGGGCCTGTGTGGCTTCGTTGCGCACCCAGGGATTCTGCATGATGAGCCGCTTAACGCGGCTGTCTTGCCAGGCGTACATCATTACCGCCGAGGCGGCATTACACTCAGCCCATAAGACTATGTCATCTATGTTCGGGACTTGCTGCTGCAGCTGATCGATTGCGCTGCGTATATCATCGTCTATATGCTCAAAGCCTTTAAATTCGCCGCCGCTGTCACCAAAGCCGCGATAATCGAATCGCAATACGGGATAGCCGTCCTCCGCTAATCGCCGACTCCAAAGAATAAGTTGCCGGGCACAGCCGACCCGGTATTGGGGGCCGCCGGCTACCACTACGACGACCGCCGTATTTTTGCTGTTTGACGGTTTGTGCAAAATGCCGATTTGCGGCGAGCCGTGACAATTAATGATTAAAGGGATTTCTTCGGGACTCATAGGCCTACAATCGGTCAGTTGCGAAACAATTCGGTGGTTTTGTCGATTAACTCTGGAGTTAGCTCACGTTCGTGCAACTGCCAGAAGAAAGGGCCGGAATAGGTATGGGGCCGAACGCGTATGCCCTTTTCGAGCCAAGCAGCGATGGCTTTTTCGCTGGCGGGCGACAGTGTTTGCCCGTCTTCGACAACCGCCTCGAACCAATCGATTTGTAGAGCGGGGTTTAGCATGTCGTAATTCGACAGCTTTTTCTCATCTATGGCGCTGACCAATTGCGGCGTTAGTTCATAACCAGCAACTTCCAGATTGTGACCTTGCCGTAAATGCTCTCGCATTTGTTTAGTGGTCTCTTTCGGCTCGCCTCTATCCATCAGCATGGCCAAACGGATACGAAAAAATTGCGTTAATAGGACCGAGCCATCCAACACCGGTTGCCAGAGGAGCAATCGGATGAATCTGTCCGGCTGTTGGCACGCCAATTCCGTGGCGAGCAATGCACCCAGGCGAAGTCCCCACAAGCCGATATTGCTATATCCCTGATCCGCCAGCCAGGAGTAGGCGGTATCGGCGTCATCTTTCCACTGCTGCCAATCGGTCTGCGAAAAATCGCCTTGGCTATCGCCGGTGCCGTAATAGTCGATCAGCAGGCTGCCGACGCCTAGAGCAGCGAGCTTTCTGGCTTGCAGCGCTACCATGACGCGGCAGCGATTCAACTCTTCGGCGAATGAGGGTAAAAAAAGCAATACCGGCGCTTGTTTGTTTCGGGGCGGCGCAAACAGGCAAAAAATGTTTCCTCGAGTGCCGGATAAGTAAAAGGGTTGCAAGCTAATATCTAGAGCTTGATGAGCATTCATAGCTTGCTCTCGACAAACGACATCAATGAACCTAACGTAGCAAAGACATCGGCACTGATTTCGTCGTCATCGATTGTGCAGCCCACGCTTTCTTCTATAGCGGTAATAATATTAACGACACCCATCGAATCCAGTTCCGGTAAATCGCCTAACAATGCAGTTTCGGGCGTAAAACGATTAACGGAATCACCCAATTGCAAATGTTGTTTCAGTATGTCTTTTACCAGTTTTTCAACGTTCACGTATTTGTACTCACCAGGTTAATTGTTTTGAAATTATTCCATTCGGCATTCAAGCGAACATGAATCGTAGGGTAGGTTAGCCCCTCGGCTCCGCTCGCGACAGGCTCCGCGTAACCCGCCGATTGAAGGTTGCTCGGTGGGTTACGGCGCACGCGAAGCACAGTGATCGGCGGTCGATCAGTGCTGATGTACGCCTAACCCACCATCGATGGGTTTCGCTTCGCTCCACCCATCCTACAAAATGAATGCCGGATTGAAAGCGATTTGGAATAAGCTTTTTCTCATCGCACTGCGGGATGTCCGGAAATATCCTCGACGGTCCAGTCGGCTGGCACAAAAATATCTGCTGTCGTTCGTTTTCACCAGACTGCCTATGTTGCCGCCGGTGAATGACGGTTCGAGGCGTCCGTAACATCCAAAGGTTTCGTACTTAGCCCGGCCTGATCGGTTTACGCACGAATGAGCCGCTTCTGCCGGGTGTCGAGACGGTCGATTCGGATATAGTCGCTTGGGAATTTTCGGTCATGTCGGTATTCGTGGCGTATCTCCGCACCACATAGCCGGACATCACGACGATAGAGATCAAGGCATAATACAGATCGAAGTATGCCATTCCCAGAAATGCTCCCGAGACTGCGTATCCAACCAAACTCACCTGAATCATGCGCATTAAATCGGCAAGCGGCTTTAACTCGGGGTAATGGTTGGCTTCCTTGGCAATACGGGCCGCGCTCCGCCAGGTAAAGAGAGCGAGGGTGAGATAAATAGCTAAACCGATAAAACCGTGTTCCCCGAGTATTTCGAAATAAATACTGTGGGCATCATGGTAATCGTCCGGATTGGGAGCATAAATCTTGAACAGATAAGGATCGAATGTTTCGAAGCCCCCGCCCAATAACCGGCTCATGGCCAAATTTATCGCAAATCCCCAGGCATTGATGCGCCCCATGGCGGATCCATCCTGGTCGTAGCTTTTGATGGTCCCCATGCGCTCATGCCAGGAATCGGGCATGAACATATAGAGGGTCAAGCCGCCGAAGATCGCCAGTATGGAGTAAGCGAAACGGTTTTTCCCTTTCATGACGAGAAAGGTTCCCATGGCGACGAGACCCAGCAACGCGCCGCGGGACTGAGTTCCGAGTACTGCCACAACGCACAATATCATGGCCGCCAAGCAGCCATTCTTGAGCCAGATCGGCTTGCTGTGCATTTGCAAATATCGGATCAAAGGGATGGTCATGATCAAGGCCAGACCGATCTCGTTGTTGCCGCCGATAACGGTTCCGTCAGGCCCCCAGACATGATAGCTTCCTGCGGTCAAAATCGTGAATATGCCTCCTTTCACGCCATAAAAACCCAGCGATGCCGCAATCGTTGCAACCAGCAGATAGATCCGGCGCTGGTCCTTTATGACCATCATCGTCAGGAAGGTAATAAGCTGAATTTTCCATATTTTGTTCCACTGTTCCCAGGCTCCTTCCGGATTCAAGGCGAAAATCGTGGTGATCAGCATCCAGAGGATGAAGATGGCGAGCATTGTCGTTTCCCGAGTCCACGGTATTTTTTTATCCTCTTTGCTGATCAATAGTGACAACAGCAACGATAGAGCAATTATCAAAGAAAATGGCATGCTTCTCGCGAAGCCCCAACAGGCGCGATGGGCATTCATGTAAGCGAGCCACGACCACATCAGAATGCCGATGGCCGGTGATCGGAAGATGAAAGGAACACTTCCGAAAACGATCAGAGTGACTATCAAATCACGCATGGAATACTCATATCGACAGGTTTGCGGGGCCGGGGCTATACCATCGTCCGATCCGTTTTTCGGTGAAAGCCACGAGCTTATTCCGGAGCCTGTTTAGGCCAACACTTCAGCGGCATCAGGATGATTCAGAAACAAATTCGGACTCGCCGTATATCCGTAGGCGCCGGATTGATAAACGGCCACCAAATCGCCGATATCGGCCCGTGCCAGATCCATTCGATCAGCGAGAATGTCGAGGGGGGTGCAGAGCGGGCCGACCACGCTGGCCTCTTCGCGCCCCTTGCCTTGGACTTTGTTTCCGATCACCACCGGATAATTCTTCCGAATGACTTGACCGAAGTTTCCGGACGCGGCGAGGTGATGGTGCAGCCCGCCATCGGTCACCAGGAAAACTTGGCCGCGGGACATTTTTCGATCAACCACTCGGCAAACGTACAAACCGGCTTCGCCGACGATATAACGGCCCAGTTCGATGACGACCGTAGCATTCGGAAGATGCGGCCGAATTTCCTCGAGACGTTCCGTCAGTTGCTCGCCGATCGGACGGATATCGAGAGGCTGCTCGCCCGGGAAATACGGAATGCCGAAGCCGCCGCCGATGTTCAAAAGTCGAATCGGCGAAGGGCAGTGATCCGCCAAACGCAGGGCAAGCTCGATACTTTTCTGCTGGGCTTCGATAATGGCTTCCGCCCGCAAATTCTGGGAGCCGCTGAAAATATGGAAGCCCTGGAAATCCAGTTGGTATTTGCCTACACGCCGCAACAGTTCGGGCACCAGTTCCTCGTCCACGCCGAACTGCTTGGGTCCTCCGCCCATTTTCATGCCCGAGGATTTGAGCTCGAACGCCGGGTTGATGCGAATCGCGACTCTTGCCGGATGACCCAGGCGCTCCGACTGTCGGGCGATGACATCCAGTTCGTGAGCGGATTCGACGTTGATCAAGATTCCGGCCGCGATCGCACAGGACAGTTCTTCGGCGCGCTTGCCGGGACCGGCCATGCTGATGTGCTCGGGAGGCATGGGGGTGTCGAGCGCGACTTTCATTTCGCCTGCGGAAGCCACGTCGAGGCCATCCACTAATCCCGCCAGGTGCTGGACGACCGCCGGCATAGGGTTGGCCTTGATCGCATAGTGCAAGTGGATTTCCTTGGGGAGGTGCCTACGGAGGTGTTCGATGCGCTCCGTGATGAGCCGTCGGTCGTAGACGTAAAACGGCGTTCGTCCGACGCGCTCGGCCAGCCGGGTCAATTTCATGCCGCCGACGATCAGACAATCATCTTCGATCGGAAACTGAGTCAGAGCGGCGTGACGGGGAGATTCCTTATTCATGGGCACCCTCTTCGTAGAGGCGGGCGAATTGCGCCGCGAGTTGTTTTCGATCGATTTTGCCGTTCGGATTCCGCGGCAAGCTGTGCAGAAGCTGAATCGACGCCGGTACCATGAAGTTCGGCAACCGCTGGCGACAAACCTCGATCAAGTTATCGGTCGGCGTTTCGGCCTGGCTGGTGGAGATGACCGCAACGATCGCTTGGCCCAAGATCGGGTGGGGCACGCCGACGACGGCGGCTTCCGAGACCAGCCCGGTCGAATAAATGACCTCCTCGACTTCGGTCGGGCTGACCCGGTAGCCCGAGGTCTTGATCATATCGTCCTTGCGCCCGACGAAATAAAGATAGCCTTCCTCGTCCATGGTCACGGTATCGCCGGACCACACGGCAATTTCCGGTATCGGTAATTCATGAGGGCGCCCCGGCGCGGGTCGGAAACGTTCGGCGGTTTTTTCGGGGTCGTTCCAATAGCCCAAAGCGACGAGAGATCCCCTGTGAACCAACTCTCCGGGCTCGTGGGGCGCGCAGGGCGTGCCGTCCTCGCGTACGACGACGATTTCGGCGTTCGGAATGGCCTTTCCCATCGAGTCCGGCCGGAGATCGATCTGGTCGGGCGGAAGGTAAGTGGACCGGAACGCTTCGGTCAGACCGTACATCAGAAAGAATCTGGCGCTAGGCGCGTTATCCCGGATGCGCTCCAACGTCGCCTTCGGCATTTTTCCGCCGGAGTTGGTCATGTAGCGCAGATGTTCGTCGATGCTTGCCGGCCATTGGAGTTGAGCCAACTGCGCCCACAGCGGCGGAACGGCCGCGAGTCCGGTAATGCGATAACGCGTCAGGGCATTGACGACATCCTTGGGCAAGAGGTAATCCATCAACACACAGCAGGCGCCTTTGAGCAATGCCGTCGTCAGTTGGTTCAGCCCGTAATCGAAGCTGAAGGGCAGAACGGCGAGGATGCGGTCCTCGGGGACGATCTCCAAATACTGAGCGACGCTCTTGGCGCCGGTAACGATATTCCGATGGGAAAGCACGACCCCTTTGGGTTTGCCGGTACTGCCGGAGGTATACAAGATGGCGGCCATATCCGTATCGATGATGACCGGGTTGGCCGGCTTTGCGGCGGATGGTGCCAGTCGTGACAAATCCGCCCAGCTTAAGACCCGAACCCCGGCGATCGCGGGCAGTTCTTCGGTCGAATCGGTGACGATGACCGTGTGCAGATCGGTGCACGCTGCGAGTACGCCCATCAAGCCGTTGAGGCGGCTTTGAGACGTGATCAGAACCCTGACATTGCAGTCCTGAAGAATGTAGGCGACCTGCTCGGCCTTAAGCACGGGATTAACGGGTACGAATACTCCGGCGGCCTGCGAGACGGCCAAATAGCTGACAACCGTTTCGACTTGCTTGGGCAGATAGACCGCGACGCGCTGCTGGCGCAAAAGGCCGACTGCCGATAATGCGTGAGCCTGCTTCGATACCGAGACGGATAGCTCACTGAACGTGAGGCTCGCCTCCTTGTGGCGGATTGCAGGGTTGGAAGGTGTTATCTCTGCGGTTCTTGCCAATAAATCATGAACTAATACAGGCATGGCTTATTTTTCGTGATTAGTTGATTTTGCAGGCATAATGCCGTCGGTAGGGCGTGGAAAATATCCGGAGCCGGTTGTAGAAATGGCTCCGCATAATTATTGATCATCATTTCGGTATCGGTAAGTTTGCTACGAATCGTGAACGCGCGTAATCCCGTTGCTCTGGTGCAGAAAACAAGTCAGGTGGACGTCGATCAGGCAAAAATCGCGTAGTTTTCGCGTTAAGCACGTCACCCCGGCAGGGAATGCCGGGGTCCAGAAGCCATGGATGGCAGAGACCTATCACTTCCTTGTGTACTGGATTCCGGCAATCCCTGCCGGAATGACGGCTTAACTTAACGGCATTGCCCGAAGTATTCCGGGACATGAATGCGCATGTCCGCTTTTTCTGCCTAAAAGTAAGCGCGGCATGAATCGGAGCCGAGGACGGGTACGGCGAATCCAATCAGCGCACTCCGTCGGCGTTATTTGTACAGGAAGGCTTCCAGCCGCGCACGGCGGGCTCGGGTCGCCCGCCACCTCTTTGTCAATCGCTATCCGAGAGGACCGTGCTACGGACAAGAAGGGGAGCTTACAACAGTGCCCACGATTTCTTCGCCCGAGCTTGCGTTGCAGAAACTGTAACTGTTGCCGCCGTTGCCATAAACACGATAGTCATAGGTACCGCCGCTGCCATAGTCGTAGCGGACAACAGCGTTTGCTCCAGTGCCCGAGATACTCCAAGTGCCGACTGTTTCGGACGGGTCCACCGGATCGGAAGGGCCATTCTTGTAATCCACGAGCGTACCGCTACCTGTACCCTGGTGCTGCTCCTGCCATCTCTCGGCGCCTCGGGTCGCGCAGACCGTCATGCCTGATAATGTGGTTGAAAGCTGGGTTTGGTTGAGATTAGGGCCGGTACACGCTGCCATCGCCTCGCCGGCGATGCTGACGAACACGATCACGCCCCGAATGACGATTGATTTCATGGTTTTATCCCCTGGTGAATTGACGCGCAAGCGGTCGTAACTATAGCGGATGAGCCCGGCAAGCTCTATCGATATCTGTAGGAGTCTCCGAAAAAACTCTGCTCTTTCGCCGGGGACCGCTAGCGCACTTTCTGCTTCGCTCAGGACAGGCTTATTCCAAATCGCTTTCAATCCGGCATTCATTTTGTAGGATGGGTAGAGCGAAGCGAAACCCATCGATGGTGGGTTAGGCCGCGCGGCCGTAACCCACCGAGCGGCCTCGGATCGGTGGGTTACGCTCCGCTAACCCACCCTACATAATGTCTACTCGAATGCCGAATGGAATTATTCCGGCCTACAAGCGGAGATCGGCAAGCCTGTGCCGACGATCCCGTTTGCCGATCCGTGACGTTCGGGAAGGAGCGAGACTAAAGCGGCCGTTTGCGATGGAAGCAGGGGATTTCAGTTACGGGACTACATCCTGCAAGAATCGCCGCACAGGTCTCCCGGCTTGATTGGCACGCGTCAGCAAGCCGGCACCGAACGCCCCTAGATAGAACAGCATGGATAGCCGTGGGGTATCCATCGTGCTGCCGAGGAGACCCACCGTAAGAAACGCCAGCAGCGCGCCGGGCAGGATCGCCGCATCTAAATCCCCTCTTGCCAGGGCCGGTCCGCAAGTTTTTCCGACGCCGAGCAACAGCAGCGCCAAAGCCGCCAGTCCCAACAAGCCTTGGGAAAAATACATCTCCACGGCTTGCTGGTGGATATGCCAGGCCAAGTCCTGATCGGCGACGAACAGCCAGCGGGCGACCCCGTCGCTGAAATCGCCGTTAGCCACCAGCTCGTGTCCTTTCTCGGTCATGAGACTTATGTCGTCCACGTCAAGCGGGGTATCGGAACTCTTGTTGTGCAGCGACAGTTTTACCGGCCGGTAGGGCCAGTTGCCGCTCCCGCCGAGTTTTCCGGGACTCACCTCGACGGTGACCGTTTGCCAGTTGCTTTCGGACGACTCCGGCCGCAGTTCGGGCAAGATACAGTCGAATGAGTAAAGCAGCGCCTTTTCGCAGAGGGGAACACTGAGGGAGCCGCCGCCGGAAGCCTGCCGAATCCGGGCGGAAAGTATGTAATGTTCGCCGGGGGCGACGTCGACGATCTGATCGAGAAAAACCGGCTCGCCGGCACCGAGGCGTAGATAAGGGTTGTCGCCGTCGCGCATGACGGTATAGGTGCCCGGTGCTTTGGTAGTTTCGGCGCCCAATGCGTAGAGAACGGGATATTGCCCGAAACCCATTCCAATGAGTGCTGCCGTCGGTCCGTCATCCATTAAACCTAGAGCACGCTTCCAGTGCGCTTCCCGAATGGAGAGATCCTCCGAGATGCGTGCCAGCCGGGATTGTGCGAATCCGCCGGAAAGCACGGGAACGGCGGCGGCAACCGAGGCCGTCAAAAGTCCCGCGAGCGCCAGCCAGCGATGGATCGGAAATTCTTTCCGCTGCCTCAGCATGCTGAACAGTACCGGCACCAGGCCAGCAATGAGGGCGGCGTATCCGCCGCGCGAAAAGGTCACCAGCATGGCATAGCTGACGCCCATGGCGGATGCGACGCCGAATAGCTTCAGCATCCGGTTGGACGTTGCGAGTACCGAAACCACCAGCGCCGGAAAGGCGAAAGCGATGAAGGCCTCGATGTAGGCGCCTCCGGTGTGCATGCTGGCGAAGGTTCCGGTTACGCGAAACACGTTTTCGAAGTCTCCCAGCCCAACGTACACATGGCGTTCCCATAAAACGGCCAACGTCACCATGGCCAAGCCGGCGACCAAGCCATTTCCCATCTGGCGAAGAGCCGCTCCGCTGTTTTCCGGAGGGATGCGCCGTGTGAGGGGTACGAATAGCAGCGCCCACAAGAGTCCCTTGCCGACCATCCAGGCTTCCAGCGGTGAATGGGAGCTGTCGGAGAAATTTCCTTCATTTCCCCAAAGCGGCCACAAGCCGCGCGCGCCGGCAAGCAATCCGCTTACCCACAGCAGCGCGACCGCCCATGACAAACTTCGATTCGGCCAGGGCCGAGGCTTTATCCGGTAAATCCGCAGATAGGTCACGGCGAGTGTGACGAGGACGACCAGGTCGAATTCGTCCAGCATCAATCGGCCGGTCCAGGGACTCAAGTCGAGCGCGGGCAGGAGAGCCGGAACGGCGAAAAGCCATCCGCTGGGATACCGCCACAACAAGGCCGCGTAGCCCGCCAATGCCACGATCAGCCATGGCGTGCCGACGGAATAGGACAATATGCCGACCAGAGCGAGCAGCGCCGCGGCGAAAGCGATCAGCACGCCGAAAGGATGTGGCGTGCCGTAGACCTCGGGATGCGTTGGCGGAGGATGTGCCGGAGGGAACTCTCGATCATGGGTTGTGCTCGGCTGTATCGGCTCGTCACGCTTGCCGGTCAGTACGACTCCGACCCAACGCGCCAGCGCGTAGGTGACCGCGGCACTTGCTGCGGCGATCAGCAGATTGGTGAAATCCGGGTGCTTGGGTGGAACGAAGAGCTTGCCGAATTCGATGGGGAACGCCAGCGCGGCGGCGAAAAACGCCACTTGCAGCATGCTGGGGGTTTTCTCCCCTAGGCTTCGAGTCCGTAAAGCCCACCCGGCGAGACCGATCGGGGCGTACATGGCGGCCTGGGCGAGCACGCTCACCAGGGCGGCCTGTTCGGTAGTGAAATAATGATAATAAAAAGGCATGATCCGGATGCCCGCGAGGCGCGCCATAGCATCGGCAAACGGCAGCCAGGCGGTCGAGAACCAGCCGCCGAGCGCCAGCAGCGCCAGGATATACGGCAACGCGGCGAAGGGTATCGTGGTCTTGATAATCCAGGCCAGGGGCGAGGGGCCATGCCGAAGCAGGATTCGGCCTATCGCGGCACCCGCCACCAGTCCCGCTCCGCGCCATAGTACCGAAAGCCCTTGGCTCACGCCCGACGCGAGCAGCAATTGAAAGGGTTCAAGGATCAGACTCAGCATCGCTCCGATCAAGAAGATGCGGCGGTAACCCATTCCCGGAGCGGCGAGAGCGATGAAGACGCCGAGCGGCGCAATCGCGACAATTTCACTCGCTTGACGCGCCGTGCACCGCAGCCAGCCGTTGCAGCTTCCCGCGATCAGCCACCCCCAATTGTCCGAGCTCAACTTCCATGCAAGTTCTTGGGTTGAGACAACGAAGTCGTAGGGAAACAGGGACAGCAGGAGATACAGAATCAGGTAGGCGATCATCGCTGCATATACCGATGCGCGTCCGCCTTCCGCGAACGCATCCAACAGCCGCGCGATGCGCCATCGTCCCAAGACGAAGAGGGCGATTCCGCCGGCCGAGCCGAGCGTCTCGGCCAAAAGATCGTTCAGCGAGACTGTGCGGGGAGCGAAGAATATCTGGGTGAACTCCACCGCGACCGCGACCGCGAGGCAGAACACGAAGATCGACAGCGCCGTCAGGTGACGCAGTGCCCCGGTCGACCGTATGCCGACGCCCCATGCGCAGCCCAGGAACGACAACGGCACATAGAGCACGATGTTGGCCACCCAGTCGGCCCTCGATTCGATACCCAGGTCCAGATACTGAATGGCGGAGAACTGTTTGACTGCCTCATCGAACGTGTAGGCGCGATACTCGAAAGGCACCAGGCTTCCGTACACAACGAAAACCAGGTAGACCAGGAACGCGAAGAAGGCGTGGCGACGGTCGGCTGTGGGCATGCTCATCGGTCGGATATCAAGCTCGTCAGGTGCTGGAGAAAGGCCGGTGGTAATATTCGGGCAGCAACAGGGGAAACCGTACGCCGCATTTCGTTTTTGTTCAATCGCGATGCGGTCTTTTTCGATTTGCTGACTGTATCAGTGAAAAGCTGCGCCGGTAAGAATCCTTATTCCATGCGACATGCAAGTGAACATTAATCGTAGGGTGGGTTAGCGGAGCGTAACCCACCAATTCGAGGCCGCGCGGCCTAACCCACCATCGATGGGTTTCGCTTCGCTCTACCCATCCTACAAAATGAATGCCTTATCGAAGGCGATTTGGAGTTACTGCGCGTTTTTCGGCGCGGATCGGCCTATGCGAAATTTCGTACAGAGCCCATTGGATCGGAATCGATATGAAAAACACCCAAAAAACCTGGACGCCGCAACGCCTGGCTGAATGGGAGCAAACCCGAGCGCGCGGGAAACGCCGCTTCGTTTGGACTCATGGCGTGCTGCAATGGGGCGGGTTCATGTTTGTCTTTTCTACCGTGGTGTATCAACACCAGGTGTTCGGCGATATCTTCAGCACCCAGGGCAATCTTCCGTTTCGTCTGATGCTGGGCGCCCTGGTTTGGACCTTCGTGGGTTATCTCTACGGCCGGTCGAAGTGGCAGCGCAACGAGCAGGAATATGCGGAACAGACGAAGTCGCGGAACAAGGGAACGTTCGTTTCCTGAATTTCACTCGGGCTTGCCGAGGGCCCGTGGTGGGGTGGGGTGGGTGCGCCCGGACCATCCGCGCAACCCAGCAAGCCAGGCGTGCGCCGTAACCCATCAAAGCGAGCGGCAAGGCCACCGAGCGTTGCTTTCGTGGGTTACGGCGCACTTGAAGCGCAGTGATCAACGGCCGGGCGGTGCGGGAGTGCGCGTAATTCCATTCGGCATTCGAGTGAACACTCATCGTAGGGTGGGTTAGCGGAGCGTAACCCACCGATTCGAGGTCGCTCGGTGGGTTACGGCCTCGCGGCCTAACCCACCCTACGAATTCCCGGTTTCCTGAGCCCGCCGAAAAAGAGCCGTGTCGCTAGGCAGTACGCATTGCGTATCGTTTCAAACTCTGCGCAGAGATTAATCAAAACTTGCATAGCCCTCCCCCATGCCCTGCGGTTTCCGCATCCAGCAAATAATTGGGGCCGGCCGGCTTGCAGCCGCCTTCCACCGGATCGTCTGCGAGCAGCATCGGCGTATCCAGGTCGACCCATTGAAAGCCGCCGAGTCCCGCCGCGAAATGCGCGCTGAAGCCCATGGCCAACCGAGTTTCGACCATGCCGCCGATCATGAGGTCCAGCTCTCCGGCTCGGGCGATGGCCGCGATTTCGAGCGCCCGGACCACGCCGCACTTGACCAGCTTGATGTTGATCACCTGGGCCAGGCGGTCCCGTACGATTCGCAGAGCATCCTCTGGCGTTCGGCAAGATTCGTCGGCGGCCACCGGTACGCCGGCTTCGCGGGCAAGCTTTCCGAGACCGTCCCAATCCTCTCGCGCGACGGGCTGTTCGAGCAGCGCGGGCTCGATGCCGGCGAGGCGAAGTTCCCTTAGCAGCACGAAAACGTCGTCGGACGAATAGCCGGCATTGGCATCGAGAATCAAACGGCTGCTCGGATGCCCGCGCCTGATGGCCAGGAGCCGGCCGATATCGTCGGAGCGATCGAGGCCGATCTTGACCTTGAGGATTTCGAAACCTTCGCCGCGGTATTGCCGGGCCAGAATTTCCGCGTCCTCGGCGGCGCAAATGGGTATGGTGATGTCGGTGGCGAGCCGGTTTTGAAACCCGCCGAAAAACCGGAACAGCGGAATTCCGCAATGGCGCGCCAAGGCATCGATCAGCGCCATCTCGATGCCGGCCCGGACCGACGGGAAGTTTGGGGCGCGTTCGAGGAGTTCCGCCGAGATCCGCCGCCATTCCCCGGCGTGTCGTCCCTTCAAGCGGCCGGCCTCCTGCTTCAGCGCGTCCAGCGCGATCGCCTGATCCTCGGCCGTTACGGGAGGCAAGGTCGAGGTCTCGCCCCATCCTTCCGATCCATCCGCGAGCGTGACTTGCACCGCGACGTTGCGGACGCGATCGAGTCTCGACGAGGCGATGGTGAACGGTGCGATCAGGGGCACGTCGAGTTTGTGGATATCGACTCGTCTGATTTCGAGGTCTTTGTTCATGGCGTCGTTCGCTGCCTATGTTCGCATTGGGGGCATTATAGGCAGGACTTAGGAAGAATCGCCGTCAAAAGCGCCCCGTCGGACCCGATATGTCGGCAAGGGATTGCCGACCTACGAATTTCTGCCTCGTGTCGAGCCATGTATAGGTCAGTAGGTCGGCAACCCCTTGCCGACACACCGGTTTGCCTCTGGATCGATCGGGACACTTCCGGGTCTCAATTCGTTCAAAAGCTGACCGATGCCGTGACCCGTACCTGCCGCGGCATGACCGGATGTTTGAGAACGCCGTCGACCCCCTCGGGCGGTTCGCCCGGAAGTCGCGAGGTGTAGTAGTAGGCGATATCGTTGCTTTTCGAATCGAACAGGTTGAAGACGTCCACGGCAAGTTTCAGTTGCCGGTATTGATAGCCCGCGCCGAGATTGACCAGGGTCGTGTCGCCCGCGTCGACGCTGCCGTCCTCCGTGAGCGGCACGTGACCGAAGTGGCACAGCCTCACCGTGGCGAAAAAGTTGTAAGGCAGTTCGGCGACCGCACCGGCGCTGATGACCCGACCCACGGAATTGGGAATGTCGTTGGCGCCGCGCGGCGCGTCCCGATAGCTGGCCGAAGTGAAGGCGAAATCGGCGTCCAGGGTCAGCCAGTCGACCGGCTTGTAGAAATTGGTCCACTCGACTCCGTAGCGTTCGCTTTTGCCGGTGGGCTCGGTGGTGCCGGCGTCTCCGGCGAACACCAGTTCCGAGTCGGACTCCAGCCACCACACCGCAAGGGTGGTGTTGAGTCCTTTGACGTACTGACTCCGTATGCCGCCTTCGGCGCCCCGTTGCTTGGCCAGCGGCGGCACGCTGCTTTGCGGAAGCGTGGGGTCGGTGGGGTCGGCTCGCGTGGTCACGCCGCGGGCGTCGTTGGAGTGAAAGCCGTAGCCCAGGTTGACGAACAATTCGGTATCTTGCCAGGGGCCGAAGATCAGACTGAGCTTGGGGCTGACGATGGAAGCGGTCTCGCTGCCGGAATTTTGCGGGATAAGACGGTCGGCCACGTCGAAGAAAAAGGTGTCGCTTCTGAGCCCGGCCACGGTGCGGAATTTCGGTAGCCAGTGGGTCTGGTTGCTGAAGTAGAACGAGAGGCTGGTTTCGTCCACATCGCCCCGGCTGACCGACCCGATGGTGCGGCGCCGTTCGGTACGGTTCAGGGTCAGGTCCATGATGGCATCGTGCCGGACCTGGAAACCCAGCGTGTTGTCCATATCCAAGCCGAACCACCGGTTGAACCAGGTCTGCTCTCCGCTGCCGCCCACGATCACGCGCCGTTCCTTCTGGCCGATTTGATCGCCGTGGACGGGGTCGTCGAGAAAACCGGTGAAATTGGAGAACAGGGCGACGTCGTAGTAAGCCGCGTACACGTTAAGCTGATTCTTGTACGAATCGCCGCGGCTCCAGAACTCGCCGGACAGGCTGTAGCGGTCGGTCTTGCCGGCATCGCTGGGGTCCATTGTTCCGTAAAGATCGATTTGCCCGGATTGCACGGCGCGTTCCGGGATCTGATTGGTGGCGTTCCATTGGGCGCGATAGGCCTTGCCGTGCAGCGCCAGTCCCCAATCTTCACGGTCGATGGTATAGCGCAGCATGCCGTTGAACTTGTCGAGTTCTTCCGGCCGCTTCCAGGGACCGTCATTGAAGTTGACTTCGGCGGCGTAGAGGAGATCGCCCGTTCCCAGCGCGTTCGAGTTCGCCGCCACGACGCGGTAATAGTCGTATTCGCCGCCGGTGAACTTCACGAATCCTTGCGGCAGCCGGTGCAGGGTGTGCATGCGCGCATAGCCAGCGGAGGAAAAATCGCCCACGTCGGCGTAGTAAGGCCCCTTGCCGTATTCCACCCGGTCCACCAGTTCCGGAATGATGCCGTTCAGATCCAGATAACCCTGCCCGTGAGCGTGGGTGGGCAGGTTCATGGGGACGCCGTCCACGGTGACGCTGAAGTCGGTGCCATGGTCCAGGTTGAAGCCGCGCAGGAAATACTGGTTCGCTTTGCCGGTGCCGCTGTGCTGGGTGGCGAGGGCGCCCGGCACCACTTCCACCAGTTCGCCGACGCGGGACAGCGGGCGGTATTTGAATTCCGGCTGTCCTACCACGCCTTGCGACGCGGAATTGGCGGCCCCCAAAAGATCGGTGGCGCGGCCCTGGACCTCCACGGTATCCAAAACAAGTAGAGAGGATGGATCTTCCTCTTCGGGTTGGGGATGGGGTAGCACGGGTTCGGCCAGCGTGCCCAGCGCGATACCGAGTCCCCAGCCAACTATTGAATGAATGGAAAAATGGAGTCGGGTTTTCATGGGCTCAGAATAATATTTCAAGAATGACAGCAACCACCGTGCCGAACGGAATCGTTCAGGGACTCAAGAACGGGAATCGTCGGTATGCTGCGAATTCCGACCGCTGAAGCTTCGGCTTCCGTCCCGCGAAACCTAGCCGAGGGATCAAATCTCGATGTAAACAATCCGGTATTTTTCGAGGAGTGCCTGCAAGTGTGTGCGGCCGTCGCGCCGCGTTATGGCGAAGTGTCCAGATGTTTGTGCGGGAGCGGACCCGGTTGTTAATCAGGCCCGTAAATACCCTCCTGGTATTTCGGGCCGCCGCCCAGGCCCGGTACACGCCCGGCCTGGGCTCACGCGGCTTGTCGCCGCGCCGGGGCATCCCTGCCCCGGATTAACCCGGCCTATAAATATAGGCCGGGTTAATAAAGCCGCCTCCTTAAAAAATCATCCATTAGCTTATACATCCCTAGAAGCTGGACGAGGTGATGGGGTGCACCGTACGCGCTATCGTGGAAGAAAACGCGCACAGCTACCCCAATCATCCAATCCTCCCCGAAACCGCTCTAGCGGGATAGTTCGCCCAAAGGCGCCGCGTGCTGCTCCGGCTTCTTGGGCCCCGGCGTATTGCCGAACGGGCCTTCCTTGCCGCATCCCGCCAAGATCAAACCGATCGAAATGACGATCGCCAAGTGCTTGCTCATGTCCATGCTGGTCTCCTATCGCATGCTTCGGGTGTGTGGTTGGCCTGAATAATCGCTAGAGCTTTCCTTCTTTCTTATAGTATTCGACCTCGTCGTTGATCAATTTGACGACTTCTTCCAGCGTCGTAACGGCAGTCGTAGGTTGCCCTCCGTTTTCCAGATCGGCAATCACCGCTTTCAATCGGCTGCTGGAATTCTGCATGGGCATCGTGCTTTTTTCCTTATAAGAAGCCACCGCCAATTTGCGCGCCTGCTTGGCGCTGTCCAAAGCCGCATCCTTGTTGCCCTGCTTGGCCGCGTCCAAAGCCGATTGGCTGGCTTTCTGCACTTCCACCAGATTCGGCGGCGGATCGGCATAACGCCCGCCAGCAATGCTGACGCCCGCGCTCAGGCTGAGAAACAGGGCCAAGATAATACGCATCATCGAATTGCCTCTCATGTAATGCTCCTTGTATCGATACGATTAAAAAATAGCCCGCGACCGCGGTGAATTCTCGGTGGTCCGTAACACCGAAAAAGCGGTCGCGGGCGGCATGAATATCAGAGGGAGAACGTGCCCCGCATTCAGCCGCCATATATAAGGCAAGTTATGTGCCTTGGTATGTCGCTGCGTCAAATGACGATTCAGTGCTGGAGTGGTCTGTATTGACGGTGCTGTCTAAGAATGGCTTGCCGTCTCTGTAACGAACTGAAAATTAAGGTTTTAATGCCGAAATAAAAGACGTAACAGGAAATTCTATTATGGGAAATGACGCATTATCTAATGAAATACTGTTGGATATCACAGGACTATTATGCGCGCCTATCATGCCGCTTATTAGAGCTCTTGCGAGGACTATGCGAAACCCCATAATGTGCTGTGTGAAAAAACATAAATGGCAGGTAAAGGTCGGGCCGAGATGAGAATATTTTTCGAGCGGCATTATGTATATCACTCGAGGCAACAGGTTTTTAATATGTATCAAATATGTTGCAGTAATCGAAAGGAGATGCCAATAAACCTACTTCTATTTGCTGTTATCCGATCCGCGATTTCCCCCAATACCTCTGTCATTTCCCTTATACCTAATACCTAACTCATTTATAACCGATTGTTTTTAAGACGATATCCTGCTGGCACAGGAATTGATTGGTATTTTGGCGTTTGCGCATCCTGGGTGTGCCGCAATGCCGTTAAGTTAAGGCGAAGGACGTCACCCCGGCAGGGAATGCCGGGGTCCAGAAGCCATGGATGGCAGAGGCGTGTCACTTCCCTGTGCTCTGGATTCCGGCACAAATTCGCAAGGAGCGAATTTGGACGTGCTAAGCACGGTCCGAAGGACGAGCCCCAGGGAAGGGGCGAGCAATCCCTGCCGGAATGACGCCTTAACTTAACGGCATTGGGGTGTGCCGCCCGTTGGAACGTTGGAACCATCATTTTCACGGATATGAATGTGCTTATCATTGACCGATCGAATCCGGCCTTTCGGACGCCGCTGTCCGTGGGGATCGTATTGCTCGGCTGTCTCGCGGCCGCGTCGGCCGAGGCGATCGCAGAGCGGCAACTTCTTGTGGCCGTCGCCGGTTTGGCCGAAACGAGGAGCTTGGACCTGGTCGTGGAGCAGGGGACGATACACGGGCTATTGGCTGGACGTTTCGGCGAGCGCGACCGGGTGGCTTACCTGGGGTCGGCGGATGGCGGGAAAACCTGGAGCGAGCCCAGGTTTCTCGACGGGAGCGGAGAGGCCCCCGTGATTTCCCGGCGCGGCAACGATGCCCGCCTGGCTGTGTACGGCCGGCGCATCGTCGCCGTCTGGCAGGCGCGGGGCGAACTGCCGGGCACGGGACCCTTGATCGTCGCCGCTTCGGAGGATGGAGGGCGGACTTGGCGCCGTGGCCAGAATCCGGCCGCTGGCGACCCTCTGAACAATCAGAGCTATCCGGCGCTCACCGTCGGCGGGGATGGACGCTTTCACCTCGTCTGGCTCGACGACCGCGAGGAAAACGGCAACACCCAGGGTCTCCGCTACGCAGCATCTCGGGACGGCCTCAACTGGAGCAGCCGGACTACCCTGGATCCGGCGGTCTGCACCTGCTGCTGGACTCGGATCGGCGCACTTCCGGATCGCAGCGTGGCGGTGCTGTACCGGGACGCCGATCCGCACGACATGCGCCTCCTTCGCGGCCCGTTGAACGGCGGCGGTTGGCTCGATCTCGGACCGGTGGGGATCGCCGGCTGGAATTTCACCGGCTGTCCTCATTGCGGAGGCGGGCTGGCCATAACCGGAACCGGCGGGCAAACCGTATTGCACAGCGTCGCCTGGACCGGAAAGGAAGAATCGCCCGGGCTCTTCTACTCGCGATCCTCCGATCTTGGAAAACACTGGGAGCCGCCTTTTCTGCTGGGCGACGGGCAAAGCCGGGAAAGCGACATTGCAGCGCTGTCCGCGTCCGATCTGGCCATCGTGTTCAGCCGAGCCGGCGCCGAGGGCGCCGCCGTGTACCTGGTCAGGTCCAGGGATGGCGGTAGGCATTGGTCGGTCCCGGTTGCCCTGACGCCGCCGGATGCCAACGCCGATCACCCCCGAATCGTGGCGACGCCCTGGGGGTTCAGGGCGTTTTGGACAATGGCGCGGCCCGGCGGCGGCAAGGCTTTGGCGATGGCCATTCTCTCCCTATGACGATGAACACCCTAAGACGGCACTTATTACTGATTCTGGCAGGATCGGCACTGGCCAGTCCCGAGCTTGCGGCGCACGCGATTCTGGTGAAGGCCGTACCCGACCGTGAAGCGGTCGTTTCCGAAGCTCCCTCGGAGGTGCTGTTGACCTTCAACGAAGGGGTGGGCGACGCATTCCTGGCAGTCGCGGTCATCGACGCCAACGGCAAGCGGGTGGACAAGCATGATGCCCGGCTGGACTTCACCGACCGTTCGCGGCTGCGGGCATCGGTGGAAAATCTGGCGCCCGGCCGGTACATGGTGCGCTACCGGGTGCTGTCCGCGGACGGTCACGTCGTGAGCGGCAAGTATTTCTTTCAGCTTCAAGCCAAGTAAGGAGGGCTTTCCGATGATTCTCCACGAGCCGGGTTTCTTTCGGCGTCTCGCGAACCGCGCGGCCGTTGCCGCGCTCGTCCTGGCGGCGGGCGCCGCATCCGCCGCCGGCATTCCGCGCGACAGTTCCAACGGTCGCCAGATGTATCAGGGCGCGTCGATGAGCTGTTTGGTGGCCAACGACTTCTACGCCGTGCACTTCACCGCTCTGCAGGAAGGGCGTCATGAAGGGGAGCAAACCGATTTCGTCAAGTACTGCCAGGAAGTCCCGCGGCCCGGCAAGACCTATCTGACCCTCGACCTGCTCGACCGCGATGTTCGCAACATGCCTGTCAGCTTGCGCGTGGTCGAGGAGGAGTTCGGCGATGACGGTCGACTTCCGAAGGAAAAACGTACCCTGGCGGAAACGCCGGCTGCGGTCTACCGGAACGGTACGGCGGAAATTCACACCGACATCACGGAACCCGGCCATTATGCCGTGATCGCCGTGTTCGGCGAAAACGACGGCTTCGTCAGCGAGGACGATCGGCTGAGGGTGCCGTTCAGCGTCGGCATCGCCGTTCCGAACCCGTCCAACCGTTGGCCCGGCGCCTTGTTCGCCCTGATCGTCGCCATTGTTCTGTCGGTCGTATGCTGGCGCGTCTATCGGGGAATAAGGCCCAAGCTTCCGGTCCGCGCGGCGAATGATGACGCCGAACGGCCGGCGCCGGCGCGCCAGATTCCATGAAAGCGCCGGTCGTTCGACCCGTTTGCGGCCGATGCGCACACGGCAGCGGCATTCTGGCGATGCTCCTGCTGTTCGGTTCGGCGTGGCCGACTCGGGCGGATTGGGCGGAATTCGGCGGTTACGCGGCTCTCGCCGAAGTCGCCGTCGAAGCTGACTCGATCACGGTCAACCTGCGCCTTCGGGAAAGCGGTTTGCCCCGGTTGCGCTCGCTGCTCGGCCGTGCGGACGATACTCCCGCTTCGGAGCTTGCGGGGCAACTTCTGCGCATCGTGGCGGATCGGCAGCCGCTGCCGGAAGCGAAACCCGTGTCCGTGGCGAGGGTCGACTCATCGAAAGACCGGCGCCGAACCGCGGAGGCATATTACGAGGCCGATCTGAATTATCCCTTGGTCCGGCGGCCGAGGACCTTGCACCTGCTGCCCCCGGAGCGCGCCGGCAAGGACTTGGGTCTGATCGTTCTGCACCGGGGCGTGCCCGTGGCCGATCTAGCGCCCTTGTCGAAACCGGCCCGCCTGCAATTGGACTGGAACGATTCGTGGCGGTCCCGATTCGATGATGCTGAAATGGCGCGCCGCCACACCGAACCGCGCTCCTTCGTCTATGTCGAGCCTTACGAAGTGCGGCACGAATTGCTGCTGAGGCTGTGCGATCTTCTGCCGCGGCTGAACTTTGCGCCCGTGAATCCGTACCGCATCGAAGGCGCGGAGCGGGAAAGGCTGAAACAGGCGATCGGCGACCTGCTGCTGCATCGCAATTCGCTGCGCCTGGACGGTGAGGCGGCGACGCCCCGGCTGGACCGGGTCGAGTTCATGCGTTATGGGCGCGGCGGCGTGGAAACCGTTGCGGACGGCGAGCCCGTCGACAGCGCCACCGCGGTCGTGGGAGCGATTCTGGTCTATCTGACCGAGCGTCCCGCTGCGGCCGTCGAGCTGAGCTGGGAGCTGTTCGACGCCGGCGGGGCATCGCGGCCGGTCAGCCTGCAACTGAACGACGAAACTTTCGAAGCCGACATGACGCGGCGCGATCCGGTCTTCCGCTGGTCGGTGGAGGAAGCGCTGAAAAATCCCGCTGTGCCGGAAGCCGCCTCGATGATCCAACAACCCTTGGCGGTGGCATCCGCTCCCGGCACCGTATTACTCCGCACTGCCGGCATTGCCCTCGCGGCAGCCGTCGGATGGCGCTGGCGACGGCGCCGGTTTTTGCCGCCGGGCACCGGCGCCCAACTGGGCGTGACCCTGGCCGTGGCCGGGTGCGTCGCCTTTTACCCGGAGATCGCGCACTTTCCCGCCCATGCCGGGAGCACTATCCCGGCGCTTCTCGGGGAGGAGACGATGAAAACCGAGCTGCGGGCCCTGCTGCATAATGTTTATCGGGCCTTTCAATTGCCGGAAGAGGAAGCGGCATACGACCGCCTGGCCATGAGCCTGTCGGGGGAGCTTCTGGACGACATTTATCTTCGCCAGCGCCGGGCTCTGTTGCAGCGGGGCAAGAGATTCGGCGGCGACGGTCGGGTCGAGCGGGTCGAGATTCTCTCCAGCGAAATCCAATCGGTGGACCCGAAATCCGGACGCTGCACGGTCGCCGCCCGCTGGATCGCCCACGGCGCGGTGTCGCATTGGGGCCATTCCCACCCGCGGACTACGCTTTACGCGGCGCGGCTGGTCCTGCGCCAGGCGGAAGATGGCCGCCTGAAGATCACGGACCTCGAATTTATCGAAGGGCGCAGGACGGACCCGGCGACGTAATGATCCAAATCGAAGACCTCGAATTTAGCTACCCGGGCGCCGAATTCCGCCTCGCCGTTCCCGAGCTCCGGATTTCCCACGGCGAGAAAATCGCCTTGATCGGGGCCAGCGGGGCGGGCAAGACGACCCTGCTGAAGCTGATGGCCGGCATCGCGGTCCCGCAGTCCGGGAACGTCCGCGTGGATGGCGTGCCTATGCGCGAGCTCACCGACCGTCAGCGGCGCAACTTCCGTGTTTCGCGCATCGGCTTCGTGTTCCAGGAACTGGAACTCCTCGAATATTTGAACGTACTCGACAACATCGTGCATACCTACCGGATCAATAGGGTTCTCAAGCTCAATGGGCGAGTGAGGGAGCGAGCGGCGGAACTGGCCGAGGCGGCGGGTTTGATGGGCAAGCTAAAGCGGATGCCGCGGGAACTTTCGCAAGGCGAACGGCAGCGGGTCGCGGTATGCCGGGCGCTGTTGCCGGAGCCGGGGCTGATCCTGGCGGACGAGGCGACCGGCAGTCTCGATCCGGGCAACAAGAGTCGGATTCTCGGCCTTTTGTTCCGGATGACAGAGCGCAACGGCGCGACGCTGGCGGCGGTCACGCACGACCACGAACTCCTGCCGCGCTTCGATCGGGTAATCGATCTGAGCGCTTTTCGCCGCTGACCGGATGCAGCACGATTTTTATCTCGCCTGGCGCTATCTTCGCCACAACAAGATCCGCAGCCTGATTCTGGCCGCTTGTCTGGCCATGATCACGGCGCTGCCTCAGGCTCTGCACCGCCTCCTGGACGAGGCCGAGCGCTGGATGTCGGCGCGCGCCGAAGCTACGCCCCTGTTGGTGGGGGCCCAAGGCAGCGCGGCGGACCTGGTGCTGAACGCTCTTTATTTCACCGACGCTCCGGCGTTCATCAGCATGGGCGAGGCCGACCGTATCGCGGCCACCAGCTGGGCCGATCCGCTGCCGGTTTACGCCCGGTTCCGGGTTCGCGGCCTGCCCCTGGTGGGCGTCACGACGGACTACTTCGTATTCCGCGGCTTGGCCCCGGCGGAAGGCGTTCTTCCGGCCCTGCTGGGGGATTGCGTGCTGGGGGCCGAAGCCGCCGAGCGTCTGAAACTCGCACCGGGGGACGTTCTTCCGACAACGCCGGAAAACGTTTTCAACCTGGCCGGCGTCCATCCGCTCAAGTTGAAAGTGGTCGGCATCCTGGCGAAATCCCGCGCTCCCGACGACCGGGCCGTGTTCGTGGATCTTCAGACGGCCTGGGTGATCGAGGGATTGGGGCACGGCCATGAGACCGGGCCGGGGGCGGGCTGGGCGGATGCGGCGTTCGCGCCGTTATCGGGCGATGTCTCGGCCTACACCGAAATCACCCCGGACAACCTGGCATCCTTCCACTTTCACGGCGATCCGGCCGACTTTCCCATCAGCGCGGTGATCGCGGTTCCGCGCGACGTGCGTTCGGCCGCCCTGCTGCGTGGACGCTATCCGGACAGCGAAGCCAAGACGCAAATCGTCCGTCCCTTGGACGTGACCCGTAGCCTGCTGCAAAACATCTTCCGCATCGGCGCGCTGTTCGATGCCATTCTTCTGCCATTGGGCGCTGCCGCGCTGCTCATGGTCGCGCTGGTCTTCGCGCTGTCGCTCCGACTGCGGCAGCGCGAAATCGAGACCATCCATCTGATCGGCTGTTCGCCGCTGACCGTGGTCCGGCTGATGGCCGCGGAAATCGCGCTCATCGCGCTGGGCGCCGGAACCCTCGGCTTGGTTCTGGTGCAAGCGGTCCGTGCCGGTGCAGCCGAATTCGTCCGCCATTTCGTTATCGCCTGAGGGAGTTATCCGTGTTTATCTCTTTTTCATGGCGCCGAGTAGCGCCGTACGTGCTGTTTTTAACCGTCGCGGCGACTACCGGTCAGGCGAGCGCCGCCGGCTCACCCGGATTGAAGATCGTCGCCGCAAACTATCCTCTGGCCTATTTCGCCGAGCGGCTGGCGGGCGCCAGGGCGCGTGTGGTTCTTCCGGTTCCGACCGGCGCCGATCCGGCGTTTTGGCAACCCAGCGCCGAAACGGTGGGCGAAATGCAGAAAGCGGACCTGATTCTCCTCAACGGTGCCGGTTACGAAAAATGGCTGCCTCAAGTAAGCCTGCCGCGCCTCAGGCTGGCGAACACATCCCTGGCGTTCCGGAACGCTTATCTCCGGATCGAGAACGCCGTCGTCCATAGCCACGGACCCGGTGGCCGACACGCCCACGAAGGTTCAGCCTTCACTACCTGGCTGGATTTCGATCAGGCCGGAAAGCAGGCGCAGGCCGTCGCCGATGCGATCGTCCGAAAGCGGCCGGAATGGAAGAGCGTAGTGACTGGAAACCTGAAGCCGCTGCTGGATGACCTTGCCGGCTTGGATGCCGAAATGAAACAAACGGTTGCCGCCGATTTCCGCCGGCCGCTGCTTGCCTCCCACCCTGTCTATCAGTACCTGGCCCGCCGCTACGGTCTGAATCTGAAAAGCGTTCACTGGGAGCCCGACGAAATGCCGCCCGCCGCGGAGTGGAGCGCCTTGCGGGACCTGCGGGCGAACCATTCGGCGCGCTGGATGATCTGGGAAGCCCAACCCGCTCGGGAGATTGCCGCGAAGCTGAAGACCATGGGTATCGAAAGCGTCGTGTTCGACCCCTGCGCCAATCGACCGGAAGACGGTGATTTTCTGACGGTGATGAAGCGAAACATGGAGGAATTGAAGACGGCGTACCGGTGAAAACGTTGGCGGACTTTACGCATACCGGCGCACACCGGAGGGTGTTGAAAAAGCCGCTATATGTAATCCGTCGGCTTGGTGAATTCGGCTGCCGCTTAGGGCCAAAATCAGTACCTTAGGCCTGCTTGTAGCGGCATTGTTCTCTTGTTGACAGCCGCCGGGGCGTGTGTTCCAGTAGGCAAAAAGTGCGGAAAAGAAAGGCCTGCAAGATGCTCCTTCATGTCCGTTGAACAGATCCCGGTGGAGGCTTGCCGCGGGTCAGGATTCTCGCCACCGGACGGCGATCACACGGTGTTATCGATCCCCGAAAGTTGAAAGCACGACTCGCACGGAGGTGCGCGATGGCTGATACCGAAGATAAAAAGCCGCATCTCGGTTTGACGCGCCGAGATTTTCTAACGGGCACGACATCGACGGCCGCCCTTGGAGCGCTGGGGCTGCACGCTGTCACGGGCGAAGCCGCGCAGGCACTGGCAAAAGCGGCACGAGCCCCGGGGTTCAAGGGGAGGCACCCGAACATTCTGATCCTGATGTGCGACGAGATGCGCCATCCGCCATTCTACGAAACCGATGAAGCGCGCGCTTTTCGTCGGCAATATCTGAAGACCCAGAATGCGCTCCGGGCCCATGGCATGGAGTTTCACCGCCATTACGCGGCCTCGGTCGCGTGCGTGCCGAGCCGGACTTCCATTTACACGGGGCACTATCCGTCGCTGCATGGCGTGACGCAGACCACGGGGGCAGCCAAGGAATCGTTCGACCCGGACGTGTTCTGGTTGGCGCCGAACAGCGTCCCGACCATCGGGCATTATTTCCGTGCGGCGGGCTATTCGACCTTCTGGAAAGGAAAATGGCACGCATCCGATGCCGATCTCAACATCCCCGGAACCCACAGCCAGCTCCTCAGTTACGACCCGAACACAGGCGTCCCCGACCCCGGTTTGGAGTCGCTGTATCTCGAGGCCGACCAGCTCGGCCGTTATGGGTTCTCCGGTTGGATCGGGCCTGAACCGCACGGCAGACTGCCGCTCAACAGCGGATCTTCCGCTGCCGATACGGCCGTGAACGGCCGCGACATCGGCTTCGCCTCTCAGACCAAGAGCCTGATCGAGCAACTCGACCGAAAACGCGGCAACCAGCCGTGGCTGATTGTCGCCTCGTTCGTGAATCCGCACGACATCACCCTATACGGGCTGGCGGCGACGCTCAGCGGGAAGTTCGACTTCCACTTGCAGGAGGGGATCGTGCCGGTCAATCTCCTGGAACCAATGCCGGCCGGACCGACTCATCTGGAAACGCTTGCGAACAAGCCCAGTTGCCAGGCGAGTTACCGCGATGCCTATCACAGCGTGTTTCAGCCCATTCTCTTCGACGAGCGGTATGTGCGGATTTACTACCAATTGCAGAAGGACGTCGACGAACAGATGATGCGGGTTTATCAGGCGCTGCAGGACTCCCGCTTCCGCGACAACACGCTGGTCATCTTCACTTCCGACCATGGCGATCTGCTCGGCGCGCATGGCAATATGCACCAGAAATGGTACATGGCTTACGAAGAGGCCATACACGTACCGCTGATCATCTCCAGTCCCCGGCTGTTTCCCGAACCGGAATCGGTGGATAGCCTGACCAGCCACATCGATCTGTTGCCGACGCTGCTCGGGCTGGCGGGACTCAATGCCGAATATCTGCGGAAGAAACTGGCTCCGGATTTCAGCGATGCCGAGCCGCTGGTGGGACGTAATCTGGCGCCGATCGTGTACGGCGAGGTCAGCCCGGATGCGATCAATGAGCCTTTATATTTCATGACGGACGATGATCCGAGCCGTGGGCTCAATCAGGACAACTGGACGGGGATTCCTTACAACTCGGTGATACAGCCCAACCATATCGAGACGGTGATCGCTCGTTTGAACGGAAAAATATGGAAGTATTCGCGTTACTTCGACAATCCCCAGTTCTGGAGCACGCCGGGCGATCCCGATGCCGATCCGCCGCCCGACCTCACGCCGCAGGATGTGGTCGTGACTCCGCCGGACGAACCTCCGCCGTCGACCGAAGGGATCTACACAATCGAATACGCCGTGTCGGTGAAGACGCAGCCGTTACCTGATGAATTCGAGATGTACAACGTGACCGACGATCCGGGTGAACTGAACAACCTCTACGACCAGGGGTATCCGGAACAGGCCATACTGGAGAAACTGCTTGCGGAACAATGTGCCCAAAAGCGGCTGACGCCCGTCAGCGGCACGGTTCCGGGGCAGCCGAGTTGTTGAATAACCCAGGCAGAGGCGGCACGGCGCGTACGGCATTCTCGTGAGTGATCGGCGTCGAAACTCGATTAGGGGGCGCAGTCCGACCCCACTGGGCTGGCACTCGTCGCCACACGCCGACCTGAGGAGATACCGCACCCCGTGGACGCTGTTCGGCTTCAGCAGGATACCTCCCGAGCGAGTCTCTTAGTACAGCGGGAGCGAGGCCGGGGGCTGCGTTAGTCGCATCACCAATCGATTTTCAATACGCTCTTGGATCTGGCTACTGTGAACCTGCCCTGACGAACAGGACAAAAAGGGGAAAAAGCGCCGATAAGGCAATATCCATAAAACATATAAAACAAAAGCCAAGCATGTTATGAGGGGGTATGGTTCGATGGCGTGTGTTTCTACAAAAAGCCAAGGAAGAGATGGAGGTATCGATATTGCGCGTGGATTGGGTATGATTCTTGTGATTTATGGCCATATACTGCAAGTACTCTTCCATAAAAGAATGGATGGCGGGTTTTCGCAGATTGCTTTTGCGCAGTGGCAGGCTATATACAGCTTTCACATGCCATTGTTTTTCATGATTTCCGGAATGATAGCGGATCAGTTTACCGGTAAATCCTGGAAGCAAGTGGTCTCGCGATCTGTGTATTTCATCCTGTTGGCCTATATTGTTGATGTAATTGGTACTGCTTTCGTCCTTATCCAGCAGGGGGCGTCGGCAATCTCGATGTCCATGGCTGAGGACTACCTGATAAATCACATCGTGCTGGCCGAGTCATTCAGCACCATTACTCCGTGGTTTCTGGTCGCTTTTGGAATTGTACGATTGGCGTCGTACGCGATACTCAGGTATGACGGAATGGTGCGGTGGTCGATCGTTGCTATTTTGATGATGAGTTTTGCACTGGCTTATCAGTGGCCCAATGCGTTCCATATCAGGGCGGTGGTACCCGGGGTCGTATTTTTTATGATGGGTCGCTATCTGGCGTTACATCCCATCAATATCAACGCACTGATGCCGGGCATTCTTCTTGTCATCTCCGCGTGGCTTGCCCGTTACAATGGGGGATGCACTTTTAGCTGGCAACCCTCCTGCGAGAACCCCGAGCTGCCGGCGCATTTTGCCGTACTGATGATCTTTGGGCTCTATGGAAATCTGCCGTTGTTTTTTTTGACGGCCATGATCGGTAGTCTGGCCGTGATCGGTTTTGCCAGGCTACTTGACAACACGAGGCTGTCCCCCGTGCTTGGTTTCCTGGGAAGACATTCCCTAGAGCTCCTGATCGTCAATGGCTTTTATCTCGTCTTCGCCAACCCGTTTCTCAGAAACGTGCTCGACATCGATGACACTGTTGTCTTTTATGTTGCGCTGGGAAGTCTAACCATCCTGGCGCATATCGCGACGTTGCTACTCGTGAAACGCGTGCTTCTTTATATCGAACGTGGCGCACAATACCTCGCGCAATTCTCCGTTGACCTTCTTTGGCTCGGCTCCGAGCGAATATTCGGTATGACAAAAGCAGGACGTGGCGGGCCGGCGCGTTTTTAGCGACGTGGCTGGTTGTGGAGCCACAAGGGCGGAGTGGAGCTCATCACCAGATGGATCAGTTCGCCCTGCCGGCTGGTTTCTGTTTTATCAAAGATCCGTTGCAGATGGGTCCGTGCGGTGGCTAGGCTTACGCCGATCTGTTCGGCGGCTTGCGCAAGCCCGAGGCCGGATAAGATGGAATCCAGCAAGCGCGATTCGGCCGGCGTCAATCCGTAGCTGCGCGCGAAGGCCCTCGAGCGCGATGCCTGGGCGGAATCGAGGTCGCTGATGAAGACTGCGCAGCAAGCGCCGGTCATCAGAGCTTTGATAAACGGGTTTTCGGCAGCGAGGGGGAGAACAGTGGCAAGCAATGGCCGCCCGTGCTCACGATCGATTCTAATCTCGGCACCCGAATCTGATTTTCCGGTCACGACTTCGAGGATCGCCTTCTGCAGTTCCCGGTTCGAGCGTGAGTCTCGGGCAGTAAGAGTGCCCTTGGTTGTAGTCAGGGTTTTGTCGGAAGCTAGCAGCGCCTCGGCAGCCGCGTTGGCCAAAACAACGTGCTGGCTTTTGTCCAGCAGCAGGACCGCAATCGCCAGATGCGCCAACACCGCTTCCATGGCCGATCGCTGATGCCGCATTAGGTCAAGCTGCATGCCGACTCGCAGAGCGCGCACCAGCTGCGGTGCCAGTCTTTCCAACAGGGTGCGTTCGTCATCGGTGGCGTCTCCGGCTCCATCTGCGCGCACCAGGGTCAGCGGACAGTAGACGTCGTCCTGGCGATGCAATACGACGGTAACGGGACAGCACAGTCCCTGAGGACGCGCCCAGCCATCGTAGAACTCGGTGCGCCGGAATTCGTCGACCGGCATCACATCCCCATTCGTCACGATAAATCCTGGTTGCATTCGCGGTGCAATTTCGAACAGGGGATTCATCGGCAGATAATGAGCGAAGGTCTTCGCGACATGATCGTCGTCAAAGCCAAAATAGACGAGAGGCATTCCTTCGCGGGTTCGGGAATTTTCCACGGTGAGTCCCCCGGCGATGCAATTCGTCAAACTGGCCAGCCGGCGCAAGACTTTCTCCCAAGCGGAAGGCTCTAGCGCCGCTTCCTGGATGAGATCAAGGACATCAAGATAATCCGCCTCCGAAACGATCATCCGAGTCCCTCACGCCATTTAAGCTTTCACTGCCGCCGGTTTCATAAACTGTTCCTCCGCGAGTCTCTGTGTCGTTATTGTCGATCGGAGTGACACCCAGCTCAAGTCTACGCAGTATCCAGGTTTCGAGTAAATCCCCACTGCCCAGCGAGTAATTTTATCCACAGAAAGAACATAGATCCGATCGCGTCCGGAGCTTAGCCAATCGAATGAGGCCGATTTTCACGGATTTGTCGTCATCCGTTTGAATGATGACGATGAAACAGTCTGACTTGCACAATCACCCTGGCTCTAATTTCGGCTCCAGCGGCGAGCCCTGTTCAAGAATGACGAGAATCGTCGTCTGTCTCTTGGCGAACGCTCTGGTTCAACGCGCTGGAACGGTATGTTGCTATGAATAGGCAAGGAAGGCTCCCGACGTTATTTGGTCTGCGTTGGCTACTTAACGTCGGTCCAGGGAAGGACTGGATATGTTCTGTACAAAAGACTGGCACGGTACGAAAACGCCTACGCCATCGAGAAATAAAAATAACACTGCAAGAAGACGAGCATTCGAATGCCAACAGTAATCGGTCGTTTTGTCTCCACTGATATTTTCACTCAATTAATGATCGTTTCTCAGTTCTAATACTGCAGTTAATAAGGAAGATTTCTCATGCCATACGACCTCAGCAAAATTTTCACCAAGATTCCGGCTCACATCACATTTAATGCGAAAGCTTGCAAACCTGGGTTCATCGGCTCTGCTGAGAAGTGTGGACCAGGTGTCGTTGGGATTGGGAATGATGGCCCCGGGGTGGTCGGTACTAGCACGAATGATGAAGGTGTAATTGGTGACAGTACATCCGGGGTCGGCGTGCGTGCCAAAAGCGAAACGGGAGAAGGTATCCACGCGGAGACCAATTCACTTAGAGTCGCAGCAGTTGCTGCGTTTAATCTCAACAAGGAAGGTTTAGGCGCAGCGATTTATGGCAAAAAAGTCGGCACTTCAGGACACGCTGGTTTTTTTGAGGGCAATGTACATGTTGAGGGTGATGTACATGTAGCGCGGAAGATTATTGTAGATGGAGATGTTGTTTTAACGAATGCAGACTGTGCCGAGTATTTTGATGTCATTAGCAATGCCTTAGCCGAACCAGGAACTGTGATGGTGCTGAATGAGGACGGGGGGTTACGAGAAAGCCACCAGGCATATGACAAACGGGTCGCCGGCGTTATATCCGGCGCTGGAGATTATAAGCCGGGCATAGTGCTCGATAACCGCCAGTCCCAGAATGTCAGAATGCCTCTCGCGCTGGTCGGAAAAGTTTTTTGCAAAGTAGATGCTAGCTACGGACGAGTGGAGATTGGCGACTTACTTACCACATCGAATACGCCAGGCCATGCTATGAAGGCCAGTGACCTCCATTTAGCTTTCGGGGCGGTCATCGGTAAGGCGCTACGTCCGTTGCAGGACGGAAGAGGGCTGATTCCAATACTTGTTACCTTGCAGTAGGAATTCTTTAAAGGAACTAAATTCCTCTGCTCAATTGCGGCACATATAAGGGTTCTTCTGATCGCATTGCGGGATGATCCGGTTAGGTTCTTGGGCTAAGCAAGCCAAGCGGATGATCATTGTCACTTGCTAACTTCTGGATTCCAAGCAAGTACATGCCAAAACTCGCATCGCCAGCAGCGTCTTTCCGGTAGCAGGATGATATGAAAACCATTCGTACAGTCCTTTCGCGTAAGAAGGTCGATAAGCCAGTTGGGCTTGGAGCGTTAGCCGCCACATTTGGCTTGGCGCCGCCGGTCTCCGCCTCCCAATTGTGCAAGCTTCTTTCGAAGAGAAGTTTTCACGCAAGCATTACAACGCCAAGCCCAGAGTCTCTGGGTGGTGATATTGATCTTACTATCGATGGAGACGGGAACTATCAGCTCGAGGTCCGCATGCATGATAGTGGACTGCCGAACTACTCGTTTCGGTTGGGCATATTTCTCCGGGCAGGGAATGGTATGGTGTTTGCCCTATACAGTCACGGCACGGTCCATGGGACGTTATCGTTGGGCAGCCGTGATTTCTCCGAATTGCAATCCGGTTCCAATCCCACAATTAAAGACCATTGGGCGGACTTTGCTATTGGTCAACTGGAGGTTCACAAGGAATACACCAATGACTTGCTCGAATGGGTCGAGTCGACATTCTTGGACAAAAGTCTTTTCGTCATTGGATGCGTGACCATTGGCGCGCCGGCGGCCTGTGTGATCTATGGTTCGTCACTGCTTGGCAAGCTTACCGGTATTAGACTCCCAGGAGATATCGGTTCAGCTGGTCTGCTCGCTGCAGAGGGGGGCTTCTTTCTGCTCGGTCCGTACTCGTTCATCCCGGTATTCATCGGTGGTGCGGCCGTATCGGCCGCACTGTTCAAACGACGACGCCTCCACGATTGGGAGTACGAGGCGGCATTCAGTTTGTTCCGGCATTCGCTACCCTATGAACGCATATGGATCACCAACCTTGAAGGTCGCGAGGGCCGTGCATTTGCGATGCCCGGCATGGACGGGGACTTTATCGTGGGGGTTGGTCCCTCGCGATATGAGAACTTGATAGCTGACCAGAACACTCGTATTACTTTCTTTCACGAGTTAACGCATGTTTGGCAGTGTAAACACAACTCGACTGTGAGCATCTTATGCAACGGTGCGTACGGCCGTGCCTTCGAAGCAGCGGAAGGGAAGAGCGCGCTATATGAGGTTTCCTCCTTTACCTTGCCATGGAATAGCTACAACTGGGAGCAGAAAGCTAACATAGTGGCAACCTTAGATTTTGTGAGACAAACCTGGAATTCGCTGAAACCGGACATGATAAAGGTCGGATTGATTAAAGAGGGTGACTCTTATGAATCGTTACCCGCTTGGCGTTTGATCCGGGAACACATTTTAATGGGTATAGATTAAGCGCTTCCGACACGGTGAAAGTCAGTATTTTTCATACGAATTCGCGCGTTACACGGAAGTGATTTTGAAATGATGTAAAGGAGGTCAGAATGAAAACCGTCAAAACCTCTGCGACTTTTAAAACCGATCTGATTAGCCTTGGGGATGTTGCACGATTGTGCCTTCTGGATTTTCCAGTTGCAGTGAGCGATATCATAAATACTGGCCTTAAGCCGGAAGCCCATAAATGGACCGGCCGGCTAGAAGAGGGCGATGTCTCTCTCGAATATACATTTTTGATCTGGAAAAATGGCCTGTGGAGCTTCAGCGTCAAATTGCATGACAGCGGAACGATTGCCGGAGATTTTTATGTGGTCGAAGCCACATTTTTGAAAGATCAGCATGTCGGCACCTCGATAGATGGAGGTCCACTTAAACCAGACCAGACTTTTTCAGATGAAAAGCACGGTCAGGACCGCTGGATTAAAGACAACTGGGAAACGATTATCAAATCGGGTGTCCGGATTAAGCTGACGGTCACTCCGGACATAGGGAGCGTTGTGGCTACAATCGGAATGTTTCTAACCCTTGGAACTTTAGCCATCTTCTCGGCTTCTGGAAAGCCGCACTGTATTCATTCAGACCCGGATAATCCGAACGGCGGCGTCGTAGTAGACACGGATTGCGAATAGCCGAGGCCATGATCAACGCGCCGGACGATGGAGGAAATCGGCGGTCGCGGCTTGGTCATTTCAACGGATGGGGTGTTCGGCGACAACCAATATCATCTCCGATGGCCGATCGTGAGCTTCCTCTTTTCGGGTGGTCGACGGTCTCATCGATGAACTGGATCCTGGCCCATTGGGATTGATGGCATCGACAGTGCCGTCACCGGCCTATCGCCCGGCAGGGCTCCTTAAGATATACCTCTACAGTTATCTCAATGTATTCAATCCAGTCGGCGCCTTGAGCGTGAGGCGCAACGCTACCTTGCACTTCTGTGACTGGCTGGTCGCTTTTAAGACTCTTTTGCCAATTTCCCCAAAGACAACGGCCCAGCCATTCGTCGCATCTAATCTCAGTTTGCGATGGTATGCCAGCAACTTGAGCTCGACCCAGATCGTTACGACAGTCGTCCGCTTCGCTCCTGCTGTGTCCAGATTTTTAGTGAAAGGCTGAGCATGGCAATTCGCCCTTCAAAGCAGGAAAATCGGAGGCACACTGCGCAGCATTGGAACGGATCCGGTTGCGTCGCCCAATCTGTGCGCTCTTGCCAGGGGCGTAGATTCGGAGATGATGTTTGCTGCGCTTTGGACAAAGGACTAGTGTCGGGAATCGGCGTCATATTAGTCTCTCATTTCGGATGCAGTTGCTCCGCCACGTCGGGGGACCAACCGTAACTGCGGAACGCGAGAGCGGCATAGATCGCATCGATTTTGTTCGCGGAATTGAGACCCAGCATAACGCGGCTCCTTCTCTGCTCGTCGGAAATCCTTCTGCCGGATTCTTCGGCATCATCGGCGGTCCGAATGGCGCTACCGATGCGCCTTGTGCATTCGATATTTTTGCCGATATCGCTTCGACAACCGTTGCCCGTGCTCCTCACACAAGAAACGGTGTTCGCCGGTGAGTCCGGGTACGTTCATGGGCTTTCTGAGATCATAAACCGCCGGCTTGCGGCATTGCTCGCCGACCCAGCACAAAGGGCTATGGTTATGCATGCGTCCTTTCCTCTTCTGACGAGACCAAGGAGGTAATCATGCAAAAACAGGACCATTGCCATCTATGCGAGGGGCTGGATCGGCTTATTCCGTTCGGCATTCGAGTGAACATTATGTAGGGTGGGTTAGCGGAGCGTAACCCACCGATCCGAGACTGCTCAGTGGGTTACGGCCGCGCGGCCTAACCCACCATCGATGGGTTTCGCTTCGCTCTACCCATCCTACAAAATGAATTCCTGATTGAAAGCGATTTTGAATTACAGCCTATCCAAGCAGGTCTTGAAACTCTTCGACAAGCTCGGTGCGAGCCCTGGCCTCAAGCGCCGAGAGGGTTTTTATTCCGCTTTTTCGCCGGGCCAAACCTGCACGAAACCATCCCGATTCGGCATCACGACCCGAGGCAATGTTCCCGCATTCATTTCCGCCCGTTCGTCGACAATACCGTTAATATGCAAAAGGTAAGCCGTGACCGCGTAAACCTGGTCCTCGCTTAGACTGCGGGGTGCGTCCAAGGGCATCGAGCGGCGGATGAAATCGAACAGAGTGGTTGCGTAAGGCCAATAAGTGCCGACGTTTTTGTCCGGATGAGGGCCGGTCAAAGAGCCGCCTCCGGCCAGTTCGCCAGCACTTCCGCCCATGCCTTTGGGCCCGTGGCAGGATACGCACTTCATGTCGAAGATGGCTTTGCCTTCGAGAGCCGTGCCTTTGCCTGGCGGAAGACCGGCGCCGTCGGGGAAGACGTTGATGTCCTGAGCCGCGATCTCACCGGGCGACGCGGGACGGCCCAGCTTGGGGCTTTCCGGCGCGGCGGCGACCGCGGCAGTCATGACGAACAAAAGTAGTGCCGGGGCCAACCACCGTGGCCCGCTTCGGTTACGATCGTTACGCATAGACATGGCTCACAGTGCCATCGGCGGCTACCGCCCAACTGACGATGGCGTTGTAGTGGAAATAACCGTGCCGCCCGCGTTCTGCAATGAGCGCCCGGCGCTCCGGCTGGACATAGCCGGTTTCGTCCACGGCGCGGCTTTTGAGCACCAGGGGAGAGCCGTCCCAGCGCCACGGCAGGCGGAAACGGGTAAAACATTGCGGCAAAACCGGTTCCTGCAGCGCCGCTTCCGCCCAACTGCGTCCGCCGTCGGCCGAGATGTCGACCCGCTTGATCCGGCCCCGGCCGCTCCAGGCCAAGCCGCTGATCTGGTAAAGGCCTGGACCTCGTAGATGCTGGCCGGGCGAGGGAAAGGTGATGATCGACTTCGCATCCATGACGAACGTGAATTGCCGCGCCTTGCCGGAAGGCAGCAATTCGGTGTACTTGGCGGTTTCGTTGCGGGCCATCACCGGCTGATTCGCCGCCTGCAAGCGGCGCAGCCATTTGACGCTGAGAACCGCTTCCCATCCCGGCAGTATCAGTCGCAACGGGTAACCGTTCTCCGGGCGCAAGCGTTCGCCGTTCTGATAAAGCGCGAGAATCGCGTCATCCATGGCTTTTTCGACCGGAATGCTGATGTTCATCGCGGCGGCGTCCGCGCCTTCGGCGATGAGCCAGCGGGCGTCGGGCCGCAGGCCGGCCTCGTCCAGGATGACGGCGAGCGGAACGCCGGTCCACTCGCTGCACGAGGCCAGACCATGAAAATAGCCGACGGGCGTCTGTATGGGCTCCTCGTGCCAGCCGGCATTGCTGTTGCCCCCGCATTCGACGAAGCAGAGGCGGGAGACCATCGGGTAGCGCAACAGGTCTTCGATGCCGAAAGACAGCGGATTTTCGACCAGCCCGTGAATCAATAGGCGATGTTGGTGCGGATCGATCTGCGGCACGCCATTATGGTGCCGTTCGAAATGAAGACCGTTGGGCGTGACGATGCCTTCGAGTTTATGCAGAGGGGTCCAGGAAATGCCATTGCCCGGCGCGCCGGAATTGGCCGAGATCCAGCGTATGGCCTCTTTTTCGTGAGGCGAGGGGCGGCCGTAATTGGTGAAAGGTTCGCCCGGCGTCTTCATCCAAGGCGGTTCTTCGGCCAGACCTTGGCGCATGTGCCCGACGAGTGCGGCGCCGGCGCCGAACGCCAGTCCTTTTTTCAGAAACAGCCTGCGGTCCAGCAAACCGCCACCCGCCACGGGCTGCAACAGCCCCGGCTCACGTGCCTCTTGGTCGCTCATTGCGCATCCTTTTTCGGAAGAAATCGGCTGTCGATCTTACTCCGATCGGGAGGCGCAAAGCACCACGGTTTTTCGTGGCCGCCGATCTCCGGACGCCATGTTGTCGTCGTCGGCCACGATAAGAAATTTCGCCTTTCAGGCGAGAATCAGTAAGATTCGTTCAGAAATCGAAAACCGAATGGGTGTGCGGATGCAGGACAGGATGGCCTGCGGCCGGATAAAGAATAATTTTTGATGAAACATCTATGGCTAAGGCAATACAAAAAAACAAGAAACCTGGTCAGAGCGGCCGTAGTTCAGTCGATACCGTGAAACGGGTGTCCGACGATGCGTGACTTTGCAGCCTTTATCATGCGAAGCCGGCTGCATGCGATCGCAATAGCCGGGTTGTTCGGTGTTTTGTCGCTGAAGGTGCTTCCGTTCGCCTTGCTCAGCGCTGCGGCGCTCGGTTTGGTCGCATTACGCAAAGGCTGGCTGGAAGGCGCGGTCGTGGCGATCGGTGCCGCGGTCGTGGTCGGGGCCGGCTTTTTTCTGATGGAGCTCAGGCCGGGATTGAATTTCCCGGTCGTGTTTGCGATCTGGCTGCCGCTGCTGATTTGCGCGGAAGTTTTGCGGCGCACGGAGTCCCAGGGGCTGGCGCTGCTTGTGGTGGGACTGACGGTCGGTCTGTTCGTCTTGGGAATGCATTTGGTTACCGGCGATGTGGTCGCCTTCTGGCAGTCATGGCTGAGGCGGGCTGTCGCCGCGGTGCCCGGTGCCACCGTTCAGGGGTTCGAGCGGGACGGAACCTTGCGCCTGATGAATGGTCTGATCGCCGTGCTTTACGGGATCGGCCTGATGTTCAGCCTGTTGTGCGCCCGTTGGCTGCAATCCCTGGTCTACAATCCCGGCGGATTCGGTCCCGAGTTTCAGCGTCTTCGACTGCCACGGCTCGCTTTACCGGTGGTCGTCGGCGCAATTTGGGCGTCGGGTACGGTGAGCCCGATCTTGGTCGCCGATCTCCTCATGGTCGCCGTGATGATTTATTTCTTCGCCGGATTGGCGATCGTGCACGCCCTGGTCGCCTTTCGCCGTTTGCACTGGACATGGTCGGCACCGCCGTATGTGGCTTTGATATTCGCGCCTCAATATGCCGTCGTGGGACTTGCTTTGGTCGGTGCCTTCGATGCCTTGATCGATTTTCGGACCCGAGTGAGGAAAAGGTGAGTCGGTGATGCGTCAGGCGCGCGGATTGCTAATCAGGATCGAGCGATGATTCCTTATCGGGACACCATTCCGACCCGGTATACGCCATGGATGACCTGGACGCTGATCGTGCTGAATCTGGCCGTTTTTGCCTACACCCAGTCGCTGTCCGAACAAGACTTGTACTTTTTTCTGAATTTCCATGGGCTGGTGCCGGCGCGGTATACGAATCCCGAGTGGGCGGCCAGGGTGGGGTACCCGGCCGGCGACTACACGCCGTTCGTGAGCAGTATGTTCATTCATGGCGGAGCGCTCCATCTGGTTCTCAACCTCTGGTTGCTTTGGATATTCGGAGACAACGTCGAGGACCGCATGGGGGGCGTGAGGTTTCTGGCCTTTTATCTGCTCTGCGGTTTGATTGCCGGAGCGGTGCATATTTACACCAATTCCCACTCCAATATCCCGACGATCGGAGCTTCCGGCGCCATAGCGGGTGTCATGGGGGCCTATTATTTCCTGTTTCCGTACGCTCGCGTGGTGATCTGGATGTTCTTCCTGCCCTGGTTCGTGGAGGTGCCGGCTATCGCCTTTTTGGGAATTTGGGTGATGATACAGCTTTATAAAGTCACCGTCGGTCTGCCATCCGACGAGCCTTTCGCCGATGTCGCCTGGTTCGGGCATCTCGGCGGTTTCATAGCCGGTATGTTGTCGTATCGTCTCTTTTTGCTCTCCGGACGGAAGGACGACTCGTATTACAGAAGGCATTCGACCTGATTCATGACTTATCGCGTCCATCCGTCCGAACGGATTGCCCATCGCGTCGACCGGAACCATTTTCTCTGCCTCTTGAGCGAGCATATCGAGAGAGGGCGCCTGCTGTTCGATACGGAAGATCTCCGCCCCTATGAATGCGACGGGCTTTCCGCCTATCGGGAGCTGCCTTGGATCGTCGCTTTGCCGGAAACGATAGAAGAGGTGCAAGCCGTAGTTCGGCTGTGCCGGGAGCACGGCGTGCCCGTGGTCGCGCGGGGTGCGGGTACCGGGCTTTCCGGCGGGGCCTTGCCTATCGCCAACGGCGTCTTGCTGAGCCTCGCCAAATTCAACCGGATCATCGAAATCGACCGCGCGAACCGGACCGCCCGAGTCCAGCCGGGCGTCCGCAATCTCGCCATCTCGGAAGCCGCCGCGCCTTACGGGCTTTACTACGCGCCCGATCCGTCCTCGCAGATCGCCTGCACCATCGGCGGTAACGTCGCGGAGAACTCGGGCGGCGTCCATTGTCTCAAGTACGGATTGACCGTCCATAACGTCCTCCAGGTCCGGGTCGTGACCATGGACGGCGAGCTCGTTGTGCTGGGCGGATCGGGGTACGACAGTCCAGGTTACGATCTGCTGGCGCTGATCACCGGTTCCGAGGGCTTATTGGGCGTGATCGTCGAGATTACCGTGAAGCTGCTTCCGATTCCCCCTTGCGCACAGGTGCTTTTGGCATCCTTCGACAGCGTCGAGGAGGCGGGCGGGGCGGTGGCCGCCATCATCGGCGCCGGCTTGCTTCCGGCCGGCCTCGAAATGATGGACAACATCACCATTCGGGTGGTGGAAGACTTCGTGCATGCGGGCTATCCGACCGGCGCCGCGGCGATCGTGCTCTGCGAATTCGACGGTATTGCCGAGCAGGTCGAAAGCGATCTTCTCAAGGCGCGGGAAATTTTCCGGGCGGAAGGCGCGACCGAGGTCCGTCAATCGACCAGCGAGGCCGAGCGCAAGACATTCTGGGCGGGCCGCAAGGCGGCATTTCCGGCGGCTGGGCGCATTTCTCCCGATTATTACTGCATGGACGGCACGATTCCGCGCAAGCGTTTGCCCGAAGTATTGCGCCGGATTTCGGAACTCTCGGCGCAATACGGGCTGGTCGTCGGCAATGTGTTTCATGCCGGCGACGGCAATCTGCATCCGCTCATCTTGTACGACGCCAACAATCCCGGAGAGTTGGAGCGCGTCGAAGAGCTGGGCGGAAAAATCCTGGAGGCTTGCGTCGAGGTCGGCGGGACCATTACCGGCGAACACGGCGTCGGGATCGAAAAGATCAATCAGATGTGCGTTCAGTTCCGGGCCGCTGAACTGGCGCAATTCCACTCGGTCAAAGCGGCTTTCGATCCCGCCGGGCTGCTCAATCCTGGAAAAGCGGTTCCGACCCTGCACCGGTGCGCCGAATTCGGCGCGATGCACGTTCATCGCGGACGTGTCGCTCATCCCGAGCTGGAACGTTTCTGATGGACGCCGATCTCAGTGAGAGTCTTCGTCAATCCGTAGCGGAGGCGACGGATTCCGGAACGCCGCTCACGATCGTCGGCAGCGGGAGCAAGACCTTTTATGGCAGACCGTCGTCCGGCAGCGTGCTGGGAACGGCCGGACACGCCGGAGTCCTGCGCTACGAGCCGACCGAGTTGGTGCTGACCGTGCGCTGCGGTACGCGGCTGTCCGACATTGAATCCGTTCTGGCCGAGTGCGGCCAGATGCTGCCTTTCGAACCGCCTCATCTCGGCGAGAACGCAACCCTGGGAGGCACGCTGGCCTGCGGATTTTCCGGTCCCCGTCGGCCTTTCGCGGGCTCAGCGCGCGATTGCATGCTGGGTTGCAGGATCCTGAACGGCAAGGGCGAAATGCTTTCGTTCGGCGGCGAAGTCATGAAAAACGTCGCCGGTTTCGACATTTCAAGGCTCATGGTAGGCGCCATGGGCACGTTGGGCGTGATCCTGGAGGCGTCGCTCAAAGTGTCGCCCAAACCCGAGCGCGAGTTGACCGTGTGTTTCGAACGGAGCATCGAAGAAGCCTTGAACACCATGAATCTGTGGTGTTCCCAGCCGTGGCCGCTGTCCGGATTGGCCTATGACGGCAGCCGAATCTATGCGCGGTTGTCGGGTTCGGACCGGGCCGTCGATGCCGTATACCGAAAATTCGGCGGCGACGTTTGCGCCGAGGGGGACGAGTTCTGGCGGGACTTGCGCGAGCAGCGTCACGAATTCTTCCGCGCCGACGGCAACCTTTGGCGGATATCCCTGGCACCGGCCACCCCGGCTCTGGATTTGCCGGGTACGTGGTTCTACGACTGGGGCGGCGCGCTGCGCTGGCTGAAGACCGGCGCTCCGTCGGAGAACGTATTCCGGGCGGCGGAAGCGGCCGCCGGTCATGCGAGCTTGTTTCGAGGTCGATCCGGCGACGGGCGGGTGTTTCAGCCATTGCCGAACGGTTTGAAAGCTTTGCATGCGAGTCTGAAGCGGGCCTTCGATCCCATGGGCTTGTTCAACCCCGCACGGCTTTACGAGGACCTCTGATGCAAACCAGGCTGGCCGATTTCGTCAAAGACACGCCCGATGGTCGGGAAGCTGACGCGATTCTCAGAAATTGCGTGCATTGCGGATTCTGTACGGCCACGTGCCCGACCTACCAGCTTTTGGGGGATGAACTGGACGGTCCGCGCGGCCGCATTTATCTGCTGAAACAGATGTTGGAAGGACAGCCGGTCACGGCCAAGACGCAATTGCACCTGGACCGCTGCCTGACCTGCCGGGCTTGCGAAACGACCTGCCCGTCCGGCGTTCGGTACGGCAGGCTGGCCGATATCGGGCGGGGAATCCTCGAGGAGAAAGTCCGGCGTCCCTGGCTGCAACGCGTTCAGCGGCTGGCTCTGCGCAAGCTGATGCCGTATCCCGAGCGCTTCGGCCTGCTCGTGGGGCTTGCCAGGCTGGCTCGGCCCGTGCTGCCGGCGGCGGTCCGTGCCAAGATCCCCCCCAAGACTTGGAGCCCGGCGTGGCCGCCCGCGAGACATGCCCGCAGGGTGCTGATCCTGAAAGGTTGCGTGCAACCAGTGATGGCACCGGCCGTCGACGCCGCCGCCGCGAATGTCCTGGACAGAATCGGCATCAGCGCGATCCGCGTCCAGGGCAGCGGCTGCTGCGGAGCACTGAGCCATCACCTGGCGGCACACGAGGAAGGCGCGGCGTTCATGCGGCGCAACATAGACGCCCTGTGGCCGCATATCGAACGGGGGGCGGAGGCGATCGTCAGCACCGCCAGCGGCTGCGGGGTGATGCTCAAGGAATATGCCGGCGTGCTCAAGCACGACCCAGGGTACGCCGCGAAGGCCGAACGCATCTCCGCGCTGGCGAAGGATATCGGCGAGGTCTTGGCCGGCGAGGACTTGTCCCCGCTCAGGAGATCGAATGAACGCCGAATCGCGTTCCATTCGCCCTGCACGCTCCAGCACGGCCAGAAATTGAGCGGATTGGTCGAAAGCCTGCTGTCGGGATTGGGGTTCGAGCTGACTCCCGTCGACCAGCCCCATCTCTGCTGCGGTTCGGCCGGAACGTACTCGTTGCTGCAGCCGGAGCTTTCCCGGCGGCTTTTGGTCGAGAAAATCCGAGGTCTCGAACAAGGCCGGCCGGAGTGCATCGCGACCGCCAACATAGGCTGCTGGGCTCATTTGCGGTCCAGGGCCAAGGTGCCGGTCCGTCACTGGATCGAATTGCTTCAGCCGTAATTCCGCAACTTTCGTCGCGACGCTGACCTCTTGACAAGCTCGATTGTCGAATGCTAAACCGACGCCGATATCAAGAAATGAATTGTTTCCTTCATGTAGCGAGTTGTGTCAATCAGCAATCAGGAGGACGGTCATGAAGCGTATGTACTATCTCACCAGTAATCTCGACAGCACCGAGCAGATTTCGAACGATATGCACCAGGCAGGCATTACCGACTGGCATTTTCATGTCGTCAGCAAAGACGAGGCAGGCCTTTACCGACGTCATATACACGCTGCAAATCTCATTCAAAAACATGACGTTATCCGATCCGGCGAACGCGGGGCGGTGATAGGCGGCATCGTTGCATTGTTAGCTACGGCGTATGTTATGGCCGCTGAGCCCTTCGGATCGGACGTCAGCGGCTTGGTCTATGTTGCGATCTTCGGCTTCATCACGCTCTTCGGAGCCTGGGTAGGCGGTTTGAGCGGCTTGGCTACGGAGAATCACGCCATAGCCCAGTACCACGACGACATTAACGCCGGGAAATATCTGATCATGATCGACGTGCGCCGCGACCAGGAGGAGAGCGTCCGCTCGCTGATGGCGGAAAAGCATCCGGAAGCACGGCTGATGCGGGTGGGCTCGACTTTCGTCAATCCGTTCGAGTTTGCCAAAACGACACCTGCCTGAATTATTAATCCTTTACGCTTGGCCCTCGGTATTCACGCGATACTAGGTCGTTTGGAACAAACGATCGGTGGCTAATTTTGGTAAAATTTGGCCACCGATCCGTTTTCCTGCCGAGAATGACCCAAAAACTTTTCATAGAAACCATTGGTTGCCAAATGAATGAGTACGATTCCGCGAAGATGCGCGACGTACTCCATGCTTCCCATGGCTTCGAGCTGACCAACGACCCCGAGGAAGCCGATGTCTTGCTGCTGAATACCTGTTCAGTCCGGGAAAAGGCACAAGAAAAGGTTTTTTCGGAATTGGGACGCTGGCGCCCGCTCAAGGACAAGAAACCCGGCGTCGTCATAGGCGTCGGCGGTTGTGTCGCCAGCCAGGAAGGGGAGGCCTTGCAGCGGCGCGCCCCCTATGTCGATATGGTTTTCGGTCCGCAGACCCTGCATAGGCTGCCGGAGCTGCTGGACAAAGTAAGAAAGGATAGAGCGCCCGCCATCGATGTTTCTTTCCCGGAGATCGAAAAGTTCGATGCGCTTCCGGAGCCGCGCGCGGAAGGACCCAAAGCCTTTGTCTCGATCATGGAAGGGTGCAGCAAATATTGTACGTTTTGTGTCGTACCTTACACGCGGGGCGAAGAGATCAGCCGTCCTTTGGACGACGTGATCGCGGAAATCGTCGCTTTGACGGAGCAGGGCGTGCGCGAGGTGGTGTTGTTGGGACAGAACGTCAATGCGTACCGAGGTGTGATGGCCGACGGCGAAATCGCCGATTTTGCTTTGCTGCTGAATTACGTGGCTGCGATCGACGGTATAGAGCGCATTCGATTCACCACGTCTCACCCGGTGGAATTTACCGACAGTCTAATCGAAGCTTACGCGGAAATTCCAAAACTGGCAGACCATTTGCATCTCCCCGTACAAAGCGGCAGCAACCGAGTTTTGAGCTTGATGAAACGCGGACATACCCGCGAAGAGTACATCGAGAAAATCCAGAGGCTGCGGGAGGTCAGACCCAACCTCAGTTTGTCGTCGGATTTTATCGTCGGATTTCCCGGCGAAACCGAACAGGACTTCGAAGAGACCATGGATATGATAGAAACTCTGGGTTTCGATCATTCTTACAGCTTTATTTACAGTCCCCGTCCCGGTACGCCGGCGGCCGAAATGACAGACGATGTGCCCATGACGGTGAAAAAGGAACGCTTGGCCCGGTTGCAGACGAGAATCAACGAAATGTCGGCGGAAATTTCCCTCGGCATGGTCAATACGGTGCAGCGTATATTGGTCGAGGGCCTTTCGAAAAAGGATTACGCTCAACTGAGCGGACGTACCGAGAACAACCGGGTAGTCAATTTCTCGGGCCCGTCGAAGCTAACCGGTCAATTTCTGGATGTCCTGATCGTCGAAGCACTGCCCAACTCGCTGCGGGGCAGATGGGTAAACACCTCGGCTCCCGATTTTTCAACCCACGAGACCAGCGGTCTCACCGCATAACTTGCTTAATCATCTGAACTCCTTGCATCTCACTTTAGAACCCGCCGACAACGAGCGGCTGGCCAGTTTGTGTGGCCAATTCGATGAACATCTGCGCCAGATCGAAAGACGGCTGGGCGTGGAGATCGCCAACCGCGGCAATCAGTTCGAAATCATAGGCTCCGGCAAACCGGTGCAGGCCGCGTACAAAGTGCTTCAAAGCCTGTTCGATGCGACCTCGCACGAGGTGATGACGCCCGAGCGCGTCCATCTGTCCTTGCAGGACTCCAATATCGCCGCCATGCTGGAAAGTGCCGGCGACGAGGTCGAACCGCTCGCCATCCGAACCAAGCGTGGCGCGATCAAGCCGAAAGGCGCCAATCAGCAGCGTTATCTCAAGAATATCCAGAGCCACGATATCAACTTCGGCGTCGGCCCCGCCGGAACGGGCAAGACCTATCTGGCCGTGGCTTGTGCCGTTGCCGCCTTGGAACGGGACGAAGTCAGGCGCCTGATTCTCGCGCGTCCGGCGGTCGAAGCCGGCGAGAAGTTGGGCTTCTTGCCGGGCGACATGGCGCAAAAGGTGGATCCTTATTTGCGGCCCTTGTACGACGCTCTCTACGAAATGCTGGGTTTCGAGCGGGTGGCCAAGCTCATCGAGCGCAACGTGATCGAGGTGGCGCCTCTCGCGTTCATGCGCGGACGCACCTTGAACGAGTCGTTCATCATCCTGGACGAGGCGCAGAACACGACCGTCGAGCAGATCAAGATGTTTCTGACGCGGGTGGGGTTCGGTTCCAAGGCCGTGATCACCGGCGACATTACCCAGATCGACCTGCCACGCAACAAGGAATCGGGGCTAAGACATGTCTTGGAGGTCTTGCGCGATGTCGAAGGCATCAGCTTTACCTTCTTTACGTCTCAGGACGTCGTGCGCCATCCTCTGGTGCAACGTATCGTCGCCGCTTACGAGGCCTACGAGCGAGCGAATGTGACCGATCGATCAGCATGATCCTAGAAACGGCAGTTGACCGCTTCGATGCATCAGAAAAGTCCAATGAATTATAAGTGTCCAACCGTGTACCGATCTCACCTGTTCGGTGAAACCACTACGCGCGCGATTGCACGGCGGACGGGCCGCCTGGCGGCGTTGCTCCTTCTTGTGGGGGACGGCCCCACGGCGGCGTCGCGCCTTGCCATCCGGCCCGTCCGCCGCACACTCGCGCGCGTCCAACTGCCGTTTCTAGGATGATAAGCGTCGAAGTCCAGCACGCCACAGTGCGGCAGTGGGTCCCGGAAGACGGAAAATTTCTGCACTGGGCGAGCGCGGCGGCGAAACGGGAGGATGCCGAGTTAGTCATACGGATTGTGGACGAGACGGAAAGCGCCGAATTGAACGAGCATTACCGGCACAAGGCCGGACCGACGAATATTCTCAGTTTTCCTTTTGAAGTGCCGGAAGGCGTTCCCAATCAGTTGCTGGGCGATCTCGTCATCTGTGCCGCCGTCGTCGAGCGCGAAGCGCGCGAGCAAGGCAAAACACTCGAAGCCCACTGGGCGCATATGGTGGTGCACGGTGTGCTGCACCTGCAAGGTTATGATCACATCTCGGAAAGCGACGCCGCCGTCATGGAGGCGGAAGAGATCGCTATTCTCAATGATCTAGGATTTCCCAATCCCTATGAGGAGATCATCACGTCATGAACGAGGAGCAAACGGGCGAGCATCGAAGTTGGCTCGAACGACTAGGCCTTTTCTTCACGGGTGAGCCCGAGGACCGCGAGGATTTATTGGAATTGTTGCGCGCTGCTCAGAAGCGGAATCTGATCGAGCTGGAAGCGCTTTCGATGATCGAAGGGGTCATGCAAGTCTCGGAACTCAAGGTCCGTGACATCATGATTCCCAGAGCCCAAATGGTCGTGGTTTCGCAGGATGCGGAACTGGAGACGATATTTCCGTTGGTGGCCGAGTCCGCCCATTCCCGCTATCCCGTCATTGGAGAGGATCGTACCGAAGTGGTCGGCATTCTCCTGGTGAAGGACCTTTTGATTCACAGCCTCAAGGACAAGACGAAGCGGGTAAAGGAAATCATGCGTCCCGCCCAATTCGTCCCGGAAAGCAAACGACTCAACGTGCTGCTCAAAGAATTCCGTACGACCCGCAGTCACATGGCTATCGTGGTCGACGAGTACGGCGCTGCGGCCGGTTTGGTGACGATCGAGGACGTCTTGGAACAGATCGTCGGAGAGATCGAGGACGAGCACGATTTCGGCGAAGAGGAATACATTTTCAGGAAGAACGATCGCGAATATACGTTGAAGGCTCTGACGCCGATCGACGAGTTCAACGATTACTTTTACGTCGACTTCAACGACGATGAATTCGATACCATCGGGGGGCTGATCGTTCACCAACTCGGCCATGTCCCCAAGAGGGGCGAGAAAGTGGAGATCGATCGCTTCCGCTTCATCGTGCTGCGGGCCGACAGTCGCCGCGTGCACTTACTGAAGCTGATCCTTCTGCCCCAGCCCGAAAGTCAATCCGAGACTAGCGCTCGCGTGGATTGATAAGATTCTGACCGTGTTTTACGACATCCTGGCTCTGATCGGCGGTCTATTGTTGCCGCTGGCGTTTGCCCCGTTCGACTATCCCATTCTTGCCGTCATCGGCTTATTTCTCTTGTTCGCAAGCTGGCTGAACGTCTCGCCGGGGAGGGCGTTTTTGCGCGGCTATCTATTCGGCTTGGGACAATTCGGCCTGGGCGTTTCCTGGGTTTACGTCAGCATGCACGATTACGGCGGCGCCAGTCCGCTGGAGGCCGCAGCGCTGACCTTCGTGTTCACGGCCTTCCTGGCGCTTTATCCGGCACTGGCAGGTTGGCTTTCGCGTCGCTTTTTCATCGGAAGCCGGATCTATCAATCGCTCATCGTTTTCCCGGCCGTTTGGATTTTGGGGGAATGGGTACGAGGCTGGTTCCTGACAGGGTTTCCGTGGCTGCAAGTCGGCTACAGCCAAATCGACACCCCGTTGGCCGCCTACGGCCCCGTCCTCGGGGTCTACGGTATCGGCTGGGTGGTGGCCTTCGTGGCGGGAGGAGTCCTCGCGGCATTTTACTCGGCGCGCAAACCGCGGACCCTCATAGCCGTTGCGATCGTCTTAGTGCTCGGCATGGGTAGGGTGCTGAGCGGCGTTTCCTGGACGCAGCCTGCGGGTGAGCCGTTCAAGGTGACCTTGCTCCAGGGTAACGTGCCTCAAGACATGAAATGGCAGCCCGAATTCCAGCGGGAAACGCTGCAAATGTACACCGAGATGACGCGGAAATCGTGGGGTTCGCGGCTAGTCGTTTGGCCGGAAACCGCCATTCCGGCGTTTTACCATCAGGTCAAGGAGACCTTTCTTGCCGATCTGGAGACGGAAGCGGCGGCGCGGGGTACCGATCTCCTGATCGGCGTACCGTTTTACGATCAAACCCAAGACCGCTATTTCAATGCGGTCGTTGCGCTGGGGGAAACGCCGGGGATTTATTTCAAACGGCATTTGGTACCTTTCGGAGAATATCTGCCGCTGCGGCCGGTGCTGGGTTTCATACTGGACATTCTGGAAATTCCTCTGTCCGATTTCGCCAGCGGAAACGGCGGCCAAGCGGCTCTGGTCGCTGCGGGGCATCCTCTGGCAGCCTCGATCTGCTATGAGGACATCTTCGGCCAGGAGTCGCTGGCCGTTCTACCTCAGGCGGCGTATCTCGTGAACGTTACGAACGACGCCTGGTTCGGCGACTCTATCGCACCCCACCAACATGTGCAGATGGCACGGATGAGGGCGCTCGAAACCGGACGTTACATGCTGCGCGCCACCAACACCGGTATAACCGCGATTATCAGCCCTAAGGGCAAAATCGATGTCGCCGCGCCTTTGTTTCAGCGTACTCAGGTGACCGGGACGATCACGCCCATCGACGGCAGCACGCCTTACGCGCGGTGGGGCGACTGGCCGGTCGTCGTGGTTCTGGTAACGGGCTTGAGTTTCGCCGCTTGGCGTCGTCGGCGCATCCTACAGACGGATTCGTCAGCCGAGTAGGTCGGGAATCCTTTCCCGACATCGCGGGTTGGTTAGGCGTTCGTCGGCAAAGGCTTGTTGATCCGCGCCTATCCCATGACGCCCTACGCCGCGATCGACGGCAATGGCAGCCTTCGGTTCTCGCGCAGCAGACGGCCGAATTGCTCCGCCGTGACCGGACGGCTCGAATAATAACCCTGCATGTCGTCGCACCTGTGCCGGCAGAGGAAAGTCAATTGTTCCAGGGTTTCCACGCCCTCCGCGATGACCTTGAGACCAAGGGTGTGGCCCAGCGAGATGACGGTCTGCACGATCACGGCGTCATTGGTGTCGGTTGCGATGTCGCGGACGAAGGACTGGTCTATTTTCAGCCGGTCGAACGGTAGCCGCTTGAGATAACTCAGGCTGGAATAGCCCGTTCCGAAATCGTCCACCGAAAGCTTTACGCCCAACTCTTTCAATTCCTCCAAAATCGGAATGAAACGCTCGGGATCGTGCATGACCATGGTTTCGGTCAATTCCAATTCCAGATAGCGGCCTTCCAGTCCGGTTTCCCGTAGCGTCTGGTTGACCAGTTTGACGAGATTTCCGCGTTTCAATTGCTTAGCCGAAAGATTGACGGCGACGTCGAACGGCGACAGTCCCGCATCCTGCCAGGCTTTGCTCTGCAAACATGCGGTTTTCAGAGCCCAAGAGCCGATCGCGTGGATTAAACCGGTTTCCTCGGCCATGGGGATAAACCGGGAAGGCAACACCAAGCCTAAGTCCGGATGGCGCCACCGGATCAGCGCTTCCGAGCCGATGATCCTTCCGCCCCTGAGTTCGACCTTGGGCTGATAAAAGAGCTCGAATTGCTGCTGTTCCAAAGCCCGCCGCAACGCGCTTTCCATTTTGATGCGTTCGATCGCGCGCTGGCTCATTTCGCGGGCATAAAGCCTGAAACCGCTGCCGCCTTCCTCCTTGGTTCGGTACATCGCCGTGTCCGCATGCTTGAGCAGCGTTTCCATGTCTTCGCCGTCGGCGGGATAAACGCTCGCTCCGATGCTGCCGCTCATGAACAGTTCGCGTCCCTCGATCAGGAAAGGTTTGGCGATAGCCCGCAAGATCTTGACGGCTACGAACTCGATGTCTTCCATTCTTTCGAGATCCGAGAGCAAGATGAGGAATTCGTCGCCGCCTTGCCTGGCTACCGTATCGCCCTCGCGGACGGACGCCTGGAGACGCTCGGCGACGGCCTGTAGCAAGGCGTCGCCGAGCGCGTGGCCGAAGCTATCGTTGACATCCTTGAACCGGTCCAGATCGAGAAACAGCAAGGCTAAAGGCCGCTCGGTGCGCTTGGCGTGGGCCAGCGCCTGGGACAGGCGGTCGGCGAGCAGGGTGCGGTTGGGTAAATGAGTCAGGGCATCGTGGGTCGCCAGGTACTCGATGCTGGCCTCATATTTCTTTCGCTCGGTAATGTCACTTGCGACGCCGTCGAGACGCATAGGGTTTCCGGCCTTGTCGTAAATGACCTTGACCCGGTCTTCCAGCCAGCGTATTTCGCCGTCCGGACGCAGAATACGGTATTCCGCGGTCAACGTACCCGTCTCCAATAGCTCTCCCAGGGTTTTCTGCATCCGCTCCCGGTCATCGGGATGGACGCTTTGCAGCCAGAGGTCCTTGTTCTTCATGAAGTCAGCGACGGGCCGGCCCCAAACTTTCTCCGCCGCGGCGTTGACGTAAAGCGTTTCGCCGGTCGTCGGCGAGAGAGACCAAACGATATTGTCTATCGAGCCGAGGATGCTGCTCAGTTTTTCTTCGGAAATCTTGAGTTCTTCCTCGGTACGTTTACGTTCCACGAACAGGCCGATTTGGCTGCCGATCGCGGTGAACATGTTCATCAAATCTTCCTTGGGTTTGCGGATTTCCCGGCTGAAAAACTCGATGGCTCCGAGCACCCGGCCCTCGAAGCGTATCGGAAAGCCGAATGCGGCGCGGAGCCCGGCATTTCCGGCGAGTGAGGCTCGCAAGAAGCTGGGGTCCCGTGAGAGATCCGCAATCCAGATGGACTTTGCGGACATCCAGATGCGTCCCGGCAGTCCTGCTCCGGGCGCAAAACTCATCGACCGGCTGGACGCTGCGAATTCCTCGGTATCGGAACCGTCCCTGCGCCAGAGGCCCGCGCAGCGCGCCACTTTCGCCCTGTCGTCCACCACCCATAGCGCCCCCACATCCACATCCCAGTTCAGAGTCTCGCAAATCACTTGCAGAATCTTTGGGCTCGCTTCCGCTACCGTTGCCGACTCGGCCAAAATCCGGGCTACTTCGTATTGCGTCGTCAGACGCCGTTCCGCGCGATCGCGGGCTGCTTGGGTTCGGAGGTTGGCTATGCCGTATGCGATATCGTCCGCCAGCTCTTCCATCAGGGCCTGTTCATCGGGACCGAACGCGCCCGGCACGTTGTCGTAAATGCTTAAGGCGCCAAATGTATGGGAGTCGGTTTTGAGGGGGAGGGCGATGACGGAGCGATAGCCCCGCGAGAGAACGTTTTCCCGCCAACCGGGCCATTCCCGAATGATCGCCAGGTCCGGCACGACAACCGTTCTTCCGCTGCGGATCGCCCTGCCGACGGGCGTGCAACAGCTGTCCGTGTCCATCTTGGTGAATCGCCATTCTTGAAGGCACCCGACTTCGCAACCTGCGTGGGCGACCGGGACCAGCGTTCTGTGTTCTTCGTCGCGGACCACGCCGATCCAAGCCATCGGATAGTGGCCCGCTTCGACCATGGTTTGGCACATCTGATCGAACAGGTCGTGCTCCTCCCGGGCATGAATCAACGCGTGGTTGCATTCGGCCATCACGGCGCGCGCACGCAAGGTTTTGCGCAACGACTCCTGAGCCTGCTTACGTTCGGTGATTTCGAGCTGCAAGGCCACGGCCCGGCGCTGCAATTCGTCGTAGAATCCGAGATTTTCATAAGCGGTCGCCACCTGGGCCGTTACGGTAGCGGCGATATCCTCATCGATTTCGTCGAATTCCGCCGCTCCCACCTTATTGGCGACATAAACCCAGCCATAGAGTCGGCTCGAGGATGCAATCGGCAAACCGAGGAGGGAATAGACCGGCGGGTGTGCGGCGGGCAGACCCAAGACCTCGGGATCGCCGCTCAATCCGGCAACGCGCAGTGGACGGCGTTCGGTCAGCAAACGGGCCAAAATTCCGCTTTTGGGCGGCAACGAGTTCGAAAGATCTATCGTTAGGTCTTCCATGCCGCGAGTGTAGACCCGGCACAGGTGTACCTCGTCCTCCTCCAGCAAGCCGACGACGGCATATTGGGCGGCACAGACGTCGTGGGCTGCCCGGCAAAAGGTCTCGAGCAGCCGTTCCGGATCGCGGACCGAGGTAAGTTCCAGTCCCAACTCGATGAGCGTGGCGAGCCTGAGACTGATCTCCTGCAGACGAGTCAGGGACATCGAGAAGCGTGCGGCAACGTCGCGTAACTCGGGCTCTCCGACTGCCGCCGGTGCGGACTCGATGATCCGCGCTACCGACTGGCGGATCGTCTCGATATCGGAGAAGTAGCCTGTGAGTTGGCCGGTTATATCGCCGAGCGACTCCGTACCGCGCTGAGTCGCCGTCTCGGGCAGACGGTCGGGTTCTATCGCGGGCAGCCCGAGCACGTTTTGTACGACGCCGAGAATTTCCTCGGGCGAGGAGGGTTTGGCCAACACGGCGGTCACTCCGCAGGCCTCGGCCAAGCTTCGCGCTTCCGGCGTGCGGTAGGTTGCGGTGTAAAAGATCACGCGGGTATCCGCGAGCGACGGTTCGGCGCGGAGACGGTTTACCAGTTCGTATCCGTCGATAGCCGGCATCAAGATATCGGTGATAACCAGATCGGGATGCTCGGCTCGGACGAGGTCCAGAGCTTCCGCGCCGTCCGAAGCCTCGAGCAGGCGATGGCCGCCGTAGCCGAGGAGCGTTACCAGAAACTCTCGGTTTAGGGGGCGGTCGTCAACGATCAGAATCTTAGCCATACCGGGCTCCGTCCAGACAATGCTCGATCATTTTCAGCAAGTCAGCGGTTCGATGGGTTTATTAACCCGGCCCATAAATGTAGGCCGAGTTATTTCGGGGCAAGGACGCCCCGGTGCGGCGACAAGCCGCGTGAGCCCAGGCCGGGCGTGTACCGGCCCGGGCGATGGCCAGTAAACGCCAGGAGGGTATTTAGGGGCCTGATTAATTGGTTTCAAGCGGTTGACGCCCTGGCTCGGCATGAGTTCCCGTGCCTTGGCACCAGGCGCCCAGGCGGCGATGAGAATGACTGGCGCGGCTCTGGCCGCTCTAGGAATGCTCCGGTCGTTCATGTTGGGCATCTTCAGGTCGGTCAAAATCGAACCCCAGCGAGTTGGAACGCAAATAGTTCGGCAAGAAACGTTCCAGTTGCCCGACGAAAGACTCCGGCTCGATGGGTTTGGAGAGATAGCCGTCGAACCCGGCAGCAAGCAGAGCGTCGCAATCGCCTGCCATGGCGAAAGCGGTAACTGCCACCACGGGAATGTTCCGGAGGTCGGTACGGCGTCTGAGTTCCCGAATCACGCCATAGCCGTCCAGCTTGGGCAGCTGGATGTCGCAAATAATAAGATCGGGCAGCTCCCGGCGGGCGATCTCCACACCCACTTCGCCGTCGCGGGCGGCAAGCGTGACATGCCCATACGCTTCCAGCAGATAGGCCATTAGATCCATGCTGTCGGGATTGTCCTCGATGAGGAGTATACGCGCCGGCATCAGCCAGATGTCTTCGACGGCAAGCTTAGGGTGAATGTACTGCCGGCACCGTATTCGCTCCGTACATCGATGTGTCCGCCGATTAGGGAAGCCAGCTTTTGGCAAAGGTACAAGCCCAGTCCGGTGCCTTCGGAGGGACGGTTGGCGGCGGCGTTCACTTGGGTAAACGCCCGAAACAGCTTGGCTTGGTCTTCCGGTTTGATCCCGATGCCGGTGTCCAGCACGCTGACGTCGATCATCGTGTTGCCGTTTTCATGGCGCCGGCTCAACTCGATCGATATCTTGCCCTGTGAGGTGAACTTGACGGCGTTGTTCGCGAGATTGATTAGGATTTGTACGAACGCGCGCCGATCGGTTTCGATGACGATGTCGTCCCGCGGAAGCTCGATCTCGAGTCCGAGACCTTTTTGTTCCGCCATCGGACGCAGGGTCTCGGCGACCTCCCGAATCGCCTCCTGGCACACAAAGGGTTCCGGATTGGATTTGACTTTGCCCGATTCGATCTTGGCGAGGTCCAGCAAATCATTGATCAGCGACAGCAGATGCTTGGCGCTGGTCTGAATGATCCTGAGCTGTTTTTCCTGTGCCGCGGTGAGGGGCCCCGGCAGCCTCATCAGCATGGTGCCGGTGAAGCCGATGATGGCATTGAGCGGCGTGCGCAGTTCATGGGACATGCCGGCCAGAAAATGGTCCTTGGCCAGATTGGCCCGTTCCAATTCGAGAATCTTCTCGCGCAGGGACTCGTCAAAATGCTTGCGCTCCGTGATGTCTCGGATTGAGGCGATAACGAGGATGCCGTTTTCGGATTCGAGCGCGCTGAGCCCGATATCGGCCGGGAACTCGGAGCCGTCCCGGCGCAGGCCGTGTAGGTCAAATGCGGCATCGATCGGCCGAACCCCCGATTCGTCCAAAAAAGGATTGCTGCGCCCGGCCTGTTCGCCGCGGAAACGATCGGGCATCAGAGTATCGACGTTGCGGCCGAGCAGTTCGCTGCGGTCGTAGCCGAACAATTTCTCGGTTTGCGAGTTTACGAATGCGATCCGGCCGCCGCGGTCGACGATGACTATAGCGTCCGGCGCCGTTTCCAGTAATTCCCGGAAGCTCTCGGTTCCGGTGATCGCGCCGGACGGGCAGCCCGTTGTCATCGGATTGTTATCGGACTCGATTAGTGACGACATGCCTCAAGCAGATAATGGTGTTCCTGGTCGGACTTCGTCCGCTGTCCAAGGCGGCGAACGAACGCTGTTCTCAGTACTCGGTTCCGCTATTGGTTCGTAGACCGTTTGTCATCTGAAAAAATCCCCTTTTTAGGTGTAAAAAAGTCATTACCCGCATACGCTCCGTGACAATCGTCGATCCGGTTAGCCGGTACTGGATAGCCATGGACCTTCAATCGGCGCGGTTTGTACGGGCTCCCGGTCGGCTCGGGATATAATCCTCCCATGCAAACGATTCCGTTGAATAGTCACCCGTCCACGCCCTGCGAGCTCATCCGCCGTTTCACGGTGCGTGTGCAGAAGACATCGGATGGGGTACTCGCCCTCGAGTATACGGTCGAAGGGGATGTGGCGGGTCTGCATATTCCGCGCCCTCGGGTTGCACGACGCACCGACGGCCTTTGGCGGCATACTTGCTTCGAGGCATTTCTGATGCACCGCGAAGGGTATTATGAATTCAATTTCGCGCCGTCGAGCGAATGGGCCGTCTATCATTTTGAGTCTTATCGAGACGGCATGTCGGTCGTTAGACAAGCCCCACCTCCGAAAATTTCCCTGACGCTCGATGCCTATCGGCTTGGGCTGAATGCAATGATCGACCTGAACGGTCTATCGACCGAGATCGAGAGCGCAACCCTGAGCCTGGCATTGTCTGCCGTGATCGAAGAGCAGGACGGCAGGCTATCGTATTGGGCGTTCAAGCACCCGCCGGGCCAGCCGGATTTCCATCACCCGGACGGTTTCGCGCTCAGGCTCGATTCCGCCGGCAACAACTGAGATTTGCCACAAGGAGACATCGATGAAGTTTGGCATCGACCGGCTGCTCGACAGCCCGGATCTTCGCAAGCCGCTCCGGGGCCGCCGTGTGGCCTTGCTCGCTCATCCAGCCTCCGTCACCGCCGATCTGGTTCATTCCTTGGACGCGCTGGCCGCGCTCGACGGCATCAAGCTCGCGGCCGCTTTCGGACCTCAGCACGGTCTGCGCGGCGACAAGCAGGACAATATGGTCGAGTCGCCGGATTACACCGATCCAGCGCACGGCATTCCGGTCTTCAGCCTATACGGCGAAGTCCGGCGCCCGACCGACGCCATGATGGACAGCTTCGACGTGCTGCTGGTCGATCTGCAGGATCTCGGCTGCCGAATTTATACCTTCATCACGACTTTGCGATACGTACTGGAGGAGGCGGCCAAGAAAGGCAAGACAGTCTGGGTGCTGGACCGGCCGAATCCGGCGGGCCGTCCGATCGAGGGGCTGCGATTGCGAGCCGGTTGGGAGAGTTTCGTGGGGGCCGGCGCGCTTCCCATGCGGCATGGACTTACGCTGGGCGAGTTGGGCCGCTGGTTCGTGGAGAGCCTGCGCCTCGACGTGGATTACCACGTGGTGACGATGGAAGGCTGGGACCCGGCGAATGCGCCGGGCTACGGTTGGCCGCTGGGCGAACGCACCTGGATCAATCCCAGCCCTAACGCGCCGAATCTATGGATGGCGCGCTGCTACGCCGGCACGGTCATGCTGGAAGGCACGACCTTGTCCGAGGGCCGCGGCACCACCCGTCCCTTGGAACTTTTCGGCGCGCCCGATCTGGACGCGAACCGGATCGTCGCCGAGATGCGGGCGCTGGCTCCGGACTGGCTGCAAGGCTGTCGGCTGCGCGTCTGCTGGTTCGAACCGACGTTCCACAAGCATGCCGGAAAGCTATGCGAAGGCGTGCAGATTCACGTCGAGGACGGCGCCTACGATCATCAAGGATTTCGGCCCTGGCGCCTGCAGGCACTGGCATTCAAAGCGATTCGCAATCTCTGGCCGCACTACGATCTCTGGCGCGATTTTCCCTACGAGTACGAATACCATCGTCTCGCCATCGATCTGATTAACGGCAGCGAACTGCTGCGCCAATGGGTGGACGACGCCGCCGCCGCTCCGCGCGATTTCGATGCGCTGACATTGCCCGACGAGCGCTCGTGGCAGGAGGAGCGGGAAGGGATACTCCTGTATCGGTGATCAGTTTCCAGCCGGTATTCTTCCGTTTTGGGGATACGGCCAAAAACAGCCGACGTTTCAAATGGTCCTCGGTCCAAGTCTTTGTTTCTTTACCGTAACATGTTTGTTTTTGCGGCTTTTGGACCTCGGGCAATAGCACGTAAATTCTTATTGATAGCTCGCGGGCGCCGTATCATCTAGCTTTGCGAGATAGAGCAAAACGAGCTGACGGGAGCGGTTCATGCCGTGGGCCCATTATTTGTAACGGAAATGATGCAATTTCCATCTCAGCTTTCCCGTTTGCGGCGTCAGGGAATTTTACGTATCTAACGCCTTGTTTTAGTGTGAGAAGCCGGTCAGATATCACTATTGTGAAACATCTCCGGTCGGATAAAGGGCTCCTTTGGCCTCGTTTTTTTGAAGAGCGCGTCAAAGATTTTTACGGGTCCGAGGCTGCATGGCAGAAGCCGTTTGTCGAGCAAGATGTGCAGGTTGAGGGAATGTTCACCGACCGCCAACCGCAGTAAACGTGAATCCAGCGGCCGAAACAGGAAACGCCATCGGCAGCGAGTTTTTGGAAAACGGCTCTGCCCTCATCGTGAGAAAAGACGAATCGTCCGCCTTTGCCGCGGAGCATCGCGTGATATACGGTTGAATAAACGAAAGCCGGCTGAATGCTCCTGAGACGCGCTTAGAAGAGAAAAAAATGCCGGCAGGAAGCCGGCGTTTTTGTTTCGATTCGGCCAAATGACTCTAAGCTTCCGGATCGTACATATCGTGCTTGATCGTGTCGCGGTTGGCGATCAGTTCCTCGACGGAGGGCTCGTCGTTGAGTGCGCGCTTGATGGCCAGTTTGGTCGCTTCGTAATTGGTGCGGTACAGGTCCTTTTCGTCCAGATTGGGATCTTTGGCGCACTCGGGATCGATCCAGACCAGGCTGATGATGCAGAGGTCATTGACCTGATCGCGAGGAATGATGCCTTCGATCACGCAATCCAGCACGGCATCCGCCGTGGCCGACTGAACCACGCCGCCGAACAGGTTGACGTAAGCGCTGCTTTTCATGGTGACTTTCGGCACCATCAGGGTGGCCGGGCGCACCTGCTGATTGCAGGCTCTGATCGCGAACATGCGGGTATGGCCCGCGGTCTGCCCCATCATGTTGGCGAAGGCTTGTCCGACCGGGCCGTTCACGTCGCCGATCAGAATTTCCGGCATGGCGTCGGTATATTGTCCCTCGGCGGCGAGTACGGTGGCTTCGCCGGTCTTGAAGATAATCTTGTCGGACATGGTCTGTCTCCTTAATTGTTTTTTGAAAAAGTCGATATCCGGGGTAGGGAACCGAAGGTGTACGCGATCCCGACGCCGCCGGAATATTTTCGGACCGTCGTCACTCTATTTCTTAATCCAGCGCCCCGATGGCGATCTGACGTACTGACCCGGCGGAGTTTTCTCGATCGCCGTTTTCCCGGCCAATGTCTCGACAACATTTAAACTGGTGCCGTTGGTTTTGGCGACCTGTTCGTATTTCTGGCGGCGCTTTGCGTTGATATCCGCGATGAGAGCCTTGACATCCGCGGGCGGATTGGGCACGACCGCCTCAAGATAACCGTTAGGCTGTTCGCCCACCAAACCTTGCCTCTTCGCCTCGTCGAGACCGATCGCCCAACTCTGCGACGGCCAGCCGACCATGGCTAGCAGCAACGCCAATAAGGGAGCAATGACCCCACGCAAAGGAAAATATTTGGACATGGCAAATCCTCGTTCGAATCAGAACAGTCCGCTCTCTTTCGAGAGAATCTCTTCCAAGTCTTTTTCGACTTTGACCCGGACTTCGTGATCGATCTTGACGTTGAGATTGATGGTGATGGGCTCCTGCGGCGCAGCCAACTCGACTCGAGGGGTACATGCTGCCAAGAGCGCCATCACGGCGACAGAAGAGACCTTTGCAAAAAAAGTGTCTCGCATCATTGTTGTTTTCTGTATCGAGGCCGAAAAGAGCGGCTGAGGATAGCATCGGGATTTCCCGAGATCTAGCCGCCTTATCGATTCCGTCTAATGTATTTTCCGGTAATGCTCCTGGATTTGCCGGTTCATGCGGTCGGTCAAATCGTCGGCGACGCTCAGGCTGCGCAGGAGCATCAAGATGTTTTCCTGGAGGTTTAGATTGAGATGTATAGGCCGGCCGGACTGCCAATCCGGGTTGTGCCCCTTCAGTTCGACCCGTAGCGTCAAGTCGCCTTTTGGGGTGCTGTCGGCCTTGGCCTTCAGTGTGTTGTACTGGAGGTTGCTCAGGGCCTGATTCACGAACTGTAGGCTCAAATTGTCTTTCGCCATCGCTTCGACTTGTTCTGTCGGCCGATAGCGAATCCAGCCTCCGGGCGGACGCGCCTCAAGCTCGCCCCCGCGGAGCGCAACGTGGGTATTGGTGATTTCCAAGGGCAGCCGTCCGTCGAGGAGGCCCGAACCTTCCACGCCTTGGTGTCTTTCAAGCGCGATGATTTGACTCAGGGACAACCCTTTTAGCGTAAGGGTCACCGGGGTCCCCGGATGGACGGTATCCCATCGAACGGGAATGGCATGGATCGTTCCGCCGAGGATATTGGCGCCAAACTGCCTTAGGTCGATTATCGGGCCGGCGCTTCCGGCGTAACTCGTAACCGCCGCTTTCATGTCCAGGTGGGTGACTGAAACTCCCGAATCCAGGTGTTCGACACTGACTCGAGCGGGATCGACGGTTCGTAAACCGTCTCGGTCAGACAGGACGAGATGGGCGTCCAAGCCTTCAAACCGGATCGTTTTGAATCGGCCGGCCAGACCGTTTGCGTCGACGGTGACCTCGTTTTCGAACCGTAGCGTTTCGCCGGCGCCATGCTTGGCCGACCGCCTCCAGGAGCTGCCCCCGAAGCCGTGGATACGGCCCCCATGGAAGTCGATGGGAAAAGGCCAGGGTTCCAGCAATCGGCTCAGCGTGAAGCCGGATTCACCGAAAACGACAGGTGCCAGTTCGAACTGCGCCGATCCTTGGCCGCTGGCGAATCGGTGGCGTGCCCGACCGTTAAGGAGCAATTTTCCCTGGGAAAGCGTTGCAGTACTCTGGAGATCAAGCTGCTTCGAATCTCCCTGGAATTTGATCAGTATGTCGCCGGCGGGTAAGGGCTTGCCCTGAAATTTCGGTTTGAGGCCCTTAATGCGCAGATCGCCTCTACCTTTCCATCCGGCGTTTCCGCCACCGAGCTCGGCGACCTCGAAGCTGAGCGCATCGGCCTCGATCGCGCCCTTCGGCGCAGTTAGGGCTGCCGGCCGTGTCGAGAGCGTAAAAGGCTCGAAGTCCCATCGGGTGGGTTCCGTGCCGTAGCGGAGTTTCGCTCCATTGGCGAGTTCGACATCGATTCCGGAGGATGAGATGCCATTCCAGTCGACTGGGGCAAGATGTATCGGAAATTCGGGCGTGAAGTTAAACGTCAGATTCTCCGGTGCTATTTCGACGAGGCCAGCCAGGCCTTTCGGGAAAGTCATCGCGACCATGGGCTCAGCCGGAGAGTTCATCGGACTCTTGATGCGCGCCGACAACTCCGATTTATCCCCGATGCGCCAACGGATTCGGCTCCCTTCGATCCAAGCGCTAGCTTCGATGCTGGACGCGGCGGTTCGGATGGCGCCGTTCGACGGTTCGATCCTGATCTCGAGATGATGATCGCTGCTGATCTTCACGCCTTCCCATGTTTTGCCCTCAACCGGAACGGCGCCTTGCCAGCGGCTTTCGACGCTGCCCGCCAGCAACGGGAGTTTTTGGTCGGGTCCGAACCAAGGCCGCAGCAAACCGTTGACGGCGTCCAGCCTTGCCCGAGCCGAGCCGGCTATGTTCAGGCGGCCTTTTTCGGTTTCGTCGGCACGGTTGGCGACATGAAGGACCGGAGGTGCCGAAGTTTCGGCAGGCCGGATATCCAGTTCGAACTCGCCGCTCACGGCGGCATGTGCCGAGAACGTGAACGCTTGTTCCTCCGCCGGACGGATTTCTCCGGTCAGTGTCCCCTGTCCGTTTCGGATCTGGGCCGTCGCGTGCGCCGTGTAATTACCGCCTGCTGGAGTTCGGAAATATAGGTCTAAGCGCTCGAGAGACAGTTCATCCGCCGGCAAACGGGACAGCCAATGATTCGGTGCGAAAGCGGTAGGTGCGATGTTTTTGCCGGCATCATGTTGAGCCGGCACCTGGCTATCGACAAAGCTGCTTTCGACCTCTGCTCTTGCGATCCGAATGCTGACAAGCCGCCCCGACAGCAATTCCAAGGGTCGATAGCGAGCCTTCAATCCCGTCGCGCGCAGGGTAAGCGCCCGGTTTCCGGAACGGCGGCTCATTTGAATGGTGTCGAAGCGCAGTTCATCCCAGGACGGGCGTCCGGAATTGACGTCGATCCGAGTAAACCCGGCCAGGGCGAGTCGGTATCGAAGAAATTCCGCAATGACTGCGGGGACCGCCCAATATATCGTGATGAGCGCCAGCATGCCGGCCAGCAGGACGAAATAGCGCCGTTTTTGAGCCGCGGGACCGGTTGCTTTCATCGCGAACATCGGGTGTATTCTTGAATCAAACTTGGCTATGAACGATCGGAGGGCGAATCATGACCGTCATGAAAACCGGGTCCGATAGCAATAGGCTCGATCAGGTCGTTGCCGAAGCCCGGCGTAACCGGGAGGAGCGGGAACGCGGCTATCGGGAGCAGGCTCTGAAACTATACCCTTGGGTTTGCGGGCGTTGCGCCCGTGAGTTTTCACGCGAAAATCTCAGCGAGCTTACGGTCCATCATAGAGATCATAATCACGACAATAATCCGCCGGACGGAAGCAATTGGGAACTGCTTTGCATCTACTGCCACGATAACGAACATTCCCGTTATTTGAACGCAGGGCAATCGAGCGGAGAAGAACGGCAGAATGCGAGCACCACCTTCAAGCCGTTCGCCAACCTCGATGCCCTGTTGAAAAAGCAGGAATCATGAGGCCTAATCCGCGTTTTCCATCTCGAAGGTCGAAGCATGATCGAAGAACGCTTGGTAGACTTGGAAACCAAACTCGCCTATCAGGAAGATACGATTCAGGCATTGAATAACGTCGTGTGCGAACAGCAAAAACAGATCGATCAACTGGAGGCGACTTGCAAGCTTCTCATCGACCGCATCGGGCAGTTGGCGGCAGCTGCCGAGCTGGGCAAGATCGTGGATGAGAAACCGCCCCACTATTGAAATGCCGTGTTGAAAATTTCGAACCAGGTCTGCCTTTCGCTCTCCGAAGTGGAACTCAACCCCACGCGTGCCCAGGGAGCGGGCGGGCAGAACGTTAACAAGGTGTCGACGGCCATTCATTTGCGCTTCGATATCAGGGCATCGTCCTTGCCCGAAATGTATAAGGAAAAACTGCTGACGCTGAAAGATCAGCGCGTTTCGAGCGAAGGCTTCGTCATTATCAAGGCTCAGCAGTTTCGAAGCCAGGAACAGAATCGGGAGGATGCGCTTGCGCGGCTGATTTCGCTGATAAAAAGCGCCGCGGCCACCCGCAAGACGCGAAAATCGACTCGCCCGACCAGAAGCTCTCAGAAAAGGCGGTTGGACAGCAAGGACAAACACGGACGGCTCAAGGCATCGAGACGCAAACCAGCCGAGTAGGGCGGGCGATGCCGATCCTATGACCCACGCGTGAGCGAGGCCAATTTCGATTCGAGCCGATTCACGTCTGTCTTCAATTCATCGACCAATCGCTCCAGGCGATCCAGCCGTTCGCGGTCGGAAACCGAAAGCTCAAGCTCTCTTTCCGTATCCTCGCTGTTCGCCGTTAGCTGGTCTTCGCCAAAAAACAAATGCATGAACCTGGATTCGCGCTTTCCCGGCTCGCGCGGCAATCTCGCGACCAGAGGCTCTTCCCGATTCATCAGCTTGGCCAGCGTGTTCTCGACCTCCTGCACGTCGCCGAACTTGCATAGGCGCTCGGTCCGGGTGCGTAATTCGCCCGGCGTTTGCGGCCCGCGAAGCAGCAACTCGCAGACGATACCAGTCTCTTGCTTGGAGAGCTTCAGATCGCCGAATTCCGCATTGCAGAACCGGTGCTGGTATTTGGTGACTCGATTGCCGAATCCGCTGCCGGCACTGACGAGGTATTTCTTTACGAGTCCATCGACTATCTGCTGCACCGTCGCTTCGTCGAGATCGAGCACCGGATCGCGATTGCTTTTCTGATTGCACGCATTGGTCAGGGCGTTGAGCGATAGGGGATATTGTTCGGGGGTGGTGATTTCCTTCTCGATCAAACAACCGATGACGCGGGCTTCATAAGGCGTGAGCTTAATTTTCATTAGGGTTTATACGTAGAGTTTGAAGTGCGGAGCGTTGCCGGCTCAAGGATAATCAAAAATCTAATCTTAGATTGCGCTTTTTGGGAGAGACGAGGATGGCAACCTGTAGAATGGCGTTCATGAATACGGTCACAGACGTCCATCCCTTTTCGTCCTTAACACCCGATTGCGTCATGAACGCATTGGACAGCGCAGGCTTTCACAGCGACGGCAGCCTGTTGGCGCTCCACAGCTACGAGAACCGTGTTTATCGGGTCGGCATGGAAGACGGATCGCCGGTGGTCGTGAAATTCTACCGACCCGGACGGTGGAGCAAAGCCGCCATTCTCGAAGAACATGCCTTCGTTCGGGAGCTTGCGGAGTCCGAATTGCCGGTCGTGCCAGCCTTGCCGGGTGCCGGAGGCTCGACATTGCACGAGTTCGGCGGCTTTCGCTTCGCCGTGTTTCCGACCCAAGGCGGATATGCTCCGGAATTCAACGACCACGCCGCATTGATGCGAATGGGGCGGCTAATCGGCCGTATTCATGCTGTCGGTTCGCTCAAGCCGTATCGGCACCGTCCTGCCCTGGATATCGCCAGTTTCGGCGAAGAGCCCAGAGATTATCTGCTGTCTCACGGCGTGATTCCGGCGGACATCGTCGACGCTTATCGGGAAGCGGCGAATCAAGCGCTAGCGGGCGTGAGACGCTGTTTCGAGCGCGCGGGTTCCGTGCGCACGCTGCGGCTGCACGGAGATTGCTATCCCGGAAATATGTTGTGGGCGGACGATGGTCCGCATTTCGTCGATTTCGACGACAGCCGCATGGGGCCTGCGATCCAGGATTTGTGGATGCTGTTGTCGGGAGACAGTACGGAGATGACGCAGCAATTGAGTCCTTTGCTCTCCGGTTACCAAAGTTTTTTCGAGTTCGATACCCGCGAGCTGCATTTAATCGAAGCGCTGCGCACCCTGCGGCTGATTCACTACACCGCATGGATCGCAAGACGCTGGGATGACCCCGCTTTCCCGATCGCATTTCCGTGGTTCAATACGCCGCGTTACTGGCACGACCGGATACTTGAACTGCGCGAACAGATTGCCGCAATGGACGTACCACCCCTTTGCCCGGCATGAAAACGGGCAAACGATGAAGAATGGCGCCCTGCGATCGCAGGTGCTGTCCGAAGAGTGACTTAGCGGGTAAGTCGTTCCGGCCTTTCCGAGTTCGGAGAGGCCGGAACGGATTCTAACCGGCGCCGAGGCGGGGCTTTGCCGCCGGTTTAGCGAATATCAATAGCGGTGTCCGCCGCCGCCGAATCCGCCGCTGCGTCGGCCGCCACCGAAACCGCCGCCGGATCTTTCTTCGCGGGGGCGGGCCTCGTTAACGGTGAGGCTACGTCCACCGACCTCTTTGCCATGCAGGGCGCTGATTGCGGCTCGGGCCTGTTGATCGGTACCCATTTCTACGAAGCCGAAGCCTTTGGAGCGGCCGGTTTCGCGATCCATGATCACGTTCGCGGACTGCACCGTACCATGTGGGGCGAAGAGTTGCTCCAGCTCGCTGTTGTCAATGCTGTAGCTCAGGTTGCCGACATACAATTTCGTACTCATCAAAAATTCCTCGATAGGAAAACAAACAAAAAACACTTAATAAACACAGATCGAGCCCGTAATCGCGGGTGCGCTGGGTCTATTAATAAACACCTTTTCTGGAAAGGATTCTGTAGGTAAAAGTTCGTGCTGGACACGAAAGCTTTCGTATATTAGTCCGGTTCACTCGCCCGGTACTTAACGTCGCCGGCCGCGGCCGCTCCGCTCGCGGGGACGCTCCTGATTAACCCGAAGACTGTTGCCCCTCAAGTTGCGGCCATTCAGTCCGGCGATTGCCGCGCGCGCTTCGTGGCCCTCCATCTCGACGAAGCCGAAGCCGCGGCAACGACCGGAAAAAATGTCGCGAGCCAGTTCGATCGAGCGTACCCGGCCGTATTCCGCAAAAAGTTCGTTGAACTCCCGTTCGGTAGTATCGGCCGGCAGATTTCCGGCATAAATTCTCAGCATGGATTGTCTCCTGTGGGCGCAACCAAGATAGGCGGCGTCATGGTTGAATGATCCGAGGGCATGGACCGATCGATCCGCGCCTCGGCGTTGATTGCCGCATCAGCCGGGTAATCTGTGGACCAGGATTTCCGACTGTTTGCGGTGTATAGCCTTCCGGTGAAGGAAGAGCGGGAAGTTTGCGGCCAAGCAGCTGCTCGATGTTTTTCAGCTGTAAAGTTTCGTGTCGAAAGACCGGCGATGCTGCATCGTTGTTCGAGCCGGTACGGCCTATGCGACGTACGTATTCTGCCGCCGATACCCGTCTGGGCTTCGGTTAGCAAATCACCTCCATTTAGTACGGCTGGAATGGTCTGCGATTGGATCGGCGTGGGAGCCGTGTGGGCTTGATCGGCGACAATGCGTGACGGGATGTTGGATAGGCTGAGAGACTCAAAGGGCATTCGAACTTTCCTGGCTCTTGCCTGCCACGACGAGCGTGGCACCGGTCGAGCACGAGCACTGTTGCTGTGACCACAGGGCGGACCCGAAGGACGCACCGCGTGCGGTTTGCGGGAGGAGGCGGGGACTAGCAGGTGCCGTTAAGGCATTGACTGAAAGGAAAATTCCGTATCCTCGTGGCGAAGACCGGTCTTGCGCCGCGACAAACTATGTGCAGCCTACTCCAATTTCGTCAAAGAAGCTAGTCCGATCGTAGAAAACGTATTCGAACATGGAACATCGACAGCACGGCGGTATGGCAAGTACCACTTTAACCTTTCGATCAACCACAACCGTCCGCTTTTTTCACCGAGCGAACGCCTGAGTTTTTGCCAGCTTGTAGTTGCCGTTCTTGGGGCTTAATGACGCATTGGTTCTGGTCGCGGTGCCGCCGGCCTTGACGTTGCCGGGATAGCTTACCTTAACGTGAGCTGATGCCCCTTTGTTTTCCGGTTGCTGCGCTGCCAGACGATTCTGCTGCGCCCGGTACGCGATCTGCCGGAGTGTACCCGAGGGTAGCCAGACCGCCGTGCCGGCGGGTAAAGCCGCCCTGTCGGACTGAGCCGGTCCGCTCCAGGCCGCATTCAGGGCGATGAGCTGAGACTTGTCGGTTGCGTATTGACGAGCCAAAGTCGAAACGAAGGTATTCTGCGTTATGACGACACGGTCCCAGTCAAGAGGCTTTTCATATCGTATGCCCTCGGCAAAGAAACGTTCGGGCTGACTGGCGACCTCCCGTGCTGCCAGAAATTCGGCGTAGAAATTACGGGAAGCGAAACCGAATTGGGGATGGTCGTAATCGGAAACGATCCGCATGAAGTCATGGCCGAAAGACTGCTTCGCGCGCATCATGCCCGAAATGCCATGATTGTAGGACGTGATTGCCAGGGGCCAGCTGCCGAGCTTGCCGTAGGCATAGCTTAGATAACGGGCGGCGCCGTGAGCCGAAGCGACGGGATCCAGGCGCTCGTCGATGATCGTGTTGACGTTCATGAATCGCTCGGCCGCCCCGCGCGTAAACTGCCACACGCCCACGGCGCCTGCCGAGGAACGCGCCTGCGTTTGGAACGACGATTCCACATGGGGCAAATGCGCTAAATCCTCGGGGAGGCCCGCGTGGCGGAAAATCTCCCGAAAGTGGCGATCATAACGACCGCTGATTTCCAAACCCCTCTTGAAGCGCTCGCGAAGGCCGCGCTGACCGCGGAGCCGCTCGCTCGCGCCCAGTAGTGCCGTCTTGAGATCCCCGCGTGGACTGATCTTCACGGCCAGTCTTCGGTCGTCCTGGGTCAGAGGAATTCCCGCAGAGACCTTTTGTTCCAGGTCGCGCAATCGGGACTGCCAATAGGCTGTCCGTTCGCGCACCAGTTCTTTCTGGATCGGGGTATAGCCCTCGGTGATATTGCCGGGGAGCTGAATCACTTCATAAATCACATCCAGAAAACGGTTATCGTGCAGAACGACTTGAGAACGGCTCCAGACGCCGTAGACATTGCGCCAGAAGGCGACTTGCGTTTCCAGGGCCACGGGCTTCGGGAACATACCCGAGGTAATCGAGACGGAAGACATCGCGCGAAGCCGCGACGATGCATCCGCCGATTGCGCCATCGAGGCCGCGGGTGCTACGGCCTTCTGGTGAAGGCTTCCATGGTGAATCCGATGATGTTTTTGCATCGTGGAAGGACCGGAACAGCCGCCTGCCATGAGAACAGGCACAACCATCAGAAGACACTGGATCAGTCTGCGAGTCATCGACGAGCCCCCCAAGCCGGCTCAAGAATTTTTTTCGGAAGAAACGCTTTTCGCCGAGAACTCAAACGACCCGCGATTGCGGATCGAAATTCGGCTACGTGGATAAAATCATTGTAGCTCGAGTATGCGGAAAGTTGGGGGACATTCGAGTTAGCAGAGTTTTTCCAGCTAACGTCGGCGGCCACCGCCGCCGCGCCGGCCGCGCGGCCGCTCTTCGTTAACGCGTAGCGTGTTGCCCCGCAGATTGCGGCCGTTCAATCCGGCGATCGCCGCACGCGCCTCATGACCCTCCATCTCGACGAAGCCGAAGCCGCGGCAACGTCCCGAAAAGATATCGCGAGCCAATTCGATCGAGCGTACTCGTCCATAGGCCGCAAATAGTTCGGTAAACTCCTGTTCCGTCATATCCGGGGGGAGATTGCCGGCATACACTCTCAACATAATGCTTCTCCTTTGGTGCCGTCCGGATAGGCCTGACATGGTTCCATACGAAGTCCAACCGGGCTGCAACGTTTCGTTGGGGAAAACCGCCTGGTGGGGTGAGGCCCGATGCGCTGCACGAGATTTGGACGAGGAGGCGAGGCTTGGGGGACGTCTGGCAGTGTAGTTGCCTGACAAGATCGAATCCTCGGGGTGCAGCGCTCTTCGCCACCGAACGATAATAGGTCAAGGATACCGCGATGGCATCGCTTTATCCAAAACCGCTTATGTCGCGAAGATCGGAGTCGGCCCGGTTCGGCAGTCAGCATATGACAAGAACCGGCCAGCAAACGTTCGTGTCGCCGTGCTGCCAACATCGCTCCTCTTCGAGGAACCGGGCGAACGGTTCGTGATCCGTGTAGACGCTTCCGTCGGATATGAAGAAATGCTCGAAAGGACCGAAACGTTCGGACCCGCCGCCAAAGGTGTCCTCAAAATGAATCGAGGCGCCGGTCCGGCAGTCGCATCGGGAAAATAAATTGCCCTGAATCTCCCAGAAGTGGTTTTGATAGCGCCCCACGATTTCGTTGTCCGGACCTTGGCGAATCACATGACCGCTGATTCGAAAATACGGGGCCGGACCCAAAGTAACAGCATGTTCCGGAATGACGGATTCGAAGCTTAATCGGACCATAATCGCATGCTCCATAGAATTTCTTGAATCGCTTCTCCTTCCCGACACCGAAAAGGCACACTGGTTCACTGACCGGCAGGCTGCCGGCTATGAAGACCAAGATCGCGATAGCCGTGAATTTCTGTGGATTTCGAGATCTTGCGATCGGTACTTGGACGGGCCGGATACTTATCGTTTGTTGTTTTTCGAGACAAAAAACGAACAATTCCGCCCCACGGTTAGGCCATGGGCAGAGCGAAAAACGACGCTAAGGAGAACTTCGGAAGCTCTTCGTTTCTGGCCCTCTTAATTTTTCGTTCGGGCGCGATGGAAAAGTCCACTGTCCAAACCTGCGATCTTCTCCGGCCAAGGCGGCAAGGTCGGCGGCATAGCCTTGTAATTTCTCGTCCAGGGCAGCTCGCTGTTCGGGCGTTGCGGACGTAATTACTTTGGCGATCAACTCCGCATTCGACTGACGTAGGGTCTGAATATAGACGCGACGCTGGGGGTCTGTTTGGTCGGCCAGTTCGGCGAAATAGGTGCGAATCCAGTCCGTTGCGACTCGCTCCTCCGGCTTCCGTTCCTGGATTTTCGAAAGCAGGGCTAGAAAATCGCGCTGCCGTGCTTCGCGCTCGTCTGCCCAGGTGTAGTTGCCGTTGTCGCGTCCGGCTATGGCGTTTCGGATGATGGTTCGTTGTTCGTCGGTGAGTTTCCCGAGCCAAAACTCGGCACGCTTGATAAAAAGCTTCGCCTTGGCTCCGGGGGCATTGTCCGCGCTGTTATGCAGATAACCGTATTTCTTTCGGAATTGTGCATTGTCATCGCTGAGTTCGCGCTGTACCTGCGCGATCTGATTAGGCTTGAGCGTCAGTGCGAGCCTGGCGATTTCCGGGGCGGCCCGCTCGCCGAGTATTTCCAGGCGTCGGTTGATCCTCTGTTGAAAATCAGTAACCTCGGATGGCGTCATCGGCCCCTTTGCTTTCGTCCGAATGTCGTCGAGTAACGCCGAATAAGCATGCAATTGCGTCGCGCGATGCCAGGCCAGTAACGCGTTGATTCGATCTTTAGCCAAGGTTTTCTGCGTCTTTTCCAGATCGAAATACTCATCAAGCCGGAAGATCAGCAAGGTATCCGCATGGTTATAACCGAACCGAATGCTGGTGCAGGCCGCAAGCGGCAGCACTATCGCGGATACGACGATCAAGTGCCATCGGCGGATCAGGATGGTGAGGGACGATACGTTCATTTGCCGTCCATATTCTGGCGAATACACGTCGAGCTCCTATCGTGAGGTACGCTGTCACTTAGTAGAAGAGAAAAATTCAAAGCCATTGCGAACGATTTCAGTTTACGAAGCGGAGCCAGTTAGATTTCAACCACGGTCCCGAGTTCGATCACACGGTCCGGAGGTATTCTGAAAAAGTCCATGGCGCTCTCGGTATTGCGCGCCAGGCGGATAAAGAGGCGCTCGCGCCAGAGAGCCATACCCGGGCGGGGCGTCGAAATGACGGCTTCCCGGCTGAAGAAAAACGAGGCATTGGCCAAATCGATCTCGAGGTCCCGTTCTTTGCACAAGGCCAGGGCGTCCGGCACATTGGGCTCCTGATTGAAACCGAAGTAAATCTTGACTCGGTATAACTCGTCGCCGAAGTGCCTGATTTTGATGCGTTCGGAGCGAGGCACCCAGGGCACGTCTTTGACGATTACGGTCAGCACGATCACCCGTTCGTGCAGAATCTTGTTGATCGCCAGATTGTTCAAGAGGGACTGAGGGACACCCCGGCGGCCGGCTGTGAGATAAATGGCGGTTCCGGGAATACGCCGCGGCGGTTCTGCGTGAAAACGCATGAGCAAGGTTTCGAACGATATCGCTCTTTCGTTCAAGCGTTTTCCGAGCAACGTGCGTCCTTGTTGCCAGGTGGTCATCACGGTAAACAGGACAACGCCAACCCCAAGGGGAATCCACCCGCCTTGGGTGAATTTCAAGCTATTGGCCATAAGGAAGGCGGTGTCGATAATCAAGAAGCAGCCTACGACCGCCAGGCTGGTCATCCATCTCCATTGCCAGAGCCTTTTGAATACGAAGAAAGCCAACAGGCTCGTGATGACCATCGTGCCGGTAACGGCGATGCCGTAAGCGGCGGCCAATCGTTGGGACGATTCGAATTGCACGACCAGGGTAAAGACTGCGGCCAATAAAAGCCAATTGACGGTCGGCAGGTAGATTTGGCCGGGGAAAAACAGCGACGTGTGATAAATACGCACCCGCGGCAAGTAACCAAGCTGGATCGCCTGCAACGTCGTCGAGAATACCCCGGAAATTACGGCTTGGGAGGCAATCACCGTCGTAATCGTCGCCAATATGAGCAGCGGGAGGGCTCCCCATTCCGGTGCTAGAAGGTAGAACGGATTTTGGGTAGCCTCCGATTCGCGCAGCAGCAATGCGCCTTGGCCAAAGTAGTTCAGCAACAGGGCCGGAAGAGCCACGGCAAACCAGGCCATGCGAATCGGCCGAACGCCGAAATGGCCGATATCCGCATAAAGAGCTTCGGCTCCGGTCACCACCAAGACAACCGCGCCCAGGACCACCAGCGAATACCATTCCTCTTCGATCAAAAAACGAGCGCCGTACCACGGATTCGCTGCTACCAATACCTGCGGGGTAGCGAGAATGCTGCGCGCACCGAGGATTCCGAGGCAAAAAAACCATAGGAGCATGATCGGGCCGAACAGCCGGCCGACACGACTCGTACCCTTGCGTTGGAGAAGAAATAAAAGGGTCAGGATCGCCAGGGTCACCGGCACGACAAATTCGTTGAGTTTCGGAGCCACGACCGCCAGGCCTTCGACGGCGCTCGTAACCGTAACTGCGGGTGTGAGAATGCCGTCGCCATAAAATAAGGCGGCGCCGATGAGACCGATCAGAACGATTACGCGTCGCCGGCGGGGTGAATCGATCGCAGCGCGAGACGCAAGCGATACCAAGGCCATGATTCCGCCTTCGCCTCGGTTGTCGGCCCGCAGCATGATCGCGGCATATTTCAGGCAGACGATCACGATCAGCGACCAGAAAATAAGTGACAGCACGCCGAGTATATTGGTCTCGCTGGGCGCAATGGCGTGAGGTCCGCTGAAGGCGACGCGCATGGCATAAAGCGGACTGGTGCCGATGTCGCCGAACACGATTCCGAGCGTGCCGACCAGCGTAACGGTTCTACCGGGCTTTAGGCGTTGCAATGTCGAATGCGCTTGCATTTTTCAGGCGTGTGGCGGTCGAGACGAACGATGGTTGCACTTCACAATGCGGAGATCCTTGTGTTTTATCAATGACCGCTCACGGCAGACTTTGCCCTTTGACTCCTCGGCCGGCTCATTGCTCCCCAGAACGGCAACGCAAAGACCCGTCCGACGGCCGTCTCCGGGTTTAACGACAGACGGGCGTCGAAAGATTGGCGGTTGTTCGCTGGACCGTGCCAGGCGCTCACCTTTACGATACTCGCCTTAGAATTGAGGGGCGTACCGTTAACCCGATGAAAATGTCCCATACTTAGCTCCTATACAGTCGATCGCGGTTAGCTGCGGCCCGATCGGCCATAACGAATGCAGCGATTCGGAACGGCCTATGCGAGATCGGTAGCGTACTGCCGAAACGGTTTTCAAGGCATTGGGCTTTGAACGCGACCGATGCGAGTCGTTCTCAACGGGGTGGTGGATGAAGGTAGATACACTAATGCAATCGGAGGAACGGCTTCGGCGAAACCGCAACTCCTTGCTGGAGCAACAACGCGCGCTGGCCTCGCTAACGCGTAGCGAAATTTTTTCGGCTGAGGATGCCCTCGAGGCGATTCGCCTGCTGACTCGAACCACCGCGACGGAGTTGGACATCGAGCGCATCAGTGTATGGCGGTTTACCGAAGACCGGCTCGCCATCGAATGCATGGATCTCTACGAGCGCTCCCGGCAACGGCACAGTTCCGGGATGACATTACGCCAGGAGGATTTTCCGAGCTATTTCAAGGGACTTGAAACCGAGGAAGCCATCGTGGCGAACGATGCGTGTCATCATCCTTCTACCGCCGAGTTTTCCGCTGTGTACCTGCGTCCTTTACGGATCAGCTCGATGCTCGATGTGCCGATACACGTCTTCGGGCGCGTCGAGGGCGTCCTATGCTGCGAGCACACCGGCGAAACGCTCAGCTGGTCTGCGGAAGAACGCTTTTTCGCCATTGCCGTGGCCAATCTCGCCGCTCTCGTGATCGAACAAAACGAGCGCAAACGTACCGAGGCCTTGTTGCGCGGCCAGAGAGACATGCTGGAGATGATCGCCAACGGAGCGCCCCTCGAGCATACCCTGGCTGCACTGGCGCGTACGATCGAACAGCAGGATGACAAAATACTCTGCTCGGTGCTTCTCCTGGATAAGGACGGCGTTCATTTGCGGCATGGGGCCGCCCCGAGTATTCCCGACGATTACAACCGGCAAATAGACGGTATCGCCATCGGACCTTCCGTGGGATCTTGCGGCACTGCGGCATTTCACCGGCAAACGGTAATTACCAGCGATATTCGGACGGATCCCCGTTGGGCCGCCTTTCGCGATCTCGCCGAGCAGTACGGACTTCGCGCCTGTTGGTCGACACCCATTTTCGACGCGAGGCAAAACGTCATCGGTACCTTTGCCGTTTACTATCGCGAACCGCAGCGGCCTTCGGACAAACACGCCAGGCTGGTAGAGACGGCGATTCATACCGCTGCGATCGCCATCGAGCGCAGTCGGGTCGAGGACCGGATCCAGCGTCTCGCTTTTTACGATGCGCTAACAGGGCTTCCGAACCGTGCCTTGTTGATGGACAGGGCTGCGCAGGCCTTAGCGCTTTCAGCCCGTGACAAGAAAGAAACGGCCCTGCTGTTTCTGGATCTCGACCGATTCAAAACGGTCAACGATTCCCTGGGACATCATGTCGGCGACGGGCTATTGCGGAGCATTGCGGGCCGCTTGCGGGGATGCCTGCGGGATACGGACACCGTGTCCCGGCTGGGAGGCGACGAATTCGTCGTACTGCTCCCGGAAACGGGGGGCGACTCGGCCGCTCAGACCGCCGAAAGGATTCTGAGCGTGGTCGCGCAGCCTTATGTCATCGAGGATTACCGGCTGAGCATCACGCCGAGCATCGGCATCAGCATGTATCCGCAGGACGGCGGCGACGTGGAATCCTTGGTCAAACATGCCGATACCGCCATGTATCACGCTAAAGAAAAAGGACGCAATACTTATCAATTCTTTACCGAAAGCATGAATTCCGCCGTGCTGGAGCGGCTTACGATCGAAAGCGGTCTGCGGCAGGCTCTGGAACGTGACGAATTCTTGCTGGAGTATCAGCCTCAGTACGATATCGAGACGCACGGATTGGTAGGCCTCGAGGCCTTGATCCGCTGGCAGCATCCGGAATGGGGCCGGGTAGCGCCGGGCCGGTTTATTCCCATCGCCGAAGAAAGCGGCCTCATCGTTCCGATCGGGGAATGGGTGATCCGCGAGGCCTGCCGCCAAAACGTGTACTTGCAATCCCTCGGTTTCGCCAAGGTTCCGGTTGCCGTCAACATTGCCTCGCCACAATTCGTTCAGCGATTCGAAGACCTCGTCGCACGGGTGTTGGGAGAAACGGGTATGGAGCCCGAGTATCTTGAACTCGAGTTGACCGAGGGAATCGTCATGCAAGGAGAGGGATCGATTCAGAAACGCTTGCACAAGCTCAAGGACATGGGCGTAAAGTTGGCTATCGACGATTTTGGGACGGGCTATTCAAGCCTCAGTTATCTCAAGCGATTCCCGATCGACAAGCTGAAGATCGATCAGTCCTTCGTGCGCGACATCATCGATGATCAGGATGATCTTGCGATAACCCGCGCAGTGATCAGCCTGGGCCACAGCCTTCGACTGACGGTTATCGCCGAAGGCGTCGAAACGGAGCAGCAATTGGCCTTTCTGCGGGATGAAGGTTGCGATCAAGCTCAAGGCTTTTTCTTCAGCCGTCCTCTTTCTGTCAAAGCGCTAGGCGACTGGTTTTTCGAGAGTTCGACGAAGGCTTAGACAAAATCTCGGTGGGATTCCTCGGCAAGGTATTCGACCGCTCGCGGAGTCCCGGCGATGCCGAACGGAAAGACTCGGCGGCGATCCAATGGTTACTGTTGACCCTCGCCGCGCGGGTTTTCAGTATGCCTGTCTTGAAAGCGGAATTGGAGCCGTGCAGTTCCACGGTTGTCTGGAGTGTATTGCATGGATGTCCGAAATCGTTCGCCCATGTCGGTTTGCGGAGCAATCGTACTAGCCTGGGCATGCTTTCTGGTGATTGCACTCCGGTTCTGTCTGGCGGAGCCCTCGTTTGCCGGCACGGACGAGGCCGCGCCGCCTACCATCGATCCCGGGCGCCTGGAAGCCGATGTCCGAACCTTGTCGGAGATGCTAGGGCCAAGGAATGCCGGTCATCCGGATAATCTCGATCGCGCGGCATCGTATATCCGTTCGGCGTTCGAGCAAGCGCAGGGCAAAACCGCGGACCAGCCGTTCCGGGTCGGCCGAACGACTTACCGCAATATCATGGCTAGTTTTGGCCCGCCGTCCGAGGAGCGGATCGTCGTCGGCGCACATTACGATACGGCCGGTCCCTATCCCGGAGCCGACGATAACGCGAGCGGCGTCGCCGGATTGATCGAACTGGCGGGACTACTGGGCAAAGCCGATCTCGCAATCCGGGTGGATCTCGTAGCCTATACCCTGGAGGAACCGCCATTTTTCAGGAGCGAGCACATGGGGAGTGCCGTGCATGCCCAGTCGCTCAAGGCGAAGGGGGCGAACGTACGCGCGATGCTTGCGCTCGAAATGATCGGCTATTTCACCGATGCGAAAGACAGCCAGTCATTTCCCGCGCCGGGACTTTCGCTTTTCTATCCGACCACCGGAAACTTCATCGCCGTCGTGGGAAGGATAGGGGAGGGACGGCTGGTGCGAAGTATCAAGAAGGCGATGTCCAACGCCTCAAGCTTGCCGGTGCATTCGATCAATGCTCCGCGCTTTCTCCCGGGCGTCGACTTCTCGGACCATCTCAATTATTGGGAAGCAGGCTATCCGGCCGTAATGATCACCGATACGGCTTTCTATCGTAATCCGAACTATCATGCCGCCACCGACACGCCCGACACGCTGGACTACCGGAGAATGGCCCAAGTGGTAGCGGGAGTCCATGCCGCAGTGCTCGAGCTCGCGCGGTAGACCTTCAAATTGCCGATGCGTCAAACGACCGCATCCGCTTCGCATGGTGGAGGCCTTGACTATACCGTGCGAAGGATATTTTCCAGGTGCACGCCTAACACTTCGGCAATACGCTTGAGCTTGTCGATTCGGCATGTCGGCCGTCCCCGGTCGACAAGGGCAACGAACGATTCCGTTATGCCAGCCCGCTCGGCCAGTTCCTCCAGCGTCAGCCCGCGGAACTCGCGCCAGATCCGGATGGCGTTCTCTCCGGCCAAAAGGCGCGCCTTCAAGTCGTCCGGAAGTTGTTCTTCGCCCGGCACAAGCCGTTCCTCGGTTTTGACGTCGGACGCCATGTCCGTCGCCAATTCGGCCAGTTCCACGAGGGACAGATAGTCGTCATATGGAATCATCGCCCATTTCGCGCCGTCCTTTTCAATGATTTGCACGTCCATTCCTAGTCTCCTGAATAGCGGTCTCGTTCTGATTTGATCGGAGGTAATGCTTTACCTTCGCCTTAATGAAGGCAACGTTCGAAGGCGCGTAAATGACGATCGCGGGAGGCGGACCGAAGGTTTTCCAAAACCCGGCGAACATCCGGTTCCGGGGTAGCGGCAAGCAGGCGGTCGTACATCGCCATATTGTCTATCTCGGCCTCGACCGCGCTGCGGCAGGCCTCTTCAACCGTATCCGGCGCTGTCACGCGCTCAGGCCAGCGGTCTTCCGGCACGGGTATGCCATAGCGTTCGAACAGCGAGAGCAGGGCAGCGGCATGCCGCGCCTCGGCTTCGACGATGTTAACGAAGGGACGTATCGGACCGAACTTTTCGATGACTTTTCGATAAGCGGCGAGCGCCTTGTATTCGTCATCGAGCGCTTCGGTCAGGCGGTCCTTCAAGCTCGAATTCATGAACATTTCCTAAAGTGGCGGGTGCTGAGTGGCCAGACCATCGCATATTCCGACCGCAAAGCCCTAGGGGAAGGTATGCGGGTCGGTGCCTTCGCACTCGGCCTCGGGATGGTGTTTCTTGATGATGGCCTCGATTTCTTCTACGCGATCGCGGGGCACGTCGATCATCAGCAGGAATTCGCCTTTTTCCATGGCCTCCTGGAATTGATCGATCCGCCGGTTACCGATGCTGCTGCCGACCATGCTCGACATCAATCCTCCGACCCCCGCGCCGGCCAAGGTAATCGCAAACAGCGCTCCACCGCCCAGAACCAGTCCCGTGGGCAAGGCGATCGCCACCAGCCCGGCCAAGAGTCCCGTCGCGCCGCCGAGTGCGACGCCCTGTTCCAGGGCCGGAAGGAAGTCGGTCTTTTGCAGGAAAGTGGCTTCGGGCAGATCTTCCAAAGGCGTGCCGCGTTTGGCCAGTACGTGGATGTGGCGTTCCTCGATCCGCGCCAGCAACAACTCGTCCACAATCTTTTTGGTAATTTCGATGTTCGGTACCAAGAAATAGATGCGTCGCATGATTCTTGCTCCAGTTCTGATTAGGGATGTTGGACTAGCCGACCAAGGCGGCGGCCGACAATGCCGGAGTAAACCCGGCGGTAACGGGCCGAAAGCTTCGCATTGGGGTAGCAATTAGACTCGATTTCAGGAAGGAAATTGCGTAACGGTTATGCGATTGCATCATCTCGAGGCTGGCGAAAAAGGCCGCGTTAGAGGGGGATCGGGAAAGCCCGGCTTATTGCCAAAAAGCTTCCGACGACTCATGAAAACCACGACTCTCAGTCAAAGGGCATGCGCAACCGAAAGGCCGATGGGGGATCATTGCGTCGACGGGTGGTGTCCAACCAGATGCAGCACGCCAACTCAAGAGGAGGTCTCCATGTTCTTCAAGCAGTTCTATCTCGGCTGTCTCGCCCACGCCTCTTATCTCATCGGCGATGAAGAGACGAAAACCGCGCTCGTCGTCGATCCCCAGCGCGACATCGAGCAATATCTGGAAGAGGCGCGCCGGGAAGGTTTCGAGATTCGCCATGTGTTCCTGACCCACTTTCACGCCGATTTCATTGCGGGACACCTGGAACTGCGGGATCGTGTCGGCGCCAAGATCCATTTGGGGGCGAGGGCGGATGCCGAATATGCGTTCATTCCGCATCCCGACGGCGATACGCTCGAATTCGGTCAGGTCCGCCTGAAGATCCTGGAAACACCCGGCCATACCCCCGAAGGTATCTCGATCGTGGTTTACGATCAGGTCAAGAGCAAGGAGATTCCCTATGCCGTGCTGACGGGCGATACGCTGTTCATCGGGGACGTGGGACGCCCCGACCTTTTGGCCTCGTTCGGCGTTTCGGCCGAAGACCTGGCCGCGATGCTTTACGAGTCTCTGCACGAAAAGCTGTTGCCCCTGCCGGACGAAACCTTGGTTTACCCGGCTCACGGCGCGGGGTCCATGTGCGGGAAAAGTCTCAGCACCGACCTGTTCTCCACCATGGGAACGCAGCGCCGGTACAACTACGCGCTCAAACCCATGAGCAAGGAAGACTTCATTCGCCTGGTCACGGCGGGCCAGCCGGAAGCGCCGAAATATTTTTCCCATGACGCGGTACTCAACCGCAAGGAGCGCGCAACCCTCGAAGAAACCCTGGCGACCGGGCTGAAACCGCTCTCGCTCGACGCGGTGCTCACGATGAAACAGGCCGGGGCGCAGCTTCTGGACGTGCGCGAGACGGCGGATTTCGCAGGGGCGCACCTGGCGGGCAGCGTGAACATCGGCCTCGGCGGCCCTTATGCCACTTGGGCGGGCACATTGCTCGATCGCACTAGGCCCATCGTGCTCATCGCCGAACCCGGCCGCGAGCAGGAAGCCGCGATGCGTCTCGGCCGAATAGGTTTCGACAATGTCGCGGGTTATCTCGAAGGGGGCATGGAAGCGCTGGAGCAGCGGCCGGATCTCATCCGGCGGACCGACCGGATCGCAGCCCCGACCCTGGCGGAAAAGCTGGCCTCGGCGCAGCCGCCCCTGGTTCTCGATGTGCGTACCGAAAACGAATGGCAGCAGAAACGCATCGGCGAAAGCCTCAATATCCCGTTAAACCGGCTCGCGGAACGGAGCGGCGAACTGCCCCGCGACAGGCCCATCGTGGTCCATTGCGGCACCGGCTACCGCTCGTCCATCGCCACCAGCTTGCTGGAAGATCAGGGATTCGATAATACGATCGATCTCGTGGGCGGTTTTAATGCGTGGGAGAAATGCTGTCCCAGTAACATCACCGGTGGAACGGGTTAGAGCATTTTCCGGTTTTCTGTAGCGCTTCCCCAAGGTGTAGGTCGGCAATCCCTTGCCGACGAAGACGCTCGGTCGGAGCACGGCGTCGGGAAAGGATTCCCGACATACGGGGCGGCAGGGTGGTCGGCAATCCTTTGCCGACGAACCGGGTCGGCAAGGAACGTTGTCGGCAAGGGATTGCCGACCTACGCGCTTCCCGTACCGCTAAACCGTGGTGAAAAACGCGCTACTTGCCACGCCTCCATTGGAGCGGGCGATATCCGTCGGTCAGGGTGTTCAAGAAGGCAACGAGGTCGTCCATTTCCCGTTCGGTCAGTCCCAGGTTGCCCAGTTCGTCATGGTTGACATTGTCCGCTATCTCGGGGGCGGGCCAGCAACCTTGCTTGAGGGCATCGCGCTCACGGGGCATGGCGTCCCGGCAGGCGGGCTTGACGTCCCGGTTGTTGTAGAACTCGACCACGCCACGCAAGGTCTGGAAATAACCGTTGTGCATGTAGGGACCGGTTATCGCGATATTGCGAAGGGTCGGGACCTTGAACTTCCCGTCCTCGGCAACGCTGCCGACGCTGGCGCCCAGGCCCCGGTCCGCGAAGTCGCGGCCGGCGGAATTGAACTCGGGCGGCAAGGCGTAGAAGGGATTGTCCGGATTCTTTGGAACGCCCAGGTTGTCATAGGTGAAATCCGTGAACAACGGCGGGGAATCCTCCTCCGACGGCCGGTTGGGATGGCAGGCGGCGCAATTGCCCTTGGCGGGATCCTCGTACACCTTGAGCCCCCTGAGCTCCCGCGGGCGCAATTTGACCTTTCCGGCCAGATACGCGTCGTATTTCGAGCTGAAGCGGTTGAATGCACGGATATTCTCGAATGCGGCGATCGCGTCGGCGATGAGATCGTAGGCCCGTTCGGTGTCATCCAGGGCACCCCGTCCATACACTTCTTCGAACAACCGGGCATACGAGGCCTGACGTACCTTTTCCACCACGGCAGTTCGACTCGGATTGGCCATTTCGACCGGATTCAGGAACGGCTGTTTCGCCTGTTCTTCCAGAGTCGCGGCGCGGCCGTCCCGGAATTGGCCGCCTACGAACAGCCCCTCCTGTTCGTCGTAGTGGAATGCCGGGCTGAATGCGGCATACATGACGGTGGGAGTGTTACGGCTGCCGAACCGTCCCGAAATCACGCCCTCGGAGGTGGGAATCCTCTTGTCCGGGTCGGTGAATGCGCGTTTGGGCTCATGGCAGCTGGCGCAGGATTGCCCGGCCGGCGAGGAGAGACTGGCGTCGAAGAACAACTCCCGGCCCAGTTTGGCCTTCGGCGTGAGCCACTGGCCTCCGGGCAAGGCTTGATCGTCGGCTGCGGCCTGAATGGCAAGGAGCGTGAATACGGTGCCCCATGTTTTGACCTTCATGATCATCCCTTTTGTTTTTCGTAATGAGAAGAATTCTCATTTGTAATCATCGTCGAGTCAAGAATCCATCCCATGCAAATACACACAAAACTCCGTTTCGAAATGGAACCCCATGGAGGTGCGTGCGGATGCTCGAATGACGACCGACCTCTTTCTGACGGCGCATGGCGAACATTCGGCTTTTCTTGGCTATAACCGCTTTCGCTATTTCAGAAATCGGGCAACCGCGATGTCATCCTTCTGAGCAAGTGTGCAAGCCTTGATTTATTCGCGCCAGTCCGTGAACTCGTCGTATAGTTCAGGGAGTCGAGAAGTCGAAGCTGTTGTAGGAGGTTGATCGGTGGTGCGACCCAGCAGGAACTCGGTGTGGCTACTTTTTCTGATTGTTTTCTCGCTGCTCGGCGCGGTTGGGTATGCGAACGGTGCCGAATCGGAAGAACGTAAAGTCGATGTTTACTTTTTCTGGAAGGACGGCTGTCCGCATTGTGAACGCGCAATGGATTTCCTCAGACGATGGGAAGGCGAAGAGGCGAGAGTTCGTGTTCATTATCTGGAAATCAGCCGTTATACCGGGAACTACGATGTCTTTTCTGCGCTGGTCAGGCAATTCGGAATCGAGCGCCCGGGGGTGCCTCTGACCGTGGTTGGTAAGACATACTTCGAAGGGTACGATGACGACTCGACGACCGGAGCGGAGATCCAGTCGGCCGCAAAGGCCTGTCAGGAAGTCGTTTGCAGGGATCTCGTATGGCCGCTGTTGACCGGCATACCGGAGACACCGGCCGAAGATCTTCCGCAGCCTGTCAAGAAAACGCCGAAGGTTCTGAAATTGCCGATATTCGGAGAAGTGACCATCGGCCAGGTCTCTCTTCCCGTGCTGACTTTGATGCTCGCGGCCGTGGACGGCTTCAATCCGTGCGCCATGTGGACCTTGCTTTTCCTGATCAGTCTGCTGGTGGGATTGCGCAACCGGTTTCGGATGTGGGTGCTGGGCAGCGCATTCATCGTCGCCTCGGCTGCGGTTTACTATCTGTTCATGGCGGCCTGGTTAAACTTGCTGCTTTTTTTCGGCATGCTGCTCTGGATTCGCATCTTGGTGGGAACGCTGGCGCTGGGCGGCGGTACTTATTACCTTCGCGAATATTTCGTGAATCCCGAGGCTATCTGTAAAGTGACCGCACCCGAATCGCGGAAGCGCGTTTTCGAGCGGCTGCGTTCCCTGGCCAGCGAGCGGCGCTTCCTGCTCGCGCTGGCGGGCATTATGCTGCTTGCCTTTGCGGTGAACCTGGTGGAACTGATCTGTTCCGCCGGAATACCGGCTATTTATACCCAGGTGCTTGCTCTGAGCAACCTGCCGACATGGCAATACCATGCTTACCTCGGCCTTTACATACTGGTGTTCATGCTGGACGACCTCTTCGTGTTTTTCGTCGCCATGCAGACCCTGCGGGTGACCGGGCTGACCGGGACATACGTGCGGTATGCTCACGCCATCGGCGGCGTTGTGCTGATCGCCATCGGCTTGCTGCTGCTGTTCAGACCCGAATGGCTCGCTTTCTCGGTCTAGGCCGCTGACGGAAGGGAGGGATACCCGTGGATGAAGAAGACCGGAACGAACTGAACGAAGCTTTCTTCAAGCGCAACGGCGGGAAAATCACGGATCGGCATTTCGACCGCATCATCGAAAAGGCTCGCGAGATCGAGAACAAGGTCAAGAAGATTCCGGCGCTGTATCAGGTCTGGCTGGATATCCTGCTCTGCCTGGAATTGATCCGCGATTACCGATCGGGGACATACCGGGATATCGCGGCCTGGGCGATCGCCGCCGTGGCCTTCGGTCTCCTGTATCTGATCAACCCGGCGGAGTTGATCCCGGATGTGATCCCTATCGTCGGCTATCTGGACGATGTGGCCGTCATGGCGCTGATCTTGAAGCTCGTGAAGGTCGAACTCGAAAAATACGCGGCTTGGCGAAAGGCTCGCGACGAGTATCAGGAAGCGCTTTCCAGACTTTTCGCTGATGAGTGACGCAGCGAGCGATTTTGCCTCCCTTGCCGCGAACGGCGACCTATCGGCCTTCGGCATGTATGTTCAAGCCCACTTTTCGACCGTTTCCCGCTGGTTCGCCGAGCGTGCCCACATTCTGCAAGCCCTTCTCGCCTCGTTGTTCACCTGGGGAATGACCGCGCTCGGCGCCGCCCTGGTGTTTTTTACCAAGCGGATGAACCAAAAGCTGCTTGATGCCATGCTGGGATTCTCGGCGGGAGTGATGTTGGCCGCGAGTTACTGGTCTTTGCTCGCGCCCGCGCTCGATTTATCGGAAGGCTATGGCCGTTTTGCCTGGCTTCCGGCGGCAACGGGATTCGCCCTCGGCGCTTATGCGCTGAGTCTTTGCGACTGGCTGTTGCCCCATTTCCAACTCGGCGCAGCGATGCAGACGGAGGAGGGGGTCGTCACGACCTGGCGGCGTACTATGCTGCTGGTGCTCGGCATCACCCTGCATAACATTCCCGAGGGGCTGGCCGTGGGCGTGGCCTTCGGCGCCTTGGCCTGCGGTTTGGATACGGCCAGTCTGGGCGGTGCGATTGCCTTGGCGATCGGCATCGGTCTGCAGAATTTTCCGGAGGGCGCGGCGGTGGCCATGCCCTTGCGCCGCGTGGGCTGGTCGCGGCTGCGCAGCTTCTGGTACGGGCAGCTGTCCGCCGTGGTCGAACCGGTCGCCGCCGTCATAGGCGCCGCCGCCGTATCCGCGTGCTTGGCCATCATGCCTTATGCGCTTGCCTTCGCGGCCGGGGCCATGATCTACGTGGTGTTCGAAGCGATAATTCCCGAGTCGCGGGAACGGGGCAACACCGACATCGCCACGCTGGGGGCCATACTCGGTTTCATTGTCATGATGATTCTGGATGTGGCCTTGGGCTGAATGGGGTTGAGACATTTGGATCAAGCCAAGCGGAGAGGATGCGCAGGGCAGTCTCGGTATCCGGAAGCACGCGCAATATCAGTTCGTTACCAATGCGAGTCGCCGGGCGACCGCTTCGTCTACTGTCGTATCCGAAGCGGTGTCTTCAAGCATTGCATTCACGACGTCATCTGCTCCTGAGCCGCTCGTCGCCTCGATTGCCGTTTCCTCCGGTACCGTCTTCAGGTTGGTCGGTCCGGCTCCGATATGTTCGGAAAACACGTTTCCCGGGTGGCAGGTTTGGCGGGCGACTTAGCTGCCTGCTCGCTTTTGGCGGCAAGATGCGCCCGTCCAGTTCCAGATCGACCTTGAGACGCTTCACGGCGGTTTTGGCGGCCTTGGCGTTGGCGAACGGCCCCGCTATAACCTGATGGCGTTCGCCGCTCGGAACAACTTGTGCCGGTATCGGAGGACCCTGATGATTGAGTATGGCGGCGAGTCGCTGCGCTGCCGTTTCGCTGGACATGACGGCGGCGGACACGTACCAGCCGTTGCTGGCTTTCCGCGCCGATTCGGGTTGTCCGAACCACTTGTCGGGTCGCACGATAGGCTGCGCCCCCGCGAGTACTGCATCGATAGGCGGTGTTCCCGCGGCAATCGGTAGCGGAATGCCCAGTCCTTCTTGGAGAATGCGTTCGATCTTTCCCCAATCCAGGGGCTGGTTCTGATCCTGCTCCCACTTTTTAAGATTGGCGCGGACGGTTTTCTTGAGCGATTTTTCGTTTAATTCCTCATGGCTCCGGTAAGCCTGCAGGTAGACTACCCCGTCACGCCAGCCCACGAGATAAGGCTGATTGACGATATACACCGGCTCGTTCAGTGGAATCTGCGAGTACAGCTTACTGGCGTCCTCCGGATACAGGCGGATGCAGCCATTGCTGGCTCGAAGCCCGACGCTATAAGGCTTGTTCGTGCCGTGAATGAGATACATCTGTCGGTTCAGGTACAGGGCATACTTGCCCAGGGGGTTGTTAGGTCCATGCGGCACTGCGGCCGGCAAGGGATCCCCCCAGCGGAGGTGGTCGTCTCGGATGTTCTTTGTCGGATACCAGGTCGGGTTTTTGATCTTTCGGGCGATTCGCATTGCCCCGCTGGGAGTCGCTCGCCCTTCCCGGCCGATACCTATGGGATAAGTGACAACCTCGGCGCCGTTTCCCTTGGCCGGAAAATAGAACAGCCGCATGGCGGCGAGATTGATGACCAGACCCCGCCGCGGCGCCCGCGGCAGTACGAACTGCACCGGGATCAACGCTCTGCCGCTCGCGTCCGGTAGCCACGGATCGAGCTCGGGGTTTGCCGCGACGATCTCTTCGTATCCCAATCCGAAGTGCCGCGCGATATCGGGAAGCGTGTCCCCTTGCTGAAGCGTAATCACTCCGAACGACCCGACTACCCCTTCGTCCTTGGCGACAGAGAATCGGTGCTTCTCCAACGACGCGATCGGTGGGCTCGCAACAGGCGCCGACTCTTGCGCCGGTTCCTCCATCGGCTCCTTGATCGGAGGCGGTAACCAGCCCCACTCGCCATGCCAGTGATTTGACATCTCTTGCATCGGGCGATAGGCGCATGCAGATAGTCCACAGCAGAAGCCCAGGATAAGAATCAGCCCCCGCTTACGGCGCCGTGGCTGATGCGATGCCCACGGCTGCGAACGCTCCACAGGAACATTCAATCGTGCTTCTCCTCTCATGCCGGAGGTATCGGCCGAATTCGGACCATTTTCCATGAGTGCAACAGGCATGCGGGTCGGCTACCGCGGCAAACACTAACTCTGTCGCTCCTCAAATGTTTGCGCCACAGCAAACATTTCGACGCATTAGACCTAAACGGCGGTGCAGAAGTGCGATAGAACGGAGACGATGCTGTTGGCCGGGATGACTATTGCGAATCGGTGAGGGTCGTGGCCGATACTGTGGCTCGATTTAAGGAATCTCTGATTAAGTCCTTCGACAGGCCCTTCGACTTGGCTCAGGACAGGCCCTTCGACTCGGCTCGGGACAGGCTTGTCGAACGCTCTCCTGAGCCTGTCGAAGGGGCATGAACGGAATCCACTCGTTCAGAGCTTCCTTAAAAATATCTTGGCTTGTTCGAAAAATGAAATTGGCGCTCGAAGTAGGTCGGCAATCCTTTGCCGACACCTGCTGAGTCTGCGTCGGCAAAGAATTGCCGACCTACTTCTGGTCCGGCCTCGGCTCCCTCGGTCTACCTGGAGGCCGCGCAGGCCATCAGTAGCTTTCCAGTATTTTAATGTAATTGGCGCGTTCGAAGGCTCCCGGATTCGCTACTTTGGCGCGGCTCATGATGCCGCGCATGGGTTCCAGTGATTGAAACCCGCGCTGGTCCATCCAGTCCCTCAAACCGTCCACCAGCGTGCCGGCATAGTCCGGACCGTTGCGCAGCAGGGCGGAGGCGACCATCACCACGTCCGCGCCGGCGAGGAGATACTTGATGATTTCGACGGCGCTTTCCACGCCCCGCGTCGCCGCGAGCGAAGCCTTGAGCCGGCCGCGCAGAAGCGCGATCCAGAGCAGGGGCAGGCGAATCTCCCCGGCGTGACTGAGGGAGAGGGTCGGAGCGACCTCCAGGTTGACGATATCGAGATCGGGCTGATAGAAGCGGTTGAACAGGACCAGGGCATCGGCGCCCTCGGCATCGAACTGCCGGGCGATATGGCCGAAGGCGCTGAAGAAAGGGCTCAGCTTCAGCGCCACCGGAATGGAGACGGCTTGCTTGACCATCCGCAGGATGTCCAGGTAGCGCTGCTCGACCTCACGCCCCGAGACATCGAAATTCGCTTCGATGCCGTAGATATTGAGCTCCAGGGCTTTGGCGCCGGCCTCCTGCAGTTGCCGGGCGTATTCGATCCAGCCCTCGCCGGTCACACAGTTGAGGCTGGCGATGACCGGAATGTCCACGGCCTCGGCGGCGCGCTGCACCAGGCTCAGATAGCTGTCCGGGCCGACACGGAAATCGCCCACGTCGGGGAAGTAGCTCAGCGACTCGGCATAACTTTCCGACGGGTGATCCATCAGCTGAACGAACGCCATCCTTTCCTGGCGGATCTGCTCCTCGAACAGCGAGAACAGGACCACCGCCGAGACCCCGCCGTCCTCCAGCCGGCGAATGCCGTCCAGCGTCTCGGAAAGCGGCGAGGCCGAGGCGACCACGGGATGATCGAGCTCCAGTCCCATATAGCGTGTCTTCAGATCCATGCGGGCTCCCCTGTTACGGAAGGTCGACGCTGGCGTCGGGATGAAAGCGGCTGCCGGCGCGGCTGGCCATTTCCTCGTAAATGTCCCATTTTTGATCGACTACCTGCTGCGCCATCTCCATCAAGCGTTCGAAGTTCCGGGGATTGGTATGGCTCAGCATCATAAAGCGCAGCTCGTTGTAGGCATACTCCTTGAATCGGATGCGCGGACGCGGCGAATCCAGCACGAACGGATTCCGGTCCGACCGGCGCAGCGCCGGGTTGTACCGGATCAAGGGCCAATAGCCGCTGGCGACGGCCAGATCCTGCTGGCGCATGCCGTGTTGCAGATTGTAGCCGTGGGCGATGCAATGGCTGTAGGCGAGGATCAGGGAGGGACCGGGATAGGCTTCCGCCTCGCGGAAGGCGAGCAGGGTCTGCTGCGGGTTCGCCCCCATGGCGACGCGCGCCACATAGACATTGCCGTAGGCGATCGCCTGCAGGGCCAGGTCCTTCTTGGCGACGGTCTTGCCGGCCGCCGCGAATTTGGCCACGGCGCCGAGCGGCGTCGCCTTGGACATCTGCCCGCCGGTGTTGGAATACACCTCGGTGTCCAGCACCAGCACGTTGACGTCGCGGCCCGAGGCCAGCACATGGTCGAGGCCCCCCGAGCCGATGTCGTAAGCCCAGCCGTCTCCGCCGACGGTCCAGATACTGCGCCGCACCAGTTGGTCGACCACCGACAGAAGATCCTTCGCCTTGTCGTCGGTCCGTTTCAGCAGCATGGCCTTGAGCTTGGCAACGCGCTCGCGCTGGGCGCGGATCTGCGACTCGGTGAGCTGCGGTGCGGCCAGGATTTCGTCCACCAATTCGGGATCTAGCGAATCTTTCAGCTCGCGGGCGAGCCGCTGCGCCAGAGCCAAGTGCTGATCGGCGGTAAGGCGAAAGCCGAAGCCGAATTCGGCATTGTCCTCGAACAGCGAGTTCGACCAGGCGGGGCCGTTTCCTTCGGCATTCACGGTCCAGGGCGTGGTCGGAAGATTGCCGCCGTAAATGGAGGAGCAGCCGGTGGCGTTGGCGACGATCAGGCGATCGCCGAAGAGTTGCGACAGCAGCCGAACGTAGGGCGTCTCGCCGCAGCCCGCGCAGGCGCCGGGAAATTCGAACAAGGGTTCGAGAAACTGCGCGCCGCGCACCGACGAGAAATCGACCCGGGCGCGGTCGTTCACCGGAATGGTTTCGAAGAAGCGGATATTCGCCTTCTGCGGTTCCTGTATCGGGTCATTGGGCCGCATGTTGATGGCCTTGACGCCGCTCCGGGTGAGGCTCTTGGCCGGGCAGACCTCGACGCACAGACCGCAGCCCGTGCAATCCTCGACATAGACCTGCAAGGTATAGCGGGTTTCCGGAAAACCGTAGGCGGTGACCGGCGCCGACAGGAAGGTTTCGGGCGCGTTCTCGAGCCGGGATTCGTGGTAGAACTTGGCGCGGATGACGCTGTGCGGACAGACGAAGCCGCAGTTGCCGCACTGGATGCAGATATCGGGCTCCCACACGGGCACGGATTGCGCGATGTTCCGCTTCTCCCACCGGGTGGTGCCCGACGGGAAGGTGCCGTCCGCCGGCATCAGGCTCACCGGCAGTTCGTCGCCCCGGTCGGCCATCATCATCGCCGTGACCCGGCGCACGAAATCGGGCGCCTCCTCGGAAAACACCGGCTGGCGCTTGAGGGTGCCGGTCGCCTGGTCCGGGACTTTCACCTCGTGCAGGGCGGAAAGGGTTCGATCGACCGCCTCGTAGTTCTTCCGCACGATCTCCTCGCCCTTCTTGCCGTAGGTCTTCTTGATCGCTTCCTTGATCTTGGCGATCGCCTGATCGCGCGGCAAAACGCCGGACAGGGCGAAGAAGCAGGTCTGCATGATGGTATTGGTGCGTCCGCCCATGCCGGTTTCCAGGGCGACCCCGGAAGCGTCGATCACATAGAGCTTCAGCGCCTTGTCGATGATCTGCCGCTGAACCTCGTAGGGCAGCCGGTCCCATACGTCGTCCGGGCCGTACGGGCTGTTGAGCAGGAGAACCGCGCCATGCTTGGCCTTGGCCAGCACGTCGAGCTTCTCGATGAAGCTGAACTGGTGGCAGCCTATGAAGTTGGCCGATTCGATGAGATAGGGCGATTCGATCGGCTCGGGCCCGAAACGCACGTGAGACGTGGTCCTGGAGCCGGATTTCTTGGAGTCGTAGACGAAGTAGCCCTGCGCATGGAGATCGGTGGATTCGCCGGTGATCTTGATGCTGTTCTTGTTGGCGCCGACCGTGCCGTCCGCGCCCAGACCGAAGAACACGGCGCGCACCACGCCGTCCGGCTCGATGTCGAAACCGGGATCGACGTCCAGGCTGGTGTGCGAAACGTCGTCGACGATGCCCACGGTGAAGTGGTTCTTGGGTCTTTCCTTCTTCAGCTCGTCCAGCACGGCTTTCGCCATGGCCGGATTGAACTCCTTGGAGGAAAGCCCGTAACGGCCGCCGACGATCTCGGGCCGTTTCCCGGCCGGAAGGAGACCGCTGGCCTCCGCTTCCGCCAGCGCCGCGACCACGTCGGTGTACAGGGGTTCCCCGAGCGCGCCGGGACTCTTTAGGCGATCCAGGACGGCAATGGCTTTGGCCGTCGAGGGCAGGGCGGCGAGGAAATGCCCGACGGAAAACGGCAGGCACAGACGCACCTGAATCACGCCTACCTTCTCGCCCTGCTTGGCCAGAAAATCGGCGGTCTGGCGCAGGGTGTGGGCGCCGGAGCCCAAAATCACGGCCACGCGCTCGGCCTCCGGATCGCCGTGGTATTCGAACAGGCGATACCGGCGTCCGGTCAGTTCTCCGAACCGGTCCATGGTTTTCTGTACCAGGCTCGGCAAACGCGCGTAGTAGGGATTTACGGTCTCGCGCCCCTGGAAATAAACGTCCGGGTTCTGCGCGGTGCCGCGGATAAAGGGGTTATCGGGATTCAGGGCCCGCGCCCGGTGCGCGCGGACCGTCTCCTCGTCGATCATGGCCCGGATTTCGTCGTCCGAGAGCAACCTGATCTTGTTGATTTCGTGGGAGGTTCGGAAGCCGTCGAAGAAATGCAGGAAAGGAATCCGGCTGTTCAAGCTCGCGGCCTGGGCGATCAGCGCCAAGTCGTGCGCTTCCTGCACCGAGCCCGAGGCGAGCTGGGCGAAGCCGGTGCCCCGCACCGCGGCGACATCGGAATGATCGCCGAAGATGGACAAGGCCTGCGCCGCCAGGGAGCGCGCGGCGACATGGAACACCGCAGGGGTGAGTTCGCCGGCGATCTTGTACATGTTCGGGATCATCAGGAGGAGACCCTGCGAAGCGGTGAAGGTCGTGGTCAAGGCCCCGGTCTGAAGGGCACCGTGCACGGCCCCGGCGGCGCCGCCCTCGCTTTGCATCTCCACCACCACGGGCACCTCGCCGAAGATGTTGGTCTTGCCCTCGGCCGCCCACTGGTCGGCCAGTTCCGCCATGGTGGAGGAGGGCGTGATGGGATAGATGGCGCACACTTCGTTGACGCGGTAGGCGACATGGGCCACCGCCTCGTTGCCGTCGAGCGTAATGACTTTCGGTTTCGCCATCGTTATTCCCCTCGGGGTTCCGGAATCATTTCGATCGCATGGCAAGGACACTGCTCGTAGCAGACCGCGCAGCCGGTGCAGAGGTCGTAATCGTAGCGATAGCGTTTGCCGGGTCCCAGCTTGATGATGGCGTCCTCTGGACAGGCGCCGTAACAGCCGTCGCATTCGAAGCAGTTTCCGCAGGAGAAGCAGCGCTTCGCTTCGAACAGAGCCTCGTTCTCGGAGAGCCCCGCGACCACTTCCTCGAAGCCGTAACGCCGTTTCTCCAGTTCGAGTTCGGCTTCCCGCTTCCGTTCGGCTTCGGTGAAGTACCACAGGCGCAGCATATCGGCGCTTACCGGCGGATGCTTGGGCGGCTTGACGTAGCACGTGCCGCGAAGATAGGCGTCGATGAAGCGCGCGGCTTTCTTGCCGTGGCCGACGGCGACGGTCACGGTCCGCTCACTCGGCACCATGTCGCCGCCCGCGAATATGCCGGGGTGCCCGGTCATCATGTTGTCGTCCACGATCACGACGCCGTCGGGCTTGAACTGGATGCCCGGCACCTCGTGCAGGAAGCGCGTATCGGTTTCCTGGCCCAGCGCCAGGATCAGCGAGTCCGCCTCCAGGGTTTCGAACCGGCCGGTCGGTTCGGGATACCCTTCCGGGTTGATCCTCATCACCTCGACGGTGATATGCGTCTGGTCGATCTCCTTGATGGTGCGCAGCCAGTTGATCTTGACACCTTCCTCGATGGCTTCGTCGGCCTCGAATTCATGGGCCGGCATGTGCGCCCGGTCGCGCCGATAGATGACGAGCGCCTCTTCGGCGCCCAGGCGCCTGGCCGTGCGCGCCGCGTCCATGGCGGTGTTGCCGCCGCCGTAGACGGCCACGCGCCGGCCGAGCTTGGGCGCTTCGCCGGTGGCGGTCTGGCGCAGGAAGGTCACCGCGTCCAGGATCTTGCCGGCGTCCCGCGCCGGGATGCCGACGCGCTTGCTCAGATGTGCGCCAACGGCGATGAACACCGCGTCGAACCGGCCGGACTCCTTTTCCGCCAGCACGTCTTCCACCTTGTGATCGAGAACGATCTTGACGCCCATGGCCTCGATCCGCCTGATTTCGCCCATCAGCTCCGCGCGCGGCAGGCGGTAGGCGGGTATGCCGAAGTGCATCATGCCGCCGGCCAGGGGACCCGCTTCGTCGATCTCCACCTGATGGCCCAGCCGGGCCAGGTGATAGGCGCAGGACAGGCCGCTGGGCCCCGCGCCCACGATCAGGACCCGCTTGCCGCTGGCCGGGGCTTTCACGACCTGCCAGCCTTCGCGCAAGGCGAGGTCGCCGAGGAACCGCTCGGCCGCGTGGATGCTCACCGGGCTGTCGATGGGGCCGCGGTTGCAGTGGGTTTCGCAGGGGTGGTAGCAGACGCGTCCGTGCACCGCCGGCATCGGATTGTCCTCCATCAAGACCCGCCAGGCCTTTTCATAGCGGCCGGCGCGCAGGTCGAACAACTAGGACTGGATGTTCTCGCCGGCCGGGCAGGCGTTATTGCAGGGCGGCAGGAGGTCGACGTAAATCGGACGCTGCGTGCGGAAGGGGCCGGTGCTCCGCCCGTGTTGCAAGAGGTCCGCCGGTCGCGTCAGGTCGCTGGATTTGCGATTGCTCATTCTAAAAGTCTCTCCATCCTCGATCGGCGGCCTAGTCGATGGCCAAGCAAAGAGAGTCCGCGATCATGCGCCAAAGCTTCGAAGCAGACGGCGCTGCGATGTGCTCCTGTGTCTCGGGGCAAGCGTTTCAGGGTTCGGACGGTGCCTGCCTGGGCAAAGTTTCATCAACCGTATCCGAACTCGGCTGTCCCGTCCCGCTCGAGCCGGTTCGGTGTACCGGCTTTTCGGCTGCGGGACGAGAAGGGGATCGTTACTCGTCTCGAGAATGCTCATGCCTCCTGGCCCCTGTGCGTCAGAAACCGGCTCACCTGGCTTTGCCATCGATTCAGGCCCGTCATCACTCGGTCCATCAGATCGGCGGCCGTGTTGATGCCGGCATAGAGCCGTGCCGCATTGGCGACGACGAAGACCGAGCTGATATGGTGCAAGAACGCGGCGAGTACGGGATTGAGGAAGCCGAAGGTGGCCAGAGCGAGCCCGACGGTATTGAACGACATGGCCCAGGCATAATTCTGCTTGGTTATCTCCGACATCTTGCGGCTGATGTCGAGTACGGTGAGCAAATCGCCGGCATCGTCGCCGAGAATCACGATATCGGACGAGGCGATCGCGAGGGCCACGTTCTTGTGTCCGCCGATGGCGATGCCCACATCGGCGGCGGCCAGGGCCGGAGCATCGTTCACCCCGTCGCCCACCATCGCCACCTTGCCGGACGACTGAAGTTCCTTCACCAGTGCCGCCTTGTCGTCCGGCTTGAAGTTGAAATAATATCCGTCGGCGCCGATCAGATCGGCCACTCGCCTGGCTTCGGACTCCTCGTGATCACCGGTGGCGACGAGTACGCGCTTGACGCCCAGTTCGCGGATCGCTTGCCCCAGGTTGGTCATCTCCGCGCGCATCACGTCCTGAACGACGATGGCGCCTTTGACTTCACGGTTCATGGCGACCCAGATCGCGCGGCCGGAATATTCGAGGTCCGGTATTTCGATTCCGAGCGCCTCCAAGGTTTCGGGACTCCCGATCAGCACTTCGCGGTCTTCCAGTCGCGCCTTGACCCCGCGCCCCGGCAGGTCCTCGGCGTCGCTCACGGGTTTGAATCGCGTGATGTCCTGGTTTCGCGCGAAATTCAAAATGGCCCGCGCCAACGGATGGCTGAAGCGCGTTTCCACCGACGCCGCGATCTCGATCAGCTCGCGCTCATCGGCACCTATCGGTATCACCCGGCTGACCCTGGGTTCGGCCAGGGTGACCGTGCCGGTCTTGTCGAGGATTACGGTGTCGATCTCGTGCATGATGTCCAGGGGTTCTCCGCCCCGGGCGAGGATATTGAGCCGCGCCGAGCGGCCTATGCCGGACGCGAATACGGTCGGCGTCGCGAGCGCCCAGGCACAGGGACACAATACCGACAGGGCGGTCGCCATCAAATCCAGGCTGCCGGTGACGAAAAACAGCAGGAACGCATACCCGGTGACCCCCAGGATGAGGTACTGGACGATCTTGTCCGCCCTTTGCTGCAGCGTGGATTTTTTCTGAAGGCTTTTTTCGATTTCGCCCGCGATCAGGGCAAGAAACGAAGCGTCGCCGTTCCTGGTGGCCCGAATCTGCAAGGGCGCGGAAAGATTGAGCGTGCCGGAAGTGACTTCATCGCCCGGCACCTTGTGGATCGGAAACGGTTCGCCCGTGACGAAGGATTCGTCGATGGACGATTTTCCCTCCGCAATGCTTCCGTCGACCGGGACGGCGGTGCCGCGGGGCACGATCAGCACGTCGCCCTGCTTCACCTCTTCCGCCGGGATTTCGCGGATTTCGCCGCCGGCGAGCACGAGGGCCGTTCGCTTGGCCTGCTTCACCAGACTTTCGATCTTTTCCCGATTTCTGCGGATGATGGTGAAGGAAATGTACAAACCGAGCCCGATGAACCAGGCGACCATCGCGCCGCTGAGCGGCTTCCCGTCGATCAGGGTGACGGTCATCACCAGAACGATCAGCAGCTCCGCGGAAACCTGCCGCAAAATCAGGAGCGATTTTACGAGCCCTTGAACGTAGAGCGCCAAACAGAAGAGATAAAACGGCAGCCCCAGCCAGTAAAAGAACGGCATGCCGTAAAGTGCGTCCATGGCCAGGAAGATGACCGCCAACAACGCCACGATAAGGCGCAGCAGGAATACGTCTCTCTGAGGGCTGAGGCTCAGGATGCGTCGATCCAGTTGCTGCAACAAAGTTGTCAATTGAGTATCCATAAGAACTTCCGTTCCTTCTTTGATATGGGACACCGCTCGACACGGCTTTTTGCGGATACGGCTCGGGGGACCTTTAAAGAGCCGATTCTGTCTCAAATCTAATCATTGGACAAACGAGTCGGGCAGACGCACAGCGTCCCTTGTCCGATTCCGTACCCGTTTCAGAGGAGATAGATCATGGAAAATATCACTTCATCCAAACCACTCGAAATGCCGCGCCTGAACGAGCCGGCGCCCGCTTTCGAGGCGAATACCACCCACGGCGTCAAGAAGCTCGGCGATTACCGCGGCAAATGGCTGGTGCTGTTCTCCCACCCGGCCGACTTCACGCCGGTGTGCACCACGGAGTTCATGGCTTTCGCCAAGGCCTATCCGGAATTCCAGAACTTGAATTGCGAGTTGCTCGGGTTATCCATCGACAGCAATTATTCACATATTGCCTGGATGCGCACGATCAAGGAGAAGTTCGGCGTGGAGATCCCGTTCCCGATCATCGAGGACCTGTCGATGCGGGTGGCCAATACCTACGGCATGATTCAGCCGGGCGCCTCCGACACCTCGGCGGTGCGCTCCACCTTCATCATCGACGACAAGGGCACCCTGCGCGCCATGGTCTACTATCCCATGACCAACGGCCGCTCCATCCCCGAGTTCCTGCGCCTGGTGCAGGCGCTGCAGACCTCGGACAAGCAGGGCGTGGCCACGCCGGAAGGCTGGCAGCCGGGCGACAAGGTGATCGTGCCGCCGCCGAAGACGGCCCAGGACGCCGAGGCGCGGCTCCAGGAGGGATACGAGTGCGTCGACTGGTTCTTCTGCAAGAAGGCCGCATCATAGCCGCAGAGCGCAGGGGCATCGGGAATAAGTGACTTGGATGGACTGCTTGACACCGCGCGCCGACAGGAGGGAGCGAAAATGAAGCGGTGCCGTAGGCCGGCAATTCGTTACTGACCCCTCGGATCGGCGAGAGCTTTGTCGGCAAAGGATTGCCGACCTACGACCTTCCCGATCCAGACTGCCAAACCGTGGTGAAAATTGGTCTAAGCGCTGCTGATTATGGCCGGGATCGGTGCCATCGCTTTCTTCATGCCCGGCCGCCGATAAAGGATTTCGAAAATGAGCAGCAAGGCAGAAAAGGGTGGCGGCGTCTTCCGAGGCATCAAGCTGCTGCTGTGCGAAAACCCCTTGCCTCCGATCGAGGAGGCTATCGAGGCGGCTCGCGCCGAGCTGCCCTTGAGCAATTACTATACCGAGCCGTACTCGGAACCGTTGCGCCGGCTCATCAGCGAACGGACCGGCGTGCTCGAGCGGCTCATCCATATCAATGCCGGTTCGGAACTTATTCTGCGCCAGCTGTTCCAGCGCTTGGGGCGTCAGGTACACCTGCTGACTCCCACCTATGTCCTGTTTCCGGAGATTGCCCAGTCCTACACCGAAACGCGGCTGCGGCCGGAAGCGGATTTCCGCTTCGACCTCTCCGAGCTGGAGGTCCCCGCAGGCACCAGTCTCGCTGTCATCGTCAATCCCAACAACCCCAACGGCGGCACCTTCGACATGGCGCCGCTGCCCGGTCTGCTCGAGCGATATCGCGACACTTATTTCCTGGTGGACGAGGCCTTCATCGGCATGGCCGGCCAGAGCGTTGCCCTCCTGGTGCCGCGATACCCGAACCTGCTGGTCACCCGGACCCTGTCCAAGGCTCACAGCCTGGCGGGTTTTCGGGTGGGCTACGCCATATTGCCGGCAGCTCTGGCCGACGATCTGAACGCCAGCAACGATGCTTATCCACTGGCTCGAGCCAGCCAGGCGGCCGCCATCGCCACTTTGGAAAACGAGGACAAGATTCGGGAGCGCGCCGCCACCCTGCGCGTCTGGGCCCGGGATTTGGCCGGTGAACTCGAGGCGCTGGGGGTGAGGACGTTTCCGTCGGAAACCTATTTCTTTCTGGCCGATTTCACCCCCGAGGACGCGGGCGAGATCGCCGAAAGCCTGAGGCAAAAGGACATCCTCATCAAGCCCCTGAACGACCCGCAGCTCGGCCCCGCCTACATGCGGGTGACCACCGCGACGCCCGAGGACAACATGCGCTTCGTCGCCGCGCTGCGGGAGCTGCTATGACGGGCGATCCCAGGGCTGAGCCATTCATCCGACATCACCAACGCTATGAGGATTGGTTCAACCGTCACCGGGCGGCCTACCTCTCCGAGTTGCTCGCCGTGCGTGCGCTGCTGCCTTGGCAGGGGCGAGGGCTGGAGATCGGGGTGGGGACCGGACGCTTCGCCGCGCCTCTGGGCGTCGCCTACGGGATCGACCCGGCGGCGGAGATGCTGGGCTACGCCCGCGCCCGCGGCGTGCGCGCCGCACAGGCGATCGCCGAGGCGCTGCCCTTTGCGGACGCGGTGTTCGACTATGCGCTGATCGTGACCACGATCTGCTTCGTGGACGACCCTGTGGCCATGCTGCGCGAGGCCGCTCGCGTCCTTAGGCCGGGCGGTGTGCTCGTCATCGGTTTCATCGACCGGAACAGTCCCCTGGGACAGGACTACCTCGCCCACCAGGCGGAGAACGTCTTCTATCGGGAGGCTAGCTTCTATTCCGCCGATGAGGTCAATGCCCTGCTCATGGATACGGGCTTTCACGACCCGGTCTGGGTGCAAACCTTATCCACACCGCTTGAGCGGATCCGGGACATCGAGCCGGTCAGCGCCGGTGCCGGCCAGGGCGCCTTTATCACCGTACGGGTCCGCCACTGAGCATCGCTGGGAGAAGAAGATGGCGGCACAGCAAACGCTCGCTTGACCAACGGTCCTGCAATGAATCAAAGCACTCATGCAAGCCTGATATTGGTGCGCCACGGGCTGAGCACCTGGAATTTCGAAAACCGCTTCACCGGATGGACCGACGTCGGTCTCATCGAAAAAGGAATCGAGGAGGCCCGCCGCGCCGGTCGGATACTGTGCCAGCAAGGCTATTCCGTGAATATCGCTTATACCTCCATGCTCAAGCGTGCCATCCATACCGCCTGGCTTATTTTGACCGAGATGGATCGGATGTGGGTGCCGCTGGAGTGTAGCTGGCGGCTCAACGAGCGGCATTATGGCGCATTGCAAGGGTTGAACAAGAAAGAGACGGCTGAGCGACACGGTGAGGAGCAGGTTCATGTGTGGCGGCGCAGCTATTCGGTACGGCCGCCGGCGCTGAGCCACGATGATCCGCGTCATCCGCGTTTTGACCCGCGCTACGCCCACCTCGACCCCCGCGTCCTCCCGGCGAGCGAATCGCTGTTCGATACCCTTGTGCGATGCCTGCCCGCCTGGCAGGACCGCATTGCTCTCGACCTGCGAATGGGACGCCATGTCTTGGTGGCCGCGCACGGCAATAGTCTGCGCGCGCTGGTCAAAATGCTGGACGGTATTTCGGATGAAGAGATTCCTCTGGTGGAAATCCCCACCGGCGTACCCGTGGTCTACATGTTTGACCAGGACCTCAACGTCGCCTCGAAGATAGTGCTCGATTAGCTCGTGACATATGAGCCTATCCCAGTAGGCGTTCGCCCTGAGCCCTTCGACTTAGCTCAGGACAGGCCCGTCGAAGGGTTTCTTGAGCCTACTGGGATAGGCTCTAAGTACGACCACGTCGAGTCAATCGCACTGGCCGCACAATTCGCTCGTACGGCAAAACAGGCTTGGCGGACGTCGCTGGCGCCTTCGGCTCGGGTGAACCGATTCAAGCATTCGTCGGCAATCCCTTGCCGGCGAAGACGCTCGGGCGGAGTGTGGCGTCGGGAAAGGATTCCCGACCTACGGGGATGTACGGTCGTAGGTCGGCAATCCCTTGCCGACGAAGACGCTTGGCCGGGGCATGGCGTCGGGAAGGGCGGCTTCGGCGCTCCAATCGCAAACGGTCATCCCAGGAGCGCTGGGATGACCCTTCCAATCGCAAACGGCCTGGCCGGGAGCGCCGGCCAGCCCCTTCCCGAAGACGCCGTTTGCGATTGGAAGGGGCCGATTAAAGGCCCGTTTGCGATTGGAAGGGTCGCGGCTAAAGCGACCGTTTGCGATTGGGAAAGGATTCCCGACCTACTCGCTGGTTCTTCTGCAAGAAGGCCGCGTCATAACCGCCAAAGGCGACCCATAGCCATGGAGCGCCGGGGCAATCGAGAGCGAGTGGCTTGGGTGGGCCGCTCCAGCGCTCGGGACAGTGGCGGACTTATTTGGCTCCGAAGACCACTCTGTCCACACCAGTATTGCCGGTGCCGGGGTCGTAGGCGTAAATCACCGCTTCATAGTCCCCCTTGTCCCGCGCCGGCACCTGTGCCGCAAAATGATTGACTTCGCCGGTGAATGCCAGAGGATATTCGCCCACCGCGTTGCCGTCCCGTTTCAGCAAGGCCTTTACTTCGTATTTGTCGGCATCCCATAGGCCGCCTTTGCTGATGGGGCAGCCGCACATCATCGTCACCTCCGCTTCCAGCTTGGCCTGACCTTTCTCCAGCGCGGAGATTCCGCCGCGCACGATGAAACCGGGTAAATGGATGACGATGCCGTCGCCGATGATGTGCTTGCCGGGTACGACCCAACTGGTCACGCTCGCCTCTTGCAGAGATTGGCGCTGTCCGTACGGACCGAATATCTTGAAGCGCAGCAGTCGTGGCTCGGCGAGGTCGAGCCGGGCCAAATAACCCGCCGTGTTGTCGTCGGCGAGCGGCTGACCGCGCTGGTGAGGGGTTTCCATGAGGCGTTTGGTGTCGCCGGTGCCGCCGGTAATCCACCCCTGATTCAGAATCTCCCCGGTCTCGGCGTCCTCGACCACCGCCCGTACCCCACCGACACCGCTGCCGACGAACTTGGAATCGACGCCTTTCACCCGCAGCATGATCCGGGTTTCTTCGGCCAAGACGGCGTTACATAGCGACAAAAGCAAGAAAATCGGCGCGACGAGCGTTTTCAGCGTCCGCCGGTCTATCGGCATGCGTCCCGATGGCCGCAGTATTCGCTTGTCTTTCCGGAAAACCATGCTTTTCCTCCTTGATGATTAGACTCGAGTTTGCGACGGCTTCCCGCCGAAAGCAAGAAACGGGGTTAACGCGATGCCGCTTAAGGTGAGGCGCGCTGGCGGACACGAAGTTTTGCGGGCTTGTCCTCTGGCTCCCGGTTTGGCACTATCCGCTCAGGAAGCATAACGGAAGGCGAACGGGAACATGACGGATAATCAGCCTTCGATCTTGACCGTCCAAGGGATTTCGGTGTCTTACGGCGACGAAACGATCATCCGCGATCTTTCGTTCTCGGTGGCCGAGGGCGCCGTCTTCGTGATCCTGGGACCGAACGGCGCGGGAAAGACGACGCTGCTCAGGGCGCTCCTCGGCCTGATCCCTTATCAGGGGACGGTCACCTGGCAGACCCGAAACATCAGTTATCTGCCGCCTCAGGAGTTTCTGCAACGCCAGGAGCTTCCGCCGCTCAGTATCGAGGAGTTCTTTCGTTTCAAGACCCGCGATGTCGACGCCGTGAAACGGATGTTCGCCGAGGTCGGACTGGACGAATCCCTGCTGCAACGACCGTTCGGAGCTTTGTCGACAGGCCAGTTCCAGCGCATGCTGATCGCGTGGGCGCTGGTGAACGATCCCGACGTGCTGTTGCTGGACGAGCCCACCGCGGGCATCGACGTGGGGGGCGAGGAGACGATCTATACCTTGCTCAACCGCTACCGGCAAAGAAAACCCCTGACCATCCTGCTGGTGACGCACGACCTCCATGTGGTGTGGGAATATGCGTCGGTCGTGCTTTGCCTCAACCGGCAGCAGCTTTGCATGGGCGCCCCCCAGGAAGTGCTCACGCCGCAGCAGCTCCAGGCGCTCTACGGTACCGGCGTGAAATATTACGAGCATCACCATCGGTGATTTTATGAGCGGAAAAATCCTGCTTGCCCTGATCCTTGGTGGCGCCACCGGCGCGGTCGCCGGCTACCTCGGCTCGCTGATGCTGAGCAAGCGCATGGCGCTGGTGGGCGGTGCCTTGGGGCATCTGACCTTGCCCGGTATCGCGTTGGCGCTGCTGTACGATTTCGATGTTTCCATCGGTGCGGTCTTGTTCTTAGGTTTCGGGGTGCTCCTCATCTGGTATCTGGAAAGAGTGACGCGGCTGCATCTCGAGGCGCTCACCGCCGTCGTGTTTTCCACGGCGCTCGCGACCGCGTTTCTGTTTCTGCCCGAGGAAGAAACCGATATCGCACTGCTCGGCGACGTGTCGCGGATAACGGCGACGACCGCTGCGATTTCGGTAGCGATAGCTCTGGGCATTTTTTTCATGGTCCGGCACATCTACTCGAACCTGGTCCTGATCGGCATTTCGTCCGATCTGGCCGGTGCCCAAGGCCTCGATCTCCGCTGGCACAACGCGGTCTATCTGATCTGCATCGCATTGACCGTTGCGCTCGGCGTGCGGATCGTGGGCGGACTGATGACCGCCGCTTTACTCGCCATACCGGCCTGCACGGCAAGGAACGTCAGCCGGAATCTGGGGCAATACGCCGCCATCAGCGGCGCTGCCGGCGGTCTTTCCGCGCTCGCCGGAATTCTCGCCCACGCAACGATCAGCGTGCCACCCGGCCCTTCAATCATTCTGGCAAGTGGTTTTTTGTTTCTGGGCTCTGTGTATCTGAAAGTCCGCCGGGAGCGCGCCGATCGAATCTAGTGCAGTTGCGGCTAATGGTAGCCCGGATGAAGTGCAACGCAATCCGGGACGAGGGGAGTCAGGTGATTCCCGTATTTCGCCGGGGTGCATGTGAGCAACATCGCCTTCACAACATACCGACAGCCAGCTTGATGGCATACCCGACCGCGGTGGCCGTTCCGACACCGCCGGCCCACAGCAGAAAGAACCAGGCGAGTTTCTTCCAGAGCGGTCTTTCGTCCACCGGTTCCATCAGTGATAACCCTCGCCGGCGTGCACCTTGCCGCGAAAAATCCAATAGGCGTAAGCCGTATAGCCGAGAATGACCGGTAGGAGGATGGCTGCGCCGACCAGCATGAACGCGAGGCTGTTGTCGGGGTTCGCGGCTTCGCGGTAGGTGATGCTCGGCGGAACCAGGTAAGGGAAAAGGCTTCCGGCGAGCCCCAGGAAGGCCGCGGCGAACAAGCCGAGCGCCAGCAGGAACGGGGTCACGGCTCGCTTGGCCCGCACCGCGCGGTAAAACGCGACCGCAAGCAGTGTCGTGGCGATCGGGATGATCCACAGGAATAGAAGCGCTCCAGGTCCGAACCATCGATCCCTGATGGCTTCGTTGACGAACATCGTGCCGAAACTGATGAGAACGATGGCGAGAATCGTCGCCAGGCCAAGCGGCTCCTGAAGCTGCCGCATCCGCTCCTGGAGATCGCCGTCCAGCTTGATGACCAGCCAGGATGCGCCGAGCAGGGCATAGCCCGTGACCAGTGCGACGCCGCAGAACACGCTGAAAGGACTGAGCCAGTCGAACCAGCCGCCGGCGTAAATGCGGTCCTCGATCCGGATGCCCTGAACGAGAGCGCCGACCATCACGCCCTGAAAGAAGGCCGCCGCCGTGGAGCCGCCGATGAAAGCCCAATCCCAATATTTCTTGGCGCGCACTGTCCGGAACCGGAATTCGAATGCGACGCCTCTCAGAATCAGGGCGAGCAGCATCGCGATCACCGGCGCGTATAACGCGGTCAGCACCAGCGAATAGGCGAGGGGAAAGGCGGCGAACAGGCCCCCGCCGCCCAGGATGAGCCAGGTCTCGTTGCCGTCCCAGACCGGCGCCACGCTGTTCATCATCCGGTCGCGCTCCTCCTCGTCGCGTCCCAGGGGGAAAAGAATCCCGACGCCGAGATCGAAGCCGTCCAGAATGGCGTAGGCGAGCAAGGCCACGCCGATCAATACGAACCAGATAGTCGGTAGATCGAACATGATCGGTTCCTCCTAATGCGGGCCTTTTTCGAGCGCTGGCCCAGGCATGACGCCGGTCGTCCTCAGAGGGCCTTTTTCCGTCGGTTTCTCGAGCCCGATATCCGGCGAGCGCTTGATGAGCCGTATCAGATAAAACGAGCCGGCACCGAAAATGATCGTGTATACCACGATGAAACCCAGCAGCGACCCGGCGACTCCCGGCGTGCCGATGGGCGATACGGCGTCCCCCGTTCGGAGGAGTCCGTATACCGCAAAGGGTTGGCGACCCACCTCGGTCACGAACCAGCCGGCCAGGATCGCCACGAACCCCAGCGGCCCCATGGCGACCCCCCAGCGGTGGAACCAGGCCTCATCGAACAAGCGTTTTCGGAAGAATTGCACGGCGCCGGCAAGCCCGAAAAGAATCATCAGCACGCCGATTCCGACCATGATCCGGAACGCCCAAAAAACGATAAGCACATTGGGCCAGCGATCTCTCGGAAAGGCATCCAAGCCGGTGACTTTCGCATCGAGGTCGTGTTCGAGGATCAGGCTGGCGAGCTTGGGGATTTCGATGGTGTATTTGGTTCGGGCTTCGTCGACATCCGGGATGCCGAACAGAATCAGCGGCGCGCCCGCCCGGCTCTCGAAGTGTCCCTCCATCGCCGCAACCTTGGCCGGCTGGTATTCCTTGGTGTTGAGGCCGTGGAGATCGCCCACGATCAGCTGAGTCGGCGCGACCACCGCCGCCATCAAGATCGCCATGACGAACATGACGCGGGCCGCCGGGTTGGTCTTGTCCCTGAGAAGATGCCAGGCGCCGCTCGCGCCGACCACGAGCGCGGTCGTGAGATAGGCCGCCAGCACCATGTGCGTGAAGCGATAAGGAAAGGACGGATTGAAGATCACGCCGATCCAACTGTCGGGCACATAGCGGCCCGCCTCGAGGTGATACGCCGCCGGCGTTTGCATCCAACTGTTCGCGGACAAGATCCAGAACGCCGAAAGCAGCGTGCCGAAGGCGACCAGGAGCGTCGCCGCGAAATGCAGTCTCGGGCCCACGCGGTCGAGTCCGAACAGCATGACGCCGAGAAAGCCGGCCTCCAGGAAGAACGCCGTCAACACTTCGTAGGCCAGCAAGGGGCCGAGGACCGGGCCGGTCTTTTCCGAGAACGGTCCCCAGTTGGTTCCGAACTGATAGCTCATCACGATGCCCGACACGACGCCCATGGCGAAGGCCACGGCGAAGACGATCAGCCAGTATTTGTAGAGCTGCAGGAAGACATCCCGCTTGGTTGCCAGCCAAAGCCCCTCGAGCACGGCGAGATAGCTCGCCAAGCCAATCGTGAACGCCGGAAAAAAGATGTGAAAACTGACCGTGAACGCGAACTGAGTTCGCGCGAGGACAAGCGCATCCATTGTTACTCTCCTATCGGTGACGAGGCCGGGCCTTCCCTGTTTTGAAATTGGACCGGCGAGAATCGGTGTCGTTTATGCGACGAACGTCATTTCAGCCTGCGAACGCTGATTCGAGGCTTGGGATCAATCGACATAGGCGGACAAGGCGGCGAACAGGGCGAATCCTCCGGCGAAGGACGGGGTCGAAATCCATCGGGCGACGCCCGGCTCATCGGCCTGGGGCAGCATGTCTTCCACAGTCGCCAGTAACAGCACGCCCACCAGAAACGCAAGTGCCGCATGCTCGGCCTGGGTGCTCGCGTCGCGTAGTAGCAGATAGCCGATCGCCGCGCCGAAAATCGGCGGAAGAATGAACGAGCCCGAGATGCCGAGCCGCCGTTTTCGCGGCACCTGACGGTTTCGAAAGTTGCCGATCGCTGCAAACCCGCCGGGAATATTCGCAATCACCTGGCTTAATCCGAGCAGTAATCCGAGGCCGCCGGAAACGGCCGAACCCGCGCCAACCATCAGGCCGTCCGTGAGAAGGTCGACCGCCACGGCCAGATAAACCATCCAAGCGCCGGACCGTCCTGACCGGGAGCCCGTCCAATACCGAAACGCGCGAGCAAGTGCTGCCGAAAAAACTGATCCTCCGAGAAACATCGAAATCAATAGCCACGTCGGGATCACGGGCAGAATTCGGGGCATGAGATCAATGCTGACTACCGCGATCGCCACACCGGCCGCGCCGTGCAACGCGGCGCCGATGATCCATGGCGGCGCGCGAAGGCTCTCCGCCAAAAGGCTGCCGACGATGTTTCCGGCGGCGGGTAAGACCGCCACTGCAAGTACCGATAAGAGATCATTCATCTTCAGACGGGTGAATCGGCCACGCAGAGGCGGAATCCAGGTCGAGCCGCCCCGGCAGGCTTCACTCGCCGGTCGCGGCGGGCTTCACCTGGATATTGTTCCTGACCTCCACGACACCTTCGACGGTCTTGGCGAGCGTGGCGGCTTTTTCCTTTTCCGCCTCGCTATTGGCCAATCCGCTGAGATAGACGACGCCCTTGATCGTGTCGACATGAATATCGAGAGCACCGACCACCGGGTCTCGTACATAGGCCGCCTTGATCTTGGTGGTGATGACGGTATCGTCGATGACCGTACCGGTACTGGCCAGAAAGGGACGGTCTAAAGGGTCGGCAGTGGCAATGTTCCAGATACCTGGGGTAAGAGCCGCAGCGACAGCGGTCAGGAGCGTAAGCGATTTGATGGGGTGAGTCATTGCGCCCTCCTTTGCGCGTGGTAAAGCCGGCTTTTTCCGAATCGGAATCGATGAAGCCTCGATCAGTCGAGAAAGCACGGTTGCACTTTTTGTTTTGACCGAGAAGGGAGCGGAAAGGTCGCGAGGCGGTTTCCGGTTCAGCGCGTGTCTTCGATCTCCGAACGTGCGGCGATGGAAGGATCGCCCCGGATCGCGTCCTTTATGGATGAATGAAAGATCTGAATCCGGGTGTTCGTCCGGTGCCGTTTCACGAGGCGAAAGATCTTCGGCATCTGCCGGCGATCGACCCGTACGCAGCCATGGGAGCGCTTTTTGCCGAGATGTGCCATGGCCCCGTCCGAGGCATCGTGCATGAAGATGCCGTCCACGATTTGAATCGCATGGGTCAGGTATACCGGCCGGTTCAAGAGTCTGGTCGCGAAATAGGAAGGGCGGCGCACCGCCAAGGCACGCGGGGAATAGGTGCCGTCCGGAGTTTTGGTGGCTTTGCCCGGAAGTCCGGTCGAAACTAGTACCGATTCGAGCCCCTCGACGGCCTCGCCGCCAACATGCACCGACAGGCGTTGGTGGGTCTGATCGATTTGGATGATGACGGGGCTTTTGGGCTTTGCCGCGTGCTTTGATTCGATCTTGGGCTTCGATGTCCGGCTCTGTTTGTACGGGTCGAGTTCCGGCGGTCGGTCGGCGATCAAGGGCGGGTGCCGTGTCGGTGCGAAGAGCGCGGCGATCTCCCGGTCCACTTGCGGGCTCGGGCGGTCGGCGATGCGATACGGTATCGGCCGATCGCGCGGATTCCCGCCGTGACGGCTCAACGGAGCTTTGGGCGTCTGGAGCGGAAAATCCGTCGGCTCGGGATAAAGCAGCAATGCTGTAAGGTACGGCAAGACGAATGCGATGGTTAACCTGGTCTTGTCCATGACGGGTCTTCGATATCGTCGGCTGATAATGTTTTGACCGCAATAATCGCCTTGATATCTGTCAATTTTCGAGCCGAGTTTAGGAGCCTATTTCAGTAGACCGTTCGCCCCGGTCTGTCGAAGGGCCTGTCCCGAGCCTGTCGAAGGATTTGGGGACCAACTCAGATAGGCTCCAAGTTCGCTCGAACCTGAGGGCAGAAGGATCGCTTTTTCTGAGTGCCCCTTCTTTTGAGGATCGCGCCGCTTTCCGGTTTTTGGCGCCCTCGCGCAATTTTCGCTCATCCCATCGGTCCTATTAATCAGGCCCATAAATACCCTCCTGGTATTTCGGGCCGCCGCCCAGGCCGGTACACGCCCGGCCTGGGCTCACGCGGCTTGTCGCCGCGCCAGGGCATCCCTGCCCCGGATTAACCCGGCCTATATTTATAGGCCGGGTTAATAACTCGAAAGCATGATCGTCCGCGTGCCGGTCTCGATGATCGGGCGTCGCGGGCGTGGCCGGCAGAGGACCTGGGAAAGGAGGCGACTCATGGCGTACACGGCGAGCGATTTTCTGCTGGTTCGGCTTTCCGCTTGGGGTATCCGGCGCATTTACGGATATCCGGGGGACGGCATCAACGGCATTCTTGGCGCGCTCGGCAGGGCCGGGGACCGGTTTCAATTCATCCAGGCGCGCCACGAGGAGATGACCGCTTTCATGGCCTGCGCCCACGCCAAGTTCACCGGGCAGGTGGGCGTGTGCCTCGCGACCTCGGGACCCGGCGCGATTCATCTTCTGAATGGGCTCTACGACGCCAAGCTGGACCACCAGCCGGTCCTGGCGATCATCGGGCAACAGGCGCGCGGCGCCCTGGGCGGCGATTATCAACAGGAAGTGGATCTGGTGACGCTGTTCAAGGATGTGGCCCACGAATACGTCTACATGGCATCGAGCCCGGACCAGGTTCGGCACTTGGTGGATCGGGCGGTGCGCATCGCCGTGTGCGAGCGGACCGTCACCTGCATCGTTGTTCCCAACGACGTACAGGAACTGGACGCGGTCACCACGCCGCCCCGGAAACACGGCCATATTCTGTCCGGGGTCGGCTATGCCGCGCCGCGGGTGGTGCCCAAAGAGGAGGATCTGCAAAAGGCGGCGGACGTGCTGAACCAGGGCCAGCGTGTCGCGATGCTGGTGGGCGCGGGCACCCTGCATGCGACCGACGAAGTCACCGAAACGGCGGAGATTCTCGGGGCCGGCGTCGCCAAGGCGCTCTTGGGCAAGGCGGCGCTGCCGGACGACCTGCCTTTCGTCACGGGTTCCATCGGACTCTTGGGTACCCGGCCCAGCTACGAGATGATGCTGAACTGCGATACCCTCCTGATGATCGGTTCGCGCTTTCCTTATACCGAGTTTCTGCCCAAGGAGGGCCAGGCCCGCGGCGTGCAGATCGATCTCGACGGGCGGATGCTGAGCATGCGTTATCCCATGGAGGTGAATCTGGTGGGCGACAGCGCCGAGACGCTCCGGGCCTTGATCCCGCTGCTGCAACGGAAGACCGATCGCAGCTGGCGAGATTTCATCGAGCGGGAAATCCGGGAGTGGTGGCAGGTGCTGGAATCCCGCGCCATGAACGCGGCCGATCCCATCAATCCGCAGCGGGTCTTCTGGGAACTGTCGCCGCGCCTTCCCGACAACTGCATCATTTCCGCCGACTCCGGCTCCGGCACCAACTGGTACGCTCGCGACGTGAAAATCCGCCGCGGCATGATGGCCTCGCTCTCGGGCGGGCTCGCCACCATGGGCTGCGGCGTGCCTTACGCCATCGCCGCCAAGTTCGCCTATCCCGATCGGGTGGTGATCGCCCTGGTGGGCGACGGGGCCATGCAGATGAACGGCAACGCGGAACTGGTGACGGTCGAGAAATACTGGAAGGAATGGCGCGATCCGCGCTTCATCGTGCTGGTGCTCAACAACCGCGACCTCAACCAGGTGACCTGGGAGCAGCGGGCCTTGGCGGGCGACCCCAAGTACGAGGCGTCGCAAGATGTGCCCGATTTCCCCTATGCCCGGTACGCCGAATCGCTGGGCTTCATGGGGCTCAAGGTGGACAAGCCGGAGGACATCGCCCCGGCCTGGGAGCGGGCTTTCGCCGCCGACCGGCCGGTGCTCTTGGAAGCCTACACCGATCCCAACGTGCCGCCGCTGCCGCCGCACATCACCTTCGAGCAGGCCAAGGCTTATCTTTCGGCACTGTTCGGCGGAGACGTGGATGCCTGGGGCATTGTCAAATCCGCCGCGAAGGAAATGAAAGCGACGGTTTTGCCGGAGACGGATTGAGCCTGGCCACGGTGCGCCGGCGCCTCGCGGTCAGTATCTTGGAAATGGCGCTTCGACAGTTGCCGGTTCAGACATGAGGCAAGCACTATGGCGACTTCCATCGGCAAAAAACTCTGGGCCATTGCCGAAGGCTATATCCCGCCGACGAGCGTCGGCGAGGGCCGGGCGCTCGAGAGTCACGAAACCGTCTGCATGCTCAACGCAGGCGACACGGACGCCCACGTGGCCATCACCATCTTTTTCAGCGACCGCGAACCGGCCGGAACGTATCGGCTGACCGTGCCGGCTCGGCGCACGCTGCACCTGCGTTTCAACGATCTGGAAGATCCCGAGCCCATCCCCGTGGATACCGACTATGCCAGCATCATCGAATCGGATGTACCCATCGTCGTGCAGCACACCCGGCTGGACTCGCGCCAGGCCGAACTCGCGCTGCTGACCACCATGGCTTATTCGGAGGGATGAGAGTACTCATGCGGTTTCTGCTGTTGATCCCGTTTTTATTCTTGCTCACCGGCTGTCCCGTCCCGCCCGTTGCAACCGGATTTCCTTTGGCTGCGCCTTCGGCCGCCGGCGGTACGCAGATTACGACCGTCACGCAGGTCACGTTATCGCAACCCAATTTCCGCCTCGTGAAAGCTGATGTCATCGGCAGCAGCACCGGTTTCAGGCTGCTCGGCCTTCTGACCTTCAAGAGCCCGGATTATGCCGAAGCGATCACGCGCCTGTACGAAAAGGCCGGAGTCTCGAATGGCACGGCGCAGGTTTTCGTGAACCTGGTGTACGATCAGACGAGCCCGTATTTCATCCTGTTTTCGCTGCCGAAGATCACTGTGCGCGGGGATTTGGTGGAGTTCCGGGACGACCGGCGATGAGGCGGGAGCGCTTGGTTTGAATCCGGCGCTCGGGTTGACCCGACCAGCCCCAAACCGCCAGAGCAGCGACCAGGGTTGCGCCGGCCGCGAGCCAGCCCCGGTGCATGTTCGCCCAGAGCTGCCAACTCCACGGCCTGGCCCGGTTGTCGAACCGGCCGTGGGCGCCATGATCGCCGGGCACCGGGTCGAACAGGTTGTCGGGGCGGTTCGACGGCAAGGGTTCCGGGCCGAGCTGGCCTTCGTAAGCCTTGTCGGCGAGATAGCGGTCCAGGAAGCCGGGGACGAGCTTGTTGCCGAGAATGGTTTTCACCGTCGGCCAGCCGATCCAGAATTCGCGGCGCGGGTGATAAGCGGCGTGAACGATGCCGCGCGCCGCCACTTCCGGCTGAAAGATCGGCGGAACCGGCTGGGGATTCCGGTTGATGTGTATGCGCGCCCAATCGAACTGCGGTGTGTTGAACGCGGCGATCTGCACCATCGTCAGCCGGATCTCGGAGCGGTCGTGAATCAGCTCGGAACGGAGCGCATCGGTGAAGCCGCGGATGGCGAACTTGGCCCCGCAATAGGCCGATTGCAGCGGAATGGCGCGATAGGCGAGGGCGGAGCCTACCTGCACGATGGTTCCGCGGTTTCTTTGCCGCATCCGCTTGAGCGCCGCCATCGTGCCGTAGACGTAGCCGAGATAGGTGACCTCGGTCACCCGCTTGAACTCCGCGGGCGTCATAGCGCTCACCGGCGAGAATACCGTTGCCATGGCGCAATTGATCCAGATGTCGATAGGCCCCAATTCCTGCTCGACCCGACCGGCGGCCTGCTCGACCTGATCGGGATCGGACACGTCGGCAGGAATGACGAGCGCCGTGCCTCCGGCCTGCCGGATATCCCGCCTAGCACCTTCCAATCCGTCCGCGCCGCGCGACAGCACGGCGACCCGTGCGCCGCGTCGGGCGAACTCCACCGCAGTGGCGCGCCCCACGCCGGCCGAGGCTCCGGTGATCACGACGACGTCCGATGTGCTCATGGCTGCTCCTGCTGAATTATTTCGCCGGCGATAAGCGTACGCTTACGGATATTGACCGGCGCTTGCGACGGGTGTTCGGACACGATGAGGCTAAAGATAGAAGGATTGGGTTGGCTGAGCCTAGATATCGTGGTCTATGTTTCGGAAAGTCAAGTAAGCCACCCGATAGTGGCGGTTCATCCTTTGCCTTGCTGCCATGAAAGATGCCCTTCTCAGGGCGGCAAATCCCTCCGAGATCAGACTGGCAGCGCCTTGAAGCAGGCCGTAGCACGGAAAATGTTAGTCCTCTTCATAAGCCCACTCTTGGGCTGGGCATGAACCGGAAGTCCGGCCAGGACATCTAAGCCATTAAGGAATTTGGCCTGTGAGTCGCCGCTATGGATATTCATTCGATCTTTCCGGCCAGGCGAGGGATGTCTGGTTCGTGGGGTACCGGGTATTGCAGGATGCACCGGTTGCGCGGGTGGTTATGGATTCTTCCGCTCTTGGGTGGTTGCGCAGCGAGTCCGATAGCCGAGTCCTGGCGGCAGGCGGCTACAAATCAGCCGTCCTTTGCAGAGATCAGCGCCGATCCGGAGTCGTTCAGAGGACAGACGGTAATCTTGGGCGGTAAGGTGGCTGCTGCCCGCGTTCTGCCGTCAGTGACAGAAATCGAGGTTTGGCAAAAGCCTCTGGATTCCAGTGACCGTCCCAAGGAAAAGTTCAACGCCTCTCAAAGCCGATTTCTGGTCCGGTGCCTTGGCTCTCTGAACTCAGCGGACTACTTTCCGGGCCGTCTGATTACCGTGGCCGGGGAGATCCAGGAGCAGGCGGTCCAAGACGCGGAAATTAGGCCGTTGGGTCGATTCCACTACATTTATCCGGCGGTCCGCTACCCGGTGATCGATTGCGGCCAAGTCCATGTGTGGCCCCAACGTTGGGAGCTCCCTGATGTCTACGTCCCGCCCTATCGGTTTGGGCCTCGCGAGTGGCGAGGGACTGGCTACGCTTACCCCTATTACTATCAGCCATATCAGCCGTTTCGGTAATCGACCGTTTCAGGAGCAAACGATCCGGAGTTTGGTAAAACGGGTTCTCAATGCGAGCCCTGCGCGCTTTGCTCTGCCGGAAAGTTCTACTCTGAACACCATTTCCAATTCTCGGCGATCGACGAATGAAAGCGCTTTTGGTGTGGATGCTGGCCGTATCCTTTCGGCTTCAGGCCGAAGTAGGCCCGGTCAACTATGTAAAGGTTCACAAAAATTGGTGGAGTGGGAAGAGCAACTGGCCGATACTCCTGAAGATCCGCTCATCATCAAGCTCTAAACGAATGCTCTTGGCATGGAGCAAAAGCCAAACTACGGTCCGACGCCTTCTCGTCAGGTAAGAAAGGTCGACATGAATCCTTTGAGGGCGCCGGCGATTGCCGCCAGTTGGGGCACGGCTATCGTTTTGGTAACGCCTTTATGCGGCCTCTGGTTCTCATGCGGCTGTGATTGGCCTTGGGTCAACTTTTTCTTTGTTTGTAACGCCATAGTCAACACGCCAATCCCCCATTGTCCTTGGTGTGTGGATTCACTAACCGCGGCCACTTGCCTAGACAACCGGGACATGCGGCGTTTAGTTCGGAAGGAGACCCGCCCGATGAGCGGCGATATGTCGCCTCGGGGCGAGATATCGCCGCCTCTGTCCCGCGGCTTGCTGCGATAAATTCGCTTCCGTACCGCAAGCTCAAGGTAAACGTTTGATCCATAAAAGTTCGAATGAACCGGTCGGGGCTGGTACGAAAGTTGATAAAAAGAGAGTCCAGTCCCAGAGGTTAACCCACCACGAGAAGGCCATGACGAAAAGACGTTTGGACTATGCCAAAGCGGCGCCGGACGCCATGGAGGCGATGTGCGCGCTACAAAAGTACGCGGACGAATGCGGTCTCGAGCGATCCCTGCTGGAGCTCGTCAAGATCCGAGCCTCTCAGATCAACGGCTGTGCCTACTGCATAGACCTTCACACCAGGGAGGCGAGGGCTCTGGGCGACACCGAGCAGCGGCTCTACGCGCTCAGCGTCTGGCGCGAGGCGCCGTTCTATACCGATCGGGAACGGGCCGGACTCGCCTGGTGCGAAGCGATCACCCAAATCAGCGAAGGACACGCCCCGGACGAGGTCTTCGAACAGGCACGCGCGCAATTCACGGACGAAGAGCTGGTCAAGCTCACGCTGGCGACCATCGCCATCAACGGGTGGAACCGGCTCGCCATCGGCTTTCGGAAGGTACCGGACACCTACCGGCCAGCGTGTGGAAAGTTCCGGTAAAACCCTGGCGTGCTGGCGATGCGCTCCGGGGAATAGTGCAAGGTAAACGGTAGCAAGAACGTGATCAACAAAAGGTACTGGATAGTTCAGGCAAGCTGGCTCGGTCTCCTCCTGAGCCTGCTCGCCGGCTGCGGCCAACCGACGGCAGAGCCGGCAGGACCGCCGCCCCCGGCGGTTGCGGTAAGCCGGCCGATTCAACGGGAAGTCGTGGAATGGGAAGAGTACACCGGACGGCTGGACGCCGTGGAGACCGTAGAGGTGCGGGCTCGCGTGGGGGGATATCTGGAAAAGGTCAATTTTAAGGACGGATCCCTGGTCAAGAAGGGCGACCTGCTGTTCGTCATCGATCCCCGACCTTATAAGGCCGCGCTCGGACGGGCGCAGGGAGAGCTGGCGCGCGCCCAGGCCCGGCGCGACCTGGCGAAAAACGATCTGGCGCGGGCGCAGCGGCTGTTCGAGAAGCGGGTGATTTCCGAAGAGGAGCTCGACACCCGCGACAAGAACCTGCGCGAGTCCATCGCCGCCGTCCAATCGGCGCAGTCCGCCGTCGACGAGGCCAAGCTCAACCTGGAATTCACCGAAGTGCGCGCCCCGATCAGCGGACGCATCAGCCGGGAACTCGTCACCGAGGGCAATCTGGTGAACGACGGAACCGGGACGGCGACCCTCTTGACCACCATCGTTTCGTCGGACCCCATTTACGTCTATTTCGAGGTCGATGAGCAGGCGTATCTGCGCCAGGGCGCCAGGAGGCGAACCGGCGAGCGGGGCACCTTGCAGGAGGCGGTGAACCCCGTGTTCGTGGGGCTGGCCGATGAAGAGGGCTTCCCGCACGAAGGGCGCCTGGATTTTCTGGACAATCGATTCGATCCCGCTGTCGGCACCATCCGCGCCCGCGCCGTGGTCGACAACCCGGATGGGATGTTGACGCCGGGGCTGTTCGCGCGCGTGAAACTTCCGAGCAGCGGCAAGTTCCCGGCCGTGCTGTTGGACGACAAGGCGGTCCTCACCGACCAGGATCGAAAGTACGTCTATGTGCTCGATGCCGACAACCGGGCGCAGCGTCGCGACGTCAAGCTCGGGCGGATGTTCGATGGCCTCCGCATCGTCACCGAGGGCTTGGGCACCGACGACGCGGTGGTCGTACACGGAGTCCAAAAGATCTTCTTCCCGGGCATGCCGGTCAGCCCGCAGTTCATCAAGATGGGCGATCCCCCGCCGCATCCGGCTGATCCCAAGCTGAACGCCGGTAATGAGCAGACCTCGGCAAACCGGACCCGGGAGCCCAGCGCATGAGGGACTTTTCCGCCTTCTTCATCGACCGCCCAATTTTCGCGGCAGTCTTGTCGATCCTCCTGTTCGTCGTCGGAGTGATCGCGATCCCGTTGCTTCCGGTGGCCGAATACCCCGATGTGGTGCCGCCTTCGGTGCAGGTGCGCGCGGTTTATCCCGGCGCCAACCCCAAGGTCATCGCCGAGACCGTCGCCACCCCTCTGGAGGAAGCCATGAACGGGGTGGAACACATGATGTACATGAAGTCGGTGGCGGGCTCCGACGGCGTGATGTACCTGACCGTCACCTTCAGGCCGGGTACTGACGTCGACCTCGCTCAGGTACAGGTCCAGAACCGCGTCAACCAGGCCCTGCCGCGGCTCCCGGAGGATGTGCGCCGGCTCGGCGTCACCACCGAGAAGCAGTCGCCCAATCTGACCATGGTGGTGCATCTGCTCTCGCCGAACCAGAAGTACGACACCCTGTACCTGCGCAACTATGCCACCCTGCACGTCAAGGACGAACTCGCGCGCCTGCCGGGCGTGGGCCAGGCGATGGTGTTCGGCGGCGGCGACTATTCGATGCGCATCTGGCTCGATCCGGACAAGGTCGCCGCGCGCGGCATGGCGGCGGGCGACGTGGTCCGGGCCATCCGCGAACAAAACGTCCAGGTCTCGGCGGGAACGATAGGCGGCCCTCCGCAGCCGCGCGTCAGTGATTTCACGCTGTCGATCAACGCGCAGGGGCGGCTGGTCACCGAGGAGCAGTTCGGCGACATCGTGGTCAAGACCGGCGCCGGCGGCGAGATCACCCGCCTGCGCGACGTGGCGCGGATCGAGCTCGGCGCCTCCGAATACGCGCTGCGCTCGCTGCTCAACAATCGGCAGGCGGTGGCGGTCGCGATTTTCCAGGCCCCCGGCTCGAACGCGATCGAGCTCTCCGACAGCGTGCGCGCCAAGATGCGCGAGTTGGAACGCTTCTTCCCCGAGGGGGTGAAGTGGGACGTGGTCTACGACCCGACGGTGTTCGTTCGCGATTCGATCGAGGCGGTCGTGAAGACGCTGTTCGAGGCCGTGCTCCTGGTGGTCGCGGTGGTCATCCTGTTCCTGCAGACCTGGCGAGCCTCGATCATCCCGCTGCTCGCGGTACCCGTCTCCATCGTCAGCACCTTCGCGGTGTTGCTGTTGCTGGGCTTTTCCATCAACACGCTCACGCTGTTCGCCTTGGTGCTCGCCATCGGCATCGTGGTGGACGACGCCATCGTCGTGGTCGAGAACGTGGAGCGCAACATCGCCAACGGACTGGCGCCGCGAGCGGCGGCCCATCAGGCCATGCGCGAAGTCAGCGGCCCCATCATCGCCATCGCGCTGGTCCTGACGGCGGTCTTCGTGCCGATGGCCTTCCTGTCCGGCGTGACCGGCCAGTTCTACCGCCAGTTTGCCGTGGCCATCGCCATCTCCACCGTGATCTCGGCGGTGAATTCGCTGACATTGTCACCGGCGCTGGCGGCAACGCTGCTCAAGCGGCACGGCGCGACACCCGATCCGGTGACGCGCGTGCTAGACACGCTGTTCGGCTGGCTGTTTCGACCCTTCAACCGCGGCTTCCAGCGCAGCGCCGAGGCATACTCCGGCGCCGTGGTCAGGATCCTGCGCCGAAGCGGCCGAATCCTGGTGCTCTACGGCGGTCTCATCGGCCTGACCTGGCTGAGCTTCCAGGCGGTGCCGGGGGGCTTCATCCCGACCCAGGACAAGCTGTATCTGATAGGCGGCGTCAAGCTGCCGGAAGGCGCCTCGCTCGATCGTACCGAAGCGGTGGTGCGCACCATGAGCGAGATGGCCCTGTCCACCGAAGGGGTCCGCGATGCCGTGGCATTTCCGGGGCTCAATGCCCTGCAGTTCAGCAACACGCCAAATACCGGTACGATCTTCTTCGGCCTGCACGGGTTCGACGAGCGCCAGCGGCCGGCGACAGAGATTGTCGGCGAGCTGATGGGCAAATTTTCCTCGATCCAGGAGGCGTTCGCGTTCGCGATCATGCCGCCACCGATACTCGGCATCGGCACCGGGTCCGGCTTTTCGCTCTACGTCCAGGACCGTGCGGGCCTGGGCTACGGTGAATTGCAGCATGCGGTCCAGGGACTCGCGGGCGCTCTTTCGGAAGTACCGGGGATGGGGTTTCCCATCAGCTCTTATCAGGCCAACGTGCCGCAACTGACGGCCGACGTCGACCGCACCAAGGCGAAGCGACATGGCGTGCCCTTGAGCGAGGTGTTCGAAACGCTGCAGATTTACCTCGGTTCCACCTACGTGAACGACTTCAACCGCTTCGGCCGCACCTATCAGGTCTACGCTCAGGCCGACGCCCAGTTCCGCGACCAGCCCGAGGACGTCCTCACGCTGCGCGCCCGCAACCAAGCCGGAGAGATGGTGCCGATCGGCAGCATCGTGACGGTCCGTCAGACCTATGGGCCGGACCCCGTGATCCGTTACAATGGCTACCCCGCCGCGGACCTCATCGGCGAGGCCGATCCCAGGATCATGTCCTCGAACGAAGCCATTGCCGCCATTGCCTCCCTGGCACCTCGGGTGCTGCCCGCCGGAACGAGTTACGACTGGACCGACCTGAGCTATCAGCAGATCCACGAAGGCAATGCCAATAAAGTCGTGTTTCCGCTGTGCGTGCTGCTGGTATTCCTGGTGCTGGCCGCGCTCTACGAGAGCTGGACGCTGCCGTTGGCGGTCATCCTGATCGTGCCCATGTGTCTGCTCTCGGCGCTGTTCGGCGTGTGGCTGACGGGAGGCGACAACAACATCTTCGTCCAGATCGGGCTGGTGGTGCTGATGGGGCTCGCCTGCAAGAACGCCATCCTCATCGTCGAGTTCGCGCGCGAGCTCGAGGGCGAAGGCCGCGGCATCGTCGCGGCGGCGATCGAGGCGAGCCGGCTGCGGCTACGGCCGATCGTGATGACCTCGGTGGCCTTCATCGCCGGCGTCGTCCCGCTGGTGTTCTCTCACGGCGCCGGGGCCGAGGTGCGCCGTATCATGGGTGTCACCGTGTTCTCCGGCATGCTCGGGGTGACCTTGTTCGGCCTGTTCATGACACCGGTCTTCTACGTGGTCATCCGCGCCCGGGTGGCACGGAGGCGCGGGCGGGCACCGGTTCCCGCCGTGGTGGACGAGCTGGGGAGGGTGTCCGATGACTAGCGCGAAGCCCGTCGCTATGGGTTCGGCCCTGAGCCTCGCGCTGTTAAGTGGGTGTCTTCGTCATCCGGATCGAGCCCGAAGCCGAGAGCGAGGAATGGCCAATCGATAGGCCGTTTGCGATTGTAAGGCCTCGCGCAACGGCCTTATTCAACCGGCTTCTTTTCTAGGCTGATCTTTGATACCGTCATGCGTGGAGAACGAAGCGGATAGCCGAAACGGTGACGGTTCCGACGTTCTCGCATCACTTCACCAAGTTCGCGTGATTCACGGGGGGACATCAGTTCGAGGACATGCAGGCCTACATCATTCAGGCAGCATCGCGACCATGCAAACATTGATCACCGGCGGTATTCCCAAGATGGACCGCAGCCCGCCGGAGGACAGGGTGCTCAACATCGCCAAGGGGATTTCCAGTGCGACCGGTGAAAGCTTTTTCCGCTCATTAGTCGAACACCTTGCCGCTTCCCTTGACGCCCACCGCGTCTTCATCGGCGAGCTGGTGGAAGCCGGCTCGGAACGGGTGCGCACCATCGCCGTGTGGGCGGACGGGAAAATCGTAGACAACTTTGAATACGATCTGGCGCATACCCCTTGCAGGCACGTGATCGGCAAGAGCCTGTGCTCCTATGCGAGCGGTGTGCAGCAATCGTTCCCCCAGGATCGGTTTCTCGCCGAGATGAAGGTTGAAGGGTATGTGGGAACGCCGCTTCTTGATTCGGGCGGCCGTGCCCTGGGCCTGATCGTGGTGTTGTTCGACCACCCCATCGAAAGCCCGAAGCTGGCCGAATCGATCCTGCAGATTTTTGCCGTGCGCGCCGGGGCCGAGTTGGAGCGCCGCCGGGCCGAAATGGCGCTGCGGCACAGTGAAGAACGCTGGCGCCAGGTGTTTGAGAATTCCGCGATCGGTATCGCATTATCCAACGTGGATGGCCGGTTTCTGGCCGCCAATGCCGCCTTTCAGCGAATGCTGGGTTACACCGGAGAGGAACTGCTTGCACTCTCCTGGCCCGATATCACCCACGAGGAAGACCGCGGCAATAACTTGGCCCTTTACCAGGAGTTTCTCAGCGGGAAGCTCCAGCAGTTCAAGATCGAAAAGCGCTATCGGCGCAAGGACGGGAGGGTGCTCTGGGTCAGCAACACCATTTCCCGTGTTTTGGACGGAGGCTACTGCCCCGGCTTTGTCATGGCATTGGTCGAGGATGTCACCGAGCGCAAGCGGCTGCAGCAACAATTGCAGGAGGAACACGAGCGACTCCGCCTTTTGCTGAATCTCACCAACGAGGTGCTTTCGCACCTGGATCTGAGACAACTCTGCCAGGCCGTTTCGTCGAGCGTCCGGCGCGTCATGCAGTGCGATTTCGTGGGTCTTACTCTGCCCGATCTCGAGGCGGGCGGGATGCGCCTTTACACGCTCGACTTCCCGGACGGCAAAGGAACCGTCCGGGCAGGCGCGCTTTTTCCTATGGAAGGGACGCCGTCTGGTCTGACGTTCCGGACAGGTCGCCTCCAGGTCTTCGACGCCCAGCGCATGGCCCAGTTCGATAGGGGAATCAATCCTGGCCTGGCGGAGGGTCTGAAATCCGGTTGTTTCTTTCCGCTGATCCATTGCGACCGCTTGCTCGGCACCTTGAATCTATTGCGGCTGGCGGACAGCGTCTTCAGCGATGGGGAGATCGATTTCCTGGAGAAGATCGCCGGGCAGGTGGCGATCGCCGTGGACAATGCCCTGAATTACCGTGAAGTGAGTGAGGCGAAGGAACGGCTGGCAGAGGAGAAGCGCTGTCTTGAAGACGAAATCCGGATCGAGCACGACTTTGGCGAAATCATCGGCGAAAGTCCTGCGCTGGCGTGCGCTCTCAAACAGGTCGAAATCGTGGCGACGACCGATGCGACCGTTCTGATCTCCGGTGAGACCGGTACCGGCAAGGAACTCATCGCCCGGGCCATTCACGACCTGAGCGCGCGCTCCGCTCATCCCTTCGTCAAGGTGAACTGCGCGGCCATTCCCAGGGATCTGCTTGAGAGCGAGCTGTTCGGCCATGAGAAAGGCGCCTTCACCGGGGCGATCGCGCGGCGAATCGGTCGGTTTGAACTCGCACACGAGGGCACTCTGTTTCTCGATGAAATCGGTGAGATTCCGTTGGATCTGCAGCCCAAGCTGCTGCGGGTGCTGCAGGAGCAGGAGTTCGAGCGGCTCGGCAGTGCCCGTACCGTTAAAACCAATGTCCGGTTGGTGGCGGCGACCAACCGAAACCTGGCCCGGATGGTCAAGGAGCAGACGTTTCGTGACGATCTGTATTACCGTCTGAACGTCTTTCCCATCACGGTTCCGCCTCTACGCGAGCGTCCCCAGGACATTGCGCCCCTGGTGCGACATTTCGTGGAAAAGTTCGCGCGGCGCATCAACCGCCCGATCACCCACATTCCCAACGAGGTGACCGAAGCGCTCAAGCGTTATCAATGGCCGGGCAACGTGCGCGAGCTTCAGAACGTCATCGAGCGCGCGGTAATTCTGTCGCCCAATGGCGTGCTGCGCGTGCCCCTGCCCGATTCGGTATCCGTTCACAAGGAATCTTACACAATGCGCGGCGCATCGAGAACACTCGAAGACGTCGAACGCGAACACATCCTCCAAGTCTTGCGGGAAACCGACTGGGTGATCGGCGGGCCGAAAGGGGCCGCGGAACGACTGGGCCTCAAGCGGAGCACCCTGCGCTCCCGCATGGAAAAACTCGGCATATCCCGCGACATGTCGTGACGAACATTATCGCTTTCAGTAAGGCATTAATTTCTGTAGGGTGGGTTAGGCCGCGAGGCCGTAACCCACCGAACGGCCTCGGACCTGTCCTGAGCCACGTCGAAGGGTCGGTGGGTTACGCGGGGCCTGTCCTGAGCTTGTCGAAGGGCCTGTCACGAGCGGAGCCGAGGGGCTATAACCCACCATCGATGGGTTTCGGTTCGCTCTACCCATCCTACGATGAATGTTCACTCGAATGCCGAATGGAATAAGACTCGAAAACGTGTCACAGGCCATATCCCGCTTCTTCATGGTATCCAGGTCGCGGCTGCCGATAGCCGCAGCGGTGAGTTGCATGGATTCTTGTCTTGCCCGGTTGAAATCGCTAACTATGGGGGCGGGTGCCCAAGAGACCGAAGCCACGGTCGGCCTGTAGGAGACGGCCGTATTGCAGTACATGTTCTTAAGCTTTTTGTATTGCCAATGCGCGGTCGAATGTTCCTTGCCTCTTTATGGCTAGAGCGTTTTCATCTCGCTCGTACGGCAAAACAGGCTTGGCGGACGTCGTTGGCGCCTTCGGCTAGGGTAGATCGATTCAAGCTTTCGTAGGTCGGCAATCCTTTGCCGACGAACCCGTTGGCCCAACGGCGGCGTCGGGAAGGGTCGCGACTAAAGCGACCGTTTGCGATTGGAAGGGTCATTCGGGTGCTCCAATCGCAAACGGCCTGGCCGGGAGCGCCGGCCAGCCCCTTCCCCGGATGACCGTTTGCGATTGGGAGGGATTCCCGACCTACTCGCCAGTGTCCGTACAGTAGGTATGAAAACGCTCTAAACTCCAATATTCCCGATTTTGGTCCTTATTTCCGGCAGCTTCCTCTCATCATAAAGAAAATGACCAATCCGTTACCATCGCCCGATTCAGAGGCCGATCAGAGTTTGCCTCGAACCCTTCGAGAAGCCGTGGACCGGTTGACCCTCCTGTTGAGTCAGGCCGAAAAAGACAAAATTGCCGCGGCATCCAGTGCGGACGCCATCATTGTCCACTTCAGCCTAGGGGCTTATATCCGGAAGGTCTTTGGTCTTTGGCGCGGAAACAAGGCGCTGATGGCATCCTGTGGCGCTCTCAATCCCGAGGAGGCTTCGGTCGTGATTATCCGTGAGCTGTGGGCAAGGTTGCGGCGCCAGTCCGGTCTGTGATGTGAGCGCAGCTTGCTACCCTTCTGTAAGGAGGAGATTAATCTCATGAAGCGCGGTCTTCCTCCAAATTGTCCTTTTGCTCAACCATTTAATCTGTGAGGCTGTCGATGCAAGCCACTGCCACCGATATTGCTCATGTCATAGAACTTGCGGTGGCGCCCGTATTTCTTCTTACCGGCATCGGTGCTCTACTGTCGGTGCTTAGCTCTCGCGTTGGCCGCATCGTTGATCGGTCCCGCCAGATCGAGGACAAACACGCCGGCACGGACGAACACCTCCATCCGGACATTCAGTGCGAGATCAGTATGCTATCGCGCCGCGCCCGCATAGCGTACTGGGCGATTAGCCTCTGTACGGCCTGTGCCTTGCTCATCTGTACACTCATTGTCGTTCTGTTCGTCGGGGCCTTCTTAAGCCTGGATGTTTCGAACGCTATCGCGATTCTCTTTATCGCCGCGATGGCCGCCCTGATCATCGGCCTTTATTGCTTCCTGCACGAAATTTATCTGGCGACCGCCAGCTTGCGGTTCCGATGGCGCTACCGAAAATGAGCACCGTTATCAGCTGCTGCCAACACCATCGTTTGGCATCAATCTTCCTTCGCCGTGTTGTCGAGGAAAACAGAGCGGCGCTATAGGGCATCGTGCAAAACAGGCGAAGCATATTCGGCTAACAAGGCCAGAATGTCTGTATCGCAGGCCCCGCAACCTGAACATGCACCGGTCGCTCTCGATATGCTGTCCAGGTCGTTGACTCCCTTATCGACAAGTCGCTTGATCTGTCCTGTCGTCGTCCCGCTACAGCGGGAAATCACGTTCTTTTTCTGGTCGGGATGGTTGATGTTCATTTCAATGGCGAAAGTCTAGAGTTCTAGGGTAAGGCACAACGGATACCGTCGTGACTGCTTCGCGCCGCCATGGATCGGGCGGGTAGGGAGCCGTGGTCGAGGAGCTCTTTGATCCGGTCGACAGGGTGGCCGCTCTGAACCGGAAAACTCGGTTCCATCGGCGCCGGTTGCAGAAACGCCCCGTGCGCATCCGTCGGTGTTTTAAACTTCGGAAGATTACTTATCCGGCCGCGGCCGGATGATTCTGATTTAACTCAATGCCAATCCTGTGTCGGGTGTTATCACCGTTTTCATTGCGCAGTAGGCACTATCGGTCGAGCATGGATTTCCGTCTGAGCTATTAATCAGGCCCGTAAATACCCTCCTGGTATTTCGGGCCGCCGCCCAGGCCCGGTACACGCCCGGCCTGGGCTCACGCGGCTTGTCGCCGCGCCGGGGCATCCCTGCCCCGGATTAACCCGGCCTATATTTATAGGCCGGGTTAATAACCAAATATTTGCTAGCCGCTTCACGGATAGGTAAGGGCGATGATCTTTATAACGAAACCATCTCGAAGACAGGGGTGGATCAGTGCTTATAATGACACGGTGTCTTGCGTCCGATGCAATTCCCGGTGAACTTCGGCACCGCCGGAGGTAGCGAGGAAATCGAGGTCCGGTTTACCTAAGGTTGGCAGTCAGGAGGAGGGTATTACTCTCTCTTACGTCGGAATTATCGTCCACCACCCGCATCTCTGCGTTAGGCGATGGCACTGATGTCTTAGAGACAGGAAGGGTGGTCCCTTCGTCAATCGTCGGCAAACGGATGCTGAACGTGGAGCCGAGTCCAGCGCCAGGACTTGATGCCGTTACTTGTCCGCCGTGTAGTTCCACTAGCCGTTTTACCAGGGTAAGCCCAATGCCTAGTCCGCCCTGAGACCGATCCAGGGTACGCGTACCCTGCTGGAATAGCCCAAAGATCGTCGGCAATAGTTCCGTCGAGATGCCAGTGCCGTTGTCCCGCACCTGGATCTCGACTTCGCCCCCGAGCCGTTGGACATCAACCTCGATCCGGCTGCCTTCCGGAGAGTATTTGCTGGCATTGTCGAGCAGGTTAAGCAACACTTGAGACAGGCGCACGGAATCGCCCTCCAACATTATCGGTTGGTTAGGCAGACAAGCATCGAGATGTTGTTGTTTGGCCGAGATGAGGCCTTGTGCCGTCTCCAAGACGGATTTAATCACTTCTACAAGGTCAAGCCGCTCTTTCTTCAGCGAAATTTTGCCGCGCGCGATACGGGAGACGTCCAGTAGATCGTCGACCAGGCGAGCGAGGTGCGTCACCTGTCGCTTAATGATGTCCTTAGCCCAGTGAAACCGCGTGTCTTCCAGCTTCAGCATGTCCAAAATGTGGGTTGCGTTGCTGATGGGGGCCAGCGGATTTCGGAGTTCATGAGCCAGCATGGCCAGGAATTCGTCCTTATGTTGATCGGCTTTGCGCAGAGCAGCCTCGGCCTGTTTGCGCGAAGATATATCGCGGCTCACGATGGCGATGCCAACCGGTTCGCCCGTGCTGTCTTTGATGAAGAACACGTTGTAGATCATCCAGATGGCGGCGCCGGTCTTGAAATGCCGGAACCTGATTTCCACATCGGCGTGGCCCTCGCGCATAACGCGCGGGAAAAATTCTTCAAGGATGAAGCGCTGGTCTTCGGGGAAGAAAAATTCCTGGATCGGTGTTCGGATGCACTGCTCCAGGCTGTCTATGCCGATCAGGCGCATGCCGGCTTCGTTGATGTAAAACGGCGTGAAATTCATGTCGCATATGCCGATGAAATCCATGCTGTTATCGGCCAGCGAAACGAACTTTTGCCGTTCCAGCTCCATGTGCTTGCGCTCGGTAATGTCACGCAGGGCGATGACGTAGCCGGATTGCCCGTCCCATTCGATCGGTGTGGAGCGCATTTCCGCCCAGGCGAGTCCGTTCGGACGGATTAAATTAATGTCCTGATGGCTGTTTTTATCTGGATTGATCGGAATCGCCAGCGATTGACCGACTATCGGGCTTCGCGCCAGCAGGGTTTCGGCAGCTTGGTTGGCATAGAGTACGACACCCTGGCTGTCTACAACCAAAACGCCGTCGGTGATAGTGTCGAGGATCAGATCAAGCTTGCGAAGCCGGGTGTTCATGGTCGATAAGCGGGCTTAAACGATGATGGTTTGTACGCCGATTCCTTTCGCTTGAGTGGTAATGGCCGCCATGATCGAAGGAGCCCGCGACAAGTCACCGAGCAGTTTCAATACGGGTTCCGGCATGTCGCGCACCAGCATCGGCGTTGCAAACACGTCCTTTTCCAATGCTTTTTCCGGCATGCCCAAGACTTCGACGACGTCCAGAACCCATTGTCCGGGATCGTAAAGATTGGCGAGCGCAGTGGAAATCTGCTCGACCAGACGGCGGGTTTCACTGTTCAGGGACACCACATACAGGGTTAGAACCAGTTTGTGCTGGTTTGCGCGCCGTTCTTCCTGAGGATTGCCGATACGGGCAATCTGGGCGAGATTGCGAATTTGTGCGGAAGACAGCGGCTTGCTGGCCAGTTCGAACTGAAAGCCTTCCTCATTGATGCCTTTCAGTTGCTCCATGTATTCGTTGGCAAAGGCGGTGACGATGTAAACGTTCAGCGTTTCGTCAATGGTTTTCAGACGGCGCAAGGTTTCCACGCCATCGATGCCGGGCATGCGCAGATCGAGAAAAATCAGATCGGGGCGTTCCGCGCGGGCCAGCTCGATGCCTTGTAAGCCGTTCTCGGCTACGCGAACCGAGAAACCGTCATTTTCCAGAATCAGCTTGAAGGCACTGCGCACTGCCGGGTCGTCATCTATTACCAGGATTTTGCTTGCCATAACCTTGTATATCGTTTCTCTTATGTATCGAATTCAAATGCTCAAACATGGGGAAAGCGTAGCCGCATGCAGCAGCCGTGCCCCTGTAAACTCTCCACCTGTATATGGCCGCCGACATCCTGAACCAGACGGCGGATGACCGACAAACCCAGTCCGGTGCCTTTTCCGGGAGGCTTGGTGGTAAAGAACGGATCGAAAATTTTGGTTTGCACCTCTTGCGGGATGCCGGGACCGTTGTCGGCCACGCTCAGTTCTAACATGCCGTCCACGGGCCTGAGCATGATTCTGATTTGTGGTTGCTGGCTATCGACTAGTGCGTCGCGGGCGTTAATGATCAGATTGACCAGGATCTGCTGCAGACTGTCGGAGCTACAGCGAATGGCCGGCAGATCGTCGACGGCATCCACCTCGACCTTGATGCCGTGCTTGCCCAATTCGCCTTCCAGCAGCAATAGAGTTTGCCTGATCGCCTCCGCTATCTGGCAGGTGCCGCTCGGAGTCGATCGGTTGTGAACGAATACCAGCATGTTGCTGACGATCTTCTTGATACGGTGAATTTGCTGTAGCGCCTGATCGAGAATTTCCTTCGATTTTTCATCCGTGCTTCTGTCTGCGGCGAATTCGACGAAATTCATCACGCCCATCAGCGGATTGTTGATCTCATGCGCCACACCGCCGACCAGCGTCCCCAATGCCGAGAGTTTTTCCATCTGCAGCATGTGTTCCTGGTTTTCCTGTAGTTTCGTGTAGGCCTTCCGAGTTTGTTCCAGGAGGCGGGCGTTTTCCAGGGAAATCGCAGCCTGGGCGGTCAACAGTTCGGTCATGTCGGTTTTTTCAGTGGTAAATACACCTGCCGACAATCGATTTTCCAGATAAAGCAAGCCGATGAGTTCGTTTTGCTTGATGATCGGCAGACACAACACCGAACGCAGTTTTAGCGCCTGCACTTCCGCAGTGTCCTGAAACTCGCCCTCGGCCATCGCATCGTGCAGTAATACTTTTTTACGCGTGCGCAGTACGTAGTTGACGATAGCATGACTAATGCTGCTGCGGGTCTGTTTAAGACTGAGATACTCGCGATTGACGATGTGTTTTTCGCCGACATGGCTTTCGGCGGCGACCAGCAGTTCATCCGCTTCCTTGATCAGCAGGTAGCCATGCTGAGCCCCCGAGCTTTCCAGCACGACGCTCATGATTTTTTGCATGAGCCGATTCAGATCGACTTCCGCCGACAGGGCCAGCGCGGATTTGATCAGATAATTGAAATCGAGATTCGGCAGCGTAGCCGGCTTGTCGAGGGCGACAGTTTTTTCGGCACGAACTGGGTAGTCCGCTTCAGTATAAGGGAGGCGTTGCTGCAATTGCGCGTTTTTGCGATCGGCGCCGCACGCCCGGTAGATACGTCGCGCCGCGCCGTAATAAAGTCCGGCATCGCCGAGATTGCCGGCTGCCATGACATCAGCCAATGCTTCGTATAAATGGCCGGTGAGCAGGCCGTAGTTTTGTTCCTGGGCGACCGCGATCGCATCCAAATACAAGTTGCGGGCCTCGCGCATTTGGTTTCGAGCGCGGGCGATCTCGGCATGAACAAAGGCCAAAAAGGGTTTCAGCAGGGGGCCGAGACGGGCCCAGGTTTCCAGTTCGGCCAGCAACGGCGCAATTTCCGCTTCAAGCGCCGGCCAGTCGGCACCCTCCGGCCAGCGCAGGCGATTGACGATACGGAAGACATACCAGAGCCGTTTCAGCACGTTATCGGTCAAACCGTGCAGATAGCGTTCCACCGTGTGCAAGGACACCGCTGCCGCGGCGTAATCGCCTAAATAATGGTGGGCAAAACCCAGCAGCGCAAAATAACTGCCGGAAGCGGCGACATAATTGTCGGCTTCCCAGCGCGCCAGGGTTTCGGTCATGTCCACCGGCTGGTAATCGGGTTTCATCGGCGCCACCCAGCCGGCCAGCACGGCTTCGGCGAGGCCGACCGAGAACGACAGTTGGTTCTTGCGGGAAAAATGCAGGCATTCCTCGGCGGCTTCTTCGACCAGGCGCAGATCTTTGCCCTGCACCTGCAAATTCCACATCAAGGGGCCGTAGGACAGGCCGGCGTTATACAGGTCGCCGCAATTCTTGCCGCACTGTATGGCTTTGTGGCAGTAATCGACGATCTCGGCCGGATGGCTGCGCGAATGCATGTTGCACCAGACGATGCCGTTCATGCCGCGGGTGGCGCCAAAGGTATTGGGGTGTCTTTCACACAGGTCGTGGGCCAGATCCTGATAACGGAACGCGAGTTCGAACTTGCCCTGCTCGCCGAGATTGAGGCCCATGATCGAAAACGAGTAAATCACCGATTCGTCCATGCCGCCCTGCAGGCAATGCAGGGTCGATTGCGCGGCGGACAGATACAGCTGCGGCACCAGGCCGGACATATAAAGATCCGGAATGAGCTCGCTGTAAAACGCCAGCTCGATCTTGCTCTTGCGGTCCTGGGTAAAAGGCATGTGCAGGATCGTCGTCCAGACGTCGCCTTGCCGTTCGATTTCCGCCATTAACGCCCGCATTCGCTGGTGAGCGATCTCGGCTTGTTCGGGGATTGATTTATCGAAGTAGGCCAGGCCTCGGTTGGCAGTCGCTATCGCCTCGTTGAAGTTGCCGAACGAGGACAGCGACGTGGTCTGTTCCGCCAGGGCTTCGGCTTTGTCCAAGTCGCTGGCGGCGTATTCGATCAAATGATTGAGCAGCGCTTCCGATCGTTCATAACGGCCGCACATCAACTCGGTCTTGGCCAGACGCTGGTATATGCGAAAGGTCAGATCGTAGGCCTGTTGCCAGCAATCGTCGGGCAGGTAGTCGTGGGCTTTCTGGAAAAAGTCGTTGGCGGCATCGCCGGCCAGCGCATCCAGCGCCTTGTTGCCGGCATGGAAGTTGATATCGACCAGCCGATACGCCAGCTCAGGTTCCATCTCCGCCGGGCGGCCCAGGTTGAGGTGGGCGGCGATGGTAAACAAGTTATCGAGGAGTTCGAGATGGGTTCCCGCCGGCACCGCTTGCAGCAGGCGGTTGCCGATGCGCCAGTGAATCGCGGGTTTGGCCTCAGTGTCGACCTGGCGCAGCACCGCTTCCTGAACCCGGTCGTGGACGAATTGCAGATCGGATTTGTTTTCCAGCAGCATCCCCAGATTCAAGACCGGCTTCAAATCCTCAAACAGCTTTTCAATGGGAATGTCCAACACCAGCGCCACGTCTTCGACGCTGAAACGGTTGCCCATGCAGGCACAGTGGTCGAGTATATGCAGGGTCTTGACCGGCAGTTTGCTCACCTTGGAGCTGAACAATTCAACTACCGAAGTCGGCATCTGCGTGTCGCGAATCCGCTTGATGTCCCAGTGCCAGTGGTGTTCGGCATCGGTGTTCAGCAAGTTCTCGTTATACAGCCATGCCAAACTTTCGCTGACGAACAGCGGGTTACCTTCGGTGAGGTGGGCGATAAATTCCGCCAGATTGGCCGTGGCTTCCAGCGAAGAGTCGAGGATGTAGGCCACCATTTCATGACAGTCGGCGTCGGTGAGCGCCTCCAGGCGAATTTCCGCGAACGGACCGTTGTTTTCCTGAATCTTGCGGATCAGCTTGCTGAGCGGATGGCTGCCGTCGACTTCGTTGTGCCGATAGGCGCCCATGAAAAACAAATAGGGATGTTCATCATGGTTGTCGAACAGGTTTTGCAGAAAGTCGAAGGTTGCGCTGTCGCACCATTGCAGGTCGTCGATGAACAGTACCAGCGGATTGTCTTCGCTGGCGAGACAAGCGAGAAACCGGCCGAACAAATTGTTGAAACGATGGCGGGCTTCCACCGGAGGCAGATGCGGCACTTCAGGCTGCCGTCCGATGATGAATTCCAGTTCCGGCAACACGTCGATGATGACGCTTCCGTTGTTCTCGACGACATCGAGTATTTTCTTCCGCCACTGCTGAACCTGCAGATCGCTTTCGGTCAAGAAGATGCGCATTAGATTGCGCAAGGCCTGAATCAGCGAGCTGTAGGGGATGTTTTTCTGATACTGGTCGAATTTGCCGGAGGTGAAGTAACCGCGATTCTTGACCAGCGGTTTTTGCAGTTCCTGAATCAGCCGGGTTTTGCCGATGCCGGACAGTCCGGAAATAAATACCGAGCGGAATTTGCCGCTGATGACCTCGTCATATTGCTCCCGTATCAGCTCGCTTTCGTGCTGGCGGCCCACCATCTTCGAGATGAAGATGACCCGACGGCTACGATCGTGCAGGCCGATCGTGAACGCTGATACGCTGCCGGTGGCGGCGTACTCGTCCTTGCAGCGGATTAGGTCGGCCAGTAACCCTGCGGTGCTTTGGTAACGCTTCTCCGGCTGCTTGACGGTAAGTTTGGCAATGATATCGGCCAAAGCTTGGGGAATCTGCGGTTTGAGCTGATTGACTCTAGGCGTTTCCTCAGCCAGATGCGAGTGAATCAGTTCCAGTGGATCGCTGGAAAAAAACGGCAGCTGACCGGTCAGCAGCTCATAAAACACGATCCCTAATGAATACAAATCGGTGGAAAAATCCACACGATAATTGATGCGGCCAGTCTGTTCCGGCGAGGTGTAGGCCAAGGTATGGCGTACGAATTCCGGATCGTAGATGAAATGGCTGACGTCACGAATGTCGAGCGGGGTGATGAAATCGGTCAGCCGGAGCGTCAGCGTCCCCGGTTGAATCAGAATATTATGGGGCTTTATGCCGCCGTGGGTAATGCCGGCATCATGTACCGCGTGCAGCGTATCGGCCAGCGTACAAGCCAGCGTAAAAAAATCGTTGAGATCGAGTTTATTTTGGTGTGCCACCCAATGATTCAGCGTTTGGCCCGCGAACCAGGACTGAACGATAAACTGAAGGTCGCCGTAGGACTCCAGCGCGAGCGGCGTACAAACCCGCGGATCGTGCAGCACTTTCAGGCGTTCGATCTTCTGGCGCAGATGCCGCGACTGATCGTCCCAGCTCGACAGCTGCTTCAGCAGTTTGATGACCAGCGGTTGGTCGGGGACGTGTATGTGGTAGCCCTTGAATACCGAGGCCTGCAAGCTTTCTCCGAGTTTTTCGGTAGCGATGTAGTTGCCCAGTGTTGGCAGGCCCTGCGGTTGATGCTTTGTTGTTATATCAACTGCTTGCGCTATGCTCTCTGGAACGTGAGGTATGCCAGGCATGATGAAGTAATCTCAGGCTAAAGCCGAAGGCCTTGCGACGGTGAAGTCGCGAGGCTTGAATAAGAGCGGGGCTGTCGCGAACCGCCATATGATGATCCGTTAATATCCACCCACCGAATGTGGTTTAGGCCATGTTAACACAATGTCTGTTAGACTTCGCGCATGGAGCTCAGTGAATCTCAATATCAACAAATCGCCCACTGTCTGCCGCGCCAGCGCGGTAATGTGCGTCTCTCGAATCTCCAGGTGCTCAATGCGATCTTATATGTCGCCAAACATGACTGCACGTGGCGCAGCTTGCCGCCGCGCTTTGGCCCCTGGCACACCGTGTATACCCGCATGATGCGCTGGGCCAAAAGCGGCGTGCTCGACCGGGTGTTCGAGCAATTGCAGCACCAGCAGATCATTCAGATCAAAATCGAAATTGTTCCGGTCAAGATCGAAGCGGTGCCGTTGGATAGTACGGTCATCGAGATACATACGGATGGCACCGGCGCATTAAGGAAAACGGCCGCCAAGCCGTTGGCAAGCCGCGCGCCCGATGGAGCACCAAAATTCGTGTGGTTGCCGCGAATGAATGCTGTGCTATAACCTTTGCCCTCTCTTCCGGCTATGCCCATGATATCCCGAAAGATCGTCCAGTGCTGTCGGGTTCGAGGGCTCCACCGGTCTCCCGCTGCCTCATCATGGACCGCGCCAGCGCAGGCGACGAAATCCTTCAACTCGCGCTCGATCTGAGTACCTAGGTTCGTTACGCTCAATGCGACCGCTTGCCGCCCTAGGAGTACTACCTCGCGACGTTCCGCACGCGCAAAAAGGTCTGGTTTGGTCCATCGACTCAAAGGGTTTCGCCGATTCTTCTCTCGCTTCGATAATCTGGACCTGATATTTGCGGCGGTTATTCATTTCGCCTTTCATCGAAGTACTCAGGTTGTGTTAACAGGCCTTGGTGCTATAGCCGCATTTACATTCTAACGACGCCGGGTGATCGGCTGAGGAGACGATTCTATACGGCAGTAGGAGAGTACGCTGACGGTGCTGCACCAGTGGATTGTTGAGCCGTCATCACTGGGCCTTGCAGGAGGCCACGGACGCGGTAATGTGGCCACCACTGAATCCAATTGCCACTGCACCACCTCTGCGCTGATGCGCGCCGAACGCGCGCGGGCCGACCATCGGACCTACCGCCTGGCTCGTCATGAAGCGGTCGTGAACCTGAGGCAACAAAGCTGGTCGTTTCGGGCGATTGCCCACCATTTCGATCTTGAGTGCATTATCGTACGGCGTTTCCTACGGGCCGAAGGCATTCCAGAGCGGGCGCCGGTCCCCGGCCTCATTGATCCGCTCCGGCCGCACTTGCCGCAGCGCTGGCGGAACGGGTATCCATAACGCCCGGCGGTTGTTCCAAGAGATCGCCCAGCCGGGCTTCTTAGGATCGGAAAGCCTGGTGCGGCGGGCCGTTCAAGGATGACGGATTCCTTCGGTCGCTGCAGATAAGGCGCAGAACCGCGCGGTCGTGCGACCGGTTCCCCACGCTCCCCGTTGGGCGAGTTTTTGGTTTGTTGCTTGGAGGTAGGCCTGGCTCGGTCCCAGGCCTACCTCCAAGCAACAAACCAGAAGAATGGAAGAGGCGAGAGTGTGCCGCTGAATCGGGAAGTACGGGAAGCGATCCTATCGCGAGCACGGTTCAGAGCTACGCACTGCCCGGCTTCGCCCTGGTTTTTCGCTCACCGGACGGAACGCGGCTTGGCTCGATACGGAAGGGATTCGAAGGGGCTTATAAAAGGCGGGAATCGAGGACTTTCATCCGCATGACCTGCGTCACACCTGTGCGGCCTGCTTGGTTCAGGCTGGAGTTTAGATCCGGGAGGTAGCGGAACTCCTACGGCATTCAGACATCCGGGTAACGATGCGTTATGGCCATCTTTCGCCGGAGAATGTCAGGGCTGCGGTGAAGGCCCTTGAAGGAGATCGGTCACGATCTGGCCATGCTGTGACTTTGATCGAGTAGGAGAAGACGGGATAACCAATTGATTAAATTGGTCGGGGTGAGAGGATTCGAACCTCCGGCCACTGCCTCCCGAAAGCAGTGCTCTACCAGGCTGAGCTACACCCCGGAAATTGGATTTTAATAGCTTCGTTCGACCGATAAGTGGGCGAGCTGAACGAGTGCGTCCTTGTAGTCTGATGCGGGAAGTGCATTGAGCAGTTCGACCGCTTTGTTTGCTTCTTCCCTAGCGCGCCGTGCAGTGTACGCGATTGCGTCCGTAGATTCAACGATTTCGTAAACTTCGCGGAACGCATCGCGGTTGCCGTTCTCGATAGCGTCCCGAAGTGCGGCGGCCTGCGATGCATTGCCGTGCTCGATGGCATAGATCAGAGGCAGCGTCGGTTTGCCTTCGGCCAGGTCATCACCGAGATTTTTTCCGAGCTCTTCGGGATTCGCCATGTAATCCAGGGCATCGTCGATCAACTGAAACGCAATGCCGAGGTGAAGGCCATAGTCCTTCAGCGCCAATTCGGTGGACTCGGGCGCTCCCGTTAGCACAGCGGCCAATTGTGCTGCGGCGCTGAACAAGATTGCGGTCTTGCGAGAGATGACTTCGAGGTACTTGTGTTCGGTTGTTGCGGGATTATTGCAATTGAGAAGCTGCAACACCTCGCCCTCGGCGATGGCTGTGGTGGTGCGGGAGAGGATCTCCATGATGCGGAGGTCCTGCACGCTCACCATCAATTCGAACGAGCGGGAATACAAGTAGTCGCCGACTAGAACGCTGGCCGAGTTTCCCCAAAGCGCATTGACGGTATTTCGCCCACGGCGCAGGGTCGATTCGTCGACCACGTCGTCGTGGAGGAGGGTAGCCGTGTGAATGAATTCGATGACTGCTGCAAGGGTGATGTGTTGCTGCCCTTGATATTGGAGAGCCTTGGAGACCAGCAGCAACAGCATCGGGCGCAGTCGTTTGCCGCCGCTGTTTACGATGTATCGGCCGATCTGATTGATAAGCAATACATCGGAACTGAGCTCGCGAAGAATGAGTCGGTCGACAGCCGACGTTTCTTCTTCTACCAAACAGCGGATACTTGTAAAGGCTGTTTTTGGATTTTGCGAAGCTGTCGTTGTGATCTGTGACGTAGTCAATATGCTCATTAAGGATGAAATTGCTCTCGCTGCGGCAGAGTCCTGCAAAACGCTGGAATGCTATGGATGAGAGGTCGGCGTGTCAAGCTAAAACGGTTTCGACTTGCCACTTAGCGTAGCCGAACGCCAGTCGATGCATCATAGATGGCCGTTGGACCGCGCAGTCCTCCGAGTCGTCCGGGGAAGATCAGGACGCGCCCGGTAGAGAAATGCTTGCGAGCCGATATCGGCGTACGGGCTGGCGGCCGGCCGCTTTTGTTGGCGCTGGTCGATATGATCGGCCCGCCGAAAGCGCGGCATAGGGCGGCCGCATCGGGATGAGCCGTGACGCGGACGGCCAGCGTCGCGTGTTCGCCTCGGAGCCAAGCCGGTACCCAGCTAGCAGCGGGAACGATCCAGGTGACCGGTCCGGGCCAGGTCGCCAAGAGTCGGCTCCGCATAAATTCGGTCGGGATGTCGAGATAAGGTTCGATCTGATCGAATTCTGCGGCAATGAGGATCAGTCCTTTCGCCGAGGGTCGTTCCTTTAAAGCCAGGAGCCGGCGTACCGCATCTTGGCCGAGAGGGTCGCAGCCGAGTCCGTACACGCCCTCGGTCGGATAGGCGATAATGCCTCCGCGACGCAGGTGACTCGCCGCGAGCCTCAGACGAAACGGCGAGAGCATTTTTTCCTTGGCCCGCGGTCGAAAACGCTAGGTTGCGGATTCGGCCAGCGGTTCGCCTTCGTAAGGCGCCGCATAGCCGCATTCCTTGCGAGGACAGACTTTTTCCGTGCCGCGCCGCTTGGTGACTTTCAGCGTCAGGATCGGGCAGCCGCAGTTGGGGCAGGGCTCTGCGACAGGCGGGTTCCAGACGGCGTAGGTGCAACTGGGATAGGTATTGCAGGAGAAGAATAATTTTCCGAAGCGCGACTTCCGCTTGATCAATTGGCCCTTATTGCATTCAGGACAACGTACCCCGGTGTTCTCCGGTTTTTCGAGCGGTTCGATATGCTTGCACTTGGGATAATTGCTGCAGCCTATGAACTTCCCGAACCGACCGGTCTTGATGACCAGCGGCGAGGAGCATTCGGGGCAGACCTTTCCTTCCACGACTTCCGGCGCGGCGGGCGCGGCTTCCCCGTTGATGTTGCGGGTGTATTTGCACTCGGGATAATTGGTACAGCCGATGAAGCGGCCGTTACGTCCGAGGCGTATGGATAGCTGTCCGCCGCATTCGGGGCATGCTTCGTCTAGCGATTCGTGAGTAACGTCCGCGCGTCTCAAGCTTTCATCCTTGGCATCGATCAGCGACTTGAACGGATACCAAAACTCGCGCATCAGCGGAATCCAATTTCTTTCGCCGCGCGAGACGGCGTCCAGATCGTCTTCCAAATTGGCGGTGAAGTTGTAGTCGACGTATTGGGTGAAGTGCTCCGTCAAGAATTTGTTGACGATGCGCCCCACGTCCGTCGGATGGAACCGTTTATTTTCCAGCACGACGTAATGACGCTGCTGCAGGGTCGAGATAATAGCCGCGTAAGTCGACGGCCGGCCGATGCCGTACTCCTCCAACGCCTTGACCAGGCTTGCTTCCGTATAGCGCGGCGGCGGTTCGGTGAAGTGCTGAGCGGTGACGATATCGAGCAGATCGACCCATTGGCCTTCTTTCAGCGCGGGCAATAAACTTTCGTCGTCTTCGGTGGATACGTCGTCCCTGCCTTCGAGGTAGACGCTCATAAAGCCCGGATTCACCACCGTCGAGCCTGTTGCGCGAAATACGCCCATCGTGCCGCAGGACAGGTCGACCGAGACCGTTTTGATGGTGGCGTGAATCATCTGGCAAGCGACGGTCCGCTTCCAGATCAGGTTGTAAAGCTTGTATTGCTCGGGACTGAGATAAGGCTTGACTTGTTCCGGCAGCCGAAAAGCCGATGTGGGCCGAATGGCTTCGTGGGCTTCCTGAGCGTTCTTGCTCTTGGTTTTGTATAGAGGCGGCTGCTTGGGCAGGTTTTCTTTGCCGAACCGGGACGCGATCAGCTCACGAATTTCCTGTACCGCTTCATTGGCGAGATTGACCGAATCGGTACGCATGTAGGTGATCAGCCCGGTGGTTTCGCCCCCCAGGTCGATACCTTCGTAAAGCTGCTGGGCGATTGCCATGGTGCGCTTGGTGGTGAACCCCAGCTTGCGAGCCGCTTCCTGCTGCAAAGTGGAGGTAATGAACGGTGCCGCGGGATTCTTTTTGCGCTCTTTCTCCTCAATCTTCACCACCCGGAGCTTGCCGTTGGCCTCCGCAAGCAGCGAGTTCCTAATCTGGCTCGCCTGTTCTTCAGTGACGATGCTGAACTGTTCCAGCTTCGCGCCGTTCAGGTTGATGAGCCGGGCGCGGAACTTCTGCCCCTCGGTGCTGGCGTCGGCATCGAGAGTCCAATATTCCCGAATCTGGAAGTTCTCGATTTCGATCTCGCGCTCGACAATCATCCGGAGTGCCGGGCTTTGCACCCGTCCGGCGGATAGGCCTCGCCGAATCTTTTTCCACAGCAAGGGCGACAGCTTAAAGCCGACCAGATAATCCAGTGCACGGCGCGCCTGCTGCGCATTGATCAGGTCGGTAGAGAGCGCTTTGGGGTGTTTGATCGCCTCGGTAATGGCGCGCTTGGTGATTTCATGGAAAACGACACGGTGTACCGGTTTATTGTCGAGCACCTTGCGGTTTTTCAGGATCTCGTAGATATGCCACGAAATGGCCTCGCCTTCGCGGTCCGGGTCGGTCGCGAGGAACAAGGCGTCAGCTTTCTGAGCAGCTTTGGCGATGGTTTGTACGTGCTTCTCGTTTCTCTCGATGAGTTCATACTTCATCGCGAAATCATGATCGGGATCTACTGCTCCTTCTTTGGGAACAAGGTCACGGACATGGCCATAGGATGCATAGACCTGAAAATCTCGGCCGAGATATTTTTCAATGGTCTTGGCTTTTGCTGGTGATTCAACAATGACCAGGTTTTGGCTCATCGGAGTTAATAAGGTGCGAGCTATTTGCGTTTAAGAATAAACGATTCTCCGGTTTCTTCTGCGGAGAAGAAATGGAGAAACGGGTGATGTATCAATGCAGATAATTAGGCAGGCTCTCGTAGACGAGATTTTCCATGCGCGCGAAAGCGATTTCTTCGTTGGGTTGGCTGAAAAGTACCATAAGCACAACCCACTTCAGGTTTTCCAGAGAGATGGCTTCTTCGTTGAATGCCATGACACGGTCGATGACCAGTTCGCGGCTTGCCGGCGTAAGGATTCCGCTTTGTTCCAGAAACATCAGGAGACCACGGCATTCGGCATCGAGCTTAGCCGTTTCCTGGGCGGAAAAGATACGAAATGCCGGCGAGGAAACAGGCTTGATCGCATTATGCTCGGCCAACGATTCTAGCCACTCAAAGGCTTTATTGATTTCGGTTTGAGGGAATCCCGCCTCCAAAAGTTCGGTGCGAATCATGTCGGGATCGGGTGTGAGCTCGACATCATCATCCATATAGTTTTCGAAAAGATAAATTAGGACATCGAATACGTTTTCTTTCATTGAGTGGTCTCAACTAAGGGATGCGCAACGGCTAGGAAATTTACTGGGTCCGGAAGTAGCATCCTCCGGGTGTAGAGGCAACATGACCTTGCAGTTCCAACATTAAAAGCATCGAGGCGATAGCTTCCGGCGTTTTTCCTGTGGCTGCCACTAGAGTATCCACAGAGGTTGGGTCGTACGCAATATATTTCAAGAGTTCCATATGGGGTTGGTTGTCGTCCGAATCGGTTTTGAACGAAGGTTTGTAGGCTTGGACGGATAATCGCGCCTCGAATTCCTCGACGATATCCTCAACCGTTTGGATCAGTTTTGCTCCGTTTTTTATCAATTCGTTGCAACCGCGGGAAAGCGGATTGTAAATCGAGCCGGGTACGGCGAAGACCTCGCGTCCCTGTTCGGCTGCGAGACGTGCAGTGATCAAGGATCCGGACCGCGGCGCGGCTTCGACGACCAGGGTACCCAAGGAAAGGCCGCTGATAATACGATTCCGACGGGGGAAATGATCGGCCTTGGGGCCGGTTCCGGGAGGGAATTCGGATACCAAGGCTCCGTTCTGGGCGATGATTTCGTGTGCCAGATTCTGATGACGGTACGGATATACTCGGTCCAATCCCGTGGCGGCGACGGCTATGGTAACACCGCCCGCTTCGAGCGCTCCGGAATGCCCGGCGGCATCAATCCCCAATGCCAGCCCGCTGGTGACAGCAAAGCCAGCGGAGACTAAGCCTGACGCGATTTCTCGCGCAATCCGCCGACCGGACGGCGACGGATTTCTGCTGCCGACAACTGCAATCTGGCGAAATGAAAGGGCCGAAACGTCCCCTTTAACGAAGATCAGCGGGGGCGGATCGGATATTTCGCGCAGCAGCGCGGGATATCGAGGATCGTGCAGCGTGAGGCAATCGTGGCCCGACGCACTCAGCCATTGCAAATCGGCTTCCACGGCCAGCCAATCCGGATGGCAGAGATAGACGATGGTTTCTTCTTTAAGACCTAAGGCGGCTAGATCAGCCGCCTTGGTTTCGAAGAGGATTCTAGGACTGTGGAAATGGGCGAGAATGGCGCAGAACCGCCGGCTTCCGATGAGCGGTGCTCGATGCAGTGCCAGCCAGTAGCGCAGGTCTTCTAAGCTTTCCGCGGAGCAGCCTGTCGTCAAGGGGTTGCAGCAATGTCTGACACGTGTATCGCACGTGTTGCGTTCATGACCAGCGCATAACTGACGCGTTCGAAGGGGCGGAAGATCATCAACAAGCCGGCGTGTTCGTCGGGCAAGGCCACGGTTTCGCCGGGTCTCTGGCTTACGATATCCCGTATCGGACGTGCGCTTTGATAAATGTCGAGAACGTGTCCGGTTTCGATGCCGTCGGCGGTTCCTTTGTCGATCACCACGACCTGGTATTGGCCGATCTGCGAGACCCCATCCAAGACACTGATGATATGGGCTTCGATATCTTGCTCGGGCGCACGTGGCTGGAAATAAAGCTCGATTTTTTCTTGCTCGACCGGCATGAGCCGGTCGCCGATAATGGCTTCGCGCTGGGCGCGGGTCAACACCAGTGTTGCCGGGTCGCCGATACGTTGCAGTTGGGCGTCGGCTACGTAGATCGCTTCATAGCCGAGAATGTCGCCGGTAACTGGGTCCTGGTAGGCCGGGCCCGGTCTGAACAAGGTAAATGCCTGGTTCGTGCCGTCTTCGACCGCACGCACGTAAATCCCGTCGCCGATCCCTCCCACGATATGCTCGTCGACAAACGCCACGATATATGGCGCATCCGGTAATTCGCGCTTGTTGACGACCCTGGGTCTACTCAGAAACTGACGGATCGCGTCCATGGGGATAAGCGGCACAGCTCGGGCGATCGGGCTGACTCGAACTTCCGGGCTCAGGCGTACTTCGGACGGCGTTTCGATTTGCAGGCGGGGCTCGCCGTTTACGTAGCTCAGGGCGATCACGTCGCCCGGATAAATAAGATGCGGATTTGCGATTTGGGGGTTGTTTTGCCAAATTTCCGGCCACTGCCAGGGCTTGCTCAAGAACTTACCGGAGATGCCCCATAGCGTGTCTCCCTGGACTACGGTGTATCGGTCCGGATGATTCGGATTTAGCTGAATGTGATCGGCCGACACCGTGCCGACGACGAACGATAAGGCAATACCGATAATGATTCGAAGCGTCATCTTGTCTCCTGCTCATCACGCATGGCGCGGCCATTCGAGTGTGGGAAGCGCTGGACTCACTGCAAGAATTTGTTCGCGATAAGGCATGTGCAACTTTCAAAAACCAATCGAGTCTTAAGGAACGGCGTTCAAAGTCTAGTTGAATTTCGTTAGAATTCCATTGACTTAGGTATTCAGCGTCCACGATAAACGTTATGGCCATCTTAACCATTCTTGAATTTCCCGATGACCGGCTCCGCAAGAAAGCGGTTCCCGTGCCCGTGGTCGACGAGTCGATCAAGCGGCTTGTGGACGACATGTTCGAAACGATGTACGCCGCTCCCGGCGTAGGTCTTGCCGCAACGCAGGTCAACGTCCAAAAACGCATCGTGGTCATCGATGTGTCCGAGGAAAAGAACACCCCGGTTTGCCTGATCAACCCCGAGATCGTGGAGAAGGACGGGAGCGAGGAAATGGATGAGGGTTGCTTGTCGGTTCCCGGTGTTTTCGAAAAGGTAACTCGCGCCGAGACGGTCAAGATTCGTGCATTGGACCGCAATGGCGATGCTTTCGAACTTGAAACCGATGGCCTCCTCGCAGTCTGCATCCAGCACGAGATCGACCATCTGGATGGAAAGTTGTTCGTCGATTATCTCTCGCCGTTGAAACGCCAGCTTATCCGTAAGAAACTGAAAAAGGATCAGCGGCAGCGGACCTCACAGCAGCCGCAGAAAACACGGGCAGTCGTCTGATTTCAAGTCTCCCGATACTTCGGGGGAGTAGGATTCGCTCCGGGCGGAGAGGGTCCTTCTTTTGGTTTACGCAGCGGCACGTAGCTGCGTCTTTGCAATTCGCCACTTCCATCTTATGAAGATCGTTTTCGCCGGCACACCGGAGTTTGCCGTTCCTACCCTCGAGATGCTATTGGAGGGGCCGCATGATGTCTGTGCGGTCTATACCCAGCCCGATCGCCCGGCGGGCCGGGGCCAGAAGCTCAAGCCGAGTCCGGTGAAGCAGTTGGCACAGTCTCACGGTATACCCATCTTTCAGCCGACCACGCTGAAGGACCCCGAGGAACAGGAGCGGCTCAGGTCTCATGATGCTGACTTGATGGTGGTGGTGGCTTACGGCCTCATCTTGCCCAAAGCGGTTCTGGAGATTCCCCGTCTAGGTTGCGTCAATGTTCACGCATCGTTACTGCCTCGGTGGCGCGGCGCGGCGCCCATACAGCGGGCCATCCTCGCCGGCGACGAGGTAACCGGCATTACCATCATGTTCGTGGAGCCGCGTCTGGACGCGGGCCCGATGTTGCATAAGAAGAGCTGCAGGATCGCGCCCTTGGAAACGGCTGGAGAACTGCACGACCGCCTGGCCGGGCTCGGCGCGGAAGCGCTCGCGGAAATATTGCCCGAAATCGAAGCAGGGACGGTGCGGCCCGAGGTTCAGGACGAAACCCAAGTTACCTATGCGGCGAAGCTGGAAAAGCACGAGGCGCGTTTGGACTGGACGATGGCGGCGATCGACCTGGAGCGCCGGATCAGAGCATTCAATCCCTGGCCGGTCGCCGAGACACTTTACCGGGGAGACATCTTACGGATTTGGCGGGCTGAGAGCCTGGATGAACCCGCGGGGGCAGAGCCGGGAACGATTCTTGATCGCGGCAAGACCCTGGATGTCACCACCGGCAGCGGAGTACTCCGGCTGCTGGAAGTTCAGCTTCCGGGAGGGAGGCGGATGACGGCTCAGGCATTTCTGAACGCGCATCCGGTTAGATCGGAACGCTTCGGCTGATGGAGTCGAATTCACGCGTATTCGCGGCGGATGTACTCGTTCAGGTGGTGGGAGAACAGAAAACCCTCACGCACGCACTCGAATCCGTCCTGCCCAAGATTCCACGGGAAAACGACCGCGCTTTCGTGCAAGCCCTGTGCTACGGCGTCATGCGCTGGTATTGGCGGCTGGATTATCTGCTCGGGTTGCTGACGCGGAAACCGATCAAGGACCTGGATCTCCGGATGTTGGCCATGCTCGGCTTATATCAACTCAAGTACACTAGGGTAAAGCCTCATGCGGCGGTGGCCGAAACGGTATCGGCGGCACGGCGGAAGGCCTGGGCGAAGCCGCTACTGAACGGGATTTTGCGCACCTATCTTCGGGAGCAGTCGACGCTGGAAGCTCGGGTTGAGGAAAAGAAAGTCGTTGCCGAAGCTCACCCGGAGTGGTTGGCCTCGCAGATACAGCGAGACTGGCCGGGTCGATACACCGAGGTTCTGAGGCAAAACAATCTCGCTCCTCCCATGGTTTTGCGGGTAAACCGCCTGGCGATATCGCGGGCGGCTTACCTGGAGCGATTGGCGCAGACAGGCATTTCGGCCTATGCTTCCCCGGTCGGCGACAGTGCCGTAGTGTTGGAAAGCCCTACGGCGGTAGAGAGGCTGCCGGGGTTCGCGGAGGGTTGGGTATCCGTGCAGGACAGTGCCGCCCAGTTAGCCGCTGCGTTATTGGAGCTGAAGCCGGGTTTGCGGGTGCTCGATGTGTGCGCGGCTCCCGGCGGTAAATTGATGCATGTCCTCGAAACCTGTTCCGGTTTGAAGGAAGTGGTTGCAGTCGATATTTCCCCCGAGCGGGTTGCCAGGATTCACGATAATCTTGCGCGCGCCGGGCTGAACGCCAGGGTGCTGACTGCCGATGCCACGGATCCCGAAGCGTGGTGGGACGGGCAGATTTTCGACCGGATTTTGTTGGATGCGCCTTGCTCCGCTACCGGGGTCATACGGCGTCATCCGGATATCAAGGTATTGCGTAAGCCTTCCGATATTGGCGGGTTGCTGGACTTGCAGCGGCTTATTTTGGATGCCGCTTGGCCGATGCTGGCGCCCGGCGGATTGCTGCTTTACGCTACGTGTTCCATCTTGCGGCAAGAAAACGAAGTGAGAATCGCCGAATTCCTCGAGAATCATTCCGACGCACGGGAAGTGCCCATCGAGGCGACTTGGGGGGAGGCGGTAAGCCATGGCCGGCAGATATTGACCGGCGATCAGGGAATGGATGGGTTTTATTACGCTCGCATAGTGAAAACCAGCTAGTGCTCCAACGTCTGAGTCAATGGAGCTTTCTTGTCGGCCTTTTACTGGCCTTCGATGCCGTGTGCGCGGATTACGGATTTCGGATCATACGCGCCGAGCTTGTGCCGTCCGGCACCAACTTCGTTTTAAACGCGGATATCGACTACCGTTTCAGCGAGTCCGCCCTCGAAGCCCTGAGACACGGAGTTCCCCTGACTTTGGCTGTTCGGCTCAAGATCAAGCGTCAGCGGCATTATTGGTTAAATGAAACGATCTTGAGTGAAATCCATAAGTTCCGGATTCTCTATCATCCCTTAGGGAGGTCGTTCCAGATCATTCACGCGGGCGGGAATACCGAAAGCTTTGCGAGTCTGACGGCCTTGCTGGAAGCCATGGGCGCGATCCGGGGCTGGTTCATGCTGCCGGCCGATCGCATCGTCGAGGGCAATAGCTACGAAGCGAGCCTGTCGGTAGATCTGGATATAGAATCCTTGCCGCTTCCTTTGCGTCCGATTGCCTACGTTTCCCCAAGCTGGTATCTCGGGAGTTCCTGGTACCGATGGCGCGTCGCAGATTAAAGCCACCGCTCAGTTTAACGATTCTGGTGCTGTTTTCGGCGCTCTTGGCATCGCTTCATTTGATGAGTACGGCGACCCAAGACGCGTCCCAGCTCGGAAAGATGTATTCCTGGCTGGTGCTGATCAATTCGCTGGGATCGGTTTTGCTTCTGGGATTGGTGGGCGCCAACGTCTACTGGCTGCTGAAACAGTTGAGGCGGAAGGCGGCCGGTTCCAATCTCACGCTCCGCATGGTGTTTCTGTTCACCCTGCTGAGCCTGGCCCCGGCCACCATAGTCTTTTATTACTCCATGCAATTCCTTCAGCAGAGCATCGACAGTTGGTTCGATGTCCGCGTCGACCAGGCCATGGAGGATGCGCTGCAACTGGGACAAGCCGCTTTGGACGAACGTATGCGAGCCGTCTTGAAGCAAACCGAGCAAATGGCGGAAGGCTTGGAAGGCTCGCCGGAAGGTCTTGTGCCTATTCGCTTGGCAGAGCTGCGCAGCCATGCCGAGGACGGCGAGCTCACCGTTTTTTCCAAGCAAGGCCGCATCATGGGCTTTATCGGCAGCCAAACCGGAAGAATCATTCCGGACTTTCCGGAAACGGGCGTCTTGTTGCAGGTGAAGCAAGGCAAATCGTACGTAGGTCTCGAACCCGACGTCGGAAACGGCCTGCAAATCAGGGCGGTCGTATCCATCGCAGGGGATGACGCGCAATACCTTCAAGGCATTTATCCGGTACCGTTGCGTGTGGCCGATCTCGCGAAAACGGTCGAGGCTGCTTATGTTCACTACAAGGAGCTTACCTTTCTGCGGGGGTCATTGAAGCTGACGTTTTCCCTGACCCTGTCTCTGGTACTCCTTCTGAGTCTTTTAGCCGCGATGTGGTCCGCGTTTCTCAGCATCCGCCGCATCGTGGCTCCGGTCCGGTATTTGGCCCAGGGCACCAGAGCCGTGGCCCAAGGCAATTACGAGAAGCGCTTGCCGGTAAAACGCAAGGATGAGCTGGGCTTCTTGGTCGAGTCGTTCAACGCCATGACGCAGAAGATCGCCCAGGCAAGAGACGAGGCGCAGCATTCCCGGCAGGAGGTTGAGCGCCAGCGCGCCTATCTGGAAACCGTATTGGCGAACCTTTCCTCCGGCGTGTTGAGTTTCGACGAGTCGATGCGGCTTCTGACCGCCAATCAGGCCGCGAATGCCATTCTTCACGCCGAACTCGACAAGAGCGTCGGCGCTACGATCGGCGAGCTGACGGAAGCGCAGCCGCATCTGGCCGATTTGATGCAAATCGTTGGAAATCGATTGGAAAAGGAAAATAGCGTCTGGCGCGAAGAAATTCCCTTCCTCGGGCCCAAGGGCCGGCAGGAACTCTTATGCCGCGGAACGCCGCTATTCGGTTCGGACGGTGAGTCGCAAGGTGCCGTCGTGGTGTTCGACGATGTCACCGCACTGATCCAGGCCCAGCGTCAGGCGGCATGGAGCGAAGTGGCTCAGCGTCTGGCACACGAGATCAAAAATCCGCTCACACCGATTCAGCTTTCGGCCGAGCGTCTCAAGCACAAGCTGTCCAAGAATCTGGAGACGGCCGAAGCCGAGGTTCTGGATCGCGCGACCCGTACCATCGTGCAACAGGTCGAGGCCATGAAGACCATGGTCAATGCCTTCTCCGAATACGCCAAACCATCCATTATCCAGTTGCAACGGATCGATATCGATGCTTTGATCGAGGAAGTCGTGGCGCTTTATCCGCCTCAATCCGGTTTGGAGTTCGAACTCGATCTGGAGCCCACTTTGCCTCCGATATACGCCGATCCGATCAGAATTCGACAGGTTCTGCACAACATGATCAAGAACGCGCAGGAAGCCATGGCACCGGGGGTGTCGGGTAAAATGGGCATTCAGACGCGTTTGATCGAGGAAAACCGTCATCATTACGTCGAAATCGAGTTGCACGACTCCGGGCCCGGTATTCCGCCCGGGCAGGCTGACCGAATTTTCGAACCTTATGTAACGACTAAATCGAAGGGTACCGGTTTGGGATTGGCCATTGTAAAGAAGATTGTCGAGGAGCATGGGGGAAGCATCCGGCTGGTTTCGGGGCGCGGTGAAGGCGCGCGCTTTATCATACGAGTGCCCATCGCAACCGAAACGGCTGCGGTGCGCGGGCTAGCGATGGAGGTATAAGCGGTGGTCAAAGCGAATATTTTGGTGGTGGACGACGAGCCGGACATTCGCCAATTGCTCCAGGAGATTCTGGAGGACGAGGGCTATCGGGTTGCCGCGGCCGAGAACGCGAGCGTTGCGCGCAAGCTCTGGGCGGAACGCATGCCGGATCTAATATTGCTGGATATCTGGATGCCGGACGAGGACGGCATCACTCTGCTGAAAGAGTGGCTCCGGGATGACCAGCTTTGCCCTGTCATCATGATGTCCGGGCACGCGACGGTTGAAACCGCGGTCGAAGCGACCCGGCTGGGCGCGTACGATTTTCTTGAAAAGCCGTTGTCCCTGGCCAAACTCCTGGTTACCGTCGAGCGGGCCCTGGAAAACGCCAGGCTCAAGCGGGAAAACATCGGATTGAAGCGGCGGGTGGACATCCCGATAGAACCTGTCGGCAAGAGCGCCGCCATGGAGCGCCTCCGCGATCAGATCAAGCGTTTGGCGCAGCACGACGCCCGCGTCTTGTTCGTGGGCGAGCCCGGTTCCGGGAAAGAAACCCTGGCGCGTTATCTTCATGCCAACAGCGCGCGGCGCGACGGCCCTTTCGTGGACGTGGGCGTAGGAACGATCGCGCCGCAGTTCTCGGCGGTGGAATTTTTCGGCAGGATGGAAGACGGCCGGATTCACTACGGATTGCTGGAGCAGGCGCACGGCGGAACGTTATTCCTCGACGAAGTGGCCGATATGGAAGAGGAGACGCAGTTGCGCCTCCTCAGCGCGCTGGAATCGAGTTCATTCTCGCGGGTGGGCGGCAGTGAACTGATCAACGTGGATGTCCGCATCGTCGCATCGACCCGAAAATCGTTGGAAGAAGAGGTGCGGGCCGGCCGTTTCCGGCGCGAGCTCTATTACCTGCTGAACGTCGTCACGCTCAAGGTTCCGCCCTTGCGCGAACACAGCGAAGATGTGCCCGAGCTGCTGCGGTTTTATGTGGATTACTTCGTGAGCCGGGAGAAATTGCCGTTCCGGAAGTTTCCCGTTCCGGTCCAGAACTTTTTGCGGAATTATCCGTGGCATGGCAATATCCGCGAGCTCAAGAATCTGGTGCAGCGCCTCTTGATCCTGGGCAGCGGGGAAGAGGTAGAGCTGGACGAAGTGAAGGCGGCGCTCGGCGAGTCCTTGGGCGAAGTCGGCCCAGCCGCGGGCCAGCCCGATTTCTATGACCTGCCGCTCAAAGAGGCGCGCGAACGGTTCGAAAAGGCTTATCTCGAGTATCACCTGGAAAAATACAGCGGCAGCGTTGCCCGTCTTTCACATGCCATCGGCCTCGAGCGTACTCATTTGTATCGCAAGCTCAATTCGCTTGGGATCAAATTCAGAGAAAAGCGATAGCATCGCGGCTCTCGAATTTGCCGTTTCCTGTCTTAGTTTCTCTAACTTCTGCTCTCGATAATGAAAATAATCATACTTGGCGCCGGGCAGGTCGGAAGCAGCGTGCTCGCCAGCTTGGCGAGCGAGGCTAACGATATCGTCATGGTCGATACGCAGCCCGCCTTATTGAAGGATTTGCAAGACCGGTTCGACATCGGCACGGTTCAGGGCAATGCGGCGCATCCCACGGTATTGAAGCGAGCCGGGGCGGATGAGGCCGATATGCTCATCGCCGTCACCAGCGACGATGAAACCAATATGCTGGCCTGTCAGATGGCGGATATCCTGTTCAAGATTCCGCGAAAGATCGCCCGGGTCCGCGCCATCGAATATTTCAGCTATCCGGGCATTTTTTCCCCCGAGACCATTCCTATCGACGTCGTCATCAGCCCGGAACAGATCATCACGCAATTCATCGAGCGGCTGCTCAAGTATCCGGGGGCCTCTCAGGTCCTGGATTTTGCCGAAGGCCGCGTCCGGCTGGTGTCGGTCAGGGCCCATCAAGGCGGGCCGCTGGTCGGGCGGGAAATCCGCGAGCTTCATCAGCACATGCCGAATGTCCATGCGCGCATCACGGCAATTTTTCGAAACGGCCTGCCTGTCATCCCGAACGGAAAAACCATTATTCAGGCGGATGACGAGGTATTTTTCGCCGCATCGTCCGAAGAAATCAAAGCGGTCATGAGCGAGCTCAGAGAGCTCGAACGGCCTTACAAGCGACTGATGTTCGCCGGCGGCGGGCACATCGGCAAGCGCGTGGCTCAAGCGCTGGAGGGGCGTTATCAGGTCAAGCTCGTAGAAAAGGATTATAAGCGCGCCCAGAAAATCGCCGCCGATCTGAGCAATACGGTGGTATTGGCGGGCGATGCTTCGGACAAGGAGCTTCTGCTCAGCGAAAACATCGAGAACACCGATATTTTCTGCGCCATTACCAACGACGACGAAGCCAATATTTTGTCCGCCATGTTGGCCAAACGCCTGGGTGCCCGCCGGGTGATCAGCCTGGTGAACAAGAGCGCTTACGCGGACCTCGTCGATTCCTCACTGGTGGACCTCGTCCTTTCTCCGCAGCAGGCGACCATCAGCGCCTTGCTGCGTTATGTTCGGCGCGGCGATATCGTTCAGGTCCACTCCCTTCGGCATGGCGCCTCGGAAGCGATCGAAGCGGTCGCCCACGGGCGCCGCGGCAGCTCGAAGGTGGTCGGCATACCCATCGACAAGATCAACATTCCGCCGGGCGTGGTGATGGGGGCCTTGGTCAGGGGGGACGAGGTGATTCAGGTTCACCACGACACGGTGATCGAGGAGGGTGATCACGTCATCATGTTCCTACTCGACAAGAAACTTATTCCCATGGTCGAACAAATCTTTCAAGCTACCGATGTACCGGTTTGATTCCGGAGATTATCTATGACCGACGACGGGTTTCCGATTCGAGACAAATGGGACCGGATCTACCGGGGAGCCGGCGACGCGATTCCCGAGCCGGCACCGGTTTTGGCGGATAATGCGCATCTTCTCCCTGAATCCGGAACCGCCTTGGACTTGGCTTGCGGGCTGGGAGGAAACGCGTTGTTTCTGGCGCGGCGAGGGCTGGAGACCCAGGCATGGGATATTTCTCCGGAGGCGATCAGCCGGCTGAACGTCCATGCCCGACGGCTCGGTCTGGGTCTCCGCGCCGAGACCAGAGACGTGGTCGAGCTGCCTCCCACGGCGGAATCCTTCGACGTCATCGTCATCAGCCGCTTTTTGGAACGGTCTTTGACCTTGGCTATTACAAAGGCGCTGAAACCCGGCGGCTTGCTCTTCTATCAGACTTACACACGAGACAAAGCTGCCGGGATCGGGCCTACAAATCCGGCTTTTCTTCTCGATACGAACGAACTGCCTCGGCTGTTTGGCAGCCTCAGACTCGTGTTTTATCGGGAAGAAGGACAAATCGGCGATTTGAACCGAGGCAGTCGCAACGAGGCTTTTTTTGTGGGGCAAAAGGCATAGGCGCCGTGTAGCGGTACCTTGCTCACGTGAATCAACTCTTCAGGAGTACCAAGATGTCGTCTGTAAAAAGCTTAACTCCGCCCAACGCGTGGAATGCTTTCAGGGAACAAAGCGGTGCCGTGCTGCTGGATGTCCGCGATCCTTTGGAATTCTCCTATGTCGGGCATCCGTGCGGCGCCATCAACATTCCGTGGAAATGGGCGCCGGACTGGAAGCCCAATCCGGACTTCGTGAATCGCGTTCGCCAAATCGCTCCGAACGCCGATACCCCGATTTTCTTATTGTGCCGCAGCGGGCAGCGTTCGCTCGATGCCGCCAATGCCTTGGCAGCCGAAGGCTATTCGGATCTTACGAATATCGAGCAAGGCTTCGAAGGCCCTCTCGACGAACAGAAACATCGTAGCAGCGTCGGCGGCTGGCGTTATCATGGGCTTCCTTGGGAGCAAAGCTGATAGGGACGAAAGAGCCCGTCACTTTAAACGCCCTAACGCACACGGAAATGGGGAAGGCGCGGATCCGATAGGCGCTTCGCACCCCCCCTGCGTCCGTATCCGCATATCAAAGGCTCGACCTGCGATAAATCCCTTTAAACCGGCTACCGTTCTTCGTTTTGCAACATGGCGATGTTAATGATAGTCGCCTCATGTATCGCAAAAACGATAGAGAAGGGATCAGAGGGGTTTTCATGCAATCGAGTGATATCACGGTTGTGCTGCCGACGCTGAACGAAGAGATAAACATCGCTCATTTTCTGTCGTCGTTACCGGATCGCTGTCGTCTCATTGTCGTGGATGCCGGGGACGACCGAACTGCGGAAATCGTCGCTCGCCACCGTTCGCCGGAGTTCACCCAAATCGTGAGGCTGAAAAGCACGATATCGGAAGCTCGTCAGATCGGTATGGAGTTGGCCGGAACCGGATGGGTCTTGTTTACGGACGCAGACGTGGTATTCCCACCAACCTACTTTCGGGCACTCGCCGGATATGCGGAATTCGACTGCGTCTACGGTCCAAAACTGTCGCACAATCGATTTCGCCGATATTACCGCTGGTTCGCCCACGGGCAATGGATATCTCACAAAATGGGAATTCCTGCGGCGAGCGGCTCCAATTTGCTGGTCAGGCGCCATATCGTGACGGAGGTGGGCGGATTCGATCCCGATCTGCTTTGCAACGAAGATTCGGAACTGGTCTGGCGCATTAAACGCGCCGGCTACCGCACCGCGTTCGCACCGGATCTGCCCGTATATGCAATGGATCATCGTCGTCTGGAGCGGGGCGTGTTCCGCAAGACGCTTCACTCTGTTGTCCGGTGCTTATTCCTTTATTGCGACCTGATTCCTGCCCGCTGGCGCAGACTGGATTGGGGTTACTGGTCGCATGTCCAGCAGGGCGAAAGCGGTGCGTCCGCTCAGGACTGAGTGAGCTTTAAAATCTGGTAGAATAACCGGTTTTACCCGGCTCCCTGCCCCCACCATCCATCCTTTTTCCGATTTATGATCGAAAAACTTCGCAATATCGCCATCATCGCCCACGTAGACCACGGCAAGACCACTCTGGTCGATAAGCTGCTCCAGCAATCCGGCACGTTCGCCGCCCACGAAAAAGTGGAGGAACGGGTCATGGACTCGAACGCCCTGGAGAAGGAGCGCGGTATCACCATTCTGGCCAAGAACACCGCCATCGACTGGAACGGCTATCACATCAACATCGTCGATACCCCCGGCCACGCCGACTTCGGCGGCGAAGTCGAACGCGTTTTGTCCATGGTCGATTCCGTGCTGCTCTTGGTCGATGCGGTAGACGGCCCGATGCCGCAGACCCGTTTCGTGACGCAGAAGGCGTTCGCCCTGGGGCTCAAGCCCATCGTCGTCATCAATAAAATCGATCGTCCGGGAGCGCGCGCCCATTGGGTATTGGACCAGACCTTCGATTTATTCGACCGGCTGGGAGCGACCGAAGAGCAGCTCGACTTTCCGGTCATTTACGCATCCGCCCTGAACGGCTATGCCGGCCACAGCCCGGATATCCGCGAAGGCAACATGGACCCCTTGTTCGAAACCATTATCGAAAAGGTGCATCCGCCCGTGGTCGACGAAGAGGGCGGCTTTCAAATGCAGATCAGCCAGCTGGACTATAGCTCCTATGTGGGCGTGATCGGCATCGGCCGCATCCAGCGCGGCACCATCAGGACCAATACCCCGGTGGTGGTCGTCAGCCGCGACGGCAAGCAGCGCAACGCCCGTATCCTGCAGGTGTTCGGATTCAAGGGGCTGGAAAGGGTCGAAGTGCCCGAGGCGAATGCCGGCGATATCATCGCCTTCACCGGCATCGATGCGCTGGAGATTTCCGACACCATTTGTGCCGTCGATTGCGTAGAGCCGCTTCCGCCTTTGACCGTTGACGAGCCCACCGTGAGCATGACCTTCCAGGTCAACAACTCGCCTTTTGCCGGCAAGGAGGGCAAGTTCGTCACGTCGCGGCAAATTCGCGAACGTCTTCAGCGGGAACTGCTGCACAACGTTGCCCTGCGCGTGGAAGACACGTCCGATCCCGACAAATTCAAGGTTTCGGGACGCGGCGAGTTGCATCTCTCCATCCTGATTGAAAACATGCGCCGCGAGGGCTACGAGCTTGGCGTGTCGCGTCCCGAGGTGATCATCAAGGAGGTCGACGGCGAGCTCTGCGAACCCTATGAATTCGTCACCATCGAAGTGGAGGAGGCGAATCAGGGCGCGGTGATGGAGAAACTGGGCGAGCGCAAGGGCGATCTTTTGAACATGGTGCCGGACGGGCAGGGCAGGGTACGGCTGGAATACATGATGCCGTCACGCGGCCTGATCGGCTTTCAGACCGAATTCATGACTGCCACCTCGGGCACCGGCCTTCTGTACCACGTCTTCGATCATTACGGCCCGGTGAAGAAAGGCGATATCGGCCAGCGTATCAACGGTGTGATGATTTCCATGGTGGAAGGCAAGGCCCTGGGCTATGCGCTGTTCAATCTGCAAGAACGCGGACGCCTGTTCATCGAGCACGGCACGGAAGTCTACGAGGGCATGATCATCGGCATCCATTCCCGCGACAACGACTTGGTGGTGAACCCCACCAAAGCCAAGCAGTTGACCAATATCCGCGCCGCCGGCAGCGACGAGAACATCATTTTGACTCCGCCCATCAAACTGAGTCTGGAGCAGGCTCTGGAGTTCATCGATGATGACGAACTAGTGGAGGTGACCCCGAAATCCGTTCGACTCAGAAAAAAGCTGCTTCTGGAACACGAACGCAAAAAAGCCACCCGTGCAGCGGGCGCCTGATGCCGAGATAAGGGAATATTCGCGATTGTCGATATCTGCCTTGGCCGTTTGTCGGATGCTTGTCATCGCGGCGGACGGTCGAGGCTGCCCAAGGTCTGGTGCTCGGCTTTTCCGCTAGATATAAAGAAGCAGGAGTATCAGGGCCATCCCCGTGAGGGCGATCTGCCAGCCGATGCTCGACCAGCTGACTTGGACGCGCTCTTTTTGTTCCTGCCACCAAACGGGAACGGTTGATTTGGCTCGTTGGAAAATTCCGTTCAGCTTTTTGAATCCGAAAAGGAGGATGAGCATCAGCAGCCCGAATCCGAGCCACGCGGTAACTGCCTGAGCTTCATACGGGGTGAGGGCAAGGAGAGCCTCCAGGACATGCTCGGTCACCAATTCGAGAGTTTCGAGCAGAAGTTCCACCGCCGTGATCAGAAAATCCAGCAGCACATCGCCCCAAAAAATAGCTGCGAGCACTCCTGCTCCAATCACTCCGGCCTTTTTCATCGTGGATCCCCTTTGGTTTTTCGTGCCCCGGTTCTCGGGCAGCCGCACAAAAATTTTGCCCAAGCCAGGGTTTATCTAGTTCGCGTCTCGTCGAGCTTCCTCACGGTGTCTTCCTGGTGCAGAACAGAGCGTCGACCCTGCCGTTTTCAGTTTACAGATACAGGCTGCAATCTGCCATTTATAAAGCGTCTTATAAAGCGTCGAACAGGCGATTTCTTGTGACGGGAAACAAGACGCGGCCTAACAGCTTTCTTGAAAACATGACTGGAGAACGCTCTGCACCTATTGGAGCACGACAATATGCTGCCCACGTTTTGAGGATCAAAAGGCCGGTAAAAATCGGCCGAGAGTGAATGAACCTACCAGCCGGCTTCTTTCTCCGGGGAAGCGCTGATTTTATGGATGGTTAAGTCCGCGCCGGCGAATTCATCTTCCGGGTCCAGGCGCAATCCGACCGTAAGCCTGAGAAATCCATAAATCAGGAGACCGCCGACCGCGGCTACGAAAAGCCCGAGCCCGGTGCCGATCAACTGCGATAAGAAACTGACGCCGCCGACACCCCCGAGTGCTGGCAGGCCAAAAATTCCGGCAGCGATTCCTCCCCATGCCCCACAAAGGCCGTGCAAGGGCCAAACGCCCAACACATCGTCAATCTTCCAGCGATTCTGGGTCAGGGTGAACAAGACGACGAACAGAATCCCGGCGCCGGCCCCGACTACCAATGCACCGATCGGGTGCATGAGATCGGATCCCGCACATACGGCAACCAAACCGGCCAAGGGACCATTGTGTACGAAGCCGGGATCGTTGCGTCCCATCAGAAGAGCAGCCAAGGTCCCCCCGACCATCGCCATGAGAGAATTCAAGGCTACTAAACCGCTGGCAGCATTCAAGGTCTGCGCCGACATGACGTTGAAGCCGAACCAGCCGACAGTCAGTATCCAGGCACCGAGCGCCAGAAACGGTATGCTTGATGGTGGATGGGCGGAGATGTCGCCGTTTCGATGATAACGGCCCCGGCGCGGCCCAAGCAGAATCACGGCGACCAGGCCGATCCAGCCGCCTACGGCATGCACCACGACCGAGCCGGCAAAATCGTGGAATCCTGCTCCGAAACTCTGCTCGAGCCAAGCCTGAACGCCGAAATTCTTGTTCCATGCAATCCCCTCGAAAAACGGGTACACGAGCGCGACCAGCAAAAACGTAGCGGTTATTTGCGGATTGAATTTCGCGCGTTCCGCTATCCCGCCGGACACGATAGCGGGAATCGCGGCTGCGAAAGTGAGCAGGAAGAAAAACTTGACCAGCTCATAGCCGTTGTTTTGAGCCAGATGTGCCGCCCCGTCGAAGAATTGGACGCCGTAGGCGATGTAATAGCCGATAAAAAAATAGGCTACGGTCGACATGGCGAAATCCGTCAGGATCTTTACCAAGGCGTTAACCTGATTCTTGCGGCGAACGGTGCCGAGTTCGAGAAACGCGAAGCCGGCGTGCATTGCAAGCACCATGACCGCGCCGAGTAGCACGAAGAATACGTCGTTGCTTTTACTGACTGTCTCCATAAAAACGATCTCTTTGGTTTCAGGACGGGGTGTCGTAAGCAAGAAACGAGCCTTTTGTTCTTGGCAGCATATGGCCTCGTTTTGGGGCATGTCTTCCCGAAACGGTGCAGCGTCGAATGATCCTATATGGTGCGAAAAGGACAGAGGTGCACCAGAGATGAACAATACGTCATGCAGGGTAAGTGAATGCACTTAGATTGTTTGCCTGAATCCATTCTCCTTCCCGCTGTCATAGTCAGGAGTGTTTCGAAAACGAAACGATATTTCCTTGGGACTGACTTATTTTTGGACAGGAGGCGTTATGGCCGTAAAGCTCTTTGACTCGAGGGGTGTTCCCCTTGAAAAGCAACGGTTCACGTGGAAAGAGATGGTTCAGAAGCCGATCAGCAAGCTCGATGACGAGGCGTTCACGCGGGTCAGGATCATCCTCATGAACGGACTTGAAATGGAGGCGCTACGTTTTCAGCACCTGTGCGCACGGATGAACAAGGACCTTCAGGTGCCGCTGGCTAAGGTCAGGCGGGCCGAACAGCATCAGCAGACTACCGTCAATTGGCTCATTTCTTCCGATCATTCACCGCTGGAGACCACCATCGCCTACGAGCAAGTGGCCGTCGAGGTCACCGCGGCGGTAGCGCAAAACGAGCCCGACGGCTATCTGGCTCAGGTTTACCGCTTCGGCTTGCTGGAGGATTTCGACCACCTTTACCGCTATTCGGCGCTGTTGGATCGGCTCGAGGGCAAAGACGCGAACAACATTCTGCAATCCCACACGGACATCATCCCGGGAAGACCGACCGTGGATGAGCATCGAGCGCCGGAGAACGATTTGCGCGAGCACTACGATCGAACCAAAGCGGCCGCGATCAGCAAGCTGCATGCGACGACGATCATGGCCGCCGAGTATCAGACCCATGATTTCTACGCCAATGTCGGACCGATGTATGCCGATGCGGTCGCCCGCCAGTTATATGCCGAAATCGCCTCGATCGAGGAGCAGCATGTCACTCAGTATGAGTCCATCATAGACCCCAACGAAACATGGCTCGAAAAATGGCTGCTGCACGAAGCGACGGAAGCCTACAACTACTACAGCTGCGTGGAGCAGGAATCCAACCCGCGCATCAAGGCGATATGGGAGCGTTTCCTGGATTATGAGCTCGGACATGTCGCATACGTGTCGGAACTGTTCAAGAAGTATGAGAGGCGCGATCCGGCCGAGGTCATTTCAGACACGTTGCCGGAACCTATTCCGTTCAAGAGCAACCGCGAATTCGTCCGCAAGGTGCTCGATCAAGAAGTGAACTTGCGCACCCGCGGCACTCAATTTGTCGATAAGTCGCAGGAAGATTCGGCGTCCTTGGATTACCGGCAGCATATGAATTCGGACGGGTCGCCATCTCAAACGGTGGCGGCGGGATACCAGTGGTCCCCCGGTACCGAGTTGAATCGCAGGGTCGCATAAATCGCTAGAAACCGTCTGAGGAGTTGAACCATGGAAAAAACATCAGTCGAGATGAGCTCGAAAAATCGCACCGGTATCGGCATGTCGCCGGTCGACAGCCAGCGGATGATAGACGCGGCGCAGGCGGCTCCTCCGAGTTCGTCGGGAGACGAATCGGCGCTTGCGAAACTCGATAGCGTCTATATTCGGGAAGCCGAGCCGGTGGGGTCGGTTCCGCCGCCGGGTACCTTGAAAGGTATGGCTCAGGCCACCCTACAGAAACTGACCGGCAAGCATCCCGAAGTCTTGGTCGATAAGCTGGGCGAGCGCCTGGCGTTCGAGCGCACCGGTACGCGGCTCTACGACTATCTCATTAACAAATGTGAAACCGCGTCCGAGGCCGGCTCGCCGATCTCCGTCGACACGCTCAAACGTTTTCGGCGAGAGGAGGCACAGCATTTCAAGCTGGTCGCAAAGGCACTGGAGTCGTTAGGCGCCGATCCGACCACGCAAACGCCCGGTGCGGACGTCAGCGCCGTCGCGTCGAGCGGAGTGCTTCAGATCATGAGCGATCCGCGCACCTCCATAGACCAATCCTTAGAAGCAATCCTCACCGCCGAGTTGGTCGATCATGCCGGTTGGGAACTCTTGATCCGATTGACCAGCGAGATGGGGCTTGATGATATGGCCAACGATTTCCGGACGGCGCTTGCGGAGGAGGATGATCACCTGATGCAGGTGCGCCAGTGGCACGAACAATCCACGCTGTCCCACGCAGGCGTATCGGCGATCTGACGGCCATCGGTGCGGCTGCCTCGGGATTCGGCTTTTTATTCAGGCAAAGGTCGGCCCGAGGCGGCTGCAGGGCAGTAGGATGATGCGCTGTCGTACCATAGGATCGTATTGCCTAACGCCTTTGCTTCGCCCATTTTATTCGTCACGATTCATGCCCGCGCAGCCGGAGTGATTTTGGGATTCTGAGAAACGGCGTTTCCTGCTTGCAGCTGCCACATGGCGTCGAATACACCGCGCCGCCGTCTCAGTTCCTCGGGGCTGCCGTCCTCGACGATACAGCCTTCACTGAGCACGATGATCCGGTCGAACGAGGCCACCGTGGACAGCCGATGAGCCACCGCCAGCACGGTGCGGCCCCGCATGAGCTTGGCCAGCGCCTGGTGAATCTCGAGCTCCGAAGCGGTATCCAGTGCCGAGGTGGCTTCATCCAAGATCAGGATCGGCGCGTTCTTCAGAAAGGCGCGGGCGATGCCGATGCGCTGACGCTGACCTCCGGACAGTTTCACGCCGCGCTCTCCGACCAGCGTGTGGTATCCCTCCGGTAACGCGCGGATGAAGGCATCGCAAAAGGCCTGACGGGCCGCGGCGTAGACCTCCTCGTCGCTGGCCTCGGAGCGGCCGTAGCGGATGTTGTCCAGGATCGAACGGTGGAACAGCGAAATATCCTGCGGCACCACGGCAATAGCCGCACGCAGAGCATCCTGCGGAATTTCGGTCACGCACCGACCGTCGATCAGAATGCGGCCTGTATGAACATCGTCGAGCCGTTGCACCAGGCTCACCAGCGTCGACTTGCCGGCGCCGGATGGGCCGATGATGCCTAGCCGCTGTCCGGCCGGAATATCGAGGCCTAGATCGCGGAAAAGGAGATCGCCGTTTGCATAGCCGAAGCAGACGTTCTCGAACTTGATGGCTCCGCCTTGTGGCACGAACGGTTTCGCCCGTGGACAATCGGTTACCGAGTGCGGCTTGCCGATGTCCCTCAGGGTCTCCGCGATAAGCCCGAGCTGCTGAGTGGTGCCGAACAGGGCAAAGGCGAGGTCGCGGGAGCCGTGTAGTATGCGGAATGTCAACGTGCTGACCAGCACCACCTCGCCGGGCGTAATCCGATTCTCAGCCCAGAGTTGGAGCGCCCAAGCCAGTATGGTTCCCGCCATCAACCATAGCAGCAGGTCGTGAAGCACCCTGGTTTTCTCCTGATACATCCAGCTCCGCCGCTGGCTTTCGGCTTCCAATCCCAAATGCTCGGCCAAGCGTTCCCGTTCGCGTTGCCGGGCGGAAAATGCCTTCACCGCCCAGATGTTTCCCACCACGTCAACCAGTTCGCCATTCGCGCGCGAACACTGTTCAGCATAATGGCGATGTATGGGTTGGCCGCGCCGCCCGAATAGAATCATGCCTCCACCGACGATCGCGACAAAGACGCACAGGAGCGCAGCCATGTCACCGTGGACAGTTCCCAGCACGATCATAGCGCCCAGGAAATCGGTGCAAGGCGGCACCATATTCCAGGCGAGTACGCTGAACAGCGTCCCCGTGGCGGCAGCGGTTTCGCTGATGCGGTTGCCCAGGGAGCCGGCCATACGATCATTGAAATAGCACATGGAGTGGCCGGAGAGGTGCTGGAACAAATCGAGCCGCACATCCACGCCGGTGCTCACCATGGTCCGGCAGCCGAGCCAGCCGCTCAATCGCCACAGCCCATGCTCGACACCCACGAGAGTGATAAACAGTGCCAGGGGACCCCAGACGGCCAGCCGATTCCTCTCCGGAGCGGACATGGCGTCTACCAGAAACTTCATGCCCACCTGCACACCGATGGCGCAGGCGGCGGCGCCGATCACCAACAGGAACAAACCGGCGAAATGGAACGGCCGGCGCCGAACATAGTGCAGGAGAAAGAATAAGGGACGTCTCAGAAAACGAGGTGTCGCTTCGGACGTATTCGAATTTTTGGTGTCTGGCATCTGTCCCTGATCCCTAAACCGCAAAGCTCATGCGCAATTGCAACGGCAAGGCTTGGCATCATGCTTATGACGTGTCCGCTCTAACCGCCAGTTATCCGACCCGATGCTAAGCGGATCGAAACCTCGGGTGAATAGGGGCTGTCCCGTATATCAGGAGGATATGTAGGCGTTGAACATGCCGACAAACAAGGATTTAGCGCTTGATTCGATGTTGGAGCGGGTTTCGCGTTCTCCGTACTTCGGAACCGCGAACAAACGGACCCGGTCTCATTGGATAGTCTATTTTTCGCGATGCAGCAGAAAAATCCATTTCCAAGGAGGGCTCATGGAAAAAACACCCAAGATGACCGTATTTTCCCACCTACGTTGGAATTGGGTCTGGCAACGCCCTCAACATCTGCTGTCTCGCCTGGCCAAGCATTTTTCCACTGTCTTTATCGAGGAGCCGCTACACTCTGAAGCCGCGCATTGGGAGTTTCATCGCCCGGTTCCGGGGGTGCTTGTTGCCACCCCTTTCACGCCTATTCTCGACCCGGGCTTCAACCATCGCCAGTTCACGGAACTGGAGCCGCTCATGGACGACTTGAGCGAGCGCGAGGAACTGCGCAATGGCCTGGTTTGGCTCTACACACCCATGGCGCTGCCTTTGGCCCGTCGGCTCAAGCCCACGGCGATGGTCTACGACGTCATGGATGAGCTGTCCGCTTTCAAGGGCGCCTCTCCCGATCTATTGGAGTTCGAAGCGGAGGCCTATCGCGCAGTTGACCTGGTATTCACCGGAGGCCCCAGCCTGTATCGCGCCAAGGCGCACCGCCATCCCAACGTACACTGCTTTCCGAGCAGCGTTGATGCGGCCCACTTCGGCAAGGCTGGCGAAGCCGGCCTGGATCATCCCGAGCAAGCGGATCTGCCCCGGCCGCGGCTCGGCTTCTTCGGTGTTATCGACGAGCGCATCGACCTGCCGTTACTGGACGCCATGGCACGGACAAGGCCGGACTGGCAATTGATGATGGTCGGACCCGTCGCCAAGATCGATCCCGCGGAGTTGCCACGGCACCCCAACCTCCATTACTTCGGTCAGCGTTCCTATGAGGAGCTGCCCGCATTCTTGGCTGGATGGGACCTTTGCCTGTTGCCCTTCGCCCGGAACGATTCGACCCGCTTCATCAGTCCGACCAAAACCTTGGAATACATGGCGGCGGAAAAACCGATCGTCGGCACGCCCATCGCCGACGTGGCGGGGCCCTATGGGGAGATCGTCCACCTTGGGGATAGCGTCGAGCAATTCGTCACCGCCTGCGACCGGGCGCTGACGGAAGGGGACGATCGCACCCGGCGCAGCGAGGCGATGCGCAAGGTATTGCGGAATACGTCCTGGGATGCTACCGCACGGTCCATGGCCAACGAGATCGGCAAAGTGCTGCACGGACGCCGGCGCGGCTCCGGTCCCGTTTCCCGCCGTTCGATGCGATCGCAGAAGGAGCAGTGGGATATTGCCATCATCGGAGCCGGACCGACCGGCCTATCCGCCGCTTATCATGCCCCCGGCGCATTGCTGCTGGAAACTAACGACAGCATAGGCGGCTGGTGCCGCTCCATCGAGGAGAACGGTTTCACCTTCGATTATGCCGGGCATATCATGTTTTCCAATGATGGGTATGTGCACGAGCTATACCGAAAGCTTTTGGGCGACAACGTGCACTGGCAGGATCGGGAAGCCTGGATCTACAGCAAGGGCGTGTACACCCGCTATCCGTTCCAGGGCGGTCTGTACGGCCTGCCGCCCGAAGTCATCAAGGAGTGTCTCGTCGGTGCCATCGAAGCCCGTTTTGGCCCCCTGAGTGAACGGAAAACTCTGGGTGGTAACCGCCGGGAATCGCACCGTGAACGGGATTGCCGGATCGGGGACGTGAAGGATTGCTGCGGCGACGGCATCCTGGAAAGTACCGTCCGCTGGGGTGCTGCGAACACTCGGAAAGGACTGCCGGAAGGCTTCGCAAATTTCGAGGAATTCATCTATAAGGTGTGGGGCGCCGGCATCGCCAAGCATTTCGCCATTCCCTACAACCGCAAGTTATGGGCGGTGGATCTCAAGGCGATGGAAACCTCCTGGCTGGGCGGACGGGTACCGCTGCCCGATCTGGAGGACATGATCGAGGGCGCCTTGAGGCCGGTGCCCAAGCCCATGGGACCGAACGCCCGCTTCGGCTACCCCCTGCGGGGCGGGTTTCAGGCGCTGATGAACGGCTTTATTCCCCACGTGCGCGATCGGCTCCGCCTCAATGCCGGGGTGGTCGCGATCTCTCCTCACCGGCATACCGCAACCTTGACCGATGGCATGCAGATCGAGTACGGCCACTTGATCAGCACGATGCCGCTGCCGGTACTGGTCCGTAGCCTCGGCGAGGAAGCGCCGGTCCATATCCGCCGGGCGAGCGAGGGTTTACGCCACGTCTCGGTACGTTGCGTAAATCTCGGGATCGGCCGGCCCCATCTCACCGAGAAGCATTGGATCTATTACCCAGAGGACACGGTATTTCACCGCATTTTCGTGCAGGGCAACGCCAGCCCCCATTGCAATGCGCCGGGCGGTTTCGGCCTCACCTGCGAGATCACCTATTCGCCCGCGAAACCGCTGCCCTGCGACGGTGACGCCTTGATCGAGCGCTGCGTTCGAGACTGTCAGAGGGTTGGCATGTTCACCCCCGACGACCCGATTTGGGCTGCCCACCAAGTGGACCTGCCGCATGCTTACGTCATTTACGATCATGTCCGTGCCGAAAACGTGAAGCTGATCCGGGACTGGCTTGCCGAACACGACATCCTTTTGGCCGGGCGCTACAGCGAATGGGAGTATTACAATTCCGATCACGCCTTCCTCGCCGGAAAGCGGGCCGCCGAGGCGGTGCGGGAGCGGCAGACTAAGCGCGCGCAACACAAGATGAGTTCAGCTTCCGAATCGGTGCTCCTGGCTGCAGCGGCGGCCGCGGAGGGCGCGCTGAAATTCTAGAGCGGCGCGATGACATGTAGAAGGATCGGTATGGATAGCCGCTATCCAAGACCTCAACTGCGGCGCCCCGACTGGATATCGCTGGATGGTTCGTGGCGCTTCCGGTTCGACGATGAACTGGCTTTCCGGGTACCGCGCGACGTGCCCGACTGGCCTTTGACCATCGAGGTGCCGTTCGCCCCTGAAAGCCAGCGGAGCGGTGTCGCCGATACGAGTTTTCACCGGGCGTGCTGGTATCAGCGGGAGTTCGATCTTCCGGAAAATCGCAGCGGCAGGGTTCTGCTGCACTTCGGCGCGGTCGACTGGCAGGCTCGGGTCTGGGTCAACGACGTCAAGGTGGCCGAACATCAGGGCGGGCATACGCCCTTCGGCGCCGACATCAGCTTCGCACTGGCGCCCGGTCGCAGGCAGCGCATCACGGTGTGGGCCGAGGATGACCCTCATGATCTCGAAAAGCCGCGCGGCAAGCAGGACTGGCGGCTGGAGTCCCACAGCATCTGGTATCCACGTACCACCGGCATCTGGCAGACCGTGTGGCTGGAATTCGTGGGCGACAACTACATCGAAAAAATCCGCTGGACCCCCAGCGTGGAGCGCTGGGACATCGCCTTCGATGCTTACGTGACCGGGAGGCATCCCGATGAGACTTATGTCTCCGTATGTCTCCGCTGCGGTGCGCAAATTCTCGCGAACGACACCTATCGCGTCATCGGCGGCGAGGTGCATCGACGGATCGGGTTGTCCGATCCCGGCATCGACGACTTCCGCAACGAACTGCTCTGGTCTCCTGAATGGCCTACGCTGATCGATGCCGAAATAAAGCTGCTCTGCGAAGGGCAAGTGGTCGATCAAGTGTATTCCTACACCGCTCTGCGGTCTGTGGGCGCACAGCGGGAGCGCATTTTGCTGAACGGCCGGCCTTATGTTCTGCGCCTGGCCTTGGACCAGGGCTACTGGCCGGATTCGCTGATGACCGCACCCACGAGCGATGCGTTGAAGCGCGATGTGGAGCTGGCCAAGGCCATGGGCTTCAACGGGGTGCGCAAGCATCAGAAGATCGAGGATCCGCGCTACCTGTATTGGGCCGATGTGCTGGGCCTCCTGGTTTTCACCGAAATGCCCAGTGCCTATCGATTTACCCACAAGGCCTTGAATCGGCTGCTGAGAGAATGGACCGAGGTCATCGAGCGCGACATCAGCCATCCCTGCGTGGTGATTTGGGTGCCTTTCAACGAATCCTGGGGCGTTCCCGATCTGCCCGCGTTGCCGGCGCCGCAGGATGCGGTTCAGTCCTTCTATCACCTCACCCGGTCTCTGGATCCGACCCGTCTCGTCATCGGCAATGACGGTTGGGAAAGTTCCGCCACCGACATTATCGGCGTACACGATTACGACGGTAACCCGGACCATATCCGCGCCCGTTACGGACCCGAGGTCAAATTGCAGGAAGTGGTCGACCGGCGCTGGGCCGGAGGGCGCATTCTGACCCTGGATGGGCACCCTCACCGCGGCCAGCCGGTGCTGCTTTCCGAGTTCGGCGGCGTGGCTTACATTCGGCCCGGAGACGAACGCTACGACCGTGGCTGGGGCTATCAACGCTACGACGATCTCGAGGAATACAAGCAGCGCACCTGCGCCATCATCGAGGCGGTGCGCTCAACCGCAATGTTCAGCGGCTTCTGCTACACGCAGTTCGCGGACACATTCCAGGAGGCCAACGGCCTCTTATTCGACGATCGCACTCCGAAGATGCCGGTGGAAGACATAGCCCGCGCGGTGCGCGGAAACAATTATGTACACCCGTGATCTCATGAAAGCGGACGGCCGCACGCTGAGCCTGTACAGCCGTCGGCCCATCGCCTGGAATATCCAGCCCTCGCTGCTGTCCGCCCCGGAAGGGCTCAATCCCCACCTCCGCTGGCATCCCCTGCGAGGCGAATGGGTGGCCTATGCTGCCTATCGGCAAGGGCGCACCTTTCATCCGCCGCCGGAGTACAACCCTTTTGCACCCTCGGACGATCCGGACAATCCCACCGAACTGCCCTGCGGCGACTATGACATCGCCGTGTTCGATAACCGCTTTCCGGCACTGACCGGGAAGGCTCACGATCCGCCCGAAAGCCTGGTCAGCACCCTTCCGGCCAAAGGCCACTGCGAAGTCGTCGTGTTCACCCAGGACCCACAGAGTAGCCTAGGCCGATTGCCCTTGGATCACATCGAGTTGCTTCTGGAAGTCTGGGGGCGCCGCACGGAAGTCCTCGCCATGCGCCGGGATGTGCGTTATGTGTTGCCTTTCGAGAATCGCGGGGCCGAGGTAGGCGTGACCCTGCATCATCCTCACGGTCAGATCTATGCCTATCCCTTCGTGCCGCCGTTTCCCGAGCGCATTCACCAGAACGAAGCCGAGCATTTCGAGAAGACCGGCGGTTCGTTGCTCCAGGAATTGATCGCAGCGGAGGCTAAGAGCGGCGAGCGGGTGCTGTATCTCGGCGAGCACGCGATCGCATTCGTGCCGGCATGGGCGCGCTATCCGTACGAAGTGTGGGTGGCCCCCATTGTCGCGGTTCCGTCGTTCTTGGCTTTGAATTCCGAGCAGCGGGCCGATCTGGCCGCCGCCCTGAAAACGGTTCTGCTCAAATACGACGGGCTTTGGCAGCGGCCATTCCCTTATCTCATGGCTTGGTACCAGGCTCCGGTCGATCGGCGCCAGCATCCGGAGTGCCATCTCCATGCCGAGTTCTATCCGCCCTACCGTACCGCAGACCGGCTGAAATATCTGGCCGGCACCGAGCTCGCCGCCGGCATGTTCGCGAATGACGCATTGCCGGAAGAAAAGGCAAGGGAACTCAAGGCGATAGCGGTGGCTTGGTGAGTAATGAATGATGGGAGCAGACCACCTCAAGTTCTCCGAACTGTACGGTTCCGAACCCGAGCTCGAAGCCGGCGCGCCGGGCCGGGTGAATCTGCTCGGGGAACACACCGATTATAACGACGGCTATGTTCTTCCCACCGCGATTCCGCAGAGGACCCAGGTCGAAATGGCACGGAGCCAAGACGAATGGTGCCGATTTTATTCGGCGAATTTCGACGAACTGGTTCGCTACCGCGCGGGCGGCGCCATTGCCCATGGGTTCACCGGCTATGTCGCAGGTTGCATTGAAGTGCTTCGGGAAGCGGGCTGCGCCATAGCTCCGGTGAACCTCCTGATCCGCTCGGAGGTTCCGATCGGGGCAGGGCTATCCAGCAGCGCGGCCCTGGAAGTCGCGGTGCTGAGGGGATTACGCGGTTTGTTTCAGCTCGATATAGACGACCTCGCCATCGCTCTCCTGGCCCAGCAAGCCGAAATCCGGTTCGCCGGGGTCCGTTGCGGCATCATGGATCAGATGGCGGCGAGCTTCGGCGATGTCTTGCACATGCTGTTTCTGGACACCCGGACGCTGGAGCGCCGCTTGCTGCCCCTGCCGGAGCACGCCGAACTGATCGTGCTGGACAGCGGCGTGCCGCGCCGCCTGGCCGCTAGCGCCTACAACCAGCGGCGCCAGGAATGCGAGGAAGCCGCTCGCCGATTGGGTGTCATGGCCCTCAGGGATATCGGCGACCTTGCGATTACGGAGAGCCTGCCGGAACCTTTGAACCGTCGCGCGCGTCACGTCTTCAGCGAAAATCAGCGCGTGCTCGTGGCGGTGTCCGGCGTATCGGCCGAGGAGTTCGGCGAGCTGATGAATGCGTCCCATGCAAGCCTCCGTGATGACTACGAGGTGTCTGTTCCGGCCCTCGATCTTCTCGTGGAGCTATTGCAAAAACAGCCGGCCGTCTACGGCGCCCGGCTCACCGGCGCAGGTTTCGGCGGTGCCTGCGTGGCGCTGGCGAAGGCGGGGCAAGCCGCCGCGGTGAAGGCGACGGCCCTTGCCGCCTACCGCGCTCAAGGGCATGACGGCCGCGTGCTGGTGTAATCCCGTGCCCCCCGTAGCTCTTAATCGACCGCAATTCATACAACGAGGCTGCTGAATGACGACCGATCACATCGCTCCGGCACTTCTCAAGTCCTTTTGGATGGCAGGATTCGAGGGAGCCAGCCATATCAATTCATCCGGCAAGCGTCTGGACATGGTGCATTCCACGCACCATGACCTCCTGGTGGACAGCGACTATGCCATGCTGCGCGAAGTCGGGACTCAGGTCGTTCGGGAAAGCGTACGCTGGCATCTGATCGAGCGCGGCGGGCGATTCGATTTTTCCTCGCTCGCTCCCATGTTGCGCGCGGCCAACGAGCACGGCGTCCAGGTCAACTGGACCCTTTGCCATTATGGCTGGCCGGACGACCTGGACCTGTTTTCGCCGGCTTTCGTGCATCGCTTTGCCCGCTTTTCCGCCGAAGCTGCGCGCTTCATCGCCGATCACAGCAATGCGGAACCCGTATATTCGCCCATCAATGAAATATCCTTCATCTGCTGGGCGGTTTGTCATAGCGATTTGATGTACCCGTACGCGGTTCACAGCAAGGGCCGGGACAACGAACTGAAGCGCCAGCTCGTTCGGGCCGCCATCGAAGCGATTGAAGCGGTGTGGGAAGTGGATCCTCGTGCGCGCATCATCCATATCGATCCTATCATCCACATCATCGCGCCGCCCGGCCGCCCCGATCTGGAAGACGCGGCGCGGGCGCAGCGCGCTTCCATGTTCGAGGCTTGGGACATGTTGCGCGGCTCCCGCGACGAGGATTTGGGCGGGGACCCGAAGTACCTGGACATCATCGGCGTCAACTATTATCACTCCAATCAGTGGGAGTATCTAACGAATGACCGTCTCCACTGGCACCTCGGCGATCCAAGGCGGATGCCGCTGCACCGCTTGTTGCAAGAGGTGTACGAGCGTTATCAGGTCCCCATGATCATCGGCGAGACCAGCCATGTCGGCGCCGGTCGGGGGCAATGGATACGGGAAATTGCCGAAGAGGTGTGCAGGGCGCGCCAGTTGGGTGTACCGGTGGAAGGCGTCTGTCTGTACCCGATAGTCGACCGCACCGACTGGGAAAACGACCATCACTGGCACAATAGCGGACTATGGGACGTGGAACCCGACGAAGAAGGCGTTTTGCGGCGGGTGATCAATCAGGCGTATCTGGACGATTTTCTGGAGGCGCAACGCCATCTCAACCGGGAAGAATGCAAGTTGCAGCATCCGGAGGCGCAAGGCGCCTTCGGTGAATGAAGCCGATTCGGCCTGCCGTCCGCGGACGGGGTTACAGCGGGTATTTTTGCGTATGAGGAGGGCGGTTTTTGCCCGTTGCAAGGCTTCTTCCAGGCTGAGTGAGGCGCCTCGCAACGGGAGTGTGGCCCGGCTTACTTCTTGAAGCGGCGGTATATGGAGATTGCTAAATGGACGGCTTGATCAAACAGGTTCTTGCCGAGGTTGGCTCCATAGATGACGACGTCTTTCGAGCTCATGCCTTTGAAGCGCTGTTTGAAATTGCTCACGGCAAATGGTGTCGCGAACAAGCCGAGGGCTAGGCCGATAATGAATGTGCCGGTATTGGACGAAGATTGAGGCGCCGGCAGCGGTTGAGCCGCTGTAGGTTGAGTAACTGCAGGCTGCGCTGACGTAGTAGCCGCTATTTGCGTTGGGCCGTAATTGTCGGGAATGGCGAAGTCGGTCAGACCGGGGATACTGGGAAACGTGCCGCCGCCTTTCCCAACGACCAGCTGCCCTTTCATTCCCTTCTCCATGTGCTGGGCGATATCGCAGTGCACCAGATAGGTCTTGTCTTCCTTGGGCACGATCAGCGTACCGCTTATTTTGGCTGGGCCGGTTACCTCCAAGTGGAACATGCCCTTGTCGTACAAATACTTGGGCAATCCATGCATCATCCATTGATGGCGAATATTGTCCTCGTTGATGAAGTGCACCGTGAGGCGCGTACAGGGCTTAATGCGCCACTCCTGCTTGTCGAACGCGAACATGGTGCCGGGAAATTTCTTTGAATACTTGTGCCCGGCCCGTACGGTGATCTCTTCGTCCCCGCTGATCTTGTCGCAGCCACCGGGCAGCTTATCCTTGTTTTGGCCCATGACCATGCCGCCATCCATATCCATGAGGTGGCCATCACCGTGATCCATCAATAACTTATGTTCTACGATTTCCTGCTGTTTCGCGGCATGGGCCGACGAAGCGGTCAGAAAAGCGCCGAAGATTATGAGATGCGTAAACTTTGACATGACGTTCGACTGCCTCAATGCTTGCCTTTGGCCTGGGACGCGAGTTGGTTGATTACAGCGAGTACGCGTTCCCGGTACAGATAGAGCACATAACCCGCAATACCGAACAGCAGTCCATTGAAAAGGCTGCCCAGCGGATTGGATGACGTATCGGTGGCGACCACGTCTGGCGCAGATTTAACTCCGGTCGTTCCGGTCACGCTTGCCGCAGCCGCTGTTTGAATGCCTGCAGGCTCAGCCAAGCTGCCCCAGTCATCTGCCCAGTCTTGCCATACGGGTATTTTTCTCTCCCAAAATTCCTTGGTGAAATACGGAGTCAAATCCATGCCGTGAGTTTTCGGCGTGCCGTTTTCCTCTAGATAAGACTTGTACACGATGAGACTGATGCTGCCGCCTTCGCCCATGCCGTCGGTGGTGAAGGATCTTTCGACATGGTCGTGGAACATCCATATACCGGACCCGAAGCTGTGCAAGCCGTCATCCGTCGTATTGATCGACAGGTCCAGCCGCTGGGCCGGCGCCATCATGTAAACATCACGGGTCACCTGAGCGCTGGGGTTCTGTTCGACCCCGTCATAATGAGTTTCGGTCGCCTTGTGGCCATGCGTATGAAGCGCAAGCGTCTCGGTATGGCCGTTCAAAATGCGCAGCTTGATCTTCTCGTTCGGGTTAACCGTAATGAGCGACTCCCGAAGCGTGTACGGGAAGGAGCGTCCGTTCAGTAGAAAATAGTCGTCAGTCGCGTCCGTGATGTCATACTCCTGGTTCATCGCTCTCGCGATCAGGCGGGGATCGTTGGCTGCCTGCGGAAGTTTATGCAGATCTTTGTCGACCGACTGATAGTGCAGGTCGTATTCCTGGCTGAATTTTTCCAATACCGCTACGGAGGGATGGCGAACTTGGCCGGCGCCCACGTTAAAGGTTTGAACCCAGTTGTTCGGCCGGTTCTCTTCCACTATAAACATGCCCGCGAGCCCCATCGGAATATGCGTATGAGGTTGGACGTGGCAGTGATAATACATAGTGCCGGGCTGACGTGGCCGGATCACGTAGGTCTTGCTTTGGCCCGGCATGATATCCATTTGGCTGGTTTGGCCAACGCCATCGTTGCCTTCGCCGCCGTGGTCCATGAAGGGGTGGTCGACGCCGTGAAGGTGTATCGAGTGAGGGAAGTAGTGGGTATTCTCAACGACCAGCCAGACCACGTCGCCCTGCTCGACGCGTATCGGCGTGGAGGGCATGCGCAGCATCGGATTTGCTTCCACGCTTGCGAAGCTACGCGTCGACATATCGCGGGTTTTCGGAGCGAAGACCCAGAAGCTGGGTTGTATGCCGGGTGCGATATCGAAGGTGGGTACTACGCCGGCGAAATCCGGCGAGTGCCCGTTTACTTCCATGATTTCGACTTTAATGATGATATGGTCGGGGTCACCGTCGCCATCCATGTCATTGGTTTTCGTGATCGCATCCGCAGCTAAGCTGGACGTATCCATGATCGTTTGCATGGATATGTTGTTGGTTCCCTTCACGAACGCCGCGATGTCTGCCGGATTATCCGCGTTGCAGACCCTCGATTCTTGAATGTTTACGCCTTCGATGACTTGAGCTTTGCGCCATTCGCTAGGAACCCCGCTGTTGCAGAAAGGTTCTGCTTGGCCGAGTTGGACTTTGGCGCTGGGCGGTGGAGAAGTAACGGCTCCGGCACCGGTGGATAAGCTCAACAGGGCCGAACCAAACAAGAATACGAGGGAGCGTGTCTGCATTTTGAGTACCGTTGGGAACAGAGATTCGAAGACTTGACTAAGACTGGCGACGGATGGCGCTTAGTCAATCGATCCGACCTAAAAGTTCCTAAGAGGTCTTTTTCAACATCCGATCTACGGCGCCTTTGAACGACGCATTGGAAAGATAAAAGATATAGCCGGCCGCAATCAAAATGACGGCAATGACCAAGTAAGTGCTGGTCGAAGGCCCGGATGCGGAGGCTCCGACACTAAAGGGTACGTGGGCGTCCACCTTTTGCCCTTCATTGACCAGGGTCACATGGGCCAAGTACTTACCAGGCTCGGTGAAGTTGATTGTGGTGTTGGCGGTGCCGGTCGGATAGGTCGACGGCTCCTTGTAAAAGACGCGGGTTCCTTGCGGTTCCTTGGTGATTTCAAATTCAACCGTCATGTTTCGCAACGCCTTCCCTTCGTAATCGAATACCAGGGTGGCTGAACCAACTTCGGGAATGGAATCGCAGTATTCGGTTGTTCCAGTCAACTGCGGTTGGTAAGCGGTGAAATGGACCCAGTGCGGGCCGACCGGAATGCGGCAAGCATCCAAATCGACGCCGGAGGCTCCTCCGTGCGCCCAGCTCGATACGGGGATCACGGCGGAAACGAGCAGGCTCAGAGCGAGCAAGCACTCTTTGAAGCAAATTAGTTTACGCATATCTCTTCCCTCACTTGATGGATTATCGGATTTTTGTATTACGTTGTTGAAGCGGGCCTAATGGAAGGCTCGTAGTTTCTCGACTTCCCCTCGCCTCCGAATGAGCTAAAGGAATAGGTAAATATACATAAGCAGGGTGCCATGCACAATGTTTCGGTCCAACGCACGCCGCGTTGTCTGCTTCTTACCGTTTGGATTGGCGCTAATCCGGTACAGCAGAACGAATTGGTATTAAAGACAGATATTCGCGAATTTAGTTTTGAGACAAGTCAATAATTCACCGCTGGAAAACCTTTCAACCGCTTTTCGATACGGAACGATTCTTAGTTGAAAGCTAAGCCAGAGCGAGGGGAGTTTCTAATCGTTGCCATGCCCTCGAGCATTGGCCAGCAAGAGATCAAGCTGGCCGACACGCTCCAGGGCAGCGAGGTCGTCATAACCCCCTACATGAGTTTCGCCGATGTAAATCTGGGGTACCGTGCGGCGTTTTGTCCTTTCCATCATTTCGATGCGGAGTTCCGGCTCCAGGTCGACCCTGATCTTTTGGATATTCTCGACGCCTTTTTTCAAAAGCAAGCGCTCCGCCATGACACAATAGGGGCAGAAGGCTGAGCTGTACATGATTACATTAGCCATCCAATATTTTCCTCGAATGTGCGGCCAGCGTTCAGAGCCGTCCCATATTCCATCGATGTTCGAAATTTGGTTTCTTCGTCATCAAGGCAGCCGAGTTCACCAAAAAAACCCGGTTGATACTATCCGCGACAGGACCGTTTTCTGCTCGCTTTTCCGAATGAGTCTTGCAGATCATGCGCCGACGTGCGTCACACTCGATTCATCGGCGAACTCGTACTTTATCGCGGGCTCGAGTTTGATATATTAGAGAATTCTAACATGAGGCTGCTATGACTACACATCGTTTAGTAAGAATTTTCGCAGGATTTTTTGTTTTGCTATCGTTGGCGCTTGGCGCGGAAGCCAGCCCGATATTCGTAAACAAGAACTGGCTTTGGTTTACAGCATTTGTCGGAGCCAACTTGTTTCAGAGCGGATTTACCAAAATTTGTCCTTTGGAAACCATTTTAAAGAGACTTGGATTCAAAGAGTCCTGAAAACGGGGAACCCTTCCTCCTAGCGGAGCTGTCTAATTTTATTCGAGGACGTCGACTTCCAGGCGATGCGGTCGTGTGATCGCGTGGGACGCTCCATGACGAGGGGAACCGTAGCCGACGCCGTGAAGTTGCTTTATGAAGGGGCATCTGTGCGGGAATCGCATCGGAGGCATCGATTATCGGCGTTGGTCGGGCTGCAATTTCAGCTCGGATGTTTGTTCGGATTGTCATGGACGGAGCGTCGCGATGGACAGCATCTGGTTTTCGATCGCTCGGAGAGTGCTCAACAGTGTCATTCTGGCTGCTCTGGCGGCGTGCGCCGCTCAAGAGCCGAAACAGCTTTACGCAAATGCCAAACAAACCACCGCAACGGTCAAAGAGATCGATTTGCAAAGCCGTCAGGTCTTTTTGACGGACGCAAACGGAAACGGATTCGCCGTACACATCGACCCGAAAGTTGAAAATCTCGCCAAAATGAAAGTCGGCGATCAGGTGACCATCGGTTATTACGAGGCGCTTGCGGCCGAGATCAAAGATCCCGGCGAGGGTGCAAAGGATGTCAAAGTTGGAGAAGGAAGCTCGATAACACAGTCCGGAGAGCGTCCGGGCGGATCGGTAGGGCGCTCGGTCAGGGCGACGGTGAAAGTCTTGTCCGTCGATCACGATGCGAACAGAGTGACGATTTCGAGCCCGAGCGGTCGCGTGCACACGGTTGAGGTGCGAAATCCTCAGCTCCGAAAGTACATAAAGAACTTAGGGGCAGGGGATGAAGTGGAACTCACCTACACTGAAGCGGTCACGATAACCGTGGAGCCCGTTGAAGACTGATTTTCACAACCCCGCCCTCAAACCCGATCGATCTTTTTCGACGCTCCAAAACTGACATCGTCCCAATTACGCTTTATTCTGTAGAGCATATTCTTCGGTCCGGGAGCAGGCCGACGGAGATATCGCTCGTCGATGCCGTTTTTCTCGAATTGCAAATTTCGTCACCAAAGTTGCTGGTAATAAAATGAAAAAGACATTACAGAAATTCTTTGGCTATTTTCTTATCGGTGTATTGGGTGTACTTCCCATCGTTATCATCCTACAGATCGTAATCGCGGTCGAAGGATTGCTTCGAGACTTCGTGTTGAGCATCTTCGGGCGTTACGAGAACTTCTTTATCCCCATAGGCTTGTTTACGACGGCCATTTTGGTCCTGACGTATTTCGGTTATTTGCTCAAGCAGGATAAAGCGCATGTGTGGTACTACCTGGAGGGTCTGCTTAACCGTATTCCGCTGCTCGGCACGATATACCGGGTTACCAAAAAAATACTGAACCTGTTTCGGGGCGATGAGAAGGAAAAGCTGCGCGACGTGGTTTACATCGAGTATCCTAAGGAAGGCATTTGGGTGCCGGCCTATGTAACCAACCGGGTCGACGATTACCTGGTGCTGTATGTTCCGACCTCGCCGAATCCGACCTCGGGCTTTACCGTAATCGTCCACGAATCGAAGGTCAGAGTGTCCGAGATGAGCATCGAGGAGGCGTCGAGTTTCGTCATCAGTCTCGGCGTGGACATTCCCAGACCCAACGAAGCATCCCGCCTCGAACTGAACGCCGATAAGGCGTCGCAATGATCGCCGTTTCCGGTTGATCGGGTATTCGATTCATGGCCGACTTCCGAGGAGAAAAACGTATGGCTTCCGCTACCGCCCGTTTGAAAGAGCTTCTTGCCTCGCCTGGTATCCGCATTATGCCGGGCTGCCACGATGCCATATCGGCCAAATTGATCCAGGAGTCCGGTTTCGAGATGGGCTTTATGAGTGGTTTTGCCGTGTCCGGGGCGCGCCTCGGTCTGCCCGATACCGGCTTGATTTCCTACGGGGAACTGGTGGAACAGGGCCGGAATATTTGTGCCGCCGTCTCTATTCCGATGTTCGGCGATGGGGATACTGGCTTCGGCAATGCACTCAACGTAAAGCGCACCGTGCAAGGCTACGCTCGGGCGGGATTTGCTTGCATCATGATCGAGGATCAGCTGGCTCCGAAACGTTGCGGTCACACCCAGGGAAAGGCGGTGGTGAGCCGGGACGAAGCCGCAATGCGAATCCGTGCGGCGGTTGACGCACGCAATGCCGGCGACGACATACTCATCATGGCGCGAACCGACGCGCGGGCCGTGCTAGGTTTGGAGGAAGCCATCGCACGCTGTCGATTATTCCGGGAGTTGGGCGCCAATATCACTTTTCTGGAAGCTCCGGAAAGCGTCGAGGAAATGCATCGCTACTGCGCCGAAGTTGACGGGCCCAAGATGGCCAACATGATCGAATACGGCAAGACTCCGGTCTTGCCGCCCCAACAGCTGGAGGCGATCGGCTATAAGATCGCGGTATATCCTCTAACCTTGCTGAATGCCGGCATCCGCGCCATGCGTGAGGCTTTGAGCAGCCTCAGGCAGGGGCGGATGCCGGAGAACATCATGGAATTCGAGGAGTTGAAAGCGGCTGTCGGATTTCCTCAGTATTACGAGGAGGAGCACCGTTATCAGTATTGAAGCGAAGTTCAGGCACGCCGCTCGATGCGATACGCCGGTCAAGACCGGATTTCCAGCAATCATCTTCGGATGGTGAGCGCGCTCGGATGTCGGACGAAGATCGAATAATCGCCGCGTCGACGCGATAGCCAACCCCGTGCTTCAACGTTCCGGCGCAGATAGGTCTCCAAGGGAGGGAATAGGTTGAGGTTTTCTCTCGGGATGCGGACTTCGAATCGATCGGAAAATCTCAGCCGGAAATAGCGCTTGCTTTCGACGATAGCGGACGGTGCGCCTGTCAAACGCTGCCAGCCGCGTAGCGTCGGCCGCACAATCAGCGCTTCCACTGGCTTCGGCCGGTAATCCGGCATTCCCCAAATGCCGCGTTTAGCCAGTTCTGCTCCACTCTCGGCCTGAGTCAAGGCTTCGGCATATTTGAGATTGGGCGGATGAATGTCTACAAAAGCCAAGCCCGCTTCTATCAACGCCAGGTTGATGTGTTCGCCGTTGTCGGCGAAGACATGGGCCAATAGCCGCCGGTACTTGTCCCTAAGCTCCATATCATGCTCCAGGCGCACCGTTCGGCCCGTCAAGCGTCGTTGGAGCCAGAGCTTTGCCTCTTCGCCTCCCGCTTCACCGATCTTCCTGGGGCTGTCCACTTCCGGTGTATTGATTCCAAGCAGCCGGACTTTCTCCCCATTGTCGAGCAAGACGGTGTCGCCGTCGAATACCGCTTTTACCGCGTGAACCGCTGGTGCCGCCTCGATATTTGTAGGTTCGGCACCTTCGGCGGCATGATCGGAGTAATGAGCGCGCCCTTTCTCGTCCTTCCAGCGGAAAACTTCATCGCTTTGCGCCGGGCCGTAGAGAATCGGCAAAAAGGCCGCGACGATCAGGAAGAGAGATCGAAGGCGGATCGGTGGTGATTTTTTCATCGGTATGACGATCGGATCCATGGCCGCATTTGAGCGACAAGCCTTGAATGGTCGGAAAATGAGATCGACTTGCTTGTGTGTATTGCCAGAGCGGGGATATTCTCCACGTCAGGATCGTTGGCGGCGCGAGTGTAACATCCTGGGAATCGGTCCAGGAAGTATGGGGCATCAAGGCTATTACGACCATGCAGCGGCGATTTTCCGATCTTAAGAACAAGACCTTCGATTTGCTGGTCGTCGGTGGCGGCATTTATGGCGCCTGGACGGCTTATGATGCCGCCTTGCGCGGATTGTCAACGGCTTTGATCGACCGGGGGGATTGGGCCGGAGGTACGTCTTCGGCATCGACCAAGCTGATCCACGGCGGGCTGCGTTACGTCGCGCAGGGGCATTTCGGACTGGTTCGGAAATCGTTGAACGAGCGGCAGCGGCTGATGCGGCTTTGTCCGCACCGGGTCGAAGCGCTACGTTTCGGTGTCCCGGTTTATCGCAAAGATCGCTTGGCATCCTGGCGGCTTCGTCTGGGGCTGTCGATCTACGATCTGCTGGGAAGTATCGCCGGCTCGGAAGCACGCCACGAGCGTTTGAGCGCCGAGGCATTTGCACGTCGTTTCCCGTGGCTCCGCGTTACGGATTTGGATAGCGGGTGGGTTTACGGAGATGCGCAGACGGACGATGCCCGCTTCGTGCTGGAATTGGTGGACGGAGCCTTGGCAGCCGGTGCCGTGGCGGTCAACTATTGCGGTGCCATAGCTTACGAAGAGCGGCACGGGCGAGTGACGGGCGTCATCGTCAAGGATCAAGTGACAGGGGAGCAGACGCCGGTGCATGCCCGCTGTGTGGTCAACGCCACCGGTGCATGGGTGAAAGATGCGCCCGGTTTTTCGCCCAAGGCCTGTCGTCTGTGTAAAGGCGTTCATCTTATCTTGCCTCGTTTGCCCGGTAGGGATGCCTTGCTGTTCTTTTCGGAAACGGACGGCCGGGTGATCTTTTTGGTGCCGTGGTATGGCCTAACGCTGCTAGGCACTACCGATACGGATTATGCGGGCAATCCCGAGGATGTCGACGTGGAGCGGGAGGATGTCGATTATTTGCTGCGATCGGCAAACCGTGTGCTCGGCTCCGTGCAATGGCGCGAAGAGGATATACTCGGCGGCTTTGCCGGTCTCCGGGTGCTGAAGGGCAAACAGGGGCTCGCGCCATCGGCGCTGAGTCGCGAGTGGACTTTGAAAGAGTTGAATAATGGCGTGCTGGTCTCGGTGGGCGGCAAGTTTACCTCGGCGCGTTACGACGCCGCGGCGATCGTCGATAAAGTTTGCCGAAAGCTGGGTGTTCGACGCCCTTGCATGACAGCGGGTCTGGCTTTCCCTTGGGCTCCCGACCAAAACTATTCGGAATGGCTTCGGAACTCGGTGGAGCGGGGCCGGAATTTAGGGCTCGGAGCCGAAGAGATTCGCTGGTTGGGTTTCCGCCATGGCAGGCGGATCGAGGAGATTTTCCAATCTATCGAGCGGAACAACGCCCTGGGTTCGCGTGCTCTGTCGGACTTGCCATTCATTGTCGCCGATCTTTTTCATTGCGCCCGTAATGAAATGATCGTTCACTTGGACGATCTCCTGCGGCGTCGTTCGCCCTTGCTCGTTCTACATCGCTTTTCTCCCGACGAGATGGAAGCCATTGCAGCCGACATCGCTCCGATCCTGGAATGGGACAAAGCACGTCAAAGACTTGAAATCGGGAAATGCCTGGATAGTTTTCCTAGATTCCGGAAGCGGGTTTAACACCGAAATCCGTTGCGCACGCATCCGGCCGGTACGGAGCAGTCCACTCTCCGGCGACTTGCCCGGCCGATCTCCGGTTACGCTCCTTTTGTAACAATCAACCGATCTGGAGGCGAATTTCCGTGGCCGGGCGGAATCCTCCCGCCGGGACGCTCTATTTTTTCAACTCTCCGAACGCATTCCATGTCCCGGCCAAGCGGGCCGGCGCGCCTTCGCGGATGTTGCCGCATGACCTGCCGCCGTGGGAAGCCGTTTATCAACAGACCCGGCGTTGGCTCGCGGCGGGCTGCTTCGAGGCGATCGTGCACGATCGCCTCGAAATTTTGCGTCTGGCGCAGGGGCGAAAATCGCAGCCGAAAGCCGCGATTTTGGATGGGCGAACGCTGCGACCCAATTGTGAGAGTGGGTCGCGTGCCGGTTACGATGACTATAAACGCAAGAAGGGCAGCAAGGTCCACATGGCCGTCGATACCTTGGGCCATCTGTTGGCGCTCCTGGTGACTCCGGCCAATGAGCCGGAACTAGCGCAGGTGGCGGAACTGGCGCGCTCTGTTCAACAAGTCACGGGACAAGGTGTGGACGTGACGTTTGTCGACCAGGGCGACGCCGGTGACGAGGCAGCCGAGGCCGCCCGCCAGCACGGCATTCGGCTGGAAGTGGTCAAGCTGCCTGAGGTCAAAAGAGGCTTTGTGCTGTTGCCCCGGCGCTGGGTGGTGGAGCGGAGTTTCGGTTGGATCGCCCGTTTTCGGCGTTTGGCTCGCGATTACGAGCGGTTAGCCGAAACCTTGGCGGGCCTGCACTTCGTGGTGTTCGCCATCCTCATGCTCGTCAAGGCCTCGCTACTCCTGCAAAGTGCATAACACGCTCTAATAAAGCGTGAACCGTCAATCGAATCCCTGCTCCGACCGACCGCCATCCTCGATCTGGTCGAAGCGCAGACCGGCCGATCCTTCCCCGGTGCCGACTTCGCTGCGGAACGCGGTCCATACCCAGGTCGACCCATCGATCCACCGCGTCATATGGCGCCGACGCGTAATATGCACGCCTTCACGGGGGACCTCCTCGTCGTAGAGCCATTGCGTGCTCAACGCCTTGAGCACCTCGCTACGGGCGAACTGTGGTTTTGCCGTGGAATTCGGCTGAAGTACGGCCCCGGGCCGGAGTTGCGAAACCCCGTTGTCGGTGTTATTCGGTTGCACGGGCAGCAGCGGTATCCAGTTGTCCGGCACGGTCGTCGACAGCCGATAGCGCGGCAGTGCGGTGGAGGGGGGCGGAGCGCTGTTGGCCTGCGCCGGATCGCTTGCCAGCTTGAGCGGCGTTTCGATGGCGCTTTCGATGCTACGCTCGATGCCCCACCCCATGTTGGCCATTTCGTCGCGCATGAACAGCACGTCTTCCAGGGGCGCGCCGTCGATGGTCCGGCCAAGCGTGGGCGGAAGAAAGAACAGATTGGGGACGGGAGCGCCGATCCGCTCGCCGGTCGGTAACTCAGCCCCGAGGCTTTCGCCCGCACGGCGCAGGATCGACACCTGCCACAGGGAAAAGAAGGGCTGCGGCAGTTCCGGATCGCCGATGGGACGCAGCAGGCTGCGGACGCCGAAGGTGTCGGTCACCACCAGCGAGTCGATGCGGGTGACGCTGCCCACCGGCAAGTTCAGCGGCACGACAAACCAATCATTGCCGTAGGTGCTGGCATACTCGATCATGAGCATTTGCGCCACATCCGCCGGTCCGGCCGACACCAGACCGTAGGCGATTTTCGCGTCCTCCAGTTCCCAGAAACGCGGGGCGGGCGCGCCGTGAAAGCTCACCGGCGCGGGCATCGTGGTTTCCGTGAGCGCGATCGGATACACGTCGCCGGTGGTGTCGACACCGGCTGTTTTATTGATGTCGAAGCTGCTCCAGTCGAGTCGGCCGCCATCGAATTCGCTGGCGGAGAAGGTCAGCGCGTCCTGCGGATCGGCGGACAAACGGGTGGCGACCGACACGGCATACTCGAGGCGCGACGGCATCCAGGCGTCCTGGGACGGTGCCCCAGGCTCGGTGAAAAGCCCGTCGTACCAGGCGAGCCAAGCCGATGCGACCTGCTGCACCGGGGCATGGTCGGCTGCCGCGATGTTAAGCGCCGCATCGAAAACGATCTGGGACGAGTCCGGCTGGCGGAACGCGGACGCGAGCCGGCGCGCGTCGGGCGCTCGACCGACCATAGTCTGGACGAAGCGCCGGCCGGCGTCGTCGGCCGGCAGCGTGAGGGACGGTTGCAGTACATAGTGGGCGAGGAATGCCGGGCGATATTTCTTCGCCGTCGCATTGCGTTCCAGCATGCGCAGGAAGTGGAGCCCGGCTTCCACAGCCAGCGTGAGCATGCGGGAATCGTCGGCGCCGGCGGGACGCATGCGCCGGCGTTCCACCACGGCCTCGAGCGGTTCGAGCGTCGGGTCGTACGGAGGCGCCTTGTTATTCTCGGGCAACTCCCCGAAATAGCACCGCGTGAGCAGTGCGCCCGTTGCCCGCACCCGCGCCTGCACCGGCGAGCCGGTATCCTCGCCCTGGAATTCGCCGATCTGCCATTGCCGCGTCATGAGCCATAGCGGATCGAACAGGCGGGCGTTGGAACTGGAACCGATGTCCGCGTTGGAACACTGCGGTTCGAGCCGCGTCCAACTGGTAATCGAGGACGTCGTCGGCACGCCGGCCAGCGTTGTTTTTACGTTCGGATCGACTTCGGTCGGCATCGGATACTCGAGCACCGTCAAGGTTTTCTGGACGGTCGTGACCGACCCGAAATTGTCGGACGCCTGCACGGTGATGACGGTGTCCCCTTTGGTCGCCACGGAAACCCCCGCGGTCCAGCGAGCCGCATTGCCAATGACGGGACTCGCGGCCACGAACGCGCCGTTTCCGATCCGATACTGGACTTGGGGGACGCCGTAGATCTCGGGTTTAGCCTCCGATGCGGATCCTTCGAGCTGGAAAACATAGGGGAACTGCGTCACCACGACGGGCGACTGGAATGAATCGACCGTCAGTTCCGGCACCACGTTTTCGAGCACGACGTTGAGGACGGCTTGTCCGTCGACCGTCTCGTATTCCGGTTCCGGCCAACCCTTGGTCTGTATCACTCCGCTGGCAGTGACGATGATCTGAAACGCCTGGCCCGGGCGGATGTTGTTTGGGATCAGTCCCTGCCAACTCCAATTCTCGCGACCGTTGGGCTTCACTGTAGGTCCCCCGGCGCCGAGCTGGATACTAACCCAGGAGACGGAACCGCTACCGGCGCCTCCAACCGAACCGGACAACTGTATGCTCCGTCCGACCGTGCTGTACTGGGCCGGGCTGGCTACGAAAACGAAAAGTCCTGCCATTACGTCGTTTCCTCTATCTATTTCGTTGGTGGCGGCGGTTGAATTAGGCCGTGAGCGGCGCGAAGTCGGTCGAGACCGCGTCGTCCGCGACATTGAAGGGCACGTAGATGCCCGGCAGATACTGCGCGGCCGCGCCGAGCAGGCGCGTGTCGACGGCGCGCAGCTTGGCCAGATCGAGCGTCTCGGCGAGCACGCAGCGCAAGGTTTCGGTGGTCCAGTCCTGGCCCGGAACCGGGGGCACGGCGATCAGCACGTTCTGCGGCGGGAAGGCATTGGGCGGATCGAACTGAAAGGTGAGGGCGGTCGTTTCCTCCTTGTTCGGCACCACCTCCACCCATTCGTCGATGAACAGGCCGGACAAGGGCAGGGCGGCATCGATTGCCGTCATGGGTTGCACCACCAGCGACAGCTTGCTCGGAGGCAGTTCTTTCCCGGCCCCCGGCAGGCCTACCCAGCGCTCTTCCGCGTTGAAAGGCAATTGCGCGACATTAAGGTTCAGGCGGGCGCCGGTCGCGAAGACTTCCGCCGTCTGCAGGCACAGGCCGAGAGGCGCCAGGGCGTCGCGCACCCGCGAGGCGCGCATGAACCAGCCGTGGACGGCGAGCGGATCGCCGCCTTGTTGCCGGGTGCCGGCCGCGAGTGCGGCATTGAGTTCGGCGGCGCCGGCAGCGTCGCAGGTAAAGCTTGGGAGCGACACGAACTCGGCGCCATAGACGGCGCGTCCGCGTTCGAGCAGTTGGTCGCAGCGCGCGCGGGGGTCGGTTGCTGCAACCCGGGTTCGAAGCGCGGCGCCCTGTTCCAAGCGCGGTCCGCTGACCTTCAGCATCGCGGCCGCCTGCCGGGCCAAGGCGCTGCGAATCTCGGGCGTGTCGCCGACCGCGACGCCGGGGACGGCCGGTTCGACGCTGAAATGGCCGAGGTTCAGTATCGCCGTACGAAAATCCTCGGCGAGGGTATCCGCGGCCTTGGACACCAGGCTTGCGAGCGTCTTGTGGGCGGCATTCAGGCCGTTTTCGTATCGCACGACACGTGCTTCCAGGTCCGCCAGATCGAGCGTGGACTGATGCGGGCGGTCGGGCGGGCTCAGGTCCTCGGGACGCAGTCCGCGTGCGCCCTGGAGCAAGCGCCGAATGGCGCGTGCCTGCTCCAGCACGTCGAACAGCGTCGTCTCTCCGGCGGCGAGAACGGCCGGCCGCTCGTGCTGCAGCCGCACCCCGGCGTCGTTGCCGAAGCCGTTCGCCAGGCGTCTTGCATGATAAAGCACGCGCTGCTCGGCGAGGCAGGGCGACGCGTCGGCCGTGGCCGACTGGCCCCCGGGCTGTACGCTGTACACGAAGTCTAGGGTAGACATCGGCACATCGCTCAACGGGAAAACGGCGGTTTCCGTCACCGCGCCGGTGGTGTCGTCGAGCCGCTCGACGGTGCACCGCACCTTGCGCGCATCGCCCAGCAACAGCCTGATCCAGGCATTGAGCCAGCGCTCGTTGACAGTGCGTGTGGTCGAGTTGGTCCAGCCGCCGCCGGCATTCGACACGCCGCTGAACAGCACCAGCACGCGATGGGTCAGCGAGGTGCCGGTGCGAGGGATGCGGGCCACTTCCAGTTCCGGTACCGGCGCATCCCCCTGGGCGATGGCCGACAGCGTGCTGGCCAGGCGCGGGGTGTTGCCGCGAGCGATCTGGTACGCCGCCTCGGCGACGAGTGCATCGCCAAGACCGTCGATCGCATCGCCGAGCGCTTCGATCTCACGTTCGACCCGGAACCTTTCGTCGTCGCTCCCCACGTTCCTGATCTCAAAGGCGATGCTATTCCGGTATGCCTTCCATGCTCGGAACAGCTCTAGTCCGTCCACCACGTTGTTGGCCGCGTTGGCTTTGAAGATCTCGTTTGGCCAGGCGTCGGTTTCCCGCTTGCGGACTGCCAACGGTGAGATTTTTCGCAGCGGCGCGATGAAATGATCGAGCCCGGCTTCATGCAGGCGGCGTTCGAGCCGATAGCCCAGGAGCGCGCCCAGCGGCTGTCCCTGGCGCACGCCTTCGAGCAGCCGCGAGGCATCGCGCACCCGCCGCGACGACAGATCGATGGCAAACGATCCATCCGGCTGCGGGACTCCGTCGGGGCCGAGATGCGCATTGCGCAGCAAGGCCGCCGCGGACGCGTGGGTTAGCGAGGGGGCATGAATGAAGCCGCTGTCATTGGCCAGCGGATACAGCGGCGCCTGCTCCTCCGGTGCCTGCTCCCCCGGCGGCAACAGCTCGGCGGGAATCGGCTCCGCCCGATGCGCCGGCCGGAGATTTTCCACCCAGCCGTAGGCGCCCACGTAAACACCCGGCGATCCGCCGGGGGTCATCGCTTTCAGGCGCTTGGTGGCGAACGAGGTGATCCAGGCGTCGAGCCGATGCGAGGAGAGATCGAGCGTGGACTGCATCAGATAGTGTAGCGACTCGGTGTCCAGCATCTGCAGATGGGCCAGGCCGGCGCGGAATTCGCCGAGCGCCGCGACGGCCGGATGGTTGCCGCCGGCGCGCGCCTGCAGCCAGTCTTCGAGATACCGGCCGATCGTCTGGTCGGCGGGAAGGCCCGGAACGCCATGGATTTCGAGCTGGCGCTTCCAGTGCAGCGTGTCCGCCGGCTTCTGCACCGTGTAGCCGATGATGGACCCGTCGACCAGATCGACCAGTTCGGAATCGCGCAGCAGGTCGAGCGTCGCGTATTGTTTGTCCGGCACGGTTGCCGCCATGCGCGCGGCGGCTTCCGCGATTTCGCGGAGCAGTGCGTGACGCAGCAGCGCATACAAAAGACTCGGACTCGGCGGCGGATCGAGCGTGATCAATGCCTCGATGCTCGTGGTTTCGAGCAGCGCGCTGATGTAATTGGGCTCCAGGCGCTGCCACGGCGAAATTTCTCCCGCGTGCACCAGGGGAGCGGTCACCGGCACGGGTGCCGTGTCCAGGAAACAGCGCGCGAGGCGGGGAAGCTTCTGCACCGTCAGCTTCAAGCGATCGATCAGCTTGGCCGAAATCTCGCCTTGCGCTACCGCGAGCGGGCTGAAGTCCCGCCCGGCCAGCGCGTACAGGTGCTCGAGATAATGCCGGCCGAGCACTCTGCGGGTGAGATGTCCGTGCGAAACGCCATCGGTTCGCATGACGTCGGCGAGGTCGCTGTCCGGATCGGCCTTCCCGGGCGTTTCCTGCCGGAGTCCGATGCGTGCGACCAGGTGCACGACGGGGCGCCATACTTCGTTGCGCATGGCGAGCAGCAGCTCTTTGAGCCGGGATTCCAGGGCGGCGGAAGCTTCGCCCGCCTCCGGCATCCACAAGTCCAGCGATGTCACCGGCAGGATGCCATAGGGCTGGGTTCCGCAGCGCAGGGACGGGAAGGGACCGCCGCTGCGCACGTAGTTCAGGAAATGGCCGTACGCCCAATCGAGCGCTGCGGTCGTGAGGCCGGTTTCCGCGCCCATCATGTTGCTGAGGAAATAACCCCAGCCGACCTGCCATAGCGCGGCATTCATGCTGCGCAGGTCGCGTTCGTGGTCCTGGCCGGCCTGGCCCGCGCGCCCCAGGGTGGTTGCGATCCGTTCCGGCGGCAGTCCGAGCACCGTCCCGACGAGCCGCGCGTTCGGTGTGTTTTCGGGATTCGCGACGACCTCGTTGGCGAAGCTTCGGCGGTGGCCGGGATCATCCGTGCTGTAGCCGGCGCGCCTATCGTCGGTGTTGTTCGTGGGGGTTCCGAAGCGCAGGAACTCGAGCCCGTTGGTGTAATGGTGCGCATCGAGAAGATCGGCCAGCCGGTTGGCCGTATCGGCTGTGTCCGGCGAGTCGGCGACGCCGAATACCATGAGACTGTCGATGCCGGTTTCCAGAACGGCCGCCGGCACGGTCAGGGTGAGCGCCATTCCGGCCGACTCGGCCTTGACGAAGTCCACCAGCCACATCATGTCCTCATCCAGGGCGAGCGTGTCGCCGGCACCGGCTGACACGTCGGTTTCATCGTCGGACACATTCGGGTTAAGGCCGACCGCGAGCTCTCGCTGAATGTCGTTTCCGGTGGCCGTCAACGCGACCGTTCCGCCCGAGTGCAGAACGGCGGTCCAGCGGTCCGGCAGCAGCCGGGCTACCGGCGCATGCTCGCCACGTACCGGGGGCAGGGGCGGGAATACCGGCGGCTCCTCGGGGCGCTGGGCGAGGTTGGTGGGCTGCAGTACCCGGGCTATCCACGCGGCGCGCTCCGCATCGACGCGGCTGGCCAGGGTATGCCAGGCGTCGGCGCGGGCGGTTTCGTCTCCCGCCGCCCAATCCTGCTGCCAATACTGCATTCCCAAGGCCTGTTCTTCCGCCGTGAGGTCCGGCTGGTGGGTGTCGATGTGAATCTTGTCGGGATAGACGCGCACCCGCAGTTTGGCTGCGCCGTCGGGCAGTTCGGAGAAACGCGTCTCCAGCCGCACCGGCAGCAGCACCAGGGGAACATTGCCGGGACAGAGCCTTTGGGGCGTAATCTCGGGGTTTACCGAGGGAAGCGCGAAACTGGTATCGAATAGCGGTTTATTCATCGGTGTGAGTCCGTGGGTCAGGCCGGCATGATGAGCCGTTTGGCGTGAATGGCGATGCGTACCGGAAGCCGGCGCGTGGCGACGGCGGTTTGCGCGGCGTGCGCGGGCGGAGCGGCATCGAGGCCGAGATCGCCGAGGCTGAGATGGCTGCTGTCTCGGGTTCGATCCGCATCGATGCCGAAGCGCGGCTCGGTGGGATGCTCCTGAATGACCACGTAGTAGCCTGGATCGCCGCCGGCCTCGTCCGGAGAGACATCAAAACCTAAAATGAACACATCCGGCTGCATGAAGCCGCTGAAGATGGGCAGCAGCTCGGGTGCCGCCGGGTCGGGCTGGAACGCCAGGGGGTCGGGGGGCGACCCCGGATGCATCGCGCGAACCATGAAGACCGACGCGTTGGGATAGCGCTGCAGCAGGCTGCTGCGCAGCAGCATGACGAACGGATTGGCGTCCGGAGGCGCGCCGAAGGCGAGATCGCCCAGCGGCCTCATTTTCCCGGTCGCCGAATCGATGACGCTCCAGGTGTGCAGGGCGGTAATATCCGGGTGCTCGATGCTCCAGAACCGGTCGAAATAGGTGCCGCGCTGATCGGTCGGATAACCCCGCCACAGCAGCTCGCGGGCCATTTCATGATTGAGCCCGACCAGGTAGGCCTCGATGAACCGCCGATTCGTCTCCAGGCCGACAACCGTTTCCGGCCTGACCTTGTCGATTCCCGGCAGCAGCAGTTCCTGCGACAGGTCGCGCAGCGTTTCGTACATGGGCTGCGGGAAGTGCGGCGCCATCATGACTGTATCCACCCCGTCGGTCTCCGCCGGCGCGAGCACGTTGTCTCCGGTCGACATGATCGCCTTGACCAGGGCCGGCAGCGTTTCCCGCGGGATGGTCTGTGCGAGCACCGGGATAGTGATGGCCTGCATCGGGAGCCGTAGTTCGGCAGAGGCGGTGCGTGGGGCGGGGAAGCGATTCAGATGTTCCTGCGCCGCCTTGCGGAAAAAGCCGGGAACCTCGGTCCGGTCCTGCTTCAGCAGCGGCGTGCCCGGCGACAGCACGGGGGTGTTTTCGGGCGAGACGAAGAATGCGCCGAAGTACGATCCGTTCTTCTGGGGTTGGGTCCACTCGAGCCCGAGATACTCGACCGGCAGGCTCCCCGGTATCGGGCAAAAGTCCTGCTGCGGCGGCTGCGGCGGCTGGATCGGAGGGGTGTCCCCCGGCATATTGTTGAGGCGGGCCACCCAGGTGTCTTTGGCATTGCGCTGGTAATTCTGGGCAGCGACGCGGCGGGTCAGCGGGCCGCGCTGGCGTCCGATGCGGCGCATCGCCGGGCGGTTTGCCGCTACCGGCAATGCGGAACGGGCCTGTTCGGCGAGCAGCGACGGTTCCGCCGTCGCGGCCGCGCTTGCGGCCAGCCCCGAAACATCCTGTTGCCGGGAGACTCGCAAGCGGGCGAAGGCGGGCGCCGTGATGCGCAGCATTCTTTCCTCGGTGAACTTGGAGAGATGGCGAGCGTGCAGGCTCTCGCCCACGGCGAGGCTCAGCTGGATCTGGCGCAAACGCTGGTTGGCGACCGCCGATTCGGCGGCCTGTTCCCACGCCGAGGCCATCAGCGCTTCCTGGTGCTCCTGAACGACGCGGGTTCCGAAGGCGGCGGCGATACGCCAGCGCGGATCGACATTGAGCTGATCGAGCCAGGTTGCGCCCGCTGGATCGACCGTTGCGTCCTTGGTGTACCAGCGGCCGTAGATGGGGGGGGCGAGCACGGGGTCGGAGTCCGGTCCGGTGATGCTGCCGTTGACGGTCTTGGCGAGATTGTCCCTGAACGGCTGCGGAACGGGGGCCGGGGCCGGCGAGCCGCCGGGCGGCGAGATCGGCAGCAGCGCGCCTTCGAGTTCCACCTCCGTCGCGCCCGACTCGGGAAAGGGCTGGCTGATGTCGATCCTGCGCTTGCCGAGACCGTCCGGCACATCGGCCTTCAGATTCCTGGCGATCGACTCGAAATCGCCCGGCTGGCCCGAACGGAATTCCCAATGGTAATAAACGGGCAGCCGGGTCGGTCCGTACTCGGTCGGCGGTTCGGGCGGTATCGACCAGGCCGGCGCCGGCGTCTCGTATTCCGTTTTCTCGATGGGTATGCCTAGCCCGGCTTTCCGGCCCAGTTCGAAAGCGGGAACCACGCAGGCGATGTAGTCGTTGTCGGGCGCCAGGATGCGCGGACACAGCAGCCTCGAAAGCGACAGCTCCGGCGAACCTTGCAAGGCCCCCCGAATGGCATCTTTGCTGCCGTCGTCCGCGGCCACCTGGGCATGCGCCCAGGCCCAGGATTCGTTCAGGTCCGGGAGTTCGACCCATGGCCGCGCCGGTGCGGCGATCGTCAAAACGGGCAGCGGCGCGTCGGCCGCACTGTTCAAACTCACGCCGGCTTGTTTCCGTACCACCACGAGGCACAGCCATGGCCGCAGCCGGTTGTCGGCGAGGGCTTTTGCCGGCGTGAACAGCCATGGAAAGTCCGGGCGGTCGAACTCGATCGACGGAAAGCAGTTCGGCTCGAAGTCGTTCGAACCCGGCCGGGGGTCGGTGCGAACGACCTGGTTGGCGTCGATCCCGATCACGTCCGCCGGGCCGCGCAACTTTACCGAAACCGGAACCGTCTTGGCATCCAGCGTGAGCATCACATTGACACTGGCGATCCCGGTTTTCTGTTCGGCGTCGATGGCGGAGGCGGCGCCCTGCCGCACCCAGGGCAGGAAATACAGGTTTGCGTTGGACACGGTGACTTGGCTCCTTTACAAGGCTTCGAGTTCGTGGGCGGGGACCATCAGCCAGCGGACGCCGCCGCGGTTCAGGTCGGCGAGCGCGGCGCGGCAGTCGCTCCAGGAATTCACCCCGGGATCCAAGGGCGCCGGCGCGCCGTCGCTCGCCCGGATGATCCGCCAGCGGGGAGCGGAGAGAGTGGCCGCGGGCGTCACGGCGGTATTGCGGAACCGCGCGCGGCCGACATGCCGCACCGGCGCCCGCGCTGCGGCCCCGCTCGAGCGCTGGGCCTGGAATGCGGCCAGCGGCATCGTATAGAGCTGCGTGGCCGGGAGTGCGGCAAAGGAAGCCGCAATGCCGGCGGTTTCCGCTGCCGACGATGGATTCACGGTGATCGGTTCGTAATTCAGTCCCGATGCCGCGACGGCGTTCTCATCGAACGTCGCATCGGTGTCGCCTACCACGAATCCCGCGTCCATCTCCTCGAACGAAGGTGCGGCCAGCTTCTCGTCGTCGCTCATCGTGAAATAGCGCGCCGGCGCGAACGCCCCGGTCACCGGTGTGCCGGCCTTTCCGTTCAGCGAGGCGGCGGCCGTGAACCGGCGGCGCCCGGCGATCGGCGCGCCGCCGTAGGTATCGATGTCCCGATGGGTGTTCAGCGGCACGACCTGCTGCTGTACGACCAGTTGGCCCAAGGGGTCGAGCACCAGGCCCGCATTCGCCGGCAGGCTGCGCAGGGCCACGCCGTGGACGACGCCGGGTGCCCGCCGCGTGCTCCAGTTCGCCGAGTCGGTGAGCGCCTTCTCCAGTTCGGTCTCCAGAGATATTGCCGCTATCGACCGCGAGGCCGAGCCGTCGGCGAGGGTGAACGCGAAGCGCACCGTAAAGCTGAACCACAGGATCTTGAACTTCGCCTTGGCGGCAATCCGCAACGGCAGCGGGCCTTCCAGGGTGCCGTCGAGCGCGACCTTGAACAGATTGCGCGACTTGTACTTCAACTGCACCAGGGCATGGAAATCCACGATGAAGTGCGGCGGGACGATCGTCACCAGGGCGTCGAAGCCGAGGTCCCCTGTGACGGTGAAACCGGCACCTTTGGCATAAAGCGAGGCGCGCGCGCCGAATTGCACGGTATTGGGGGTGATCGCGAAATAAGCATCGCAGATCAGCCGGGGATTCTCCCCCGAGGACAAGGCGATGGCGACCCGGTCTAGCGTCGGGAAGCCGGCCGGCGCGGCAAACCGGGGATTCAGCCCACCCACCGCCAGCACGAAATGGGACCCCGCCAGCCCGCCGCCGCCCGCCGGCCAGCGCGCCCGCAGCGCGGCCGAGCCGGTGATCGGGAACTTGTGCACCAGCCTGGAATCGACCAGCACCGCGTCGGCTTCCAGCGTGCCGGCGTCGAAGTCCAGCACGCCCAGCGCGTCCATGTTCAGACGGATCAGGTCGTTGTCGGCCGACGGCAGCAATGCGCTGGCGCGCCCGAGCACCAGCAGCCGCTCGCGCGCGCCGAGCTCCCGGATCAGCGCCAGGTCCATCTGTACCAGGGCGGGCGTGAACCAGGTGATGCGCGCCATCAGGCCGAGCAGGTAACTGCCCGGTTTGGCCGGGAACGCGGCCGACAGGGCCTGGATCAGCGCCGGCGCATTGGCCACGGGATCGCGCGGGAACAGCAGCGTGCGCAGCATATCGGTTTTCAGCCCGGCCCTGAGCACCTCGTGATCGAAGGTGCGGTTGATGCCCACCATGCCGCCGATGCTTTGCAGCACGAAGCCGAAGCCCAGGGGAACCGGCTTGAAGCCGTCGGCGGTGATGAAGATGAGCATCGAGTAGCCGGGGCGGCCGTCGGGCAGCCGGGTCGCGATGAGCCCGAAGGCGTTCAGCGTGATTTCATCGTGCAGCGAGAGCTGCATGGCGCCGGCGTAGAGTTGCCGCGCGGGGTCGTGGAACAGGAAGCCGCCGCCGGTGAGGACGCCTTGGGCGTCGATCGAGAGGCCTACGCCCGAGGGCGGCTTGAAGCCCAGCTCGAGATCCGCCACGCCGAGATTGCCGCCGGCCTCCGGGAAGCGCAGGGCGCTCCCGATGCCGACGCGGTCCAGCACCGCTTTCACCGGGCCGATCGAAGCCGCGATGCTGGCCGAGACCTCGGCGCTCACGCCATCGTCGTTCGCCCGGAGGCCGAGGTTGACGGTGGTCAGCGTCACGCCGGCCACCGACAGCCCCACCGGGATGGCGGCCTCCAGCCCGGCGCTGCCGCGCAGGGTGAGGCCCTTGTCGCTGGACCAGGCCAGGCCGAGGTCGAATTCGGCGCGCAGGCCGTCGGACGGCAGAAGCTCTGCGAGGAAACCGTCGCCGTCGCCGGGTGAAATCACCAAGGCAGATTTGGTTACATCTGCCGACAGTGCCAGAGTCCGACGCGCCTCCGACAGCGAGGTTTCGACGGCGAGCCGCGCGCCTCCGACTTCGAGCCGCGAGCCCGTGGGTGACCCGAAGACGAATCCGGGAGCCTCCGCCGTTTCCAAGACGGCGCTCACACTGCCAACAACTTCAGTCGTCGACGCGTCCGCGAGCAGCGTGAAGCCGTGGCGGCCAACGGCGAAAACGTCGATGCCGGCCGTGATATCCAGCTCGACGATGAACGGGCCGACGGATCTCGTTGCCGTCAGAGTGCCGAAAGGACTGACGACGAACCCCAGATCACCGCGATCGGCCGACGAGATCGAGAGGACGACGCCGGTTTCCGACTCGAGGCCTTTCAACAATGGGTCGTTCAGGTATGCGATGAGTGCATGACTGATATATGGCGCTGAATCCGCCAACAGCGTCTCGTCGCCGGGATTGACGCCGTATCGGCATGAAACTCCCAATTGGCTCAACAGACCGACGACTTTTGGAAACAGCGCATCGGCCATCGCGTCCGCGTCCGCCCCCGTCAACAAGGGAGTCCCATACTCCGCGCGCAATACCCCAACGGGGTCGCGAAGCAACGAAGCGATCCGGCTCGGATGCAAGCGTTCGATTCGATACGGATTCCGAATCACTTCCGTACCTTCCATTTGAGCGGCGCTAAAAGCTTGGTCAACCTCGAGCTCGATCAATGTGAGCAGCGCGGCGATTTCGTGAATGACCGGATAGCGCGTCTTCAACCATGTCGATACAAGCCACTCGATCAGATCGCCGCTGACTCCGGGGAGCTGGGACAGCGGTCCGCCTGTCGCATCGAGCTGCCGCAGCGCTTGAAAAGCGCGTCCGGAAGACTGGAGTACGCCGAGGATGTCGTCCAGAGAAGGCGCCTCTTGGGACGCGAGTGCCTCGATCTGTTTCTTGACATCAACGATGGCGCTAACGGCCGCGCTCACCGCGGTGTTATCGTCGCCAGGCGGAACACCGAGTATGGCGAACAACTCGTTGAGTGCGCCCGGAACTTCTACGGCGCGTTGCAGCGGGCTCAGGATGTTGCCGGTTTCCTCGGCGAGGAGTCGAAACAGGTCGGCACTCATGGAGTCACCTGTAAATAGTTGGGGTCGGCAGGATGAGCGCTATCGATAGTTTCCATGTTGACCGCGTAGTCGACGAACAACTGTTCTCCCCCGGGGCTACGGAATCGCACCCGATGATTCACGATGAATGGCCCGGTTTGCGGGGCGGGCGGGATGGGAAAGCTCAGATCCCCCATGTTGTTCACGCCGATGATATGCCGGATGACGGCCGGATCGAGGTTGTGTTGGCGGTAATTGTCTCGTGCGAGACGGAAGACATGTGCCGTTTCCTTGAGCTCGTCCTTCGTCGGTGCCCCCGGTTTTTGCCACGGCGGTGGCGGCGGGAGCGGTTGAAGGGTCTTCGGCACTCCGCCGTTGGTCATGGTGAGATAGTCGAACTGATAGCTGAAGTCCGGCGATTGTATGAACCAATCCTCTTGAGGGGGACCGCTTGGATTCGGCCATGCGGGATTCGCAGGTATGAGTCTCACCGAGCTTGCTCTATCAAGATAGAGTCGGCGGCCATACCACTCTCCCATTTTCTGGCCGGAAGCCGGTACGTTCCAGCCTATGTAATACTCCGTGACGTGCGGAGGAACCATCACGGGCCCCAGGTGGTACGGGGCGTACTGGTATCCTCCACGCTGCTGCCCGATGGTGTCTCCAGTTTGCTTCTTGAATGAGCTGGCAACCAACTGGGCAATTACGACATTCGCGTGTTGTGTGCCCGTGTCTTCGAATCGCTTGGTTGCCTTGTAGTGCAGGCGGGAGGCGAAGGCGGTGTGCACGTCGCCCGATAGCAGAACGACTTTTGCGCTGGCCCCCTGACTGAATCCGACCTTGTCGGACAAGGCCTTGGCCAGTCGATCGAACGCGACCGACGGGAGGTCCCACGCCTCATGGATATCGGGGAAGTGCTTAATATTGTTGGAAACCTCATGTAAATCAGTCGCTGCGCGGATGGGCTGGACTGGCGGCGCATTGGTCGTTAGAACGACGATCAGCATGCGTCCATCCAGAGCTGGCGTTTTTACAATCTGCGCTGCGAATTGCGCGGGCGCCAGGAGATCGGGGGCTTCGCCGCCTCCCCAGGGATAGGTTCTGAAGGTTCGCGTGTCCGTGACGATGATCTGATGAGCAGTACCCTCGATGGTGTAGTTGTAGCTCAGCGAACCGGGATGATGATCGACTCGGTGATTCTTTTCGACTTCTGTGCCGGTCGGCACGTTGACCAGGGAACAGATAGCATCCGATTTTTCTTTGCTTACGTAGTCTGCTGGCGTCGTGGGCGAGTTCAGCAGGGCCAAGAGCCTGGTGCCCGGAAGGCTTGCGTCGGTTTCCAGGAATTGCTCCGGCACATTTCCCCAATGCTGGCACAGAGAGTACGCCACAAGCGCGTTCTGAACGATGCGTCTACCTATGTCCGTGGCGTATAGATGGTACGCCGTGTACTCGGTCATGTTCCAATCGTCGGTTACTTCATGATCGTCGAAGATCATGTAGCTGGGGATATTCGCGAGGACGCGACGGACATTGGGCAAGGTGGCCCGGAACTTGATCAATTGTTGAATGTCGTTTTCGATACCACGCTTAAACCCACGGTAATCGTTTTTATTGTCCAAAGTTACAAAGGCGGAGCTGATCTTGACCACGTCGTCTTTGGTGGGCATCACGTCCTGAGGGGGCCAGAGCACATCGGACCACGCAAACAGGTACATGCATAGATATTCGCCCAGCGACATCAGGTGGCAGCTGAGGTCTTCCGATGAGAACTTCGCCTTTCCGTCTTCCATCTCAAGTATGCCGCGCCTCGAGAAAGGGGGGAGTCCGGACGCCAGCATCGGCGTCTGTATCGGCACCAGCGGCAGCAGTTCATCCCACATCAGGAACTTGGCGGCGTCGGTCAGCATCATCAGCAGGCTGGCCGCAACGTCGTCGGCGTAGATTTGATCGCCGGTCATCAGGAGTTGTTGCGGGCGCTGTAAAGGTGAATTCACCTTCTCCTCGATCAGCGTATCCGCGATCGCCAAGGCATCCAGCCCGTCGCCGGACGGTTTTCGGCATGAGCCGTGGAGGATGCGCAGCGAGTAGATATTGGCCGGCGGCAGGCAGAACGACGGCCTGTCGTACGGGGTGTTCGGGTAGGTCAGCAGTGCCTTGTGCGTCCCGGTAGCGGTCGTGAAAGTGGTCGCGGCAGCGATCGAGTCATCGATTAGCGATGGGGTATTGGTGTCTGTGGGATACTCGAATACCGCGTCATACATGTAGACGGCATTCTCCACCAGCTCGCTTTCCCCAGCCTTACGCCGAGCGGTGACGGCGACGATGTGCAGGTTTGGACCAACGGCGATCGTTTCTCGCTTTCCGTCGAAGACACGTTTGCCGGTACTGTCCAGTACCATGAGGGTCACCGTCGCCTTCTTCTGAAGCGAGAACCAGACCGTAACGGAGTCCGGCGTGACCTTTCGCAGGATTGGCCCCGCAAGGACGTTTGGTTTTTCCGACAACGTTTTCGAGTTCAGATACTGCCAAGTCATGATCCGATTTCCCGTGATCCCGTTGAACTGTCGATAAAGCAAGGTGTGGTGCTGACTACAGCGCGCACGTATTCAGAACGCTCTGAATTTCGAGCAGTGGAAACGACATGGCGAATGTTTGCCCAAGCCACAAGCATCCCGTCCGCGAACGACACCTTGCGCAAAAAGCGTGTAAATCCATCGTGAGCACTGTCCGATGATTCGAAAACCTTGTCGTGGTGCATCATTTCGATAGCCTTGTTCGCTTATCCCGGCGACCGTCTCAGTACCGGTACTCATCGGGTTTGTAGAAGAAGTACTCCGCCTTGTAGGGCACCAGCGCCTTCTGCCCCACGTCCGTCGGTTCGGCACACCCGGTCGAGGGTGCCACGCCTCCAACGGTGTTCAGCCGCTGGATGAAAGTTGTCGGCGTGAGCGCGTGGCCTCCGGTGGGGCCGTCCTGGGCGCCGACCATCTGGACCAGAAGCCAGGGAATTGCATCGGGCGCGACGAAGGCAGGGTCGGAAGAGGAGGCGATTCCCTGGCCCCAGACGGTGCTCGTGTCCCGCGAGTGTTGCCAAGTGACGCGAGAGGTCTCTTTCTCGAACGGGTTGGGGCTGAGGAAATGGGTGATGACCTGCTGGTTATAGCGGTTGAACAGGGTGGCCTGCGGCCCGAAGAAAGTCCAGGCGAAGCCGGAATCCGAAGGGAGGCAGATGTAGTTCTGGGTGCCGGAGGCGTGCGCTTTGAGGAAAGGCTCGTTGCCTTCCGGCACCTGAATGTCGGCAGGCACGGATGGCGGCGTGACAAAATCGGCGTAGGCTGATGCCGGTAGCGAAACCGGACCGGCCAGAGCAGAGGCACAGGCGATGGGCAAGATACGACGCGCGGTCTGATTCCGTGCAGTATTTCCGATTTTCATGGCATTCCCCTGTCGCGCTTCGGGCGCGGGTTATAGAGTGATCGTTTCTATGGCAGTTTTCAGAATCGAAAACCGCCGTTTTCAGGTTTCTTATCCTTGCACCGGCTTATCGCGGCCGAAACCGGTGTCATCCATGCACCGTCCGGATCTCAGGCTTGAACGGCGAGTCCTCAAAGCAAAAGAGATCAATCCGATCGTTCTGTGAACTATTGCCGCGAATACCGCCGCGCGGCGTGATAGCATCGCTTACGGCACTTTCTGGTTCCGCGCAGTCTGGAGCATCGTTGCCGGGCCGGGACAAGGCGGCAAACACAATAGCTTTCAGCCTCATACACTGCTCTTCGACGGGTCCCTCTAGGGTAAGCGGCGAGAGCTTTCGACGGTTCTGGCGATTGCATCTTGCACGTCGAAAGCATATCAGCGGCTAAATCCGGGTGCCGTTTAGGCACCGTGGAATTCTCGTGCAATTTCCGTAAACATCGCGCAACACTCCACAGATTTTGTTTTGGGTAACGGACCGCAATGACGCGCCAACATCACCTTTTCTTTCCTCCGTTTCAGCTGGATTTGGTCAATGAGAAACTGTTTCGCGGCGCGCAACACATACCCTTGCGACCGAAGGCGCTCGCCGTGCTGCGTTATCTGGCGGAACACGCGCAAAGCTTGGTCACCAAGGAAGAGTTGCTCGAAGCCGTGTGGCGTCGATCCTATGTGAGTGAAGGACTGTTGCGGGGGTATATTCGCGAGCTCCGCGCCGTGCTCGGGGATGAGGCTCAGGCGCCGCGCTTCATCGAGACGGCCAGCCGGCGAGGCTATCGGTTCATCGCCCCGGTCACCAGTGCTTCAGCGGTCTCCTCGGGAGGGGATCAGCGTGAGCCCGCCTTTCGCGCAACCTCGGACGGGCAACTATGGGTGGGGCGGGAGGCGCAACTGAGGCGTTTGCAGGAGTTATGGCTGACGGCCCAAGGCGGCCGGCGGCAGATCGTTTTCCTGACCGGGGAGGCAGGCTCGGGCAAAACGACTTTCATTGAAATGTTTCTTGAGACGCTGGCGCGGGATGAGCACAGGCTAATGTGGGGGCAGTGCATTGAGCACTATGGGGCGGGAGAGGCATTTCTGCCGCTGCTGGAGGCCTTGGGCCGTGAGGGCGATGCAAGTCGCTTAAAAGCCGCGTTGAGTGCCTGCGCCCCCACCTGGCTGTCGCAGTTGCCGAGGCTGCTCGCTGCGGAGGAACGAGAGGAGGTGCAGCGGCAAGTGCTGGGGGCGACGCGGGAGCGTATGCTGCGGGAGGGTTGCGAACTGCTGGAGGCCCTGTCGGCGGAAGCGCCGCTCGTGCTGGTTCTGGAAGACATGCACTGGAGCGATTATGCCACCCTGGATCTGCTCGCCGCGCTGGGACGACGCCGGGAGCGGGCGGCGCTGTTGGTGATCGTCAGCTACAGGGCAAGCGATGCGGCGCTTCGCGACCATCCCTTGCAACGGGTGCGGCAGGAGTTACAGGCGCGTCGGCTGTGTGCCGAACTGCCGATCGACGCCTTCTCCCGGAAAGAACTGCGCGCTTATCTCGTCCGGCGGTTTTCGCAAGCCCCGTTTCTCGAAGAAATCGCCCGAATCATTCATCGACGTACCGGCGGCCACCCTTTGTTCGTGGTGAATCTTATCGATTACCTGCTCGCCGACGGACGTCTTCGGCAAGCCGAGGGAGAATGGAGCATCGAAGGCGGTGTTGAGGACCTAGAGCGCGGCGTACCGGATGACATCCGAGAGCTAATCGAGCATCAGCTGGAACGACTGTCCACCCGAGAGCAGCAGGCGCTCGGTGTAGCGAGTGCGGCCGGAATGGAATGCTCGGCGGCCCTTCTTGCGGCGGCATTGGAAGAAGATCCGCTGGCTGTCGAGGCCTGCTGCGAAGCGTTGGTGCGGCGTAGTCCGATGTGGGCGGCGAGCGGAATAGCCGAGTGGCCGGATGGAACTGTGGCGGGAAACTACGCGTTTCGCCATGCTTTGTTTGCGGAAGTGCTGTACCAGCGGCTGACTCCGGCTTACCGGATTGCATTGCATCGGTGCCTGGGGAAACGACTGGAACTTGCCTTCGGGGAACGGTCGGGAGAAATCGCGGCCGAGTTGGCCAGGCACTTCGAGGAGGGGAGGGATTTTTCGAAGGCTCTGGGTTATCTTCGCCTCGCCGCCGAACAGTCCTCGCGGCGTTTCGCCAACCGCGAAGCCTTGAATTACCTCGGCCGTGCATTGGCGCTAGTGGACCGGCAACCGGCCGAAGCCCGGATCGACAGCCGTCTGTCACTCATGGAGCAGCGCGCCCTGGTCCATCGCGTGCTCTCCGATTGGCCTTGCATGGTGGAAGACCTGGAGGGGCTGGTGGCGCTGGCCGGCGCCGAAGGTCGGCGGGAGCAGGAGGTCGGGGGCTTGATAGCATTGACCTTGGCGCTGTTTCATTCCGATCCCTTGCGCTGTATCGCCACGGCTGATCTGGCGGTCGAGCGGAGTCGCGATCTTGCCGCCGACCGGCTAAGAACCTACGCGGTAGCCAACCAGGCGCTTTTTCGCCTCGCGTTTGGCTTATGCCGAGAGGAAGACAGGGTGGCGGTCGTCCGTGGCGCGGAAGTCGCCCGCTCGGCGCAGGATGCCATGCCCTTAGCTTTATATTGCACGCTGCAAACCGTCATGGATCTCGATCAGGCCGATTACCCCGGTGCCCTGAGGTCCGCGCAAGAGGTCCTGCGCCTGGGCAGCGCAATGGGCGACGGCTTCAATTACATGTCCGGCCAGTACTATTCCGCCTGGGCGTTGCTCCATCTCGGAAGATGGGGCGAAGTGAGGCGCATCCAGGCGGCAGGGCTGACGGCGGCGGAGCAAAACGACAGTCCAATGCCGCGGTCGCTATTCCACCTGGTTGCAGCGGCCTTGTCTCTGGAGGCGCTGGACTATCGCAGCGCTCTGACGTTGTGCCGAAGTGCCACCCCGCGCCCTTCGGACGCTTATGCCGTGCCGCTCTTTGTGCTTTTGAGGAGCCGTGCGCATCTCGCCCTGGGCCGGTATCACGAAGCGATTTGTTGTCTTGAGTACCTTGCCCAAATGACCGAAGCTGGCGAGTTGCTCAGTTTGCGCAATCGGATGATGCTCCGTGAGAGCCTGGGCGAATACTGGCTGGCCATGGGGAAGCCCGCGCAGGCCTACACCGAGGCGGAGCGATTGCTCGAACTTGCCGCCACCCCCGGCGATCGCCACTTTTTGGCTCTGGGGCACCGGCTTTTGGCTCGGATCGCGATCGCGGAGCAGGATCGGAACGAGGCGGAATGCCAGCTATCGCAAGCCCTAGCCGTCATCGAAGGCGCCGTGGTTCCGTTGGCGGCCTGGCGGGTCTATTTCACGGCGGCGGAGCTAAATGAAGGGCAAGAGCGGACGGCCGAGGCTAGCGTGTACTGGAACCGCGGCGCGGCGGTCGTCCGTGCACTGGCCGATTCTCTCGAAGAAACGGATCCCCTGCGCCGGTCGTTGCTGACCGCCTTGCCCGTTCAAGAAGGGGCATAATCCGGCCGGCTTCATTTGTCCGATCAGGTATCTGTCTTCACGCGGTCAGTTGCCGGTGGTCGGAACTTTGCGCCGTTTGATGTGTGAGCCTAGCCAAGGATTGTCCCATGCGGACGATACTGTCGGGCACGAGCGATTCTTCCCACTCGACCACGTTATCGCCGAATAGAACGATTATCGTAGATCCCATATTGAAGCGCCCCATTTCCTGGCCGCGGGAAAGGACCGGCGGGCTCTCCGGATAATGCCAGGTTCGTACGGTCGTGCTAGTCGGCGGGGTAACGACGCCATGCCAAACCGTTTCGATGCTGGCGACAAAGATGGCTCCTACGAGGACCAATGCCATAGGCCCGACCTCGGTGTCGAACAGCGCGATAACGCGTTCGTTGCGCGCGAACAGATTCGGGACATTGGCCGTGGTGGCCGCGTTGACGCTGAACAGTTTTCCGGGAACATGGGTCATCTCCTCGAGCGTCCCGTCGAGGGGCATGTGCAGGCGATGATAGTCCCGCGGCGAGAGGTAGATTGTCGCAAACCGGCCGTTGGCGAACAACTCTGCTTGTTCCGCGTGTCCGCCGAGCAACTCGGCCACACTGAAATCTTTTTCCTTGGCCTGGATGATGCGTCCCTCGGTAATCGCTCCGATTTGGCTGACGGTGCCGTCCGCCGGACAGACTACGGCGTCGGGTTCGGGCGCGATGGGGCGGGTCTCCGGTTTGAGCGCGCGGGTGAAGAACTCGTTGAAGCAGCCGTAAGCAGTCGGATCCGGCTCGGCAGCTTGCGCCATATCGACGCCGTACAGCTTGATGAATGAGCGAATCATTGCATCTTTGAAGGCGCTGTTCCGGCACCGGGTTATCGAACCCATCAGCCGCGACAGCATGTGCTGGGGCAGCACATGCTGGCCGAGCGCGAAGAGTTTTTCCGAGGTAGACATAGTGGGATCAATTGGTGCTTGGGGCGAAGGAATCAATAACCCCGCTCGGCAAAAACCTTTTGAGCAGCGGTTACGGCCACTCCGGCGGTAATCGGGGCTTTGGTTTCGGCAAGCACGGCTTCGAGCGCACTCAGGCAAACCAAAACATTCTTCGGCGATGCGCTGAACCCCATGAGTCCGATGCGCCAAATCTTGCCCGCCAGTGCTCCAAGTCCCGCTCCGATTTCGAGGCCGTAACGGTTGAGCAGGGTCGAGCGGACATAAACATCATCGGCACCTTCCGGAATCGTGACCGCGTTGAGCTGGGGCAAGCGAGCCGCTGTCGGCACGATGAAGCGCAGTCCCATCGCCTCGAGACCGGCCTTCAGCGCGGTATGCATGTCCTGGTGCCGTTGCCAGGCATTCTCTAACCCTTCCTCCTGGAGCAGTACCAGAGCCTCATGCAGGCCGTACAGCGCATTGATCGGCGCGGTGTGATGATAGGCTCGTTTGGTACCGCCGCCCCAGTAATTCATCACCAGGCTGAGATCCAGGAACCAGCTTTGCACTTTGGTCTTGCGATTCTTGATGACCTCGATCGCCCGTTGATTGAAACTGACCGGCGAAAGACCAGGCGTGCAGGATAGGCATTTCTGCGAGCCGGAGTAGATGGCGTCGACGTTCCATTCGTCCACTTTTAGCGGAGAACCGCCGAGCGAGGTCACGGCATCCACGATGACCAGGCAGCCATGCTCATGGGCGAGCCGGGCAAGCGTCTCCACGTCCGAGCACGCGCCGGTGGACGTTTCGGCCTGAACGAAGGCTACGATCTTGGCTTCCGGGTGGGCCTTGAGGGCATCGGCTACTTTGTTCGGGTCGACGGGCATGCCCCATTCGTCCTCGACTAGGACGGCCTTGCCGCCGCAACGTTCCACGTTTTCCTTCATCCGACCGCCGAAAACGCCATTTTGGCATACGATCACCGTATCGCCCGGTTCCACGAGGTTGACGAAGCAGGTTTCCATGCCGGCCGAGCCGGGGGCGGAAACCGGCAGAGTCAATTCGCTACTGGTCTTGAAGGCGTAGTGCAGCAAGGCCTTCATTTCATCCATCATGTCGATGAAGCGGGGGTCCAGGTGGCCGATCGTCGGTCGCGCCATGGCCTCCAAAATTCTCGGGTGGACGTCGGACGGGCCAGGGCCCATAAGGGTGCGGACGGGAGGGTGGAAAGATCGGATGCTCATTTTTCGATGTTTTATTTTATATGTACGTGAGTGAATTGATGATGCTCGTCGAGATAAAGAGTGAGGTCGGCGCGGTTCGGCATTTCATCCAGCGTATGCCGCGTGAGACGCTCGTAATGCATGATGAAGCGCCGTAACGCGGCGACGTCCATCAAACGGTGCCGGTTGCTGGGATCGGTATTTTCGGCCAGTTTTTTCTCTTGCAGGCTGCGCCATTCGAAGACGCTGTCCATTCCGGGGACTTTGAGCATGACCAGCCTGTTTAATTCCCCAAAGAGAATCGCGTAGGCGCCTTTGAGCTGATCGTTGACGTAGTGTCGCCACGCGCCGTCGGAATCTTCGCTTTTCTCCAGCTCGTTTACGGGCACGTCAAGCGCATCGTCCGATTGCGGCCGCGTGCCTACACACCAGCCTTCGAAAATAACGACGTCGGGTCGGCCTCGGACAACCGGCCATTCAACCACCGGTTTGCGGTCGTCGCGTGCCTTGTCGAAAGCGGGCAGGGGAGTCAGCGTATCCGCTCCGGCCGTTTTCAAGGCACGAAGAGTTTGGAGCCCGAGGTCGACGTCATGAGTGCCGGGTACACCGCGGGTCAGCAAGAGCGGATGAACTTCGCGCGCCAAGCGCTCGCGTTCGGCCCGCGTTTTATAGATGTCGTCTATGGAGAATCCGGCGACGCGGAAACCGAAGATTTCGGTCAAGACCAACTGGAGAAAGTCGCACAGTGTGGATTTTCCAGATCCCTGGGCTCCGTTGACGCCCAGTACCAGCGTGTCCGCCGATTTTTGCCGGCGCACCCACGCTGCAAGCGGAAGATAAACCGAGGCGAGTCTTGCAGTCAGGCTCTCGTCGATACGGTGAGCGCGCACCCGCTCGGTAAAGACCGGCCGGATGCGCTCCCAAAGTTCGTCGTACTCGGCTGGCGCGAGTATTCCGGCAGGCCAGAACGAGTTCGTTTCGGCGGCGGACACGACGTTCAGGCCACCTTGTCCCGCGGCGTTTGTCCGGCAAAGAAGGCCGTGACGTTTTCGATGACCCGCATGCCCATGGCCTCGCGGGTTTCAAGCGTGGCGCTGCCCAAGTGCGGCAACAAGGCGACATTGTCCAGCTCGAGGAACCCTTTGTTCAAATTCGGCTCTCCTTCGAACACGTCCAGGCCGGCGCCCTTGATGGTTTTTTTCTTCAAGGCATCGATCAAAGCTGCGTTGTCGACCACGTCGCCGCGAGCGGTGTTAATGAGGTAAGCCGCGGGCTTCATCAATGCGAGGCGTTCGGCGTTGATGAGGTGGCGGTTTTCCTTGCTTCCGGGGCAATGCAGGGCAACGAAATCGGCCCGGCGCAGCACCTCTTCGATGGTGCTGCATTGTTCGGCGTCAAAAGACTTGACGACTTCAGGGGCGGGCGGATAAGGATCGAAAAAGATGATCGGCATGTCGAAACCGAAATGCGCTTTCTTCGCCATCGCTCGGGCAATGCGCCCGAAACCGATCAGGCCGAGGGTCTTGCCGGTGACCTTGGTGCCCATCATGTGCGTGGGGTGCCAGCCGGTCCATTCGCCGCTGCGCACATGGCGCTCGCCCTCGCCGCCGCGCCGGGCGGCCATCAGCATCAGCAACATGGCGATGTCGGCGGTGCAGTCGGTGAGGACGTCGGGGGTGTTGGTGACGGTGATGCCGCGCGCCTTGGCCGCCTCAATGTCGATATGGTTGAAACCCACGCCGAAGTTGCCGAGGATCTTGCAACGCAAAGGTTCGGCACTCAACACATCGGCCGTGATCGGGTCGGTCACCGTCGGCATGACCACATCGTAATTGCGCAGGGCATCTTTCAATTCCTCCGCGGTCATCGGATGGTTGTCGGTGTTGAAAGTGACGTCGAACAGTTCTTGAAGCTTGGTTTCGCAAGCTTCGGGCCAGTGGCGGGTGACTAAGGCTTTGGGTTTGCTCATGGTGCAGGCTCCAAATTACGTAAGGTGGGCAATACCCACCTTACTCGGATTTCGTGCCCTCTGCCCTGGAAGACGTTGCGCGAGTCAGCCGGATCATTCCAGCCTGTCTCAAGCTGTTGCGGCTCCCCCGGGGCGAGCGAGGTCGAGGCGAAGGCTCGGTCAGCGCGGCTTGACGGCCGGCGCCGTTTCGCGCCAGTACTCGCAGGCCGCTGCGATACCGCTGCCCGGCGTCACTTGGATGCCGGTGTCGCGCATGGCCATTTCGGCGCCCGCGATTGCGCTGCACAGCATCAGTTCGTTGAGATCGCCCAGGTGACCGATGCGGAACACTTTGCCCATGACCTCGCTCAAGCCGGCGCCGAGGGAAAGATTGTAGCGGTGATACGCATAATGCATGACGTCGCGGGCATCGTAGCCTTGCGGAACGACGATGGCGGAAACGGTGTTCGAGTACCATTTCGGATCACGGGCACACAACTCCAGTCCCCAGGCTTTAACCGCGCGACGCACCCCTTCGGCAAGCCGGTGGTGGCGGGCAAAGACGTTTTGGAGCCCTTCTTCGAGCAGCAGGTCGATGGATTTGCGCAGACCGTAGAGCAATGGGATCGACGGTGTATACGGGAAATAACCGCCGGCGTTGTGCGTCATCTGATCCTGAATGTCCAAAAAACAGCGACGGCTCTTGGCGCTTTGGCGCGCATCCAGGGCTTTCTGGCTGAAGCATAGCAAGGCCAGACCAGCGGGCAGCATGAAGCCTTTCTGTGAACCGGCAAGACCGATATCTATGCCCCATTCGTCCATACGGAAGTCGATGCTGGCGATCGAACTGACCCCGTCCACGAAAAACATGGCCGAATGCCCGGCCGCATCCAAGGCTTTGCGTACGCCCGCCAGATCGTTGGTGACGCCAGTGGCGGTTTCGTTATGGCAAATCAGGAGGGCCTTAATGTCCTGATTTGTATCCGCTTTGAGCCGCGCTTCCAAGCGATCCAAAGGTATGCCTTCACCCCAGGGGATTTCCTCATGCTCTACATCGAAGCCGAGGCGGCGTGCCATATCGATCCACAAGTGGCTGAACTGGCCGAAGCGATAAGCCAGAACTTTATCGCCGGGAGATAAGGTGTTGGTCAGGGCGATTTCCCAGCCGGCCGTACCGGTGGCGGGAAAAATGAAGCATTGGCCTTTTTCGGTTTGGAAGATCTTTTTGAGATCTTCCAATAATGGCTTAACCAGCTCCGGAAAATCGGGGCGCCGGTGATCTTCCATCGGCACATGCATGGCGCTCAGGATAGAGTCCGGAATATTGGTGGGACCGGGAACGTAAAGATGAGTTCGACCTGGCATTAATTTCACCTTATGGAACGTGGTTACCTTGGAACGGCGCGAAAACGCGCTGGAGCTCAAAACCGGCTATGGACTGCAGAAGACCGCCCAAAAACAGCCCGTAATCATGCCACAGGGGAGAAGCTGTCTTCAAGGTAAGCCCCGTTTGCCGAGATGGGGGCTATGGTGCTCGGCTCATTCAATAACGATTAGTGATTAGAGTGGACTTGCGGAAAACCCTTCTTCACACCGGAATAGAAGTGAGGGTTGAACCAGGATCGAGTGAGCCGAGGACTCGGTCCGTTTCGGGGACTGATCGCGATCCAATCGGACCCGAATGCCGGAGCGGGAAAAGGCCCGCTCCGAGCGTTTTCGACGAGAATCGGACCTTATTCGTCGCCGCTAAAAACACCTAGCAGGTGCAGGAGACTGGTAAACAGATTGAAGATCGACACATACAGGGTCACTGTGGCGAGAATGTAGTTACGCTCGCCGCCGTGCACGATTTCGCTGGTCTGGTAAAGAATGAGACCGGCCATCAAAACAATGAACATTGCCGACACGGCGATCTGGAGTCCCGGCATATGAAAGAAGAGCGCAGCCAGTGCGGCGAGGAACGCGACCAGGATGCCGGCGGTAAGCATGCCGCCCAGGAAACTGAAGTCCTTCCTCGTGGTCAGGGCGTAGGCCGACAGCCCAAGGAAAATCGCTCCGGTGCCCCCAAGGGCGGTCATCACCAGTTGCGGGCCATTACCGATCTGGGTCAGATATATATTGAGAATCGGCCCGAGGGTCAGCCCCATGAAGCCGGTAAGGGCAAATACGAAGACAAGCCCGAGGGCGCTGTTCTGAAACTTGGAAACCAGGAACAGCAAGCCGAAGTATCCGATTAACGTCACAATCACTCCGGGGTGGGGTAGCTCCAGAGCCATCGACAAGCCCGCCGTGAATGCGCTGAAGGTCAGCGTCATGGCCAGCAAAGCATAAGTGTTGCGTAGGACTTTGTTGGTTTCCAATACGCCGGCGGAAGCGCGAGCGTAGGCCGGATTGATTTGATTCATAATGATCTCCTTTGCTTAGGACATAATCGGGCAATTGGACCAGGAAATGGTACAGTAGTTTTTCTTGCGCGTGTAATGGTTTGAGCTAGACGGGGTTTTTCATGCGGGAGCCATTTCGAGACCGACTTTTCCGCCTCATCTCAGATCTCGTTCTTTGTCATTCGCCAAGCGGCAAGGAACAGGAAATAGACGCGTTCATCCTATCGTGGCTCGAGTCTATCGGCGTCGAGGCGAGCCAAGATGATGCCGGCAATATCATCGCGAGCGTTCGGGGAACGAACTCTGCTCGCGTCCTCGCCATTACCGCACACAAGGACGAGATCGGCGGCATCGTGAAGCGTGTGAGAGAAGACGGCAAGGTGGAGGTCCGGAAGCTCGGCGGTACTTTCCCATGGGTCTATGGGGAAGGGGTTGTGGATTTACTCGGCGACAGCTTAACGATTCCGGCGATCCTGAGTTTCGGTTCCCGGCATGTATGCCGTGAATCGCCTCAAAAGGCATACGAGGAAGACAAGCCGCCGAAATGGGATACCGTTTGGCTGGATGCCAAACTGAGCAAATCGGAACTCACAGAAGCGGGGGTGCGTCCGGGAACGCGGATGGTTATCGGCAAACATCGGAAAGCGCCATTCCGGATGGGGGATTATCTCGCCAGTTACGCCTTGGACAACAAGGCCGCCGTTGCAATTCTTTTACTGCTGGCCGAGACCGTGAAGAGCCCAGTATCGGATTTGGATCTGGTTTTTTCCGCGCAGGAGGAGGTGGGAGCCATCGGAGCGCTCTATTACACCCGGCAGAAACGAGTCGACGAGCTGATTGCCGTCGAGATTGCCCCGAAATCGGCGGAGTATCCCATCGAAAGCGACGAAGAGCCCGTACTTTTGTCTCAGGATGGCTATGGCATGTATGATGAGACGTTGAATCGACGTCTTGCTGAGGCCGCGCGTAAGACGGGCGTGTCCGTGCAATACGCGGTGTTGAGCCAATTCGGCAGCGATGCGTCGGTGGCGATGAAAACTGGGCACGTGCCGAAAGGCGCATGCCTCGGGTTTCCCGCAGATAACACTCATGGATACGAAATCGCTCATTTAGGAGCGCTGGAAGCCTGTTATCAATTATTGCAAACCTACTTATCCTGAGATTATCTAATGCCCACCTTGGGTTCAAAGGTTGATTTTTGAATATTCGTTGCCATATAACAGGCATATCCGATTCTTGACTACAGACGTGGGTTATCGATGAAGAAACGTACTGGATTGGTTTTGAGCGTATTGATCGGGCTGTCCTTGGCGCTGTCCGGAATGGGCGACGCTTACGCCAAGCGCATGGGCGGCGGTAAGTCGTTCGGCAGCCGGCCGTCCTACAGCACGCCCTATAAACGCTCTACCGATATGACGCAATCCGCTTCTCCGGCTCAGCAACAAGCCTACCAATCGCCGGCCCAAAGGAACCAGGCGGCGCGCGAAGCGATGTCGCGACGGGGCGGGCTCATGGGAATGCTGGGTGGCCTGGCCTTGGGCGGTTTATTGGGCGCTCTCCTGTTCGGCGGGGCCTTCGAGCATCTCAACTTCCTGGACATTCTGGTGTTTGCGCTGATCGCATTCATGCTGTTCAAGTTTTTCGCCGCTCGGAGGCGAACCGAATCGAGCGAACCGGCAGCGGCAGGAGGATATTATTCGGGGACGGACTCGGCTCGGAATCCGGAATCCGATCACGCTTACCGGCGTCAGGCCGATTCCGGACAGGCGAGCAATTCGGGGTTCGATACGGACGTTCTGTTCGGAAAAGGGCGAGGTGCTTCGTCTTCAGGGCAAACTGCCGGCACGGCCGGACAACCCAATTCGGTTCCGACGGATTTCGATTCGGCCGGTTTTCTTTCCGGCGCAAGAGCGGCCTACGAGACGATGCAGAAAGCGTGGGACGAGGGAGACTTGGCGCAGTTAAGGGCTTTGACCACCGACAAGGTATTCGGCGAGCTTCAGGATCAATTGAGAGCTCGCGGAACCGAGAGCAACAGGACGGAACTGCTCAAGGTCGACGTGGAACTTCTCGAGGTGCGTGACCTCGGCTCAGACCGCGAGGCAACCGTACTGTTTGATGTGATCATACGTGAGTCTCCCGAGGAAAGACCTACGCAAGTGCGCGAAGTTTGGCACTTCGTACGTCCGAAACACAGCCGTCAACCGACCTGGTTTCTGGATGGAATTCAGCAGTTGGAAGACTGAGCAGAGTTGGGTTAAAGCGGGGGGAAGATAAAGCTTTGTCTTCCCTCCGGTCAGCTCATGAATAAAGCCAAATTTTGGCTCATGGCGTTCGCCATCGTAACGATGGCAAGCCTCGGCCTGTATCGATGGGGTTTCGAACGAACCGCCCCGGATGCGGAGTTCGTCACGATCAAGGGCGAGCACATTCAGATGCGGGAGCTCCGCGGTCATCCGGTGTTGGTGACATTCTGGGCCAGCGACTGCCGGGCGTGCATCGAGGAAATGCCCGAACTGGCCGAGTTATATCAACAGCTTTCCGCGCGAGGTTTCAAATTGATCTCGGTCGCTATGCCTTATGACGTTCCAAGCCGGGTTTTAAGCTTGGTCGAGGCGAAACAGCTGCCTTATCCCGTGGCCCTTGATCCACTCGGGCATCTGGCGGAAACATTCGATCAGGTCCGATTGGTTCCCAATAGCTTCTTGATTTCTCCTGACGGCCGGATTGTTATGCACCAACTGGGACGAATCGATGCCCGGAATCTCCGTGAGCGAGTCGAGCGGATGCTTGGAGAAGTGTAAACGATGTGGCTGAAAGCCTTTCATCTCATCTTCATGGTGACTTGGTTCGCCGGTTTGTTTTATCTTCCCCGGTTGTTCGTCTACCACACGATGAGTGCCGATGCCGTCAGCGTCGAGCGGTTCAAGATCATGGAACGTAAACTCTACTTTGGGATCATGACTCCCGGAATGATTTTGACGCTCGTGTTCGGCTTATGGATGCTCCACGACTATGCTTGGGAAGACTACGGTGACAGCGGCTGGCTTCGCGTTAAACTGTTCCTGATCGGATTGTTGGTGGGTTATCATGCTTTGTGCGGAAAATGGCTGCGTGATCTGAAATATGACCGTAATGGTCACAGCCATATTTTTTTCCGCTGGATGAATGAAGTGCCGGTCTTGTTCTTATTCGCGATCGTGCTTCTGGCGACGCTCAAGCCGTTCTGATCTCCCCTGTCCGCTTGTCGAAACAACTATTTTGCCGATTCTTGTCGAGGATAATTACATGCCAACTTACGACTATCAGTGCGAAGCCTGCAAACATGAGTTCACCGCCATGCACAAAATCAGCGAGGCACCACCGAAGTGCCCTGATTGCGGCGGCGACGTCCGGAAAAAATTATCGGCTCCCGCGGTACACGGCAGTGGTGCTCGGAAAGAGTCTGCCATCAGTCCGGGACATGGTTGTGGGGCAGGGGCATGTGGATGTAAACACTAATGGGAGAGCAAAACCGGATTGCACGCCTTTCCAGGGACGGAAAGCGAAGCTTGCTACTCAATTGCTTCCGTACGGAAACCTTCCTGACTCCAGCATAAGACCGTTTCGCCATTTCCCCACTCGGGCAGGACGAAGCGCCGACATCGCTTATTCTCGATCTCGAACTCATGAACAGCGGGGCGGTGGGTGTGGCCGTGAATCAATCGATCCACGCCATAACGGCTCATGGTTTCTCTCACTGCTTCCGGGTTGACGTCCATGATCTCCGCCGTTTTGCCGCGCTTATCAAGCCCGCTCTTGAAGCGGTACCAGCGCGCATACATGCGGCGCAGCCAAAGCGGCTTCGATAGCGCCGCTTGTTTCCATGCGTCGGTGCGGATGCGTTCTCGAGCCCTCTGATACTGAACATCGTCGGTGCACAGGAGATCTCCGTGGGTAATCAACGTGGACACCCCGAAGAGATCGATGACCTCGTAATCGGCAAGCAAGCGGATGCCGGTTTCCCGAGCGAAGCTTTCGCCGAGCAGAAAATCGCGGTTACCGTGCTGGAAGTACACTTTGATGCCGGAGTCCGTAAGCTGCCTGAACGCGGACTTGACCTCCCGGTTAGGGGAGAAGTTGTCGTCGTCACCGAGATAGGCGTCGAAAAGGTCTCCGAGGACGTACAGCCGCTCGGCATCTGATGCGCGGCGTTTCAGAAACCGCAAGAAACGCTGTGTAATTTCCGGTCGTGTAACGCTGAGATGCAGATCGGAGATGAACAGCGTTTCGTTTTTCAAGGAAGATGGCTTCGTCTGTCTATTGACCGACGATGGTCGCTTTCTCGATGATGATGGGTGTTTGCGGCACATCCGATGCCATCGGGCCGCCGGAGCCCGTCGGAATTTTTGCCATCTTGTCGACGACGTCCATGCCTTCGGTGACCTCACCGAATACGGAATAACCCCATCCTTGCGGTGTGGCGCTCTTGTAATCCAAGAACGCATTGTCGACAAAATTGATGAAGAATTGAGACGTGGCGGAATGGGGATCCGGAGTACGGGCCATGGCTATCGTTCCGCGCTTGTTTTTAAGTCCATTATCGGCCTCGTTCTTGATTGCCGGGCGCGTGGGTTTCTGCTTGAAATCCTCGGTGTAACCACCGCCTTGAGCCATGAAGTTCGGTATGACTCTGTGGAAGATGGTACCGTCATAATGCCCCTCTTTGACATACGTCAAAAAGTTCTCGACCGTGGCGGGGGCTTTAGCTGAATCCAGCGTTAGAACGACATCCCCGAGATTGGTCTCCAACCGGACTTGAGGGGCGGGTTGATTCATTTTTGGTTTCTCCGCTGCAATGGATGATAAGGCAAAGCCGAAAAGACAAACGAAAACGATCTTGGCGAGCTTCATAGTATATCGCGTTGATGGTTAGGGTTCTTTCGCGGCGCTAATTTCCGGGTCTTGTTTATAAATTGGATCGAGCGAGCTGTCAGCCTCAAGGGAGGCGATTTCCTTAATGATACCGTCATTCAACCCGTAAACCCATCCGTGGAGATCCGGACGATCGCCGGCTCGCCACGCTCGCTGAATGACCGAGGTCTGCGCCAGGTTGTGAACCTGTTCGATGACATTGAGTTCGACCAGTCGGTTGTGACGCGCGTCCTCCGAATTTTCAGCATCGATGTTCTCTCGGTGCAGACGATGGATGTCCTTGATGTATTTGAGCCACTTGTTCATGAACAAGTGGTCGGGATGCGGTTTTCCCATCGCTGCTTTGATGCTGCCACAGCCGTAATGCCCGCAAACGATGATGTGCTTCACCTTTAGAAAATCGACGGCATATTCGAGCGCGGCCAGGAAATTCATATCCATGATCGCCACTTGGTTGGCTATGTTCCGATGAACGAAAATTTCACCGGGCTCGGTTTGTGTCACCTGGTCGGCATGCACGCGGCTGTCGGAACACCCGATCCAGAACACGTCCGGATTCCGTGGCTGCCGTAGTTTGTCGAAAAATTCCGGATCGTGAGCGGCTTTCTCCTGAGCCCAAGCCTTATTTTCAAGCAGCAGCCTTTCGAGCGGTTTCATAATTTTCTCCGGTTACAGTTTGCTGTTTATCGGTGGTAGAGGCGCGCTGCGTCGCGATGCCGTGCGTGCCGTTGAGGTTTTTCAATTCCACGGTGATGTTGTCGTCCGAGGCGGCGGCCACGAAGTCGTGGATGGTTTCGAGGATGTCCTGATCGATGAATTGCGCCCGCGTGGCATCGATGATGACATACCCGTTTTCGCCCACCCGGTTCAGATACTCCCGCAACAGCGCCTTGTTGAGAAAAGACACATCCTTGTGCAAGCGCAAGAGATAATTGTTGCCGTGCTGGGTCAGGGTGATCGCCGCCTGGAAGTTGGTTCTAATGACGTAATAGAGACCGACGACCATGCCGACCGCGATGCCCTTCAAGAGATCGGTCGCGAGGATCGCGACGATGGTGACCACGAACGGAATGATCTGGCTCGCCCCCTTGGCGTACATCTCCTTGAACAGCTTGGGTTTGGCCAGCTTGTAGCCGGTCAGGAGCAGGATCGCCGCCAAACAGGCCAAGGGAATCAGGTTCAAGTAGCGGGTGATGAACATCACGCTCAACAGCAGCAAAACGCCATGGATGAAGCAGGCCATCTTGGTGCGGCCGCCCGCGTTCACGTTGGCGGAACTCCGGACGATCACCGCCGTCATCGGCAAGCCGCCGATCAAGCCGCTGAGCAGATTGCCGAGCCCTTGGGCCTTCAGTTCGCGATTGGTCGGGGCGATGCGTTTCAAGGGGTCGATCTTGTCCGCCGCTTCGAGGCTCAGGAGCGTCTCGAGGCTCGCGATGATGGCGATGGTGACCGCCACCGTGTACACCTCGGGATTGGCCCACTGGCTGAAATCGGGCAGGGTGAACTGCTGGAAGAAGCCCGCGACGCCCTGAATCTCCGGGAGGCTCACCAGGTGCTCCTTCGCGATCGCGAAGGCCGGTAGGAAGTGTTGCGAGAGCAGATTGAACGCCACCCCCCAGAGGACCGCGACCAGGGGACCGGGGATCAGGGATAAAACCGCATTCTGTTTGAAGAGGCGGGTCTCCCACAAGAGCATGATGCCGATGGCGACCGTGCTCACGATCACCGCGCCGGGCGAAATCGCTTCGAGCGAATAGGCGAGTTCGGAGAAGGTCGTGTGGCCGTCGGCCTGGACATAGGCTTCATTGCCCTCGAAATCGGCGTCGTAGCCGACCGCGTGCGGGATTTGCTTGAGGATCAGGATCAGGCCGATGGCGGCCAGCATGCCCTTGATCACGGCCGAGGGGAAGTAGGCGCCGATGACCCCGGCCTGGAGAAAGCCCAGGAGCAGTTGCAGCCCGCCGGCGAGGACGACGCTCAGCAAAAAGACTTGGAAGCTGCCCAGCTTGTCGATGGCGTTGAACACGATCACGGTGAGCCCCGCGGCCGGGCCGCTGACGCTCAGCTGCGAGCCGCTGGCCCAGGCGACCACCACGCCGCCGACGATGCCCGCGATGATGCCGGCGAACAGCGGGGCGCCCGAGGCGAGCGCGATCCCCAGGCACAGCGGCAGGGCGACCAGGAAGACGACGACGCCCGCCGGAATGTCGTTCCGCAGATGACTGACATAGTAATTGATGTGTTTGCGTACCATAAAATTAATACCCGCTTAATAAGGTTGCATGGCTCGCCGAGCCATGTGGATGCCTTTCCAAAAAAGCTCGTTAACGTTCTTATTCGATAAATCGGATATAAGTCCTTGTATTAAAATCCGATTTGACGATCGAGCTTTGGCCTAGTGGCCGCCGGACGAAGCATTAATCTATAACAGGTATCGAATCGACACAAACAATTTCCTTAACCGGAATTTTCGATTTCACTCAAGGACTGGATCTTGTTGTTTGGAATTTTTCGGATAAGTCGGCATATGCCGAAGGGCCGGTTGCAGCATTGATCCGCGCAACCCACGCTGTCACAGCGGTGCTGCTGGTACTCGTAATCATGCTAGGCACCAGTCCTCCCAAGAGGATCAAGGCGATCAGCAGGATTGCCAGCCCCGATTCGCGCGGACGCAAATCGGAAGCGGTGCGTACAGCCGTTAGTTTAACAGGCCCCCAGAACGCCCGCTGAAAGAAGCCGAGGAAATAGGCCGCACCTAGAATCACTCCCAATAACACAGCGAGACCGGTACCCACGTGAGCCTGGAATGCGCCGATAATGATCAGATGCTCCGCGGCGAAACCATTGGTGCCGGGCACGCCCATCGCGGCGATTCCGAAAAGAAAGAAGAAGGTCGTGAGCAAAGGCATCGATCGGGCTAACCCGCCCAAATTGGCAAGTTCGGTCGAGCCCAGGCGATGATGGAGAAACCCGGCCAGCAGGAATATGCCGCCGGATACGGTCGCAAAGTTGATCAACTGAAACAGGGCACCCTGAACCCCCTGTGGGTTCAGGGTGGCAAGGCCGATGACCACGAAGCCCGCGTGACTGATGCTGGCGTAGGCAAGCAAGCGGCGGAGATTGGTTTGCTTCAGCGCGATCAGCGCGCCGTACAAAACCCCGACGGTGCCCAAGGCCGTCAAGATCCAGATGTATTCGCCGGCTGCATCGGGAACCAAGGGAATGGCGAATCGCATCATGCCGTAAAGTCCGAGCTTGAGCCCGGTAATCAGGGCCGAAACGCCCGCAGGCCCTTCCATTGCAACCGTCGGCAGCCAGGTGTGAAACGGAAACAGAGGCGCTTTGACGGCGAAGCCCAGGAATAGAAGCAGAAACACCGCGGTGCGCAGCTCTTCGGAAACCGGCACGTGGAGCAGCGTCAGATAGTCGAAGGAAAGTCCGCGCGGCGCAGAGCTCCCCATTTGCTCGGCATGGTTCAGCGCCAAGAGGATGATTCCGAACAACAGGGGAAAACCGCCCGCCAGCATGAAAAGCGTGTACTTGCTGGCGGCATAACGTCGTTGCGGCCCGATTCCCCACAAACTCACCAGGAAAAAGATGGGAATGAGCGTAAGCTCCCAGAATAGAAAGAACAGTGCCAGATCGAGAGCGCAGAACACGCCCAGCGTGGCGCTTTCCAGAAGGAGTGTGAGCGCGAGATAGAGCCTTACCTGAGTTTGGACCTGTGTCCAGGTCGCCGCGATCACAGCAAAGGTCAAAAGCGCCGTGAGAAGCGGAAACAGAATCGACAGACCGTCAAGGCCGACGACGTATGAAATGTTGAGGCTCGGTATCCAGACGACTCGCTCGATCAGTTGCATTCTCGCCGAGCTGAAGTCGAAAAGACCGAGCAGGGACAAGGACAAGAGCAGTTCCGCGAGAGACACCGCTAGTCCGAACCGACGGGAGGATGCCGGATCTCGAAAAAAAAACAACAAACCGGCCGCGGCCAGCGGAAGAAATATCAGAATGGTCAGAATCGGAAAATCGGCGGTCATCACTTTGTCTCCGGGCGGCGTAAGCCGACGATTAAACCTGGAAACGGCAGTTGGACGCATCCGAGTGTGCGGTTGGCGGGTCGGCCGGCAAGCCTGTCCTGAGCCCCGTCGAAAGGGCGCGACGGCGCCGTCAGGCGGCCCGATAGCCGTGCAATCGAGTGCGTAGCGGCCTCACCCAAGCGGTGAAGCGGATAAGAGGTATAGCAGTTGAGATTCAACGAGCTTTTCTGGTGCATCGAAGCGGTTAATTGCCGTTGTTAGGTTAAATAATTCAAAGTCACTGTTTCTTCTGTTCCAAACGCTCGAAGCGTTGAGCCAATTCACTTACGGATTCGTTGACCATCTGAACCCAAGGCTCGGTGTAAAAACCGACACCCAACAAAACAGCGCAGACGACGCCGTTAAGCGTCACCTCGGGAACGGTGAGCCTGGTTTTCTGGCGATGTAACGCCGATTTTTTGCGCTGGGCCAGGAAGGCGCGCTGGAAGGCCCATAACAGAAATGCCGCGGCCAGGACGTTGCCTGTGGCTACGGCAATCGTGACTCCCCAGTCATGAGCTTCGATTGATCCCTCCAGAAGAAGATGGGCAGCGTCGAAACCGGGAGTCCCTGGCATCGCCATGGTGCTCAATGCGGAGACCAGGAACGTGATACCCAATAGCGGCATGAGATCGAACAGTCCTCCGAGACGTGGCAGCAGGGAGCTTCCGGCGCGACGAAACATCAAGCCGGTGGCAAATAGCAGCCCGCTAGCCGCGATGCTGAAATTCACCGACAGCAGCAAGCTGCCCGCGAACCCCTCCGAGTTCAGGCAGAATACGCCTACCACCAGCATGCCGGTATGGCTGACCGCCGCGAAGGCCAAGAGCCGCCTCAGATTCAACTGCATCAGCGCCATCAGCGCACCGTAGAACATGCCCGCCAACGCCAGAACGATAACAGCCGGCTTCAGGGTTTGGACCGCATCAGGCAATAGCGGCAGCACGAAGCGCAATAATCCGTAGATACCGACTTTCGCTCCGATCACAAATACGCCTATGGTGGCCAGGGTTCCATGTTGAGAAACCTGGGGCAACCAGGCATGAAAAGGAAATTGCGCCATCCGTACGGCCAAGCCGTAAAAGAGAAGTACGAAAGCCGCGGATTGGGCCGCAGGGGAAACCGGCGTTTCGAGCAGGTTTCCGAGCGCGAAAGTCCATTCACCGGCGGCTCGGGCGTGATTCCACCCTAAGATCAAAATGCCGAGAAATAGCATCAGCAAGCCGGTGAACATGAATTGGGTATAAAGCCGGGTCGTTTTGGGAGCTTCCGCGGAAGCGGTACTCCACCGGAGCAGGATGAACGAAACCGGTACGAGTTCGAGACAGCTCAGTAACCAAAACTGGAGCAGATCGACGGTGAAGAAAAGCGCCGTGAGCACGGCCTGGAAACCGAACAGACTGGCGACGTACAGCCCTGGCGACCGACGTTCCGGCGTAATTTCCCCATACAGCATTAACAGAAAGCTCAACAGCGACGTGACGAACACGAACAGTATGCTGAGGCCATCGACACCAAGGTGATAATGAAGGAACGGCAGCAGCGCAAAGTCTTCGGCGAACTGCAAGTGAGTGGCGCTCGAATCGAAGGCTATCAACAGATAAACCGTTAGAGCGAGTTCGAGGCCGGAGCCGGCTAGCCCGATAAAAAACGAACGCTGCTGCGACTGGGCGAGATAAGCGGCGCCCATTGCAATCAACGGCAGAAAGATCATCGTGCTGAGGATAGGAAAGGCGGATTGCGTCGCCCAGTTGATTTCACCGACCATAGGGTTCTCACACAGTTGCTAGCAGGGTGAAAAGGACGAAAAGAATCAGATAGCGCGGTTGAGCCAGGATGGATTCCAGGCGGTTGAACCGCATGCCGAGACGGCGTCCCAGGGTCACGAGGTCCATACCCAAACCTTGTAAGACCAGGCGCTCTTCGAACCAGTGGAATGCGGAAGCGAAAAGATCGGTCACGATTCCGAGCACACCGCCGACCCGGCGTTCATTGGCGCCATAACCGGCGCCGAGCCGATGTTCCTCCCGCTCGGCCAACGCAGACAGTCCCCGCATGGCGGGCGCGGGCAGTCCGACGATTTCTTCCACGACACGGCGGTCGAAAACGTTCAAATCGGCGGCGAAGCGAGCTATTGGCTTGACGAGGGCTTGATGGCCGAAATGTTCCAGCCAAAAACGCTGTAACGAGGCCGTGTAGAGCCAGCGAGAACGACCCGCGAACTCCGGAACGGGCCGGGTCGGCTGACCGAAAATGCGATGCATTAGTGCCGGCGCGGTCAGGAATTGGTAGCCGCGTAACATCGTATGAGCAGCTAGATGCCAAGCCGCCAATTGCCACCAGCCGAGGCCACAAGCCAAAAACATCAGGCCGACCTGTGCGGTGGTGGAGAAAATCAGTGCGGACTTGACGTCGGTTTGCGTCAATCCGCATGCGAAACCATAAAGAGCCGTCACCAGGCCCATGGCCGCCATGATGCCCATGGCGGCGGGTGCCGCTTCGAAGACCGGTTGCAGCCGCAACACCAAGAAAACACCCGCATGAATCATCACGGCGCCGTAAAAGATGGCACTGGATGGTGTTGGTCCTTCCATGGCGCGAGCGACCCAGGGCGCCAGAGGCACTTGGGCCGACTTGGCGGCGGCCGCCAGCAGGAAGCAGATAGCCATCAGACCGGCTTGGAGACCATCGAGACTCGCAGCACCTCGGGTAATCTGAGGCCATTCGACGCCGCCGGTCCAAGCGAAAGCCAAGAAAATCCCCAAGGTGAAACCGGCATCGCCGATCCGGTTGGTTACGAAGGCGTAGGTTGCGTTGGCGGAGGCGACCGGCCGGTCATAGGCGTACGCGATGAGTAGATAAGAGCACACCCCGGCCAATTCCCAGCCGATAAAGGTAAAAACGGCGTTGCCGGCCAACACCAGCAACTGCATCGCGCCGGCGAAAAGAGACAGGACGAGAAAAAAACGATGGAAGCCGGCTTCGCGGTGCATGTAATTCACCGAAAATCTGGCAACCATCAGCGAAAACAATGCGAACAGAGATGACAATGCCAGGGCGAGACTAGTCAGTGCAAAGCTGACGTTGACGAGGTAATCGCCACTAGCCAGCCAGGTGCCCAGAACGAGCTGATCCGGGATGAGGTCCACGTGACGGCACCAAAAGACCGCGATCGACACGACAAAAGACACTAGGGTTGCGCCGACTGCGATGGCTGCGGTAGAGCGCTCTCCCGCTTCTCCAGTGATAAATCCCGATATGATGCCAATGCCGATGGTCAAGGCCGCTAAAATCGGCAATCCCGGGATCAGTGTTACCAACCAATCAAGCATAAGAAATCCCCGAAGACTTTTGTTGAATCAATGCCGGCGGCAGTGGTCCCGCGTGTCCGGCATACCAGTCGGGGGAACGCTCGACGATAGGCAAGGGACGAAGCTCCCGATTCCACACCACAAAACCGGCGCCCGGCGTGAACATGGAAATTTCTCCGGTATCCGGATCGATAGCGGACAGAAGCACCCAGCCGTTCCCGATCAGTTCCTGCAATGAGGGCTGACGCTCGTAAATCGCGGTTAAAACTTCCGTTTTGTGCTCCACGACGATTTGCAGCCGCATCGCCTCGTGGATTTCGATCATCTGCCGGGGAAGCCCGGTTCGAAGATCGCTGGCCGCACCCTCCATAACGCCGAAAAGTCCGGTGACGTTATGGGGCACTTTGGTGCCGCAGCCGAAACGCTCGTTGTTCACGGTGGAAAAGTAATACTCGAGGTTGATGCCGGCACCAACGGGGCCCACCGCCAACAATACGCTTTCGAGAACATTGCCGAGGGGGTCCTGAGTCGGATCGTAAGAGATCAGAAATACCCGGCGGTCGAAAAAGCTCCCCTGACTGAAAGAGCGCCTCCCGACGAAGGCGGCGGCATTGGTGGCATGCCCGAGTTCAGGGCGCGCTTGGCTAAAGTCGGTGGCACGCTCGGCGATATGGGCGAGTGCCGTGTCCGGAGTCGGATTGCGCGGAGCGGAGGCAAGTCGCCGGCAACGCTCATGGGCCGAGAGGCGCCTTGCAGCATCCAGATCGTTCTTGAGCTTGCCGAATGCGAGGCGCGAGACTGGAGGGAGATCCGTCAGGTCGAACCAGAGGATGTCTTCATTGCAGGTATTGTGTTCCGCACCGACGAACCAGGTGTCAGCCGGAATGCTTATACCTTTTTCGGCGAGCAACCCGCGCACTTCCGGTCGGTTGGCCATGGCAGCAAAAGCGCGCGCATTGGGTCCTCCGTGGCGTCCGCTGCACGCACCGCAGTCGTAAGCGGCGAGATGCGGATTGTTTTGGCTGATCGATCCGTGTCCCATCAGGACCACCAGCGGAGCAAAGCCATAGGTCAAACCGGTGGCGCGCAAAAATGCCGCCACGCGATCGGCTTGTTCCGAGTCGGTAAAGCCGAGGCGGGGATTTTCCGGGGTTGCGGGAGCACTACCACTTGCCGCGGTAATAAATAACTCGGTGGCTACCTCGGGAACGAGCAGGGCATCCGCTCGTTGAGCAAGAGCGGTTTGCCGAGCGGGGAAAAACACTTTGCCGATCAGCGCCAGCAACACGCCGGGCGAAAGCAGGCCGATCAAAAACTGCGAAGAAACGAGATTCCGGCGGATTTCCTGGTTGAATATCGCGCCGATTCGATGACGAAGGGCTCGGCGCCGATCATGTTTGGTGCACAAATCGTCCTGGCCCTGGCGGGGGACTTCGCGCACCTCGTGTGCTGGCGTGACAACCACAGGACAGAGCGGCGTGACCTTGTCATCGTCGAGAGCGCGCCAGTTGATCGGCACACCGAAAAAGCCGGCGGCGCCCAAGGTTTCGATGCGCGGGTTCAATTCCTCGAGGTGGCGTCGAATGCCTTCCTCGCGGTCGTCGATACAGAAGACCACTTGGGCGTCCGGGCGATCGTCACGCTTCGCCCAGCGGCCCCGGCCACGATTATTGGCGAGGGCATTGAACAGTTCCTCTCGATAACGCCGCTCATAGGCGGAAAGCCAAAGATAACTGCGCTGTGACGGAGATAAATCATCCAGCGCGGCGAGGAGGATTTCACAGGTCTGCAAAGACAGGGCGCGAACGTCATGGCTCGAGACCCCCAAATGCTGAGCCAGACGGAACAAGCGCCAGCCGCTGTTGTAGATGGTCAGCCGTTGAGTTTTTTCCGCGAGCGCGCTGTGCTTCCAGGTAGAAATCATATCCGCTACCGACCACCAGCGCTCTCGATCGAAGTTTCCCGGGCTGGATTCGGCTACCAACTGCTGCGCGCAGTCCGCCAGGTACTCGGGCAGACGGCCCTGGCACAGAGCATGACGCACCAGGAATTCGGACGGATTCCGTTCGAAATAGGCGCGCAGCGACGGCAAGGTGCCGGCGATGCCCCAGATTTCGCGGCATAGTCCTTCGATTGCCAAACGGTCCAGAACCAGTCGGATGGCGAGATAATCCATGAGCGAGGCGGGCGCTTCCCGGTTGGCCTCGTAATCGGGATGGTGCTGCCGCCAATTGATGATGCCCGACCAGCCGGGGAGTTCCAGGGCGAGCCGTTCCAAATAGGTTTCCCAGCGATTCTCCGGGAGTCCGATCCGAATCAGTTCGGCATGCACGGCGTCGACCGCCTGTTCCGGTAAAGCCGACACGGTTTCCCGCCAATCCGGAAAATCGCAGAGACCCAGCGATAGATCGTAGGACGCCGAACGGCGCCATGCCGAGTACAGTCCTTCCCTGCGATCGGCTGCATGCCAGGCGGCCAGTCCTTCGTCCAAATGGGAGGCGCTGAAGCGGATCAGTATCGGACGGACGATGTCGAGCACGTCCCTGCCCGTCAACGCGGCGAGCAGTCCGCGCAATGAGATGCCGCGGCCGACGTCGGCGAAGGCGGATTCCATGAGCGCGTGAGCCTCCGTTCTCATCTTTTGGCGGGCAAGGGTAGTGCTTGCCGCCGCATCGTTCGACGACCGTTTGGTGTGATTCAATAAATTCTCCGCTTGCCGAACGGTGAGATCGGTCAGATCTTCGGGATGCGGGGCTGCCTGCTCCAGTCCGAGGACCGTCAGTCCTGCATCCCACAAGTCGCGGATCAAGCCGGCTTCCTGGAGCGCCTCTGCATTTCCCGTTATTCGCTTGACGGAGTCCATGAGGCGATGGCGCGCCTCGGGGGGAATATCGCTTTGAAACCGGTCGAGCGCCGCCATTTCTTCGATTTGCCAGTTCAATTGGCTCGGCGTTACCGCGTCCACGCCATAAACCATGGCGATGCGATAGACGTCCCGGCGCAGAATCTCTCGATCGCCGATTCGCAGCAGTGCCTCTTCGCCTCCAAGTTCCGGCATTTCGGCAAAGGCGGCAGCGAGATCTTCATCGAGAATGCGGCCTTGGGCATAGAACTTCCGGAACTCTTCCTCGGGCAGGTAGCCTCGGACGCCGGTCAGTCGCTCGACGGATTCCAGGGCCTCTTGAAACGGAAGATGCTGATAACCGTGCAGCGTATTGTGGTGCACGAAATTCAGAATAGGCGCTTGTCCCGGCAACACATGATCGAGGTGGCAGACCGCTTCTTGCAGCCGCCGGCGAACGTCGGGCTTCGAACCTTTCGATTGGGGCGATAGCACGCTGGCCTCCTTAGAAGTTCTTGTGGCTGAAGATCATGCTGAGTTCATTGACGGAAGCGTTCATCAGCTCCACGATGGGGCCCGGCACGAGCCCCAGAGCCATGATGCCGACCGCCAACGTTCCCGCCGCTATCAGTTCGTGGCTGTGCAGATCGCGGACATTCTGCATTTCCGGGCGCATCGGACCGGTGAACAACCGGGCGGCGGTTCGGATGGCGTAGGATGCGCCGATGAGTACCCCTAGACTCGCAAACACCATGACCCAGCCGAAACTCTGAAAGCCCCCGATGATGGCGTGAAGTTCCGCCACGAATCCGGCCGAGCCGGGCAGTCCCATGGACGCGAGAAGCGCTAGAGTGGTGAAGAAGGCGAAGCGTGGAGTCACTTGGACCAGTGAGCTGTAGTCCGAAATTTCCCGGGTGTGAGTGCGTTCGTACAACAGTCCGATCAAGAGAAACAGCGCCCCGGCAATGAGGCCATGGGCGGTCATCTGCAAGACGGCTCCCAGCAATCCGGCTTCATTGAGCGCCGCTATGCCGAGCAGCACGACGCCCATGTGACTGATCGACGAATAGGCGATCATCGCCTTGAGATCGGTTTGCCGCCACGCCAGCAAGGCGCCGTAGACGATGCTGACCAAGGCGATGCCGGCCAGCACGGATTGAAGCGCCGAAGCGGCCTCAGGCAGCATGCCGGTCGCTTTGAGCAAGCCATAGGCGCCCATCTTGAGAAGCGCACCCGACAGTAGAATGCTCACCGGACTCGGCGCTTCAACGTGGGCGAGCGGCAACCAGCCGTGGATGGGGAAAACCGGCATTTTTACGCCGAAGCCGATCAAGAACCCCAGAAAAATCCAGATCTGCTGCTCCCGGGGCAAGCTCCGCGCGGTAGCCAGCATGGATTCCATCGTGGTGGAGTGTTCGGACGATGCGGTGAAAATCATTAATAGGCTGACCAGCATGAACACCGATCCGCCCATCGTGTACAGGACGAAATTGAGGCTCGCCGTATGTTTGCGCTTGCCGCCCCATTGGTCGATGAGAAAAAAGAGCGGTATCAGCGTCAGTTCCCAAAATACGTAGAACAAAGCCCAATCCTGAGCAAGAAAGACGCCGATCATCCCGAATTCGAGGGCGAGAAGCCAGAAATGATATCCCTTGACTCGCGTATTCACGCTTTCCGAGGCCAGCATCGCCACAAGACAGAGCAGAGCCGACAACACGACCATGGGCAGGGAAAAGCCATCGGCGCCGAGAGCGTAGTAACTCCCCAGTTCGGCGTTCCAGGGCAGGCTTTCCGGAAATTGAATCGCCGATGAAGACGTATCGAAATGAAACAAAAGCCAAACGGTCAACATCAGTACGACCACCGACGAGGTTATCGCGGTAGCCCGAATGGAGCGGATTTGCTGCGCCGGCAGAGCCAAAATGGCTAATGCACCGACGACCGGTGTCCAAAGGATCTGACTGAGGATATACATGATCAAACGCTCGTTTTGGCTGGCTGAGGGCCGAGTCTTGTGGTTCGATCAGCCGCGTGCCAGGAACGGTTAGTTGTTTTGGGTCGACACTATAAATGAAAATTTCAGTGGAGGTAAGCTTAACATGCGATATTCATGCAAATGGTCGCTTGATTGAAATGTCATCTAGGCCGCAACTGACCGGCAAGGCGCCGCAGCCGGAGCTTTTGCAGGGTTGCGGCGGGTTCGGCCTTGCTCTAAATTGTCCTATTCGCAAGAATCTTGCCGAATATAATCCCTCAATTTGCGCTCAATATGACATCGACCAAAACCCGCTTCGCTCCCAGCCCGACCGGACTCATGCACCTCGGTAACGCACGCACGGCGCTGTTCAGTGCGTTATTTGGAGATCGTTTTCTGCTTCGCATCGAGGATACCGATAGCGAGCGGAGCCGCAGCGAATTTGTCGATGAACTGATAAGCGATTTGCATTGGATGGGTTTGAATTGGGACGAAGGTCCCGAAACCGCCGAGCCGGATGAACGATACTTTCAATCCTGCCGCGGAGCCATTTATCAGCGGTATTATGAGGAACTGGAACAACAGGGTAGAGCGTATTTCTGCTTCTGTTCGCCGAGGGAACTGGAAATTTCCCGCAAGATTCAGTTGAGCTCCGGGCAGCCGCCGCGTTACACGGGCAAGTGTGCGCACCTGAGCGCGGCGGAGGTGAGTCGCAAATTCGAGGAAGGACTTCAGCCGACCTTGCGCTTCCGAGTACCGAAGAACGAAACGGTGGAATTCGAGGATCTCGTTCGCGGGCCGCAGAAATTCGCGACCGACGATATCGGCGACTTCATCATCCGCCGCGCCGACGGGAGTGCGGCGTTTTTCTTCTGCAACGCGATCGACGATGCGCTGATGGGCGTCACGCACGTGCTCCGGGGCGAAGACCATCTCGCCAATACGCCCCGGCAAATGCTGATTCTTGCGGCGCTCGATCTGCCGATACCCCAATATGCCCATATTTCGCTGATTTTGGGCGACGACGGAGCGCCGCTGTCCAAGCGCAACGGCAGCCGCAGCCTGAATCAATTGCGCGAAGAGGGCTATTTTCCGGCGGCCCTGTTGAACATGCTGGCCCGGCTGGGCCATCACTATGAGAGCGATGAGATTATGGATTTCCAAGCGCTCAAGGCGCGTTTCGATCTGCCGCACCTCGGTAAATCGCCGGCACGGTTCGACGTTGCTCATCTGGATCACTGGCAGCAATTGGCGGTGCGTTCGGCGGACGACGATACGCTCAGGGGATGGCTGCGCAGGGAGACCGGCGCCATCGTGCCCGACGAGCATCTCGCGGCGTTCATCGAGATCGTGCGCAGCAACTGCGTTTTCCCGGAGCAGGCCGACCGCTGGGCGCGCATTCTGTTTACGGATGAATTGCAGCTCGACCCGGAAGCCGCCGAAGCCGCGAAGCAAGCCGGAGAGTCTTATTATCTCTCGGCCATCGATGCGGCTAACGCGGCTCAGGCCGAGTTCGACATATTCATGCGCGAGCTGAAAGCCAAGACTGGAGCGAAGGGCAAGGCCCTCTTCATGCCATTGCGCGCCGCCATGACCGGGCGCCTGGACGGACCGGAGCTCGGAACGATTTATCGCCTGTTGGACCCGCACCGCTTGCATCGCCGCTTGGCCGAATTCACCTACGAGTCCGAATGATGCTAAAGATCCACAATAGCCTGACCGGCCGGAAGGAAGTCTTCACCCCCATCGAACCGGGCAAGGTCCGGCTCTACGCGTGCGGCATGACCGTATACGACTACTGCCATCTGGGGCATGCCCGCGTCATGGTGGTATTCGACATGGTGGTGCGCTATTTGCGGCATCTTGGGTTTAAGGTTACTTATGTCCGGAATATCACGGATATCGACGACAAGATCATTAAGCGGGCCAACGAAAACGGCGAGCCCATTTCGGCGCTGACCGCGAGGTTCATCGATGCGATGCACGAAGACGAGCGGGCGCTGGGCGTGCTTCCGCCCGATATCGAACCGAGGGCGACGCAATCCATAGACGACATGCTGGCCATGATTCAGGCCTTGATCGACCGCGGCTATGCCTATGTCGGCGACAACGGCGATGTCTTCTACGCCGTGTCCAAATTCGAGGGTTACGGCCGTTTGTCGGGCAAGAACATCGAAGATCTCCGCGCCGGCGAGCGGGTGGAGGTCGAGGACGCCAAGCGCGATCCCTTGGATTTCGTTTTGTGGAAAATGGCGAAGCCGGGAGAGCCGGCCTGGGATTCGCCTTGGGGCAGGGGACGTCCCGGCTGGCACATCGAATGCTCCGCCATGTCCACCCGTTGTCTCGGGCATCATTTCGACATCCACGGCGGCGGCATGGATTTGCAGTTCCCGCACCATGAAAACGAAATCGCGCAATCCGAAGGGGCAACCGGCGAAAAGTTCGTGAACCTGTGGATGCACAATGGATTCGTGCGGGTGAACGAGGAGAAAATGTCCAAGTCCCTGGGCAATTTCTTTACGGTACGCGAAGTTCTGGCCCGGTATCGTCCCGAAGTCGTGCGGTTCTTCATTCTCAATAGCCACTACCGCAGTCCGCTCAATTACTCCGATGAAAATCTCGACGATGCCAATGCCGCGCTGACGAGGCTTTATACCGCCTTGCGCGGACTCCGCTGCGATCTGCCGGTTTCCGAGGGAGAGGGCAGGAGCAAGGACTTCATCGCCCGTTTCGAAGAGGCGATGAGCGACGATTTCAATACCCCGGAAGCGATTGCTGTGCTGTTTGATCTGGCGCGTGAGATCAATCGGGGGCGGAATTCGAATGTAGAGGAAGCGGAAACTTTAGCGCGAACCTTAAAGCAACTCGGTGGACTTCTTGGCCTGTTGCAGACAGATCCAGAAGAGTTTTTCAAATCGGGAGTTGGAGCAGTGAGGCTCGGTGTTACCGTTGGCGCTCAGCTCGATGCGATGCTTATTTGGAGTGACGAACGCATCGAGCAAAAAATTCAAGAGCGCTTAGACGCCCGCAAGAACAAAGACTGGGCCACCGCCGACCGCATTCGGAATGAACTCAAGGAGCAGGGCATTGTGCTGGAAGATACGGCTGGCGGTACCACCTGGCGGCGAATTTGACTTGAACCGACTGGCTGCTTGAGGCTATATCCGAAGGAGGGTGTTTCGTCGGTCCGGATATAAGGCGGGGAAAAGCATAATCCATTGAAAGAGACGGACAGGCGGTTTGGATCGGAAATTCCAAGGGAGGAGTCGTGAAACTTGAAGCCGACAAGATGAGGACTATCGGAATTCGCGCAGGATTCCTTTTGGCGATTATTGCCATGGGAATCGTTGCTTTTCGGTCTTCCGGAGGCGCGTATGAGTCCGAAGGGCAACCGTTTTCAGTGGAAGTCATCGCCCAACAGGAAGACGTGGTCTGGGGTTTCGATTTTTTGCCCGACGGACGGATCGTATTCACGGAACGAGACGGACAGCTGCGCATCCTCGATCCGAGTACCAGATCGGTGCAAACCGTTCAGGGGGCGCCGGCCGTGGTTCAGGCCGGACAAGGCGGACTGCTGGACGTGAGGGTTCATCCCGAGTTCGACAAGAACGGCTGGATTTATCTGACCTATTCGGAAAAAGCGACCCACGGAATGACCACGGCCCTAGGCCGCGGCCGGCTGGAAGGAACGGAGCTGAAGGATTACCGGAAGCTTTTCAGTGCCTTCGAGCCGAATGGAAATAACATTCACTTCGGCTCCCGCATCGAGTTCGATGGGGCCGGCAAGCTCTTCATCTCGGTTGGCGATCGCAACGAGCGGCATAATGCGCAAGACTTGCGCTACCACAACGGCAAGATCCTGCGTCTGAACGAGGACGGCAGCGCGCCCGTCGACAATCCGTTCGCGAATAATCCCGACGCCAAGCCGGAGATTTGGAGCTACGGTCACCGCAATCCGCAAGGCCTGGTGAAGCATCCGATTACCGGCGAGTTATGGGAGAGCGAGTTCGGTCCGCGCGGCGGCGACGAAATCAATTTGATCCGTCCGGGAGCGAACTACGGCTGGCCCGTAATCACGTATGGACGCGAGTATTGGGGACCGAAAATCGGCGAAGGCACCGAAAAAGCCGGTATGGAACAGCCTGTGGCGTATTATGTGCCGTCCATTTCCCCGTCCGGAATCGCTTTCTATTTCGGCGACGCCTTCCCGAGATGGAAGGGCAATCTGTTCGTGGCCAATTTGAGCGGTCAGCACCTTCGCCGACTGGTGATAGACGACAACAATAGGATCGTGAAGCAGGAGGAACTGCTGAATGACCTTGGCGTTAACTTTCGCCATGTAAGAACGGGACCGGAAGGGTTTCTTTATTTTTCGACCGACGACGGAAAAATCGCCCGCTTGGTGCCAAATCTCTAATTTAGTCCGCTATTTGTCGCGGAAAGGCAAACTGAGTATCGTTCAATTTCGATGAGACTATGAAACTACAGAGTTCTGAGGATTTGTCATTCGGTGACTTCGACCCAGGCCCCGGACCGTACGACGCCTTTCGGTTTTGTCCCCGGTGCGGCGGTGAGCATTTGAGCGTTCAGGAGCAGCGCGCGATAAGATGCGGCCGCTGCGGGTTCTTGTACTTCTTCAACACGTGCACGGCTGCGGGCGCGTTCGTTTTTCACCAGGATCAGCTCATTCTATGTGTGCGTGCCAAGGACCCGGCGAAAGGCAAGCTGGACCTTCCCGGCGGGTTCATCGAATTCAACGAAACCGTGGAAGATGCGTTACAGCGAGAAATCGGAGAAGAGTTGAACATCCAAACGACCAATTATCGCTATCTCGCCAGCGCGCCGAATGATTACCTATACGGCGGCGTACTTTACAAAGTAACGGATATGTTTTTCCTTTGCGATGCGCCGCAGATCGACACGCTCAGGGCAGCGGACGATGTAGCGGATTATCGGCTGGTATCGCCTGACGAAATCGAGCCCGAAGAATTGGCATTCAACTCGACCAGACTGGCGCTCGTAAAGCTTCGGGCGTGGCTGGATCAGAACTGAAAACTATTAGAGCATTTTCCGGTTTGGTGTAGCGCTAGTAGGTCGGCAATCCTTTGCCGACACCTTCGTCGGCAAAGGATTGCCGACCTACCACTGAAAACCGTTAACCTGCGGTCTCCGGATTGCGGTAGGTTTGCCAGATCAGCCGGAACGACGAAGTCAATTCGATTCCGGAACTGCTGCCCCACGCATCCAGCTCGTTCATGCCGAACCATCGGCACTCGTCTATTTCGCTGGGATCGGGTTGCAGAGCGCCGGAATGAACGACCCGATAAACCTGAATGAATTCCCATCCGGTTTGCGCTGAGGCGGGCAGCTTGAACAAGAATCGAAGAGGCGAGCGGCTCGCGATTCCGAGCTCTTCGCCCAATTCCCGCATCGCGCAGTCATCGTAGCTTTCGCCCCAGTCGACGTGCCCGGCGGCGGACGTGTCCCAGAGTCCGGGATTGATGTCCTTGGTCCGCGAACGCTTTTGCAGAAGTATTTCCTCGAGATCGTTGAAAACCAGGATGTGCACGGCCCGATGCCGCAGTCCGAGCTCATGGACTTCGCCGCGCACACGCGGGCCGACAACGCGATCGTGCTCGTCGACTTCATAAAGTAGTTCGTCGTGCATAGAAAGTCACATGTCGGTTTTGCCGTGAATGCCGCGACGGATTCACGGCGGCAGCGATATGAGATGGACCATGGAACGCTATCGCGCCGAGGCTGGAACCGCCGCGACGGCATTCCGGCCGGACTCGTAAACTTCCCATCCGCCGCCGAGCGCCTTATAGACTGCGATCAGACTGGTTGCAGTGGCGGTCTGGCTTTGGGCCAGCAGTTCCTGATCCAAGAGCAAGCGGCGTTCGGCGTCCAGCACGGTGAGGAAATCCGTAATGCCGTCCTCGAAACGAAGATGCGCGAGCTGATGAGCGCGCTCGCTGGAGGTCGCGGCCGAAGCCAGCAGCCCGCGGCGGGCGCGCTGCCGATTGTAACTCACCAATGCATTTTCGGTTTCCTCGAGCGCCGTGAGTACGGTTTGCTCATAATTTGCGAGGGTGGCATCCGCGCTGGCGTCCGCCGCCCTGATGCGGGCACGGACGCGCCCGAGATCCAGGAACGCCCACGAAATCCGTGGCCCCGCCGAGAAAGCCTCCGTACCGGACGCGCCGAGGCCCGACAGAGTTCGGGATTCCAAGGCGATCGTGCCATTGAAGGTCACTCGTGGAAAAAGATCGGCCGTAGCGACGCCGATCCGGGCGGTAGCCGCGGCCAAATTGCGTTCGGCAACGCGAATATCGGGGCGGCGGCGCATCAGATCGGCCGGCGCCCCGATATGGATCGTTTCCGGAATCTTGGGCATCGGGGCCGGTTCTGACAGGCGCGCGGAGAGCGTGTCAGGAAGCTGGCCGATCAGCACGCCGAGGCGATGGATGTTTTCGCGAATCCGGGTTTGAATCGGCGGAATCGTTGCCAGCGTGGAGTCCAGTTGAGCCTTGGCTCGCGAGGTGTCCAGCTCCGTGCCGCGTCCGGCTTCCAGTCTGGCTTGAGTCAATTCCAAGGTCGCGGCCTGGTTGTCGGCGTTTTTTTGAGCGACGTCCAGTTGATTCTGCAGACCGCGCAACTCGAAGTAGTTAAGCGCTACCTCCGAAATGACGCTGACCAGCAGGTCGCGCAGATCGGCCTCCGCGGCATCCACCTCGGCATCACGCGCCTCGACGCTACGCCGTATCCTGCCGAAGAAGTCCACTTCCCAAAAAGCGTCGAAACCGACATTGAAGAGCTCGAGCTCGCGCGGCGCGAAGGTCCGGCGGTTCATGGCGTCGAAACTTCGCTTTTGCGTCGTGTAATTGGCGTGGCTCGTAATGGTCGGCAAGAGATCCAGCCCGGCTTCCAGGTAAAGGGCGCGCGCAACGCGGAGATTCGCCTCTGCCGCCTTCAGATCACGGTTGTTGCTCACCGCCCGGTCTATCAACTCCGACAGCAGCGGATCGTCGAACTGCTTCCACCAAGCCACTTCGATGCCGTCGCGTTTGAACTCGGGAAGCACGGCGTTGGCGAACTGCGCTCCGGGCGCCGCGTCCGGTTTCGTGTAGTCGGGGCCGACTGCGCAGGCGGAAAGAAGCGCAGCGACCATGATCGGGACGACATTGCGCGCGGACGCGCCCGAAAAACGATCGCGCGTTTCAAATCGCTCGGACTGGACGGAAGAGCAAGGTATAGACATATTTTTTTGCGAAATTAGGGACTGTTATTCGGCGTGGAGTGAGTCTTGGTATCGGTAGGTTCGGGCGATGGCCGCTGACGGCGCTCGACCAGTCTCCGCATGACGACATAGAACACTGGAGTCAGCAACAGACCGAAGAACGTGACTCCCAGCATGCCGCTGAAGACGGCGGTGCCGAGTATCCGCCGTGATTCGGCACCGGCGCCGCTGGAAATGACCAGCGGGAATACGCCGAGAATGAAGGCGAAGGAGGTCATCAAAATGGGCCGAAGGCGGAGGCGCGCGGCTTCGATGGCGGCTTGATAGCGGTCCCTGCCCTTATCTTGAAGATTACGGGCGAACTCGACGATCAGGATCGCATTCTTGCTGGCCAATCCGACCAGAACGATAAAGCCAACCTGAGTGAAGATATTGTTGTCCATGCCGCGGAGCGATACGCCGGCCATAGAGCTCAAGAGGCACATGGGCACGATGAGAATGACGGCGAAGGGCAACGACCAGCTCTCGTACTGCGCAGCCAGGGCAAGAAACACGAAGATCACGCTCAGCGGAAATATGATCATGGCGGTATTGCCCGCGAGAATCTGCTGAAGGCTGAGTTCGGTCCATTCGTAGCCCATGGTGAGCGGGAGCTCTTGATTCACCACCTTTTCCATCAAGGTGATGGCTTGGCCCGAACTGACGCCGGGCAAGGTGCTGCCGTTGATTTCCGCCGACGGATACATGTTGTAGTGCGCCACCTTGTCCGGACCCACCGTTTCGCGAATATCGACCAGGGTACCCAGCGGAACCATATCGCCGTTCCGGTTGCGGGTCTTGAGATTGGCGATATCCGAAGGCCTCAGTCTGAACTGCGAATCGGCCTGCGCCGTGACCTGGTAAGTTCTGCCGAACCGGTTGAAATCGTTGACGTACAGCGAGCCGAGATAAATCTGGAGCGTGTCGAAGACGCTGCCCAAAGGAACATCATACGACTTGGCCTGAGTCCGGTTTACGTCCACGTAGACTTGCGGCACGCTGGACCGGAATGTCGTAAATAAGCCGACCAATCCGGGTTGCTGGTTGCCCTTGGCAACGACTTCGCTCGCGATACGTTGCAATTCGTCCGGGCCGACGTTGGCGCGGTCCTGGATTTGCAGCTTGAAGCCGCCCACCGAACTGAGGCCGCGAACCGGCGGAGGCGAGAACACCGCGATATGAGCGTCCTCTATCCCCGAGAGATTCTGGCGCAGCTTGTTTATGATCGCTTCCGCGGAAAGTTCCGGATGGCCGGCGCGGTCGTCGAACGGGGCGAGACGGGCGAACATGGTGCCGGCGTTGGACTGGCTGGCTCCGGCCAGCACCGAATATCCAGCGTATGCGTTGACATGCGAGATGCCCTCGGTTTTCAGGATGATGTCCGTGGCGCGCTTGATCACCGCGTCGGTACGTTCCAGCGAGGCGGCATCGGGGAGCTGTGCGTACAGAATGAGATAGCCTTGATCCTGTTGAGGGATGAACCCGGTCGGCACCTTGGAGAAAGCCAGAAAATTGAGTCCGTTGAGCACGACATAGAGCACCAGAACCACACTTGTGATGCGGATCAGTCGGCCGACCAGACGTGAATAGCCCTCGCTGAAGGCACCGAAAATCCGGTTGAAGCCGCGGAAAAACCAGCCGAAGAGCCGGTCGAACAGGCGCGTGAACCAATCTTTGTCACCGTGGGCCCGGTCCAGAAGCAGGGCGCAGAGAGCCGGACTCAAGGTGAGCGAGTTGAATGTGGAAATGACCGTGGACACCGAAATGGTCAGGGCGAACTGCTTGTAGAAAGCCCCGGACACGCCGGTAATGAAGGCCGTCGGCACGAACACCGCAACCAACACCAATGAGGTTGCGATGATGGGACCGACGACTTCTTCCATGGCGCGCCGGGTCGCTTCCCGTGCCCTGAGGCCGAGCGCGATGTTCCGTTCGACGTTCTCGACCACCACGATGGCGTCGTCTACCACGATGCCGATGGCGAGAACCAGTCCGAACAAAGAAAGCGTGTTCAGCGAGAGTCCCATGGCCGCCATGACCGCGAAGGTGCCGATGAGCGACACCGGTACCGCCAGGAGCGGGATGATGGTGGCCCGCCAATTCTGTAGGAATATCAGTACGACGACGACGACCAGCAGAATGGCTTCGAAGAGGGTCTCTACGACGGCAGCGATGGATTGGGTGACGAACACCACGGTGTCATAGACGAGCAGGTAATCGAGCCCCTCCGGAAAGCGCTGCTTGAGCTTCTCCATGGCTTCCACTACCGCTTTCTTGGTCTCGATCGCGTTGGATCCCGGCAGTTGGAAAATAGCCACGCCTACCGTTGCTTTCCCGTCGAGGTTGAGCGACGAACTGTAATCTTTAGCCCCCAGTTCGATCCGTGCCACGTCCTTGAGTCGTGTCACCTGGCCGTCTTTTCCGGTCTTGATGATGATGTCGCCGAACTGGCTTTCGTCCGTCAGCCGGCCCATGGTGGTAACGGTAAGCTGAAATTCGATTCCTCCCGGCGTAGGCGGTTGCCCGACGACACCGGCTGCCACTTGGATGTTCTGCTCGCGTATAGCCTGTACCACGTCGGTGGACGTCAGATTGCGGGCGGCTACCTTTTCCGGGTCCAGCCAAATCCGCATGCTGTATTCGCGGCCGCCGAACAGCACGATGTCGCCTACGCCGGGCAGGCGAGCCAGCACATCCCGGATTTGCAGCAGCGCGTAATTGCTGAGATACACGCTGTCGTAGCGCCCGTCGGGGGAAATCAGGTTCACCACCAGGCTCAAGTCCGGACTGCGTTTGCGCACGGTGATGCCTTGCCGGCGCACTTCTTCCGGCAGCCTCGGCTCGGCCAAAGCCACCCGGTTCTGGACCAGCACCTGCGATTTGTCGAGATCGGTGCCCGGTTTGAACGTGATGGTCAACTGCATCACGCCGTCGTTGGTGGACTGGGACGACATGTACAGCATGTCCTCGACGCCGTTGACCTCCTGTTCGATGGGAGTCGCCACCGTTTCGGCCAGCACTTTCGCATTGGCGCCCGGATAGGTCGCGCGCACGACGACGTTGGGCGGTGCGATCTCGGGGTATTGGGCGATGGGCAGCGCAAGCGACGCCAGCCCTCCGACGAGAACGATGAGAATCGAAAGAACCGACGCGAAGATAGGGCGGTCGATGAAAAAGTGAGTAAATCTCGTCATGGCCGGACGCCGTGTCTCCGATTAAGTACCGTCGGTCTCTGAAAGCGTGACTCGCTCCGCCTCAATTTTGGTGCCGGGACGTATTTTTTGAATGCCTTCGATGATTACCCACTCGCCAGGCTGTAAACCTTCCGATATCACCCGCATCTGGCCGGCGGCAGTGCCCGGTACGATCCGACGGTATTCGGTCGAGCCATCGTCTTTCGCGATCCAGACGAACTTCTGGCCTTGATCGGTGCCGATGGCTCTGTCGGGAACCAGAAGGCCTTGATAAGGTGGGCTTCCGGGCACGCGAAGCCGAGCGAAGAATCCGGGGCTCAGGAGTTCATTGGGATTGCTGAAAACGCCTCTGGCGCGCAAGGTTCCGGTGCTCGGATCCATGCGCGGCTCGATGTAATCGATGTAACCCTGATGAGGAAATTCGGACTCGTCGAGCAGGGCCAATTTCGCTGGAATTCGAGTTTCGCGAGCGCTCGTCCGCTTCCCGGCTTCGGCCAAGCGCCTGTATTTAAGAACCGCCCGTTCGTCTGCGTCGACATAAACGTAAACCGGATCGATGGATACAATGATCGTCAGCAAAGTCCCGCCGCCGCCGCCGCCGCTGACCAAGTTGCCCGGGGTGACAAGCTCGCGTGCGATTCGTCCGCTGATAGGCGCTCGCACTTCGGTGAATTCCAGGTTCAACCTGGCTGTCTGAGCAGCCGCCTCGGCCGCACGAACGGCGGCGATGGCTTCACGTTGGCCCTTGCTGCGGGCGTCGTATTCCTCTTCTGAGATGGCCTTGGCCCGCCTTAGATGCTCCGCCCGCTGCAAGTCGTTCTTGGCCAGTTCGAGCCGAGCCTTGGCCCGTTCGAGTTCTCCCTCCGTCCGGTTCAGCTCGGCCCGATAAGGTCGCGGATCGATGACAAACAATAAATCGCCCTTTTTTACCTTGTCGCCGGCCTTGAAGTTCACTTTGTCCAGATAGCCGTCGACTCTCGCACGGACTTCCACGGTTTCCATCGCTTCTATGCGCCCGGTGTACTCGTCCCATTCCAAGACTTCCTTTTGTAGCGGTTGGGCGATTTTGACTTTCACCGGCGGCATTTGGCTCTCGGCTGCTTGGTTTTCGGAGCGTTTGCTACAGCCGAAGAGCTGTACGATCAGCGCTACGCAAAGGAGGAGCCACAGCGCGATGCGGCGAAAAGTAGTGTCGGGAGGCATCAGGAATCGAGATCTGTAAGATCGGTGTGACGAACGGCATGCTCTAGCGGCTGCAAACGAAACTAGCATAAGTTTGGAGTATTAAGAGGGAGCAATCGGGAGTAGCGACACGGCACGAAAAGAAAGGGTAAGATATCGTTTCATTATTCTCGCTAAACTGGACGACTGTGTCCATCTATTAAAGTGAAAAGTAACGATAATGAATCGAATAGGCCGACCAAGGAAGGGTGAATCTGCCATCCGCCGCGATCAACTTCTGGATCATGCACTTCGACTATTTGTAGAGCGAGGCTACGGCAATGTAAGCCTGGAAACTATCGCCCGCGAGGCTCGCGTGTCTCTCCGCACCATTTATCGATATTTTGGCGGTAAGGCAGATTTATTCGGGGCGGTCATTCGCCACTATAGCGATCTGTTGGTGGCGACGTTGCCGTTAGACCAAGCCTTGGCCAAACCGTTGGAGGAAACACTGATCGTGTTCGGAAAGCATTTTCTTTTTCGGCTTTCCCGTCCGGAAATCATTCGCTTGCGTGCGCAATTGATCGCCGAGGCGCATCAGTTTCCGGAGCTTGCGGCGGAATTTTATGAGCAGGGACCGCAGCGGACGCTGGATCGGCTCGCGAAGTTTTTCGGCATGCATCAGCAAGCAGGTCATGTGGTCGCCATGGATCCGGCATTTTTAGCCGGACAGTTTGTCAACGCACTCCGCGGCGAGCGCTTTCAGCGACAACAACTAGGCTTGGAGAGCGCTCCTACCGAAGATGAGGTCGAGCATTGGACAGAGCAAGTGGTGAAATTATTCCTGCGGGGCTGTTTAAACAGAACGGACGCAGGTTGATCGGCCGAGACAATGCGGTACAGCTCCGCTTATCGAGCTGGGGGCGCTTTTCATACTGTTCATTGCTTGGTGAATGGAGCAAAAAATAAAGCTGCCTTTTCAAGCAGCTTAGAGAGGAGGTAGGTAATGGGATTCGATGTCAAAAATAGGCGCGATAATGGTCGGTTTTGAAGTTCGTCTTGCCATATTCCGCCAGCGCGTACACTTTAAGAAGCTTCATCGCATTTCGTTCGCCGTACCATTGCCCGGTCATCGGGTCTTGCCATTCGATTCGATAACTTTCGCTGCCGGATTGCCTTCGCCGTTTCCAGCCGCACCCCCAGAGCATGAAGACGGTTAGAAAGCGTTCCAGAAAAACTCTTAGCGATGTTTTCATGAGTGTCCCTCACTGCAACGATGGTGAAGCCAACTTCTGACTGGTCACGGTCACTCCGCGTTTTGGAAATGCCTTTGCCAGTAGAAAATCACGCTTATTCATCTTTAAGCAGAACTCATGCCATTGATCGGGGGCGTTAATTCACTCGAAAATCCATCAAAACGATGGTCGAAATTTCGATTTCTTTCCCGAGAGGTGCAAATCGAAAAGACATTGCACCAAGATGTGGCTTTTTCAGCGGTTTGAGGCGATTCTAATGTTGCGGTCCCGCCGTTTCGGGAAACGCGTTGACATGGCAACAGCAGGATTAAAGAATTTGGGATACTTTAATGAGCCATGCTAGATCAGTTTGTTGTGATAAGAGGTCAGCTTGACGGCACAGGGGTGAGCATCGTGAGAAATGCAATTATCTTCGGCGGATTTTTGTTGGCGGTTTCTTCGGTAGGTTGGGCTGGCGACGACCCACGGTATCCGGCCTATGATTTCGAGCCGAAAGTGATCATTTCGGCGCCCGAAGGAGCAACGGGTGATTCATCGAAAGCAGAAAGTCCGGAGCCGGATTCGAGATACCCAGCCGCTTACTTCGAACCGAAAGTGATCATACCGGCATCCGAAGAGGCGGCAAAAAAAGTTCCGGAGGAGAGCCCGCAACCGGATCCTCGATATCCAGCCTATCACTTTGAGCCGAAAGTCATTTATCAGGAGAAATAGGCGACCGATAAAAGACCGAGACTCGGCGATTGCCGTTTAAGCGGCGAGCGGCCGCGCCAGTCGTCGGCCAAGCCGGTCGCCGCTCCAGGATGCCCCGGTCTCGGTAGACCGGGCGCTATCCATGCAAGCAGAGAAGGCGGAGCGATCATAAACTTTTCGTGGGCGTAGTTTTTTGCCGCTTCGGCAGTGATTATCGCTGCGGCTCAGTACGGGTACGGATAAGTGCGGGGCTGCTGTTCGCCATACGGAGAGGGGCGGTACCCATCGTTGTAACTGCTGTAACCGGGCTGACGGTTGTAGTAAGACTCGCGTTTTTTCTTCTGGTCCATGTAATAGCCAGCTGCTCCGCCGACGACGGCCCCGACCGCGCCGCCCACGAGCGCACCTCGTCCGCCATCGTCGGCGGCATGTCCTAGCAATGCGCCGCCGGCAGCACCGATTGCGGCACCGGTGACCGTATTGCGATACGCATAATCGCCATGGTTGTGATATCCGGTAGACGCACAGCCCGTTAGCGCAATCGTAAAGGCCAGCACCATTAACCTATTTCTTAGCTTGTTCACGGCATTCGCTCCTTTTCTGAGAAGGCGCGATTAGTATTGTTCCGGTTTCCTGAACGGAGGCTGAACACCGCAGCTCCGTCGAGAAAGACCAGGACTGCCGAGGCGGAAGCCCGCAATGAAAATGTTTTCGTTCAGTCGAGCCAACCGAAGGTTCGTTCGACCGCCTTGCTCCAGCCGGCATAGAGCCGCTCCCGAGTCTCGGCCGTCATTCGCGGTTGCCATTCCTTGTCTTTTCGCCATAAGTCGCGCAGTTCCTTGATGTCGGTCCAAAAGCCAACAGCGAGACCGGCTGCGTACGCTGCTCCGAGTGCCGTCGTTTCGGTCACGATGGGGCGAATAACCGGAGTGCCGAGTATGTCGGATTGGAATTGCATGAGGGTCTCGTTGACGACCATGCCGCCGTCCGCTTTGAGAGCATCCAGATTCAGGCCCGTCTCCTGCCGCATCGCGTCAACGATGTCGCGGGTCTGATAGGCCGTGGCCTCCAGTGCGGCTCGGGCAAAGTGGCCCTTGTTCACGTAGCGGGTCAGCCCGATTACGATTCCCCGTGCGTCGCTGCGCCAGTAGGGCGCGAATAGGCCGGAGAAAGCCGGGACGATATAGATGCCGCCGTTGTCCTCGACGGTATTGGCCAGCGACTCGACTTCCGCGGAGGTCCGAATGAGCTCCAGATTATCCCTGAGCCACTGCACGAGAGCTCCCGTGACCGCTATCGAGCCTTCAAGCGCGAAGATTGGAGCTGCGCCGCCGAGTTGGTACGCTACTGTCGTGATGAGCCCATGGCGGGATTGCACCGGCTTAAGGCCGGTGTTCAGAAGCATGAAGCATCCGGTTCCATAGGTGTTTTTTGCTTCCCCCTCGGCGAAACAGGTTTGCCCGAATAAGGCGGCTTGTTGATCGCCTAAAATACCCGCGACCGGAACGCCGGCGAGTGCCCCTTGGGCGACGCCGTAAATTTCGGATGAAGAACGGATCGTCGGCAGGATGGAAGCGGGTATATTCATGGCGGCGAGCAGTTCTTCGTCCCATGCCAGGGTTTCAAGATTCATCAACAGCGTGCGCGAGGCGTTGCTTACGTCGGTGACATGTGCGCCGCCCTCCTTACCGCCGGTTAGGCTCCAAACCAGCCAGCTGTCGATCGTGCCGCACAGCAACTCGCCGCGTTCGGCCTGAATCCTGGCCTCTTCTACGTTATCCAACAGCCATTGAAGTTTGGGCCCCGAAAAATAGGTGGCGATCGGCAGTCCGGTTCTTGCGCGAAATCTATCCTGTCCGCCTTCGATGGCAAGCCGCTCGCAAATTTCGGCGCTGCGCGTATCTTGCCAAACGATGGCGGGATATACCGGTTTCCCGGTGATTTTATCCCAGACGACAAGCGTTTCGCGCTGATTAGTCACTCCGAGAGCTACGATTTCATCGGCTTCGACTTCCGCTTTTCGCAAGGCCTCTACGACCACCGCTTGGGCGTTTCGCCAGATTTCCAGCGGATCGTGTTCAACCCAGCCGGGCCTAGGGTAGAACTGCCGGTGCTCGGCTTGAGCCATCGCTCCCGCACGTCCGGTGTGATCGAAGAGAATGCACCGAGTACTGCTGGTGCCTTGATCGATGACGGCGATATAACGGGGCATGGTGTGACTTCAAAAATAGTTGGCTTCCGGGATGCGTGCCTGATGCCACATCCCGTGATTGCCTACCTATCACGGCCTCATCATGCGGGCAAGTAAAATTTGAAGGATGCCGAACGGAAATCCGCGAGTAAAAGAGGCCGATCGAAAGAAACGCTATCGACGCTTCGGTCATTTTTCCAATCCAAACCGGCCCATAAAGTCAGCCTACCCGGTTTGCCTAATCAATTGATAAGGATTATCATTTAGCTTTCTGAAAAACCGTAGCAATCGCGCGGTTGACTTACTTCTTCGAACTTGAGAGGACCGAACATCATGCAGAACAGGACTTACTCGGGCCGGTTTGTCGTTTTAAGCGCACTTTTGATGGTTTGCGGCTCGGTTTCGGCGGCTGAGACCTATACGCTGATCATTAAGGAGCATCGTTTCGAACCGGCAGAGCTCGAGGTGCCTGCAGGCCAGAAGATCAAACTGGTCGTGAAAAATGAAGACCCGACGCCGGAGGAATTCGAGAGTCGATCCTTGAAGAGGGAAAAGATCATTCCAGGCAAGAGTCAGGTCACCGTATCGATCGGTCCACTTGATCCGGGTACGTATGATTTTTTTGGCGAATTTCATGAGGAATCCGCCAAAGGGCACATCGTTGCAAAATAAAGCGGTATTGGTCAGAACATGTTAGCCACTGCACTCATCGTATTCCGAGAGGTCATCGAGGCCGCATTGGTGATCAGTATCGTCATGGCGGCCAGCCGCGGCGTTGCCGCTCGCAGTTGGTGGATATGGAGCGGCGTCGGAGGCGGGCTTATAGGCGCCTGCGTGGTTGCGGGTTTTGCCGATACCCTCGCGGAAGCGGCATCGGGTGTCGGGCAGGATCTTTTCAACGCGGCCGTGTTGTTTACCGCGGTCGCGATGCTCGGTTGGCACAATATCTGGATGCAGCGTCACGGGCGAGAGCTCGCCCAGGCGATGAGCCAGGTCGGAAAAGCCGTGCTGTCGGGCGACCGGCCGCTCTATGCTCTGGCAGTCGTAGTGGGGCTCGCGGTGCTACGGGAAGGCTCGGAGGTCGTTCTCTTTTTATATGGGATCGCGTCAGCAGACGGAAGCCATACGGGATCGATGCTGACGGGCGGAGTCGTCGGCATTTCGCTCGGCACAGCCGTGGGCTTGGCGATGTATTATGGTTTGCTTCGTATTCCTACGCGTTATCTATTCAAGGTTACCAGTTGGCTTATTTTATTTTTGGCCGCCGGCCTGGCTTCTCAGGGAGCGGCCTATCTGGTGCAGGCCGATCTGCTTCCGCCTTTGGGTCACGAGGTGTGGAATACCTCCAATTGGTTGTCCGAAGACAGTTTGATCGGTCAAGTCTTGCATACTCTGTTGGGTTACGTGTCCCGTCCGGACGGCGTGCAAATCCTGTTTTATCTCGCGACGCTCGCCACTATCGCAAGTTTGATGCGGGTATTCGGCGACAGACCGGCACGGCCGGCCGGACACTGACGAGCGTCTCCGAGACCAAACCCGCAGCGATGTCGATTAGGCTGCGGCCTTGTGCGTAGGCACTAAAGGCGATTGAATACCCGGCATGGTAAAGCAGTCGCCCGGTGAGTCATTCACGCCGTCTATCGAAAAAAGGACAGTATCCGGCCGTTATATTCTCGTGCTGAAGGGGGGCTGGAATTTGCGCGGCCTGTCGGCGGAGGGGGCGCGTCTTCGCGAACAGCTTCAGGTCTATGCCCGCGATGAAGCAAGCGAGTGGGACATCCGCGAAGTTGCCGCCTTGGACAGTGCGGGGGCATTTTTGCTTTGGCGAGCCTGGGGTGGGCAGTTGCCAGGCAAGGTCTATTTGCGCCCCGAGCAGGAGTCTACGTTCATCCGGTTGCAGAACTGGTCTGCAACCTCCTTCGGGCCGATAGTCCGGCATGCGAAACCGGTCGGCGAGCGCGTTCGAAGCTTCTTTTCCGTTGGAACCGAACATTTAAGGGCGCTTGTCTCGATACTCGGACAATTGATCTTGGATGTGGGGCATGTGCTGCGCCATCCTCGGGACGTGCCGTGGCGGGAAATCTCGGCGGCGATTCATGAGACCGGGGGACGTGCGTTGGGCATTACCGCTTTGGTCGGGTTTCTCATCGGAATCGTGGTTAGCTACCTCTCGTCCCTGCAATTACAAACCTTCGGCGCTCAAATCTACATCGTCAACATACTCGGGCTGAGCATTATCCGAGAACTCGGTCCACTGCTTGCGGCCATTCTCGTGGCGGGACGCTCGGGATCGGCCATGACCGCGCGTATCGGTGTGATGCGAGTCACTCAGGAATTGGATGCGCTCGAAGCGCTAGGTATTTCCCGTTCGCTACGCCTTATTTTTCCAAAAGTCGTCGCCCTGATGGTTGCCTTGCCGCTCCTGGTCGTTTGGACCGATGCGATCGCATTGATCGGCGGAGCGATCGCCGCGCATTTCGAACTGGGAGTTGGTTATTATCAATTCTTCATGAAATTACCTGATGCGGTACCGGCGGCCAATTTCACGATCGGGTTCGGCAAGGGAGCGGTGTTCGGGCTGTTCATCGCACTCTTGGCTTGTCATTTCGGCTTACGCATAGAACCGAACACCGAGAGTTTGGGCAATGAAACCACCCGCTCGGTGGTCGCATCAATTACTCTAGTAATCTTGATAGACGCTGTTTTCGCAATCCTGTTCCGCGGGGTAGGGCTGTAATCATGAGCGATCCCGTCATCCGAATGGAACGGATTTGGACCTGTTTCGGAAAAAACGTGGTGCATCGGGACATCAGCCTGACGCTGGGCAAGGGGGAAATCTTCGGATTGGTCGGCGGCTCTGGGAGCGGCAAGACGGTGCTGATGCGGGAAATGATCGGACTCCAGGAGCCGACCCGTGGCAAAGTCTACCTCTTCGGCGAGTGTCTGCAGGACGCCGCGGCCGATCGTCACCAGCGGCTCCGCAACCGTTGCGGCGTGCTTTTTCAGGGAGGAGCTTTATTCAGTGCCCTGAGCGTTTTCGATAACATCGCATTCCCATTGCGTGAATTCGGTCTTTTCGATGAAGAACTCATCGGCCATTTGGTACGTATGAAGCTTACTATGGTGGGGTTGACCGAAAACGCCGGTTTGTTGATGCCATCCGAACTGTCCGGCGGCATGATCAAGCGGGTCGCCTTGGCGCGGGCGCTGGTGATGGAGCCTGAATTGCTGTTTCTCGATGAGCCGACCTCGGGGCTCGATCCCGTGCTGAGCGAAGAGTTTGTCGATCTACTGAGCGGGCTGCATCGGGAACTCGGCTTTACGGTGGTCATGGTGACGCACGATTTGGACACGGTAAAAGATTTATGCACGAAGGTCGGCGTACTGGCCGATCAGCAGCTAGTCGTGTGTGGTCCGGTTGAGGATGCGTTGGCTTCCGAACATCCTTTTGCCCGGCATTATTTTCATGGAAAGCGCGGTCACCGCGTTTTCGAGCGGATCGGTTGATATGGGTAGAGAAACCTATGCATTCCTGACCGGATTGTTCGTAATCATTTTGGGTGCGGCGTCGATCATCGCCGCCTTATGGTTGGGGAACTACGGCGAAGAATACAAGAGCTATTATGTCGTCACCCAGGGAGCGGTTTCGGGGCTCAATCCCGAGTCGACCGTCCTTTTTCGCGGCGTGAATGCCGGCAAAGTGTCATCCATCAGTTTCGATCCTGAAGACCGCCGGAACATTCTCGTCCGGGTCGAGTTGAATGAGGATCTGCCGATTACCCATGGCACCTACGCCATGCTGCGCGTTCAGGCGCTGACCGGCCTGGCGCAGGTGGAACTGTTCGACACCGGCGAACAACCGGAGCCTTTACCTACGGATCCCGACAATCCCGCGCGTATTCCGCTACGGCCTTCGCTGTTCGATAAGCTGACCGAATCGGGGCAAGACATCCTCTCCCAGCTCGGCGTGTTGGCGAACCGGCTCAACAGCGTGCTGAACGAAAGCAATCGCGAACGGATTCAGCGTATTCTGGAATCGGTTGCGATCGCAGCCGAACAATTGGCTACATTAGAGGAAAGCATGGACGAGATGCTGGCGGAAATGCCCGCTTTGACCGGAGAGGCGCAGCGGATGATGGCGGGAATCACGCGCCTGACTGATGACCTGGGAATCGCTGTCAAGGAAATCCGAGGGCTCGCCAGGAACACGGAAGACTTGATCACCGCCGGTAGCTCGGCGGGAGATGTGGTGGTGCAATCCACTCTGCCTAAGGTAAACGCATTGCTCGACGAGACCCGTTCGATCGCCGTCAACGTTCGACATCTGTCCGATATGCTGAGAGATGACCCGCGGATCCTGTTGCTCGGGCCGCCCAAGCAAGTGCCTGGACCGGGAGAGCCGGGCTTTCAGGAGCCGAAATGAAGAGATTTCTTTTCGCAAAGCTGTTTCTTGTGATCTTGATCGCCTCGGGTTGTACCTTCACGCCTGAAAAATCACCTCCGCCTAGGCTTCATGATCTGGGACCGCTGCCGCACGGTTCGGACCGTCTGCCGGCACCTTGGTCCAAAGTGGACGTGACCGCTCCGGAGTGGTTGAAAGACGACCGAATTCGTTATCGTCTCGTGTATTCGGATGCCACACGGGTTGGAGTTTACACTTTGGACCGCTGGATCGCGCCTCCGCCTGAACTTCTGGAACTGCGCTTTGAACTTTCGGGCGATGGCGGACCACTACGGGTTCGAATCGAACTTCAGGAGTTCGAGCAGATTTTCGACCGCCCCGACCACGCCAAGGCGCTGATTCGCTTTCGCGCGTCGGCTTACGATCGCAGCAGTAAGAAGCTTCTGGCCGAACGGACCTTCGAACTCGACAAGATCTCGCCTAGCGCCGATGCCGCAGGCGCGGTAGTGTCCTTGGCGGATCTGGCCGACGACGCCATAGCGGCGGTCCGGACCTGGATGGAAGGGATGGATCTCGCGCGTGGGGCCACTGGGGGAACTCCTTGAGCCGTTTTTGGCGGTCGTATCCATAATCCCATCCCCGGTTACCGAGGGGCGCCATCCGATAGCACCTCATCTCGCATGTCTCAAAATGAGATTTGTGTGTTGGACGCGAACTGTACCGACCTGATCATTTTTGGAAACATTGCGGATACTCAGCGATACTTAAATCCTTAGTAATTTGCTTGGGCATTAGAAGATACTTCTATTCGAATACAAATAGGTTTCAGATTTTTAAAGAAAAAATTGTGAGGGTGTTCATAGATCAAGGGACGGGTAAAAAAGTGTGGACACACAAAATTTTTTCTTTAGACTGTGCCGCAGCTTTACGGAGGAAGCGCGAAAACATAGAGTCGTCAAAGAGGAGGAAAGACCCCTTAGGGGGCGATATAACTACTATAAAAGCACTAACAAGATGCGTCGCCGCTAGTGGCCGACGCGTTACGCTACAACAACAATAATAATGATATTGCCCGCGTACTGCGGGCTTTTTTTTGCCTGCCATCGGGCAAAAAAAAGCGACCACTAGGGTCGCCAAGAGGAGGAGAACTTTCGGCCGGACTCAATCGAAGTTTCGAACTAAATCACACCAAGTTCTATTGAGGTTGGTATAAAGTATACAGACTTATACTCGCCTTTGTCATAAGACATTCTTATGAATTAAATAGGGCCCGGTTATTACCGTCCGGAAAACAATATGTAAAACAGCGGATGGTAAACGCCGAACTCATAGGGACAGCTTAAGCCCGACCCAACCAGCCCTCGGAGAGCCGATGCCCACGAAACGTGGATCGGTAAAGCTATCACCAAGCACTTCGTCAGCTTCGCCATATAGTCCGAAAGTGTAGTACCGTTTGTCGAACAGGTTGTCGATACGGCTGAATAATGCCACGTGCTTGTTGAAACGGTATTCGCCATGTAGGTTGAACACGGCATATTCCTCAAGCGGCTTGTTTAGATTGGCTTCGTCGCCACGGAAGTACTGACCGCTGTTGTAAATCATGTTTACGCCCACGGTCAGTCCTTTAACGACCTCCACGTCCGTCGAGACTTTCAGCATGTGCTTCGGAAGGCCGGGGACGCGGTCGCCTTTTTCCACCTGGATCTGGCCGTTATCATCAGCGGACGGGTTATTCGGGCTGCTAGCAAGAAATGGCGTACGGAAGGTGGCATCGAGCAGTGTGTAATTGATTCCGAACCGCACCCGCTCGAATGCCCCGGAAAGCCCAAGTTCGATACCCCGGCGCCGGGTGGTCCCGACGTTGTCGAAGTAACCCTGATTGGTGAGATTGCCGCTGCTGATGAAAAGAATGTCGTCGTGGTTTTCAGTTTGGAACAGGCCAGCGTTCCAGTTGATATTTCCGCCCCACAGTCGAGCGAATTCGCCCCGGAAACCGGCTTCCCAAGTTTTGGCCACCACCTGATCCAGCGGCGGGTCGGCAAGAAACGCATTCGGTAGCTTGCAAGGGGCTTCCGGATTGGCGCAGGTCAGCTCAACCGGAGTCGGTGCCCGGTTCGATTCGCTATAGCTGCCGTAAGCGGTGAATTCCGGTAGGAAGGCATAGGTCAGTCCGGCCGAGGGGTTGAACCGTTCGAACTTGTGAAAGCCGTTCAAGTCCTCGCCGTACTGATCGTCGAGCCGGACGAAAGACAGGTTGTAACGGCCCGCTGCCGTCACCGCCAGTTTGTCGGTGACCGACAAGGTGTCGCTGAAATAAATTCCGTGGTGACGAACATGGGCGTGGACTCTCACCCGCGATTCGCCCACCAGAACTCCGCTGCCTATGGTGCCTCGGTCGTCGGTGAGAGAAGCAAGCTCCGTATCCGAGCTGAAATGAATGCGTCCTTCGTCATAACTTCCGCCGGCGACGATACGGTTATGCATGCCGAACATCTCGTGCTCGAAAGCGCCCTGCAAGCTGCCGCCGTAACTGCGCTGGTTGGTTTGGCTGGTGTTGTTGGTCGCGCCCTCGACGGCGTCGCTGGCCAAGATGTTACCGCCGTTGACATCTTCGACGATCTCTTCTTCGTCGCCTTCCTCCTCGCAAAGGAAACCTTCGTTGGCCTCGTCCTCGCATTCCTCGAAATCGGAATCGTCGCCATTGAACGTCTTGATCCGGTTTTGCCGGAAATAAGCGTTACCCGACAGCTCGAAGTGATCGGTAAGCCAGGTGCTGCCGTCCAAGGACGCCAGGAACAATCGGGTGATGGTACGGTCCGGATGGGTGAAAATTGCTTCCGGATCTTGCTTGGCCAGTTGAAGCGGCAAAGCACCGTTGCCAATCAATCGGTTATTGTTGGAAGCCAGGGTGAGGTTCAACTTGGACCGTTCGTTTTGCCAGCTAAACGTTCCGAATCCCTGCTTGACGTCGGTGGGCGAGTTATCGCGCCAGCCGTCTTCATAGAAGCTCTTGAGATCGACGAAATAGCCGACGGTGCCGTTATTCCATCCGCTGGTAATTTCCTGCCAGTGCCGTCCCCAGGAGCCGCCTGCCACCTCGAGCGTGTGGCCCGGTGCACTGAAACCGGTCTTGGTGCGCATGGAAATAGCCCCACCCAGGCTGTTCAGGCCGTAAACCGGATTCGAGCCCGAGTGCAGCGTCATTCGTTCGATGGCGCCTTCGGGGATCAAGTCCCAGTTGACGGTATCGCCGAACGGTTCGTTGAAACGAATGCCGTTGACATAGACCGATAAGCCCTGGGGTAATCCCAGCAGCGGCGATGCGGTAAACCCCCTGAATTGAACATCGGGCTGGAACGGGTTGTTTTGGGCATCGTTGACGTTGACGCTGGCGAAGTTCCAACGCATGTAATCCGCGAGCGAAAAGCTCTGATAGTCATCGAGTTGCTTGGACGTGGCCGTCTGCACCGGCGACGGAATTTTCTCCGCCGGTACGCCCGAGACCATCAGCGGCGTTTCGCCCACAATTTCGACCGTACCCAGATTTACGCTGCCGTCGTCGTTTTCCGCGGCAACGGCAATCTCCGTACTCACGAGGACCAGCAGAGAGGTTCCCGTGTGACATATTCTTCTTATAAACATAAAAACCCCCACACATTCAGCAGAACAGGGAATGGTAAGGGAGTTTAACCGGATGGAATATGGGAAAAATTCCCGACGTTTAAGCCTTCAAGAGGCCGTATTGATAGGCGAGGCGAGCCATTTCCGCGGTGGTGCTCACATTGAGCTTGTTCTTGATCAGAGTGGTGTAATTGCCGACGGTTTTATAGCTGAGGCGGAGTTCGTCAGCGACCTCTCGGGTCGTATAACCTTTGGCCAACAGACAAAACACGTCGAATTCGCGGGCGGAAAGCGAGTTCAAATCGGTGGAAGCGTCTTTTCCGGTGATGGTTTGAACCAATAGTTTCTGAGCGATTTCCGGTTCCACATAAGTTTCGCCCCCGGCCACTTTCTTAACGGCCTCGACCAAGGTCTCCGGAGCGCTGCTCTTGGTGATGTAGCCCTTGGCGCCGGCCTCCAAGGCCCTAAGGACATAAACCAGTTCGTCATGGATGCTGAACACGAGTATTTTGGCTCCGGGATCGCGACCGGAAATGCGGCGGATCGAGGCAAGCCCGCCTATCCCCGGCAGGCTGAGGTCCATGACGATCACATTGGGTTGCGACTCGGAATAGTATTGGCAGGCTTCCTCGCCGCGTTCGGCTTCGCAGATCACCTCGATATTTTCGCTTTGAGACAGCAGGAGGCGATAGCCCGCACGGACCACGGCATGGTCATCGACCAGCATAACGGTGATTTTCGGATTCATCGGGAGGCTTCTCCGCAAGGTACGCAGACTTCGAGCGATACGCCTTCGCCGGAGCGGGTGTTCAGGCTGAATTGCCCGCCCAGGCTGGCGACGCGTTCACGAATGCCGATCAATCCGAAGCCGCGCCTAGGTTGGTTCGGATCGAATCCGCATCCGTTGTCGCTGATTTTGAGCTGGATCCAGCTTCGAGAACGGGTGTCCATTTCCTTCAGTCGAAGTTCTATCCAAACGCCGTCGGCTTCGGCGTGTTTAACGACGTTCGTAAGACATTCCTGCACGATACGAAACAGATGGATTTTCCCGGCACCGGCGAGTTCGTCGACATCGTCTTCACAATCGAAGTGAAGACTGACGCCGGGATTGCGGCTCCGCCAGCTTTCGATCAGATCTTCCAACGAGGCGATGAGCCCCAGTTCGTCCAGCATGAGAGGGCGCAGACGGCGCATCATTCCGCGCACGACGCCGAACAGCCGGTCGCAAACGCCCATGATGCACTCGATGGCTTCATTATCCTGAGGGCGGCTGTCCCGCTTGCGCAGCGAGGCTGCCATGACCTTGATCGCGCTCAAAGATTGTCCGAGCTCGTCGTGCAGTTCCTGAGCCAGATAGCGCCGTTCTTCCTCCTGTATGGCCAAGGACTGCTGAGTGAGCGCGCGGTTTTCGTCGCGGGCCTTTTCCAAAGTCGAGGCCATATGGTTGAACGCTCGAGAAATCCGCGCGAATTCAGGCAAGGAAAAGCTCGGCAGACGCCTGCCGTAATCGCCTCTCTCGATGTCTTCCAGACCGTCGAGAATCACGCCTACGCACCGGAAGGCCCTGCCTACCGTAATGTGCACCAGGGCATAGATCGTCACTGCCAGGACCGCTATGAGCGTCAAAAAGCCCAGAGCTTCGTTCCAAGCTTCGGCAATTTCGTCCTCCGGGTTGGCTTCGATAAGAATGCTGATGACATCCTTGCCGTCGGTTTCTACCCGTTTTTCGGCGACGATGGAACTGGAATCGGGCTTGACGGCCCAGGCAAACCAGCCGGGCACTTCGGATGTTCGTGGATTCCCTCGTGCCGCCGAGTCGGTGAGAGAGTGCTCGCCCCGTCCTTGGGATTCGCCCTTCGGGCCAGCCTGAGGCTGTCCAAATGTGCTTCCATCCACTCGATCCGGGGTTTGGCGGACTTGAATGCGAAGGTGCCGGGTCTTGTCCAGTCTATTCAACTGGGAGAACCAATTGCCTAGCGAATCATCCGTGGAGTTTCGACCTTCGGACAAGCTGACTTCGATCAGTTGCAGGGCTAGATTGACCGTGGAATCGATTTCCTCTGCTACCGATCGGCGGGCGTTGTGGACGGCGAATAAAGTGCCGAGGCCCAGTATCGCCAGCATGGTCAGCACGATCATCAGGTTCAGGCGAAAACGTAAGCTAAGGCTTTCGTGCATGATTTTTATCGGCGCGGCTGTGAATCTTCAGCCTTTTCATAGAAACGAAAACGGGCTCCAGCGAGCCCGTTCGAGAGTAAATCAAAACGGATGAACGTCATTCTTTAGCAATTCGGTAACTCTCTTCATCTTTTTCAACGGGAATTTGAATCGAATCAAGCTAGAGAACACGAATTACCCTGTCAAGAGCGTGAACCAATACTTGAAAAAAAAGGAATTTTTCCCGAGATCGTACCGTTTTTTGATTTATTAACCCGGCCTCTAAATTAGGCCGGGTTAATCCGGGGCAGGGATGGCCCGGCGCGGCGACAAGCCGCCTGCGCCAAGGCCGGGCGTGTACCCGTGGCCTTGGCAGCGGCCCGAAACACCAGGAGGGTATTTATGGGCCTGATTAACAAAACGGAAACCCGTAAGGGAGCGGGAGATCTATCGCATTTCTTCCTGATTTTTTCCTGTCCCAATTCGGGCTTATTTCACTACAGCCCGCCATGCGATTCTTCCAAAATTCGCCGCCGTGATCATCGATCCGTGATCGCTCTGTCTCAGGACAGTCCGAACAAGTATTCAGCGAGGAGAAAACATGCAAAAACGCAAACTGGCGGCGGCCGTCAGCGGCGCTCTGATGGCAGGCGGGCTTTTGGCCGTCTCCGGCACCGGCTCCGCAAACGACGCTCTCATCGAAATGGCTAAGGATCCGAAGAACTGGGTCATGCAGACCAAGGATTACAGCGCCACCCACTACTCCGAGATGGACCAAATCAATGTAGAGAACATCCATCACCTCAAGGTGGCGTGGACGTTCTCCACCGGCACACTGCATGGTCACGAGGGTGCCCCCCTAGTAGCGGACGGCATCATGTACGTCCACACGCCGTTCCCCAACAACGTATACGCCCTCGATCTCAACGATCCCGGCAAGATTCTCTGGCAATACAAGCCGAAGCAGAATCCGGCGGCCCGCGCCGTTGCCTGCTGCGACGTAGTGAACCGAGGCCTCGCCTACGTACCCGCCGGCGACCACGGTCCGGCCAAGATTTTCCTGAATCAGTTGGACGGCCACGTCGTCGCCCTCAACGCCAAGACCGGCGAAGAAATCTGGAAGATGGAAAACTCCGACATCACCATGGGTTCCACCCTGACCGGCGCGCCCTTCGTGGCCAAGGACAAGGTGCTGGTCGGGTCCGCCGGAGCCGAGCTGGGCGTGCGCGGCTACGTGACCGCCTACAACATCAAGGACGGCAAGATGGAATGGCGTGCCTACGCCACCGGTTCCGACGAAGATCTGCTGTTGGACAAGTCGTTCAACGTACATAACCCTCACTACGGCCAGTTCGGGCTCGGCCAGCAAACCTGGGAAGGCGACGCCTGGAAGATCGGCGGCGGCACCAACTGGGGCTGGTATGCCTATGATCCCAAGCTGGACATGATCTACTACGGTTCCGGCAACCCGGCGCCCTGGAACGAAACCATGCGCCCCGGCGACAACAAGTGGACCATGACCATTTGGGGTCGTGATCTCAACACCGGCAAGGCCAAGTTCGGCTATCAGAAGACGCCGCACGACGAATGGGATTACGCCGGTGTCAATTACATGGGCTTGTCCGAGCAGGAAGTGGACGGCAAGATGACGCCGCTTCTGACCCATCCCGACCGCAATGGCATCGTCTACACCCTCAACCGGGAAACCGGCGATCTGGTCAACGCCTTCAAGATCGACGACACCGTGAATTGGGTGAAAAAGGTCGATCTCAAGACTGGCTTGCCGATCCGCGATCCGGAATACTCCACCCGCATGGACCACGAAGCGAAAGGGATTTGCCCCTCGGCCATGGGTTACCACAACCAGGGTATCGAATCCTACGACCCTGAAAAGAAACTGTTCTTCATGGGCGTGAACCACATCTGCATGGATTGGGAACCGTTCATGCTGCCTTACCGTGCCGGCCAGTTCTTCGTGGGCGCGACCCTCAATATGTATCCGGGACCGAAAGGCACCTTGGGTCAGGTCAAGGCCATGAACTCGGTCACCGGCAAGATGGAATGGGAAATTCCGGAGAAGTTCGCCGTCTGGGGAGGCACCCTGGCGACCGCCGGCAATCTGGTGTTCTACGGTACGCTCGATGGCTACATCAAGGCGCTGGATTCCCGCAACGGCAAGGAGGTCTGGAAGTTCAAGCTTCCTTCCGGCGTCATCGGCCATCCCATCACTTATAAGCACAACGGCAGACAGTACGTCGCCATCTACTCGGGCGTCGGCGGCTGGCCTGGTGTCGGTCTGGTGTTCGACCTGAAGGACCCGACCGCTGGTCTTGGTGCGGTAGGCGCGTTCAAGGAGCTGGCTCACCACACCCAGATGGGCGGTGCGCTGTTCGTGTTCTCGCTATAAGTACCGCATGGTCGTAGGGCGGGTTAGCGTACTCGCGTAACCCGCCGTCCGCGACATCCGGCGGGTTACGACGCGCCGGACTGCCGTGGAATCCGGATGGCAAGGTGGGGCTGCGCGTCTAACCCGCCCTACGTCGAGCGACTCTTTATTTATTGGGAGGAAATCACCCCATGCGTTTGACACGCATAGTCATTTGCGCCTGGCTGTTGGCCGATATCGGCAGCGGACCTGAGGCGGCCGCAGAGCCCCTCAAAGTTTGTGCTGCGGAAAACGAACTGCCTTATTCAAACAAGGACGGCGAAGGCTTCGAAAACAAGCTGGCGGAACTGATCGGCAAGGAATTGGGAAGGCCGGTGGAATACGTGTGGTGGCAAGATCCGCGGTACTTCATTCGGGACCAGCTGGATCGGGGCTTGTGCGATGTCGTTATCGGCGTGGATACGGACGATCCGCGGATGTCGACGTCGAAGCCGTATTATCGTTCCGGGTACGTGTTCATATACCGCAAGGAAAAAGGAGTAAAGGTCGCCGATTGGGACAGCGACTTTCTGAAGAAGGCCGAACGTATCGCGTTCATGCCGGATACCCCCGCGGAGACCATGCTCAAGAAGGTCGGACGCTATTACGACCAGTTCAACTACCTGCAATCCCTGGTTGGTTTCAAGGCGCGCCGCAACCAATATGTTCGCTACGACCCCGAAAAACTGGTTCGGGAAGTCGAGTCCGGCAGCGCCGACCTGGCGGTGCTTTGGGGGCCCCAGGCTGCCCGTTATGTCAAAAACGCGGACAGACCTCTGGAGATGCGAGTGATCCCGGATCATCAGGCCCGCTCGGACGGGGAAAAGGTGCCGCACCACTATTCCACCTCCGTTGGCGTGAGAAAAGGTGAGGAAGCCTTGCTGGCGGACATCAACCGGGTGTTGAAGAAGCGCGAGAAGGAGATTCGCGCGCTGCTCAACGCGGAGGGAGTTCCGCTATTGCCCGTGGAGGAAACGGGAGCGGCTGCGAGGGAGATCGCCAAAAAAGGCAAATCGACGTAGCACGGATGCGGCGGACGAGTGGTGGCTAATGAAAAACATTCCCGTTTTTCAGTTTGGCTGACCGTTCGCGTCAAACCCCTCTTCCCGAGGGCTGTTCTGCCGGCTGGTCCGCAGAGTACATGGAAGGTGCGGCAGAGGGATCTGCCGCATGACAAGTCGGCCTGGCGATCGGCGAGGCAGCACTGAGTAGCGGAGCGAGGCTGACTTGCACACGCGGCACCCTTAGGGGGTGCCGCACAGGGATGTGCGGCAGGAATCCGTGAGCGGAATTCCTGGGCGCTGCCAGGTTTCAGCCGGCCACGAATTAAATGAATAAAAAAACGAAGAGGACACAAGCTTCATGAAATTACGAATCAGTATCGCTGCGCTCGCCGTGGGCGTGGCCCTCGTATCCGCCGAAAGCTGTGCGGAAATCACTTTTCGCCACGCCGTCACCGGCGAGACCCTGGATTTCGAATACGGTAAAAAAGGCGGCGATACGGACGCTTTCAAGAAATTCAAGGAAACAGGCAAGAACCCCTACAACGGCGACAAGGAAGCCATCGAAAAAGGCCATAGCCTGTATCTCACCGCCTGCTCCGGCTGCCATGGTCACGAGGCCGAAGGCAAACTGGGGCCGGGACTGGGAGACGACTACTGGACTTACCCGAGAGCCGCTACCGATGTCGGCTTGTTCGAAGTTCTCTGGGGCGGTGCCCAAGGCATGATGGGGCCGCAGAGTACCAATCTGAACGCCGACGAAATGCTTCGAGTCATGGCTTGGCTGCGCGACATCTACAAAGGCGATCCCGCCAAGGCCGAATGGCTCAAATAGCTTTCCCCACCACCGAACAGGAGACTCGACCAATGAAACTGAAAACTTTAATCCTGAGCGCCGGGCTGTTGTCCATAGCCGCTTTCAACGCGAGTGCCTACGACGGCACCAAGTGCAAGGCACCGGGCAATTGCTGGGAGCCGAAACCCGGTTATCCCGAAAAAGTGGCGGGCAGCAAATATGATCCGAAGCACGACCCGGCGGAGCTGAACAAGCAACAAGAGGCCATCAAGGCCATGGAAGCCCGCAATCAGAAGCGCTGGGAACAGTTCAGCAAGACCGGGAAGTTCGTCTACAAGGTAGATTGAGTTGGCTGGCGGCTTGGGAGTTGTAGGGCGGGTTAGCGTACTTGCGTAACCCGCCGCCTCGCCTCGTAAGGCGGGTTACGCCGGAATACCGGCTAACCCGCCTTACGATAGGTTGGCTATTCCAATAATTCAAACATGCATTCCGAACAACTATTGGCCGACTGGCGAGAAAAAGCTTTTCGCTTCGAGTCGGAAATCGAAAAAGCCATCATCGGCCAGCCGCGAGCAATCCGGCTGATGACCATCGCCGTGTTCGCCCGCGGCCACGTGCTGCTGGAGGGCAACGTCGGTGTGGGCAAGACCACTTTGCTGAGAGCCGTGTCACTCGCCATCGGGGGCGAGTACGAACGGATCGAAGGGACCATCGATTTGATGCCCGCCGATTTGATCTATTACACCTACCTCGACGAGAACGGCCGGCCGCGAGTCGATCCAGGTCCCGTGCTCAAGCACGGTGAGGGGCTTTCGACCTTCTTCTTCAACGAAATCAACCGGGCGCGTCCCCAGATTCACTCGTTGCTGCTGCGCATCATGGCCGAGCGCAGCGTCACCGCATTCAACCGCGAGTTCCGATTCCCCTATCTTCAGGTGTTCGCCGACCGCAACCGGGTGGAGAAAGAGGAAACCTTCGAGCTTCCGGCTGCCGCCCGCGATCGGTTCCTGTTAGAGATCGCAATGGACTATCCGAGCGACGCGGATATCCTGGATCAGCTGACCTTTGATCCGCGGTACCACGATGCCAACCGTCTGCTCGGGGTGGTGACGCCGGCCGTGCTGCCTTATCGCGAGCTCGACGAGATCGCCGCGGCCATCCAGAGCGGCATTCAGGCCAGCCCGACGCTGCGTGCCTATACCCGCGACTTGTGGCGCGCCAGTCACGAACCGGAGCGGTTCGGCATCTCCGTGGCCGACGCCGACATGTCCGAGCTCATCCAGGCCGGGGCGAGTCCCCGCGGCATGAGTTATCTGATTCGCGCCGCGCGCGTCCATGCCTGGCTCAAAGGCCGCGACCGGGTCATTCCCGAGGACATACAGGGCGTATTCTATCCGGCCATGGCTCATCGGGTGTTCCTGAAACCCGCTTACGAATACCGGCGCGATGAACTGGTGCCGGGATTGGTGGATAAAATCCTCCATTCGATTGCCGCACCGTGATTGCTAGCCTGCATTTCTCACACCCCTTCTACTGCGGACGCCGATTCGCTCGCCGTGGCGCACCGTACTCTTTCGCGCCGGCTCGACGTCGTAGGTCGGCAATCCTTTGCCGACGAGCGTGTGTCGGGAAAGGATTCCCGACCTACCACGACGCCGCCACTCAGTCCGTGCGGCGCGCCGCACCGACGCCTCGACGTCCTCGCTACGAAGGGGTGTGAGAAATGCAGGCTAGGCATACCGAGGAATTCCATTACCGGGTTTCCTGGCGTTCCGATGCCGTGCGCCCCGGCTTTCATCCGAGCCGGCGCTCCGGCAGCGGCGAGCGCTTTCATGGGCTCGCGCCCTTGCTGAAACACCCGGATCCGCGCCGGATCGATCTCCGGGCCAGCGTGCTCGATCCCTTCGGCGGCTATGCCGTCCGGATCTACGAGCAACGCAGTGCCATCAAGGTGTTCGCCATCGTGGATTTGTCGGCGTCGATGGAGTTTCGCGGCACCGGTTCCAAAATGGACACGCTGGCCGATTTCCTGGCGTCTTTGGCCTTGTCCGCGTACCGCACCGGCGACTCCTTGGGAATCATCGGTTGCTCGGAAAAGATCCACGCCGAATTTTCCCTGCCGCTGTGCCGTCACCCCGCCATGGCTTTGAACCTGGTGAGGCGTCTGCGCCGGTTTCGACCCAAGGGGACAAACGCCCGTGGCCTGGTGGAAGCGGCGCGATGCGTGCCCAATTCGCGTTCATTGGTTTTTCTCGTCTCCGACTTCCACATGCCCTTGACCTTGGTCAAACGGATTCTGGTGTCTCTGGGGCCGCACGATGTAGTGCCCTTGGTATTTTGGGACGCGAGCGAGATGGGGGGCGAGGCTACGCTCGGATTTCGCCGTATGCGCGACCTGGAAGACGGTTCGGAGCGCTTGCTGCTGTTACGCCCGAAGCTTCGTGCGCGGCTGGAAGAATCCTACCGGGATCGGCGGGAGCGTCTGGTTCATCTGTTCCTCAGTCACGGGCGGGAGCCGCTGTTTCTCGAAGAAGGATTCAAGGCCGACTATCTTACCCGGTATTTTCAGCGCGCCTTATGAAAAGGACGTACCTCGCTTTTCTGCTGCTTTTTTTAGGCGCTGCTGTTTCGCACGGCGGCGAGACTCCCGGCCCGGTCAGGGACTTTCAGGTCTCGACGCCGCGTCCATTCGGCTATGCCATCGGTGATGTTATCCGGCAGACGCTGAATGTCGCGGTCGATCGGGAAGCCTTGCTCGACCGAAATTCGCTTCCTCCGAGCCGAATCAATCGCTGGCTGGAACTGCGGGAGGCGAACGTACGGGAGTCGGAGCACGACGGTCTGCGCCGCTATTCGATAGAACTCGCCTATCAAAGTTTTTACGCGCCATTGGAGGTCAAGAATCTGGCGATTCCCGCCTTCAAGCTGGCCTTTACCCACGGTGAGGATGTCTTCGAACTGGAAGTGCCGGCCTGGCGTTTCACCACGGCGCCGATTCGCGAGCTTTCGATTCTTCGGGAGGAAGGGCTGGAGCCGATGCAGCCTGATGCGCCTCCCGCGCTTCCGAGCCGAACCGGTCCGCTCCGAGGACTGGCTTCGGCCGCCGCCGCCGGCGCGGGGGCTGGATTGTACCTGTTTTATCTTTACGGCTATCTTCCCTGGCAACAGAGAGGCCGCCATTTCAGAGCGGCCTGCCGCGCCGTACGAACCTTGAGCCGAGCATCCGGGGCACCGGACTATTCCTCCGCCTATACCGCCATCCACCGGGCGTTCAACGGCGTAAACGGGCAGCCGCTATTTTCGGATCATCTGGAGGCATTCTTTGCGGATCATCCGGCATTCGAACCTTTGCGCGAGGAAATTGCCGCCTTTTTCGCGAGCTCCTACGATTTCTTTTTCACCGAACGGCCCAAGGACAAGTTCGTCGGGAACGAACTTGGACCGCAAAGCGGGCCCCGAAGGGGCGAACCCCAGAGAGGGGGGGCGCAGACGGAATTTCCGATGCCCAGGCTCTTCCGCCTTTGCCGGGACTGTTACGACGTAGAGCGGAATCTTCGATGAATCTGGCGGTCGATCATGCCTGGGTTCTGCCGTTCCTCGGCCTCGCTCTGCTGCCGCTGGTCCGTCTGCCGGTGACCGGCTTCGATGCGCCGTGGAATGCGTTGCTGCCCGCCGATGCGCAATCGCGCGTCTGGACCTGGCTGATCAAGCTGATGGGCGTCGTCGCCATCACCGGTCTGGTGCTCGGACTCGCCGGGCTGCATCGGGAGGAATATGCGGTCGATCGAGTCGGTAACGGCGCCCATATCGTGTTGCTTCTCGACCGCAGCCAGAGCATGGACCACAGTTTCGCGGGGCGTGCGCCGTCGGGCGCCGAAGAGGCGAAATCAGCCGCGGCGGAGCGCTTGCTCAGCGAATTCGTCAGCGAACGAAAGAACGACCGGACCGGCGTCGCGGCCTACAGCACAGGCCCCTTATTCGTACTGCCCCTGACCGACGACCGCGAGGCGGTGCTGGCTGCGGTGCGCGCCTTGCGTTTGCCGGCCCTGGCGCAAACGCACATCGGTAAAGGCTTGCTGCTGGCGCTGTCGTACTTCGCCGGCCAGGCGCTCACCGGGTCTCGCATCGTGCTGCTGGTGTCCGACGGCGCGGCGGTTGTCGATCCGGACAGCGAGCAGAAACTGCGCAAGCTGTTCAAGGAGCATCAAATCCGCCTGTACTGGATTTTTCTCCGGACTCTCGGAAGTCCCGGCATCTTCGAAATACCGGAGGATCCGCGCGACGATAACGCGAGCGTCCGGCCCGAGCGTTATCTGCATTTGTTTTTCGAAAGCCTCGGCATCCCGTACAAGGCATACGAGGCGGAAAATCCGGCTGCCCTGCGTCAGGCCATAGCCGATATCGACCGGATCGAAAGCCTGCCGATCCATTATCAGGCCCGCATTCCGCGCCTGGATCTGACGCCGCTCTGCTACGGCGCGGCAGGTTTCGCGTTGCTGCTGTTGATCGGCGTGAAACTCTCGGAAGCTGAATCATGGGAAAAAGCCTAGAGCTGAAAATCGCGCTGCTGGCGCTAGCCGTTTCGACCATCGCCGGAATATTGGAATGGCAGGAGCTCCGGCGGATCGAGCTTGCCGGGGAGCAGGTTCGAAGCTTGCTGAGCGGCACCGATATTTCCCCGGACGATCGAGTCCGTGCGGCGCCGGAAGTGAGGCTGGCTCGGGCGGTTTATCTCGCCGGCAAGGATCGTCATGAAGAGGCCCTGGATGCCTACGGCTATCTGGTCGACCAGGGCGATACCCGATTTCGCGTTACGGCCCTGTTCGATCTCGGGAACCTGCACCTGCGACGCGCCTTGACACACGTGGAACAAAACGAGATCAACCGGGCGCTGCCGCTGGTGGAATTGGCCAAGGATGCCTACAAGAAGGCGTTGCGCCTGGACCCGAACCACTGGGACAGCAAATACAACCTGGAAGTCGCCATGCGGCTTCTGCCGGAAATGGACAGGATTCGCCGCGAGGGCGGAGAAGAGGAAAACGATGAAGAAGAGGGGGCGCTGTGGACCACGGTGCCGGGTTTTCCGCGGGGCCTGCCTTGAAACTGTCCACCCGCGCGCGCGACCCGCGCTTCGTCTGTCTGGCCCTGGCCTTGCTCAGCGTCGGGGTTACGCTTTTCCATCCCACCCTGAAGCTGTCGCGGCCGGTATTCGATCACATCGTCGTCGTCGACATTACCCGGAGCATGAACGTCGCCGATTATCGGGTAGAAAGCCGGTCGACGAGCCGCTTGGAAACAGTCAAGTCCGCCTTGCGCTCGGCCCTGCGGGAATTGCCCTGCGGTTCTCGGTTGGGGCTGGGGCTCTTCACCGAGCGAAGATCCTTCCTGCTGTTCGAGCCCATCGAAGTCTGCCGCGGGTTCGAAGCGGTCGATACCGCCATTGAGCACATCGATTGGCGCATGGCCTGGGGTGCCGACAGCCGCATCGCCGATGGACTCTACGATGCCTTGAATCAATTTCAGAATTACGGTTCGAACCTGGTTTTCGTTACCGACGGCCAGGAAGCCCCGCCTCTCAATCCTCGCTACAAGCGGGAGTTCGGCGCTTTCAAGGGCAAGCTCAGGGGATTGATCGTCGGAGCCGGGGGGCTGAGCCCGGCGCCCATTCCGAAATTCGACGAACGCGGCGAAGCCGTCGGTTTCTATTCGGAGGACGACGTCCCTCACCGATCCTCGTTCGGGCTGCCGCCCAAGCCGCCTTCCGAGATCGAGGGCTATCACGAGCGGAACGCGCCGTTCGGCAGCGAGCGGGTGATCGGAACCGAGCATCTATCCTCGCTCAAGGAAGACTATCTTCGCCAACTGGCCGACGAGACCGGACTCGTTTACCGGCGGCTGGAGAAACCCGAGGAATTGAGCTTGGCGCTTAAGAGCCCGGAGTTCGCGCGCCTCGAAGCGGTTGCCGCGGATATTCGCTGGCTGCCTGCCGGCCTGGCTCTGGCCGCGCTGGTCGTGCTTTACGGCATTCTGCCGTTTAGGCTCCGCTGATGGATAGCACGGTTTATATCGCGGGGTGAAACCTGTCTTGAGCTATGTCGAAAGGCCCGCTCCCACCATTCTTTTTCATTAACCCGAGGAGTTGTGTATTCCATGAAAATGATCGTTCCTGCCTTATTGACGCTCGGTTTGGCTTTTTCCGCCGGAGTTTCGGCCCATGGTCCGACACCCCAGAAAGTGGTCGAAACCGTCGAAATCGACCGTCCCATCGAAAAAGTCTGGGAGACGGTCAAGGAGTTCGGCGCCGTCGCGCAATGGAATCCGGCCATCTCGAAAAGCGAAGCCCAAGGCGGCAACAAGCCCGGCGAAAAGCGTACCCTGACTTTTCCGAACGGCGAACAATTGGTGGAGGAACTCGACTTTTACGACGAAAAAACCTACGAGTACGACTACCGGCTGATGGACGCCAACGTCAAGGCGCTGCCGGCGAGTTCCTATTCCGCTGTATTGAAGCTGACGCCGGCGGGGCAGGGGACCAAGGCGGAATGGAAAAGCCGTTTGTATCGCGGAGACACCGGCAATTTCCCGCCCGACGAACTGAACGACGAGGCGGCCGTTCAGTCGATGCAGGCTTTATTTAAAGCCGGCCTGGAAAATCTCAAGCGTATCGCCGAATCTGATCACTGATTTTCAAGAACGTCAGGCACGTTTGTCGGCAAGGGATTGTCGACCTACGGCACTACAGATCCGAGGCTGTCGCAGGGCCTTCCGAGACCCGCCGCCTATGCTTTGCAAACAGGATCTCCTTTCGTTTATATTTCGTTGCCGCCACTTGGAGGAGAAGGGATGGCGTCCAAGGTTATGGAGGCACGGCAAAGGCGGAGTGCACGATTCTCCGATGGTTGGCCACTTTATGGATTACAGCGAACGAGCGGAGGGCAAGGATGGCCGAAAAGAAGAAACCCGTCGAATGGCTCCGACGAATGGTCGAGACCGTGCATCGAGGCGTTTTGATACCGCACGCCAGCGAACCCGTTCCCCACGCCTATCGGCAGCCCTCCGACGCCGGAAAACTTAGTCGAAATATCGCTGATTCCCACAAGAAAGCCGAGAAATCGGAGCATCTGGCGATCAGGCATGTCTTCGACGACTGTTTGCTCATCGGCATCTACGTCACCCAGTATGGAGAGATCGTCTATGCCAACGACAAGCTGGCCAAAATTCTCGGATATCCCAAGGATCAGCTGATCGGCATGTCACCGGTGAAATTGTTTCATTCCGATCGTCGGTCATCTCAACAAGGCGTGGTCATGCATCAGCGAAGACTGGCCGTTACACCATCGGTGCCCAAAGCCAGAGCCGTCAGGAAAGATGGCGAGATCATCTGGATCAAGCGGAGCGAAGTCTTGATCTCGTATAATGGATCGAGCGCCGTCTTTGGGAATGTCGTCGACCTAACTCCGAAGAAACGGCTGAAGGAAATCGTCTGGCAGTCGAAACGCGAACTCCGCCTATTGTCCGCAAAGCTTCTCAGCGCTCAGGAGCAAGAGCGCAAGCGAATCGCTTCGGAACTTCACGACACGGTCGGACAATACCTGAGCGCCATCAAATTCAGCTTGGACAACGTCAACGTTCTGCTTGAAAACAACCAGATCGCATCCGGCCAGAGATCCTTGCGGGCTATTCTTCCCGTGATCAAGGAGGCCATTTCCGAGGTGAGGCGCATCTCGATGGATTTAAGACCGGCGATTCTCGACGACTTGGGTCTTCTCGCAACGCTGAGCTGGCATTGCCGTACATTTCAGGACATCTATGCCTACGTCGCAATCGAAAAACAAGTGGATATACGAGAAAACGACCTGTCCGGAGGATTGAAAATTTCGATCTACCGAATAGTCCAGGAAGCTCTGAACAATGTCGCCAAGCATGCCAAAGCCGATCGCGTCGTCCTTCGTTTGATAAAGACCGACTCTGCGATCGAACTGACCGTCACCGATAACGGTTGCGGGTTCGAGGTGAGCGAGGCGCTGGAAAGAGAAATACGACAACGCGGTCTGTGGCTCGCAAGCATGCGTCAGCGGAGCGAAAGTTCGGGCGGGTCTTTTTACATCGAATCCGCTCCAGGCATCGGAACGACCATTCGCGCGGTGTGGACCGGGTAGAGATTTCTTCTCCGTTTCCGGTCGGCGATGCTTGGGGGCGAAACCGCCCGGACGCGTAGCGCTCGCTGCCGAGGACGCAACCACAAGCCGGAAACGCTCCCGGATGCAGTCCCTATCTGTAGAGGGCTGCAATCAGCGCGATTTTAGGACCACATTAAACGCAACTATCTGTGCGATCGGGCCTGAGTTCGTCGCAACTGAGCCTGCTATCATCGGCGCCGGACTGCAATCCTCCGGGTCAGAACCACATTAGTTGCAACTGATCGTCATCGGTGCCTAAGTACATTCAGGGAAGTCTTGCGGCATAGGCAACCTGCAGGACAACCCCGCCAATCAAGCCAATCTGTCGAGATTCCGCAAATATTTGCGGAATGTACTTAGGGGGCATTTATGTGGACGCAGAAGGGCTTCGGCGGTCACCACCAGACCCGCAGGTAGTCATGAGCGGGTACACCCCGCTACCGGCGTTACACCACCGTTCCCAACCCTCCCAGCGACAAGCCAGAAGGCACGCTCCGGACCATTCTCAGGCAGGCCGGGATCGAACCGGAGACGTTTTTGAAGGGATGAAAGGCTTTCCCGCCTTACCCAGCGGGGTTGGACAAGCTTCGCTCTAGCTCTGCCAATTCTTCATCAAACCCGGAAGCTCTGTAGATATATTTCCTAACATCCTGCCCGAGCGCCGAATCAGGATCCAGATAAGTAAGCTTCAATAGTTTTGCAAGCTGTGCTTTGGTTGGGTGTTGGCGAAGCCACCAATGGAAGGCTCCATTTCGATCATGTTCAGCTCCCTCCTCATGCCCTGGGACATATCCTGCTATCTGCCAGTTGAACAACACATCAGGGTACATTCCCCAATACTCCCACTCATCGGGAAAGCGCATGAGGGAAAGGAATTGCTTTTTTGTCATGGCAATACCCCTGCATCCATTTGATCTAAACACCAGCCAGGATCAGCACGGCGTGCTGCGGAAATGGATAGTAAGCCGCCCGCTTGGAGCTGTAATAAAATGCGTCCATATTGGAAAATTTGCCGCTGCTGCGATTGGAGGTACCTTGATTGCGGACTCGAGTGATGCGGTACCTGCGTCGCTGCATTCTACATGGACTGCTTCGTTGATTCTCAACCCCCAGTTATACGAGTACGCTAACCCGCCTTACGACACTATGTCCCCCGGACCTTCCTGAAAGGAAAATTCAGTGAACTTCACTTCTAACCAAACACTGCGATCAAACTGCATGAAGTGTCGGAACATGCCTTTCTCCACCTTGCTGAATTCATGCACAAGTAAATCCACTGGCTGACTAGGCCAACGATCAGGTTCGAATGAGCAACTTACCGCTACCACGCCCGAGTAATTCAAGATGACCTCTGTTCGATGAGTGGCCAACAACAGACATACCTGAACCACAGAGATTACCGCTGCTCCCTCTGCGTACTGTTTACTCACACTCATCGACTTTAACCAAGCATCGTGCAAGGTGCTCTCACCGTTGATTTGGTAGCGTCGGCGATCGGTCGCAAACGCCACAAGACGCGCAGGCATTTCGGCCTTTATGCAATTCAGATAATCGAAGTATTGATCAAAACAAGTGATGCCCTGCTCGTTCTCGTAGATATGTGTGAGCTTTTTCATTGGCAGAACTCTGCCGATGGATTTACATCGCAAGCGTGTTCGGGGCTCGGTTTAGTCAACTCTATCATTGGTCCTAGAAAGGGAAGCTTGCCAAAAAAATTCTTCCATTTATTACCGCGAATATCCGCTAGGCCTTTCGGCGGAATCTTGCCCATCCTGCGTCCCAAGTCTACGGCTTGGCCTTTGCATTGCGCTTCGACAGAGTCAGGCAAACCATCTGGCCGCCCGGTTTTGCCGTGCTTGTCAAACCAGCCTTCTGGCCCATAAAGGCCAACCTCATTACCGTTTCTGTCGTATACGTGGATCTCAAAGCTGGATTGACCATTCACATCAAATGTATCGATACCACCTTGATAGCCCTGACCCAGGTTGGCATATTTTCGGGTCAGACCAAGTGGGTCTATGTACAAAAGGGGGTTGCCCTCGACATAGGCATAGGTATTTAGACCACCGTCGAGGCCGATCGGATCACTCTCCAGATACCGCCCGAGGCTCGGATCGTAATCCCGGAAATAGTTGTAGTGGAGCCCGGTTTCGGCGTCGAAGTACTGCCCCGGCAGGCGCAAATTGACGGTGACACTCGGATTGACCAAGCTCGCTTGACCGAAGGGTTCGTAGTCCGCCGTCCAAACGATGCTGCCCGTGCCGTCGGTCGCAGCCTGCGGCGCGCCAAGATGATTCGGGTGGAGATAGAAGGGAGTTCCCTGACTGTCGAGTTGGACCAGCGGCAGGTCGTCCAGGTAGACATAAGCATTCTCGTCTGCCAGCAGCTTCCCGTCCAAATCGAAGCTGAAATAGCGGATTTGGCCAGTGACGGTCTTCGTCACCCGCCGCCCGAGGGCATCGTAGCCGTAGTCGGCGAGGACCGTACTCCCTTGCTTCGCCTGGCTGAGCCGGCCGTTCGCCCCATAGACGAATTCGGTCGTCCCCGCCTGGAGGGTGTGGCCCGCCGCATCATAGGCGTAGGTTTTAGTCACCGCGCCGGTTTGCGCCTGGAGCCGCTGGTCGGTCAACAGATACTGGTAATGGGTAGTATTGGCGTCGTGGATCTCGCTCTGCCGGTTGCCGGTGGGGTCATAGGTGTAGGTGAGAGTGCCGTAGGGTCCGGCGGCCGAGACCAACCGGTCGAGGGCGTCGTAGCCGAAGCTCTGGCTGTGGGCGCTGTTGAGCGCATCGGTCAACCCGGTGAGATTCCCAACAGGGTCATAGGCATAGGCGAGACTCTGGAGCGTTCCGGTGGTTTGCCCGGTGAGCCGCCCGTCGAGGTCGAAGCTCCGGGTCCAAAGGAGGCCGTTGCCGTAGGTGAGGCTTTGGAGGGGGCCGAAGGGCTGGTACTGGATGTCGCTCGCGAGGGTCTCGACCGGGCCGCCGCCGGTGGTCTTCGTGATCGTTTGGACTTGCCCGTTCACAGCCCGTGCATAGTCGACCTGGTGCAGGGCGCTGTAGACGATCCGGGTCAGAAGGTCGGCGGCATCGTACTGGTAGGCGATCGTCCCTTGCGTCAGCCCGCTCGCGGTCTCTTTTAGAGTCTGGCTGAGCACCGCCCCGGTCGGACTGTAGGCGAAGTCGGTGATCGTTTGACTATCGCCGAGTTGGGTCAGCCGGCCGAGGCCGTAGGCGCCCTGATCATAGGAGTAGGTCACATCCGACGCCGTGCCGGGATAATCAATGCCGGTGAGCCGGTTGAGGGCATCGTAGCTCGAAGTCGCCAGGGTGCCGTTGGCATCGGTTCGCGTCAGCCGATTGCCGGCGCTGTCGTAGGTATAGTGGGTCGTGCCGGTATTGGGGCTCGTCTCCTGGAGCAGATCGCCGAAGCCGTTGTAGCTGTAGCTGGTGGTGAGATTGGCGGGGTCGGTCACCGCGAGGAGATGGTCCAGCGCATCGTAGCTGTAGCCGGTGCTGCCGGTGAGGGGATCGGTTTCGGCCACCACCCGGTTCAGGGCATCGTAGGCGTAGGTCGTCACCCGGTTCAGAGGATCGGTGATGGAGGTCCGATTGCCATTGGCGTCGTAGCCTAACGCGGTGGTCTGGCCAGCGGCGCCGATCGACTGAGAAAGCCTCGAGAGGGTGTCATAGACCCACTGGTGTGTCCGGACCAGGGTATTGGCGGGATCGAACACCTCTTCCTTCGTCTTATGGCCGGCCAAATCGTAGGTGGTGTGGATGCGATTGCCCAAGGCATCGGTAATGTCGGTCAGCCGGTGGGCGGCATCATAGGTGTATTGGAGGTAAGCCCCGTCGGGCGGGGTCACTTTCGTCAACTGGCCGACCCCGTCGTACTCGAAGGTGGTGGTCTTGCCGTCCACGGTGCGACTGATGAGCCTTCCGCGGACGTCGTAGGTCAGATCGGTGATGACGCCGTTCGGATCGGTGATCCGCCCGACGCGGCCGTGGGCGTCGTAATTGCCGTAGGTGGTGACGTGCCCCAGGGCGTTGGTGATGGAGGTCAGGTTGCCGCTGGTGTCGTAGGTCAGCGTGGCGACGTCGCTGACGTCGGTCCGAGGGCCATCGACGCTGGTGACTTGGCCAAAGCTGTTGTAGGTATAGCTCCAGGTCCGGCTCTGTCCGCCCGCGGTGATCGTTTTGGTCAGGCGGTTGCCGGCGGCATCGTAGGTGAAGGTCGTGGTCCGCCCCGGTTCGGTGATCTGGGTCGGCAGCCGGAAGCTGGCATGCCATCGGGTGGTGATGGTTCGAGCTTCTGGGCTCCCCACCGCTTCGGTGCGGCTCGTTTCGAGATTCCGGGTCAGATCGTATTGATAGGTGGTCTGAACGCCTCGAAAGTCGGTGCGGGAAGCGAGATTGCCGTTGGCATCAAAGGTCTGGCTGAGGGTTTTGGTGGTGCAGCCGGAAATGCAGGGTTCGGTGATCCCGGTATTCTTCCTGACTCCAAGTGTCGTTTGGAAGCCATAGGTTCGGCTGGTGCCGAGGGGATCGGTGACTGTCCGGGTGCCGTCGCTGTTGTACGCCACGGCGAACCAATCGGTGCCGCCGGCATGCTCGGTCGAAAGCGCCCGATTGGCGCTGTCGTATTTGAAAGTGGCGAAGCGGGTGCCATTCTCGTCCACGATCCCGGTCAGGGCATTTGGCAGGTTCGCCCCAGAGGTATAGGCCGGTTCGTTATAGACATAGGTCTTAAACTTTCCGTCCGGGTAGGTGACTTTAACGACATTGTTGTTCGTGGTGTTATCGTAGGTGTAACCATAAACCCCGCCGGCCGGATCAGTGACGGTAATCAGACGGTTTATGCCGTCATAGCCGAAGGTAAGGGTACGCCCCGTGGGATCGATTACTTGGTACAACCGACCGCCGCTGTAGGTCAGCGTCTGGGTGGCCCCCGCCCGGTTCTTGATCGAGACTAGCCGACCGTTGTAATCGTACGTCTCTTGCGAACCGTCCTCGGTCGTGATCACCGCGCCAGATGAGCCCAGCCACGCCAATTTGAAGTTGACGTCAGCGTCATAAGTGGCTTGGCCGTTCAGGAAACGAAAGGTGTAGAATCGACCATCCTCCCGAATGACCTTGGCCCACGAGGTACTGGGATACGGATATTCAATCCTTCGATCGTAGGTGTGCTGCCATACCTTGCCCAAGGTGCTCTGAGCACTGTAGTTGGCAACCGGGGTTTGGCTGTTATAGGTGCGTTTGAGTACGAGCGGGAACACCCCGTCGCCGCGATAGTCGACTTCAATCTGGTATTTATTGCCGATGCCGGTATGGATTGGGTTGCCGACACTGATGGGGTTCTCCTCAGGTTTTCCGGATGTGCATGTGTCGGGGCAACCCACATTTTTGGCGGTTGGAACACCATCCACAGTACAAAGTCCTTGCGCATTTCGCTGCTGTCCGACCGGACACGACGGCGCGTTGATGCACTGGGCCGGCGCCGAATAAGGCTCATACCGGCTGCCGCCGTATAAACACTCACCCCGAGTAAACCCACCCTGACTCCACGTGTAGTAAGGGGCCGGTCGGGCGCACGTTACCTGAAAGGTATTGCCGACCACCCATCCCAGGGCACCGTAATCAAAATCGACACTTTGCAGGGTGCCGTTAAAAGTTTGTTGACAGTAAAGGGTTCCCGTTTCAAAAGCGGAATCCCCTTCGACGTACACCCCGGTAGCACTAATCCACCAGGTAATCTTCGGGGAATAGGTGTCGGCCACGGCCAGATTGGGCAGCAGCGGGAGGATAAGGAAAACCGCTAGGCGTCCCGGAGTGAGGATCGCCCCTAAAAGCGTTATGAGCGCTGAACTCGCTTTGCTAGTGAAAGCCATCCCCCACCTCGCCTTCTTGTTGTTGTGCCGATCCGTTCTGGGTCCGATCGAGTCGGGCCTTCTTTAATTGCGGAATTGAAAGTGAGTCACCGGGCGTCCGTCTGTGACAAATTACCCAAATGGCTAAACAATCCTTCCCAAATTAGTGCCACGGGTCACATCAACTGTGCCGGACACAATGCCATACCCATTCCGTAACCAATAAGTTTAGTGGATCTTGATTTCCAGGCTTTGTAACCATTCATGCCAGAGCGCGGGGGCCTGCAAGACATTGACGCATAGCGCTATTCTTCAGAGAGTTCCTAAAATTCCCCGTGTCGGCGGTTCGATTCCGTCCTTAGCCACTCCAGCGTGTAAGCTGGCCATCAAGGGGGGATCGTCTGGTTAAGGTATACCCAACCGAGACGGCCAGACTGAGACAGTTTTCCCGTCTCATTAAGGTTGGTCCGGACCATTTGGAACACCGCCAGTCCCTGGTCTAAACCCTACCGACACAGTGGCAACTAACGCGGTCCTGGACCGGATGATTTCAGTCCTGCGGCGATGATGGCAGGCTCAGCGGCCGCAAACTCGGTCCCGGCGCTTCGGATAGTTGCGAATAATCCGGTTCTGAATTTGTGATGAATGCAGTCCTGATCGTTTCCGATTGCGATCCGCTACACCTATCTCAGAACTAACCCCTTCTCGATAGCATATGCAGTCAGTGCCGCCGCGCTATGAAGATCCAGCTTTTTCATTAAGTTCGCGCGGTGAGTTTCCACGGTCTTCACGCTGAGGTGGAGATATTGCGCGATCTCTTTGTTTTTATGGCCCTCGCCGATCAGTTTCAAAAGCTCTCGCTCCCGATGGGTCAAGCTGTCCCATGCTGACCGAGGCTCTTCCGCGCTCTTGACTTGCAGATACCCCTTTATGATTTTCCCTGAGACGCTCGGACTTAAATAGGTCTTCCCGATCAATACACTGCGGATGGCGATGCGTAGTTCCGCATGAGTGGCATCCTTTAGAACATAGCCATCTGCGCCGGATCTCAGGGCCGCAAGGATGTATTCTTCGACATCGTGCACGGTCAGTACCAGGATCTTCGATTGCGGCGCTCGTTTTTTGATTTCTTGGATGGCCTCCAAGCCCCCTAGCTTGGGCATGGACAGGTCCAGCAAGATGAGATCCGCAATGATTTCGCGACACCGCCGGATGAGTTCGATGCCGTTATGGACTTCGCAGACGACTTCCAGATCCCGATCTTGCGACAAGAGCATCCGTAATCCTTCCCGCAAAATCGTATGGTCTTCGGCTATGCAGATTCGTTTTTTTTCTTCCATGGCAAAACGCTACTTTGTTTTCGCTCATCTTCTACGGCGAAGAAGCCGAACCAAATAAGCAAAACTCCTTAGTGCCGGAAACAAAGCGAGCGTGTACGGTCAAATGATCGGATAAGCAGCGCGTTGGATGCTTGAACAGGATTTCTTTTCGACGCGCAAAGGGATATGTGCTTTCCGCATTTTTCAAGGAACTCGCGGTCGTGTGCAAAATATTAATCGTCGATGACAACGCGTCTTTTCGGCGCTTTCTTAAAGCGTTTCTCAGCGATCAGTTCGCTCACCTCGGCATTGTCGAAGCCGAGAACGGTGCAGCAGCGATGAGAATAATCGACGGAGTCAGGCCCGACCTGATTTTCATGGATCTCAAGCTGCCCGGCGAAAACGGTCTCGTACTGACCCGCAAGATAAAGACAATTTATTCTCCCGCCATCGTCATTCTGACCAGCTACGACGCGGTCGAGTATCGTGAAGCCGCTTCGGCATGCGGCGCCGATTATTTCCTGGCCAAGGATGCGGCAAGCGGCGCTGAAGTCTTCTCGTTGACCCAGTCGTTTTTGTCGGGTCTTCCGCCACAACTCTAGTCTTATTCGTTTCTCACGGTTCTACTAACGGCTGCCCGGCAGCCGGCAGCTATTCCATTGCCCCCTCAAAGGAGAGCATCAATGGGATAGGCTCGAAAATGCGGACCTTATCGATGAGATGGATCGATAAGCGGCGTTTACTCTTGATCGGCGACGGGCGCCGACGGCTGTGGACTCGTCTCTATGGCTTTCAAGGCGTGAAAAAAGTCATGGCCAGATCGACATGCTCGCGAGGTCCGGTTCGCTAGCGCGGGTTGAGGTGAAGCCCGATACATTAGCGGACCGACTATCGCAATAAAGATAAGAGGGCGCGAGTTGGGTGGCGTCGTGATTAAGCCTTGTGAGCAGCATGCAAAGGGATAGGCTCCGAATCAGCATCAGGGCGTACCTGGCAACTATATCCCTGTTCCTTTTCGAATCGGCTGCCGGCGCACAGCAACTGACGCCGGCGGAAACGCGCGGAAAGCACATTTATCTCCAGGGCGAAAGCCTGTCCGGAACGCCCGTTACAGCGCTGATGGGCGACGACGATGCGGAACTGAACGGACGCGCGCTTCCTTGTGCCAACTGCCATGGCAAGGACGGTCTCGGACGGGCCGAAGGTGGCCTGACACCGTCCAACATCACCTGGACCAATCTCGCCAAGCCTTACGGCCACGCCCATTCCTACGGGCGAACACATCCGCCGTTCACCGACGAAACACTTGCACGGGCTATTACGCAAGGCCTCGACCCGGCGCGCAACAAGCTTGATAAAGGCATGCCGCGGTACCGAATGTCGGTTCGGGATCTCGCGGATTTGATCGCTTATATCAAGCGCATCGAGGGCGACCACGATTCTGGGCTGAGCGACAGCATCATCCGTGTAGGAGTGTTGATTCCGGCCGATCAAAAGGGCGAGAGAATACGGCGGGTCATTACCGCCTATTTCCGAGCGCGAAATAACGAGGGCGGCTATTTCGGCCGAACCGTAGAGCCGGTGTTTCTTGACGGCGAAAAATCTGGCTCCGGGTTGAGAACATCGATCGAGGAGAAGAATGTGTTCGCCATTTTCGGATTCGCTTCCCCTCGAGCACAAGCCGATCTTGCCGATATAGCAAAAGCGTTGCGCATCCCGATAATCGAGCCTTCTCCGGAGTTTCCGGATCCCGAGCGCGCAGTCAATCCGTTTACGTTTTATCTGCTGTCCGGGATAAGCGAGCAGAGTCTACTGTTGGCTGATTACACGGCTCGCGTTCTCGCCAAGCGCGGCTTCGTTCTTGCGAGCGTTCACGGTCCGGGAGCAGTATCGAGTATGCTGACTCAGCGCATTCTTAAACGCATTCGAAGTAAAAACCTCGGAACTCTGGAACCTATCGAATATGTCGGAACCCGCGGGCACGCCGAGGAGACTGTCAACGCCCTTCGCCAGCGTCGCGTGCGGGCCGTCATTTTTTTAGGTACGGACGATGAACTCGGGGAGTTTTACCGGAGTGCACTGAAAACGACCTGGAGACCATGGGTGTTACTGCCCGGTGCCCTGGCCGGGACGTCGGTGCTTCAGGCACCACCGGATTTTCGTCAACGTCTGCTGATCGGTTATCCGACACTTCCCCGCGACCGTGCGCCCGGGAAGATCGCCGAACTTGCGGTCCTCGCCGGTACGCAGTCGCCTGAGCATTCGGAGGTCGTCACCTATGTTATGGCCCGCTTATTCGAAGAAGGGCTGCGGCGTGCCGGCCGGCGCTTGGGAAGAGATAGCTTCATGTCCGCACTGAAAAACCTGAACGGCTACGATACCGGTTTGCTCCCGCCAATTTCATTTGGGGACCGTCGGTGGCTCGGGGTGGCCGGAGCATACGTCGTATCTCTTGACCCGGCATCGCCAACACAGGCGACGTGGGTCGAAGACGACAACTGATCATGCACGAGTTCCGGGAGAACGCTTTCATTAAGAAGCCTTGTTAAAACGCTTCCTCCCAAGACTTGGACAGAACCATGGCCGAGTGAATGATCCCGACCATGGAATAGGTCTGCGGGAAATTGCCCCACATTTCGCCGGTTTGCGGATCGGTGTCTTCGGACAAGAGCCCAAGATGGTTCCGGCAGTTGAGCATTTCCTCGAACATGGCGCGGGCGTCTTCCTTTCTGCCGATGGCCGCCAAAGCGCCGATCATCCAAAAGGTGCAGATATTGAAGGCGTTTTGCGGTGCGCCGAAGTCGTCCGGTTCCACATACCGCATCATGTGATTGCCGCGCCGCAATTCCTTTTCCACCGCCTCGACGGTACCGATGAAGCTGGGATCATCCGCAGCTAGGAACTGAAGGTCATGGAGGAGCAAAAGGCTCGCATCGAGTTCGGAGCCGCCGAAGCTTCCGACGAAGGTATTGCGTCCGGAATCGTACGCCTGCTCCATGATTTCGGTCCGAATCCGTTCTGCCTGGGAGCGCCAGTACTGGGCGCGGTCGTGCAGTTCCATGTGATCGGCGATGCGGGCCAAACGATCGCAGCCGGCCCAGCACATCACTGCCGAAAAGGTATGGATGCGAGCGAACCCGCGGAATTCCCAGAGACTCGCATCCGGTACGTTATACAGCCTGGTGCATTGGCGGCCGAGATTTTCCAGGCGTTCGAAAAGACGCTGATCTCCAGGATGCGCGAGGCGGCGGTCGAAGAAGGCCTGGGTGGCGGCCATGATCACGCTGCCGTAGATGTCGTTCTGGATGTGCTCATAGGCCTGATTCCCGACCCGTACCGGCCTGTGATTCCGATAGCCCCTGAGAGAGCTGATCCGGCATTCGATCAATTTTTTCTCCAGGGCGATGCCGTAGACCGGCTGAAGCAGGCTATCGTCGGCCTCGGCCGCGATATTCGAGATATAGTCCAGATATTCCTCCATGGTTCCGGTCGCGCCAAGCCGGTTTAGGGCGCTCACGACGAAATAGGCGTCGCGCAGCCAGCAATAGCGATAATCCCAATTGCGTTCCGTGCCGGCCGCTTCGGGGATGGATGTGGTCATGGCGGCAATGACGGCACCGGTTTCCTCGAAACAGCACAGCTTGAGGGTGATGGCGGCGCGGATCACGGCCTTCTGCCATTCGAAAGGAATGGACAGCGATCGGGTCCATTCGCGCCAATACAGCAGGGTTTGCTCGTAGCTTTCGCGGGTTGCTTCGGCCACCGTATAACGCAGCGGTTCGTCGGGACCGAAGGTGATCGCCGAAGGTTCCTCCAGCAGAAAGGGCGTCTCGTCCAATATGTAGGAAACCGGCATGTCGGTGCTCATGCGGAAACACATACCGGGAGCGACGAACTGGATATAGTTGGACCCCTGGATGGTTTGCATGGGTTTGACGCCGTAGTCGTAGGTCGGCCGCACTCTGACGGAAATCCGCGGCGTGCCGTTGATCGGCTGAAGCCTTCTGATCAGCCGTTGCGAACGATGCATATGGCCGTACCGTCGGAAACGCGGGGCAAAGTCGGTAATTTGCACCGCAGCGCCGTGCTGATCGTAAAGCGTGGTTACCAGGATAGCGGTGTTGTGCTCGTAGTGCTGTTCGCTATGGGAGAAATCATCGATCACGATGTCGAAGAACCCTTCCTGCACCTCGTCCTCATCGCCGTTGATCAGGCTGCAAAAAATCGGATCGCCGTCGAAACGGGGCAAGCAGCACCAGACGACACGCCCCTTGCGGTCGATCAGTGCGCTGTACATGCAGTTGCCGATAATGCCGAGTTCGAGGTTGCTCATAGCGGTTCCCTATACGTTTTGATCGTTTCAAACATGCCCGTCGCGGGCGCCACATCACCGAAGGCGCTTCGACAGACTGTCGTTTCAATGGTTCCGCAAAAAATTTTCGCCGGTATCGGCGTCGAACAGTTGAATCTTCGTGGCGTCGAAAGTCAGCTCGATCCTATCGCCGCGTTTCAGCCGGAGGTCGGGAGGCACTCGGACAATCAGAACCAGTCCAGCTGGATGAGTTCCCGGCTCGACAACCGCCGATTTGTCCCTGGATGGCCGGAGTGACGGGGCCGGCTGAACATGAAGATAAAGATCCGCGCCCAGCCATTCGACCGAAATGATTTCAGCCGGAAAAACGGGGCCGGCTCTACGCGACGTTCCCGGCAAACAAAAATGTTCCGGACGGATGCCGGCGACGACGTAGCGGTTGCTCAGGCGCTCTAACGGAAAGGAAGGCGGCAGGGGGCAAGGCCCCATAGGCAGCAGCACGCCGGTATCGCCGATCTCGGCATTCAGGAAGTTCATCGACGGCGATCCGATGAAGCCCGCCACGAATTCGTTACGGGGCGTCTCGTACAGTTCCTTCGGCGTTCCGATCTGCTGGACTTCTCCGCTTCGCAATATCGCCACACGATCGCCCAGCACCATGGCTTCGGTTTGGTCGTGAGTGACGTAAACGGTCGTGATGCCCAGCCTTTCCTGGAGGGCCGCGATCTCGGTGCGCATTTGAACGCGCAGCCGAGCATCGAGATTCGATAGGGGCTCGTCCAACAAGAACACCTGGGGTCTTCGCACGATCGCTCGTCCCATGGCTACCCGCTGGCGCTGTCCTCCGGACAGGTCCGAAGGTTTGCGGTCGAGCAGCGGGTCCAGTTGGAGGATGGCCGCGACCTCGTCCACCCGCCGCTTGATTTCGTCCCGCGCCAGTTTGGCCAATTTGAGCGGAAACGAGATGTTCTCCCTGACCGTCATATGGGGGTAGAGCGCATAGCTTTGGAATACCATCGCCATGTTGCGGTCCTTGGGGTCGAGTTCATTGATCCTGTTGCCGTCGACCCGGATTTCGCCCTCGGTGATGTCTTCCAGACCGACGATCATGTTCAGCAGGGTCGACTTGCCGCAGCCTGACGGTCCCACGAGAATGAAAAACTCGCCGTCCTTGACGGTGAAATTTGCCTTTCTGATCGCCCAGGCCCCACCGGCAAAGCGTTTGCTCACGTGATCGAAGACGATTTCGGCCATTTTTGCTACTCCCGGTCATCCTTTGACGGCACCGGCCGTAAGTCCGGCAATGATGCGGCGCTGGAACATCAGGACCAGTGCGATGATCGGTATCGTGACCACTACGGAAGCGGCGGCGATGGAACCGGTAGGCAGCTCGAATTGGGAACTTCCCGTAAAAAACGCGATGGCGACCGGCACGGTGCGGGCCCGATCCGTGGACGTGAGGGACGCGGCGAACAAAAAATCGTTCCACGCGAAAATGAAGACCAAGATGGCCGAAGCGACGATTCCCGGCGCCACCAGCGGCAAGATGACGAGCCGAAAGGCTTGCGACGGGGTGGCGCCGTCGACCCGTGCGGCTCGCTCCAGGTCCCACGGGATTTCGCGAAAAAAAGCGGTCAAGGTCCAAATGGCGAGCGGCAAGGTGAAGCTCAGATAGGGAAGGATCAAGCCCGGCCAGGTGTCGAAAAGACGCAGCGTGCGCCAGAGTTCGAACAAGGGACCGACCACGGATATCGGCGGAAACATGGCTACTGCGAGCGTGCCGTAAAAAATCCAGTGTTTGCCGCGAAAGTCGAGCCGAACGATGGCGTACGCCGCAAAGATGGCGATTATTATGGACAACCCGGTGGCGATCGAAGCGATGCCCACGGAGTTCAAGAGCGCCGCCGGAAATTGCGGGTCGTTAAAGACCGTTCGGTAGTGCTCGAGACTGAGCGTGTCCGGGAAAAAACGCGCATTGCCGAGTTCGCGCCCAGGCTTGAGCGACAGCGATATGATCCAAATCACGGGCAACAAGGCGTAAGTAACAACGAGGAGACTTCCCAAGGCGCCGAGGAATCCGTCCATACCTGCGAATCGTATTCGCATGTCACCGTCCCGTGCGGAGCAAGGGCGTTCCGAAGCTCTTGGTGAAGAGCAGAGCGATCGCGAGCGTGCACAGAAAAATCAGCACCGATACCGCCGAACCCAAACCCAGGTTGAGACGGGCAATCAGCGTGTTGTATCCAATCACCGATACCGATTCGGTGCCATGCGCGCCGCGTGTCAGAACATAGACCGAATCGAAGATGCGAAAAGCATCCAAGGTCCGGAACAGCAGCGCCACCAAGATGGACGGTTTCATCAAGGGCAGGGTAATGAGACGGAAGCGCTGTAAGGCGGATGCTCCGTCGACCCGAGCCGCCCTGAGCACATCATCCGGAATGAGGCTCAGGCCGGCCAGCAGCAAAAGAGCCATGAACGGTGTGGTTTTCCAGATCTCGCTGAGTATGATGACGCCGAATGCCGACCAGCGTTCGTTGAGCCAGGCTCGATCGACGCCGAGCAGGCTGTTGACGAATCCGGTGGTCGGATCGAATGCGAACTTCCAGGCGAGAGCTGCTACCACGGTGATGATGGCGTAAGGCACCAAAGCCGCCGAACGGACCGTTCGGCGTCCGAACACGGCTTTATGCATGAGCAGTGCGAGAGCGAAGCCGAGCACCAGCTCGAAAAAAACCGAAATGGTCGTGATCAGAAGCGTATTTCCAAGCGCCTGCCACCATACTTCCGAACTTAATACGCTGAAGTAGTTGCCGATGCCTATGAAATCGGGCGGAGCCGCGTGGCGTAGGTCGTAGCGGTAAAGCGAGAGCCGGACGGCATCGAGAATGGGATAGGCCGTAACCAAAGCCATCGCGGCTAGAGCCGGGGTGCAAAAAAGCCATCCTTTGACGTTCTGGACACGCCTCATAGCAAGCCTTCCGAACGCAATGCTCGTTGCACGGCTTTCCGCAAGCGAGTCGTATCCCGGTCCGGCTCGATGTCGCGCATGGGATGAAGGGTGCGGCTGATGGCGAGGGACACGTCGGCGTAGAGCGGCGTTTGAGGACGTTCCACCGCATCGTTCAAGGCCGCTCGCAGCACATCCGCGAACGGCAGCCGGCGACGCACGGCCGGATCGTTATAAAGGGCGGACACGGTGGGTGGAAGTCCCCCGCGTTGTGCGGCGATCCGCTGATTATCCCTGCTTGCTAGGCATTCGGCCGCGTCGAAGGCGAGTTCGGGATAACGCGAGTAGGTGCTGACGGCGAGATCGATGCCTCCGACCGTCACCCGGCTGGGCCGGCCGGGCAGAAGCGCGGGCCAGCGTGCCCAGCCCATGTTCGCCGCGACGTCGGGCGCGTTCTGCCGAGCGCTGGGCCAGACGAAGGTATAGTTGAGCATGAATGCCGAATTGCCGGTCTCGAAAGCCAGCCGCGCCTGGTCTTCGCGGCTGGTGGACAGCCCCGGATCGGCCGCGGGAGAAGTCGCCAACCGCTTCATCGCCTGAAGAGCTTTACGGGTGGGTTCGGGCTCCAGGGAGACCTGCTGTCCCCTAGCATCCAGGACCGTGCCCCCGGCCGAGGCGAGCAGGGATACAAAAAGGACGGTCAGCCCCTCATAGCGTTCGCCCTGAACCTGAATCCGGCCATTCCTGCCCAACTTCTCGGCCGAATCGATCATCTCGTCCCAGGTATCCGGCGGTGTCGGGACACGGTCGGTTCGATACCAGAGCAATTGGACATTGGTCGTGAAAGGCGTCGCCCAGAACACATTCTTATAAGTAGCGGTTTGAACCGTTATCGGAAACCGACCGGCTGAAGCCCGGCGGGTCGATCTCATCGGCCATTCCCGTATCCAGCCCGCTTCGGCGAATTCGGCGGTCCAGATCACGTCCATCCCGATGATGTCGATAGATTCGTCGCCTGCAGCCAGGCGGCGCGTCAATTGCTCCCTTTGCTGATCGGCATCGGCCGGCAGAGAGACGACATCGATGCGATAGCGGTCTTTTGCGAATTCGGTGCAGCGCCGGGCGGCTTCTCGGAAGGCGCCGGAAGGTTCGTCGAACACATACCAGGTCAAATGAGGCGGTCCGACGGGTTCCGGATTGCGGCAGGACCACACCGGCAAACCGAGGGACAGAAGAAACAGCAGGCGCAGTAGCGCGATCGAGCACCGCGACGAGATGCGGGCCGGCCACTTGTTGACTTGAAAAAACCGTCCCGCTCTCAGGCGGTAGACGCCCATCCGGAAGTCCATTCTCCTCGGAGTTCAAACGTGCTTGTGGCCCGAAGTGGAACATCGGCACAGGTTTCGTGTCAAGTGTGGCTGAGCATTGCAAATGATCGAGAAGATGGTGCCGTTTATTGGAAATACGCTTCCCGGCATAAACTCGGGTGTTTAGCGTCGAACGTATGGCCGACGATTAATTCTAAACTAATAAGAGGACAATACAGCGGAGTGGGCTCGAGTCCGGCCATCGCTAAGTATTGTGTATCGCTCGGCAAGCAGTGCGAAACAGTTTTGTTACATGCTCGATGAGGTTCTCTTTGGCATAAAGTTTTTCTTGGGTGTCTCGCAGCCGAGGAACCGAAATATGTTAGGCTACGTCTTAGCGGTAAGAGCCGCGAGCGCCGCATTTATTGCATAGTGCGGATGGATGAGAAAGCCACGTTCGCTATGATAGGGACAGTTAATACGCTCGTTGTCTCAACCAGCAAAATATCGAACGAGGCAGCTTGCGGTCCTCTCGCCGGAGACGTTAAGACCTTTTTGAGCATCTGCTGATTGCAGAGGAGACCTCGCATCTATGGGTATCTTCGATCACTATCAATCCCGCTATGAAAAAGCGCGCGAAGAAGAGTATTCGCTTCAGGAATATCTAGAAATTTGCCGTAAGGATCCGACGGCCTACGCCAGTCCAGCCGAGCGTATGCTGATCGCCATCGGCGAACCCGAGTTGGTCGACACCCGGCTCGATCCGCGCCTTTCACGCATTTTCGCCAATAAAGTCATCAAGCGCTATCCGGCTTTTGCCGATTTTTACGGCATGGAGGAAACCATTGAGCAGATGGTGGCATTTTTCCGCCACGCCGCTCAGGGGCTGGAAGAGCGCAAACAGATTCTGTACTTGCTGGGCCCGGTCGGAGGCGGCAAGTCTTCGCTGGCCGAGAAGTTGAAGCACCTCATGGAGCAGGTGCCGTTTTACGCCATCAAGGGTTCGCCCATCAACGAATCGCCGCTGGGACTGTTCGACCCCGAAGAGGACGGTCCGATTCTCGAAAACGAATACGGTATCCCGCGCCGTTACTTCAATACGATCATGTCGCCTTGGGCGGTGAAACGCCTGCACGAGTACAACGGCGATATCACCAAATTCCGCGTCGTCAAGGTGCGCCCGTCCATGTTGGATCAGCGGGCGGTGTCGAAGACCGAACCGGGCGACGAAAACAACCAGGACATCTCGTCCTTGGTCGGCAAGGTCGACATCCGGAAGCTGGAGCGCTTCAGCCAGGACGATCCGGATGCCTACAGCTTCTCGGGCGGCCTTTGCCTCGGCAACCGAGGTATCATGGAATTCGTGGAGATGTTCAAGGCGCCGATCAAGGTGCTGCATCCTCTCCTGACGGCGACCCAGGAGGGCAATTACAAAGGTACCGAAGGGCTTTCGGCCATTCCGTTCGAGGGCATCATCATGGCCCATTCGAACGAGTCCGAGTGGTTGCAGTTCAAGAACAACAAGAACAACGAGGCGTTTCTGGACCGTGTCTATGTGGTCAAAGTGCCTTATTGCCTAAGGGTTTCAGAAGAGATCAAGATTTACGAGAAACTCTTGATCCACAGTTCGCTGTCCGATTCGCCCTGCGCACCCCACACACTGAAAATGCTGGCGCAGTTCGCGGTGCTGTCGAGGCTTAAAGAACCGGAGAACTCCAATGTTTACTCGAAAATGCGGGTTTACGACGGCGAGAACCTGAAGGACACCGATCCCAAGGCGAAATCCTATCAGGAATACCGGGACTTCGCGGGCGTGGACGAAGGGATGACCGGGCTTTCCACGCGCTTCGCGTTCAAGATCCTGTCGAAAGTGTTCAACTTCGACCATTCCGAAGTCGCGGCGAATCCGGTTCACTTGCTGTATACGCTGGAACAGCAGATCACGCAGGAGCAATTCCCGCCGGAGGTGCAGGAGCGTTATCTGCGCTTCATCAAGGAATTCCTGGTGCCGCGCTATGTGGATTTCATCGGCAAGGAAATCCAGACCGCTTACCTGGAATCGTATTCCGAGTACGGACAGAACATCTTCGACCGGTATGTTACGTACGCCGACTACTGGATACAGGATCAGGAATACCGCGATCCGGATACCGGCGAGAGTTTCGACCGCAGGGCGCTCAACGAGGAACTCGAAAAGATCGAAAAACCGGCAGGCATCAGCAATCCCAAGGATTTCCGCAATGAAGTGGTGAACTTCGTGCTGCGTGCCCGCGCCAAGAACGCCGGCAAGAATCCGGCCTGGACCAGCTATGAAAAGCTGCGTGCGGTCATCGAGAAGAAGATGTTCGCCAATACGGAAGAACTGCTGCCGGTGATCTCCTTCAACGCCAAGGCGTCGCTGGACGATCAGAAGAAACATGAGGAATTCGTGAACCGCATGGTTCACAAAGGGTACACGCCCAAGCAGGTGCGGCTGTTGTGCGAATGGTATCTCAGGGTGCGCAAGTCCTCTTAACCGAGCGATAGGTATTCAAGCCCATGAGTCAATTTATAGACCGCCGCTTAAACCCCAAGAACAAGAGCGCTGTCAATCGGCAGCGCTTTCTCCAACGCTTCCGCGGTCAGATTCGCAAGGCCGTTGCCGATGCCGTCGCGAAGCGGTCGGTAACGGACGTAGACCGTGGCGAAAAGATTCAGATTCCGACCAAGGATATTTCGGAACCGACGTTTCGGCATGGCCAAGGCGGGCGGCGGGAGGTCGTTCAACCCGGCAATAAGGAGTTTATAGCGGGCGACAAGGTACCCCGTCCGGAAGGCGAGGAGGGCGGTTCGGGCAACCGTGCCAGCGATACCGGCGAGGGCATGGACGAATTCGTTTTCGAATTGTCGCGCGAAGAGTTCTTGGAATTCATTTTCGAAGATCTCGAGCTGCCGAACATGGTGAAGCGGCAACTGGCGAGAGAAGCCACTTTCAAGAGTCAGCACGCGGGTTTTACCAGCGACGGATCGCCCTCGAACCTGCACGTCATCCGCTCGATGCGGGAGGCCTTGGCGCGCCGCACGGCCTTGCGCGCGCCATCGGCGGACCGGAAGCGGGAGCTGGAAGTCGAACTCGCGGCTTTGCTAACTGGCGGTGAGCCTGACGAGGAGCGTATCGCCGCATTGAGCGAGGAGATCGCCCTGCTGGAGCGCAGGATTCGGGCAGTGCCGTTCCTCGACACCATCGATCTCCGTTACCGAAACCGCATTCAAGTTCCGAAGCCCAGCACCCAGGCCGTGATGTTTTGCCTCATGGACGTCTCCGGTTCCATGGACGAGGTGAAAAAGAATCTTGCGAAACGTTTTTTCTTGTTGCTTTACTTGTTTCTTACGCGAAATTACGAAAAGACGGACGTGGTTTTCATTCGTCATCATACGGTGGCGCTGGAGGTGGATGAACAGGATTTCTTCTATTCGCGGGAAACCGGTGGGACCGTTGTGTCGAGCGCACTCGAGTTGATGAAGGACATCATCCGCGACCGCTACCCCTCGGGCGACTGGAACATCTACGGCGCCCAGGCGTCGGACGGCGACAACTGGCCCGAGGACTCGACGAATTGTTCGCGCTTGCTGATCGAAGACATCATGGCGAGCGTGCAGTATTACGCCTATATCGAGATCAACAACCACGAGCCCCACAGCCTGTGGATGGAATACGAAAAAGTGGCGGAATACTGGCCCAACTTTGCCATGCAGCCGATTTATAGCGCGGCGGACATTTATCCGGTCTTTAGAGAACTCTTCAAGAAGCAGCAGGCATGAGCCGCAAACCCCTTTCAGAAGGCTCCGAATGGACTTTCGAACTCCTTCAGAGCTATGACACCGAGATCGCCCGAATCGCGGCGGGTTTCGGCCTGGACACTTATCCCAACCAAATCGAGATCATCACCTCGGAACAGATGATGGACTGCTATTCGAGCACGGGCATGCCGGTGTTCTACCCGCATTGGTCCTTCGGCAAGCAGTTTCTGACCGTCGAGAAAAGCTATCGGCGCGGATACATGGGGCTGGCCTACGAGCTGGTCATCAATTCCAACCCGTGTATCGCCTATCTCATGGAGGAGAACAGCATGACCATGCAGGCGCTGGTCATCGCGCATGCCTGTTATGGCCATAACTCCTTCTTCAAAAACAATTATTTGTTCAAGACCTGGACCAATGCCGACGCCATCATCGATTACCTGGTGTTCGCCCGGAACTACATCGCGGAATGCGAAGAACGTTACGGCGTCTCGGCCGTAGAGGAGCTGCTGGATTCCTGTCATGCCTTGATGAACTACGGCGTGGACCGTTACCGCCGGCCGCCGGCGCTTTCGATAACCGAGGAGAAGCATAGGCAGAAAGAGCGGGAGGAATATCTTCAGTCGCAGATTAACGATTTATGGCTGCGCACCGTTCCAAAGAAGGAAAGATACTTCCAGGAGCAAGCCCATCAGTTTCCGGCCGAACCCGAGGAAAATCTCCTTTATTTCTTCGAGAAGAACGCGCCGCTGCTGGAGTCTTGGCAGCGGGAAATCATTCGAATCGTCCGCAAGATCGCGCAATATCTCTATCCCCAGCGTCAAACCAAGGTAATGAACGAGGGTTGGGCGACCTTCTGGCACTACACCCTTCTGAACAGGCTCTATGACGAAGGCTTGGTGACCGACGGATTCATGCTGGAATTCCTGCAATCGCATACCAACGTCATCAGCCAGCCGCCGTATTACAGCAATCACTTTTCGGGACTCAATCCTTATGCCTTGGGATTCGCCATGATGAGCGACATTCGGCGGATCTGCGAACATCCCGCCGACGAAGATCGGAAATGGTTCCCCGATCTTGTGGATACCGATTGGACCAAGACGCTGGACTTCGCCATGCGCAATTTCAAGGACGAGAGTTTCATCGCCCAATACCTCTCGCCCAAGGTCATTCGGGATTTCAAGCTGTTCAGCGTGCTGGACGACGATTTGAACGACGAACTGGAAATCACCCACATTCACGACGAGGACGGCTATCGAGCCGTTCGCCACGTGCTTTCGGATCAGTACAACCTCGGCAACCTGGAGCCCAGCATTCAGGTCTACCGGGTGGACACCCGAGGAGACCGGTCGTTGACCCTGCGGCATTATCAGCATCATCGCCGCCCCTTGGGAGAGAGCACCAACGAGATGCTGCGGCATGTGCGCCGGCTGTGGGGATTCAAGGCGAGACTCGAAACGGTGGACGAGAACGGACGGATCCAGAAATCGTACGAATGCGACTGACCAGGAGGCGTCCGCGGCCGGACGGGCGGGGAAGGTAATGGTCGATAGAGATGTTCTCGAATCATCGACCTGACGGCTCGGCGGAGCTGCGGACACGCGATTGGATGCCGTTACGGCGTCGGACAGGGCTTGAAAGAACACCCCGTGCAAAGATGTGACCGCCAAGACCCATCTCGATGATCTCCACCTGCTCATAAAGCTCCTTCCACCGGAGCTCCAGAAATCCCTAGCGCTGCAAGGCCAGGGGGAATTGCTCGAAATCATCTTGGACTTAGGGCGCCTGCCCCAGGCACGCTATCCCCACGCCGCCCTGAACTTATCGAATCAACCGGTTACCCGCGAAGACCTTGATGCCGTAATCGGCGCCTTGGGTGAATTCGGCGCGGACAACCGCGCCGGCATCGAGGGGACTTTGCACCGCATTTCCGCCATTCGCAACCGGCGGGGCGAGATCATCGGTTTGACCTTGCGCGTGGGGCGCGCGGTATTCGGAACCATCGATCTGATACGTGATCTCGTCGAGAGCGGCAAGAGCCTCGTATTGCTCGGCCGGCCCGGCGTCGGAAAGACGACCAAATTGAGAGAGGTGGCGCGCGTACTGGCCGACGATTTCGGCAAGCGCGTCGTCGTGATCGATACATCCAATGAGATTGCCGGCGACGGCGATGTCCCGCACCCGGCCATCGGCAGTGCCCGGCGAATGATGGTCGCGCATCCGGATCGACAACATGCAGTGATGATCGAGGCGGTGGAAAACCATATGCCCGAAGCGATCATCGTCGACGAAATCGGCACAGCCACGGAGGCAATGGCCGCGCGCACCATCGCCGAGCGTGGCGTTCAGCTGATCGGCACGGCTCACGGCAACACGCTGGAGAATTTAGTTCTGAATCCCACGCTGTGCGATCTGGTCGGCGGCGTGCAAACGGTGACTCTCAGCGACGAAGAGGCCCGGCTTCGGGGCACGCAAAAAACCGTAAGCGAGCGGAAGGCTCCGCCCACCTTCGATATCGTCGTAGAGATTACCGCCAGGGACGAGGTGGTCGTGCACCTGGACACCGCGCAGGCGGTCGATGCCATCCTGAGCGGCACACAGCCCAAAGGCATACGCCGCCAAGGCCCGGTTGCCGTTCAGTCGCCGGTGACGGCGAGCGAACCCGAGTCGGCCGTGGAAATCGCGAGAGAGGTCTTATTCGTCCGCTCCGACCGGCAGCGTCCGGTTCGCATCTATGCTTATGCGCTCAGCCGGGACTCGGTGGAACGCGTGATCCGCGACCTCCACTTGGAGGCCCGCACGGTGAGATATCCGGACCAGGCCGATCTTGTCGTGACGCTGCGCGCGCGGGAAGACGATGCAAGCCTGCAACGCATCGTTCAAGGCGGTCAATTGCCGGTGCATGCCGTCAAGAAGAACACGACCGCTCAGATTCGGCAGCTCCTGCGCAGTCTGTTTCACATCGTTCCCGGCGACAAACAGGACGAGGTCGGGGAAATGGTGCGCGAGACCGAGCGTGCCGTGCAGCAGGTCAAGGCCGAAGGCGTCATGGCGGAACTCTCGCCGCGTTCGGCCGCCTTGCGCCAGATGCAACATCGCATCGTTACCCGCCACGGCTTGGTCGCCGAAAGCATTGGCTGTGAACCACACCGGCATTTGGTGATCTATCCCATGTAATTCCCCCGGTAAAATCAGCTTATGGCCGCCCGTTTGGCGATTATCGTTAGCACTTCTGCGGGTAGTGACGAAAAAAAGGGACTGGAAAAGCGGCTCGAAGAGTTCTTCGTCTCACGCAACCGGGATGCCCGGATATGGGTTGCGAACAGCGGCGATGAAGTTCCGGACCTCGCGCGGCGAGCCCTGGCCGAGAACGCCGATCTGATAGCGGCAGGCGGCGGAGACGGCACCATCAATGCGGTTGCCTCGGTGCTCGCCGAAACCGGCAAGATACTGGGCGTACTGCCGCTCGGCACGCTCAACCACTTCGCCAAGGATCTCGGGATTCCCCTGGATTTGGAGCAAGCCGCGCAAGTTCTTGTCGACGGCAGGGTATCCCAAATCGACATCGGAGAGGTCAACGGCAGGATTTTCGTCAACAATTCCAGCCTGGGGCTGTATCCCAGCATCGTACACGGTCGGGAGACCCTGCAGGACCGCCTGGAATACGGCAAATGGCCGGCGTTTCTCTGGGCATCTCTGTCCGTCTTGCGCCGGTATGCCATTCTGGAAGCCCGATTGCGTGTCGACGACCGGGAACTCGTGCGGCACACGCCTTTCATTTTCGTCGGGAACAATCGGTACCAGGTCGAAGGATTCAATATCGGAGCGCGGACCACCCTCGATTCGGGCTGGCTGTGGCTGTATACCACTCGAGAAATCGGCCGGCTCGGCCTTTTGCGATTCGGGCTCCGCGCGCTCTTGCGGAGTTTGCGTAAAGACAAGGACTTCGACATGATGCGGACCAAGGAGATCGTTATCGAGGCTAGGCACAGCAGCCGCCTTCGGGTCGCTACCGACGGCGAGGTGATCGTCATGCAGACTCCGCTGCATTATCGAATTCGGCCGGGCGCTCTACGGGTGATAGTGCCGAACACGAAGGTCGAGTCTCGCGGAAGCGCCATTGCGAGCTAGGTCCGGCTGCCGATCGGTCGGCGAGGCGTAACGCGGCGCATGCGAACCATCGTCCATCTTTCGGATCTGCACTTCGGCCGCGTCGACAGCTCCCTGGTCGATCCGCTGATCCAATCGGTTCGGGAGATAGGGCCCGATCTGGTCGCGATCTCTGGCGATCTGACCCAACGCGCACGAACCGCTCAATTTCTCGAAGCCCGGCGCTTTCTCGATGCGCTGCCGAAGCCGCAAATCGTGGTGCCCGGCAATCATGACGTACCCCTCTATAATCCGCTGGCCCGTTTTTTCCGGCCGCTGGTCAAATACCGGCGCTATATCGGTGAAAACATCGAGCCCTTCTATGCCGATGAGCAGATCGCCGTGGTCGGCGTCAATACGGCGCGCTCGCTGACCATCAAGAACGGGCGGGTCAATCGAAGGCAGCTGGACCGCATTCGGGAACGCTTGTGTGATTACCCCGGTGCGGTCATCAAGATCGTGGTGACCCATCACCCTTTCGACCTGCCCGAGGGCTTCCGTGAGGGCGATCTGGTCGGCCGGGCGCGGATGGCCATGGAAGCGCTGGCGAGCTGCGGAGTCGATATGTTCTTAGCCGGGCATCTCCATGTCAGCCATTCGGGGCACACGGGAGAACGGTATCGCATCGCCGGTTACAAGGCGCTCGTGATCAGCGCCGGAACCGCGCTTTCGGTCCGCACGCGAAAGGAAAAAAACGCGTTTAACGTGCTCCGGATCGAGCATCCGAAGGTTGTCCTGGAGCGTTGCACATGGGAATCCGAAAATGCGCGTTTCGTTCCCTCTGCCGCGGAGTATTTCGAGCGCCGCGCGGATGGTTGGATGCGTATAAAGGATGATGCCGCCGGGCCGTGCCGGCGCTCCTGACACTGGATCGAGTTTGAGACGATGTTGCGTCGGCCGTTGAATGTGAGTCGGCCACGGCTTACGGTAGCGGTTATTGCATCACGCGGATATCGTTCTTGACGGATCGAACGCCGGCGACGTCTCTCGCGATCGCTTCGGCGCGCTGCTTTTCCGAGGCCGTGTTGACGAAGCCGCTGAGTTGCACGGTACCTTTGAACGTTTCGACCTGGATGTCCAGCCCTTTGACCACTTCATCGCGCAGCAGAGCCGATTTGACCTTGGTGGTAACGGCCGTGTCATCGAGATATTCGCCGGTGCTCTCGCGGGTCTTCGAACCGGCGCACCCGACGACCATTGCGGCTGCGGCCAGGGCGAGAAACTGTCTTCTTTTCATCACGCTGTTCACTCCTTCGATGAACGGCCAAGGATTTCAGGCAGCTATGTCAGAAAGGGATTTCCGACCTTGGATGGCGCCGGACGCAACATCGAAAACGAGGATACGTTTTTGACGGAACGGCAGGGCGCCTGGCGACTTTGCCGGCCGTGAAGCTGGATGAGCAAGTGTGTGAACGACGGGAGAAAGAAAAATGGAACTTCCGTGTTCCCAAAAATACATCCCAGCCAAATTCGGATCAGTCCAGTTACATGCGGAGCATTCCATTTCCGTGTCGAGCATCCTGGCCCGAGGATAGGGAGCGTCCAGAATCCGTTGAAACACTCCAACTCCCTTCGCAACATCCTGGTTGCGTTTGGGAACGTCCTGTTCTTGGCGACATCCTTAAGTCCATTCGCCGTAATCCCGTCCTGCGGGAGCATCCATGTTCCGGACCCGAGATCAGCTCAGGTGGATGTATTTAAGCTCACCACCCCCAAATTAAACATACGTACATTTCCGTACCTTTTGAAAGGACTTGGGAGCAGTTAACCGAATCAGCGGAACGGAAGATCAGCTGGCTCGAAGATCGGGAATCAACGTATGCGAGTCTTGTGGAAAATCAAATCTCGCAAACCGACTCGGCAGAAAGATCGGGTAATATCGTCTGTCTAAACTAGGCTATGGCTTCGCTGCGTAGCGACATTCTTTTAAGCATGGGTTGGACATATTTACTTGTTGCGGGGATATTCGAGATCGTCTGGGCGGTGGGATTGAAATTCACCGAGGGCTTTACGCGTTGGTGGCCGAGTTTAGGCGTAGGCGCCGCCATGATAATCAGTCTGGTGTTCTTGTCCCTGGCGCTGAGGACGATACCGTTAGGCACCGGTTACGCCGTTTGGACTGGAATAGGCGCCGCCGGGACCGCGATTATCGGCATCATACTGTTCAACGAATCCACGGACCTGGTCCGGATCGTCTGCATTCTGCTAATCGTCTTGGGCGTCGTAGGCTTGAAGCTGCTCTACACGGAAAACTGATGCCCGGCTTTGCTTCCGGGAGCGGACGATCGATTCGAGCATTTTCATGCCTACTGTACGGGCACTCGCGCGTAGGTCGGGAATCCCTCCCAATCGCAAACGGTCGCTTTAGTCGCGACCCTTCCAATCGCAAACGGCGTCTTCGGGAGCGCCGAAGCCGCCCTTCCCGACGGTGCCGTTGGGGTAACGGGTTCGTCGGCAAAGGATTGCCGACCTACGAATGCTTGAATCAATTTACCGTCGCCGAAGGCGCCAATGACGCCCGCCGAGCCGGTTTTGCCGTACGAGCGAGATGAAAACGCTCTAAGTACATTCCGCAAATATTTGCGGAATCTCGACAGATTGGCTTGATTGGCGGGGTTGTCCGGCAGGTTGCCTATGCCGCAAGACTTCCCTGAATGTACTTAGCCGGTTTCGCCACTTTTTAGGCTGCTTTGTCCTTGCCGATGCTTATTTTCGGCGAGAATCCCTGATTCAAGCCGGGTATGCCGACGCTCTGGATGTGCATGGCGTTGCTGCCTTCCTCATAACGCGGGAGCCGCCCTTCGGTGTGCCACAATCGATAAGCCAGGGCGGCCGTCAAAACCCGGATCGGATAATCGCGCGGAAGGTTTTGCAGATAGGGCTGGATCGTCACGAAGTCGCGCGCGCCGTACTGCGTCATGATCGAGCGCAAACCGCCGTTGGCCGGCCCGATATTGTAGGCGAGAAGACCGAGGAACAAATCGCCGCGCATCTCCGCCAGATAAAGACGCAGGGTCGCCGCGGCTACGAAGGTATTGTGGCGCTGGTTGAGCATGTCCAGATGGTCGACATCCAGATGTTTCTTGACGACGCTGACCGCCGACTTCGGGGCAGCGGTGATCTGGAAGAGTCCGCGGCCTCCGTCTTTGCTGTCCCGCGGATAGAATGACGATTCCGTAGCGCCGATGCCGACCATGACTTCGGGGTCGACATCGAAGGCCTTGGCAGCTTCGTGGATCGTCGGCAGATAGATTTGGGCTCGCTCGATGATGCGCTGCATTTGAGTCAGATCGGAACGCCGATAGGCGGCAAACACCTGATGCGCAATCGTGTTCCGCTCGGCCTCCTGCATGCCGCCGACCAGGCTGCGAAGCTTGCCGAGATCGCGGCCGAATTCTTCCTGGGCGGCGAACCAGCCGGCTGCGACGGCGACGAAAACCGCCAGGATCGCAGGCAGAATCATGCCTTTGAGCACCAGCTTGGCGCGCATGCCCAGCCAGAGGCGCAACAGCACCGCATTTGCGATCCCTACGGCGAGTACCATTGCGGCGAACGGAAGCAGATTGGACCATAATCCGGTTCCGGCAAACCAATCCACCGAGCGTCCGAATACCGCGATGATTCCGATGAGGGCGGACGCAGCCAATGCCAGGATTTCGGTGCCGATAACGGCGACCCATCGCCACGGGTTCAGTTTTGCCGCGGGCTCGGCGCCTTTCTTGGCCTGTGTCCGTTTCTTTTTCGGCTTGGCCGCGTTATTGGATCGCCGCTTTTTGGGAGGGGATGAGGCAGGAGGGACCAAGTCCAGCTCGCCTTGTACGGGCTTGAGTGGCTTGCTCGGCGCCGCCAGGAATGAATCGGAGGACGAAGCAGGAGGCATCGAAGATTTCTCTTTGGAGATCGACTTGGGACCGGACACGAATCACCTGTTAGTGGAAGTTCCGAATTCCGTCCATGGACTGCCTCGATTCCAGCAATGGAGTGTCTGACGCGTGATTTATCGTTTATCGTAGCCGCTCGACAACACGCCAGCCTATCGTCTCGCCCGCCCTGAGCGGCACCAGGGTATCGTCACCGAATGGGATGGCCTCGGGCATCTTCCACTCGGATTTCTCGATCGCGATTTTTGCCTGATTGCGCGGCAGACGGTAAAAATCCGGGCCGTTGAAGCTCGCAAACGCTTCGAGCTTGTCCAGGGCACCGGCGGATTCGAAAACCGTCGCATAGAGCTCGAGCGCCCCGCGGGCGGTATAACACCCGGCACAGCCGCAGACCGATTCCTTTTGACTGCGTGGATGAGGCGCGCTGTCGGTTCCCAGGAAAAAATTTGGGTTGCCGCTGGTTGCCGCCTCGACCAAGGCCAGGCGATGAGTTTCGCGTTTCAATACCGGCAGGCAGTAAAAATGGGGACGAACGCCTCCGGCCAGCAGGGCGTTGCGATTATAAAGCAGATGATGGGCGGTAATGGTAGCCGCGATGTTCGGCCCGCCGTCCTGCACGAATTGGACGCCGTCCCGTGTGGTGACGTGCTCCAGAACGATGCGGAGCGCCGGAAATCGGCTTGCGATGGCGGTCAGATGCCTGTCGATGAACGCTTTTTCGCGGTCGAAGATATCGACCTCGGCATCCGTCACTTCGCCATGCACCAGCAAGGGCACATCGTATCGCTCCATGGCTTCGAACACCGGATAGATCTTTTCGAGGGTGGCGACCCCGGCTTCCGAATGCGTCGTCGCGCCGGCGGGATAAAGTTTCAGCGCCACGATCTCGGGTTCCTCGGCAACCCGCCGAATTTCCTCGGGCGAGGTTCCCTCGGTGAGATAGAGCGTCATCAGCGGATCGAATTCGAGCCCGGCGGGCAAGGCGTCCAGAATGCGGCGGCGGTAGGCGAGGGCGTCCGCCACGGTGGTGACCGGCGGCTTCAGATTGGGCATGATGACGGCTCGGCTGAATTGCCGTGCGCTGTCCGGCAGCACGTCGCGCATGGCGGCGCCGTCGCGGAGGTGCAAATGCCAGTCGTCAGGGCAGGTGATGGTCAGTCGTTGCATGGATGGCAGTGGATGTTTAAAGACGCAATCTTACAAGATTCGGCGCTGCCGTGGTTTGACGGGCAGCACAAACCCACGATGTGCCGGTTCCCGAGCTCCGGTTTGGGAACCGGGTTTTGCAAGCTCCTGCTTGCCGTATTTCGCGAAGCCGGAGCTTCCAAGGCAGCGTTCCCAATCCGGAGATTGGGAACGAGCGTAACCGTGATAAGGCAGGCGGCTGCGAAAGGACTTAAAATGATCAGTTAAGGAAGCTCTGATTAAGTCCTTCGACAGGCTCAGGACGAACGGTAAGGTATTGATTCCGCTCGTGGTGAGCTTGTCGAACCATAATCGAAATCCACTTACTCAGAGCTTCCTTAACACATCGGCGGAGATGCAACCGCCCAGGCTCTTCTGTTTATCAATCGCTCACTCTCTACCGAAAAAACCGTGAATTCCGTTTCCCACGAACGCATACCATTGAAAGATTTCACCGAGAAGGCGTACCTGGATTATTCCATGTACGTCATTCTCGACCGTGCCTTGCCCAATATCGCCGACGGACTCAAGCCGGTGCAAAGACGCATCGTCTACGCCATGTCCGAGCTGGGTTTATCGGCCCAGGCCAAATATAAAAAATCCGCCCGCACGGTCGGCGACGTATTGGGTAAATACCATCCCCACGGGGATTCGGCCTGTTACGAGGCCATGGTGTTGATGGCCCAGCCGTTTTCCTACCGCTATCCCTTGATCGACGGACAGGGGAACTGGGGCTCGCCGGACGATCCCAAATCCTTCGCAGCCATGCGCTATACCGAGGCGCGCCTGACGCCGTACGCGCAGACCCTGTTGTCGGAGCTGGAGCAGGGTACGGTCGACTGGTTGCCGAACTTCGACGGCACCCTCGACGAACCGGCCCTGCTGCCGGCGCGCTTGCCGAACGTGCTGCTGAACGGCTCGACCGGCATCGCGGTAGGCATGGCGACGGATATTCCGCCGCATAACCTGCGCGAGGTGGTCGGAGCCTGCATTCGTTTGTTGGACGACCCCCGGCTCAGCGTCGAAGAGCTATGCGACTCGATCAAGGGTCCGGATTTCACGACTGAAGCCGAGATCATCACCCCGCGCCAAGATATCGTCCGCATGTACCAGACCGGGAACGGTTCGATCCGCTTGCGGGCGCGGTGGGAGCTGGAAGAAGGGAATATCGTCGTCACCGCATTGCCTCATCAGGTGTCCGGCAACACGATCATGGAGCAGATCGCCGCGCAGATGCAGGCGAAGAAACTCCCCATGGTGGAGGATCTCCGCGACGAATCCGATCACGAGAACCCGACCCGGCTGGTCATCATGTCGCGCGGGCGGCGCATCGACGCGGATCAGCTGATGTCGCATCTGTTCGCGACCACCGATCTGGAGAAGACCTACCGGGTCAATCTCAACATGATCGGGCTGAACGGCAAGCCGCAGGTCAAGAATCTTCAGGAAATCCTGCTGGAATGGCTGAGCTACCGCACCGAGACCGTGCGCCGGCGGCTTCAGTACCGGCTGGACAAGGTCATCGCGCGTTTGCACATCCTCGAAGGCTTGCTGATCGCCTACCTCAATATCGACGAGGTGATCGCGATCATCCGGAACGAAGACGAACCTAAGCCCGTGCTGATGGAGCGTTTCGGGCTGAGCGACGTGCAGGCCGAGGCCATTCTGGAACTGAAGCTGCGTCATCTGGCCAAGCTCGAGGAAATCAAGATTCGCGGCGAACAGGACGAGCTGGAAAAGGAACGGGCCAGCCTTGAAGCCACGCTGGGTTCACAGAAGAAGCTAAACGCTCTGATCAAGAACGAGCTGAAACAGGACGCCGAAAAATACGGCGATGCGCGCCGTTCCCCCATCGTCGCTCGCCAGGCGTCCCAAGCCCTGGACATTACCGTAGTGATCGGCAGCGAGCCGGTCACGCTCATTCTTTCCGAAAAAGGCTGGATTCGCGCCGCCAAAGGGCATGATATCGATCCGACCACGCTCGCTTTCCGGTCCGGCGACAGCTTTCTCTCTGCCGCGCTCGGGCGCAGCAACCAGCCGGCCTATTTCCTCGATTCAACGGGCCGAAGTTACGCCGTGCCGGCCCATGAGTTCCCATCCGCCCGCTCCCAGGGAGAACCCCTGACCGGACGGCTCAACCCGCCGCCGGGTGCGCTGTTCAAGGCAGTGCTGGCAGGTGCGGACGACGACTGGTATCTGTTCGCGACCGACAGCGGCTATGGTTTCATTACCCAGCTCAAGGAGCTCCACACCAAGAACCGGGCGGGCAAAGCCCTGCTGACGGTACCGGAACATGCGAAGGTCCTGACGCCGGTACTGGTCGGTCAACCCGAGTCCGATCTGGTGGCGATCGCCACCGCGCAAGGCCGGTTTCTGGTATTCCCCATCAGCGAGATCCCGGTCCTCAACAAGGGCAAAGGCAATAAGCTGATCCAGATTCAACCGGCGGATCTGGCCGCGCGGCAGGATTACGTAGTAGCCATGACTGCCGTGCCCCCCGACGCCGGTCTGAAGGTTCACTGCGGCAAGCGTAGCCTGAGCGTGACGGCCAAGGATCTGGCCCATTACCAAGGATCGCGCGCGCGGCGCGGAAATCCGCTGCCGAAAGGCTTTCAGCGGGTGGAGCAACTGACGCTCCTAGTCTGAGGGACGTGGCCGAAAACAAGGTTCCGATTGGCGCTCCTGGTGTAGGGTGGGTTAGGCGCGCATGACCACGAACGATGCCGTGATCGCAGGACTCTCAGCGCGCCGTAACCCACCGACACCGCGGCCTTGTCCGGTGGGTTACGGCGCGCGGAAACTCCGCTGGAACTTTGTGGATTCCGTGCGATGCGTGCCTAACCCACCCCACAATCGGTTTCGAGGAGAACGAGGCGTTATCGGTCGCCAGCTCTCTAATGCTCGGTCGGAATCCGTATCTTCTGCCCCGGAAAGATCAGGTCGGGGTTCTTGATGACCTCGCGGTTCGCTTCGAAAATCTTCGAATACTTGTTGGGATCCTTGTAGAACTGCTGCGCGATTTTGGAAAGGGTGTCGCCGGACTGGATGACGTAGTACTGCGTGTCGCCGTAGGTCTCCGCCGCCTGGGGGCTAGCTACGCCTGCCGGCAGCTTGACGCCTTCCACCTTCACCGCTTCGACGCCCTTGATGTTGCCGGCCATCAGTGCGGCTTTCTGCAAAGCCTCCGCCGAGTCCGCCTCGCCGGAGAGATAGGCGACGGAATCACGGTAATCCACCTTCAGGTTCTTGATGCCGGGATTGTTTTCGTTGATGTGCTCTTCTATTTTTCGGGCGGCCTGGCCTTCCTCGCTGAAGAGCCGATGTCCGATGTCCTTTGCAAAATCGAAAAGTCCCATGATTGTTACTCCTTTGCTTTTCCGTGTTTGTAGCCTCTGCGATCATTAGACCATCTGTGCTGCGAGTTTATTCGGCGCAAACGGGATTACGGGGAACAGGGGTGCGGTGGATCTTATTGCTCAGTTGCTTGCTATGTTTCGCATCCGCATGGAGCGCCGAACAGGTTGCGATCAGAATCGAGGGGCTCGACGAGAGGCTGGAAAGAAACGTCCGTGCGCTGCTGACCATCGCCCAGGCGGAAAGCATGAGCGACCCGCACAGGATTCGCATCGCTCACGAGCGCGCGCCGGACGAGATCCGAAGAGCGCTGGAACCGTTCGGGTACTACCGCCCGAAAATCGACGCGGCGTTGACGCGCGAAGGGCCGGGCTGGCTGGCGGTCTACCGAATCGATCCGGGAGATCCGATCAAGCTGAGCGAAGTGGATGTCCGCTTGACGGGCGAAGGTCTCGAACTGCGGGAATTCAAAACCTTGATTGCACGCTTTCCGCTGAAGGAGGGTGATGTTCTCGACCATACCCGTTACGAAAAGGGAAAGGAGGCGTTCTCGGAAGCCGCGACCGAGTTCGGGTTTTTCGACGCCAGCTTCAGCCGTGCTGAAATTTTGGTGCATCTTTCGGATTACCGATCCGAGATCCATCTGCATTTCGATACCGGCAAACGTTACCACTTCGGCGAAGTCTCGTTCTCGGAGACACCGCTCAAGCCGTCGCTGCTCGAACGCTTCGTGAATTTCCACGCGGGCGAACCTTTTCGTTCTTCGACCCTGGTCAGGCTTCAGAAGAACCTGCTCGACAGCAGTTATTTCAGCAAGGCCGACGTCATCCCGCACCCCGAGCAGGCGGATGCTCGACAGGTCCCGGTTTCGGTTTCATTGGCGATGCAGCCGAAAAACCGATTTCAGGCCGGTGCGGGATACGGCACGGACACCGGCCCGCGCTTAACCCTGGGCTATCGCAATCGTTACCTGAATCGCCATGGACATAGCTTCTACGCCGACCTGCGGCTGTCGCTCATCCGTACCGAACTCGACGCGCTATACGCCATTCCCTTGAAGCGTCCGGAAAAGGATCAGCTCGGCTTTGCCGCGCAAATCGGCACCGAGGATACCCTGGCCGGTACAGCCGAAGTCGCACGCATCGGCATCAGGCATTCGACCGCCCGTTGGGGTTTGCGGGAAGTATTGTCGCTGGATCTGCAGCGCGAGCGTTTCGATGTGGGCGAGGGTCCGCAGACTGCGGTTTTGTTGCTTCCGAGCCTGGGTTATACCTGGTTGAGCTCGGAAAACGTGCTGAATCCCGAGCGCGGGGCGCGTATCGACCTGATCGGGAACGGAGCTTCGAAAGACCTGCTATCCGATGTTTCGTTTTTCAAGCTGCGGCTCAACGCCAAGGGGATCTACAGCCTGGGGGAGCGCAACCGGCTGATCGCGCGCGCCCAGCTCGGCTATATCGCGACCGACGAATTCAGCGAGCTGCCGCTTACGCAACGCTTTTATGCCGGCGGCGACAAGTCGGTGCGCGGCTATCGTCTGAACGAAATCAGCGCGAGGAATGAGGACGGGGATCGAATAGGCGGACGCTATTTGACCGTCGGCAGCCTCGAATACGAGCGAACCTTGTTCGGGCCTTGGAGCGTAGCCGCATTTTACGATGTCGGACGGGCCGTCAACGATTTCGACGATCCGTTCAGTCATGGGGTGGGCTTGGGAGCCCGGTGGCGTTCGCCCATAGGTCCGGTTCGGCTCGATTTCGCCGTGCCCCTGTCGAGGTCGGAGGATGCGTTTCAGGTGCATCTGGTTCTGGGTCCCGACCTATGAAACGTGTTGCGGCGGTTGTATTGGCCGTCTTTCTTGTCTTTGCCGCCGTCGGCTACGTGCTGCTCGCGACCGAGATCGGCCTGACCTGGCTGGTTCAGGGAGCTGAGCGCAGCCTCGAGAATCTGAAGGTCGGACGAACGGCGGGTTCGGTGTTGGGCGGATTTTCGCTACAGGATCTGGGATATCGGGATGAGGGACTGAGCGTCGAGCTCCGGGAACTCGAGATCGAATGGCAGCCGAGCGCCTTATTGCGTGGAACCTTGCATCTCGATGCGGTTCGCTTAAGGGATGTCCGAGTTGTGCAAACCGCTGAAGCCGCGCCGGAGCCGAAAGCTCCCCGGTTGCCCGATTTACGCTTGCCGCTGGATGTGGCGATCGGCGACGTAGAAGTCCGCGATGCCACGTGGCAGTCGTCCGAAGCGGCGGAGCCGATCCGTCTGGAACGGATCGATGCGGGTCTGAAACTTCGCGAAGGCCGCATGACGGTCGAACGGCTCAGCGTAAAAACGCCCGAGGTCAGCGCATCGCTCGGCGGAACCATCGCTCCCGGCGAAGAACGACCTATCGACCTCGATACCGCATGGACCGTCGAGCTGCCGGACCGGCCGAAAATTGCCGGGGGCGGAAGGATTACAGGAGACCTGGAGCGGATTTCGACGGTCCAGCGGATTACGGCTCCGACGGCAATGCGCGTGACGGCGGAGGTCCTGATCCGAGAAAATTCCCGCGCTTGGAATGCCGAGGTCGATCTTCCCGAATTTCCGTTGGACCGGCTCGATCGGGACTGGAAGGCGTGGCCGTTCTCCGCACAGTTGAAAGGCGAGGGCACCAGCCGCACAGCCAAGGTTTCCGGAGATTTCGCGTTGACCGTGCCGGACGTGGGCCAAGCGCGAGGGCGCTTGGACCTGAGCTACCGGGACCCCGGCGAACTTGCGCTCGAAGCGCTCATCCTGAGGCTCCCCGAGACCGGAACGGAGATCGCTATCTCGGGGCAGGTTCGCGGTCTTCAGGAAACACCGGAAATCGATCTGGAGGCCCGATGGAAGAACCTGCTCTGGCCGCCGCAAGCGGATGGCGCATGGCGGAGTCCCGAAGGAAGGTTGACCGTTGCCGGAACCCGCTCGGATGTCCGGGTCGAACTTGACGGGCTGATAAGGGATCAGCGGGTTCAGGCGAAAGGAAACATCGGATTTCCGGAAGACGCCGTCGTGTTCCGGGATTTTCGCGTGAACAGCGTGTCCACGGCCCTGGTGGTGGACGGCGCTTGGGGGCCGCAGTTGAATCTCCGCTGGACACTGAGGTCCGACGATTTGGGAATCTGGCTGCCGGGCGCCAAAGGCCGGATGACGAGCAGCGGAAAGCTGGAAGGAGCCCGATCGGCGCCTGCCGTCGAAGCGGAGCTCAATGCCGCCGGCTTGAAATACCAGGAGTACGGCGTACGGGATTTGAGCCTGACGCTCAATGCGGGCGCCGCGCCCAACGCGCCGTTGACCTTCGATCTACAAGGGAATTCGGTCCGCTTCGACACATATACCATGGATATCGGACTTTCCGGACGCGGCAGCCGGGAAAGACATGAATTGACCGGACGGATCGACAGCCCGCCCTATGCGCTAGCCTTCGAAGCGGAAGGCGGGTTGCGCGAAGATGCCTGGAGCGGCGTACTGAGCAGGTTCGATCTCAAGGAACCTCGATCGGGTTCCTGGACCCTGCGCGAGCCCGCAAGATTGAAGCTCGGGCGAACCCGAAGCGAGATCGAGGAAATCTGTTTGACCAACCGGGACGCACGCTGGTGTTTCGAAGGAGAGATCGCCGAAGGCGGCGAATGGTGGGCCGCCGCCCGCGTGTCGGGTGTTCCCTTAAAGCTATTCGGGGCTGAATTGCCGGAGCCGATGCCTATCTCGGGCATGCTGGAAGGCAGCGCCGTACTTCGCGGCAAAGACGATCTGATAGATCAAGGCATTCTGGATCTCGATGCGGAAGGCTTAGCGTTCGATCTTACCGTCAACGAGTCGAAGAAGGTTCGGATAAGACCGGAAACGGCATCGATATACGCGGATCTTTCCGGCCAAATATTGACGATGCAAGTCGGAATACGTCAGGCGGGACTCCTGGACATCCAAGGGGCGCTGGAGAGCCGGGGAACCTTCCGATTGGCCGAGCTTCAGGATCTGCCGGTGTCGGGACGTCTGACCGTCGATTTGGAAACCTTGGCGGTGTTCGAACCCTGGCTGGCGCAAATCGAAGGCTTGAGCGGCTCGTTCCGGGCGGATTTAGGGATCAAAGGCACAGCGAGAGCGCCTTTGTTGGATCTCGAGGCCAGCGTGCCGGATGCCGGTTTTCGCGTACCTCAGTTGGGCATCGGTATCGAACATTTGACGCTGCGGGCGAATTCGGTAGACCAACGACAAATCCGGCTCGAAGGGAGCGCGATGTCGGGTGGCGGAACCGTACGGATGAGCGGCCTCTGGCGGCTTGACGGTACGGCGGGCTGGCCCTTGACCTTGAATCTGGACGGAACCCGGTTTCTCGGCGTCGACACGCCGGAAGCCAAGGTCTACTTGTCGCCGGATATCAACATCATGACCGAACGGCAGCGGATCGATATGCGGGGACGGGTAGATGTTCCGGAAGCGTTTATCAACGTTCCCAAGAAGGAACAGGCCGTGACCCCGTCCGAGGACGTCGTGCTGGTCAACGGCGAACCGGGCGAGGAGGAAACAGAGTTTCGACTGCATAGCGACGTTCAAGTCGTCCTCGGCGACAAGATTCAAGTAAAGGCCGCCGGCTTCCAAGGCGAAATCGGCGGCAGGGTAAGAATCGTTCAGGAGCCGAACGAAGAGGCGCGCGGAACCGGGCAGATCGTGGTTCAGGACGGTACCTATTCCTTCTATGGGGTTGACTTGACCATAGACGACGGGCGTTTGATTTTCACGGACACGCCGGTGGACAACCCCGGATTGGACGTTACCGTCACCCGCAGGCTGGACCAGGTAGTGGCCGGTGTGCGGGTACTCGGCTCGCTCAAGAACCCCAACGTTTCCTTGTACTCCATACCGCCGTTGCCCGAAGCGGACATTCTCGCCTACCTGATCGCCGGAAAACCCATGGACTTTGCGCCGCGCGAGGAAGGCGACAGGCTGAGAAATGCCGCTTCTTCCCTGGGCGGAGCGGCCGGAAGTCTGCTCGCGAGAGAAATCAGCAGCCGGTTCGGACTGGGGGGACTATTGGACGAGATCGGAGTCGGAACACCGAACGGCACCGAAACCACATCGCTATTCTTGGGGAAATACCTAACGCCGCGGCTTTACCTGCAATACGGTCTCGGCATATTCCAGTCGAGCAACGTGTTCAAGCTGCGCTATAAGCTCAATGAGCATTGGCGGCTTCAATCGGAGACCGGAGAGCAGAGCGGGGCGGACATTCTTTTCGAATGGGAGAGATAACGCTCCGGAGCCATCGACTCGTCGACGAGCGATATCGGATTTCTTGCGTCGCATCGGCCAATGCGTCGAAAGGGGACAAGCTTGCCGTTGGCGCAATCGGTTCGCTAGCATTCCTTTCCATGAACCCCGGTAGCGGTAGGGTTATTTAAAGAATAAGCTTGTCATCGGTATTGCATCGAAACGCTCAGGAATTCTGTTTCAATCATGAACGCGTTGTTGTCGTTTATCCAAAAACTGCTCATCGGATTGTTCGTACTAGGCCTTGCGGTGCTGGTACTGGTCGCGCTGATTCGTTACCAGGGCGATGAAGGTAAGGATCGAAAATCCTGGAAGCAGGCCAAAACCCAGAATACCATCGAGGGATACTTGGACTATCTGCGGGATTGCCAAGCGTGTCCACACGAGCAGGATGCGGAAAAAGCATTGGATCAGCTTCAGCGCCAGCGGGGATTGGTCGCCCGGCTCGAGCGCACGCACTTGCCGCCACGCGCCGGCATCGCCCTTCCCATTTTTTCGCCTGACGGACGGGACATTCTGGCGGTGGGCGGAACCAGCCTATATTTTTGGGATTCGACCACGGGACGGCGGTTGATCCGGGACAAGAACGGCTTTCAGACCCGCGGCGGTCGCTATTTGGAGGCTTTGGCATATTCTCCGGACGGCCTCCGGATCGCGGCCGGAATGTCCGGGCACGAAGGCGGGTATCTCGTGTTGTGGGATCAAAAAACCGGAGAGCTGCTGGCGGACTACGCCGTGGAGTGGTACGACGTGAAGTCCGTCGCATTTTCGCCGGACGGCAAATCCGTGGGGTGGATCGCCCGTGGACCGGCCGGAATCTGGGAACCGGGCAGCGGAAAATTCTTGCGCGCTACGCATGAGGGATCGGACGCTTTGGCGTTCGTTCGCAGGGACGACGGCAAGCCCCTTTTGGTCACTGCCTCGGGCAGGGAAGTTTGGTTTTGGGATGCGGCGTCCATGGAGATCGCCAAGCAATCCGAGCTCAATACCGACCGATCCCTTCTGGGTTTGAGTCAGGACGGTTTCTTGGTGGCGTTTCGCGAGGGGCCTGTTCTCGAACTCTGGGATACGCGATCAGGCACACTCATCGCCAGCTTGGGAGATCATGACAGCGAGATTGCGGGTTTCTGCCGCGAAAGCCGGAAAGGCTGGATAGCGGTGGGTACGAAAAGCGGCAATCTATACCTTTGGGATATTGCGGAGGCCAAAAAGCTGGGAAGTGTGCTCGCACACGAGGGTTCCATCGAGCAGATCGCATGCTCGAGGCAGGGCAAGGTGGTAACCGTCGGTTGGGATGCCGCCAAGGTGTGGGATCTCGAGAAGCTGCGCCATGCGAGCCAGGAGTAAAGGGTAGTCCGGCTGTCCTCCTGCGAGCGGAAGCCCACGACCGCGAATCGTAGCAATCTAATCCGGCAGGATACGAACTCTTACGTATTCTCCACACGAAACCACGACGGTTAAATACACCCACTCGAACGACAGCCGTAGGCTGGCAAAACCTCCGAAGGATGACGTCGAGTTCGGAACCGGAACGTTCCAATAAGGACCGCAATACGGCTTAGAAGCAGAGGGATTTTTGCCGAAGGACAGGACGTTCTTGACGGATCCGGGATGTTCCGTAGGAGATTGAGACAATTCTTAATCCAACCGGGATGGTTGCAATGGATTTGAATTGATCCTATGTGACCGGACAATCCGAGTTCGGCTGGGATGCAATTTCGAACAGGGAGGTTCTCGTTTCTCTTCTGTCTTTAAGGAAAAAGAAATTAGAAATTAGGAGGTTCTCTTGCTATGGCTAGGAAAGCGCTGAAAGCCGTGGATGACATGTCGGAAGATTTGATGTCGGATGCTCCGAGCAATCCGGTTCCATTTCCCGATGACGAGATAAACCAAAAGATTGCCGAAGCCGCGTATTACCGTGCTGAAAAGCGGGGCTTTGTTCCAGGTTACGAAGTCGAAGATTGGCTAGAGGCTGAAAAGGAAATCAGAGCGGGTTCCCTTTAAGCAGGTTTTTCGACTCTCTAGATTCGGTTTCCCCAGAAGGCAGAAATATCCCCCACCCAAATATACCGTTTCTGCCTTCTTCTTTTTTTATCCCCACCGCATGTGATGAGGATAAAAACAGGACTCTCTTTTATCCCTCCATTTCTGCGATCATAATCGAGCGATTCGACCGATAGGCGAAGCTTGGCGGCTGCCGGTTCAGTGAATTCGCGAGCGTTTCTCGATTCCAATCCTTTATTTGATGACTTTAGAAACAGCCAAAATGCACGATACCGAACTGCGCCAGAAACTTGCGGCGGAAACCGGACAAATCGGCTGGCAGGAGCTGGAGCGCCATTTTGCCAGAGGCGTCTTAATCGTTATTGGACCGGAATTGAACTTGGTCGAGGCTGCGGCAAAGATAGCCGAAGACGATAAAAGCGCTTTGCAAGAGTGGATCCAAAGAGGGCAGGTTGTGCGGGCGACCGACGATCACGCCAGGCGATGGGTCGATTCGAAGTGCACCTTTTGGGCCGTGGTCGTTGCGCCGTGGGTGTTGGTGCAAGAGAGTCGACCGCCCAAAGCGCACTAGAGTCCTTGGTCAGACTATCGATCTTATTAATCAGGCCCGTAAATACCCTCCTGGTATTTCGGGCCGCCGCCCAGGCCCGGTACACGCCCGGCCTGGGCTCACGCGGCTTGTCGCCGCGCCGGGGCATCCCTGCCCCGGATTAACCCGGCCTATATTTATAGGCCGGGTTAATAGTAAGCGTCTGGATCCGAGATTATGAGCACCAGAGCGAAATGCTTCATCACGCTGATAGGCTTGATGATATTGGATATTTTTCCGATACCGGTCGTCGGGCTGATCGGATTGTACGTCATTATCAACCGCCCGCGATGGTTCCTCGAAACGGTCAACCGATTGTACGACGAGCGAGGCAAAACCACCGTGAGCGCCGACGAGGAGATCTGAAGGGTCGGTTATTCCCGTTCGAGCCGCCAGGCTGAAAGCCCTAGCAGGAACCAGCCGGTGAGAAACGACAAGCCCCCGAAGGGGGTAATCCAGCCCAGCCAGCGAACTCCGGTGATACTCAAGACATAAAGGCTTCCGGAAAAAAGTACGATTCCTGCGAACATGAACCAGCCGGCCTTGACAAGAAGGCGCGTATCGGGGAGTTGTTTGGCCGTTATGCCGATCAAGGCAAGACCCAGCGCATGCCACATCTGATATTCCACGCCGGTGCGGTAAATCGCGAGGTGGTATTCGTCCAGAACCGCTCGTAATCCGTGAGCTCCGAATGCGCCCATGGCGACGCCGAGGAATCCGGCAGCAGCGCCGAGAAGAAGAAAGGTCCTGTGCACAATAACTCCAAGTACGGGTTTTAAAAGCGTTTTCCGGTTCGTCGGCAAGGGATTGCCGACCTACAAGAGCGTTGCGAGTAGGTCGGGAATCCTTTCCCGACGCAGCCGTTCGGCGATTCGCTGAGTCGGCAGAGGATCGCCGAACGGCTAAATCCATCGTCGCGGTCAGCGCCGCCTTATGGATTATTAATCAGGCCCGTCAATACCCTCCTGGTATTTCGGGCCGCCGCCCAGGCCCGGTACACGCCCGGCCTGGGCTCACGCGGCTTGTCGCCGCGCCGGGGCATCCCTGCCCCGGATTAACCCGGCCTATATTTATAGGCCGGGTTAATAGTGCATGACAGCTTGAAGCAAGCCGTTCAAACGGCGGACGAAGGCGGCGGTATCGTCCAGCTGGCCGCCTTCGCTGAGGACCGCCTGGTCATAAAGAATATGGGTCAGATCGGCGAAGCGCGATTCGTCCGCCTCGTCCTTGAGCCTTGTCACTAGGGGATGATCGGGATTGATCTCGAAAATCGGTTTGCTGGCCGGTACGTCTTGCCCGGCCGATTTCATGATGCGTTCCATGGTACGGCTTAACCCGTAGGTTTCGCTGACCAGGCAAGCCGGAGAGTCGGTCAGGCGAGCGCTGATTTTCACATCGCTGATCTTGTCGCCCAGCGTTTGCTTGATTTTGTCGATAACGGGCTGGAACGCCTTGCTGGCTTCCTCGGTATGCTTCTTGTCCGCTTCGTCGGCAAGGGTGCCCAGGTCCAGATCCCCCTTGGCCACCGATTGCAGATGCTTTCCTTCGAAATCGGTGAGATAGCTGACCAGCCAGTCGTCGACCCGATCGTGCAGCAGGAGTACTTCCAATCCCTTGCGACGGAAGATTTCCAGGTGCGGACTGTTTTTGGCCGCGGCGTAATTCTCGGCGGTAATATAGTAAATCTTGTCCTGCCCCTCCTTCATGCGGCCGACGTAATCCTCCAGGGAAACGTTCTGGACATCGGAATCGTTATGAGTGGAGGCGAAGCGCAGCAGTTTGGCGATGCGGTCGCGGTTCTTGAAGTCTTCGATCGGACCTTCCTTGATGACCTGGCCGAATTCCTTCCAGAAAGCTTGGTATTTTTCCCGCTCGTTCCTGGCCACGTCCTCCAACAGACCGAGAACCTTCTTGACCGCGCCGGAGCGGATTTTTTCGAGCAGCGCGTTTTCCTGAAGAATTTCCCGCGAAACGTTCAAGGGGAGCGAATCGGAGTCGATCACGCCGCGGACGAAGCGGAGATAACGGGGCATCAGCTTCTCCGATCCTTCCATGATGAAAACCTTCCGCACGTAAAGCTTTACGCCGTGCTTCGCGTCGCGGTCCCACAGATCGAACGGCGCATGCGACGGAATGTAGAGCAGAAGGGTGTATTCGTTGGTGCCCTCCACGCGGCTGTGGAGGCGAGCCAGAGGCTCCTGAAAGTCGTGGGAAACGTGCTTGTAGAATTCGTTGTATTGCTCGTCCGAAATCTCATCCCTGTTCTTTGCCCATAAGGCGGAAGCGCTGTTGACGGTTTCCCACTCGTCCGCTGCCGGCTTTTCGTCTCCGTACGCTTCCTTCTTCATCAGGATCGGCAAGGAAATGTGATCGGAGAATTTGCGTATGATCGACCGGAGTTTCCAACCGTCCAGGAACTCGTCCTCGCCTTCGCGGAGGTGCAGCGTAATCTTCGTTCCGTGCTCGGGTTTTTCGATGGTTTCCAGCGTGTAATCGCCTTCGCCCTTGGATTCCCAGCGTACCCCTTGGGCCGCGTCCAGACCAGCCTTGCGGGTTTCCAGGGTGACTTTGTCGGCAACGATGAATGCGGAATAAAAGCCCACGCCGAACTGGCCGATGAGCTGGCTGTCCTTCGCCTCGTCCCCGGTCAGCGACTCGAAGAACTGGCGGGTGCCGGAGCGGGCGATGGTCCCGATGTTCTCGCGGACCTCGTCGCGGGTCATGCCGATGCCGTTGTCGGTAATGGTCAAAGTCCGGTTCGTTTTGTCGTGTTCGATCCGAATCTTCAGCTCGCTGTCGCCCTCGTACAGCGCATCGTTTCCCAGTGCCATAAAGCGGAGCTTGTCGGCAGCGTCGGATCCGTTCGAGATGAGCTCGCGCAAGAAGATTTCCTTGTTGCTGTACAAGGAGTGAATCATCAGGTGCAGAAGCTGTTTTACCTCAGCTTCGAACCCAAAAGTTACCTTGCTTTCTGCTACGGTCATGGCAGTGACTTTCCTCCGGAGGTTTAAGTGGATCGACTCTATTAATCAGGCCCGTAAATACCCTCCTGGTATTTACGGACCACCGCCAAGGCCGGTTACACGTCCCGCCTTGGCTCACGCGGCTTGTCGCCGCGCCGGAACATCCCTGCCCTGGGTTAATAAGATGACGATGAGAATTTGGGGCGATCCTTCCCGTTTTCAAGTCTGTTTCGTTTTTTGAGACGAGCGCCACGTTTTTTTCGTCTAGACTTTTTTCGAGCCTGCTGTGGCTCGGACAACCAGCACCAAACTTCGACCGGCTATCCGTGCCGCCCTTCAGTTAAGCATCTCCAAAGAGTTAACGCATGTTCGTCATTATCGGTTACATCATCGTCGTGGGCGCCATTCTGGGCGGTTTTTTGATGGCGGGAGGCCATATCGGCGTTCTTATTCAACCGAACGAGGTCATCATCATTTTCGGCGGCGCGCTCGGCGCATTCGTCGTGTCGAACAATCCCAAGGTCTTGAAAGCCGTTTTCGGCGCGTTGATGAGCTCCCTGAAGGGTTCCAAATACAACCAGGCGCTTTATCTTGAAACCTTGACGCTCTTGTATCGGATCTTCAACAAGATCCGTCAAAATGGGCTGTTGTCCATCGAAGGGGATATCGAGACGCCGGATCAAAGCGAATTGTTCAAATCCGCGCCCAAGGTGCTGGCCGACCATCACGCGGTCGAGTTCATCACCGATTATTTGCGCTTGATGACGAGCGGCAGTTTGGACGTCCATCAAATCGACAATCTGATGGACATCGACATCGAAACCCATCACGAGGAAGGCCACCTGCCCATACAGGCGCTGCAGCGCCTCGCGGACGGCATGCCGGCGTTCGGCATCGTCGCCGCGGTCATGGGCGTGGTGCATACCATGGAGTCGGTGGGTTTGCCGCCGGCGGAACTCGGCAAGCTGATCGCCGCGGCACTGGTCGGCACATTTCTGGGTATTTTGGTTGCCTATGGTTTCATCAGTCCCCTGGCGGGTCTGTTGGAACAACGTTTGGCGGAATCGACGAAGTATTATCAAAGCATCAAAGCCGGGCTGATCGCCTCGATAAACGGTTACGCCCCATCCACCGCCGTGGAATTCGCCCGCAAAGCGATGTTTTCCGCGGAGCGTCCGGAATTCTCCGAATTGGAGAAGCATCTCAAAGAAAGCCGTTAACGAGCTTATCCGGATAAGACCATGGCCGATAATTCGAACCAAATCGTCATCAAGAAAATCAAGAAAGGCGGTCACGGCCATCATGGAGGAGCCTGGAAGCTGGCCTACGCCGATTTCGTCACCGCGATGATGGCGTTCTTTTTGCTGATGTGGCTTTTAGGTACGACCGAACCCGCTTTCAGGCAAGGCATCGCCGAGTATTTCAAGGATCCCTGGAAACCTTCCCGGCAAGGCGGTCCCAACACGGGCGATGCAACCAGCGTGATCAAGGGAGGAGGGGAGGACATCACTCAATCCGAGGGTCAAGTCAAACTGACCGACCAAGGGAAGGAAGATATCGTCGGAGAAGCCGCCGAATCGGAAAAGGAGATGGAACAACTCGAGGCGCTGAAGGAAAAGATCGAGCGGATGATCGAAACCAGCCCTTTGCTCACACAGTTCCAGAATCAATTGAAGATCGACATCACTCAGGAGGGGCTACGTATCCAGATCATCGATTCGGAAGGCCGGCCCATGTTCAATTCGGCGAGCGCCAAAATGGAAGGCTATGCATCGGAGATACTTCGCCAGATCGCGCCGGTCATCAACGAGTTGCCGAACAAGATCAGCATCGCCGGACATACGGATGCAAAGCCGTTTCCGGGCAAAGGACAGGGTTATACGAATTGGGAATTATCCGCCGACCGTGCCAATTCCGCCCGCAAGGAGCTGATCAAGAGCGGCCTCAAGGAAGAAAAAATGATGCGGGTGGTGGGGCTCTCTTCGAGCGTTCCTTATGTCAGGGAAGACCCCTTGGCCGCCACCAATCGGCGCATTTCCATCATCGTGATGAACAAGCATACGGCCGAAGAAATCATTACCGGCGGTTCCGGGATAGATATATCTATGCAAAAGCCGCTGGACAAAGGGGCGATTACGGGCCAAGGCATGGTGCCGGCCGCCAACAAGGCCGCGTCCGCACTCTAGGGCACCATATTCATGGTCGAAGCGCTGCCGGTTTGGTTCAGGGCCGTCCTGAGCCAACTCTTGGCCATCTTAGGCACATTCCTGCTTCTAAAGAGCGGCGGCCTGTTCTGGGCGTCCCTCGAGTTCGCCGTGGCATTTGAAGGTCTTCTCGCCATGGCCTTCGGCTGGATGCTGAGACTTCCTTATTGGTGGCTGCCGATCCAGGCGCTGTTCGTTCCCGCAATCGCCGTCAGCTGGCGGCTGAATCTCCCGCCGGTCCTGTATTTGGCCGGTTTCGTCCTGATGTGGCTGGTTTTTCGCAGTAATCTTCGCGAGCGGGTTCCTTTTTATTTGACCGATCGCGAAACCTGGCTTGCCGTTTCCGAGTTGTTGCCGCGGAACGCCGCGTTCAAATTCATCGACCTCGGTTGCGGCTGGGGCGGCGGCCTGGCGGTTTTAGCCGGGCAATGCAAATCCGGCGAATTCCGGGGCGTCGAATCGGCGCCTCTGCCGGCCCTGCTCGGCCGGTTTCGATTGCGGAACGAAAAGAACTGCCGTATCCGTTTCGGCGATTTTTGGATCGAGGATCTCGGCCGTTTCGATGTGGTTTACGCCTTTCTATCGCCGGCACCCATGCCTCGCCTGTGGCGCAAGGCGCGGAAGGAAATGAAGCCGGGGTCGCTTTTCATCAGCAACACGTTCGAGGTACCGGGTGTCGAACCGGATCAGACCTTGATCCCGCGAGATGGCCGCTCCGGCAAGCTGTTGGTTTGGCGGATGTGACCTTCGGTTTCTCGACCCTCGCCCCATCAAAAAATATAAGGGTGCACTGCATTGAAACCGTGCACTTTGGCGCGCGGTTTGAAATCGGGCGGCTGCCATGGCTCGTTGGTTTGCCCGGCAAGAAAACGGGCCAGCCAGAAGGCTTGATGCCGTATCGGCATGATATAGGCGTACAAGCGGCCGTCCACGAATTCGGCGGCATCGCCTATGGCGTGGATGTCGGGGTCGTTGGTGCGCAGGAACTCATCGACCAATATGCCCCGATTGGCATTTAACCCGATGCGCCGCGCCAGTTCGGTTCGCGGCTTGAAACCGCAGGCGACGATGACGCCGTGGAAACCGCTCGCCAGTTCGTCCTGCAACTTCACCGCGTAAAGGCTGCCGATTTTTTCGAAGCCCTGGACCGAGGCATTCAAGCGAACCTCTATCCCGTGGCCCTGCAATACCTGCAACAGAGTTGCCGAATCTTCCTCGATCAACTGACGTTCCATGAGTCTTGCCAGGGCATGAAACAAGACCACCCGATCGCCCGTCTTGGCCAGATCGGAAGCGACTTCGCAGCCGATCAGCCCGCCACCGATCACCGCCCACAGGGGCTTTGCCGAGGTCTCGACGATTTTTTCCCGATGCCGCCGGAGTTCGATCAAGTCGTCGAGGCTGTTGACGACAAAGAACAAATCGCGGCTCGCCTGAAACGGGGGCGGAATCAGCGCATCCGAGCCGGGCGCGAGCACCGCCTTGTCGTAATTCAGGGTAAATTCGCCCGAACTGTTCCGGCAGACAATGGTTTTGTCGTCGCGGTTGAGTGTCAATACGCTGGTTTCGCGATAGATCGCGATGCCGGCATCGTGCAGTGCATCGAACGGCTTCAGAATGATCTTGGTTTCGATGTCGTCCCTCGAAAAGCCGTGGGATAGCATAGGCCGCGAATAATAGCCGTGGCCTTCCTGAGTTACGACGGAAATTCGGCATTCCGGCGCGAGTTTCCGAAGTTCCTCCGCGAAAGTGATGCCCGCGATACCTGAACCAATGATGACGACGTGCATGGAGTTTCCTCGCGATAACCGGTAAGCGTGAAATATCAAAAAGAGCCTTGAAGCGATTCCTACGCCGATACTTATTAACCCGGCCTATATTTATAGGCCGGGTTAATCCGGGGCAGGGATGCCCCGGCGCGGCGACAAGCCGCGTGAGCCCAGGCCGGGCGTGTACCGGCCTGGGCGGCGGCCCGAAATACCAGGAGGGTATTTACGGGCCTGATTAATAGCGACCTTCCGACTCCGGCCGAACGATCTTGCCGAACTCTCGCACCTGGGACAAGAGCCCCCGCGACGTGACGGCGAAAAACGGCACGACGGGCAGGCCCGCATCGCGCAGGATTCGCGCAACCCAGACATTGCAGGTATTGAACAGATGGAATTTGCCCTCGGCCGCGTAAAAGCGGCTGTCGGGATATAGACCCGGGCCGATGGCTTGCGCTCTGGCCGTATTCTCGCGGGCGTAGGTGTTGTGAATGGATACGATGATTTGCCTGAGCTGCTGTTCCGACAAGGGGACCTCAACGATCTCGGCGGCGGGGAAATAAGCGGTCGGATGAACGGGGACTCCGACAACGTGCAGAACGCTGGCGGTGGGGGCCACGACGGCTTTGAACCCGTACCAGAGGTTGAAGCCGGCGGCCTGATAAAAATCGCGGTCTCCCCAGCCTACTTCGAGATACTCCGCTTTCGGAAAGTCTTGGCTTTCCGGCCACAACCCGGGCGGGATATCGGCTCGTTTGACGGCTAGGCCGGTGTGCCAGCCCAGATCGACCAAATAGATAGTGTTTTCGGCGCTGGCCTCTTCCATGGCCAGCGCCTCGTCCAGTCGGTTCGGCGCACAGCCGGCGAGCAGCGCCAGCAGGACCAGCAGCCGGAACAATCTTAATGAGCCGGCTGCCTCGAGATATCCTTTTGCCCAATATTTGGGATCGTGCGACATGTCATTCCCGACGGTAAGGCGCGGGATGAGCGGCGGCGACGCCGCATCCGAACGGCGCGCAAAGGTCAGAGACTCAGGCTTCGGATTCCGATGCTGTGGCGGACCTTCCGTATCAGCGGGGCGCTGTAGCTTCGGGCCTTGCGGGCGCCGTCCTGCAATGCTTCCTCGATTTTGTCGGGTGCTTGTAGCAGTGCTTCATAACGTTCCCTCGCGGCTTTCAGATGATCGTCCAGATACTCGAACAAAATGTTTTTCATTTCTCCCCACGCAATGCCTTCCGCGTAGCGGCGCCTTATCGCCGTAGTCTCCTCCTTTGTCGCGAACGCCCTATAGATGCCGAACAGGGTGCAGGTGTCCGGATCTTTGGGTTCGCCCGGCAACAGAGAGTTGGTCTTGATCTTCATGATCAGCTTGCGCAGCTGTTTTTCGGGTGCGAACAGCGGGATGGTGTTGTCGTAGCTCTTGCTCATCTTACGCCCGTCCAATCCGCATAGCACAGCGGTATCCTCGCTGACGTCCGCTTCGGGAAGCACGAAATGCTCGCCGTAAATATGATTGAAGCGTCCGGCGATATCGCGTGCCATTTCGATATGCTGAACCTGATCCTTTCCGACGGGAACTTTATTGGCGTTGAAGATCAGAATATCGGCGGCCATCAGGATGGGATAATTGAACAATCCCATGGTGACGCCCTTATCGGGATCGCTTTCGCCGCTTTCTTCATTGGCTTGGACCGCGGCCTTATAGGCATGGGCGCGATTCATCAGTCCTTTTGCAGTGACGCAACTGAGTATCCAGGCCAGTTCCGTGATCTCGGGGACGTCCGACTGGCGGTAAAACACGGCGTTTTCCGTATCCAAGCCCAAGGCCAGCCAGGTGGCGGCGATTTCCAGTGTCGATTGGCGGACGCGTTCCGGGTCCTGGCATTTGATCAAGGCATGGTAGTCCGCCAGAAAATAGAAAGGCAGGACGTTATGATCCCGGCTGGCTTCGATGGCAGGGCGTATGGCGCCCACGTAATTGCCGAGATGAGGTGTACCGGTCGTGGTTATTCCAGTTAGGACGATGGATTTCGTGCTCATAGGTTCAAGGTGTCGGATTACTGCGTCGTTCCAACAGGTTGTGTCGATTTAGGCGCGGCACTATGGCATAAAAGGGCGCGCATTGCCAAACCCGAAATCGGAATCGTCCGAACGACTTCGGCTATGATCTATCGGTTAGAATACCGGGAAACCTAAAGGGGGAGATGCACAGCTATGCTGGAGTACGACGAAAAGCGGGATTTCATCCGCATGCAGGCCGATTGCAAGATGACCTTCCGGCTGGCCGACAGCGATATTGTACATGAGGGGGTATGTGTAAATATCAGCGGCTCCGGCATCTTGTTCGAGGCCGATATTCCTTTAGATGTCGGCAAAGCCGTCGAAGTGTGCCTCGTTCCGCAGAACAAAATCACCCCGCCTCTGACCGCCTATATCGAAACGATCCGCTGCGCGGAGAGCGAAGCGGGTGGTTACCGAATTGCCGGCGCCATCAAAGGCATCAAGAGCGAGTGAAATCGCTGGTCAATATCCTTGTCGCAATTCATGTTTACGATTACCAAAGAAGTGTATTTTTGCTACGGACACCGTCTAATGGAACATACGGGCAAGTGCCGTCATCTCCATGGTCATAGTGTCAAGGCAGCAATTACCGTGATTGCCGAAAGTTTGAACGAACAGGGCATGGTCTGCGATTTCGCGGAGATCAGCGCCGTCGCGTCGGAGTATATCGACCGGCAGCTCGATCACAATCTGCTTCTGCACAAGGATGACCCACTCCTGCCGGCGCTAGTTTCGGCCGGAGAACGTTTTCTGGCGCTCGACGAGCATCCTACGGCCGAGTATCTGGCCAAGCTGATATTCGGACACGTCGCGAGCCGAGGATACAACGTCAGGAGCGTGACCTTATGGGAGACATCCAGCGCCTGCGCTACCTACAGTGAATTTTGAGAGATCGTTTTTACCGGTAATGAGCATTTTCCAGCCCGCAGAAAAATCCTTCTGGCTGCAAAAAGTCTGCGAATCGAACTACGAGAAACTGGCGCACCTGATTCCCGACTTGGACCGCATCGACGAGACCGCCGTCGCCCAAGTCAACGGCAAGCCGTCCCTGCATCTGAGGTTGCTCGAAAGGTCGCCTTATACCCTGACGCTGGAGCTTACCCACGATTTCGTGCGGGGTTTCGAGCCGGCGGTGAGAATCCGCGTCAGTCTGGACGCCAAGACCGCTGAAGCGCTCAGCGACCACTGCCGACCGGTGGTCCTCGATGCGGTAAGGGATCGGTCCAGCGCCAAGAGCGTGCTCGATTACAAATGGTCGCTGAACTACTTTCTCACCCGCTGGCTGGATCACTGCCTCCAAAGCGACTACCGATTCGGAACCGCCCGTTATTCGCGGGAAGAATTCGCCACGGTCTAATTCCATTCGACATTCGAGTGAATATTCATCGTAGGATGGGTAGAGCGAAGCGAAACCCATCGATGGCGGGTTAGCCCTAGTCTCCGCTCAGGACAGGCCCTTCGACAAGCCTGTCCCGAGCATCGTCGAAGGGCTCAGGACAGGCCCCGCGTAACCCGCCGATGGAAGGTCGCTCGGCGGGTTACGGCGCACGCGAAGCGCAGTGATCGGCATTCGGCCGGTGCGAATGTGCGCCTAACCCACCCTACGAAAATCGATTCCTGATTGAAAGCGATTTGGAGGGGTGGTCGAGTTACTCCTATCCGTTGTACCCGAACGTCGATCCAATTTCGCCCTTGATCAACCATTCGGCGTCCTTCGGGTCTAAGTAAGTATTTGGAATAAAAACCCGTACGATGCATACCCGCGACATGATCGTCATCGGCGCCTCGGCGGGAGGCGTGGAAGCGTTGAAAAATCTGGTCGGCGATCTGTCTTCCGATCTTGAGGCGACCCTTCTCGTTGTCCTTCATGTCCCAAGTCATAGTACGAGCTTTCTGCCGAATATTCTCCAGCGAAATGGACCGCTCCCGGCCACCCACCCGGATGACGGCGAGACGATTCGGCGGGGGCATATCTACGTCGCCCCGCCTAACCGGCATCTGGTGCTCAGAGACGGGAAAATTCATCTTTCGGGAGGCCCCAGGGAGAACGGCTTCCGCCCCGCGATCGATCCGCTTTTCCGCTCGGCGGCGAGGATATACGACTCTCGCGTGATAGGAGTCATTTTATCGGGCACGCTCGGCGACGGCAGTTTCGGACTCAAATCCATCAAGAACGCCGGCGGGATAGTGATAGTCCAGGATCCACAGGAAGCCATTTTCTCCGAGATGCCGCTGAACGCCATCGAAAGCGTCGCGGTCGACTACATCCTGCCCGTCGCGGGCATTGCCGCAACCATCGAGCAGTTAGCCCAACAGCCCGTGCGACAACGAAGAGGTGCCCCCATGCCGGATGAAACAGAAAAAGAGCGTGAGATTGTCAAAAAGGACATAAGACAGTTCGAATCCGGGGGAAACCCGCGCGTTGCCAGTGTCCTGACCTGTCCGGAATGCGGCGGGGTGATGTGGGAACTCGGCCACGGCGAAATGGTTAAGTACCGCTGCCATGTCGGACATGCGTTTTCCACGGAAAGCCTGCTCAATGAACAGGCCGAAACGCTTGAAGTCGCCCTTTGGTCCGCAATCCGTTCCCTGGAGGAACGGGCAGCCCTGCTAAAGCGCATGGCCGCGCAATGCCACGAGCACGGCAGCGTCTTTTCGGAGCAAAGGTTTTCGGATCAGGCGAAGGAAACCGAACAAAACGCCGACGTGATCCGTACCGTATTGCTCAACGGCAGAAAAAACATAGCCAGTCTCGACGAAGAAGCCGGCAACGAGTGAGTCGGGCGTTTGCCCGTGCGTTACGGCCCACTTCTCATTTCAATAGCAAGGGGTCGTTTTAATCGGGATGCTTCCAACTGGGCTTTCGCTGGCTTCCAGGCTCCCGCTTGGAAGCCATATCCGAGACGCCCGAGTTGGCACTGGGTTCCCAAGCTGGAGTTTGGGAACCAGCACAATTCTGAGAAGGTTTTGCTGCTCCTTGAAAGCTTCGAAGCCGCCGGCAGAGGTACCGGTGCCGACGATCATGAGCGGGTGCTTTGGGGATAAGGCGACATGCGTTGACGGTGAGGTTTTCTTGGACTGCGATTCGTCCCGTGTTTTTTGAGTGCGTTTCTTTGCCATGACTGCTTGACAATGGAACTATCTTGGCCTTGTGCGCGAGTCGTTCGCTGATGCCAAGAGTGCATACTCCGTTTTTCACGGATTCGCGAACGCGGCCGAGCGGTCTCTGGCAATTGGATGGTAATTCTGCGGGAACGTCAGACAAATCGGCAAAAAGTACGTGATGGGCAAACAAGCCGGTCCGCGTAGGAAGCGCTGTGGCGAAGTTGGTTTCCCGCCGAGTGACCGTCGGCCGATGCCCAATCGACTATTCGGGCCAGGGTTCCGTGATTGGCTTTCGATGTCGGATCATTCCGGCCTTTTTAAGAGGTGAGGGTTATCCATACTAAGACCGAAGACTAGCAATAAGATCCTGCAACGTCCCGATATTCCCGTTCACCGCGCTGTGCTTCCGCTACGCTCCTCGACACCGGCGCCGTGGTCCCATGAGGCGCCATTCTGACGCAAAAATTCTCAAATATATTGGAGCTGTGAGCATCAGTTACTGATCTAGATCAACATTTCGGGCGAAGTTTACAAATCCATCTACTATTAATGAATGCCCTACAAGGGGGCATTCATTAATAGAACGGAAAGAGGAAGGAGAACTTATGGAGCCCGGAAAGTTTCCCTTGTCCCAGCAAACACCCTCGAAAATGCAAGGTTTTTTTCGAGAGTCTCTCGGCTGGGCATTGGACCAGTACGGCACCGTGCTGGGCCTTCTGGCGATGACGGCCGTCGTGAGCTACGCCGTTCTGATCGCCGACCTTCGCAGTCAGGAGGGCAGCGCCGCTGCCTTGAACCTGGCCGGCCACGAGCGCATGTTGGTGGAGCGCGGCGTGGTTCTGGCGATGAAAATGACAGCCACCGAAAGCCATGTCGAGCGCCAGGCCATCCGACAGCAGATGGTGGATACCATCAGCCTGTTCGAGAACATGCACGGTTATCTCAGGAACGGCGATCGCCTGGTGCGCCAGGGGCCGCGTCTACTGGCCGAGCCGGGCGAACTGGCTCCGGAACTGCGCCTCATCTACTTCGAAGATCCGATCAAACTCGATCAACAGATCAATGCTTACATCGAGGCGATACGTAAGCTATTGTCGCGGCCGGTGGATGCCGTCAATTCGGACGATCCGTATTTTCAGTATCTCACTTCCGACGCCCCCGAAAAGATCCTCTCCGGCCTCGACAAGGTGGTGGCGTATTACCAGCAAAATGCCGACTTCCGCCTGCAAAATACCCAAGACCTGCAAGGCGTGATGCTGGCGCTGTTCCTGTTTGCCTTGGCTTTCGGCGGCATGGGCCTCTTGAATCCTCTGGTCAAGCGCCTCAAGGACAGCATGGCGAACCTACAGGCCCAGAGGGACTTCAACGAAAACATCATCAATACGGCTCAAGCGCTGATCATCGGTTTGGACACCCGAGGCAAGATCATCTTGTTCAACCGCTATGCCCAGGAAATCTCCGGCTGGACCGAGGACGAGGTGCGCGGTAGCGAGTTCTTTGCCATGCTCTTTACGCCCGAACAGCAGGGCCAAATGCGGGTTTTGTTCGACGATGTCGTGCAGGGCGGTCTGTCCGGCGAGACCGGGACGGAAGTTCCCATGCGAATCCGTAGCGAGGAACTGGTGGACATCATCTGGCATGCCACGGTGGTCCGCGATCAGGACAGCAAGCAGCCGGTCCTGTTCCTCATCACCGGCGACGACATTACCGAGCGCAAGCGGGCGGAAGATCGTCTGCAAGCCACCCTGGTGGAACTGGAAAAGCTGAGCAGCCGACTGCAGGAAGAAATCAACCTCGCCGCCGCCTTGCAGCATTCCATTCTGCCGAGCCCCGACATCGTTCTGCCGGGCGTACACGGCGTCGCCTCCTTGACTACTTCCAGCGAGGTGGGCGGCGACTACTACGACTATTACAAGGTCGGCGGCTATTACGCCGTTATGGTGATCGGCGACGTGAGCGGGCACGGCGTGGCGGCGGGCACCATGGTGAGCGCCGCCAAGGCAGGTCTCTATCCGCTGGCGAATGAAGGGGTGACCCGCCCCGCGGAGATCCTTCGTTCCCTCAACGAAACCATGTTGGCAACGGCGCACCAGTCGTTGCTGATGACCATGGGCTGTCTGAGTCTGGACAGCCGCACCGGTCACTTGCGCTTCGCCAACGCCGGACACGTGCTGCCTTACCTCAAGCGGCGCGGGGATAAGCACTGGACCATGATCGAGGGGGGCGGCTTGCCCTTGGGAAAGAGCCGCGATTCCGATTACCTCTCGGTAGAACTGGATCTGCAACTCGATATCGGCGACCGGATATTCCTCTACACCGATGGCGTGGTGGAACAGGAATCGGCGCGCGGCGAACCCTTCGGCTACGAGCGGCTAGAAGCCATTCTGAACGAAAACGCCGAGGCCGAGCCGCGCGTGCTGGAAGAAAAAATTCTCGCTGCACTCAAGGCTTACGGCGGACGCGACCATTTCGACGACGATGTAACCGTGGCCGTGCTGGAGCATACCGATCGCGTGGAGGTCCAGGCCGCGCGCGACGAGGGCTCGGCTCAGCTCATCCGCATCACCGAGGGATTTTACCGAGGCCAAAGCGATCACTTTACCTCGCCGACCTCGCGCCAGCTGGTGGTTTTCCTGTCCGAAGGCGAGTTTCACGACCTCTTGCCGCGCCTCAGCGTGGACGGTATCCGCCGGGTATTGCCCCGCGACGATGCCTTTTACCATCGGCTCGGTTGGGAACATTTGCTCAGTCAGCATCAAGCATCGCCGGATGATGATATTTACTGTCTCGTCCCGGGGCGCGTCGCAGAGCGGCAATTCCAGCTCACCCACAGCGACGACAAACTGTTCTTCATGGAGGAAGGTCGCGCCTGGCTGGAGGAACTGGGCGTCATGGCGCCGGACCAACTCGAGTCTATCCTGTTGGTCCTCGACGAAATGGTGGAGAACTCGTTGTACGGCGCGCCCCGTGACGGCCAAAGCCGCCCGTTTTATCTGAAGGGAACGACGCGGAATCTGTCCGAGAACGAACACGTGCGCATCCACCTGGCGGTAGGTTCCGACACCATCGGTTTGTCGGTTACCGATAACTGGGGCACCTTGACCCCGGCAATCTTCCTGGACCATCTGACTCACACGCTTGCGAAAGGCGTCGAAGCCGGTATCGGTGGAGCCGGGTTATATCTGATGTGGCGTATGTCGGATTACTTGCAGGTGCGCGTCACACCGCATCGCCGTACCCAGATCACCACTCTGTGGGATCTGAGCCGGCCCTTGCAGGTCGGCTTGAAAACCGGATTCCAGTTCCTCTACCACAGCGAGCACGATGAGGTTGTAAGCCATGACTCTGGCAGATTCACTTTTCATTAACAGCCTGCCGTCCGGCGAGGAAGGCGTGCTATGCTACGCCTTTGCCGGTTCGGTAGACGCCCATTCCGCGCAGACCCTCGGTCAGTTGAACGGCATTCCGGCCAACGCCCGCGTCAGTTTGGATTTCAAACAGGTCGAGCGGGTCAATTCAATGGGCCTGTCTCTGCTCCTCAAGCTGTTCGAACACTGGGAAAAGCAGGGCATCAAGATCGAAGTCAATAACCCCAATCGCATGGTGGCGATGCTGTTCAAGATTACGGGGCTAGGCCGTTTCCTCACCACCGATGTCAGCCTGCCGTCGGAGCGGGCCCAGCCGTCCGTGGTCAGCGCCGTACGAGCCGCTCCCGAGCGTCCCGTCGAATCGGGTTCGCTGCATCCCCGGGGCAAACTGAATTTCGTGGCCAGTCTACAGGTCGGTGCTCAATTGAGCGGCTGGTACCTGCTCAATACCTATTTGCAACGGCACTTGCAGCGTGCGATCCATTTCGAGCAGTTGCCGGCGGGACATGAGATCGGCCACGAAACGGTGGACATCTTCTTCGCCAAGCCCTTCGAAGCCTGTGCCATGATTCGGCGGCAGCAGTTCGTGCCATTGCTGCGGCCCTTGGGGGAGGCCGACGAAGTAGTGATCGTCATGCGCGCCAACGACGAGCGGTCACTCGCCGACATGGGAGACGTCCGCGCAGTCACGGCTTCGCAGGGCAGTTTCGTCTACCTGCTGGGTCGTTTCCTTTGCGACGAGAACGGGCTGGACTCGTCCAAGTTCCAGCATCACTTCGCGGGCAACGAAATCAAAGCGCTGCAATTGCTTCTCAAGGAACAGTCGGATGTCTTGTTCATGCTGAAGAAAACCTATTACGGCCTGTCCAATCTCACTCGAAACAATACCCGTGTCGTGGACGAAAGCGACACCCAGTTTGCCTTCCATCTTCTTTGCGCGAGCCCGCAAATCGCCGACCTCGGGGAATCCGTCGCGAAAGTCTTTACCGGCATGGGCGACGACGAGCAGGGTAAGAGCATCCTAAAGGACATCCAGTTCGACGGCTGGTGCGTGCCGCAGGAAGGAGAGCTCGCCATGCTGATGCGGTTGTACGAGAGGTACGCGGAATAAGCGGAGCGCTGCCCAGTTTTTGATCTTCGGGCCGGATACAGCATGCACGCCGTCTGATCCGAGGAGGGCTTTTTCGGAATTTCCCCAGCGAAGTAAGTCGGCAATCCTTTGCCGACGTACCCGCTTGCCGACCTGTTACGTCGGGAAAGGATTCCCGACCTTATATCTCGATTCTGCATTCCACAAGAGGCAGAATCTCCGACTGATCATCGGACCCAGACGCTGGGCAAGACGTTGCCGACCTTGGGCCTGAAGCCCGCGCCGTAGATCGTCCCCCAGCGTCCCTTCCTCGCCATAGAGTTCGAACGGTATCGTAGGGCTGCCTTGGGCAACACCCTGGATGGATAAGGCTGAACCCGGCAGGAGCGGTTTCGATCGGTCAGCACTTTGCCCCATCGTCAACGCAGACCAAGGAGACCCTATGACGTTCAGCCCCATCGGGATCGACATCGCCAAAGCCAAGTTCGACGCCGCCGCGCTCCGCAACGGCAAGTACAAAACCAAGGTCTTCCAGAACACGCCCGAAGGGTTTAAGGCGTTCCTGGCCTGGCTGCAAGCCTTCCCGACGCCCCACGTGTGCCTGGAGGCCACCGGCCGCTATGGTGAGGGCTTGGCCCTGTTCCTGGTCGACCACGGCCTCGCCGTCAGCGGGTCAACCCCGCCCAAATCCACGCCTTCGGCCAAGCCGAACTGAGCCGCACCAAGACCGATAAAAGCGATGCCAAGCGCATCGCCCGCTTCTGTCTCAGCCAACGGCCGCTGCTCTGGCAGCCGCCTCCGCCGGCCGTGCGCCCATTACAAGCCTTAGTGCGTCGGCTCGAGAGCCTCCTCGAGATGCGGCAGATGGAACGCAACCGCCTGGACGGGGCCGACCCCACCGTACGCCCCTCCATCGAAGCCGTGCTCGCCACCCTCGACGCCGAGATCGCCGCTACCCAACAACGCATCCGCGAGCACATCGACCACGATCCGGACCTCCGGCAACGGCGTGACCTGCTCGACACCATCCCCGGTTTGGGCGACGCCACCATCCCGGTGCTGCTGGCCGCCCTGGGCGACGTTCACCGCTTCGAAAACGCGCGCAGCGTCGCCGCCTTTGCGGGCCTCTCGCCCAAAGAGCACCAGTCCGGGAAGTGGAAAGGCCACACCCGCCTGTCCAAGACCGGCGATGCCTTGCTCCGCAAGGCCCTTTACATGCCGGCCATCGTCGCCCGGCGCCATAACCCACTGATCCGGGCCTTCTGCGAGCGCCTTAAAGCCCAAGGCAAGAACGGCAAACTCATCGTCGGCGCCGCCATGCGCAAGCTCCTCGTCCTGGCCTACGGCGTCCTTAAGTCCGGCCGACCGTTCGATCCCAATCATGGGCTTGCATCGTGATTTCTAAGACGGTATCTACGTCAGTTGGGTGGCTCCTGTCGCGGCCCGTTTGCGATTGAAAAGGGCCATGGAAGGGTGGTTAGGTGCGCCTTGAAAGACCGGATTTGCGCCGGCAGGTTTAGACGCGCACCGTAACCCACCGAGGGGGCGTTCACTCTATGCCTCGGAGTCAGGCGAGTTACGCAGCCTGTCGTAATAGGCCCGCACGCAACGAAGCACTTCATAGCTGTATTTGCCGTTCAGCGCCTGGTATAGCGGCTTGAGGGCGCGCCGTTGGTCTTCCGGCAGGCTCTGCCACGCTGCTTCTATTTCTCCGATTTCCGAATCGCTCAAACCCACCACCTCGCCGAGTTCCACGGCCCCGGTTTCGATGGCCCTGGCCAGATGGCCGTAGACGGTCGAAATCGTCAATCCGCGCTGATAAGCGATCTGTTCGGCGTTCATGCCGAGCCGGAATAGCGCCAGGCTTTCGTCTGCCGTCGTGCTGGCGGTCGAGGCCGAACCGTCGCCGCTTCCGTGCTCCAGGATGACCGACAGAAACTCGTCGCCGTAGAGCTCCAGCTTGCGTTCGCCGATGCCCGCCAGGCGGCTCATTTCGGTGCGGCTGGTCGGTCTCGACTGGACCATTTCCATCAGAACGGCGTCCTGAAAAATCACGTAAGCAGGCACGTCCTGCTCCTCGGCCAGCGTGCGCCGCAAGGCGCGCAAGGCTTGCCAGAGACGCTCGTCTTCCGGGTTGGAAAAGCGCTCGACGGCCTGGCGTCGGCCGCTCGAGGCCTCCTTGTAACTGTCCCGCCTTAGCCGAAGGTCGACTTCGCTGCGCAGTACCGGGCGGCATTCCTCGGTCAGACGGAGTGCGCCGTGAGCCTCCCAGTCCACCGTCAAATAGCCTTGGGCGATGATCTGACGGAATACCGAGAGCCACTGTTTCTCGTCCATGGCGTGACCGATGCCGAAGGTGCTGAGCCTGTCGTGACCCAGCCGCTGTATTCTCTCGTTGGACTTGCCGCGCAGTACGTCGATGATGTGGTGAACGCCGAAGCGCTGGCCGGTGCGGTAGACGCAGGACAATGCCTTGCGGGCGGCGTCGGTGCCGTCCCAGGTGTCCGGCGGGTTGAGGCAGTTGTCGCAATTGCCGCAGGGTTTGTCGGAGATTTCGCCGAAGTAGCGGAGCAACGCTTGCCGACGGCAACCGGTCAGCTCGCAGAAGCCGAGCATCGAATCGAGTTTGTGGCGCTCGACCCGTTTATGCAGTTCATCCGCTTGGGAGGCCTCCACCATTTGCCGCAAGGTGATCACATCCTGCAAGCCGTAAATCATCCAGGCATTGGCCGGCAAGCCGTCGCGTCCCGCGCGTCCGGTCTCCTGATAATAAGCCTCGAGGCTCTTGGGCAGGTCGAGGTGCGCGACGAAACGGACATTGGGTTTATCTATGCCCATGCCGAAGGCGATCGTCGCCACGACGATGACGCCTTCCTCCATCAGAAATCGCCGCTGGTTTTTCTGGCGTTCCTCGGCAGAAAGGCCGGCATGGTAGGGCAGGGCGGAGAATCCTTGAGCGCGGAGCCATTCCGCGGTCGATTCCACCTTTTTTCGCGACAGGCAGTAAACGATGCCGGCATCTCCCGGATGTTCGTTTCGGAGAAACTGAACCAGCTGCCGGCGCGCGTCCTGCTTGGGCGATATCCGGTAGCGTATGTTGGGCCGGTCGAAACCGCTGCAAAAGACCCTGGCCTCCTGCAGTCCGAGGCGCTCGACGATCTCCTGCCGGGTCCGCTCGTCGGCGGTGGCGGTCAAGCCGATTCTGGGAATGCCGGGAAAACGTTCGTGCAGCAAGGAGAGCTGCCAGTAATCGGCGCGGAAGTCGTGGCCCCACTGGGACACGCAGTGCGCTTCGTCGATGGCGAAAAGGCTGACTTCGGCCCGCCCGATGAGCGCCTGCACGCGCTCGGTCAAGAGACGTTCGGGCGCGACGTAGAGGAGGTCCAGTTGGCCGTCCAGAAAGTTCCGCTCGACCTGGCGCTGTGTGTCGTAAGCCAGGGTGGAATTCAGAAAGGCGGCTCGAACGCCGAGTTGGAGCAGGGTTTCGACCTGATCCTGCATCAGGGCGATCAGGGGCGAGACCACGACGCCCGTACCGGGGCGGATTAGCGCGGGAATCTGGTAGCAGAGCGACTTGCCGCCGCCGGTGGGCATCAGCACCAGCGCATCGCCCCCTGCCGTCAGATGATCGATGACGGCGCGCTGCTGGCCGCGAAACCGTTCGTAGCCAAAGACGCTGCGCAGGACCTGAAGGGGGTCTTTCGGCATGATCCGCCAGCTTGCCGGAAGCGCCGCTTTTCCGGCTAAGCCTGGAGCATCTGTTTCAGTTCCAGTGCCTGCGACAAAGCGGCTTCCACGTCTTCGGCCAGCACGTTGAAATGTCCCATTTTGCGGCCAATGCGGGCAGTCTTCTTGCCATAAAGATGGAGTTTGACGTTGGGCTGGCTCAAGAGCTTGTCCCAGGCCGGCTCGTCGTCCCGCCAGATATCGCCCAGAAGATTGACCATCACCACCGGACTCAGCAAGCGGGTATCCGCGGGCGGCAATCCGCACAAGGTGCGGACTTGTTGTTCGAACTGGCTGGCGGCGCAGGCATCCAGCGTATAGTGGCCGCTGTTGTGGGGGCGCGGGGCGATTTCATTGATGACCAGGTCGTCGTTGTCCAGCACGAAGAATTCCACCGCCAGGACGCCGATATAGTCCATGGCTTGAGCGAGCTTAAGCGCCATGTCTTGCGCGTGTGTCGCGACGGCCGGCGCAACCCTGGCCGGCACGATGCTGACGTCGAGAATTCCCGATTCGTGCTGGTTTTCCGCCACGGGGAAGCAGACTACTTCGGTCGGCGAAGAACGGGCGATGATGACCGAAATCTCGGTTTTTAGATTCAGTTGCCGCTCCAGTACGCAAGACTTTCCGCCCAGTTCGGCGAATGCGGCTTTCGCTTCCTCGACGGTTTTCACCCGGATTTGGCCCTTGCCGTCGTAGCCGAGCCGCGCCAGCTTCAGAATGCCGGGCAAGTGGTCCGCCAGATTCCGATCCAGGTCGGTGGCGGTCTCGATCGCGAGAAACGGAGCGACTCCGAGCCCTGCCCCGGAAATGTATCGCTTTTCCGCGATACGGTCCTGAGCGATCGAAACGCATTCCGCCGAAGGGCTTACCCGTACGCGCTGTGCCAGGTAGCTGAGGCTTTCGGCCGGGACATTCTCGAATTCCGTGGTGACCGCGGCGCAGGTTTCGGCGAGTCTGTCGAGAGCCGCCCGGTCATCGTAGGCAGCGCGGATGTGCACATCGGCCAATCCGCCGGCCGGACTGTCGCCGTCGGGATCCAGTACGGTGACGCGATAGCCCATGGCCCGCGCCGCCATGGTGAACATGCGGCCCAATTGACCACCGCCCAGGATGCCGAGCATGGCATTCGGTAGAATGTGTTTCATCGTCGATAGGGTTAATGTGGAACTACGGGAACGGGTCGATAGACGACAGCCGTTCTTATTCTAGTTAGCTTCAGGACGTCCTGTTTCGGAAAATCAGCGGCCTGCTTTCGGCATCATTCGATTTCCGGCAGCGTCAGCCCCAGCACGGCTTCCGTTTGCCGAAGGCGATAAGCCTTGAGTTTGGCGGCCAAGTCCGAATCGTGAACGGCTAGCAGCGCCACCGCGAACAGACCGGCATTCACCGCGCCCGGTTCGCCGATGGCGAAGGTCGCGACCGGTATGCCCTTGGGCATCTGGACGATGGAGTACAGGGAGTCCTTGCCTTTCATGTATGTCGTCGGCACCGGAACGCCCAGCACGGGCAGGTGGGTTTTCGCCGCCATCATGCCGGGCAGATGCGCCGCGCCTCCAGCCCCGGCGATGATGCATTTGAGTCCGCGATCGGCCGCCGTTTCGGCGTATTGAAACAACAAATCCGGCGTCCGGTGAGCGGAAACCACCTTCGTTTCGAACGGGACATTGAAATCTTTCAACTGACGGGCGGCATGCTGCATGATCTCCCAGTCGCTATTGCTGCCCATGATGATGCCGACGTGAACCATTGAATATCCGGTCTTTCCAATCAAAAAAGCGATTTTATCCCGATTCCTCGCCACGCGCTAAGACGAAGGCACGCATATCGGGCTTCCTTCCTCTGGAAAAATAAACCTTGAGCACAAAAACCACAATCGATCCCGCCGAGGCGGCGCATTTCGACCGGCTGGCCCATGCCTGGTGGGACCCCGACGGCCCATTCTGGCCCTTGCATCGCCTCAATCGGCTTCGAGCCGGTTACATCTCCGAGCGTTTGAGCGCACGCTTCGGTCGCAGCGCGAATCGAGCTGTGCCGCTTCAGGGGATTCGTCTCTTGGACATCGGCTGCGGCGGAGGGTTGCTGAGCGAAGCGATGGCGCGGCTCGGCGCGGAGGTGCACGGCGTCGACATGGTGGAAAAGAATATCCGCATCGCGCAGCAGCATGCAGAAGCGAGCGGTCTGGCGATCCGGTACACCTGCGGCACCGCGGAAGGTTTGGCCGAACAGGGCGAATCGTACGATGCCGTCTTGAATCTCGAAGTCGTCGAGCACGTGGCCGATTTGCCGCTCTTCATGAGCGCCTGCGGCCGATTGGTCCGGCCCGGAGGGCTGATGGTCATCGGCACGCTCAACCGGACGGCCGCATCCTTTCTTACCGCGATCGTCGGCGCCGAATACGTGCTGCGCTGGCTCCCCAAGGGAACCCATCATTGGCGGAAGTTTCCGAAACCGGACGAATTGGAAGGCATGCTTCTCGAAAGCGGCATGCGTGTTTTCGATCGCACCGGCGTCAAGATCGATCCCTTTACTCGGAAATTCAGGCTAAGTCCCGGAATGAGCGTCAACTACATGCTGGTCGCCGAAAAATCCGGCTGATCGGCGGCGTTGCAAAGAGTTCCGCAGCCCAATCCGGATGGGTTGCCAGAGGCAAAATAAGTTGACCTCTCCCGGCAATTACTTTAAGAAGGTGCGGGGGTCGTTACGCCGGGCCAGAAAATTTTGTCAATTATCGAGACATAGATTGTGAATTTCTCATTGTCGCACGCAAGTTAGCTATTTCCGTCCCACCAGGAACGGGACTTCTGGCGCCCTGTTTTCGCCCTCTTGAACAAAAACAACGTTCGTAATTGTTGCGCTCGATAGCGCTAGGAGGAGTACGTTTTATGCGAATTGGGGTTCCCAAAGAAATACACGCCGGAGAGAAGCGTGTTGCAACCGTGCCGGAGGTGGCCGAAAAACTCATGAAACTCGGTTTCTCGGTGACCGTGGAAACCGGGGCCGGCGACAGCGCCAACTTTTCCGACGATGCCTACCGCGAAGTCGGCTGCGACATCGCCGATGATGCTAAATCCTTATGGGCCGGCTCGGACATCGTGCTCAAGGTGCGTGGTCCTCAAGTCCATCCCGAACTGGCCGTGGATGAAGTCGACTATTTGCGCGAGGGCGGCAATCTCATCAGCTTTATCTGGCCGGCCCAGAACCCCGATCTCATGGAACGGCTCGCGGCCAAGAAAGCCACTGTGCTGGCGATGGACAGCGTGCCCCGCATTTCCCGCGCGCAGAAGCTGGACGCCTTGAGTTCCATGGCGAATATCGCCGGCTACCGCGCAGTGATCGAGGCGGCCCAGCATTTCGGGCGGTTCTTCACGGGACAGGTGACCGCCGCCGGCAAAGTGCCGCCGGCGAAAGTATTCGTCATCGGCTGCGGCGTCGCCGGGTTGGCCGCCCTCGGCGCGGCGAACGGTCTCGGCGCCATCGTCCGGGCAACGGATACCCGCCCGGAAGTCAAAGACCAAGTCAAATCGATGGGCGCAGAGTTCGTGGAAGTCAACTATCAGGAGGAGGGCACCGGCGTCGGCGGCTATGCCAAAGTGATGAGCGAGGGCTACCAAAAGGCCCAAAAGGAAATGATCGCCCGCCAGTGCATGGACGTGGACATCGTTATCACGACCGCGCTGATTCCGGGCAAGCCCGCGCCCACACTGATCACCGCGGGAATGGTGGAATCCATGAAACCCGGCAGCGTCATCGTGGACCTGGCGGCCGAGCAGGGCGGCAACTGCGAGCTGACGGTCCCGGGCGAAGTCGTCGTCCGACACGGCGTCACCATCATCGGCTATGCCGATCTGCCGAGCCGGCTTGCCCGTCAGTCCAGCACGCTGTACGCCACCAACCTTCTGAGACTGATGGAAGAGCTGTGCCCGAACAAGGACGGCACGATCGACGTCAACATGGAGGACGAGGTCATACGCGGAACCACGGTGATCAAGGAGGGGGAAATCACCTGGCCGCCGCCACCGCCGAAAATCACCGCAGCCCCGGTAGGCGCCACCCCGGCACCGCCGGTCGAAATCAAGAAGGCGGAAAAGAAGCCGCTGCTGCCCGCCTGGGCGCAAACCGGCATCACGCTGGGCGTGGCGGGTCTCCTGTTCTACGGCCTCGGTTCTGTGGCTCCGGCGGCGTTCATGTCCCACTTCACCGTTTTCGTGCTGGCCTGTTTCGTGGGCTACATGGTGATCTGGAACGTCACCCCGGCTCTGCACACTCCGCTCATGAGCGTCACCAACGCCATTTCGAGCATCATCGCCATCGGCGCCTTGATCCAGATTTCCTCGCCCGGTGTGTTGATCACCATCTTGGCGGGGCTCGCCATCGTTCTGACCTCGGTCAACATGGCCGGCGGTTTCTGGGTCACCCAGCGCATGCTGCGCATGTTCAGAAGATAAGCGGAGAGAATAACAATGTCAGAAGGATTAGTTACCGTTTCCTATATCGGCTCGACGATACTGTTTATCTTGAGCCTCGGGGGGCTTTCCCATCCTGAATCCGCGCGGCGCGGCAATTTCTACGGCATCCTCGGCATGGCCATCGCCATCCTCGCAACCGTGTTCGGGCCGAAGGTGACCAGCTATGTTCCGATCATCGTCGCCATGGCTATCGGCGGCAGCGTCGGGGTCTACGCCGCGATCAAGGTCAAGATGACCGAAATGCCGGAACTCGTCGCGCTGATGCACAGCCTGGTGGGGTTGGCTGCGGTGCTGGTGGGTTATGCGAACTTCATCGATCCGACCGCTGCCTTTACCGGGGTGGAGAGAACCATTCATGAGGTGGAAATCTATCTCGGCGTTCTGATCGGCGCCGTGACCTTTTCCGGTTCGGTCATCGCATTCGGTAAGCTGTCGGGCAAGATCGACGGCAAACCCATGCTGCTTCCGGCCCGGCACTGGCTCAATCTGGGCCTTTTGATTCTAGCCATCATCTTGGGGGCCGGCTTCGTCAACGCGCAGTCCACTGCGGGCGGGTTCGTTCCGTTGCTGCTGATGACGGCCGTTGCGCTAGCTTTCGGCGTGCACATGGTCATGGCGATCGGCGGCGCCGATATGCCGGTGGTGGTGTCCATGCTCAACAGCTACTCGGGATGGGCGGCTTCGGCCACCGGCTTCATGCTGTCCAACGATCTGCTGATCGTGACCGGCGCTCTGGTGGGTTCTTCCGGTGCGATCCTGTCCTACATCATGTGCCGTGCCATGAACCGCCATTTCCTCTCGGTCATCGCCGGCGGGTTCGGTACCGGTACCGGCGTAGCGCCGGCGGCTGGGGCGGGGCCACAAGGCGAGGTGCAGCCGATCACACCGGAAGAAACGGCCGAACTCCTGCGCAACGCCAGCCGCGCCATTCTGGTGCCGGGCTACGGCATGGCGGTGGCTCAGGCCCAGCATACGGTGTACGAGATCACCAGGCTGCTGCGTGAAAAAGGCGTCGACGTGCGTTTCGCCATCCACCCGGTGGCGGGCCGCATGCCGGGCCATATGAACGTGCTTTTGGCCGAGGCTAAGGTTCCTTACGACATCGTGCTGGAAATGGACGAAATCAACGAGGACTTCCCGGAGACCGACGTCGCCATGGTCATCGGTGCCAACGACATCGTGAACCCGGCGGCGCAGGAAGACCCCAACAGCCCCATCGCCGGCATGCCGGTTCTGGAGGTCTGGAAGGCGAAAACCTCGATCGTCATGAAGCGCTCGATGGCGTCCGGCTATGCCGGCGTCGACAATCCGCTGTTCTACAAGGAGAACAATCGGATGCTGTTCGGCGACGCCAAGAAGATGCTGGACGAGGTGCTGAAGCACTTGCAGGGGTAGAAATACCGGTTTGCGTAGAATGGATTTCCCATGCGGCGCATTACGCTAAAGCTAATGCGCCCTACGCAAGCTCAAGCACTTGCAAGGATAAACGTAAATGACCGTAGGATGTGGCGACGTAGGAGCCGCATCTGTCGCGATCGATGCGGTTCGAATACTCACCGCATCCTACGGCCTTAAATTCCCAGCTTTCTTTTAGAAACTGATCCCCGCCTGCAGCCACCATTTTTGAGTGTCGACGTTGCCGGCAAACGCTCTCGGGTTGGACGAGTTGTAGTCGGCGAACTTGAAGAGCAGGGAATAATGCTTGCCGAATTTCTTTTCCACCTGGACGTCGAACTCCTCGCCATAGCGGATGCTGCCGGTATCGTCCCGGAAATCGTGGTAGACGAACCATAAATCCACGCCGTACAGGCTGGTCTTGAACGTGCCGTACACGTCCCGGATGCCGTCGGGCGGCGTCACCAGGAATTTGTCCGCCCAGCCCTGAAAGGCGTGCAGCGTCGCGAGCGGCGTACGGAAGCCCTGGCCGTTGTCCGAGCCCAGTTCCTCGAAGGACCCTTTAAAGACGAAGCCCCACAGATCGACCCCGCCTTCCGCCAGCCAATAATCGACCTTGAAGTCCTTCGGGTTTTCCGCATAGTCCTCCTGCCAGGCGTATTCGGCCGTGTAGAGGGCCTTGATTTTGTCGGTGATGGGCGTCGCGCCGTCAAAGCGAACGCCTACCGTCTGGGTGGAATTGGTGAGGGTATTGAAGGTTCGCGTCGGAAAGCTTTCGTTTTGATTGTCGTAATCCAGCCATTCACCGTGGACGATGAGTTTGCCCCAAGGGAGACCGGTGTAGGCAATGTTGAAGATCGGCGAATTCATGCCGATGGTGCGGGAGGTGACGTCCTGCACTTTCCAAATATAACCGGCGGTGATCGTGGTGTCGGGCAGGCTGGCGTTGGTGATGGCCACGGCGTCATAAGTCTGTTCCAGCTGCCGCCAGATGACGTTGCCGATGAAACGATGGTTGTCGAAGATGATGCGTTGACGGCCGACTTTTAGGTTGGTCTGAGGTAAACCGCTGTAATTCAGCCATAACTGGTTGACCTCGTTCTTCTGGGGATCGGCGATGACGGGATGTCGAGTCTTGTTGTTCCAGGTACTGTTGTACTCGTTGCTGAAGATATCCTGGTTGCCTTCGTATTCGGCGAAGGCCTTGAGCCCGTGAAATTCCGGAGTCAAATAGCCGATGCGCGCCCGGATCATATCGGCCTTGGCGATTTCGGGCAGATTGGCCTGATCCACGTATTCGAACCGATACCGGATATCGATGTTGATCTTGCCGCCGCCGACGTTCAACGCCTTTTCGATACTCTCGTTAATACCCTCCGCAAAAACCGGGCTGGCCGTGCCGAGCCCCAGCATCAGAAGCCGCGCTAAGCTGCCGCCACTCAGCGGCTGCCTGATAATCCCCATGACTGTACCCCCATTCTGTTGTGATCCGATAAGCAATAAAAAAGGCGTCGCCCGCAGTTGAAGAGCTGCGGGAGGACGCCTTTGTCCGGAAGTCGAGCGCCGCCGTCAGCGCGCGACTCTAGCTTTCATAGGACTAACAGGAAGCGTGCCAAGCTCGTTTAACGCGCTAAACAGCTCTGAAACAGCAGCTGGCGGCGCAGTGCGGAGGCGCCGGGCGGGTGGGCTGGTGCATCGGGTGCGACAAAAGAGTGCGCGATGCGCGAAAGGCGGGCGGAATTCGCCCCGAAGTCAGTCCGTCAGCCCTTCCAGGGTAAGCAGGGTCCTGGCGACGTCCGCGATGCGCATGTTGCGGCTCATGGCCGTTTTGCGCAGCAACTGATACGCTTCGTCCTCGCTCATTCCCTTCCGCTGCATCAAAATGCCCTTGGCCTTGTCCACCACTTTCCGGTCGGCTAGCTGGGTTTTGGTTTCGTGCAGTTCGCGCTTGAGCGCCTCGAATTCGCGAAAACGGGCCATGGCCACCTCGACGATGGGCATGATGCGTTCCTGGCTGAGGCCGTCCACCACATAGGCGCTTACCCCGGCCTGCACGGCCTGGCGGATGTAATCGCCGTCGCGCTTGTTCGAGAAAAGGATGATCGGTCTCGGCTGGTCGCGGCTGATCTCCCGCATTTGCTCCAAGGTGTCGCGGCCCGGCGCCTCCAGATCCATGATCACCATGTCCGGCTGACATTCCTTGAGTTCCCGAAGCAGGTTGTGGCCGTGCTTGATCCGGGCGACGACCTGATGGCCGGCATCGTGCAGCGCTTGCTCCAATATGGCGCTGCGCGCCGAATCCTGATCGACCAGCATGATTCTGAGGCTCATGGATTGACCTTGGCCAGTTCGTCCAGTGAAACCTGCCGATTGTGCAGTTCGAAGCGCTCCAGATAATCCACCGGACGGAGCGCATCGAAGGTGCCGCCGTCCAGGAACCGGTCCGTACCCAGGATCATCGGCTCGGTGGCTTCCCGAAGCGTCCACGGTTCGCCGTGCTGCCCCTCGGTCTTGTAGTCCGCGGTGGGGAAGGGCAGGCCCAGAGCCTGGGCGGCTTCGCGGTAAAGATCGGGCCGATAGACCTCTTCGGCAAGCTTTCGCATGTCTACGGGATCGCGGAGTTGTCCCCAACGGTACATCTGAGTGATGAACCAGACGGCATGGGAGCGCCAGGGAAACGTCGCGGCATAACGGAAGAACACGTTGAAGTCGGGAAGCGGCGCGGGCGCGGCGTCGACCTGGTAGCGAAACGAGCCGACCATGGACATTTTCACCACGTCAGCCGGTGCGTTGACGTATTCCTCCCGAGCCAGAATATCGGCCACTTCGATACGGTTTTCCGGTTGATCGATCCATTGCGCCGCCTCCAGCAGCGCCATCAGCATGGCGCGGTGAGTGTTGGGATGTTGTTCGGCCCACTCCCGGTTCACGCCCAGCACTTTTTCCGGCTTGTTGTTCCAGATTTCATAATCGGTGATCAGCGTGCGTCCGACGCCGGTGGCCACGGCCTGCGCGTTCCACGGTTCTCCGACGCAGTAACCGTCTATTTCTCCGCTGCTCAGGTACTTCACCATGTGCGGCGGCGGGATCACGACCAGGCGCACGTCGCGGTCCGGATCGATGCCGCCGGCGGCCAGCCAGTAGCGCAGCATGTAGTTATGGGGGGAGAACGGAAATACCGTTGCGAAGCACAAGGGCTCGCGCCCCGCGTGTTTGCCGGTATCGATGACTTTCTTCAGTGCACGGACGCTCATGGACCGCTCGGCTGCCGCCGCCGGATCGAGTTCGGCCATGCGCCGGTACAAGTCCAGGGAAACGGTAATGGCGTTGCCGTTGAGATCCAGGGACAGAGCGGCGATGGTCGGTTTTTTCAGTTCCCCGAGACCGAGCGTCGTGGCGATGGGCATGGGTGCCAGCATATGACCGCCGTCCAGCAAGCCGGCGAATACCTTGTCGCGGATATTGGCCCAGGACACCTCTCGGGAAAGTCTCGCTTCCAGCCCGTGTTTCCGGAAAAAACCTTTTTCGTAGGCGATGACGAGCGGTGCGCAGTCCGTCAGCGGGATGAAACCCAAGTCGATCTGGGTTTTCTCGAGTCCTTCGCCGCCTGCCGCATGAACGCCAGGGCGCAGCCATTGGGGAACCGAGGTCATGAGTTAAGGGTCTCCTTGTCCAAAATTCTCCAGGATGGATTGGATTGTGAAGCGTCAAGAGCGTATCGGCTCCGATAGCAGTTACGACGCGAGTAGCCTGCCACGACGTTATGGTTTCAGCAATGATCGTGCCATACGGTCCAGTGCTTGGCCGTAGCCCAGACAGTCGGCAAGGGATTGCCGACCTACGTCATTCCGTTCGGCATTCGAGTGAACATTCATCGTAGGATGGGTAGAGCGAAGCGAAACCCATCGATGGTGGGTTAGCCCCTAGTCTCCGCTCGGGACAGGCCCTTCGACAGGCTCCGCGTAACCCACCGATTCGAGGTCGCTCGGTGGGTTACGGCCTCCGGCCTAACCCACCCTACAAACATGAATTCTTTATTAAAAGCGATTTTGAATTAGGCCGAGATAAGCGATGCCTTAAATAGGAACATAGGCCGTTGAAGTGCACAAATACGAGGCAATGCTAGACGCCTTGTGCCGCCGCAGCGGCGCTGGTGTTTTTACCCCTGCAATAAGGACTTGAGCTCGGGAATACAGGAACCGCAATTGGTTCCCGCTTTGAGTGCTGCACCAATTTGTTCCGTTGTCGACAGATTTTGCTTCTGAATGGCGCGTTTCAAGGTATTGATGCCGACCCCGAAACAGGAGCAGACGATACGCCCCTGATCATCCTCGGCCGAAGCCGGTTTTCCGGCCAAAAGGCTCATGCGTGCCCGATCGGGCACTTCATCCAGTGCGAATAGACCGGCTAGCCAACTGCGCGGCGGCAGCTCGAAGCTCCGGTCTATGAAGGCGCAAAACTGCAAACGTCCGCCGAGGAGGCGTGCGCAGCGGTACCGGCCCGAGTGGATGTCAGCGAACTCCAGCCATTCTTCCCTGCCGGGCACCGGCTCGGCGGACGCGGATTCGCGCGAACCCGAGGGATGGGCGAACAAGCCGCGCATCCAGACAGGCCAGTCCGAAGGTGACTCGGAATGTGCCAGCTCGTAAAGCCAATGGCCGTCTCCCCGTATCGTGACGCGGTACTCGACCTCGATAGCGCCCAGCGGTTCGCGCGACAGCAAGAAGCCGTGCCACGCCGGCGGATAGGGCGCGATCCGGAGCGGTGTGTGCTTGGATTCGGGTTCGCCGGACATCGGATCGGTTGCCGGGTTGACCAAGGCATTGATCAAGCCTTTGCTGGCATAAGGTCCGCTCCAGTGCATGGGCACGAACACCGATCCTGGCTGCTGATCTTTACTGACGCGGGCGCGGACCAAGGCTTGGCCGAACCGGCTCTCGAGGCGAACCAGGGTTCCGTCCTGAATGGCGAATCGGGCCGCATCGCGGGGGTTCAGCTCGGCGTAAGGCTCGGGAACATGGTTGGTCAAGCGGGCGGTTTTGCCGGTGCGGGTCATGGTGTGCCATTGATCGCGGACGCGCCCGGTGTTGAGCACGAGCGGATAGGCCGCGTCGGGCGGGTTGGCCGGCGCTTTGGGGACCACCGGCACCATTCCGGCGCGGCGGCCGAAGTTTGAAAACCCGCCTGCGTCGAACAGGCGAGACGCGCCGTTCGGATGATGCCCATTTACCGGCCACTGGATCGGCTTCAAGGCTTCATAGCCGGCGCGATCGAGTTCCGCGAGACCGGAAATGTCGAACACCCGTTTGCCGTCATTCCGAAGGCCGGACAAATGGGCGTGCTCCAGGAAAATTTCCCAAGCTGACCCGTAGCGAAAACCTTCCTCGTATCCCATCCGCTGGGCAACCCGGCTGACGATCCACCAATCCGGCTTGGCTTCGCCCGGCGCTGTCAGAAATGCCCGCTGCCGGGAAATGCGACGCTCCGAGTTGGTGACGGTGCCGTCCTTCTCACCCCAGGCCAGCGCGGGCAGGTTCACATGTGCGTAGGCGCCCAAGTCGGTGCCCGACTCGCATTCGGAAACCACCACGAATTCGCAGCGGCGGAGCGCGTTCCGCACCGCGTTCGCGTCCGGCAGGCTAACGGCCGGATTGGTGGCCATGATCCAGACTGCCTTGATGCGTCCCTCGGCGATCGCCTGAAACAGCTCCACGGCCTTGAGTCCGGACTTATCCAGCATGCGCGGCGCATTCCAGTACTCCTGCACGAGAGCCCGGTGTTCGGGATTCTCGATGTCGAGATGCGCCGCGAGCTGATTGGCGAGTCCGCCGACCTCCCGCCCGCCCATGGCGTTGGGCTGGCCGGTCAGGGAGAAGGGGCCCATGCCCGGCTTGCCGATCCGCCCGGTGGCAAGATGAACGTTGATGATGCTGTTGACCTTGTCGGTGCCGCTGGACGACTGGTTGACGCCCTGCGACCAGGCGGTGACGACTTTTTCGGTGCGGGCGAACCATTGGTAAAAGCTCGCGAGGTCCTCTTCGGGAATACCGCAGATCCTGGCAACAGCAGGCAAGGAAGGAGCCGTTTTGCGCGCGTTCTCGAACGCTTCGGCATAGCGACCGAGATGATTTTCCAGGAAGGCGAAATCGATCCTGTCATCCTGGCGCAGATAATTCAGGAGTCCGTTGAACAGAACCACGTCGGTACCCGGCCGTATCGGGAGATATAGATCGGCGGACTGACTCGTCGCCGTGCGGCGCGGATCGATGTTGACGATCTTCAGGCGGGGATTTTCCCGTTTGGCCGCAACCAGACGCTGAAACAGCACCGGATGGCACCAGGCCGCGTTGGAACCGACCAGCACGACGAGATCGGCCAGTTCCAGGTCCTCGTAACAGCCGGGCACGACATCCTCGCCGAAGGCCCGTTTCTGGGCCGCGACCGTGGACGACATGCAGAGGCGGGAATTGGTATCGATATTTCCAGAGCCGATGAAACCCTTCATCAGCTTGTTCGCGACGTAATAGTCCTCGGTCAAGAGCTGACCGGAGACGTAGAACGCCACCGAGTCGGGACCGTGGATATCGATGATCCGTCGAAACGTGTCGGCGACGGTGCCTAGCGCTTCGTCCCAACTCACCCGCCGGCCCCTGATCTCGGGATAAAGCAGCCGAGTTTCCAGCGACAGGGTTTCTCCGAGCGACGAGCCCTTGGAGCAAAGCCGCCCGAAATTGGACGGATGTTCCGGATCGCCCTTGATGTCCGCCGACTCGGGACCGCGCGGCTTGGCCAGCACGCCGCAGCCGACGCCACAGTAGGGACAGGTGGTGGCGATGGGCGCATCGTCCGCTGTTAAGGACGGATCTGAGAGCGGTGCAGAACTCACGTTTCTCTTCCTCTTAATAACGAAGTGTGGCTGGGATAAGGGCAAACGTTCACGGAATTCCGGCTATTCCGGCCTGTCGAGCTGCAACCACAACCTTTCGTTTTCCAGCCTTACCGGAAAGCATGCCGTTCGGCCCTCGTCCGGCGGAGCGGCATCGCCGGACGCCAGGTCGATCACCCAGTTGTGCAACGGACAGGCCACCCGCTTTCCGCATACGATGCCTTGGGAGAGCGGCCCACCTTTGTGCGGACAGAGGTCGCGAACCGCGAAAATTTCGTCGTTCAGGGTGCGGAAGATGGCGACATTGCCGGCCGGCGTGGCGACGACGCGAGCGCCTTGGCGGGGAATGTCCTCGATTCGGCCGATTTCGATCCAGTCGCTCATGACATTCATCCTACTTTCCTCAAGGGTTCGAAGTGTTGCCGCTCGGATTCCTTGGCGAGAACCGCCCATGGATCGATCTGGGCGCTTTTCTGCGATTCGAGAAACCGCTCGTACAAGGCGCGTCGGCTTTCCGGATTCGAGACGATGCGCTCCTGGACATAAGCGAGACCGACGCGTTCGATCCAGTGCGCGGTCCGCTCCAGGTAGCGGGCTTCTTCCCGGTATAGCTGCATATAGGCGCCGCAGTATTCCTTCACTTCCTCTTCCGTATCGACCTTGCACAGAAAATCGGTGGCGCGGACCTTCACGCCGCCGTTGCCGCCGACGTGAAGTTCCCAGCCTGAATCCACCGCCACCACGCCGAAGTCCTTGATCGTGGCCTCGGCGCAGTTGCGCGGGCAGCCCGATACCGCCATCTTGACCTTGGCCGGCGTCCACGACCCCCAGGTCATTTTTTCGAGGTCTATGCCCATCTTGGTGGAATCTTGCGTGCCGAACCGGCACCATTCCTTGCCGACGCAGGTTTTCACCGTGCGCAGCGATTTGCCGTAGGCATGGCCGGAGACGAGGCCGTGCTTGCCGAGTTCCGCCCAAACCGCCGGAAGCTGCTGTTTCGGGACGCCCAGGAGATCGATACGCTGGCCGCCGGTGATCTTGACCGTCGGAATCTCGAACTTTTCGGCCACGTCGGCGATGGCGCGCAGCTCCCGAGGATTGGTGACGCCGCCCCAGATCCGCGGCACCACCGAATAGGTGCCGTCCTTCTGGATATTGGCGTGGGCCCGCTCGTTGATGAAGCGCGACTGCGGATCGTCCCGGTATTCGTTGGGCCACTGGCAGAGCAGGTAATAATTGAGCGCGGGGCGGCAGGAATGGCAGCCGTCGACTGTCTTCCAGTTTAGGAAGCGCATCACCTCGGGAATCGACTTCAGGCTCTCCGCGCGTATCGCCTCTCGCACTTCTTCATGGGTATGGTCGGTGCATTTGCACAGCGGCTTTTTGGCCGGACTGACCGAGTAATCGCTGCCCAGGGTGCTTTGCAGGATCTGCTCGACCAAACCGGTGCACGAGCCGCAGGAAGCCGATGCCTTGGTATGGGTGCGCACGTCCTCCAGGGTGAATAGCTTTTTCTGAACGATGGCGTCGACGATCGTCTTCTTGCACACGCCGTTGCAGCCGCAGACCTCCGCCGTGTCCGGCATGAGCGCCGCGCGGTTGTCCGCTCCGTGGCCGGCATCGCCCAGATGCGCCTGCCCGAACAGGATGTTTTCCCGGAAAGCGGAGATATCGGTGCCGTCCCGCATCAACTGGAAGTACCAGGCGCCGTCGCCGGTATCGCCATAAAGCACCGCGCCCTTGATGCGGTTGGATTCGACCACCAGCTTCTTGTAGATGCCTCGGGCGGGATCTTGAAACAACAATTCTTCGTAGCCGTTTCCGCCCTGAAACTCGCCGGCGGAGAAAAGATCGATGCCGGTCACTTTCAGCTTGGTGGACGTCACCGAGCCCTCGTAGCGCGCGATGCCGTATTCCGCCAGGTGATTCGCGCAGACCTTGGCCTGCTCGAAAAGCGGGGCCACCAGGCCGAAAAGCTGCTTCCGGTGTTGCACGCATTCGCCTACGGCATAAATGCGGGGATCGAAAGTCTGCAGGGTGTCGTTGACCAGGATACCGCGCTCGCAATGGATGCCGGCGCTCTTGGCGAGATCGACGTTGGGGCGGATGCCCACCGCCATGACTACCAGATCGGCGGGGGTTTCCGAGCCGTCCTTGAAGCGTACGCCGGTGACGCGGTCGTGGCCGAGGATGGCTTCGGTCTGCGCTTCCATTCGGAAATCGAGGCCGCTGTCCTCGAGCGCCCGTTTCAAAAGGTCCGCGGCAGGTTTGTCCAGTTGCCTTTCCATCAGGGTATCGAGGAGATGCACGACAGTAACCGCCATCCCCCGCTTTTTCAGCCCGTTGGCCGCTTCAAGCCCCAAGAGGCCGCCGCCGATGACGACCGCATGCCGGTACTTCTGCGAAGCCTCCAGCATCAGTTCCACGTCGCGGATGTCGCGAAAACCGATTACGCCCTGCAGATCCCTGCCTGGGACCGGCAGCATGAAAGGCATGGAGCCGGTGGCGAGCAGCAGCCGGTCGTAGCCGGCCTCCAGTCCGTCTTCGGTACGAACCAGCCGCCGCCGACGGTCGATCGCGACGACCTTCCGCCCCTTGTGCAGCGTGATGCCGTTCGACGCGTACCAGTCGTCATCGTTCAAGATGATGTCGTTAAGCGTCTTCTCGCCGGCCAGGACCGGGGACAGGAGGATACGGTTGTAATTGCAGTGCGGTTCGGCACCGAACACGGTGACGTCGTATGCGTCGGGAGCGATTTTCAGCAGCTCCTCGACTGTGCGTATGCCGGCCATACCGTTGCCGATTACGATGAGTCTCTGTTTTTTCATGGCTTACCTCCTCCGGGATGAATCCCATTCGTCAAATCAACTTTCGTAGGATGCGGGGACGTGAGATGAACCTCGTCATTCCGGCACGGATTGCTCGCCCCTTCCCAGGGGGCTCGTCCTTCAGACCAGCCTGCGGCTGTCCAAAACCGTTCCCGACGGTTTTGTGCCGGAATCCAGACGCCAGGGATGGCATCGGCCCGGATCACAATCCCTGTGCTCTGGATGCCGGCATTCCAATCGCAAACGGTCATCCAGGGAGCGCCCGGATGACCCTTCCAATCGCAAACGGTCATCCGGGGAGCGCCCGGATGACCCTTCCCTGCCGGCATGACGGCTTTACTTACTGCATTGATAAACACCTAAACCCTCCCGTAGACCTGAAACAGGCACACCATCAGCAATCCGAACAGGAGCAGCGCGGTCAGTTGCCAGAACAGAACCGGATTGCGCTGGTACAGGGGAAGGGGACGGGCGGAGACACGCTTGCCGCCGCCTTTCGATAATCCGGATTCCAGCTCGAAGGCCAGCTCGATGGCGTCGGCATAGCGTTCGCCGGGGTCGATCGCGACCGCGCGCGCCAAGGCGGCGTCCAGCCAGACCGGCAAATCCGGACGGCGGCTGGTCAGGGGTTTGGGTTTTCCGAATCGGGGCGTGCTGAATGGCTCGATCTCGCCGTAGGGATAGGCACCTCCGGAGAACACGCGATAGAGCGTTACCCCCAGCGCGAAGATGTCGCTGGCGACGCTGCCCCGCTCGCCGTGAAACAGTTCCGGCGCCATGTAGCTGGCGGTGCCCGGCATCGGATCGGCCTGGTCCTCGTCCCAGGCCGGCAACCGGGCGATTCCGAGATCCAGCAGTTTCAGGCCGCCGTCGTCCGGAAGCAGGATGTTGTCGGGCTTGATGTCGCGGTGCACGATCTGCTGGCGGTGCAGTGCGTGCACCGCCTTGCACAGTTTGAGAGCGAGGTCGATGCCCGGCTCCAGGCCGATGCGTGCGTTTCGCCGCAGGTGCCGTTCGAGCGTGGCGCCGCGATAATACGGCATGACCGAGTAGAGACGGCTTTGCCGCTCCGGCGGCTGTTCCAGAATTTCGGCCACCCACGGACTCTTCACCCGCCCGCCGATCCATGCTTCCCGGACAAAGGCATCGTGATATTGCCGCTCGCTGGCTACCCGCGGATGAGGGAACTTGATGACCACCGGGTTGCCGTTGCGCCGGTCGACCGCGCGGAACAGCGCGCTGTAGCGCCCGGAAGACAGCAGTTCTTCCAGTTGAAAATCATCCACCGTATCGCCGGGACGGGGTAGTTCCAGGATCGGCAAGGACTCGATGATTTCCCGCAGCGATTGCCGGTCGGCCCGGGGCAGGGCGATGACATCCACCACCAGCGCGGTGACGTTGTCGGTGCTGCCGCGCTCCAGCGCCGATTCGACCAGAGCGTCCGCACTGCTTTGGGGCGCGGCCCTTTCCAGCAGGATGCGCGCGATCTCGGCTTGTTTAAGTCCGCCGTGTAGGCCGTCGCTGCACAGCAGGAAACGGTCGTGGATTTCGAGCGTGTGCACGGCGTAGTCGGTCCGGAGCAGGGGCTCCAGGCCCACGGCCCGGTACAGGATATGGTCCAGTTCGGGGCCGTTCAAAGTGTGATCCTTCGTCAGCAGCTCCAGCCGCTCGCCGCGCAGGCGGTAGATGCGCGAGTCGCCGACGTGTATTAGATGTGCGCGGCGGCCGCGAAGAATCAAGGCACTGAAGGTGGTAGCCATGTGGGCGAGATTCGGGTCACGCTTGCCCATCGCGTGTATCCAGCGATTGGCGGCATCCAGGCTTCGATCCAGCAACTGCTCCACCGCCAAGGTTTCGGCCAGGCTGTAATAGGCTTCCATGAAGCTGTGCATGCACAACTCCGCGGCTACCCGCCCTCCCTTGGCCCCGCCCATGCCGTCCGCCACCGCCGCGACGACGCCGCGACAGGCCAGTTCCTGCTGCGACGGTTGAGCGATACCGGCGTAGTCCTGGTTGTCTTCGCGCCGCCCTTGGCGGGAAGCGAAGGCGGCGCTCAAGGCGAGTTGTCCGTTCGCAGTCACTGACGCACCCCGGTGTGTTCCCTTATCCCCATTCCGCCATGCTCAGACCCGCGCACCGGATACCGCGCCCCAGGTCGTGCGCCAGCGTTTCTTGACCATGATCAGGCCGACGAGCCCCAGGAGCGGCAGCCCCGCGAACACGCTGAAACCCAGCGCGAAGCCGTGTTGCACATTCCAGGACCAGCCCAGGGTCTTGGCCAGGAAGAATCCGCCCACACCTCCGGCGCAGCCGACGAGTCCGGTAATCACGCCGATTTCCCTGCGGAAACGCAGCGGCACCAACTGGAATACCGATCCGTTGCCCATCCCCAGGGCCAGCGTGCCGACGAAAAAAATGCCGACGGCAGACCATGCGAGCGCCGGCAGTTCGAACAGACCCCAGCCGGCCACTTTCGCGTCGCTCGCCGATTGCGGCGCCGGCCCCTCCGGCAAGAACGAAATCGCGAGATAGCTCAGGGAAACGATTACGAACAGAACTTGCAGGGCACGGATGCCGCCTACCCGATCGGCCAAAAGCCCTCCCACCGGCCGGAACATCGAGCCGGCGAATACCACGAGCGCGACCATCATGCCCGCGGCTATTCCGGAGACGTGATACCAGTTGGTGAAATAAAGAGGCAGGGCATTGCCGAGCCCCACGAAGCCCCCAAAGGTAATGGAATAAAAGAACATGAACCACCATGTGTCGGGGTCCTTCATGACCGCGGCGTAGTTGGCCAGGGTGACCGGCGTGCGTTTGTCGGGGGCATCCTTGACGAGAACGGCGTAGATGACGAGCACCAGCACCAGAGGAATGAGCAGGAAACCGAACACCGCCTGCCAGCCGAAACGTTCCGCCAGCCAAGGGACGATCATGGAGTCCAAGACTACCCCCATATTGCCGGCTCCCGCGATACCCATCACCACGCCCTGGTATTGGGGCGGATACCAGCGGCTGGCCTGGGGCAAGGCCACGGCGAAGCTGGCTCCGGCTATACCTAAGAGCAATCCCAGCAACTCCACTTCCAGCTTGGAATGCAGGCCGAACACGAATACATAGGTGAGCCCGAGGATCACCAGCAATTGGGCCAGAACGCCGGTCAGCTTGGGTCCCAGATGGTCGGCCATCGAACCCAGAACGATGCGGAATATTGCGCCGGACAGGATGGGAATCGCGACAATGGTGAACTTCTCCGCCACCGGTAGCCCCAGATCCTTGGTGATGTACAGGGACAAGGGCCCGAGCATCACCCAGACCATGAAGGAGACGTCGAAATAAAGAAAGGCGGACAACAGGGTTGGCCAGTGGCCGGCACGCTTGAATTCTTTGAAGTCCATCGACAAATCTTCTCGAAAAATCCTAGAGCCGCTCTCCGGTGAATCCGGAGCAAAAAAAAAGCGCCCGGCGAACATCGATGCACGATGATCGCAAGACGCCTTTGCCATGTTCCTGAACGCCACCGTTGGCGCAGGTACATTCTATTGATTCATGTAAGCAGCTCGCGTGCCAAACAGCGCGGAAGCACGTCGGCTAGGCATTTCGGCGGTCCGCTGGGCTGTGCAGAATGCCTTCCCGCAGCTATTTGCACCATTGTTGCGCCTACGGTGCACCGAGTTGAAGCGCAGGTACGGATCGCGGGCGCTTAACGGTGGTAAGACGGCACCCGTATTCCGGTGAGTCTATATAAAGTAACGGATAGAGCAGGTGGAGCCGGTTGGATGCCGAACCGGGACTGGCCGGGCATAAACCGCATCGTTCGCGAGTGATGCGGTTTTTTCGTCAGTTTAAGACGTGGATTAGCTGGGTTTTCGCTATCGCTGCAACCCAGCCTACGGTCCCGTCGGGCGCAACGCTGAAATTGCTGGAAGGCCCGGAACAGCGCGACTTGAAGGTTTCGGTGGTGTTTCCGCCTCCGGCATCCACCGAGGTACGGCCGGGGTGAACCGGCCGTTCAATCGACGCCGCGGGACACGGCAAGGGTTTGCCAGCGGTGCCTCGCGAATACGACGACGGCGAGCGTCACCCCCAGTGTTTCGAAGGATTCCTCCGCCAGAAGTACGACCTGCCCCGGCGTGGAGTTAAACCATGCTTCTCCCAGGCGTGCTGCGCCGTTCGCCTCGACGATCTCGAAGCCCAGCGCGCCTGTCGCGAATACGAGCCCGGCCAATACCAGTTGCCACAGGGCGCGGGGGCCGACCGCTCGACGTGCCGCGACAAGAAACCAGGCGCTCATGACCAGCAGCAACGGCAGGAAAACCAGTGGCCAGAAATACGTCCTGACCGGGCCGACGCTCAGGGTGTTCTCGCCGTCGCCGATCAGTGTGCTGCCTTTCAGCAAGACGCCGACCGCCTCGTGGAACGAAAGCAACTCATCGAACCCGAGGTAGGTACATACCAGCGCGGACGCGAACCAGAAAATCGCGCGGTCGAGGCGGTAGCACTGGAACGAAAGCCACGCGGCAAACCAGAGCTGTAAGCTTGCAAAAATGGCCGGAATTCGGAACTCGCCGCCCATCCAGAACGCGGCACGCAGCCATCTGAGCTGGTCCGCTCCCTTGTCTCGGGTAAGCCAAAACCCGAGACCGAGCAGGAGCTGAACCAGGACCAGGGCGGTACCCAATGCACGCGCTCGCTGAGTTGGGGTTGCGCCCTCGTACCAGGCCGGAAGGTTCGGCGAGAAGAGGTTCAAGGCAAGTGCAGTTCCGGCAAGCAACCAGGCCAGCGCTTCGAATGTCCAGAAATAGAAGCGCTGAGGCCATGCCGCCAGCAGCATAATCGTCCCGGCCTCCCGCTGGGGCAACAGGCTCGGCAGTTGCAGCAGGTGAAGAACCACGCCGGCGGTTATCGACAACAGGAACATGAGCTGCAACCTGTGGTGCGGATATTCGATACGAGTACTCATCTTGCGGATGGCGGGCACGATTTCCGGACAACGAATGGGTGTTTCTTATATCCCGGGGAGGAACGAGTTGCAACCTTCCCCGGAGACGGGCAGGTTTGCCTTATTTAACTTGCGGAATGGCAAGATCACTGGAGATGGAAAAACGCGTAGGGCTCGGGACGCAGCCCGCTCGCTTCGGCCTGGTGGTCGGCTCGTCATCCTCGATATCAAGGACCCGTCTCGCTGACGGATCAAGCCGTCTGGAGCATCCTCTATGAACGCCATCAGCAGAAACCGCGGGAAACGATGGAAAAGCACTTTAAGCGCGGGTTGTTAGCCGAATGGAGAAAAGCAATACGGCGTAACCTACTCACTTTGAATACCCAACAAACAGACGGAGCGCTACGGAGAATGGATAGCTTTACGATAAGGAAAAGTATTTTTATCGAAGCAAGGCCGGAGACGATATTCGATGCGCTCACGCGGTATGATGAAATCGTCAAATACTTTCCCCTCAAAAAGGTAACGTCCGATTGCAAAGCGGGTGGCGAGATATTGTTTGACGGCGAGATTAAAGGAAAAGAAATACACCGAGCATCGCCCGTGACGCTTTGTTGCAGGGCGAAGTCGCGGATATAGGAGGTCGGCATGGCAGCCGCAAATGTCAACGGTGTGCGGCTTTTCTATGAACTCCAAGGCAGCGGGGAGGCTCCCCTCGCATTGGTTCACGGCTCATGGGATTCTCATCGCGACTGGGACCTGCTCGTTCCCCGTTTGGTCGACTCTTTTCGAGTTCTCACCTACGATCGCCGTGGCCACAGCGAGAGTACGTGTCCACCGGGACAAGGCAGTGTGCGCGAGGACGTGGCCGACCTTGCTGCGTTGATACAGGACCTGGGACTCGCGCCGGCATGGGTAGCGGGAAACTCGTTCGGCGCATCGATTGCGCTCCGGCTGGCCGGTGAGCGGCACGACCTCCTTCGCGGCCTCATCATTCACGAGCGGCCCCTCTTCGCGCTGCTCGCCGACGACTCCGCCGTTGCGCCGATGCTGGAGCAGGTTCGGCAACGAGTTGGGGGCGTGGTCGAACGGATCGCCTCGGGCGATCATGCCGGCGCCGCCGAACAGTTCGTCGAGACTGTTGTGCTCGGCCCGGGGTCCTGGGCTCAACTGCCGCCGGAGTACAAGAAGATCATGATGGATAATGCTCCGACCTTCCTCGACGAGGCGAAAGATCCCGAACAGCTGGTTTTCGAGCTGGAGTGGATCAAGGAGTTTACGCGTCCGGCTCTCCTCACGCTGGGCGACCAGAGCCCACCCATCTTCGGACCAGTAGTCGGCAAGCTTGCAGAGGCGATGCCTCGCGCGGAGGTCCTGAAATTTCCGGGAGCAGGGCACATCCCGCACGCCACCCACCCGGACGTGTACGCTAAGGCTATTATCGAGTTCGTCCGTATGCACTCGTGATCGTCCAACGGCGGAAGTTACCGTTGCACTGCGTCTAAGCAACGTGTTCTTCGCAGACCGGGAGCCGATTTTCCTTCCATGACAGGAATTTTTGAAAATCAAGGGGAAGCGCGAACAGCGGCGTTCATAGCTTCCTCGGACAAAGGCGTCCTTGGCCGGTTTCGTACGGAACCGGCATGGGCGCTTTTTTTTTCGGCTTCGGAAGAGAAATGTCGGCACTACCCGAATACAAATTCGACCGTGAGGATTCGGCTGCACCCACCGCACCGTGGTGCTCGGCGGCTTGCTGCTGGGTATCGAGGCGGCCCGCGCCATGCACCGTTCCAACATCGGGGCGTTCCTGGCCGAGCATCGCGACTGTGTGATGCCACGCCAGCTCCATATCGCCGCCCAGACTGTGTCTGATTGGGGCTCAACCTCCGCCAACGATTTGGAGCGGGGCGAGCCGGCGCCGGAGTTCGAATTCGACCGGGCGGTGAGCTAGTAGCGGCTCTCACTCGAGCCCGCTCTTTCGCCCGATCCGCCGGTTGCCGACTCGTCTCATAGAGCCCGGCAAAGCAATCCTTTACCGATTTACCAGGATTTGTAAGGCAAAAATTTACCGTTCATGGTGATGACGACGCGATCGCCGGCTGGGTTTTCTTCTTTGCCGACCGTCATGCTGAAATCTATCGCGCTCATGATACCGTCTCCGAATTTTTCATGAATGATTTCTTTCAAGGTTTCTCCGTAAACGCCGACGATTTCATAAAGCCGATAAATAAGCGGGTCTTGGGGTATTTCGAAGGGCCATTGTTTGTGAGGAAACATTTCCAAGGCGGCTCGAACTTCAATAGGCAGCTCCAAAATGGCGCAGAGCTTTTCGGCAATGTCGTGTTTCATGCTGTTCATGCCAAGACAAGCCGAGGCCAGCCAAACCTCATTGACGCCAATCTGTTCGGCAATGGCTGTCCAAGTGAGTTGTTTTTTTACTTTTGCAGTAATAATGCGGTCCGTCATTTGTTCTTTGGTCAGCAGAGAATCGGCTTTGCAAGATGACGGTGTCTGTGTCGATTTTGTTTTCATTTTAGATACCCCTATTTGTTAACTTAAACAATAAGGCAACAACAGTAATTGCCAGAATGAAGGAAACGCTTTTCCAGAAAACTACTGGATTACGTTCGATGAGCGGTGGACGGGTCTTATTCAGAAACGCTTGGTTCGGGTGGCGCAGATCATAGATAAACTCGGATAATTCCCCATAACGCTGATACGGGTTCGGATGTACTGCCTTCCTGAGCACATCATCGATCCAGGCAGGGATTTCCCGATCGTCATCGAGTACAGAGTGATAGGCTAATTTCTTTTGTGCGGCTCTGGTTCTGGCCTTGGAGACTTCGGCGCCATAAGGCAGTTTACCCGACAGCATTTGATAAGCTATAACGCCCAGCGAAAACATATCGGAATATGTTGTCCCGCTTTCGCCAAGAAAATATTCCGGCGCGGTATATTGGGCAGTACCTAGCAGATGACTTCGCTCGATTGCCGTTGTGATCTCCATCAGGCCGGCAACTTTCGTCGAACCGAAATCGATGATCTTCACCGTGCCGGTACGGTCGATCATGATATTGTCCGGTCTCAGGTCCTGATGCAGCATTTCCAGCCTGTGAAAAGCGCGTAATCCTTTGGCAATTTGTTCAACGATGCCGCGCACGGTTTCCAGGTCCGGTCTCGGATTGTCGATCATCCACTGCGTTAATGTCTGACCGTCAATGAATTCGGTGACGATATAGAGATAGTTGCGTTTCCGCGTCTGTGCGCAAGGCTTCAGTACATACGCACTATTGATGCGCCGAGCGATCCATTCTTCCATCAAGAATCTTTCCAAATAAGCCGGGTCGCCCCGAAGATCGATCGATGGCGTTTTGATGATGACCGGTGTGCCGGTTTCGTTATCAACCGCCAGATAAACATGGCTGCGACTGCTGGCATGCACCTCCCGGACGATCTTGTAGCCATCAAAAACCATTCTGGCTTCCAAAATCGGGGGGAACGGCAGTTCGGTTAACTGCTGATAGAGTTCATCCGGATTCTGCTTAGGCAAGTTTTCGATTTTAACGACCTGAGCCGTGAGATTATCCGGACTGCCTTGTTGGTATGCCGCGTCCACGATCGCTTTCGCAGCGGTATCGAGATCGTCTTCATGCTCTCTGATGGCATTGATGATGAACCGAGGACTGGCATATTCATAAACGCCGTCTGTCGCGAATAAGAAAATATCGCCTTCTTCCACTGGCAATACTCGATAATCAATTTCGAGCTGAGGATTAACGCCTAAAGCCCGACCAAGATAGCTTTTATCCTGCGATACCCAAAATCGATGATCGTTGGTCAATTGCTCCAAGGCATCATCATGCAATCTATAGATGCGCGTATCGCCCACGTGAAAAATATGTGCGGTGGTTGACTTGATCACCATGCCGCTAAAGGTGCACACATAACCTCTGTCTTTATCGTAACGATACTGGCTTTGCTGTGTCTGTGAATGTAACCAGGAGTTGGTCGCGATCAAAACCCGCTGTGCTGACTTCCTGACAGACCAAGCGTCCGAAGTGCAGAAATAATCCTCGAGAAAACTCCTAACAGCGGCTTCGCTGGCAATCTGGCTCACATCGCTGCTGCTGATCCCGTCGGCCAGCGCAATCGCAATTCCTTTCGAGCTCAACTGGGGCTCTTTCGGTATGCAAACACCGTGAAAATCCTGATTGGTTTCCTTACGGCCTTTGTCGGAGTATTGTCCTACGGAGATTCTTAATTGACTGGACATTTTTGTTTTTATAGATCCGACCTGGTAAAGCTTTTAAGCCGCCCGCCTTGAGTTTGTCGAAAGACTACAAAGCTTCGGCAAGCCCAGCACAAACGGCCTAATACTTCATGGGGACCGGATCAAGAACGAGATTGAGGGAGCTTCAACCGTGTAGACAGCTGAAGCTCTTTCATCTTATTGCATATTATTTGGAGCCGATCCCAGTAGGCTGGTCGCACGTCAGGCGATGATGCTGCAGGCCAAGTAGAGCATGGCAAGATCGTTATCGCCCGTTGTTCCCAATGGATCAAATTACGGCTGAACAGATTATTAATCAGGCCCGTAAATACCCTCCTGGTATTTCGGGCCGCCGCCCAGGCCCGGTACACGCCCGGCCTGGGCTCACGCGGCTTGTCGCCGCGCCGGGGCATCCCTGCCCCGGATTAACCCGGCCAATATTTATAGGCCGGGTTAATAAGCCGGCTATGGGCGCGCCTCCCGACCCACCGTTCCGCTCCCACAACTCATCCGGAATTCCCGCCAGCCATCATCCTTTATTACCAGCCTCACTGATTCCTCTTCACCAACTTTTTGGCATGAGAGGTCACTCGTCAGGCTGCTCTTCCCACCGAGACACGTTCCTTACTGACCCGTTTTGGCGCCGTTCTTACATGTGTGGAATACAAAGTCAGTCCGGTGAACGCGAGCCCGCCAACCAGATTTCCCACAACGGTCGGAATCTCATTCCAGATAAGGTAATCCATGATCGAAAACTTTCCGCCCATGATCAGACCTGACGGAAACAAAAACATATTGACGATCGAATGCTCGAAGGTCATTGCAAAGAAGAGCATGATCGGCATCCACATGGCGATCACCTTACCGCTCACCGACGTGGAAATCATCGCGCCGACAACGCCGGTAGAGACCATCCAGTTGCAAAGCATGCCTCTGATAAAGAGCGTCAGCATGCCTGCCGCTCCATACTTTGCATAACCTAGCGTACGCGCTTCCCCGATACCGGCAATTTTTTGACCTACTTCATTGGGTTCTGTCGAGAAACCGAAGGTGAAAACGATCGACATCATCACCGCCACGGTAAACGCCCCCATGAAATTGCCGATAAAGACCAACGCCCAGTTCCGTAAGATACCGCCAATTGTCACCCCCGGGCGTTTATCGAGCCATGCAAGCGGCGTCAAAACAAATACCCCGGTCAGTAGATCGAAGCCCAACAAATACAGCATGGAAAAACCGACGGGGAACAACATGGCGCCAATGAGCGGAGAGCCCGTCTGTACGGTCATCGCAACCGCAAACACCGCAGCCAATGCCAGGATGGCGCCGGCCATATACGCTCTGATCACCGTATCCCTGGTTGACATGAATACTTTCGATTCACCTGCATCCACCATCTTGGTGACAAATTCTGACGGGACTAAATAAGACATAATTTTCTCCTTTAGCTCGATTATTGGTATCGGTCATGCAACGAAGAACCAGTGAGGCAAAAAAAAAGCGCCATAACCCTAAAGGGGTTAAAGCGCCGTTGCTTAATAAACCTCAGCTCGATATAAGCGTATTTTGTGCCAAGTGTCGTTATTCTTGCTAAGTTATTGATAGATACTGGCAATTACGTAATTTTGTACGACTTTGAATAGAATAAAAGATATTGCTTGAACTAACATGGTGCACAGCGGAACAGGGGTGCATACGGGGTCTGCTCTCAGGAATTTTGCCTGACCATCCTCGACAGCCTTGTTTTCTCGAGGCTCACCGCTTGAACGCGGGTGCATATAGGGTCTGTTCCACATGCCAACATGCCCTGGAGCCGAATGGGAGCTTGCGGCTGCTGGCCTCGGTTATATAAGGAGGTGGCCTACGCGGCAGCCGGCGGGGTAGGGAAGGGAAAGGAAAGGGAAGCGGCTCGCTGATCCGCCGCTTTCCTTTTGCGCGGGTCCTCAACCTCCGGCTTTTCCGTTCCCATCCATCTGGGAACGAGCCAAAAGGCCATTCGGCAACGACATCGCGTTGCGCTCCGTGCGGACTACTCACCGCCCTCGCAGCGTCCGGCGTGGCGGTTCCTCAGCGTGACCCATTTCATCAACTGTGATCGCACTCCGCCAGGAAGGTGAGCAACTGCTCGCGCAATTCGTAGTAGTTCGGGTGTTCGAGCAGCATGGTGCGGGTACGGGGGCGGGGCAGGTCGATCTCGAGGATCTTGCCGACTTTCGCGTTCGGCCCGTTGGTCATCATCACCACGCGGTCGGCGAGCAGAATGGCCTCGTCCACGTCGTGAGTCACCATGATGGCGGTCAGTTTGGTGCGGGTCCACACCTCCATCAGAACTTCCTGCAAGTCCCATCGGGTGAGTGAATCGAGCATGCCGAACGGCTCGTCCAGCAGCAGCAGCTTGGGGGATAGCGCGAAGGCGCGGGCGATGCCGACCCGCTGTTTCATGCCGTTGGAAAGTTCGCTGGCTTTCTTGTCCCTGGCGTCGGTCAGGCCGACCCGGCTGAGATAGTGCTCGACGATGGCTATGCGCTCTTTCTTACTGGCGTGGGGATAGACCTGTTCCACCCCCAGACAGACGTTCTCGTACGCCGTGAGCCAGGGCACCAGGCTGGGCGCCTGGAATACGATGCCGCGGTCCGGGCCGGCGGTGACCACTTCCCGCCCGTCCAGGACGATGCCGCCCTCGCTGATGTCGTTGAGACCCGCCACCATGGACAGCACCGTCGATTTGCCGCAGCCGGAGTGGCCGATGATGGAAATGAATTCGCCCTTGCGGATCTTGAGATCGAAGCCGTCGACGACCTTGATGGGACCCTTGCGGCTCGGATAGATCTTGGAGACGCGGGAGAATTCCACGTAGCGCTCCAAACCGGCTTTTGCCGGAACCGGCTTGATGTCGGGAGCCTGGTGTTCGCGTGCGGTGTTGGGAAGGACCGTCGGCAAGCTGATGATGTTGTCGGAAGTCGCAACTTCCCGCTCATGGCTGATTTGCATGAGATATTGAGTCACCTCGCGCCGGATGCGCTTGAACTCCGGGGAATGGTTGATGGCCTGGCGGTCGCGCGGACGGGGCAGGACCACCCGGAATTCCGGTCCCAGGGTTGCGTTCGGGCCGGGCTTCAGCGGAATGATGCGGTCCGCCATGATGATGCCCTCGTCCACGTCGTTGGTGATGAGCACGACGGTCTTCTTTTCCTGGCGCCAGATGCGGATGATTTCGTCCTGGAGCTTGGAACGAGTCAACGCATCCAGAGCGCTCAGGGGTTCGTCGAGCAGCAGGATGTCGGGCGAAGCCGCCAGCGCGCGCGCCACCGAAACCCGCTGTCTCATGCCGCCGGAAAGTTCGGCGGGACGCTTGTCCATGGCGGGGGTGAGATTCACCATGGCAATGTATTTCTCCACCCGCGCCGCCCGCTCTGCCTTGGGCGCATCCTTGAACACCTGGTCGACCGCCAGCGCCACGTTCTGGCGCACGGTCATCCAGGGCATCAGCGAATAGTTCTGGAACACCACGCCCCGGTCGGGTCCCGGACCTTCGATCGGCCTGCCGTTGCACAGCAGTTCGCCGGCGTCGGCCTCGATGAGACCCGCCATGAGGGAGATGAGGGTGGTCTTGCCACTGCCGGAGAAACCGACGATGGCGACGAACTCCCCCTCCACGATACGGAGGTTGATGTCGTTCAGCACCTCGGTCCGCCGGGCGCCGGTGCCGTAGCCTTTGCCGACGCCTTTCAGTTCCAGCGCCACGGTCCGCGGCGCCGGCTCTTCGGGCGGCTGGCTGTCGAAATCGTCGGTGTAGATGCGTTGTAGGCTTAACATATTGGACTCCTTAGCTTGAACGCTCGCCGAAGCTGACCAGTTGCTGCAAGGTCTGCATGATGCGGTCCAGCAGAAAGCCGACGAAGCCGATGGTGAATACGGCCACCATGATGCGCCCTAGCGACTGCGAACTGCCGTTCTGGAATTCGTCCCACACGAATTTTCCGAGGCCGGGGTTCTGGGCCAGCATCTCCGCCGCGATCAGCACCATCCAGCCCACACCCAGGGACAGGCGGAGCCCCGTGAAGATGAGCTTGAGCGAGGACGGAATGACGATCTTCATCACCTTGGTGCGGGTGGAAAGCCGCAGCACCTTGGACACGTTGATGAGGTCCTTGTCGATGGAGGCAACCCCGACGGCCGTATTGATCAGGGTCGGCCAGAGCGAGCACAGGGTCACGGTGATAGCCGAGATGATGAAGGATTTCTCGAACATGGGCGTGCCGCTCGTCACGTATACCGCACTCACCACCAGGGTGACGATGGGCAGCCAGGCCAGAGGCGACACCGGCCGAAAGATCTGGATCAGCGGATTGATCGCGTTCTGGAAGGATTTGCTCAGGCCGCACAGGATTCCCAGCGGCACGGCGACCAAGGTCGCCATGGTGAATCCGGCGAACACCGTGTAAAGACTGGTAAAGATCTGGTCCAGGTAGGTCGGCTTGCCGGTGTACGGCAGCGGGGTGAATTCCTTGCCCGGATTTTCCGCCAAGAACCGCTCCTTGCGCTTTTCCTGACGTTCGTAGAACGCGGCCTCGCGTTCCCGTTCCGCGATGTGTTCCTGGTACAGGTTCTGGGTTTGTTCCCACACCGCCGCAGGACCCGGCAGTTCCCCGAGCGAGGTTTTGACTCCGGCGGCTCCCACGTGCCAGAGCACCAGAAAGAGGGCGATGCCGAATAGGGGCGGCCAGTTGCTGTGGAAGATGGCCGCCAGTTTCGAATCTCCGTTGGCGTTGGCCTGTGTCAGAGTGCCCAATCGTTGCAATAATGTTTGTGCCGTCATGTTGATCCTCCCTGTCGGAGAGCCCGCGCAGCGCAAGGGCCTTCGACGTGACTGAATGAAGATGGTTTCACTGGTTACCCAAAGCGTTTTCCGGTTTGGCGTAGAGCCCGAAGTAGGTCGGCAATCCATTCCCGATCGCAAACGGTCGCTTTAGTCGCGACCCTTCCGACACACGCCGTCGGCAAGGGACTCGGTTGGCAAAGGATTGCCGACCTGCGCATTTCCGATGCTCAGCCAAACCGCGGTAAAAAAACGCGCTACAAAAGGCAGCGGGCTTTTCTCGTGCATCGAAGCGGTCAACTGCCGTTTCCAGGGTTACGGCTTTTCGTTGCCCTTGAGGCCGATCTTGAACTGCTTCAGGTAATCGTTGGGTTTACGCCCGTCGTAGACGGTGCCGTCGATGAAACCTTTTTGCGGGCCCTTGAATCCGGTCTCCTTGTCGAAATCGGGGAAGTCCTGAGCGCTAAGCTTGCCTTCGGCAATCAACTCTTTGGCCGCGGCGGCGTAAATGTCCGGACGATAGACTTTCTTCGCCGTCTCCATGTACCAGGAATCGGGCTTGGCCTCGGGAATCTGGCCCCAGCGGCGCATCTGGGTGAGGTACCAGATGGCATCGGAGTAGTAGGGGTAGGTGGCGTGATAACGGAAGAACACGTTGAAATCGGGTGCCTCGCGCTTGTCGCCCTTTTCGTATTCGAAGGTGCCGGTCATGCTGTTCGCGATCACCGCTTCGTCCGCACCCACGTAGTTCGGTTTCGAGATGATTTTCACAGCCTCGGCGCGGTTCTTGTTGTTCTCTGCATCCAGCCAGTACCCGGCGCGGATCAGCGCCTTCACCACGCGGATATGGGTGTTGGGATTGGCGTCCGCCCAGGCTTTGGTGACGCCGAACACCTTCTCCGGATTGTTCACCTGGACCTCGTAGTCGGTGGCCACCGGCACGCCGATCCCCTTGAACACGGCCTGCTGGTTCCAGGGCTCGCCTACGCAATAGCCGTCGATGGTGCCCGCTTCCATGGTGGCCGGCATCTGCGGCGGCGGCGTCACCGATATCAGCACATCGGCCTTGAGCGTGCCGCTGATGTCGCCCTTGGTGGGCGCGTAATAGCCCGGATTCATGCCGCCTGCCGCCAGCCAGTAACGCAATTCATAATTGTGGGTGGATACCGGGAACACCACGCCCATGTTGAAGGGCTTGCCCTTTTTCTTGTAACCGTCGACGACCGTCTTGAGGTATTTGGGGTCGATGGGATGCACCGGCTTGCCGTCCTTCATCGGCAGCTTCTTCTTCAATTCCTCCCAAACGGCGTTGGAAACGGTGATGCCGTTGCCGTTGAGGTCCATGCTGAAGGCGGTGATGACGTCGGCCTGGGTGCCGAAGCCGATCGTTGCTCCTATGGGTTGCCCGGCCAGCATGTGGGCGCCGTCGAGTTCGCCCGAGATCACCCGATCGAGCAGCACTTTCCAGTTGGCCTGGGCTTCCAGCGTGACGGACAGCCCCTCGTCCTCGAAATAGCCGTTCTCGTAGGCGATCGCCAGCGGCACCATATCGGTCAGCTTGATGAAGCCGAACTTGAGCGAAACTTTTTCCGGTGGCCCCACCTCCGCTTGCGCCTCGTGGGGACCCGCCGCCATCATCGCGCAAAGCGCAACCGCCATGGCCATGCCGGCCGCCTGCCGCATGAACCGGCGCCGACCGACGCCGGCCCTTTGGACCCCCGCTCCCCGTACAGCCTTTTCGTCTCCCATTTTTGTGCTCCAGTGTTTATCGTCGGGCAAAAAAAAGCGCCTGGCTGCCATCATCGATGGCAGCGAGACGCCGTTGTCGATTTTTCGCGCGCCGCCTTTGGCGCGCAGCTTGTTCAATGAGTCATAGAAGCAGAAGGTATGCCAGGCGCCGGAAAGTCACGGAGCTATGGATATTCGAGCCTTTGCGATCCGCTTATTGGCAGAACTCGTCGACCTTTCGTGCACCAATGCAGGGATGCCGCACGAATATGAAACACGCAATGCATTCGGAAGGGCTGCGCGCGTAGGCAAGGACCGGAAATTCGTAGGTCGGCAATCCGTTGCCGACGCACTGGAGCGGCTGTCGGATTGGTTTACGGCCCGCTCTCACACTAATTCCAAATCGCTTTCAATCAGGCATTCATTTTGTAAGATGGGTAGAGCGAAGCGAAACCCATCGATGGTGGGTTAGGCCGCGAGGCCGTAACCCACCGAGCGGCCTCGAATCGGTGGGTTACGCTTCGCTAACCCACCCTACAATTAATGTTCACTCGAATGCCGAATGGAATAAGGCCATTTGCAATCAATCCTTACGTGCGATTTGTCGGCAACGGATTGCCGACCTACTTCGGGCTCTACGCCAAACCGGAAAACGCTCTAGCCGTTCCGAAGCAGATCCGCTGCCTTCTCGGCGATCATGATCGTCGGCGCATTGGTGTTGCCGCTCACGATGGTCGGCATGATCGAAGCATCGACCACCCGCAGTCCCTCGATTGCGTGCACCTTCAAGCGGGAATCGACGACGCCATGGCGTCGTGGCCCATCTCGCAGGTGCCGGCCGGGTGCCAGGTGGTGGAGGCCGTACGCCTCACGAAGGATTCGAGATCCGCGTCGCTTCGGAGGTGTGCTCCCGGTGCGACCTCGTCGGAATGGCTCAGGTAGTTGGGGTCGATGACCGGCCGGTCGAGCGGATCGCCGAGGCCAGCGTGACCTCTCCGCGGCTCAGGGGCCGATTGATGTAGGCGGTGAACGTGATGCCGTGCCGGTTGGTGGCTCCCGCTTCGGGATAATCGGGCGGCAGGGTCATCAGGAAGAACAGCTGTAGCCCGGGAATCGTCTCTTCCGGACGGCTTTTGACGAAGGCCCCCGCCTCGAGGAAATTCGAAGCCAGCGCGCCGCTTCGGCTCGCTTCGTATTCCCGCAGCGCAGCGGCCTTTTGCGCTTCCGGAAGCGGGGCGAAGGTCAACGCTTGTGTGATCTCGCAGCGCACCCTCGTGTGGAGATGGTCCTGGAGGTTCTTGCCGACTCCCGGAAGATCATGGCGAATGCCGATGCCAACCGCTGAAGTTCCCGCGCCGCCAGCGCATGCCCCAATGCGCCTAGAGCACAGGCGGATGGGGTAGGGATGGCGACCCTGAGCCGCAGGTCCTCGCAGACCGCCTATATACCATGATCCATCGAAGCTCTGTCGGGATCGCCGGTGAACATGGTCTCGGCTTGCAGCATGCGGGTGATGCGGTAGTTGCCGTCGATACGCTCGGGCGCGTCGCCCCAGAAGACGGCGGTATAGCCCAGACCGCAATAGGCGGCGGCCGCCGCCGTCGCGGTCGTCGCGAAGTCCGATCAGCGAGCACGCTCTGTTTCGGGGGCATTGGGACCACTACGGAAAATGAGCCTGCGGGCGCCGGCTCAAGTGCTCAGCTGTTCCCGCAAGGCCTCCAGTTCTTCCCAGCGCATATACGCCGCCTCCACCGTCTGCTGCAATTCCGCCAGCCGGGCCTGGGTTCCGGTAATGGTGTCTTTCGTCTGCTGATAGAACTCGGGGCGGGAGATCGCTTCATTCAATGAGGCTATTTCGGTTTCGAGCGCCTCGATCTGCTGGGGCAAAGCCTCGAGTTCGCGCTGTTCCTTGAAGCTCAACTTTCTCAGCTTTTCCTTGACCGGCTTGGGCGGAATCGGTTTTTCAACGGCCGGCTTTGCCGGGGCGGGCTGAGGTGCCGGGCGTTGCCGCACCCAGTCGTCGTAGCCGCCCACGTAATCGTTGACAATGCCGTCGCCTTCGAACGCCAGCACGCTGGTGACGAGGTTGTTCAGGAACGCCCGGTCGTGGCTCACCAGCAATACGGTGCCGTCGTAATCGGTCAACAGTTCTTCCAGCAGTTCCAGCGTGTCCGCGTCCAGATCGTTGGTGGGTTCGTCGAGCACCAGGAGATTCGCGGGCTGAGTGAACAGCCGCGCGAGCAGGAGGCGGTTGCGCTCGCCCCCCGAAAGCGACTTCACCGGCTGACGTGCCCGTTCGGGAGTGAAGAGGAAATCCTTGAGGTAGCCGATGGCGTGAACGTTGCGCCCGTTGACGCTCACCCGGTCGCTGCCTTGGGCGACATTGTCGATCACCGATTTTTCTTCCTCGAGCTGTGCCCGGTACTGGTCGAAATAGGCGATTTGCAGGTTGGTTCCAAGACGGATGCGGCCCGACGTCGGTTGCAGTTCGCCCAGCATCAGGCGAAGCAGGGTGGTCTTGCCGCAGCCGTTGGGCCCGATGATGCCGACCTTGTCGCCCCGCAGGATCGTGGTGGAAAAATCGCGCACGATCGGTTGACCGCCGTAATCGAACCGAACGTTCTCGGCTTCCACCACCAGTCGTCCGGACTTTTCCGCCTGCTGCAGCAGCATGCTGACCTGGCCGGTACGGCCCCGCCGTTCCGCGCGTTCCTGGCGCATGTCGAGCAGACGCCGTACCCGGCCCATGTTGCGGGTGCGGCGCGCCTTGATGCCTTCGCGAATCCAGGCTTCTTCCTGCGCGAGCCTTTTATCGAATTCCGATTGAGCCTTGGCTTCGGCGTTCAGTTGTTCTTCCTTGCGCTTCAGATAGGTGGCGTAATCGCCGGGCCAGTCGAACAGCTTGCCCCGGTCGAGCTCGATAATCCGGGTTGCCAGCCTTTGCAGGAACATCCGGTCGTGGGTGATGAAGATCAAAGTTCCCGGCCAACCGAGCAGAAATTCCTCCAGCCAAAGAATCGCCGCGAGATCGAGGTGGTTGGTGGGCTCGTCGAGCAATAATACGTCGGGCTCTGAGACTAGGGCTCGGGCCAGCAACACCCGGCGTTTCAGGCCGCCCGACAGAGACTCGACATCGGTATCCACCGGCAGGTCGAGCTTAGACAGCAGGGATTCGACTTTCCGGTGGAGATCCCAGCCGCCGATGGCATCGATCGCGTGCTGGCATTGCTCCAATTCCGCCAAGGACTTCGAGTCGGAATGGCTCGCAACGCGATGGGATACGTCATGAAACCGGCGGATCAACTCGCCCGTATCGCCCAACCCGCCTGCAACGACGTCGAACACGCTGCCGGTGGCGTCCAGCGGGACTTCCTGATCGAGCCGGGCGATGCGCAAGCCCTCTTGATCGATGATTTCCCCTTCATCCGGAATCAAATCGCCTGTCAAAAGTTTGAGCAACGTGGATTTCCCCGCTCCGTTGCGTCCGACGAGGCACACCCGCTCGCCTTTTTCCAGGGAAAAGCCGATGCCGTCCAGCAGAGGCTGACCGAAGCTGACGTGTATATTGCGGAAGGTGATTAAAGCCATCGGAGTGTGGGACAGGAAAAAACGGGAATTTTACGCGCAGAAGTAGTTTGTCGCACCGAATCCGGAGCAATCGAGACCGCTGGACGATCGTTGCGGGGCACTCAGGGAGCGCAGCGTTCGGTCGGAGCGACAATGCGCAGATATCGTTGGGGTCGCCGCTCTTCGAACAGCTTCACCCGGTTCACGACATCCTCGGCACTGGTCTTGCCGATGGGGCCGGCTACGCTCCGCCCGGTCGCGGTAGCGAGCAAGTGTACATAGGTTTGATGAGGGCCGGAGGCAAGCTTCGAGTGTACCAAGGCACCGCCGACATCCCAGGGAGATTCTCTCTCCGGTACGCTGCTGCCCGGATTGCACATGCCGAGCACGATCAAGCCGTTCGGCTTGACGAGAGAACGCAAACTTTGGACGAAGTTTCGAAACCGCTCCGGGCTAAGCTCTTCGAATGAGCGCAAAACGAAGAGCGGAACTCTGCATATGGATTCGCAGGCTGCGCGCTTGAGATCCCGATCGGTATCGTTCGGAATGGAGGCCAGCATCGCGGCCGAACATTGGCGCTGCAGGCAAGCGGTATCCAAGGGTTGGAGTCTGCGCTCTTTGCTTATCAGAATATTTCTGATTTCCGTAGAATCTTTTCGGGAAAGTTCTTTCCAACGGCCGTCCATGAAGCTGCTGAATTCCCGATTCTGGCGGATGTCATAGGTAACGGTGAAAATCTCCGCAACTCCGGGCTGCGCCTCGACGATCCGGGTCGCTTTAGCGTGATCTCCCTCGATGGTGAGCGCGTTCTGAATGATATGACCGTTCAGAATCGGTCCGTCATATCCGCCGTGTCCGATAAGAATCACTCGGTCGAAAGGCGCCGAGCGCTGCGCCAACATATCGGCCTTGCGGTAGTAGTCCTCCCATTTGCGGACATCCCGCAACCAAGTGACTTGTGCGGAGAAGCTGGTTCGATAAAAAGCCTCGATTTCCGCCGCCGGGCGTTCTGGCCAGCGTTCGTTTTCCGCGGAATCCGGATCTTTTCTTAAGAGGGGAATAAGCAATACCCGAGTCGGCGAACGAACGGGAGTCGATGCGGCCGCTGGGGCCGATTCAGGTTTGCACAGGCTTTCTTCGGCGGCTGACGCGGAAAGAAAGGACAGGACGAGAAAGTGGGAAGCAAGCCAGGCAATGACGTGCGATTTTCGATTCAAGACGGCGATACGATAACCCTTGTATCAAATTTGACTCAATAAACAGCATCGGGTTGCCCCAAGGCGATCGAAAGAAGCCGGAAGTCCGAAGCGGTAAACGTCAGCGGCCGCTTTGCCGGTGGGCGATGCGTTCGGAAGCGGTCAATGGCGGGCAAGCGCCGATGCTACGCGCCCGGTTCGGATGTCCCCGTCGGACCGGGAGCAAAGCATAATTCGAAGACGGATTCTACCTGTCGTTCATGGGTTTATAGGCCCGTTGCCGTTCGCCGATGTATATCTGGCGGGGCCGTGCGATTCTCATGCCGGGTTCCTCGATCATTTCCTTCCAGTGAGCAATCCAGCCAGGCAGTCTTCCCAAAGCGAACATTACGGTAAACATGTTCGTCGGAATCCGCATGGCACGGTAGAGGATTCCCGAATAGAAATCGACATTGGGGTAAAGCTTGCGCTCGATGAAGTAGGGATCGGTGAGCGCCACTTCCTCTAGGCCCTTGGCGATTTCGAGAATCGGGTCGTGAATGCCCAGCTTTCCGAGTACTTCGTCGCAGTGCTTTTTGATGATCTGCGCCCTGGGGTCGTAATTCTTGTAGATTCGGTGTCCGAACCCCATCAGTCGAAATGGATCGTTTTTATCCTTGGCCTTGTCGATGAATTTCTTGTAGTTTCCGCCGTCGGCCGCGATCGCCTCCAGCATTTCGATCACAGCCTGGTTGGCGCCGCCGTGCAGCGGACCCCACAAGGCGCAGATGCCGGCCGAAATGGATGCAAAAAGGTTGGCCTTGGAAGATCCCACCATGCGAACGGTCGAGGTGGAGCAATTCTGCTCGTGGTCGGCATGCAGGATGAACAATACGTCCAGCGCCTTGCGCGTCACCTCGTCCGGCTCGTACAGTTTGACCGGCGTCGTGAACATCATGTGCAGGAAGTTGGAGAGGTAGTCCAGTTCCGGACGGCTGTAGACAAAAGCTTCACCCACCGATCGCTTGTAGGCGAAGGCGGCCAGCACACGCACTTTGGACAGGAGCCGGGTAATGGTTTGGTCCCGCTCGTGCGGCGACTGATCCGGTTTCAACAGTTCCGGATGATAAACCGAGAGGGAACACACCATTGCCGAAAGAATGGCCATGGGATGGGCATGGCCGGGGTACGAGGTGAAGAAGCTCTTCATGTCCTCGTGAATCAGCGAGTGGAAAAGGACCTTGTCCTTGAATTTCGTAAATTGCTCGGCGTTCGGCAACTCGCCGTAAATGAGCAAATAGCAGACTTCCATGAACGTCGACTTCTCGCAGAGCTCGGCAATGTCGATCCCGCGGTAGCGGAGAATTCCTTTGTCGCCGTCTATGTAGGTGATGGCGGATGTGCAGGAGCCTGTATTGGCGTAACCGGGATCGACGGTGATGTAACCGGTCGATGCCTGGAGCCGGGTGATATCCAGCCCTTTTTCGTTCTCGGTACCGACGACGACGGGAATATCGAACCGTTTGCCGTCCAGTTCGAGCTTTGCTGTGTCTGCCATAATGCTAAGAAACCCTAAATACGGACTTTGTTCTCGTTTCTGTTTCAGTGTAACGACAACCGGTCATTTAACGCTAGCCTGCCTAAAGAGTGCTCAGTCGTTTTTCGATGCTTTTCAGTAGGCCCGTTTCGGCCGCGATTGTTTCAAGATGGTAACATTGGACTGATAGCGGAACGTTCTTTCCTGTTATCTTGTTAAACAAATAATTTCTAAAACGATGCGTATCGCCTTGGGTATCGAGTATGACGGTCAAGCCTTCTCCGGTTGGCAATGGCAAAAGGGGAAGCTTACCGTCCAGGGCGCGGTCGAAGACGCTCTAAGCCGCGTTGCGGCCGAGTCGATTCGCGTCATCTGTGCTGGCCGGACGGATGCGGGCGTGCATGCCTTGGAGCAAGTCGTCCATTTCGATACCAAGGTGTACCGTAAGCCGTATTCCTGGCTGATGGGGACTAATACGGCGCTTCCCGAAGACGTGCGTATCCTCTGGGTTCAAGAGACTCCGGAGGACTTCCATGCGCGCTACAGCGCCATCGCTCGATTCTATCGGTATGTCATCCTGAATCGCCCGATGAAGTCCGCGCTCTTCAGACGACAACTCACCTGGCATTTTCATCCGCTCAATGAGAAAGCCATGCAGGAGGCGGCAAACAATCTGATCGGGGAACATGATTTTTCCTCGTTCCGAGCCCAGGACTGCCAATCCAAGAGTCCCATGCGCCGGATGCATTTCATCCACGTGCGGCGGGAGAATGACAGGGTTATCATCGAGCTGTGCGCCAATGCTTTCCTGCATCATATGGTTCGGAATATCGTAGGCGTCTTGATGGAGGTTGGATCGGGCAAGCAGCGCCCGGATTGGGCGGCCGAGGTTCTCGGGGCCCGAGACCGAAAGTGCGCCGGTGTTACGGCGCCGGCCGACGGGTTATACTTAGGCGGTGTTTATTACCCTCCCCATTTCGGTTTACCCCGTCATCCGATATTCGATTATCTGCCGGAAGACGCCAGTCGTTATACTCCTTCGGAAAGCGAGTGAAATTTCCGTATCCCTTCCGTAGAACTCGCGTTAAAATCTGCGGCTTCACCCGCCCGGACGACGCCTTGATAGCTGTTCAACTGGGCGCCGACGCCGTCGGTTTGGTTTTTTATCCGCCAAGTCCACGAAATCTCGACGTCGAGACGGCGCAAAGCATCGTGTCTGCTTTGCCGCCATTCGTCACGGTGGTCGGGTTGTTCGTCGATGAAGACGAGGTTGTCGTCCGCGAGATTTTGCAACAGGTACGTATCGATCTGATTCAGTTTCACGGTGATGAAAGCCCGGATTACTGCCGCCGTTTCGGAAAACCCTATATCAAGGCCGTAAGGATGCGGTCGGAAACAGATCTGACGACAATTGTGGATACTTATCCGGATGCTGCAGGTTTTCTGTTGGACGCATGGCATTCGGATGCCAAGGGGGGGACCGGTCATCGCTTCGACTGGGACTTGATTCCGAAGGAACTCCGCCGATCGGTGATCTTGGCCGGAGGGCTTGCTCCTGATAACGTTGTGGAAGCCTTGCGGACGGTGCAGCCTTATGCCGTCGACGTATCCAGCGGTGTAGAAGCAGGCAAGGGCATCAAGGATGCCGATAAAATGGCGGCGTTTCTAGAACAGGTACACGAATATGACCATAGAGTACACATCGACTGAATCGTACAACCTGCCCGACGAGCGGGGCCACTTCGGGCCCTATGGCGGCGTATTCGTTGCCGAAACCTTGATGTATCCGATTCAGGAGTTGAGGGACGCGTATTATCGCTACATGAAAGATCCCGAGTTCCTTGCGGAATTAGATTACGATCTCAAGCATTACGTGGGGCGCCCTTCGCCGATCTATTACGCCGAGCGCCTTAGTTCGATGCTGGGCGGCGCGCAAGTTTTCTTCAAACGCGAGGATCTCAATCACACCGGCGCCCATAAGGTCAACAATACCGTAGGACAAGCTTTGCTCGCCAAACGTATGGGCAAACAGCGCGTTATAGCCGAGACCGGCGCCGGACAGCACGGCGTGGCTACCGCTACAGTCGCCGCCCGCTTGGGAATGGAGTGCGTGGTTTATATGGGGGCTGTCGACGTCGAGCGCCAGGCCCTCAATGTGTTCCGCATGAAGTTGCTCGGCGCGACCGTGGTGCCGGTGGAATCCGGTTCGAAAACCCTCAAGGACGCGCTCAACGAGGCCATGCGCGATTGGGTTACGAATGTGGACAATACCTTTTATATCATCGGCACAGTGGCCGGTCCTCATCCTTATCCGGCCATGGTCCGCGATTTTCAGGCGGTCATAGGCCGCGAAGCCAGACAGCAGATGAAGGAGCTGACCGGAAGCTTGCCGGACGCGCTGGTAGCTTGCGTCGGAGGCGGTTCGAACGCCATAGGCCTGTTCTATCCGTTCATAAACGAACACGGCGTTGCGATGTACGGCGTCGAGGCGGCGGGCGAGGGCATTGCGACCGGTCGCCACTCGGCTCCTTTGAGCGCCGGCAAGCCGGGCGTTCTGCACGGCAATCGCACCTATCTCATGGAGGACGAGGATGGCGAGATCATCGAAACCCATTCGATTTCAGCCGGCCTCGATTACCCCGGCGTGGGTCCGGAGCATTCCTGGTTAAAGGACAGCGGTCGGGCTACATACGTCAGCATCACCGATGACGAGGCGATGGAGGCCTTTCACACGCTGACCCGGATCGAAGGAATCATTCCGGCATTGGAGTCCAGTCACGCCGTGGCGTACGCCATGAAGCTCGCGCCCACCATGAGCAAGGATCAAAAAATCCTGGTCAACCTATCGGGACGCGGGGACAAAGACATCAACACCATTGCAAGGCGCGAAGGAATTACTCTGTGAGCCGTTTGACCGCCAAGTTCCAGACTTTAAAACAAGCCAACCGGAAAGCTCTCATTCCTTTCATCACGGCGGGCGATCCCCATCCGGATTTCACGGTTCCGGCGATGCACGCGATGGTGGAGGCCGGGGCCGACATCATCGAACTGGGCGTGCCTTTCTCCGATCCGATGGCGGATGGTCCGGTCATCCAAAAGGCCAGCGAGCGAGCTCTTCTGCACAAGATGAGCCTTCGCCGCGTGCTGGACATGGTAGAAAAGTTCCGTTCGAACGATAGCGAGACTCCTGTCGTTCTCATGGGGTATCTCAACCCGGTCGAGTGCATGGGGTACCGCGCGTTCGCCGACAGGGCCAGGAGCGCTGGCGTCGACGGCGTTCTTACCGTGGACATGCCTCCCGAAGAATCGTCCGACCTGTTGTCGCTTTTGGAGCAAGCCGGTATCGATCCGATCTTTTTGCTCGCCCCCAACAGTACCGATGAGCGGATACGCAAGATGGGCCAGTTGGGGCGGGGCTATTTGTATTACGTCTCTCTGAAAGGTGTCACCGGCGCCTCGCATTTGGATTTGAGCGATGTCCAGCGTAAGCTTTCCGAAATTCGCGCGCTGACGGATCTGCCGCTGGGCGTCGGGTTCGGCGTCAAGAACGCCGAGATCGCTGCCACGATCTCCAAGTTTGCCGACGCGGTGGTAGTGGGCAGTGCGCTAGTCGAGAAAATCGAGGTTGCACGGGGCGATTCCGGGCGAGCGCTCAACGATATCGTCGATCTGTTGAAATCCATGCGTACCGCGATGGACGCATCTTTTTAGCGAGAGTCATCACCTTGAGCTGGTTTCACAAATTAGTACCTTCGAAAATCCGCACGGAAGCGTCTACGAAAAGCGCGATCCCCGAAGGCTTGTGGAGCAAATGTCCGGCCTGCAACGCAATTCTGTACCGGTCGGAAGTCGAACGGAATCTGGAGGTTTGCCCGAAGTGCGGCCATCACATGCGCATCAGCGGGCGCAAGCGCCTGCATCTGTTTCTCGACCCCGGCAATCGCCTGGAAATCGGCGAAGGACTTACGCCCGTCGATCCGCTTAAGTTCAAAGACAGCAAGAAGTACAAGGATCGCTTGGTTCAGGCGCAAAAAGCCACCGGCGAAAAGGACGCGCTGATCGTCGTCGCCGGTCAGCTCCAAGGCCGGCCATTAGTCGCTGCCGCATTCAATTTCGAATTCATGGGCGGTTCCATGGGGTCGGTCGTGGGAGAGCGCTTCGTGCGGGGCGTCAATCACTGCCTGGAGCAGGGAGTTCCATTGGTCGTCTTCAGCGCCAGCGGCGGCGCCCGCATGCAGGAATCCTTGTTGTCCCTGTTTCAAATGGCGAAAACCAGCGCCGCCTTGGCGCGGTTAGCCGATGCGGGCATTCCTTTCATTTCCGTGATGACCGATCCGACGATGGGAGGCGTATCAGCCAGTTTGGCCATGCTGGGCGACATCAACATCGGTGAGCCGGGCGCTCTGATCGGGTTTGCGGGACCGCGCGTGATCGAACAGACGGTCCGCGAAAAACTGCCGGAAGGATTTCAGAGAAGCGAGTTTTTGCTCAATCACGGCGCTCTGGACATGATCGTCGATCGTCGGGAGATGCGTGAAAAAATCGCGTCCCTGTTGTCGATACTGGCCTTTGAAAAGCCGGCTGCGGCCAGTATCGAGCCGGTCGTCGTCGAAAAGCGCGTCGAAAGACCCGAAATGCTTGCCGCGGCTTATACCTCTCTTTCTGCCGAAGAACTTACGGGCAACGAATAGTTCATGCGTTTCAAAACGCTGGCTGATTGGCTGGCCTGGCAGGAGACCCTGCACCCGAAGTCTATCGACCTCGGCTTGTCCCGCGTCAAAATGGTCCATGGACGGCTTGGTCGTCGCGAAAAGCCGCCTTTCACCATCACCGTCGGCGGCACAAACGGAAAAGGCTCATGTGTAGCGATGTTGGACGCGATTTTACGCCAGGAGGGCTACCGGGTCGGCACATATACGTCGCCGCATCTTCTACGCTATAACGAGCGAATCCGTATTGACGGGGAACCCGTCAGCGACGACCGGATTTGCGACGCGTTCGAGCGTATTGAACGGGTGCGCGACGAGACGACTCTCAGTTTCTTCGAGTTCGGCACCTTAGCGGCGCTCGATATCTTCGCTACCGCCGATCTGGACGTACAAGTGCTCGAAGTCGGTTTGGGCGGTCGTCTGGACGCCGTCAATATCATCGACGCGGATGCGGCCCTGATTGCCAGCATCGACCTCGATCACCAGGATTGGTTGGGTGAAACCCGCACGGCCATAGGGCTGGAGAAAGCCGGTATTTTTCGACCCGGCAGACCCGCGGTCATCGGAGACAGCGATGTGCCGGAGGCCGTGGTCCGATATGCCGAGGAGGGTGGCGTGCCGCTTTCGTATGCGGGGCGGCATTTTATGTATGAGGTGTCCGGCGACGGATGGAACTGGCTGGGGCGAAACACCCAGCTGGCCGATTTGCCGTTTCCGGCGCTCCAAGGTAGTCACCAATTGATCAATGCGTCGGCTGTGTTGGAAGTCTTGCAGAGGATCGAAACCCACATGCCCGTATCAGCGGCGGCCGTTCGGAATGGGTTGAGAAATGTCACTTTGGCCGGACGGTTTCAGTACATCCCTGGAAGTGTTCCTGTATTATTGGACGTGGCGCACAATCCTCAGGCGGTGAGGGTATTGGCGGAATATCTGGGCTCCCGGTTTGGCGGGAAAACCATACATGCAGTCTTCGCCGTTATGCGCGACAAGGACGTTCTCGGGATTATCACTAACATAAAAGACCTGGTCGAGCATTGGTATTTGGCTCCCCTCAAAATGCCCCGGGCAGCGACTGCCGATCAACTTTTAGCTATTTTCGACAGTCTTGGCGTTTCAGCAGTCCGGTCTGGGTTCGCCGATGCTGCAGCGGCATTCGGTGCCGCCAAACAGGACGCGGAAAACGATCACCTCGTGCTCGTGTTTGGCTCATTCTTTCTAGTTTCCGAGTATTTGGCTCAAATGAGCTGAGTCCGAGGTATTCATGGATCAGCAACTGAAACAACGTCTCATCGGCGCTATCATCATTGTTTCTCTGGTAGTTATTTTCGTGCCCATGCTGTTCGAGGAACGGCAGGACGATCTAAGCGCTGCCGGCTCCGGCGAGATTCCGGCACTTCCCAAAGAGGTTGAAGCCAAGGCCATCGAGCTGCCGAACTCGGCAGCCGATGTTGCTCCGTCGGAGGAGAGCGAAAGCACTAGTACGGGTTATCGGATAATCCCCTTGACCGATGGCGATTCGACCGCCGCGGAAAGCGAGCAGTCCGCTTCTGCCGAGTCCGGCGAAAAGCCCGAAAATCGGGCGGCTTCTATAGCGGATAGTGAACCGACGGTTGCCGATGAGGATGTTTTGAAAGCCACGGGCGATGCGCAAACTAGTCGCGCAGCCGATCCCGCTGAATCGGACAAAGCGCAAGTGGCTAAAACCGATGAACCGGCAAAAGCCGCCGGAGTTAGCAAATCAAAACAGGCTCTCGCCAGAAAAAGCAAACTCGAGCCGACAACCCTGACGGTCAATTCGGAAGAGGGCGCCGTTGATACGATGCCGCCGGACCAGCCCGCCGCACTGCCTAAGGCGAAACCAAAAGCCCCGCCCGCGAAACCGATCGAAAAAGGATCGAAGAAGTCCGAGACGACAAGAGCTGCCGAATCGGCTAAATCTGCGTCGTCTCCGGTGAGTCCCCAAAAACCGGCGCAGATCAAGCCTTCATTGGATAATTCGAAGGCGGCACCGTCCGAAGCGGTTTCAAAAGCTCCTGAAATCCCATCGAAACCAGCCGTTGGAGGTGGGGGAGCGAAGCTTCCTGAGCCGCCAATTCCTGCACCGGAGGCATCCGATGACTTGGCGGCATGGGTAGTCCAAACCGGTAGTTTTACCACCGAGGGCAATGCGCGGTCACTGGCCGATAAGCTGCGAAAATCGAACTTTCCCGCATTTGTGGAGGTCGTTAACAACGCCGGAACCTCAGTCTACCGCGTTCAGGTAGGTCCCGAGTTGAACCGGACACGGGCAGAGCAGATACAGAAGCAGATTGAGAATACTATCGGTATCAAGGGTATCGTGGTTCCGCATCCGTGATCGCTGGCATTCCCGGATACCGGATTTCTGACCAGACGATTATCAATACGACAGTGCTATCGTCGGCGAGAGTACGACATGTCTAATCTGGTTTGGGTCGATTATTGTATTGCCGGAATCATTGGTTTATCAGCCTTCATCGGGCTGTTGCGCGGTCTTATTCGCGAAGTGTTTTCACTCTGTGCATGGGTTGCGGCAGCGTGGATCGGGTTGCAATTCAGCCGTGATTTTTCGGTTTATCTCGATTCCGTCATTTCCCTTCCCTCCGCCCGGATGGCTGCATCGTTTGGGATACTCTTTTTAGCCAGTTTGATATTGGCCAGCCTGGTTACTTTTTTGCTGCACATGCTGGTGAAAAGTACCGGGTTGACGGGGACCGATCGTCTTGCCGGAATGGTATTCGGTATCGGCCGCGGAGTCGTCATCGTTTCAGTGCTGGTTCTTTTGGCCGGAGCGACACCTCTTCCGGCAGACCCTTGGTGGAAAGAATCTGCCTTGATTCCGCCATTTCAGTCGTTAGCTTTATGGCTTCGCGACCAACTTCCGTCGGACTTCGGCAGTTATGTCAAGTTTCGATGATTTTTCATTGTTAAGTGAGTTGACCTATGTGTGGTATTGCCGGCATCGTTTCCAGTGACGAAGTCAATCAGGAGCTGTATGAAGCCCTGACCGTATTGCAGCATCGGGGACAGGATGCCGCGGGTATCGTCACCTGCGAACACGATCGCTTTAACTTGCGCAAGGACAGCGGTTTGGTACGGGACGTATTTCATACTCGCCACATGGTGAACCTCAGGGGAAAGATGGGCATCGCCCACGTCCGTTATCCCACCGCCGGTTGCACGAGCTCGGCCGAAGCCCAGCCGTTTTACGTCAATTCTCCTTACGGCATCAGTCTGGCGCATAACGGTAATCTGACCAATGCCGAGGTGCTGAAGGAAGATCTGTTCGCCCAAGATCAACGACACATCAACACCGATTCCGACTCCGAGGTTCTCCTTAACGTCTTTGCTCATGAACTCCAGGAACTGGGGAAACTTCGGGTCGGCCCCGAAGATGTGTTCCGTGCCGTGGCGGCCGTACACCAACGCTGCCGGGGCGCTTACTCGGTGGTGGCGATGATCACCGGTTTCGGTATCATCGGTTTCCGGGACCCTTACGGCATTCGCCCCTTGGTGTTCGGCGAACGCAAGACCGCCAAGGGCACCGACTACATGATCGCATCGGAGAGCGTCGCCCTGGACGTGTTGGGATTCAAGCTGATTAGGGATGTGCAGCCTGGCGAGGCCGTGATCATCGAAAAGAACGGTACGCTACATACGCGTCGATGCGCCGAAAAAGTGCTTTATTCGCCGTGCATATTCGAATTCGTTTACTTCGCGCGTCCCGACTCCATCATCGACAATATCTCGGTCTACAAGGCCCGGCTTCGCATGGGCGATAAACTGGCCGAGAAAATTATGCGGCTGCGCCCGGATCACGACATCGATGTCGTGATCCCCATTCCGGATACGAGCCGGACTGCGGCGTTGCAGCTCGCCAACCGGCTGGGCGTGAAATACCGGGAGGGCTTTATCAAGAATCGCTACATCGGACGTACGTTCATCATGCCCGGACAACAGCTTCGCAAGAAGTCGGTCAGACAGAAACTGAACGCGATCGACCTCGAATTCAAGGACAAGAACGTTTTGCTGGTCGACGATTCAATCGTCCGAGGCACTACGTCCATGCAAATCATTCAAATGGCGCGGGATGCCGGAGCGCGCAAAGTTTACTTCGCGTCCGCGTCTCCGCCGGTACGCTATCCTAATGTATACGGCATCGACATGCCTGCGGCGCATGAATTGATCGCCCATGGGCGCAGCGAACAGGAGGTGCAGGATGAGCTTGGCGCGGATTGGTTGATTTATCAGGACTTGAGCGATTTGATCGAGGCCGTGCAGAGAGGAAATCCTTCCATCGGGCGGTTTGACACATCGTGTTTCAACGATGACTATGTCACCGGGGATATCAATCAGGAATACCTCGATCGGCTCAGCAAGCACCGTAACGATCAGTCCAAGGCCAGACGCTCGGCCGATGGTTCGATCATCGAGTTGCACAACGCGGGCTAGTATCACGGACGCTTTTTGCGAGGTAGACCACATGACCGATTGGGAATGGCAGCAGTATGCCATCGAAACTCAGGCGATACGCGCCGGGCAGCGACGGACGTCCGAACAGGAACATTCCGATCCGATCTTTGCGACGTCCAGTTACGTGTTCGACAGCGCCGAGGATGCCGCCGCGAGGTTTTCCGGTAAGATTCCCGGCAATATCTATTCGCGCTTCACCAATCCCACCGTTCGAGCTTTCGAGGAACGGCTCGCCGCCCTGGAAAGCGGAGAACGCTGCATTGCGGTGACTTCGGGAATGGCCGCTATCGCTACGACGGCCTTCGGATTGTTAAAGGCCGGAGACCATGTCGTGTGCTCCCGGAGCGTGTTCGGCAACACAGTTCTGCTGTTCCAGAATTACCTGAGCAAATTCGGCGTCACGACCACTTTCGTGGATATGACCGATTATGCGGCCTGGGAAACAGCCGTCAGGCCCGAAACGCGCTTTCTTTTTCTCGAGACTCCCTCAAATCCGCTGACCGAAATTGCGGATATTCATCGCATTGCAACGATAGCCAGGCAAAATGGGAGCCTTCTGGTGGTCGATAACTGTTTCTGTACGCCCGCTTTGCAGAAGCCTCTGGATTTGGGAGCGGATATCGTCGTTCATTCGGCAACCAAGTACCTGGACGGGCAGGGGAGATGCGTCGGAGGCGCGATCGTTGGCCGGCAGGAGTTATTGGATAAGGAAATCTATCCCTTTCTAAGGACGGGTGGCCCTTCCATGAGTCCGTTCAATGCCTGGGTATTTCTCAAGGGGCTGGAAACCTTGGCGATACGCATGCGCGCGCATAGCGAGAATGCCCTGAATCTTGCAGAGTGGCTGGAAGCCCAGTCTTGGGTCAAGCGCGTGTATTATCCGGGACTGCCGTCCCACCCCCAACATGAGTTAGCCGTGCGGCAACAATTTGCGGGCGGCGGCATCGTGAGTTTCGAGGTCGAAGGGGGCCGGGAAGGGGCCTGGAACCTGATCGACTCGACCCGCCTGCTATCCATCACTGCGAATCTAGGGGATGTCAAAACGACCATCACCCATCCCGCAACCACGACTCATGGCAGGCTGAGCGAGAACGAACGTGCCGCTGCCGGTATCAGCGAGGGTTTGGTCCGTATCGCCGTGGGGCTTGAAAATATCGATGACATCAGACGCGATTTGCTTCGCGCCTTTGCATAAGATCGGATTGGTCGTATCGACCTCCGCGTGCAGAATCTCATTCGTAACAAAAAGGAACAGTCATGAAAGTCACCGTCTTTGGTTCGGGTTATGTCGGCCTCGTTACCGGAGCCTGTCTGGCCGAGGTAGGCAATGAGGTGGTATGCTTAGATATCGACGAGGGCAAGATTGCCCGGCTCAATCAAGGCGAGGTTCCGATTTACGAGCCTGGTCTGGATAGCATCATCGAACGCAACATGGCCGCGAAACGTCTGCATTTCACCACCGATGTGGACCTGGCGGTTCAGCATGGTTTATTCCAGTTCATCGCAGTCGGCACGCCTCCCGACGAGGATGGGTCGGCCGACCTGCAATATGTGTTGGCCGTCGCGCGCAGCATTGGCGAACGCATGGAGGATTATCGCGTTGTAGTCAACAAGTCGACCGTGCCCGTCGGCACGGCGGATAAAGTCCGCCAGGCGATAAATACGGTGCTCAACGACCGGCAGAAGCCATGTGAATTCGATGTGGTTTCAAATCCGGAATTCCTGAAAGAGGGGGCAGCCATCGAGGATTTCATGAAGCCGGATCGTATCGTGGTGGGCACCGACAATCCCCGCACTACCGAACTTCTACGGGCCTTGTACGCGCCATTCAATCGCAATCACGACCGCCTGGTCTGCATGGATATCCGCTCGGCCGAGCTGACCAAGTACGCGGCCAATGCCATGCTGGCGACGAAAATCAGCTTCATGAACGAATTGGCGAATCTCGCCGAATGTCTGGGCGCGGATATCGAGAAGGTGAGGGTGGGCATCGGGTCCGATCCGCGGATCGGTTACCACTTCATTTATCCCGGCTGCGGATACGGCGGTTCGTGCTTCCCGAAAGACGTTAAAGCACTCGAGCGCACCGCGCGGGACGTCGGATATCAGGCCCAGTTGCTGCGGGCGGTCGAGGATGTCAATGACCGGCAGAAACTGAGACTTTACGAAAAAGTTAAGGATTATTTTAAGGACGATCTAAAAGGAAAGACACTCGCTCTCTGGGGGTTGGCATTCAAGCCGAATACGGACGACATGCGCGAAGCTTCCAGCCGGGTGATCATCGAAGCCCTTTGGGAGGCGGGCGCCAGGGTACAAGCGTTCGATCCGGTCGCGACGCACGAAGCCGGGCGATTATATGGGCATAGGTCCGATCTCGCGCTTTGCGACAGCCCCGAAGCTACCTTGAAAGGTGCTGACGGCTTGATTATCGTCACTGAATGGAATGTATTCCGCAGCCCCGACTTTGATACGATCAAGGCCGAACTGTCGCATCCCGTCATCTTCGACGGTCGGAATCTTTATGATCCGGCCCGGATGAAAATGATGGGATTTGATTATTTCGGCATTGGGCGGGGCGCGTCCTTAGCCTGATTAGAATAGCGGGGGCGCTCGGCGCCCCCTCTTTTCCAGCCATCAGCTCTTCATCAGCGCACGTACATGCGCGGCCACACTCTTTCCTAAAGCCTCCAGGTTGTATCCACCTTCCAAAACGGATACTAGTCGGCCTCGTGCGTGTTCTTTCGCCAATTTCACCAGTTCCGAAGTTACCCAAGCATAATCGTCCTCGACCAAATTCAGATCGGCCAGGGGATCGTCCCGATGGGCATCGAAGCCGGCGGAAATCAAGACAAGCTCCGGCGTAAAACGATTGATAGCGGGCAGAATCTTGTCCGCCACGGCCAAGCGAAATTCATGGGACCCGCTGCCGGCTGCCAGAGGCACATTGATCATATTGCCCGCACCGGTTTCGCCGGACCTCCCGGTCCCGGGATACCAAGGGAACTGGTGAGTCGATGCATATAAGACGTCCTTATTCGTTTCGAATGCTCGTTGGGTACCGTTTCCATGGTGCACGTCGAAATCCATGATGGCGACCCGTTCGATTCCATGGTGTTTGCGGGCATATTCGGCGGCAATGGCGATATTGTTGAACAAGCAGAACCCCATGGCCGCGTCGGGTTCGGCATGATGTCCCGGCGGCCGGACAGCGCAGAAAGCGTTCGTGGACTCCTTGGCAAAAACGGCATCCACCGCGGCACATGCGGCACCTACGGCATGCAAAGCCGCTTCGCCCGAACCGGGCGACACGACCGTATCGCCGTCGAGGTAAGCAAAACCCAGTTTGGGCACGGCTCCCAAGACGTAATCGATGTGCCGATCGGTGTGGATTAAACGAATCTGTTCGCGGGTACCGCGCGGCGCTTCCCGTCGATCGAGACCGGAAAAATCGGGTCGACTAAGTGCGCGCTCGATCGAACGCAAGCGCTCCGCGTTTTCCGGATGCCCAAGGCCGGTGTCGTGTTCCAAGAAACTCCGATGACTGAAGCAAATCGTAGTCATGACGAGCATCCGGCGTGATAAACGTATGAGTGATCCATATAATACCCGAGTATTGCCGTTGGAATAGAACCGATACGGTTTGATGATTGATCGTTCCCCGGTATTTGGACCAATGATCGATGACTCGTTCTCGGGAATGGAAAACGGCGGTCGTTTTATACGACAAATGAAACCGTTTCGAATCGTGCGTGGGGCTCGAGTCGAACAGAATTGCAAACTTTAGGGGAAACCATGCTGGAAGAATATCGCAGACACGTTGCCGAGCGAGCGGCACAAGGGCTTGTGCCGAAACCTCTGAGCGCGGAAATGACCACGGCTCTGATATCGCTCATCAAAAATCCGCCTCGAGGCGAGGAAGAATTCTTGCTCGACCTGTTGACCAACCGCGTGCCGGCAGGCGTGGATGAAGCGGCCTACGTCAAGGCAGGTTTTCTGGCAGCTGTCGCGAAAGGTGAAACCGTCTCGCCGATATTGGATCCGCGCCTTGCGACCGAGCTTCTCGGCACTATGCTGGGCGGCTACAACGTAGCCCCGCTGATCGAACTGCTCGACCATCCGGCGTTGGGAACGCTGGCCGCAAAGGGCTTGTCGCATACCTTGCTGATGTTCGATGCGTTCCACGATGTTTGCGAGAAGGCCGAAGCCGGCAATGCGAACGCACAGGCGGTCATGCGGGCTTGGGCCGAAGCCGAATGGTTCACGAGCCGGCCGAAGGTGCCTGACGTCATTACGGTGACCGTATTCAAGGTGCCGGGTGAGATCAACACCGACGATTTGTCGCCCGCCCAGGATGCTTGGTCGCGGCCCGATATTCCGCTGCACGCCAAAGCCATGCTGAAAGTGCCGCGCGAAGGCGTCACCGATGCCGAGGCGCAGATAGCGGAACTCAAGACAAAAGGCTGGCCGGTCGCATTCGTGGGCGACGTCGTAGGTACGGGTTCTTCTCGGAAATCCGCGACCAACTCGGTGCTGTGGTATATCGGCGAGAATATTCCATGTGTTCCGAACAAACGGGCGGGAGGCATGTGCATCGGAGGAAAGATCGCTCCCATCTTCTTCAACACCATGGAAGATTCCGGTGCCCTGCCTATCGAGTGCGATGTCTCGAACTTGCATACCGGCGACGTTATCGACGTCTACCCTTACAAAGGCGAGATCAAGCGCCACGATACCGGCGAGCTGCTTTGCACTTTCGCCTTGAAGAACGATATTCTGCTGGACGAGGTGCAGGCCGGGGGGAGGATCTCGCTCATCATCGGACGCGGCCTTACCGATCGTGCTCGCAAGGCACTGGGTCTCGACATCTCGCCGGTATTCCGACGTCCGGAATCTAAACTGGACAGCGGCAAGGGATATACCCTCGCCCAAAAGATGGTCGGAAAAGCCTGCGGGGTAAAGGGTGTACGTCCCGGCACCTACTGCGAGCCTCATATGACGACGGTAGGATCTCAAGACACTACGGGCCCGATGACGCGCGACGAGCTCAAGGATTTAGCTTGCTTGGGGTTTTCTGCAGATTTGGTGATGCAGTCCTTCTGTCACACGGCGGCCTATCCCAAGCCCGTAGACATCGATGTCCACCACACTTTGCCCGATTTCATCATGAATCGCGGCGGCGTTTCGCTTCGTCCCGGCGACGGCATCATCCATTCATGGCTCAACCGCATGCTGATTCCGGATACCGTCGGAACCGGCGGCGATTCGCATACCCGCTTCCCTATCGGGATATCGTTTCCCGCGGGTTCCGGCCTGGTCGCTTTCGCTGCCGCCACCGGTGTGATGCCTTTGGACATGCCGGAATCGGTACTGGTCAGGTTCAAGGGCGAAATGCAGCCGGGCATCACGCTCAGGGACCTGGTGCATGCCATTCCTTATGCGGCGATGCAGCGCGGGCTTTTGACTCTCGAGAAAAAGGGCAAGAAGAACGTTTTTTCAGGACGCATCTTGGAAATCGAAGGACTGCCGACTCTAAAGGTAGAGCAGGCATTCGAGCTGGCGGATGCTTCCGCCGAGCGGTCCGCCGCCGCCTGTACCGTACGCCTGAACAAAGAGCCGATCGAGGAATATTTGCGGTCCAATATCGTTTTGCTCAAATGGATGATCGAGCAAGGTTATGGCGACGTACGAACCTTAATCCGGCGAATCGCGGCCATGGAGGATTGGCTGGCTGATCCCATGCTCCTGGAGCCCGATGCCGATGCCGAATATCACGAAGTGATCGAGATCGACCTGAGCGAGATTAAAGAGCCGCTCTTGTGTTGCCCGAACGATCCTGACGACGTAAAACCCTTGTCTGCCCTTGCCGGCACCCAGATCGACGAGGTCTTTCTCGGTTCCTGCATGACGAACATCGGCCATTTCCGTGCGGCCGGAAAAATCCTGGAGCACTTCGGGACGCAAGTTCCAGGGCGTTTATGGATCGCTCCGCCGACCCGGATGGATCAGTTGGAATTGACCGAGGAAGGGTATTACGGCATCTACGGCAAAGTGGGCGCTCGGACCGAAATGCCCGGATGTTCATTGTGCATGGGCAATCAGGCACGGGTGGCGGACCATGCCACCGTGGTATCGACCTCGACGCGAAACTTTCCCAATCGGATGGGAGCGGGTGCCAATGTGTTTCTGGCCTCGGCAGAACTCGCGGCCGTATGTTCGAGTTTAGGGCGCATCCCGTCGTACGAAGAATACATGGCTTTCGTTCAGTCTCTGGAAAAGGACGCAACGGATACCTATCGATATCTGAATTTCGATCAGATTCCCGACTACGTCAGAAAGGCGGAACAAGTCGCTTTAGACGCCACGGCTTGACATGCCAAGTGCGACAGCGCCGCTTGCCGCACCCGACGAGGCATCGGCAAGTGGCGGCCTGTTGTTCTTATTCCGAAACGATTACGAAACTCATGTCGTCCAATTTATTCGAGATTGCGGAATCGTGCCTATACACGCCATCCGTGGAAGCCAAACTGGAAGCGACCGAGCGGGCTGCGCTGGCCTTCCGGGGAGAAGGCTTTTCTCTGGATGATCGCTTGCCGCCCAAGCCGGCATCGGAAGTCCGCTTCCCGGAGCGTCCGGAGCTGGTGGACCCGAGGCATTTGCCGCGGCGGAAACTCACGACCCCTGCCGGGAAGATCGCGTTTCTGCATGCGGTTGCCCACATCGAATTCACCGCGATTCAGCTCGCATGGGATATGGTTTATCGGTTTCGCGAAATGCCATCGGCGTTTTATGACGATTGGCTGGAAGTAGCCATCGAGGAGGCTTATCACTTTTCTCTGGTTCGAGGAAGGCTAAAAGACTTTAATGCCGACTACGGCCAACTTCCGGCACATAGAGGATTATGGGAATTAGCCGAGGACACGGCGCACGACGTGAAAGCCCGCCTGGCGTTGGTTCCGCGCGTGATGGAAGCGAGGGGATTGGACGTCACCCCGGCAATGATTGACAAGCTCGATGCCTTAGGCGATGACGCAACCGCGAATATCCTCAGGATTATCCTGAGGGACGAGGTTGGCCATGTGGCGCGAGGTACTCGTTGGTTTCAATACGTGTGCAACGAACAGGGAATCGATCCCGTAACGGAATATTTCGATCTTGTCGAACGCTATCTTCGGGGGGCTGTCCGCGGTCCGTTCAATATCGAATTGCGCCGAGCGGCGGGATTTAGCGATCTGGAGTTGCAGCGTTTGAAGGGGATGGCTAGCGAAAGTCCGGCCCGCCCGGACTGAGGAGCCGCGGGCCGGGGAGCTTTCGATTCCTTACTCGGCGATGGCTTGATGTTCCTGATTCGGGCCGTAGTGGGACACGATATAACGCTCGACCAATTCCTGAAAGTCTTCGGCGATACGATCGCCCTTCAGTGTTACCGTCTTTACGCCATCCTCGAAGACCGGGGCGACCGGTTGCTCACCCGTGCCGGGCAAGCTGATTCCGATATTGGCGTTCTTGCTCTCGCCCGGGCCGTTGACCACACAGCCCATCACGGCCACGTGCATGTCCTCGACACCCGAATATTTCTTGCGCCATTCCGGCATCTTGTGACGGAGATGGCTCTGAATCTGCTGAGCCAGCTTTTGAAAATAGTCGCTGGTCGTACGGCCGCAACCGGGGCAGGAGATCACCATCGGCGTGAACGAGCGGATGCCCATGGTTTGGAGAATCTCCTGGGCGACGATGACTTCGTGAGTGCGATCGGCGCCCGGCTCGGGGGTCAAGGAAATACGGATGGTATCGCCGATGCCCTGCTGCAGTAGTACCGCCAATGCGGCCGTAGACGCCACGATGCCTTTGGATCCCATGCCGGCTTCGGTAAGCCCCAAGTGCAGAGCGTAATCACAGCGTTCGGCGAGCGCTTGATAAACGGCAATCAGCTCCTGAACGCCGCTCATCTTGCATGACAGCACGATGCGGTTTTTAGGCAATCCTAATGACACGGCACGCTCGGCGCTTTCCAAAGCCGAGGTGATGACCGCCTCGCGCATCACTTCGGCGAGTGGTCTTGGGTCACTAAGCTGCGCGTTCTCATCGAGCAGGCGTGCCAGCACGGATTGATCGAGGCTCCCCCAATTGACGCCGATCCGCACGGGTTTTTCGTAGCGGCAGGCAAATTCGATCATCTGGGCGAATTGGGGATCGCGCTTGGATCCGCGGCCCACGTTGCCGGGGTTGATACGGTATTTCGCCAGTGCTTCGGCGCAACCGGGAAACTTGTCCAGCAGCTTATGACCGTTGAAATGGAAATCGCCGATTAGAGGAACGAAGCAGCCATTCCTGTCCAATTCTTCGCGTATCTGAGATACGGCCTGTGCTGATTCTTCATTGTTTACGGTAATGCGGACCAATTCGGAACCGGCCTTGGCCAGATCCATCACCTGTCTGACGGTGCTTTTTACATCCGCGGTATCGGTGTTGGTCATGGATTGGACGACCACCGGCGCATTGCCGCCGATCTGGATCTCACCGACTTTTACACCGACCGAATCTCTTCTATTCATCATGCTTAAAAACCTACTGGGATACTTCGCGAGTCCGCTATTTTATCAATGACACAGCTCAAGCCTATCGTAGGCTTGCGGTAATTTCCGAGTTCTTTACTTGGGTGTCAAGTTATAATTATGGAACTTACAGCGTGTGCCGGAATAATAAGCCCTCGAAGGATGCTCCGGCCAAGGATCACATTACACCGTGCGTATTCAGTATTTTTCGGACATACATCTCGAATTCGGATCTTTGGAGACGACGGCGACCGATGCGGACGTCGTCGTCGCAGCCGGAGATATCGGTGTTGGCCTGCAAGCTTTGGACTGGCTTAAATCATTTGGAAAGCCTGTCATATATGTAGCGGGTAACCACGAGTTTTACGGCCAAGAATATCTCTTCACCCTGGCAAACCTAACTAGTGCCGCTAGCGGAACCAATGTGCAGTTCCTGGAACAACGCGCGTGGGTGTATGACGGAGTGAGATTTTTGGGTTGTTCCCTGTGGAGCGATCTCGGGGGCGACGATAACGATCAGCTGGAGGAACTGGTTTCTATCGTCAATGATTTCCGAAAGATTCGATACCGCACAGATGCTTTGAATGCGAAAAGCTATCGCCAATTGCATTGGGAATCCCGCGAATGGCTCTTTGCCGAGCTCGCAAAACCGTTTCCCGGGAAAACCGTGGTGGTCACCCACCACGCTCCGACGCCTTGGAGCTGGCGGGACAGCCCCAGCCAGATCAAACGCCATGCCTACTGCAATGACCTGAGAGAAGTCCTGCACAGTTTCGAAATCGCAGCCTGGTTCCATGGCCATACCCATGCCGTCTCCGACTATCGGTGCTCTGGCACGCGAATTCTCTGCAATCCCCGAGGCTATTTCCCAAATCAGCTCGTAAGCGAATTCGACCCAAGAAAAATCTTGGAAATTTAGGCGCTCTCCGAGGTCAAGCGAAAACGTCAGCGGCTGCCCTGTTCGAATCGCGCCTGTGTCCTTCAGGCCATTGTCTTCGCGATTTCGAAAATTTCTTCGGCATCCAGAATTTGATCGTTACTCTCGAAAAGCTTAGCGATACAGGCACGGTGCAGTGCCAGTTTCAGCGTACCGAAGCCAATGGCTCCCCAAACGATTTTTCCGTTTCGGTCTGTTCCACGGTCCATCATATCGGTCCCGCCGATACCGATTGGAGGAGTCGCGTTGGCATCCGCCACCAGCTCGATCGACGGATTATCCTGCCAATGACGTTCTTCCAACAGTTCTACACCGGCTGCGCCGGCCGCAAACACGATATGCGCTTGCTCTATGGATTTCCCGCGTGCGTCGTTATCATGAGCCTCAATAGGGGTCAGTTCGACGCCGAACCGCTGTTTCATGTCTTGGCAAGCTTTCTCGGCGCGAGCCATCTGGCGTGATGTGATCGAGACCCGAGCGCCTTCTTTGGCCAGCATTACCGCCGCCCGCTGGCCCACAGGCCCGGTACCTGCAAGAACGACAGCCCGTTTTCCGGCAATTGCTCCGCTCGCTGCGAGTTTGGCGACGCCCGCTGCGGCCGTGGTGTTGCTGCCGTTGCTATCCAGCATTACGGAGACTCGAAAACCTCCGAAAAACTTTTTCTTGACCGCCTTCAATAGCGCTTGTCCGGCCATCAAATCGCTGCCCCCGATGAAGATTGCCGTATTTTTTTTATCCTTGGGCGCTCTTGTAAAAATTGTGCCGTCCACCAATGCCCCAACGTTCTCCGGCGTCAGGCCACCGTGGCCGATTACATGATCCGCGCCGCCATCATAGGCGACAACGGTGTCGAACACAGATGGGTAAAAATCGGTATCGAATTGGAACAAAAGCTTCTTCATTCTTTTTCCTTGGAATGGCACTTAACCTTGAGCGGGTTTGGCGGATTTTTCCGATTCGTCATCGAACCGGCGAGATATCGCCAATCGGAAAAAACGGAAAATTTTAACCCGTAACGCCTTGTGTTTTATACTTTCCGGCCATTTTTCATACTATGAACCTGATGGAGCGAATGGCATGATCAAAGACAAAACAATCCATCAATTTTTGGACGACTTGGCCAGCAAGTCGGCAACTCCCGGTGGCGGCAGCGCAGCGGCCATTATGGGAGCTATGGGCGCCGCTTTGGTGAGCATGGTTTGTAATCTCACCATAGGAAAAAAAAATTATGAGGCCGTCGAACCAGAGATGAAAGAGCTGCTGACGAAAGCGGAAAACTTGCGTGCGCAGCTGATGGACATGGTTAGAGCCGATGTCGAAGTATTTGATAAGGTCATGGGCGCCTACGGTTTACCAAAAGAAACGCAAGAACAGAAGACCGCCAGAAGCCAGCAGATACAATCGGCTTTGCAGGAGGCGACCGATGTGCCGATCGCGTGCGCGAAAGCCTGTGCCGAAGTGATCAGGTTGAGCAAAATCGTAGCGGAAAAAGGGAATCGAAACGTAGTCAGTGATGCCGGCGTTGCCGTCGTGGCAGGTTACGCTGCGCTGAAAAGCGCCGCGCTAAATGTTTATGTGAACGCCGGTGCTATAAAGGATGAAAAATTCGTATCTTCCCGCTTAGCGGAATTGAACGGGATTTTGAGCGGAATGGATCTCCTGAATGAGGAAATTTTCCAGACCGTCAAGAGCAAGCTGTAAAGCAAGCGCTTGTTATCATTGACGACAGAGGTATGCAGCATACCGATTGACGATCTGTAACGACATGGGTATTATTGTGAGTCTTGATGGTTAGCCGAACGGCTTCTCGTTAAAGAAGGTCGTCCGGGGTATAGCGCAGTCTGGTAGCGCGTCTGCTTTGGGAGCAGAATGTCGGGGGTTCGAATCCCTCTACCCCGACCAAGCGCTTGTAGCTCAGCCGGATAGAGCATCGGCCTTCTAAGCCGAGGGTCGCAGGTTCGAGTCCTGCCAAGCGCGCCATCTATTTGTAATTTTCCGACGGTGGCCGTAGCTCAGTTGGTAGAGCCCCGGATTGTGATTCCGGTTGTCGTGGGTTCGAGCCCCATCGGTCACCCCACTTCTAGCTCGTCAAGCACTCCATATCGGGCCATTAGCTCAGCTGGTAGAGCAGCGGACTCTTAATCCGTTTGTCGTAGGTTCGATCCCTACATGGCCCACCAATAAAATCAAAGGCTTACGCGGTTTTATCCGGTAAGCCTTTTTTCATGGTAGACGCATGGTAGACGGTAGACGAAAAATCGAGCCCCCGGCCAAAGCCGTTTGATTCCGTCGTGGAAATAAAAAAACCGGCCTCGCTGACTGGAGTCGTGTTATCGCGCCGCCATAGGTCAAGCGCATAGAAGGACAACAGCTCGTCGAATTTCAGCTTGGACCAGATTTGTCACGATCAACGTTATAGAAACATGAACGCGAACATTCTGCCGGTTGGCTCGAACAGGAGTACACCATACCTGGCTTTTGGGGACGATAGTCGCTTCTACAACACACTTGTGTTCGCGGTCGTCATTATTCCGCGAACTCGACTTAAGCAGGTAGAAACCAGTATCGCCCGCTTAAAGGATAAATTTGATATTCCCGCACATGTTCAGTTGCATTGCAGGACTCTTTTTAGCCTGGACAAGATTAATCCAGCTAAGACGGAAGGACTATCTCACCTCTCCCTAAGAGACGTGCACGCCATCATCGGCCGTGTCGTGACAATCATGAATCAATCCGGTGTAATTCTTCGATATGCAGTAACGAATCTGCCCTCTTCTCAAGCGGCAATTGGCAAAGAACTAAGGCTCGAGAATCCGGTAGACGGATCGTACGTTACTCTTTCGGTAACGGAACAAACTGAACACTTTGCAAAAGGGATGCTGGTAGAACTTGCAAAAACCTGTTTTAGCGTTCCACCCGGTAGCTCTTACGGTCCAACAGCCTGGGAATGTGAAATTTTTTTGGCCGAAGATCCCAGCAGAATAAAGTTTATCGGCCCAAGCAAAGCCCAAGTTAGTAGTCGCTACGGCGACTTCTATTTAGATTTCGGCACCGCGAATGCGATGCCCTTCAAATTTCAGCCACTGCTACGTAAAGTTCAAGAAGCTCCGATGCTTCAGCTCGCAGATATCGCAGCCTACATGTGTAGCCACATGACTGGCGAGTCCGATACGGGGAAATTCCTTCAAAGCCAGTTAGCGCGCGTACGGTACCGTTTTCCCATGGTCAGATAGTTCCCAGCAACTCCAACCCCTAAAAAGCCGAAACCGCAAGGGCTTTCTTCTGACTATCAATCACCCAAAAAAACCGGCCAGGTTTCCCCGGCCGGGTTGCAATCAATGACCAGCCAAGCGAATCTTATCGGCGGCCCTGATCTCTATGAACGAATCGAAAAGCAGCCCACCGGCTGCCATGATGAAAGTAAAATCGTCGGGGTAGCCTACATGGTTGCTCACGCACTCCCCGAATCGCCAAAAAAACGAATCGCTCCGCGAAACGCCGTCACCAGGAACCATTGCCTTGCAGCCCGAAAATAAGATCACGGCCGCGTTGTATGACTCTATTGCGCCGCCAAGCGTGTCAAGTTTTTCGGGCATTGTGACATCAGGTTTCAAAACCGTATCTATCAAGTGTCCATGCGCCAGAATGATCAGGTTGTCTATTATTTCCGCGCGCGTCTCGGGGCCATGGTGCGCGAACGCGACGCGATCGGCTATCGCGAGCAATCCGTTCAGGTATTGAATAACGATCCCGACTCGCTCATCCTCGGTGATTTCCCAATTCTCGCCCAATTTGCGCGCTATGCTGCCATCGATCAGTACGTCAGCGCACGCCACCGCCGCGCCAAACAGATCGTTAGCAAGCGCTTCAATTTGTGCCATCAGCAAAGCCTTGTTGATGCGTTTTTTGTTGAAGAATTGACCTAGCTTTTTAAACATTTCAGTGTCCAAAATTAAACCCGGCTAGGTTCCCCCAGCCGGATTCCGCTGCTATTGGCCATTAATCAAGCCGCTCACGGCGACTTGCTGGCATACGCGTTCCTGCTGTTCGTAGCCGTGACTTAAATCCGCGATTTCCACGAACGATTTCAGCGCCGTCCTTTGTCCGAGCAACAAAGGTTTCCACAATGATGTTTCTGTATCCTTCCTTTGTGATCTCGTATTCAAACGAGACCGTGTCCGATTTGTAAGCCCATTGCTGACCTCCAAGTGCAAGGAAACTGTATTTCTCGCCGTCAATGATCAGAACGTGCGAGTGTAATGCGCTTGTGTTTCCACCTTTACTTGGCGGACGATACGGCTCTTTTTGGTATTTCTTGTAATGCTCAACGCGTTTGTTCTCAATCCTTCCTCGCAACATAGCGTCGTCATGAGAATTGTCTAAATCCACGATTTCCCCTTTGTACTTCACTTCGATAGTTTCGCCACGAATCGGCATTGGTCGATCAGAAGCCCGGCCCGTTCAACTCTCAGCCGCACGTCATTCAGGATCAGGTAAGCGCCGGTCGATCCGGGCTCCTTGGCGATCGATTCGCAGCCTAGCGCGACTTGAATAGTTTCCAGGATATGCCCGGCTTGCTCCAGGAGCTCGCGGGCGTCGGTCAGGTTCTGCCGTTCCATACGTGCACCCTTATCCGCCGACGACCGGAGAGACCGGCCCACGTTCCAGCGTTTCCCGAACGCACGCAAGGTCGTTCCCGATCGACTCGGACCAATACAGAACCTGATCGGCCAGTCCCTGAACCGTCGGATCGTCCGACAAACGGCGAATGCTGCGGGCCAGCGCCATCAGGTGACCGCATTCGATTTCGCTGATCCCGATCACCTCAATCATCTGCTCGCGGTCCATGAATGCCGCGCGGTTTTGTCCGTGAATAGCCATGACTGTGCCTCCTCACCTGTATTGCCGCGAAACCTGCACGACCGTCGCTAGACGGTCCATTCCAGGCGCCCACGTTGCCAGCTTAAAGCCGGCCGGGTTTTCGGCGCGAACGGCGACGATGTCGACCTCGTCGGGCGGAACGTCGTCGAGTAACACATAATCGCCCCGCCTGATACGGGGGGCGAACTCGTCGGTCTCGACACGCCAGAATCGGGCGGTCAGGTCGGTCGGGGTGTTATGATGCTGATTAGCCATGATTGCAACCTCCTGTGTAGGTTTGCGGTTGTGGTTAGGGTCGGCGTGGTGTGGCTGCACCATGTCGGCCCGCTCTTGTAATGCAATGTGTTACCATTGGCGTTAATTACCGTATCAGAGAGTAACGCTAATGGCAATACAAGAAAAACGACTGAAAACCGAATCCATCAACGTCCGGGTGAAACCGGAAATCAAAAGACTCGCCGAGGAATTGGCGGAACGTGAAAATCGGACTCTATCCAACTGGGTCGAGTCGCTGATTCTGCGCGAAGCGGAAAAGGCGGGGATCCGGCCCAAGCGCGGCCCCGGAAGCACACGATGACGTTTTTTTATCCTGCCGATGGCTTCCAGTCGTGCCCACTCTGCGGCGGAAAGGTTCCGGCCAGTTCCCGCTATCCTCGCGCCCTATGCGTCCAATGCGCCAGCGAAGCCACGGACGAGAACGGCCGCCGGCTAACCTTCGGTAATGTTGACGCGACTGGCGGGCTCCAGGTGCGCTACGCAGACACCGGCGAGACTCGGAATCGACCGTTTTGCTATGTCAGGGGCGTTAAATGCCTCGCGGAAGAGGGGCGTTTTGGAGGGTATGTGATTCAGCCGATTGAAACCCATTTCAAACTCTCGCCGGGTTGCTGGTACGGATGGGAAATGTCGCCCGGCTACCTCGACGACGGAAAGCCCTACTGCTCGCCGATTCTCATGCGGTCGGTACGCCGGGTCGGGCGTCGATCGGATCGGTTGGTCGTGCGGTTCTGGAACGTGCTCTATGCCGAAGGGGTTCGGGATTTCGAAAAACGGCTGCACGTGCTCGAACGGGCTGCCGACCATCTAACCGCCGCGATTGATCCCGGATGCGGCCCGGATCGCCGCGCCACCATCAGGGAAATATCGTTTGAATGGATAGAACGGCAATGCCCGAACATCCTGCGGTCGTTCCCGGTGTCCCGCTGCTCGCCGGCCGCTCAAGGGTCGGTCTCGGCCTATCTCGCCGAAGTGTTTCTCTGCTCAGGATCGCCCGGATAACCGGGCAATCATCCGATCGATCTCCCGAACCATCGCCGTGCTGGTCCGCTCGACCTCGCTCCCGGCTGGATTGCGCCGCCAGGGTTTCGGGTCGGCCGGTTCTTGCGCTTGCGGGGCGGCCACGGGCTCGTTTTCGACCGGGGTCGGTAGGATAGTACCGGGTTCCGGCGTTTCGTGCTCCAGCGCCGCCCGGTGCTCGCCTGTCGCGGGCTCCGAGTCGCTGGGCAGCAGCGGGTTTTCGGCGATCGGCGAGACATAGCCGCCGGGGTCACGCTCGAACCGCCGCAACTCCCGCGCCGCCCGTTGCATGAACGCCTGTTCCGTCTCGCCGGCCTTCCGGTGCAACTCCAGCGCCGTCGGCGATCCGAGCAGCCGGCCGTGTATCCGGTAGCATTCCGGCCGATCCTCGAACCGGCCCACGATGCGCCGAACGATCAGCCGCGCGGGGTGCCGGCCGGCTTCGCTCTCTAGTCGTGCAATGCGCTTCTCAAGGGTCATTTCGGTTCCTCTCCAGTTCCAGCGCCTCGACACGCCGCTCCAGGTCGCCGACCTCGATCAGCTTGCCGAGGGTAGCCAGGGTATAAGTCATTTTCGCTCCGTCGCTCGGATCGAGCCGCCCGTTGCGCATATCCCGGTACAGCCGCGCCATTTCCCGTTGAACGTCCCGCAGCGTCGCCAATTTGATCCGGCGTTGCCGGAGACGGGGAGGGTTCGCCGGCAAATACTCCTGTCGCGGGTCGTCGGGCGGCGTTGATTGGCTCATAACGCGCGGTTTAGGCGGCCTTTACGTCAGACTTTGAGCCCCTTTTTGCGCCATTGGGCAAGCATCGGTTCGGGGTCGATCGGCAGCTTCAGCAGCGTCGCCTTATCGATCAGCGGCCGGCCGTTGAATCCTGGGAGGCTGAGGAATCCGTAAATCGGGGTCGTCTGGTGCCGGTTCTGCGACTGAATTCGGCTGATTTGCATGAATCGTGCGTAGGCGTCGATCAGGTCGTTCGCGGCCTTGACGTAATCGAGTTGGGCGCGCTGTTCCTGTAGGGTAACGAAGCAGCGGAAGGTTTCCCGGAATTCGGCCTCGGCTGCCGCAAGCTTGTCGTCGGCCGCCGCAAGCTTGCGGGCGAGCCCTTCGTTCCGGATTCGGTCCCGCTCGGCCGTTTTTCGAGCCTCCGAGATTTCGGACTCAAGCCGGTCGATGTTTTCGACCAAAGCGGTCAGATACTCGGCGCCCACCGGCGTTCCTGCGGCCTCGTCGGCCAGGATGTCACCGTACTGCCGTTTGAGCGCGGCGAGTTCCGATTCGCGGGCGGACAGGTCGATTCCGGCTTGCTGCCCGATCAGGGCGGCCAATCGATCCCGCTCGGCCTGCGCCTCGTCGCGCGCCTGTTGAGCCCGCAAAATATCGTCAAGGGTCGTGTCCGGAACCGTTTTCATATCGCCCTCGATGGCGAGAATTTCCGAATTCAGGCGGGAAACCGCAGCCTCGGCTTCGGCTGCGCCCTCGGTCGCTTTCCGGAACGCAGCTTTAATGCGCTCGTGTTCGGCGGTGAGCTCGTCGTCCGGGTATTCGCAGGCATTCTCAAGGTTCTGGATTTTCCGCTCCAGGGCGTCCAGCCGGCGGCCGAGTTCCATTTCCTCCCGGCGTAGCTGTTCGGCCCGGTCCGTGGCCTCAACGTAGGCGCGACGGGTCTCGTCGAGCCTGGTTCTGATTTCGTGACGGATTGATACGCGATTGGTGACGGCGTTCATGGGTCGTGTTTCTCCGTGGGTCTGGTGAATGAATCGTGGATCAGCCGGCGACGGCGTTGCGGATCAGACAGCCGAGTTCGGGGGAAACGAGGAATTCCTCGACGTACTCGCCGACGCGAATCACATGCGAGCCGCGGACGCCTCGGTTCGGGTCCTCGTAGCTGAACGCGAAGCGCTCGCCCCATGCGGCCGTTGCACCCCAGCGGTTCGGGTTTCCGGGCTGGCCCATGTAGAGAAACGCCGCATGCGGTCCCCATAACCGGGTCAAGCTCGCCGCTTGGCCCTTCTTCGCCGAGTTGTGCCAAGCATCGCCGACGAAAATTTTGTCGATTTCCAGAACCTGCGCCACGTCGTCGGGGCCTACAACTCCCGCATTGGCGTCCACCCAATAAACGCCTTCGACGATCTTCGGGTGCAATTTGAGCTTGGTCCAGGTTCGCCGGCCGAGGACGGCGATATTCGGCCGCATGATGCAAGTGTCCAGGGCGTCCATGATGGCTTTAATCGGGTCGCTTGCCGGGTCGTTCCATTGGGCTGAACCGGCGAGCGTCTGAACGTTGCCGGCCGGGTAGCTGATACTGCTGAACACCAGATTCGCAACGCGCCGCTCCCGGTCCAGCAAAATCAAATCCGTCGTGTCCCTGGTCGCTTTCCGCTTCATTTCGTCCGGGTCCGGTGCGTTCGCCAAGTCATGCCAGGGAAGGACGTGCTCCAGCCCGGCGCCGTGCACCGCGTCCAGGATTTCGCCGGCCGTGAACGAAACTTCGTTCGGCTTACTCTTACGCCCGACGCGGGTCTCCAGCCGCGCCAGCAACTCGGCCGCGTTCGCCGTCAAATATTTGAACTCCATGCTGGCGACGGGAATCCGCGGTAGAACCTCGTCGGCGATGAACCGATCATTGCGGTATTCCCGCGCGACTTTCGTCAACTCGGGGCTGATCGGATACGGGGCATCGGCGAAGTCGAGGGTGCCGGCGCCGGTTTCCTCGTAATTGGACGTGAATTCAAAGGTCTGCATGGTGGTTACCTCGCGGGTCAAATCAGAAGGGAATGGCGTCGTCGAATTCGGGCACGGCCTGCCGCGTTGAGCCGTTTTGATGCTCTTTCGGCTTGTTCGTGTCGCCCCGCCGTTTGCGTGCGTCGTAGGCGGTCAGAATGCCCGTTGCGGTGACGTTCAGCCCCTGGCGCGTCTCGCCGTCGCGGTCCCACGTCGTGAGCTTCGCCGGCCCAGCAACGAAAACGGAATCCCCCGCTTTCAGCCGGCCCAACCGCTCGGCCTGGTCGCCGAACGCGATGACGGAAACAAGTTGCCGATCGTCCGCGCCCTCGACGGCTGCGGAAATCATCGCGGTGGTAAATGCTTTACCGGATTGCCCGGTTCGGCGTTGCGGGTCGCGTAGCAGTCGGCCCGCGATTAGAACATCGATCATTGGGGTAGCCTCTCATCTGTCGAACAAAGTCGTCCGGTATCAGGCTCACCTCGTCGTTCTCCGATCCGTCGGTTCGTGTTATCGTTTTGCTCGGCAGGTAGTAGCCGAAAATCATCTGTCGCCCCCGCTCCGTCGGGGGTTTTTCGTGTCCAAAGTCTACCATCCGTCTACCGTCTGCCGCCGTCCGTGGCAAAGCCCCCGTTGCTCGGGCGTTTCAGGGTAGCCGACAATGGATTCGGAATCCCTTTTCGCTCCGGCCCGGCCCACTGCGCCGGTACTGCCCTGGCGCAGTTCATTGCGCGATTGCGCGGGCGGTGCGCCGGCCCGCTCAAACTCTCCGCACGCGTGCCTGTCCATACTCCACCAAAGCCCGCCCGCGCCGGGTGCTTGAATGCCCGCCGCGCAGTCGGTCAAAACCGGGTGCTCGGTCGTGACCTTGTGCCGGCAATCGGCGCAATGGATCGCCCCGGCGTCGCCTTCATCGGCCGGTTCGTTCGGCCGCCACGTTCCGGGTTCCAGCCACACATAGCCGCCGTCCTCCGTCCGCGACAATCGCCAGCCCGAACGAATCCGTTCGTAATACTCGCCGCCGGGTGCCCAAGGGTTCGCCAAAAGCGCCACCAGTTCGGTCTTGTGCGCTTTGAGTTCGCCCAGCAGGTCGGCCGGTATCTGGTCGGGCTCGACGCCAACGTGTAGGCGGTCGCCATTCGCGGATAGCGGAATACCCGACTCCCGGCAGCGTGAAAGGATCGTTGCCGGCGTCATAGGTCGAATCCTCCCGCGACTTCGTTGTCGGTGTCCTTCTCCGTTTCATACCAGCTTCCCGAAATTCCCGCTTTCGGGAAGTTTCGGGAATCCCATTTTCCCGTTTTCCCGTTTCCCCCTTTAGGGGGAACGGGAACGGGAATGGGAACGGGAAACGAAAGGGTATCGTCATAACAGGTCACCAAACCGGCGTTAATCATCGCGGTGAGCGCTTGCCTGATTCGTTCGGGTTTGCGTTTTTCGTCGCAAACCAAACGACCGCGTACACCCTCGATGAGCTCGCTTGTCGGAATAGACGGACGGTCTTTGAGTACGTCGTGCAGGTAATCCCAAACGATCTTTTGGTTTCCGCCAGTCGGAGCCTTTGGTTTTTTGTCCCGGTCGGGAATGTCGTCCAAGAGTTCGACGGTGCAGGATGTTATGGGGTCGCCGTCCTCATCAAATCCAAGCTCGTGGACCTTGAGCCTAAACGCATGGCTAAGCCCGTCCTGCCCGTCCTTTGATTTCGTAAGCGTCCATTTCCTAGTCTCGCCGTCGCTCGATACTTCGATGGCCGCATCCAGCGCCGCGAGCAGGCTGGAATGGCCTCTCAGCCCCCTGGTGCCGTCTTTTCCTGTGTGGTGGACGATAACGACAAGCCCATCAGTTTCGGCCTGTAGGCGCTTACAGGATTCGATAATGAGCCCCATGTCCACGGAGCTATTCTCGTCCGCGCCGGGTGCCGCTCGATTCAACGTGTCGACAAAAATTGTCGGGCGATCCATGCCCGCGTCCCTGAGCGCCGCGATTAGGCCGACGATATCGGTCGACAGTAAATTTACGGACTGAAAAATCAATCGCATGTTCGCCAATGACGTCCCGCCGTATTCTGTCCGATAAGCCGCGATCCGATTGCGCGCGCCCGCTTCGCCCTCAAGGAATAGATAGACGACCGGACCACGCCGGACGCGATACCCGAACCAGTCATCTCGCCCGGCGATTGCGCCCGCCATGTCGAACGCCAGAAACGACTTACCAGAGCCGGGAGGCCCGAAAAAAGCGACAAACCCGTTTTCGGGAAAAGTGGATTTGACGCGGTAGTGTTGTGCCGGCAGCGCCGCCAAATCATCCACGCTCAGTAGCGTGTAGGTCTTGATGTCCGTCGCCAGCCTGGACAGGTCGGCTAGCTCGATCCGCTCGCCCGGGGGAGTCAGTGCATCCGCCATACTGCCCCCCCGTCATCGCGCCGTAATATCTCGATCCGCGCCGCCAGTCGGACGACTACATGCGCCGCGCCCGCTGCCAGCACCAAGCCGGCCAAGTGCAACAGGCTGATATCGCTTTCCGACGTTCCAGCCGATACGATGGCCACGTCCAAACCCCGGCAAAAAGTCCAATCGTAGCCGCTCGGGTTGCGCTCGAATGGCAGGCAAACGAACAGGGTCGGCGGATCGCCGTACTTGGCTTCTAGCTCGAAGCGCCGCGCCGCTTCGTCCATCGCGGCCGATCCGGTCAAAATCGACAGCGTTTCTCGAGTTCGCCGGAGCGCAACCACGCGCCGGCCATACGGCGGAAGCTTCGGACCAGCGGGGAAGGGAATAACTATGCGTTCGGCGTTATAATGGCTCTGCTCCGAAAAGCATCGCCCCCGGCCGTTCCCTTTTAGCGTGGCCTGTTCGTGATGACCCCGAGCGCTCGGGGGCGCCCCATCCGAGCCGCCTTGAAACGCAGGGCGCAACTCTCCTGGCCGCCCGTCGCGGTTGTCGAAATCCATACCATGCCACCCCCTTACGCCCGGTCGGACGTAGAAGCGCGGATGCTCCGCTGCACGTGCTCCACAACAACACGCTTCACGTACCGGACGTGTCGGCCGTGCTTGATGTACGGCAAGCCCGAGCCGGCCCATCGGTCGCGCTCAAGCTTCGCTTCGGAACAGTTGAGGAACGCCGCAACCTGGTCTGTGGTGACCAATGCGTCGTCGTGCGATTCCGCGAATTCGCGGGCGAGTTCGATCCGAGATTTTTTGGGGGGAGTAACTCGCTTGCTGGTTACTCGATCATGAACGGTTGAAGATTCTGCGGTGCTAGAAGTCGCCATGTCTTTAAACAACCTCGTTCGGCTTTGTTCAAAACACGGCTAGCTTTATCGATCAGGCGGGGCGAGTCACGGAAAGTAAAAAAGAATTTTATTTTCCGAGTTCAAGCTTGTGCATTGCGGCCAGCTTCCAGTAGTCCCGATGGATTAGATTGTTAGCGGCTTTCAAATACTTATTGATCGTTTGCGGATCATTGATCCTCAGCCCGTCGGCAATCTCAGCCGCCCCTTTGTTTTCCTGCCGCGCATCGAAAGCACGTAGGTACAGTGGATATTTAGAGCGGTGATTCTTTCTGTGCTTGAAGCCGCGTATCAGCCCTTTTGTCTCGATGATTGTCTTGATGTTCTCGAACTGTGTTTCAAGCGGAAGGTCAAGGTCGATCGTGATGACAATCTCGCGGTCCGTTTCCGGCGTCAGTCCGGTTTTTATTCCGCAGTGCTCGTACACCTTGGAAATGTCGTACGTGAGCATCTTAGTCAAGTCAGTGTCAAACACCGGGGTGTTTGGCGGAAGACTTCGATATGGGTTGGGGACAGCAAGCAAAAGCTTTGAAAGGCGATAGCGTTCGGAAAAATATTCTCGTGGCGTTCCAATTCGCTTGCCACCTCGTAATGCAAACTGAGTGACTGATTCGCCCGGCATAGCGGCCGGTTCACACTTGCAGAACCGGGAGATAATCCCGTCAGGCAGTAAACCATCCCCTAGAGACTCCCTTGGCAGGCGGGCGTACTCGTCGTAATCCCGCCGATAGGATGGGTTTCGCCTGAAAAACTCCCACGCCCATTGATATAAGGACGTGGTGTCGGCGTCAGGGTAATCGGCCGGATTTTTCCAGTCTGGATTGTCGTTCTTCATCCACCACCTCACGGCAGTGTTTCAAGATGGTTGCCGCTCCAGCCGGCCAGGGTGATAGGATGAACAGTAACCATGATTCACCTCCGTGGTAGGTGGTTGTGGTCAGGGGCGCCCGAGTGTGCCCGCACTCTGGTGCCCCGCTAAATCGTCCGCGACCTCCCGGCGATCCTCTCGCCGGTTAGGGATTCACAAGAAAGGGTTAACGACCGTCAAACGGCCGTCGAATACCTGCCCATGCTGCAAGTCCTCTGAATACAGGGTATCGCAGTTCGCCAATAGCGCCGCCGCCACGATCAGACTGTCCCAATGGGAAAGCGGATAACGCCTCACCAATCGGAACGCCTCCCGTAAAGTCGCCGTTTCGACCGGAACCACTTCACATAGATCGAGCAGGCTTTCGGCGATGTCATGAGCTTCCGCTAGGGTGAAACCATATTTTCGAGTCAAGACGCTGACGGTCTCGTTGATCACCTGGACACTGATTACCGGACGGTCCTCGATAATCGAGATCGCCCGCGTGGTCTTCTCGCCGTTCTCCGATTCCGCATAAATGAACAGATTGGTATCAGCGAAGACTCGGGCGGTCATAGCACGCTTCCCGGTCAAATTTCTCCGCTTTGAATCGCCCGCGGTATTTCGCCAGGGTAGACAGCGCTTTTTCCCGGCGCGCCTTGTCTTCGATCTCTTGCTTGGTTTTCAAGCTTTCCGCAAAGCTCAAGACCTCGGCCGCTTGCTGCTCGGGCAGGGCCTTGACGGTTTCGTAAATCTTTTCAGCGATGCTCATACGGTCACCTCCCGTTTCAGTTCGACAATCTCAGCCGTGGGTTTCAGTCCAGCCGCCTTTAAAACAAAGTCCTCGATCTTCTGCATCGGCGCCCGCAGCCGCTCGGCCGTGACGATCACATAGCCGGCCGTCACGTCCGCCCCCGACTTATGGTTCATCAGGGCTTTCAAGGCATAGGCGGGAATGTCCAGCGAATCGGCAATGGTTGCGAACGTCCGCCGTAGATCGTGCGGGGTAAAGCGAACGCCGGATGCTTTCTCAATCGCGGCCAGGGCGTAGCGGAAATTCGAGATACGCCGGCCAGCGGAATCGGAAAAGACAAACGGGGATTCGGCTTCTTCCTTCCTCGCATCAGCCGCAGCCTTGCGCCGGGTCATGATCGCGGACAGGTAGTCACCCATAGGCAGGGTATGATCCCGCCGGTTCTTGGGGTCCAACACGGTAAGCGTGCGGGCTTTCAGGTCGATTTCGGACCATTTGAGGCTCAAGGCTTCTTCCCGCCGCAGTCCGGTCAGAATCAGAACCTGGAAATAGTCGCCGATATCCTTGCTCGGCAGGTTCAGAACGGCCTCAAACCAAGGTTTGATCTCGTGCGGCTTGATGACCGTCGAGCGCCGGTCAACGCGGAACCATGCGCGAGTTTCAGACAAGGCTTTCACCGGATTCTCGCCGATCAGCGGGCGGCCTTCGTCGTCTTTGTACTTGGCCCGAGCAAAATTAAGAATCGCTCGCAGATAGCGGCACCCGAGATTAGCGCGCGCCTCAGAGCGCTGCTCTCCGAATTCTTTATGTCGCTTGGCGACCATCGCCGGGGTGATTCTGGTTATTGGCTTATCCAGCCAATCGGAAAACATTTCGTCCATGGACGCACGCATGTCGCGCCGCGTTCGCTCCTTTAAATCCTTCCGGGTCTCCAAGTAATCGGCGAACGCCTCGTTCAGCGTCTTTTCTTCCAGCTTGGCGCGCCGCTTCTTGGCTACGGGATCGCCGCCGGTTGCGATATCCCCGGCCAGCTTGAGCGCCTGCTTGCGGGCTTGCTCCGGCGTGATCTCTCCGTATCGGCCTATCGTGATCCGCTTGACTCGCCGATTGATCCGCTTTTCGAGAAAGAAGGATTTCACGCCAGACGGGAAAACCTTCATGCCGAAACCCCTGATCTCGTCGTCACGGTAGAACGTGGGGTCGGTCTCGGGAATGGGTAGCCGGTCGATTACGGATTTCGTCAGTTTCATATCCCCCCCTGGAATCGTGGTAGACGCATGGTAGACAGTACGATTCAAACAGCTTCAAAGACAGTCGGATTTATTATGTCATGTAAGCGACTGATTGCAAGCATGTTTTATGTCTCTTTCAAACTTGGTAGAGCTCGGTAAAACAGCCAAAAACAGGACTCTTAATCCGTTTGTCGTAGGTTCGATCCCTACATGGCCCACCAATTAAAACAAAGGCTTGCAGTAATGCAGGCCTTTTTGTTTTCGGGTTTTCAAAAATTCCCAAAACTCATCTCTTGTCGGAATTTAACCGGGCCTCATTTTTGAAACCTCTCCGCCGTGTCCTACCGGTAATTTGGAGCATCTCCAGCTTTAGGAGCAAGGTTTTCCTGATCTATCCCAATCCAGGCATTGTTCGAAATTGCCGAGAGTCACATTCGAATTTCGATAGTACGAACTGTTGTAGGCATGCTGAATCTCCGCTAATCTCACGCTGTTAAGGTAACGGAGTTTATAGCTATGGCCCCCATGAAATGTCCCGCGTGCGACTCGGAGATTCCCGATCAAGCCAATGCTTGTCCACATTGCGGGCGGGCTTTAAAAGCAGCTCCAATACGCAGCTTGAGCGGAAAATTGCAGGCGATCGGCACCATTCTGGTTGCAGTCAGCATTCTTGCGATGATGGCCGGTACCTGGTGGGGAGCCGCGTTGCTGTTTCCTGGCGCGGCTTTTTTCATAATCGGTCGGGTGTTGTAGTCCATTCCTTTTCGACGCTCCCTTGACACACGATCGCTACGCGTCAGCCTCCATGAATAGGCGTCCAGGAACCGGTGAGTGGTCGTGAATTTTCTCAGTGGTCGGTCGAGAGCGGCATGAGAGTAATCGCTCCGAGCCATAAGCTGAGGAGCCTAAGCTCTCCAATTTACGCACACGCTTAGCTACCGCTCTCGTACGGTGATGATGACAAATTGCGCTTGACGAGCGGCATGCTCCGGAAATGCGGGCTCCGATGGTGTAATTTCAGTCGGACTATCTAAAACCCAAAACCCATCATTCAACACCTGCTTCTTCGGCCATAGCCTGACAGGCGTCAGCACAGCTTCGGCAAGTTTGCGCGCATGCCTGCATTTGGGGGTCATTCTCGAATTGCTCACAACTGTCCCCGCACTGTTCGCATGTTTCTGCGCAGACTTCGCAGGTTAACGTGTGAAGCTCTGAACCGCGGAGCATGAAGTTCGCACTGGTTTGGCAAATTTCGGCACAATCCAGGAGGAGTCGAATATGATCGGCTTCCGCATGCGGCCCTCCTTTTTCCAGACAGTGGGTTACCGTTTCCAGGCATATAGAATGGCAATCCAGACACTGCTCGATACATGCTTGCATGGAGCCAGTTGAAGATGCTTCTTGAGTCAGCATATCGGCACCTCTCAAACTTCGAGTTAACGGTGTAGTTCAAAATAGGATGCTGCCATGAGATTCACTTTTGAATAGGTAAGAGTACGCAAGCTGCCGTCTCGGTCTTCAAATGGTCAAAAGACACGCCTTAAAGCCTGAACTAGCGATTTTTCGAAGGCTCTAATTGACAACATAAGCTTTTCTCGGACTAGCAGTGCGAAATGAAAAATACCGCGCTGCCGCCTTTCAGAGAGGCAATATTTTATGTCCGAGGATAAGTAAGGTAGCGAGTGTTTTATCCTGATATTGAAGGAGATGTGTCATGGTTCAGACTTTCGCGAAAGTGTTTGGCATTGTGTACCTGATAATCGGTATTCTTGGCTTTATCCCGGGCCTTGTACAGCCGATAGTAGGAGGTCCTCCATTGGCTATAGAAGCTGGCTACGGCAGATTGTTTGGCCTCTTTCCGGTTAATCTGATTCACAACTTGGTACATATCGGCGTTGGAGTCTGGGGTATTCTTGCCGCCCGGAGTATTCCTAGGGCCGTGACCTTCGCGCGAGCCAATGCGATCCTCTTCGGTGTGTTATTCCTGTTGGGGATTATTCCGGCAACGAACACACTGTTCGGGTTGGCTCCAATATACGGTATCGACGCCTGGTTGCACCTATTGAGCGCAGCGGTAGCCGCGTATTTTGGATTTGCCGGTGCAGCACGGGTACATGCTTGGCATACGTGAAGCTTGGATAGTGAATCGTAACGGGCAATCACTGAACGAGCGGTCGCGAAATGGAATCGCGACCGCTCGTAATTTGCATCTTTATACTACCGGCATAGCCGCGATTCAAACCAGGACGACGGGGCAAGCGACGATCTCCGAAATGGCTTTGCTGAAATCGCCGTTTTGACGTTTGACTACCAATAAGCGGCAGCCAGTGCGCTGCATCGAACGCAGTAAATTTGGAGCATCAAGCGGGCGGACGGAAACAAACTGCGCGGCTGCGCTTTGAACACAGCTTTCCAACGCCAACCTTTTTAATGCCTCGGATTCGGCCTCAGTCTCTGCCGGAAGGGCAACATTAAGTCGGCTTGATTCGAGCTCGGCCAACTCGACAGCCATCCGTAAGGCGCGCTTAGCTTCCATAGATCCGTCGAATACAACCCAGATAGGGAATGTAGAGATCTTCTTCTTAACGCCGCTTTTATACGGCTCGGTTCTCTTGGGAAGGAAAACGACGTCAACCTGCTCGATCTGTGACATGACGGCGGAAACGAGATGTCCGCGCACTGTCCGGAAACTTACGTCAATTCGCAGGCGTTGATTCAGCCGGTACAACGTTTGCTGAATTTGTTCGGTGCTGGAGCGCAGGGTGCGCATCAGGCGTGGCAAATCGACTTTACGCTCGGCCGCGCAGATGCGATCAATCTCTATCGCGAACGGAAGCTCGGCCAAATTGATTAAGTTCGTCTCTTCCACATAAACTGCAATCAACTGCGCCTGCTTTCGTGCGGCGAGATGCGCCGCCAATTCGAGAATACCGATATCATGGCGCAGCACGTTCAAAGCAACCACGACTCGTTCGGAGATGGGAGCGTCTTCAGCCATAGCTTTGATTCTCTCCGGCTCTTTCTTGACTCCTGAACTCCTTCTGGATATCGATCCACTCCCTGAGGCGTTGTTCGATACGCCCGTTAATGCTATCTGGCGGGAATGCGCCTGTCACGTCACGTTCGCCGGCCGGCTTATCCATGAGCAGCTCTAAAGCCTGATCTACCGTGTCCACCGCGTAGACGTGAAATTTGCCCGATTCCGCGGCTTTGACTACATCCTGCCGCAGCATGAGGTGTTTGACGTTGGCACGGGGAATGATCACTCCCTGTTTTCCGCTTAGGCCAATCGAGGCGCAAATGTCAAAAAAGCCTTCGATCTTTTCGTTGACCCCGCCAATAGGTTGAACTTGTCCATTTTGATTGACCGAACCGGTTACCGCCAGCGACTGGCGAATCGGTAAATCGGCCAGTGACGATAAAATCGCACTGAGTTCCGCCAAGGACGCACTGTCGCCCTCGACCTGGCCGTAGGATTGTTCGAAGACGAGGCTGGCGGTCACTGAAAACGGCCGGGTCTTAGCATAACGATGTGCTAGGAAACCGGACAAAATCATCACACCTTTGCTGTGAATGGCGCCGCCCAGTTCGCTTTCCCGCTCGATGTCAAGAATTTTGCCGCTGCCCAACCGAGTGGTGGCGGTAATGCGGGACGGCTGGCCGAATGAAAAATCACCCAAACTGATTACGGACAAGCCGTTGACCTGGCCAACCACCGCGCCTTCAGTGTCGATGAAAATCGTTCCGCGTCGAATGTTTTCATAAACTCGCTCGCGGAGCCGGTCAGCCCTACGGATCTGGTGATCGATGGCGGCCTGCACGTCGTCCCGAGTGATGATCGCGCGCTGTACCTGTGCCGCCCAGTGGTCGGCTTCCTTGAGAAGATCGTCCAGGCTGCGCAAATGGGTGGATAATTTCTCCGAATCTTCCACCAAGCGAGCCGCATGTTCCACTACCCGGATTACCGCTTCCTTGTCCAGCGGGCGCAACTGGTTTCTCCGCGCCAGGCTGGCGATAAGCCGAGCGTATAGTGCATTGCCGTCGGCATCTCGATCGATCGTTTCTTCGAAATCCGCCGAAACTTTGAAAAGCTCGCGAAATTCAGGATCGTAAACATTGAGCAAATAATAAAGAACGCGATCCCCGATCAAAATGATCTTGATATCCAGCGGAATCGGTTCCGGCTCCAGGCTCGAGGTACTGATTACGCTTAGCGCACGCTCCAAAGATTCGATACGGATTTCGCGCGACTGAAGAATGCGTTTCAGGCTGTCCCAAGCGAACGGCTGCATCAGCACTTTGCGAGCGTCCAGGATCAAATAGCCGCCGTTGGCGATATGCAAGGCGCCTGGTTTGATCATTGTGAAATCGGTGACCAAAGCGCCCATGTAGGCTTGGTATTCAACCCGTCCCACCAGATTGTTGTGACTCGGCAAGCTCTCGAAGACGACTGGGGCATATTTGCACTCGCTATTGTCGACCAATAGGTTCACCTTATAGCGCAGAAAAGGACTTGGCCGCGGCGCATGCCCGATCAACGTCGCTATGCCACCTTCCTGCTTCGGGAAAAAATCTTCCGCGTGATCGATGATTTCCCGTTGAGCTTCATTCAGATACTGAACGACTCCGGGAATGGCTTCGTAACGGGCTTTCAAATCGTCCATCAAATGGTTGACGGCAAACTCGGCAATTTCTCGATTCAGCGTTTTCAGCTTTTCCTTTGCTTCCTTGCGCCACACCGGAAATTGCTTCAACAGCTTTTGCAACTGCTGACGCAAATCCGTTACCGCCTCCTGAATCTGTTCCTGCTGATGCTCCGAAAGCTTTTGAAATTGCTCGGGTCCGAGCACTTCGCCTTTTTCGTCCACCGGAGCAAACGCAAATCCGGTAGGCGTTTCGATTAAAGCGATGCCGTGCTGCAAAGATTTTCGGCGTAACTCATTTAGAGCATTGATCTCGCGCTCCTTTGCTTCCTCCTCGATTTCTTCTGCGCGACCGCGGTATTCTTCACCCTCGAACGTCGCCGGAATGACGGTACTGAGTTCCTCGATGACTTGCTCCATGTCCCGGGCGAAGCGGCGCCCCTGACCGGCCGGCAATCTCAAGGCCTTGGGCTTCGAAGCTTCGCCGAAGTTGTTGACGTAGCACCAGTCGTCGGGTACCGGCCGGTTTTCAGCTTCGCGGCCGACGATTTCCTTAACCGCCGCCAGCTTCCCGGATCCGCTCGGACCTAGAGCGAAAATGTTGTAGCCCTTCTGGACGATGGAAATGCCGAACTGAATTGCATCCAGCGCTCGCTCTTGGCCTATCACGACACCGATATCGGCCAACTCGTCGGTGGTGGAGAAGTCGAATTCCTGTGGATCGCACGCTTTGTAGAGAACGCTCGCTGGAAGAGACTGTCGGTAGTAGCCCATAGAATTACTCAACTCTTCAAAAGGATGGTCGAAAAAATAGTCGGATATTTCAATAAGGCCGGCAATCACTCATGGCTCAGCATGAATCCGAGATGATTTAAATGCCGATTTTTCCAACTGATTCCGGAAAGCTAGAATTCTCGAACAAAGATCAGCATGGAACTCACAAAATAGTTAGGACTGGATGGCGTCAATTAATTCCCGAATTTGACAAGCCGATTCCGAGGGCATTTTCATCAATCATAATGTAGTGCGACGAATGATAATGAAGATTCTGACATCCAATGACAGGCCTGATCTTCCGCTCTACATGTAACGAATATACTTTAGGTCGAGTTTTCAGACTGATTTAAATGGCGATTAAACGGTATTGATGACAAAAAACGCGCCAATCGCCATAATTCGCCCCTTTTGGTTGCCGCTTCCGAATTATGTGGTTTAAGAACTTATCTTTATTACGTTTTACAGAACCTTTCGATCTTGACGTCGCAGAGTTCGAGCAAAAGCTCGATCAACGCCGCTTTCGTCCTTGCGGGAGTCTAGAGCCCGTCAGTTACGGCTGGTGCGCACCGCTCGGCAAGGATACTTTTCCCCTGGTCCACGTCACCAACGGATTTGCGATGGTGTGTGTTCAAAAGGAGGAAAAAATCGTTCCTGCCTCGGTAGTTAACGAAATCCTCTCGGAGCGGGTAGCCGAAGTCGAAGACCGGCAAGGCCGGCCGATGCGACGGAAAGAGCGGGACGCGCTACGCGATGAGGTGATGCAGGATTTACTGCCTCGCGCCTTTAGCCACAGCCGGCGCACCTATGCCTACATTGACCCGAAGGGCGGCTGGCTTGTTGCAGATAGCGCCAGCGCTAAGAAAACCGAGGAAATTGCTTCGCTGCTGCGTCAGTGTCTTGGTTCTTTGCCAGTGGTTCCTCCTGCGACCCGTGAGCGGCCCAGTGCTATCATGACCCACTGGGTTATGGATGCCGACTTGCCGTCGGATATCACTCTGGAAAGCGAATGCGAGTTGCGATCTCCGGAAGAAGACGGCGGTATCGTGCGCTGCCGCCGCCACGATCTGAGCGCACCGGAGATTCAAAATCACATTGAGGCCGGTAAAGAGGTCATCAAATTGGCTATCACTTGGAATGACCGTCTAAGCTTTGTTCTCGACGAGGCGTTTGGCATCAAGAAACTCCGTTTTCTGGACCTGGTACAGGAAGATGCGGCGGATATCGAAACGTCCGATCCGGTAGAACGCTTCGACGCGGATTTTGCAATCATGAGCCTCGAGTTAGCGACATTCTTGCCACGCTTCATCGAGCTCTTTGGCGGCGAAAACCTTCAAACGAAACAACCTGTGGTGTAGGAAAAACGCAATGTTGCTGAAAACAATCGAATTGGCGCGCATCAAGAGACGGGGGGCGGCCTGGCTAGCGATCGCGCTCATGCTTGCTGCCCCGCTCAATTCTACAGCGGAGGTGTTCGCACTTCCGACGGACGGTAGCGATCTAATCGGCGAGATTCGGTATACGAAGGCGAAGCATGAAGATACGCTCATCGATATTGCGCGGGAGTTCAGCGTCGGTCAGGACGAAATCGTCATGGCCAATCCGACCGTCGACCGCTGGTTGCCTGGTGACGGTAAGGATGTATTGATCCCACGCCAATTTATCCTTCCCGATGCGCCACGTTCCGGCGTTGTCATCAATATTCCGGAAATGCGCCTTTACTACTATCCGGCTCAGCGGAAAGCGAAAGCGATACAAGTCGTTAGCTATCCGGTGAGCATCGGCCGAATGGATTGGCGCACTCCCTTGGGCGCCACCAAAATTGCGCAGAAAGTAAAGGACCCGGTTTGGGTACCTCCGGAAACCATCAAGCAAGAACACGCCCGGGACGGGGATATTTTACCGGACGTGGTCCCAGCGGGACCTCTGAATCCGCTCGGCCGCTTCGCCATGCGGCTTGGCGTTCCGGGCTACCTTATCCACGGCACCGGCACTGACAAGGCCTACGGCATCGGAATGCGAGTCACTCACGGATGCATTCGAATGTATCCAGAAGATATCGAGCGGCTTTTTCCGCTCGTCAATGTCGGTACCCCGGTCCATCTGGTCAACCAGCCGGTCAAGCTGGGCTGGTCGGCAGGGATTTTATATATGGAAGTCCATCAGCCGTTGGACGAAGACCGCATGACTTACGAACAGTTGCTCGACTCGGCTATGGATTTGATTGAGAAGAAAACGAAGGGTCGCGAGATCATTCTCGATGGCGCAGCGCTAAAGCAAGCGCTGCAGCAGCCAACTGGTATTCCGGTCGCTATCTCCAAACCGTCTGAGCCGATTCCGGAGCCGATTCAGACTTTGGGCGGCACGTAGCCTTCAGGCATCTGAGCTCCGCCGCCGAATAGAAATTTCTCGCGCTCCTTCGCCAGGAATCGTCGTGCTTCGGGCTCGAATGGTGTGAGCCGGTGCTCATTGATCAGCATGGTCTGGAGTTTGAGCCAATCCTGCCATGCCTGAGCGGAGATATGGTCGAAAATCCGCTGCCCTTCTACTCCAGGGAAGGGCGGTTTCTCCAAGCCTTCGGCCTCGACTCCCAAACGTGCACATTTAACTCGTCGCGTCATCAGTTACCTCGTAATGATCAGCACTATAGAAACCCAATTCGACTCGTTCCGCGCCATCCGCGCCCATTGAATTCGCTTGAATTCGCAGCTATCGATCCTGGCCGGCAATCTCGTTTACCAGTTTCAGTACCGGCGCCGGGAGCCCGATCGTTTTATCCGGTGTAAGCCATCGATAGAGCGATGGTTCGCTGATTCCGTAGTACTCGGAATGTGTGCGAGCCACCAGCGGAACAAAATCAAGGTGATAATGGGAAAAAGTATGCCGGCGCTGCGGGAGGCGCTCAAGCTCAAAACAATCGATATGCTGTTTCGTGCACCAAGCATATACGTCCTCTTCGCTATCGAACTCCGGCAAGCTCCAAAGACCTCCCCAAATGCCGGTATTCGGACGCTTTTCCAGGTAAAGCTCGCCACAGGCGTTTCTTAACACCAACATAAAACATTGTCGGACAGGTAGGGTTTGTTTTGGTTTCGGCGCTGGGATGGCGTCGACTCGCCCCGACTGAAGTGCCACGCAGTTCGCGCTGATCGGACAGGCGGAACAAACCGGTTTCCGCTTGGTGCATACGGTTGCTCCCAGATCCATCATGGCTTGGTTGTAGTCGGCGATACGGAGCGAAGGCGTCAATTCTTCGCTGAGTTGCCATAATCTCGCGAGAATCCGGGTGTCTCCAGGCCAGCCTTCGATACCCTGATATCGGCATAAAACCCGTTTGACGTTGCCATCCAGGATGGGTGCACGAATACCCGATCCGAGACTCAGGATCGCTCCAGCCGTAGAGCGTCCGATGCCGGGCAGAGCGCTCAATTCCTCGAGAGTGACGGGCAACTGTGCGTCGTGCTGTTCCACGATTATCCGCGCCGCCCGGTGTAGGTTACGAGCGCGCGCATAGTAGCCGAGCCCGGCCCAAAGTGCGATAACCTCGTCCAAGGATGCCTGGGCGAGCGCGTCGACAACAGGAAAATGGCCTACAAAACGCTCGAAGTACGGGATGACCGTTACGACTTGGGTCTGTTGGAGCATGATTTCCGAGATCCAAACCCGATAAGGTGTTCGGTCGACTTGCCAGGGCAGTTGCTTGCGCCCGTATCGATCGAACCAGGCAAGTACGGTCGCCCGGAATAGTTCATTTTGCATACGCGTGTAAGACGAGTGATTGAACGGCTGGTTTCAAATTTCAGGCGTCCGCAGATTTTTCCGGAACGGACGCTTGAAGCTTCGGTCAGTCTTCCTTTGCATAAACGATATAAGGCGGTCCGTGCATTGGGCCGCCCCCATTTTTCCATTAGAATAAGCAAGATTATTGTCGACAAGACGCAGCAAACCGAAAAATCATGTCTCTTTCGTTTCGAACACTCCTCCCGCTGATTTTTTTCAGTCTCGTCCTCTCCGCTTGCGGCCAGAAAGGACCACTTTACATACCCAGCGAAGATCCTGCTTCGAAAGAAGAACAGCGCTGATGGATTATTTCAATTATCACGACGGTACGTTGTACGCCGAGGATGTGTCCCTGCCTGCCATCGCAGAGCGTTACGGGACCCCCTGCTACGTCTATTCGCGTGCCACGATCGAACGCCACTGGCGGGCTTTCGACGACGCTTTCGCCGGTGAGCCACATTTGGTCTGCTATGCGGTGAAAGCCAATTCCAATCTGGCGGTGCTGAACGTCTTAGCGCGCCTGGGCTCGGGTTTCGATATCGTATCCGTCGGCGAATTGGAGCGGGTACTGGCGGCGGGCAGCGAGCCGGCGAAGATCGTTTTTTCCGGAGTGGGCAAGCGCGAAGATGAACTACGCCGCGCTCTGGAAGTCGGTATCCGTTGCTTCAACGTTGAAGTTCCGGGCGAACTGGATCGGTTAAATCGAATCGCCGGAGAACTCGGTGTAAAAGCTCCGATCTCGCTGCGCGTGAATCCGGACGTGGACGCTCTTACGCATCCGTACATTTCTACCGGGCTTCGGGAAAACAAATTCGGCATCGACGTCAGCGAAGCACTGCATCAATATCGGCGTGCAGCCGATATGCCGCATCTCGAAATTACCGGCATCGACTGCCACATTGGTTCTCAGCTGACGTCTGTCAGGCCCTTCCTCGATGCTCTCGATCGAGTTCTGGCGCTTGTCGATACCTTGAAAGAGCAGGGGATCAACCTCCATCACTTGGATTTAGGGGGAGGTCTAGGCATACGCTACCGCGATGAGCAGCCGCCCGAGCCTCGCGAATACGCGTCTGCGCTGTTGGGACGGCTCGCGCAAACGGATTACGAGATTCTCATCGAACCCGGCCGCGCGATTATCGGCAATGCCGGCGTTTTGCTGACCCGCGTGGAATACCTGAAATCCAATCAGGAGAAAAACTTCGCCATCGTCGATGCCGCTATGAATGACCTCATTAGACCAGCGCTCTACGATTCGTGGCAGGAAGTCGTGCCGGTCCGAACGGCAAGCAGCGTGGACAAAAAACGCTACGATATCGTCGGACCCGTTTGCGAAACCGGCGATTTTCTCGGCAAAGAGCGCGAGCTTTCGATCGCCGAGGGCGATCTGCTGGCAGTCCGTTCCGCAGGCGCGTACGGATTCAGCATGAGTTCAAATTACAATTCCCGCCCCCGGCCCGCCGAAGTCATGGTGGATGGAGGCCGGACTCACCTGATCCGAGAGCGGGAGACCACCGCGCAACTTTTTCAGGGCGAGCACGTAGTAGACTGATGGCACTGAAATTCACCAAAATGCATGGGCTAGGCAACGACTTCGTTGTTATCGATGGCGTGCGGCAGAGCGTTTCATTGACGCCGGAAAAGGTCCGTCATATTGCAGACCGACACTTTGGAATCGGCTGCGATCAGGTGTTGGTCGTTGAAGCCCCGATCAATTCAAACGCCGATTTTCGCTATCGAATCTTCAATGCGGATGGCTCCGAAGTAGCGCAATGCGGAAACGGTGCCCGCTGCTTTGCACAATTCGTTCACGATCACGGCATGTGCGACAAAAGCGAAATCGTAGTCGATACGGACGCCGGTCAATTGTGCTTGCTCCTTCGAGATAATGGACTCGTGACCGTTAACATGGGAGTTCCCAGGCATGCTCCTGCCGAAATCCCGCTGGACATTCCGGATGAGGCCGTTCTTTATGAGGTGATGGTGGGTGGAAACCCGCGGCTGTTCGGCGCTGTATCGATGGGCAATCCGCACGCCGTGCTCAAGGTCGGTGATGTAGATCGTGCGCCGGTCGAAACCGTAGGACCGCTATTGGAAAACCATCCGATTTTTCCGCAACGCGCAAACATCGGCTTTGTCCAGATCATCAACCGACATCACATTAGGCTCCGAGTTTTTGAGCGCGGTTCCGGAGAAACCTTGGCTTGCGGCAGTGGAGCTTGCGCCGCAACAGTTGTTGGCATAGAGCAGGGAGATTTGAGCAGTCCGGTGCAAGTTGATCTCCCTGGCGGGTCCCTTAATATAACTTGGGAAGGACGGGGGAGGCCGGTGTTCATGACTGGACCGGCCGTTCGCGTGTTCGAGGGCGAAATCGAATTATGAGCTTGATTACTCCAAAGGCGCCAAAGCGTCATAAAGAAACGACTATCTCCGCTGACGAAGTGGAGGCCTATTTGCGCCAACATCCCGATTTTTTTTACGATCAATTGGATTTGCTGGAAATGCTGAAGGTGCCGCATCCCTGCGGGGAGGCAGTTTCCCTGGTGGCGCGCCAAATTTCGCTATTGCGGGACAGCAATCGGCAACTTCAATCACAGTTGAACGATATCTTGCAAATCGCCCGCGATAACGATGCCTTGCATCAGCGGATTCATCAATTGACGCTGACGTTACTCGATGCTGCGACTCTAGACGACACTTTAGGCAGTCTGACGTGGTGCCTGCACGAGTATTTTCAAGCCGACTTCGTCACGGTAAAAATTGTGCAGCCATCCATCGAAAGCCCAATCGCCGGCCTTTACGTGCCCTCCGACGACGTTGGGCTAGTTCTTTTCGCATCGGTCTTGGAGACTGGAAAACCCTACTGCGGAAAGCCGGACCCGGTTCATGCCAAATACATGTTCGGCAACAACGCCTCCGGCGTGCTCTCATACGCACTGATACCCCTGCAACATGCAGGACTTAAGGGATTGCTCGCTATCGGCAGCCGTGACGCAAGCCGATTCCAAACCGGTATGGGACTACATTTTCTCGGGCAGTTGGGGGAGGTCGTTTCCGCCCGACTGGCATCTTTGCTTAGCGAAGCGACGTAATCTTGATGCAAAAAGACGCGGAACAGCAGGTTACCGATTTTCTCGATGTTCTGCGATTTCAGCAGCGGGTATCCCCACATACTTTGGCCAATTATTCACGCGACCTAGTGCAGCTAAAGCGATACTGCGACGTTCATGGCATACCGTGCTGGGACGCTTTAATCCCTCGGCATGTTCGGGACCATATCGCTTCCCGTCATATCGAGGGGCTGAGCAGCCGGAGCCTTCAACGAGAACTGTCGGCGATCCGCAGCTTCCTCAATTTTTTGGTGAAACGACGCCAAGTTCCGGACAACGTCGCACGCGGAATACGTCCTCCCAAATCGCCGCGGAAACTGCCGGCGCTATTGGATGCCGATCAAATGACGGGGCTCTTGGAAGGTGAGCAAGATGACGAACTGGAGATTCGCGATGTGGCCATGTGGGAGCTTTTCTACTCCTCGGGCCTACGATTGAGCGAACTGGTTTCGCTCGAAATTCAAGATCTGGATTTGAACGCTGGATCCATGCTGGTTAGGCACGGTAAGGGACAGAAGTCTCGCATCCTACCGGTCGGTCAATGCGCTTGCCAAGCCATCGAGCGCTGGCTGGTCTTGCGATCTCGCTACGCGCACGCCGGAGAGAAGGCGTTGTTCGTCAGCAAGAGAGGGAACCGAATCGCCGGTCGAACGGTTCAGTTGCGCCTTGAACGCTGGCAACGCAAGCTGGGCTTGCCTGAACACGTGCATCCGCACATGCTCAGACATTCGTTCGCGAGCCACATACTGGAGTCCAGCGGAGACTTGCGGGCCGTGCAGGAATTACTTGGACATGCCAATCTCAGTACCACGCAGATATACACCCATCTCGATTTTCAGCATTTGGCGGCCGTATACGATCAGTCACATCCTCGTGCGAAAAGGCGGCGTCCGGGTTCTTCTGTGACTTAAGCAGAACCTTTACGCTATAATGGTTTGATTCGGGGAACCGCTAAAGGGCTTTATTCATGTCAGTGCCAGAACAAACCGAAAGTCGGCCGGAATCACTCGGTTCGCGAATTAAGGGAGTATTCACCCCCAAAACGACGACCGAAAAAGGGCTCATTTGGGTAATCGGTGCGTTAGCGGTTGTGGTCGTGCTGATTTTCGTCGCCGTTTCATGGTACTGGAGTAAAGAACCCAGTAAGTTCGACGTACTCGAAATAGCCGCAAGGCACGGGAATGTCAAGAATCCAAAAGAATTGCCTCTCGGATACACGTATGCCTCCGCTCTTGTGCAAATCGGGGACACGTTGCTAAGGAAACCGGGCGGTCTTTTGGTTAACGACGTCTTTCCACCCGGGGTTTTGTTGGACAACATTCCTTCCTGGGAGTACGGCGCTCTTACGGCGTTGCGCGACGCGACCACGGCACTCCGTAACCATATCGCACGGGCTCAAACCCAGTCACGAGAAGATCCGGATCTGGCAAGAGCCGAGCCTTTTTTCTATTTCGATCACAAATCGTGGCAGCTGCCTTCATCCGAGTCGGAATACGAAAAAGGAATCGAGGCACTTGAAAGTTACCGCTTGCGTTTGATGAAACGTGACGCGAACTTTTATTCCCGTGCCGACAATCTGCGCCAATATTTAGAGGTGTTGGAAAAACGGTTGGGTAGCCTTTCCAATCGTTTAAGTGCCAGTGCGGGCGACACCAGGCAAGTCAGTGCCGATGAGCGTCGTACCGTCGTCACCAGGACGCCTTGGCTGATTATCGACGACGTTTTCTTCGAAGCACGCGGCTATACTTGGGCGGCGATGCATATTCTCAAAGCCATCGAGTTCGATTTCAGGGACATTCTCGGCAATAAAACCGCTTCGGTGACGCTGCAGCAAATTACTCATGAACTCGAGGATGGCCAAGCCACATATTTGAGCCCGGTCATTCTAAACGGTGGCGGTTTTGGCTTATTCGCCAATTATTCACTCACTTTGGCTAACTACATTGCTAGAGCCAACGCCGCGACTATCGACTTGCGCAGTCTCCTCCAGCAAGGATAATTGTCGTTTTGGACTCGGTCACGCTTCCACGCGGCACAGTAAAGGCCTTGCGGCTAATCGATCGACGATACCCCTCAAAAAATGCCTGAACATCCGAACGCGTAAGAGCCCCAAGTTACAGGCAGTTTTCGACTTCCGCTATGGTCTTTGCGATGGCGGAAGCTTTTCAATGAGCTTTAGATAGCGCTCATAGCGAGCATAGGGCAGGGCGCCGGTCTCCGCTGCTTCCCGCACGGCGCAGCCTTTATCATTGATATGCCTGCAATCGTTGAACCGGCAACGGGGTATCCACGGACGAAACTCCCGAAAGCCCGATGCCAGGTCACGAATGCTCATTTCAGCCAGACCGAAGACCGAGACTCCCGGACTATCGATGAGGTCTCCCCCATCTGGAAGATGGTAAAGGGTTGCCGTGGTCGTCGTGTGCCGACCCAAACTCGTCTTTTCCGAAAGCGTTCGTGTCTGGAGTTGCCTATCCGGTAATAGCGCATTCGTGAGCGATGATTTGCCTACGCCCGATTGTCCGACCAGCATGCTGCATTGTCCGATAAGCTCTTTTCGCAACTCGGAGAGCCTTTCGCCGGTCCTGACGCTGACTAGAAAGGAGTCATAGCCGATTCCGTGATAATCAGCCAATAAGCCTTCCCCCACCGCCTGGCTCGGGAGTAGGTCGACTTTATTGAAGATAATTGCTGCGCGGAGATCTCGGCGCTCGCAAGCGGCCAGATATTGATCGACCAATAACCAATCGGGTTCCGGTTCGGCGGCAACGACCACGAAAACCCGATCGAGATTGGCGGCCACCGGACGTATGGTTTCGTTATGGCCAGGGCGGGTCAGTACGTTTCGGCGGGGTAGAATTTCCACAACCCGCCCTAGATTCCCTTCGCTCGGCTCCCACAACACACGATCTCCCACTGTGGCGAAGCCCAGGCGCCTCCGGGTGTGGCAAAGGATTATGTCACCCGGTGATCCTTCGACGGCCAAGCCTTGGCCTAGGTGAGCGATCACGAGCCCCTCACGGAACGGAGAGCCCGGAGCAGCAGATTTTGACGTAACGGTTCTGCTATTCCGCCCTCTATTCATCTGCAGTCTTATGAAGACTTGGCCGACAAGTTAGCGATACGAATCGACGCGGGGGGATGGCTGTAATGGAAGGCAGAATACAAGGGGTCCGGCGTCAAGGTACTGGCGTTGTCGCGATAGAGCTTGACGAGGGCATTGATGAGATAGATCGGCCTGGTGTAATAAGCCGCGAAGTCGTCTGCTTCGAACTCATGGCGTCGTTGAAAATAAGCGATGATCGGTTGCAAAAACGTGGCGAATACCGGTGCGATCAGCATAAATAGAAGAAGCGCAAGAGCATTCGATTGGCTGCTTACCCCAAGGCCACTGTAAAACCAGTCCTGTCCACTTAGCCACCCCAGCAGGGCGAAGCCGGTAAGTGTAATCAGCGCGCTCGCAACAAGCATTTTCAATACGTGCTTACGCCGAAAATGGCCTAACTCGTGAGCCAATACCGCCTCCAACTCATCATGATTTAGAGAATTGATCAGGGTGTCGAAGAAAACGATACGCTTGTTGTCTCCAATTCCAGTGAAATAGGCGTTTCCATGCCCGGACCGACGTGAGCCGTCCATTACAAAGATACCCTTGCTTTGAAAGCCGCACCGGTCCAGCAAAGTTTCGATGCGCTTTTTCAGCGTCTCATCTTCGAGCGGCGTGAACTTGTTAAACAAAGGTGCGATGAAAGTAGGAAAGGCCCAACTCATCAGAATGGAAAACCCCATCACGATCGACCACGCCAAGAGCCACCAATAATTTCCCACGCTCTGCATGATCCACAGTATCAAAGCGAGCAAAGGTCCGCCGATAGCCAAACTCAACCCGGTTTGGAGCAATAGATCGGTGATGAACTGTTTGGGCGTATTGCGGTTAAAGCCGTAGCGCTCCTCGATCACGAAAGTTTGATAGAGGCTTATGGGCAGCTCGAACAGGTTGATCAAAAGCATCGTCGAGAGAATCACGGCGATCCCCGTAACGAGGGGGGACAACTCGAAGCCCGCCCAAAATCGATTCACGACGTCGATGCCGCCACCGAGTGTAAACAGCAACAAGATCACCAAGCCGACTATTCGATCGACGTTTGCCAAGCGCGCTTTATCTATCGTGTAATCTGCCGCTTTCCGATGCGCCTCTAGCGAGATGGTGTCTTTGAACGCGTCGGGAACCGCATCCCTATGAGTGCGGACGTAAGCCAACTGCCGATGCGACAGCCACCACTCGATAGCAAAGGCAAGGGTGAGCGTCACGAGAAATAGGACAGTGAACATGTTCATCGGATTAGGGGCTTGGTTTCTCTATATCGGCTTTACAGCTTAGCCTTTGGTAAAATCCCTGACAAGATTTCTCGGTTAATGACTCCCTTAGCTCGCCGTTTTCATGCGAAGCTTAGAGCATAACTGCGATGAGCCCCATCATCATCATTCCCTCCATAATAAAGGAACGTTCATGGCGCAAGATTCACAAAACCTCATCTGGGTAGACTTGGAGATGACCGGCCTCGACACTCAAACTGACCATATTATCGAGATTGCGACGGTGGTGACCGACAAAGATTTGAATGTTTTGGCTGAGGGGCCGGTATTGGCGATTTTTCAAAGCGATGGAGCGCTTGCTCGCATGGACGATTGGAACAAGAAACACCATGGGGAATCCGGATTAATCGATCGGGTCCGGGAGAGCCGCACGGCCGAATCGGATGCCGAAAAGCTTACGCTCTCATTTCTGCAACAGTGGGTACCCGCCGGAGCATCGCCGATGTGCGGCAACAGTATCTGTCAGGACCGGCGGTTCCTCGCACGATGGATGCCGGAATTGGAAGCTTATTTCCATTATCGTAATCTCGATGTATCGACTCTGAAGGAGTTGGCGGGGCGCTGGGCACCACATCTCAAAGAAGGATTTAGAAAAAAGAATTCGCATCGGGCTCTCGACGATATTTTGGAATCGATTGCAGAACTCCAATACTACCGGAAATACCTCTTTAAGCTTTGAGGCATATTCCCCGCCGTTGGATTTACAAATGCTTGTGCCGAGAAAAATCTCTTCACGAATTATTCAATGCACCTACGAGACCCATTTTCTTTGAGAGAAACGCTCCGATCTCGCATTCCATTGCCCGGAGATACTCGCGAAGGGTGTCACGCGACGGTGATGCCACCAGAGCGGTTTCTAATTCGCTAGCTGCCTTTCTGATGCCAAACAAACCACAGAAGCTCGCTGATCCGTTGATCTTGTGGGTAATTTCTCTGGCTTGGCGGTAATTATCATCACAGAGTGCTTTTTCCACGTCGGCTAGCTGTTCAGGCAGTTCTTGAGCCAGTCTAAGCATGAGCTTTTCGGCTAGTGCCCGGTTACCACCGGTTTTTTCGATGATCGCATTGAGATAAAGATCATACGAATCGGCAGAGGGTAGGGTGGTGCGAGGTGATGGGCCTGCACTGACGCCCAGCCAGGTGTCGATGACTCTCAAAAGCTGGTCTTCCAAGATGGGTTTGATCAGACAGTCGCAAAATCCAGCTTCGAGAATCTCCTTTCGCTGTTGAGGAAGCGCATGGGCGGTAACTGCGATTATCGGCGTATTTCGATTAAAAAACTCAGCGTCCATCCGAATGGCTTGTATTACGTCGAAGCCACTTACTCCCGGCATGCGCAGATCGAGAAAAATCAAGTCGAAATAGTGTGTCCGGATTTTCTCGACTGCCTTGATGCCGCTGCCTGCTTCGATGACATGCGCGCCCAAATCGGAAAGCTGCGTTGTCAGGAGAATGCGGTTGATCTCATTATCATCGACAACCAGGAAGTTCTTTTGGCGGAACACCCCAAGGCCCTTCGCGTAGATTTATGACAGGATAATCAAAGCAGGGTTCAAGAATAAGTTAGCCGGTCGAATGAGTTCTGGCAGACGGATCGAAAATCGATGTATTGAATTAAAAGCGCCGAGATAATCTGGCGAAATTATTTTCGCGGCTTACCGAACACCTACAAACCGAGAATGATCGCGACCATAAGGAGGGTCATGAAAACGCCTATAGTCGTGAGAATCGCCCCTTGAACCTTCTTCGCCTCATCCATCAGGCCCATTATCCCAAAGACGAGGCCAACCGGAGGCACAAACAAGGTGGCAACAATCAAACCGCTCATCATCAAGAGATTCCAAGGCTCGCCTGCCACGGTTTTGCCTTCGACGTCTCCGACGCTGTCGACCGGATGGCCACACCCCGTACAAACCACTGCTTTGTCTTTAATCTCTTTTCCGCAATGTTGACAATACATACATGCCCCAGAACTTGTCTTTATGTCTACCTGTCAGAAAGCGCCTTTAACTTCTTTAAGGCGTCTGCTTTATCGAGAATTATGGAATCGAGAGAATAGCTCAATGCTCAGTTGCTGACCATATCATTCCGGCCACAGTTCCCTTTATTACTTCGAGATTTTCATCAGCAACTGAGAAACGTGATGGCCAATTGGCACCGTCAGCTTAGGAAAAAGGCGGCGGTTCAGGGCTGATAGAGTGCACAATTTTCGCTTATTGTGTGAGAATAACGGACTTAACAAAGTCTGACACGGAGATATCGTCCCGGCACGTGCCGTCCTGGAGAATGACCTGCCGCTTTGTTGAATCCTGATGTCTAACAGTTTGGCGCGCGTGGCGCTCGACAATTCGAAATCGATTGAGAGGAATAAGAGGCAATGAGCAAAAGAGTATTAAAAACCGTAATGGGAGCCGCTGTCGTAACATCCTTGTCCGCTGTCGCTAATGCGTCCGAAAACCCGTTTGGAATTAAAGACTTGGATAATGGCTATCTGCAGGTGGCAGAGGCCGGCAAGGAGCAAAAAGAAATGGTATGCGGTGAGGGGAAATGCGGCGGGCAAATGATGAAATCCCAGGAAATGAATTGCGGCGCCATGAAAAAACAAAGCCAGGAGCAGGAGAAAAAAGCAATGGAAGGCAAATGTGCGGGTATGAAAACGGATCAAGCGCAGCCTCCCAGCACGGAAACGAAACCACAATAAGCGACTTCGTGTTGCCACCCTCCGGGGAACATGAAGAATTTCGCCATCCAAGGCGCCGGGCTCGGTCTTAGGCGGGCCTTCATTGGCCCGCTTACCGAGCATCCGCCGGAATCGGTCGATTTTTACGAAATCGCACCGGAAAATTGGACGAGAATAGGGGGGAAGCTTGGAAAACAGCTACGAACCTTAACCGAGCGGTTTCCCTTCGTCTGTCACGGATTATCCCTGTCGCTGGGTGGTCCTGCGCCGCTTGACGAAGAATTTCTCACCGAGCTCAAGACTTTCCTCAACCGGCATCATATTCGCCTGTACAGCGAACATCTGAGTTACTGTGGAGATGACGGCCATCTGTACGACCTCATGCCGATTCCATTTACGGAAGAAGCGGTCAAATACACAGCTGAGCGCATCATCAGAACTCAAGAGATTCTCGAGCGGCGGATAGCGATCGAAAACATTTCCTATTACGCCGCACCGGGCAAAGAACTCGAAGAAATCGATTTCCTCAACGCGGTGCTTGAAGAAGCTGACTGCGATCTGCTGCTCGACATCAATAATATTTATGTCAACAGCGTTAACCACGGCTACGATGCGGAAGCGTTTTTGAGCGCGATACCGGCGCATCGTATCGCCTATGCCCATGTAGCGGGGCACTACGTCGAGGCGGTTGATTTTCTGGTCGACACCCATGGCGCGACGGTTATAGATCCGGTTTGGCGATTGCTGAGCATGGCTTATGAGAAATTCGGCGTATTTCCGACTCTTTTAGAGCGGGATTTCAACATTCCTCCTTTATCCGAACTTCTTTCTGAAGTTCAACGGATTCGAGCGCTTCAGACGGCTGCATCGTCGCAACCTGTTCGGCGTTATGGCTAAAGAGATCGCTCCATTCCAACAGATACAATATGCGTTTGCCGCATATATTCGTGAACCACATCAAAATCCACCTCCGTGCGGACCCGCGCCGGAACGGATGAAGGTTTACCGAGAACTGTTCTTCAACAACATCGAGAACTTTCTAGCAACCGGTTTTCCGGTGCTTAAGAGTATCTTGAGCAAGACTGATTGGCTTGCTTTAGTTCAGGCGTTCTATGCAAGGCATCGAAGTAAAACGCCGTACTTTGCCGAAATAGCCGAAGAATTTCTGGATTATCTCCAGAATGAATACATAAGCCGCCCTAGCGATCCGCCATATTTGTTGGAACTCGCGCATTACGAGTGGACCGAGTTGGCTTTAGTCATCGCTGAAGGCGAGGTGCCACAAGGAAATATCGACTCGGCTGATGACCCGCTGGAGCAAACGTTCCACCTGTCGGAACTTGCCTGGCCCTTGGTTTACCAATTCCCCGTACACAAAATCGGCCCGGGGCAGCAGCCGAGCGAACCTCCGGACCAGCCCACTTGTCTTGTCGTGTATCGCGACCGTGCCGATACGGTGAAATTCTTGGAAATTAGCCCCGTAACGTGCCGGCTCCTGCAGATTCTTCAACAAGAAGAAGAGATGCGGGGGATCGATTGCCTCTTCAAGTTGGCAGCGGAAATCGGGCATTCAGATCCTCAAGCTTTAGCCTGCCATGGCGCTGAGATCCTGCGATCGCTTTCGGAGCGTGGCGTCATCGGGATTTGCCGATAACGAACGCCCACTCGATTTGCGGGGGAGTTCCGCGCTTCGAGCATCCAAGCTGTCCCTCTCACTAAAAAACGTTTTAACCGGCGCCTCCTCCGCTCCCGATCGGATTTTTCCTGGCATTGGAGTTTCTCCGATTTTCTTGCTGTCACAACAAGGCTTCACGCTCCGAGTTCTACTGCTCGGGCTGGATATCGGCGCATTTCGTCTCGTCCTGTCCGACGTCGCAACTGCGGTAAACGATAGGTGTTACGTAATGAAAAATATTTGAAATTAGTCGTTACGTAACTATAATAGAACTGCCTTCGCTAAATGCCGTTAGTAACGAGAAATGAAAGACCAGACTGATAAGCAGCCCGTTAAAAGTGCCCCCTTGCAACGTCGACGGGGGCGTCCTGCAACTGGTCAAGCAAAAACCAATGCGCAGCGACAGGCGGAATGGCGAGCCAAGAGGCAGGCCGAATTACAGGCGTTACGTGACGAAAAAGGGAAGGGGACTGGTGGGCATGAAGTTGAGCGGATGAAAGCCGAGCTTGAATCGGTGCAGCGGGAACTGATCCAGGTTCAAAGCGAGTTGGCGGATGTAATTAAGCTGTTGAATGATGCGGGACTTGAGATTTCCAACCTGAAGTCGAATCGTTACGTAACTCAAAATTAACGGCCGATCGTTGGTTATGACGAACTTCCGTTGGCGACCAAGAATTTACTCCATGACGGGATCGATTGGCGCGCTTGGTCAGTTTCCTCTGTCGGCTCAGTTTATTCCGTATGAATCTGGTGGTAAATCATATTTTTTTATCGGGGTTTTAGTTGGAAGAGATTTGCCCCCAACGGCCCTAGCGATGCCTTCGAGATAGGGGCCGAGGAAAGCGCTGCGCACTTTCCTCGGCCCTTTAAGGGCGCACATTGAAGGTGTAGGAAAACGCTAAACTCAAAATGAACAATCAATGAGCTACAGACCCTAAAATTCGCGAAAGCAGAGTTTTTCTACAGTCTCGTTGAAGACGTTGAATAATCGAATTATCAGGAATGACATGACGAGCGAAAGCCTGCAAGTAAGAAGAAAAAAAGCCATTGCTGAATGCATTGGTCAGGTGACGTTGCAGTGGGCCCACCTCGAATTTCTTATTGACGCGTTAGTTGCTTATTTCCACACCTTTTTTCATGGAAAGATCATAGAAAAGTACAGGCCTCGCGCATTTGGACGGAAAGCAGCATACCTGCGCGCGAGTTTCACGCGACTAGAAACTATGCAGTGGGCCTCCCCGTATCTCCCTGTCCTAGAGCAGTTAGAATCTGCCGCGAAATTTCGTAATTGGTTCATTCACGGTCATTTAACGGAGGCCAATGACGATCAAACAATTAAGTTTGTCCGTCACTCATTCGACGGTTCTCCATTTGGGCTGGAGACCAAGACCTTCAAGTATGACGAAATTTACGACTTGGCCAAAAATGTTCACCATCTCGCGATTGGAATGAAAGGCCTACTGGAAATGGTTATGGATTTCATAGACAAACATATCAATAAGGATCTAGCAGTCAACACAGACACAGACTCATCAGATGTAACGGTTCAACTCGTGGGCGTCTCCGCCAAGGCTGAGGTTGGTCGTGTCGCCGCAAAAGGGGTTTCGCGCATTGGGAAGAGAGGGCGAGGCAAATATGATCACGAGGCACTTCGTGGCCAGGAATTTAGCGAAGCAGGACATCTAATGGAAAAGGAACGAATTATTGACCGCAAGAATGATTATTACAAAGAGCTGGTAATTAATACCGATACGGGCGAGGTTGTTCTAGCTGTTGAGCAACCATTATCTGAACATATAGGCCATGGTTCCGCAAAACATAAGAAGCAAACCTAACACGGCGTTTGTTCGGTAACTTGAGGATGTAAGCCTCAGCTGCTTTGGTCCGAGTTTGGGAAGTTCGGGTCAGTAGTAATAACCCGGACTTAGTGCTATGGGTGGCACTCTTGGCCTAAATTGGGCGTTTCGGTGTTGGAAACCAGTTCCCGGCCTTCGTTGAGCCAACGCCGCCAGCGCTGGCGACGGTTCCAACGATCTAAATCGGTGGCTCGGCGTCCTTCCAGTTCGCTTTCGAGGTACGGATAGGCCCGGTCATGCCGGGCGTGATGAAGGCCCGTCCTGGGCCGATGATGCGGTCCTCCGCGATGTAACAGCCTTCCCAATCCTTACCGATTCAGCCGAGATCCTGGGCTATCAGCCGAAACAGTTTGATGATCGCGACGGGTGCGCCGGATCGTTCCCAGTTCTTCACGGTCCAGACCGACACCCCCAGGAACGCGGCGGCCTTCTTGGGGCACTGGAAACCCGTCTTAGCGCGCACACAATAAAACTCGTTCATGTTGTCCTCTCGTTGTTATTGTTTGAAGGACGAATGACCGTAACCAGCGGAACCGCCGGTGTAAGTGACGGATTACCATTAAGCTAATTACGCATAATGTATATTATGTTAAATCAGAAGCCACGGGCTAAATACATAGTGTTGAAAGCGGCTCCCATTTCTGAACCGCTTCCAACAAACAGATCGATCGACACTGCTATCGCGTGCCTCGATGACTAATGCCGTTTACTAAATTAAGACTCAAACGTTGAAGCGGAAATGAACTACATCACCATCGTGCATGACGTAGTCCTTTCCCTCGAGGCGCCACTTTCCAGCATCTTTGGCGCCTTGTTCGCCTCGATGGCCGATGAAGTCATCGTATGCAATGACTTCGGCGCGAATGAAGCCGCGTTCGAAATCCGTGTGAATTACACCCGCAGCTTGGGGAGCCGTCGCTCCGATCGGGATGGTCCAAGCCCGTACCTCCTTAACTCCGGCCGTAAAGTAAGTCGCCAGGTTGAGCAGTCGATACGCGGCTCTAATGACACGGTTCAAGCCCGGTTCTTCCAATCCCATTTCCTTTAAAAAGTCTCCTTTCTCATCATCTTCCAGTTGCGCTATTTCAGCTTCGAAAGCTGCACAAACCGGCACGACCACAGCCCCCTCCTTTTCTGCGAAGGCGCGTACTTGGTCTAAGTAGGGATTATTTTCGAATCCATCCTCGCGTACATTGGCGATGTACATCGTCGGCTTCATCGTAAGAAGATGCAGGTCGCGAACAAACGCTCTGGCCTCTTCCTCCATCGGCAGAGTTCGTGCCGGTTGACCGGAATCGAGATGTTCCAGCAATTTCTCAATCAGCTGCTTCTTTGCTAAATCTTCCTTGCTTCCGGATTTCGCCGATTTCGATACACGCTGCAAAGCTTTATCGGCCGTAGCTAGATCAGCCAAAGTCAGCTCTGTGTTGATGATTTCGATATCCGAAATGGGGTCGACTTTTCCTGCCACATGCACAACATCTTCGTCTTCGAAGCAGCGGACGACATGGGCAATGGCATCGGTCTCTCGAATGTGCGCGAGGAATTGGTTTCCCAACCCCTCCCCTTTAGACGCGCCGGCTACCAGGCCTGCAATATCGACAAATTCGATGGTCGTCGGTACAACGCGCTCCGGCTTTACAATTTCGGCCAGTGCGTCCAATCGGGGATCCGGTACGGGAACCACGCCGACGTTTGGGTCGATGGTACAAAAAGGATAATTTTCCGCCGCAATGGCTGCTTTTGTCAGTGCATTAAACAAGGTGGATTTGCCGACGTTCGGCAAACCCACGATTCCGCAGTGAAGCGTCATACGTGAATAATTTATATAGAGTCTGTAGATTATTTAAGATTCGAGGCGATGGTATCGGTCTTCGAACCGAACGATATCGTCCTCGCCGAGATAACTTCCGGATTGTACTTCAATGATTTCCAAAGGAATTGTGCCCGGATTTTCAAGGCGATGCCTAATGCCGAGCGGGATATAAGTGGACTCGTTTTCGGTGAGAAGAAAGGTATCTTCACCGCGCGTCACTTGCGCCGTGCCTTTGACGACGATCCAATGTTCCGCGCGATGGTGATGCATCTGTAGCGAGAGAGTCGCGCCAGGCTTAATCGTAAGGCGTTTTACCTGATAACGAGAGCCGTTATCGATCGACTCATAATCACCCCAGGGCCTGTGAACTTTCGCGTGGAACACGTGCTCCGATCTATTGGCTTTCTTGAGATACTCCGTGATCGACTTAACATCCTGAGCTCTATCTTTGTGGGCCACTAAAACAGCATCCGTGGTTTCGATCACTACAACGTCTTCTATACCGACCGTGGCCAAAAAACGGTTCTGCGAATACAGCAACGAGTTTCTCGTATCTTTGAGAAAGACATCGCCGATCGCGACGTTGCCGGAATCATCCGCAGGCTTCACTTCGCTGAGCGCCGGCCACGATCCAAGATCCGACCAACCCGCGTCCAGCGCCAATACGACGCCTCTAGGCACCTCCTCCGCCGCGGTGTTCAGCTTTTCCATGACAGCGTAATCGATCGAGTCACTAGGACATTGTGCAAATGCGTCCTTGTCGACACGTATGAAATCACCGTCACGTTTGCTGGCCGACAATGCCGCCTTGCAAGCGTCAAAGATTGCAGGCTGGCAACGACTAATTTGGTCAAGCCAGATTCCGGCCCGCATGATAAATATCCCACTGTTCCAGAAATAGCGGCCGGACGCGAGATAATCGGCAGCCGTTTTGGCATCCGGTTTTTCCGTAAACCCATCTAGAACGAATACGCCCTGCTCAATGTCAGCCCCGCGCCGAATATAACCAAAGCCTGTTTCCGGCTTTTGAGCCACTATGCCGAACGTGACGATGTCACCTTTGGCAGCCAGTTCCACGGCTTTCGACATTCGCGCCTGAAATTCTGCGACATTTTCTACGTGATGATCGGAGGGTAATACCACCAAAACGGGATCGCACTCATCCTCTAAAGCGTACAAAGCTGCAAGAGTCACTGCCGGCGCGGTATTTTTTCCGATAGGCTCAAGAAGAATAGCGCTTCGGTCCAAGCCCATCTGTCTAAGCTGCTCTGCCACGATAAACCGGTGCATTTCGTTGCAGACGACCAAGGGCGACAGTAACTCTAACTGGCCCTCCTGAGCGCCCATGCTAATGACCCGATAAATCGTTTCCTGAAAGAGACTTTTATCTCCGACAAGCGGGAGAAATTGTTTTGGGTAAGCTTCCCGTGAAAATGGCCATAATCGAGTACCGGCCCCTCCAGATAAAACCACAGCCTGAACAGATATCTTCATGAGCTTTCCGTAAAAATCGTCTGATCAGTACAAGAGTATAAACGAGGCGGCTGAATCCTAGCCATCCCAGTTGCTCACAGGTGACTTGTACTTCCATTCGTCACGAAAGAGCGAGGCGGCAAACGATTGATTATCATTACATGGGTTATACTGAAAAAAAGGTTATCCGGATAAACGCCTAAGCCCGTTCTCTCAATTCAGTTCAAAATCTTGGCACTTCGAAAAATTTTCAACGGACCCGAATTCGGTAGTACTGCCAGACCGAAATCATATCCGGCGCGTCTTTCGGCTGGGCAGGCTCGGGCTAGTTCCAAACCACGATCACCCTTCCTGAGCCTCTTTTGGAAAGGTTTTTTGTTTCTCAGCATCATGATCGTCGGAATTGGCAGCGCCTTCGCCATTCTGAATTATTTCTATCTCGAGTACCAATTTCAGGAGCAGCGCCAACTCGATAGACGTTTGCTAAGCAGACAAGTTCAAGACTTGCTGGACCGTTCGACTTCCCGTTTGCAGCAAATCGGCTCTTTGCTAGCCTCGGTCGGCGGCTTTGCTTCTGCTTTGACCGGAGAGGACTATGCGGGATTACGGCAAGCCGCTAACGTTTTCAACGATTTTCAGTACGATCTGGACATCGAGCGTCTTGCATTGTTTAAGCCGAATGCACAGCGATTCTGGCAATGGGGGGGTACTCCTGCGCCGGCGCAGGCGCCGCGTCCAGAAGAGCAAGCTACGGTTTTACAGGTATTCAAGGAAGAAAAGCCCTTGTCGTTGTTGTCGTGCGCCCAACATTGCACTCTAAACGCATACCAACCGGTTTTGTCCCAGGGACAGGTCGTTGGCGTGTTCAGTCTTACCCAATCTATCGCGCAGCTCGTAGTCGAACACCGCTCATTGACCGGTTCAGACCTGGGGATCTTGATCGCGAATGGCACGGAAGACAATGCCTACTCTATCCCTAAGTGGTCTATGAGGATAGCCGCCCTCACCCACTTGGACCTCCTCGCTCCATTTCTGAAGCAGCTGTCCGAGCGTTTACCTAATCCGGTTATGGCGAGTGAGGACATTCATACTTGGAAAGGACGCTACTATGCGATCGATGTCATGCCGTTGAAGAATCTGCTTCAAGCGGAAGGATCGGTTCTGATGATAAGCGACGTCACCGCTCAGGTGAGTCACATTAGGCGAGCTGCCCGTGACGGTATTTTGCTGAGCGGTTTGAGCCTCTTAACGGCTGAGCTGCTGTTGCTTCTACTAATGCGCCTGCCGATCCGTCAGCTTCGCCGGCTGGCCGACACCCTACCGATGTTGGCACAAGGCGCCTATAAGGAAGCTCGACAGCGGCTTGCCCATCGGGCATCCGGACTCAACGATGAAATCACGATTCTGAGTGCAACAGCATTGACTCTGTCCCACCAACTTGAGGAGCAAGCACAGGCAATAACGCACAAGACCACCGAACTGGCCGCCGAGCGCGATTTCGTTCAAGGGCTATTGGACACTGCGCAGGTCATTATCCTGACCCAAACAAGTCAAGGGCGAATTCTTACGGCTAACGACTTTGTCATACAAATTACCGGTTATAGCCAAAGCGACCTTAGCGGCAAGGATTTTCTTTCCTTAATTTTGGAAAGCAAAATCGGGGACGATTTGGAGCAGGCACTGCTCGGGTTATGGAATGGGCAACGGAAACGTCTGCAGCACGAGGCGGAATTACTGTGTAAAGACGGGACGCGCCGCTTCGTGGTCTGGGTGCACACCCGGCTTCATGAAAATAACCCGGAGGGCATTGCGATTCTGTCGGTCGGTCTCGACGTTACGGATAGAGTCGAAGCGGAAAACCGTATGATTTGGCTCGCGAACCATGACCCGTTGACCGGCCTATATAATCGTCACCGTTTCCAACAGGAATTGGAGCGTCAATTTATCGAAGCGGATAGAAACAGCACGCGAGCCGCCATCCTTCTTTTTGATCTTGACCACTTCAAGGACATCAATGACACCAGCGGGCATCTCGCCGGTGACGCCCTACTTCGAAAAATCGCGCAGGAACTGAAAAATCGCGTGCGCAAGACTGATATCGCAGCGAGACTGGGAGGCGATGAGTTCGCCATTCTCATGCCTAGTCAGACCGCGGAAGGTGCATTGGCATTCGCCAATCTTCTGAATCAAAGACTCACCGAACAACCGCTCAAAATCCAGCAAAAAATCTTCCGGATTTCGGCAAGCATCGGTATCGCCATGATTCCCGAGCATGGAACCGTGATGGACGAGGTCATGGCGAATGCCGATCTCGCGATGTATCAAGCGAAAGATCGCGGTCGCGGCCGGGTCCATTTATTTTCTTATGACGATCAATCCAAGCAGCGTATTAGCGAACGGACGTTGTGGAAACAGGCCATCCAGGAAGCGCTTACGGCGCGCCGGCTCGTATTTCATTATCAACCGATTGCCGTCATCAAGGGGCGTGAAATCCGCTTTTTCGAATCATTAATACGTCTGAAACGGATTGACGGCTCATTGGTCGCGCCAGCAGAGTTTCTCGAATTCGCTCAGCTTACGGGTCTAATCAACGAAATCGACCGCTATGCCGTTGAAGCAAACATACGATTGCTAACCGAATTTGCTGAACGGGCTCCCGCGGGAGCTGTCCATGTGAATCTTTCAGGCTCCGCGTTGACCAATCGCGATTGGACTGTGGCTTTAAAATCGGCCCTAAAAAACAATGTGTTAAAGCCCGAGCAATTAATCTTCGAGATCACCGAGACGGCCGCCATCGCCGACTTCGGTACAGCAAAAGAAATCATGGAAGATCTCGCCACTCTGGGCTTCCGTTTCGCGATAGACGACTTCGGCGCGGGGTTCGCTTCTTTCTCTTATTTGAGACATCTACCGGTGAAATTCGTGAAGATCGACAAGAGTTATGTGACCAACCTAATCGATAACCCGCAGGATCGAGCCTTCGTCTCGGCTATCACGACACTTGCCCATGGGAACGATATCGAGGTGATCGCCGAAGGCGTGGAGAACGAAGCTACTCTTGTTGCGCTCGGCGAGTTGGGCGTCGATATGGCACAGGGCTATTTTATCGGGCGCCCGGCACCGCTGGCGGGCGATTGAACTAAGGATTGCTGATCAACAAACCGAGTTGTTCGACTATTCGATCCACAGCTCCCTGATTCGACGAAACGAAGCGTTTCCCATTTTCGCCGACCTCGCTACGAAGACATTCGTCAGTTAGCAGGCGCCCTGTCCAAAGGGCTAACTCTTCAACGTTCTTCACTTCGATTCCTCCGCCGCTCTCTTTGAGCTTGCAAGCGATATCGGCGAAATTAAACATGTGTGGGCCGAACAAGACCGGCACCCCTGCAATGGCCGGTTCGAGCACATTGTGGCCACCGACGGGCGCCAAGCTGCCACCGACGAAGGCAACATCGGAAGCGGCGTAAAAAACGCGCAATTCCCCCAGTGTGTCGAGCAAGAAGACGTCGATGGATTCGTCACAAGGCTCACTCTCACTCCTGAGCCGGATCCCCAGGCCCATCTTTTCACACTCCGCAACGACATCGGCGATGCGGTGGGGATGTCGTGGCGCGAGCACCAGTAACAGTTCAGGGAATTGGCTACGAAGCCTGTCGAAAGCGCTTAGAATTTGGCTTTCTTCGCCGGGGTGTGTACTACCCGCGATAAAAATCGGGCGTTTACCGAAAAGCGTGTCTCGCAGAGCTTTGGCTCGATCTTGCGCTTCGGTCGGGAGTTCCGTGTCGAATTTGATGTTGCCGGTTACGGCAACGGAATTCGGATCAGCACCGATCGCCACGTATCGTCTGGCGTCCTCCGGTGTCTGAGCGGCGATCAACCGGACGTGAGATAAACTTTCGCGCGTTAGGGAACGAAGCTTGAGGTAACCGCGCGCCGACTTTTCGGATAGGCGACCGTTAACAATGGCGAGGGGTATGTCTCGCAGTCCGCAGACGCGATATAGATTCGGCCAGATTTCCGTCTCCAACACGACCGCGAGTATCGGACTGTAATGCCGGATAAACCGATTTACGCAATCGGGTAAGTCATAAGGCAAATAAACATGCTTTGCTGTTTCGCCTAAAACATCTTTTATTCGCGCGGAACCCGTCGGTGTTGTCGCCGTAACGAGTATGGTACTTGCCGGAAAACGATCTTTAACCGCACGAATCAGAGGAAACGCGGCTTCGGCCTCGCCGACGGAAACGGCGTGGAACCAAATCACGCCGGATTCCGGCTCGGAATCATAGACGGCCAGCCTTTCGAGCCAGCGCTGGGAGTAAGTTGACTCCTTACGGGCCCGCCAGAAGAGGCGCGCAAGGATGGCTGGCGCAAGGAAATAGAACAGCGCTGAGTAGATTAGCCTCACTAGGCTAGCAGGGGGCGAGGGTCCACATGGCTTTACAGGCCATGTGGACGCGCTTCGGCTTTATTCAGGGACAATCGAGAGCGCCACACTGGCTACGACATCGCCGTGCAGCTGCACGGTGATCTCGTAATCGCCCGCTTGGCGGATAGGGCCCGACGGTAAGCGTACTTCGTGTTTCTGAATGCTCACGCCGGCGGCCGTCACTGCTTCGGCGATATCTTTTGTGCCGACGGAGCCATATAGCCGTCCTTCTTCGCCCGCTTTCTGAGCGATCTTTACGGCTAGTTTACCAATAGCCTCGGCTCGAGCTTGAGCCGCAGCCAAGTCCGCAGCGGCTTTCTTCTCGAGCTCGGCACGTCTTTTCTCGAACTCAGCCAATTTTTCGGCAGTAGCCGCGACCGCCTTGCCCTGTGGAATCAAATAATTCCGGCCATAACCGGGTCTGACGGCAACTTTGTCGCCGAGATTCCCTAGACCCGCAATCTTTTCTAAAAGAATAATTTCCATCGTCGAATGCCTCGATAGTTTTTAGCGTTCTAATAATGACAGCAATAGTTCAGCTCAGCTTGGCGATAGCCTTTCTCGCCAATCAAACCAAAGGTCGCTCAACCCGACTAATGCGATTGGCACGATAATATAAGGAATGAATAACAGCGCTACATAAGTTCCGACTAGCCAAGCTTTCCACGATTTGCTGCGGGATACCAATGCGTGAAGCACCGAAAAGCCAACCAACAGAAATAGCGCGAAAAGCGGAAGGCTCAAATTCAAAGCGAGCTCCGCCATTCCTCCATTCGCCGTAACAGCGACTATCAGCGCCCCTATCCCGGAATAGGGAAATGCCGCGTGCATACGGAGTTCTATGAATTCTGAACGGAATCCGCCCGGATTAAAAAGCGCTGATTGCCACCATCGGGCGATCAATAAACCCAGCATCAGGCTAATCACCAGGCTAGCGGACACGATCCCGGTCATGTAACGTGCGGCCACCGCCGAGAAGTCGTTCCAGAGCTGATCCGCATCCAAGTCCGGAGAAGCGCCATCCATCAACGGTTTGAAAAACCGTTCCAAACCTTCCATCCAAATGGACGAAGGATCCGGATGAAGCCAATAGACCGCGGTCACCATGAGAATGCCCATGATCGACACAAATCCCAAAGCGGTCGATAGCTTGCCCGATTCTCGGAGAATCGCTGCTGTTAGCCACATCGGAACCCAAAGGAGAAGCCCGTAACCAACCGCATCGGCCATGCTGCCGATAAGAGCCCCGCCTAGAGCACCCAAAACCACGATGGATGCCGCCATTATAAGGCCACCCTCGTATACGCCTTTTCGCAGTGTGGGGAGGCCTACGGCTGCCGCAGCTAATAGGCTAAGAAACGGAACGACCCAAGATACGAGAGCCAGGGTGCAGGCCGCAAATACGGCTTGCACCCTTCCTCTCATGATAAAAGCGGCCAACGTGCGCATAATCAGGCCGCGCTTCCGCCGGAACTAAACTCACTTATTTGTGGGCGTCGGTATACGGCAACAGCGCCAAAAAACGAGCCCGCTTGATAGCAGTGGCGAGTTGCCTTTGGTATTTTCCCTTTGTTCCCGTAATCCGACTCGGGACGATTTTGCCTGTCTCCGAGATATATTCCCTCAGTACGTCGAGATCTTTGTAATCGATCTCTTTAACGCCCTCGGCGGTAAATCTGCAATATTTCTTACGCTTGAATTGGCGAACCATAGAAGACCTATTTCTTGATTAAGGTTGTCGTACGCGACCTGAAACTGGCTTGCAGCCTCAGGTATCCGATGAAGCCTCGGCTTCGTCGCCACCCTCTTCGTCGGCGTTCGCGGCGACTTCTTCGCCTCGTTCCGCTTCGGGTTCGGACTGGCCGGCTTTTGCCATCGGCGAGGGTTCGGTTACCGGCTCGTCACGACGAACCGTCAAGCTGCGCAAAACGGCATCATTAAAGCGGAACCCGCTCTCCAGTTCATCAAGGGTCTGCTGGTCGCATTCGATGTTCATCAACACATAGTGTGCTTTATGAACCTTATTGATGGGATAGGCCAATTGGCGACGCCCCCAGTCTTCCAGGCGATGGATTTTTCCATCACTGGACTCGATCATGGTGCGATAACGATCCAGCATGGCGGGGACTTGCGCGCTTTGGTCCGGATGAACCATAAAAACGATCTCATAATGTCGCATGTATGCTCCTTATGGGTTAAACAGCCTTCCGCACACGACGGTAAGGCAAGGAGTGGCGGCCTTTTGAGCTGCCAACCAGAATCAGCGATTGTAATGCGATCGCCGTGAGCTTACAAGTCAATGAATTGCTGTGAGAGAGAACGATAGCCGTGAATATACTTTGAATCGATCGGCATCGCGGATCGGATTCTCGACATTTTTCTGAGCCGAGCCGACGTCCCCACAACCGACACTCGGCCTTCTTTGTTGCGTAACGGCAAAGGCACAATAAGATTCATGCGTATAAGTTGAGTAAGCCGTTAACCGCCGTGCCTCGATCTGAGTCTGTGGGGCCATTTTCCTCTTGAGTCGAAACATGCTCCGAAAAAGGCTGGCTCCGATCGCCAAAACTTGACTGTTGATTGAAATCGAAGGGCTGCCCTCTTTCATCGGACAATCCCGACGGAGCCGTTACATTGATGTCGGCCAGCGCAATCTCCTGAGCGCCGAGCATTTCGCGTAGCTTGGGTACAGCGGCCTCGATGGCCTCCCGAACTGAAGCGTGATGGGTCGCGAAATGGACCGTCGCTTGGTCTTGATCGATCTGGATACGGATTTCCAGAGGTCCTAAGTGTGCAGGATTGAGCCTGATTTCGGCCGTCTGCAGGCCTTTATCGGTCATCCATAGGATGCGTTCTCCCAGTCCTTCCTGCCATCCAGCTTGATTCAAAGGCTTATCCAATGCCGGTATCGAATCGTTGGCAACAACCGTGGTGAGCTGAGATGCCGAAGGAACCGCTTGTAACGGAAAACCGGTCTCGATCGAGTTTTGGACTCCCTCGGCGGGAACGGCGGTCGGCGGTGACATGTACTTGTCGAACTGCGAAAAGAGACTTTCACCGGCTCCACGCTTGGTCGAATCCTGACCGTCCGATTCAGCGGCAAGCAATTGCGCCAGGAGCGCATCCGGCTCTTCGACTCCAGATGACGCCATTCCGGATAAGCCCTTTTCTGCAGGCGTCAACCCCTTTTCTTCGCCTTGGGATTGATAGAAGAATTGCTCGCCGCGCAGCCCTACGCCAAGGTTGTCGTGCGAACGGGATTCACCATGATCGGCTAACTCGCTGGTGCGGAGCTCTTGGCTTGTTTGAATGAGTTCGTCCTGCGAGGTGAATGCTTCTGCACTCTCAGAACCTAAAGATTCCGCCTGTTGAGAGGACGTCAACGGAATCCCATGGGCGGCGAGTGCCGCCAACAGCGAATCGGCCGCACGGTTTTCGTTTTCAGACTCCAGATCCTCATCGAGCGGCACGGACTTAGGCAACGAACTGCCTTCCGCCGGCAAGCCGTTGCCGCCGGGCACTTCAGCACCCGAATAGTCTTGGAACTGCCGATCGGAAAATGCTTCGAGATTGGATACATACTGGAGAAGCTCCTGCAGCGGATCCGCGCCTGTTTCGTTCGTTTCCGCGGCGGCGATTTCAGGACTTTCTCCGGTCCCATTGGATCCCGTGTTCCCCTTCATCGCTTCAAATTGCCTGACCAGCGCCGCGAGAAAGGCGGCCGGATCCGCTTTGCTTTCCGGCGAGGTATTGCCGACAAGCTGGACCAATTCAAGAATGGAAGTCGGCGCGGCCGACACTGAAGTAATAGAAGTATTGATGTTCATGTCATAAATTCCGAGTTCGCATGACCATGGTCAGCAAATCGAATGCCAGAATGCTGAATCGAAATCATATGAATACGGTCAAGGTGCCGCCGCTTGAGCGGCGGCCCGCTCTCTCATCCTGCTCCGCTTGCTGTTTCTTTTCCTCCATGCGCGTCTCTTCCCTAAGCGAATGCTCGAAAACTTTCTTGATGCCCAGACTTCGCTTGCGCGCCGCTTCCCATTCGGCTTGGCGATTCTGAAGCTCTGCTTGCGCCGCATGAACGGCCTTTTCTTGGTCGGCGATTGCGGTATTGATCTTGGCCAGAAACATCCGGTACTCGATCAACTGACGAGTTCCGAGGCCCGCGTTTCCGGATCGTTGAAACTGGGCTGAATAATTGTCGCGGAACGTCATGAGACTATCGAGATTTCGCCGCGCGGATTCCACCTTTTTTTGGCTTTCCCCCAAAATTTGAGCCATTTGTTTCTCCCGTGATTCGGCGAGCTCCAAAACCGGGCTCAAGCGCTTCGATCGTTTCATACCTTAGTCCCGTTCTCTGAAGTTGTGAGGCATGCCGGATGTCGTTACGCGGATGCGCCCAATAATTTTTCCAAATCGTCGAGGCTTCTTTCGAAGCCGACCGCCTCGTGCAGATCCTGTTGCAGAAAACTCATGATGCCTGGATTCATGGCGATGGCTTCATCGATACGCGGATCGGATCCCTTGTGATAGGCCCCCACGGTGATCAGATCGCGATTTTGTTGATAGAGGGAGTATAGGCGTTTTAGACGCCTGGCAAGTTGCATATGCCGATCATCGGCAATGTCCGTCATCACGCGGCTGATCGAGGCTTCGATATCGATGGCAGGATAATGCCCGGAGTCAGCCAAGGCACGCGACAGCACGATATGGCCGTCCAGTATTCCGCGCGCCGCGTCGGCGATGGGGTCGTTGGCATCGTCGCCTTCGGCGAGCACGGTATAGAAGGCAGTGATCGACCCTTCCCCTTCGTTCCCGTTTCCCGCCCGCTCCACGAGTTGCGGCAGTTTTGCGAATACCGAGGGAGGATAGCCCTTGGTGGCGGGCGGCTCGTCGATCGCCAGAGCGATCTCGCGTTGCGCCTGCGCAAAGCGGGTCAGCGAATCCATCAAGAGCAGGACATCGAGACCTCGATTGCGAAAAAACTCGGCTATGCTCGTGGCCAACAAAGCGCCGTGCATGCGCATTAAAGGCGGGTAATCCGCCGGGGTTGCGATTACGACGGCCTTGGCGCGTCCTTCTTCGCCCAGAATTTTCTGCACGAACTCGTTAACCTCTCTGCCCCGCTCGCCGATCAGGCCCACCACCACTACATCGGCATTCGTGTATTTGGTCATCATGCCGAGCAGATTGCTCTTGCCAACGCCCGTTCCCGCAAACAATCCGAGCCGCTGTCCACGGCCGACAGTGAGCAAGGCGTTGATTGCGCGGACCCCGACATCCAAGGGCTCGCGGATCGGCTTCCGCGCCAGCGGATTGATCGCGCTCCCGGTCAGCGGCATCGAGCAATCGCTCTGCACAGGCCCCTTGCCGTCCAATGGCTTGCCGGCCCCGTCCAACACCCGTCCGAGCAAACCGAAGCCCACTCGCACGGAAGAGGTTTTGGTCAGCGGTATGACCCGGCAGTCCGGCTCCAAACCCTGGATATCGCCGGTCGGCATCAAATAAATCCGCTCTCCTGCGAAACCGACAACTTCCGCTTCCACGCCGTTTCCATGCGCTGTCTTGACCAGGCAACGAGCTCCGACGGCCGCTCGGCAGCCGACTGCCTCAAGGGTGAGGCCGACCATACGGCTCAGCTTGCCTTCCACCAGCAATTCCGGCGGCTCGTTGAGACGCGCGCGGTAACTGGCCAGTTTCGCGGCCCACAATTCCTTGAGTCTAGGTGCCGGAGCGAGATTGGTCATGACCGATCCTCGTCCCGTTCGCCGCCGAATAAACGTGCGATTGTCGATGCGAGGCGTTTTTCGACTGTGGCGTCGATGTAAGACGTGTCGGTCGTTACCCGGCAGCCGCCGCGGGTCAAGAGCGGATCTTCGACGACCTTCCAGCGTGGCCCCAATTCGTCCAGCGCGAGTGTAGACCGAATCAGCTCCGCATCGTCCGGATGCAAGTGAAGCGCTATTTTCCGCGCACTGGAAGGAAGGATTGCCATGGCTTCGCGCACCACGGCAATGATTTCGCCGGGCTCGGTTTTCAGCTCTCGCCGAATGAGCTGCTTCGCGACAGCAATCGCCAACGCGACCAGTTCCTGCTCGACGCGATCGCCCACTTCGGCCAGCGGTTCGCTCAAGCAGTCGATCAATTCCTGTAAGCGCTGGGCCAAAGACGCTGCGTTTACGCGTCCTTCGTCGTATCCCTGGCGGTAACCTTCTTCGCGACCGTCCCGATAGCCTTGCTCCGAACCCTCTTTGAATCCAGCGGCGCGGGCTTCCTCATAAGCTTGCTTCTGCATCGCTTCGATTTCTTCCGCCGTGGGCATCGCCGGATAGTCCGTTTCCTCCTCGACCACGACCACGGGACATTCCTCTTCGGGTTCGCCCATGACCGGCAGCTTCCACGGTTCGAGTGAAGCGAGCTCCTCTGCGGAGAAGCCTTTAAATGAGCTCATCGCTACCGCCTAACGAGAGTTCGCCGGCCTCCGCCATGCGCCTTGCAATGGCTAGAATATCCTTTTGTGCGGCCTCCACCTCGCTTAAGCGGGCCGGGGGCGCGGCCTCCAAATCGTCGCGCAACATCTCTGCCGCCCGGCGCGACATGTTGCTGAAAATCTTTTCTTTCAGCGCGTCATCGGCGCCGCGCAGCGCGAGCAATAACGAATCCGTCGACACTTCGCGAAGCAAGGTCTGGATGCCCCGATCATCGATATCGACCAGATCGTCGAATACGAACATCTTGTCCTGGATCTTTTGGCTGAGGTCCGGATTGACTTCGCTGATCTGCTCCATGATCGAGGCTTCGACGGTGCTCTCGATAAAATTGAGAATATTGGCCGCGGTTTCGATGCCGCCGAGTGTCGACGATTTGACATTCGCATTCCCGCTCAGCTGTCTTTCCATGATGTCGTCAAGCTCGCGAAGGGCCGCCGGCTGTACGCCGGTGAGCGTAGCCACGCGCATGATGAGGTCCGGCCGCGCCCGTTCAGGGAGATAGCCGAGGGTTTCCGCGGCTTGGTCGCTGTCCAATAGAGACAAGATGATCGCGATGATTTGCGGGTGTTCGAGCCGGATCAGATCGGCGATGGCGCGTGGGTCCATCCATTTGAGTTGTTCCAGGCCCTTGCTGTTGCGGCCCAACAGGATACGGTCACAAACGCTGCTGGCCTTGTCGGCTCCCAAGGCCTGGGTAAGGAGATTGCGGATATATTCTTCCGAATTCACGCCCAGGGCGGTCTGGTTGCGGATATCGTCCACGAATTTCCCGAGGACGTCTTCCACCATTGGCATGGTGATGTTGCGAAGCTCAGCCATGGCCGCACCGATTTGCTGAACCTCTTTCGGCGACATGTGCTTGAGCACTTCCGCCGCCCTATCCTGCCCGACCGTCAGAAAGAACAGCGCGGCCCTCTGCGGCCCGTCCAATCTGCTCGACTCTGCTTCAGCCATTCACGTTCATCCAGTTCTTGATGACCTGCGCGACGCGCTTTGGATCCTGATCCACTGCCCTCTGCGCGAAAACCACGCGCTTTTCATGACTTTCGGGCGCTTCCAGCATCAACAGCTCTTCGTCCTCGTTCTCCTTTGAGATTTCGCGTGGCTCGCGGGCATCGACGATCGCGCCATCTTTAGTAGCCGAATCCGCTATGTCATTCGCATCGGCGCCGGACGATTCGCCTCGTCCCACTAGGCCTTTCACCGCCGGACGAAGGACGCCGAAGACCAGCACGAGCACGATTAGCGCTGCTCCCGCTTGCTTGACGATCGACCAAAACCAATCCTGCTCCCAAACCGGCGCAACCGGCAAAGTTTCGATCTCGCTGCGGAAGGCCGCGTTGGTTACGGTAACCCGGTCTCCGCGCGCGGCATCGTACCCTACGGCCTCCTTCACCAGATTGGCGAAACGAGTCAGATCTTCCTCGCTGTAGGGTTGGAGAGTCACCCCATTATCGCCTTGTGGAACGTGCTGATAGTCGACTACCACCGCGGCGGTGATGCGGCGGATGACACCCGCCCCTAGACGGGAGTGACTGATGGTCTTGTCCAGTTCGTAATTTCGGGTAGCGCTTTTGACGGTGCTGAGAGGAGGCTCCGAAGGGTTTTGCCCGGGTTGCGCTGCGCCAGTTGTTTCAGGCGCGATACCGGCAGGCGGCGGCTGATTCGACAGGGCTCCTGGCACGCCCTGCACTGCCGAGCCTTTGTTTTGTTCCTCGTTGGTCTGTTCGCTGCGCAAGGCGGGCAGGTCCGGGTTGTAGACTTCCTGAGTGCGCTCGGTGACGGTGAAATCGATATCAGCGGTGACCTGGGTGCGAAGCCCATCCCTGCCGACCACCGGGCTCAAGATGTTTTCGATACGCTCGATGAGATGCTCCTCGACCTGCTTTTTGTAGTCGAATTGCTTGGCGTTCGGATATAGGTCATTGCCGTTGTCCTTGGCATTGAGCAGATGCCCCCGCTGATCGACGACCGTAACTTGTCCGGGTTCCAACTGCGGCACGCTGGACGCCACTAGATGGACGATAGCCTCCACTTGTCCCGGCTCCAGGCCGCGTCCCGAATGCAATTCGACCATAACGGAAGCACTGGGTTTTTTAGCTTGCCGCACGAATACCGATTCTTTCGGCAAGGCCAGATGAACGCGGGCCGATTTGACATTCCGAATGGTGGTGATCGAACGGGCAATCTCTCCCTCCAAAGCGCGTTGATACCGCGCGCCCTCAACCATTTGGCTAGCGCCAAAACCCGACTGTTTTTCCAACAGTTCGAAGCCGGTACCGCTTTCCTTGGGCAACCCCATCCCGGCCAGTTTCAATCGCACCGCATGGACCTGATCGGCCGGAACCAATATGGCGCCGGTCGTCGGCTGGATCTGGTGTTGTATGTTGAGTTTTTGCAACGCTTCGACGATTTCTCCGCCCTCCTTTTCCTCCAAGTTGGAAAACAAGGTTGCATATTCGGTTTTGTTAGCCCACAGCAGCACGGCGATCGCCGTCGCCACCGTGAACGCGAGAGCGGCGATCAAGCCGATTTGTCGGCCGCGCGGCATCCGCATCCAGGTCCTGAGGACCGGCGACGATTTCTCGCTTTGGACGACCGCGGCTTGCCCGCCCGGCACCAGGTTTTTGCTTTCGCTTTGACTGAGTTCCATCTGGCGCTATCGTTTCCGGACTACATGGGCATGTTCATGACGTCCTTGTAAGCCTCCACAAGCTTGTTCCTGACCTGTACCATGGCCTGGAACGACAGACTGGCTTTCTGCAGCGAGATCATCACTTCCGACAGATTGGCATCGGTCGCGCCGGACTCGAACGCTTCCGCCAATTTGTTGGCTTGCTGCTGAGTTTCGTTGACCTTGTCGATCGAATCCTTGAGCAAAGTGCCAAAATCGACCGCGTTATCGGTAGGCAATGCGGTGCTGCGGGCCTGATCCCGCATGATGCGCATTTGTGTGAGAACCTTATTGATATCGAGCTCGCTCATGGTAATGCCCGTTTTTTGTCACTACGCCCATAAATGCATGATCCGCGCCAACGTTATACGGCCGCCAGATGGCCGGCTTCGCGCATCTTGGCAAGCTTGTAGCGGAGCGTCCGTTCGCTGATTCCCAGCCGCTCCGCAGTCGATTTACGGCTGCCGTTCTGCTCCTTCAGCGTATCCAGAATGATTTTTTCCTCGTGGGTCCGCAGGCCGCCCATCAGCGAGTCGGCGGCGGATGAATCGGGCTCCGGCGAAATTCCGTCGCTGCCGTAGAGATCATCCTCGAACACCAGATCTTCGGGCGCGATGCGACCGCCGGATTGGAGTATCAAGGCTCTTTGAATCGAGTTGTCCAACTCCCGCACGTTACCCGGCCATCGGTAGGCCGACAGCCGATCGGCCGCTTCCTTGCTCAGTTCAGGTAACGGTTCGCCGCTACGCCAGTGACGCCGGACAAAGGCTTCCGCCAGCGGAACAATGTCTTCCTTCCGTTCCCGTAACGGCGGGATGGTCAGCGGAAAGACGCTTAAGCGGTAATAAAGGTCTTCCCTGAAAAGCCCGCGGCTGATCCATTCTTTCGGATTCCGGTTGGTGGTCGCCAATATGCGGATATCCAGTGCGAGCGGCTTGCGTCCGCCGAGACGCTCGACTTCGCGTTCCTGGAGAACCCTGAGCAACTTCGCCTGCAGGGGCAGGTTCATCTCGGATATTTCATCGAGCAGCACGGTGCCGCCTTGAGCCATTTCGAGTTTCCCAGGCACTGTTTGGACCGCTCCGGTGTAAGCGCCTTTCTCGTAGCCGAAAAGCTCCGCCTCGAGCATGTTTTCGGGGATCGCGGCACAGTTTATGGCCACGAAAGGGCCCTCGTGCCGAAGGGAACTCTGATGGATATAGCGAGCCAGAACTTCCTTGCCGGTTCCGCTCTCACCCTGAATGAGCACCGTTGCGTCGGATTTCGCGATCCGTGCCGCCAAGCCTAGCAGCTTTTTCATCGCCGGGCTTTCCGCCACTCGTCCGTCTGTTTTCTCCGGCTTCGGCAGGATACGTCGCGATACCTGCTCGACCAAGGTTTCCGCCGCAAAGGGCTTGACCAGATAGTCGCAGGCTCCTGCCTGCATCGCTTGAACCGCATTTTCGATAGTGCCGTAGGCGGTCATGAGGAGGACCGGAACATCCGGATAGTCCGCTCTGATGCGTTCGAGCAAGCTCAGTCCGTGCAATTTAGGCATCTGCACGTCGCTGATCACCAGTCTTACCTGCGACTCTGCCAATTTGGCGAGCGCCTCCGCGCCATCCCCTGCGGCCATGGTCCGATAACCGGCGATTTCCAAAGTATCCGTCAAGGCCTCCGACAAGGAGGGGTCGTCTTCGACGATCAAAATGTCAGTTTGCTGCATCATCTCCTCCCATAAAGGCGGCACGGCCGGAAAAGTTGCCCGGCAAAGGCGTGCCGCCAGGACTTAAAGGCAGTCGAATACGAAAGGTCGTACCAAAACCCTCCGAGGATTCGCACCAGATTCGCCCGAGATGCGCTTTGACCACGTATTCGGCGATCGCCAACCCGAGTCCGGTGCCGTTGGCTCGGGTTGTGAAAAACGGCTCGAAAATCCGTGCTCTGATGTTTTCGGCTATCCCAGGACCGTTGTCCGACACGCTGATGTCCAGATATCGAGGCTCGCGCCGATCCGCCACGACCGTTACGCTGCCCTCGCCGCCCACGGCGTCCACGGCGTTGCTGACCAAGTTGATCAGTATGCCCAGGAGCGCGTCGCCGTTGCCGTGCAGATCGTCTTCGTCGGACCGGTTGGCAACCGTGAAACGTATCGGTTTGCCCTGCATCAACGGCTCACAGTTTTCCATGAGCTTGGTCATGAGCTCGCTGATCGAAAACCGCTCCTTGGCCAAGGTTCCCATCCGGGCGAAGGTCAGCATATCGTTGACCTGACGCTCCAAGTGGTGGAGCCGCTCGGTCAGCTTGGCTGCAAATTTCGAGCGGTGGGAAACGTCAAGATCGGATTTTGCGAGATGAGAGGCGTAGAGCAGCGCGGTTGCCAAAGGCGTGCGCACCTGATGGGCAAGGCTCGCCACCATTTCCCCCAGTGCCGAGAGTCGCCTTTGATGATCCGCCCACTCCTGGAGAGAGCGCATTTCCGTTACGTCCGTAAGGAGCACGATTTGCCCCGGTTCATCGCCGAGCGGGCTGAGGGTAAGGCTTATGGTTTTTCCATCGGGCAAGAGTCTTTGGTGGGGGTTTTCGACGATCGGCAAGGCATTCAGGACGTCGCGCCACATCCGTCCCAAAAGCGGTTCGCCGAGAAACAGCCCGGCAACCGGGTTGTACTCTACGATCAGACCGCGACCGTCGATCACGACCACGCCGCCCGGCAGAGTCTTCAGGAGTAATTGTAGGCGGTTGGCCAATAACTCTTTTTCGGCCAAGGTTTTCAGTCGCTCGCTTCGGGCAGCCGCGAGCTCTTCGCTGAGACGCGCGACTTGGGCTTCGAGGTCGAGGTAGGACTGGGTCAGATTCTCGGAAAGCGCATTGAATACCTGGAAGGCATCCTGCAAGCGCTGGGCATTGTCGAAAATTTGGTTGACCAAGGGAGCGCCGAGTCCGGTAAAAGTTGAACCTGACCGGCGAGAAGCAATCAAAGTGCCACTTTGTTGCCCCATAAAAACAATGGCTTGGACGGCCTCCTTTTGGAGGGACGTCAAATTACCGTCGTCTCTTCTCCCCGCAAGCCGTATTTGCGCAACTTCTCGACCAAAGTCGTGCGGCGCATTTTGAGAAGATTGGCGGCGTGGGCCACGACGCCGTTACACTCGTCCAGGGCCTGCTTGATCAACTCGCATTCCAGATTGTTCAAATGCTCGCGCAAGTCCAAACCTTCTCCCGGCAAGCGGGCAAGGACGAGTCCATCGGTAGCGGATACACTTTCGGCGTTCGGCTCGCGCCTGAGCGTGGCGTCTTCCGGTTTGACATACTGTTGGAATTTTTCCGGCAAATCTGCCGCATCGACGACGCCGTTTGGAAATAATATCGCCAGACGCTCGATCAAATTGGCCAGTTCACGTACGTTTCCTGGCCAATGGTACCGCTGCAAAACCCGAAGAGCGGCCGGCGTAAGCCGCATGTCTCCCCGCTTTTCGGCTTTGAGACGGGCGGTAAGATCCTCGACCAGAGTCGGTACGTCTTCCAGTCGCTCGCGCAGCGACGGTACATCGATCGGAAAGACATTGAGACGGTAATAAAGATCTTCCCTAAATCGGTTCCGGCCGATTTCCTCTTCCAGATTGCGGTGAGTCGCCGCGATGATGCGTACGTCGCACTGAATGGTCCTATTGCTGCCTACCCTCTCGAAGCAGCGCTCCTGCAAGACTCGCAGCAACTTTACCTGCATCGACAGGGGCATGTCCCCGATTTCATCCAAAAACAGCGTGCCGCCTTCGGCCATTTCGAAACGTCCTTGGCGGGAACTGAGCGCCCCGGTGAAAGCGCCCTTCTCGTGACCGAAAAGCTCGCTTTCCAGCAGCTCACCCGGTATGGCGCCGCAATTCACGGGTACGAACGGCTTGCTTCGGCGGGCGGAGTAATAATGTAAGTTGCGAGCGATAACCTCTTTGCCGGTGCCCGACTCGCCTAAGATCAGAACCGTTGCGTCGGACGGAGCGACTTGCTGAATGAGTTTGCGCGTGCGTTGGACGGCTGCGCTGGCGCCGGTCAAGCTGCGAAACAACTCCGAAGGACGGACGTTGACCACTTCCGGCGCTCCCCGGCTGATCTTTTCGAGGCAGGCGCTCAACGTCGCGTGATTGGTCGGCCAGGCCAATACGGCGGAAGCTCTGTTTTCCAGCCCGGCCGGCAAAGGTCTTGTCGGCGACTTATCCATTACTAGGACAAGCGGCGCCTGCCTGTAAAGCTCCACGATCCGCAAAACCACCTTTTCGATGTCGTCGTCCACGCCGACGAAGATTGCGTCGAATTCCGGTTCAGTTTCGTCTCTGAGGGTATCCAAATCGCATGCGATGACCTCACAATCAAGGAACCTAAGAATAATCCTCAGTTCGGTCAACAAGGCGCTATCGCTTTGGAGTAATAAAATTCGGCGCAAGCCCATCTAGTTTGCTCTCCAATGGCCCGACCCTGAAACGTGAGTCGACCGGTTCGGATGGTATGGTAAATATGCAACAACAAACGGCTTGAAAGTTTAGCCGTCAAAATATCGTCGTCAACAGAACGTTTTTTAGGCGAACATCGAAATGCATCAATTCAGCGAGCGGGAAATAGCGATATAAGCTATTTTTTATTTATTTGAAAAAAGCCGAGTCGCCGATTAGCGACACAAATATTAACGTGACGCGAACGAGACAAGGGAATAGCATGTATACTTTTGACAACAATCGACTTTATGTATCAAGGCGAGCTTTTTAATGGCCAAATTAACGCTCACATTCAGAGGCAAGTCACTCCAGGCCATCACGCTTAGGCCGGGCGAGATCAGCATAGGTCGCGATCCGTCCAATCTCTTGCATATCGATAGTCTGGCCGTTGCGCCCCAACACGCGATTATCGAGTCCACGCCCGAACAAAATATCATTCGCGAAGTCGATAGCGAGTTTCCTGTTTTCGTCAATGACAAAAAGATCGCCGAACATGCGCTCGGTCACGGCGACCGAATTACCGTCGGCAAACATGTGATTTTCTTCACCAAGGAAGAGATCTTCAGATCGGAGAGGCAAGCGGACGCCGAGTCGGAACCGGAAGTCTGGACAGACGCCGATGCCAAATTTTTCAATGGCAGCTTGCAGGTGTTGAACGGACGGCAGATCGGGCTGGTGATACCATTGAAGAAATCTTTGGTTCGTCTCGGAAAAGAAGGCTCCGGCGTGGTCATCATCGCCAAGCGCAAGAGCGGGTATTTTATTTCGCCTTTGGCGGACGGCACCTCGCTGACCATCAACGACAAGCCCGTAAAGGATCAGGCCGTGCTCTTGAACGACGGCGATCTCATCAAGGTCAATGAATCCCTAATGCAATTCTTTCAAGAGTAACCGCACGGAGCTGCTTAATGTCCAGCATCAGGCGTTCGGAAAAACGCCATTTTCATCGTATAGCTCATGACGCGCCCGCCACGCTATTTCATAAAGATGACAGCTTTCCCTGCAAAATCCTGGACCTTTCGCTCAAGGGCTGTCTGATCGAGCTCGATGCGGACCGACCCCTTGATCCAGACTATATCTATGAACTCCGCATCGATCTGAGCGGGACGGTTCGCATCTTGATGGGCGTTTCCTTAGCCCACCGCAGCGGAACGAAGATCGGCCTCGTGTGCCAACGTACGGACCTGGACAGCATTTCCGCGCTGAAGAGGTTGGTCGAACTCAATCTGGGCGACGAGGAACTGCTCGAGCGAGATTTACAGGCGCTGGCGTCGAGCTCGGACCATTAACCCTCTGTACTACAGCCGCAGTTGTTGGTCTAACGAGGCATGGTACTCGACTGAGGAGGCCACCATGAGGGCTTACCTGGTGAAACCGTTGGCCGACCCGGAGGCGGTGCTGATGGTGGACGAGACGGGCTCTCTGAAGAATGGCATCCACTCGGTTGGCGTGAAGCGGCAATACAGCGACACGGCCGGTCGCATCGAGAACAGCCAGACACGTCTTGGCCTAGTCAAGCTGGTGGCACCGGCATCAGTGGAGCGCCGGCAGTGCCATTACCGACGCCGCTGTCGCGGTCATCCACCATAACTGCGGCTGTAGTACTAGACGTCGGACGAAAAGTCGGCCCCGGAAAACTAAAATCGAATTGGGAACCGGACCATATCAACGCCTTCCTTGGCGTCATTTTGGCGGCTGATTGACAAAACCAGAATAAGCCGGATATGGATTTTTCGTGAGTCAGCGACTATGAAAATCTTCTTTTCAAGCCGGGGCACGCCGTACGGTCAGTTTTTTATCTGACGTCGGGTTTCGGCCGTCTAAGTAAACATCCACAAATCTGCGGCCACTAACGAAAGTCCGGCCTACTCAGATCGGCTGCGCCGCCTGCTGTTTCTGCACAATGTACAGAAGATTGCTGTACCTGGAGCTAAGGGCGCCAAAGGACAAAATGCTGCCTACTACCTTTACGGAGTGGATCAGCAGCCGAAAGACACCTTTGCCGGGTCTCATGTAGCCGTCGCCGTATTCCGCTAGGACGGTAAACTCATTTTTCTTACAAAAGTCCCATATGCCGCGCCGTGAAACCACCGGATCGTAATGAACCGGATAGGGTTCATAGCCCGGTTTGCCAGCGTTCCGGAAACCCAGGAAAATGCGGTAATAAAGCACATGAAACCAATGCGGTGTCATGCGGGTTATAAACCCATGAACGGAATGGGGGTCTGGTATGCGAATAACGATGATTCCGCCGGGCTTGACCCATCGGCTGAGGTTGTTTAGTACCTGCTCTGCGCCCTTAATGTGCTCGAGGACATACGAGCTGTAGATCACATCGTAGTGATGCTCGGGAAGTTGTACCGAGCGTAGGTCTCCTTCAACCGCTATATCGAGATCGCCGATATCGTCCTTTCTCATCTTTAGCGCGGCTGCGTCGAGGTCAACGCCGGTTAATACATATTCGACCCCGTTAAGATTCAATTGCCATCTCCGGCCACAACCCGCTTCCAGTATCTCCAGCGGCTTCGCGGAAGTCGATTGTGCCTTGATGTAGTCTACGATTACTTCGCACTCTTTTTCTCGACTCTGAATCAGGTCCATTTTGTCACTCCTAAGTAGTTGCCCGATGTGAAATCGCCTCCAAAAACCGACATTGAATCTGAACCCGGACAATATATGAGGTCTTTCGCCGCGTCAAATTCAGTGTTTAATCGGGAAATCTGAATAATCCGGATATCGGTTTTTCTCGGACTGACGGCTTTAAAATCGTCCGTTTCGAGCTGGGCTACAGGAGTGTGGTCAGGTCAGGTTTTTTTATGCTTGATTTTGATTTCGACTCCTTGCGTTTTGCCAAGCCGCGCCGCATAAAGAAATCTGAAGCGAATTGCAAAAGTCCGACCGTCCGGCTTCGGTAGTGCTTGATCGACCGAGTCGATACCGGCCTCGGATATGGGCTGGTTTACTCTTACACTCGCAATGTCCGACATTGACAGCCTACCTCCCTGGGCGCATCGTTTCCCAAATCGGCTAGCGCTATGGCGAGCCGGCAGGAGACGGTCCGGTCTTTTCGGAAATTGCCAATCCTGCCGGAGCACCAGAACAGCGGCGAACCGCCGGTCGAGGAAACGCTGAGAGCAAGCATAGCCTGGATGAAACGAAGTAGCATCCAGGGCTTATGCCGTCTCGTTCATCGACCACTCCTCCTGGATTCCGTTTCACTCCATCCAGGCTACGTGCTGAATCGCAGATTTCGGGAACTAATGAATTCCACCCATGATCTGCTTTAAGCCGGTTCTCCTGAGAAAGCAAAGGAACTCCTCGGCTCTAGGAGCGTTCGTTATTAATCAGGCCCGTAAATACCCTCCTGGTATTTCGGGCCGCCGCCCAGGCCGGTACACGCCCGGCCTGGGCTCACGCGGCTTGTCGCCGCGCCGGGGCATCCCTGCCCCGGATTAACCCGGCCTATATTTATAGGCCGGGTTAATAGTATCTTGGTGAGGTCAGCCGGTAGGACGAAGTGAGGAACGACAAATCGGCAGGATTGATGAAAAGTATCCCTGTTTTCCACCCTACCGGGCGCGTCGCGTCCCAATTCTCTCCTGGAGAATTTGTGCCGATCTGCACGGCGGAACAGCCCCCAGTGTGCGGACAGGGATGGTCCGGCACGAGCCGCATCGTTCTCGATCACAACGCGGCCAGGGCATCGCGCAGACTTCTTACCGGCACGATCTCCAAATTCTTGATTCCCCCTTTCGCGACATTCTTGGCGGGCGCCAAGGCATGGGTGAACCCGTGTTTTGCGGCCTCCTTGAGCCTTTCCTCGCCGTTTTGAACCGGCCTGACCTCGCCGTTGAGTCCCAATTCCCCGAATACCACCCAGTCCTTCGGAATGGGACGGTCCCGGTAGCTGGACACGACCGCCAAGGCCACCGCCAGATCGCCCGCGGTTTCGGTAAGGCGCAGCCCACCCACCATATTGACGAAAACGTCCTGATTGAACAAAGGGATTCCACCGTGCCTATGGAGCACCGCCAACAGCATGGCCAGCCGATTTTGTTCCATGCCCACGGCGACCCGGCGCGGTGTCGGCGAATGGGACTCATCGACCAAGGCTTGAACTTCCACCAGAAGAGGCCGGCTGCCTTCGCGCATCACCATCACGACGCTGCCGGGAGCGTCTTCCTCGCCGCGCGACAAGAATAGCGCCGAAGGATTGCGCACCTCTCTGAGCCCGGTTTCGGTCATGGCGAATACGCCAAGCTCGTTGACCGCGCCGAAGCGGTTCTTGAACGCCCGAATAACCCGAAACCGGCTACTCGAATCGCCCTCGAAATAAAGCACGGTATCCACCATGTGCTCCAGCACGCGGGGGCCCGCCAGGGCGCCTTCCTTGGTGACATGACCGACGAGGAATACGGTCGTCGGCGTCTGCTTGGCATATCGAACCAATTGTGCAGCACACTCCCTCACCTGAGCCACGGAGCCCGGCGCCGATTGCAGAATTTCGCTGAACGTGGTTTGGATCGAATCGATGACCAGAACGTCCGGCCGGGCCTCCGATGCAACGGCCAAGATCCGCTCCAGCGAGGTTTCGGCAATGATCTGCACGCCGGCGCAAGACAGTTGCAGCCGCTTGGCGCGAAGGCTTACCTGCCTTATGGATTCTTCGCCGGTCACATAGAGCACCCGCTGGCGTTCGCTCAAGGTAGCGAGGGTTTGCAGCAAGAGGGTCGATTTGCCGATACCGGGATCGCCGCCGATCAGGATGGCGGAACCTGTGACCAGTCCGCCGCCCAAGACTCTGTCGAATTCTTCGATGCCGGTCGGCGTTCTGAAAATTTCTTCCGCTTCGACCTCCGCGAGCGAGACGGGAGACGCGCGTTCGGAGGCCCCTGCATAGCCCGAGAAGCGCGAGGCGGGCGGCGCCACCCGATCCTCCACGCCTTCCACCATCGAATTCCAGGAATTGCAGGCCGGACACTGTCCGGACCACTTGGTTTGAGCGTGCCCGCACTCGGTACAGCGAAACACGATCTTCCGGTCTTTGGTACGGCTTACGGCCACGGTTTACCCCCGCTGACCAAAGCGTTCACATCCTGCCGAAAATGCACCGTCACCGCATCGAAGCCGATCTCGCGCATGGCGCCCAAACCCTTATCGAGAGGCATGACGTGATCGGGAGATTCGTCGCTGAAAAGGTGAACGATCCACTGTTCCAAAAGGTCGATGCGGTTAAGCTCGGTAAACGTACGGAAGTATTGCCTTACCTCTTCCTGAGTCGACTGCAGATGGGTCAGGGAATCGTCCAGGGCATAGCGATCGCCGTTGACGAATACCCCTCCCGGCTTTAGAACGCGAAAGATTTCTTCGAGCACTCGGACACGATAGCTATTCAGAAAGTTGTGCAGCGTATAGGCCGAGGCGGCGACGTCTATGCTTGCCGACGGCACTCCCTGTAGATAGGACAGAGCATCGTTTTCGACCAGTCGCAGGCGTCCATGCTCCAAAACGCCGGCCAGATTCCGACGCGCTTGGCTCAACATGGTGGATTCGTTGTCGACCGCAGTAATCATCGCATCGGATCGTGCGCGGATGAGATTCATAGTCGTCACGCCGGTGCCGCAGCCGAGTTCAAGCAAATTTAACGATTCCGTCGAAACCTTGGGCGTCCAGCCGGCCACGAACTCGCCGACTCGCCGGCTCATGTCGGCCGCCGCGGGACAAATCCGCTTTAGCATTTCGTATTCTTCCCCGATCGGGCCGGAAAAAAGTTTTTCAGCAGTCACTTCATTCATGATCGATCATTAAGAGTTACAAATTAAGCATCGGTTCACGGTCGATAAACAATGCGGTAAATCGCCCCGGCCTTATCGTCCGATACCAATAGCGCTCCATCGGGCATTTCCAAGACATCCACCGGTCGGCCGAGGACTTCGCCGTTGGGCCGCAACCAGCCTTCCGCGAAAATCTTGTCGTTGACGGGTTTTCCCCCGCGGAATTCGACCATCACGACCCGATAGCCGACGGGCGCACTTCGATTCCATGAACCGTGCTGGGCGACGAAAAGCTGGCCCCGATATTCGGCCGGAAATTGCTTGCCGGTGTAAAAGCGCATGCCGAGCGGTGCGACGTGGGCCGGATACGTCCACGCGGGCGACTCGAATTCGGCGCAGGATTTCCCTTTGCCGAAAGACGGATCGACGATGTCCTTGCCATGGCAATGCGGAAATCCGAAATGCAGCCCCGGTTTCGGCGCATGATTCAGCTCATCGGGCGGCACGTCGTCGCCCATCCAGTCGCGTCCGTTCTCGTTCAACCACAGTTCTTTCGTTTCCGGATGCCAGTCGAAACCGACGGTATTGCGGATGCCGCGAGCATAAATTTCGAAGTTCGAGCCGTCCTTGTCCAATCGCGTCAGCGTCGCGTAAATGTCTTTTTCGGAAAGGCAGACATTGCAGGGAGCGCCCACGGGGGCATAAAGCTTCCCGTCCGGTCCCACTCGCAGATATTTCCAGCCGTGGTGCACATCCTCGGGATAGCGGTCGAAGACGATCTCCGGCTTGGGTGGGTTCGATACCTGCCGCCCGATGTCCTTGAACCTCAGAATGCGCGGAATCTCCGCAACATACAGGTCGCCATCGACATAAGCGATGCCGTTCGGCATGTTCAAGTTCTCGGCCAGCACCTGGACCTGATCGGCTTTGCCATCGCCGTCCCGATCGCGCACTGCGTAAACCTTGCCCTCCTCCATGCTGCCTACATATACGGTACCGTCGTTCCCCAAAGCCAAAGACCTGGCGTTGGGCGTCTGATCGGTGTAGAGCGCGATTCGAAAACCGGGAGGGAGCTTGATCTCGCTCAACAGCGCTTCGGCCCGGACTTCGGCGCAGACCGTCAAACCGAGCGCACACGCCGCGAGCTTCAGCCAAGAATGTTCTCTTACGTCCATACGTCTCCCTCAATGAGCTGAAAGATTCATGAAAGGCTTGGAGGGCAAAATTGTGTTTACGGCGAACGACTTGATTTTTAATGCTTCGCCTCCAAATATGGTAACACCCACGATTTCCATAGGTGACCGACAATCATGCGCATATTTCTCTTTCTGCTCACTAACGCCGCGGTACTGCTTCTGATCAGCATCATTTTCCATGTCTTGGGGCTCGGCAACTTTCTCACCCAGCGCGGCGTTCATCTGAACCTCGACAGCTTGCTCCTGATGTCCGCCATCATCGGCATGAGCGGCTCCTTCATTTCGCTGATGATGTCCAAATGGATGGCCAAACAATCCATGGGCGTCTACGTGATCGAGCAACCGACCAATCAAACCGAGCGCTGGCTGGTCGACACTGTCCGGCGCCACGCGCAGCAGGCCGGCATCGGCATGCCCGAGGTAGGGATTTTCGATTCCCCGGAGCCCAATGCGTTCGCGACCGGCATGAACAAGAACGATGCTCTCGTCGCCGTCAGCACCGGTCTTATGCACCACATGAATGCCGATGAAGTGGAAGCCGTTTTGGGACACGAGATCAGTCACGTGGCCAACGGCGATATGGTCACCCTGGGCCTTATTCAGGGCGTAGTGAATACGTTCGTCTACTTCTTCGCCTCCATCGCGGGCCATCTCATCGACCGGGTGGTGTTCCGCTCGGAAGATGACCGTGGCGGGTATGGACCGGCCTATTATTTGACGCAAATTGTGGCGCAAATATTCCTCTCCATTCTGGCGACGATGGTTGTCATGTGGTTCTCCCGCTGGCGCGAGTTTCGCGCCGATGCCGGCGGCGCGCGCCTGGCCGGTCAGAACAGGATGATCGGAGCCCTGAGGGCCTTGCAGCGAGCCCATGACCATAGAGATTTGCCCGGCGAGTTCGCTGCGTTTGGAATCAACGGCGGTTTAGGCTACGGCTTCAAGAAACTCTTCATGAGCCATCCTCCGCTGGAGGAGCGTATCGCCGCTCTGCAGAATCTGCGCTAACGTAAAGCGCCCTTGCCGCCCGCCCGAGAACCCCATCCGGGCGGGCTTTTTTATCGATTGACCACGGGACTACATCCATGAGCATCGAATGGTCGGACCTACTGAGCGAAAGCGAGGCTACCGCCGATTTTCGGGCAAAGGGCGAAGGATCGGCGTTTTGCGGTTTGGCCGATTTAGGCTTGTTGCGGGTTTCCGGCGTCGATGCGGAGACTTTTCTGCAAGGCCAATCGACTTGCGATATCGCCAGCCTTGGGTTCGACGAATCCGGGCTCGGAGCTTTTTGTAATCCCAAGGGCCGCGTCATAGCGAGCTTCCGTGTCCTTCGCCGCGTCGAAGGTTATTACCTCTTTGTGCCGGCCGATTTGGTGGAGGCGATACACAAGCGCCTTCGCATGTATGTGCTGCGCTCGAAAGTTTCCATAGAAAATCTGACGCCGCACTGGGGATTCATCGGGCTTTTCCGGCCCGGCTCCGGGCTTCTCGATGGCCAGGGCGGCGACGTGCTGGCGGTCCGCGTCGACCAAAGCTCCGCGCGCATTCTGATTGCCGCACCGAACGAGACCGCCAAGCGACTCTGGGAAGGTCTCCTGTCGTCATCGGATTACAGCCTGGTCAGTTCCGGTGCGTGGCGCTTGAAGGAAATCGAAGACGGTCTTCCGAGCGAAACGCAGGTGACCAGCGAGGAATTCCTCCCGCAGATGCTCAATCTCGATATTCTGGGCGGCGTCAGCTATCGCAAGGGTTGCTATACCGGGCAGGAGGTCGTGGCACGGACGCACTTTCTCGGGCACCTGAAACGACGGATGTTTCGTCTTCGAACGATCAGCGAGCACGAGCCCAAGCCCGGCGATCCGCTCTATCAGTCCGGCGAAGCCGATGGGCAGCGGGTCGGGCAAGTCGTCGCTGCGGCGCCTGAAGCGGAGCGGAGTTTTCAATTGCTGGCGGTTCTGCCTCTCGACCGCTCTCCAGATGCCGATCTCCGGCTCTTTCGACCCGACGGTCCGGCCGCCGAGTTTCTGACTTTGCCCTATACTTTCGACGTTCCATAACAATAATGCGGATAGAGTTCAGTCAAATATGGACCTAAGAAACGAGCAGGTCTTTCTCGATTACATCAAAGCCGCGATCGAGAACGATAAATTGCAATTGCCCACGATTCCTGAAGTCGCCCTCAAGGTTCGCCAAGCGATCAACAAGGACAACGCGTCGGATGCCGAGATAGCAAAAACGATTTCGTCCGATCCGGCGCTTTCCGCGCGGCTCCTGCAAATCGCCAACAGTCCGCTCTACAGGGCCAGACAGAAAATCGACAATCTTCAAGCCGCCATCACCCGAATGGGACATAACACCATACGCAGTTTGGTGATGAATTTGGCGATGAAGCAAGTTTTCAAACCCACTTCCCTGTTGTTGGAAAGCCGTTTTCACGACATTTGGCAACACAGTCTCAATGTCGCCGCCGTGAGCCGCGCTTTGGCGTTGCGCGCCCGTCCGCTGGATCCCGACCAAGCCATGCTTGCCGGGCTTGTTCATCAGATCGGTAAACTGCCGATCCTCGCGTTGGCGGAAAAGTTTTCCGAACTATTGGAAGATGATGCGGTGCTGGAAAGCCACCTCGAGAATTTGCACACCCAGATCGGCAAAATCATCATGGAAACTTGGGGGCTCCCGGACAGTTTGAGTCGTGCGGCCTGGGAATATAGGGATTTCGAGAGAGGCGGCAACCCCGCGCCGGATTATGTGGATCTGGTGCAGGTCGCTTATCTGGAAAGCGTGATGGGCACGAAGGCAGCGCCCGATGTCGACCTTTCGGGCGTCCCGGCCTTCACCAAGCTCGGACTCGATCCCGAAATCGAAGTCCTGGAAATCGAAGGCGTCGCCGCCGAAGTCGAAGAAGCACAGCAACTGTTTGCGTAAGCGCAAAGTAGGTCGGCAATCCTTTGCCGACAAACCCGTTTGTCGACCGGCTTTGCGTCGGGAAGGGATTCCCGACCTACATGGCGACACAAGTTCGTAGGCCGGCAATCTTTTGCCGGCGAGTCCGCCATAGCTAGGCGATTCGACTCAAGGCTGATAACGCGGCGCGGACTCCAGCCATTCATGCCATACCGCCATGCCCACGGCCAGAATCACCGGTCCCACGAATAAACCTATGAACCCGAAGCTGGCCAACCCGCCCAAGACTCCGAACATCACGACCACGAACGGAATGCGGGTGGTGCGGCTGATGACCAGGGGGCGGACCAGGTTGTCAATCCAACTCACGACCAAGGTTCCCCAGAGGAACAACACGGCTCCGGCCCAATAGTCTCCGTTCAGCATCAGCCACAGGCTTGCGGAAATCCAGACCGCTACCGTGCCGAAAGGGATCAGCGCGAAAAACGTGGTAAATGCGGCGAGAAGGACCGGCGCCCTGATGCCGACAATCCAGTACCCTATTCCGGCCATGACGCCTTGGGCTATAGCCGTCAGTACAATGCCGTAAACGACCGCCTTGACGGTCACTTCGGTGGTGGAAAGGTACTCGTCGGCGCGTTCGCCCAGAGCCAGCAACAACCCTTGACGCACCTCATAAATCAACCGGTGCCCGTCGCGGTAAACGAAAAACATCAAGAATACGGTGAAGAAAAGCTTCGCGCCCAGGTAGCCGACGCCTTCCAACATGCCCACGACTCTACCGGAAAGTCCGGTCAGCCAAGGCAATACATACCGGCGCATCAAGCCCTGCAAGTCCTCGAATTGATCAAATATGAACTGTAGCTCGGCGCCGAGAATGGGAATCTTGCTTAACCATTCGGGCAACTCCGGTTTCTGGTCCAGCCAGGCGGGGAGTCGCTGGAAAAACTCGACCATTTCGGCCTGAAGAATAATGGTCAGGCCGATAAACGGAATGATCAGCAAGGCGGCCAAAAGCAAAGTCATGGTAAGCGCGCTGAGGCTGCTCCGTCCTTCCAACAAGCGCGTTAGGCGAACGTGGAGAGGCCATGTCGCATAAACCAAGATCACGGCCCAGCCGATCGGCTGCAGGAAAGCGCTCATGACCTGGAAGATCAAGAACACCAGTACGGTCAAAAAGACGCCTAGCGTGATAAAGCGCAGAACTCTGTCGATGGTTAGTCTCCTCGACGTGATAGAGGCGGTTCCTTATCCGTCAAACATGCCTGTTTGGCTGAAGCCATACGCACAAAACGTTACGTCGCGCAAGACTCAAAAAGTCCACGTAGGACAGAATAGCGTACTCGCGTATCCCGCCGTACGGAGACGTTCCATTCGGCGCACTACGCTAACGCTAATGTGCCATACGCAAGCTGTCGGGAATGGATTCTCGACCTACAAACCCTGCCCTCTCTTAGAAAATCTCGTAGGTCGGCAATCCTTTGCCGACACATATGTCTGAATCCATACGAATAAGACACCAACTTGCGCCGCGCTCAAAAAGGTTCTTGATAGCCGCCTTCGCGGCACGATACGCAGAAGCGTTTCATTTCCCCGTCGAGTCGAAGCGCCGTCAACTCCCCTCCCCACAGGCAACCGGTATCGATCCCGTAAACGCCATCGTCGGCATAAAACCCTAACGTCGACCAATGGCCGAAAACGAATTCGGCCCCGGCGCTTTTCCTTCCCGGCACCTTGAACCAAGGCATCAGATGAGACGGTTGCGTCCCGGGACCGCCTTTCTCCTTGAAATCGGTGTGCCCGTAGCGGTCGCAGTAGCGGATGCGCGTAAAACAATTGGTGATGAAACGCAGCCTGTCCCATCCCTGTAAGGTCTCTGTCCAAAGATCGGGCTGATCGCCGTACATATGCCGAAACAGCTCAACGAAATCATCGCCCTGCAAACAGCTTTCCACCTCCTTGGCATAACGTTCTGCATCCTCCGCACTCCACTGGGGCGGCAAACCGGCGTGAATCAAGTAAAATGCTCCGTCTCGAAACAATAACGGACGGCGGCGCAACCAATCGACGAGGATGTCGCGATCGGGAGCGGTGAGGACATCGGAAAACGTGTCCTTGCGCTTTGTCCTCGACACGCCGTGTGCCACGGCGAGAAGATGCAGGTCGTGATTGCCGAGCACGGTAACGGCCCTGTCCCCCAAGGATCGGATAAACCGTAGAGTCTCCAGCGATTGCGGGCCGCGGTTGACCAAATCGCCCGTGAACCAGAGCCGGTCCTCAGCCGGATCGAAACGGATCTGGTCCAGAAGACGTTGAAGCTCGGCGAAGCAACCCTGTACGTCGCCAATTGCGTATATCGCCATCGATCAGTGCAAGGTTCGCGGAATGGCCAGGGTGAACGACGGTATTTCGGCATCGAAATGCTCACCGTCATCGGCAATCATTTGATATTCGCCTCGCATCGTGCCCACCGGCGTTTCGATCATGGCGGCGCTGGTATAGCGAAAGGATTCGCCCGGAGAAAGATGAGGCTGTTCACCCACTACCCCTTCCCCGCGGACTTCCTGTATCTTTCCGTGCGCATCGGTGATGATCCAGTGCCGGGATACCAATTTCGCGGGCACGTCGCCGGCGTTCCGGATGGTGATGGTATAGGCGAACACATAGCGGTTCGTCTCCGGGGAGGATTCGGCTTCCAGATAATCGGTTACGGCGTCGATATCGATACGATACTTGTTGTTCATGGCTTGGACTATGGTTACAGACGATTGTTTTTTTGCCGATAGTTTAAACGGAAGAGAGTTCTTCAAGCACCTTTCGCAACCGCCGACGAGCTGGATCACCATGGAGTCGCGCGGCGCGTTCCGGAGTACTCGGCAATTTTAAAGAATGTCTTTCGGACCAAACCGGTTTTCGCTATGTTAAAAAAAGCCATGCTCGTTCTTGCCCTGCTCGCGTCGACAACCGTTCTGCAAGCGGAAGATCCGAATCAGGCACTGTTCGCCGCGGCCGCATCCGGGCAGCTGGAACGGCTGGATTCGCTGCTCGCCCAGGGCGCGGACGTCAACGGCAAAAACGGCGCCGGCCGCACGCCGCTGATGGCGGCGGCATTTTCGGGCAATGTCCGCGTGATCAGAAAGCTTTTGAGTTTCGGCGCCGATCCCGATGCAGCGGACCAGCGCGGGGTGACCGCGCTCATGGAGGCTGCCGCGCAAGGCTACGAGGATGCCGTCAGGGCGCTGATCGCCGGCGGAGCGGACGTTTCCGCAAAAGAAAATTCAGGACTCACGCTTATCGATCGAGCCAAGAAAAGCGGGCATATGCGGATCGCAGCGATATTGGAACAAGCCGCGATGGTTAAACCCGTCTCGGAAGGCAAAACGGATGACGGAACGTCCGCGAACAAAAACCCGGACAACGTCAAGAAATAACGGACCGAACCTAAGAGGACAGGATCGTGCACATTCATATTTTGGGCATCTGCGGGACATTTATGGGCGGTTTGGCGATCATGGCCAAACAAATGGGCCATCACGTCACCGGCTCCGACCAAAACGTTTATCCCCCCATGAGCACCCAGCTCGAGGAGCAAGGAATCGCGCTCATGAAAGGATACAGCCCGGAGAATCTGGACCCGGCGCCCGACCTGGTCGTGGTAGGCAATGCCATCTCCCGCGGCAATCCGGAAATAGAAGCGGTGCTCAATCGGGGACTCGCCTACACGTCGGGTCCGCAGTGGCTTTATTGCTATGTGCTGAAGAACTCCTGGGTGCTGGCCGTGGCCGGAACGCACGGCAAAACGACCACATCGAGCATGCTCGCCTGGATACTCGAAAGCGCGGGACTCAAGCCCGGCTTTCTGATCGGAGGCGTCCCACTCAATTTCGGCTTGTCCGCGCGTCTGGGCGACGGCCGGTTTTTCATCGTCGAAGCCGACGAGTACGATACCGCTTTTTTCGATAAACGTTCCAAGTTCGTCCATTACCGGCCGCGCACGACGATTCTCAATAACCTGGAATTCGACCACGCCGACATTTTTCCCGACCTCGCCGCAATCCAGCGGCAGTTTCACCACTTGATACGCAGCATTCCGGGAAACGGGCTCATCATCGCTCCGGAGACGGACAAAACCCTGGCCGAAGTCCTGCAAATGGGTTGCTGGACGCCGGTCGAGAAAACGACTTTGGAAGTAAATCCCGAGAACGCCGTTTGGCGTGCTGCTCTGTTGGCACCCGACGGCAGCCAATTCCAGCTTTACCACCAGGGACGGCCCAGCGGTGTCGTGGAATGGAGCCTGACCGGCCGCCACAACGTGATGAACGCGCTTTCCGCCATCGCCGCAGCTCACCATGCCGGCGTAAGCCCCGAAGAGGCCGCGGCCGCGTTGAGCATGTTCAAGAATGTCAGACGCCGACTGGAAGTACGCGCCCGCATCGACGGAATCACCCTTTACGACGATTTCGCCCACCATCCCACCGCCATCGCCACGACGCTCGAAGGCTTGCGCGCGCGTGTCGACAGCGCCCGCATCATCGCCGTGTTGGAACCCAGGTCCAACACCATGCGCATGGGCGTTCACGCCGATACGCTTGCCGATTCCTTGAAGGCTGCCGATCAATCCATCATTTTCCAACCCGAAGACCTCGGTTGGGACGCCGAGCAGGCAATTCAGGGAGCCGAACACATTAGCGTATGCCGCTCGCTGGATTCAATCGTGGAGCGACTGGCGAAAGACGCCCGCCCCGGCGACCATCTGGTTTTCATGAGCAACGGCAGCTTCGGCGGGATTCACAAAAAGGTCGAGGACGCTTTGCGCGCGGCTATGTAATGTACGCACCGCGCGCATTTGCCGCTCAGTGCCAAAACGGCTTGGCCTATCGGAAGTGTAAGGGTAGGAGCCGCAACCGGGTGCGATTCGGATCAATGGTGAGCAACGCACCTTCTTCCAGCTCGGCCGTCATTTGCAACAGGGCATCGCTAACCGGCTTGCCGATTGCGTCCGGGCTGACATCCTCGGCACGAATTTGCACGACGCTGGGTTTCTCGCCGTGGGTTGCCGCAAGAATCGCGCTGAAGTCCAGGTCGTGCGTGAGCACCACGTAGCCGTTGGCCTTGGCGAAGGCCATGATTTCCGCGTCCGGGGCATTGGCTGCGCCGAGTGTAGACCAATGCGCCGCCTCGAAGCCCGCGTCAGCCAATAGGCTAACCCAACGCGGTGACAGATTCATGTCGACCAATAACTTCATGCGTTAGCCAGCGTAATTTCCCGTTCTTCCGCACGCCACGCGGCGTAGCGTAGCGCCTGTAGGATATCCTCGCGTTCGAGGTAGGGATAATCCGAGAGGACCTCTTCGATGCTGTGCCCTGCTCCGATTTGGCCGACGATCATACCGACCGTTACCCGCATGCCACGGATGCACGCCTTGCCGCCCATGACGCCGGGTTGCTGAGTAATGCGGTTTAGTGATTCCATGTTCACCTCCTCATCTTAATTTATTGCGAGACTAGGCTATTGAGACCAAATTTCAAGAACTATTTTCGAACATGAACCTATGCGTTGCGCACGTTCCCCGGCTTAAGGTCATGGCGTAGAATGCTGGTCCAGGATTAAATATGCAGAAATCAGTATTGGAATTTACTCCATGAGAACCACGTTATTGACCCGGCCTATAAATGTAGGCCGGGTCAATCCGGGGCAGGGATGCCCCGGCGCGGCGACAAGCCGCGTGAGCCCAGGCCGGGCGTGTACCGGGCCTGGGCGGCGGCCCGAAATACCAGGAGGGTATTTACGGGCCTGATTAATAGATATCGACGACCGCTTGCTGAGTGAGGCCAATGAACATGTCAGTTTGACTCGTTTGATCGAGGAAGGTCTTTCGATGCGACTGCGCACTTCGCAACGTTCTGGCAAGATGCGCCCGGTATTGCCGGTCTACGCCGGACGGGGTGGATTGCGGCCGACGATACGCGACACATTGATCCAGCGCGCCCTACTCGAGGCGGCAGATGAAGCGGATTCGGCCCAGTGACGCCCGATGTCAATGTCCTTTTGGCCGCCTCTAGGCAGGATCATCCGCACCATCAGTCGGCCCTGGCTTGGCTGGAGATGCCCTAGCCAAAAGCGTCGAAGGGCAATCGTTGGCCATTTTGTCGGTGGTGGCTTCGGGATTCCTGCGCCTAGCCACGCATCCCAAGGTTTTTAGGTTTTTGTGGAGCCTACGCCCCTTGATGCGGCTTTGGCTTTCCTGCGTGCCGTGCTGGATTCGCCAGGGGTGGTCCTACCTTCGTTGGGCGACGAATGGCCAGAGGTCGAGCAATTGTGCGCGCGATACAATCTGACCGGCAATGCGGTCCCGGATGCCTGGATTGCCGCTGCAGCGCAAAGCCATCATTTGCACCCGGTGACTTTCGACAAAGGCTTTAAAGGCTTTCGTAAATTGCTGAAGTCCAGCATGGTGACGGTGCTCAAGGCGTGAGGTATCAAGTACACAAATGCGTTCAATACGTTCCCTGCATGGCTTGTGGGTCGGCAATTCTTGGCCGCCCGGTGCGTTTGTAGGATGGGCTCAGATACGACAAATCAGCAGGACGACCGATTACTAGCCTCATTCCTGACGCTCATCCTTCGGGCCGTGCCTCGCACGTTCCAATCGACCAAAGCCATCTCAGGCTTTGGTCGCAGGGCAAACGTCGTTTACCACATTCGGCTCCCGGCGAATTGGTACGCGGCAAGCAGCGCGAAAAACACCGGACGGGGATTGTGCGGCATGAACCGCACCCGCATGGTTCGCGGTACATGGCTCGTAGATCGGTGATTCTTTGCCGACGACCGTATCTGAGGGCAAATGACCTTAAGGAGCTCTGAACAAGTGGATTCCGTTCATGCCCCTTCGACAGGCTCAGGAGAGCGTTCGACAAGTCTGTCCTGAGCCGACTCGAAGGACTTAATCAGAGCTTCCTTAAGGATCAAGAGCAGCCGTGTAGAGTATGGCACCAGGCTCGCTGCCCCGAACTGGAGGTCCTGGTTACCGTCATAAAAAGTATAAAAAAGGTTCTATAATTATTCTTTTTCTGCTATATCCCCAATATGGCTTTCGAATATGACCAGGACAAAAGCTCTGCTAACAAGCACAAACACGGAATTGATTTCGACGAGGCGCAAACTTTGTGGGACGATCCCGATCTTATCGAAATTCCAGCGAAGACAGTGGACGAACCGCGCTATTTGGTCATAGGCATGATCGGCGGCAAGCATTGGTCAGCGGTCGTCACCTATCGAAACGAGAACATCCGTCTGATTTCCGTCAGGCGCTCCCGGAAAGAAGAGATAGAAATCTATGAAAGCTTCGGATTTTGACGAGAAATTTGATGCAGGCGAGGACGTGACGGCCATGCTCGACCTTGAAAAGGCGCGCCGCCCCGGCCTGGAGCAGAAGCGCGTCAATGTGGATTTTCCCGTCTGGATGGTGCGTTCGCTCGATCGAGAAGCGCATCGGCTAGGTGTGACTCGTCAATCCCTAATCAAGCTCTGGCTAGCGGATAAGTTGCAACACCACTAAGAGCCTACCAGGCCGTTCGCCCTGAGCCTGTCGAAGGGCCTGTCCTGAGCCGAGTCGAAGGGTTTTTGGGACCTACCGGGATAGGCTCTAAGCCGTCGAAGAATAGCCAAATTTGCTTTGAGCCACCGAAAGACTGCCCTGCCTGGTCAATTTGGTACTGGGATTCCTTTGTCACCCCAACCTACGCACTTCCGTCGTTGGGTGACGAATGGCCAGAGGTCGAGCAATTGTGCGTGCGACACAATCTGACCGGCAATGCGGTCCCGGATGCCTGGATTGCCGATGCAGCGCAAAGCCATCATTTGCACCTGGTGACTTTCGACAAAGGCTTTCGTAAATTGCTGAAGTCCAGCATCGTGACGGTGCTCAAAGCATAAGGTATAAGGTACGCATACCCCGTATGGCTCGTAGGTCGGCAATCCTTTGCCGACAAATGTGTTCAAAAGGACACACAATTGTCAGGGGCGAAGTGCAATCATTTGTGATTTTTATATGACAGGGCTATCCCAAAACTGGACGCAATGAAGCCGATTTCCGTCATCATCGTCAACTTTAACGCTGGTCATTTTCTTTCCGACTGCGTGCGCTCGGTGCTTGCATCCACCGTACCGGTCGAAGTAATCGTCGTCGACAACCGGTCCACCGACGACAGCATGGATATTCTGCGCCGTGATTTTCCGGACGAAGATCGGTTGAAAATCATCGAAAATCAGGAAAACCTCGGCTTCGCCAAAGCGAACAATATCGCCCTGCCTGTCGCACAAGGCGACTATCTCCTATTCCTGAATCCGGACTGTCTGATTCGGCCCGACACGCTCTCCAGAATGCTAACCGTGATGGAGCAGCACCCGCAGACCGGAATGGCGGGCTGCCTGATCCTCAACCCGGATGGCAGTGAACAATCCGGCTGCCGGCGCGCCGTTCCGACGCCGTGGCGGACGTTTGTTCGGCTTACTCGGCTGTACAAGTTCTCGAAGTATCATCCAAAACTAAATAGCTTTATCCAGACAGATGTTCCCCTGCCGACCGAACCGGTCGGCATCGAAGCCATTTCCGGCGCGTTCATGCTGGTGCGACGCGGCGCCCTGGAAAAGGTCGGGCCTCTAGACGAAGGCTATTTCATGCATTGCGAGGATTTGGACTGGTGCATGCGATTCCGGCAGGCGGGATTCCAGATTCTTTTCGTACCCGACATCGAAATCCTGCACGTCGGCGGCGTTTGCAGCGCCTCGCGGCCGGCCTTGGTGGAATACTACAAGCACAGAGGGATGGTTCGCTTTTACAGAAAGTTCTTTCGCCATCAATATCCGACCGGTCTCATGTGGCTTGTTATGGCGGGTATCGGTATTCGGTACTTCGTAAGATCGTTGGCAGTCATGATCGGTCCGAAAAAGAAAGACGACATTGCCGACTCCTCGAATATACATCCTGAACCGGTCGAAACGGTCGAACATCCTCTCCCTAACCGGCGGGTAATCGTCACTGGAGCCACCAGCTTAATCGGCGATTTTTTGTTACCCGCTTTGCTTCGAGCCGGTTTCGAGGTTCACGCCATAAGCCGCAAACCGCCGATTCCGGCAACTCATCGGCACATCATCTGGCATCGGCAGGACATCAGTAATGGCGGATTAGCTGACACCTACGGGGCCGAAATATTGATCCATTTAGCCCCTTTATGGACGTTACCGCCTCTATTGGAAGGTCTCGCCGGCGCAGAGATAAAACGCATCATCGCCTTCAGTTCGACCAGCCTCTTTACGAAAGAGAACTCGGGGTACGAACAAGAGCGTGAAATGGTAAGCAAGCTAAAAAAAGCCGAGGAGGACCTTCATGCTTACTGCGCAAAACGGAATATCGATTGGACGATCTTTCGTCCTACGATGGTCTATAGCCTAGGAAGAGACAAAAACGTTACGACTATCGCTAGGTTTATCAAACGGTTCCGGTTTTTTCCCTTGGTCGGAACCGGCGATGGATTACGCCAGCCTGTTCACGCAGAAGATCTAGCACTGGCCTGCCTCAAAACTATAGATAATCCAAGAACATTCAACAAGGCTTACAACTTAAGCGGCGGAGAAATTCTTACCTATCTGGATATGGTAAATCGGATATCCCTGCATCTTGGAACTAAATGTAAGATTGTCCACATACCTCTACCACTTATGAGGTTTTTCCTGGGATGGTTATCCAATCTACCGGGTTATCAAAAAGTCACGCCAGAAGCCGCGAATCGTATAAGTTTGGATATGTGCTTTGACCATTCCGATGCCGCTAAAGATATTAGCTTCAAACCTCGCCGATTTATTTCATAAGCTTCCTTATTTAATTATCAGACTTTTTGTTCGACACCAAATAATATTATGCGTTGTTTATTAAGATATGGTTTACTTTCGTATGCTACGTTTACTAGAATATGGGGCATCGCATTTTTTATAGTTCTGACTATAATTTGAGCTTTTTTACGAAGGACTTAAGTAGTCCCACTCACCCAAGAGCAATGCCATTACGTTAAGTCGTATTTCGTCTTTCCGGCAAGGATTCCCGGAACCCAAAAGCCAAGGATGCCGCCGGCTTACTCAGATCCCTATGCCCTGAATGTCGGCAGCCCAATCGGAAACAGTCGCTTTAACCGCCCCCTTCCCTGCCGGCATGATGGGCCGACTTAACGGCATCGGGGAGTGGGTTGGGGAGATTGGAACAGGCTTGTACCTCCTTTACACACAATAACCTTTAGCGTCGTAAACTCTTTCAAAAACCACTGGCTTCTACACACAAGAACACAAGCGCCAAACGCTGCATTGCCAGGATGATCTATTTCCCACTCCCGCAAAGTCCGTACACAAGCTTCGGCTAGACGCAATCAAAGACAAAACACACACCGATCTGTTAACGTGCGTAGAGAAAGTAAAGCCCTATTCGAATCGCTCTCACCCCACCACTCTTCCAGAGCGAGAGGGGGCACTTGTGGCTTAACTTTCTTAGCTATTAGTAACACTCGAAGCACATTCGCCTGATGCAGAATTTCAGCCTTTCTCCCCGTGAAATGGCCGCCACCCTTTGGCGCAACCAAGATCTCGTCAAAGCACTTGTTAAGCGTGAAGTCATCGGCCGCTATCGCGGTTCTGTTCTTGGCATCCTATGGTCGTTCTTCAATCCAGTATTCATGTTGACCGTCTACACCTTTGTATTCAGCGTCGTATTCAAGGCCCGATGGAGCGGCGGCGGAGATTCAAAAACGGAGTTCGCGCTTATCCTCTTTGCCGGATTGATGGTATTCAATCTTTTTGCCGAATGCGTCAATCGCGCACCGGGTTTGATTCTTTCCAACGTCAACTACGTTAAGAAAGTCGTTTTTCCGTTAGAGATTCTGCCAGTGGTATCCTTCGGGGCGGCTCTGTTTCACACTGCCGTCAGTTTCGGAGTATGGCTATCGTTTTTTCTGCTCTTTTTCGGCCTACCGCCAGTCACAGCCTTGTTGTTGCCAATCGCTCTACTCCCCCTGGCACTACTGACCCTCGGCCTCTCGTGGTTTCTTGCCTCATTGGGCGTTTATCTGCGCGATGTCGGGCAGGTTATCGGCATCGCGACCACCGCACTTTTGTTTTTCAGCCCTATCTTTTATCCGCTTTCTGTGTTGCCACAAAAATACCAAACATTGTTGCTTTTTAATCCCCTCGCCCCGGTGATCGAGCAAGTTAGAGATCTCCTGATTTGGGGAAAAACGCCGGACTGGCCGTTCTTTGGAATTAGTTTTGCGGCCTCGGCCGTCATAGGCTGGCTTGGCTTCGCCTGGTTTCAAAAAACACGGAAAGGATTTGCCGATGTCCTCTGAAATGAACAAAGCTCGCTTGCCTGTCACGACAGAAAGCACTGCATGTGTCGATATGGACGACGAAATCGCCATCCGCATAACCAACCTTAGCAAGTGCTATCACATCTACGACCGCCCCCGAGATCGGCTATTACAGATGTTGATACGCGGGCGCAAGCAGTTTTATCGGGAATTCTGGGCGCTGAAAGACGTTTCGTTTGAAGTCAAAAAAGGCGAGACGGTAGGCATTGTCGGTCGCAACGGCAGCGGCAAGTCTACTTTATTGCAACTCATCTGCGGCACGCTCAATCCTACCAGTGGATCTATCCAGACTGTTGGCCGTATCGCCGCCCTGTTAGAACTCGGTTCAGGATTTAATCCGGAATTCACTGGGCGTGAAAATGTATACATGAATGCTGCCATCCTAGGCCTCTCCAAGGAAGAAACCGGTTCTCGTTATAGCGATATAGCAGCATTTGCCGACATCGGTGAGTTCATTGACCAACCAGTAAAAACCTACTCCAGTGGCATGGTGGTTCGCCTAGCCTTTGCGGTAGCTATCAACGTCGACCCACAGATCCTCATCGTTGACGAAGCTCTTTCTGTGGGAGATGAACTGTTTCAGCGCAAGTGCTTCTCTCGAATTGAGGCCATCAAGCGCAACGGGACAACAATCCTTTTCGTCTCCCACTCAGGTACCACAGTGGTTGAATTATGCGACCGTGCCATTTTGTTGGACAGTGGCGAATTACTGACGAGCGGAACTCCGAAAACGATAATAGGTAAATATCAAAAGCTTTTATATGCGCCTGAGGAGAAACGGGCCGCTATCCGATCCGAGATCAAGAGTTCTTCCTCCTGCTCGCGGCAGGACGCAGCGGATTTCACAGGTTTAAGTTTTGCCCAGTGGGCATCCCATGCGCCTGCCAAAGATGCAAACAAAGTAGAATGGCTTGATCCCAATCTCAAACCTCAAAGCACGATCGTTTACGAGTCTCACGGAGCGGTGATCAAATCCCCAAAGATTCTTAATCTTAAAGGTGAACCTGTAAATTGCCTTCAACGTGGTCAAACCTACTTTTATACCTATCTCGTTTGGTTTGAGTCTGGAGCAACTAATCTGCGTTTTGGCATGCTAATCAAGACTTTATCAGGAATAGAACTTGGTGGCGCCATTTCCGCTTCCAGTATTCAAAATGCTATACCATATGTTGCGCAAAATAGTATTATTCGAGTTAAGTTCCGGTTTCAATGCAATCTCAACCCTGGTAGCTATTTCCTAAATGCAGGTGTTATAGGCACAAGAGGTGAGGAGGAAATATATCTTCACAGACTACTGGATGTCTATATGTTCCGCGTGTTACCTGTTACTAATAATCAAGCTACTGCAATCGTTGATTTTAAATGCACATCTGATGTTTCTCTGGTATCGGATTACACTGCATGAACAATTCAAAACAAGAGCGCATTGTTGTCGTCCTAGGTATGCATCGCAGTGGGACAAGCGCTATAACTCGCTCCCTAGATTTGTTAGGAGTTAACTTGGGAGATAATCTCCATCCACCCGGATTTGATAATCCAAAGGGGTTCTGGGAGGATAAAGATTGCCTCGAAATTAATGAACAATTACTTGCTTACTTTGGTTCAGCGTATGACAAATTGAGTATTCCGTCGAGGGATTCAGAACCAGACTCATTTATAACTGAGTTAAAATCGAAAGCCGTTCGACTTATTACTAGTAGAATTGCTTCTCATAATGGGAAGTGGGGCTTTAAAGATCCGCGCACCTGCAGATTTCTTGGTTTTTGGCGATCTGTGTTTGATGCCTGTGGCTGTGATGTCTATTTCGTAATTGCCTTACGAAACCCTTTAAGTGTAGCTTTATCACTTGAGAAACGGAACCGTATTTCGATTGAAAAGGGTTATTTGCTATGGCTTGAGCATATACTTCCTACAGTTCTCAATACTATAGGATCGCCTCGTCTAGTTATTGATTATGACCTCCTTATGGAGTCTCCCCTCTCACAGGTAGCAAGAATTTCATCGATTCTCGGTTTACCAACAATCGACGAGGATAGTCCCGCGTTTCAGGATTATGCAAATAACTTTTTAGAAAAAGCTCTACGTCATACGACATTTTCCGTCGATGATTTACAACTGGATCGTCGTGCTCCTATAGACGTAGTTACTGCTTATCAAACCCTACTCAAAGCAGCGAAGGATGAGGTTTCTTTGGAGGACAAGGACTTTTTAGATTGCTTTCGAGAATTACGTGCTAGATTTAATACCTTTTCGCCGGTTTTCTTTTACATAAACACTCTGGAAGAACAAAATGCTGCCTTTTATACCCAGGTTACCAGCCTCGATCAAACCGTAGCCGAGCGCGACCAACAGATAATCGAGCGTGCTCAGCAAATTTCCAATCTCAACCAGACGATCGCCGAGCGAGACAACCAGATCGCTACACTTCACCGAGAAAAAGACGCGTTTGAGACTCGTTTGAATCATATTCTTGTTAGCAGATCTTGGCGGCTAACGGAACCTTTTCGGGCTTTACGAAGAGGCCTCACGACTATCCTCGGAAGAGATTTACATTGCGACTTTTTCACTGTCATTCGTCCAGTTTGGCATCGGTTGCCGTTGTCCGTGCCTGTAAAGCAGAAATTCAAGAGTGCATTATTCATAACACTGCCGTTTCTCTTTCGCGGTACGCAAGCTTATCGAAATTGGCAAAACTTTAGCGCACCATTTGTCAATAGCGCAGGCACTTTCTTTCCATTAATGCCGCGAGATAGCTGGTTACCAAACACTAGGAAGGAATACGTACCTCTGCTTAAGGGAAGACCGATCGAGAACAAACCAGTAAAACTGATCTGCTTCTATCTACCACAGTTTCACGCTATTCCGGAGAACGACGCATGGTGGGGGAAGGGTTTTACCGAATGGTCGAATGTCCAACCTGCATTGCCTCAATTTGCGGGGCATTATCAGCCACGCATACCGGACGAATTGGGCTATTACAATTTGCTCGACCCAGCTGTGCAACGGCGGCAGATCGAACTAGCCAAGTTGTACGGAATTGAGGGATTTTGCTTCTATTTCTATTGGTTCGGCGGAAAACGTCTTCTGGAAGCACCAATCAAAAACTACCTGAATGATATCAGCCTCGATCTGCCATTCTGTCTTTGCTGGGCTAACGAAAATTGGAGTCGCCGTTGGGATGGCCTGGACAGCGAAGTCCTTATCGCACAGGAGCATTCCCCTGAAGACGATATCGCGTTCATCCAATATGTCGCCCGGTACATGCGCGATCGCCGATATATTCGTATCGACGGTAAGCCATTGCTTTTGGTGTATCGCCCTAGCCTCCTTCCTTCGGCCAAAGAAACTTCACGTCGGTGGCGACAATGGTGTAGGGACAACGATATCGGCGAGATATACCTCGCCTACACCCAATCCTTCGAAACGATTGATCCAATCAAGTATGGCTTTGATGCTGCGATCGAATTCCCGCCCAATAACTCAGCGCCGCCAAATCTCACTAATAGTGTAACGCCACTAGATAAAAATTTTGGCTGTACTGTCTACGACTGGCGCACGTTCGTAGAACGTAGCGAACACTACAAATCACCCGGGTACAAACTCTTTCGTGGCGTGTGCCCATCCTGGGATAACACGGCTCGGCGAAAAAGCCGTAGCACCGTGTTTTTGAATAGTTCGCCGTCGCTTTATCAGCGTTGGTTAGAAAATGCCATTCGCTGTACACAGCAGTCGTTTACCAATCCGGACGAACAGTTGGTTTTCATCAACGCATGGAACGAATGGGCCGAAGGCGCTTACCTGGAACCAGACGCCCGCTTCGGCTACGCATATCTTCAAGCGACAAGAAATGCATTGACTGGAAGTCAAATGTTTCCCAGAGAAGAGCGTAAAGTCGTATTGGTTACGCACGACGCCTATCCACATGGTGCTCAGCTTCTCGCGCTTAATTTGGCGAGGACATTAAATGAGGAATTTGGATTCCATATCGATGTGGTTTGCTTGGAAGACGGCCCATTAAAATCAGATTTTGCTAGATGGGCGAGAGTGCACGACTTAAATGGGAAAGATCCGCGTGGACAGCAAGCTGTTTCCCTTGCTGAAAGGCTGTACGAGTCTGGTCATCGTTGCGCATTGGTTAATACGACCGTTTCTGGCTATTTTCTCGAGACTCTTGCAAGTAATGGATTTCGATGCGTTGCGCTAATTCATGAGTTGCACGGGGTTCTGAATCAGATGGGCTTACAGGGCCAAGCCAAAACGATAGCCGATCATGCAAGCAAAATTGTATTTCCTGCGTCTGAAGTGGCTGTTTCCTTTAACGCTATAGCGCCGTGCGAATCGGCAAAAGTACATATAAGGCCACAGGGCTTGTATAAGCGCAGGGATAAATCGGTGGATCGATTTACCCATCGGAAACGCCTACGTCAACAACTCGGCTTGCCTGACGACGCCCAAGTCGTTCTGGGTGTCGGCTACGCTGACCATCGCAAAGGCATAGATCTGTTCGTTGATGCCGGATTAGAAATGGCTCCGCGCACACCTAGGGCACGATGGGTATGGCTTGGTCATTGGGAGCAAGGCATGCGTGATCACGTCATCAACAAATTAACCAAATTCCCGGAATTGCAAGATCGCTTTATATTTCCAGGACTCCAAACCGACACGGAGCTTTTTTATGGAGGTGCGGATGTATTCGCACTAACCTCGCGTGAAGATCCGTTTCCGTCGGTAGTGCTTGAAGCGCTGGACGCGTGCCTGCCGGTAGTCGGATTCGAAGGGGCGGGTGGTTTTGTCGGCCTACTTAGTGAAGGTTGCGGAAGACTGGTACCCAAAGAGAATGCGGAAGCCTTTGCCTCGGCGGTAGCGGACTTGTTGGAAAAGTCTGGAGAAAGGGAAAGGCTCGGTCTGCGCGGGGCCGAACTTATCAGTAGGCTTTTCTCGTTTCGGCATTATATATTCGACCTGCTGGATTTTCTGGGGATTGGGTTGGCGCGCGTGTCCGCGATCATACCGAACTATAATTACGCCCGTTATCTGCCGGAGCGTTTGCAAAGCATCGTCAAACAGGATTACCCCATTTACGAAATCATCTTTCTGGATGACTGCTCCACGGACAAAAGTGTTGAAGTGGCGGAGAAGCTGCTTGGCGAATGCGGCATTGACTACAGGATCCTCATCAACGAAGAGAATTCCGGTTCGGTATTCCGCCAATGGCGGAAAGGTGTGGAATTTGCGTCTGGCACCCACATCTGGCTGGCCGAAGCGGATGATAGCTGTGGCGAAAAGCTGATCGACGAGTTGCTCAAAGGGTTCCGAACACCTGGTGTTGTCCTGTCGTACTGCGAAAGCCAGCAGATTGACGAATTAGGCACACTATTGGCCAACAACTATCTCCCGTACTTATCCGATATTGATGCCCGACACTGGCTGACCCCGTTCGTGCTGGACGGTGAGAGCGAGATAGTCGACTTCCTGAGCATCAAGAATACAATTCCCAATGTGAGCGCGGTTTTGTTTAGTAGAAGCGCCCTCAAATCTGTGCTGGAAAATAGCTTCGACGAAATTTGTTCTTATCGCATCGCGGGCGACTGGCTTGTCTATGTGTTACTTCTCGCCAGCGGCAGAGTTGCATTCTCACCGATACCCTTGAACAAACACCGCCGACATAGCCAAGGTGTGACAATCAGCAATATCAATAAATCTCATCTGGAAGAAATTCGTCGCATGCAGAATTACATCGCCGAACGTTACGACGTGGCTGCAGCAAAGCAGAATCAAGCCAAGCGGTATATTGAATCGCTGCAAGAAGATCACGGTATTACCGTAAATTGATTAGACAGCGACTTTGACGACTTATTAGTATTAGTAATAGGCGGCACTGATTACATTCGGCTCCCATATGGTCAAATTGCTCCTAAAACACTGGAAGGATGTCGTCGTGCTCGACGACCTCTCATCCGGTTATAGTGACGCGGTGATGGCTAATAAATTCGTACTCGGCAACATGGGCGATGAAGCCTCGCTGGATCTAGTGTCCACGAGCGGAGACTTTGATATGGTCATACATTTCGCCTCGTTTGCTCAAATAAGCGAATCGGCGAAAAAGTCCGACATCTTATTACCAAAACAATGTATCCAACACCATCACCTTGTTGAACTCCGTAGCACGTAAAGGGGCGCCGTACCTCGTTTTTTCGGCCACTGCTGGTGTTTATGGCAATCCCAGTATTTGCCACTAGATGAGGCAGGCTTATTTCCCCAATCAATCTTTACGGCTTGCCGAACCGGCGCCACCATATAAAAATATAGACAACATAAAACCGATCAAGAAGAGATAAATAATGATTTCACAAGCTAATTGGTTTGATTTGGTATGTAAAAGCTACTTACAACCCCCCGTCCTATTCAACAACATGGAGCTGCCTGGTTTTCCATCAGACAAGATACAATCGAATACAACCGGACAGGCTGGAGTTAATACGCTCAAGGAGGCATTTATCTTTTATCAGGATTGCATTGAAACATTCGAAATTTTGGGCAAGCCTATTACTGGAAATAACAAATTGCTCGATTTTGGTGTCGGTTGGGGTCGCATTGCTCGCTTTTTTTTGCGCGAGCTACCACTCTCTAACATCTATGGTGTGGATGTTATGAGGGAATTCATCGATATCTGTAAAGAAACATTTAGAAGCAATAATTTTGATGTAACAACTCCATTCCCGCCAACGGCGCTGCATGAAAATTCGTTCGACTATGTCGTTGGATATTCTGTTTTTTCTCATTTGTCTGAAAAGGCATGTAAAGAATGGATGCATGAGTTTTACCGAATTACTAAGCCCGGCGCGCTATTAGCACTTACCACGAGAGGTCGCTCATTTTTTGACTATTGTGAATCTCTGCGAGGCAAAGGCCTCGGCGCCTATTCAGATGCCCTCTCAATGATGTTTACTGACTTTAGTCACGCCCGAGCGCGTTACGACAGAGGTGAGTTCGTGCACTCAAACGCCAATGGTGTCACCGGTGGAGGCGCCATGAATTCAGACTTCTACGGAGAAACTTTTATACCCGAGCACTATGCCAGGAACGCATACACAGATATTTTCACCCTTGAAAGGTTTCTCTTCGATCCGTCACGGCAATCACACCCAATAATGTTCTTCAGAAGGAAGTGAATTAGAAATCTACGTATAGGCTTTCCTGCATAGGCAACTGTGCATATGCAAACAGAAGGGCTGTTGTATTTATTTGCTTCCGATTAAATTGCCGTTAGGATAAAAATATTCATGAATGCTGACGTGGGGGCCGTCAAATTAGAGATACGCCCGAGACTAGATGGAGTTGAATCCCTACGGGCTATTGCCGCAATGATGATTATCCTTTACCACATGGTCCTCTTGCCAAATCCCAATATTCCAGTCCCTAGTTATCTGCTTGTCATAAAGGAGAGGTTTGGCCTTGGTGTACCACTATTTTATGCTTTAAGTGGTTTTGTGCTTGCCTATGGCTACATGGATAAGCTTGGAGATCGTCTGTCTATTGCTAAATTCTACATCCGCAGATACTTTCGAATAGCGCCGTTATTTTATTTCATGATCGTTGTTTGGATGGTAGTGACAAAAATGAAGTGGGGGTACCTACCGGCTACACTTCATGATCTTACGCTGAACTTTTTGCTGCTTTTCGGACTGGTTCCTGGCAAACATGAAAGTATCGTATGGGCAGGGTGGTCAATAGGCGTTGAAATTATTTTTTATCTATTTTTTCCTCTTGTGGCTTCAATCATAAATAGCCTGCGAATAGGTATCCTGGTGGTGGCAATTGCGATACTGGTCTCTTCATCATTCTATTCGGCGGCATCAACAATAAATATTGGATCGTATTCTTATTTAAATATAATAACCCATTTGCCAACATTTCTCTCTGGTGTCCTTGGTTATTTAATTTGGCACAAAACAGGCTTTATACAGAATAAAGTCATAGGGGGGGGCATAATGTTAGTGGCGTTGGTAAGCGCTCTTTGCGTCATATACCTGCCTGCTACATATGGCGTGCTTAGTGCTATCAAGGGTGTACGTTTGGACCTCTATGTCTGGAGCATCATTTTTATGATGCTAATCCTTTCAGTCTGTATTTGGCCGAACAAATTAGTCACAAATGCGACAACAACTACCCTTGGGAAAATAAGCTTTAGTCTCTACTTATGGCATCCATTAATTGTTATTACCTTGCTGGATGTTTATTTACTAATCGGGTTGCGTCTCGGAGGTGGCTTGAAAAACTTTTTGGCTTGCGCATCAGTAACGCTTGGGGCCGTAACCTTGGTTGCATTTATCTCGTATCGTTTCATCGAAATGCCTGGTATGGCCTATGGGAAAAAGATTACCAACTCGCTCTGACAGCGTATACGTCTTTATTTTGGCCCTTGTTCTCGCAACGTGGTTTTCGCCTAGCCAAGTGCCTGTCATTGCAAAGCCGCATAACGACGAAAAAGTGGTTCAAAAGGCCGTTTCTATTTCCCCCGAAACCCTGAGAGTTAGTTCTTTGCGTCCTGGTGGTGAATGCAATATTGAGTACATTAACGGCGCGCAAATGTCTGACGTTGTACACAGCGTTAAGAAAGGCCAACATGTCGAAATCTCCGGTTGGGGGATCGATAAGGAAAAATTGCGAATCCCGGATCGGGTCGTTGCCCATCTGAAAAGCGAGGCAGGCGTGGACTATTACTACCTAGCTACAGCAGGATTACCTAGACCTGACGTCGTCGACTATTTCAATCTCCCACTAACCCTCATCAACTCGGGCTTCGTTCTCGACTTATCCGAAACAGAAATACAGCCGGGTTTCTACTCGGTTAGTTTAATTTTGTTATTTGGCGATTTTGACCAAAGATGTGATAACAGAAGAAAACTCCATATCTACTAGATTCGCAAAATCAAAAAAACAAGTGGTCAGGGCAAATCTTCTCATTACGGCAGCAGTTGTTTTAGTATTTGTCGCGTTCTTGTTGGCGATAACTCGAGAATCAGGAGCAAAGCCCCTGGGCTCATTGCCCACCAGCGATATAGACATCGTTAGCAGCCCATGTATCTCATTATCGAGATACCCCCAGCAATTCGTGCATGTACGCGAATCCGTCGTTACTTTTCAAGAATCAGTCATCTGTCGAACGTTCATGGGTGGTAAGGGTTTTAGGCCTCTCGAGTTTGAATCTGCACCATTTAAACCGACACAATACATGTCGGTGGCTATTTCAGGCTCAACCAAGTCGCAACTCGGCCTTGTCACCGCGGTTATCGAGTGTATAGGCAACCAGAAACAAATTCCAGTATTCAATGGATCAGTTAACAATCAATTAAGCGAATCTATTGTCACGATACCAGATAGCTGGTGCGAGACTGACATGGTGCTCAAATTTCGTAGTAGCGAAGGCGGACACTATGCTGGTGTCGGTACGGTTTATGGTATTTCGTTTCTTTCATACCTAAAATCATCATTTATCGGGCGCTTACCCTACTTTATTACCGCGCTCGCTATTTTTTCATTTGTAATGTTCGCTGGAGCTTCTTTTGCAACACGGAAGCTCGCATTAGACCCGCTCCCGCTTGCGTTGATTTCGTTAGGCAGCGCCTCGCTAGGGATGTTTTATCTAGCTAGCAGCATGCCAAACAGTTGGCGGTGGACTAGCATTGTTGTTGTGCTGGCGGCATCAGCAGTCTCTTTGAATTTAGCCGGGCCTGAAGCGCGGCGTCAAACGGCGAGCCAACTGATACCCTATGCGCGAATCTGGGGAGTGTTCAGCCTTGTATATTTTGCAATTTCGAGTTTGGCCTACAACGGGCTCGGGCATTGGGAGCCAAACTACCGCTTCTGGCCCGCAACGTGGTCGTCGGACAACGAGTTGCCTTGGATGTTTGCCGAGGCAATACACCATGGATGGGATCTGAAAGGACTTTTTGGAGGAGACTGGTTGCCGACCGATAGGCCACCTTTAATGGCGGGAGCCCATTTGCTCCTATCAGATGTGTTCGCGCTACTTCAGACCAACAATGATGGCAATTATCTTCTTGGCTCCGCTTACAACGCGGCAGCGGTCGCGCTGAATTCATTTTGGATACCGGCTGTTTGGTGGCTGCTGAGGACGCTTGGCAAGAGGCTGGATGATCGGGGCCGAATGGCTGTTCTGGTATTTGTCGCTTGCATCCCATTCGTTTTATTCAATACAGTCTATGGTTGGCCGAAAGCCTTTGGTGCGGCATTTGCGCTTGTGGCGTTTGGTTTGGCGTGGCAATCATGTAGTCACAGCGCGGTTGAATCTAGCAAATCGGCGATCCTGCTTTTCTTTGCGCTCGGCGCATTCAGCATGTTAGCCCATTCAAGCACCGCGCTTTTCCTTGCACCGGTGGGCTTGCTATTTCTCTTCTGGAATTTGCGCCGCTATACACGCACTATCTTCGTCGGATTTGGAATTGCACTAGCTTTATTTGCCAGTTGGAGCGTATACAAATTGGCTGTATTACCGAGTGCTGACCCTGTAACAAAGTACGCTCTAACGGGTGACTATGGCTTTAAATATCCCGAATTCTCGCTTTGGCAGATGCTGGCTGACCGATACCGTGAAATGGGTTTTGGGCAGTGGCTAGATATCAAAAGCGCCATGCTGCTCCAAGCCTTCTTGCCACTACACCATCCGGTTACGCAAATTGGGTTGAACTCGGATTTTGGTGCCAGCGCAATCGACAAACTTCGTGCCTGGGATTTCATGTTATTGTCCAAAGGCAACATAGCTATCCCGTTATTTGCTATTGTGACCGCATGGGTCTCGCTAATCGCATTACGCAGAAGCGAAGTGCTCCATCATCTTGGACCATTTCTGGTTTTGGCAGGAATTTCGATCGCTGCGTGGTTACTTGTTGTCCTTGGGTTTTTAGTCCCGCCGGTACTGCCTGTCTGGCCACAGGCAGCAGTATTTGGCTTGGCTCTGGGCGGCACGGTCGTTGTTCACCAACGCTATCCTCGACTATTTAGTCTGAGTCTGATTATATTGATGTCCTATACCGGTACAGTCTGGTTTTTTTCGCCTTTACAATCTGCATTGACCATTGATCCAACTGCGGCTTTTGCTCTTGCTGCACTTATTTCTTGGGGATTGGTATCAAAATTGATTCCGATGACATCCAGTCAGAGGCAGTAGAGAACAAGCATGGCAAAGGAAATTTCTTTCGGTTCAGTATTGGGGAACTGTGTACGAATGGGATCCCGCAGAGAATTGGAGACACGGCAGCCTGGTCTTATACAGTGTACCTGCTCGCCGCTTCAGCCTTCCTATTCTGTACACATATAGCGTCCGGCTACATTCATCAGCCACTGGCAAATGTACATGCATTTCGGCAGACGTAAACTGCGCTAACTGCCTATTGGATGGTTAAAGAAGGTTGGACGCTTGCTTACCAAATCCCCGTTGCAGGTTTCCCTTGGGCAATTCCGTTTGAGTTCCCGAGTTCCCAAACTTTGGCTGCGGCTATCGTTGCGGTTTCGAGCTTCGAACTTGAAGCGGCAGCCGGTTTTGTAAGCTCTCTGTTTCTGGTTGCTTGCGCTAAGCCGGCCTTTTGTCATTTGCAAGCCACTGAAACTACTAGCAACTGTACCTGTGGCTGTAGTTGTGAAGTACTCTTGAAACAATCCGAAATGGTTTCGAACTCGAATTAATGGACATTTGCCAGTGACTCGCACGCTTGTAGTCGATCTTGATGGTACCCTCGTCAATTCTGACATGCTGGTGGAGAACCTGTTTTTGTTCCTCCGTCACCATCCTCTGCGACTGTTTTCGCTTCTATTCTGGCTAATGAGAGGTAAAGCACATTTCAAGCGCCGACTAGCGGATGCTGTGCTACCTAATGTGGAGTCGCTCCCTTACAACAGGTCCTTGTTGACATGGTTGCAACGGCAACATGAAGCTGGGTTCAAACTAGTCCTTGCGACCGCATCGGATAAGCGAATTGCCCAAACGGTAGCGGATCATGTCGGTATTTTCGAGGAGGTGTTAGCCACAGAAAGCCAGAATCTTTCTTCCTATCGCAAGCGGGATGTTTTGGTCGGTCGGTTTGGCGAGAACGGTTACGCATACGTTGGCAATTCGTCCGCTGATTTGCCGGTATGGCGCTCAGCCGCTGCGATTCATGTCGCTAACCCAGAGCGTGGTGTACTGTCTGCCGCGAGTAAGCTGGGTGAGATTGGGCAAGTTTTCGACGAGCGACCATCCTACGTTCGTACCGTCACGAAAGCGCTTCGGATCCATCAATGGGCGAAGAACACATTGATATTCGTCCCACTACTCGCCTCACACCGAGTATTGGAGTGGCCGTTGCTGTGGAACGGTTTGGTGGCATTCATTGCCTTTGGGGCTTGTGCTTCCAGCGTTTACTTGTTGAATGATTTATTGGACCTTCCAGATGACCGACAGCATCCGACCAAACGCAATCGCCCTTTGGCAGCAGGCACTTTGCCGATTCTACACGCACTGTTTTTTATACCGATATTGCTGATGGGAGCCTTGGCGTTGGCGTTGTGGCAGTTGCCTGTGCTCTTCGGCATGCTGTTAGGTGGCTATTACCTGCTTACCCTGGCCTACTCTCTATGGCTCAAACGCGTCGTCATGCTCGATGTCGTTGCCTTAGCGATGCTTTACACGATTCGGGTGGTTGCCGGTGCCGCTGCCATGGAACTGGTCGCCACCTTTTGGATCTTGGCCTTCTGCATGTTCATTTTCCTGAGCCTGGCCTTTGTTAAACGCTATACCGAGTTGCACGACGCCCGGAAAAAAGGAAAGAAGGATAAATCTGCCGGGCGGGGCTATTACCCTGCGGATTTCGAGCTGCTGGCGTCGCTGGGAGGGGCATCGGGTTATCTCTCAGTGTTAGTGTTAGCGCTGTATATCAACGAAGCGGCGTCGGCCACACTTTACCGTTCGCCGGAGTGGATGTGGGCGGCTTGCCCGCTGTTACTGTTCTGGCTGAGCCGCGTTTGGTTGTTGGCGCACCGCGGACAGATGCACGATGACCCGATTGTGTTCGCATTGAGAGACAATGTCAGCCGCTGGACAGGTGTGGGATTCCTGACTGTATTTGTCTTGGCTACGTTATGAGTACGCCCCTGCTTTCTTGGGGACGCTACCCCCGTCTGCCGCAGCAGCCGCACCCTGTGAATTGGGCTAGCGAGATAGCTAGCACACTTGCGGGGTGCACATCTTCGGAAAATGACAAACGTCGTGCTTTCACCGGTGGCGCCTTGGCCTATGGCATGGGCCGCAGTTATGGTGATTCTTGTCTAGCGGCATCTAGCAACGTGCTTTCCATGCGCAGCATGGATCGAGTGTTGGTGGCGGATTGGACGGCTGGTGTCATTACTGCTCAGGCTGGGATGACGCTCGATGCGTTGATTCGCATTGCTCTACCGCGCGGTTGGTTCCCGCCGGTGACGCCCGGTACCCGCTTTGTGACCTTAGGCGGCGCAGTTGCGAACGATGTGCATGGAAAGAATCATCATGTGAAAGGTACCTTTGGCTGTCACGTGCGTCGCCTGGTTTTATACCGAAGCGACGAAGGAGTGGTAGCGTGCTCGCCCGAAGAGCATCCCGAGTTATTCGCAGCAACAGTGGGTGGATTAGGTCTTACCGGAATTATTGTCTCTGTCGAGATGCAATTACGCCGGGTGACATCAAGTCAGATTGAGCAACGCAGCATCCGGTTTGGCAACTTGGAAGAGTTTTTTGATCTTTCGCGTCTGCACGATCCGCATCACGAATATAGCGTGGCTTGGATCGATTGTTTAGCTGAAGGCGCACATACTGGCCGTGGACATTACATCGTGGGCAACCATGCTTACGAAGGAGAATTAACGACCGTCCGAAGCAATCCCTTGACAATGCCGTTTGACCCTCCGATATCGCTGGTCAACGCGCTGACCGTGAGAGCGTTCAATACGTTTTATTATTACCGACATAGGGCAAAAGAAATCCAAAGACGCATTGGTTATATTCCTTTCTTTTATCCGCTGGATGGCATTCTTCACTGGAACCGTATGTACGGTAGAAATGGCTTTCAGCAGTTTCAGTGTGTGGTGCCGAGACAGGATGCCCATGAGGTTCTCAGCGCGGTGATGACAGAAATCTCCCGGAGTGGCACGGGCTCGTTCCTAGCCGTACTCAAGCAATTCGGAGACATTTCTTCACCTGGATTGCTCTCCTTTCCAATATCTGGCGTCACGCTGGCACTCGATTTTCCTCAATACGAACCGGCTATTTCCCGTCTCTTCAATAAATTGGATGCTCTGGTGCATGACGCGGGTGGCCGTCTTTACCCGGCTAAGGATGCTCACATGAGCGCCTCCCACTTTCAACAAGCCTATCCAGCTTGGCAGCGGGTGGAAGCCCTGCGCGACCCACAGCTATTATCCCGATTTTGGAAACGAGTAACATAATGACACAAAGCATTCTGATCGTTGGCGCTACCTCCGGCATCGCCGAGGCTGTGGCGCGTATTTATGCAGGTCGAGGTGCCCGGCTTTTTTTGGTGGCGCGCAATGCCGAAAAACTGAATGTAATAGCCAGCGACTTGTCTGTGCGCGGTGCAAGTGACATAGCAACCTACGTCATGGATGCCAATGACACTGTAAGCCTACCCGAAATGCTGGATACAGCATGGCGCAGATTTTCACGTATTGACGCGGTTTTGATCGCCTACGGCACGTTGCCAGATCAGGTTCGTTGCGAAACTGACATCAATTATGCCGTTCGCGAATTTAGAACCAATGCTGAAAGCATAATCTCTTGCTTAGCAAGTCTGGCGATCCGATTTGAGAAGCAGGGCGATGGGGTAATCGCGGTTATAGGTTCGGTAGCGGGCGATCGTGGCCGGGCGAGTAACTACCTGTATGGTGCGGCCAAGGCGGCAATCGATACCTTTGCTAGCGGCTTGCGCAGCCGCCTACTCAAGTCCGGCGTGCATGTTTTGACTATCAAGCCAGGTTTTGTTGATACGCCAATGACCCGAGGACTCCCTCTGCCCTCGATTTTGCTCGCGCCAGCGAAAAAAGTGGCAGTCGACATCGTACGTGCAATCGAAAAAAAGCGGGACGTCCTTTATACACCTTGGTTCTGGCAGTTCATCATGCTAATCATCCTACATATACCGAATCTAGTGCTTAAGCGGATAAAGTTGTGAGAATGATGAAACAAACACGCGTCATTCTAGCCGGCGGTGCCGGCCTAGTTGGGCAAAATCTTGTTGCCCGCCTGAAGATTAAGGGATACGACAACATCGTTGTACTAGATAAGCACCGTACCAATTTGAATGTTTTGAAAAAAATTCAGCCAGAAGTTACCGCAGAGTTTGCTGACTTAGCCGAACCGGGAGTTTGGCATCGCCATTTCGAAGGGGCTGATGTTGTAGTCATGTTGCAAGCTCAAATTAGCGGCCAGGAGTATCAGGAGTTTGTGCGTAACAACGTAGATTCGACTCAAGAGGTTCTTAACGCGATCAAGTCTCATCGAGTGCCTTACTTAGTTCATATCAGTTCTTCGGTAGTCGAATCAGTAGTTAATGACTTTTATACCAACACCAAGAAATATCAGGAGAAATTGGTGTTGGAAAGTGGCATCCCTTGTTCGGTATTGCGCCCGACTTTGATGTTTGGGTGGTTTGATCGCAAGCACTTGGGCTGGCTGTCTCGTTTTATGCAAAAGACCCCAGTTTTCCCGATACCCGGGCATGGCCGTTATATGAGGCAACCTCTGTATGTAGGCGACTTTTGTAACATCATAATCAGGTGCATCGAAAACCAGGCAAACGGCATTTATAATATATCTGGTCACGAAAAGATCGATTATATTGACATCATTCACGAAATAAAGCGTGCCACCAGTGCAAAAACTGTAATCACCAAAATTCCATATAGGTTGTTTTATGCCCTGCTTTGGACCTGGGGAGTCTTCGATAAGAATCCTCCATTTACTACTCAACAGTTGTCGGCATTGATCGCCAAAGATGAGTTTGAGGTGATCGATTGGCCCGGCATTTTCGGTGTACCCTACACGCCTTTTTCGAAGGCACTCGATGAGACCTTTAATGACCCGATTTACAGTAAAGTGGTCCTAGAGTTTTGAGTATGGGCGAACGTATTGCGGTACTTGGCGCTGGCCCGATGGGCTTGGCTGCTGCTTATCAATTGGTGCTCGATGGGCATCAGCCTGTCGTTTTCGAGGCAGATGACCGAATTGGCGGCATGACCGCCACATTCGATTTTGACGGGCTTCCTATCGAGCGTTATTACCACTTCCATTGCATTTCTGATAGTGCATTTCTTCAGGTTTTGGATGAGTTAGAGCTGTCTAGCAAAATGCACTGGGTCGAGACCAAAATGGGCTATTGGTTTCAAGGCCACGTTCAGCCTTGGGGTAATCCGATTGCTTTGTTGAAATTTCAGGGTCTGGGATGGCGTGCAAAAGTACGCTACGGACTTCACGCTTTCTGGTCAACCAAACGCAACGATTGGCGGCCTCTGGACAAGGTTGAGGCAACCGGTTGGATCAAACGTTGGGTGGGCATAGAAGCATATGAGGTTTTGTGGCGTCGATTGTTCGATTATAAGTTTTACGACTTTGCGGAAGGTTTATCGGCTGCTTGGATATGGAGCCGCATCCGCAGAATCGGTCGTTCACGCTACGATCTGTTTCGAGAAAAACTGGGATATCTGGAAGGCGGATCCGAAACCCTTCTGCAAGCGTTGAAGGCTGCTATCGAGACGCGTGGTGGTGAAATAAGGTTGAAGTCGCCAATTACAAAAGTTGCAATTGAGTCAGGGAAGGTTAAAGGCATCGAAACTAATGGTGTATTCCATGCCTTTGACAAAGTGATAAGTACTGTTCCCTTGCCTTATGTGCCTAAATTGATGCCGGACTTGCCGGTGGAGATTTTGCAGGCTTTTCAATCAGTCAAGAATATTGCAGTCGTCTGTGTAATTGCCAAATTACGGAAGCCCGTAACCGACAATTTCTGGCTTAATACAAACGATCCTGAAATGGATATTCCAGGTTTAGTGGAATACAGCAATCTGCGTCCTCTTGATCATCACGTAATATACGTGCCGTTCTACATGCCCGGCGAAAATCCTAAGTTCAGCGAACCAGATCAGGTATTTCTGGAAAAGGTGAAACGCTATTTAAAGAAAATCAACCAAAGTCTGTCCGATGACGATTTCTTATGCTTGGTCGCCAGCCGATATCGATATGCCCAGCCGATTTGTGAGCCAGGCTATTTGGACAAGTTGCCGCCTGTTGCTCTCCCCATCAACGGTTTATGGGTAGCCGATACTTCTTACTACTATCCTGAAGATCGGGGCATTTCCGAAAGTATAGATTTCGGTCGGAACATTGCCAATCTAGTGAAGAGCAATTTAACTTAAAGTTCTTATTTAATATTTACCATGGATCAGCGGTCGAAACTTCTTCAAGACGAATACGAGAAGAGATTTACCTCTAATACTCAATATAGAGATTCTGTCTGGAAAGTTTTATGCAATGATTTTTTTTCTCGATATATAAGTAACCAATCAGTCTTGCTCGATCTTGGCGCAGGTTGGGGGGAATTTTCAAAAAATATCCAAGCCGGCCAGAAATTCGCAATGGATTTGAATCCAGAATGCGGTCGTCGGATCGACGGATATGCAAAATTTTTGCACCAAGACTGTGCCACTACTTGGCCTTTAGGCAATGAATCTCTTGATGTCGTATTCACGAGTAATTTCTTGGAACATCTTCCGAGTAAATCGGCTATTGAAGCGACTCTTGATGAAGCTTTCCGGTGCTTAAAAAAAGACGGTATTATTATTTGTCTCGGCCCAAATATCCGTTATGTGCTAGGGAGTTATTGGGATTACTGGGATCACTATATCCCAATTACCGATAGCTCGATGGCTGAAGTCCTTAAATTACGTGGGTTCGCTATCAAAGAGGTAGTTCCAAGATTTTTGCCTTATACGATGTCGGGAGGATTGAATCCACCTTTGATTGCATTAAAGATGTATTTACATATGCGTTTTATTTGGCCGGTCTTTGGCAAGCAGTTTTTTATCGTTGCTTATAAGCAATAAAAGGACAAGAAAAAGCAACTGATGCGGCAGTTTATTTATTTCTTGATATCAGGTGGTTTAGCTGCTTTGTTAAATTGGTCATCACGTTTTCTATTTTCAATCTGGATCCCTTTTGAAGCGTCCATTGTGGCGGCTTTTTTTGTAGGCTTAGGTTCTGGGTTCTTACTGATGCGTCTTTACGTATTTGGTGGAGAGAAAAAACCGGTCCTACCACAAATAACAAAGTACGTTCTAATAAATATGCTAGCACTAGCCCAAACACTGGCCATCAGTGTGTTGCTTGCTCGGTGGATGTTACCTGCAATGGGTGTTATGGAGCATGTTGAAAGTTCGGCACATTTAGCTGGTGTATTGTTTCCTGTAATAACCAGCTATTTCGGACACAAGTTACTAACCTTTCGATAATCGATGTTAATATAGGTCACATATGACGACAACATTGGTTACCGTCATTGTTGTTAATTGGAACGGAAGCTTTTTATTGGATCAATGTCTCGCGCATCTATCACGGCAATCAGTTCAACCAAAGCGTATTTTAGTCATCGATAACGGGAGTACGGATGGCTCGGCGGAGCGTGCGGAATTGGTGCCGGGCGTTATAGTTAGGCGACTTGGTTTCAATCTTGGTTTCGCTGCAGCAAATAACCGTGGCTTCGAAGAATGTGATACTGAGTTTGTGGCTCTGCTTAATCCGGATGCTTTCCCTGAGCCTGACTGGCTGGCACGATTGGTCAACGCGGCACAGTCTCACCCGAGAGTAGCAGTTTTCGGTTCGCGACAGATGGTGCACGGAATGACCGGAATACTCGACGGAAAGGGAGATGTCTATCACTTCTCCGGGTTAGTCTGGCGAGACGGCCACGGTCGTTTTCTAGGCGAGGCCGACAATATCGCCGAAGAATCTTTTTCTCCGTGCGCAGCCGCGGCTCTATATCGGCGACAGGCTTTGGTTGATGTTGGCGGATTTGACGAAGATTACTTCTGCTACGTGGAAGACGTGGACTTAGGTTTTCGGCTGCGTCTTGCGGGACACAAAGCTATGTATGTTCCGAATGCAGTGGTTCATCATGTGGGCTCAGCAACCACAGGTGGACAGCATAGCGACTTTTCTGTCTATCACGGCCATCGCAATCTGGTTTGGACCTTTGTTAAAAACATGCCAGGTGCACTGTTTTGGCTCCTCTTACCTATGCATGTGCTGCTGAACCTTGTCACAGTAGTGTGGTTCACGGCTCGCGGGCAAGGCCGGGTAATTCTCCGCGCCAAGTGGCATGCTATCAAAGGGTTGCCTCAAGCTTGGGCGAAGCGCAAGAAAATCCAAGTTAGCCGAGTCGCCACTGTTCGGGAAATTTGGCGTGTGTTGGATAAGCGTCTTATTCCCAGCCGCCGTGGTCGCTGAGCGGAACGGAAAAATCAAGATACTCGTCCGAAGAATCCGGTGTCGCTGGAAAGCTCACGTTCTAAGTCTGGTGGGCGTCTCTGCCGAGTCCGTATGCCGACCTTCTTGGGTCTCGCTACTCGCGGCGTCAATTGCCCACTCTGCGGGTCTTATGAAGAGCCGCCCTAGCCGGGCGGCGTGATATCCCAGCAACCAATGCAGGCGCATGCCACCGATTGACAGGCGCCTCTTGCGCGCCTAAGTTTTGGCCTATCCGCTCCTGTGGAGGACCGTCATGAATGTCAATGCCGAATCGTTTCCGCGCCGTCACCGGATCACCGTCGAGGACTACCATCGCATGGGCGAAGCCGGCATTTTTTCCGAAGATGACCGGGTAGAGCTCATCGAGGGGGAAGTCATCGATATGGCGCCGATTGGCAGCAAACATGCAAATACCGTAGACGAATTTGTTCAGCTGATCGCAAGACAATTAAAAAAAAAGGGACGTCTACGTGTGCAAAATCCCGTATTGCTTAACGATGGGAGTGAGCCTCAGCCGGATCTCGCAATTGTGGCTAATCGCAGTTACTCCGCTGCTCACCCGAGTCCAGAGGACATCCTGCTCCTGATCGAAGTCGCGGATACGTCCCTCGAATACGACCGCTCGGTCAAGATTCCGCTGTACGGCCGCCACGGTATTCCGGAAGTCTGGTTGGTCGATCTCGAAAGCCGGACGGTCGAGGTGTTCCGTGAACCGTCGGCGGAGGGCTACCGCGCGCCGCAACGGCACGGCGCGGGCGAGCACCTAAAACCTCTGGCGCTGCCGGAAATCGATGTGGATCTCACGGAGGTGCTGGATTGACCGTAGGGTCGGCTGTCTCAAGCGATGTGTTGATGGGCATGCTGGCGCTTCGCCCATCCTACTACTGTCTCAATTTTTTAGGCGGATCGAGGCCGTCAAGTCTTCGTCGGCAAGGGATTGCCGACCTACGATCTTCCTTTTCGACACGAACAGGTAAACCGGGGTGAAAAACGCTCTAATCCAATGCCCGGTTGAGCGAGGTCTGGGTTGAACGAGACGGCGGGCTCGACAAGGCGTCCGGTGACGTATTTGTGAAGTATGCTGGCCATCAATGTCTGATAGGGATTCCCTCTTCCGCGGCATTAGCTTGAACATCTTCAAGGTCACGGGATGAGATACGTATATTGACGCGCTTGTCCGTGGCAAGCGAAGCGAAGGTAGTCGATGCATAGCGCGATTTCCTCCTTGAGATTGGGCACGGATCGCCACTCGTCCCTTTCGAAGAAAGCCAGAATCTCTTCTTCGAGTTTGCTTTCTTTATCCACTTCAAATGTCCTCTGTCAGATATTTGCGGGTCGCTTTCTGATGCACGCGTTCTGCGAAGTCGCAACGACTGGGCAGGGGTATCTCCGAGGATGAAGTCTTACTTTCGAGGGTGAATGCTGCAGGTTAATCCGTCGACGGTGGGCGTAATATCGCGGGGTTCCACCGGATGGAGAAAGCCGGGCGAGACAGTCCAACGATGGCCATCGTCGGTCACCACGGTTACGCTTTTCTTATTGTAGCGTACCAGCGTTCCCGTAATACGGCGAAAGTCGTCGGTATCGAAGCAGACGCGGGCGCCGATCGAGAACTTCAGCATGGTGGCGTGCGCCCGCATCTGCTGGAGAAAGCGCAGGCGCTCGACGATCCGGCGGTTGAGGTCGATGAGTTCGGCCTCGGTGAACTGATCAATGTCTATGGTCATGGAGGGTTACGGGATTCGGTGTGAAGCGACGGTTCTGAGGTTTGGGGTTGCCACCACCAGGGTAATCATTCGTCGAGTTGCCGATGAGGCCCGTAGGCAACCGGATCAGGATATCCCTCATATCGGCTCTGCAGAAAATTACGCTTAGGGAAACTCTGGACAAGCTGATGCCGTTGCCGTTCATGGTTCGACAGGCCCACTACAAACGGAATCAACGCTTTACCGTTCGTCCTGAACCCGTCGAAGGACCTGAGCAGAACTTCCTCAAAAATACGGAGCAAAACATGACCGCTCAACGCAAAGCTTCGTCCGGCGTTGTTGCGAACAACACCTGTTCCGACCAGCGCAGCAGGGTATCGCCGTCGGCCTGCTCGATGAGTCGACGATGTTTCTTGCTGAGTGGACCGAATTTGCGGGTCATCAGACGAAGCAACAATTCAGCCTGTCCTTCCTGTCTGCCTTCTTGTCTTCCTTCCTGTCTGCCTTCCTGTCTGCCTTCTTGTCTTCCTTCCTGTCTTCCAATAAACAATCCTTGCTGCCGACCTTGTTCGATGTAACGGTCTATAAAAGTGGGCATATAGTCCTCCAGGTTGGCAATGTCGGTGAGCAATTCGCGAATGTCGTTTTCTTCCAATATTGGATTCGCTTGCACATAGTAGCGCAATACTACTTCCAACATTTCAAGAGTGGTATCTCGATTCAGGATTTCCCGAACTAGGGGAAGAATGCCTGCCAGCGCCTGCTTCGGATTCGGGTCGAAGATGTGCTTGAGAGCGAGGAGCACCAGGCGGCTCAGCACCGCGTCGCGGACTTTCGCCGGTTCCGGCAGGGTAAGGTCGCACAGCTCGTAGTGGAAATCCGGCACATAGAACGCTAAGTCTTCGTCCAGCACGCCGAACAGGGCATGGAAACGGTCCGGTATCTGCCAGCGCTGCTGGCCATGATAAAGCACCAGCGGCACGATAGGCGGCAGATACTCGCCGGGCTTTTGCTTACGGTGCAGCTCCCAAATACGCACTTGATAACGCAGCAATTGGAGGGCCACCCAGGTGTCCGAATGACTTTTGTGCTCTACCAGCAGATAAATCTTGATTTCCCGATTGCGATGGCGGGCGCTGTACAGCAGGTCGGAAAAATGATGACGCAGGGCTTTTTCCACGAAGCTGTCCTTAGCGATGGCGAGACTCGCCCAATCGATGCGGTCCGCAACGGCCGTGGGCAGATAGTTCCGCAAAAAGCCCTCCGCCACGTCGCGACGGGAGAAGGTTTCGCGGAAAAAACGGTCATGTGGATCGGTAAGGGGCTGGGCCATGGGGCGGTATTATAGCGCTCGCGCGGAATGGTGCTCAGACCCCATGCGCGACGCTTTAATCGCGATCCTTCCGAGCCACATTGGTCGCCAAAGGATTGCTGACCTACGGCTGTTTGAACCAGTAACGATCCACCGGCAAAGCCGGTGGCTTTCGACGGCTGACCCTTCGAAGGGGCCTGACCGCCGTCGGATAAAAGCCATCTCGTCACCCCGGCAGGGAAGGGTGGCTTCGGTGCTCCAATCGCAAACGGTCATCCCAGGAGCGCTGGGATGACCCTTCCAATCGCAAACGGCCTGGCCGGGAGCGCCGGCCACGCCCTTCCCGAAGACACCGTTTGCGATTGGAGTGCCGGGGTCCAGTGACCACGGATGGTTTCGACCATTCACAATCCCTGTGAACTGGATTCATGCCGGGCGATCCTGCCCGGCACCCTTCGGGCGCGATGCGTGCAAACCGGCCTCGCCACGCTACGCCGTCCCGCTTCGCTCGCGAGTCCGGGGCAGTCCTTCCCTGGCCTGCCCGCTCGCCGCATTGCGCCTCGCCCTGCCGATTTGTCCGGCACAAATTTGCCAGGAGCAAATTTGGACGTGCGGAGCACGGTCCGTAGGACGAACCCCAGGGATGGGGTGAGCAATCCCTGCCGGAATGACGGCTTAACTTAATGGCATTGCGGCAGAGCCGGGGGTTTTCCCGCGATAAATAAGCCCTCACCCAACCATATCCCAACGGGAGAGGGTTCTTTCGGAGCTTTCCCCAACGCACTTCGGTCTTCTTCCTCGATAGACGTGTTTCAGGCGTTACACTACCTTTACAAATCTGATAAATGCAAACTCCGCCCCGCCTTCCTCTTACCAATTTAGATGGAGACCCTTCATGTTTCGTCGATCGGCGCTGTTGCTCCTTCCGCTTCTGCTGTTCACGGTCATCGCCCTAGCCGATCCGCTCCCGGCGGATTCGGTCCCCGACTCTCTCAAACCCTGGACCGACTGGGTCTTGCGCGGCCACGAGAATCGATTTTGCCCACAAGTACAAGGCAACCCGGAGGAACGGCGCTGCATTTGGCCGACGAGTCTCGAATTGGTTTTGGACGATCATGCCGGCCGGTTCGCGTTGAAGGCTCGCGTTTACGCGGAGAGCTGGTTGCCGCTTCCGGGCGGTGTCGAGCATTGGCCGCAACAGGTGGAGGTGGATGGAAAACCGGCCGTTGTCGCAACGGTCGAAAATAGCCCCGGAATCCGCCTCACTCCGGGAGAGCACTCCGTCAAGGGCAGCTTTGTTTGGGACCGCCTGCCGGAAAATCTCGCGGTGCCCACCGACACCGGCATCATTTCTTTGATCGTCAAGGGGCAATCCGTCCCCTTCCCTGCCTTCAACCAACAGGGACAGTTGTGGATCTACAGCGAGGCGTCTGACGATACGGGGCCATCGGCGAGAGCCGAGACCGTCGACGTGCAGGTTTACCGGCGGATCATGGACAACACCCCGCTGCGCGTGGTGACGCATATCGATCTTGATGTGTCCGGCAGACAGCGCGAGATCGTTCTCGATGGGGCTCTGCCGCCCGATTCGATTCCCGCGCAGGTTTCATCTCCCCTGCCCGCCCGCCTTGAGCCCGACGGCAAGCTGCGTTTGCAGCTTCGTCCTGGCCATTGGAGCGTACAACTCGGCGCCCGCTTTCCGGGGCCGGTCGAGTCGCTTCGCCGGCCGCCGGGCGTCGAGCCCTGGCCTACGGAGGAAATCTGGGTTTTCGACGCTCGGCCGCAATTGCGCGTGGTCGAAATCGAGGGCGTTCCCGCCATCGATCCGCGCCAAACCAATCTTCCGGATGAATGGAAGTCGCTTCCTGCCTACCGGATGGAATCCGGCGCCACGATGAATCTTAAGCTCATCCGGCGCGGCGATCCGGAACCGGAACCCGACAGCCTTACCTTGCAGCGGCGCATCTGGCTGGATTTCGATGGAGGCGGCTATACGGTGAACGACGCGATCGGCGGACGTATGACCCGAGATTGGCGGCTGAACGTTCGGCCGGGCGTCGATCTCGGCCGGGTCGCCATCGACGGCGAGCCGCAATCGATCACGCGCGAGGACGAAACCGGCGCGGTCGGCGTCGAAGTCCGGCGCGGGGCGGTCGATCTTTCCGCCGACAGCCGGATCGACGGAATCCGAACGCTCTCGGCGACCGGCTGGAACAAGGATTTCCGAAGCGTGAGTGCCGAACTCAATCTTCCTCCTGGATGGCGTTTATTCGCCGCGACCGGCGTGGATCACGCACCGGGCACCTGGGTCGCGGAATGGACGCTGCTCGATCTGTTCGTGGTGCTTATCACGGCCATGGCGGTAGCGCGATTGTGGTCCTGGCCGTATGCCGCCTTTACGCTGGTTGCCCTGGCGCTCCTCTGGCACGAGCCGGGCGCGCCGCGTTACGTCTGGCTCAACATTCTGGCGGCGGCGGCCTTGCTGATGGTTTTGCCGGAAGGAAAGATCGCTTCGGCCGTTCGTATTTATCGGAATCTGGCCGTGCTGGCACTGGTCCTGATCGCCATCCCTTTCATGGTCGATCAGGCCCGGTTCGCGCTTTACCCGCAACTGGAGCAGCCCTGGATCGCGATGGCGTCGGCAACTGCCCCTTCCGAGTTTCGGAGGCAGGCGGAAGAGCCCGTCGAAGCGCCGCAAACCATGGAATCGTACGCACCCCGGCCGAAGCTTTATGAGCGAGGTGCGCCTCCGGCCGCTCCGTCGCAGGCGGACCTGGGCGGCAGAGCTTTCAAGGAGACCGATCCCAATGCGATCACCCAAACCGGTCCGGGTCTCCCGGAATGGCAGTGGAAATCGATTCCGCTCGGCTGGAGCGGTCCCGTTCTCCGCAGTCAGGAAATCGGCCTCGTGCTGCTCTCACCGGCGGTCAATTTGCTGCTGAACTTTCTGCGTATTGCGGTGTTGATTGCCTTGGCCTTGCTGTTCCTGGGCGGACGGCCACGTTTTCGTCCCTTTGCCCCCCATGCGGCCATGCCGCTGTTATTGCTCCCATTGCTTTTGTTCATACCGGATGCCAAGGCGGATTTTCCCGATCCGGCTTTGCTGGAGGAACTGAAGACGCGCCTGCTCGCGCCTCCGGATTGCCTGCCGCAATGCGCCGAGATCCCGCTGCTCAAAATCGAAGCCAAGGGCTCGCAGTTGCGGCAAACCCTGGAAGTCCACGCTCAGGAGCTGATCGCCCTGCCCTTGCCGGTAAACGCCGCGCAATGGACGCCCTCCAAAGTCGAGGTCGACAACGTGCCGGCGGACGGTTTGTTCCGCAACCGGGATGGCGCGCTCTGGCTGGCCCTGAAGCCGGGCCGTCATGTCGTCACGCTTTCCGGAATCTTGCCCTCGCGCGATCAGATGCAAATCCCTCTGCCCCTCAAGCCACGGCGAGTAGAAGCCTCGGGCGAAGGCTGGCGGATCGAAGGCATTCGCGAAAACGGCGTTCCTGACGTTCAATTGCAGCTCGTGCGGGTCTCGAACGGCGACCGGCCCGCGGATGCACTGCCGGCGCTGGAATCCAGGCCTTTGCCGCCGTTTTTGGAGGTCGAGCGCACGCTCAAGATCGGCTTGGACTGGCGCGTGGTCACGGTGGTGCGCCGCGCTTCGCCGCCGGATCGTCCGGTGGTCGTCGGCATTCCGCTCATCGAGGGAGAGTCGGTCGTCACGCCGGGACTGCAAGTCGACGACGGCAAGGTAATGGTCAATCTATTGCCGGGTCAGCATGCAATGAGTTGGGAGTCCGTTCTGGCGAAAAGGCCCGCGATCGGTCTCAGGGCTCCGGATACCACCGAGTGGATCGAGATCTGGCGCGCAGACATCAGCCCGATCTGGCACATGCGTCCCGAAGGACTCGTGGTCATCCACCACCAGGACGCGGAAGGCAACTGGCTGCCGGAATGGCGTCCTTGGCCCGGCGAATCCGTTACGCTTCACTTGACTAGGCCTCAAGGCGTACCCGGCAATACGCTGACCATAGACCGCAGCCGGTTGGAATTGAATCCAGGGCTGCATGCCACGGACGCCACCCTGACGCTTAGCCTGCGAAGCTCGCAGGGCGGGCAGCATACGGTAAAACTTCCCGAGAATGCCGAACTTCAATCCGTGACCATCGACGGCGCGATGCAGCCGGTCCGGCAGCAAGAACGGCTGGTTTCGCTGCCGATTCATCCGGGTGAACAGACCGCGACTCTGGTGTGGCGCGACGGAACCGGGATTCGTAGCCGTCTGGTCTCCCCCGAAATCGATCTCGGCGCCCCCAGTGTGAACAGCGCGATTACCTTTTCGCTGGGACACGACCGTTGGGTGCTGTTGGTGGGCGGGCCCCGTCTCGGCCCGGCGGTGTTGTTCTGGGGCGTGCTCATCGTGATCCTATTGCTTTCGGTGGCATTGGGAAAACTGCCGTTGACGCCGGTCAAGGCTTGGCAATGGTTTCTGCTGTTGATCGGCCTCAGCCAGATTCCGGTGGTCGGCGGCATCGTCGTGGCCGGCTGGCTGCTGGCCTTGGGATGGCGGGCGAGCGCCGGACAAAGACTGGACGATACCCGATTCAACCTGCTCCAAGTCGCACTCGCCGTTCTGACCTTGGCCGCCCTCTCTCTTTTGCTGGAGGCGGTTCGGCATGGACTGCTGGGGTTGCCGGACATGCAAATCGCGGGCAACGGCTCCGGTCCGTACGAGTTGAACTGGTATCAGGACCGCAGCGGCCCGACGCTTCCCCGTCCCTGGATCGTGTCGGCGCCCCTCTGGGTTTATCGCATGCTGATGCTGGCCTGGGCCTTGTGGCTGGCCTATGCGCTGCTGGATTGGTTGCGCTGGGGATGGAATTGCTATGCCTCGGGAGGCTTATGGCGCCCGCGGAAAAAGAAGGAAAAAGCCGAGCCGGCGAAGCTGGGGGAACCGGGACAGCCTGGTTGATACAGCTATTTGCCTATGGTTCCGAGTTGCCGGGAACGGGGCTGAAACCTTAGAGCGTTTTTCACCGCCATATAGCGGCGTGGAATTGGTCTGATTCGTAGGTTGGCAATCCTTTGCGGACCATCTTGTCGGGAAAGGATTCCCGACCTACTTCGAACGGTTACGCTGGGTCCTAAACTCCTGTTTGGGACCCCATATCTTGAAGCTAGAGCTTCTGAGGTAGGGCTCCGCAGCGAGAGCTTGGGAGCCAGGAAAGACCGGGGTTTCGTAGGGTGGGTTAGGCGCACTCCGGCGTCGACCGGCCGTGGATCACGGCGCTTCGCGTGCGCCGTAACCCACCGGAGCAACGTTCGATGGCCTTGCCGCTTCGCTTTGGTGGGTTACGGTGCGCGCCTGACTCGCCGAGCGACACGCGGATGGATGGACGCGCACCTAACCCACCCTACGATCGGCAGGCAGGTTTCGGGACGTCCGTCTTAGCGGACGCATTACGAACCTTCTTCACCATGCCATTGCCCCCGCGGACAGTTGGCAACCCCGCCCGGCCCCTTTCGGTCATAGTGTCCACCGCCAGCCAGAAACGCTTCAGGATCGCGTTTCTTTCCATCATGATTTCGTGGCGTGCTCCTTTCAATAGCTGCAGCCGTCCGTTCGGCAGTCGGCGCGCGAAGCGTTTGGCCGCGTCGGCATCGACGATCCGGTCGTCGTCGCCGATCAGGATGGTCACCGGCACGTCGATGGACTCGGGGATTCCGCGAGCATTGAGCTTGGCGATCGAGGCGAATGCCGAACGTACCCAGCGATACGTCGCGCCGCGGCGCTCCAGCAGCGGATTGGATTTGACGAGTTCCGGCAAAACCCGGAAGCGTTCGGGATCGCTGGTCAGGGCATTGCCTTCAAACCGCCGCAATGACGGGAGATGATGCCGTTCCCCGGGGGCCTGTAAGTCCGCGAATCCCATGCCGGCGACGGCGCCGACCAGTATGGGCGCGAACCAGCGCGGCCAGCCCTTGGTTTTGAGGTCGATCATGGGCGCGCAAAGCAGTGCGCCGTCGACTTTCAAGCGCCGTTCGGCCATGAACCGCAAGGCGACATGCCCGCCGGTGGAATGGGCGATGACATATCGGTTGGCTTCCGGAACGCACCACACTTCCCGGATGAACAAGGCGATGTCTTCCAGATAATCGTCGAAGGATGTCACGTCGACTTTTTTCCGACCTTTCGAGAAGCGGTCCGACATCCCCTGTCCGTGCCAGTCGAACGAATAAACATAAAGGCCCCTGGCGGTAAGGCCTTCGACGATTTCGCGATATTTCTCCAGACATTCGGCACGGCCCTGAAGCAGCAGCACGGATCCCCGTTTCAACGCATGGGCGGGGCGAGCGATACCGTAGCGGATGGTCGCTCCCTCGGCCGTCCGCAAATTCCCGACGAAGTCGAATGGCGTGGCGAACGGAAACGTACGCGTTGATCGCTTCGCCGGATGGGCAACGAATAAAGGTGGCTCTCCGTAGGAAGGAAATGATGTCGTGGCCACGATGATTCTTCCGCTGTTCGAGTGTCAAACTAGTGTTAAGGTAAAAGCCTGCCACAAGCCTGAATGACGGACCGGTGGCAACCGTCCCTATAAATGAAAATTAACCCGCCGTACCCCGGCGCCAGAAAAGGTGCAGTCTCATGGACTCCATTCACAGAAACCGTCTGAGTTCCGAAACCAGTCCCTATTTGCTGCAACATGCCGACAATCCGGTCGACTGGTACCCTTGGGGCGACGAGGCGCTCGAAAAAGCCCGCAAGGAAGACAAACCGATCTTGCTGTCCATCGGGTATTCGGCCTGCCACTGGTGCCACGTGATGGCTCATGAATCGTTCGAGGACGAGGCGACCGCGGCGGTGATGAACGAGCTGTTCGTCAACATCAAGGTGGATCGCGAGGAACGGCCGGATTTGGACAAGATCTATCAGCTAGCGCATCAAATTATCGCCCGCCGTCCCGGCGGCTGGCCGCTGACCATGTTTCTCAATCCGCACAATCAGTTACCGTTCTTCGGCGGCACCTATTTCCCGAATACCGCTCGCTATCAGTTACCGGCATTCCGTTCCTTGCTGGCCCAGGTTGCCGAATACTATCGCCGACACAAACAAGATCTCGAGGACCACGGCAAGTCTTTTGCCGACATCCTGCAATCCATTAGACAAGCAGAAGGCTCGGAAGCTCCGGATGCCGGTGTCCTTATCCGGGCGGAGCGCGAGTTGGAAGCCAATTTCGACAGCGTCAACGGCGGATTCGGCGATGCGCCGAAGTTTCCCCAATTGTCCAATCTCGAATTTCTGCTGCGTTTATGGGGCCAGAACCCGAACGAGCATGCATCCGCTCTTCGCATGGTGACGACGACGCTTACCAAGATGGCGGAAGGCGGGATTTACGATCACATCGGCGGCGGGTTCGCCCGCTATTCGGTAGACACCGCTTGGGAAATTCCCCATTTCGAGAAAATGCTGTACGACAACGGCGTTTTTTTGTCTCTGTATGCCGAGGCTTGGCGAGCGACCCAAGATCCTTTGTTCCGGAAGGTCTCGGAGGAGACGGCGGAATGGGCCGTACGGGAGATGCAATCGCCTGAAGGCGGTTTCTATTCGAGTCTGGACGCGGATTCCGAGGGTGAGGAAGGCAAGTATTACGTTTGGAATCGGGCGGAAATAAAAGACCTTCTTTCGTCCGAGGAATATGCGGTCGTGGAGCTCCATTACGGTCTGGATCGAAGCCCCAATTTCGAGGGCCATTGGCATCTGCACGTGGAAACGCCGCTTCGGGAGGTGGCCGCCCGTTTGGGCATCGATCAGGCGGAAGCCGAACGCCGACTGGCATCCGCGCGCGCTACCCTATTCCAGGCTCGCGAAAAGCGGATCACGCCGGGACGCGACGACAAGGTGCTGACGGCCTGGAACGGCTTGATGATCAAGGGACTGGCTTCCGCCGGCCGGTTGCTGGAGCGGAAGGATTGGATCGACGCGGCGGACCGGGCCTTCGAGTTTCTGCGCCGGGAGCTATGTGTCGAGGAAAGCCGGCTGCTGGCGACTTACAAGGATGGCAGAGCCCATTTGAATGGGTATTTGGACGACTACGCGTTTCTGCTCGACGCCGGTCTGGAACTCCTGCAATGCGAGTGGCGAACGGAGCGCCTCGATTGGCTCTCGAAGCTGGCCGACCAGCTTCTCGCCCGTTTCGAAGACCGGGAACAAGGCGGATTTTTCTTCACCTCGGACGATCACGAAGAACTGATCCAGCGGCCGAAAACGCTCATGGATGAATCGATGTCTTCGGGTAACGGCGTTGCTGCGCTGGCGTTGCTGCGCCTCGGCCATTTGGTGGGCGAGTACCGCTACACCGAAGCCGCTGAACGTACGCTGCGGGCCGCGATGCCGTCGGTGCGCCAATATCCCCATGCCCACGGTGCCTTGCTGAATGCCATGCTGGATTGGCTATATCCGCCGCAATTCATCGTGCTGCGAGGAAGGCCGGAAGCTTTTCGGCCGTGGATCGATGCGGTCCGTGATGCGCCGGCTGCCGGCGCGCAGCGCCTGGTGTTCGCGATACCCGCCGAGGAAAAGTCCTTGTCCGGCACTTTGGCCGAACGCAAGGCGGAGACGGGGGAAATTGCTTATGCGTGTTCGGGCATGACATGCCTCGCACCGATCCGCGCCTTGCCGGAGTTCAGGGATTTTCTGAGAACGTCTATCGGGACGACGTTATAGAGCGGGCTGGGTCTAATCGGATATGGTTTTTTGCTGGTGGACGAGCATTGTGTAGGTCGGCGATCCCTTGCCGACGGAGTTGCATGTCGGGACGCTGCGTCGGGAAAGGATTCCCGACCTACCTCGCGGTGCCGGTTCGTAGGTCGGCAATCCTTTGCCGACAGGCCGGCTTGGCCAGGGACTTTATCGGCAAGGGATTGCCGACCTACCTCGGGCGCTACGCCAAACCGGAACATGCTCTCTAGCACGCCCTTGCGTGGACCCGGCGCCAAACTTATCGGGAGTGTGTCATAAGCACGTTTTCGTCAAGTGAAGAAAATTAGGAGCAACCCCCATACCGTTTCATCGATTGCCGAGCTCAAGCCGGGGTCCTCCGCTGTCTATCGGCCCGATGCCGAGACGGAATCGCCGGTGGAGGAGCGGCTTTACGTTCGAGGGGATGAATTTTTCATCGATCTGGTGCGCGACATCAACGCGGCCGTCCGGGAGGTTCAGCTCGAGACCTATATTTTCGAACTGGACGCCGTCGGGCGCGCCTTCATTGCCGCGATGAGCCATGCCCATCAGCGGGGTGTCAGAGTCCGCTTCCTGGTGGATGGCGTGGGACTGCCGCTTGCCGGAGGCCGCTTGCTCGCCGCGCTCGAGGAGTCGGGATTTCCGTTCCGGATATTCCATCCGATTCCGTGGTTTTTCCGTCATTGGCGGCACATGGCGGGTGGCCGGGCGGTGCCGCCGCGATTCTTGCAGCTATTGACCCGGCTCAACAACCGCAATCACCGGAAGGTCTGCACAATAGATCGAAGGATCGCCTGGATCGGCAGTTTCAATGTCTCCGCGCTACATCTTCCGGTCGCGCACGGCGGAGAAGAATGGAGGGACACGGCGGTTCGCATCGAGAACATCTACACCCGACCGCTAGAGCAGGCATTCCGGCGCGCCTGGAATCCTTGGCGCTGGCATCCTCTCCGGCACCGAACGTCACTGCGGTCTCCCTTCCGTCTGAACGACACCCGGCGCCAGCGCCGCGCGCGCACGAGGGAGCTCTTGCGGCGGATCGGCCGAAGCAAGCGGCGAATCTGGATCACCAACGCGTATTTCGTTCCGGACGAGCGTCTTCTTCACGAGATTAACCGAGCCGCGAAGCGAGGGGTCGACGTTCGCATCATTCTCCCGTCGATATCCGACATCTTTTTCATGCCATGGACCTCGGCGACGTTCTACGGCAGTCTGCTGGATCACGGGGTGAAAATTTACGAGTATCAGCCGGGCGTTCTGCACGCCAAGACCATCATTATCGACGAGTGGATGACGGTGGGTTCGAGCAATATGAATTCGCGGAGTCTACGGCACGATCTGGAAGTCGATTACGTGCTGCGTCAAGCCGGTACGAAGGCAGCCCTGGCGTCTGCGTTTCTAAGGGATTTGAAGCACTCCAAGGAAATATCGCCCGAGGCTTACCCGAACCGGCCGTTATGGCAGCGCTTTCTGGCGCATTTGGTTCTGTTCGCGAAGTATTGGATTTGAAAGGGCAGTCGTCGGCAAAGGATTGCCGACCTACGTCTGCGCCGCCAAGTAGGTCGGGAATCCTTTCCCGACGCAGCGTCCCGACATGCGGCTCCGTCGGCAAGGGATTGCCGACCTACGAACCGGCACCGCGAGGTGGGTCGGGAATCCCTTGCCGACGCAACGGGTTCGTCGGCAAGGGACTGCCGACCTATATCTACACCTGTAGGGTGCAGCGGGTGGACGAACCGCACCGATCACGACCGGCGAGATTCCTCGTCGCAGAAAATTGGTCGGCGCGTTCCGCGCACTTCCCGGAGCCGGGCTTACACGCTTCCGTAGCGAGCGGCTTATTCCTCTGAACGTACCTTAAGCCATTCGGCGATCGCCGGCGGGATGTCCTTCTGCGAGCGGCTGCTGACGTAGATCCCGATGTGGCCGCCCTTGAAAACGATCGTGCCGTAATCCTTGGTGCCGACGTATTTCTCCAAAGGAATGGAAGCCGACGGCGGAACGAGATGGTCTTCGGTGGCGTAGACATTCAGCACCGGCATCTTGATCTGCTTGAGATCGATGGTCCGCCCGCCGATTTTCAAGGTTCCCTTGATCAACCGGTTTTCCTGATAGAAGCATTTGATGAACTGCCGGAACAGTTCGCCGGGCTGATCCGGACTATCGAAAATCCACTTCTCCATGCGCAGGAAATTCTTGAGGCGGTCCTCGTCCTCCAGAATGTCTGCCATATCCACGTATTTCTGGCCGGTCAGCCGGAACGGCTTCAAGGACAGGAAGCTCCAGTTGAGCAACTCGCCGGGAATATTCCCCAGGGTATCGACCATGAGGTCCACATCGAGATCGCGATACCAGTGGCTCAATGTGTTGTCCGGCGTGTGGAAGTCGACCGGGGTCACCATGGTGATCAAATTGCGCACCCTTTCGGGGTGCAGGGCCGTATAGCACAGGCTCAGGGTGCCGCCTTGGCAGATCCCGAGCACGTTGATGCTGGGCAGGTCGTGCTGTTTGCAGACGAAATCGACACACCGGCGTATGTACCGGTTGACGTAGTCCTCCAGGTCGAGAAACCGGTCGGCTCCATCGGGATAACCCCAATCGATCAGGTAAACGTCGACGCCTTGATCGAGCAACCCGCGGATGATGGAACGGTCTTCCTGAAGATCCGTCATGTAAGGACGGTTCACCAAGGCATAAACGATCAGCAGCGGAATGGTCGAGACTTGTTCCCGCCGCGGGCGATAACGGTAAAGAACGAGTTTGTCCTCCCGGTAAACCGGATCCTTGGGGCTCGCTTCCACGTCGACTCGGCCGATCTTGCTGAGCGTGGTCATCCCGTTCGCGATTCGGCGGTTGAATTCAAAAAGCTCTTGAGTAATCTGTTCCGGGCGTAGCATCGCTCGCTCCTCGATAACTTAGGTAGATGTCTTGGCCCTCGTTCTGCGTGGCGCGCTGGGTGTTTCGCTCTTTTCGCCTCGCGCTTGCCCGCGCAGGTTTTCCAACTCGCGTTGCAAGGCCGAAACTTCGGCCCGAAGCTCCAGTACGCCGGATTCCTCCAGCGTCTGTTCCAACTGCCAAACCCGCCGCTGCAACTGGTGAACGCGGCGGTGACTGGTGTCCAGCTCGCGGCGCGTCGGCATGTTGAATGCGCTGAGGGTCTCCTCGACCATCTTCTGTTCCTGGCGTTTTACGGCAAAGACAGCGTTGGTCAACAGGGTTTGAGCCTGGGTGAATTCATCCGAAGTCGATATATCGGTGTAGGCCTGTTCGCTACAGTCGATCCACAAGTTGTAAAGGGCGCGCAGACTGTCGAACGATTCTCTTTTTTGGGCTTTTTCGTAAAGCTCGTTGGCGAACAGATCGATGGCTTTCGCCGTTATTCCCGAAAGGGACAGAGCATACGCCTGGAGAGCCTGATAATAATCGAGCCATAGCAAGCCCCAGCGTTGCAGCTCTTCCTGCCATTCGCGGGTATAGCCGATGGTCGGCATCGACAGGAGGCCAACCATGCCCTGGTGCAAGGTTTCCGGGCCGTATGGGGAGCCGAATCCGCGTACCGCCTTCTCCATGTCGCCCGGCAAGATCGAGAACGCCGAGCAGACGCGGCGCCAGTTGTCCAAAGGCATGCCCCAGAAGGTGGCGAACCCGGACCAGGGATCCTTGGCGGCCCGAAGCTGCTCCCCGAATTGTTCGTGCATCTGCCTGACGCTGCGGCTGAGCGCATCCCACTGGCTTTCCGCGCCTTGAGCGGCACCGTAGCTGTTGGAAAGAATCTTCCACAATCCCTCTCCCATGCGGAAATAGGCTTTATTGGCGTCCAGCAGCTTTCCGATCGATTCGCGGGAGTGTCCCGGTATCAGGGGCATCCAAAAGGTGCCCCATAGATCGAAAAGGCGTGACCACGGATCGGCTGGCGCTTTCTCATCCGTCGCCCCGGGTTTGGATTCGAAGGTTTGCCGCGAAAGTTCGAGCCAGAGATCCCAGCTCTTCCGTTGCGTAGCGATCCAGAAATCGCCCCAGTCGAACGGGCCGGGTCCAGCTTCCGGCCCTGCTCCCTCGGAAGCCGCTCGAGGTTCTTCGATCGCCTTACGGGAAAGATCGGACCACGACTCCCAGTACTTGCGTTGCGTGTCTAGCCAGAGACGAGCCCAGGCATCCACTGGGGAGGAAGATTGATCAGTCATTCGAGTCTCCGTTGGTCGGATTTGTTACGGCATGACGCCGTGTCGATACTATACCAGATCAATGTTGCGACGCAGCATTGTAAACCGGAGGTGAACCGCTTGTTTCCTCGCGGCGAAGACGTGATCGAAGCGTTTCGTTTTCGATACGCATAAATACATCTGGTCTGTCGTTTGCCAGTACGAAAATCGTCATTCAAAGACATCCGACCTGTGTTTCGCAGGCACGGTTCCCGAATCGGATCACTATTACTTTTTACACATCAATGCTCTTGCTGAATGTAAGTATTCCGGCCTATTGATCGGCTTGTCCCGCTCCGGTATGGTGCAGTGCACCACTGATACTGCCGGATTCCCAGTGTGTTTAAACCCTTGTTAAGGAGCTTGTGATGAACACTCGTCAAATGTGCGATCAATGGTTCGAGATCAACCGCGCGGCGTTCGATCCGTTGATGCGTTGGAACGAAATCGCCCTTCAGGCGGCCGAAAGGATGGCCGGTAATCGGCAAGTTTACGATCAATGGTTCGAGATGAACCGTATAGCGGTCGACCCGTTCATGCGGTGGAACGAGATTGCGTTACAGGCCGTCGAGAAAGTCGCCAAATGCAATTTGGCCATGGCTCAGGACTATTTGGAGATGGGAACGCGCCAGGCGCAATTGAATTGCGAAACGAGAGATCCCGACAAATGGAAGGACGGGGAACGGAAACTGATTTCCGAATTCGGTCAAAAGATCGCGGACCACGCAGGAGACTATCTGCGAGTGGCGAAGGAAACCCAGGACGCATTCAACGAGTGGGCCAATCAGACCGCGAAAGAAACCGCGGAGAGAGCGGCGCGCGCGGCGGAAACCACGGCGCGCGCCGGCGGCGAGACAGCCAAAGCCGCGGCCGGCGCCGAAGGGCAACAGGCGCCGCGAGGAGCTCAGAAAGGATGAGCGACGGTTCGGATTGAGCGCATTTCCATCAGACCGTAAGGCGACGGGCCGGTTGTCCGCCCTCCGACACCGGCCCTTTCCTATTTCAAAATTCAGTCTCAACAAGAGGTCAATCAATGCAAGATGTAGTAATCGTAGGCGCCGTGCGTACGGCGATCGGTAAATTCGGCGGCACTCTCGCCAATATTCCGGCCGTACATCTCGGAGCCAAGCTCGTCCTGGATCTGCTTTCCAAAACCGGCCTCGAGCCGCAGCAGATCGACGAAGTCATCATGGGACAGGTGCTCACCGCCGGTACCGGGCAAAATTCGGCCCGACAAACGGCGATCAAGGCCAATCTTCCGGTCGAAGTGTCGGCCACCACGATCAACAAAGTATGCGGGAGCGGCCTCAAGGCGGTACAACTGGCCGTGCAGTCGATCCAGTGCGGGGACTCGGAAATCGTGATTGCGGGCGGTCAGGAGAACATGAGCGCGGCCCCTCACCTGCTGCCCAATTCGCGCAACGGAGTCAAAATGGGCGACTGGACGCTCATCGACAGCATGATCGTGGACGGGCTTTGGGATGCCTTCCACGACTGCCACATGGGCTGCACCGCGGAAAATATCGTCGATCAGTACGGAATATCCCGGGAAGAACAGGATGCTTTCGCCGCCGCCTCCCAGCAAAAGACGGAAGCCGCGCAAAAGGCGGGGAAATTCCGGGACGAGATCGTGCCGATCGAAGTTCCGCAGCCCAAAGGTCCGGCCATCGTGTTCGATACCGATGAATTTCCGCGTGCGGGCACCACCGCCGAAGCGCTGGCAAAGCTGAAACCCGCCTTTCGGCCGAACGGTACCGTCACGCCGGGCAACTCGTCCGGTATCAACGACGGGGCGGCTGCGGTGCTGGTGATGTCCGCGCATATGGCCGAGCGATACGGTTTGAAGCCTTTGGCCCGTATCGCGGCCTTCGGCACCGCGGGTGTCGAGCCGGCGATCATGGGAACCGGTCCGATTTCGGCGACGCGGCGTTGTCTCAACCGGGCCGGATGGACCATCGATGATCTCGATTTGATCGAAGCGAACGAAGCTTTCGCGGCCCAGGCGATCGCGGTCAACCGCGAACTTGGATGGGATACCGACAAGCTCAACGTCAACGGCGGCGCCATAGCGCTCGGGCACCCGATCGGCGCGTCCGGCGCGAGGATTCTGGTCACCCTGTTGCACGAAATGCGCCGCCGCGACGTACACAAAGGCGCCGCCACGCTTTGCATCGGCGGAGGTCAGGGCATCGCCGTCGCCGTGGAGCGGTAGACGGAGATTGGAGGTCGATAAGCCATATCGGCTTTGTCAGGATTTGTACAACTGCTGGGAGAAGCCGGACCTGAGCACATTTGTCGGCAAGGGATTGCCGACCTACGATTTTCATAATTTGTAGGCCGGGGCAAGGGGGCAGCCGATCCCGGCATTTCCGAATGGTTCGGTCCGGCCCGGCCCAGCTTTATACCTAGCACGGAGGATTTTCTCATGAATGGACGAGTGGCCGTCGTAACCGGGGGAACCGGAACTATCGGCACCGAAATATGCAGGCACCTGGCCGCGATGCCTAGCCGCGTCGTTGCCCTTTGCCGTCCGCGGGCGCTAGACTGTATCACCGACGCGTGGGAAGCGGCGCGCAAGAGCGAAGGCTACGAGATGCACGCCATGGAATGCGATGTCACGGATTTCGGGCACACCACTGCCGTGTTCGAAGACATCGCGCGCAAGTACGGCGGGGTAGACGTTCTCGTCAATGCCGCAGGCGTCACAAGCGACGCAACCTTGCGCAGAATGACGCCCGAGCAGTGGCATACGGTGCTCCGTACCAATCTCGACGGCGTGTTCAACACCACGCGCTGCATCATCGAAGGAATGCAGGATCGCGGCTTCGGCCGCATCATCAACATCTCCTCGGTGAACGGCCAAAAGGGCCAGTTCGGCCAGGCGAACTATGCCGCCAGCAAGGCCGGAATTCACGGGTTCACGATGTCCGTCGCTCGCGAAGTCGCGAAAAAGGGAGTTACCGTAAACACGGTATCGCCGGGTTATATCGAATCGCCGATGATCATGAGCGTCCCGGAAGAGCATCGCGCTAAAATCCTGGCGGAAATCCCGGTCGGCCGGTTCGGTCGGCCCTCGGAAGTCGCCCGGCTGATAAGCTTTTTGGCGGGTGATGAGGCTGGATTCATCACGGGAGCCGATTTCTCGATCAACGGCGGCCAACATATGGGGTAGGCCGCATGACAACCCCGGAATATGAGCAACGCATACAACGAACGCATCATCAAGAAATATCCCAACCGGCGCCTATACGACACGGCCATCAGTAAATACGTTACGTTTGGGGACATCCGTGGACTCGTAAGAGACGCTATCAAGTTCCGGGTGGTGGACGCGAAAACCGACGAGGACATCACCCGGAGCACTCTCTTGCAGCTGATCCTGGAAGAAGAGGAAAAAGGCCAGCCGATCTTCACCACCGAGATTCTGGAACAGATCATCCGGACCTACGGCAATGCGATGCAAGGCTTCATGACGGCCTATCTCAAGGAAAGCATGGATGTCTTTCTAAAGCAGCAAAAGCTGATGCAGGCCCAGATGGCAAATCTGATCAAGAACGCTCCCTTGTCCGTGTTTACGGAGTTGACCCGGCAGAACCTGAAGCTTTGGCAAACAATGCAGGACGGCTTTTTCTCGGCATACGGACTTGATAAAGCGAGCGGGACTAACGATGGAAAGGACGAAGAAAAGAAACGCCCTTACCCTCTTCCAGAGGGAGAGGGGACTAAAGGCGATTCGGCGTAAGTCCTTTACGGTATGGCTCGTGGCAATGCGCGCCTAACCCACCCTACAGCGGTAGGTCGGCCATCCCTTGCCGACAAACCGGTCACCCGTCAGCCGATCCACACGCTCTTGATATTGGTAAATTCCCGCAACCCGTAAATACTCAGTTCCCGCCCGTAGCCCGAATCCTTCACGCCGCCGAAAGGCATGCGCGGATCGCTCTTGACCATGCCATTAACGAAAGCGGCGCCGCATTGGAGTCGCCGCGCAAAGTCTTCGCCCCTGGCCCGATCGCGTGTCCAAACCGATGCGCCGAGGCCGTAGCGATGCCGGTTTGCGATTTCAAGCGCTTCCTTCTCATCGCTCGCCCGCAACACCACGGCGACCGGTCCGAACAGCTCTTCCTCGTATGCCGGCATTCCGGGTTGTACCCGATCCAAGATCGAGGGCCGGTAAAAATAACCCGGTCCTTCGATCGGCTCGGAGCCTGAAAGAATGACCGCTCCCTGCCGAACGGATTCGATGACCGCGCGATGGACTCCATCGCGGAGATCGCTCCTCGCCATCGGGCCGATCTGGGTTTCTTCCCGTGCAGGGTCGCCGATCGCCAGCGCGTCGACTTTTGATTTGAGCAACGCCAGGAATTCATCCGCGATGGATTCGGCCAGAATGAAGCGCTTGGCCGCGATACAGCTTTGGCCGCAATTTTGGAACCGCGCGGTTACCGCGGTCGTCGCGGCGAGTTCCAGGTCGGCGTCGGCCAGAACGACGAAGGGGTCCGAGCCTCCGAGTTCCAGAACCGTCTTCTTGAGGCTTTTTCCGGCCAAAGCCGCTATCCGCCGTCCCGCCAGTTCGCTCCCGGTCAGGCTGATCGCATGAACTCGCTTATCTTCGATGACTTTTTCGCTTTGGGCGTGAGAGATTCTGAGCCACTGAAAGACGCCGGGCGGTACTCCCGACTCCAGGAAAACCTCCTCGATCGCTTCGGCGCACTGGGGTACGTTGGAAGCGTGCTTCAGCAGGGCGCAGTTGCCCGCCGCCAGTACCGGCACGGCGAACCGGAATACCTGCCAGAAAGGAAAATTCCAGGGCATGATGCCCATCACTGTTCCGAGGGGCTGAAATGCCACGTAACTTCGGCTTGCGTCGGTCTCGACCGGTTCGTCGTGCAAAAAACTTTCGGCATTTTTAGCGAAGAACTCGCAGACCCACGCGCATTTTTCGATTTCGGCGCGCGCCTCGCGAATCGGTTTTCCCATTTCGAGGGTGATTTGCGCGGCATAAGAGTCCGAACGGTTTCGCAGCGCGGCGGCGACTTTTTCCAGCCGTTCGCAGCGGTCGGCGATTCGAGTCGATTGCCAGGCCGGCGATGCGTCCGCCGTCAGTCGCAAAGCCTGTTCGAGTTCGCTGTCGGTCCACGAGGCATAGCGCTTGATCATCTCGCCAGTTGTCGGGTTGATGCTTGTGAAGTCCATCGTTCTCCTCGCTGATAGGGAGTGAGAGCGGCGTGTTATCCAAAGGCTCTTGGAATTCGCACGCCTAATTCGGGATTTGTCCCAGTATTGGACCAGCGGTATGCGCGAGAGTTATGGCCTACGGCTAGGCCGGAAACGTCTCGCTCATTCCGGTCTTCTGGCGAGTCAGACACGTTTTTGGTAACGGATCGGTGACTGGGTTCTGTAGGCCGCGATAAGGGGCCAGGTGCTGTAGGTCGGCAATCCTTTGCCGACGCCGGGAAGGAATTCTCGGCCTGCGGCATCCAGTGGATGCTACGCCAAACCGGAAAAGTTCTAGAGCAGGACCGCCGTAAACAAGTCTCCGGCGAACCGCGGTTACTGGACCAAAGCCAAGAGAACGCCGGCCGCCACCGCCGAACCGATGACTCCGGCCACGTTCGGCCCCATGGCGTGCATGAGCAGGAAGTTGTACGGATTACTCTCCTGCCCGACCTTGTTGGCTACCCTAGCGGACATCGGCACCGCCGAAACGCCGGCCGCGCCGATGAGAGGATTGACCTTGTTTTCGCTGAACTTATTCATCATCTTCGCCATGAGCACACCGGACGCGGTGCCGAAGCTGAAGGCGATGGCTCCGAGTACCAGAATGCCCAAGGTTTCCGGCCGCAAGAACTGCGCCGCGCTCAGTTTCGATCCGACCGAAAGCCCCAGAAAGATCGTGACGATATTGATCAGCTCGTTCTGTGCAGTCTTGCTCAAACGCTCGACGACGCCGCATTCGCGCATCAGATTGCCCAGGCAGAACATACCGATCAAAGGCGCGGCCGATGGCAGCAACATCGCGGTGAGGATCAGCAAGACCACCGGAAAAATGATCTTTTCCTTGCGGCTGACGATCCGAAGCTGCGCCATCTCGATCAAGCGCTCCTCGGACGTCGTCAAGGCGCGCATGATCGGCGGCTGAATCAGGGGCACCAAAGCCATGTAGGAATAAGCCGCCACCGCGATCGCGCCCAATAGTTCCGGCGCAAGCTTGGAGGCGACGTAAATCGCCGTGGGCCCGTCCGCTCCGCCGATGATGGCGATGGCTGCGGCATCCTTGAAAGAAAAGGTGAGGCCCGGAACCAGGTTCAGCGCCAATGCCCCGAACAAGGTTCCGAAGATGCCGAATTGCGCGGCCGCTCCCAAGAGCAGGGTCTTGGGGTTCGCCAGCATGGGCCCGAAGTCGGTCATCGCGCCGACGCCCATGAAGATGAGCAGTGGGAAAATTCCCGTTTTAATGCCGTAGTAAAGATACGACAGCAGCCCCCCCTCCTCTGCGATACCGGCTACCGGAATATTGCTCAACACGGCGCCGAATCCGATGGGAAGCAGGAGCAGCGGCTCGAAACCCTTGCGAATAGCCAGGAAAATCAGGAGAAAGCCGACGCCCATCATGAGCACCTGCCCAATCTGGAAATTGGACAATCCGGTGCTTTGCCAAAGCTGGATGAAACCCTCCATCGGTTACCTCATCCCAGGGTCAGCAAGACATCGTTGGCCGCGACGGTATCGCCGACCTTGACCGCGATGTGGCCCACCGTTCCGCCTACACGCGTGCGAACCTCGGTTTCCATCTTCATGGCTTCCATCACCACCACGACCTCGCTTTCCGTAACGGTCTGGCCTTCCTTGACGTTGATCCGAAGAATATGCCCGGCCATAGGTGCCTTCACCGCTTCCCCCGTACCGATGCGAACGGCGGGCTGCACAGCCGACCCCGCGACAGGTTGCACCGACGTGATGGCGCCTCCCGGAGCGACCTCGACGTGATAAACCCTGCCGTTGACCGTGACGGTATAGGCCTTGGCCCCGTCCGAGAATGCCGCCGCCTGCGTAACTTCGGCTCTCGGAGCTTCGGACTTCGGAGTCTCTTCTGTTCCCGGCGCCGGCTCGAAAGCCGAAGGATTGCCGCGGTTCTGAAGGAAGCGCCAACCGATCTGGGGAAACAGCGCGTAAGTCAGCACGTCGTCCACTTCGTTTTCCGCCAGCTTGACCTTGTGCTCGGCAGCCATTTTCCTGAGTTCCGCCGTCAGCTTGTCCATTTCGGGCTCCAGCAGGTCCGCCGGCCGGCAAGTGATCGGCTCGGAACCTTCGAGCACCCGCTGTTGTAACTCTCTATTTACCGGAGCGGGCGTCGCCCCGTATTCGCCCCTGAGCACGCCGGCGGTTTCCTTGGCAATCGTTTTGTAGCGCTCGCCCGACAGCACATTGATCACGGCCTGGGTTCCGACGATCTGCGAGGTCGGCGTAACCAGCGGAATGAAGCCCAAATCTTCGCGAACCCGTGGAATCTCTTCCAGCACCTCGTCGAATCGGTCCAAAGCCCCCTGCTCTTTCAACTGGCTTTCCATGTTGGTCAACATGCCGCCGGGAACTTGCGCCACCAGGATGCGGCTGTCGACGCCTTTCAGGCTGCCCTCGAACTTGGCGTATTTCTTCCGGACCTCGCGGAAATAAGCGGCAATCTCTTCAAGAAGGCGCAGATCCAGACCGGTGTCCCGCTTATGCCCCTGATAGGTCGCCACGATGGCTTCGGTGGGGCTGTGGCCGTAGGTCATGCTCATCGACGAGATCGCGGTGTCAACATTATCGATGCCGGCTTCCACCGCCTTGACGATGGCAGCGGTGCTGAGCCCGGTCGTCGCATGACACTGCATGTGAATCGGAACCTTGACGGCCTTTTTCAGCTTCTTGATCAGTTCCTCGGCTACATAAGGCTTCAAGAGTCCGGCCATGTCCTTGATGCAGATGGAGTGCGCACCCATGTCCTCCAGGCGTTTCGCCAAATCGACCCACATCGGGATGGTGTGCACCGGGCTCACGGTGTAAGAGATGGTGCCCTGGGCGTGCTTGCCCGCATTGATCGTCGCTTTGATGGCTCTTTCGAAATTGCGCAGGTCGTTCAACGCGTCGAAGATGCGGAACACGTCCACGCCGTTTTCCGCCGCCCGCTCGACGAACTTGTCCACCACGTCGTCGGCGTAATGACGATAGCCGAGCAGGTTCTGCCCGCGCAGCAGCATTTGCAGTCGGGTACGAGGCAGCGCCTTTTTGAGCGCGCGCAAACGCTCCCACGGGTCTTCGCCCAAATAACGAATGCAGGCGTCGAAGGTCGCTCCCCCCCAGCTTTCGAGCGACCAGAAACCGACTTGATCCAACTTGTCGCAAATCGGCAGCATGTCCTCGAGCCGCAAACGGGTAGCCAACAGGGACTGATGCGCGTCGCGCAGAACGACGTCGGTTATGCCTAAGGGGTTAGCCATGGAACAAACTCCTAAGTTCTTCTCTGTATGTTATTGATTCTGGTACCGGTGAATGGCCGCCGTTATGGCGGCTACGATTTCGGATTGATCCGACTCGACATCCGGGGCCTGGACAGAAGCGCCTGGAGCGTGTTCCGGTTCGGGTACGTAGCGATTGAGCAATTTCGATGTAATACCGATTACCCAGACCAGCAACGCTAAAAAGAGATACACGATCGTCATGCCGATCAGCATGAGCTTGATACCGGAAAGCAGCAATTCGGCTATTGAATATTCCATGTCTCGCAAAAGCTTTGAGCAAACGGACGAATGATAATGTGCAAACCGGCGAAAGTCGAACGGGATTGTCACGGAATTGCAGCAACTCCCGAGTCCCGGAGCGCTTGACTGCACAGGGATACTCGGCCTTGCGAGCGAGGCGGGCTCGGGTGAGATTAATTCGCCGTAGGGCCGGCAGAACCGCCGCCGACGGCTTTCCGATTGCTACGAGAACTACGGATTTCGGCCATGGCCCTATCGGTCGCGCCGACCGAGTGCTATCGGCAGAGGTTGCTTGAACCCTGGTACCCTGCCCCGCTCGTCCTCCGGCCAGGAATTCCGGTTTAGACAGTTTGGATTATTTCGCCAGAGCCTTGCCGGAATGCGGTTTACCGTGGGTATGAACTGCCTTGTCGGAACCGGGTTTGCCGTGGGTATGCGCAGTTTCGTCGGAGGCCGGTTTGTCATGGGCATGCGCAGTTTCGTCGGAGGGCGGTTCGTCATGGATATGCACGGCCTCCTCGGAATCCGGTTCGCGATGAGCATCCAAAGCCATGTCCGAGCCGGCTGGGCGATGCTCGTGGCCATCGTGATGATGATGGTCGTCTGCGACCTGTAGGCTTTTTACCCCGACACCGTGCTGGTAGACCATCAATCCTCCCAAGTCCGCGGCAAAAACGATGCCGGCGAGGACGATCGCTCCCAGGAACAAGTGTAAAGTCTGGGCCATGGCGGAAAATCGTTCTCTACTGAAGAGGCGCCAAATGGCCAGGGCCGATGACAAACCTGCCACTGTCAATCCCAGCCTTTCATGCCATTCCATGATGTCGTGTACGGCGCTGCCGTGGGGAACGGTGTCTTCCGCGATCAATCCGGCAACGGCGGCCGCAATGGCTCCCAATGTTCCCAAATAAAGCATCCAGCTTGCGGCGTTTCGGAGTCCCGGTTGCCTCAGCACCACGCCTATGAGCTCGAGCAGAAAAAAACCGGTCAGAAAAGCGATCGGAAAGTGGACAATTAGCGGGTGCCAATTGGTTCCCAGCGCCTCGATGCCGGCAAACGGATTGCCGGAAGATCCGGACTCGAGCGTCCGAGACACGGTGTCGAGCGCGCTCTCGACAACCATTAGGAATCCGCCGCCATTTCCGTCGCCGGCTCCGTGCACGGCGGGGGATATGAAGTGTCCGATCAAATCCGGACCTGGAAAATTGAACATGATCGCTTCCGAATACTGAGTTGAAGGTCAAATGGGGTCGTTGCCGAACTGTCGGAGACGTTTTCTTAGTCGCCCTTTCTTAAAACAAGTTTCGCAGAGAACGCCTGGAATCGAAACCTACCCCACTTTCGCTTCGTTTTTCCGTCCGCGATCTCCTTTCGATATGGAATCTGAAAAGCCTACACCGGGTATAACGTCGCGCTGGATCGCTCATCAGGTCAGGCCCGGCGCACCTGGGGCAATCAATGAACCGATGGCATACGTCACGATGCCGGCGATGCCGCCGATCAGCACCATGCGCAGACCGCCCAACAGAGCACTCCGGCCGGTGAAGAGACTCAAGCATGCCCCAATTGCAAACAAACTGGCTCCGGCTGAGAGACCCGCGATCTGAACGCCTCTATGCATGTCGAAACCCAGGAGAAACGGGATGAGCGGGATGCTCGCGCCCCCTGAAAATGCCAGAAAAGAGAACAACGCGGCGCCCCAGGGCGAACCCAAATCGTCCGGATTGACGCCCAGTTCCTCGCGCGCCAGAAGATCCAGGGCGTTTTCGGGGTCGCTCATCATCTGTCGGGTCGCGCGGCGCGCCTGCTGCAAACTCATGCCGCGGGCCGCATAAATGACCGCCAGCTCCTCGACTTCTTCTTCCGGGAACATCGCGAACTCCGCCCGTTCGAGATCGATCTGGTATTCGAACAACTCCCGCTGCGAGCGCATCGACACATACTCCCCCGCCGCCATGGACAAAGCGCCGGCCAACAAACCGGCGATGCCGGCCATCGCCACCACCCCGGTCCCCGTGCTCGCTCCGGCCATACCCAAGATCAAGCTGGTGTTCGACAACAGTCCGTCGTTGACGCCGAATACGGCCGCCCGCAGGTTGCCGCCGGCCACCCCTTTATGGCGCCGGCCTACATCTTCGGCGCTGGTGGGCATCGCATGGCGTGTCTCCAGCCCTTGGCCCGAATAGGCGGAAAGCCCCCGGATCTTCATGCTGGCCAGAACCGGGCGCAGGGCCTTCGGGCCGAACGCCCGAACCAGGCGGCCGATCAATCGGGCCCGCGGCGTCGGCTTGAAAGGCGGTAACGCGGAACCTTCCGCCTTCAAACGGCTCTCCCAAAGCGCGGCTTGAGTGTCGGCCTGTTCGGCGAGCTTGCGAAACAAACGCCGCATCCGGCGATTGTTCTCGGCGGCGGCGATCACGCGATACAACCAGGCTGATTGCTTTTCCTGAAACCAACTGTTGAGAAGGGACATGGGTCTGGAATGATGGGAATATCGGTGTGGGACGGGCGTCGGCGTAAAACCTTGTTCGTTGCACAGCCTCCATGGGCATAATACCGACTCTGAGGACGAGAAGACATCCGGGATGTATCTTCGTTTGAAGGCCGAGTCATCACTCGAGCTCAAGCCGGTCGATCGTCCCGATTTGAGTGCGGGATTCACAACAGGGAGACAAGAGCAATGAGCTTTACCGCAGACCAGATTCACGCCGGCCAGGCCGTCTATACCCGACCTATCCTGAAAATCTACGACCTTGCCGTGCTCGGGCTATCCAACCGACTGATTTGGAAGTGCCCAACTCAGCGACTCGTAGAGCATTACAACAAACACGTCACGGCGAATCATTTGGATGTCGGCGTCGGCACCGGCTATTTTGTGGATAAGTGCCGCTTTCCGATGCTGGTACCGCGCGTTGCACTGATGGACCTCAACGAGACCTCGCTGGATTTCGCCTCCCGGCGCATCGCCCGATATCAGCCGGAAACCTATGTCCGCAACGTCCTGGCACCCATATCCATCGACGAGCCGAAATTCGATTCGGTCGGGATCAATTACCTGCTCCACTGCCTTCCGGGGCCCATCGAATCCAAGGCGGTCGCTTTCGATCACCTCAAGGCGCTGATGAATCCCGGTGCGGTCCTGTTCGGTTCGACCCTGCTCCAGGGCGGCGTTCCGCGAAGTCGATTCGCGAAGCGCCTCATGGACATCTACAACAAGAAGGGAATCATGTCGAACGAGCACGACAGTCTGGACGGACTGAAGACGGCGCTCGGTCAAAGGTTTCGCGAGGTTTCCGTCGAGGTCGTCGGATGCGTGGCTCTTTTTTCAGGGCGCGCTTGGGGCTGATGGCGGTTGGCCATCTCTACCCTGGCGCGATGGGCAAGAAGGAGAGACCTAACTTCCGCCAGCGTAGCCCGGATGAAGCCTTGCTGAATCCGGGATGATCGGTGCTCCGACCTTCCCGGATTTCACTGCGTTGCATCCGGGCTAGTTACTGAGTACTAGCGAGCACTCAACAGATCCTCGGCAGTTGTTCGCCGCTCGGAAGGTCGAGTACGCGGACGATGCCGTACGGGTTGCGCAGGCCGACTCGCCCTTCGCCCGCCGCGCCGACCCGCCCGATGAGAGACGCATCGCGCCCCAAAGGATGGGCGTGCAGCACATCCATCGCCCGGCCTACGGCGCTCGCCGGAACGAAAAGGACCATGCGGCCTTCGTTGGCCACGTAGAGCGGGTCGAAACCGAGGATTTCGCAGGCGCCCCGCACCGGCGTGGCGACCGGTATGGCGTCCTCGTTCAGCTCCATGTCGAACCCGGCATCCCTGGCTAGCTCCAGCACCGCCGCCGCCAACCCGCCGCGGGTCAGATCGCGCAGGCAATGCAGCTCGACGCCGGCCGCCAGCAATTGCATCACGAGGCCGGACAGGTCCGCGCAATCGCTTTCGACGGCGGTTTCGAAGCCCAGCCCTTCCCGCTCGGCGATGATCGCGACGCCATGGCGGCCGATGTCGCCGCTCAGCAGGATCGCATCGCCTTCCCGAATGCCGGCGGGGGCTATTTGCAGGTCATGTTCGATCAGGCCGATGCCGCTGGTCGCGATGTACAGCCCGTCCCCCTTGCCGTTTTCGACCACCTTGGTGTCGCCGGTGACGATCGCCGTTCCCGCCCCTTGCGCCGCGGCGTTCATGCTAGCCAAAACGCGCGCCAGATCATCGACCGGAAAACCTTCCTCGATCACCAGCGCGGCGCTCAGGAACAAGGGTTTCGCACCGCTCATCGCGAGATCGTTCAAGGTGCCGCACACCGCCAGCTTGCCGATGTCGCCGCCGGGGAAGAACAGCGGCTTGACCACGTAGCCGTCGGTGGTGAAGGCCAGCCGCTTGCCGCCCACGTCCAAGACCGCGCTGTCGTGGCGCTGGTCCAGGTGCGGGTTGGCGAAGGCTGGGCGCACCAGGCGCTCCAGCAATTGCTGCATCAGCCGCCCACCTCCGCCATGGGCCATGACGATCTGGGCGTACTGGCCTATGGGCGCCGGGCAAATCAATCGGGTGTCGTCGCTCATGGCTTCAGGCGGCATCGCGGCGGTAGCGGTAATAAGCGGCGCAGGCGCCTTCCGACGAAACCATGGTCGCACCCAGGGGGTGTTCCGGGGTGCAGGTCGTGCCGAAGGCTGGGCACTCGAAGGGTTTCAGCCGCCCGGTCAAGACCTCTCCGCTGCGGCAGGGACCGGCGCTGGCAGTCTTCGGAACGGACAGCTCGAAGCGGCGCACCGCATCGAAATCGGCAAACTCGGGACGCAGTCCCAGGCCGCTGTCTGCGATGGCGTCCAGGCCGCGCCAGCTCAGTGTGACGGGTTCGAAAACCTGCTCCATCAGCGCTTGTGCCGGCCGATTGCCCTCCCGAGTCACCGCGCGTCCGTAGCGGTTTTCCACCTCGGCGCGCCCCTCTTCCAATTGCTCCACGCAGCTCAGGACGCCGCGCAGGATGTCCAGGGGCTCGAACCCGGTCACCACGATGGGTGCGCGAAAACGGGCGGCTATCGGCTCGTATTCGGTATAGCCCATCACCGCGCAAACATGACCCGCCGCCAACAGACCGTCGACCCGGTTGTCCGGCGCCGATAGCAGGGTTTCCACCGCGGGCGGCACCCGGACATGGGCGACCAGCAGCGAGAAGTTCCGGACACCGAAGCGCTGCGCCTGCAGCACGGCCATCGCGGTCGTCGGCGCGGTGGTTTCGAAACCCACGGCGAAAAACACCACCTGGCGTTCCGGATTCTCCCGGGCCAGATTCAGCGCATCCAGAGGCGAATAAACCATGCGCACGTCGCCGCCGCGGGCCTTGACCGTCAACAGATCATGACGAGAGCCCGGCACCCGCAGCATGTCGCCGAAGGAACAGAAGATGACGTCGGGGCGGGCCGCCAGCTCCAGCGCTTGATCGATGATCGCCTCCGGGGTCACGCAAACCGGGCAGCCGGGGCCGTGGATCAGGCTCAGCGACGCCGGCAGCAAGCGGTCCAGGCCGTGCTTGACGATGGAATGGGTCTGCCCGCCGCAGACTTCCATCAGTGTCAAGGGCTGGGTCTGCCGGCGTGCGATGGCGTCGGCCAGGGCCTTGACCGACGCGGCGTCGCGGTATTCGTCAAGATATTTCATCGGTTATGCCCTCCAATGCGGCAATCTCCTTCAGCACCGCCTGCGCTTCGGCCTCGTCCAGGCGCGAAATCGCGAAACCGGCGTGAACGATGACATAGTCGCCAACTTCGGCTTCCGGTACATAGGCCAGGTTCACCACCTTGACCACGCCGCCGAAATCGACCCGACCGGATCGCAGCAAGGGATCGTCGGCCTGTTCGATGGAGAGGATCTGACCGGGTACGGCTAGACACATGTGAGAAGCTCCTCGGAAAATGTCGCGGCAGCGATCTGGCCCAGCGCCAGGCCGCCGTCATTGGGGGGTATCTGCTCCGGCCAGTATACCCGCAAGCCGGCATTGCGGAGCCGCTCTGCGCACAGCTCCAGCAGCAGGCGGTTCTGAAAACAGCCGCCGGCCAGGGCGACGGTGGAAATCGGTTCGGCAAGTACGACGTCGGTAATGGCGGCCGCAAGGCTGGCGTGAAACCGAAAGGCGAGAACGGCCGCCGGCACGCCGGCCGCGTGGTCGTCCAACAGCGCCCGGAACAAGGGACGCCAGTCCAGCCGTTTCGGCTCGCCGTCGATCACGGGCATCGGATAAGTCGTCCCGTCGCCCTCCCCGCTTTGCTCCGCAGAGGCCTCCAGCGCCATCGCCGCCTGCCCCTCGAAGCTGACGCCCTGACACAGTCCCAAAAGACTCGCGGCCGCGTCGAACAAGCGCCCCGCGCTGCTGCACCCGGGCGACCGCGTGCCGGTCTGCAGCAGCCGCAATAACGCAGTCAGATCAGCCGGTTTAAACCGCGGTTCCAGCGTGGCCGGCAAGTAGTCCGGCGTTTGCTCGCCGTGCAGGGCGTACAACACGCTTAGGGCCGATCGCCGCGGGTCCTTGATCGCGCGTTCGCCGCCGGGAAGGCACAGCGGCAGCAGGCCGGCGATGCGGCGATGACCGTCCGGGGCGATGCGCAGGAATTCCCCGCCCCACAGCGTGCCGTCTTCGCCCAGTCCCAATCCGTCCCAGGTCACGGCCAAAACCGGCGGCTTCAAACCGTGCTCGGCCATGCAGGCCAGCGCATGGGCAAGATGGTGAGGCACGCGCCGCAGCGGCAGCCCGGCGGTTTCGGCCCAGCGGCCGGCGGCGTAATCGGGGTGCAGATCGCACACGACCGACCGAGGCGGGTGGCCGAACAGGCACGGAAGCAACTCGGCGGTGGCGCGATGGCGATCCAGTGACTCCGCCGTATCGAGATCGCCGAGGTGCTGGCTCAAGATCACGCGCCTTCCGTCCGCATAGGCAACCGTGTTCTTGAGATGCCCTCCGGCGGCCAGGATCGGCGGCGTATCCGCATCCAGGGTCACCGGGCGCGGCACATAGCCGCGGGCGCGCCGCAACATCAGGACTTTGCCGTCGGCGATGCGAAGCACGGAATCGTCCAAAGGCTGCCGTATCGGCCTGTCGTGCACCAGGAAACCGTCGGCGATGCCGGCGAGGCGCTGCTGGGCCTCCTCGGGCGAAATGCAGATTGGTTCGTTACCCCGGTTGCCGCTGGTACAGACGAGCGGCGCGCCGAAATACCGCGCCAACAGATGGTGCAAGGGCGAGGCCGGCAGCATTAGCCCTAAGCGATTCTGGCCAGGTGCCACGTCGGAGGCAATTGCCGAAGACACGCCACGCCGTTTTAGCAGCACGATGGGCGCTGCGGGCGAAATCAGCAACCGCGCTTCGTGATCGGTCACATCGCAAAGCTCGCGTGCCGCCGCGAGGTCCGCCACCATCAGCGCCAACGGCTTGTGGGGCCGGTGTTTGCGCTCGCGCAGACGCTGCACCGCTTTTTCATCCGCCGCATCGACCAACAATTGAAATCCGCCCACGCCCTTAAGCGCCAGCACCTGTCCCTGCCGCAAGCAGTCGACGGCTTGCACCAACGCGTCGTCGCCATGCGCTAGCGTACGCCCAGCGGCGTCCCATAGAGCCAAAGTCGGGCCGCAGTTTGGACAGCAGGTGGTCTGGGCATGAAAACGCCGGTCCGAAGGATCGCGGTATTCCTCGATGCACTCGGCGCAGAGCGGAAAGCCCGCCATGGCGGTACGCTCCCGGTCGAACGGCAAGGCGTCCAGGATGCTGTAGCGGGGGCCGCAGTGGGTGCAGCTGACGAAGGGATAACGGAATCGGCGGTCGCCGGGATCGAACAGTTCCCGAAGACAGTCCGGGCATGGGGCCAGATCCGGCAGAGCGAACGGAGCGACTGCGCCATCCGCACGGCTCGCCGCGACCCGGAAATTTCGCTCGCCGACGGCGGGAACGCTTTCTACGCTGCAATCGACGATGTCGGCCTGCGGCGGGCATTCGCGCTTCAGACGGATTTCGAATGCCGCCAAAGCCGGCGCGTCGCCTTCCGCCTCGATGATGACCCCTTCCGGGCCGTTGGATACCCGGCCGGCCAAGTCCAGTTCCCGCGCCAGGCGGTACACGAAAGGCCGCATACCCACGCCCTGCACCAGACCGCTCAGCGTCAGCCGCCGGCGCTGCCGTCCGGCCTCGGCGGCAACGCTCAAATCCGCGCCCGAATCGCCGCGGCCTGACGCTCCAGTCCCGCCAGTCGTTCGGCCAACAGCGCCTTGCGGCGTCGTTCCAGCCATCCGTACCACTGGTCCATCCCTTCCCCCGTAGTGGCCGAAACACGGATCGTTTCCACGTCCGGATTGACCTGCTGCAAATAGCCGAGGCAGCGCTCGATGTCGAAACGCAGATAGGGCAACAGATCGATCTTGTTGATCAGGACCAGATCGGCGCGATGGAACATATCCGGGTATTTCAGCGGCTTGTCCTCGCCCTCGGTGACCGAGAGGATGACCACGCGGGCCGCCTCGCCCAGATCGAACATGGCCGGACAGACCAGGTTGCCGACATTCTCGATGAACAGGATGCCGTAATCGGCGGGCTTGAGATCTTGCACGCCATGGCCGACCATGTGAGCGTCCAGATGACAGCCCTTGCCGGTGTTGATCTGCAACACCGGAACGCCGGTGGCGCGTATGCGCTCCGCATCGTTCTCGGTCTGCTGGTCGCCTTCGATCACGCTGACGTCGAACCGCTCCTTAAGATCCGCGACGCTGCGCTCGAGCAGCGTGGTCTTGCCGGACCCGGGGCTCGAAAGCAGGTTCACGGTGAGAATGCCGTGGCCTTCGAAAAATTGCCGGTTGCCTCGGGCATGGGCGTCGTTGCGGCCGAGAATGTCCTGTTCGATGCGAACGATGCGCTCCTGGCTCAGACCGTCGATACTCAGTCCGGCAGCGCCTTGGCCGTGGTGATGATGGTGATGACCATGGTCATGGCCGTGATCGTGGGTATGCTCATGCTCCGAATCGTGGGCGTGAGCGTGATGGTGCTGATCGGCTTCGCCGCAGCCGCAAACGGTACACATGCTTATTCCACCTCCAAATCGAGAATTCTGAATTCCTCGCCCCCGGTCACTTTCAGGCGATGCCCGCCGCATGCGGGACACGGGTCGTAATATTGCGCGATTTCCACCGTACGATCGCAAGCAAAACACCAGGCCAGGCCCGGCGTATCGATGAATTCCAGTTCCGCTCCTTCGGCGATCGTATCCAGGCTCACCGCTTCGAAGCCGAAGCCCAAGGCTGCACGATCGACCCCCGCGAGAGGACCGACCAACAATCTGACCTTGCGCACCCGCGCAAAGTGCTGCTTGCCCGCTTCGGTCTCCAGGATATCGACGATGCCTTGGCAGAGGGAGAGTTCATGCATAGCGAATAGAAAACAATAACCTGATGAAGCAAAAAACGAAGCCCTGAAAAACCTCGACCCATGGGGAAAGAATTCTACTCGCACACGGCCGCTTTGACAGCGGCCATCGCTTGAGACAGAGGTTGCTCGTCTTTTTTTCCGGAGTTCGCCCGTCTTATCGAGCAGGGGACATATGTCCAGATTGACGCCGCCCTTCCCTAGGCGGTGCGTTGACGACGGATTAATTCCAAATCGCTTTCAATAAGGCATTAATTTTTGTAGGGTGGGTTAGGCCGCGAGGCCGTAACCCACCGAGCGACCTCGAATCGGTGGGTTACGCTGCGCTAACCCACCCTACGATTAATGTTCACTCGAATGCCGAATGGAATAACGCATCAATCAGCTGCGGGCCAAATCCGAATCCTTCCCCCGGCTCAGACCGACCCAACCCAGCTGGGCGCTGCCCATCAATATCGCGGCGGGGATTGGCACCGGGAAGGCGCACGGGAAGCGTAACCGACACGGCGTCAAGTCATTTGCGGGAGCCCTGCCGGAGTGCTGAGCGAAGCGGCGTACGTAGGCGTGGCGGACGCATGAAGGTCGCGACTAAAGTGACGTTTGCGATTGGATCGAACGCGGGCCGCCGAACACTTACACGTCGCCACAATCGCCTCCTTTCATTAACCCGGAGTCGCATAAGGTTTCCTTAAAAGCGGCGAGGCACTCGGGTGAGCAGCACGGCGCGGTGTTGGCCGTTGATCTCGGCCTGGGCCGCGATTTGGCCGGCATCGTTGATCGCGATTGCAGAGGTAAGCGTCCAAACAGCGGCGTCCGCCGGATCGAGCAGCGCGTTGAGATCGGTCATGACGCCGTCTATCGTAACGAAAGCATGCCACTTGCCGCTGGCAGTCCTGGAGTCTCCCACCACCTGTCCGGCGTCGTTGATGTCCAGGGCACGGCTGTCGTCCCCGCCGAGCGTGCCGAGATCGGTCATCACCCCGTTCACCGTGACGAAAGCATGGTAGTCGCCGCTGCGCGTAGTATAGGACTCTCCCACCACTTGTCCGGCATTGTTGATACCCAAGGCCCAACTGTCGGACCCGCCGAGCGTGCCGAGATCGGTCATCACGCCATCCACCGTGACGAAAGCATGTTCGAACACGCTGCCGGCAGTATAGGAGGCTCCCACCACCTGTCCGGCCTCGTTGATGGCGGCGGCGCCGCCGGTGCGCCCGCCGAGCGTACCGAGATCGGTCATCACGCCGTTCTCCGCGACGAAAGGACGTATCCCGCCGCTGGCAGTACTGGACCATCCCACCACTTGTCCGGCATCGTTGATGGCGTTGGCGCGGCTGTCGCGCCCGCCGAGCGTACCGAGATCGGTCATCACGCCATCTACCATTACGAAAGCATGGTCCTCGCCGCTGGCAGTACTGGACCTTCCCACCACCTGTCCGGCATCGTTGATGCCAAAGGCATAGCTATTATCCCCGCCGAGCGTGCCGAGATCGGTCATCACGCCATCTACCATTACGAAAGCGCGGGCGCTGCCGCTGGGCGTATAGGAGTAGCCCACGACTTGTCCGACATTGTTGATGCCGGTGACAACGTCAAGGGTGCCGAGATCGGTAATCGAGTAGCGAACTGCCGCGTGAGCGTTTGAAGCGAGCCCCATCGCGGCTAGAACGGTCAACGCCTGGAGGGACGGCTTTCCGGACCAGGACCGGCCATTTCCGATCGCGTGTTTTTGTGCTTCCATGATTGCAAATACTCCTTATTGCTGAGATGCCGCGAGAGCGGCGGAAGGACGCCGAAGAATTGCGGGTCATGTTGCTTAGCGGCGTGGACGAGAGCGCCCCGCTGTAATCCCGAAACCGTCGCCGAGGTTACGCAACGCCCGCGACAGCACCCTGACATGGCTGGCCGAAACTGTAATGGCAAGATCCGTACCGTTCAACCCAAAAACCGCAATTGAATCTCCGAAATGCCCGCAATGCCACATCAGTCGCTCCATTCCCTCTCGAGTCCTTCAGCCGACATGGGACGAACGGCCGTTGATCCGAGTTGTTCGGGGCGAGCAGGCCGGACGCTGGTCTCGACCGGCTGAAGGACCGAGCCCGAACAACGTCGAAAGGCGCGATCGACACGCTCAGGTTCAAGGTTTCCTTCGTGCGGATACGGTCATCCCTCCGCGGGCGGCGCGGGGTGCTCGGCCCGTTCCAGAATCAATCGATAATCGACGCAAGGATCGACGACATGCAGAAAAGCATCGATCCGAGCCCCGGCCGAATCCGCATCGCCGACCGTCGTGCCCAGTAGCGCCCGATACACCAGGCCGCGCGGATGAAAATTCCACTCGGTGGGCGCCAGGATGCGATAGCCGCGGACGAGACCGCCGGCTACCTCGACGCGGTGCATCAGCCGGCCGCGTGCCGCTTCCGTCTGCGCCACGCCCGTGCCGTGGCTACGTAGCGGCGACGGGTCGGAGCCGATCGGACCGAGATGTTCGATATCCCGGATCAGCGTCCTCGCCAGGCATTTCAGTTCGACGATCCTCGCGAGCATGCGGGTGAACAAGCCGTTCCCGTAAACCGAGGAGGCTTCCCGTACCAGCCGATCGGAACTTTGGCGGACCAGGCAGCCGGTCTCGCGCGGCTCGCCGGTCCATTCGGGGGAGTCGGAATTCACGCGCGCCACTCCCGGCCCCAACGCTGCTTCCAGCATCGCGTCGGTGAACATCGGAAGCCCTTTCACGGAACAGCGGCCGAAATCGGGCCAGCCGGGCTGTAATGCGGGTCGCATCCACGCCACTGCCGCGCATGTATCGTGCTCCAGCCAATGCCGGACCGCTTTCAGGTCTGGCTGCGGCGTATGCCACAGACCGCCCAGCAAATGACTCACTAGAGCCTCGAGCTCGGTCGCCCCGACACGTAATTCAGCGGCATTCGGTTCGAAAGGCGCTGCCGGCCAGTGCACGACATCGCCTCCGAGTGCCGCGATCAAACGCCGACACAGGGTGATCAAACGGGGCGGCCAAGGGGAAATTCGTCCGTCGGACGCCAACAGCAGATTCAGACTCAGTTCGCGAACCCGCTCCACCGTGGTCTGCAAGTCCCTAAGCCGCTCCAGATTCGGCGATACGGAAATATCCAGCGCATCTTCCAGCGCCCTAGCCGCGGCCTTGGCGTGCGCCTTCGGGCAGAGGGAAAACAGCCGCCCGAAGAGCGTGGGCACCGCTTCCGGCGGTTTGCCCAGCGCCAGGCGCTCGACCGGAAGGAGCGGCCTCGGCGTGATGCTCACGGACACGATCGTTTCGGAGGAAATGCCGCAGCGAATCAGCAGTTCCGCGGTGCCGATGTTAGTGCTCAACGGCCACCCTAGAGCAACGGTGAATCACGACCGCGCGACGGTTCGGCTATCAATAAAAACGACCGTATCAGCGCTGATCTCCCGAACAGTCGTAGGTCGGGAATCCTTTCCGGACGCAGCAGGTCGGCAAGCGGGTATTCGTCGGCAAAGGATTGCCGACCTACGAGAATCCCGGCGCCGCACGGTAAAATCCGCTAACCCTCCGAGCACGGCAGAAAGCCCGATTTCGCCCCGTCGCAACGGGGACAGCACCAGTTTTCCGGCAGGTCGGAAAAGGCGGTGCCGGGCGGAATCTGCGCCTGCACATCGCCCTCCTCCGGATCGTAGACGTGCCAGCAGACGCGGCATTCGAAGCGCGTTGCATCGGCCACGATCAGCTTTCCTTCAGCATCGCGAGCAGTTCCTCGATCCGCTGCAGCGAATCCTCGAAATCCTCCTGGGTAGCCTGCGCCGCTTGCGGAATCGGGGTGATTTCCACGGTATTCAGGATCATTTGGTCGCTGGCATTGAAATACTGGACCCACCACACATTGGGCAAGCCCGTCAGACGGATGCGGCAGTCGCCGTAACCCTTGGACAATATGGACACGCCGGCCAGTCCCAGCACTTCGACCAGATAAGCCAGGTCGTTTTCGGTCATCGGCAGCAGCGACAGATTTATGACCTCGCTTTGTCCTTCCTGGAAGGCGACCGATTTGGCGAACAGCTCCGTCAATAGCGAAGGCGCGTTCATGAGGCCGTCCGGGAAAGACCGCGGCCGTTCGACGCCGGCCGTGTACGTTCCGGCATGCCGCAACACCGACGGAACCGAGCCGACTTCGAGATAGTCCCGAACGGTTCCTCCGGCGCGGAATTCGCGCAGCCGCCAAACCCCGATGAACACCGACTCGCGTATCGCCCAGCGCACATCGTCAGCATCGATCAAGGCGCTGACCTCCCCGTCGCCCAACACCTGGTCGAGAAAACGGCGGGTTTCTTCGTCGTACGAATCGAGATGGATGCGGTCCGAATCGATACCGTTCAACTCGGCGGACAAGCACTCGGCCAATCGGCGCACGACGGCGATGCCGGCCTGGCAGGCGGGAATCTCCCCCGGCAGCGGCATCGAAAAGCTGTGCATGCCTTGCGGCATCGCGAGATAGCCGCATTCGGGATCGTCAAAAGGCGTGACCGGCGCGGCGTTCTCGGTGGCCACCGGGCTGTGCTGTTCGAGCATGGTCATTAACCCTCCCCGTCCAGCCATTGCTGGATCTGACTGTGATAATCGGTCCAGGCTTGTATGCGTGCCATGATCTTGGATGTCTGGCCGTCGTTCAAGAATACCAGCGCGGGATAGACCGCAACGCCGTAGTCCCGGGCCACGGATACGACGGCCTCTGGTTTCAAGACCGCCGCTCGCAGCGACGGATACGCGCGCAGCAGTTCCGGAAGAACAACGGCGAGATCGGCGTTCTCCGGATGGGCTTTGGGGTCGTTGAAAAAACCGACCAGGCATTGCGGATGCGCCGCGGCGAACTCGGCCAGGCCCTCTCTATCCACCAAGTTAATGGCCGGGCTGCCCGAAAGCCGATCGAACATTTCCGCCAGGGTCATGTCGGCTCCCGCAAGAAGTCGGGTAGCTGAGGCTCCCGATCCACCAGGTCGGCGAAGGCCGCGGCCGGGTCATAATGGCCGGCCATGGCGTCGCGGAGTCCCGCCAACGCGGCCTGAATTTGCGCGGCGCGCTCGGGCTCGAGAACCTCTCGGGCCGCGCCAAGAAACGTCAATACCCAGGTACCCTCCGGCTGCGATCCAACCAGACGCATGTCGACCATTCCCTCACCGTCGGCGCCCTTGCACCACGCCTGAAACGGTTCCGCTCGAACGACTTGCATCGGAACGCCTATGCACATCTCAGTCGCTCCGCAGTGCCAGAAAGCGTTCATCTCCGACTCGACAGGCCTCCCCTGCCGATGGACGCCGAGCCTCGTAGGCCGCCATGCCTAAGGGATCGGAATCCGGCCCCGCCTGCGTCCGCTTCTCGACAACGATGTCGAGTTCGGCCAGATACTGGAGGATGCGGGCCATCGCCGGTTCCAGTATGGCCTTGACCGGCTCGCTGAGACTGCCGCCGTAATCCTCCAACACGCAAGGCTGAACGCCGACGAGGTACAAATGCCGCGGCGTATGGCCGAGCAGTTCGCCCAAGGCCAGCACCTCCTGAAAGGAGACCTGATGCAGGCTCATCTTCTTTGCTCCCAAATAAGCCGGCACCTCTGCATCGCGCAATTCCACCAGCGTCCCCGGATCGCATTTGAAATCCACGGCATCGGCGATGATCAGCGTATCGGCTTCCTGCACGTAGGGCAGCAAGGCCAATCCCTGGGTGCCGCCGTCCATCAGCCGCACCGATTCGGGAAAGTCGTAGTTTCGTTGCAGCGCCTGCACGACACGCACCCCGAATCCCTCGTCGGCCCACAGTACATTGCCGATGCCGAGAATCAGAATCCGGTTCATGGCCTATCATCCCGGAAATTGCGCCAGCCGTCGATCATCGTGCCGGTCATGGATTGCCGCGACAGCCGTTGTTCGCGGATGACGACATAGACGTGGATCAAGGCGAACACGACCAGATACCACATGCCCACATGATGCCAGGTATGAACGTCCTGGCTCTGGCCGAACAGCGGAATCACCCAGCCGAACCAGCGGCTGGCCCAGCTCCCCTGCCCCAAGCCTTCGCCGTACAGCGCGAAACCGGTCACAATCATGAACAACGCGCCCAGCACGTAGAACACGAACATGGCCATGTTGGCGAGAGGATTGTGGCCCGCGTGCTTGCGCGGTTCCGGCACCAGAAACAGATACCATTTGATTTCGTGCCAGAGGCCGTCCCACCATTCGGCGCGGTGTATCGCCGGCACGAACAGCTCGCGCGCATACTGGTTGCCGACCAGCGCCCAGTAGACGCGGCCGATGAAACCGACCGCCAGTACGTAACCGGCCGCGAAATGCACGAAGCGCACATAGCCCATCAGATAGTGCTCGCTGGCTTCGCCATCCGGAGCGACCAAGGGCGAAGCGATCAAGTAACCGGTAACGGCGAGCACCACCAGGGCCAGCGCGTTTACCCAGTGCCACAGGCGCACCGGCCGTTCGTAGACATAAACCGGGTTCTGCACCGAATCGATAGCGGACATGGTAGCCCCCTCACCAGGCCTGAACGAGCAGAGCGACTCCGAACACGCTGGCGGCCCCGCCGGCGACGCGATACATGCCCGGCACCCGGAGCAGGCAACGGCCCAGCACGATGCCGAGGAGATGCAGCAAGCCCGTGGCGATCACGAATCCGGCCGCATAGGCGGCGAACGCGGCGCCTTGAGCCATTTCGAGGCCGTGGGCATAGCCATGGGCCACGGCGAAAAGGCCGACGATCATGCCAGCGAGCACGCCCGAAAGCCGAACCTTACCCAAAAGCAACAGCCCCAGCGCCAGGACCGATGCGGCAATGGCAGGCTCCGCCCCGGTGATCACCACCCCGAATGCTCCCAGCGCACCGCCCAGAACCATGGCCGCCATGAACGCCGCGGGCAATCGCCACAATCGCCCCGGCTCGGTGGTCACCAGCGCTGCCCACACGCCCACGCACACCATCGCCGCAAGATGATCGGCGCCGAGCAAGGGATGAACGAAACCGCTCGCGAATCCTTCCACCGGGTGAAAACCGGTATGGGCGACGGCCTGACCGGCGCAGATGGACAATATCAGCAACAGAAAGCTTTGTTTATGTTTATGACGCATAGGATACCTCGTACGCTAGCGAACACGGATTCGCGTCAATTCCTGCCCGTCCCGGTCCATCACATGGGTCGAACAGGCCAGACAAGGGTCGAAACTGTGCAGGGTACGCAGGATTTCCAGGGGTTCTTCCGCCTTTTCGACCTGTGTGTTCATCAACGCGGCTTCGAATGCGCCGACATTGCCGGCCGGATCGCGCGGGGAACCGTTCCAGGTGGTCGGCACGATGCACTGATAATTTTCGATCTTCCCGTCCTTGACTTTCACCCAATGTCCCAAGGCCCCGCGCGGCGCTTCGGTGGTGCCGACGCCCCGTGCCTCGGCGGGCCAGGTTTTCGGCTCCCATTTGGCAACGTTGGCGGTGCTCAGGTCACCGGCCTTGATGTTCCTCATCAACTTGTCCTGGAAATGCCGCATCAGCCTTGCGCAATACTGAGCTTCCAGTCCTCGCGCGGCGGTACGGCCCAGGGTCGAGAACAACGCGTCCAGCGGCAGACCGAGGTCGCGCAGCAACTTGTCGACCGGTTCCTTGATTTCCGGCATTCCCTTTGCGTAGCCGACGATATAGCGGGCCAACGGGCCGACCTCCATGGCGTGGCCGCGCCAGCGAGGCGCCTTGATCCACGAGTATTTGGCACTCTCGTCCAGGTTTTCGATGTTGGTGCGGGTGCCCTTGGTGTTGCGACCGAGCACGAAGTTCGGTTCAGTCACGCCGTCGAAGGGATGCAGACCGATTTCGTCGTCCGGATAGCGATACCAGGAATGCGTCACGAACTCCTGGATCTGGGCCGGATCTCTCAGATCGACCTCGTGAATCTCCTTCAGATTGCCGTTGATGATGGCTCCGCGCGGCAAGCGCAGATTGTCGGCGGATGGGTCGTTGGCCTTTTCCGGGATATCGCCGTAGGCTAGCACATTGGTCGACGACAGGCCGCCGCCGTAGAGCCAATCCTTGTAGAAGGACGCGATGGCCTGCAAATCGGGTAGGTAAACCTGCTCGATGAACTCGATGGTCTGGTCGATGATGGACGAGACCAGGTTCAAACGTTCCATGTTGATCCCGCCGACCGCCCCGATGTCGTCCACGTTGATCGCGCACGGTACGCCGCCCACCAGCCAGTTCGGATGCGGGTTCTTGCCGCCGTAAACGGTGTGAATCTTGACGATTTCCTTCTGGAAATCGAGCGCTTCGAGGTAATGCGCAACGGCCATCAAATTGGCTTCCGGCGGCAGTTTGTAGGCCGGATTGCCCCAATAGCCGTTCGCGAACGGTCCGAGCTGGCCGCTCTCGACGAACTTCTTCAGCCGCGTGGCGATATCGTGGAAATACCCCGGCGAGGACTTCGCCCACGGCGAAATGCTCTGCGCGAGTTCCGAAGTTGCCTTCGGGTCGGCTTTCAGCGCGCTGACCACGTCCACCCAGTCCAGCGCGTGCAAATGGTAGAAATGCACCAGATGGTCGTGAACCTGCAGGGTTAGCTGCATGATGTTGCGGATCGAGTTGGCGTTCTCCGGAATGCTGATTCCAAGGGCATCCTCGACCGCGCGCACCGACGTCAGTGCATGGGTGCCGGTGCAGACGCCGCAGATCCGCTCGGTGAAGGCCCAGGCGTCGCGCGGGTCCCTGCCCTTCAGGATTACTTCCAGGCCGCGCCACATGGTGCCGCTGGACACCGCGTTGCGGATCACGTTGTTTTCGTCCAGGTTGACCTCGCAGCGCATATGGCCTTCGATACGGGTGACCGGATCGACGACGATGCGCTTGCCGCTGTCGTCCAGCTTGAAGCCGTTCGGCGTTTGAGTGACCGTCATACGTGTTCTCGCTCGTTCTTATCGTTTTCGGATTCTTTGCCTTTCACGTGCTTGCCGACGGAGACGGCGGCGTGGCCCGCGATCGCCGTACCGACCGCACCGGCCGCGATCAACCCCACGGTGTCGGCATTCGACTCGATGCCGAAGGCGTTCAAACCGGTCACGCGGTGGTAGAAAGGCCCTTTGTCCCAGAACCCGTCCTCGGAACAGCCGATGCAGCCGTGGCCCGACTGGATCGGGAACGACACGCCGCCGTTCCAGCGCACCGTGGAGCAGGCGTTATACGTGGTCGGTCCCTTGCAGCCCATTTTGTAGAGACAGTAACCCTTGCGCGCGGCCTCGTCATCCCAGGTCTCGACGAACTGTCCGGCGTCGAAGTGCGGGCGCCGATAGCATTTGTCGTGGATGCGCTGACCGTAGAACATCTTGGGACGTCCCTGGGCGTCCAGGTCCGGGAGTTTGTCGAAGGTCAGCATGTAGGTGACGACGGCGGTCATGACCTCGGCGATGGGCGGACAGCCCGGCACCTTGATCACCGGTTTGTCGGTGATCACCTTGTGCACCGGAGTGGCCTGTGTGGGATTCGGCTTGGCGGCCTGGACGCAGCCCCAGGAGGCGCAGGAGCCCCAGGCGATCACCGCGAGGCAATCCTTGGCGGCGTAACGCAACTGCTCGACGAAAGGCTTGCCGCCGATGATGCAGAACATGCCGTCCTCGTTCAGCGGCGGATTCCCCTCCACCGCGAGGATGTAGCGGCCCTTGTACTTGCGGATGGTCTCTTCGAGTATCGCCTCGGCCTGATGGCCGGCGGATACCATCAGCGTGTCGTCGTAGTCCAGCGAGAGCATCGACAGCACCACGTCCTTGGCCAGCGGATGCGCCGAGCGGATGAAGGATTCGGAACAGCAGGTGCATTCCAGGCCGTGTAGCCACAGGACCGGCGTGCGCGGCTTGTTTTCCATCGCGTGGACGATCTGGCCGACGAACTGCGGCCCCAGGGCCAGAGCCGACGCGGTCAGCCCGCAGTATTTCAGAAAACTGCGGCGACTGATGCCCTGCCGGCGCATGACATCGTAAAAGCTTTCGGAATTCACCATCCACTCCCCCTGATATTTTTGTTCGTGTGGATCGACGGATTGCGGAAATGAGCGGCCTGATCAGACGCTCGAGCGCCTGCGGGCATGGCTCAAGCATCGTTGACGCATGGTTCGGCGCGATTCGTTTCCCAAGAGTGTGCGCCGTCACTCGCCGGCGGTCCTTGCCCAGGCATTTTAATTCCATGTCCTTTGTAAGGTTTTTACTTGAAGATAACCGAGCTTGTCAATCGGTTATTCACGTTAAACTATTCGTCGATCGTCAATAACCCTTTACAACCGGGGACACCCGTTTGATCAAGCTACTGCACACCGCCGACTGGCAGATCGGCAAGCTGTTCGGACAGTTCGAGCCCGACGATGCCGCTCTTCTCGCGGAAGCTCGATTCGCGGCCGTCGAGCGGCTCGCGAAGCTTGCAAGCGAAAACCGAGTCGACCTCATGCTGGTCGCGGGGGATGTTTTCGATGCGCAGGGCGTCGCAGACAAGACCATCCACCGGCTCTTCCATTCGATGGCGGGTTTCGAAGGGCCGTCGATCTTGCTCCCGGGGAACCACGATGCGGCGCTCGCCGAATCCGTCTGGACCCGCGCGCTCCGCCTCAAGGCCATTCCCGCAAATGTGACCGTCTGCCTGCAGCCGGAGCCCGTTCTGCTCGAATCGATCGGCGTCGCCGTGCTGCCGGCACCGCTGACCCAGCGCCATACCCATACTGACCTGACCGAATGGTTCGCCGGGGCCGAGACGCCTGCCGGAATGCTGCGGATCGGACTGGCCCACGGCAGCGTTCAGGGCATCCTGCCGGAAGACATCGATTCGCCCAACCCGATCGCCCCCGAACGTGCCGGGCAAGCGCGCCTCGACTACCTCGCGCTGGGCGACTGGCACGGCACGAAACAGGTCGATCCGCGTACCTGGTACAGCGGTACGCCGGAAACCGATCGATTCCGGTCCAACGAATCCGGCCGGGCGCTGCTCGTGGAGCTGTCGGAGCGAGGCGCTTTGCCGGCGGTAACGCCGGTCGCGACGGGACAATACCGCTGGCATTCGGAAGCGCTCGCGCTTCGGGTGCCGAGCGATGTCGAGCTAGCCTTGCAGAAAATTTCCGCTTTCGGACCGGCTGACGTCGTGCAGCTCGAAATGTCCGGGCAAACCGATCTCGACGGATACCGGCGTCTTTGCGCGGCTATCGAGCAGGCCCGCGGCAAAGCCCGGAGCCTCTTGGCCGATTTGTCCGCTTTACGTCTCGAACCGACCGCGGAGGACATCGACGCCTTGAAAGCGGACGGCTATCTGGGCGAAGTCATCGCCGAGCTTCGCGCAAGCCAGGACGGAGCGGACGCGGAAGTCGCACGGGAAGCGCTGGCCCTGCTGGCGGGCATCCTCGATGCTCAGCACGCGAAAGCCGGAGGTTCCTTGTGAGACTTTCCCGCATTCGGATCGAACAGTTCAAGAAGTTCCGGCAACCGATCGAGATCAAGGACCTCGAACCGGGGCTAAATTTGTTCACCGGACCGAACGAAGCCGGCAAGAGCACGATCGTCTCGGCCATCCGCGCTGCGTTCTTTGAACGGCATCGTTCCGGCAGCGTCGACGATCTGCGCCCCTGGGGCGATCCGTCGGCTTCCCCGACCGTCGAATTGGAGTTCGCGATCGGCGAAAAACATTACAAGCTTACCAAGAGCTTTTTGGGCAAGAAGCGCTGCGAGCTGCAGATCGGCACGCAGCGGCTGGACAGTGCCGAGGCCGAAGACCATCTCGCGGAACTCCTGGGTTTTCGCTACGCCGGCCGGGGCGCCAGCGGTTCCGAGCACTGGGGCATTCCGGGGTTGTTGTGGATCCAGCAGGGAGCCGGGCACGACATTCGGGACTCGGTGACGCATGCGATAGACCACCTTCGTACTGCTCTGAACGCATCGCTGGGAGAGATAGCCAGCAGCGGCGGCGATTCGGTTCTGGCGACGGTCGAAGCCGCCCGCAACGAGTTGCTGACTCCTTCGGCCGGCAGGCCGCGGGGAGCGTATGCCGAGGCGCTCGATCAGGAGGCTGCACTGGCGAACGCCATCCGGGAACTCGACTCGGAAATCGCCGCTTATCGCCAGAAAGTCGATACGCTCGCTGCCCTGCGCCGCGAACACGCCGCCGACGAAGCCGAAAGGCCCTGGATCGGCTTTCGCGAACAGGAACGAGCCGCGGCCGAAAAGCTGGAGGCTATCGGGCGCGTCGAAGAAACCTTAGCCACCGAGAAATTGCGCGCGACCCAGGTCGACGAGCGGATCAGGCTGCTGCACGGTCAACTGGAAACCTTCGGGCGGCAGGAGAAGGAGCTCGAAACACGCGAGGCAGAACGCGAATCCATCCGGCAAAGGCTGGAAGGAGCAACCGCGCTCGTCGAGGAATGGCAGTCGAAGCGTGCCGAAGCGGAACAGCGCCACGAGGCGGCTCGCGAGACGCTGCGCCTTGCCCGTCAGGCGGATACCCGGCTCAGCCTGACACGGGAGCTTGACGCCGGCCGGCTGAAGCTGAAAAACGCCGCCGAGGCACTCGCAAGAGCCGAGACGGAGCAGGCCGCCTTGGTCGAATTGAAACGGCAAGCCGCCGTCACCGAGATCAAGCTTAAAGATCTCGAGTTGCTGCGGGATCAACACCGGCAGATTCGCGAAACGCAAATCCGGCTCGACACGGCTGCGACACGGCTGCGCTTCGCGATCGAAGACGGCCGTAGCATCGGAATCGGCGCCGAATCGGTCACCGGCAAGGGCGAAAGACTGCTGCTCGAAACGACCGCCCTCACGCTGCCGGGGCTGGGCCACCTCGAAATCGCGCCCGGCGGCTCCGACCTGTCCCAGCTTCGCGCCGAAGCGAAAGAACTCGCCGATAGACACGAAACCCTGCTGCAGCGGCTCGGCTTGCCCTCGCTGGAAGCCGCCGAAGCGCGTTATCACACCCACACTCGACAGCTTGCCGACATCAAAACGGCCGACGCCACACTGAAAGCACTCGCCCCACAGGGTATCGAGCCGCTTCGGGCCGAATTGGCCGTCCAGCAAGCGCGCGTCCAAGAAATCGAAAAAGCCATGAGCCAGCTTTCGCCCGAAACCCCGCAGGCGGCCAAACTCCCCTCCGTCGCCGAGGCGGAAACCGCCGAGGAATCCGGCCGGCAATCGCTCGCGCGGATCAACGACAGCCTGCACGAAGCGCGGCTCGCCGCCGGCAAAGAGCAGACGGCGTTCGAAACCGCGACGCGCGAACTCGCAGCCGCGCGCGCCGTAGTAGACGATCCGCAGCGGCCCGACCGCGTGGCGGCGGCAAACCGGGACCTGGTCGACGCCCGTGCCGAGCAATCCACTCTGGTCGCCCGTATCGAGGTATTGACTCGGCAATTGGCCGAAGTACGCCCCGATATTCTGAAACAGGATATCGAGCGTTTCCGCCTCAGCGCCGAGCAGCTCGAAAAGCGCTTCAACGAGCGCCGCGACCAGTTGATGAGCCTACAAGTCGAGCTTCAGACGACCGGCGCCCAAGGGCTGGAAGAGCGCCGCGCGGAACTCGCCCGCGACCACGCGCAGATCCAGCGCAGGGTCGAAGAACTGCACCGCCGCGCCGACGCGCTGGACCACCTGCTGAAACTGCTGCGCGACAAGCGCCACGCCTTGACCCAGAGGCTTCAGGCCCCACTGCAAAAACACCTCAACCGCTATCTCCAGCTCCTGTTCCCAGCCGCCTGCCTCGACATCGACGAAAACCTCTCGCCCGGCTCGCTGACGCGCGTCGGATCGAACGGATCGGAACTTGGCGACTTCGAGGACTTGAGCTTCGGCGCGCGCGAACAGATGGGCATCATCAGCCGGCTCGCCTATGCAGGGCTATTGCGCGACGCCGGCCGCCCCACCCTCATCATCCTCGACGACGCTCTCGTCCACAGTGACGAGGAGCGACTCGCGCAGATGAAACGCGTGCTGTTCGATGCCGCGACGCGGCACCAGATTCTGCTGTTTACCTGCCATCCGACGAAGTGGCGAGATCTGGGAGTCGGGGCGAGATCGTTGGAGGTGATTCGATCCGGAACCTAAATGCCGATCCGTTTTGGAGTCTTAGCCAAGAGGGAGGATTTGCGCACTCGCGTAATCGGCATTTCCGTGGCATACACGGCGGGTTACGGCTGCCGCCTAACCCGCCCTACCGTGCTCGCAAAGTATGTAGATTTCGAAGGCTTACCTAGAATTTGTCGATAGAAGTTTCAATATCGATAAACCCAACCCTGAGAATAAGAATGAAAAACGAGCCAACCCGCCACAGCGGCGATTTTAGGGGGAAGTTTCGTTCTGGTCATTCGAGGATGAGCCGAATGAAGCTGTCAGCTAAATTTCTGATTTTTCCACTCTCTTTCGCTTCTGCCGTCGCGCTGGCATCGGGGGACGGCTGCGAGTCGTGGTGCGGCGAGTATCCCAATGCCTATTTTCTTGCGCCCGACAACGACAGCCGAGCCAACCTCGGCTTATTGCTCGAAGATCAGGGCGCCGTTCGTTACCGGCCGAAGGCCATGCCGTTTCATTACGGCGAGTTCATGGAGCCGGCGAATCCCGCCGAGGCGGAATCCAGAAACGGGGTCTCGTCCTTGGCGGCCGACCTCGGTGTCGGCGGCGATAGCGTTGCGAGTGCTTTGCAGCGCATGGAAGCGAGCGGTTATGGGCGCTGCCTGACCGACAATGTTCAAGCCGTCGAGGCGTTTCTCAAGGAGCTCAAGAACGCTACCCTGCCCGGCCAGGACGGGATGCTGCTGGCTCAGGAGCGCTTACGCTTCGCAGGCTTGTGCGAGAAAGCGATAGAGAGTTATCAGCCGCTTCCGGTATCGGGGTCGGCCAAACCTTATGCCCGTTACCTCGAAGCCGCGGCGAACTTCTACGCTGGCCGATACGAGCCGTCGCTGGCCCAGTTCAAAGCCCTCTCGGCCGATGCGCCGGATTGGGTGCGGGAAACGTCGTTTTACATGTTGGGGCGGGTGGCCTTGAATCAGGCGCAAATCCGATTCGATCTGTGGAGCGAGCCGAGTGCCGAGAATATCGACAAAGCGTTTCTGGACCGGGCGGCATCCGCGTTCGGCGATTACCTGAAGGCGTATCCAGAAGGGCGATATGCCGACTCCGCCAAGGGCTTGTTTCGGAAAATTCATTGGCTGGCGGCGGACAACGCGGCGCTGGCCGCGGATTATCAAGCCTGGCTGGCGACGATGGGTAACGGCACGACGAGCGAAACCGTCCTGGATTTCATCGACGAAACCGAACGCAAGGCCGATCCGGCGGGGAACATCGTTGATGCCCTCTGGCCTTCGCCGGTTCTTGCAAGTCTCGGCACGCTTGCCTCCTGGCGGCCGCAGAACGAAGGCGAGCCGTCGGTGCCTCCGGTGGATGTCGAAATGCTCGCGGCGCATCGGGGCGACTTCGCCAACGCCGGGCTCGAACCGCTCTGGTCCTATCTCTCCTTGGCGCATGCATTTTGGATGGAAAAGAATTATTCGGAGCTGATCCGGCAGACCGCATCCGAGCGCATCGCGGCAAAGCCTTCGAACCTGGCCTACAGCCGCTGGGTATTGCGGGGACTTTCCCTAATGGCGCTGCGGCAATTTCCGGAAGCCGAAAGCCATTGGCTGGAAACGCTGAAAACCGTTGAACATCCGGGGCAAAAAATACAGGCGCAATGGCTGTTGGCCTTGACCTGGAACGAAACCGGCCGATTGGACAGTGTTTATGCCAAGGATTCCCCTGTCGCCCTCCCCGAAGTTCAGGATTACTTTATTCACAAGGCCAAACCGCCCTTATTGGAAAGCCTCCTCAAGCGGGATGATCTGCCGCCCCGTACAAAATCGCTCGCCTATTTCAGGCTTGTCAGCCAATGGGTGCGGCACCGCGACTTCGCCGCAGCCGAGCTGATATTGGCCGCTTATCCGCCCACCGAATTCGCATTGGCCGGAGACACGTTGGCGCCGCTGTCATCCGAGGGAGAGAAGGAAGGCTATACCTGTCCCGCGTTCAGGGAACTGCTCGCCGCCCTGCAAAAGACGCCGGATTCGGGACGCTGGCTTAACTGCATGGGGGATTTTCTCCGCACTTGGAATTGGAATGCCCCTGCTCCGGTCATCGCCGACGCAGATCCCGTCGATTTCGATCTCCATCGCTGGCATGAACCGGGCGACTACGGACTGCCGGCCACGCCGGCCGAGGATGCCTTCGGCGGGAAGACCTACACCAGCATGGATTATTACCGCGAAACCATCGAACGGCGTGGCCTGGCGCGAACGGATGACGACCTGGCCTATGCCCTGCATCGGGCCACTACCTGCTTCGCTTCGTCGGGCAATAATCATTGCGGCGATCAGGACATTCCCAAAGCGCAACGGGCGGCATGGTTCAAGCGGCTGAAAACCCAATACAAGAATTCGCCTTGGGCCACGGGGCAGAAATATTATTGGTGAGGCGGCGGCTTCGCGCCTGGGCGGCAATCGTTCTGGCCGGCTGTGCGTCGTGGTTCGGCAGCGCGCGCGCCGCTGTTGACTACTGGGCCTGGCATCCGAACGTGCATCTTGCGCGGATACTGGACGACGCCGGCAGACTCTATCTGTTCGAGGGCGAGCTTCTGGTGCGCGGCGGCGATACGCTTTTCCAGCGCCGCGGCTTCCCTCCCCCAACCGCATCGCCTCACCCCGTCGTTCTGGTGTACCGCCTCGAAGCCATGGAATGGCCGGAGCCGCTGCAACGGCAGGTGGAACGCGATCTCGCCGCGTTCGAGGCAAAACGTAACCAGGTCTGGGGAATCCAGATCGATTTCGATGCCCGTACCCGAAATCTCGACCGTTACGGGGAACTGCTCGGGCAGGTCAGAGCCCGTCTGCCGGCCCGTTATCGCCTGAGCGTAACGGGCCTGATGGATTGGGCAAGCCAGGGGAAGCTTGAGGATCTGAATGCCCTGCAAGGCGTGGTGGATGAGATCGTGTTCCAGGCTTATCAAGGAAAAGGGCCGATAAAAGACCACCGACGCTATTTCGAGCGCCTATTCGCCCGAGGGCTGTCTGTGCCCTTCAAACTCGGCCTCGTCGAGCACGGCCAGTACGATCCGGACGCTTTGGCCGCAGTCAGGAAACATCCGGCGTATCGAGGAACGGTGATTTTCCTGCTGCCCGATGCAAAGCGGTAGCGTGAGATAGGTAGGCGTCAGAATCATCCTGATCGCAGCCGATTAATCCCGCAAGGCCAGAGCCGATTGCTCGACGGCATGATAGAAGACGCTCGTGTCCTCGATGAAGTAGTTGAAGAAGCCACGCTGCACCGGAATCTCGATGGGAACGAGCTCGATCTCGTGGAAGCCTTGCTCCTCCAGAGCGCCTTTCAGTCGTTCGTTGCGCAACAGACGGTTGACCAACTCGATGCGGGCGAGTTGCTGGGCATAGGCGCCGTTGAACCAAAGCTCCGTCTCCAGGTCCTGAACCTCGATAAAGCTTTCCGGCAACTCGCCCACCCATTGGTACCGCTGCGGCCGCGGGATATAGATCACATGGGCGGCGCTCAACTCCGACAGAATGAACTGGCGGGCATAGGCGCCGTCGATGCGCTCTTGAGGCTTTCCATCGCGCTCAAATCCGTAAAGACTGAGCCAGAGCGCATCCCGAACCGCCTCCGCCGTGATTTTCTCCGCCTTGACCGACGGCAGATCACCGCTCTTCCGCATCTCCTGCGTGTGCGTATCGTCTGGACGTTTTTCCCGGCGCTCCTGCTGGACCGCGCGGTACGCCTCCCACGCGGCGGTGTTCATGTGAAGGTGCTCGGTCCCTAAACGCGGGCTGAAGCTATTGAAGAAAATCGCGATATCGCTGGCGTTGAACGCCTCTGCGATTTGGCGATAAATCTCCTCGGAGCGTGTCGGCACCAGGAGTTGCGCGGGAAACCAGAGATCGCACCACCGTTCCGGGGGAGTCCGATACCATCGGGAGAAAAGGCGCGTGAAATATTCCGGAATCGCCGGCCGGAACACGCCCTCGCCGCCATACAGATAAGCCAGCCACGATCGGAGCATGGATGGCGGCAGCTGGCGCCATATCTCCGAACGGGTATCATCGGCCGAGTTCTTGAATTCCTGTTCGAGGTCGTGCCCTTCCAGCCAGCGCCAGGTCCAGTAAATCATGCCGGACGTGCAGGAAAGCTGCGTCGGGGTTTTCCCTTCCTTTTGGGCGGCGTGCAGGAAGCCGGCCCCATGGGCGTTTGAGCCGCCTATCCCTCCGAGAGAAAACGCGATGTTCCTTTGGCCGTTTGCAGTCATATCCTGTCCTCCATGTTAAGCGAGATATAACTCACACATCCTTTGCCTCTCAGCCTGGCGCGATGCTTTCAGCCGCGTGCGCCAGACCTTGTCGTAAGCGGTGCAATCAGCTTCCAAAACGAGCATCGGCACAGACGTTCCACCCCCGGTCGCCAGCGAGCTATTGCAGGCGAATTATCTGCACCCTTCAGGCATCGTTACAGTCATGTGAAAACAATGATGAGTTAGACCCATACGGTGCCGAGTGTCTCGCTCAAGGAGACAAAAAGTCCGTTGCGTTTTTGAAAACGGCGAAAAGCGGGGATGGCTTCGTAGCCGCGCCGAATTCAATCGGCTCTCATCGCTATCGGGACCAAGTTTTCAACGAACTGTCGGGAACATGCGTCCCACGAAAATTCCCGTGCATAACGCCGGCACTCCTGCGGATCGAGCGACAAGGCTGTAAGGGCAGCGTGCCGGAGATCGTTGTCCAAGACACCCACGCGGTCGTCCCGGATCACGTCCCGTGTGCCCCGCAACGGATAGGCGGCGACCGGAACGCCGCAGGCGAGCGCCTCCAGCATCACCAAGCCGAAGGTATCGGTCCGGCTGGGAAATACCAGGACGTCCGCCGCCGCCATGTAGCGGGCTAATGGCTCTCCGGTCCGATAGCCCACGAAGCGGACCTCGGGATATTTCATTTCCAGCTCTTTTCGTTGCGGCCCGTCGCCGACGACGTATCGGGTGCCAGGCAGATCGAGGCGGAGAAAGGCCTCGATGTTCTTTTCGATGGCGACACGGCCGGCGTACAGAAATATCGGGCGCTCGTCCCCGAGAAAATCCTTTCCCCAGGGCTGAAAGAGTTCTGTGTCGACACCCCGCGACCAGCGCACCAGCCTGCGAAACCCTTTGGAGGCCAACTCGTTCGCGAGAGACTCCGTTGCGACCATGATCCGATGGCTTCGGCTGTGGAACCAGCGGAGATACGTCCAGCTCACGCAATAGGGTATGCCGGCCCGGAGCTTCAGATATTCGTGAAAATGACTATGGTAGGACGTTGTATACGGAAATCCTTTCGCGCGGCAGTAACGGCGAGCCGCGAAGCCGATCGGCCCTTCGGTGGCTATATGCATCGCGTCCGGCTTGAAGGCTTCGATCAGAGGCCGAAGACGGGGACCGCACAGGAAGGACAGACCCACAGCGGGGTAACCGGGACACGGCCAGGTTCGAAACCGATCGGGCGTGATGATTTCGACCGTGTGTCCCGACTTTTCCAGCGCGCGACGGGTATTCGTCAAGGTCGTGACGACGCCGTTGATTTGAGGATGCCAGGCATCGCTGATCACGATAATCCGCAAAACTTCCTCCTGGGCATGATCGGCGAAGCGCACCGTCGATTTTTCGGGCGGTGCCGGCATACGAATGAAATGCGGCCGCCCGGTTTAAAGAGACCACTGGAAACCGGACCGCTTTCCAGCATTGAAATCGTCAGCAAGGCGGGTAGACTCCGGGATTATTGTCTTTCCGCAATATCATGGACAGACCGCCGCTTCACCACAAGATCATGCTGTACTATGCGTCGCCGCATCTCACGCATGCGGTGGCGACCTTGCCGGTGGCGCTCTTTGTCCCTGCCTTTTATGCCGACGACATGGCCTTGCCGCTCGCCGGGGTAGGCATGGCGATCGCCGCGTCAAGGGCGCTGGATATGGTCAGCGATCCCCTCATCGGAATTTTGAGCGACCGCCTCAAGACGCGATGGGGCCGCCGCAAGCCTTGGATTGCCATCGGGACGCCGCTCCTGATGCTGTCCGCCTGGATGATCTTCGCACCGGCCGGCAAGGTTTCGCTGCTCTATCTGTTTGTCTGGGCGAGCCTGCTCTTCTTCGCCTTCACCCTGGTGGATCTGCCCCACAAGGCATGGGGCGCCGAACTCTCGACGGACTACACCGAGCGTACGCATGTAGCGGCCTGGCGCGAAGGATTAGGCGCGCTGGGCCAGATATTGTTCCTAGGCGTGCTGTCCGTCTTGGATTATCTGGGGTACGTGGAAAACCGCGATCAGCTCCGGGTTATCGCCATCATCATCGTTGTCAGTTTACCGCCGCTGGTGACCGTAGCGCTGACCAAAGTGCCGGAATTTCCGTCCGAGGAGCTGGCGGGCGAACGCCTCGGCGGTTGGGCGGGGCTCCGGCTGGTATTGCGCAATCAGGCTTTCATGCGGACCTTGATTACCTTGCTGCTGCTGGGTACGGCGGTCCTGATTCAAGCCACGCTGCATCGACTGGTATTGACCCATGTGGTCGGCCGCCCCGACATCTTCGCCACGATGATCCTTGCCGAAAACCTCGTCTCGCTTGCCATGGTGCCGGTTTGGATGGGTATCGCGAATCGCATCGGCAAACATCGCGCGATCATTCTCGCCGCGCTTTGGATCGGATTGTGGAGCTTGGGGTTTCCCTGGGTCGATCGGGGCGATACGGTGCTCTATGTGACCTTGATCATATTGAGAGGCGCAAGCCTGGCTTCGATTTTCATGTTGGCGAACTCTATCGCTGCCGATGTGGTCGATCACGACATCGTCGCGTCGGGCCGGCAACGGACGGGCCTCTTTTTCGCGGTGTGGGGCATAGCCATCAAACTGGCCGTCGCCCTGGGCGTTCTCTTGGGCACCGCCCTCCCTGCCGCCTTCGGTTTCGAGCCGTCCGCCCCCGTTCAATCCGCCGAAGCGAAAAAATGGCTATTGGTGATTTACGGCTGGCTACCGTGCCTGGTCATCGTGTCGGGGCTGCCGATCATGTGGAATTTCCCGATCGACCGTATTCGACAGCGGGCGCTACGGGAACAAATCGCTGCGCGGCGAGCCGGCGTTTTCAAATCGGACATAGGCGGGGCGGCCTAAGTCGCCTCTTTAACACGCTCTTGGGATCATCGCGCGCTCGCTCTCTCGGCGGCAATTTGGTTTATGGAGCTAAGACGGCGGTCCAGCCATCCCTCGATTTTCCTGAGCAGTTCGTGACGCAATGGCGGCGCGGAAAACAGTTGTTCGTGGTGAACCTTATCGATGAGCGGCAGGATTTGGTTATCCGGGTGCTTATCGAAGGTCTTGGCGGCAAAATCGTGACTGCCCCAGGCCGGCGTGATCGGGTCGCTGGCGGAATAAATGAGGAAATAAGGGGTGGACAACTCCTCCATATGCCGTCTGAAGCGAACGATCTCCCCTTCGACGCCCTTCACGTAGCGCAGGATGCTGCGGCGGATGATATAGGCGTCGGCGCGGTGGCGTGCCCTCTCGTCTTCCCAGTCGCTCAAGTAATCCGGTACCCAACCCGGTGTCGTGGGGGAAAAGATATGCCGCAGGCCCGGCCACGACAGCACCTCGAACAGTCCGTCCAGCAAAGGGACGGTAACGAGCGCCAATGCCTGGTTGGCAATCAGCAACGGAAGCAGCTCGCCATGAGAACGAAGAAAATGCTCCTCGGCGTAAAAGGACAGCTTCACGACAGGCGTTTGAAAATAGCCGCGCCAGCCCGGAACCTCGGTCACCGAAAAGGCGGGGCCTAGGAATACGATGCCTTGTATCCGGGATCGTAAATCGTCCCCCGGCGCTTGTTCGAGCAGATAAGACGCGGAGATCAACGAACCCAGGCTGTGGGAAAGGATAAAAATCGGAAGACCCGGTTTGCCGCGCTGATCGCAGACCTCGATCAGGCGCCGCAGCACTTGATCCAAGTCTCGCCGCATCGGCTCCAGATTGCGCAAGCTCGCCTGCGCCAAATAGGCATCGCTGACGTCGAACTCGGAAGCCCCGCCAGTAATGGCCCGGTCGGCGGCCAACAGGCTCGGATTGGACAAGCCGTGAGCGTAAAGATCGAAACCCGCCACGATGAAACGCCTCGCAAAATAGGCGGCGATCTCGTCGTAGCGGCCGATGTATTCGTTCATGCCGTGGACGATCAGGATACAGGCCGGAGCGACCGCGGGTCGTGGCGGCATTTGCACGCGCATCGGCAACGGGCTGTCGCGCTCATTTCTGGACAGCCATACCTCCTGTCCCCATCGGGGATAGGGTTGGGTGACGAACTGCCGATGAGCGCAACCGCACAACATGGACAAAACCAGGATGAGAATCAACTTCACGATGCTATATCCGAAAGGTAGCCAAGGGTATGTTTGCGCGCAGGGCCGCAATGCAGATTGCGGTCGTGGTAGTGATGCCTGAGCGACGAGAGTACCTGCTTGGACCGTGACAATCGCTTTTTCCGAGCGTAGCCTGATCACGACGCGATTCGCTTTTCTGTTCAGGAGATCGATTCATGATCGAAAACGTCCGCCTCCGTCGTCCGGCGATCATCGCCTATTTCCTGACCGTTTGGGCAGTCGTCTTCTGTTCGGTGTCTTTGGCCGAATCCGCCAAAACGCTGATTCGAAATGCCTCCCTCATCTTGACCATGGATTCCTCGGTCGGCGCCGGCGATTTGGGGATCGTGGAGAACGCCGATATTCTGATCGAAAAAGACAAGATCGCGGCGGTCGGCCAGCATCTGCGAAGTACCGGGGGCGTGTCGTGGACGCCACCGGGATGATCGTCATGCCGGGCTTTGTCGATGTGCACAATCATCTGTGGCAGTCGCTCATTCGGGGCTGCGGCACAGACCAGGACCTCATGGGTTGGCTGGATGCCTGTGTGCTTCCCTTGTTCGACCCGCAAATTACCGTATCGCGCTCGGAGGCCTATGCCGGCGTACGGCTGAGTACGCTGGACCTGATCGACACCGGAGTCACCACCACCGTCGAATGGTCCCACGCCTTTACGCCGGAATTCGTTCGGGGAGAACTCCAGGCGCTGACCGAATCAGGGCTGCGTTTCGTGTTTGCGTATTTCGGACGCGACGACCCTGGCGTTATCGCCCATATGAAGCTGGTCAAGCAGACCCTGATCGATCCCAATCCCAAGGCGAGTTTTCAGGTTGCATCCCACCCGGCTGACGCATTGCGTCAGGACGTCAAGGCGATGGCGAAGCTGGCCAAGGAATTGGGCGTAAAACACCATGTTCACCTGTTGGAAAATATCGAGGACCGCGACGAAAACATGTTCGACGTACTCGCGGAGTCGGGCGCCCTCGGCCCGGATCTCCTGGGTGCACACGCAATCCACCTCACCGACGAGGAAATCGGGATACTCGCAGCCCAGGACGTGCGCGTTCTCCACAACCCGATCAGTAATATGCGCTTGGCATCGGGTGTGATTCGCCTTCCGGAGCTAAAGCAAGCCGGCGTTCAGGTAGGTCTCGGCCTGGACGGGGGAACGAACGACACCAGTGACATGTTCAATAACATGCGGGCGGCGGTAGGACTGCAGCGCGCCAGGACGCTTCGACCCGACGTGTATCCAACGGTCTCGGACGCATTGCGCATGGCCACCGTGGACGGGGCGAAGCTGCTCGATATGTCCGACCGTGTGGGCTCGTTGACGCCTGGCAAACAGGCCGACTTGATCATCCTAGATCCGGAGAAATTCAATTTTGCCCCACGTGGGGATTGGGTTAGCCAAATCGTGTTCAACGGCCAACCTCGAAATGTGGAATGGGTCTTCGTGGGAGGGCAAGTGCTGAAGAATAACGGGAAAATACTCGGCGTAAACCCGGCGAAGGTTATAGAAGCCGCGCAGAATGCGGCTAACCGAATTCAAGATGCTCTCGAGCCGTAACTCAATTATCTTCCATGCGGAATGCGCGCGTACGGGCGACTTTGAGCCGCAGATCGGCAATCCTTTGCCGACCAAGCCATTTATCGACCCGCTATGTCGGGAAAGGATTCCCGACCTACTACAGCCAGGAGGCTGCTAACCCAAACTGTAAAATGCTGTAGAGCCATCGAACCAGGGTCAGCCGACGGGTCGGTCAGCCGTTTGATTTCAGCATTAACCCGTCGGATGGCACGTCGGTTGTGCTGGTCGTATCGGCTGCTCCAGGGCTCCCGAATCGAAAACAGAAGCCGAAAATCTTCCGTTTAGACCTCTATCTGAGGACGATCGGGCGTCGGCCAGTCGAGATGAAAGAACTTGCCTCGTGGCTGATCGGTCCGCTCATAAGTATGGGCGCCAAAATAATCGCGCTGCGCCTGCAACAAATTGGCGGGGAGCCGGGCGCTCCGGTAGCCGTCGAAATAAGCCAGTGCGGAACTGAACGCCGGGACGGGCATGCCGTTCTGTATGGCGATGGTTACGGTCTGCCGCCAGCGGCTTTGCCCTTCATGCAGTACGTCCTTGAAATAGGGGTCTAACATCAGGTTCTTCAGGCCCGGATTGCGGGTGTAGGCGTCGGTGATCTTTTGCAGGAAGCGCGCGCGGATGATGCAGCCGCCCCGCCAAAGCTGCGCGATGGTTCCGAAATCGAGCGTCCACTCGTAGGCTTTTTGTGCTTCCGACAGCAACTGAAAGCCCTGAGCATAGGCGCAAATCTTGGAGCAATACAGCGCGCGCCGGACCGCATCGATGATCTCTGCCGAATTGGACGCCGGCTGAAGATCCGGGCCTTTCAGCAATCGACTGGCTTCGACCCGCTCCTCCTTCAGGGCCGACAACGCACGGGCGAATACGGCTTCGGCGATCGAATTTGCCGGTGCGCCCAGTTCCAATGCGCTGGCGGCCGTCCACATGCCGGTGCCTTTCTGGCCGGCTGCATCCAGCACCTGGTCGACCAGGAAACCGGGGCCCGCCGGATCCTTCTGTCCCAGGATGTCCCCGGTAATTTCGATGAGATAGCTGGACAGTTCGCCGCCATTCCACTCGCGGAAGATCTCCCCGATCGCGCCGGCATCCAGCCCAAGCAGATGTTTCATCAGCCAATAAGCTTCGCAGATCAACTGCATATCGATGTACTCGATGCCGTTGTGCACCATTTTGACGTAGTGCCCGGCTCCGTTCGGTCCGATATACGCAGTGCACGGTACGCCGCCCTCCACCGGTTTTCCGGGCGCGGCGCCTTCCAAAGGTACGCCACTTTGCGGATCGACCTTAGCGGCGATGGCGCGCCAGATCGGCTCGAGCTCGGCCCAGGCGCTCGGGCTGCCGCCCGGCATTAGAGAAGGTCCGAACCGCGCGCCGGTTTCGCCACCCGAGACGCCGGAACCGATAAACCGAAATCCCTTTGCGGTCAATTCCTTGTCTCTGCGTATGGTGTCCAGCCAATGCGCATTGCCGCCGTCGACGATGATGTCGCCTGGATCGAGGTGAGGCAGCAGGCTTTCGATGGTGCGATCGGTCGGTGCGCCTGCCTTGACCAGTAGAATGATCTTGCGGGGACGCCGAATGGCTTGGGTGAACTCCTTCAGATCGGTAAAGCCCAGGACGCGCTCGCCGGATGGCTCTTTCTGCCGACAACGCGTCATGAACTCCGCTGTTTTCTCGGAGCTGCGGTTGTAGACTGCGATGGAATAGCCGTGATCGGCGATGTTCAGCGCCAAGTTTTGGCCCATGACCGCTAATCCTATTAGCCCGATGTCCGCACTGTCACTGTTCATAATGGCACCTCTTGTTGCTGGATAATGAGCGGAATTTCCAAATGGCATTTAATCACGCCGGTCGTTGCTTGAACCAAGCAAGTGATTACCGTGCGTAAAGAAAGTAAAGCCCTATTCGAATCGCTCTCACCCCCCTCTTCCAGAGGGAGAGGGGGCACTTGTGGCTTTACTTTCTTAACTATTAGTAATTCGTACCGCCGTTCGGCTGGATCTCGGGACGTCTTCCATACCCTGCGTAAGAGAGGTCATTTCGCAAGCAGAATCAGTTCATTCTCTGCTTCGTCCAAAGTCACGCGGAAACGGCTCAAAAAGCTCATTCCCAAAAGCTTCGCACCGCGGAGACGGTCGTCCGGAAAAAAAGCGACCGGCACGGCTGCAGCCGAAACGGGTCCCACCCGAACCGATTCTAGGATACCGGCTTTAATCGGCACAATATCGTTCGCGGTATGACTGACTCCCGGCTGAAGGGCTTCGGGAACGAAACCCAGTTCGCTGACCATCGATTCCGGCAAAGCAAGCGTCGAGGCTCCGGTGTCGACGATCAAAGTAACCGGAAAAGCCACGCCGTTTGGTCCTACCAACACCGTTTCGACCTGATGATGGGGGCCGAGCCGCGTCGTTTTGATGGTGGCGTTAAAGGCGCGCGTTTGCGCCGGCATTTTCGCGCTGGTGATCAACAGCCGGTCAACCGCGCCGGGCCGGTCACTCATGAGGACGTAGTTGTAATCCTCGAGAAGCATCCTGAGCCGGGTCGGCAGGTCGCCTGCCGCATTTCGCGCAGATTCGGGTCCTAGGCGATCAAGCCCTTGCACGACAAATCCGTATTCGGTCGCTAACGTTTCCAGCTGGATGCGCAGAGTTTCCGCTTCGGCCCATTTCGGTGATGTGCCGATCAGAAGCATTCCTAAGAAAAACCGGCGTAGACGTCTTACCATGAATTTCCTCATGCAATCATGCTCTCACTGAAACCGTCTTCGACCACGATCCAGGTCCGTTGATCCGGAAAGCCGTACGCCGAAATCGTCGCCCGCCGTTTGGAGCCGCCTTCTTGTGGTAGGCAGGGGTTTTTTGTCCGTCATTGGAACGACCTTACGGAAATTCCCGGAATGCGTTGCGGCGGCAAGTCGATCGATTTTAGCCGCTAAGGTCTGCGTAACATAAATGGTAATATATTCCGTTAATTGACCATGGTCTTATGGCTCGGCCTTTACCACTGTCGGCAGCTTAAACCTAAAATATCGCTGGCACCTAAAAATAATCAGGAAACCTACGGATGAAAGAGTCGGATTACAGCAATTACGTCAAAGCATTCACACGCCTGTTCGAAGCCTACGACGCCGCCGCGCCATATTTAGGAGTCACCGACGATTTCAAATATTATGTCAACCGCAAGCGCACTTGGTTGGAACGGCTCAAATCGCCGGAATTTCCGGTGGCGTTTCTGGGTGCATTCTCGGCCGGCAAGAGCACCATCATCAACGCCGTGCTGGGCGACGATATCTTGCCCCAGGCAACCAAGTCTTTCACCGCCATTCCCACGCTGATCCGTAAAGGGCGCGCTAATCGGGCCGTTATCCATTACCTCAACGAAAGCGCCCGAGACGAGCTGAAAAACCTGTATCTCGAAGAGTTGTCCAAGGAGTTGCGCAAGAGCAGCGATACTTACCGAAAGCTGAGCAAAGGCGAATTGCTGGGCACATTGGCAAAGGATATCGAACAGTACAAAAACCAATTCGGCTCGTTCAACAAGCAAAAATTCTTCGCTGAGTTGAAAACCTTGATCGAAGGCTGGAATAAACTCAACGGATCGGTCAAAGAAATCGCTCTGGCGGAGTTGCCGAGCTATGTCACCGAAGATTACGAGGACGTGCTGTTCGTAGATCAGGCAGAAGTCTTCCTCACCGATGTCAGCATCCCCGAAAACGTCGTTCTCGTCGACTTGCCCGGATTAGGCGTGGTCAATCCTCGCCACCGCAAGGTGACCAAATCGTACGTCGAAAACGACGCCAAGGCGTTCGTCATCGCCATGAAGGTGTTTCACCTGCTGGAAGGCGAAGAGATCGAGCTGTTGGCCGAAATCCACAGCCAACGCAAGCGCGTGCTGCAGCGCGCCTTTTGGGCGATCAATCAGTGGGACGTGCTGAGCAGTCAGCAGAAAAAGGAAGAGTTGGCGAACTTCGCGCAAAAAATCGATCATTACGGGTTTCATATCGCCAAGGACCGTGTGTTTCGGGTATCGGCGCTTAATTACCTGCTGCTGAAACTGATTCAGGAAGGCCGCCTGGAAAAGAGCGGCAGTATCCGCGAACATGTAGATGCTCTTCAGAAAGCCATCGGCAAAATACCTGAACGAAACGAGGCTGAAGGTTTTATCAAGTCGCTGGACGAAGCCAAGAATTTCGCCGCATTCCGCAGCAGTCTGTTCGAGTATTTAGCTCACACCGCCAAAGCCGAATTCCTGGACGAAGCGCGCAGCGAATATGTCGATCTGGCCAAGCGACTGCGGGAACGCTTGGAACCGCTGTATCAAAACTACAAAAACAAAAGCGATGACAGTATGAAAAGCACCTTTATCGCCGGCGAATTATCGCGCCGCCAGGACGAAGTCCTGCGGCACCTTCGTACCACCGTGGAGGAACACATCAAGGTACTGCGTACCGAGGTACTGCCGGAATTTGTATTCTGGCGTGATGAAGACCGAGAGCAACTGGGCGAACAAATCGTCAACGCCATCGACACCTTGGATCGCAAAGCGCTCAAGAACGAACTGCTCAAAGGCCTGGATCTGCATAGCGTCGTCAGCCGACTGCCGCATAAAATCGAGGAAAACCTTCACATTCAGCATACATTCCGCAGTCAGTTGCAACACCTCTTGGAGGAGCAGATCGTACGCCGTTATCTCTTGCGCCTGCTAGACGGGATTTCTTCCAACGAGGCGCTGCCGGATGAGGTGCTTACGGTTCTAAGTGACCGTTTGAGCGGCCGCGATATGGTTAACCGGCTGAAGGGTATGTGTGACGTGTTCCTGTTCGAGTACGGCGGTGTCATCGACGAACTCGGACGTACCATTATGGCTAAGGAGGCCGACGAGTCCGTCCAGAACAAAGAAGACATCGTGGAATTAGTTCAGAAGAATGCCGACCGTGCCCTGGAAATCGCAAAGAGCGCGCGCCTGCTCGGACCTGACGCGGGTGTCAAGCAGATGCTGGCTTTAGGGGCGGACAAACTGACGAGCATTTACCGAGCCCTTACGGAAACCCAGCCGATATCGCCCGTGACAGTAGGTCAATCCGACGAAATCGATCGGGCCCTCGAGTGCTATAAGATCGGCTTGCTCGATTACACACGCAAGCAACAACGTCAAATCAACAAATTCGCGCGCCGCGGCATTAAAAACTATTTCGAGGAATTGGAAGAGGATTTGCTGGCATATTTCGAATCTGTCAAGGATGAGATAGCCAAAACGATCATGAAACAGCTCAATACCGATATCGACGCCGAATTGAATTCCGAACTGCAAAAGCAGAAAGTGATCAAGGATGCTTATCAGGTCGTGACGACTGCCGTCAGCCAAGGTCGAAGAAGCGCCGACAGTTGAACCGAGACCGCGGACTATCGGTTTTCCGTCGGCTTGGTTTATTTTCCTATTGAGGTGTTTTTCATCGCAGCCGCGGCGTGACGCACGCCAAACATCTAGACCGGAGGAAGCCGCCGTAGGTCGGTAATCCCTTACCGACAAGTAGACCTCTTTATGGACACCTTAACGTGTAGCGTCCGCCATATCAATACTACATAAAACCAGAAAGGTATCAGCAGTCTTTACGCTTTTTTACGCTCGTCCATCAGACGCTCCATAATCGGCCGAAATATGATTTCCATCGCCAGGCCCATTTTCCCCCCGGGAATAACGATAGAATTGTGTCGGGACATGGAGGACTTATGAATCATCTGTACCAGATACTCGAAATCGATGTCGAACTTCGTTGGATCTCTGAAGCGGATGATCACAACGCTTTCATCCGGCGTCGGAATATCGCGCGCGATGAAGGGATTTGAAGTATCGACCAAGGGAACTCGCTGAAAATTGATATCCGTACGAGAAAACTGCGGCGTAATCACCTTCACATAATCCTCCATCCGCCTGAGGATGGTATCGGTGATGTCTTCCGGATTGTAGCCAAACAGAGCGTTATCCCGATGGATTTTCTGAATCCATTCCAAATTGACGATGGGAACGACGCCGACGAGCAGATCGGTGTATTTCGCGACATCGATGGTCTCGGTCTTGACCGCGCCGTGCAATCCCTCGTAGAACATCAGGTCGCTGCCACGAGGCGCTTTCTCCCATGGTGTGAAAGTCCCAACTTGGTAACCGCCGTGCTTTTTCCCCTCTTCCTCGCTACTAATATAGTATCGACGCCGAGCCGAGCCGGTTTCCCCATATATCTTGAAGGTCCTTTCCAGCTCGTCCAGGATATTGGCCTCAATCGAAAAATGACTGAAGTATTTTCCTTCTTGCTGTGCCTGGGTAATTCGTTCATGCATTTCGAGGAGGGTGTATCGATAAAAGCTATCACCCTCAATCATGAGAGGCTTTAACCCTAGCCGAAAAAAAATGTGCTCAAAAGACTTCTTTACAGTTGTCGTACCCGCACCGGACGAGCCGGTGATGGCAATGACAGGGTGCTTTTTCGACATGGAGGACTCCTCAAGGAACCGCGAGTTTATTGTTGCTTTATGGTTTTTCGCGAATCCAGCGTTCAAACAATCGCCCGAGAACGTCAATATCGACCAGACTGAACGCTTCCGAAGGAGCTTCGCTCAGGCACGTCAAAGGCTGTTCCGGCTCTCCGAGGTGATCTATTACCAGCACTGCCCCGGTAAAATCCTGACCGGAGGTGTAGTCGTTGACGGTAATCAGAGTCGGAATGCCAGCTCCGAGCGACGCTCGCAAGCCGTTTTCCGAATCCTCAAATGCAAGGCAATCCGCAGCCTTCAAGCCTAATTTCGTCAGCACGTACTCATAGATATCGGATGCCGGTTTCTTGTTCAAAACGATGTCGCCTGCAGCGATCACTTCGAACCAATCAGGTGCGTCGGCATCGAGAGACGCCGCCAGCAAGGCTTCGACGTTTTCCGCAGATGCCGTCGTCGCGATAGCCAGCCGTAATCCTGCAGCCCTGGCTTCCTTGATCAAGCGAATGATACCCGGCCTAGCCGGAATTCCTTCCCTGTTCAGCAGGTCGATATAATGGCGCGTCTTCGCGGCGTGCAGGTTCTCGATGAATTGGCTTAGTTCGCCCTCGCCGCAGGGGATCTCAGGGTGATAACTGGCTATGAAATGGCGGATGCGCTCCTTGCCGCCAGCAACAGTCAATAACTCGCCATACAGGGCTTCGTCCCAAACCCAATTCAAACGAGCTTCGGCGAAAGCTCGATTGAATGCGACGCGGTGACCTTGGCGTTCGGTATCCACCAGTGTGCCATCCACGTCGAAAATAAGGGCTTTGAACACGGTCTAAGTGACGACCGGATCCAATTCTCCCTTGCTGTACCGCTTGTTCATCTCTTCCAAACTGATGACTTTGATCTTCGAAGCCTGGCCAGCAGCACCGAATGCTTCGTAACGGGCTGCACAAATGCTGGTCATAGCTTTTTGCGCTTCCTTGTAGACTTTGCGCGGATCGAAGTTCTTTTTGTCCTCGACCATGTACTTGCGCATAGCGCCGTACGACGCGATACGAAGATCGGTATCGATATTCACCTTGCGTACGCCATGACGAATACCTTCTACGATTTCCTCGACCGGCACACCATAGGTCTGGCCGATATCGCCGCCGTAGTTATTGATCATCGCCGCCCAGTCTTCCGGTACCGAGGAGGAGCCGTGCATGACCAAGTGGACGTTTGGAATCCTGGCGTGGATTTCTTTGACGCGGTCGATGCGTAGCACTTTGCCGGTCGGCTTCTGAGTAAATTTGTAAGCGCCGTGGCTCGTACCAATGGCAATGGCCAAGGCGTCGACCTTGGTTTTCTTGACGAAATCGGCAGCTTCGTCGGGGTCAGTCAGCAGCTGAGAATGATCCAACTCGCCTACTGCACCGTGGCCATCTTCCTCGCCCGCTTTTCCCGTTTCCAACGAGCCTAGGCAGCCCAATTCACCCTCGACGGAAACGCCGCACGCATGCGCCATATCGGCGACCTTGCGGGTGGTTTCGACGTTGTATTCATAGCTGGAAGGCGTTTTCATGTCTTCCAGCAAGGAACCATCCATCATCACCGAACTGAACCCGGACTGAATGGCACGAATGCACACGGCTGGCGAAGCACCGTGATCCTGGTGCATGCAGATCGGAATATGCGGGTACATTTCCGCCGCGGCGAGAACGAGATGGCGCAGAAACGGCTCGCCCGCATAGCTACGCGCGCCGGCGGATCCTTGCAGAATCACCGGAGCGTCGACTGCGGAAGCGGCTTCCATGATGGCCTTGACCTGCTCCATGTTATTGACATTGAACGCCGGCAGACCGTAGTTGTGCTCGGCGGCGTGATCCAACAATTGTCTTAAGGAAATGATAGCCATCGATCGACTCCTCTCGCCTCCTGATCGCCAACTTAGCGACGAAATTCAGCCAACCGACGATTTCGTCCAAGCGACTTGCTTGAACCGAGCACTGCCGGATGGCGTATGCTCCCTTTCGGCAACCGTCCGCCCGAAGGGGAGCATCCGTTGAAAATCGTCGCCAGTTAGGCCCTTTCTCAAATCTCTAGAAAATCAATCCTAGAGAATCGACTCCACCTGTTTGACAACATTTTCGACGGTAAAGCCGAACTCCTTGAATAGTAGGCCGGCCGGTGCGGATTCGCCGAAGCGGTCCAGGCCCACGATTTTGCCATTGAGTCCTACGTACTTGAACCAGCCATCACTAACACCCGCCTCGACGACGACGCGCTTGGTAACGGCAGACGGTAATACCGACTCGCGGTATGCGGCATCTTGACCGTCGAACACATTGGTCGAAACCATGGAAACCACGCGAATTTTCTTACCCTTGCCTGAAAGCTCCTCCGCCGCCTTCAACGCCAGCTCGACTTCCGAGCCCGTGGCGATGATGATCGCATCCGGCGTCCCATCAGAGTCGCGAACGACGTAACCGCCGCGCCGGATGGCGTCGATCTGCGCCGGAGTGCGAGACACGTGAGGCAGGTTCTGCCGCGAGAAGATCAGGCATGAAGGACCATCCTTGCGCTCAATTGCGGTTTTCCAAGCCACCGCCGTTTCCACCGAGTCGCACGGACGCCAGACCTGCATGTTTGGAATCATGCGCAGCGTGGCAGTTTGTTCGATCGGTTGATGTGTCGGACCATCTTCGCCCAGACCGATGGAGTCGTGGGTGTAGACATAAATCACCGATGCCTTCATGAGGGCCGACATACGCAGCGCGTTGCGTGCGTATTCGGAAAACATCAGGAAGGTCCCGCCGTAAGGTTTAAAACCGCCGTGTAAGGCGATGCCGTTCATAATCGCCGACATGCCGAACTCACGCACGCCATAGTAGACGTAATTGCCGTCGTAACCTTCTGCATTCACGTTCTTGCAGCCGGACCAGATGGTCAGGTTGGAGCCTGCAAGGTCGGCAGAGCCGCCCATGATTTCGGGCAGCAGCGGTCCGAAACCGTTAAGAGCGTTCTGCGACGCTTTTCGGCTCGCGATGGTTTCGGCTTTCTCATTAACTTTCGCGATGAAGGCTTCCGACTTCTCTGCCCAGTCGCGGGGCAACTCGCCTGCCATGCGGCGCTCGAATTCAGCAGCCAATTCCGGATACTCGCTGCGATAGTTTTCGAAGCGGTCGTTCCAGTCGGACTCGGCCTTCGCGCCGATTTCATTCGCATCCCACGCTTCATAAATTTCGGACGGGATTTCGAACGCCGGATGCGGCCAGCCGATGGTCTCACGGACCAAAGCTACTTCATCGGCACCCAATGCGGCGCCGTGGCATTCTTCCTTGCCCTGCTTATTGGGAGAGCCCCAACCGATGATCGTCTGGCAACAGATCAAAGAGGGCTTGTCGGTAACGGCGCGTGCTTCCTCGATGGCCTTCTTCACAGCCTCTGCGTCATGACCGTCGACTTTCGGGATGACGTGCCAGCCGTAGGCTTCAAAACGCTTCGGGGTATCATCCATGAACCAGCCTGGCGTGTTGCCGTGGCCGCGTACTTCACCATCGATCGAAATATTGTTGTCGTCGTAAAATGCGATCAGCTTGCCGAGCTTCATGGATCCGGCAAGCGAGCAAGCTTCGTGGGAAATGCCTTCCATCAAGCAGCCATCGCCCAAGAATGCATAAGTGTAATGATCGACGATTTTGTGGCCGGGACGGTTGAATTGGCCTGCCAGCGTACGTTCGGCCAACGCCATGCCGACCGCGTTGGTGATGCCCTGCCCCAAAGGACCGGTGGTCGTTTCAACGCCCGGTGCATAACCGTATTCCGGATGGCCCGGTGTTTTGGAGTGGAGCTGACGGAAATTTTTCAGCTCTTCGATCGGGAGGTCGTAACCGGTCAAATGCAGCAACGAGTACAAGAGCATGGAACCGTGACCGTTGGAAAGAACGAAGCGGTCGCGATCCGGCCATTTCGGGTTTGCCGGATTGTGCCGCATATAATCGTTCCACAGCACCTCGGCGATATCTGCCATTCCCATTGGCGCTCCCGGATGCCCGGAATTCGCTTTTTGTACAGCATCCATGCTCAAAGCGCGTATGGCGTTTGCTAATTCTCGACGCGAAGGCATATTTTTCTCCTTGATACTTTTTATGGTTAGCTTACGAAAGTAGGGATGGAATTTTATCAGCCTGATCGGCTTTGTCACCAGATTCGCACGAGCGTGCCGTCGGCTGATGGATTCTTCCCCCTTTGAGGTCAATCATTGACAGCTGTTGGAGCCAAAAACATTGCTCCGAGCATTATCCAAGAATCGTCCTGGACCAAAGAACGTAAATGCGTCAGGGCGCCGCTCAAGACTTGCCAGTGTATCGAAAGTCTTCTCCCAACCGATTTGGCAACGACCTGCACACGTAAGCCTGCCGTTCTTGTTAAGACGGTTTGGTTCCATGTATCCTTAGCCGGTTATTGCTGTAGCAGGTCTTAGAGTATTTCTGATCAAGCAGTTCCGTCAGAAATGCTTGTAGTGCCAAATGCAATAGTAATCGGGAGCCGGGATGTTCCCGTAGCTCTCCAGACACATATTACTTTGAAATGCAGGATTCGATTATGCCAAAGAATTTACTTGACCAACTCCGAGAAATGACGGTGGTTGTGGCCGACACCGGCGACATTCAGGCTATAGAAACCTTTAAGCCCCGAGATGCGACTACCAACCCCTCGCTCATTACCGCCGCCGCCCAAATGCCTCAGTATCAGGGTATCGTCGACGACACACTGAAAGGGGCGAGACAGACTCTGGGCAAGGATGCACAGGCATCGCAGGTAGCTTCCCTCGCTTTCGATCGGTTGGCCGTTTCCTTTGGCCTAAAAATTCTGGAAATCATCGAAGGCCGCGTTTCCACGGAAGTGGACGCAAGACTTTCTTATGATACCGAGAGCACTATAGCCAAGGCTCGCGAGATCATCGCGCAGTACGAAGCTGCGGGCATTTCAAAAGAACGCGTGCTCATCAAAATCGCTGCCACCTGGGAAGGCATACAAGCCGCCGGAGTACTGGAAAAGGAAGGCATTCATTGCAACCTGACGCTATTGTTCGGCTTGCATCAGGCGATTGCCTGCGCCGAGGCGGGCGTCACGTTGATTTCTCCCTTTGTTGGGCGAATTCTGGACTGGTATAAGAAAGATACCGGACGCGACTCTTATCCGCCCGCCGAAGATCCAGGTGTTCTTTCGGTCACCCAAATCTACAACTATTACAAGAAGTTTGGCTACAAGACGGAAGTCATGGGCGCGAGCTTCCGGAATATCGGCGAAATTACCGAGTTGGCCGGCTGTGACCTCCTGACCATTGCGCCCTCTCTGTTGTCCGAGCTACAGTCTACCGAGGACGAGCTGCCGCGGAAGTTGGATCCGCAAAAGGCCGCTAGTGCCTCGATCGACAAAATCGCTATGGACAAAGCGACTTACGACCGGATGCATGCCGAGAATCGCATGGCTTCGGAAAAGCTGTCAGAGGGTATCGACGGTTTCACCAAGGCCTTGGAAACGTTGGAAAAACTCCTTGCGACCCGACTATCCTACCTTGAGGGATAGAGGAGACTCTAACTACGCGGCTGAGAATATTTCCGGATCCGAGATCCGGAGGGCGGCCAACTTCTATGGCGATGTGGAACACGTCGACAATCTGGAAGAAGTAGTCGCTTATTCGATGCCGCGATTTTCGTGTAAGAGTTTGGGTGGAACACCGATTAAAACGTCGGCCAGACATCGTTGATTGCCGACGTTGTCCACCCTAGCAAGAAGCGACCTCGAGGAATGCGATCCTTTCAGCTCAACGGTGCGGACCAATTAATCGCTTTCTTTTCCATTGGTTCCAAACGTCCTTATCGGCGCAATAGTCCTCGACAATAGTTTTTTCAAGGATCGCCAGCCCATAATCATCCGAGCGATCTGCCCTATCTCCGGTCTTCCTGCCTTGTCAGACCAATATGCGCCATCTTGCATTGAGTCAACCAAGAAAGATGCCTAAAACTGGTCGTTTATATATTGACATGGTTCAGCGAGGAAAAATTAATCAATTGGGCGGACGTGTTTTCTATTCGTTAAGTTGGAGAAGCAAAATGCCCCCTTCATTTATCCATGAATCTAAGACCCGTGTGTTACCCCGAAAATTATCGGGCACAATGGGCGTCACTCTAATCATTGCAACGTGCTTATTTTCAGCCAGTGCGTTAGCTCATGTTATTAGTGAAGAGGACCATCACGCCTTTGAGCATAAGTATGCTGATATGTGCGTGAAAAAAGAAAAAGCAAATCCGAATAGAGTCATTACAAGCGATGATTCCCCGATCATAAACCTGTGTGAATGCATAGCACAGGAAGAATCAAAGCGCCTTACGATCGATGAAGTGAAAAAATTCCTTCGCGAAAATAAGTACCCCGTATCCCTTCTCATCAAGGCGGGCCAAGCCGAGAACATATGCTCTCAAAAACTGCGACAAACCAAACAATAAGCGCTTCAGATAAAAGCGCATGCCGGCCTCAAGCATTTGCAATGCTTTGCTCGAGCTAGCTATTCCGGAATCTGTGCCGCAGCTACGCGCGAAGTTGCGCATGCGTCAGAGCCAGGAACTGAAACGGAGCCTTTAAATTGAGACGGACTCGGATGATGAGTCCTTCATCTGTAGTCTACAGACCTGGCGGTCTGGAAAATCGGCGGCGAGGAGTATTTTTTGTGAGGCGCTATCACTACGCCCATCCGATCGGTTTCGCTGGCATCGTGAAAAGCGATATAAGCGTGCATGGTTGACGCACGTGCAGGCGCTGAAAAGCGAACAGTCTCGGCACAAGACCATTGTTCGATACGAGCTTTGCCAGGGTGCAATATCTTAACGAGCTACAAGGCCCGTCAAATACTCGCTCATGGTCTATTGAAGGGCACTACGATAGTACCGCACCCCTCAGGCATCGTGGCCGGACTTTCTTCGTAAGTTAATCCGGCCACAAGACCAAACTCGCTATCTGCGTATCAACTGTTCGGTCGCGAGCAGTTGTGTTAACACACAGCGCGTAACGATTTGATTCCCTGACATTCGACTAGGCCAATACATAATACATACATATTGGCCTTAGCCTTAAGACACTACTCCAGATTAGCGTGTCTTGTCCTCATCTCTTCTTCCGGAATTCCCTTCTCGTGAATGATGTGGGCGATCGTAGCTTCCAAGAAGATCAACGTCGATAACTCGAACGTGGTACCCATTGGCATGCCTACAACTTTGCCATACTGCTCCGCAGTGCCAATCTGGCACACGAAATCCGCCATATCGCCAATTGTTGAGCTGTTCTTTGTGGACAGCAAAACGATTTTTGCGCCCTGCTCCTTAGCACGTTTGGTGAATGCAATCATCGTCTCCGTTTCTCCGGAGCCCGAGATCACGATGAATAAATCACCCTTTCGAATGCTCGGGGTAACAATTTCACCAACTACGTATGCATCATAACCGCCGTGCATCAGTCGCATCGCAAAGAATCTGGCGACCAGTCCCGATCGACCGGCACCAGCCACAAACACTCGCGACGCCTCGTCGAGCATGCGAGTCAATTTTTCATCATAGGTGGGATCTGTGGCTCCTAAGACGCCAGAAATCTTTTCTATGATCGTTTTCTGATGCATAAGATGCCCCTTTATGCGGCGCTAGCGAGCTCGCAAATTTCACGTGCGGCATCAGCAGGCGAAGGAGCACCGTAAATTGCAGCGCCAACAACAACAATGTTTGCACCGGCACGCGCAACCTGCTGGACGGTCGACTGCTTGATTCCACCGGCAACAGAGATTCTGACGGGCAGGTTCAGTCTGGCAATGGCTTGCAAGTCGGCAAACGGAGTTTGCCCAGCCGCCTGCGCATCAAGACCCGTGTGAACGCCAATGATATGAGCGCCAAGCCTGGCGGACTCTCTGGCACATGCTACTTTGTCCGGTACATTGATGAGATCGACTTGTACTTCTGCATTGTGCGCGTTGGCGGCCTTGATTACGCCGGCGATGGTGGGAAGACCGGACACGCCGAGAACCGTACAGATATCGGCGCCTGCCGCATAGAAAGGCGTCGCCTCGTACTCGCCGGCGTCCATCGTTTTGAGATCGACCAAAATCAATTTGTTCGGGTATTTCTTCCTCAATTCTCTGACCAGGCTGACTCCATTATGCTTAATGCAGGGCGTTCCGATTTCGAAAATATCCACATAAGGCGCCGCAAGGCCAGCAAGTTTCAAAGTCTGGTTGACGTCCAAAGAATCTAATGCCAATTGTATTAATGGTCTTGCCATGATAGGTACTCCAATTGTTATAGTTGATTAGATACTTATTAACTTAATCTTTATAAATGCATTCTTTAAACGCATTATTTGTTAACTCTAAAGTAGAACCGGGATAGGTGTCAACGATCCTCTGTCGCTCTCTCGTATCTATCATCGCCAGCGCGCGACACCGTGAACACATGTGCAGTTTCACGACTATGCGTCGGGACAATCGGTGGATAGCGGCGATGAATCGAAAAATGCGGGATTATTCGAGCCAGCACATAAGAGATGACTTAACCAGCTTCTGCGTCTAACGCCTGCCAAAGCCAAGTTTTGGAGGAACCTATCACTTTCGGCGATAACAGCCGTTTTATCTTGCGGTCTCTTCGAGATTTTTCAGGTACTTCGCCACCCCCGTTACGGCTGCCGCTGGTTTGGCAGCTGAAGGTAGATTTTTCAGGTATTTAGCCACGCCGGTTTCGCCCGCAGCGGCTTTGGCAGGTTCCGAAAGGGTTTTCATGTACTTTGCCACGCCGGTTTCGCCCGCTGCACCGCTCGAAACTGGCGCAGGTGCATGCTGAACAGGCTGGACATTAGATCCGGATTGTCTGCTGCTCCAGAAGATGAAACCAGCCAAGCCCAGAACGATCAAGCCGATTGGATAATTTTCCGCCAAGGGATTCTCGGCTTTTGCGGCAGCAGCACCAGAGCTGGGTTGATCGGCTGATACCGCCGTCGAGCTGCTCGAATCCTGCTTCGCCTGCATGGTTTGTACGGTTTTTGCTCGTTCCTTTGCAGCCTCAGCGTGCTTGGCGATTAAATCAGCGTCTTGGGTAATGACTACCGGCTCAAAGTCTGCTGCTGGGTATTCTGATTCCGCCATCGCCAACGGGCTGGCTAGCAGCAGCGCCGTAAGTATCGCTTTCGTCAAATTACGTTTTTTCACATCATTCTCCTAAACATCTTAAGAAATGGATGAAGACCCCCGCCAGCATGCGCTGGATGGCCACTCCTGACTTAGTATAAGGGGGCGCATCATCAAATGGAATATATGAGGCTCTTTCAATGACCTGTGAGCACAAAAGATGCGCGTTTTGATGATCAACTGAGCTCAGTAAACCATTCCGGCGAAGCCCTCCGTAGCGCTAGCTGCCCGCCGAAGAGTGAGTATACATGTGCATCACTGACTTGCATCGGGAGAAAATCCTGATCTCAGATGATGGGGCGAGTTCCGGTAAACACAGGCGCCCTCCGAGCAAGCCCGGTGATGCGGCCATGCGAAAGAAAAACACCCCCTCGAACTAACGCATGGACAATAGCTGGTCGACCCGCTGTAGGTCATCCTTGGTATCAACCCCTGCTTCAGGCGCTTCCTCGATTACCCTGACCAGAATACGTTTTCCCTGCCACAAAATGCGCAGTTGCTCCAGGGCTTCGACGGCTTCCAACTCGGACGGTGGCCAGCTTACATAGCGCCGCAGAAAACCGGCCGAGTACGCGTAGATACCGATATGCCGGAGATACGGAAAGTTTTCTGGCAAAAGACTGCTGTCGCAGGAAAAACCAGCCCGATGCCAAGGGATGGGAGCCCGACTGAAATAAAGTGCGTAGCCGGTGTTATCGACCACGGCCTTAACGACATTCGGGTCGAAAACTTCTATGTGACTTTTGATGGGTGTGGCGAGCGTAGCGACCTGAGCGATACTCTGGTCGGCCAGAATCATGGCAAGCATCCTCACCAAGTTCGGCCGCATTAAGGGCTCATCGCCCTGAAGATTGACGACGATTTCGTCATCCGACCAACCCAATTGATCGGCCACCTCGGCTATTCGCTCGCTACCGCTAGTATGATCCTTTCGGGTCATCAGCGCACGTATCGGCAGATGGCTTACGGCTTCACGGATTCGTTCGTCGTCGGTGGCAACGATGACATTATCACCCGCTTCTAAGGCGCGTTCACAGACATGGACGATCATCGGACGTCCGGCTAAAGGAAGCAGAGGCTTGCCGGGCAGCCGACTTGACCCGTAGCGTGCCGGAATGACGATATTGAAGGACGGCATGGTGCTGCGGTTACGAAAGAGCGTCGTATTCTTCAAGGCTGATCTTTCGTGCCTCGTTTTCCAGCATCACCGGAATGTCATCGCGTATCGGATAAGCGAGTCTGTCCGCTTTGCAAATCAACTCCTGCTGCTCCTTCCTAAAAAGAAGTTCGCCTTTGCAAACAGGGCAGACCAGGATCTCAAGCAGTTTTCTGTCCATTGCATTTAGCCTTCAATATGGTTAACAAATTTACTCCGAACTCGGTCGGTAGCGTCGCTTCGACAGGCACATACCATAAATTCGAAGCGCCGAAAGTTCGGCATTTGATAGCGTCTTTTTCGGTCATCACGATTGGGAGGCCTTCGGCAAAACCTAAGTCTTCGACCCGATACTGATGATGATCGGGAAACTCGCGGCTGTCGAACTTCAACCCGAAGCTCCGGAGATGGCTGAAAAACCGCTGCGGATTGCCAATTCCGGCAATTGCGTAAAAAGCGCGCCCACCGAAGGATCTTAGGGGCTCTTTTACTTGTTCCTCTTGCAGATTAACGGCCACTCCGCCGTCCAGAGACATGAAATATTCACCGGGCGGAGCCTCTGCCGAATAAATCCTCAAGTCTACCGAACTCAATCGCTCGACTGGCTCCCGCAGAGGCCCTGCGGGTAGGCAGTGACCATTGCCGAATTGCCTCGCACCGTCCACTACAGCGATTTCTACGTCGCGATACAGGGCATAATGCTGTAACCCATCGTCCGACAGAATAATGTCACAGTCGGTTCTTTCTAACAGCGCTTTTGCGGCCTCGGTGCGTTTCGGGAAAACGAACACCGGGCAACCGGTTCGCCGGGCAATGAGCAGAGGCTCGTCACCTACAGCATGCACATCGGAATCTTCAGCGACTCGAACCGGCCGACGTCCGTGGGATGCTCCATAGCCGCGGCTGATGACGCCAGGTCTAAATCCATTCTCCTTAAGAAACCGAGCTAGCCAAATGACCAAAGGCGTTTTGCCGGTGCCGCCGACCGTCAAATTGCCGACCACAATTATCGGAACCGGCAAGCGGCTTATGCGTTTAAGTCCGTTTCGATATGACCAGCGGCGAAACGTAACGACCTGTCGAAATAAGGCTTCGAGCGGAATTAAGAAAGGATTTGGACGCGGCTTTTCATACCATTCCCGCTGAAACCAGCCAGCCAATTGCTTTTTCACGCGACTCGAACGACTAGGGATTTTCGATCGCCTCGCTCTTCGCGGCGAAAGTCACATGAGTGAAACCGAGCTGGCTGGCCGCGTCTAAAACGGTAATTACGGCTTGATGGGTGGTTTTTTGATCGGCATTGATGACCAGCAACGGATTCTTATTGTCGCCCGCGGCTTCGACAATCGCCTTTTTCAAGGTTTCGATTTGCGTGTTTACCACCTGATGCTCATTGACGAAATAACGCCCTTCGGTATCGATGACGACATCTACGCCCTTTTCTTCACCTGTTGATTGACCCGTAGCTTCGGGCAGGCGGATTTGCAGTTCTGCTTCGCGGCTGAATGTCGTGGTCAGTACCAGGAAGATCAGCAGCACGATGAGCACGTCGATCATCGGGATCAGGTTGAGCTCGGGGTAGTCCCGACGCCGCGGGCGGAAATTCATTGCCGTTTATTCCTCTTCTTGACTGCTGTAAAGAGTCTCGATCAATCGCACGGCCTCCTCCTCCATGCGCACGGCGAAGTCGATCACTCGCCCCTGAAAATATCGATAGAAAATAAGGCTCGGAATGGCAACCGCCAGGCCGGCAGCCGTGGCAATGAGGATTTCCGATATGCCGCCGGCGAGTTTGGTGGGATTCCCGATACCGCTCGCCATGGAAAACGTGGAAAAGACCTTGATCATACCCAGGACGCTGCCCAATAACCCCAGGTAAGGCGACACGGATGCGATAGTGCCCAAGGTGTTCAAGTATCGTTCGAGATCGTGGATCACCTGGCGTCCTGCCTGCTCGATACTTTCCCTCACCACCTCGCGCCCTTGCGAATAGTTCACGAGCCCTGCGGCAAGGACCGCGCCGAGCGGGGAGTTCGCCTTCAATCTGCGAATGTAGGCGGTATCCAGCCGATTTTTCCGATATTGATTCCATACTTCCGGAACGAGCTGCGGCGGGATAATACGGGTTGCACGCAAGGTCCAGAAGCGCTCCAGTATGATGGCTAAAGCCAAAATCGAACAGGCAATGATGGGCACCATGACCCATCCGCCCGCCTTAATTATTTCGAACATCGTCGATTATCCCCAACATTAGTCAGCCAACCATTTTAGTCGATCGGCTTGAAACCGGCAGTCCGTTAACATCACGGACAAGGTAAGCAGGACGCCGAATCGGGCACCTTCTGAGTCTTCGAGTCATCCGACGTTCACCCGCCAACACCTAAAAAACTCAGGTATAAAAGCATTACAAGGTTTCTATATCGATGTTCGGAAGTTCGACGCGAAAATTTCCGCGTTGCCAAATAACTTTTCCGACATCGCGCCATGGCTGAGCGATATTCTTGTGGCGCAGATCATCTTCCCAGTCCATGGGAACGCGCACTTCCTTTAATTTGACGAGAAATTCGGCGTTCGACAAATCCAATCCCAGCTCAGTACCCCAAAATGCCGTAACCTTTTTCAGGAACTTGCTCAATCGCTCCTGGTGCATGTGAGAAGTCACTGCGACGTTCGCCCACATCGACTGCACTCGGCCCCAATTTGGCGCAACCAACCGCCCCTCCTCGTTCACGAAAGGCAACCATTGCTCCCGGCCGCTTTGGTCCTTGTAAGTCAGGGCCAGGATGTGATTGTAGCCGGCGAAATGATCGTGCATGTAAAGAGCATGGGGCGTTATTCCCAAAAAAGCATGGGAAAAATTGATGACCGAATTGCTGAGGTGATCCAGCAATCGGCCGGCAGTGCCGATATCGCAAGCCTCTCCGCAGCGGTACAAGATGCCGTAATGAATCGTGCTGTTCAGTTGCAGCATCAGGACCACAATCAGGAATTTCGCGATGCGTTGCGTTTGTTGTCCAGTCGTCGCCGCATAACGTTGATACCATTGCGCGAAAGGATGCTCCTCAATTGGTGGTGGCAGCGATTGAACCGCACACGCCTCATCGCACACGATGCGTTCTCGCCGGTCCGCTATTCGGCGATAACACCGGTTTCCCAAATGGTAAATGCCCGGCAATCTCATCAGCCAACCGACTGGGGCGGTATATCCCATGCCGACCAATATGCGGATATAAGTATCCAATCCCGAATACAAGCGCCGCTCACCGTCCAAAGCGTAAAGATCTTGTAATAGCTTATTTTCAGGAATCGAATCTAGTTCCCGATATTCCTTCGCATTAGTCTGCAAGCCCTTGAAGTCAACCGCCTTGAGAATATCGAAGTGCTGAATGACGATTACGGTGCGGTTGCACAACGGGCATTGTTGATCATAGAAAACGGTCAGCCCCGGTTGCTCGAATTGGAACGCCTTCTTCAGATTGCGCCACCACCTAAACGGGACCAGTAAAAAATAATGGACCAGCATCGCAAAACCGAAGGGGTAAATATTGAGCGAGAGCACAATTCCCGTGTGAAACAACGTCCCGGTGAGCAACAGAGGAACCCGAAAGAGGCGGAACCAAAACAGGAACAAGAAGGCGAATTGGAAGACGATTATCGTGTAACCGATAAACATTTCCAGAGACTTTATGTTCAACAACGGCGTCATATCGATTGCCGACATGTAATAAGGCATGGTCGGCGGCAGCCAAGGTCCCATCCCGTTACGCCAGAAATCCGCTGAAAGTTTATGGATACCCGAATCCAGATAGAGTAATCCTAAGGAAATGGCAAGTGGAATATAGTAGGCAAGAACCGTTACTTTGTCTTGCGGCTCATACCGGTTATTCAATGTCGAGTGTCTTAATTTACGACGCAGATTATCCAGGGATAATGCTCGCTCGGTAGGCAGGAACATCAGAAGAAAGCTGGAGCCCGTCATCAACTGATCGAATCCGCCGTCGAAGTCCTGCCACATGGGGGTGAAAACGACGAATGTCACCCAGAATACATAATTAGCTACTGCGGCCCTTCGAGTGTGATACCCCACGACAAGACATGCCGCGACGCAAATCCACGCAAGGAGAAAAAAATGCAGTATGGGAGATGCTCTATCAAAAAATGGTACCGGATCAAAAATTAAATGCCGGAAATAAAATAGGAAAACAATTTCCTGGAGTATTACCAATGAAAAGCCAATTCGGAAAGCACCAAGGCCGGTGGCAGGAACTTGCTTGGCAAGCCCCTGCTCGACCAATGATTTCAGTTTTCGGTACATTGCTTGAATAATTAGGCGTGAGGGGAGCGCTATGAGCGGAATTCGAAATGAAAAACGATTCGGCGTCGCGTTACTTGCGTGTGGCACGATGACGCGAATTGTAACTCTTTGCTGACGGAATGAGCGAAGTTTTAATGCTCGGAAAGCCAAAGCCACGCGTGCCTCAGGTCTCTGGGGGAACTCGTCCGCAAAGTCAGGAGGAACGTCCAGGCCGCCTTTGGCGTGCTAAAAGTGCCTGCGTACCTCGAATGTAGTGAATTCCTCAACCGGGATTTCTTCGATCACTTCCAGTGAATCGACTTTAGCGCGCGGAGGGCCGCTCGCGCACCAATCCAGGAATTCCGCGATACGTTCCGAGGCGCCCTCCGCCAGGATTTCGACCCGGCCGTCCGGAAGATTTCGTACCCAGCCTCTTAATCCCAAGACCGAGGCGCGCTCACAGGTAGCCGCGCGGAAGAACACCCCCTGAACCACCCCCCCTACAAAAACATGAACCCGCCTCGTCATCGTTACACCTCGAAACACTCAGCGACTGATTATCCAGCAATGATGAATTTTCGGATTGCGCTCGAAATCCTTCGGGATCGTTTTGCGGGTGACGTCCGCTAAGCTGATCCCCGCCAGCGCCTCGGAATCAAGCTTGAATTTTCGACAATTGGTCGAAAAAACCAATGCTCCGCCCGGCGCCAAGAGATTCATGCATTTTTTTACCAGCATCGGGTGATCCCGCTGCACGTTCCAGGTTTGCCGCATTCTTTTCGACGTCGAGAAGGTGGGTGGGTCCAGAAAGATCAAGTCGAAGCGCCGCTTATCCCGCGATGCCTGATCGATCCATTCGAGACAATCCGCGTGAATGAGCTCGTGGCGGCTGCCACCGATCCCGTTAAGCTCTAGATTGCGTGCCGCCCAGTCCAAATAAGTGCGGGACATGTCAACTGTGGTCGTCGATGCCGCTCCGCCTTTTGCCGCGTACACCGAAGCGGTTCCGGTATAGGCGAACAGATTCAGGAATCGCTTATCCGCCGACCGCTCCTGAATCATCCGGCGCGTAATGCGATGATCCAGAAATAGACCGGTGTCGAGGTAATCCTCGAAATTGACCCAAAATTTCCATCCGCCCTCCTCCACTACGTGAAACCGTCCGGCATCGGCCTGTTTTTCGTACTGAGCGAAACCCTTCTGTTTACGACGAATTTTAAGAAAAAGCTGTTCGGGCGGGATTTCAAGTACTTTTGGAATTGCAGCCACGGCATGAGTCAGCCGCATTTCGGCCTTGGCGGGATCGATGCTTGAAGGAGCTTCGTATTCCTGCACATGGACCCAAGTCTGCTCGCCTTCATACACATCCACGGCAACGGCGTACTCCGGCAAGTCGGCATCATACAGTCGATAACAGTGGATTCCGTTTTGCCGCGCCCAGCGCCCAAGGTTTTTGAGATTCTTTCGCAAACGGTTGGCGAACATTTCCGTTCCGCTGTCCGCTGTCTCCACAGCTTTGGCTTTTCGAAAGATTTCGCGGGTTTTACGCTGCGCCTCGGTTAGCGGCTCGGGTTCGCGCGGGGTGAAGAAGCGCTCTGGTTCGACGTCGAGATTGAAAAGTCTGCATTCGAGAGCCCCGTTGTACAGCGTGTAATAACGTGTCGCCCTTATGCCCAGTTTGAAGGCCAGGTCCGGATTACCGGTCAGTAGAGTCGCCTTCCAGCCGACGAAATGATTTTTCAGCGTTTCTCCCAGCTGGATATACAGAGGGACCAGCGTCTTCTCGTCGCCCAATCGTTCGCCATAAGGAGGATTAACGGCAACCAGACCGAACGCATGGCGGGGGCGAGCGTCGCCCATGGCTTTGCGCTCCACATGGACGTAACCCGTGAGCCCCGCATGTTCGATGTTTGCCAGGGCGATTCGGACGGCTTGCCGGTCGATGTCGTAGCCGACGATCGGTGGAAGTTTTCGCAACCCCGCCTCGCAGCGCCGTTCCGCCTCGATCACCAGGTTTTGCCAGAGCGCGCTGTTATGTTGTTTCCAGCCGAACAGGCCGAAATGAGGCCGCAGCAGCCCCGGCGCAAAATCGCTTGCCATAAGCGCCGCTTCGATCGGCAAGGTGCCCGAGCCGCACATGGGATCGACGAAATGTCCCCCGCTCTCGGCGATCCTAGGCCAGCCGGCGCGCAGCAGAATGGCCGCCGCCAGGTTTTCCTTGAGCGGCGCACGGCCGCCTTCCTGTCGATAGGCGCGCTTGTGGAGACTCTCGCCGGAAAGATCGATGCTAACGGTCGCGATATCGCGATCCAGATAAACGTTCACCCGGAGATCGGGGCGATCGAGACGCACCGACGGGCGAACGCCGTGATGCTCGCGGAAGTAATCGACGATCCCGTCCTTGACCTTTTGAGCGCCGAACAGCGTATGGGTGATCTTCGACCGGCTGGAGGCGAAATCCACGGCGAAGGTCGCCTGCGAGTCCAGATGAGCGCTCCACTCGATTCGCCGGATGCCCTCGTAAAGTGCCTCCGGGCTTGCGGCAGGGAAACGCTCCAGCGGGAGCAAGATCCTGTTGGCCAGCCGGGACCACAAACACGCTTTATACGCCGTTTCGAGGTCACCGCCGAAAGCCACCCCTGCGCGGGTTTCGGCAACCTCCACCGCACCTAATGCTCTTAACTCGTCTGCCAAAAGAAGCTCCATACCGAGAGGAGCGGTCGCAAAGAAACGCTGAAAACAATTCATTGACTGGCTAATAAAAAAATCGATTGCGCGATGATTGGACAAGATAGGGACCGTTCAGCATCGGAAGGCATGGCTTCGCTTCTTGCAGTCTCTCAGTCGCTTGCTAACGACCGTTCAAGAGATGTTTGACAGGTCGATAATTGCCGACGGTAACGCGTCGCAGTCGCCGCGACACGCTGGGCAACTCGCAGCAGCCAGGGTTTGGATAGATACGTCTTACGCCGGAATCCGCCGTGGCCCTCATGATATGCCAAATATTGGTTATAAGCGTCGAACTTCGCGATTCCAAGGCGCGTAAAACTTTGATGCGCATACCAGCCGATAAAATCGACCACGTCCCCGAACTCGTCCCGATCCGCTCCGCCGTTGCCCGTTTTCGTCCGATACCATTCCCAGGTGTCGTCTTTGACCTGGCCGTAGCCGAAAGCTGACGATGACCGCCACAACGGCAGAACACCCAAAAATTGGTAACGGGGCGGACGCGCGTCCTCGACAAAACTCGATTCCTGATTGATGATCGCCATCTGGACCGGTACGGGTATGCCCCACCGCCGCTGCGCATTTCGGGCGTCAACGTACCAATCTTCTTTTTCGAGAAAAATCGAGCACAGATTCGAAGGGTTTTTCGGCGGGGCGGTTGCACAACCGGCCATTACTGCCGCAAGCAGACAGCAAAAGGCCAATTTTACCGGAAACCTTGCGCTTCCGGCATTTCTGCAGCCCATCAGACGGCGGACCGTTCCGTATAGGTTTCTTGCTCGGGTTGAAGTGCTTTCCATGTCCATTCACCATTAGCGGCAAATTCCAAAACCGCATCATAATATTCGAGTCCGTCGTGCAATCCGCCGAGATTGACATAGGCAATGCGGTTAGCATTAAGCATGTCCAGAACCGTGGCAACTTGCTCCGTGCTCAAAGCAGTGTCAATACGGTCCAAGAATGCAAATTTGGGCGCGGCAATCACCAGACGGCTTACGGCTACCAGCTGTTGTTCGGCTAGAGATAGAAGGCTGTCCCAATCGTGTTCCGTATCCAGCCCCCCGGCCCGCGCAAGCATGGGCTCCAGGTCGAGTGCGCTCAGAACGGCCCGGATACGCGCTTCATCGATCACGAATTCCTGGCCGGTCCGGAGCAGCAGTTCACGAAGCGTTCCCGGAGGAAGATAAGGGCGCTCGGGAAGAAACATGATCTGATCGAGTTCCGGACGAATGATCCGCCCCTCGCCTTTTTCCCAAAGACCTGCGGTAGCCTTGAATAGCGCTACTCTCGCGGTGTCGTCTTCTCCATAAACCAGAAGACGTGTTCCGGAAGGAACCGAAACGGACAAGTTCTTGACGATGACGTGACCATCCTCGGGAGCTCGCAGCGTCAAATGCTCGTACGCAAGCAGTCCGTCGTTTTCGCACACTTCGATGGCGGCCGGAGCGACCGGCGTCTTGACGCAGATAGGACACTCGGAGGTGCGACGGTGATGGGCGCAGACTTCGCCCGTTGGAACCGGCGTTGCCTGTGCTTGCTCGATCGCCTCTGCTAGCGATCCCAAGCGAGCGATGACTGCGGCGAACGAAGAAATGGATTGGAAATTGGTTACGATCAGCGAAAATGCCCCCAAGAGATGTGCAAAGGCCATGGCCGCTTGAGTAATCACGCCGAACTCGACTTCGCCGCGAATATAAAGAGGCGCCACGATCAAGGCGGGGATAATCTGGATGAGATAATTGTACCCCGTAGTAAAGAATCCCAAATTTCTTTGTACGTCGATGATTTTTCGGAAATTGGCCGTCAATTCGTCGAGATGGCGCAGGACTCTGCCTCTAGCTCGACCTTCGCGGCGCAACAGTGCTATCGATTCGGCGTTTTCCCGGACATGAATGAGGTCCGCGCGGAAGTTAGCCTCTTTGTCGAGCTGGTTATAGTTCAATCCAACGAGTGAATAGCCTAAGCGAATGGTCAAAAAGGATCCGACCAAGGCATAAACGACCGCTACGCCGAAGAGCAACGGACTGATCGACCACATCACCCCCGAGAAAGCGACAACGGTAAAAGCGCCGTTCAGAAACATCAGCGTGAAGGACAGCGTAGTAACCGTGAATGCCCGCACGTCGTCGGCGATCCGCTGGTCCGGATTGGCGATTTCCCCGTTTGCTATCAGACGGTCATTGAGCCGGTAATAGGTGGGATGTTCGAGATAGATATTGACGAAGCGCCGGGTCAACCAATCCCGCCAGAGCAAACCCAGACGCTCTTCGATGAAGCGGTAATAAACCGCGACCAAGGTAGATGCCGCCAAAACGCCGATATAGATGGAAGCCTGCCACAGGAAACCTTCTCGGTTGCGTTCTGCGATAGCCGTCATGAAATCGCGACCTACGTAGCTGTTCAGGACATTTAGACCGTTGATCGCAAACAGAAACATGATCAAGCCGACAAACAACATTACGGCCCTGCGGCCCACTTCGGAAGACACGAAGCTCTTGATGCCGCGAACGAAACGAAGCCACGTCAATCGGTTAATCTGTGAAAATTCTGCACTCATAATTAATCGTCTTTGTATTATTCGCCGCAGCATGTTCCCCCGGCGCGTTGTTCCGATAAACGCGAACACAGTCGCCGGTACCGGAATTCAATTCGGTTCGGGCGCACACTGACCGACTGAATATAGTAACGTCGTTATGCTTTTTTGGTCGCAGTGTGACTCAAGTCCCGTATCACCCGCAAGGTGCCGGACCCCGCGACGGCAAGATACCGATGGCCTTAAGTGTGGTCATCTCCAGCCAAAATTGCCACTATCGAAGCGAGTTCTACAAAAAAGCTCTCCGTAATTTCGCGTATCGGCTAACATTCATAACGAAAGGGTGCGATCGATACGCTTCAGTTGAAAAGTACAGCCGCCTAGTCTGCAATATTGCGTCGGCGGTTCTTGGCACAAATCATGTGTATTTCGAAAGGCCGGTCGAAGCGTTATGCTTGAGAGCAATCCCTTACCACCGACGAATTATAGAAATCAAACTCCTGGGTGAGTGGGTGTGAATTCGGAGGAAGATGTCATGTCGACCACAGTCATCGAGCGCGAATTAAGCGAACAAACATTCTCCGCATTATGGAAATATGTGAAATGCATCCTGCGAATGCACGTGGCGGGGATAGTCGACGAAGCGGAAGCGAGCGGCCGCACGCAGAGTTCCGAAGGTACCGAGCACGCCTCCTGACATCAGGGCTCGAGGCGTAATCGGCCAAGCTTGCACATACCGTGCTGCTAGGCTGAATCCTTCAGCCGGCTCGGAGCAACCGAGCGGGTGGGATAGATTCCACGAATTAAAGGCGGCAGTTTCGTCGCGCGCAAACAATTTGCGCTGATGCTTCCGGAAAGCTACGCCTTCAGCTTTGCCGTCCGCGCCGCCCCATCACCAACGAATTCAAGCTGATCGGCCCGACCACACTATTGGGTGGTTTCATCTGGATCGCTACAACTTTCCGCCCGATTGGCGGCTTGTGCGGATCAAGAACAGTCGAGCCGAATTCGCCTGAGGCTCCTTGGGCAGCGGCACTACCTCGCGCGGGAAAAAACCATTTGTCTTGAGCTAGTCCCGCACCGATCGGAGGATCGGTAAAGAGCAACTACCGAAGCGGCGCACGCGCCGGATAAAATGGCCGGTTGTTCGAAACCCTGACCTCGTCGGAGAAAACTTCCATCTCCGCGGCTATCGTCCGGTACAGATCGGGCGTCCAGGAAGGTAGCCCGTAACCATCGGGATCGAGCGGCAACACGCGTGGGTCTCGCGGGGCAATGATCACTTTGACGTTTTCTTCTCCGACCTGTGCCGTGAGCACGAACAGTTCCTCTATCACTTTGTCCCCCATGGCAAGACAACCCGCGGATACGCTGTCACCGTGGATGAAAATGTCCGATCCCGGATCGAAACGGCCTTCGCGCTGGGCATGGAACCAGTCGAACTCGTTCGGATAGTTCAATTTCATCGACAGATGATAATTGCTATTCGGATTTAGTCCGACAATGCGGTATATCCCCTCAGGAACCTGTTTGTCACCCTGTCGCAGCTTGGGGCCGGTCACGCCGCTGGCGGCCTTGATGTCATAGCCGCGGATAAAACGGAACTCTCCCTCGTCTTTGGCCCAAAGTTCTAGCTTCTTTTCCTGTTTCAGTGCAATAAACGTGACTTTCCTAGGCGGATAGGAGATACCGGCCTTGCTGAAATACGGCTTGAGCTCTTGCTCGGCATACGGGCCGAATTGGTAAAGCACATCATGGATAGTCCGGTGTCTGGGCTCAAGAATATGCGGCGAAAGCATCGGAGATTGGTTAACAGTCGACATGGGCGATTGGCGCGCTACTGACTGATGTTTCTTAACCACCTTGAGGACTTGCTTGCCACTCGTTCGTGTGTGCTTTTTAGTGCTCCCTGTACAGGCAGTCAAAAAGGCAGCCGCCACCATCAGCAACAGGATAGTCTCGAATTTCGATTTCATATGCAGGTCCCTCAAAAAGAATCGCGCCTCCGTGGCTGCACGGCTGTCAATCGAGCGAACGTCGCTTGCCAGCCCATACTTCTTCGACAACGAAAATTCAATCCAAGTAGCGACTTACACTTTGTACCGAAAACCATATATTTACCGTTCTGTCCAAATTCTTCTTCAAGAGGCTTCTTGATTCCGGTTCGGCCCGAATCGAATTGCCTCGTCGGCATTACGGCACACAGATCCGGTCAATCGGCCGCGTCGGGTTCGAAAAACACCCATTTCACTTGGGGAAAAGCCGTTTTCAGACCAGCCTCGCAGCGATTGATATCGGCGATCATTTCGTTCATTTCGGCCACTCGACGCATCTTCGCCTTCACCGCCACCATTACGTCGCTGCCGAGTTGCAGAGTGATCAGATTGAAAATCTGCGCGACTTCCTCGCACTTGTCCAGATGATTATGTATGGCTTGCTTGATCTCGGGCTCAACGCTTTGGCCGATCAACAACTCGGAGACTTCCGCACCGATGCCCACGGCAACCAATACCAACAACCCACCGATTGCGATACTGCCTGCGGCGTCGTAAACCGGATCGCCGGTCGCCATGGCGAGCCCAACAGCGATCAGAGCGAACACCAATCCCGCCAAGGCCGCTACGTCCTCGCCCAAAACCACGATCAGTTCGCTCTGACGCGTGTCGCGGAACCAGCGCCAAAGTCCTCGGTTACCCCTGGCCTTGTTAACTTCCCGCAGGCATCCGTAAAGCGAGACACTTTCCATGGCAATGCTGAACACCAGAATCCCGACCGCCAGCCACGGCGACTCCAGCCCTTCGTGCGCCTCCAGCTTGTGTATGCCTTCGTAAATCGAAAACAATCCTCCCATACTGAAAAGAATCAGCGCGACGATGAACGACCAGAAATAAATCGCCTTGCCGTATCCCAAAGGAAAATCCGGCGATGGCGGACGCTTCGCCCGCTTGAGGCCAAGGATCAGCAAACCTTGGTTGCCGCAATCGGCGAAGGAATGAATTGCTTCCGCCAGCATCGAATTGGAACCAGTATGCATGGCGGCGAACAGCTTGGCTACGGCAATGGCCGCGTTTGCGCCCAGGGCGAAAAAAATGGATTTCAGCGAATCGGCTTGATGGGACATGACTCCTCGTGGCGTCGTTCTTTTTCGTATCGAAGGAGTGAAAAGAATAGCATTTGCGCAGCACCCCAATCTGGGCCGGAAAGCCCGCGGCAAATCGCCATATTCGCCGACAGCCGCGTGATTCAGGCGGAACACCTGCGGCCGATCGGCGAACAATCTCTTGTCGAATAAAAACTTATTCGCCGGATGTGTCAGTGCGTTTTCAACGAAAACACGCCCACTTCCGATCCGACGGAGCGTGCCGGGGCGCTGGAATTCCCAAGCTTCCCTCCTTGGTTGTTATTCCAAATTTGCGTGCCTGGTCCGCATCTGCTCCTCGGGAATCTTCTTGGCATGTATGATGTGGGATACGGTCGCTTCCAGCAACAGCAGCGTGGACAGTTCGAATGTCGTTCCCATCGGCATGCCGACCACTTTGCGATACTGCTCCGCACTGCCGATCCGGAATACGACGTCCGCTAAATCGCCGATCGACGAACTGTCTTTCGTCGTAATCAAGGCGATGTTGGCTCCCATTTCCTTGGCGCGTTTGGTATACGCCATCATCGTCTCGGTTTCTCCGGAGCCTGAAATGACGATGAACAAATCGCCCTTTCGAATGCTCGGCGTGACGACCTCGCCGACGATGTAAGCGTCATAACCGCCGTGCATCAAGCGCATGCCAAAGAACTTCGCAACCAATCCGGAACGCCCCGCGCCCGCGATAAAAACTCGGGACGCCCTGTCCAGCATCGTAGTCAGTCTTGCTTCGTAGTTGGAATCCGTAGACCCGAGCACGCCCGCAAGCTTCGACATGATGAACTTATGATGCTTGCCTTCGACCAGTTCGCGAATCTCCCGCGCGGCATCGGCGGGCGAGGACGCGCCATAGATCGCGGCGCCGACGACGATGATGTCCGCGCCCGTTTTCGCGACTTGGCGAGCCGTCGATTGGTTTATTCCTCCCGCGACGGATATCCTGACCGGCAAGCCTAATTTGGCGATCGCTTGCAAGTCCGCGAACGGCGTTTGCCCAGCGGCCTGCGCATCGAGACCCGTGTGCACGCCGATGATGTGGACGCCCAGCTTGGCCGCTTCCCGCGCGCATGCCAGCTTATCCGGCACATTGATGAGATCGACTTGAACTTCTGCATTATGGGCGTTGGCCGCCTTGATCACGCCTGCGATGGTGGGAAGACCGGACACGCCGAGAACCGTGCAGATATCCGCGCCGGCCGTATAGAAAGGCGCAGCCTCATACTCGCCGGCATCCATCGTTTTGAGATCGACGAGAATCAGCTTGTTCGGAAACCGTTTCTTCAGCTCGGTAACCAGACCGATCCCGTTATGTTTGATGCACGGCGTTCCGATTTCGAAGATATCGACATAGGGCGCCGTAAGACTGGCCAGCCTTAGGGTTTGATCGACGTCTAAGGAGTCCAATGCCAATTGTATTAATGGTTTTGCCATGAATATGTGCTCCGACTGCTTATCGTTGGTTATCGTGTATGCCGCACGGGCCAGCGACCGGTAAGGCCAACGGAATCTCGTTCGCCGGCCGATTCCCCCCGTCGTTGGACTGCCTATGCTAGCAGAGTGCGGATCGTCGGCAAGATGTCCGGTACAGGACGACTCCCATGCGCTCGCGATGATCGACCTAGCGGTTACGACTGCATTGCTCCGCGCATATAGCAGCGATCCTCCGGTAAATCGTCATAGTCGCCGCGCAGAAAGGCTTCGCAGTCGGCCAGAGTTCGCTCCAAGGGAACGGAAATCCCCTGAATGCCGGTATGTTCGGCAACCGTGTGGAACGGCTGGCTGAGGTATCTCTGAAGCCTGCGGGCTCGCAGAACCATGAGCCTGTCCTTTTCGGAAAGCTCCTCGACACCCAGCATCGTGATGATGTCCTCCAGCTCCTGATAACGGGCCAGATGCTCTCTCACGGCCTCGGCGACGGCGTAGTGGCGATTCCCCAGAAAATAGCGGTCCATCATCTTGCTGCCGGACAAGAGCGGATCGACCGCCGGATAAATTCCTTTGGCCGCCTGAGCGCGCGACAGGATCACGCGGGTGTCCAGGTGGCCCAGGATGGCATTTACCGCCGGGTCGGTCATATCGTCGGCCGGAACATAAATCGCCTGAACCGATGTAATACCGCCTCTATGGGTCGACACGATTCGGTCCTGAAGTTCCGCAACCTCGCTCGCTAGGGTGGGCTGGTAACCCACCGTGGCCGGCATCCGTCCGAGCAATCCCGAAACCTCGCTTCCTGCCTGCACGAAACGGAAGGCGTTATCCATGAGAAACAAAACTTCTTTACCCAAAGAGTCGCGTAGATATTCCGCATAGGTCAGCGCCGTCAGGCCGACCCGGAACCGTACGCCGGGGGATTCGTCCATTTGTCCGAACACCAGGACCGCGTTACCCATGACACCGGTATTGCGCATTTCATGCCAAAGCTCGTGCCCCTCGCGAATGCGTTCCCCTACCCCGGCAAACACGGAAACCCCCTGATGCAACGCGACGATGGCGTGCATGAATTCCATGATCAATACCGTCTTGCCGACGCCTGCACCGCCGAACAACCCCGTCTTGCCGCCTCGCACGAATGGGCATAAAAGGTCGATCACCTTGATGCCGGTCTCCAGGATACGGCTGGCCGGAACAGCTTCGTGCAGCGCGGCGGGAGGCGCCAAAACCTCTCGAAACTCGGCGTCCGGCAACGGTCCGCCGCCATCCAGCGGAGCGCCGAAGACATTCAGGAGCCGTCCCAGGCATTCCGGCGAGACCGGCACCCGCAAGGCGCCCTCGCTGTCGTAAACCGGCATGCCGCGCTTCAAGCCTGCCGTCCGGTGCAGGGTGATCGCCCTAAGCCGAGTCGGATCGAGATGCTGATGAACCTCGAATATATAACGCTCGTCGTCTATCGCGGCATACAAAGACCGATGCAAAGGCGGCAAGGACCGGCAGGCGATATCGACCACAGGACCATAGACCTCGACGATATGGCCGATGGGTAAAGGGGTAACTTGTGTTTCCTGAGTGCTCATTGCAAGTTCTGCGACCAAGTTCTAGAGGATCGGCCTGTCGGGCCGACCCTTAGAGCATTTTCATACCGACTGTACGGGCACTCGCGAGTAGGTCGGGAATCCCTCCCAATCGCAAACGGCGTCTTCGGGAAGGGCGTGGCCGGCGCTCCCGGCCAGGCCGTTTGCGATTGGAGCGCCGAAGCCCCCCTTCCCGACACCACGTCCCGGCCGAGCGTCTTCGTCGGAAGGGTCGCGACTAAAGCGACCGTTTGCGATTGGGAAAGGATTGCCGACTTACGAATGCTTGAATCAATTCACCCGAGCCGAAGGCGCCAACGACTTCCGCCAAGCCTGGTTTGCCGTACGAGCGAGATGAAAACGCTCTAGCATCAAAACCTAAGAATGCCCGATTCGATCCCTACCCGTCGAGCGAATATCTGCCCCGAGCCCGCCTATCTTTCCCTCATTCGAGTTACCCCGGCCGAGCGTCCCGGATCGTGCGGCTTGCTGCGATCGCCTACCGCGTCCAAAGTAAGATCCAAAGATTGGAGGAAGCCTCTATCGAAGCTCCTCGTTTTCGGCGTAAAAGCTCGTGCGGCAACGAATTACCGTGGCGCTCAGCTCATCGGGAAATTTGAGGGCAAGTTACCCCGTCCTCAGCCGGTAGACCGTAAAGGCTTTGTTTGAGACTTTCGTGCGGATTTTCGACCGGATGGCCGTGGCATCCTCAAACGCCGTAGTAGATTCTTTCGACCAAGGTCTTGAACCAGCAAGGCCGTATGAGGACGACGTACAAACCGATCGAGCCCGCCACCGGAACCGGAGCGATATCCAGCACCAGCAGGATAAAAAGGCACAGGAAGGATTTGATTCTGGCCTTCCTTGCTTCCGAACCGTGTCCGTGTTGCCCCGGTGCGCAGTCGATCGACCCGCAGGCCGTGCCCCGATAAAGATTTTCGACGACCTGATAAAACCGTTCGGGCCTTCTGACAACGATGAACAAGCCGATCAAACACGTCAATGACAACGGCCCAAAACCGATGATCGCAAGCACGGTCAGAAACAGGAAACTTTTTATCTGCGTACTGTTCATCGCGACTCAAGCACATACCGCCGAAACGGGCCTTTCAACTTAAGGATTACGCCCCCATACCGGACCGGAGCTTGCCGAAAACCTCCCTTGAAATACGACCATGTTCCGCGCAGCCCAGTTCGAGCGGAGCGGGCAGTCGCCAGATAACTCTTCGGCTGTCATTTGGATTCGGCGATATCCGACGACGGAACAGTTCCTTTATCCTCGCTCGGAGCCGGATTCGAAGGGTGACGCCACTTTCACGACCAGCGGATTGAACGCCCCACCTCGACCTCGAACGCTAGGTCGAGAGTCATGACGCCTTCCGCGGTGTGCAGGCTTTTTCGTATAGAGAGTTCCAGTGTCACAGACTTCTCGGGCCGCGTTTGTTGAGAAAAAACACGGCGAGCAGTATGGAGAAGCTCAGGGCGAACAGAACGCATAAAAATTGGCGGCAGCATAGTTGAGCGATTCCACCTCATCGTAAATGGCTATGGAAGCCACTCGGGTCACGCCCGGAATACTTCCGCCCATCATCAGCACCACGCCGAACTCGCCGATGGTATGGGCAAAACTGATGACGACCCCGGTCAGCAAAGCAGGCTTGATGTTGGGCAGCAGAATTTGAAGGAGGGTTGCCCGGCACGATAGGCCGAGCGTGTAAGCCGCTTCGGTGAAACTGCGCGGCAAATGCAGGAATCCGGATTGAATGGGATGCACCATGAACGGCAGACTGAACAGCACGGATGCCACTACCAGCCCTTCGAAACCGAACACCAGGCGCAGTCCGAAGGTTTCGTCCAGAAAACGGCCGAACACGTTCCCGGGACTGAAGGCCAGAAGCAAATAGAAGCCCAGCACCGATGGCGGCAATACCAAAGGCATGGCAATCGAGCTTCCGCCGCCGCCTTCAGGCGAAATCGGCCAGTACCAGTAGCCCTATGGAATGCCGAGCACGACCAGAATCGTCGTGGTGACTGAGGCGAGCTTCAGGGTCAGGATCGGGGGCTGCCAGTCATACGCCATTGGCGCTTTCCCCCAGCATGACTTCGTTGGCCTTGATCAAGGCCTCGACCCGATCGCCGACGGCCAATTCCAGCCGCTCGGCGGCCCGGCGGGTGACGATGGAAACCAGGCGGTGACCTCCGCAATCCAGCTTGACCTCGGCCAGAAGTTCGCCCTTGAGCATTTCGACCACTTCGGCCTGGAGACGGTTGCGCAGGCTAAGGCGTCCGCTCAGCGCCTTGCCCAGCGAAACTTCCGTTTCCTTGAACAAGACCGACACGGCATTCCCCGCTCGCAGATAGGGCGCGGTTTCCGCCGTTTCCACCAACATTGCGGTCAAAGTATTTTCCTCAACTGCGACATCAACCAGCGAAATATCCCCTTCGCTGGCGACGGCAAGAATGATTCCCGGCAATCGGTTCACGGCCGATCTCCCCCTCCCCCCACGATTCAAAGACTTCGGCTGCGTTCGAAACCGTGGCGCCAAATCTTGACCGCCGACAAAACCAGGACCAGCGCCAGAAGCGGCAGCAATACCGTACTGGGAATCATGCCTAGCAATCGGCCCCCGAGGAACGCTCCTATCACCGAGCCCACCGCCATTATCCCAACGAAACGACGGTTTCGTCCCAGCACTGCGAAGCTCCCGTCCCGGCTATAGCGGCTAAATCCCGCGAGCATGGTGGGCAGACTCACTGCCAGGGAGAGGCTGCCGGCCAGCTTGATATCGGCCCCGAACAGCAGCACCAGTGTGGGTATCAAAAGCTCCCCTCCCGCCACACCCAAGAGCGATGCCGTGACGCCAATGCCGAAACCCGCCGCGACACCCGCGACGGTCAACGCGATGCCCTGGAATGGCACACGGTCCTGGCTGCTCGCAGCATGGCCGAACAGCAAGACCAAGGCGATGACCATCAGCAGCACGGCAATGATTCGATAAAGCGTTTCGCCTTTGAGCCGAATCGCCCAGCCCGCTCCTATCCATGCACCCACCACGGTGCCCATTAGAAGATTCACGATCACGGTCCAATGCGCAGCCACGATAGCGAACGGCACGGTGTCGGTGCGGAACGGCAAAGCCGAGGCCACTACCGTCAAGCTGACAAGCTTGTTGACGATTACCGCCTCCAGAGCTGCGAATTGAAACGTCCCAATCAACAGGGGCAATCGAAATTCCGCGCCGCCCAGCCCGATCAAACCGCCCAGGGTTCCGATCAGCGCTCCGCCGCCAAAGGCGGCTACGCCGTGCCGCGCCGCCACAGGCGCCGCTGGCCCGAATGATACCGGATTAACGTGCCGACTCATGGCGAGGAGCCCGATGCACCCGGCAGCACAAAACCGTAGCGGCGGAATATCGTTCTGCCGGCTTCGCCAGAGACGAAATCGGCAAAGGCTTTGGCCGATGAATTGTCCTCGGCCCGTTTCAGGATGACGTAACCCTGATCCAGAGGCGAATGCAGATTCTCCGGAATCAAGGAATATCCGCCCTTAGGCTTGAGCATGGGACTCTCGGCCAGGGACAGGGCGATGATACCGACCTCGGCGGCGCCGGTCTCGGCTAACTGGGCGGTCTGCGCCACATTCTCGCCGAACACGAGTTTCTTTTCGACTTTCGGCCACAGACCGGCCTTTTTCAACGCCTCCTCCGCACGCGTGCCATAGGGGGCGTGTTTGGGATTTGCAATGGCGATCTTCGTAATGTCGGGCTTGGCTAGATCGCTCAATTTCATGTCGGCCGCGTTCATCTTGGCGCTCCACAAAACGATGCGTCCCCGAGCGTACAGCCGCACCTCGGAAGCCGTCAGCCCCTGCTCCTTCAATTGCTGTGGGAACTTGACGTCGGCGGAGAAGAACAGATCGAATGGCGCTGCCTGTACGATCTGCTCGTAGAACCTGCCGGAAGATCCGGTCACGAGGTCCAGCGTTGCCTCCGGATGCTCCTTCCTGAAAGCCCTAGCGATCTCCTCCATCGCGAACTTGAGATCGGCCGCCGCCGCGATGGTCAGCCTGGAAGGCTCTGCCGCCCAGGCGGAATACCCGAACATCAGCAGAATGACCGAAAACACCGAAACCAAACGCTTCATCAATTCGTGCTCCGCTTTTTTCATTAAAACGCGTCTAAAACGCATCGGAATCGCATTCGATAGGGAAAAGATTTTGGCGATATGCTCGGAAAAGCATATCGAACTCAATTGTGCAAACCCTGCACCGCTCATGATCCGATCGCCAGGCCAATGTAAATACGGACGCGCATCGATGGGATAGACGGATCATTCGTGGAGCGTTCTGAGTCCGTATGAAAACCGTAGATGATGTGACACAGGCATTGGCGTTCGACCGCGAAACCTATTAATCAGGCCCGTAAATACCCTCCTGGTCTTTCGGGCCGCCGCCCAGGCCGGTACACGCTTAGGCCTGGGCTCACGCGGCTTATCGCCGCACCGGGGCATCCCTGCCCCGGATTAACCCGGCCTATATTTATAGGCCGGGTTAATAAAGCGGATTGGTTCTTGTTACCGGTATGGAACAGTACTTATTACCGAATGCCGCAACTTAGTCTAGAGTTTTGCACCACAAAAAGGGATAGACACTGAATATCCGAGATTGCAGGCTAACCCTTCACCGCCACTGGATCTGGCCGCGGAACGAACCGTTTCCCATGCCTACAGGACTGTAACGAGTTATCACAATGAATGCCCTTAACATCACACCGATTATCCGCCTCGTGCTTATCGACGGCGACCCCGATTGCCGCCAAGTCTGTCGACAGGCGCTCGAGCAGCATTCGATCTATCGATTCGAGGTCATCGAAGCCGGTACCGGCCGTCTGGGGCTGAAATTGATTCGGGCCGAGAGGCCCGACTGCATCGTGGTCGACCGGCGATTGCCGGATTTCGACATAAACGAGCTGCTCGCCGACATGGCCGTGGATATGGGCGAATTATCCACTCCGGTGATCATGATGACTTCCGATGACGGAGCTGCGGCGACAACGGACACGTGCAAGAACGGCGTCTCGGATTATGTTGCGAAAACCGGTGAACTCGAATTCGTACGGCGATTGCCGGACCTGATTGCCCGCAACGTAAACCAGACTCGACTTTTGCGCGAAAAGGAGGAAGCCCTGGAGCAGTTACGGAAAGCCGAAGCCAAATACCGCGCTCTAGTGGAACAAATCCCCGCGATTACCTATATCGCTTCGCTCGAGGCTCCGGGAAAGCTATTGTACGTAAGCCCGCAGACCGAACAGTTCGGATACGCCCCGGAAACCTGGCTGGACGACCCTCTCGGCATCGGGCTGATCAAGTGGGTCCATCCCGACGACCGGGAAATGGTCATCGAGCAGTTTGCAGGAACCTATGAGCATCATGCGCCGCTCCGTTGCGAATACCGGGTGATCACACAAGACGGCAAGGCGCGCTGGGTTTTGGACCAAGCCAGTGTCGTTCACGACGACGCCGGCCGGCCGCTGTTCCTGCAGGGCACGCTCGTCGACATCAGCAAGGACAAGGACGTCGAACAGCAACTGGCGTACTATCGCCAGCGCCTGGGTGAATTGGACGCTCAGCGCTCGGAGCCCTGGAAAAAACAAGCCGACCTGCTCAAGGTTGCCAATGCAAGCGTCGACAAGGCTTTGTACGACCGCATCGAATTCGAGCAGTGCTTGGAAAATCTCTTGGCGGCTCCCTGCGAGAACCGATCCGACTATGTACTTTGCTATATCGATCTCGATCGCTTCAAGATCGTCAATGAGACCTACGGATGCGCTGCTGGAGATCAATTGCTGCAATCAGTCGGGCAGGCTCTGGAAAGACGATTGCGGCAGAGCGATATTCTCGGGAGTCTCGGCGAGGACAAGTTCGGTCTGTTGCTGGAGAATTGTCCGATCGAGCGGGCATGGATCGTGGCGAACAATCTTCGGGACGCCGTCAGGAGCTGCCGATTGTCGTGGGCAGGAAAGGATTTGTGGGTAAGCGTCAGCATCGGGATTACGGCTTTGACGGCCGCAAGCGGCGATGCGTCTTCAGTGCTCCGGAGCGCTGACAACGCGTGCCGCATCGCCAAGCAAAAAGGCCGTGATCGCACCTACATTTTTGACGGCCAGGGTACCGACTATCTGAACGAGCCGCTTACCGCAAAGTATCAGGCGAGAGGCAGGAGAACAAACTGGCCGGCGATCGTCGATTCCAACGCGGTGCCGCTAAGAAAGAAGGCCTGAACGGCACGGCGTAACCGACAAGCGAAGCCGGAGCCATGCGGCTCCGGCTTTTCGTTGGCGAAGCTCTGAATACGGATCTATTCGATGCGAAACAGGCTAGCCCCGTTCTTTCAACGCCACATAATCGCGCGTGACCGGGCCGGTATAAAGCTGTCTCGGACGGCCGATACGCTGTTCGGGGTCGGCCATCATCTCCATCCAGTGGGCCATCCAACCGGCGGTACGCGCTACCGCAAACATTGCGGTAAACATGCTCATCGGAATCTTCAAAGCGCGGTAAATGATGCCGGAATAAAAATCGACGTTGGGATATAGCTTGCGTTCGATGAAATAGTCATCCTTCAACGCGATCTCTTCCAATCGAAGGGCAAGATCGAACAGCGGATCTTTGGTATCGGCCAGCTTTTCCAGTACTTCGTAACAGGTCTCGCGGATAATCGTCGCGCGCGGGTCGAAGTTCTTGTACACGCGGTGACCGAATCCCATGAGGCGGAACGGATCGTTCTTATCCTTGGCGCGGGCAATGTATTGGGGTATGTGCTTCGCATCCCCGATTTCCTGAAGCATCTTGATGACCGCCTCGTTTGCGCCGCCGTGTGCCGGACCCCACAGTGCCGCAATCCCGGCGGCGATACAGGCGAAAGGATTGGCCCCCGAACTCCCGGCCAAGCGCACCGTCGAGGTGCTCGCGTTCTGTTCATGGTCGGCATGCAACACCAGCAGCAAGTCCAAAGCCCGCTCGGCGACCGGATCGACCTCATAGACCTGAGTCGGCATGGCAAACATCATATGCAGAAGATTGCCCGTATAGCTCAGGGAATTATCGGGATAGATTTGCGGCTGTCCCATGGTGTATTTGTATGCCGCCGCGGCTATGGTCGGCATCTTGGCAACCAGGCGGAGCGCCGCCAGTTCCCGCGATCTCGGATCGTGGATATCCAAGTAATCGTGGTAGAACGCCGAAAGCGATCCCACTACCCCCACCAAAACCGCCATCGGATGGGCGTCATGATGAAACCCCTGGTAAAAGAGCCTCAGGGATTCGTTGATCATGGTGTGGTGCACGACCTCATGGGTAAACTGCCTTAATTGGCTTCCATTCGGCAACTCGCCATACCACAACAGATAAGTGACCTCCAGAAAGTTGCTGCGGGCCGCCAACTGTTCGATGGGGTATCCGCGATACAGCAGAATTCCTTGTTCGCCGTCGATAAAGGTTATTCCACTCGCACAGCTCGCCGTCATCGCAAAACCGGGATCTACGGTAAAACAACCGACCTCGGAATAGAGCTTGGAAATATCTAGGACGGACGGCCCCATCGTTCCCCTGATCACCGGCAAAGACGTAAGACGTCTGCCTTCAGGATCGGTCAAATTGATGTATTCGTTGGTCATAGTGGTTTCCGTTTGGATTTGATCTGACTAGAAATAGCGGCTTTCCATAGACCTAGACTCCAGTTTACTCCCGCGCAGCATACGGCCAAAGGAGAGTCTCAACGAACATAATTAGTGTTCGAGTGTCGACCGGCTATTCGATATGCGTTTTTTGACCGCTTATCGGTTCATAAGCCGGCATCAGACGACGAACGACAAAGCCCACGATGCTGGTACAAATTTGTCTTATTTGATTGCGACCATCCCGAGTAAGTTCGCCGGCAACCGACACTCTGGGACGTGCTTCTGCATTCCAGGCTCTCGCCGCGGCGTGGAGTTGGCGGGATGGAAAGTTGTCGGCTTAAAGTGTGCCGAGGGGCGCTGAAAATGTTTGCCGATCGGCATTCATTCCGATTTCGTGAATTTCGGGGCGATTCCGAGCATCAGAAATTGACGCGTATCCCGAATTCTCCGGCGCGGCCAGGCTCCGGTGCGATATTGCGGAGGTAAGACGTGGAGTTGCGAATGGTTTCGTTGAGCAGGTTCTTGCCTCTTATGAATACCATGAGCTCGGCATAGTCGGCGACCGCCAGTCGGTACTCGGCGCCGACATTGAACAACAAATAGCCGTCCGTTTTCGTTTCATTCTCGCCCGGATTGTTCTGCGCCTCGGCATTCATCAGCCGGGCGAAGGCGGTGAGTTTTTCGAAGCCGTAATCCAGCTGAAAACCGTATCGGAGCGGCGGCATGCGCGGGACATCGCCGCCATGATCGAAGCGGCCGCGCACGTAGTCTGAAAACAAAGTGAGATCCAGCTTCCCGAACGCTTGGTCGAACACCGGAAACTTCAGGCTCGCCTCGAAACCCTTGAACGTGGCGTCCAACTGCGTACTTTCCAGCACCGGAATACACGCGTCTTCCTCGGAGCACACGGTTTCGAATTCCTCGGTTTCCCGGTTGAAAACCGTGCCGGGGCTACGCTGAAAGATGTAATCGTTGACCCAATTGTGAAACAAATTGACTTCGGCGCTGACCCAACCGGGGTTATAGCGGAAACCGAGGTCGAGATTGTAGGAGGTCTCTTCCGAAAGCGCCGGATTGCCGAGCTCGAAACTCCTGGTCGCGGCGTGGAAACCGTTCGAGAAAAGTTCCTGGACCTGGGGCGCCCGCTGGGAGCGGGTTACCGCGAAGGTCACAGCCGCATCGTCGCGAACGTTCCACACGGCCGAGCCCGAGGCGCTGACCGGCGTGTGCGAAACGCTCTTCAAGCTATCGGGGGTAATAGTCTGATCTTCGACGCGCAACCCCAACTCGAACAGGACGTTGCGCCAATGCATGTCCTCCACGGCGAAAAAACCGTAGGAGGAAATATCCGATTTCGGCACTACCGCCTCTTCGCCAACGGCGGAGAATTCGCTGTCCTGAACCTGCACGCCGACTACCCCGTGCCAGGAACCGACATTCTTGTGAACCAGCTCTATCCGCCCTTCCACCGCCTCGTTGCTGAACACGGTGCCCGTGGCGCCGTTCTCCCGCTCGACATGGCGGTAATCGGTGTAACCGAGGCGCATTTTGAGCGTCTCGACGAAAGGCGCGGGATCGTAGAGCTCGCTCTTGAAATCGTAGCGGGACTGCTCCATATCGACCCGAATTCTATCCTGCCCCTCCGCTTCTTCGTCACCGTGCTCATGTCCATGGTTATGCGCGCCGGGCGGAATGCCGTAATCGTTTTCCAGTCGGTTGACGGAGAATCCGAAAAAGCCCGGGTCCCCGATGAACGAGAAGCCTACCGTGCCGCCCCGTGCCCTCGCGTCCGTGTTGGCGATATATCCTTTCGTATTGGCGATGGCTTCCCCATGGCCTTCCTCGCCGTGCGAGGCCGCTTCCGCCTGTTCATCGATGGCGAACCCCGGAATCTCGACATTGTTCCGATCGCGATAGAAACCATCCAGGTGCAGGGCGAAGATGCCCTGCCCCGCGTCCAAGCGCAAAACACTCGTAGTTTCGTCGGATACGGTGTTGTAGCGCTGTTCCGCCGCGCCGGTAACGACCTTCTCCGGCAGCCGATCGGGAATTCGGTTGTCGATGACATTGACCAAACCACCGATGGCTCCGCTGCCGTACAAGAGAGCTTGAGGCCCCCGCAGCACCTCGATACGCTCAGCGAGAATCGGCTCGACGGCATTGGCATGATCCGGACTCAGGGTAGACACGTCCTGAATTCCAAGGCTGTCTTGCATGACTCGCACGCGCGGACCGCTTTGCCCGCGGATGACCGGTTGGCCGACGCCGGCGCCGAAAGACGAGCTGGTCACCCCGAGTTCCTGATTCAAGGTTTCGCCGAGGGTATTGCCAACTTTCCGAGACAGCTCATCACCCTTCAAGGCATTGAAGGGACGTGCCATTTCCTCGGCCAGTTTATGCACCGGCGCGGTGATCAATACGGGCTCCAATTCTTTTACGGATTCCTCTTCGGCTGCCACGGACGAAGCAAAAGATGCGGCTGAAGCCATCAGCAGGACGACTCGCTTGTTCATGTTTCTTATAAGGTCCTATCGAGCTAATGTTATAGCGTTACATATACGTTACGAATTCGAGCGAGTCGACAGCTCTCGGCCCGATACGCTTTGGCTCAGGCGTCAGCCGCGTCCTGCGCGCAATGGGCGCACAAGCCGTGAATTTCGATAGCTTTCCGGTGGAGAATAAATCCCGCCTGCTCCACTTCACTCGCGACCGCTGCCATTACCTCGGCTCCCGGTCGCTCCTCGACATTCCCGCAATGTTCGCAAATCAGCAACAGCTGCTCGTGCTTCCGCTCAGAACAGTTGCAACCGATAAACGCATTGAGGCTTTCCACACGGTGGATCAGGCTCTGCTCCATCAGAAACTCCAAGGCCCGGTAAACCGTCGCCGGCTTTGCGGCTTGCTCGAACGGTTTGATTTTGTCGAGCAGGTCGTAAGCCTTGACCGCGCGATGACTTTCCCAGATGAGTTCGAGCACCTTGCGGCGGATCGGCGTCAGCCGAACTTCGCGCTGGGCGCACAGCTGCTCCGCCACGCGGAGCGCTCGGTCGACACAACCGCGGTGATCATGGGTGGGCATCGTGTACACTTTTTGACTAGGCGGAGTCCTGACATTCATTGCTTGGACCTCAAGCGCTGCGTTTTTATGTTACTTTATAACATCTCTACAGTGGCGACAAGCCAAATGTCTTGGAACGAGGTCGATCCTGTATTCGAGCGGAGTGCGTTCTCCGCGAGATAACGATCAAGCCGATCCAGACCATTACTCGAGGGCAGGCACCAAGCGATTCTACCTGCCCGGCAAAGGCGGCAATCTCGGCAGCGGAGGCGCCGGCAAATCAGAAAGGCGAGGCAGCTCCGGTAGCCGTGGCAAGCCCGGTCGCTCTATCGGAACATACCGATGCCTGTCGTCGTAATAGTGGTGGTGATGCTCGTGGACATGAACAGTTTTGTGGTGGCGGTGCTTATGATGTTTATGTTTGTGGGCATGTTTTCCCGAAGCCACGGAAGATCCGCTAAACACGATAAGCAATACGGCCAGGATCGGCTTCAACATCAAAATGCGCATGGATTGGAACTCCCCCCTTGATTGCAAAACGCCGCGTATTTTATGCAAAGGCAAGGCCAGGATTCCCGCCTATCGTGATAGCGGATCCAACTCGCTCAATTCCAATACAGTAGTCATCAATAAATTGGAGCCAAAAGAGCAATCTCGCTCCTGGACGTCGGGATCTGACGACAATTCCTCGCTCCGACATGACACCCGATACGCTGAGCTGCCATCCGAAACCGTTTTATTCGATGCGGGAAAGATCGGGAAGAACCGTAAGCGTCCGAGCCTTACCGTGTTGACGGCGTCAAGCCGCGATGGGCTGGGTCAGTTCCGTCACCTGATCGGCGAGGTTCCAGGGTAGGAACTCGTCGATTCGATTGACGGGATGCTCGGCGATGCGGGCCAGCACGGCACGGAGGTACGCCTCCGGATCGAGGCCGTTGAGTTTGGCCGTGCCGATCAGGGTGTAGATCGCCGCCGCTCGCTGGCCGCCGGCGTCGGAGCCGGCGAACAGATAGTTCTTCCGGCCGAGCGCCACCACCCGCAACGCGCGTTCCGCGGCATTGTTGTCGATCTCCAGACGACCGTCATCGCGATAGCGGGTCAGCGCCGGCCAGCGGGTCAGGGCATAGCGGATCGCCTCGGCTAGCGCCGACTTTTTCGAGACCTGTGTCAGCGTGGTGTGCAGCCAGGTCTGAAGCGCCGCGAGGAGCGGACCCGCGCGGGCTTGCCGCGCTGCGGCACGGGCCTCCGGCGGCTGGCCCCGGATCTCGGCTTCGATCGTATAGAGCGCACCGATACGCTGGAGCGCCTCGGCCGCCAAGGGACTCCTGTGGGCCTTGTGGAGCTCGTAGAACTTGCGCCGGACGTGCGCCCAACAGGCGACTTCCTGCACGCGACCGGTGTCGTACAACCCGTTGAACCCGGCATAGCCATCCGCCTGCAGGGCGCCTTCGAAGTCCTTGAGATGCGTCCTGGGATGCTGGCCTTGGCGGTCCGGCGCGTAGGCGAACCACACCGCGGGCGGCGTGAGATCACCGGCCGGGCGGTCGTCCCGGACATAGGTCCACAGCCGACCGGTCTTCGTCTGGCCCTGACCGGGCGCGAGCACCGGGACCGGCGTGTCGTCGGCATGGAGTTTGTCGCCGGCGAGCACATGCCGGCGGATTGCCGCGACCAAAGGCCGGAGGAGGCCCGCGGCGTCGCCGACCCAATCGGTCAAGGTGGACCGGGACAGAGCCACGCCTTCGCGGGCGTAAATGACCGACTGGCGGTACAGCGGCAGATGATCGCCGTATTTCGAGACGAGTACATGGGCCAGGAGCCCAGGACCCGCCAAGCCTTGGGCGATGGGTCGGCTCGGCGCCGACGCCTGGACGATGCGGTCGCAGCGGGCGCAGGCACACTTGGGGCGGACGTGGCGGATCACCCGGAAGCGGGCCGGGACGTACTCCAGGATTTCGGCGACCTCCTCGCCCAAGGGCTTCAAGGGACCGCCACAGTCGGGGCACTCGGCCAAGCCGGGGGCATGGGCCTGAGTTTCGCGGGGCAGATGATCGGGCAGTGACCGGGGCGTTCTTACCCGGCGCTCGGCTGCGCGCGGTTCGACGATCGCCGCGAGTTCCGCATCGCCCGTTTCGAGCTCCTCCAGCTGAAGTTCCAATTGATCGAGGAGCCCGGCCATTTTTTCGGAGCGGCGCCCGAACTGCTGGCGGCGGAGCTTGGCGACGAGGAGTTTCAGGTGGGCGATTTCGACGCGCTGGGCTTCAATCAGCGTCTTGAGGGCGGGAATCTCATCGGGAAGCACGTCGGGGTTGGTCATGCCCCGATTATACCCGCCCTCCGTCAGGCGGCGTGAGAAGGCGCGGTGCGGATCGGGCGGCGCCAGTCGATGCCTTCCAGCAGCATCGACAACTGGGCGGGGGTGAGGGATACCGTGCCGCCCGTCGCCTGCGGCCAGACGAAGCGGCCCCGCTCCAGCCGCTTGGCGAACAGGCAGAGTCCATCGCCGTCCCACCAGAGCAGTTTGATCCGGTCGCCGCGTCGCCCGCGAAAGGCAAAAATGTGTCCGGAGAAGGGCTCGGCTTGGAGCTGGGTCTGGACCAGGGCGGCCAAGCCATCGAAGCCGCGGCGCAGATCGGTCACCCCGGCAGCGATCCAGATGCGGGTGCCGGACGGAGGCGCGATCATGGGCCCTTGAGACTCGCGAGGACGGTGCGCAAGGTCGCCGCATCGACGGAACCTTTCACCTGAACCCGCGTACCCCCGAGTTCGATGGTGATGGTGCCCGGTGGAGCGGATACCGTAGCTTCGCGCGCTGGCGCGGCCAATGCGGGCGTCATCGCCACCGGTAATAAGGTCGGCCCCGGCGGACCGGCCGGGGCGTTCCGGTCCTTAAGGTAGTGTCGGCGCCATTTGAACAGTTGATTGGCGTTGATCCGATGCGCCAGCGCAATCCCCGCGACCGAGGCGCCCGGCTGTAGGGTCCGCTCCACCAGTTCGCGCTTGAACTCAGGCGCAAACCGCCGCCGGCCCAAGGTATCCATCGCCACCACGCCCGTTGTGAAGTCAGCATCGTGAGTCATCAGTGCGTCCACCTCAAGAGTGCGTGGACACCCCATGCGTCCGCTCGCACCAGTGTCGCCTGAGTCTCTCAACCCGTCGAGACGGTGCTCGGCGGACGCTTACGAAGAACCCGGACTTCGGTCGATAGTTGATAAGGGTGGCCGCTCGGAGAGCGCAACTCCACTTCGACCAGATACGCACGATATTTGTCACAGGGCGCACGCACGAGAATGGCGGCGCCATTCCGCTCCGGATTGAGCGCCAGGCTACGACTCGACCAAGCATCGTTACGAAAGTCGCGATCCGAGGACTCGGCGGTCCAAAGACGTATCGCGGTCGGTTTCGCGTTGGTCTTGACCTGTATCATCTCGGTATCATCCCCCCGTTGCGTATGCGTCCATGCCAGCCTGGGCAGCGGATGATTGTCGGCGACCATTTCAAAAAAGCTTGCAAGCGTCTGCCTGGCTTCCAGAGTACTACCCGCACCGTGACCCGCATTCGGCGCCTGGAACAGCAGTTTGGGCTCGGGCAGGTCATGCCAGTAATGACGCAGCGAGTCGACTGTCCAATAAGGATCGTTAGTCCCTAGCAACAGCAACTTCGGCATTCTGTAACGTTCGCGATAAGCGTAGGGGTCCACCCACACGCGCAACCGCTGCAGAGGACTGTCGTCCAGGGCCCGATGCAGCCCCAGATCGGTGTAATCGTGGATATACTCGCTTTGCCGGCCATAGACTTTCTCGGTCCATTGCAGTTGCGTCTTGATGTTCAACATGTCGAACACCATGGGCGCGATGGCTTTGACCCGCCCATCGACGGCTGCCGTCAACCAGGCCGTCCAACCTCGTTTGGAGGCACCGGCGACCAGAAACTTCTCGATGCCGACACTCAATGTCCGCCCCACAAACTCCTGAACCGCATCCATGCCCCGCACCGCGCTTTTCACCATAGGGAAAAGCAACGGCCAGGTCTTGTCGTTCGTTTCCGCATACCGATCGAACGTATAAGCGACAAGCGCATCTTCGCTACGCCCATACAATGGTTGATTGGGAACGCCGGTAATCGCAGCCGCAATGGCTCCGGCTCGTTCCGCCACCGTCTTCAACAGATCGATGCTGGCGGCACCATCGTGGGTTATCAGAAGAAAGGCAGTCTTGGGATTACGCAGCTCGAGCGGCCGGACGATCACAAGACCGTGGCTCCACGTTTCGCCACGCCACTTCTGGGATATCAACTCCAAACGGATCAGCGTTCCCCACGGTTCTTGGGCTTCCGACTCATACCGCCAATGGTACGCGGTGTCCGGCGCATTAACATAGTCTTCGAGCGCTCCCGCCATTCCTCCTCCACTCCACAAAGGCGCTAGCAACATCAAACCAAGAACGAAACCACCCCGGCCAAAGAAATGGTGACTCGAGATACGAAGGTTCCTCAACCTCATGATCGATCACAATGCGTTTAGGCAATCGACCTATAGACCGACAAGCGAAGTATTTTCCGAGGTCAATCCAACGCAACGTCCTTTAGATCCGAACGAGCCCTTGGCTGCCCCGCCATAGCCAAGACAACTCTTTGTATTATCACATTTTTCTTTAATTCTTGAGGGAACTTTCGCCGCCGGATTTTGTTTAATGTTACATGGAAAACCGGTTATTTATTCACAGCATCTAAAGAGCATAACTTTGCCTAAATCAAGCCGGAATCAAGTCTTAGCCTTCGGTCCTGACCTATTGTCTTGCGCCAGGCTCAACGTCGCTTCCCGCTAAATCTCGGCCGCAAATTGTCACTGTAAGTGTATTTGGAGCGATTCCCCAGTGCCAATCTTCCACCCCCACCATATGACAGCGCTGTGATGCGTCGGCAGTAACCTGAGGCGCCTTAAATAACCACTCTTCGATCCGGATATTCCGGCAGCTTTTTTCTACTTCCCAGACGAGCGGTACAACGCCATAGCACCCCGCAAGCAAGCCTTGCCCCAGGGAAATGCATTAAAGGTGATGTGTACGGCAGGAGTAACCAAGTTATGAATCACGTAAAAGAACGCGAAGACACCGTAGACGCCCCAGCGGCTTCGATTCCGTCCACGGCCTATCTCGAACACGAAGAACAGCCCGTGGCGAGCCCCGAAAAGCCGACAGCGCGAAAAGTCGCGAGGAAAACGGCAAAGGCCGAACTACCGAGCGTTTCCCCTCTGGATTTGCCGAATGATGTATTCGAAGCGGGACTGGCGCGGCGCAAGCATAATCGTGCGGCGATACTCAATTGGATAAGGGAAGCCTTGGTGGAAGGCACGGACTACGGCCGCATTCACCTCTTCAATCGGGAAAGATGCGCCTTTGCCAGGCGCGGCGAAGCGGAGTCGTGCCCGATCAACAGCCACTGGAGCAAGCCGAGTCTATTCAAGCCGGGTGCCGAAAAAATTTGCGGGATGCTCGGAGTGACGGTGCATTATCCCAATCTCACCGCCTATGAGCAGGCCGCCCTGTCGGGACAGCGTCTCGGTACGATCATTCTCCGCTGCGAACTGCGAGACAGTCAGGAACGGACGGTCGCGGAAGGCATTGGAGCACGCAGCGTGCAGCAGGACAATGGGGACCTGAATAAAGCCCTCAAGATGGCGGGAAAGTCGGCGCATATCGATGCGACTCTGCGGATGGCGGGCTTAAGCGAAGTGTTTACGCAAGACCTTGAGGACATGCAGCTAGGGCCGGCCTCGAAGCCACAAGCCGCTGTTACTACCGGCAAATTCACCGAGGGCGAAGGCGATGCCAACGATCGGATTCCGGCCGAATCGACACCGTCTTCGGAAGCTGGCGGCCGGGGCTACAGGTTCTGCAGCCTTTCCCTCACACAGATCGAGCAATTGGAGACACGGATCAAGGAACTCGGCTTGGACCGCGAGCGCGTGCTGCGTTGGGTCAAAGCCGCGAGCAAGAACAAGTTGAACGCGTTCGAAGAGTTGACGCCTGAAGTCTACGATAGGCTCGTTCAGAAATTGGAAGACTGGGCTAAACCGGACGCGACTGAGAAGGGGTAAGCGGCGTGGAAACAAAGCTTTATGAGATTGCCGAGCAATACCAGGAAGCCTTGAATAACCTTACGGATCTGGATTTGCCTCCGGATGTGATCAACGACACATTGGAAGCACTGACGGGCGAGATCTCGCTTAAAGCATGGAACATCGCTGCCGCCCTCCTGCACATGGAGGGCGAAGCCGAACTGATTCGTCAGGCCGAAGAGCGGATGAACCGGCGACGCAGAGCCTTGGAAACTCGTGCGGCCGGTTTAAGGCAATATCTCAAGATTCAGATGGAACGTATCAATATACGTGAAATCAGGAGTCCTCAATTCATTATCAAAGTCAAACAAAATCCGCCGAAAGTAATTCTCGATGATGAGTCGGCTATCCCCGAGACATTTAAACGCGAGGAAAGCGTGGTTCATATTGACAAAAACGGAATCAAACAAGTGATCTTGTCCGGACAGGCGGTTAAGGGCGCTCATCTTGAACAAGAAACCCGGCTCGATATTACTTGAGAAGCGGTGTCGATTTACGACAACGAACGATCCGAAAGTATTCGAGAGTCAACCAAATTTATTGCGTTTTCGTTACATTAGCGTTACGGATGTCGCGACACAGATATACCCCGAAGAGTGCGACTGCCGTAATGCTATACGGGAATATAGTTACCTACGGGCGATTACTTATGGAATTAGGTGCGGAAAGATAGTTTATTTATCGTACCAAGGAGCGGAGCTGAAGCCGTTATTGATGGATATATGTTTTGACCTTCGGCGCACATGTTATTTGAGTGGGTATTGAGGAGTTATCTAGTGAACAGGAAATTGTATGTCGGAAATCTGAATTACGGCCTTGGAAACGATGATCTGCACCAGCTTTTTGCGCCACATGGTACGGTATACTCGGCCCATGTGATTATGGATCGGGAAACAGGGCGCTCCAAGGGTTTCGGATTCGTGGAAATGGGCAGCGCTCAGGAAGCTCAGGCCGCGATTGCGGCCTTGAACGGCAAGGAGGTAAGCGGCCGCAGCCTAACGGTAAACGAAGCCCGTCCTCCCCAAGACAGAGGTGAGCGCAACGGCAGCTCCAACCCTTTCGTTACCGCAGCAAGGCGTAACGGGAGTTATAACGACCGCCGTAGCTAATCAGCACAATCGACTTCGAGCGCCGGCCGGTTCAACGGAATCGGTCGGCAGCCTCAGCCAACCGGTCCCGTCTATCCCTCGGGTAATTTCTTCAGCTTACGAACATCGGGCATCGAGTCACCGAGTTCGCAACGCGGCGGCGAGGTCCTGCGCCAAGGCGTCGAGCGCCCGGCTTTGCGCGGTTGCCAACCCTACGTAACTGCTATTCGCGGCAGGGATAGCAACGTTAGTATGTCCGCGGCGGACCGCCGTTTCGTCATTCATTTTGATCGTCCACAGCGCTTCGAAAACGGCTCTATCTTTCGGGCGAAGTTCAAATCGGGAAATATCTATGAGAATCCGCACATTCGGATCAAGAGACGTCGATTGGGCGTAGGCGGTTACCGTCGCATCGCCAACCAGACGGGAAAGGCGAGCGGCCAGTGCGCTCGTGATTTCGTCCTTCAACGGCGCTGCCCAGCGATGCTGCTCCAGAACCTCGACTTCATGTTCGCCCTTGGTAACGACTAGCTGGGGCTGATCCAAAGCGGCGGGAATCGTCACCGGCCCCACCACGATTATTTTCGCGCTATCGCTCAGAGTGCCCCGTGCGGCCACCAGGTCGTTCGCCGGCATCAGCGTATAGAAACGTGCCGGCGCGGAACCGCCACACCCGGCGAAAAGACTAACGAATATCGTCATCCACAGAAAACGGATCATGGCTGTTTCTCTTTACCCATAAGAAGCGATTCCGGATGGCGCTCCAGATAATCCAACATCACGCGTAACGATTGAGCTGCCCGGGAAACCTCGTTCAGCGCGTCGCGCGCATCGTGCTGGAGCGGTCCGTCGGTGGCAAGCGTCTTCTGGGCTTCGGTCAGGGTCCGTCTAGCGTCGATAATCGTGGTCTTCATCTCCGGCATCAGCTCGCGATCCAAATTGGAGGTCAGCCGCTCCACGCTCTTAAGTGTCTGATTCAACGATGCCATGGTTTTCCGCAGGTCCGCGGTGATCTCGTCGAGCGGTAATTTGTCCAGTTTTTTCACGATATGTTCCGCGCTGTCCGAGAGCGATTGCAAAGTGCCCGGCATGGTCGGAAACTCAGGCGGGTCCCGCGTCCAGTCCAAATGTGCCGACGGCGCAGACGGGAAGAAGTCGAGAGCGACATAGAGTTGCCCCGAGATTAGGTTGCCTGTGCGCAATTGCGCACGAAGCCCTTTCTCCACCATTCGGCTCAACTGTCTCTCCACGGCCTCGCGGGTCGTGGTGATAAGTTCGCGTTTTTGATTGCGTATCATCCCACCCCAACTCAGGCCGATATCGACCGCAATACGGAAACGGTGGTTCTGCGTATCCCACTCGCCCCGGATGCCGGTGACCTCTCCGGCAGGCAAGCCTCTAAAATCGAGCGGCGCACCGACCGAAAGCCCTCGTATCGTTTCGTCGAAATACAAAACCATCGCGCGCCGTTCGGTTTTGGGTGGCGCGAAGGCCGCGGACCGATTGGCGTAAAGGGTAAACGCCGTGTTTTCCACCGCAGGCTCGACTTTTCCGTCGCCGGCCGGCATGGCGAAAGCGATTCCGCCGAGCATGATGCTCATCAGCGACTCCGTGTCGATCTTGACGCCATTGGCATCGAGTGTTAAGTCGAGACCGCTGGCGTGCCAAAAACGGGTGTCGGCGGTCACGAACCGGTCATAGGGCGTTTCCACGAAAACTTGTATGGTTACACCGGTCCCCGCAGGATCCATTTCGAAGCCCAGCACCTTGCCAACCGCAATGTGCCGGAAATAGATAGGAGATCCTACATCCAAAGAGCCCAGATCCTCGCCCTTGAGAGCGAAGCGCCGGCCCTGCAGATCCGATGTTAGAATGGGCGGGACGTCCAGACCGCGGAATTTGTATTTCCGCTCCGTCGAACTCCCCACGTCCAAGCCGATATAAGAGCCGGAAAGCAAAGTACTCAAACCCGAAATGTTCCCGGCGACCACGCGCGGACGCACGATCCAGAAACGGGTGTCTTTCACCAGCCAATCCTCGGTTCCGTCACGCATTTGAGCGGTGACGATGACGCTGGTCCGATCTTCGCTCAGGGCGACATCGGCGACTTTGCCCACCTCTACGTCCCGATACTTGATAGGCGTTTTGCCCGGCTCCAAACCCTCGGCACTCATGAAAATAAGGGTGATCACAGGGCCTCGTTCCGAGATCGCTTTCCAGGCCAGCCAGGCACCGATCAGCGCCGCAACCAGCGGTATGACCCAAACGACGGAAAAGGCGAACCGGCTCGGCGGCGCTGCGACCGCCGTCGGCAACGCATCGCCCTTGTCGGTCTTCGAAGCGGAATTTGAATCGTTATCTCGAATGAACATTTTCTTGTACGGAATCCCATATCAGTCGCGGGTCGAAGCTCATGGCGGCAACCATGGTGAGCACCACTACGGCGCCGAAGGCAATGGCTCCGGGCCCGGCTTGGACCGCCGCCAGAGGGCGCACATCCACCAGGGCCACCAGCATGGTAACGACAAAAATATCCACCATCGACCAACGGCCGACCTTTTCGGTCAGCCGATATAGCCGGGTGCGGTCCAGCGGCCGCCAGCGCGATCCGGTCTGAACCGTCACCAAGAGTAGAGTGAGAGCCATCAGTTTCAGCAGCGGCACCATAACGCTGGCAAAGAACACCAGCAGTGCCAAAGGCCACGATCCCGATACCCACAGATAGATCACCCCGCTCATGATGGTGTCGACTTGAGCCCCGACGATCGAAGAGGTGGACATGACCGGCAACACATTGGCCGGAACATATAAAATCATGGCGGCGATCAGGAGAGACCAGCATCGACCGACGCTGTTCGGTTTGCGGACGTGCAGCACGCTACCGCACCGAGGGCAGTGCTGCTCGTGCTTCCCGGCCGGGGCATAGGAAAGCATTCCGCAGGCATGGCACGTCAAATAGCCGGCCCCTGAGTTTTGCTGAGTGGCGACGGGACAGCGCCGCCCCAACCGCGCCCAAATCTCTTCGCTATCCAACGAGGCAGCGGTCGCCGCCATCACGAAAATAAAACCGCCGAAAAGCCACAGCGACCAGCCCGGCTGAACAGTCGCCATGTGAGCGAGCTTGACCAGGGAAACCAGGATGCCCAGCATCAGGACTTCGATCATGCCCCATGGCCGCAGCACCTGAATCAATCTGAACACGGCGGCCTGACCCGGCGGCTTCTTATTCAGCTTCAGCGGCAGCAGCACATATAACAGTCCCAGAAGCTCCATGGCCGGTACCACAATGGTGGTAAACAGAACCAGGCCGGCCATCATTCCCATGCCCTGCTTCTGCAACTCGAGCACGGCACCGAGAAGCGTCGCCTCCGTGTGCTTGCCCTGGATGCTCAGCCCCAGAATAGGGAACAGATTGGCGACCGAAAACAGAATGAATGCCGCAAGGGAAAAGGCCAATGTCCGGTCCAGGGTGTCTTTCGGCGCATGATAGAGCTGCGCTCCGCAGCGGCAGCAGCGGGCGCTTTGCCCCGGCGCAAGCGGGACCTTGCGTTGCAAAAGATCACATTCGTGGCAAGCGCAGAGGTTTTCTAAATCGCCGAAGGCAGGGACAGCCGGCGCGGCGGGAACAACAGACGAACACACGAGAGAAAAGTCGTGGAATGAATGGCTTTTAAAAATCTGAAATGATGTGTTTACTTACTTAAAAATCCCCCTGATTCCGGAGAGCGGCGCAAAAGGTCCGAACGCACACCGGATAATACCTTAAGCTCCGCCGGAGAGGCGTCGCGTTTCCGGTGCATTCCTTAAATGACGGTCGATCCGTTTATCCGCCGATGAGAACAGTCGGCTGGCCCACGACGATCACACCGCCGTGGGCGGTCATGTCGCCCATGCGCGCCGCCGGCTGACCGCCGATCATCACCGTGGCCGAACCCTGAGCAATGGTATCCGGCGGTCCGACACAGGTTACCACATCGCCGACCCGAGCGGCGGGCAAAGAACCGATCAGCACCGTGGGCGCGCCGGGAGCCGTGATCGGCCCTCCCACATGGGGTTTGGGGCCGTCGAACATGGGACAGGTATGCATATCGGTGAGGCGGGCCGCGGGTTTGCTCATATTGCCCTCACTGTATCAGTCATTCGATCGCGCCATTACGCATTCGCACCGGCAAGCTTGGAGGCCAACCGGCCGTTGCCGCCGCAGGCAATGTCGATGCCCTGCGCCAAGAAGCGTTGGTACTTTTCCGGCGCTTTTTCCGGCTCGTTCTGAACCGCAGCCAACATGACCGCTCCGGCAACGGCTTTCCCGGTAAGATTGTCCGCGGGTGGAACGGCCGGCGCATCCGGTGGAGCCATGCTGCCCCCGCTCCAGAACGCCGCCACCGCCGCCCAGCTCCCCGCCCCTTGGAACTGATGCGCCTCCGCCGCAGCAAAAGCCGAACGCCGATGTTCCTCGCTGGGTTTGTAAACCCAGCGCTCGGCGAGTTCGAGCGGTTTTATCGCTGGCGAAGCAGGATCATTGGCTAAAGCGCTGCGGGCGCATAGGCAGGCCCACCAGGTCGACTCCCGTTTCGGAAGCGCCCGTGCGAGGAATTTAACGGCCTCGGGATACAAGGCGTTTTCCATAAGGAGGCGTAAAAAGCCAGCCGGGCTCATTTCGGGATTCAGCAATCGGAGTGCGGCTTCGTCGAGGTCGATATCACGGCACACGGCCGCGGCGTTGGGCGCAGAGACCTTGGTGAAAACGGGTTCAGTCATTTTGCTTTTCAGTCTCGGAGATTACAACTCGGTTAATTAATCATGACGATACCGCCCTTGGCGGTCAGCATTCCGTCGCCCTTTACCGTCGTCATGGGCGATTTCAGTTCCGCCATGCTGGTTCCCTCGATATTGACCATCATGCCTTTGATCGTGATGCCGCTTTGATCAATCTTGATACTGTTCTGCCCGACCTTGAGTTCGATCGACTGCATCGCCTCCAGCGTGCTTTTGCCCAGATCGATCTTGGTCTCCTGATTCCCCTGTTTGATCGACAAGGTGTGGTTGCCCATGTCCAGCACCACTTCCCGATTGCCCTGCTTGAGCTGCAGCTTGTCGTTGCCCTGCTCCAGGGTCGTCGTCCGGTGATTGTAGATGTCTATCGTCTGATCGCCGGGGTCCTTCTTGTCGAAACCGACCTTGAGCGTGGCGCTGTTTTCGACAACCACATTCATGTCTTTCTCGGCATGGATATAGATTTCCTCCTTCCCCTTATCGTCCTCCATGCGGATCTCGTTGAAATTGTCCTGTCCCCCGCCCTTGCTGCTGCGCGATTTGATGCCGGTTTGCGTGGCCTTGCCGGGCAAGGCATAGGGCACGGTCTGCTCCGCGTTGTAGACGCGGCCGGTAATGATCGGCTGATCCGGATTGCCTTCGAGAAAATCAACGATCACTTCCTGGCCGATACGGGGTATCGCAATCGCGCCCCATCCTTTTCCCGCCCACGGCTGGGACACCCGCACCCAGCACGAACTGGTCTCGTCCCGATTCTCCGCGCGGTCCCAGTGAAACTTGACCTTCACGCGTCCATATTGGTCGGTCCAGATTTCCTCGCCCGATTTGCCGACCACTATGGCGGTTTGCGGCCCGCGAACCATGGGTCTCGGCGTGCGATGGGCGGCACGAAACTGCTGCGTCTTGGCAATGGCGGAAATGCCGAGCTTCTCCGCGAAATCGCCGGCCGAGTCGCTCGCCGACTTATAGCGGTTGGATTGCAGCCGGAATTCCATTCCGGTAACCACGTATTCCTTGTTCTGATCCTGCCGGGGATGATCGATCAGCTTGAACAAGGCTCCGACTTCCAGGCCCGCGACGTTACCCTCGCCCGAAAACCGCTCGTAATCCGACTGGAGCGCCTCCAACCGCACTTTCGAGTAATGCGACCCGTCGGCATTCGCAACGTATCCTCCCGGATAATCGTATTGTTCGTATTTGCTGTAATCGTCCTCCGTCGGCCGGTTTGTCTTTTCGATCAAGGAGGCTTTGGGCTTTTCAAAGTCGAAATCGTTGACCGTGTAAGTCCCAGGCTGAATAACCCGCTTGAAGGACCAGGCGAAGATGTGATCCCGGAGCCGCCGTTCTTGATTCTCCGGGGGAAAGAAAGGGACTTCCGCATACCCGGAAACCGCCGAGTGGGCATTGGCGGAATCGATGAGATTGAGAATGTGCTTGTCGCTTTCGTGCTTGAAGAAATAGTAGATGCCTTCTTCTTCCAGGAGCCGATTGACGAAATCGAAGTCGCTTTCGCGATACTGTACGCAGTATTCGCGCTGCCGATAGGTTTCGCTCAGCGATTCCTGAATGTCGCCGCTGAAGCCATGCTCCTCGAAAATGGCCTTGACGATCTCCGGTACGGTTTTGTCCTGAAAAATGCGGCAATTCGTCTTGCGCGTCAGAAACCATAGCCACGGCCGCAAAACCGCCCGGTAATGCGCGAATTCGCCGAGATCGGGTTCCTGGCTGAATTGAACGGCATAGCCGTTGAAATAACGTTTGCCCCCGTTGGAAAGTTCAAGCGCGACGGTCAGTTTCTTTCCCAGAACGTCCTTGGCGGCGATATTCCGATTCTCGCTGAGCAAATCCACTTCAAGCTCGAACGAGCGGCTGAATTCCTCCCGCCCCTGCATTCGGAAGAACAACAAGACGTCTTTGCCCAAAGGACTCGTTACGGAAGCGGAGCGGAAATCCTGGGTGAACGACATAAAACTAACCCATTAGAATGATTGGAGACAATTTGTCGAATACTAACAAACCTGGGATATAGACCGATGATTTCAGGCGATTCCGCCCGAGACACCTTTCCGGTCGCAGCGAGCAACCACCGAATTCAAGACCGCGCGGCAACGATCAGAAACCCTTCCACAGGCACACCGGCCTCGTAGCGCAACATCTGCTGCTCGCCCCTCCGAAGGGAAAGCCCGGCGCTTTCCAGCTCACGTTGCAGGTAATCCTCCGTATGGCTGTAACGCCCGTGGAGATTGATCTTGTACCCTTCGGACGGCCGCTCGTCGTTACGTTCCACCGTGAAAATGAAGTATCCGCCCCGGCGCAGTGCCCGCCCTACCCGCTCGAAAACCGCGCTCAAATCGCCGAAATAAACCAGCGTATCGGCGGAGACGATCAGGTCGAACCGATCCGTGTGCCGTCCGATGTAGGCTGTTAATTCACTCTCGATCAAATCGTCGTATTGCCGTCTGGCATGGGCCTTCTCCAGCATTTTGACGGACAGATCCACGCCGGTCAGCCGACGCGCATAAGGACGCAAGAATTCCCCGCACAGCCCGGTCCCGCAGCCGGCGTCGAGCACTTCGAGGTCGACTCGATCCCGATCGTACAATGCGGCGACGGCTTCCTTGACCAAACCCGGAGCCCGATAATCGAGCCCCTTGAGCACGTAATCGAAACTATCGGCAAAGCTGTCGAACGTCATGCGGACGTAGTCGTCCGAAGCGCGCGCCGGGACGTCCGTCCCGGCATACGAATGCAGCCGGTGCAGCGCCAGAGGATTGGTCGGATCGTGTTCCAGCCATTGACGGATCGTGGGCAATGCTTCCTCGACCAAGCCTTGCAGGTACAGCACATGGCAAAGATTTTCGTAATCGTCCGAGCGGTACGGCCGGAGATTGATCGCTCTGCGGTAAGCCTGGGCGGCCTCCCCGAATTTGCCCTGCTTCCGGAATACGTTTCCGAAATTGTGATAGAGCTCGGCGTTGTCCGGCATCAGTTCGATCGCCTTGGCGAATTGCTCCGCGGCTTCCTCGAAGCGCTCCAGATCCTTGAGAACGGTGCCGAGATTGTTGTGCGCAGCAACGTTTCCGGGATTCAGCTCGATCGCGCGCCGGTAGGCGTCCACCGCCTTTTCGGGCTTGCCGGCCTTGTTATAGATGTTGCCGAGGTTGTTGTACGCATCGGCATAGGTCGGCGCAATGGCGATGGCCTTTTCGATCGACTCGACGGCCAGATCGTCTCTGCCTCTCCGATGCGCGAGGATGCCGTAGAAATGAAGAATTTCGGGAATGTCCGGATAATTCTCCAGTAGTACGCTGAAAATCCGCTCGGCGTCATCGAGGCGATTCGCTTGCAGCAAGCGAATCGCACCGCTCAACGCCAACTCGGGGGTTACTTCCTCGATGCGGAAATCTGACGGTTCGTCGTCCAACATAGATCAACTTTCGGAATAGTACAGAGCGTGGAAATTCGGGCCTTTCTTTTTCAGCATCGCCGACGCTTATATCGGAGCGGGAAGCGCACGATTGAAGGCCAAATAACAGGGTCTACAGACCCTTACCGGGCCGGTTTCACGTACGTGCCCGGGCCGCTGAACCGGAAACGTCAACCGGACGCGGTCGGGCGAACAGACGTCGCAAACATTCTTGCCGCACAAGCGGCAGTGATGACGCCACCGGACCGGAAATACTCTGCTGAATTCCTTATTGCATACCCGGCACGTGTTCGTCGCGCTATCCGGTTCCCAGTTCGGTATCCAGGGAGGACAGACAATCACCGGCAATAGAGCGGCCGTATATCCGTTATAAAATATCACCTTATGCTGGAATCTCATCCAGAATCTCTTGACGTACCGCAGTTCGCGGCTGGTGACGTTATAGCCATAATCCCCGGTTTTATCGAAAATACCGGATAATTCACCCATTCCGTCCAGGTGAAAATGGATTTTTCCGCCGCCATGCGCCAGCGAATATTCAAGCGCGGTTTTGGACCACCTCGTACCCATTTCAAGGCCTTCGGTATCCGCTTTTGTGGTGGCACCTAGGCTATATTCTTTGTTTGTTCCCCCTACGTCGACGCCGCCCAGATGCGCACCCGCCGGAAACTGGCGGTGCTTAATGGGCCTAGCCTGGTTAAAGTTTTGGAACTTCGTGTCGTCCATGCCTTTGAGCCCGCGCGCTCTCGCATTTCCCCAGTGTATTTCCCAGTCATCCTCCGCGGTTCTCCCGCCTCGCCGCTTGATATCGATGGTTCTTGGGCCAAGGCCGACAAGGTCGGCCTCCACCGGATTTCCGCGATCGAGATCCCGATAAAGATCGGCATTGTCGGCCTCATCGATATTCATACCAAAATGGATATCTTCCATATCGCTTAATGCAGTATTATCCGCGACCTTTATCTCGGGTATGGGTTGCCCTCCCATCGTCGCCGGGAATACTCCTTTCGTATTCGGTTGTGCTAGCGGCATTTATGTAATCTCCATTCGAAATAACGCCTAATAGAAAATGAATCGGGATTAAAGGAACACAAGAGGAAATTATAGAAGCTACTTAGCTCATCCTATGCATCTCTGGGGTCGAAATACGATCCGGATGATACACAGGATGGGTTTGGCCTTGATCTACGGACCTTACACCGGATATCTCGGACATCCTAGATTGCCTTTGTAAGTCCGCTATACCGGTATCTCGCGTCAATTGCTCAAGTGGAAAACCTGATAAGTGTACAGGTCCCGCTTTCCGCTGCTGGCCGGGGTAAAACTGAGTTTTTTGGCCGATACCGTTACACCGGTGCTGGTTGTCCAATCTTTCGGAGCTTGCCCAAGCGAAGCATTGACCACACAGTTTGCGATTCCGAAATCCCATGTCAGGTGTTTTTCGGTATTGATCGCCCAGGTGTGGGATGTCGTTTCTGCGGTCTCGAACGATTTGATGACCACGTCTTTGAATTTTTCCATGGGTATCCGGTCGAGAATAATGCACGTATTTACTTGCGTAGGAGCTCCTTGCAAAGGGTTATCGGGTCCCTTTCCGCTATTGCTGCGGGATGTTGCGTACGCCCCTGTCGGTGTATTCGTAAACCCGCCGCAAGCGCAGCCGGATTCGACACATCTGTTGGTATAGGTGGTGCAGCCGCATTTTATTCCGGCACCAGTGTCTTCCTTGCATGCGCAATTCGCCCCACTCCCGGTCTTGTGTTTTGCCGGGCCATGCCCGCAGTTTGTACAGGCGTGAGAGATCAGATAGTGCCCGCAAGTGCACCGATAGGCTTCTGCACGGTGTTCCAGCGCCTTCCGAAGTTTTTGATTGAGCTTGATCAATTCGGCCTGGAGCCAGAAGTCCATTTCTCTGCCGGGCGGGTCGCCGGCCTCCTTTGAGAGGAAGAAGGCGATCTGTGCGACCTCATTGGTTTTCTTGGAGTAAGTAAACAGGTGCTTTTTGAAAAAGTTCTTGTCGAACTTGATCATGATATCGACGCCGCCCGATCCACCGAATACCCACTCCTGGTCCAGGGTAAGCTTTCTGGTTAGTCTCGTCTCAGTGAGACCCGTCGGCGTGTAGTTCTTGTACGCCACCAAATCACGAGCAGTCTGCTCGGCCATGCTTTCTCCTAATCCCCGTCGGGGCTCACGTGCAGCATTTTATGCCGCGTTTTTTGAAAAAATGACCCGAACCCGTACCCAAATCCCTGATCCGGGACACTCAGTGCCCTCGATCGATGGGATTCGCCTCCATCGACCGAATCAGAAAACCCGAGCCAATTCGCCGTGTTCGTGCGTCCTGCGCCGCGCTCCAGCCCGTCGGACGCCCCAGTCGCCTAGTGCTTTTCGGTGACCGTGCGATCCTTGAGATTGACTATAAACGTGCGCCCGCGCTCGTCGCGTGCGATCAACGTCTCGGACTTCTTATCGATACGCAGTTCCTCGATATAAACCTCCTGTGCATCGGTTTCCTCGTGGGGGTCGTACTGCGTGGTATACAATTGCAAGGTCCAGAGTTCCTGACCGCTGGCTTCGTCGACCGCCGCGATAACGCCGCCGCTCTGTCCGAAGCCTCGTGAGCGCGCCGCACGCAGTTGCTCGTAGCGTATGCCTTTGTGGGTGACCGGCTTCGCCGCCGGCGCACGTCTCTTGGAAGATTCCATGCCTGACTCCTTTATTTGGGGCAGCGTAGCTGCGTCGCCCCATGCGAATATAGGAAACACCGTCGCAGCCACGATGATGAGCTTACAAAGTCTTTGCCGGAAAAGTGTGCACATGGGGCAATCGTCTGGTTTAGCTTAGTGCTTCCTTGATCGCACTTTTGGGAATCGCGCCGACAAGATCACCGGCGAAGTAAGCCCAGCTATCGGCGTTGTTCAAGGCATCTTCGGTTTTGAATCCGTTGCCGGGCTTGAGTCCGTCGTAGTCGTAACGGATGTCTTCGGTCTTAACCAGCTTGTGGGATAATTCGTGGACTACCGTCAGGGCGCACAGCCACAGCTTCGGAATGTTTCCGAGACGCGTACGCTTGCCGGTGCGCAGAAACAATTCGTAAATGTAGATCACCGGCATGACGTCCAAGCTGTTGACCGAGGCGAAGGTGTTTTTCATCGACCCGTCCGCGCGCTTGTGGGGACGGTCGGAAAATATCACCTTGCCGGAATTACAGGCCGCTGTGATCTTCTTGAATCCGTCGAGCAGTTTGCCCCGGCTGGCATCGAGATCACCGGCCTTGGCACCGTCGGTGTGAAACCAGCGGCGGATCGTGTCGTTCGCATCTCCGGACTTGCCGCTCAGCTTGACCTCCACATCGGAACTCCACTTGCGGGCGAGCTGAAGCGCGTCGGACATCATCTTCCGATTACCCTCACCGAACACCTCGCGCCAGTGGTTGAGCTCCGATTTGAGTTGGGCTTCGTTCCTGCCGGCGAAGAGATCATAGGTCCACTTGCCATAGTGCTTCGGAGAGTCGACAACCCATATGCTCTGGTTACCTTTCTTCGCCACCAGATAGAAATGCCGGAACTGCTTGATGCACGCCGCACGGTCTTGGTAGCCGGAACTGCCGGTCTGACAGGCGCTGAGGATCTCCTGGGACTGCGCGCGGCCGCTCAAGGCTTTCCCCTTCGCGGCTTCTTCCAACTGCTTGCGCAGCTTGTCGAGTACCGGTGCGGCATCGACCGACGGACCATCGGATTGAAGCAGCTTCTTCAATCCGGACTCGATGTCTTTCCAGTCCTTTTGCAGCGATGACGTCTTAAGCAACTCGATACTCTTGTCATAGACTTCGGTGAACACGTCCATCCGAATTTCCCCCTCAGGTTCGTACTCTTGTTTTGATTACAGACTCGTAGCAACGGGGTCACCACGAGGATGCTGCCGAAACTTTGTCGCGGCTTTATTTTTATTCAAACCGGTAGCCGAATTGTCCATCCTGCACGTCGATATGCACCCGCTCTATGGCGTTCCCGTCCATCATCCGGATCAAGAACTCTTCGCTGATCCTCGGCAACACGGTATTGGTCAAAATCGCGTCGATCATGCGCCCGCCGCTCTCGAGCTCGGTGCAACGGTTGGTGATGAGTTTGATCACCTCGTCGTCATAGCTGAACGGCACCTTGTGGGTTTCCCGGATGCGCTTTTCGATGCGGCCGAGCTGCAGCCGGGCAATGGCACCGATCATTTCGTCGCTCAATGGGTAATAAGGAATGACGACCAGGCGGCCTAACAAGGCAGGCGGGAAAACCTTGAGCAAGGGTTCGCGCAGAGCCTTGGCGATACCGTCGGGTTCGGGCATCAGTTCCGGGTCTTTGCACAGATTCATGATCAGGTCCGTCCCCGCGTTGGTAGTCAGGAGAATCAGGGTGTTCTTGAAGTCGATCACCCGGCCTTCGCCGTCCTCCATCCAACCCTTGTCGAATACTTGGAAGAAGATCTCGTGAACGTCGGGATGGGCTTTTTCGACTTCGTCCAGCAACACCACGCTATAGGGCCTACGCCTTACCGCTTCGGTCAGAACGCCACCCTCGCCGTAACCTACGTAACCCGGCGGAGCACCCTTGAGGGTCGATACGGTGTGCGCCTCCTGATATTCGCTCATATTGATGGTGATGACGTTCTGCTCGCCGCCGTAGAGAGCCTCGGCCAAAGCCAGGGCGGTTTCGGTCTTGCCGACGCCCGAACTGCCGGCCAACATGAAGACGCCGATCGGCTTATTGGGGTTATCGAGACCGGCACGGGAGGTCTGAATACGCCTGGCGATCATTTCCAAGGCGTGGCGTTGGCCAATGATTCGCTGTTCCAGGATATCGGCCAGTTTCAGCACGGTTTCGACCTCGTTCTTAACCATGCGACCGACGGGAATGCCGGTCCAATCCTGGACTACGGAAGCGACCGCTTGGCCGTCGACGCTGGGCAGGATCAGCGGATGTTCGCCTTGTAATGCGTGCAGCCGCCTTTGCAGGTCCTTGAGTTCGGACAACAGCGCATCCCGGTCGACGGCGGGTGCGGGTTCCGCCTGTTCCGCCGCCTGCTCCAAGGCGCTGCCGGTGCCTTCGACTTTTCCGGTCTGCTCCCGAAGTTGCTGACGCAGGGCCAGAATCTTTTCGACCACTTCCTTTTCGGAGTTCCAGCGGCCTTCCAGCGCCGCCAGCCTCTCACGTTCGGCCTCCAGTTCGGCTAGCGCGCGGTTTTCGCGGGCTGTCGTGTCGATCCCTACGGAACGTTCCCGGCCGATGATGTCCAGCTCGGTTTCGAGTGCTTGTATGCGCTTTCGGCAATCGTCCACCTCGGGCGGCACCGCGTGCTGGCTTATGGCAACGCGGGCGCAGGCGGTGTCGAGAAGGCTGACGGCTTTGTCGGGGAGCTGACGCGCCGGGATATAACGGTGCGAAAGCTTGACGGCGGATTCCAGCGCCTCGTCCAAAACTTGCACCCGATGATGCTTTTCCATCACGGAAACCACGCCGCGCATCATGCGTATGGCTTTCTCTTCGCTCGGTTCGTGCACCTGGACGACCTGGAAGCGGCGCGTCAATGCCGGATCCTTTTCGATGTATTTCTTGTATTCCGCCCAGGTCGTCGCCGCCACCGTGCGCAGGTTGCCGCGCGCCAAGGCGGGCTTCAAAAGATTGGCGGCATCGCCGGTACCGGTAGCTCCGCCCGCGCCAACCAAGGTATGAGCCTCGTCGATGAAGAGGATGATCGGTTTGGGCGAGGCCTGGACCTCCTCGATGACTTGCCGCAATCGATTCTCGAACTCCCCTTTCATGCTGGCCCCGGCCTGGAGGAGCCCGACATCCAAGGTGCGCAAGCTCACATCGCGCAAAGGCGGCGGCACATCGCCCGCCACGATTTTCTGGGCGAATCCTTCGACGACCGCGGTCTTGCCGACGCCCGCCTCGCCCGTCAGGATGGGATTGTTCTGACGACGGCGCATAAGGATATCGATGACCTGGCGGATCTCCTCGTCGCGTCCCACGACAGGGTCCATCTTTCCCTGCCTAGCCTGTTCCGTCAGGTCGACGGTAAATTGCTTGAGCGCCTCCTGCTTGCCCATGGCAGCAGGCGATATAGCTCCGCTCGCTTCGCCAGGAGCCGCTCCGCCTGCCTGAAATCCGTCGGTCGCGGCCAATCCGTCTTCGGGCGAACCGCCAACGAACTCAGCCAACCGTTCGGTCAGCGTTTCGAGGCCGATCTTTTCGAATTCTTTCGAAATGCCGACCAGTTCGCCGCGCAGCCCCCGAGTCTTCAAAATGCCGACGAGCAGGTGGCCCGAGCGGACCTGGTTTTCGCCGAACATTAGCGTTCCGTATACCCATCCTCGCTCGACCGCCTCCTCGACGTGCGACGACAGGTCGGATATGGACGTAGCTCCCCGCGGCAAGCGGTCGAGCGACTCGGTAAAATCCTTGGCGAGGCGGCCCGGATCGATGCCGAACTGCTTGATGAGGCGGTGCAAATCCGAATCCTGAAGCTGAAGCAATTGATGCAGCCAGTGCACCAATTCCACGTACGGATTGCCCCGCAATTTGCAAAACACGGTCGCGCTTTCGATAGCTTTGTAGCAAATGCGGTTAAGCTTGCCGAAAAGCTTGACCCGGCTGATTTCTCCCATGAAGCGATCCCCCTAGATCCGGTGTTTTTAATCGTTTAGAAAATTCAACTCTGTACAGGCAGGCGAATCAAAGCGCCGAGCACCGAAAAAACGGATTCAGCATCAACTCGTCCGCGTCTTTTTCTTCTTGTCTCGTCCCCAGCCAGCTTGTCCAGCCCAGTTGCGCGCCGCCGTCCAGTCGCAAAGATGGGACTTCCTGATATCGAAGAACCAGATTCAGATCCCAAACCAGTTCGTCCCCGGCGTAATTGCGTACGATGGCGATCAACTCGACCAAACTTTCGCCGCCCGGCAGCAGCGCCCGATATCGATCGATTCCCATCGGGCCCAGCACGATTCGGAACTTATGCTGGCAACCCCAAACCCTGGCGCCCACGACTACGGACAACCCCAAGGACCCACTGCAGGGCGAAACTCCAAGCCGGGACTGTTCGTGCGTCGCGATCTCCATCCATTCGCCGACGAATTCCCGCAAGCTAACGCTGATCCCGAAAAAATCGCCGATGAGCGCGCGCAGACCCTCGGGATGCTTGGTTTGTCCGGCCAAGAGACCGGTAAAGTAAAGCTTAGCCCGATCCGGCATGGCGTCCCGATTTTGAACGGACGGAACACCGATCCCGAAAAAGGAGCCCAAATAAGCCGCAAAGCGATCCGATTCGGGGCGATCGTGGCACACCGTAGGCTGGGCATTGGCCCAAGCCCGATAAAACAGGCACAGCATCCGGTGGTGAAACACATCCGCGAAACGCGAAAACGTATGATCGCCATGATGCCGGACCCGCTCGCGGGCGTACTCGGTCAAATGCAGGGGCATGGGTCCGTTGGGTCCGAACAGCCCAAGAAAACGCGCCGACAGACGCGGCGGAAAACCGTCCGCGCCGGATGCGAACGAAGCCAGGGTCGACGGCGCAAACTCGAGTTCCGGCTGTTGACTCAACCGAATCGGATCATCAGTGGCTTTAACCGATTTCCCCAATCTCGGCTTGTCCGCGTAATGGCACTCGATCAGCCGCAATGCCTCGAAGAAGTCGAAGCGATAGGGCTCGCGGCGAAGGAGCTCGATCAGATCGTGTGTCGCTGCCCGATACGTAGCGGCCATCGCATGATCTCCCCTCGTTCCGCCGTCCTTACCGACGTTTCAGCGAACGAATTCAACGATACATAACGGGCGAAGAATTGTTCGAGAACGGCCCCCAGAAGAAAGCAGCCGGAGCCCTCGAATGCGGATTCGTCAAACTCGACGGCAATCTCCAAACCGCGCCCGAATACAATGGGACCGGCAGCATCGACCCGACGAACCACGTTCTTGGATCCGATCGACAGAACGCCCTCGATTTGACGGCGTACCGTCGCATCATTCGGATCCGCATAAAGGGCGAGCAACTCGCGAAGCGCCGCCGCACCTTCGGTCTCGCTGCTATCCGTCAGCGTCAGATAGTTGAGCGACAGATGATTGATCAGACGCCACGCCATTTCGCCGTCGGCGGACGAAGGCCTCGGCTTGGTCGGACCGGCCAAACACCGTATCGCTTGCACCGGAGCGCCGGTCTGCAAGGTAAAATCGGTAGCGCCCATGCCGACGGGCATCAGCAGGGGCAAATCGCGATTCGTGCAGAGCGTTTCCATGCCCAATTGTTTCAGATCGCCGCGATACGGCGCTTCGGCCGCATCGACCAGCGAGATGAAAACTTCGCTGCCGATATAGCTGGAGCGCATCCCCTGTCGGCGCTGCTTGGACGACAACACGCGCTTTTCACGATGCAGCGTGTAATAGGCGTTCTCGTCGCGCCGCCGATAACCGCTCCTGGACCCGTAGAACGGCAAGAACTCCCGTTCATCGGACGGCGTGGCGCCATAACCGGTCACTTCGCTGACGCCATAGACCTCGTAATCCATAGGTCGCGTTCGATCCGGCACGACATGATAGTGCGGCACGACATGGGTCGGGTGAATACGATCGGTGCGTTTCGGAAACAAATTGATCGCCGGCGTGCAGAACAGCGAGAAATTGCCGGCATCGACGGCGTTGACGAGATGAGGCTCGGCGCGCTTGAACAGGGCGATGACCTCGAGCTCGGTGCCGTCACAACGACTGACGGCCTTTTGTAAGCCGTTCAACCCGACGAACAGATAGCGCTCCGGAAACGCGAAATATTCCTGCAGCAGCCGGTAGCCCTGAAACGAGCGCGGACCAAACGGCAACAAGGCTTCATCATCGCCGAATCCCAGCCGAGATATCGGCGTCCGGTCGATGATCTCGGCCCATTCCGATGGCCGCGATGCGGGTTGGACCGCCAACGCAAGCGTATCGGCAAGCAATTGCTCGTAAAGACGGAACGGCAGTTCGCCGGTACCGCGCAAGAAAATCGGCAACCGGTCCAGCTTGAGCTGATTGAAGTGCAGACCCGCGCTGGTCCGGAGACAAAGACGTAAACCGGCCTTCACGCCGGGTTTGGTCGGCACGCCCAAATTGGCGACTGCGCTGGGCGTGGCGAGGTATTGCGCTTCCACCAATTGCAGGGGCCATAGCGTGACGTCATGAGCGGTCCGATATTCGCAGGCGGTTTGCTCACCTTTGCCGATTTGACTTCTGAGCGAGGTCGCGCGCGGCACCAAGAATCCCTCGGCCAGCGCGCCCTCGGAAAGATCGGGCTGGAGTTGCACCACGGCCATCGAGGGTGTTGGCGAGAGATAATGCGGATAAACGACCTCGAGAAGATGTTGGGTTAAACGCGGAAACTCGGCGTCGATTTTGAGTTGAACCCGCGCCGCGAGAAACGCAAACCCCTCGAGCAGGCGCTCGACGTACGGATCGGAACACTCGAACTCGTCCAGCCCCAGCCGGCCCGCAATCTTCGGAAACTCTTTGGCGAACTCGGCACCCACCTCCCGAATGTGCTGCAGCTCGCGGTTGTAGTACTGAAGCAATCGAGGGTCCATAGTCTATCCGTTCAAATCGGTGACCCGCGCATAGCCGGTATCGAGATCGATTTCGGTGCGGATGTAAAGATGCAAGGGAAGCGGCTGAGCCCACAGATCACCTTCGATGGTGAACGTCATGGCCTTGAGATTCATACTGTCCGAGGCGGCGACCTTCACCCTCACCGAATCCGCCAGGATGCGCGGTTCGAAGTCGAGAATAGCCTGTTTGACCTTTCGTTCGATCGCCGGAAGGTCGGCACCGGAGAGAGGGGTGCCGGCCAGGGCCGGGATACCGAAATTCAATACCGAACGCTCCACGAAAGGATATTTTTCCAAATCTACTAGCGACTCCATGGCGGTGGTATTCAGCAACCACGCCAAGTCGCGCAACACGCTGTGGCGCAAATTCCGTATATTCATCACCCGCTGGTCGCGGGACTCCTGTTGTTTGTCCGGTTCGTCGTCGGTAAGGCGATCCAGCAGCGACGGCTGCAGGCGTTCCTTCGGCGTGAGATCAGCCATCGTTTTCGATCGTGTCCGTATTCATCGCAATTTCTCGAACATCGAACAGCGAGAAGTCGCCCTCGTTAGTAACCAATACCCGTTGTCCCATGCCCAGCGAGTAGCCCTCGACCGGCTCTTGCCATTCGGTTCTCCGGGCCATGCGAATCGCTACGTCATCGGCTTTTTCCGAGTCAGGATAACGGGAAGGAATCAGACCCACGGCAGAACCGCCGTTGGCCCAGGTGAATTGTGCGGGAAGCCAGACTAAATCTCGAAGGTCACTGGGTGGATCGAGTTCGATGCGGGCAATCCGGCAAAAAGGTATCCAGTAATAACGACCGTTAACTATGGCTTCCACAACCGGTCCCAGACGGCTATCGCTATCCGCCACCCACTCGAACGACTTCCCGTCGATGGTACCGGACGTCCCCGGCGCCGATTCGAAACCCTGATCCCGGAACTGGATCGCCATCGAATAATCTCCCTGCGCGGCGCATTTGCATGCTTCTATCAGAAGCGCGATCCATCGCTCGGGCTTGCCGAAGATCATCGGAGAAATCTCCCCGCGGAAGACTTTCTCGCGAAGGACTTCACATCGTATGGCTTCGCGATAGGTCTGCACCATTGCGAGATTGGCCGCATCCAGATCGCCGCACACGCTCAACTGCGTGAGAGCACGCTCCCAGCGCCCCATCAGGGCCAACAACTGGAAGAGAAAAATCCGGTACTTCGCTTCGGCAGGATTCTGGCGGACCTGGTCCTGGAGTTGCGCTAGCGCATCTTCCAGGCGGCCTTCCCGAAGACTTTCTTCAGCAGCGATGGTTGACATAGGCGGATGGGAGAAATTGAGGGGATGAATAGTGCCCGCTCAGCGGCGGGCACTGCCGAAAAATACCGCGCAAACTTATTGTTTTACGTTCGCAGCAATATTCCAGCCCATCTCCGGCTTGGCGCCTTCCGCGCCCTTTTCGGTCTGTTCTATGTATTTCACCTTGACCTTGGCGAAATTGAGCGTGACGTTCTCGGTCAAGCGGTCCTCGCCGCCGGAGCCGCCCGTAGAAACCGAGGTGATCAGGACTTCCTCCATGGTAATGGTCAGGTATTCCACCGGCTTTTCGCCGGCTTTCCGAACCACCAGCACGGCCTTGTCGAAATGTTTGCCGTTGCAGCAGCTCAACATTAAGTCCGGGCTCGCCTTATCGATATATTTCGTAAAGCTCAGATCCTGCACGTTGGCTTTACCCGCTCCGCCGCCGCTTCCCATATGGGTGGTGCCACTGTTGGACATGCCCCAGCTCCAAGCCAGAACGTCGATCTCTTCTTTATGCTTATCGTCTCTGGATTCCCCTTTAATCGGGTCGATCTTAATGAACATGTCGACTGCCATGGTCTTCTCCTTTACTTATTGGTACTTGTTGGTTGATTAAAACTTGATCAAACATGGATGGAATACACTCCGTCCGGCTCCGTTGGGCAATGTGAGTTTGCCGTGTCATCTCATATCGTCACCTCCAAATTCCCCTAGTTGCCAGCTCTTCGACTCGATCTGCTAGCCGCCTTTCACGGAGGGTAGTTTGGACACCAAACGCAGCGAAACGGTTAGCCCCTCCAGCTGGTAGTGCGGCCGCAAGAAGAATTTCGACGTGTAATAGCCTGGATTGCCCTCCACCTCTTCCACGATTACCTCGGCCGCCGCGAGAGGCTTGCGCGCCTTGTCGATGTCGTCGGACATGGCCGGATTCGGGTCGACATAGTTGTAAATCCAGCTTTGCAGCCATTTCTGCATGTCGTCCCGCTCCTTGAACGAACCGATCTTGTCCCTGACGATGCACTTCAGGTAGTGGGCAAACCGGCAGGTGGCGAACAGGTAGGGCAGCCGCGCCGCCAGATTGGCGTTGGCCGTCGCGTCGGGGTCGTCGTATTCGGCCGGTTTCTGGAGCGATTGCGCGCCGATGAACGCCGCAAAATCGGAATTTTTCTTGTGAATCAGAGGCATGAAGCCGTTCTTGGCCAACTCCGCTTCACGCCGGTCGCTGATCGCGATCTCGGTCGGACACTTCATGTCCACGCCGCCGTCGTCGGTCGGGAAGGTATGCACCGGCAACCCTTCCACAGCGCCGCCCGATTCCACGCCGCGGATTCTCGAACACCAGCCGTAAAGCTTGAAGGATCGATTGATATTGACGGCCATCGCATAGGCCGAGTTGGCCCAGACATACTTTCGGCTGTCTGCTGCCTCGGTCTCTTCTTCGAAATCGAATTCCTCGACCGGACAGGTTTTCGCCCCGTAAGGCAACCGAGCCAGGAATCTCGGCATGGCCAAGCCGATATAACGGGAGTCGTCCGACTCGCGTAGCGAGCGCCACGCCGCGTACTCCGGAGTCAGAAAAATCTTCGTGAGGTCGCGCGGGTTGGCCAGCTCGTTCCATGAATCCATCTGCATCACGGTCGGTGCCGCCGCTGCGATGAAAGGTGCATGCGCAGCCGCGCAGACTTTCGCCATCTCCCCCAGCAGTTCGACATCCGGCGGAGAGTGGTCGAAATAGTAGTCGGCCACGATACAGCCGACGGGTTCGCCGCCGAACTGCCCGTACTCTTCTTCGTAAAGCTTCTTGAAGATCGGGCTTTGATCCCAGGAAGTTCCCTTGAATTTCTTCAGGGTTTTTCCGAGCTCTTTCTTCGAGATGTTCAAGACGCGAATCTTGAGCATCTCATCGGTCTCGGTATTGTTTACCAGATACTGCAAGCCGCGCCACGCGCTTTCCAATTGCTGGAAGTCCTCGTGATGCATGATCGCATTCACCTGCTCGGTGAGCTTGCGATCTATTTCGGCGATGATGGACTGGATGGTCTTGACGGCGTCCTCGGAGACCTTGGATACGTCTTTAAGGACGAATTCCGCCAGAGTGGTCACCGCCGACTCGACCGCCTCTTTGGCTCGGTCGGATTTCGGCTTGAACTCTTTGTTCAAGAGGCTCGTAAAATCACCAAGCTCGCCGAGCTGCTCGGCGCCCTGAGCTGAGGTTTGGGTTTCTAATTCAGCCATGACTTATCCCTCGCTGCTCGAAGAGTCCGCAGCGGCTTCGTCCGCCGGCTTCGGAGCCGAGGCGAGTGCCTGCAATAATGTCGGGTCGTTTATTACCTTAGCGATGAGCTCCTCGGCGCCTGTCTTTCCGTCCATGTAGGTGATCAGGTTGGCCAACTGGCTGCGTGCTTCGAGCAGCTTGTTCAGGCCCTCGACTTTCCTGGCAACCGCCGCCGGCGAAAAATCGTCCATGCTTTCGAAAGTGATATCGACGCTGAGGCTTCCTTCGCCGGTGAGGGTGTTGGGCACCTGAAACGCAACCCGCGGCTTCATGGCCTTGAGCCGTTCGTTGAAGTTGTCGACATCTATTTCCAGCAGTTTCCGATCCGCAACCGGGGGCAGCGGCTCTGTCGGTTTGCCGGAGAGATCCGACATGACGCCCATTACAAAAGGAAGCTGGACCTTCTTTTCCGCACCGTAAACTTCCACGTCGTATTCGATCTGTACGCGCGGTGCGCGATTTCGAGCTATAAATTTCTGGCTACTTTCTGCCACGGCAAATCTCCTCTTAGGCTATAGAACTACAGCAATCTCACATTTTCATGGTTACGTGGGGCTTTATTCGATCGATAAAATCGCTTGCAGCTTCGAAATCGCGCCCCAGCGCACCGGTTATCGTGGCATGTCTACCACCCCACTTCGCTCATTCCTTAGTAACGACATCATCGACCAGTGTAACCAAACGAGTTCAATAACGATGCCAACCATCAATATCTCTCCATCGAAATAGACCAACACACTGTTTTGAATCGCTTTTGTTCACATTGGCAATAATTCGAGCCATCAAACTCACCCAGTTCAAGCAAAACAATATTGCGATATTTCGTATCTGTTACGACATCTCGTATTTTTGACATCCGGGCGATCGACGGTTATGACTAACCGGATGAGAAGGAATGGCGATTGCGTCGCCAATTTATGAATCAGTGTAGGGCTCACGCTTTCGTTATTTGCTCTAATACTGGCCGTCTTCGGACTGGTCACGCCCCCTGATGAACTCCACCTGCGAAAGGCCGTCCGGAGCCAGGTCTTTGACGATCTCGATGAAATCCATAAAAACCAGACGCTTGGCTCGCTTCAGCAGCAAGGGAATCGGGCTGGAGGGTTCGCATCGAGCGTAATAGTCGCAAATCAAATCCAGGGTCTTGATCACATCCTGGCGGCTGCCGATTTCCCCCGGCCGAGCCGCAGATGGTCTGGCGGCCGAATCGTGCGCGGACGCCCCTTCACCCTCGGATTCGGGCTGCGCATCGCTGGCGCCGCCTTCCTCCGCATACTCTCCGAGCACATGCTGTGCTTCTTTGAGCAAGTCCCTCAACGGAGCCAAGTTCGGCGCATCGCCGACACCGACCTGATCCGTTACGAAACTTTCGATGGCCTTGATGCTTTCCAAACTCGAGACAACCGCCTCGCGGGTCGACGCCAGAACCTCCGGGTCGGCGTCCATGAACGCTGCATTGATGGTTGCAATCTCGGGCGAGGAGCTTCCGTCGCTGGGCGGTGGCAACTTTCCGGTCGCGATTTGCACGTCCCGCAGACTAAAGCGTCCGAGCGCACGCGACTCAACCAGAGGCGCAAGCGCGACCGGGCGCAATACCGACTCGAAGTCGCATAATCCCATCAGGATGTTGACGCGCTGCGTCGGATCGTTGTCGTCTTCAGGATCGAGGAGCGGATATAGATCGGGCCAGAACTTGCTGACGATGCCTTCCAGAAGCGCCAGGCCGTCGCGCAGTCCCGGGTGCCCGGCGGTATGAACAAGAGCCTGGATGAGATAGAGGATCACTTGCAGGTCGCGCGTGCGCTCCAGCAATTCGATCGCGTCTCGGCGTACTTCTTTCCAGTTCGGCGGCTGTGCCGGCTCGATCCGATCCCCGATCTGTTGCTCCGGCGTACCTTTGGCTTTCTGCTCCAGTGCGATGAATGCGTTGTCGTACTGAAGATCTTCCCCACAAGGCGCATCCGGCGATACTTCCGTCAGAAAGGCTTCTACGTTTAGCTCGCCCATAATCCCCCGATCGTCGCAAGCATTTTTTCGTTTGGTCTCGACGACTCCGGCTTTCAACCAGGATCACGAGAATATTTATTGTTCGATCTCGTTTACGCGGACTTTCCGGCTAGAACTCGACGCGAGTTCCCAAGGTAAACTTGTGACTTTCGATATCGCGATAGCCCAGCAATAAATCATAGGCTAAAAATGCCGAAATGCCGTGAGAAAATACCCCCGAAACCTCGGCGCCGAAGGTGTAATAATCCCGATCGGGTCCTTGAGTCACGACGGCAAACTGCTGCGCGGCGGGATCGCCGAGGAAGCTGGCGCCGATTGTCCGCTTGTCATCCTTGAATTGATGATGCCACTCGCCTCGCAGCTGGGGCGTGATCACGCCCCAGGGTAAACCGAAAGCGTACGAAATCTGGCTTCCCACCGTGGAAATGAGCGACTGGACGTGCTGCTCGTCGAACCTCATCCCCCAACCATTGCCCTGCCGCTCGCGATAGGCATCCACATCCAGGCCGATGTATTCCGTTCGCGCATAGGGCGCTAGGGTCAACCCGGCTATCGAATAGTCATAGCCTCCGCCGATACTGAAGGAATATTGAGTTCCGCCGGGATTAGCGACAGCCTGAGTATTGACGGTCTCGAACCCCGGCAAGGTATAACTGATGTTCCGGGTAGTCTCGTAATCGATGCCGCCGAAGGAACCGAGCGCATCGATATGGAACCCTTCCGTCACATAGAACGACCCATAAATGGATCCGGTGTAGGCATCACTGTCCGTACCTCCGGCGGAACGGTCGAAATTCGCGTTGGTGCGGGCGTAGGTGAAAGCGAGACCCGCTATGAAATTGTCGGTAAAGCGGTAATCGGCGCCGGCGGTAAAACCGAAGTTTTTAAACTGAAAGCCTTTTTGATCGAAGGTGGAATCGACGTCGCCGAAATGATAATTACCGTTGATCCAGACGCCGAGAGGACTGAACGAGCCGTCGCCGGCCGCACCTCCGGTGGCGAAGGAATTGCCCAAACCGGCATAGGCGCGATCCGCCGACAAGCCGTTTCGGTACATCTGTAATCCGGCCAGGCCCAAGCCGGTGCGCAAAGTTGCGAGCCTCGCGCCTATGGTCGAATCGACCAGGGCCACTTGGCCGGCAGTTACCCGGGTGGCTGTCGTTCCGTGCTGGAGAATTTGCTCCGGCGAGACTATTTGAAGGGCATTTTCGACCGGCTCGGAGCCGACCGTAGGAATCTGGCTATCCGAAGCGGAAATCGCGGCGCCAACGAGAGCGTCGCAGCGGTCTCTGAAATCCTCGGAAAGCAGCGAGTTTCTTTGAGTACAGGCGTCGAACGCGACATTGGCCATGTCGGTTTGAGTCTGGTTCAGCGTCGCTCCGCTCGTCAACGGATTCGCGGCTGCCGCCGAGATCCAGCACATGGTACATGACCACACCAGTCCTCGACGAATCATCGAAGTACGTGCGGGTATCGTCGCCCGAACGTTCTTTTCCTCTGTGAGTTCCCACATATCTCCCCCGGGAAGCTATTCGTCTTCTTATTTTTTGTTTTATCTTTTAGCCGTCGCAGTCTTAACCTGTCAAGGCGACTGCACGACAATCACGGTCACATTGTCTCGTGCGCCGCGATCCATAGCGAGCGCAATCAAGGACTCCGCGCGCTCCCGGCAATCGCCGGCTTCCAAAATCTCTTCGATTTCGATCGGTCCCGCTTCTTTATCCAAACCGTCGCTGCATAGCAGAAACCCGTCGCCCTCCGTCAAGTCGAACGTCATGATATCGAGCACGAGCACCGGGTCCGCCCCGACCGCGCGGGTGATGACGTTGCTACGTTCCCGCTGGGTCCGTTTCTCATTCGTCAGAATTTCGAAACAGGAAAGCTCCCCCTCCGGCGAATGATCGTGCGTCAGTTGTTCCAATCGGCCCGCGCGATGGCGATAAAGCCGACTATCGCCCGCCCACAGGCAGGCGCATCGATCATCAATCGCCAACAACACGACGACCGTACTGCCGATGATTTGACCGGTCGAACTCTGGCGGGCCAGTTCCCATAATTCGTCGTTCACGCGTTTCAGAGCCGACTCGACGTTTTTTACGGACTCATCCAGATCGGACGTAGCGGGCAGAGCCGCCAACGCCTCGACGATCGCACGGCTCGCGACATCGCCGGCCTGATGTCCTCCCATGCCGTCGGCCACCGCCCACAGGCCGATGTCCGGACGCTCGATGAATGCGTCCTCGTTGATTTTCCGCCGCTTGCCAACCACGCTGATGCCGTGAGAAAGCCAGCGACGAAGTCCGGACGGCCCGCTTTTCGGTGACGCAGGTCGGCTGGTTCCGTCTGCGCTTTTCGGCTCAGCCGAGGTCCGAGCCGGCAAATCGGGCAAGCGCCGGGTACTGATGGCCCATCCGCGTTGCTCCCAGCTTCCAGTCATCAGGGCGACGAATGCGTCTATCGGCGGCAACCCTTCGCAGACCAGGAACGAGGCTTCGATGTGTTCCGATCCCGATGTACTCCACAAGCTATGAGCCGGAAGAAAACGGTCGAGCAAACATCCACTGAGCCCCATAAGCACGTCAGATACCTGACTCAGGTTTTCCATCTCGAAGTGGAGTGCGAATCTACCCGCCCGCGGATTTTGAGAACGGCTAATGCCCGAACTGCTTTTCATGAAATCCGGCAGAGACAATGTCTCCAACTCCCGATCGAATTCAGCGAGATCGAAATCATTTTCGAGCCCGGACAAGGCCAGCGCTTCCAGATCCTCGAACCAGCCGCAGTCCCGGCGGAACAAAAAAGGCAGGTTCTGCGGTTCGGCCACGGGCACCGCCAAGGTCAACGGAAAGTACCGTCCGACCTTGTCCACGCTGGGCATCAAAATGCCGGCCCAGGCGTCACTCCCGCAGACGCCCGCACTCAGCCCGAAACGCCAAATCGGGCTGGTCAGATAAACATCCAGCCACGAATCCCGTAATTGTTCCCGGCTGGCAGCTATGGCGCTCTGCAACCACTGATCCCAATGATCGATGAAATGCCGGGGAAGACGCCGGGAGACGAAATCTCCAAGAGCCGGCAATTTGCCGTAAAAGCCGACTTGAGCGAGTCGATTCATAGAGCATCCGGGCAGCTGAAGGACTTCAACGCCGCGAGCCCGAACGGATTCGTCACGCTGCCGGCGCGCAGCTCGTAGCGTGCGCTGTAACCCTCCACTCTAAACGTGACCAGAAACCGCTCGGGAAGCTCGGTCTGTTGCACCACGGCCTCATCCAGCAGACGAAAAAAAGCCCAACTGCCCTCTTTTGAACGGCTGACCTGCCTTCCGTCCACGGCCTCGAACACAATTCGAACGCCGGCTCCGGCCGACGGCCCCGGCCACTGGAGCCGCGTGACTTGTTCCGGGCCGTGCCGATAAACGACCTCCTGCCCTTCCAGGTTGAAGCGAAAAGTCGCCACGTTTTCATCCAAAGAAATCGGCTTGAGTTCGAACGACACCGCGGGCATCTGCCCCCCCGCGGAAAAAAAAGCGGAACGAATGGCGGCGGCATTTTGAAATTGGCGGATGGTCGCCGGCGAAAGTCCCAGAGATTGGTTGTCCATGGCGACTTCCGTCCATACCGGGCGGTTGACGTCCACGAAGGTCTTCAGATTGGACTGGAAAAACTGATCCAGGGCGCCGTTCGGCGCAAAGAATTTCGCAAAATCCATCAGCGTCGCATCCTTCGAGCTGCCGCCCACGAAGGGGTAACGACCGCTGAAAGCGGCCTTGCACGGAGTGGCCACCGCCGTCTTGAGCATGCCGTTCAATTCGGACTTGGCTCCGGCCAGGGTTTGTCTCCAGCCCACCGTCAGAAACGAGAGAAACCAGCTTTTCAAGGGTTCCGGCAAGCGCCCGAATTCGCTCTTGGCCTGGAGCAGCACGTCTCCGCCACCACCCGCGACTCGCCCGGAGGCACTTTTCAGCGCCTGTTCGCCGCTGAGGGCCGCGCTGCCGATTTGCAGCATGTAATCCCGCAGAGAGGCCACGGTTTGCAAGGTCGAATCCAGGGCCGCCGGCCGATCCGCGCTGCTCCGCACCAGATAGCTGAGGTCTTCGAACGCAGTCTCCACGCTCTGAACCGGGTCGGCTTGCGGAGCGCTGCCGGCGTCCACCTGGCGCGCGGCATCCAGCAGTTTCTGGGTACGGTCGTCGACCTTCGCCTCGGCGACAGCCGGAACTTTGTTCAGAAGCTGTGCGGTAAGCGAAGCGATCTTGGTCAGTGAGGTATTTTTTTCGACGGCTTCGAGCAATGGACGCACCGGGGTGGTCGGGCGGGACAATATGTCCAGCCACTCGATCGTCTGATTGATGTCCTTGGGTCGGCGCAGCTTGATGCTATCCAAAAGGCCGCTCCACGCCTTCTGGTAATCGGCTAGATAAAGCGTCTTGAAATCGCCGTGCAGGCGTTGAATTTCGGACAGATCGACATTCGCCTGCTTGCCGAGCACCCAGTTCTCGGTCACCGCGTCCTTGACGAAATCGAAGCTTTTCTTGAGAAACAGCTCGGAATAGCCGTAAGCCGTAAACAAGCCCGGCACTGAAAGCGTCCCGATATCCCGTCCGTCCGCCGCGACGAACACCCGCGCGCCGTCGGGCCCGAGCGCGGAGTCGAGCTTGAAATCGTGAGAACGATCCAGTAGCGCTTCGTTCTTGAAACGGGCATAGAGCTGAATGGTCTGAGGAACTTGCGAAAGCTTCGCTCGCACGCCGGCGACCAGAGCTTCATCCATGGGCTGAGGATCGAGCCGCAACTTGAGAAGATTGTCGAGGTGGAGATTCAATCGGGCGAGCAAATCGGGTTCGGTGCCGAAACGGCTTTCCCAATCGCTGCGAATCCAGGGCGCTGCGATCTTGGCGTCCATGCGATCCGGCTGGCCGAGCATGAGATAGACCCGCAGAAGTTCGTAAAGAATATCGGGGTTGGAAGCTTCCGGGCCTGTCATGCGCTGCGCCAGGCGCTGAAGGTTGACCGGGAGGAAATAATCCCTGAGCCAGTGCTCGTAGGCATGATTCGCCGCGAGCTGGATTTTTTCGCCCTGGTAAAGCCCGAAATGCGCCAACCGGCCGGAATTTTCGTAGATGTCGTTGATCGCCAGCAACGGATCGAGCTTGGGAATCAAGGTCCGGAGGCTCGACTGCCAATCGCTCCCATCGATGCGAGCCGCACGGTAGCGTTCGATTTCTTTCTCCACCTGCTCGATCGCGGAGGTATTTCGCTGGTAACTCACCAGCCAAAGGATGATGCAGCCCAGGGTCAGGACCAGCACCGATGCGTAAGCCCCGGCCTGGATCAGACGCCGGCGCCGCTCGACGCGGGGATCGAGGCCCGCCAAATCGGCTTCCTGAAAGATGACCTCCTTAAGCAGGCGGGTGAGAAAGAAGCTCTTTCCCCTTCCGCTGAAGATCGGCGTCGCCTGGCGGTTGAGCCGGAACGTGGCGGCGAGTATGCCCATCACCCGGTCGATCGGCGTTCCTTCCTGGGTGCCGCTAGTCAGATAAATGCCGCGCAGCAGCGGACGGACCTCGTAGCGGTTCGCGCCGAAAGCGTCTTCGAGAAATTTCTCCATTGCCGGCTTCAAAAGCGCCATCTGCTGCGGATAATCGAGAATCAGGCTGCGCCGCTGTACGTCGCGCTCCTCCTGGATGCGGCTCTGCATGCGCCTATTCAAGCGCTGAAGCAGTTCGTCGTAGCCGGACGAGAACCGGGCCAATACATCCACCGGCTGCTTGAAATCCTCCGCCGGGAAGGTTTCGCCCCAAACCTGAGCGCGCTCTTCCTGCGTGAGGTCGGCGAAGAAATCGTTGAATCCCGCGACCAAATCGCACTTGGTGAACAGCATGTAGACGGGGAATCGGATTCCCAGTGTCGAATACAGCTCCTGGACGCGCTGACGGATCGCCTTGGCATGCAAAGCGCGTTCTTCCTCGGTGTGCTGGAGCAAATCCGAGAGGCTCAGGGTCACGAGTACCCCGTTGATCGGCCGGCGCGGACGGTGTTGCTTCAGCAGTTTGAGAAAGCCGCCCCATTCCGCCGCATCTACCGCCTGATAGCTCTCCTGAGTGGTGTACCGACCGGCGGTATCGATCAGTACGGCCTCGTCGGTGAACATCCACTCGCAATTCCGCGTGCCGCTGATGCCGCGGATGGGCTGCGAGCCCAGCCGGTCGGCCAGGGGGAACTTCAGCCCCGAATTCAACAAAGCCGTCGTCTTGCCCGAACCCGGCGGGCCGATGATGACGTACCAGGGCAGCTCGTACAGGTGCTGCTTGTCGCCTCGGGTTTCGCGCAGCAGTTTCAGAGCCTTCGTGAAATTCTCGGTCAGCAGTTCGATATTCTCGTCGGCCGCCACCGCTTCGGCGGATTTTCCCTCGCCACCCTCGCCCGGTGCGGCGAGATCCTTCACCAGTTGCTGCTCCTTGCGTCCCGCCCGGATTTCCGCCACCAAACGCCAGATCACCCAGACCACGACCGCTACGGCCATGGTCAAGCCCCGAGCCCATTCGGACGCCAAGGGTTCTGAACCGGCGATCCCGATCAATGGGCCGACGAACCAGATCAAGGCGCATAGGGCGATCATCCCGATCGCCTGAATAACCCATTTTTTCTTCAAGAAATTGATGACGCCTTTCACGATTTGCCTCACTGGATCAGGATGTCCACGCGCCGATTGATGGCCCGGTGCTCGGCCGAGTCATTCGGGACCAGCGGTTCGTAATCCGCCCGCCCTTCGAAGCGAATCCTGCCCTGCAAGGCGGCGGAGGTCTCCAGAAGTTCCGCGACGTGCTTGGCGCGGGAGGTCGACAATTCGAAGTTGGACGGAAAGCGGGCGGAAAAGATGGGCTTGTTGTCCGTATGGCCGGTGACCAGGGCGCCGTCGCCGCCGGACTCCAGTTCCTTGGCGATCTTGGCCAACATCGGAACGAACTCCGGCTTAACGCGATCGCTGGCCGAGTCGAAGGAATTCCGAATCCGCAAGATTCGATCGTCCACCACTTCCACCATATTCCGGGAAATCTCCCAAGCCAGTATGGGTTTGAATCTTTCCGTCTTCGAGACCGGTTTCGGTGCCGGTACGGGTGCCGGCGTCGCGACCTTTTGAACCGGAAGGTTCACCTCGTCTTTCGCCAAAGCGAACAGATCGCGGGCGACGGGGTCCGACGCGGAATTGACGGCAAAGGCGAAGCCCAAATAGACCAGAACGAGCAACGCCGCGGCACCCGCCGCGATCACCCAGATCGGCACGTAGCGGACGATCGGGTTGCGTACGTCCTTGAGCCCCTGCCAACGAATCGACAAATCCCGCTCGAAATCTCCTCGAAGGCGCTGAATCAGCTGATACAGCTCGCTGCGCACGCGCTCCAATTGGCTTGCGCCGTTCTGCACGATGCGGTACTTGCCTTCGAGGCCGAGATTCAAACACAGCCAGAACAACTCGATCAGGTTCAGATTTTGGGCCGGCTGGCGCGCCAAATGCTCGAGAAACTGGAAGAACTTTTCGCCGCCCCAGGCTTCTTTGTGGAAGATCACCAAAAGGCTTTGGTGCCCCCAGTTGCTTTGCGCGCCCCAAGGAGTGTTCAGAACTGTCTCGTCCAGCAAGGTACAGAGCGCGTAGCTGGCGATGCGCGCATGCTCCTGCGTGACCCCTTGCCGCAGCACCCGGTTTTCGAAACCGCGCAGCTCGCTGACCAATTGCTGCTGAAGCTCGGCCACCGCTTGATGGACCGCCGTGCTGCGCAGCCGGGAAACCAGGGAGAGCAGCGACAACGCCGCCGTCACCACCGGATTTTCGCCGTATACCGCTTGCCGGCGCGCATCCAGTTGCACGTCGGGTACCCGGATCGGAGGCGGTTCGGGTGGCGGTGCCGCCGCAGCGGGCGTGGCACGGCGACGCCCGCCGGGCGTCGGCCGTATTACGGTTTTGTCTTCGTCGTCGAAGGGTGCGAAGGGATCGTCTGAATTCACTTTGGCTTTTCCTGGACGGCTAAGGCGTTTTCTGCTTTGGTGTAGTGCCCGCGGTAGCGGGTGCTACACGTCTTCTTGGTCCCGTTCGAGCGCCCCCGAGCATTGGAGCCCGGCACCGGAATTGTCCAAAGGAGCACGCGATGGATCGCGTGCGGCGACCGAGGCACACGGAAGTGCCTTCGGTCGCCCCCGGTGCCGGGCGAAACGCGCAGGATAAGGGTGCTCGCCGGGTGGCCTTTGGGCTCGCACCGTCCCTGGCGCTCGCGCTTCGCGCGCCCTTGGCGCCCAAATCGGCTCCCGGCCGATTTGTCTTTGGTTCCTTTCTTTTGGCCACGCAAAGACCAATTCGCCGGGAGCGAATTGGGACAGCGGTACGCTGGCCCGAAAGGCGAGGTCCACGGACGGACTTCGCAGCGTACCCCGCGTGCGGGGCGGCTCCCCGCTCTGAAACCATCGCCGCGCTTAGCGGCACCTTAGTCGAGTTTTCGAACATTTAACCCGCCATATGGCAACAAAAAATGCACTCGGCATGATGGGATGTCGGATTCAGTTCACGGGCGGCGTGCATTGGCGTCAGGTTTTCTTGATCGCCCACAATTCCAGTTCGAGCCCCGGAAAATTGCCGCCGATATGGATCGCGAATCCCCCGGAAACCGACATTTTTCTCCACAGCTCGCTTTGCTTGTCGAGTTCGAAATAGGAGAAGCCGGCGTGATAGGGAATCTGACGGGGAGCCACCGGCAAGGGATGTACGGAAATTCCCGGAAGCGCCGACCGCACCAGTTGCTGGATTTCCTCCACCGGCCCGATCTTGACCTGGGGAGGGAAGTGGTTGCGCAGAAATTCCGGCGGTACCTGCGCATTGGCGGCGAGAACGAAAACGGCATTCTCCAGAAGTTTGAGGTCCGGCCGTTTCGCGCCGTATACCCCGAACTTCGGCTTGCTGAGCGGGATTTGAATGGCGTTTTGCTCCAACACCATGCTGAGGAGCTGCCGCAACTCCTCCATCACAGGCGTGAAACATTTCTGCAGATCGTCGTGCTGGTATACCGGAAAGCCGATCGGCCGCTTGGACGGACGATAGAAGGTCGCCAATTCGCCGGCCATCTGCACCGCCAGGCGGTAAAAATCCTCGGGATGCAGCGCCGCGGTGTTGGCCAGATGCTCCAGCAAGGGCTCGTAACGGTTGATAATCTGAAGCAGCATGAAATCGGCGATTTCCGCCACGCCGCCTTTCCCGGCCTCGGCCACGCGGCCGGCGAGGGCTTCGCCGCGGGTATGCAGCAAGCCGTGCAGCTCCCGAAGGAATCCGCCGAGCAGCCCCGTTCCGAAACAATTGAGGCCCGGCGCGATATATCGCTCGTCCAGGACCACCGTTTTGTCGGCGCGAACTTCGATGATGCGGGCTACCCCCAGACAGACGTAGCCGGAGCGCTCCTGCCGTTCGAGCATCAAGCGGGTGCGCATTTTGCCGATTTGCACCGGAAACCGTCCGTCGGCGCCGCTATTGTGGTCCCGCACCTCGCGCTCGCCGAGACGATACCGAGCCAAACTGTCCTCGAACGCTTCGCTGTCGATCTCGGCCGAGTCCGGGCGCCGAACGGGAAGCGACAGATACACGACGTTGTCTTTGACGTCGTCGGGCGCATCCAGGGGCAAGGGAAGCTCGTTGTCATCCGGCAGATTAAACGGAGTGCCGTCGGGAAAAACGCCCCGCACTTCAACCAGCGCCAGTTTGCCGACAGCTAGTTGCCGCGGATCGAGCTTCAGCGTGCCGAACCCCCAATCGAACGGTCGCAGACCGCGGCACCGGCCGTCGACCAACGCCTCCAGATAACGGTCGTGTTGCTGAAAATGCTGCGGACGGAGAAACATTCCCTCCGACCACACCACTCTGCTGTATTCGGACATATCGGTTCCTGTTGTATTTTCTTATCGCGAACGGGCCGATTGCAGTATGCGCATCTGCCGCTCGTAAACTTCCCCGAACTCCTCTCCGAAAAAGTTCTCCAGAATCTCGTTGACCAGTTCCGGATACGCTTTTCCGTAGGCATCCCAGCATTTCGCCTTCTTCTGAAAGACGATGGCATCCTCGTAAAGCTTTTCGAACCCTTGGGGATCGAACCGCCTCAAGGCCGCCGCCAGCGACGCCTGAATCCCCGCCGTCATGGCCATCTGATGATTCATGAGGTCGGCGAATCCCCCCCGCACCGCCTCGACCGGATCAGAGAATCCCGGATGGTTGCGCGCCAGCATGATCTTGAGCGCGTCGTCCACGTTCGGGGTAAATTTTAGCGGGTTATTGTCAACCGGACGCATGGTGGTAACAGAAACGCGAAATTGGCTTTTCAATTCCGCACGTGCCCGCATGACGGTCATCATGCCCTCGACGAAGCTGCGGAGCAGAACGCCCACGGTATTCATGACCGCCGCCATGTCCTCGTCCTTCACCCATCCAGTGGCGGGCGCGATTCCGGCACCGGCCAAAAAAGACGCGAACAACTCGCGGTCTGCCGCACTCTTCGAAACCGAGGAGGAACCGTCCGGCAGCACGGCCGAAACAGGTTCCGGAGCGGCCGGCGATGTGGCCGCACCGCTTAGATCTACCGGTGCGTCATCCACTGGCGGAACGCTGGCACGAGGCGGTATCGGCGCATCGGGCGGCAATCCCGCCGCTTGTCCGCCGTGAGCGGCGCTCTCGGTTCTCGCAGAACCCGGCATCTCCTCGAATCCGCCGAGCGGTCCGGTTTCGGGCATCGAATCATGCGAGTCGGCGGACTCGGTTGCGCCGGGGCCGAGTTCGTTCAAATCGAGCCCTTTAAAGAAATCGTCCGGCGGTTCCCAACTTTCCGGAGCGGGTGTGGGATGCCCCGATCCACTTTCACTCGCATCCAGGTCACGCAACAGGTCTGACAAATCGAAATCGGGCAGTGCCGCTTCTTCCGGTTTGTCAGCGATATCGGGCGGAATAAAACTGTCATGAAAAGGCGATGCGTCGGGCTGATCGATGAAACTCGGTCCCGACGGCTGGGATCTCTCCGGTTCCGGCGGAGGAAGATCGAACGGCGAGTCCCACGTCGGCGGCTCGGGCCAAGCTGCAGATTCTGGTACCGGCGCGGCGGGCGCCTCGTGCGAAGCTTCGAACGGATCGAAGCCGAACGGCGCTTCCTCGGGCTCTGCCGGCGGAAGCGACACTTCGACGACCGCGATTTCATATTCGCCGATCTTCAGTACGTCCCCATTCGACAGCGGCGCGGTGTCGTGCTGAAGGAGAAGGTCTTTATTGACAACATAGGTGCCCGCCGTGCTCAAGTCGGTGAAACAGTAAACGCCGTTCCGATACTCGATCGAGCCGTGCCTGCGGGAAATGAACTTGTCGGGATCCGGCAAAACGAAGCGGTTGTCGGGCGAGCGACCTACCGAACCGCCTTCCTGGTCGAAGGTGCAGGATGGTTCCTCCGGAACGGGAGCGCCCTTGTAGCTGAGAACTTTGAGGATGAGTGCCATGATGCGTGCTTCGGTTGAGCCCCTGATTGTCAGGCATTAAGCATAGACAATCGTAACGACGGAAAACTGAGGCCCCCGGAAAAACCGGCCATGTCCGAAGCGATCCAGGGTCTCAGCCCATCCTGCCTTCCCTGAACCGTTTGTATTCGTTCCATCGAGTCGCCGATAGCTTACACGCGAACGCCGGACAGGCAAAACGCGGTTCGGATACGATACCAGCCGCTTGCCGACCACGGCATCGAGAGCTAAGCTCAAAGCCGGTGTATCACTTAAAGAGGGAAGAAGACCGCGCTGCACGGGCAAAGGCCCTTGGGCCGCGCCCACCGCTCACCAACTTCCATGGGCACGCTATGCTTTACTCGCCCGTCCGTGGGGCTCGCCCTTCGGCTAGAGCCTGTTCATCTCGCTCGTACGGCAAAACAGGCTTGGCGGAAGTCGTTGGCGCCTTCGGCTCGGGTGAATGGATTCAAGCATTCGTAGGTCGGCAATCCTTTGCCGACGAACCCGTTGGCCCAACTGCACCGTTGGGAAGGGATTCCCGACCTACGCGTGAGTGCCCGTACACTTAGGTATGAAAATGCTCTAGGCTTCGCCTGTTCAGTTTTGCTCCCGGCGGATTTGTGCCCATCCGACAACGCTTCTGATTTAGAGTGTTACGCCAAAATTTCCTTCGTTTATGAGTCAGCCAGAGTTTTCCCAATGCGCATAACCACAGTTCTCCCGATTCTTGTAACTTTTCTTCTCCTCGCGGGATGTGCGGCGGATGAGCCCAAACCGACTCCACCACCGCCCACCGTCGTACAGTTGAGGATCGAGGCACTGCCGGACATCAATCTCGACGGCGAGGGCCGTCCGTCGCCTTTGTTGCTTCGCGTGTATCAGCTCAGGGAAACGGCCGCCTTCAACGGCGCCGACTTCTTCCAGCTTTATCAGAACGAAAAAAGCGTCCTCGGCGCCGACATCGCGGGCAAGGAGGAATTCATTCTCCGCCCTGGAGAGAAGCGTGAGCTTTCTTTCGAAGCAAAACCCGACGCAAAGGCCGTCGGGGTGTTCGCGGCTTACCGCGATCTCGATTCGGCCCAATGGCGAGCCTCGGCTGCGATCCCTCCGAATACCACCAGCATCATCAAACTCCGCGTAACCAGCGACCGGCTCGACTTGGGATCTCCCGAACCGACCGATGAAGCGCCCGCCAATTAGGTCCGTCGCCGCCGCGTTGTTATCGGTCCTGCTGGTAGCCGGCTGCTCATCGCCCGCTCGGCGGATCGAAGACGCGGCGGCGCGCTTCGGATACCGGCCGCTCAGTCTGGACGGAAACGGCTTCAGGCTCGCGGCATTTTTCAAGCCCGGTGCGAAAGACGCCGGCAACAGCTTGCATCTCTATCTCGAAGGCGACGGAACGCCCTGGCTGTCGCGCCGGACGATCTCGGACGACCCTACTCCCCGCGATCCGGTCATGTTGAGGCTGATGGCCTTGGACGAAGGCCCGGCTCTTTATCTCGGGCGTCCGTGTTATTACGGGCATTCGGCCGATCGCGGCTGCTCGCCGGCGCTGTGGACACATCGGAGGTACGGCCCCGAGGTGGTCGACAGCCTGGCGCACGCCTTGCGGAGCTTCCTTTCGAAAAACGCCTTCGAGCGGCTGGTTCTGTTCGGACACAGCGGCGGCGGCGCGCTGGCCGTTCTGATGGCACCGCGTTTCCCGGAAACCTCCGCCGTCGTGACCTTGGCCGGAAATCTCGACATCGAGGCCTGGACCGCGCATCACGGATACAGCCCTCTTGCAGGCTCGCTGAACCCGGCCGAAATCAATGCTAAGGGCGTCATCGAATACCATTATCTCGGCGAGACCGACCGAATCGTCCCGCCCTCCGTCTTCGAACCGATCGCCAAACGGCGCCCCCAGGCCCAGGTTTTCGTGCTCCCCAACTTCGACCACCACTGCTGCTGGCAAGAAGTCTGGAAAGGCATTCTGCAAAAGACGGCCGATCTCGGATCAAACTCCGCAAGCGCCCTTGCACAATGAATGCTACATTTTTAGCCCATCCCGCCCCGATCTCCGGAGAAACTGCAACCATGAAGCCGCTGCGTAAGACATCCTTAGGCCTTGCCGTATCCGCCACCCTTCTGATCGGCTGCGCCTCTCAGCCGGTCAGTCAGGAGGAAGCGGCGCGCGCCGTCGAAGGTTATATCGAGGATGCGGACAAACTGTTCGTGGTCGACTGCCTCCTTCCCGGCCAGGTGCGAAAACTCGGGTCGCAAATGACCTATCTCAGTGCCCGCCGTCCGATCCGAACCACGGCCGCCGACTGCGAGGTGCGCGGCGGCGAATATGTCGCTTACGACCGCGCGAATTATTCATCCGCCCTGAAGGTCTGGCTGCCCAAGGCCCAGGAAGGCGACGCCACGGCCCAGCTCTACGTCGGGCAGATCTACGAAAAAGGCCTCGGGCAGGAGCCCGACTATCGGAAAGCGGCCGAGTGGTATCGGAAGGCGGCCGAAAAAGGCAATGCCCAGGCGCAGATCAACCTCGGACATCTCTACGAAAAAGGCTTGGGCGTCACTAAAGACAGTTCTGCCGCGAGCCGCTGGTATCAAAAAGCATCCGGCCTCGAAGGCAGCGATTTGAATTTCACGCCGGCGGTCGCAGCGTCCGATGCACAACGGCGGGAAATCGAAACCCTGCGCCAGGCCGCCGAGCGCAGCCGTCTCGAAGCCGAGGAACTCCGCAGCGAACTCAACGCGACCCGGCAGCAGCTACAGGAACAGCAAGATGCTCTGCGCAAATCTCAGGATGAAATCGACAACCTTCGGGAGAAGCTCGCGAAACAAAAGGCGGCCTCATCGACCGGCGACGATCCGAAGATACGCGAACTCGAGGAAGAACTCCGGCAGAAAACCGCCCTGCTCAAAACGCAGCAAGCCAAAGTCAGCCAGATGACGGCCGCATTCGGCCGGGAGCGCCAAAAGCTCAAGCAGGAACTGGCGGCGGTCCGGACCCAAACGGCCCCGGCGAAGGCCGGTTCCCCGGCAGGCCCCGGAACGAACGGCCAAACCGTCAATTCCGCGCGCAAACAACTGGACGAAGCCGAAACCGCGCTCCAAGCAAAAATGGAGGACTATCAAAAGAGGTCGTCCGAACTGACCGCATGGCTGACTCAGAAGGACAAGCCGAACGGGGACGTCTCGCGTGCGCAGATCGACCGCCGAAAATCCGAGCTTCAGAACCAGGCCAGAGAGATCGCCCTGCTCAAGGAAAAGGTGGAACAACTGGCGTTCAAGGTTCAGGAACAGCCTGCTCCGGAAATGCTCGCCCAGGCGGGCCCGCAGGTGGAGATCATCGACCCGCCCGTCACCATGACCCGCGGCGCGCGGGTGATTCAGGTGGGGCCGGAAGCCAGGGAGATCGTCGGGAAAATCGAGTCTTCGGCGGAACTGCTTTCATTGATCGTCAACGACAAGCCTCTGACACCCGATACCTCCGGTATCTTCCGGTACCCGATCAATCCCGGCGAATCCACGGGTTCGGTCAAGATCACCGCGACCGACAAGAAAAACAAGGTCACCAGCCTGGACGTCACCCTCATCGGGCAATCCGCGCAGCCTTCAGAGACGACGGCCACGGCGCCGGTTGAAAGCAAACGCGCGGGGCGGCCGACCGATATCCATTTCGGCAAGTTCTACGCGCTCATCATCGGCAACAACAGCTACAGCGCCTATCCTGCCCTGCAAACCCCGGCCAACGACGCGAAGAGCCTGGACGTCATCCTGCGCGAACGCTACGGCTTCAACACCAAGCTCCTCCTCAACGCCAACCGCCATCAAATCATGACGGCGCTGAACGAAATCCACAAAAAGCTGACATCGGAAGACAACCTGTTGATCTACTACGCGGGACACGGCGAAATCGACCCCAACACGAACCTCGCCTACTGGCTGCCCACCGACGCCGAAGTCGGCAATCCGGCCAACTGGATTTCCAGCCAAAGCATCACCGAATTCCTCAGCATCATGCCCGCCCGCCACGTCCTGGTCGTCGCCGACTCCTGCTATTCCGGCGCCATGACCGGTTCGGCCATCGCCAAACTCCCGGACGCCATGGACGAAAGCAAGCGCGCCAAGTGGCTGAAGATCATGGCCACCCGCAAGGCGCGGACGGTACTGACCTCCGGCGGCGTAAAACCCGTGCTCGACCTGGGCGGCGGCGGCCATTCGGTATTCGCCAACGCCTTTCTCAGCGTATTGCGCGGCAACAAGGGAATCCTGGAAGACTACGACGTCTTCCGAGCCGTGGCCGGCCAAGTCAAAGCCTCGGCCTCCAAAGCCGGTTTCGAGCAAATGCCCCAGTACGCCCCGCTCCAGCACGCCGGCCACGAAGGCAGCCCGTTCTTTTTCGTACCGGATAATGCGTGATGGAGAGACGCTTTCAGCCGATAATGCCTAGCTACATCGTCATGTCCGCAATGAAGGGTCGTCCTGGCGCTCCCAGGACGACCGTTTGCGATTGGAATGCCGGCAACCAGTGCACAGGGCACGTGATCAAGGCTAGCGCCGTTGTTTTAGACGTCAAAGTTGACATAAACAAAGACGTTGCATATGGGCGAATTCCGGATTCGATTTTAGTTTTGAGGTCGAATTTAAGTTAGCGACCTGATTCTTGACGCACGCTTGTTATCTGATATACGCTTCGGGCATGCGCTATGAAAATTTTGTCTCTCAACGAATTATTACCATCGTTCTGTTTGAACGGTGGGTTTGCTAGCGCCCGTAAGGCTCTAAGAATTAACGAACCCGCCCCGAGAGGCGGGTTTTTTGTGTCCGCTTCTTGAGGCATTAACCCAAGCACAAGGAGCAAGCTATGAGTATCGAAACACTGAAGAATGCGATCCATCAGGCCGATCAGGCAATCAATTGCCGTGACTTTGATCGACTGATGAATTTCTATGCTGAAGACGCAATGTTGGTCGTCCAGCCGGGGATGTATGCGAAGGGAAAGGTGGAAATTAGAAACGCCTTTAACGCAATCTCGAAATACTTCAATGACAGTCTTGAAGTGCAGCAGGGAAACATGGTGTTCTTGGAAATGGGAGATATCGCATTGGTACTTGCAAAAACGCATATTCGTGCGCCCGGAAAGCCAGACAGTGAGTTCTCGTCAGAGCGCGATGCAACCTACGTCTACAGGAAAGCGCCGTCGGGAGAGTGGTTGTGCGTAATTGACAACTCCTACGGCACCGCGCTCCTAAATCAACCAGGTGGCTAATCGGGTAACCAGGGGTTTCTAACCCCCAGTCCCCACACCACCACGGCATGCGGGTCCGCACCGGGCGGTTCACGAAAAGGGAGCACACGACGATGTCAGGTGTAGCCATGGGCCTTCATCCAAAGATCACGGATAGTGATCAGCCCCTGGGTCTTCAGCCATTGGTTGGTCATCCCGGTCTGCGTCGCCAGCGTCCGCGACAGATGCCAGTAGCTCTTGCTGCTGATCGCCGTCAGGATTGCCTGGCGCTTGCTCGTCCCCAAACCCAACAGGTTCTTGACCTTGGTACGCACGTAGCGCCACTGTTTCCAGTAGCACATGCGTACCCGGCGTCGAAGCCAGTGGTCGAGTTCGGGGATCGGGCGGTAGTAGTCCGAAATGCCGAAGTAGCCCATCCAACCGCGGATATACTGGGCGAGCTTGTAAAACCGGTGAGCCATCGAGACACCCCAGCTACGCCCGGTCAGTGTCCGGATGTTGTGTTTGAAGTCCTCGAATGCCCGGTCGCCCCAACGCAGCTTGGTTCCCCGGAAATTGAATCCGAGAAACTTGGCCTGGTCGGTTTTGACCACCCGGCTCTTCTGCTCGTTGACCACCAGTTTGAGCGTGCCGGTCAGGAAGCGCGTGACGCTATCCTTCACCCGCTCGCCGGCCCGCTGACTTTTGACCAAGATCAGCAGGTCGTCCGCATAGCGGACGAACCGGTGGCCACGCCCTTCCAGTTCCTTGTCCAAGTCATCCAACAGGATGTTGGCGAGCAACGGCGACAGCGGTCCGCCTTGCGGCGTCCCCAACGCCGTTACCTGGATGGACTCGCCGACCAGAACACCCGCCCGCAAATACCGGCCAACCAGCGCCAACAGCCGCTTGTCGCCAACCTTGCGGGCCACACGAGCCATCAAGACATCGTGCCGGACGTTGTCGAAAAATTTCGCCAAGTCCAGGTCACAGGCGATGCGGTAGCCGGCCTGAAGATGACCTTGTACCTGCCTCAACGCTCCATGGGCGGAGCGTCCCGGTCGGAAACCAAAACTCGACTCCGAAAAGCCGGGGTCGAAGATCGGCGTCAATACTTGCGCGATGGCCTGCTGGATCACCCGGTCCATGACGGTCGGGATACCCAGCAGTCGTTCGCCCCCTCCCGGCTTCGGGATCGACACCCGTCGTACCGCTTGGGGTTGATAACTGCCATCGGCCAGTTGCTGGCGAATCTCGGCCCAATGCGAGCGCGCAAACTCGGCGAAGTCCTCGATGCGCATCCCGTCCATGCCGGGCGCACCCCGATTGGCCTTCACCCGCTTCCAGGCCCGTCGCAGGTTCGCACGGTCCAACACCCGCTCCATCAGATCGTCGTGCAAGGCTGGCTGCGTGACGCCACGCCGGACATCGGCTCCCCCGGTCGGGTTCATCGTCGATACCGAGTCGCTCACGGCTCCTCCTTGTCTTCTTGTGTTCGGCCCTTCACCGTCCGGTCTTCCAGGCCGATGCGGCTAGTATGGCCTCTGCTGACTTCTGCCCGGTCACACCCTGCGTTGCCGCAAGACGCGCTGCCAAAGACAGGTCGTAGGGTCCGGTGGCTATTCCAAGGCTTTCGCCCTGGACCTCAGTCCGACTCCCATAACCTGTCCCAGCCGCTCGCCGGACAGATCTCCCCGAATAAGAACATGAGCTTTCAGCGCACAACCGCCGCATTTACCCTATCTCCCGTACCCGGCGGGTTTCGTCATCATGTGCTGACTCACCCGGAGACTGAGCCTTCTATGCGGTTTCTGTTCGTCGGCTCGCACCTTTGCGCTCGGGCTTCCTTCAGACCACTCCTCGCGGAGTTGCCCTTGCCGTCGGCTAGTAGTTACATTGGCCCAAAGAATGGGCATTACAGGTACTCCTACAGGGGACTCTCACCCCATCAGTTCATGCCCATGTCGGGCGTACACCCATCATTCCACCGGACCTCCACCGGCAAGGCACTTGGCCCGCGAAGCGGATGATGGACCACACCGGCTCGCGGGCCAAGTGCCTTGCCGGCGTCGGCCCCTCAGCTCAAACGTTGAGGGTGTAGGAAAACGCTTAACTCGACAATTCAGTCAATGAACAATCAACGACTTACAGACCCAAAAATGATCAAAAATCGGGTTTTTCTACACCCTCGTTAGGCAACTAAAGAAACCATGAACTGGATACGCAGCATATTTTCAAGGAAGCAAGTTGACACAGTGAACCAAGAAGAAACAGAGACACCTGCGTCCCAAGTTAACCAGAAAGTGGTTCGCATTAGTGCAGACAACCCTATAACTAAATTAGAGGAAGATGCTCTTGGGCGTATTAAGCCTGCCTCTTCATTTGCAAAGCAGGTATTAGCACTCGATCCTGGCGAAGGCGTGGTGGTTGGTGTCTTAGGACCGTGGGGGGCTGGAAAGACTTCTTTCGTGAACCTATCTCAAGCTTTCCTCAAGGAATCAGGTGTCACGGTACTTGAATTTAACCCATGGATGTTTAGTGGTGCAGATCAACTCGTTCAGTTTTTCTTCATAGAACTTGCTGCTCAGCTGAAACTTCGCCCTGGCTTGGCTGAAATCGGCGAGCTCGTCGAGGACTATGGCGATACTTTCTCAGGTCTTGGCTGGTTACCAGTCATAGGGCCGTGGATTGAGCGGGGACGAGTAGTAACTGACATTCTTGCTAAGATTCTCCAACGCAAAAAAGAGGGCGTTAGGGCGAGTCAAAATAAACTGCGCGAAGCCCTAAAGAAAGTAGACAAGCCAATTGTTGTTGTTTTGGATGATATTGATCGTCTATCCACTCCAGAAATACGAGACGTATTCAAGCTCGTTCGATTAACAGCGAACTTCCCAAACATTATTTATCTCTTGGCTTTCGACCGCTATCGTGTTGAACAAGCTTTGGGAGAACAAGGTATTCCGGGGAGAGACTACCTCGAGAAAATCCTCCAAATCGGGATCGACCTACCTGCTGTGCCCAGCCATGTATTAAACTCTCAAATATTCAAGGCGATTGATTCTGCGCTCGAAGACATAGAAAACCCAGGACACTTTGATTCAGAAGTTTGGCCTGATGTATTTATGGAAGTCATTCAACCTCTCATAAGAAACATGAGAGATGTTCGTCGATACGCGGCTGCCATTCATGGCACCGTTCGAGATTTGGATGGACAGGTAGCTCTTGTTGATGCGTTGGCGTTAGAAGCAATTCGCGTATTTCTTCCTGATGTGTTTCATAGTTTGCATACTTCGGTAGAGGGGCTAACGGCTACGACAAATGGCTATGGCTACCGAGATGAACCGCCACATTTAAAGGAACAGATTGAAAACCTGGTAAGTGCCGGTGGTGAACGTGCGGAGTGTGTTCGCAGTCTGATTAGTCGATTGTTTCCCGGCGGCGCTAGACATTTGGGCGGCTCACACTACGGCGGTGACTGGAAGAATCGTTGGCTTCGAGAAAGACGTGTGGCCCATGAAGATGTACTCCGTTACTATTTGGAACGTGTCGTGGGCGAACAATTACAAGCCTTCTCAGATGCTGAAAATGCTTGGGCAAGAATCACTGACAAGACAGCTTTTGAGAGCTATCTGCAGTCACTCCCGATAGAGAGGCTACAGGACGTTATTTCATCACTTGAAGCATACGAGGATGAATTCGGTGCAGAGCATGTTGTCCCCGCAACGATAGTGTTACTAAATCTTCTTCCCTTGCTTCCCGATCGTCAGCGGGGAATGTTTGATCTAGACACAAGGATGGTCGTTGGAAGAGTTGTGTATCGTCTTGTGCGTGCACTCAAGGAACCCGATTCCGTCGAGATGGCGGTTAAAGAGATACTGCCTCAAATACAGTCTCTGTCTTCAAAAGAGAAGCTCATTTGTATTGTTGGATACCGTGAAAATGCTGGCCATAAGCTGGTTTCTGAGGCGGCTGCAAAAACTCTTGAGGCTGAATGGCGGGCTGAAGTACGCGCGACAACTCCTCAGCAACTTGCAGATGAGACTGGTCTACTTTGGACGTTTTGGCGCGCTAAACAGGAAGCGAAATCTGAAGAACCGGAGTTAGTAGTCCCGGACACTCCGGCAGTTACATACGCATTACTGAAGAGCGCGAGAAGTGAAACGCGGAGTCAGTCAATGGGAAGTCGCGCTGTTCGTCGGAAACCCCAACTCGCTTGGGATATTTTGGTCGAACTGTACGGGGGTGAAGATATTTTACGTGCTCGTATCGAACAGTTGAAAGCTACTCCGCCAGACGAAATTGGGGATTTGTTTGAATTAGCAGACAAATATCTTGCAGGGTGGAGGCCTAAAGATTTCGATGATGACTGATTACAGTAAGGAAGCTCTGAACAAGTGCGCTCTTCCAGCGATTTCGAGAGTCGAGCCGAGATTTTCCGCTTAAAGGGGGCTTTTTTCGCGAGATGGCGGCCCTCGGGCGGGGCTTTCTTCGTCCATTGCCCCGGTTTTTCGGGACGATGGACGGATTGATCCCTAGGCCGTCATCCACGCCTCCCGCACCCAGGCACAGGCAAATGGGGTCAGTTCTAACATTCCAACATCATCGTCGACACTTTCGGTGTAGCAAGCCCCCTTGAGATTTAAATATGCCGGCACTCCTTACCACATCACGGCACGGGGCGATCAGCGGGAGGACATTTTCTTTCCGGATGAGGACCGTAGGCTGAGCTGCAGCGATAGCGAAAACCCAGCTAATCCAGGTGTCAAAGAGCTGAGTTTCGTTCCTCAACCCAGCCTGTGGCGGTACCAATGAACTGCATTTTAATCATATTGTTCCGTTTTCGAAAGTCGGAACATCGTTGAAAGCCGAGAACATTCAACTTCTGTGCGCGTGTCACAACCTTAGAGAAGAGCGCAAAGATTCAATGAATACACATTGGGTTAGTGGCATAAGAATAGAATCGATCTATCTCCGAAAAACAGTGCGCGCTTTCCTCCACACGTTAAGCAAATCGTTGAGCGGTTATAAAATTTACCTCACCTTTTAAGAGAAGGAATCGTCATGGAACTTTCCGCTGTCTTAACTCCGGCACCCGAAGGTGGCTATGTCGCCTTCAATCCTGAAACAGGGACAACTACGCAAGGCGAGACTGTCGAGGAAGCCTTGGCTAATTTACGTGAGGCGACCGAGCTTTACCTCGAAGAATTCCCGTTGTCCATCATGGGGCGTCCACTACTGACAACTTTTCACGTAGCCGAACATGCCTAAATTGCCCGTCGTCTCGGGCGCAGAGGCAGTACGGGCATTGGAATGGCTTGGGTTTATCGTTGTACGGCAGCGTGGCAGTCACGTTGTTCTTCGCCGTGGATCATCCGGGTGTGTTGTACCAAACCACCGGGAGCTGAAGGCGGGCACATTGACTGGCATTCTCAAACAAGCCGGCGTATCACCCGATGAGTTCATTACTGCGTTACGTGCCTGACATTTCTCAAGAAGCATTGCGGTCGACGCTGTTCCATCCTCACAAGTTAAACCGTTTTAAGATGTTCTTGCTCAGCAGTTTGGCGCGTCGGAATTGCTGCTTGCTATTCCCGAACATCAGCCTGCATAAGGCGGAATAGCGTACTCGCGCATTTCGCCGCATGGGGACATCCCTTTCGGCGTATTAGAGCGTTTTCATCTCGCTCGTACGGCAAAACAGGCCTGCTGGAGTCGTTGGCGCCTTCGGCTCGGGTAGATCGACTCAAGCTTTCGTAGGTCGGCAATCCTTTGCCGACGAAGACGCTCGGCGGGACGTGGCGTCGGGAAGGGGGGCTTCGGCGCTCCCGAAGACGCCGTTTGCGATTGGGAAGGATTCCCGACCTACTCGCGAGTGCCCGTACAGTAGGTATGAAAATGCTCTAGCCTCAGCGTAATGCACCCTACGCCAGCCCCATAGGTGGGCTTCTGCATGTTCTCAAAAGAGGATGGAGCGCTCCGGACGATCTGATATGATGGGGCCACGGTTGACATGGAAAGTCGAGGTCATGTTCGATTTTTTCGTCAAATCAGGACTCAAGCGCATTCTGTTCCTGGCGTTATGCTGGTGGGCCTTGACGGAGGGGTCGTCGGCCTGGGCCTCCGGCGTGCCGGTCATTCTCATCGCGCTTGTTTCAAGCTTCCTCATCAATCCGTCCGGATACAGGCCCCTGTACGGTCTGCCCCGTTTTCTCGGTTTCTTTCTCTGGCACTCGCTGCTCGGCGGCATCGATGTCGCGCGGCGCGCCTTGCATCCGAAAATGCCTCTGGCGCCGGCATTCGTGGATTTTTCCCTGCGGCTGACAGACGAGGCGGCCTGCGTACTTCTCATCAACACCGTCAATTTGCTGCCGGGCACCCTGGTCGCCGAACTGGACGAGCAGCGGCTGCAGGTTCATGTCCTAGACAAGGGGCTGCCCATTCTCGAATCCCTGCGAACGGTGGAAGAACGGGTTGCGGCTCTGTTCGGCCTCTCCTTGAATCAAGCCGGGGATACGCCCCATGCCTGAACTGAATCTGGCGCTCGCTTTCTTTCTGCTCCTCAACATCGCCGCCGGATTGCTCCGGATCGTGCGCGGTCCTACCTCGGCCGATCGCATGCTGGCGGCACAGTTGTTCGGCACGACCGGCGTAGCGGTCTTGCTGTTGTTGGCGGAGGCGCAAAACTTGCCGGCGCTCCGCGATGTCGCCTTGACTTTCGTGCTGCTCGCGGTGCTTGCGACAGTGGCGTTCGTAAGGCGGTTTTCCGATCGCAGCGACGGGGATGACGAGTCGTGAGCGATATTGCGCTTCAATGGCTTTCTGCCTTCTCGCTGTTTCTTGGCGTTTCATTCTTTTTTGCCGGAACCGTCGGTCTCTTGCGCTTTCCCGATACGTACACCCGAATTCATGCCCTCACCAAAGCCGATAATTTAGGGTTAGGCCTGGTCATTTTCGGTCTGATGCTGCAGACCGAATCCTGGGCGGTGATACTGAAACTCTTGCTGATCTGGCTGCTCGCGCTGCCGGCCAGCGCCACGGCCTGCCATCTGCTCGCCCGCCATACCCTGCGGTCCGAACACCGGGCCAGAGTTTCCACTTGGCAGGAACCACAGTGATGCTCGGCGAAATACTGGATTTTTCGTTGGCTGCAATCCTGATTTGGATTGCCTGGCGGACCGTGGCAACCCCCGATTTGTTCAATGCGGTGGTGCTGTTCATCGCCTTCGGCCTTCTGATGACGCTGGCCTGGGTAAGGCTGCACGCTGCGGACATCGCCCTGGCCGAAACCGCCATCGGCACCGGGCTAACCGGAGCCCTGATGCTCGACGCCGTGGCGCACATCACCGGTAAACGCGGACGCCGGCGTGCGGGAAGGAACCCATCATGAGCGCGGTGTACGGACCGATCCGACAGATCGCCGCCGCGCTCGCTTGGATCTTGGGCATCGGCCTTAGCGCCGCGATAGTCGCGCTTTCCCGCCCGGACTTCGGCTTGGCGGAACTCGTCGAAGCGCATCTGGAGGAAAGCGGCGTCCGACACCCGGTAACGGCCGTGCTGCTGAATTATCGCGGCTACGACACTCTTCTGGAGATTGCCGTGCTGTTGTTGGCCGTGCTGGGAATCCTGGCATTCCGGCCTCCAGGCCCCGCCTCCATACCCGACGCCGCGCCCGATTCGAGCCCCGTGCTCGCGGCTCTGAGTCGCTTGATAGTTCCGCTCATCGTTCTCGCTGCGGGATATCTGTTATGGGCGGGCGCGCACCGGCCGGGTGGAGCATTCCAAGCGGGGGCTGTGCTCGCGGGGGGCGGCGTTCTGCTGCGCCTGACCGGCACGATTCCAAGCTTCGAGTCGCCGAATGCATGGTTGCGTGTAAGCCTCGTTGTGGGCCTCGGGGTATTTCTTGCGGTTGCCGCTCTGCCGCTGTTCGAGGGTTCGAGGCTGCTGGAATACCGAACGGCGGAAGCTGCGATGGCTATCCTGGTGGTGGAATCGGCGCTGACCGTGTCGATCGCGGCGATTCTCGCAACCGCTTTCATCGGCGCGGCACCTCCCCGCATTCGATGCATGTCACCGTCCCGACCGGCACACTCGGCGGAGGGCGAAAGAGCGGGACAGTCATGATCGGCGGCGGGCTGATCTATGCCATGGCCGGCGTGGTTCTGTTCGCCATCGGCCTTTACGGCTTCATCATCCATGCTCATCTGGTACGGAGACTGATCGCATTCAACATCATGGGCAGCGGCGTGTTCCTGGTCCTCGTGGGGTTGCCGCAGCGAGTCGCCGGAACGCCGCCGGACCGGGTTTCGGAAGCCCTGGTACTCACCGGAATCGTCGTCGCGGTCAGCGCTACCGCTTTTGGGCTGGCGCTGGTCCGGCGTCTTTACGACTTGACCGGAGAAACTCGCCTGCCGAACGATCCTCGGCCCGAGCCATGAGCGGCATCTCGTTCGCCGCGCCATGGATACCCTTGCTGATTTTGCTTCCTCTGATGGCCGGAGCTCTTTCCTTCCTGTTCGGACCGCGCGGCCACAGAAGCCTGCTGGCGGCAACGATGACCGGCATTTGGTTCTCGCTGATACGGCTCATTCTCGATTTCGAAAATGCGGGTCTCCAGCACTATCCGATCGGAGGCTGGGGAGCACCTCTCGGGATCGATCTGCGAGCAGACGGGCTGAGCCTCGCGATGTTGGGCATGACGGCGACCGTAGGAAGTTTCATCAGCCTCTATGCTCTGGGTTATTTTGCCGGCGACGAAAACCGCGGCATCCGGTTCTGGCCGCTTTGGTGGCTTTTGTGGGGGGCGCTCAACGCCGTTTTTCTCTCGGCCGATCTCTTCAATTTGTACGTAACCCTCGAGCTGTTGAGTCTAAGCGCCGTCGGTCTGGTCGTGCTCGCGGGCGACCGAGACTCGCTCGCTGCCGGGCTCCGCTATCTTCTCGCGGCGCTGGCGGGCTCTCTGGCGTATCTCATGGGCGTAGCCCTGCTGTACGGCGCCTACGGCACCTTGTCACTGGAGCGGATGGCGGGATTGTTCCGCCCGGAACCCGCAAACACATTGGCGGCGAGCCTGATTACCGTGGGACTGATGCTGAAGACTGCCCTTTTTCCGCTCCATTTCTGGTTGCCGCCTGCGCACGGGAGTGCTTTGGCTCCGGTCAGCGCTCTGCTGTCGGGACTGGTCATCAAGGCTTCTTTTTACATGCTGCTGCGCCTTTGGTTCGAGGTCTTTCCGTCCGCGCTGACCGAAGTCTTTACACAAGGAATCGGCTCTCTGGGCGCCATAGCCGTGTTTGCCGGGGCTTGGCTCGCGTTTCACCAGGAAAAGCTGAAAATGCTGATCGCCTGGTCGACCGTGACTCAAGTCGGCTATTTGTTTCTGACGTTTCCGCTTGCCGCTGCGTCTTCTACGAGTGCCCCGGCCGCCTTGAGCGGCGGCGTGTACTTGGCCGTGTCCCATGCCGTGGCCAAGGCCGCCGTGTTCTTGGCGGCCGGCGCCATGCTGAAAGTGACCGACGAAGACCGGATCGATCGGCTGGAAGGCGTCGGCCGGCACCTACCCATCAGCCTGTTCGCCTTCGCCATGGCTGGTGTCAGTCTCATGGGTCTGCCGCCGAGCGGAGGATTCATCGCCAAGTGGCTTCTGCTCAATGCCGCGCTGTCCTCCGGGCAATGGTGGTGGGCCGCCGTTCTGGTCTTGGGCGGGCTCGCGTCCGCCGCCTATATCTTTCGAGTGCTGCGCCGCTGTTTTCTGCCACCAAGGGAGTACGCTGCGTTCCATCCGGTGCCCTTGGTCATGCCCTTAGCCGCGCTGTCTTTGGCCGGCATCGCCCTGGCCCTGGGGCTGGCGGCGGCTTATCCGCTTCGCCTCTTGCAGACGGGCGCGCCCCTTCTGCTCGAAGCCTCCGCACCGTCGACGGTGGCCCCATGACTTTCGACGATTGGTTGCCCCTCCTGGTGGTATTGAGTTCGCTCATAACCGGCCTGCTCATTTTCTTCGTCGGCGAGGAACAGCATCGCACCCGCTCCTGGCTCAATCTGATCGGCGCGGTAGCCAAGCTCGTGCTGGTGGGCATCATGGTATGGGGCGTGTTCCAGAGACATCGTTACGAAACCCGGTTGCCTCTGCTGCCGGATCAAGATTTCGTATTGCGCGCCGACGCGATGGGCATGCTGTTCGTGGGGCTTTCCTCGGTCCTATGGCTGCTCACTACGATCTACGCGATCGGCTATCTGGAAGGATCGCCCCATCGCAGCCGGTTTTTCGGTTTTTTCAGCCTGTGCGTGACCTCCACGATGGGCATCGCACTGGCCGGCGATCTCATAACCTTCATCATTTTTTACGAGCTGCTGACGTTGTCCACTTATCCCTTGGTGGTGCACCGCGGTACAGCGGACGCGTTGCGCGCCGGGAAGGTCTATTTGCAATACACGATGACCGGCGGCGCACTGCTGCTGGTGGGCGTCGTCTGGCTGTACGAGGTGGTAGGGTCTGTCGAGTTCACCGAGCGCGGTGTGCTGGCGGGGGTTTCGGTGGTTGATTACCCTGACCTGCTCGCGATCTTCGCGATTCTGGTCGCGGGGCTCGGGGTCAAGACTGCGCTGGTGCCGCTCCACGGCTGGCTGCCGGTCGCCATGGTGGCGCCCGCCCCGGTAAGCGCCTTGTTGCATGCAGTGGCGGTGGTCAAGGCCGGGGCCTTCGGCATCGTGCGCATCGCCTACGACGTGTACGGGGTGGAGTTCGCCGCTCGCCTGGGCGTGCTGGGTCCCTTGTCATGGGTCGCGGGCATCACCATCGTGTATGGCTCGGTGCGGGCGTTGACTCAGGACGACCTCAAGCGGCGGCTGGCCTATTCCACCGTCAGTCAGGTGTCGTACATCGTACTGGGAATCGGCATTCTCGGTCCGCTGGCGACCATCGGCGGCGTCGTGCACCTGGTACACCAGGGACTGATGAAGATCACTCTGTTCTTCTGCGCAGGCGATCTGGCCGAAACCCTGGGCATTCACAAGATCAGCGAAATGAACGGCGTCGGCCGGCGCATGCCCTGGTCCATGGTTGCGTTTACCGTGGCGGCCTTGGGCATGATCGGCGTCCCGCCGGTCGCCGGCTTCGTCACCAAATGGTATCTGGGCTTGGGGGCGATAGCCGCGAAGGACTACTGGGCGCTCGCTGTGCTTGCCGTCAGCACCGTGCTCAACGCCGCTTATTTCCTGCCGGTCCTACGTCGCATCTGGTTTCTGCCCGCGAGCGGAGAATGGCCGAAACGCGAACGCGATCAGCTCGAAACCCGTCCGACGCTGCTGGTGCCCACATTGATCACCGCTCTTCTCTCCCTTGCCGCCGGACTGTTCGCGGGCTCGTGGTTCAGCCCGCTGGGCTGGGCCAAGTTGGTCACGGCCCGGGAGTACGTTTCGTGAGCACGAGTTGGCTGGTCGCCGCCGCCCTGCTCGCTCCTTCCCTTCTGGCGATCGCGCTATTCATGGCCTCAGGGCGTTCCCCGACATGGCCTATCGCGCCCTGGGCCGCATTGCCGGGCCTGGTTCTGGCCGCGGCGCCGGATTTCCGCATCGATCTGTCCTGGTTATTGCTAGGCACGCGTTTGGGACTGGATGCCACCGGTCGGATGTTTCTAATCTTCACCGCTCTGCTGTGGCTGATCGCAGGCCTTTACGCTCAGGTTTATCTGGCCTCCGATTCGAAGCGCCGCCGCTTCGGCGGGTTCTTTCTGAGCACCATGACGGGCAATCTCGGCGTCATTTTGGCCCAGGACGTGGCGAGTTTTTATTTATTCTTTTCTCTGATGACTTTTTCCGCCTATGGCTTGATCGTGCATGAGGGCGGTGAAGAGCCGCACCGAGCGGGGCGCATCTATCTGATCCTGGCCATCCTTGGGGAGGCCATGCTGCTCGTCGCTTTTTTGCTGAGCGCGAGCGCGGCGGAAAGTCTGTTTCTCGACCAGATTCCGAAGGCTGTCGCCGTATCGCCGCAGCGAAATCTGATCGTGGCGTTGTTCCTCGGCGGATTCGGGATCAAGGTTGGTGTCCTGGTGCTTCATGTCTGGCTACCTTTGGCGCATCCGGTCGCCCCCACTCCCGCCAGCGCGGTGCTGAGCGGAGTCATCATCAAGGCCGGTCTCTTGGGCTGGCTGCGCTTTCTGCCGCTGGGGCAGGCGGCCCTTCCCGATTGGGGCTATGGACTGACGGCCGCAGGGCTCGCCGCGGCGTTCTACGGTGCTGGGGTGGGATTGGTCCAAAAGGACTCCAAAACCGTGCTGGCCTATTCCAGCATCAGCCAAATGGGGCTCATCACCGTGCCGGTCGGATTGGGCTTGGCGGCACCGGCGGGCTGGCCGTCGTGTCTGGCGGCGGTTACGGTCTATGCGGTCCATCATGCTCTGGCCAAGGGAGCCTTGTTCCTCGGCGTCGGAGTCGCGCGGGAAACCGCTCGCGACGAGCGGAAACTTCGCTGGATCACGGCCGGGCTGCTGCTGCCCGCGCTGGCGCTGGCGGGAGCTCCCTTTACCAGCGGTGCGCTCGCCAAAGAGTCGCTCAAGAGAGCCATAGGCTCGGTGCCCGAACCATCGCAGGACTGGCTGGCCTGGACATTGTCTTTCGCGGCGGTGGGCACCACGCTGCTGCTCGTACGCTTCCTCTACCTGGTCCGACACGAGGCGCTGACGGAAAGCCACGGCAGCGGGAGCCGGGGATTGGGTCTTACCTGGGGGCTGGCGCTGCTTGGCGTATTTGCACTCACCTGGATCATGTTCGCCGACGCGGCGCGGGCCTTTTTCGAGCATGCGCTGGAACCCGGGATTCTCTGGAGCGAATTATGGCCGGTGGGCGGCGGTATCTTGCTGGCTTATCTGTTCGGCCGCCGGTTCGCCCGGTCCGCCCCGCCGATACCAGCGGGCGATTTGCTCGTACCGGCGGAACGGCTGGCGCTGAGTGCCTGGACGGGTATGAAAAGTTTATGGAATAAGGCGGTCCGGAAACCGGCTCGCCCGCCATGGAAAACCTTAGGCGCACGGCTGGCCCAGGGCCTGGCATACGGCCAAGCGTGGCTTGAAAGCATGGCCATCGCCGGAATCCTGTTTCTCTTGCTCATCGTGCTTTTTGCCTTGGCATTGCTCCCGAAGAACTTCGGGCGTGAATAAGAGCCTATCCCAGTAGGTTCAAGAAACCCTTCGACAAGCTCAGGGCGAACGGCCTACCAGGATCGGCGCACGGAAGGTGAAGTCGGCGAGGTACTCGACGTGGATGATCGCGGCACATTGACCCGCGACGAACGCTATCAGGCCTCGGCTTACTCCGCGTATTTGCAGGACGCCATGCGCTTCGGCGACTGGACGATAACTCCGGGCCTCCGCATGGAGCACTACACCCAAAACAAGACGCGCGTTTTCGACGCAGAGGATGGCCCCGAGCCGAAAGAGGAAGACAACACATCGATTCTGCTGCCGGGCATCAGCTTTCTTTACAGCGGCTTCACGGACACACAGCTCTTTGCCAGCGTGCAGCGGGGCTGTACGCCCGCGCCGGCTCGCGGCAGCGACTTCCCGCTGGTTCCCGAAACCGGCATCAACTCGCAGGTCGGGTTGCGCTCCAGCTTCGTGAAGGGCATCAATTTCGAACTGGCGGGCTTCTACAACGTTTTGAACAACACGCTCGTGCAACTCCCCTTCATCGATCCGAACACCGGGCGGGACATATTCATCAATGCGGAAGATTCCGAGGCCGTCGGCGTCGATGTCGCGGTGCGGGTCGACTCGGCCGCTTACACCCAGTCGCCCTATAATTTCTTTGGCATGCTGGCCTACAACTATACGGACGCGAGATTCACCGAGGGCGTCAGCAAGGGTAATCAAGTGCCCGAGGTTCCGCTGCACACGGGCAGTTTGACCTTGGGCCTGGAACACACGAGCGGCTGGCAGATCAGCGCGACCCTGACCCATATGGACAGCTTCTTCACCGACCCGGCCAACACCCGCGATCCCATCCTGACGGATGAAGACGGCGCCCCTCCGGAGGCGGGCGATGTGATCGACCTCCGCGAGCCCATCGTCGTGGGCGCCGTCCCCAGCCGCACCCTCCTTTCGGCGCGCGCTACCTATGCCATCCCGAACACTCCGGTAACGCTCTGGGTTCAAGGTCGCAACCTGACGGACAAGCTGTATGTCTCAGACTACTCGAACGGTTTGCGCCCGGGCCCGAGCCGAACGGTGATCGGCGGCGTGACGATCCGCTTTTGAGAACGTCTGAATCGTATCCCTACCCGCCTGAACTTGGGGGTTCCCGAGCTCCCCGCTTGGGAACCCATTGGCGAAAACGCTAATGCTTATTCCAGTATTGACCATTCAGGAATCACCGAGCATAAGTCCCCTTTCCCACCGGGTGTCGCAAAAGCAAAAATAGGCCGGGATGACGAAGAAATCCCAGCAATCCGCGAAAATGCTGGGTTTCGTTCCTCAGCCCAGCCTATAAATTGGACCTTTGCAACACTTTCCAGTGGGCGGGGGTCAGGGTTTTGCTCTCAAAATCAGAGGATACGAAGATATATAGACCTCGGCGCAGTTCGAGAAACAACTACATCAACGTCGCGTCCGGATTCAGAGCGAAAAAACCCAACAGCCCATAACAAGCAACCGCCAGGGCTGCATGGGCCATCAGCACGATTCTAGGCGCCGATCTCCCTCTTTTGGCGGCGAATCCCATCGCAGCTCCCAAAAGAATGATGACTACGGCCATGCCGATATTGGCATAAACCCGCTGGTCGCCATCCAGCGCGACAGCGATCACCAAACCGGAGCCCAGCAGCGCGGCGGCGGCATGAACCAGCGAGTAAGCCGGCCCCACGGATTGGCCGCGCCAGGCGTCCCGGATCATCATCAAGCCCATAGCGGCAACTAAAGTAAAAACGGCAAGCGCACCCATCAACATATCGAAATCCTCCTTGGAAGTGGAATGAATGGAAAACGTCTCAAAGGAAACGTGCGGACTTAACAAAGAAAGAATCGAGCCAACTTGACCTACAAACATCCACTTTGCCTCAACCAGATTACGAAACAGAGGGCAAGGTCACGCAACGCTTGCTGCGCGGCCATATTTCGAGTGAACGGAACTTAAGGAAGGATGCGGCATATCGGCAATCGCGGCACCGTGAATGGCCTTCCCTTCTAGGTCGGAGCGGCAAAAGCCTAAGTCATCTGTGGCGTTTGACGGAAAAAACTCGACGGAGCACATGCCGCTCGTTAAAAGATCTCAACCCGCTTGGCGGCTTTTTGCGCGCGGTCCGTCTACCTCCACGAGGATAAACAATAACATTGGGGGGTCTAGATGAAGCTTTTGACCCGGCAGACCATCCGAGCGAAGAGATCGCACATCGATCCCCTGGCACGAGTTCCCGCACCACCGGTGGGGTCGCGCTGCTGGTCTCGGTCTTGACCGGAATCTACCTCTGGTGGCCGAGCCGGAATCAGCTCGTCCGGGCCTTGACCGTCAAGCGCCGCGCGAGCCGGGAGCGCCTCATATTCGACCCGCACAAGGTTTTCGGCATCTACAGCGCTCCGGTACTCGCGGTCGTGGCGTTCAGCGGCGTCTATCTGGTGTTTTTCGATTACGTCCGCCCGATGGCCAATCTGTTCTCCCCGGTCGAACTGGATGGCTAGGCCGACCCGCACGGCCTGACTTCGAAAATAACGCCCGGAGCGACGCCGATTCCGATTGCGTCCGCCGTCAGCGCGGCTGAGTCCGTGTTTCCGGAAGCCCGCTTGCGGCGCGTCGGGCGAAAGGCGTATCGCGAAAACGCCTCGAGCGCGACCTTTATAGAGAGAAATCGAATTTGGCGAGGCGGGTTGTGCTGAGGCATGAACCCGACATTTCTCCGCTATGATCCGGGCGAATTGACATGGGCGTAATGCAAAAAAAAACGGGATGCCGACTGAACGGCATCCCGATCGAATGAGGAGATCTCACGCACTCGTACGGTTGGCCTCGGAGGAGAACCAATAGCTGCTACGAGATGGGATTATCCTATTAAACCTAACCCATTGATTCAAGGTGACATTTTGTCGCATGGACCGTGCGGCATTTCACTCGCCGCAGTGCGGCAAATGCATTAAAGCTCCCCCCATTCGAAAACCGCGTGATTTAATAAACTTTTGAAATATAAAGGCAAAAAGATTTGGCACGCCGTTTGTTATGTTATTGATGCTGACCAGCGGTCGGCCTCTCCGAGCACCTCGGGCGCTTGATGGAAAGGCTGACCGCGACCACATCGCACAATCATGGCGTCGATGCAGGTCGAAAGCTTGTTCACGAAAATCAATACATTCCCCAACATAGCTCGCGGAAACCCAGGCAACTGTCTCGTACACAAGCTCCGGACGCAATCCGTTTCCCACCAAACCGGCACCGAATCCCATCGCCAATTTATGAATCCTTCATCGCTCGGCACCGAAAGCGTTTTCTCGGACAGTCGGGACGAAATTTTCGCCTTTCTCATGCGCCGCCTCCGATGTCCGGAAACCGCTGCCGATTTGGTCCAGGAAACCTATCTGCGCCTGCATCAGAGCGAGCGACGAAGTCCTGCCGACAATCCGCGCGCCCTGGCTTTTCGCATCGCCGCGAACCTGGTGGTCGACTATTTGCGAAAGCAGACCGCCAAATCCCGCTACGAATCCGCTCACGACGACGAAGCGCTTGCCTCAGAAACCGTCCCCGGCCCGGATTTGGCCCCCGAACAGGCAGTTAGTCTGGGGCAAACCATGGATCGTCTGAAAGCGGCCTTGTCGGAATTGCCGGTGGACTCCCGCACGGCTCTGCTGTTGAGCAGCGCGGACGGCCTGACCTATGTCCAGATCGCCGAACGGCTGGGCGTATCGGAGCGAATGGTGGCGAAGCGCATTGCTCAAGCCCTAAAACACTGTCGGGACCGGCTCGACGACGAGACCACCTGATCGATGGCGCCGTTTCATGCCCATAGCGATACGGTTTTTTTTCTTCCGTCCGTCTTATATACATAAGTCTCTCCGACATACCCGACCGTACCGTTCATGAACCCAAGCGATCGCCGCAAACTACTCTCGGACCAAGCCATCGATTGGCTGGTGCTGCTACGTTCGGGTGCGGCGGGGGACGGCGATCGCCAGCGCTTCGCCGAGTGGCTGGCGGAGGGGCCCGAGTACGCGGACGCATTTCAAGAAGCGGAGCGTCTATGGGCTTCGGTCGCGGACGTTTTGAGTGACGAGGCAGGAGATCTCCGTGCAGAGCAGCCCGCCGCGGTCGGACTGCCGGAAAAGCGCCCTTCACCGATCTCGCCCGCGGGTCGGCGCCGGCTCCGGCCTGCCCGCTGGGCCGCGGCGGCCGCGCTATTGCTCGCCTTCGGACTACAGGGACTCTATCTCGGCGACTTTTGGCTCAGTGATTACGCCACCGGCACGGGAGAGCAGAAGCTGGTACGCCTGGACGACGGCAGCACCGTGCTGCTCGACACCGATACCGCCATTGCGCTGGATTGGAACCCATCGCGACGGCGCATTCGTATCCGCCACGGCCAAGCGGCCTTCACGGTGGCGCCCAACGCTGCCCGGCCGTTCGAGGTGGAAACCGGCCCGGCGGTGATCCGCGCCTTGGGCACCGTCTTCGAGGTTTCGGAGAGCACGGCCGGCGACATCGCTGTGACGGTCCAGGAACACGCCGTCAGCGTCAGGCTTGCGGACGGACGGTCCGATTCCGCGCAGGCTGCGGTGCGGGTGGCGTCCGGGCAGCGCGTCAACTACAGCCCGACACACGGCTTGAGTTCGCCGGAGAAGACCGATTTGAGCCAAGCGACGGCTTGGCAGCGACATAAGCTGATATTCAAGGACCAGCCCCTGGTGAAAGTGGTCGCGGAACTCGACCGTTACCGGCCGGGAAAGATCCTGATTGCCGACCATCGCCTGGAGGATCTGCGCGTTACCGGCGTGTTTTCCCTGGACGATTCCGATGCCATCCTCGCGGCCGTCGAGAAAGCGCTCGCCATCCGATCTACCCGGCTGAGTCCCTGGCTCGTGCTGCTGCATCGCTGAACCCCCATCTCGTTCGCATCGATTCGACGAAAATTTTTTTGCTTTCCCGGTTCATGGTTTTGGCGTTCGCACGTGTTCAGAAAAGAAACATCCCTTTTCTGAATTCCTTCGAGAACGTCATGAAAAACAAAAAGAACCGGAACACATGCAAAGACGCCGACATTTTTGACCCAGTTTCAAAACCCCCAAACTACTTTCCTCCGGGGAAAAGATCATTCACCGCACTAGCGGTCGTCATCGCGGCAATCGTAATTCCGGCCGAGGCCTCTGAAAAAGAAAAGAGCCATGCGCGACACTACGCCATCGCCGCACAGCCGCTCGGCGATGCACTGACGGAATTCGCCGACCAGTCCGACCTGAAACTGGTTTTCGATGCCGATCTCGTCCGCGGCCTCAAGTCCCGAGGACTATCGAGCACGCTAACGCCGGAGCAGGGCCTGGACAAGCTGCTGGACGGTACCGGCTTCGGCTATCGCTTCATCGGTCCCGGAACCGTCACCATCGAACGCCTCGCCAAGCGCGCTGCCAAACCGAACATCGCGCCCGCTGCCGGCCATCAGACCCGAGGGACCGGCGACGAATCGGTCCAACTGGCCACTGTTTCGGTTACCGGTGAAGCGGAACCTCAAAGCCTTACCACACCCTCCATCGAAGAATCGCGGGAAAAACTGGGGCGAGTGCCCGGCGGGACGACGCTGATCGAGGGGGAGCGAATCAGGGAGGGCGCGGCGCTAACGGTGAACGACGCGCTTGCTTATGCGCCGGGCGTATACGTCGGCGACCGCATTCGCCTGCGCGGCAGTTACACCTGGAGCAATTTCCACTTCGACGACGATCCGGTGCTGAAAGACAACCGGCTGCCTGGCATACCGGAGCACAATGCCCGCTTCGAGGCGCTCTACCAACATCCCGGCGGTTTCTACATCGGGCCGAACGTAACGGCGGTCAGCTCCAACTGGGTGGATTTCACCAACACCCTTGCGGCCGATGCCTATGCTCTCCTGGGCGCCCGCGTCGGCTGGGACGACGGCAAACATTGGAAGGTGTTCGTCGACGGACGCAATCTCACCAACGAGCGCTATGCCGCCTCGGTCTTCGTTACCGGTGACGCCGGAGGACAGGACGTGGCGCAATTCAATCCCGGCGCCACCCGCATGGTGTTCGGGGGATTCGAGTACCGGTATTGAATTGGTTCGGCGAGTACGTAGCGAACGATGCCTGTCCTGAGCGTAGTCGAAGGGCGGTTCGCTTCGCTCACCACATCCTACGAGCCGTACTCAGCCGGGCCGAACGTGCCGAGTCGTTTCGGTCGAAGCCTGCAATTACGCTCGTTCCCGATCTCCGGATTGGGAACGCTGCCTTGGAAGCTCCCGCTTCCCGAAACATGACAAGCCAGAGCTTGCAAGACCCGGTTCCCAAGCCCAAAGCTTGGGAACCGGCGCAAACACCGATACAAGGCGGAACAAGGTGACAACCGTTCCCGGCGTTCGAAATGCGCGAACTCGACGGCCAAACCGGCCGGATGCCGGTGGGGTTTTCTTTCTGTCATTCGTCTTATTTAGTCGGCATTCGAGTGAACATTCATCGTAGGGTGAGTTAGCCCCTAGTCTCCGCTTGGGACAGGCCCTTCGACAAGCTCAGGACAGGCTCCGCGTAACCCACCGATTCGAGGCCGTTCGGTGGGTTACGGCCTCGCGGCCTAACCCACCCTACAAAAATGAATGCCTTATTGAAAGCGATTTGGAATTAGATCCATGAGGCCTCACGAAAGACATAACCCGGCGATACATCTACGTCCCTACAATTTGCGACTTCAAATCGGAAATCGACCATGTCCCTCCAGAATTTAAGGCGTCTCGCCAATCTGAAAACCCGAAGGAAACTGTGGCTGGAAGTGCATCTCTGGCTGGGACTCGTCGCTGGCGCGACGCTGGTGATATTCGGGATTACCGGCAGCATCCTGGTGTTCCATCAGGAAATCGACGAACTGCTGAATCCGAAACTGCTGACGATCGAAGCTCGCCCTGGAGGAAAGGCAAATTACCGTCCACTGGAGGACATCTTCGCGGCCGGCATCCGGGCCATGCCGGCCGACGCCAAATTGACCTTCGCCAACTACCCGCGCAATGACACGGCGGTGTTCCGCCTGCGATTCCAGGTGCCGGCCCTGCCGGAGGGTGAATCGGAAAATTGGGAAGTCGCGGTCGATCCTTACACCGCCGAGGTGATCGGTCGGCGCCTGATGAAGCGCTCGGACAGCACTTTTCCGAGGACGTTCATCGGATTCGTGTTCGAGCTGCATTACGCCTTTTTTCTCGGCGAAAGGATCGGCTATGTGCTCGTGGGCATTCTCGGAGCCTTGCTCATCATTTCGGTGCTAACCGGCCTCATCGTCTGGTGGCCGCTGACCGGCAAATGGCTGCAGGCGCTCACGATCAAGCGCCGAGCCAGCGCCGAACGCCTCAATTTCGATCTGCACAAGGCTTTCGGCTTCTACACCACGCTCATCATGATTCCCGTGCTGTTCTCCGGCATCTACATGAACCTGCCGCGGCATGTGGTGCCGGTTCTGGAACTGTTCTCGCCGGTCACCTACCGCTATTGGTTTCGCTCCACCCCGATTGCGGATGGTGAGCCCATCGGCATGGCACAGGCCGTCGCCATCGCCGATACCCGCTATCCCAGCGGCCGCCCGGACTGGATCTACGGCGCGCCGGAGCCGACCAGCACCTACACCGTGTGCAAGCACGACGTGGCGGAGCCCGGCAGTCTTCTCAGCCGCCGCTGCGTCGTGATGGACCGCTATACCGGAAAAATCCTGGACGTGGACGATCCCGCTACGGGAACGGCAGGAGAAGTCTTCACCCACTGGCAATGGCCGCTCCATTCCGGCCACGCCTTCGGCATGACAGGCCGCATTCTGGTATTTGTCACCGGCCTCGCCTGTCCGGTGCTGTACGTGACGGGGGTGATCCGTTGGCTGCAAAAACGGAAGGCGGCGCGGCGCACGACCGGCGTAGCGGACCGACGGCTTCGCGATCAGCCGCGAACAAATGAAATCTGACCGCTGGAAGAGCACTGTGTGATTTGCCGCAGTCGCTTGCAGCGAAACAGCCGAGCCTACCGATCCAGCCTTTTCCGATCAATCGTTTACATGATTCGGCATGAGGCTTGCTGTATCGAGGAGTCCCTTTTTCTCGATACCCATGCTGTCTTCCGATCATCAACTGCTAGTTCAGCTTTTCCGGGACTGCCGCCAGGAACTCCTGAGCTTCCTGCTCGGCCGACTGGGTTGCGCTCAAACTGCGGACGACCTTTGCCAGGAATCCTTCGTGCGGCTCTGGCGGAGCGGCGACTTGAGCCGCATCGCCAATCCCCGCGCTTATTTGTTCAGGACCGCGCTGAATCTGATTACGGACCATCACCGCTACGGCAAAAACCGGCCAAGCTTTTTGGCCGATTTGGACGAGGACGATCCCAGCGTTCTTCCGACGGAGGAACGGACCGGCGAGGCCGCGACGCTCGCCTCGGAGCAGCTCGACCGGGCGACGGCGGCGCTGGAGGAGCTTCCGCCACTGAGCCAACGCATTTTTTATCTGAGCCGGTTCGAAGGCTTGAAACAGCGGGAAATCGCGGAGCGGCTCGGCGTTTCCCTGCGCACGGTGGAGGAGCATCTGAGACGCACGCTGCTGCATTTGAATCGCCGCGTACACGAAGATTAGCTCGTGGCGTGTGGTTTTTTCGCGGTGGCTCGTCTATCTTCACGAGTCTCCTAAGACAACGGCCGTTTTATGCCCGAATCCCCACCCTCCCACGATCCCGACCGTTTGGTAAGCGAGGCGCTCGACGGGCTGATCGTTCTGAAGACGCGCACGCCGACAACGGCCGAAACACAGCGACTCGAGCGTTGGCGCTCGCAAAGCCCGGAGCACGAGGCAGCTTGGCGCAACGCGCTCGCGCTTTGGGAGGGGCTGGAACCGCTGCGCGGCCGGCCGCTGTCCGGATCGTCTCCCCTGCCCTTGGAAACTGCTCGCGCAAACCTCGCGGAAGCGATAGTGAGACCGCGACGATTGCGATCTGAGACCGATCCTGCCCTAAGCCGTTCGCGCGGCACCGCCTTTCCGCGCCACTCCGTGCGCCTCGGCTGGGCCATCGCATGCCTTTTCATTCTGATCGCTGGCCTGGTTTTTCTCGACCCCATGCTCGCGCTGCAGGCCGATTATCGAACCGCCAAGGGCGAAATTCATGATGTTCTGCTGCCCGACGGTTCCCGCGCCAGTTTGAATTCCGACAGCGCCGTCGCGGTTCGCTTCGAGCATTCGACGCGGCGGATCGAACTGCTTCGCGGCGAAGCGTTTTTTGAAGTGGCCAAGGACCCGGCGCGTCCGTTCGTCGCTGCCAGCCGCCACGGCGAAGCCAAGGCGGTGGGTACGGCCTTTACCGTCAGGCAGTCGGAAGAAAAGACCGAAATCGCGATGCTGGAGGGCGTGGTCGAGGCCAGCACGTTCCGCCAGCGCGTCTCGCTGAAAGCCGGTCAAGCCGCCAGCCTCGAAGCGGACGGCCGGGTCGTCCTGCGGAAAAGCGGAGTCGATCATGCCGCCGCCTGGCGCGAAGGCTATCTGATCTTCGATCAAACCCCTCTGGCCGAGGTGGTCGCCACGCTCAACCGATACAGGAAAGGACGGGTGACTCTGCTCAACGAATCGTTCGCCGACCGGCGCTTGAGCGGGCTCTTCCGTCTCGCCGACACCGACAGGGTGATCGACGCCATCGCCGAAACCACGCCGCTGCGCATCACCCGCCTGACGGATTACTGGGTGATTCTGCGCTGAGCAAGTTGCGAGGCCCGTAGCCCGGATGAAGTGAAGCGAAATCCGGGACGAGCGAAGCCGTGACACCCCGTATTTCGCTGCTCTACATACGGGCTGCGGCAAGGACGTTAGACTGAATTTTATAATTTCACCCCGAGAGGTATTCCCGCGCGACCGTCCTACCTGTCGCGTCCATCGGGCGCCATGAGATTTTCGGTTTGCGACGGTTCCGCGCCGCGCATGAGCTTTAGAAGTTGTAGGTCGGCAACCCCTTGCCGACGAAGGCGCTCGGCCAAGCGGCGTCGTGTCGCGAAGGGATTCGCAACCTACGCGCGAGTGCCCGTACAGTAGATATGCAAATGCTCTGGGTTCCAAATCGGGAAGCCGGAATTTCTCGACATGGGTCCCGAACCGGAGTTTGGGACCCAGCGTAAAATCCGCCGTCGGTTACGCCATGTGGTTTTTTTCTCCGACTCCGTCATAGCTCTCGTGGGCCGACTATTTTGCCCGCCGAAAAAAAGCAAGAAGATCAGGAGAAAAACCGCATGTCCCAGCCGTCCCGACTCAGGAACGATCGGCCCCGCAACCAATGCCGCGTGCTGGTGTTCGGCCTGCCCTTACTGTCCGCCTTCACCGCCGGTGCCGCGGAAAACACCCGTTTCGACATTCCTCCGCAGCCTTTGAACAGCGCTTTGGTCGCATTCGGCAAACAGAGCGGACGGCAGCTTCTGTACGGTAGCGAAATGACGGAAGGCTTGAAAACGGGAGGACTCAAAGGCGAGTACCCGCCCGAAATAGCGCTAGACCGGCTGTTGGCCGGCACGCCGCTGACCTACAGCGTGACGCCCGGCGGCACGGTCACCCTCGCCCGAGCCGAAAAGCCCGCGCCCGCGGTCGATAGGCAAGAAGTGCAACTGTCCCCGATCATGGTGAAAGGCGAGGCGGTGACCGAGGAGGACCGCCAAAGCTATACCGTAACCCGCACCTCCACCGCCACCAAGACCGATACGCCGATCATGGACACGCCCGTGTCGGTGCAGGCGGTCCCGCGAGCGGTGATGGACGATCAGAAAACCCCCGATTTAAAGGAAGCGCTCGAAAACGTGAGCAGCGTGCGCCCGCAACCTTCCTTGGGCGTATTCAACGGTTTCATCATCCGCGGTTTTCAGGACTTCAATCAATACCGGAACGGACTGAGGGTGGGCTTCACCAGCTTCGATACGGCCAACCTGCAGTCCCTGGAAGTGCTCAAAGGCCCCGCCGGGGTGCTGTATGGCCGCATTCAGCCGGGCGGCCTGATCAACCTGACCACCAAGAAGCCGTCGGACCAGGCTTATTATTCTCTTGAGCAGCAGTTCGGCAACTTCGATTTTTACCGCACCCTCTGGGACGCAACCGGGCCGGTGACCCAGGATGGAGCGCTGCTCTACCGTTTTACCGGCGCTTATCAGGACAGCGACTCGTTTCGGGAGTTCCACACCATGAATCGGATTCAGGTCAACCCGAGCCTGACCTGGCGGATCAGCGACGCCACCGAAATCTCGATCGAGGTGGAAGGTTTCAACGAGGATCGGGAAATCGACTACGGCATCCCCGTCATCGGGAAACGCCCGGCACCCATTCCGATTCGCCGAGCGCTGGACGACCCGGACGATCCCGTCGACAACATCTCCAACGTCTACGTCGGTTTCAATCTCACCCACCGCTTCAACGAGGACTGGACCTTGCGCAACCGCTTTCTGGCGCGGTATTACCATGCCGACAATCTGGACATCACGCCTTCACCCCAGTTCGACGCTTCGGCCCTGCGCAGCGACAACCGCACGCTGGACCGCAACCTGTTTCACCAGCGGTCGGACCAGGACGTCTACGCCACCAACCTGGATCTCACCGGAAAACTGGACCTGTGGGACACCGAACATGAAGTCCTGGTAGGCTTCGATTATTACCAGAACTCGGAAAAGTATCATGCTCGCGGCGACTATTTTGCGGGCGATCCGGCGCTCGCCATCGATATTTTCAACCCCAGCTACAACATAGACGCCGCCCTGTTCGACAAGGACCGCCTGGCGTTCCCGCTCTACTCTCGCGCCGAGGAACAATGGTTCGGCGTCTACTTTCAGGACCGCATCGTGCTCTGGGAAAAACTCCACATTATGGGCGGTGGTCGCTACGATTGGGCGACGATCGGACGCGGCTATTCGGACACTTCCTATTCCGCGGCGGACGACGCCCGACGGAACCGAAAGGATGACGAGTTCAGCCCGCGGGTGGGCATTCTCTACCAGCCTTGGTCCTGGTTGAGCATCTACGGCAACTGGGCGGAATCGTTCGGATCGAACAACAATATACCGGGCTTCGGGAATGTAACGCCGGAAACCGGCGAGCAGTACGAAGCCGGCGTCAAGACCGAATTCTTCGACGGCCGGATGACCGCGACTCTTGCCTTCTACAACATCAACAAGAAAAACATTCTCACCCCCGACCTCAGTACGGCCGATCCGACCGATAGCGACACCATCGGCGAGGCGCGGAGCAAAGGCATGGAACTGGACATTTCCGGAAGGATCACGGATTACGTCAGCCTGATCGGCAACTACGCCTACACTGACGCCGAGATCACCAAGGATAACTCGGACAACCAGGGCAATCGCATGCCGAATGTGCCCTACAACTCCGGAAGCCTGTGGCTCAAATACGATGTCAACGGGTTCGATGCGTCCAACGGATTTTCCCTGGGGGTCGGGGTGTTCGCGGCCGGTCAGCGCGACGGAGACAACGAGAACACGTTCAAGATGCCAGGTTATGTGCGGCTCGACGCCGCCGCCGCTTACCGCTGGACCATGGGCCCGTCCCGCGTGACCGCGCAACTGAACCTGCGCAACCTGCTCGACAAAGCCTATTACGAGTCGACCGACCCGTTCGTGAATGTCGCGCCCAGGCTCGCGGTCGTACCTGCCTCGCCGTTTACGGTGCTGGGCTCGGTGCGGGTGGAGTTTTGAAGCAGATCTTTCTTTTTCCGCCGAGACTCAGACAGATGTCGACGGACCGTTCGGCAGCCGCTTCCTCTGCCCGTTAGGAACGGCCGGACGATCCCGACCCCGGAGATTGTAGCGCGACAGGCAAGCCGATCTTTCGCGGCTATGATCATGAAATAGCCCGTATGTCCGTTGCTTGCGGGATAAGGAATTTGCGCCCTGCTACGAGTGCTGCAATCGAAGTGTCGTGACTCGGGTTATGGCAGGGAATAAAAAACGGGATGTCGACTGAACGGCATCCCGATCGAATGAGGAGATCTCACGCACTCGTACGGTTGGGTCCCGGAGGAAAACCAATGACTGCTACGAGATGGGATTATCGTACGCCGCCTAAATCATTGATCCAATAGGGCATTTTGTCGCATAGCCGATGCGGGATTTCACTCGGCGCAGTGCGGCAAATGCATTAATGGCCCGCCCTTCTAAAACCCAGCCCTTCCCTAAACCATTGAAATAACGATGAGATAATATCTGGCGCGAAGTTTGTTTCTATTTTTGTGCCGACTAGCGGTCAGCCTTTCCGAGCGCTTGGGAGTGCTCAGGGGAAAGGCTGGCCGCGACCACTCTGTGGATTTGTCCGGTTTTCAGCGACTTGTCTTTATTCCCCACACGTGGAATCGAGCAGGATATGGCTTCGAAAAGATATTTCACCTCCTCCAACTCCGGCCGAACCGTTGCAGCATGCCCAAGTTCCGAGTGTGCCATGTAAGCCATGGCCGGACGAATTAGCGCAAGACTCAAGGAAGTCACCATGAAAACGAAGCATTCGTTCTTTTCACGTTTTTTTGCGGGAGTGTTGTGGCTGGCTTCTTTTGCCGGAGCCCCCTCGACGGCGTCGGAAACGCTCGTGCACGAAATCGATACCCCCGCGGCGCAGGGCAGCCGCCAACACCATCTGGTCCGACTCGACCGAGGGCGGCTTTTGTTGAGCTGGGTGGAAGGCGACGAGCAATCGAGCCGCTTCCGTTTCGCCGTTCGCGAGCGCGGAATCTGGGCCGCGCCGCATACGGTCGTCGAGGGCCGCTACAAGTTCGCCGCGCCGCCGCTCGTGGTCGGACTGAAGGGTGGCGCATTGGCCGCGGTATGGATGACCTATCAGGACCGGGCGAAGGATCGCTACGCGGCCGACATTCATGTCTCGATATCCAAGGACGGCGGGCGCCAGTGGAGCAAACCGCAACGCCCCTACCCCGCCGCCGCTCGCATCTACGATGCCCAAATGTCCGCCGCTCCCCTGGAAAATGGTGGATTCGCGCTGGTGTGGACCGACCGGCGGCATCCGGATCGTTATCGCCTTATGGCCACGCTGATCGGTGCTGACGGACGCGCGAGCGCCGAAACGACGCTCGATCCCGACGTCTGCTCCTGTTGCGAGACCCGGACGGTAACCGATGGGAACACGCTATCGACGACTTACCGCGATCATCTCCCAGGCGAGCTCCGGGATATCGCCCTAATTCGCTGGAGCTCGGGCGGCATCCGTTCGAATGGAATCGTGCATGCCGACCGGTGGGCCATCGAGGGTTGTCCGAGCAACGGCCCCGCCGTGGCTTCGCAAGATGGACGGACGGTGGTCGCCTGGTTCACCGCAGCGGACGGCGTGGGGCGGGTAAAAGCGGCGTTTTCAGCCAACCAGGGCGCGCATTTCGGCGAACCCGTCGAGCTTGGCGCCGATGCGAACGGCTACGTCGACACGCTGCTGTTGGAGGATGGTTCGGCTATCGCGGCTTGGCGGGGACGGGCGGGTCCAGACGAAGAACTGTGGATGGCCCGGCTGCGGCCAGACGGCACCCTGTTGGGCCGTACAAGCCTGTACCGCGGAGGATTCCCGCGTTGGCCGAGCCGCCATATCAGCCTGGCGCAGGCGGGCGATGAGATTTACGCAGCCTGGACCGATGTGGCGCAGCAGCGGGTGAGACTCGTCGGAACACCGGTGGCCGCCCTGACGGCGAATGCCGAAGATCTCGGGGAGTAACGAATCCATGAACGGCAGCGGTGTTGTCTCGACGGCGAACGCGGCCGGACGGATCGAGGCCGGTCTGCCATCGGGCTCCCCGGCCTCGTGGCGGTTTTCAGCCTACGGCATTTCCTGTAGTTCGCCGACAGGGATCGCCCCATCCGAGCGCCCCTTCAGGTAAGCGTACAGGCCGTCGATTCCGTCGACCACCGCCTTGTTGCCGCTAAAGGCCGGCATGTTGTTGCGCCCGTTGAGCACGGTCGCTTTAAAATCGTCCGCGCTCATGTTCTTCAAGCCGGTCACCAGATTGGGAAAAGCGGCCCCTCCTTCCGCGGTCGGTCCATGGCAAGTCTCGCAGCGTTGGCGCTTGTAGAGTTTCCACCCATTGAAAGTCGCTTTGTCCACCGCTTTTCCTTCGACTTTATAAGGCGCTTCCGCATGAGCGATCGAGCAGACCGAAGCGGCAAGCACAAGCGCACCGGCTGCGGCCAGTCTCCTCAGAGCGAATAGCGTATCGATTCTTTGCATAAGGTCTCCTTTAGTATTGATTGAACAGCCAGGACGGATGCATTTTGATTCCTTCCCTGCCGGAAGCGCTGCAACGGCGCAAGAGCAACGGCAAAGCGTCTTTCTCTCATCGTTCCGCTCGCACCCCCCCCCTTTCGAGGAGAGCTCAATTTGCATCAGTCGCGATGGAATCGGCTCGATTCGCGAGTCGTCGGCTCCCGATTCGAACTCGGGCATACCCAACCCATGCAAAAAAACGGCGGATGGGAGAGCGATGCCGGGGAATACCTGGCACTCGTTCAATCATCCGCCACAGTACAAGTTGAGGTTATGCACCAAAATTGATTACAAAATCGGTGCCAAACGCCGGAAGCCTTGCTGGCCAAGCATCGTGTGGCTTGGTCGCCCTGTTCTTCGGGAAGGAATTGAGGGCTGTCACCCAGTTGTGCGGGAACACACGCAATTCGAGAGAACCGATCCATGATGCGCAAGGGGAACGGCTGGAACGCTTTCCAGTTTGCTATGAAGTCTTCGAGCGTAACCCCCTCAGGAGAGGGCTGTTCTGAGGTAAAGGTCGAGCGGCGCTCGCCGTTCTCGCCAAATGCCGCTTTTGAAGGTGTAGGGACAAAAAAAGCGGACAGAGAATGCGCACCTGCCCGCTTGCATTGAAGCGAAAGTTCTTATCTTGCCATTTTTAGGTGCTTCAACGCTTCGTCGGAATGCTGGGCGGCGATATCGGCGTGTCCCATCTTACCGTGCTCGACCGCCTGATTGAGGTGGTTGATCGCCTCTTTCACGTGCTTAGTCGCTTCATCGTGATACTTCTCGGCGGCCTTGGCATGGGTGAGAGCTTCTTCGGCATGCTGGGTCGCCTGTGGCGCATGATTATCCTGGCCGTGGGCCAGGGCCTGCGCCGCGTGCTCGATGGCCTGGTCCGTATGCGCGTCCCAGGCGTAAGCCATCCCGCTCGCAGTCAAAACCAACGCGCCCATCAATGGAATGATCTTCGTCTTCATTTTTGCCTCCTTAGGTGCTATTCATCGGAATCGACATGTCCTACCCCATGCCGTAAACAACACAGGGCACGCTAAGCCTAACAGAATCATAATGCCGCACGAAAGAGTGACATTAGTATCGAAACCGGGACACGAGAAACCGGGTATGTCGTCCCGGACAAAGCCCTTTTATTAACCCGGCCTATAAATATAGGCCGGGTTAATCCGGGGCAGGGATGCCCCGGCGCGGCGACAAGCCGCGTGAGCCCAGGCCGGGCGTGTACCGGGCCTGGGCGGCGGCCCGAAATACCAGGAGGGTATTTACGGGCCTGATTAATAAACCCGACGCCGATTACAGCAGACGTTCGACTCTAATACTGTCTGACCCTGTCGGCGGTGCTCGTGTTCGGTTTAATCCGCTGGTTGCAGGAGCGGCAGGCAAAGATCGTAGATCAGGGTAAGGCGTTTCTCGACGTCTCATGGCAGTAGAGATCATTTCAAAATTCGCGTCTTATCTTGCCCGCCAAGCCGGCTACCCGAGCTATGCCACACCAGGTGCGGCAATTCACACAGCAATCCGGTTCATGTATCGCCCAACCGCAAGGTTTCCGGCCCGCTTCCCATGGCATTTGTATTGCTTGAGCTCTTTGCCACCACGAGAAAGTGGCCTCGCTCAAGTCCGAAATAACAAAAACCAGCCGTAACCCCGTCCACCGTCAATGGACCATTCTTCCGCCTGCGTCAGCGATTTGTTCCTGGATCACCGGGAAACGCTCGTTCACACTCTGTTCCGTATGGTGGGCTGCCGGCAGACTGCCGAGGATCTGGCACAGGAAGCTTATGTGCGCGTGATGGGCGCGGCGGAGAGCCAACACGTCACCTACCTGAAAGCCTTTCTTTACCAAACCGCGCGCAATCTGGCTCTCGATCATTTGCGCAAGGCGAAGGCCCGCAGCCGGACGGATTGTCCGGAAGCCGATCCGGAGATCGTTGCCGAAATTCCGGCTTCGGCTCCGACACCGGAGCAGCATGCCGCAACGCAGCAGGATGTCGAAAGGCTGTTCGAAGCCTTGGCTGGCCTATCCGAGCGTCGGCGGCAAATTCTGATACTGCACAAGCTCCATCACTGGCCTTACGAACGCATAGCCAGCCATATCGGCCTGTCCCGCAGCGCCGTGGAAAAAAATGTCCATGCGGCGCTGGCTCATCTCGTATCCGTTTTGGGAGACGATATCTTCTGACGCCAGTGTGTTCCGGCACGCCCCGAACGTCTTATCCTATAACGCCTCCATTTCACGCGGACCCTATCCTCTTCATGACTTCCAACGGCGACGACGATCCCAAGGCGCCCGGCACGCCGCTAGCCGAGGCGCTGACATGGTTCGCGCGGCTGCGGGACAGCGAAACCGGCGCGGCCGAGCGGGAAGCCTTCCTGGCCTGGCATGCAGCCAAGCCCGAAAATACCGAGGCCTACGCCCGCGTGGAGAAGCTGTGGAATTCCCCGGCCTTATCCGAGGCGCTGGCAAGATTTCCCGCCGCGGTCCCGCCGGTCGTCGCCCGAAGCCGGCGGCGAACGGCCCGCCGTTGGGCCTCGGCCGCCTCCGTCCTGCTGCTGGCCGGCTGGATTGCGGCTGCATCCGGGCTCATCGACCGCTGGCGCGCCGATTACACTACGGTAGCCGGCGAACAGCGCCGCATCGCGCTGGCGGACGGTTCCACCGTCGTCCTGAATACCGATTCCACCCTGGTGCTCGATTTCAACAACGATCGGCGCGGCGTTCGCCTTCTGGCCGGCGAGGCCTATTTCGAGGTCCGGCCCGACAGCGCACGGCCTTTCATCGTCAGCACCGGCAACGCGACCGTGCGGGTGGTGGGCACCCGGTTCGCGGTTCTGGCCGGGGAGACAACCTCGGTCGCCGTCGACAGCGGCATCGTCGCCTGCGGCAACGAGAAAGGCGCAAGCGTTAAGGTAACGGCGGGGCAGCGCGTATCGATCTCAAAGGAAACGGTCACGCCGCCGGAGACCATCGACCCAGGACGCGCCTTCGCCTGGCTCAACAAGCGGCTGATTTTTAAGGATCAATCCTTGGCGTACGTATTGAACGAAATCGACCGCTATCATCCCGGCGTCATCGTCATCGCCAGCGGGAGGCTTGCGAAGATCCGCGTCACCGGCAACTACAAGCTCGACGACACCGCCGCCGTGGTCCGTGCCCTCGCGGACATCGCCGGCGCCCGCGTCGCGACCGTCTCGCCCTATCTGACGGTAGTGCGTTAGAGCGTCAATCGGCGCTCCCCTGGATATGCCGGAAACGCGTTTCGCTTGCCGTAGCCCGTGAAATGACCGTAGGTTGCAATCGCCCATCTCAAGGTCGCCGAAACTATAGATACCGTCTTGGAAATCAAGACCAAGCCGCGGGTCGAGCGGCGCAATGTCGCGAAGGGATTCGCGACCTACGGCGGCTTATCCCGGCCCAAAATGTAGATACCGTCTTAGAAATCACGATGCAAGCCCATGATTGGGATCGAACGGTCGGCCGGACTTAAGGACGCCGTAGGCCAGGACGAGGAGCTTGCGCATGGCGGCGCCGACGATGAGTTTGCCGTTCTTGCCTTGGGCTTTAAGGCGTTCGCAGAAGGCCCGGATCAGTGGGTTATGGCGCCAGGCGACGATGGCCGGCATATAAAGGGCCTTGCGGAGCAAGGCATCGCCGGTCTTGGACAGGCGGGTGTGGCCTTTCCACTTCCCGGACTGGTGCTCTTTGGGCGAGAGGCCCGCAAAGGCGGCGACGCTGCGCGCGTTTTCGAAGCGGTGAACGTCGCCCAGGGCGGCCAGCAGCACCGGGATGGTGGCGTCGCCCAAACCGGGGATGGTGTCGAGCAGGTCACGCCGTTGGCGGAGGTCCGGATCGTGGTCGATGTGCTCCCGGATGCGTGTTTGGGTAGCGGCGATCTCGGTGTCGAGGGTGGCGAGCACGGCTTCGATGGAGGCGCGTACGGTGGGGTCGGCCCCGTCCAGGCGGTTTTTTTCCATCTGCCGCATCTCGAGGAGGCTCTCGAGCCGACGCACTAAGGCTTGTAATGGGCGCACGGCCGGCGGAGGCGGCTGCCAGAGCAGCGGCCGTTGGCTGAGACAGAAGCGGGCGATGCGCTTGGCATCGCTTTTATCGGTCTTGGTGCGGCTCAGTTCGGCTTGGCCGAAGGCGTGGATTTGGGCGGGGTTGACCCGCTGACGGCGAGGCCGTGGTCGACCAGGAACAGGGCCAAGCCCTCACCATAGCGGCCGGTGGCCTCCAGGCATACGTGGGGCGTTGGGAAGGCTTGCAGCCAGGCCAGGAACGCCCTAAACCCTTCGGGCGTGTTCTGGAAGACCTTGGTTTTGTACTTGCCGTTGCGGAGCGCGGCGGCGTCGAACTTGGCTTTGGCGATGTCGATCCCGATGGGGCTGAACGTCATAGGGTCTCCTTGGTCTGCGTTGACGATGGGGCAAAGTGCTGACCGATCGAAACCGCTCCTGCCGGGTTCAGCCTTATCCATCCAGGGTGTTGCCCAAGGCAGCCCTACGATACCGTTCGAACTCTATGGCGAGGAAGGGACGCTGGGGGACGATCTACGGCGCGGGCTTCAGGCCCAAGGTCGGCAACGTCTTGCCCAGCGTCTGGGTCCGATGATCAGTCGGAGATTCTGCCTCTTGTGGAATCCAGAATCGAGATATAAGGTCGGCAATCCTTTGCCGACAAAGACGCTGAATGCGCGATGAAAATTCTTTCGTCGCGAGGTGTGTGCTCCCACCCCCTAAAACGTCTCGGTAACCAGAGCCTGAATCAGGCATACGACACCGGCATTGGGAGCATTCATGACAAGAACAACAAATCATCAGTCCACCGTCATCCTCTCACGGACGCTCACTCGAGTCGCCATTGGCATCGCGCTGACTTTTCCGGCATTGTCCTTCTCCCCGCGAGCCTCGGCTGCCGAAGCTGCCGCCCGGAGCGAGCAGGCGATGCCGTTTTCGATTCCCGCCCAGCCGTTGGAAGACGCGCTGAACGAATTCATAGCCGTCACAGACTGGCAGGTCGGCTTCCCGGCGGAGCTCGCGAAGGGCGCGCGTTCCCCCGGCGTCGCCGGACGCTATCCGCCGTCTGAAGCCCTGAGAAAGCTCCTTGCCGGAACCGGCCTCGTCTATCGTCATACCGGGGCTAGGGCCGTCACGCTGGAACGGGCTCGGGAGCCGATCCGTCCGGCCATGGCTGACAACCAGGAAGTGCATCTGTCCCCCGTTATGGTGAAAGACGAGGCGCTGGAAGAAACAGATCGGGGCAGCTACACCGTAGCCCGCAGCTTCTCCGCCACCAAGACCGACACGCCCATCATGGACACGCCGGTTTCGGTACAGGTGGTACCCCGCGCAGTCATGCAGGATCAACAAACCACGCGCATAAAGGATGCATTGGAAAACGTCAGCGGCGTACGCCCGCAATCGAGTTTAGGCCTTGGGAACGGCTATATAATCCGGGGATTTAGAAACGATCGGGTGTTTCGTAACGGCCTCGTCGCCAGCGGCGTTTCTATTGGAGGAGCCACCGAGTTCGATACGGCCAATCTGAAAAGCGTCGAGGTATTGAAAGGCCCCGCGGCCATTTTGTTCGGCCGCATCGAGCCGGGCGGAATGATCAATGTCGTGACCAAACGGCCCGAGGATACGCCCTATTATTCATTGGAACAGCGTTTCGGCTCTTACGATTTCTATCGGACGGAATGGGACGCGACCGGAGCGATTACCGGGGATCGGTCCTGGAGCTACCGCTTTGCCGGCGCTTATCAGAACAATGAATCGTTCCGCGATTTCAATTTCAACGACCGAATTCTGGTGCAGCCCTCCGTGACCTGGCGCCCCGCCGACGCCACGGAAATGACCCTGGAAGTCGAAGCCTTGTATCAGGAATACCAGGTCGATCGGGCTCTGTTCGCCATCGGCGACCGCCCGGCGTCTATTCCCATCAGCCGCTCCTTCATCGATCCGGACGATCCGATCGATACCTTGTCGAGGGTGAATCTCGGCTTTACTTTAAGCCATGCCTTTAACGAAACCTGGACTATACGTAACCGGTTCTTGGCTTCGTTTAACGATGACGACAATTTTTCCGTCAAACCGGCGAATGTCTTTACCGTGCAACAGTTCTTCGATCCCAGCGCCGGCAATCGAACCTATCTCCGCAATATCTTTTCTCAGGTTGCCGCCGCGGAAACCTATACCACCAACCTCGACCTGACCGGGAATTTGGAGCTTTGGGGAACCCGGCATCAAACCCTGGTCGGTTTCGACTTCTTGCGATCGACAGGCACCTACCTGACCCGGGGAGATTTCATGAATCCCGTGCCTGGTCTGGAAATCGATATTTACAATCCGGTCTACGGCATCGATCGTTCGTTTTATGCGAATGCTTTGGCGACGCCTTTTCCAGCGGGAAGCAATCATTCCTACTTCAGGGATGAATGGTACGGCGTGTATTTCCAGGACCACATCACGCTTTGGGATAAGATCCACATCCTCGGGGGCGGCCGTTACGACTGGGCGACGACCGGACGCGGCCGGGGCGATTCCTTCAGAGCGGCCGAAGCCAGCCTTCCCTCACGCGAAGATGAAGGTTTCAGCCCCAGAGTGGGCATTCTCTATCAGCCCTGGTACTGGCTGAGCGTTTACGGCAACTGGACCACTTCGTTCGGCGCGAACAACGGCGTTACGGGCAGTGGCGCCACGGTCGATCCGGAAATCGGCGAACAATTCGAAGCCGGTGTCAAAACCGAGCTTTTCGACCAGCGCTTGACGACAACTCTAGCCTATTATCATCTGACCAAGGAAAACATCTTGACTCGGGATTTCAGCAGCCCCGACCCGTTCGCCGTCGCCCCGATCGGAGAAGCGCGCAGCCAAGGCATCGAGCTGGATGTGTCCGGACAGATCACCGACGAACTCAGCCTCATCGGCAGCTATGCCTTTACCGACGCACGCATCACGAAAGACAACTCGGGGCTTCAGGACAATCGCCTGAACAACGTGCCCGAGCATGCGGGCAGTCTCTGGCTCAAGTACGATATCCGCCGCTACGCACCTCTGAACGGCTTGAGTTTCGGCGCCGGCGTGTTCGTCGCCGGTCAGCGGGAAGGCGACGACGACAATACCTTTGTCTTGCCGGGTTACGTCCGCTTGGACGCCTTTGCCGCCTATCGCTACCCGCTCGGCGGTTCGAACCTGGTCGCGCAGTTCAATATCCGCAACCTGTTGGACAAGACCTATTACGAATCGACCGATCCTTTCCAGAACGCGCCGCCACGTGTCGGCATCTATCCGGGCGCCCCGCTGACCGCGATGGGTTCGATTCGGCTGGAATTTTGATCGAATGAGGGAGGAATGATGAATCGATGGATGAGCGTCGTACGGCAATCCCCGAATGGCGTCGACGCATGGCGGGCCGCGCGCTTGTCGCGGCTCAAGGCGCGTCGAAAATTGTGGCTCGAAGTCCACGGCTGGCTGGGGCTGATACTCGGATTCTGTCTCGCGATCTTCGGCATTACCGGCAGCGTTCTCGTCTTCTACGAGGAAACCGACGACTGGCTGAATCCCGGCGTCATTGCGTTGGCGAATCTGGTAGAGGGACAAGAACATTTCCGCCCGGTGGACGACATCGTCGAAGCGGCTCGCTCGGTGATGCCGGACCGAGCGCAAATCGGCTCGATCATTTACCCCCGGCATGACCGGCGGGCGTATCAATTCTTCTACCGCGTTGTCACCGACAACGAATCCACGCCCGAACTCCGGCATGTCTTCGTCAACCCCTACACGGCCGAGGTGACCGGAACACGGGCCGTGATCGAACGGGGCCGGTGGTTTCCGGACGGCTTCGTGCCTTTCATGTTCCAGTTGCATTTTGCCCTGCTGGCGGGTAATACCGGCGCGGTCGTCGTCGGAATCATGGGCGTGATTTCGATCATTTCGGTGCTCACCGGCTTGATCGTATGGTGGCCGCTGACCGGCAAATGGCGGCGGGCATTGACCATCAAGCGGGCTGCCAGTCCCGAGCGCCTCAATCACGATGTTCACCAAACCTTCGGCTTTTACACCGCCTTGATCATGCTGGCGGTGCTCCTGTCCGGCGTGTACATGAACCTGCCCGATCATTTCAAGGTGCCGGTCAAACTGCTTTCGCCGAACAGCCGGTCTTTTACGGACAATCCGCAATCATCCCCGGCGGCGGGACGGTCTCCCATCGGTTTGGATCGCGCCCTGGCCAGCATCCGCCGGAGCTATCCCGAGGGAAGGGTCAATTGGCTGCGCCTTCCAGAAGGCGAAACGGGTGTCTACACCATCAGCATCAGGGATGTACCAGGTCTCAGCCGCTTCTGGTCGGAACGGCGGGTGACGGTGGATCAATATTCCGGTGCGATATTGACGGTCCACGATCCGAACACCCGAACCGCCGCCGGCGACACGTTTCTGAACTGGATGTGGCCGCTCCATTCAGGCAAAGCCTTCGGCTGGCCCGGCCGCATCCTGATCTTTGTCACCGGCCTCGCCTGCCCGGTGCTGTACGTCACCGGTGTCGTCCGCTGGCTGCAGAAGCGGCGGGCAAAGCGGTCCAAAAAGCCGCCCCGGCCCGCGGGTTGGGGGGAGGCGAGGAATCGAATTACCGGCCGAAGTAATTGACGACGATTTTTCCTCCCGACATCACCCAATCCGGGGATTCCAGGCGTTTGAAGTTTTCCAGCGCATTACCCTTGACCGCGATGAGGTCGGCGGGAGCACCGACGCTCAGGGTGCCGAGCGGAGCGAGACCCAAGACTTCTCCCGCTTTGGACGTGGCGGTACGGAACACCTCCAGGGGCGTCATCCCGGTCAGGTGCGCCATCAGATGAAGCTCCTGGGCATCGATGCCCCAGGGAATTTCCGTATGGGCGATTTCGGCGCCGTAGTAAAGCTGGGCGCCCAGGCTCGCCAATTTGGCGGCATTCGCGTGTATCCCGCGGCAATGAGACAGCGTATCGATAGTCGTGATGATCCTGACGCCTTGTTGAACGGCCTCGTCGAGCAATTCGTCGGGTATGGGCTCGCAGGGGACATGGGCCCACTCGTCGACGCCGGCCGCCAGTGCTCGCGCTACGCCCTTGGGTTCCGCCACGTGGGCCGATACCTGTTTGCCCAGCTTATGCGCCTCCTCCACTACGGCGCGGACGATTTCCTGGGACGGCATCGGCCAGGGCGGCGGCGGCGACGCCGGATGTCCCGTGCTCCAGGACGCGCCCTCTTCGCCGCCGGGTTCCAGTGCGATCTTGATGACGGCCGCACTGCCGGCAACCAGGTGTTGCACGAGTTGCCGAGCCTGCTCGACGGATTCGACCGGCGCCGCCACCTCGCCGTGCCCATGGCCATGACCGGGCTGGCCGAACACCGGGATGGGATAGCCGCCGGGCACGGTGATGATGGGACCGGCCGTCACCAGGCGTAGCCTCCCGTCGCCGCCGGAGGGCGCCAGCGAGGGCCCGCCCACGTCGCGGACGGTGGTGACACCGTGGCGCAGCACCGTTTCGCGCGGCACGTTCTGGAAGGCCAAATGGCCGTGCAACTCGATGAAACCGGGAAGCAGGGTGGCATCGCCAAGATCGACGATGCGCGCGCCGTTATTGCGCACCTGCCGTGACGGCCCAGCGCCCGCTACCTTGCCGTCGACGATCAGAACCGCGTAATCGGTATTCATATTGACGCCGTCGAATACCCGTGCAGCTTGCAGGATCAGCGGCTTGGAACCGTTGCCCGCAGCCCGCGTCTGCTGCGGGAACGTCCCGATGATGCCGATAAGCAGAAGCACGGTCAGAATCGGATTTTGCCGTAATCCGAACCGGATGATGGGTTTGGAATCCACGTAATGTCCTCGTGTCTTGCGGTTTTTGCGGATCTGTCGGGACCGAAAGTGATCGACCGGAATCCGGGCGAATGCCTCCCCTATGGCCGGAAATGTTACGGGCAAGATATGTACCACTGCGGAAAGTTCCGGGAATCGCGCATCGGCCAGGCGCTCCGCCAAGGCAATAGACGCATGGTCCGGCCGTTTTATCCGAGGCGGTCGGGGGGATTGCCCCCGCGACACACGATCTTTCCGCCGATTCCCACTGCGGCAAATGACACATACGGACTGCGCCGGATAGCGGCACGCTCCCGATCCGGAACCACGGGATTTTCGTATGGCACTGTTGCATAAAGACTTTCCCACAGGGCTTGCGCTGCCGTGTACGGATGGCATCGAGCTTGCTTTTTCAGTCCAGGTATTAACCTGGACCGAGACCAACCGTTTCCTCCGATCCATCCGACGCCATTCATGTCCTCCCTCACCCACGACCAGATTTTCCGGCTTTTTCGCGATTACCGCGATCCGATCGTGGCCTTTCTGGTGCGCCGCGTGCAGTGTCCGGAAACCGCGCAGGATCTGAGCCAGGAGACTTATCTCCGCCTGGTGCGCAAGGACGCGCTGGCGCATGGGGACAACCTGCCGGCCTACCTGTTCCGCACGGCGGAGCGCCTTGCCATCGATTATTTGCGGCAAAACCGGCAAACCTTCGTCAGCGCCGATTCCCTGGCCGACGATCTCACCTGCCCCAAGCTTTCTCCCGACGAACTGGCATCGCTCCGTCAGCAGTGCGAAATCCTGCTGGACGCCATCGCATCGTTGCCCGGAAAGTGCCGGCACGTGTTTCTGCTGCGGAAGATCGACGACTTGAGCTACGGCGAAATCGCGGCGCGTCTCGGGATTTCCGAAAAGACTGTACAGCGCCAGTTGGTCAAGGCGATGCTGCATTGTCACCGGCGCATGCAGGATCCGCAGTTCGGGTTAAACGGGAATTTCCGCTGATGCCCCCGTTCGACGGACCTCACGATCGCATTCTGAAACAGGCCATGGAGTGGTTCGTAAGCCTGCAATCGGAAAATTGCAGCGACGAGGATCGTACCCGGTTCTCCGCCTGGCTGGCGCAAAGCGAAAAGCACCGGGCGGCCTACGCGGAGGCCGAGCAGGTGTGGACCAGCATGGACAGTTTGCGGAAGATTCCCGTGCCCGGCCTCGACGAAGCCCGCCGGGCGCGCCCCCGGCCCTCCGCCCTGCCGACCCTCCTCCTGTCCATCTTGCTGACGGCTGTGCTGACCGCGGGATGGTGGTATGAATTCCGGGTCGAAACCACCCGCTACGCCACGGCCATGGGCGAAAGGCGCAGCGTGACGCTGGCCGACGGTTCCCGCATCGATCTCAACACTTCCACCCGGATCGCCGTGCACTGGTCGAGATGGAGCCGGAAAGTCGAGCTGGAATCCGGCGAAGCCTTGTTCAGCGTGACCCACGATGCGCACCATCCTTTCGTGGTGGAGTCCGGAGATCTGTCGATCCGCGATGTCGGCACCCGGTTCGACGTTCGCAAATGGCCGGAACAGGTCACGATAGCCGTGCTGGAAGGCGAGGTCGAGCTGGAAGATGCGCGCCATGCCAAGACACAGCGGTTGAAGGCGGGTGAACGGAACTGCTACCGCGAGAGCACCGGGCTCGGATACCGGCAACGGGCGGACGCGGAGCAGATCGAAGCCTGGACGCACGGCCGCCTGGTATTCAGGCACGCCCCGCTGGCCGAAGTTGCCGCCGAACTGGAACGCTATCACCCGGTGCGCTTCGTTATCGCCGACCCCGCCCTCGGCCGGGAGACCCTGAGCGGCGCTTTCGATGCCGACGATCTGGCCCCCTTCCTCAATGCCGTCGAGAAAATTTTGCCGGTCCGGGCGGAGCGCTCGAGCGGCGACACGATTGTGCTGGAGCGGTCCACGCGGAGATGAGTTCTTCCCCCTTCGACAAAAAAATGTCCGGTTTGCCCGCTCTCCTTCGTTAAGGAGTTTTGAAGACGATCAGCCGTCGCAAGACCCATAACCACAACAAAGGAGACGACCATGGTCCATAGCGACCGCCCCGTTCGCAAGCCGGGGCATCGGGGGAAAGCACTTCCGAAACCGTCCGCTCTGGCGCTGATTTTCGCCTTGGCAGGACGCGACGCCCTTGCGGGCGCCGACCGCTTCGATTTCGATCTGCCCGCACAGCCGCTATCCGCCGCCCTGGACAGCGTGGCCGACACATCCGGCATCAAGCTCATGTACGCCGACGCCGCGGTGCAAGGACTCAAGACCCAGGCGGTGCGCGGGCGCATGACGGCCGACGAGGCCTTGAAGCGGGTGCTGGCCCGGAACGGCCTGCGTCACGAATGGGTGGACAAGACGCTGGTGGCGGTGAAGGAGGATCCGCAGGCGCCGAAGGACGCCAGCGTCGCCCTGGACCTGGTATCCGTTACCGATTCGGCGGAGGACGAAAACCCCGGCTATGCCGCGATCCGCACCTCCACCGCGACTAAAACCGACACACCGATCATGGAGACTCCCGTGTCGATCCAGACGGTGACTAGACAGGTGATGGAGGATCAGCAGGTGGTGCGCGTGGAAGATGCCATCAAAAACGTCAGCGGCGTGCAGAAGAATTTCGGTTTTGGCGATCTGCGCGAAAACTTCACGATCCGTGGCTTCACCGCCGATGCCCAGATTTACCGCAATGGCGTCCGCTTGGGGCGAACCACGTTCGAAACGGCGCATTTGCAGCAGATCGAGGTTCTGAAGGGGCCATCCTCCGTTCTCTACGGCCGTATTCAGCCGGGCGGGATGGTGAACCTGGTGACCAAGCAGCCGCTCGATCAACCGTACTATGCGCTGCAGCAGCAGTTCGGTTCCTATGATTTTTATCGGACGACCATAGACGCGACCGGGCCTTTGACCGATGGCTTGAACTATCGCGTCAATCTGGCCTATCTCAATTCGGATTCATTTCGCGACTTCGTGGATCAGGAACGGGTATTTTTCGCTCCTTCGATCAGCTGGAAATTCGGTGAACGAACCACTTTCAATCTGGCCCTGGAATACACCCACGAAAATTCGGTCATCGACAGCGGCATCGTCGCCCTCGGTGATCGCCCGGCCAAGGTCAAGCGCAGTCAGTTCATGGGCGACCGAGGCGATTTCACGCAACACGACGGAATATTGCTGGATTTCAACTGGTCCCATGCCTTCAACGATGACTGGGCACTCAAACACACTTTTATCTACGATGACCGGGATTACCGGGAAAGTTATCGACCGGTCGTCGATTTCGGCAACGACGAATATCATCGCGGCTTGTGGCAGGTCGAAAATCCCCGGCGCACCTATGCCACGAGCCTGGATTTGAACGGAAAGTTCGAAACCTTCGGCGTCAAGCACAATCTCCTGCTCGGCGGCGATTATTATCGGCGCCAGGAACTCGGCGAAGGTTGCGCCGGCCCCGGACAGTCCGGCAACTGCTTGCCCTGGCCTCCCGGCATGGACGGCTTCGACCCGTTCAACCCGCGGGGAAATCCCGCGTTCAATTTCAACACCCATCGTTTTCCGTCGCGCCGGAGCTTCAACTACGACACGGCCTCCCTGGAAGAGTGGTACGGGCTGTACTTCCAGGATCAGATCACCCTGTTCGACCAACTGCATATCCTGGGCGGCGGACGCTACGACTGGATTCATCAGAAGAACACCAACCGCTGGAACCACTTGCTCTTCACCCAGAACCAGTTCGATGCCTTGGAAACCCAGTTTTTCAGCCCGCGTGTCGGCATCCTCTACCGTCCTTTCGAATGGTTATCGCTATACGGAAACTTCGTGGAGTCCATCGGCAGCAACCTGGGCCGTTCCTTCAGCGGCGAGATCCTGACGCCGGAAACCGGCACGCAGTACGAGATCGGAACCAAGACCGAATTCTGGGACGGCCGTCTCATCGCCAGCCTGGCGTATTACCACCTCACCAAGGAGAACATCCAGGCGGTCGATGTGGCGAATTCGGCTAACAGTACCTTCTATAAGACACAGGGACAGGCGCGCAGCCAGGGTATCGAGCTGGATGTGGCCGGCAGGATTACCGAGGATCTAAGCGTTATCGGAACCTATGCGTTCACCGATGCCCGAATCAAGCGGGACAACCAATTCCCCGACAACGAAGGCAATCGGCTTCCCAACGTTCCGGAGAACTCGGGCAGCCTCTGGGTCAAATACGACCTGCCGTTCGAATTCGTCAAAGGGCTGAGCCTGGGCACTGGTGCCTATGTCGCCGGTCAGCGGGAGGGAGATAACGAAAACAGCTTTCAGCTACCCGGTTACGTGCGCTGGGACGCCATGGCGGCTTATCGCTTCAATGTCGGGCCGACGCGGCTAACGGCGCAAGTGAATGTCACCAATATTCTGGACAAGACTTACTTCAAAGCGACCAACATGCTGGATGGCGCACCACGCGCAGGAATCACCGTCGGCGAGCCGTTGACCGTCCTGGGGTCGTTACGTCTGGAGTATTGAACGAACACCGCCACCGGAATATCCCGTCTCGTTCATCGTTCCGGGAAACCGGACGAGACGGGAGACAGGAACCGAACATGAATCGAACCGTCACCCCCTCCACCCATCGAAGGGTTCGCGAAAGCGGGAGAAGCCGCCGGCTGAGACGTCTCCAGGCCCGGCGCAGGCTTTGGCTGAAAGTCCACCTTTGGCTGGGGCTGGGGCTCGGTTTGTTCCTGGCAGTGATCGGAGTCACCGGCTCGGTGCTGGTGTTCTGGCATGAAATCGACGAGTCCCTGAACCCTGACCTGTACCGCACATCGATCCGGCCCGGAGCAGAGCGCAAGCCCTTGGATGAGATTCTCGCCGCAGCCGAGCGAGCCGCGGCGCCGGGCTGGGAGTCGGGCTGGCTCGACGCGCCGGACGGTACGGGCATGAATTACGTGTTCAGCTTCTACTATCCCGAACAAACACCGACACCGCCGCCGGAGGAAGCGGTCGCGCTCAACATCGCCGTGAATCCCTACACGGCTGAAGCGGTAGGCCGGCGCGTCTTCTATCACGCCCGGAATCCGCTCCGGCATTGCCTCATCGGCTTTGTCTTCAAGCTCCACTATGCTCTGCTGCTGAAGGACTTCGGCGTCATTCTGGTGGGTGCGATGGCCGTGCTTTTCCTGATTTCCGCTCTCACCGGCCTTATTCTTTGGTGGCCCCTGGACAGCAAATGGCGGCGGGTGCTCACGATCAAGCGCCGCGCCAGTGCCGTGCGCGTCAACCATGACCTGCATCAGGTCTCGGGTTTTTACCCCGTGATCGTGCTTCTGGCCCTGCTCGTGTCGGGCCTTTACTTCAATCTTCCCGCGCAGTTCCGCTGGCTGGTGGAACGCTTTTCGCCCCTGACGCCGGAGCCCACCGCATCGGGCAATCCGGGCACGAATATGCCTTCAATCAATTTGGAAGCCGCCCTGGCGCGGTCGGAATATCCGGGCGGCGTGCCGCAGTTCTATTCGTTTTCCCCTGGCGATAAGGGTCTCTTCACCGCCTGCTATCGGGACGTTCCCGAATTGCGCCCCCACGTGCTCGATTCCCGCTGTCTGGTGCTCGACCGGCGCAGCGGCGAGCTCCTGCAGGTGCGAGATCCCGCCCATGGCAGCGGCGGCGACGTGTTCGTGCAATGGCAATGGCCGCTGCATTCCGGAAAAGTCTTCGGCTTACCCGGCCGCATCCTGGTGTTCCTCTCCGGCCTCGCCTGCCCGGTGCTGTACGTCACCGGGATCATCCGCTGGCTGCAGAAGCGGCGGGCCAGGCAGTTCAAGAAACCGGCACAGAACCGTGGATTCGGGTGAGGAACGATCTCAACCTGCCGTCGAATTCAGAGAGCCGACCGGATTAGCGGGTGAAGTAATCGACAATGCTTTCCATTCGGACATCACAACTCCCGGAACTCTGGAAGTTTACAGTTTTCGAATGCGCGCAATGAGGTCGGCGGCGTGTCGTTGCGCGTGATGCAAGACGGGACGATCTCCCTTACCCTAAACAAGGACCATCGGCATCATCTCATTCTCGACCAGTACCACGCGGCGCCGATAGCGATGGTAAGCAGGGTTACCGGCACCCCAACCATGGCATGGCGTCGCCAGGTGATCACGATGTTCCGGCGTGCCGCTGCGTGCACGACGATGATGTTCGCGATGCTTCCGATGATCAGCAGATTGCCCGCGAAGGTGCTCGACAAGGCAAGGAGCAGCCCCGCGTCCGGATGGGTGGCCATGGGCAGGAGCAACATCACGGCAGGTACATTGGACACGACGTTGCTGAGCAGGAAGGATGCGCCATAAAGCGGCCCGAGATCGTGCAAGTCGAGTCCGGCGTTCGCCAAGGCCGACACGGCCTGCTTGGGCAGCGCCGTCATCTCCAGGGCATGGTTGACTATGAATAGCCCGATGAACATCAGGATGATCTGCCAATCCACGAGACCGAGCATATGTCTCGAATGAAGTTTCCGCGACAGCAACAGTACGCCGGCGCCGCCTAAAGCCAATATTTCGCGCGGCCAACCGGAAAACAGAAACGCCGCGAACAGCGCGGCTGCAACGCTTAGCCCTTTTATCGTCTGCCAAGGATCGAAACGCGCATGCCGTTCGAGACGCGGGTCTTGGTCGACTCCGATCCGGCTCGGCTCGAACTCCCAACGTCCGCGCCAGCACAGTGCGATCAGCAGCCAGGTTATCGCAAGCCCCAGGCCCACCGGAACCGCGGCGTCTCGAAGATAATCGACGAACGACATCTTCAGGGTCTCGCCGATCAGCATGTTTTGCGGATTTCCGATGAGCGTGGCGGCCGAACCGATGTTGGACGAGCAGGATAAGGCGAGCAGAAAAGGCACCGGATCGAGGCGACGATTCACACAGACATCGATCAATACCGGAGCCGTCGCGAGACAGACGACGTCATTGCTGAACACGCTGGAAAGCCCCGCCGCCGCAGCGATCAGGGCCGCCAAGAACACAACAGGACTCACCCGGAGCGTGCCGAGTTTTTCCGTCACCAGCGTATAAAATCCGCCCAGCCGCAACTGAGCCGAAATGACCATGAACGAGAAAAGAAGAATCAGGGTGGGAACATGAAGCGCCCTGCCCGCTTCCTCGAGCGTGAGCGACTCGGTGGCAATCAGAGCGATCGCGCCGAGCACCGCAATGCCTGTCCGATCGAGCTGGAGAAAAGGCAAGCCGCCCAAAATCATGCCGATATAAACGAGGGAGAAAACGATAACGATCGTAGCGATCACGATTGAAGGTCCGATTCCGCAAAATGGCGCGAAGTATAACCTGGCGGCACCTTCCGGAGCTCGATACCTGCCCGTGTCGCGGCAAATCCGGCTGCCTGCGGCCGGACCGCGGTATTCATCGAAAAACGACAGGCGTAACGGTGTTTATCTCGATATTCGGTAGAAACACAACCGGCTCGGCTTAATCTCAAGGAATCGTCTTTTTGTCACACCGGCCGATCACTCGTAATGTATTGCTTACATAATTTCCGGAATTCAAAAATAGCCCGTATGATACTTAGTTAGTCGAGTAACATGACTGTCCGCTCATGAGATATCGGTCCCGGCAGGAGTCATAGATGCGTGTTCCATACTCCGTTGAAGCATCGGCCATATCTTGCTCGCTCCTGAATCATCAAAACCGTTTTTCGAGTGGTTTTTACTGTACATAATATTCCTCTGTCCGTTATGATTGCCTCATCTTCATTGATCATGCTGAGATTCACCTGATACACTCGGGATCCATCGTTAACCGGAATATCATCGGCTAACGAGAGTGACTTTAAAATGGACTTTAAAGCCATGGCAGGATTGCTATATGTCAAACCCAGAATCAGTTATCAAACCGATCGAGCGGGATTCTCTTACATTAACCGAGTCTGCTTTTCGATTATCTTGGCTTTTGCCAAGATCGTTATACAAAAACAAACTCTCGATACTGATGTATCATGGCGTAGTGCGGCGGCCGTTATCGGTGCCGGATTACTGCTTTATTACCGAGGCTCAGTTTCGAGAGCAGATGGAATACCTCGCCAAGTATTGCCGAGTCGCCGCTTTGCCGGACGCGATTCAGCGGCTGCGATCCGGATCCATCGACCGTCCGACCGTGGTCATTACGTTCGACGACGGTTATCAAAATGTCTTTGACGTCGCTTTTCCGATCCTGCGGGAATTCCATTTTCCGGCAACGGTATTCGTAAACACCGGCTTTGTCGGAACTTCGAAGACGATTTGGTTTTGCCGCTTGATTCAGGCGATCGCAAATACGTTTATGCCGACTCTTGAATGGCAAGGCCTTAAATTTAACCTATCCACAGTAAACGCCAAGGCCATTGCATCGAGAAAACTACAGTGTTACCTCAAGAAACTGGAACACTGCGATCTTCTGGAACAGCTCGAGCGAATTATCGAGAAGCTCGAGGTTGATAGCAGTCTTCTCGATTCCTCATCGGATTTTCGGATCATGGATCGGGACGCGATAACTGCCATGACTAACTCCGGGCTAATCCATTTTGGGGCTCACACGGCTTCTCATTCGATCCTTACGAGAGTTCCGCTTAAGGCAGCACGTGATGAAATCGATGAAAGTATTGGTTCGATATCCGACTGGACGGGCCAAGCTTGCCGGTTATTCGCATACCCGAACGGTGGGTCCACCGATTACGATTACAAAATAATTCATATTCTTAAAGACTTCGGAATCCTCGCAGCAGCAACAACCATTCAGGGACCGAATACGGCACATACGCCAATGCTGGAACTTAGACGCTATGGCGTCCACCCCGGTCTAACTCGAATGTCGTTCCAATGCAAGGTGCACCATGTACTTTATCGTTCCAATGCGGAGGTCAGCTGAACGACGAATGGCACCAGGTTCGCCGACGGCGGCGCTCGAATACCAAGTTATCAGGAGGAATTTGTCCGCTCCAGAAGTTCCTGATAGATGTTTTCGAGCTTTCGCACCTGATTTCGAACATTAAAACGCGCCTCGGCGACGTCTTGTCCGCCCTGCGCCAGCCGCAGCGCCTCGTCTGGCGTACGCAGCAGACGAACACAGGCTTCCGCCAGTTGCGTTTGGTCGGCAGGAGCGACAAGCAAACCGTTCTTGCCGGGTTCCACCATCTCGGGGACTCCGCCGACACGGCTCGCCACGATCGGCAAACCGCTCGCCATCGCTTCGGCCAACACGGTCGGAAGCACATCGTCGAGTGTGGGAAGCACGAAAAGGTCGCTGCCTCCCAATATCTCCGGAATATCGTTGCGAGCACCGGCAAATAACACTCGATCCGTTAATTTGTAAGTCGTGGCGAGCGACTTCAACTGACTTTCGAAAGGGCCGGCACCGACGATCAGATAATAGGCGTTCGGCACGGCTTCGAGGATGTCCGGCCACGCTTCGATCAGGAATTGGATTCCCTTTTCCCGACGCAATACCGCAACCGTGACGACCAAGGCCGCATCCGCCGGTATCCCGAAGGTCTTGCGCACTGCCGCTCGGTCTGCTTCATTGCGACGGCGAAAGGAACTCGTATCGATTCCGTTGTAGAGCACCGAAATCCTTTCCGGCGGCACACGCCCTTTGGCCACGGCATAATCGCCGACCGCCGCAGAAACCGCGATGATTTTGTCGTGAAAGTTTCTCAGGGCGAACCACGCGACTTCGCTTCTGCGGATTTCTTTTGACGTCGCTTCGGGATAGGCAAATGTATGCAGAGTGTGCACAGTCGGAAGACCGACGATTTTGGCGGCAATACCGCCGTGTACCGTGACCGTTTCGAGCTGGGTATGTACCAGATCGATTCCGTGACGCCGGAGATAGCGCACGAGAGACACCACATTCATGAAATCGCGGATACCCGAAGCCGGCAGCAGATCCACCGGCACCCCCAACCTCTCGATTTCGGCGGCAATGGGATTTCCGTCACGGACCCGAAACACGCAAACACGGGGCTCGTATCGATTCCTGTCGAGATGCTGGAGATAATTGAACAGCATCCGCTCGGCACCTCCCATACCAAGAGAATCGATCATGAACAGTATGCGGTCAGGATGCGGCTTTGGCATGGCGGTTACCCCAACCGAGATTCGCCTTGATGGCGCGGCGGCCCTGGTAGGCCAGCTGATATGCTCTGAGAATCAGCCAGCCAGGCATGCTCGTGGCAATCCGTAAACGCAGGTCCGTCCTCGCCGTGCTGGTCCATAACGACTTGTAAGGCTCCTCGCCGCGAAGAAAGTCGAATTCCTCGGCACCCTCGCTGATTGCCTCTCGAACCGCATGCAGCATGATTAAGGCGCCCGGGCTGCACTCGGCCCAAGCTGGGTCGTAGCCCGATTGGTAAAAGCTGAATTTGCCGCCGAATTTGTAGCAATAGATGGCCGCGATCACTTGCTCCCCGACGGTAAGCAAGTACAGCCGAAGCCATCCTTTGTCCAGAAAACGCTCGGCAACTGCGGTATGAAACTCGATCGCCCGCTTCTGCGCGAACGCTCCGGGGTTACCCTTTTGCTGCTGCCTGGCCTGATGCAAACGCACGAGCTCACGGATAGCATCTGAAAGCTCTGTTTTCGTTTCGACCCTTCGATAGCTGACCGGCCCGCTCGCTCGGGCCTGAAGCCGTTTGGCCTTGCGGGTGAAGTTATATCGGCTTTGTTTTCCGATCGAGGCCCAATAACCGTCCCACGTATCGGGAAGCGAAAGATAAGGGCAGACCGAGTCGATCGCCATGTGGCTGGCATCATCAGGCCGTTGCTCGATGGTATCGAGGAGTGCCTTGACAAAGGCCGAATCGGCTTTCATGGCATCGAGCCGGACGATATCGTGCTCGACCGACTTTCCGACCAGGCAATCGACGAAGAATGGCATTGCCGCATGGCTATGGCTTGGTTTAGCGATCACGTCGAGATGGTCGATGACCCGGTCGCCGGCCATGAACGATAGTTGCCGCAGGCGGAGACCGGCGAGATTTACCGTTTGCAAAGCGAGCGGCAACAGCCCGACCAGCCGGCCATCGTTTCCGTCGCGAGCTGTAATGACCCACGGCTTATAGCGTCCTCGGCCGAAGCAGGTCCACCATGTGGATATCCACTCCCAGGTGAGGAATATATTTCCCAGCCCGGATGCGTCGAGCAAGGCATTCCATTCCGATGCGAGCGCGAGAAATCCCTCTTCCGATTGAACGATCTCGATCTTGATCATCGTGTTACCGTCCGTGCGTCGTTTGCCGATGAAGCTGTCTTTCCGCGGACGGCGGGTCCCAAGGCGATGTCTTGGAGTACCGTCAACATGTCTCTGGCTACGGAATTCCAACTGTACCGTCTCTCGGCGAGCGCTTTGGCATCCTTGCCCATTTTTTCGGCGAGATCCGGGGCCGCCAAAATCTTTCCAAGTGCATCGGCCAAGGCCGGCGGAGACGCAGGCGGCACAAGGAGACCGGTGATTCCGTCTTTTACCACCTCCGGAAAATTGCCGACCGAGGTCGCCACGACCGGCCGACCGAAAGCGTGGGCTATCATCAGCGGCCCGCTTTGAGTGGCGCTGAGATACGGAAAGGCCACAACCGTAGCGAGCTGAATCAATTCGCTCACCTCATGGTTGGGTATGTAACGAATATCGAAAATCGTGCGCCGCTCTATTCCTAACTCCCGGGCCAGTCTGCGCAATTCGTTTACGTCGACCGATTGCGTCGGGTAGCCCGCGACAACCAATTTGGCTCGATATTTATCGCTCTCGATCAAAGCAAAGGCGCGAAGGAGATCGGGAACGCCCTTGCTCACCCGAAGATTGCCGAAAAACAGTACCAGCCGGTCGGAAGCCTCGATGCCATAACGCTCGGCTAAGCCGCCCTTTTGGGCCTGACTGAAAAATAGACTGGACACCCCGTGCTGGATGATGTGGACGCGCTCGGAAGGCACCTCGAGCTCGGCCAAGAACCGATCCCGATTTATTTCCCCGTGGATGAACACAGCGGAGAACGCTTTATATACGGTTTTCTCGAAAAACCCCGTCGTCCGATCGATCAGGGCATTGATTCGAGACAAGCTCGGATCGCGAAACTCGTACTCATGGCACACGTCCGCCAAGACCAGGCCATGACGCTTAAGCCTTCGAAGAAAAAGCGAGACTCCGGGAAAATAGAACCGTCCGAACAGAATGACGTCGGGTTTCTCGGCGATCAGATAATTCGTCAGGCGAATCCACTGGCCGAGTAGTCGAGAAAACCTCAACACTCTTCGGCCGGTCCACCAGAACCGGCGCCAGGTTTTCGCCAGGACTCCTCGCGGCTGCTTTCGCACTGCGCGCGAATCGACGATCTTCCACAGATGCAATCGCTTGTCGACACGAAAATTATGCGGACAGCCGCTGAGTTCATACTCATCTGCGGTCACTAAAGTGATGTCCGCTCCGGCATTCGCGAGTCCGGTGCATAACTCGTAGGCATAGTGCACCAACCCTCCCTGGCCCGTAGGCTCAACGACAAATATCCTCATCTTAAATCCCTGTCTTATATATAAGGTACCGACAACTTCCCTGTATCAGCACTGACGCCATGAATCGCTCGATGATCCAACAACCGTGAGGCCCGGCGATTTCCGCCCTCGATAAACCCCACACGGAAGATCAAAAACCTTGGCTAGTCAGCGAGATTACGGTTTCCCTCAGCTTGAATTCCGCACGCGATCGAGGGAATGGCGATTTGCTCCGAGGAATAGCACCCGTCGGACGGAGCAGCGAATGCTGGCCCCCAATGGGACCTCGGGTTTAGATGAAGCGGAAACGGTGCGCTGTCCATCGCCAGACTCTCCGCAAGTCGACTATCCTCCTTGAACGGGCCGGGAACGAGAACGGTCCGGCCGAAACGTTTTTCACTATATCAAACAGTCGTCGGATGAGAAAAGACGAACAATCACGACTTGTGTCGCCTTTCTATGGTGCAAGGGGTATGTGCTTAACCGTCGCTCTCCGGCGACCCCTCGACTTTCCGATCCCTTACATGCGTTTCGGGTGTCATTTCCGCCCCCTCCAGTGCCCCCATTTTCGCTGCGTACGCCCGGCGCGTCCTTTTCCATCGAACCACACATCTTTTTGGATAGGAGCGATCCTCTGTCGCATATCAGCGTCGATTGATAAGTAATTCTACGTAGTCGGCGACACCCCCAAAAAGCCAATCCCGCGTCAGCTCTAGGTTTGATCGATATTGGCACGGCACATGCTTTCATCGGCTACGCAAGTGACGAGCGACTACCCGACAACAAAAATTGGTTTTACTTCAATCCACTTGCGCTTTTTTGCTTGGAAACTGAAGCGTTAAACATGCTTGCCTTTGTGCCCCTTAGGTAATTGGCGGTCTCGGATATCCGACCCCGTGAGTAGGGCAACACGCTGCTCCCAGAGCAGTTCCCCCGAAAAACATTCGGGCCTACTCAATCAGCCTTGAATAACCCAGTAATGAATGTCACCGACGTTTGCCTTCATCAAACGTGGCTGATGCCTTTTTCATCACTGAGTTATTCGAAGCGGTACTTAAGACACATGGGATTCAGCCATAGCTTAAAAGGGGGGTTGCTCGTACTTTTGGAAAACGAATGGAACTGCTTGAACAGCCGGTAGTTCGACCAACGCTGAACCTGTCAGGAATGATGGAGTTGGTCCCAGGGACGCTAAAGCTCGGTGATTACGGCGGTTTAGATCAGCCGTCGCACTGAAGCTTACATAACCTGGCATGGCCGCGAAGAGCCGCTATGCCTCGAATTTGTAGCGAAAAAATCCCACGGGAGAAACCATGAAATTTGTAAACTCTTACCTTCCTTCAGCCAAATGCGCCGAAAAACGAGTTGCCGACGGTCGCAGCCATAGAATCGTACGCAAAGCCGTCCATGGCCTGTCGATAGCAGCGACCCTGGTCATGGCTCAATCGGCCGGTGCCGCCGACGATTATGTTCGTCCGTTCGGCCCGAACGCGCCCTGGAACCGACCGGTGGACGGGCTGCCGCGTCATCCCCAGTCCGATGCCTTGACCAATCGCCTGTGGCAATATTCGCCGTCGCGGGTCGGCAATTTCAATCTGTCCTTCAGCGGCTATACCTATCCGGTGTACATGGCCAGCACCGCGAAGGGCTCTTACCAGGTCCAGGCGGGGATGGGTAACCTCAACGGTACCAAGATCCCCTGGAGCCCGGACTGGAAGCCCGCGACCGGCTCCGATGGCCAGGTGATCATCCTCGACCCGGACAGCGGGCAGGAGTGGGATTTGTGGCAGGTGAACTTTAACGGCTCCCGGATTCGCATCTCGAACGGCAATCTGGTGCCGGGCTCGTATTTGACCAAGGAAGACGGCTTCAAACCCTCGCGCGGCTGCGGCATTTCCTATCTCGCCATGCTGGTGAGACCGGAGGAGATTGCCCAGGGCAAGATCGAGCACGCGCTGTCGATGCCGAGCCGGAACACCGCGAAGACCTTCGTGGCGCCGGCCACCAAGTCGGACGGTCGGGTTACCCAGAACGGTATGCCCATGGGCACCCGGTTTGCGCTGAACATCACCGATGCCGAGATCGACGAGTGGGTGAACTCCTTGCCGAGCGAATTGTCGGACCAGACCCGCCAGGCGGCGCGGATCATCGCCGTAGCGCTTAGGGATTACGGCTGGTTCATCTCCGACACGGCCGGCGGCGCGCACTTCCAGTTCGAGGACAACGCCACCGCCAAAGCCAAATGGGAGGCGCTGGGCTTGGGAGAGCAATACATCAACTATAAGAACTATCCCACCGATCTGCTCGATGGCTTGCTGACCAAACAGCGTATCTATGCGATAGCTCCTAGCGACCAATACTGATCGAGCTTATCGGTACGGAAACCCTGCGTGCGCGTTTTCTCGAGATAAGACAGTTCGTCCGTTCCCTCTCAAAGTGAGACCGCACGCAGGGTAAATACCGACTGGGCTAGCCCAAGCCGAGCAGTTCTGAACCCACGTCGCCGTATCCGCCTCCCCGCGATTCGATTGCGAGAGGCGATAATCGTCGGTCGGCTCAGCACTACTCCGAACTCTCCCTCAGCCGGGTTTCGACACTCGGCCACGTTGATCCATCCTCGGGCGGGATTTTTCTCGCCCCGGGATGCATTCATAGATCAACCGAACACCGGAAAAATCGGTTTCGCCAACCTTTCCCTCAGGCTGCTCATGCGTCATGAGGCGCGAGTCGCTCGCGATCTCATAGGCGGAACAGTCCGCCGACGGTCCTAAATCGTTCCAGATACTGCTGGTCCTTTCCTCAAACCTCAAAACAGCGGTATGAAGAGCCCGTTGAGCATCAGTATTTTCCGGATTTGATCCATGAAACCCGCAACCTTCGCCACCCCGCGCTTCGGCACAAAAACGACATCCGTAGGCTGAAGCAGAAAATCCGAATCGCTTAACTCGCCGTCGAGGATATTTTCCACATCGACTTCATGCGTCAACGGTTGGTTGTTGGGTCCTTTTCGGATGACGGTGACATCGTTGATATTTGCAGTCTCCAGGAATCCCCCGGCTTCGTCTATGGCTTGGAGGACCCCGATCTTGTTTCTTACCGTGATGAATCCGGGCTTTGCGATGTCGCCCGCCAAGTAGACCCTCGGCTCGGTAAGCGTCCGGACAAGCACCGTGACGGCAGGATCTTTCAACTCTCCGGAATAGGCGTTCGTCAAGACTTCGTCGAGCTTCGCCGGGTTTATCCCTGCCGCCTGCACGTCGTCGATCAGTTGGAGAGAAATCTTGCCATCCGGCCGCACGATTACCGACTCGTTGAACTCAGGGGTATAAAAGAATTTCACGTCCAGCTGATCTCCGGGCTGAATGATGTAATTAGGCGGAACCTCATACCTGCTCTCCACCTCGGCCAATGCCACGCTGGGATCAAGGACGGGCCGGTTAACCGTACACCCATAGCAGCCCATGATGATGATCAGCGTCATCAGCCCTGCCAGACGACCGGAAATAGCTTTGCGACCTCGCGCAATCGGGTTGACTCCGTTCATAGCATCCTGTCCATTAGATAAGTCGTGGTTTACAAAAATACGTGACGTAATTCGGTACCTGGTTTACGAAAGCTCGACATCTAGCATTCTTTCGCTGCCTTAACGCCTGACGGCATCGAGTATCGTATTTGCTCCCTTAATAACGACCTCCTTTTCTAAAAGCCATAGTGTTCCGAAATAAGCGGCGGCTCCCGTTACTCCGGCAACCAACAGTTGCACCACGGGAGGCTGATCGCCGATGCTGTAGACCAGCGGGGTGGTAACAATGGTGAGCGCGGTCCCGCCGACAAACGCCGGCCTGAGTGCGCGCATCAATTCCGACACCGTAACCCCTATCACCCGTACGATTACGAACAAATGAACGATTTTGACTAGGAATGCCGTTGCGATTAGGCTCAATGCCACCCCTACGAGCTGGTATTGAACACCCACGAGAAGTAAAGGAATCAGTATTATGATGTGTAGTATGCCCATTTTTAACAACAGTGCCGGGCGTCCAATTGCCTTATAGATATCACCCGCTGTCGTTCCGATCGAGAAAATAAGAAATGCAACAGGCAGCAACCGGAGAATCGGAATCGCGCCCAACCACTGAGCCCCGAGCAAAACCTTGACTATAGGTTCCGCTGTGATAATGAGACCGAGAGAGATCGGAACAATAAAAACCTGAACGTATTGGGTTACCGAAAGAAATGCTCGTCGCAGCAAGTGGGGCTGGTGCTGTATCGTCGCTAACGCGGGAAACATCGCTCCCGCCAATACCACCCACACATTCATAATCAGTAGATCGACGATACGATAAGTTATCGAATATATCCCGAGCGCCGCATCTCCTAGGGTTCGTCCAATAACGATAAACTCGATATTCGATACAAGTGCGTTAATCAGGTTAAATGCCATGAAGGGTATGCTGAACTTCAAAAGGCGGCCAAGCTGTGGCTTTTTGATGCGCATCCTGAGTTTTTGCCGCAGTGCGATGCGCGCTAGGATGACGCCCGAAAGCGAACTCGATAGCTGTCCGATGATCAGCGACCATGCCCCGAATCCTTTGACGGCAAGAACGATCGTGACAACGGCTTTGATAAGCAATCGCCCGAGATCCGGTATCAGCTTTTTGCGAAACGCCAAATCCCGCTGAAGAAGCGCAATGTGGACCGAACCGAAAGGATCGATGAGGAACGTCAAAGCAAGTATCCGCAACATCGGCTCGACCGCCGGTGCGCGAAAAAAGACGGCAACCGCCGGAGCTATGGCGAAGGTAAAAAGAAAAAAAAGAATTCCGATGACCAGATTCGCGGCGTAAACGGTGTTCGCCGCTTCCTGTACATCGTTTCGCTGCTGTATCAGGGCGCTTCCTAAACCCAAGTCTTGCAGCAGCGAAAAGTATGAAATGATGATTGTCGCTAGACTGACTATCCCGAAGGTTTCGGGTGGCAAGAGCCGGGTAAGTACTGCCATCGTGATCAGTACGACGCCTTTGCTCAGTGCAAAAGACGCGTAGTTCCACGCCACGGCATGTACGGTCTTTCTGCCAGCATGAATCATTGTTCAATCCCTTGTCGCGAATTCGTTCGCAGGCCATTCTTATGACGTCATGTCATAAGTCCCAACTCTGCTTACAGCACTATTAAGGCAGAACCCTACCGGTCTGCCCTCCTTGTTCATCGTGCGATACACAAACCGACTGGCGCTTCGTACTCTAATATAAATCTTGCCGATACGCCAAGAGATGCGATTCCCTATTGTATTGTTGATACACGTCGCCCGTTGCGTGCATCACGCCGAGTTCCTCCTGGCTGTTATCTCGACCGGGGCGAGTGGCGGCTTAACGCCTTTGTTACACTGGCCGTCGTCGCATGTTTCGAAACCGGCTCAGTTGCTATGACTTAGTTGAACCTCTATCGGCCAGTTGGACTGCCGGGGCAGCGGAAAGATTCAAACAAAGTTATTCTTAACAATATCGAGCTTCGAAAAGCCGATTTTTTGTTGATTTTTGTCTATTCTGATTACGCGACTGTTTGATATAGTGAACGCATTCGGCCGGACTTCGCGCAGTCCCGGTCCGTCCCAGGGAGGATAATCGACTTTTGGAGTCTGGCGATGGACAGCACCCCCATTCACGCGAACCCGAGACACTGCCGTGCAGGCGGATTGTCGCGGCCGCGTTACTCTCCGGCCGGTCTCGTTGCCTGGCCGTTCCTGCATCACGATGTTGAATACCGTCCTCTAGCTCATCTAAATTTGTCGGAGTGCAGCAAAACTTTCGATCTGCATTATGACGGCTTTGAAGCGGTCCCGATCGCTCGAGCTGTCGACGTCGACATTCATTCCGCTGCACCCACGGTGAATTTAGCGCCTGCGCACAGCCGGCCGAAGCGCGGAAGTCAAACCCGCCGCCTTGGAGCTATCCTGACGGCTTATCGTTCAATTTATCGGAGGTAAAAATACATACAGCGATCCTGCGCAGCACAAGGACTTGATGCAGCGCCCTCTCACTATTCGGAGAATCTTAACGGACAGATAGAGAGAATAAAGTTTGCAGAAAAGGAGTGTTTGCAAATGAAATCTATTTCAAAGGACTTGCTTGGTCTGCTTACGACTGTCTTTATACTTTTCGGCCTAAATACCTTAGATCCGGGAACGGGTTCGATCGCCAGCATCTCCACTCCCACAAAAATTTTAGCCGCCTTGTCGGTGCTCACTATCGTGGCGGGCTGGAAATTCTGGACCAAACATTCCATATACCTGCCTCTCCTATTAGTTATAAGTACAAACCTCGCTTTATCGGCACGCCATAATACCCAATACAATAATTACATCTTCGGTTTTTTAGAAACCATTCTTCTGAGTATATCGGTGTATTTCTCCCATGCCGTCGCCAGGTGGATGGCTTACGTTTCAGAGGAACTGGAAAGCATGCTCTTGAAAGATCTGCATAAACCGATCGCCAAGCTCCCGGACTCCATGAATGAAATCAATACATATCTTTATCAAAGCAGGCGATCCGGAAATCCGCTTAGCGTTATCGTATTAGACGTGAAGGAAAACCTTAACAAATACTCGCTATCCCGCTATCGAAAAATGATATTTCATGAGCTTGCCGAACGCTACTTGAAGCGCTATCTGACGGTAAAGTTGATAAACCGGATCGTCGCCGGGTTTCGACGCAGCGACATGATCGTAATGTGTACCGAGCATGACTCCCGGTTGTTAATCATGTGTCCGTCAACAAGTCTCGAAGCATGCAATACCGTGGCTCAACGGATACAAACGAGCGCCAAGAAGGATCTGGACCTTCCCGTATCGGTTGGTGCAGCGTCTTTTCCAAGCGATGGGTTCACACTTGAAGCCTTAATCAAAACCGCCGAGTCAAATATCGTGGATGGCAAGCAGCCCCTGCCTGTCGAAGAAACCGAGGAGCAAGCTGCATGATTACCCCAACGCTAAGAGAGCGATATGGAAATGATCTTGACTGGTTAGGTCGATTCAAGCCAAGACTCCGAATCTCAAATAACCAGGGTTACTTGATAGCCAAGCGGCTATTCGACATGCTATTTGTAATACTTACGAGTCCATTGTGGATACCGCTAATATTAATTATTTCATTGTTCATTAAACTGGAATCTCCACGAGATCCCATTTTCTTCTTACAAGAAAGGACCGGTAAGAACGGCTATCGGTTTTGTATCTTTAAATTCAGAACCATGGTTCCAAATGCTGAAGCGCTCAAATGTGAACTCATGCACTTGAACGAACTACAGTGGCCGGACTTCAAAATCCAGAATGACCCGCGGATAACCCGCGTAGGAAAGATATTGCGGAAAACGAGCCTGGATGAACTCCCGCAAATTTTTAATCTCTTGTTCGGCCAAATGACGTTAGTCGGACCACGGCCGACATCTTTCCGCCCCGAAACCTACCGGCTCTGGCAAACCGAACGCCTGGATGCAATACCGGGAATCACGGGCTTGTGGCAGATTCTGGGTAGAAATAAGACTGAGTTCGACGAACGCTCACAACTCGATATCGCTTACATTCAGCGAGCCTGTCTCCGACTCGACCTGGAAATCCTTCTGCGAACTTTCCAGGTAATACTGACCCGGCGCTCACTCGGTTGTTAGCAAACTGAGCCGGACGGGCTCGCAATGCAAATTGTTCCCTTAAGGGAGAACAGTGCAATTTTCGATCGAACATAAGGAGAAAAGAGTGTCTGCAAAACCATGGACTTGGCTATCCCAACCTGAAGGGATCGGGCGGCGGATCGCCGCACAAAAATGGGATCTTTTGGCCCTAGGCACGAGTGCGCTGGTGCCGGTTGTATTGATTTCCCAACTGGAAGCTCTTCAATTGGCACTGATGTTCATTGTCGTGTTTGTCGGAATTCCAGCCGCCGTTCTCACTTTTGCACGTACCGACTGGGGTTTGGCGGCATTGACATTCATCATTTATACGAATGCCTCGGATGTCGCCATCGAGCACGGTGCACCATCGCCGACTAAGTTGTACGGCGCCGCGCTGCTCACCGCATTCACGCTTCGCTTCATCGGTGGCGATAGACCCGTTGGAGCCGCCAAACCGGCCCTGCTCGTCCTGATATACATGCTGCTCGTCTTGGCGTCGTTATCCTATTCGGACTACTTTCGGGACGCACAGGAATTCGTCTTCAATAACATCAGGGAAGGAATGATTTGTATTCTCATAATACTAATATCACGAACTGCCGCCTCGTTTAGGCTCTTGATTTGGGCACTAGGATTCGGTGCACTATTCTTAGTATCCATGAATTTTGCCCAATTTGTTACTGGTGCTTATTGGTTCAAGTTCGCTGGATTTGCAAATGCCGAATATGATGAGCTCGCAAAGGAATTGGGCGATTATCGGATATCGGGCCCTTTGACCGACCCCAATTTCTATGCCCTCATCCTTCTACCCATAGTGCCATTATGTATCGAGCGGCTGTTAAACGAACCCATTCGGTTGCTTCGCCCGCTAGCGGCAATTACGCTCGCTTTGGTACTCCTGGCCATCAGTCTCACCTACTCTCGCGGCGCACTTGTGGGCATATTCGGAATGCTGTGCCTTGCACTTATGCACATTCGCGTTTCTCCCAAGGTGTTAACATCAGGCCTCGCCGTACTAATCTGCCTGCTCGCCCTTGCTCCGAGTGCTTATGTCACTCGTATAAACGATATGGTCGCCACGTTTTCCGGAGAGAAAGATCCATCCGAAACCAGCGCCGCAGACATTTCGGTCGACGGACGCAAGGCGGAGATGCAAATCGCGCTGCGTATGTTCGCGGATAACCCGTTGTTCGGAGTTGGAGCCGGTAATTATGTTTTCAATTTCCAGCGCTATAGCCAGGACTTACACCTTATGAATCGCGGCGAAAATCGAAACGCACATAGTCTTTATCTTCAGATAGCCGCTGAACGAGGACTTATCGGTTTGGTGAGTTTCGGAGCTCTGCTATGGTTTATGGTCAAGAGCCTGAAGCAGGCAAGATACACGTTCGAACAAGCAGGACGCCACGACTATGCAACTTTGGTAACTGCCTTTAGCATAGGAGTTTTCGGTTTTCTTGTGAGCAGCTTGTTTCTGCACGACTCTTATCCAAAATATTTTTGGATTCTGATGGGAATTGCCCTTTCTTTACCGCAAGCAGCCGAGTGGGAAATGGCTCACTCTGGTAAGCGTTCGCTCTCTACTTAACTTTTTCAATAACTCACTATAGGGATATAACAGTGATGCTCTCTAATCGTCAAATACGAGATTCTAATTTGGTCGCCATGGTGATCAGGCATAAACGCAAGGCTTTGGTGGCTTTCTTAGTAGCCTTATCGGCTGGAGCAATTACCGCAATTCTTGAAAAACCGGTTTATGAGGCACATGCCGCGTTGTTGTTCAACCTGGGTCGTGAGTACAAATACATACCTGAATTCAGCGGCCCCTATAGTAGCTCTAGGCGTGAATTCAAAATGGAGGAATTGCTCAACACGGAGTCGGAGCTTCTGAATAGCACAGACTTACGGCAAAAAGTAATCACTTCGATAGGCATCAAAACGCTATACCCTGAACTTAAAGACGCAAATCCTCAGGATCAATCCGTAATGGATGCGGCGCTATTGAATTTCGACAAAGCTCTCGCCGTCAAAAGTGTGAAAAATTCGGGCGTCATCCACGTCTATTTTGCCCATCCGGATTCGGTTGTCGCGAAGCGGGTCGTCGACTTGCTCGTTAACAGTTTTATCGATAAGCACGTCCGAATTTACGGAGAGTCCCGCGCTCCGTTTTTCGAGCAAAAACTCGCCGAGTACACCGTAGGCCTGCAAGAAGCCACGCAGAGTCTACGCGACTTCAAGCAACAGTACGGGATAATTAACGTCGACGAACAGATACGGTTACTGTTGCAAAGACAGTCAGCCGTAGAGGAAACGCTCCGGCTTTCCAAATCGAGGGCTAATGAACTGTCTCATAAATTGGCCGCTCTGCAAAAGTTGAAAAACAGGGTTCCGCGGAATGATCCGTTGTCCACGGGGGTGGACTTTGCGCAGCAAAGGCTCCTCGAGCTTCAGCTGAAGGAGCAGGAGCTTTTGCGGAGATACAATGAAAACAGCAGGACCGTGAGTGAAGTTCGACAAGACATCGATAACGTGAAGGCATTCATGCGCCAGAACGAAGAGGAAAAAGCGGCGCAGATTCGGCGTCAGCCGAACCAGGCTTACTGGGCGCTGGAACTGGAAACGACCCACCTCGAGCCCGAATTGCTGAGCGTCCAGACAACCATTAAGGATGCCGAGCAGACCCTGAGGCAGGTCAACGATCAACTATCGGTCATCAACATGCATAAGGGAGAATTGCTTAATCTTGAAACGCGGCTAGCGGTAAAGGAAGGCCTCTATCGTGATTATCTGAGCAAACTCGAGGAAACCAAGATTTCCGAAGAACTGGACCTCAAGAAAGTTACCAATGTCCGCGTCTTCCAGGAGCCCACGATATCTCCGAAGCCATTAAACGCGGCAAGACTCTTAAAGGTAATGGTTGGTGCGCTTTTTGGGCTTTTGGCTGCCTTCATCGTGGCCTACTTTGCTGAGTTGAAGCGACGCGGGCTTTACACACCGGAAGGTGTCGAAGAAAAGCTCGGCGTGCCGGTCCTGGCTCGAATCCCGTCCCCATAAAGACCTTCGAACGGAGTGGCCGGCATTTGGGAACAGTGGGCACACTCGGCTGGGTAAACCCGCTGTCGTCAGCGGATGGGCGGTCTCGAGGCCGCCCTACCCCGCTCGACGGCTGTGCACCTCCTTTCGATGGACGATCCGTCGGCGCCTGACTTCCCGCGGACTATCGTCGTGCCGTCTCGATGGGCCTCAGGGCATCCGTGCGCCCCACACCCCACAGCCACAACACTGATCGAACGTCCTTGGAAGCTGCGATCCGCTTGCCGGAGTCGTTACCGCTTCATCAGCAGACCGAACTCACCATCGAAAAGGAAAGCGCTCGCAGAACGAATCTGCCCTCACTCCGTACGGCGCGCTTTCTCCCAAAGAACGGTCTGCCTACCTTTCGAATACCTCACCAGACCGCGGAAGGACGCAAAATTTCCGCTCGCGATGTAATACCAAATCCCCAACAGCCCGACCTTCCAACCGAACTTTTCCGAGATCCATCCAATAACGGCCAGGAAACCGAATGCGATTTGGGCCCAAAATAATGCAATCACTATTTCGGGAGTATCCGGTAAAAACATCAATCCCGCGCTGGAAAGAAAGACACCGGCACTGAAGAACGGCAGGAAGAGACGCATGACCTTATGAGATACCAATTCGAAAATTGCGAGCTTGTCGTTCCATGGCCATAATGCCCGAGCATCCAGGAGCATCTGAAAGCGTCCGGCTGTAATGCGCTGCCTTCGCAAAACCTCGTCGCGCGTGGACATCGCCGAACTTTGGAAACACAGCGCCGCCGGATCGTAGATGACTCGAAATCCTTTCCGCAATGTCTGCATGGCGAGGCAGGCATCATCGAGAATCATATTGGTCGGTATAGGCTCGAATATCGATGCGCGAATGGCGAGCATCGCCCCGCTGACACTGACGGTCGACCCGCATTGAGTTTCCTTCGTTTTAATGTAAGCCTCGTAGCCCCAATACGATTTCTCGGAGCCGAAGATCGGCGATCTGTTTTTGTGCAAACGCCTGTTGCCATTAACGCATCCGACCTCTGGATCATTAAAATTCCGAACCAGAAGCTTTAGACTATCGGCACGATAAATGGCACGTGCGTCCGAAAAAATCAGGATTTCACCCTTGGCTAGAGCGGCGGCCCGATTCATCGCGGCAGCCTTCCCTTCCCGCACAGGGGAGTGAACAATAGTGATATCCGGTTTATCGGTATATTTACTGATTATTGATGACGTTCTATCCGTCGACCCATCATTAACCACTATCACCTCGAGCAGATGCGCCGGGTAATTCAATGACAGACTATTCTCAATTTTCCTGCCTATAATATCCTCTTCATTGTAAGCGCAAACAATCAAGCTGACTGTCGGGTGAATCGGCGCTGCGTCGATTCGACGTTGTCTTACCGAGGCAAGCGCTGTAATTAAGATGGGGTATCCGATATAGACGTAACAAATTAAGCCTAGACATAACCAAAAAATTGATAACATCATAATCCCTTGATGTCTTTGTCTAACGGCATTGATGACAGTGTCGAAAGGTTCATGAATGGCCTAAATCATCGAACTATCGGCCACTCTAAACAACCTTGCTAATACGACACATGAAGTTTCACTTGCTACGTATTTACTCAACGAATTGCGACTCCTTTGCCTATTAGTCAAGCACGAGCGAATCGCCCGGGTATGATATTCAAATTCCTCAACTTCGGCTTCAACACCAACCATACCGGGCGAATCTCAAGAAGTGCTTTTTGATATACGTAAGCAATCCATCCTCGCACGGTCGGCCTACATAGATAGTAGTGAAATACGTTGTAAAATTGGGGCTTCCATCCACTATGCCATGATGCATCCGTAATCAAATTATTAAAACTAATTCCACCCTTGTTCTCATAATAATTCATAAGATATTCGCGAAGCAGATGACCTGGACTACAGAATGAATAGTTTTCATCATAACCGATCTTTACGGTATAAAGGGTACTATCCGTAATGAGACTGAACTCCACAGATATAGGCTTTTTATCATGCCACATAATATGAATTTCGCATCCGCCTGATCGGGAGTAGTGTTCCATTAGCAGCCTATAAAAGGACTCGAGCTTTTTGTCTAGTTTTATGGCTGTACCAGATCCTTTTCTACCTTTCCAACCAGAGGCTTCAACATCTAAAAAAGCCTCGTAAGCCATGCCGAGTTCCGGATGCTTTGATGCAGACGTGTAGGTTATGTTTCCTAAATCTTCGGCACGCTTTTTTGCTCGTCTCATATTATTTCTGAAAGTTTTCGAAAACCCTTGAAACATTAGATTATAAGGACGCATAACTATATAGTCGCATTGCCCACAGGATCTTCGAACATTCCAGATATTAGACTGTTCAGCTAGTGCAGTGACTGCGGCTGATTCTTCAAGGACACGCGGGAGATAAATATAGTCCCAGGAAAGGCCTGGCACTTCTTTCAGATGTTTTAAAACGAGAGGCACGTAAGTTTTTACGCGTTCGGGTTTAGCAACCACAAAATCATTGAGGCACATGTGCGGATGGCTCGGGAGTTGCAGCACCCTCATCTTCAGCCCGAATATTCGTTGCGATGATATCTTCAGTGGGAAAATGGCTTCCGGATTGTCGCTTACATATACCACCGTGAATAACACCGTATCGGGCTGGTCTTCCAGAGCATTTAGATAACAACGGTACCAGTCCGCGAGGTGAAAAAATCGCTTGCCATCCATAACCTTCGTTATGAACTCCCACTCGGTTGCGATTTCCTCGAGACCGGATATCCCTCGGAACGTTTTGATAGTTACCTTTTCCGAAATACTGCGCATTATGCAATCCCTTGCCCTTGTTCTTACGGTTAGCCGTTCCATTGGTTAATGGTGCAAAACCCGTGATATTTCGATCGTTTCGTAGTCACCGGTTTAACTCGAAATATCTCAGTGCCTATAGAGGTAAACCAGATTGATAAATTTCCAAGGTCTTCCCGTACATCTGCCTAGTACCGGACTTCTGCTTCACGGCGTGAAAAGCGGCTTCGCCTAAACCGTTTGCCTCGACCGGATAATCCATGAGCCAACAAATTCCTCTCGCCAGTGCATCCACATCCGCTGGCGGAACAAGAAACGCGGTTTTTCCGTGGTCGAATAGCTCGGCTAGCCCTCCCACTCCGCTCAAAAGCAAGGGGAGACGATGATTGCATGCCTCCAGGACCGCATACGGCAGACCTTCGGAAAGAGAAGGCAAACAAAACACGTCGCTGCCGCTTAAGAGGACGGAGACATCGTTGCGAAAGCCTGCAAAGTGGACAATCTGTTCGAGATCCGCCTTCCTTACCAGTTCTTCATATTCGCTGCGCAGATAGCCATCTCCCACGACCAGGCACCGTAGCCGAGGCCTGGACTTCGCCAGGCGTGCCAATGCCTCGAACAAGAACCTGTGACCTTTTACGGATTCGAGCCGGCCGACTACCGTGACTACGAACACGTCGGAACTCCATCCTAGCTCCTTGAAGAATGGAGCAGCCCGCCCGGCCGATGTTTCCTCGGTATATTCTATGGCGTTGTGGATTAGCGAAATTCGTGTCGATGGAATGCCTAGTTCGGCGAGATATTGGTGTACCGATTCCGATACGGCGATAAAGTGAAAACCGAGCCGATAGCTCAACTGCAAAACCAGCTCGTATAGCCGCCCTTTCAGAGTGTTGGCGTATTCCAGCCCATACGCACTGTGAACAGTGCAAATACTTCTTGCACCTGCCCATGTTGCGGCCAATCCCCCCCAAAACTGGGATTGCGGATTATGAGTATCCACTACCTTATATCCGCCTTTTCGAATTAGGCGATACAAATAGAGCAATATTCTCGGATCGCCCCGTGAAAACGGCACGGGGAACGAGACTAAATCAGCGGCTTCCAGGCGATGATGCAATGCCGAGCCCTTCAAAGTCGCGACGGCGTAAGGACGTTCGCCGTGAAGCATTCGCGCTAAGGCGGTAACGCGTACATCCACGCCTCCGTAGTATTTCGCTAAATCAACAATCAAAATGGGGTCATTTCGAAGCATGGCCTTCAAAAAGCTGTTGACGAATTAGCTCTAAAATTCCTTTGACCTAAAATCGGCAAAATATCTTTCTCCGAGCGATGTATATCGAGTTGAGCTCCAATTTCAGTCAGCAGCTTCTGCGAAATTTTTACGATATCCATGGTCACTCCCTCGTTCGGAAAACTCATTCAAGGTATCTTTCCCATGGCGTATTCTTCAACGCCCCCCTAACTTCGTCGAAGTTCGAAATAAGCTGATGGAGCGGCTCCGGATTCTGCTTCCTATACGCGATCCTATTTGAATTCCATTGTTTGGCGCCTACGAAGTTTATTGCCTTCGAGGCTATGTTATCGAAGTCGTCCACCAAATCTTCATAATAAATTTCGAGCATATCGTGGTCTGCGAATCGACCACGTGTTTGGGATTCCCAATTTTGGATCTGCATTATTTGCGCAACTAAATTTCCCGGTTCCAGGTGGACTTTCTTTCGGTCAACCGGAACTTTTTTCCGCAAATTCCTCTGCAGCCAAATATCGGTTTTGAATGCGATGGCCAGGGACACCAGTGTCCTCAAGCGATTACGGCGCATCAAGTGGATGATCTTGAATTCCTTCAATTTCTGGAATTCAGTCCATTCTTGGTTGGTCAAGTGGTTATAAAAAATCTTGCACCCGACCGCGCGGACGCAGCGTGCATATTCGTTATATAGACGAGATATACCTTCATTAAAACCTTGCCCGATAATCCGGTTATCCGAGCTAAATATCTCATGGAACATCTCGACCTCAGAGCTGGACCGGAATACGTCCAACAAGAGGTTTGAACCCGTGCGTGCATGCCCGATAAGCGCAAATCGGGTATATTGCGTGTGCACCCCGGACGCATAACTCATAGCCCACAACGAGGCTGCCTTCAAAGCCGAATGTAGTCGTACCAAATTACTGACTCCCACGGGTGTTTCTTATTGTTTCTGTGTTGGGTGGTTACAGCATCTATCCGACGTTCCTTGCCTTGGGAAAAATCCAAAGCGTCGTTGCCAACAGCAGACTCCGGCATAACCCTACTCGTTGAGTTAACCTATCAAGCTACCTGGCGATGGTTGCGACTAAAACAACCTATTTCGAAACTAAGAAGCCCACTAAAGGCTCCTTAAAAACAAAACCAATATGCAAAGCTCAACTTAACGAGTTTGAGCATAAACTGAGATACCGACTGGATCAGAGTCTAGACCGGTCACTTTTTCGGCCATTTGAAACATCCCTGTGCACCCGAATACGTAGGTGCATTGTGCTGGTTAAACCACTGATATAAAACTCGAACAACTACCTAAGAAAGGCTACTTACACGAGTCAGCGTGTCCTCAGGTGTTACACTCGGCCGTCGCTTCCCCTTCTCTTTCTTTCGTCCGAGCACCAGCCACAACCGAGCCTGCGGTCGGTACATCTTGTATCAGTTACTAGGAACGATTGCGTAGATACGCTGTTTGGTCAGCAAGCCATCGAGCAGATCGGTAGGGTAGTTTTTCCAGCCAATCGATTTCTCCCCCAAGCCCAGCGCCTCCCATTTGGCTTTGGCGGTGGCGTTGTCCTCGAACTGGAAGTGCGCGCCGCCGGCCGTGTCGGAGATGAACCAGCCGTAATCCCTAAGGGCCACGGCGATGATCCGCGCCGCCCGACGGGTCTGGCCGGTCAATTGGCTCGGTAGGGCGTTCACCCACTCGTCGATCTCGGCATCGGTGATGTTCAGCGCAAACCGGGTGCCCATGGGCAGTCCATTGTCGGTAGCTCGGCCGTCCGACTTGGTGGCCGGCGCCACGAAGGTCTTCGCGGTGTTCCGGCTCGGCATCGACAGCGCGTGCTCGATCTTGCCCTGGGCAATCTCCTCCGGTCTCACCAGCATGGCGAGGTAGGGAATGCCGCAGCCGCGCGAGGGCTTGAAGCCGTCTTCCTTGGTCAAATACGAGCCCGGCACCAGATTGCCGTTCGAAACATGGACGGCGGCCCCATCGAAACTCGCCTGCCACAAATCCCATTCGCGCCCGCTGTCCGGGTCGAGGATGATCACCTGGCTATCGGAGCCGGTCGCGGGCTTCCAATCCGGGCTCCAGGGGATCTTGGTACCGTTGAGTTTGTTCCATGATGGCGCTCGGACTGGGTAAGAGCCTTTCGCGGTGCCGGCCATGTACACCGGATAGGTATACCCGCTGAAGGACAGATTGAAATTGCCGACCCGCGACGGCGAATATTGCCACAGGCGATTGGTCAAGGCATCGGACTGGGGATGGCGCGGCAGCCCGTCCACCGGTCGGTTCCAGGGCGCGTTCGGGCCGAACGGACGAACATAGCGCGTAGTTGCCGGAGATGGATTAGTTGTTTTCGATCCTCCGGCGCGCAGAGCGGTCGGATCATCAACTGCTCGCGGCGTCGCGGCGCCAACCCAAGAGCAACCGCAACATGCTCCCAAAACGATACTGACTAGGCAGTACCTCAAAACATCCTGTTTATTCATGACACTCCTTTTTTGATCGATTCTAAACAAGAGCCGCCCTCTTTAAAACCGTAAGAGACCAACGGAACGTCTTTTTGCAATGTGGAGAGCGACGAGCGAACGCCACATCGAGGCTTCATAACGGGAAAGACCTCGAGCGATCGGGGTAGAGACGGCAAGTCACACTACCGAGCCATGATCTCCCTTCCAGGATAAAAAATCAGGGTAGTGTAAAGATAAGCGATCGCCTCGTCCGTTACGGTTCGAAATCCCTCGCTGGACCGCCACCAGCGCATCGGGTCGTGACTTTCATCCTCGACGGCGATGACACCAACGGGGATAGACCGCCCGATAGCCGTCTGGAACAACAGGCGGCTTCGGCGGGCGTGAACCCCGAGCGACACAACGGTCAGCGAGCGTTCCTCAATCCCGTTCCGAGCAAACCAGTTTCGTAGAGCGATAGCGGATATGTACGTCCGATCCGTCCTGCTCCGCGGCGCCGGAACCGGCTGGACTACATCCGCATCCAGCCCCAGTTCGACCAACATGGCGGCGCCGGCCTCGGCGGACGTTCCGTATTTCTGGAGCAACCGTCCTCTCTCGATAGGGCCGCCGGTGACGTAGAGCCGGGTGTATCGACCGCGTTCGAATTCGGCAATCACTTGCTCCATCGCGTAATCCGGCATCCATCCCTCTGCCACAAGGCCGCCCCCGGAAATCGGGTCGCTGATCGATAAAAAAGGATGGATCCTACCAACGATGAAAGCGGCGGAACTCAAGGAAACGAGAAAAAGAACCATCCAACCGTGAGCGGTAGGCAACCAACATGAACGTCGGTGAATCAGACCAAGACATAGCCTACGCCGCGTAAAATCCGTTTCTTGCATGTCCATTCCTAAAGGCACCCTTGTGCAGGCACAGAGATATCGATCGAGGCCGCCCGCACCGGAGGTGGAGACGGCGCGATTAATACTGCTTTGGTGAATCGTCGCTCAAGCCCGATGCGACATAAGGAGCGCCGCCTCGCAGGCTCGTGCATTTGTACCCAGCAGGGGGTTCGGAAACGCTCGGCTTCCCACCGAACGGTGCCGTTTTACCCACCATGCGCCATATGAGATAGACTTTCGACCATTTAACGCGCCATCGGCTTTAGCGCATCAATGTTTCAAATCCTTTGTCATGCTTTCCCTAAGAATCGTTAGTTCAGCGGTGCTGGCACCTTTGTTGGTCATACTTCTTTGCGCCTCGCTCGCCGCGTTTTTCGCCTACCCGATCTTTTGGATCACGGATGGTGCCATCGGGTTTCATACCCTGGTAAACCGCAGCGGTCATTTGCTTCTCCTTCTCAGCATCATTCCGGCGGCGAAATTCTTCAGCCTGCGCCGTCCGGACATCGGGGTGGGAACCAAGTCCGAGCTGTCTCGCCAGGTCGCGGTCGGTGTTCCGTTGGGAGCCGCCATGCTCGCCCTTCATGCCTTGGCGTTGATCGCCCTGGACGTTCGCGAGATCGATATGGATGCCTGGTCGAACGCCCATCGCCTCGGAATGACCGCACTTAAGGCACTCGGCATAGGATTGGTCGTGGCAATCATAGAAGAAACGATTTTCCGCGGCGTTCTGTTCGCCGCACTTCGAAAAGCGGCCGGAACCCTATCGGCCGTCGCCATCAGTTCCTTTTATTTCGCCCTACTCCATTTCTTGCGCAGCGACTTGAAACCCGCAGCGGCCGATGTCGACTGGACTACAGGTTTTCGAATCGCAGGGGATGCCCTGGCCACTCTTCCAACCCTGGATCCCTCCTCTTTTCTCGCGTTATTCCTCGCGGCAGTCTTTCTCGCCTGGATTCGGGTGGCTTTTCCCTTGGGCTTGGGCTACTGCATCGGCATACATGCCGGGTGGGTCTGCGTCATCAAGACCACCAAAGCGGCAACGAACGGCGTTCCGAACGGATACTGGTCGTTTTTGACCGGGTCTTACGACGGGATGATCGGTTATCTCACCGCTGCCTGGATGAGCGCCCTGATCGTGCTGCTCGTGATCCGCATCCGCCGCCGGTCCGGCCCTGAAAAGGATCGGCGGTCGCCGGGCAGATTAGCGAAAGAGCCCATTTGAATACGATGACTAAAGACGATTTATTCAAAGAAAAGCGTCCAATGGTGACGGATTTCGATTTCGGAAAGGATACCGCCGAGGTTTTCGACGACATGCTGGATCGCTCGGTCCCCTTCTATGCGGAAATTCAACGCATGATCGGAGAGATCGCGGGAGATTTTGCCGTCCCCGGAACCAATCTTTACGACCTGGGCTGTTCGACCGGCACGACGTTCATCGGGCTCGATCCGGTCGTTCCGGCAGAAGTTGCCTTTATCGGCGTGGACTCCTCGCCCGATATGTTGAAAAAGGCGCGGAAAAAGCTGCAAGAAAACAGTATTTCACACACTTACGAGCTGATCTGCCTGAGCCTGGACGACGGTGTTCCCATTCTGAACGCCTCTGTGGTCATCCTGAACTTGACGCTGCAATTCGTCCGTCCGCTCAACCGTGACCGCGTTATTTCGAGCATCGCTCACGGATTGAACGACGGCGGCTGCCTCATTCTGGTCGAAAAAGTGCTCAGTCAGGACTCGACCATCAACCGTCTGTTTATCAAGCATTATTACGAGTTCAAGAAGCGTAACGGCTACAGCGAACTCGAAATTTCCCAAAAGCGGGAAGCATTGGAAAACGTGCTGATTCCCTACCATCTCGAGGAAAATCGCGAGCTATTGCTGCGGAATGGCTTCAAATCGTGCGACGTCTTTTTCCGCTGGTACAACTTCTGCGGGATGCTGGCATTGAAATGATTTCCGATTCGCCGGCGCGACGATCGCCGACGTTCCGAGTACGCAGCGGTCTGCTTTCCAGCCGCAACGCGACTTCCCTCGAGCAGCCGACCGGGACGACTACCCCGGATGCGTTCGGCCCGGAATACGCTCAACGTCTCGGCGACCGTGCCCGGTCGTGCGGCCGGGTTTTGACGAACAGGTCGAACCCCATCCAGAGCAATAGCCAGCCGGGCAACTTTTCGATCATGAGCCCGTTCCGAACCATGGACCAGAGCCCGGCTCCGGCAAACGCCAGCGGCAATACCGTCCGAAGATCGATCGGAAGCCCTGTCCAGCGGCTCAAACGTGTATTCAAATCATTGATCGCGTCAATCACGGTCAAAGGTTCCGCAGTTGCCGGAACTGCGGAGCGCGCACGCATCAGGTCTTCCGCGAGGACATCGATATCCTGAAGCCACTTGAGTATCCCGGCTCTGTCGCAGCGGCCGGAATCGTAATGGACCGTAATGCTTCCGGTGGTCGGATTGACATGCACTCCGGAAATCTCGCGCTTTGCTTCCAAATCGCCCTTTATTCGATTCAGTAATGCCGGGTTGCGATAGGTACCGCGAGATTTTATTCGCAGCCGGCCCGGCACGGCGCTGACGATCCGGGCTTGATGAGTTGCGGGTGAGTTCATGAGGCCGTTGTCTCCAATCGGATCGTGCCCAATACCATTGAGACAGTGATTCTTAATGGCAATCTCCCGCTCTCAACGTAATCCTCGATCGATCGATAGAGAGAGGTCCGCCGCAGAGCCTCAAAACGCTCGTTGCCAATCACTTTAGTGCCATGCCGAACCTATCCCGGCAGATCTAAACTCACGGATTTTGAAGTTATCGGCAGGGTCAATTCCATCGTCCGGACCATCGCGGCAACAGTGCCGGGGACCCCAACCCGCATGTGTATCGATTAGAGCGTTTTTCATCCCGGTGTACGGATTCGTGTCGGGCGGGAAGAACGTCGGTCGGCAATCCCTTCCCAATCGCAAACGGTCGCTTTAGTCGCGACCCTTCCAATCGCAAACGGTCGTCCTGGGAGCGCCAGGACGCCCCTTCCCACAAAGTCCTTTGCCGAGCCGATAAGTCGGCAAGGGATTGCCGACCTACATATTGGACTCCCTGACACCGAATCGGAAAATTCTCTAAGGCGTTTCGCCCCACAGCAATCTCGTGCGTCGGCCCGAGCTTCAGTTGCCTTCCGCTCATCCACAATTTCCGTGGACAACCCTGTGGATAAGTCCGTGGACAAAGCTTGCCGATATCGGCTGTTCAAGCCCTTACATTAAGCTGACCAAGTTCTTTACAGGACGGCGCACCATTATGACTTATTGATATATCTCATTGATATTACGCATTTTTTTAAGGCGCCAACTTCAAATCAAGCACTTATGGACTGCTTGTAAGTGACGACTGACACAGAATACGCATGTCAAGTCTTGACAGTGGATAACTTCGAGAAAAAAGCCGAAAAAGCGAGACGCAAGGAAAAAAATGTGGAGTAAGTCATGCGAGTGCGCTGTCGATTCGGCACGCCGAACGCTCGAGCAACTTATCGGTATGCGACCGGACGCTACAATAAGGTCGAGTTGTATTATGCGCGCACAGTCCCCATGATAAATCGAACGGCGGCGCCCCATCACGCGGATGGCGGATGAGACCGCGACACCGGATCAGAAGGAAAAACAAATCATGAAAACGGCAAGCGTATATCGGAACTATTATCGCCAAAGAACGGCAAATCAATGGCAGAAGATCGAGGCGGAGATCGGCGATCCCGGAGCGATCCGGCCGTTCCTGGCCGGCAATTGGAAAATGAACGTGATCCCACGGTCCGGCGTCGCGCTCGCCGCGAGAATCTTCGATCTTTGCAAAGGCGTAAAAGACGTCGATATCGGCTTAGCTCCTCCCTTCACCGGACTCTCTACGCTAGCCGATTACATCAAGCCGGATTTTCTCCGGACGGAATACGGTCTTGGGCGGAACGTCTTCCTGCTGGCACAGGACACGTTCTTCGAATCCAAAGGCGCATTTACCGGAGAGATCTCAGCCGAAATGCTCGCGTCGATCGGCGTCGACCGCGTCATCATCGGACATTCGGATCGCCGGACCAATCTCGGCAAATATTTCGGATTCGGACCCAGTATCGCAAAACGGTTGTCCAAAAGTTTTCTCTTGCAGGAATTGGAGCTGCTCAGGACCAAGGACGACGGCGACCGGCAAATTCTCGCGGCCCTCGAACACTTGGCTTCGGAAGCAAACCAAGACGTTTTGACGGGAATACAGCGGTTTCTGGAAGAAGAGCTGATCGAGCGGGCCGGCGAAAGCGACGAAGTCATACAGAAAAAGGTTCAGGCTTCCTTGGCCCACGGACTTCAGGTGATTCTCTGCGTCGGCGAAAACAAGGAAGCCAGAGAAACCCATGAGACCTTCAATCTGCTGGATCGGCAGTTAAGGCTGGCGTTTGAGGTCGTCTCGCCGAGGACCGCGAGCGAAGTCGTGATTGCCTACGAACCCGTCTGGGCCGTCGGAGAGGGCGCAAAACCCGCAAAACTGGAACAGATCAGCGAAGTGCACGACTTTATCAGGAATTTGATCATGGACCTGTACGGCGAGCAAATCGCATCGACGATCAGAATTCTGTATGGCGGAAACGTGAAACCCGACAATATCGCCGAGATCATGAGTATTGCAGGGGTAGACGGCGCCTTGGTGGGCGGAGCGAGTCTAAAAGCATGGGATTTCGCGCAAATCATCCGGTTTGGCTTGGAATGTCCCTGTTATTGAGCCCCGCTGTCGCGGCTCACTCAGTCCCGGCAGTTCTCATATCGGTGCCGAGTAATTGCTTCGGCACAAAGCGCGATTTTCGACAAATGCAGTCCGTAGGATGTACTGATCATCGGGAAGCCCCCTTCGACCGGGCTCAGGACAGGCCCTTCGACTGAGCTCAGGACAGGCATCGTTCGCGATCGATGGGGCTCATGCCACGCCATCCCTGCGCGGCCCCCCTGCGGGCGGCGCTGCCGTGCAAATCGGCGATCCTGCCGATTTGTCACTTCGCTCAGCCCATCCTACACAGGCTACCCTTGGAAAATCGGAAAGCCGCACAAAACAGGATTCCAATTAACTGCCGGAACAATATTTGCCTTCCAATAATCCCCTGGCTCCCGATAAACTGGGAAATTACATCGGACCGTGGGAGTATAGCGCTTAGTATATTCGTGAAGCCTATACCTGGTATTGCGGGCCTTCTGTCGTTGCCTGGCGTAGTCTTAGCATGCTATGCCTTCGCGTTTGACCAGAAAATATCAAGCTCGAATTGAAAGTTTGAATCTAAATGGTAGATCAAGGCTCGCGACAGAACGACCATGATCTATAAAGAGTAATCCCGTTGCGGGTCTTCTTGTAGCGGATCGGCTCTTTCTTTTATACCAGCTTCGATCAAGAAGCCAGCCTTCCCCTCGAACCGATCGGCAGAATCTCGCGAATCGTTTACGGAAGATCACTCCATCAATTTGAAAAAGCTTTTCGGCGCTCCGCATATCGGACATTCCCAATCGTCGGGAATGTCTTCCCAACGAGTGCCCGGCGCAATACCACTGTCAGGATCGCCTTGTGCTTCATCATAGATGTGTTCGCATTCCAAACAATGGTATTTCTTGAAATCGGACATGAAAGCTCTCGGTTCCAATAAAGGTTTCAGGATACGGAAAAGAAGGATGAGCCACTCAAGCAATATCGATTCGCGCGGGTTGAAACGAGTCATACCAACACCGGCTCATATCCTCGCCGCTTACGCTGATTGCGGACGTTCGACAACTTCGCGACCGCATCGTCGTATGACGGGCACGGCATATGTTTCATCTGGCCCATGGGCGACCCACGACGCCCCCAGATTCGGGTCAGTACCCAATCGCCCCACAGGTCCAGTTGTAGATGAATCTCATAATACCGGGATTCCTTCTCCCAACGCAGTCGAACGGGTGCCGTTTCGGATGACTCGTCAGTCATGGAGTATGCAACGGAATATCGAGAAGAATGGATCGCACCCTAACACATAGCGCCCGAATGACCAACCGAGTACAGCGGGTGGCGCGATTTGTCGCGCGTTGTGACGCATTCGACACGTCTCTTGAACATCAAAAGTCCGGATACTGCCGGCGATGGACAATGCTACCGCCAACCCGTTTGTCTGATCTGCAGCTGCTTTGCCCATCGCCACTTTGTTTATAACCGGAAAAGATAAAACCTAATTGGCATCATTTACTCCGAGCGTAACCATCTCTGGCCATACCCAGGTTCTGGTTCCTGCCGGTATAGTTCCGGTATCCATGACACATGGCGAGATTAATATAATATGAAAGAAGGGTTCTCCATACTTTTTGCCAACACCAGTAATTCTGGCAATACAATGACAGTTATTGAATGTAGCATTAACTATGGCACCTGGTTTCATATGGGTAATCCCTAATTGGTTTCACAGTCAATTTATGAGATCACTCCAAGTGAGTGGAGTTCATCGAAGATCACGCCTGTCCGGCATCAATTAGGCTGAAAAAATGAAGCTCGCATTTCATAAAATAGCAGAAATCGAGGAGCGCAATAAAGCAGGCCCGAAACTCCAAGGCGATGCTGCGAGGCTGATCAAAGAGGGCAGATTGAGAGCAGCGGACGCCGAGGAGATGCGCTGTCGTCAGCAGCGGTCAGGCGTTATATCTGCACTCGAGCGGTGAGCACTTTGCCGCATGCGTCAGCGGCCTGCGCTACGCGTCCAAACCGAAGCACGCTGAAAACCGCACAACTGCCATGTCGATACTCCATGATAAAGAAACGTTCAAGGCGTGATTGTCAGCAAAAACTTTGGCCCACGTCCGATGCCTATATTATGAAAGCTCGATAGAAGAAAGCTTATGATTCGATTGACATTCGACAGCGGCGCGGGAGGTCGGCCCGAACAGATCGGACCGGCGCCCTGGTTTCGCGTCGGCGGCAACGTCATTCACCAAGGGCCGCAAGGAAACATCGTGGCAGCCTATCGCAATCATTTTTGGGAAACTCAAGGCCGACACTTTACGCGATACGATTGCAAAGAGCCGGTGCGAATTTCGTTTGAGAATGCCGCTGGCGAACCATCGGAATGGTTCGGACCGTTTGCTTATGTTTCATGTGTGGACGGCGTGGTATACGCAGAGGAACAGCTGTTCGCCAAGTTTCAAGAAGAATCGCTCATTTGGCATTGTTATCCCACCGATACCAACTGGCCTATCCTGGTGCTTAGCCCGCCATAAAAAGACTGAATAAAATCCCGGACTTCCTCTCCGTCTTATACTGCCTCTCGGATCAGCCAGTAAGTCAGACCCAAAACCAGGGTAATCGCTGCCAAACCCAGCAGATGACCGGCACTCACGTCTTGAACTTCGAGAATAATGAACTTGCGAACTACGGCCAAAAGGGCAATCAGCACGACTACTTTGGTCTGAACGATGCTCTGCTCCCTTCTGACCACGTATTGAAGGGTGTGATTGAACTCCAGCGCAATCAAAAGTGTCATGATTTCGCCGAAGATTTTTTGAAACACGTCATGATCGAACGGATCCAGCACGCCACGCACCAGGCCCAGTACGACATCGGTCGTAAGCTGATACAGCGCTACCAGAATGGTCAATCCGATCACGATCGTCAGGACAAACGCAACCAAACTCTCGAAACGCTGGTAGTAGGAAAGAATCGCCCATTCCTCCTTCGTCGCTTTCCACCTATTAGAGATCTGCATTTAGGTCACCGAGTCAGAAACTGCGCGTAAACGTTTTAAACGATATTGTCGACTGTGCATTCGCCACCCCAATCCGCCGTTCGACGCAAGAATTGCGGAGTGGCATGCAAGTGTCTCCCGCGCCAATTCTGTATGGGTCCCGCGGGTTCACAATTCAAGGCGGAAATAAGCAGGCAACACTCCGTTGCCTTCCGGATGCCGGTTATCGACTCCCGGAATATTACGATAACGACAGACCGCCCTTATGATGTCTTCCGTTTACGGTACTCTGTCGCTTTCCCCCATTCTTACTGATTCTCACCGAGATGGGCCAAATAGCGGACAACCCCAGATACCCGTGGAGAAAACCTCATGAAATACTGGCCCTTGTTTTTGACATTCACCCTACCGCTCTGCCTCCATGCCGAAGAGCGTCCGGTCAATTACTGCAAAGATCCGCAAAAAACGGCCGAATGGGAAAAGCACCTCGCCGACACCCCGGAAGATCCGCTGATCATCAAGCTTTATGCCCTACGAATCGGGCTCTGCAAAATGGTCGACGAAGGTAAAGTCGATCTCGACGAAGCAATCCGAATCTGGAATATCGAGCACGCGCGAAGCGTCAACGAGCGGCTGCTGGATGAAATGAAGCGCGGCCGGAAACGAACGCTTTGAACTACAGGACGTCGGTGGAGCAATGAACGCCAGCGCCCTCCGTTAGCAACGTACGTCTTTACGGTTGCGAGTCGGACGATGGCAGTCGTAAGCGTTCTATCCAGAATTTTGAAATGATTCAGAAATCGACCATCCGGTACTTCCAGCATCTTCCCAATCCCTTCGATTTGGATGGAAAGCCACAAGCTCAGCCCGTCTTTGCTTGGAATTAGGGAAAAGCCTTTTCACTCGTCCGGCGACGATCTGGTGATTCGGCACTATGTAACTTTCCACTGCGGCGGCAAACATCGACCCAAGCGGCAGCGATAATCCCGCAAGGCGAACGGATGGCGGCCAGCGGCACCCGAGCTCACGATTCCGGCTACCACTGTCTCTCAGCCAAAAAATGCTTGGCCTACATTACGGATTACAGTTGAGAACGGTATCGCCCTGATCGGCTGCACAGACATCACGGTCGGCGTGAGGGCCGCCGTTGACCGTATCGTTGCCGCGGATATGGTCTATGACGCCCACGTCTTGCGCGGACGCCCCTATCAGAACATCGGGTTTGCCATCGCCATTCACATCCCCTACCCAGCCACGCCTTGGCCGAACTGGGCATAGGCCTGAGGTAACGGGTCATCTAGGAACAGTTATGAAGGCCACGATTCGTCACCACTCGGAAATGTTTCCATGCGGCGCTTGCCTGATTAAGGAGACTTTCAAGGCGGGAAGGGAGTTGCGTGAAGGATCCGGCTGGACGCCTTCGAATGCACGCATTTTGGGGAAAGAAAGACGGCTACTACTCAGGAAGAAAGCTGACTTAGAGGCGCTGCGGGCGGATGCGCCGAACTCTCAAGGCCACGGTAACGAATGCACACCGGCCGCCCCGTCCTCAAAATCTGCCCAGTCGCACGGTTCCCGAACTCCGGCCAGGCACTCACGTTGAACCCGATCGACCACCCGCTGCCGCGCCGCCGGATTGGCCGCGCGACCTCAAAAAACTTCCTGATTAGCGACGAAGTTCAGTACAGGCTCACATAGTGAGCCGCTAGGGTCCTTAGACTATGGGCATCTATCACAAGAGGGGTGTCCCATGCCTATGAACCGGGTGCAATTTCAAAAGGGTTTGTCGTTGGCCGAGTTTCTGACGCAATACGGCAGTGAAGCGCAGTGCGAAGCGGCACTGGAGGCCCTGCGCTGGCCGGACGGTTTCCGCTGTCCGGTCTGCGGCGGCGCGCGCCACACGGTGTTCGAACGGACCGGGCGGAAATACTGGCAATGCGGACACTGCCGGAGCCAAACGACGCTGATCGCCGGGACGATCTTCCAAGCGACCAAGCTGCCGCTGACCACCTGGTTTCTGGCCATGTATCTCCTGACCCAGGCCAAGAACAATGTCTCGGCACTGGAACTGATGCGCCATCTCGGGGTGTGTTATCGCACGGCATGGCTGGTGAAGCACAAGTTGATCCAGGTGATGGCGGAGCGGGAAACGGATCGGCAGCTGGCCGGGCGGGTCGAGATCGACGATGCCTACCTGGGCGGTGAGCGGCCGGGGAAACCGGGGCGTGGCTCCGAAAACAAGTCGGCCTTTGTGATGGCGGTACAAACCACGGACGACGGGCGTCCGTTGTTCCTGCGCGTCGATCCCCTGCCGTTCACGCAGCAGGCTATCGCGGACTGGGCCAAACGCGCCTTGGCCCCGTCGACCTACGCACTCACCGATGGCCTGAGCGGGTTTCGGAGGCTGCACCAGGTCGTCGCTTGCCATCATCGCCTGATCCTGGGCTCTGGGCGGCAGTCGGCGCAACATCCGGAGTTTCATTGGGTAAATACGATGTTGAGCAACCTGAAGACAGCCATTTCCGGCACCTATCACGCGTTCAAATTCGAGAAATACGCCCAGCGGTACCTGGCCGAGTTCCAATACCGCTTCAATCGGCGTTTCAATCTCAAAACCCTGCTTCAACGGCTGGCGCGCGCCGCGGCGTTCGCTAAGCCTCGACCCGAGTGGCAAATTCGCTTGGCTGAAGTTCATCGCTAATCAGGAAAAACTTTTGCGCAAAATTTGGGCAGCACGCCAAAATAAAAAAGGCCTGCATCGCTGCAAGCCTTTGATATTCCTGGTGGGCCGTGCTGGATTCGAACCAGCGACCACTGCATTAAAAGTCCATTGTCAGTGCGACGAAAAGCAACGCAAAGCAACTAAAAACAATGACTTAAAGAGGTGTCGGCAGCAATGAAGGTGCACAAAGTCGCTTTGCCGTTGACGCTTCGTTGACAGGGTTACATAAGTCAAACAACGAAAGCCTATACCTTTTCCGTGCTTTTCTGGCCGCTTCTTAGGCCGCTAGCTCGCAATACTCGACAACGGTTGAAGGCGTAGGAATAGGCAAACCGTCCTCTCGCAAACCGGCTAAGTGAAGTTCAATCGCTTCCCGGATATTTTGCTCGACCTCTTCGATGGTGGCTCCGGTCGTAACGCAACCCGGCAAATCGGGAACATAAGCCGAATAATTGCCCTCGGCTTGCTCGATGACTACGGCATAACGCATAGTGATTACCTCTTTAACTGAGCCTGTTTAAGTATGCTGTTCAGAGTGCCAGGCGCTAAATCATCGCTTGGCTTGCCGGGAACGGTAACGCGACCGGGTTTTGAATCATGCTTAAACTGGCGGTGACTGCCGCGTGTCGCAACTGGAAACCATCCATCCTCCGCCAGCAAACGTAAAACCTCTGAGACCTTCATCCTTAGATTCTACGATCTTGGCTTTGGTTTGCCCAACGAAAGGCCAAAGTGGCGAAACTGAACTAAGCTCAAAGTTACCGTGTTGTTGTCTCAGCCGATGCGCTTGCGCCCGATCCTACGGCAACACGGCACAAAACCCGGCCAGCACCCCGCAGCCGGTTTTTTTATTGACCGGTGTGCCACCGCTGGAAAAGAACGCTCCAAGCATGGGGAAAGCTAAACAACGAAATTCTGACCCCTCCCCGTCTCCGGCGTTTATGATTGCTGCCTGTTCGGAAGACCTCGGGCTTTTCGCTCAGGTTTGCGATAAAATCAACCCTATTAGTCGCGTCACTGCCCTTCTCGGCAGTGAAAACCCGGCCGGGAATCGGCGCCAGACGAGGGGAATATGGCCGCTAGAGTCCGCAACTTCGACCCAGCCAAGGCAATAGAAACAATCTTGTTTGTTGCCGAACGGCTCGAAGATCCGACCTTTCACACCGTCTCGAAAGTGCTCTACTTTGCAGACAAAGAACACCTGCAACGGTACGGCCGTTTAATTTGTGGCGACGACTACGTTGCCATGAAGCACGGTCCGGTGCCATCGAGAATCTACGACATGATGAAGTTCCCGGTTGGCCGCTCCGTCCTCCCTGAGCCGCAAGCGAACAGCGTAAACGAAGCATTTCTCGTCTATAACGCCTACTGCATCGGCCCGAAGCGTTCGGCCGACGAAGCAAGGCTAAGCCCCTCTGAAATCGAATGCCTGCTTGACAGCATCCGGCAATACGGAAATAAGAGCTTTGACGAACTCACCGAGCTGAGCCACGATCAAGCCTGGGACTCGGCCGACGAAAACGACCTGATTTCCGTCGAAGAAATCGCCCGAACGCTCCCCAACTCCGAAGAACTCCTCGAATACCTCCGGTCATAGGAACGGCCGGGAATGCCGAAGCTTGGCGACTTCTTTAACGACGAAGACCGCAAAGCGTCCGTCGAGCGCCAACTCCTCCCCGGCGCTGTCATCTACCTTGAAGTTGCTTTCCCTCAAATCACCAAGAACAAATTCCTCGTGTTCGTTGGCGAAGAAAACCCCGACGTTCTAACCTTCATCGTCAACAGCCAAACCAACCCGTTCATCCTGAACAAACCGCATCTCAACATCTGCCAAGTCACCTTAGACGCGGCCAGTCACCCCTTCCTAAAGCACGATTCCCATATTGCCTGTCATCAGGTTCTACGTCTCTCCAAAGCCGACGTTATCGCCGATCTGTCCGCCGACCTCAACCGGATCAAAGGAACGGTCTCCAAAGCCGTAAGAGAACAAATCGTTTCCGCCGTTAAATCCGCCAAAACGCTAGACCGCTATACTCAAAACGTCATCATCCAATCCCTGGCGATCGACGAGTGAAAGCGCTTTTGCTTTTGTTGCTAACCGTATCCTTCGGTCTCCGGGCCGAAGAACGCGCGGTCAACTACTGCAAAGATCCGCAAAAAGCGGCGGAATGGGAGAAGCACCTAACCGACACGCCCGAAGATCCGCTCATCATCAAGCTCTATGCCCTACGCGTCGGCCTCTGCAAAATGGTCGATGAAGGCAAAGTCGAACTGAAAGAAGCGATCCGGATCTGGGACATCGAACACGCGCGTAGCGTCAATGAGCGGCTGCTGGATGAAATGAAGCATAGCCGGAAAAGAACGCTTTGAACCATTGGGCATTAGCCAAACAACCAAAGCCTGACCCTTCTCCCGCGCGGAACATCAATGAGTGCCTACTGGATGAGATGCAGCGCGGACGGAAACGAATGCTTTAAGCATGGGGCATTAGTCAAACAACCAAAGTCTGACCCCTTCTTACAAGTCCTGGGAAAAAATTTGGCCCTGGCTGGCTAACCTCTTCCATCTTGTCGGCGCTCTTACAGCGATTACCCAGCCTTCTCTAGACTTCTTCTGGTCTCCTAAAGGTTAGAATCGGTTAGGTTTTAAATCGCAAAATCATCCGGCCAAAGGAAATAAGGGCCGAATTTCGGGCTCATCTTGAACTGTCCCCCGGCCTCCTTGCCCTTTGCGGTGAGGTATTGCTTGCCGTCTCGGGCTTCCAGATAACCGCCGGTGATTAACTTATCGACAAGCTCATTAGTCTTCATACCGAGTTTCTGAGCGAGCTTCGAGGTCGTCAGTTTGTCGAAATCGTTTTCTGCCTCCTGAGGAGTGTCCGATTCCTTGGAGACTTTTTCGAGAGAGATCCGGATTTCGTCACTGATCCGGATAATCCTCTGGACTTCCTCGTAGGCATCTCGATACAGGTCCGGGTCGTCGTTTCTGTGGATCAACACGCCCATTTCGTTGTTGTTGATCTGGCTGAACTCGTACAAATTGAGGCTTGTGACGATGCACATTTCCTCATTGAGATAGCATTTGGCGTGAAGGTTCTTGCAAAAGCTCGTCCGGATGTAGTTCAAGTCACGCAACCACGTGATTTCCTCGGGCTGCAGCTCGTTCTTGCCATAGATCACGCGAACATCGATTTTCAGGCGGTTCTTATCTTCCAATAGCTCTTTAATCCGGTCGTTGAGCTTTAGGAAGGGACTGATGAGGATGAGCCGATCTTTCGCGGTCTTGATGAGTTCTTCGAGAAAATAATTCGTAGCGCTGGTATTTAGGAATTTCGCCATTTCCTCTCCATTCTTATGTGGCTGGTTTCTAATTCCAGCCTGACCTCACATGAAGTCTAGTAAGTGAACCTACTTATTAGAATGTGGGGGGCGGGGGATTTGTTGTAAGCTTTGGCGGATTTTTTTGTCAGTTTAGGCTTACATGAGTTTTGAGAAAAAAAATTTAGCCTTGGCTGGCTAACCTGATCCCTCTTGTCAGCGCTCTTCCCGCAATTACCCAGCCCCTTTTAGATTTCTTCTGGTCTCCTCGATCTCCGGACTGATGTGTCCGGCTTCCGGCTGCGTGAGGCCGGTCACCAGCCAATACGCATACTGCGGCCAAAGTTTTCCTGCTGCTTCTATTTCGGGTGCGCCTGCTCGAACCTGACGGCGTTTGATGTTGCTCCATCTCATTCGGTCGATATTGCTGGCCTTCTCTAGGTCAGTTGGAGTCATACCGGAATGAGACATAAGCAAGATTAGCCGATCCTGCAAATCCATATAAAAAAGTCTAATGATGTGATTATTGCAATTGCTACTATCGCCTGTGATAATTGCAATCACACAAAGTTCAATGCTACTCGTAGCCACGCAAAGCGACTGTTGAAGAGGAAGCGTATGGAAGACGAACGTCTGGGTCAAGTCACCCCCTCGGTGCCGCCCCTGCAAATCCCGATCGCCTACATCACGAGGCAACGCTACGCCGAGCTTTCCGGCGTCCCGATCGGCATCGTCGACGCCTGGGTCGACCGGGGTCACCTCCCGTCCAAAGTCATCGGCAAGCACCGCCTGGTCAACGTCGCCCTGATGTGGGCGCAAGCCTTTCAAGCCGACAACTTCCTGTAACCGCACTGGGGGACACGATGAAAACCGCCAGCAAAAAAGCCATCGGCCAGACCGTCACCGTCAAAGTCAGCGCCATCCAGGAACTCTGCGACTACGCCCTCGCGTTCTACGAGCGCCAGCGCCCGAGGGGCGGCGACCTCGAACTCGCCGCCTACCAGGACGCCATGGGCCACCTCCACGCCCTGCAAAAACTCTTCATCGCCGACACCGCGATTGTCGAGCGGGTCAACGCCTACATCGACCGCCTGACCCGGCTGTTTCTGGGCGACTACTACCCGTCGGCGCTTCCTCCGGCTTCGAGCGGCCCCGAGGCGCTTCCCCCAACCGTTCTCGAAAGCGGTGCCGCTCAGGAGGCCGTGTCATGACGGTCTCCCTTTCCTTTTCGATTTCGGGCGATACGGGGCGGTCCCTCCCTCAACCCCCAACCCCCACCGCCCCGCCCACCGGATCGGCGCTCGTCGATCCGGCCTTTTCACCTCCGATAATCCACGTCGGGCGGTCCGCTGCTCTCTGCCGCGCCCAACCGGCCGGACCCCTCCCCCTGAGTCCGGCCTTATCCCCCGAAGGTCTCAGCGCGACCGAGCCCCACCCCGGCCCCACGTTTCCCCCGGTCCGGATCTACAAGCGCCGCGCCGTTCGCCGCCCGACCTGGTACTGGATCGTCTACATCGGCGACGCGGGCGAATTGCTGTGCGATGAACTGGGCCGCCCCCGCCGCTTCCGCTCCACCCGCACCGCCCGCGCGGCCGGAATCCGCGTGCTTCGCGACCGCCAGCGGACGAACGAAGAGGAGACCGCCTAATGTCCACCCTCACCGCGACCGGCCTCCGCCATCCCACCCATTGGACGGATCGCCTCCCGGCCAACCGCGCCCGCTCCGGAATCCCCTGGGGTGTCACGCCTCCCGATCCGGCCCCCACGCTCCCAAGCGCGGGCACGCGCCCCCCTGAGCTCAAGCGGTCCATCGACTCCGGCGAAGCCGCCCCAGGGGTTCCGCGCGCTGCCCTCGAAAGCCAGCGAACCGCCCCTCTCACTGCCAAGCCCCAAGGCGACGACAAAAAGCCGACGGCCTACCGCTGCGACCGCTGCGGCACGGTGGTCCGCTGGTCCTCCCGGCCCGGTCCAGAAGGCGGCTTAGGGTTTTGCGACTGCGGCGCCGATCCCTTGGCCTGGTATCCGGTCCGGCCCAAATTCCCCGAACCCGCGCCCGCCCGTTTGGCCTCCGTCCGCTACCGGCTCAAAGACGGCTCCGCCGGCTCCATCGTCGGCGCCTTTCCCGTCTCGGAACTCCTCGAAGATCTCCAGCGGATCTACGGCGACCGCCTGGCGTCCGTGGAACCGCGCCGGCCGGAACCCGATTCGCCATCCTCGCCCGATTTCAACGACGGCCTAGCCGCCCCCGTCACGGCTAGATCACCGGATAAACAAAGACGGCAACCGTAATCGAGAAACCACCATGCAACAAATCATGACCACCTTAGTCCTCGGCGCCAACCGCTACCGCATCGACGGCCAGCAGGGCGGCGCGATCTACCTTCTCCAACCGGGCGACGACGACGACCCCAACACCCTCGGGCTCGCCGTCCACAAACTCAAAATGCCCTACGACCTCTTCGACCAGCTGAAAGAGAAGCACGTCCCCGGCGTCTTCCAAGTCCTCATGGAAACCGCGCGCGGCGGCCAGGAAAGCGACAGCGAAACCGTCCTCAGCGTCAAGGGCGAAGGGACATTGAGCCTCGACGTCCTCCAAGCGCTCTTCAACGTCGGCCCGACCGCCAAGGCTTCGGCCAAGGTCCCCGACCAGCCGATGGAAGGCGCCACCATCGGCCTCGTCATCGGCGCCAGCCGCTACGAACTCGACAACGGCGCCAAGGGCGCCAACCTCGTCGTCGCCCAAAGAACCAGCGGCCGCAACGACAACCAACTCGGCTTCGAAATCATCCGCTTCGCGATGCCCTACGAACTGTTCGGCGTCCTCAAAGAGAAAGGCCTCCCCGGCGAATACAAGCTCCTCGTCTCCTTCCGGAGCAGCTCCAGGTTCAAGGCCCGGCTTCGGGTCGACGGCCTCGAAGGCGACAGCTACCTCGATAGGGACCGGCTGACGACCCTGTTCGGAATTCCGACCGGTTCGCCCACGAACAAAAGCGAACCGGCCTCTACCACGGCGGCCCTCGCCGCCGACAAACGCTAACCGGCCCCCGCATGGCGGTCGGTTCAACGCACACCGTCGTGGTGTGCACGATTGCGCAGACCCCGTGTCCTGAACCGAATCAGGCCACGGTGTCGGCCTACCTGGTTGACCCCTCGCAAGGCACTCAAATGGAACTGATGCTGGTCAACTCGGGCGTGGATTGGGCGGCCGTGGGAGAAATCTTCCTCGGCGGCCTGGCTCTCTGGGGGGTCGGCGCGGGCGTCGGCCTCGTGATTAACCAACTCCGAAAAATGAAGGTGTGACTATGAAATTCATGAATCTGAAAAAGTTCCTCGGTGCCGGCGTCGCGGCTGGCTTGGCGGTTGTATCCGGCGCGGCCTCGGCGGCTTTGGATACCACGGCGGTTGAAACCGCTATTACTGCGGCGTCCGGCACCGCGGAAACGGTTGGCGGCTACGTCGTCGCGGCGGTGGCGGCCCTGGTCGTCATCGGCCTTGTGATCGGCATCGTCAAGAAAATCTAAGGGGTCGGGCCATGCTCGAAGCGGTGTCTATTGCCATTGGCTTGGTGTGGGCGCTCTGCTTCGTCGCAGGGGTCCGCACTACGGCGATTTAAAGGGGGTCACGGTGCGCAACGTGACCCGCTTTTCCTTCTTCCTCCTTGTTCTTACTCTCCTTTCGCCCTGGGTCCGGGGCGAAATCAACATCACCATCGAATGCGACGCCACCGGGGTTAACTCGGACGGCTCGCCCTGCACCGAACCCCCGCCCGGCGAGAATGGCGGCTTGACCAACGGCGGCACCGGGGATGCGCCGATCGGCCAGAAAACGCCAAACCTTTTAGCCTGCAAGGACGGGGAGTGCACCCAAGTCCCGATCGGCTCCGGCGATCATAATACGCCCACGACGCCCGAAGGGTGGGATGGGCCGGATAGTCCGCCTTCGGTTACTTCTCCAGCGGTTCAATATTATTGGGGCCGTTTCGCGGGTGAGCATGCCGGGTCGACGCCTCAAGCGGCTGCAACACAGTTATGCGCGGGCGGTTCTCATTCTCAGACCGGCGGCGATGGTGTTACGACCTATACCTTTCAATGTACCTCGGGAATGTATAGCGGGTTTACCAACTCGGTGACTCGTCAATCTGAAACCGTCTGTCCTGCGGGATATACGGCGTCTGGCAATGATTGCGTCCTGAGCGACGCGGGCGCGGCTCAGTGGCCGTCCGATGGCAAGTGTGACGGGAAACGCGACGGCAATACCTGGATCGATCATCCGCGCGATCCCGATTGTCCGTCCAATGGCGGCGGGTCTGGTTCGTCGGTGCCCGCGGGGTTTTCCAAATCGGCGGGCAACGATCAGCTCACCGGCGCCGATAGCAGCGGGAAAAGCGTCTCCGCCAAGCAAAACGCGGACGGCTCGGTCACGGTCACGATCACGGCTCCCAACGCGGACGGTAAAACCTCCAGTCAAAAGACCATCCAGCTCGGGCCGCCGGGTGCCGACGGTCTGGCCCAAGTCACGGGCAAATCCGAGGGCAATATACCGGGCCAGGGCTCCTTAGCGGGTCAGGGTCCGCAGCAAGGCGGAACGATGGACTGTCCCGACTGCGCCAAGGAAGGCACCTTGAAGGCAATCAAGGACGAGCTCCAGAAAGCAAGCGGCAAGTCCGCATGGGTAAAGCCCAATAAGGACGCGCGGGACGAGATCGACAAAACCGAGGAGATCGACCAAGCGAAGGCCGATCTTCGGGCATTGCTCGATCAAATCAAGGCGGAAGCTTCGGGCCTCCTTACGGCGGGCATTTCGGGCGTTTCCTACAGCTGCACGCCGTCGACGGTTCCGGGGCTGAATGTCACGTTCGATCTGTGTTTGACGCCTTACCTCGACGAGCTCTCCATCATCGGGCTCGGGCTCCTGTTCCTGGCGTTTCTCATTGCCCTGTTCTGGGTGCTGTCATGATCGATCTGTTGAAACAGCTCTTCGATTCGGTGTCCAACTTCTTCACGGCGCTTTGGGATTGGCTCTGGGACGGGCTTTACGATCTGATCGTTTGGGCCTTTGCGGGTCTCGTCGAGTACCTGACTCTCGCCAGCATCGAATTCGCCATTTGGGCGGTCGGCTTTGCCTGGGATGTGGCTAAGCAAATCCTCCAGGATCTCAACTTTTCCTCTTATCTCGCGTCGGCCTGGTCGGCGCTGCCGCCCGAGGCGTCGGGAATCCTAACGTTGCTGAAGATTCCCGAAGTTCTAACCATTTTGGCGTCCGCGGTGGTGACCAAATATGTGCTCCGGTTTATCCCGTTTGTGTGAGCGGTTCGATCTTGATTGGATCGCCGCGTGCTGTTTGCTGGCGATCGCCGGCATCATCGGCTTTTGCATCGGCTATGCCGTGTGCATCTTCGAGGCGATGGAGGCCTTAAAAGCCCTATGAGCATCAAGATCCACCACGGGCCGCCCGGCTCCTATAAGACCTCCGGCGCGGTCATGGACGACTTTATTCCGGCGTGTAAAGCGGGCCGGGTCGTCATCACCAACGTGCGGGGGCTCGACAGCCGCGAGCGGATCGAGGACGCGCTCGGCGATCTGCCCGACACGTTCGAGCTCCTGCATCTCCCGACCACCGAGCACGCCGAGGCCGAGGCGAATCTGAAGCGGCTCGCCACCTTCTGGCATTGGGCGCCGCACGGCGCCTTCCTGATTCTCGACGAAGCGCAACGGATCTGGCCCAAGGAGTGGAAAGGGAAGGATCTGGACGCCTTGGCGTTTCCCGGGGGTCTCGAAGCCGCCAACGCGGAAAACCGTCCGTTTTCCTTCCAGGATGCCTTCGACATGCACCGGCACTACGGCTGGGACATCGTCCTGACGACGCCCAAGATCTCGAAGATCCACGATTGGATTCGGGGCGCGTCGGAAGGGGCCTACAAGCACAAGAACCAGGCGCTGGTCGGCATCAAGGGGCGTTATCTCGAAGCGTTCCACATGGCCGAGGACAACGGGACAGCGACCAGCGATTTCATCTCCGTTCGGATGCGGAAAATCAAACCCGAGGTGTGGAAACTCTATGACAGCACGGCCACCGGCACCGTTAGCGATACGAAAGCGGGGCTTTCCCTCCTTAAGAACCCTCGGCTTCTCCTTTTATTGGCAATATTGGCCGGTTGTCTGGGGTTTATTGCTTCTCGCGATCGACCTGCTATCTTCGGCGGGCCTCGGCCTGGGGCGGCTGCTCCGTCCTCTGGCTCAGGGTCTGGGGCGTCTCCTGCTTCTTCTCCTTCGTTACCTCCTCCTGCGGGCTCTGGTGCTCCTGGTGGTGGTGTGGGGCGTCGCCAAGGTCATTTAGACGATCCTTTGACCGGGTACGCGCTCCGCGTCGTGGCGAGCTTTGCCGATCCGGAGGCCTCCGGGGTCTTGGTCGAGGCGGAAAGCGACACCGAACGGGTCGTCTACTACGACCGCGACCTTCGGACCCTCGGCTATCACGTGAGGATCGTCCGCGACTGTCTGGTGAAGCTGACCTACCAGGGCCAAAGCCGGTTCGTCACCTGCCGGCGGGTCAAGGACACCCGCCGCGCGCCGTCGGCGCTGACGCCGTGAGGAGGTACGACGAGCGGCGCAGGCGCCGCGGCGCGGCGGTCGGGGACGTTCTTGTAACACGTCTATGAACCGGTATCGGCAAGGCGCAAAAGGACCGCAATAAGGTAGCAATACCGAAAGAACCAAGACCAGAACGGTTTTGGATGGGTTTTTTGTTTTATTGAAAAAGAAAAGGGGGTTCACGATGGCCGCATTGCATCGCTGGGAACGGTATTCCTTAGGGTCGTTGGAACAAGGGACGGCCGAAGATCCGAAGGGGCGGATCTTCGCAACGCCCAAGGAACTGAAGGATTTAAGCCGGATAAGGCTGTGCGGAAGCTCGGTCGACACCGTCCGCCAGCTCTACCACGGCCGACTCAAGGCCGACCGGCTCGAAGCGATCCAACACGCGATCGACGACCAATCCTTCGAGATCCGCTACCCGGCCTATGGCACCTTTCGCGTCGCGAAGCTCGGCAAAGGCGCGGGAGCGGGCTACCGTTACAAGCTCCAGAACAACGAAGAGGGCCTCGTCATCCTGTTGGCCCACTTCTACAGCAAGGAGGATCGGCCGGGGACCCACCTCAAGATCGAATTGTCCCCGCACTTCATCGGCCAGCGCGGCGTTCAAGAAATCCAAAGCCGCCTGGACCAGTTCGCGGGGTTTTTCCTCGCCGAATCCCGCCCGGTCGGGGTGGCGGTGCATCTCGCCCTGGACGTTCAGAACTGGCGCGTCCCGCTGGACTTCGAAACCCGCTTCGTGACCCATGCGCGAGTCCAGCGCCGCTATGACGGCGTGGCCGATTGGGAACTGGAGGACCTCGCGACGGTGGCGATGAAGTACGGCAAGAAAGAAGTCGAAACCCTCATGTACGGCAAGGCCAACAGCCTTCAAACCGTAGTCTACGACAAAAGCAAGGAGATCAAGGTCACCGACAAGGTCGACTATTTCCACGACTATTGGAAGTCCTACACCTTCGGCGACTTCGAGCCCGAGAAACCCGTTTGGCGAATCGAGATGCGGTTTCACCACAGCATCGTCCAGGAAATCGGCCACGGCCTCGGCGAAGCCTTGAACAGCTTTAAGGACCTGGCCCCCCATCTGACCGACCTCTGGCGCTACGCCATGACCCGGAACCGGCTGATGATGAGCCCGACCTATCTCGATCCCTATTGGCAGCTCTTCACCGAAGACGCCGAATTCATCCACCCGGCCAATGGGCTGTGGCTGCGCCGAAAAAAAAAGCGGGATGTCTCGGCGGTCGGCAAGAACCTCTCCCTGATCGTCGGCAACCTCATTACGCTCGCGGCGCGTAAGCATCAAACGGTTCGGGAGGTCATGAAAAACCTGAAGCGCCTCGACTGCTTCGACGATCTCCTCAGCTACTACCGAAGTCGAAACCTCACCGAAGCCGATCTCCGGGAACAAATCGAAAAGGGCCTGGCCCTTCGAAGGCTGATCGGCAAGGCGGCTTAACGCGCCATCCCCATGGCCATCAAAAAAACCGAGGCCGGCTGGCAGGTCGATATCCAGCCCGGCGGAAGGGGCGGGAAACGCTTTCGCAAAAGTTTTACCACCAAGCTCGAAGCTAAGCAGTGGGAAAACTGGATTAAGGCGAAAATCCTCAAGAATCCCGATTGGCAGCCCGAGCGTAAGGATTCCCGCACGTTATTGGAATTGGCTCAGCTTTGGGAAAGGCTGCACGGATGCAATCTGAAATCCCGCAACTATCCGCGTTTAAAGCGCCTTTGCGAAACCATGGGAAATCCGATTGCTGCCGACTTAACGCCCGAGTCCTTTTCCGAATATCGGGAAAAACGGCTAGCGATTGGCATTAGTCCCAATACAATCAACCGCGAGCATGCAACGCTTCGTAGCGTTTTCAACGAACTCAAGCGCTTAGGTCATTGGACGAAGCCGAACCCGGTTCGATCGATTCGCCGTTTCAAAATCGACGACAAAGAGCTTGCCTTTCTAACGGGTGCGCAGATAGACGAATTACTAAATGCTCTTCGAGGATCACACAGTGAAGATGTTTACCTCGTTGCCCTGGTTTGTTTGGCTACTGGCGCTCGATGGGGTGAGGCTGTCGGCCTTCGGTTCAGTCAGATACGCCACGGAAAGCTGCATTTCTCGGGAACCAAGAGCGGCAAAAATCGATCCGTTCCGATCGATGAACGTCTTGAAAAGCTTCTGCTGGCGCATTGGGCTAAGAAAGGCAAGCGTACCGATGGACGTCTTTTCGGATCTTGCATGTCCGCGTTTCGTCGTGCACTGGGGAAAACCTCGATTTCTCTTCCGCCTCGTCAGGCAACGCACGTGCTACGGCATACGTTCGCAAGTCACTTCATGATGAACGGGGGAAACATTCTTGCGCTTCAGCGCATTCTTGGCCACGCCAACCTAACCATGACCATGCGCTATGCGCATCTTGCGCCGGATCACCTGGAAGAAGCGAGAAAGCTTAACCCGGTATCGGCGTTGACACTTGGTTGACACCGGGCAAGCCCAAAATAAAAAAGGCCTACGCAGCAACTACGTAAGCCCTTGATATTCCTGGTGGGCCGTGCTGGATTCGAACCAGCGACCACTGCATTAAAAGTGCAATGCTCTACCGACTGAGCTAACGGCCCAAAGAAGCGGAAATTATAATGACTGATTTCTTGTTCTTCAAGTCCATTACAAATGCTCTTTGCAATCCGCGACGGATCGAAGATCGGAATGAGCATTCATAATCTCTGGGCTTCCGTGTGCCTTCGATGGAAGGGATAATCACGGCTTCTCCCGCTTGCACCGCCGGCCCCACTCTGTCTCACTGTCTTTCCAGATATCCATGGCGCGCCTGAAATCCCCGCGCGCGTAACATTGCGTTATCCTAACCTGCCTGACAATTACTAAATCTACCAAACTATCGGCTATCGACCGGTCTTTTCCGGTCGTCGCATGAATCAATGTGGTGATCTGCGATTACCGCCATTACCGAAACTGCGCCGAGCTATGAGATTCACAAAAAGTCTTTTCAATACGCTGCTTTTATCCTTTTTTCTTTTCGCCCTGAGCGGATGTGTTTATTTCCGGCTGCTGGAAGCAAAAAATCAACTGGCCGACTTCGAACGGAATTTCCGGGTTCAGGTGACCGATGACTATTTTCACCTTGATTTCTTGCACCCGGTGCTATTGAGCGAGGATTTCCGCTATCTAACCAAACTCCATCCCAGCCGAATCGAAAAATTGCCACTGGGGTACCGGTGGTACCTGGATTTCCACCAAATGGATAGCCCTGCTCAGCCGGGAAAAACCATCGTTTTCCGCATGACGTTCAACGGGAAAGACAAACTCTCCGGCTGGGATTTCTCGCCGGTTTTTCTGGAAATGGCCCCCGCGACGTTTCTTGAGGCATCGATCAGGTCTCTCGGCAAAGGCAAGGTTGACGAGGGTCGTCGACAGTTGAAGGTCGATGCGGAAGACCTGCCGAGGGTTTCGGCAGCCCCTCCAAACCGGCGAAAAATTTTGGAAGTGTTGGGCCACCCGGCGGAAGAATCGCTGAAGGACGGTATGACGCTCTATGTTTACCGATTCAAGGCCGACGCCGTTCCGCTGGGTGAAGAAGGCGAAAATAGGCGGATTGCCGTAGCCAGACTTTATTTCAATCCGGTTACGGACGAATTGGTAAGAATGTCCAGCCGCTTTGTAGGCTTGAAGATCGCCATCGATTACCGAAAGCTCATCCAACTGAGCGGTCCCGGTTGAGATTTGTCGGTAAGAATCACCAGGGAACCTTCAACCTGTCTCACGGTCATTACAGTAAATACCAAGTGTTTTACTTGGTTTTTTAAGTTAAGACCGGAGGTTGTTATGGCCGTATTAGAAGCTACGACGTTAGTACTGGCACTTGGAACGATGTTCGGTATTTTGATTTCTCGCTTCAAGTAATTCAGTAGACCGTCAAAACGCGGCCGGTGTAGGTGTTTACGCTCTTGACGAATAAATGCATCGGCCGCGTCATTGATGAATTCCCGAGCCGCCTGTTTTCGCCCATTGGACCAAGACGGCGGCGTTTTTTTTCGGCTCTATTCGGTCCGGCGATCTACCTGCTGTGAGCCCCGGACCACGAATCATTAGCTCTTTTTTAACCGCACGATGCCCATCAGCCTCAAACCCAAGCGTTCGTAGAAGGGTTCGCTGATGCCTTTACGAATCTTGCGGATGAAATACTTCTCGAATGCGATCTTGGCCAAGTGTACCCAGCGCCCCTTGCTGGCCCAGGTGACGTTGCGCGGCGGAATCTGGGGACGGGCGATGAAGGCCACGCCGGTATCGCCGAGATCGGCCAGGCACAGGGCATTCCAGGTCGCCTTATGCGAGGGCTCCTTGCCGTCCAGCTGCTCGCGGATATTGTGCGCGGTAGCGGTCACCATGGATTCGATCATATAGCCGGTCTTGGGCGATCCCGTGGGTACGGGCGTGGCTTCCACCGGCGGAATGGCCACGCAGACGCCGACCGAGTAGATGTTCTTGAAAGTCGGGTTGCGCTGATACTCGTCGATTAGCACGAACCCCCTCGGATTCACCAGCCCTTCGATTCCGGCCACGGCATCGACGCCCTTGAAGGCGGGAATCATCATGGCGTGCTTGAACGGCAGCTCGTGCTTCTGCTTTTCCTGTCCCTTCTCGTCCACCTCAATCACATGCATCACGCCCTTCTCGATGCGGTCCACCTTGGCATTGGTGATGGCCTTGATGTGATGCTGGCGCAGTTCACCTTCCAAAAGACCCTTGGTGTCGCCCACGCCGCCCAAGCCGAGATGGCCGATATAGGGTTCGGAGGTAACGAAAGTGATCGGCACCCTGTCGCGAATCTCGCGCTTGCGGAGATCCGAATCGGCGATGAAGGCGTACTCGTAGGCCGGCCCGAAACAGGATGCACCCTGAACTGAACCGACGATGATCGGGCCCGGGTCCTTCACGAACTCGTCCCAGAATTCGCCGGCTTCGGCAGCGTGATCGACGTGGCAGACGGACTGCGTATGCCCGTGCGGACCGAATCCCGGCACTTCCTCGAACGCCAGCTTGGGCCCCGTGGCGATGACCAGGTAGTCGTAGTCGACATTGCTGCCGTCGGCCAGCTCGACCTGGTTTCGGTCGGGATGAACCCGAGTCACTTTCTGGTTGATGAAGTTAATCCCTTTTTTCTTGAGCATCGGCGCCAGTTCGACCTTGATGTCGTCCGGCTTTCGCCATTTGACGGCCACCCAAGGGTTCGACGGGACGAAGTGAAAAGTCGGGCTGTCCGAAATGACACAGACCTCGTCTTCTTTCCGGGCCAGGTGTTTCATTTCGAGAGCCATCGGAACGCCGCCTATGCCGGCGCCTAATATAACGATGCGGGCCATGATCAGCCTCCTCCGTTCTAGTTGTTAATCAGACTTTTGGTCGAACTACCTTGACGAACTACGCGACGCGCCGATCTCGCCGGCGTCCATATTGCATTCTGCCTCCAGCCACATCGCGTTGATGATGCCGAATGCGCAAGCGAAACCGACACCCAATATCCAAGCGAAATACCACATGTTTCTACCTCAATATAAAGAATGCTGATCCTTCAGCACTTTCTCCGGGGTAACGCTACCCCACAACACCCTATACACCCAGCGGGTATAAGCCAGAACGATGGGCAGGAAGATCACCGTGATCCAAAAGGCCAAAGCCAGGGTGAAATGGCTGGAACTCGCGTCCCAGATAGTCAGGCTGTGATTCGGATCGGTCGACGAAATCACGAGATACGGAAACAGCCCGAAGCCAAGCGATAGCAGCACCCCGGTGATGCCCAGCGAACTGAACAAAAAAGCTCCGACGGACGTGTGTTCCAGGGCCGAACGCCAAGCCAGGAGCAACCCCCCGAAACCGAGCGCGGGCGCGACTAGCATCCAGGGATGGGACATGAACTGACGCAGCCAGCCGGACGTCATGGCCACCGTCTTGTTGAGCGGGTTGGACGGGGCATCCGTACCCGGCATGGCTGTGATCTCCGGAAGATTCATCCCGAAGACAACCCATAGAGCCGCCAGGGTCACAGCGCCGATTACCACGGGCCCCAGGACCCGCACCACCGCCAGTGCTCGACGGTAGAGCACGCCTTCGGTGCGCCACTTGAGGTAAATCGCACCGTGAAAAAGGCTGATGAGCAGGCCGAGCACGCCGCAGAACAGCGCGAAGGGATTGAGCAGGGCGAAGAAGCTGCCGTCGTAATACGGCCGGAGATCGGCATCGAAATGGAACGGCACGCCCTGAACCAGATTTCCCACCAGAACGCCCAAGAGGATCGGCGGCACCGCTCCTCCGATAAACAGCCCCCAATCCCAGGCATTGCGCCAGGCGGGATTCTCCAGCTTGCTTCGATAATCGAACCCCGCCGGTCGGAAGAACAAGGCGAACAACACCAGCAGCATGGCCACGTACAGCCCCGAGAACAGAGTCGCATAGACCAACGGCCACACGGCGAACAAGGCACCTCCTAAAAGGACCAGCCACACCTGATTGCCTTCCCAGGTTCCACCGACGGTATTGATGACGGCCCGGCGTTCGAGGTCGTTGCGCCCGACAAACGGCAGGAGCGCGCAGATGCCGAAATCGAATCCGGAAGTCAGGACGAAGGCGATGATGACCACCCCGGTGAACAGCCACCAAATAATTCTTAGAGTCTCGTAATCGAACATGGTTTTTCTCCCGGTATTACGGCACTGAAGCCGCCGGATTCGTCTCGAAGTAATACTTCCCGGTATGCAGACTGCTCGGCCCCAGACGCACGTACTTGATCATGAGGAACATCTCGATGATCAGCAGAGCGGTATAGAAGAACACGAATCCGCCGATGCTGAACCAGAGCTGGTCGGAACTGATGTTGGACGCGGACAGATGGGTCGGCAGCACGCCCGAGATGGTCCAGGGCTGACGGCCGTATTCCGCCACGAACCAGCCGGCCTCCGAAGCGATCCACGGCAGCGGGATGCACCAGGTGGCGAGCCTGAGCAGCCATTTCTTTTGGTCGGCTACGCGCGTCGCGCAGAAATAGAAGGCCATGGCGAACACAAACAGCATGGTGAACCCGGCCGCGACCATCAGGCGGAAAGTCCAGAACAAGGGAGCCACCCGCGGAATCGTGTCGTTGGCCGCCTGTTGAATCATCTCCTCGGAAGCGCTGGCCGGATCGGCGGTGTACTTCTTCAGCAACAGGCCATACCCGAGGTCGGTGATGTGCTGGTCGAACAAAGTCTTGGTCGGCTCGCTCTTGTCCCCTGCCCGAATTTTCTGCAACTGACCGTAGGCGATCATGCCGCTTCGGATGCGCTTGGCGCTCTCGGCCCGGAGGTCCTTTAAGCCCTTGACATCCTCGTCGACGGAGCGCGTGGCGATGAGTCCCAGTACGTAGGGCACCTTGATGGCGAAATGGGTCTTTTCCGCTTCCTGGTCCGGGAATCCGATTATGGTGAAACTGGCCGGCGGCTCGTGGGTGTCCCATTCCGCTTCGATGGCCGCGAGCTTGATCTTCTGTACCTCGCCCGAGGTATAACCGCTTTCGTCGCCGAGAACGATCACCGACAGCACCGAAGCCAAACCGAACGCCGCCGCGATGGAGAACGAACGGCGGGCGAAGCCGAGATCGCGCCGCCGGATCAGGTACCAGGCGCTGATGCCCAGCACGAACATGGAACCGGTGACATACCCAGCGGCAACGGTATGCACGAACTTGACCTGCGCCACCGGATTGAAGAACACGTCCGCGAACGACGCCATCTCCATGCGCAGGGTCTCGTAGTTGAACGCGGACCCGACCGGGTACTGCATCCAGCCGTTGGCGATGAGAATCCACAAGGCCGAGAAACTGGTTCCGAAGGCGACCAGCCAGGTGACCGCCAGGTGCTGAACCTTGGTCAGTCTGTCCCAGCCGAAGAAAAACAGGCCCACCAAAGTGGATTCCAGGAAGAAGGCCATCCAGCCTTCGCTGGCGAGGATAGGGCCGAAGATGTCGCCGACGTAGTGGGAATAATAGGCCCAGTTGGTTCCGAACTGGAATTCCAGGGTGATGCCGGTGGTCACGCCCATCGCGAAGTTGATGGCGAACAGCTTGCCCCAAAACTTCGTCATGTCTTTATAGACTACCTTCCCGGTCATCACGTACACCGACTCCATGATGGCCAGAATGAAGGCCAGCCCCAGGGTCAGGGGCACGAACAGAAAGTGATACATGGCCGTGAGGCCGAATTGCAGCCTCGACAGGTTGACGATTTCTTCACCGGATATCATTTGATGCTCTCCTGGCGGACAAGAGGCGTGCGGTCTGATGAAAACAGATCCGCGACGGCGGGTTTCGGGACGTTTGGATCATGCCGGAAGAACGCGAACCACAAGACACTCAGCAGGACAATCTTGAGGACCAGAGCCAAGGCAATTTCCCACCGGAAATGGTCGCGTCCCTTTGAGAAATCTGAAGTGACGTTATTCATATCGAGTTTCCGGATGTTATTAATTCGTGGGCCACGGCGCTGCGTTACCCATTGTTATCCGGTCTCACGAAAGAAAAAGCCGTCCCTGGCCAGGGGGGAAACGCCGTTCTTTAGGGTTGGTCCCGCATGCTCGCTGATGACGGCGGATGCAGCCCGTCATCGTTTCCGGAGGGATTAGCCCTATATCACAGTTTGCTAATGTATTAACAAGCTCCGTGCCAAGCCGTATAACCCTTCCCTAGCAGGCCAGGAATCGGCTGCACCGCGATTTCGACGTTTCACCTGAAACGGCATTGAAACGGCGCGGTATATCCTGAAACAAAATGAAACTTAAAATACATCCGAGCGCTGACAGCCCTCGTCAAGGCAAGACCTTGCCCTTGCGCCGCTGCAAAGTTCAATTCGGTACAGGCGACGGGGGGCCGGCGAAAAACTTCGGTCGACAGAAAACGGAGCTCGAAACTCGTCCGATGGAGAACCTTGGGTGAAACCTGAGTCCCGATCCCCGCGTCTCAGGCGTAGTTCTTCGCGTCACAGCCACTGCACGCAACCCCAGGCAATCAACCCGAAGCCGATCAGTTTTCGTGTGCTTTCCCCTGCGCCGGGAACGTAGCGCTCCGCCAAGATCGCAAGGGTAATCAATCCCATCCACAGGACGTTCATGATGCCCACGGCGAACATCACCAGCATCTCCGCCCAACAGCAGCCCACGCAATAAAGACCGTGATGCAAGCCCAGTCGCAATCCGCCGCGCCAGCCGGGCCGTCCATGACTGAGAAGAAATCCCATGGGTGCGCGGCAGTGGCTCAGACAAGCCGTTTTCCATGGCGTGAATTGATAAAGGCCGCTCATAATCAGAATGGACCCGGACACCATGGAGCTGCGGCTATCCATCATCGGGGTTAGCCATCTCAAGCCGTGGAACTGCCACTGAAGCAAAGTGGCGATGATCCCGAACCCTACCCACAGCACGAAATAACCCAGTAGAAATGTCGGCAGATTAATCCGCGTTTCCGCCCGTCGCCCTCGGTCGATACGCACGATCAGCATCGTCATGGGCGCAACCACCGGCAGCATCATGGCCAGCATCATGATCAGCCACATCGACGCGGTCAGCCCGAAATCGGTCAAAGACCAACGCCAGGTACCGGTCGGCGGCATCCACATCCGGTCCATGGGCAAGCTGTTCATCGCCACTTGCTGCTGATAGAGCGCCCACCACGCGGCGATCGTGGCGGCGCCCAGTCCCGCGGCAATCAGCAAACCCTGGATCGTACTCTTAGAAATTCTCGCCGAAACGGCCATGGCCTAGGAGTGATATACGAAAGGGGAGAAATAGCCGTTGCGCCCGGAAAACTCCCAATCGAAGCCATAATCCCGATAGCGGTAAGACCCCGACTTCGCCACCACGGAAGGGTGAGACGGCACCACGCACAGAGGCGGATTGGCAATCGTGGCCTCGCCGCCGGCTATGCCGTCGATGGCGCGGATACTCACTTCCGCGAGATCGGACATCAGAAGACGCCGCTCCTTGCCGAGAGCCTCGTAGGTCATGGGCACGTGCTTCACACCGAGTACCTGGCCGACGAACCCCGCCAGTACGGCTGGATGTCCGCCGGACTGGCCGGAAAAGATTCGGACCAGAGCGTCCGACTGGGCACTATCCGCCCGTTCATCGAGATAAAGCGCCGCCTGCCAGTTGCCCTCCTTCATGTGTCCCGGCGCATAACACGCCAAAACCACATTGAGCCCGTCCAGCGTAACGCCTTCCGAACGACCTTTATCGATATGCCAGGCGACGAGCAGCTTGCAATCTCCTTCGCTAGGGGGATTGAACCACACGCACGGGCAGGCCGTTTCGCAGTTGCACGCTTCGAAATAGTTGCCTTCCAGATGCCAGGAATTGGATGTACTCATAAGTCGACTCCGTCAGATATGCTCATTGAATCGGCGTTTTTGGACAAGTTCTGGTCTAGAGCGTTTTTCATCCCAGTGTACGGATTCGTGTCGGGAAGGAAGAGCGTAGGTCGGCAATCCCTTGCCGACAAAGCCCTTTGCCGAGCCGGTACGTCGGCAAGGGATTGCCGACCTACATATGGGGCTCCCTTACACCGAATCAGAAAATGCTCTAAAACCGGGTTATCGATCCTTGGCTGTCTTGGACCTTTGAGGGCGAAACAGCGACGGATCGATGTCGAGCTCGCTCAGTTTCAGATATACCGCGCGCGGCGTCAGCTCCATCCATTCCGCCACCTGGTTGACGTCGCCCTGAAAACGCTTCAGCGCTTGCTCGAGGTATTCGCGTTCCGCTCGGTCCAAGACGTGTTTACGGATTGCCTTCCAGCCGCTTTCCAAAGGAGCGGCGCGATTCGGCCCGAGTTCGGCGTCTTTAATGAAGTTACCTTGAGTGAACAGCACCGCCCGTTCCAGGACGTTTTCCAGCTCTCGAACGTTGCCGGGCCACGAGTATGCCCGTAGCCTGTCCATGAGTTCGGCCGTCACGCCATGGATTTGCTTCCGGTAGCGAACGGCCAGACGCTTCAAGATCAGGTCGACCAGATGAGGGATGTCTTCCGGTCGTTCGGAGAGCGGCGGGATTTCCAATTTCACGACGTTGATACGGTAGTACAGATCCTTGCGGAAACTCCCGTCGGCTACTGCCTTTTCCAAATCGCAGTTTGTGGCGGCAATGATCCGCGTGTCGACACTCAAAGTGCGGTGCCCCCCTATCCGCTCCAACTCGCCCTCCTGCAATACCCGGAGCAGCTTGGTCTGCACCGCCGGCGTCAGTGAATCCACCTCGTCCAAGAACAAGGTTCCGCCATCGGCCCGCTCGAAATAACCCCGGTGAACCTCGATGGCACCCGTAAATGCCCCCTTCTCGTGGCCGAACAGCACGCTCTCCACCAAACCTTCGGGAATCGCCCCGCAGTTCACGGCGATGAAGGGTTTTTCGCTGCGCTCGCTCATGGCATGGATAGCACGCGCGACCAACTCCTTGCCTACCCCCGTCTCGCCGCGGATCAACACCGTGGCCGGGGTAGGCGCCACGATTTCGATCGCTCGCAATACCTGCTGCATGGCGGGCGACTGTGCCACGATGACCGGCCGTTCGACGCCCGGGAGCGTGGGACAGCGGCCGCTCATTTGGCACCATATCCGATGCATACGCTCTTCGATGCGGGCTTGTAAGTCGCCGGCAAGCGTCTGATCCGGCTTAGACTCCGGTTGGTTTCGATATTCGACCCCCGACAACCCTGCGGCGGTCTCGGGATTCAGATAGACCCCCACTTGACAGCCGTCATGGCCGAGCGCGATACGCCGCTCCAGCACGACCTTGGCGTAGCCGAAGTTGCGCGCCGCGATGGCGCCGAACACGCTGGACGTCATTCGGCACAATTCCGGTGAGTTCTTCACCCCCTCGCCGAACGGGCAGCAACTGCTGGCCACACGAATGCACTCGGCATCGCTGGAAACCAATGAAAAATGGCCGCCGATCTTATTCTTGAGTCCAATGATCAAGTCCGCGTAGCGCTCTCGATCGAGAGCCTCATCGAGGCCGTATTCGGCGCGGAACGTCTCCTCGAAAAACCGGCCCGCGCTACGGGCGATTCGCTCGATGATCTGCTCCGCCTGCGCCGTGCCCGCCTCCTCGCACAGATCCATCAGTTCGATGACGAAGGTCTGGAGAAATCCAATCGGCGTCAATTGCGAAAAGCTTGCCTGGTTCATAAAGGGCGCTCGTGCTACATCATGGACTTAATAGCCTAAACCTGATTTTCGAATTAAGAAATCATTTTTCATCAACTGAAATAACATTTCATAAACATATCGAATAGCTATTTACTACAATACTGATTTTATTGGCTTTTTTCGTTAAATAATCCTGGCATACAAGCTGCTGCAAAATGCACGTCCCACTTTAGGACACTGGCGCAATCTGATTACAACATTACAAAAAGAACATTCCACGAGGATAACCTTTATGTCTCAAGAAAGACCGCCGCTCGATCCGCATCCCTTAAGTCCGTATGTTTCCTGGGCGGGACACCGCAACCGCGATCCGATCCTGGAGGTTTTCAAGCAGAAATTCCCGTCGACACCGGGCAACGTCCTGGAGTTCGCCAGCGGGAGCGGCATGCACATCAACTATTTCGCGCCATATTTCCCGCATCTGACGTTCCATCCGACCGACCTGAACGAGCACGCCCTGGAAAACATCATGCGGGTTACCTGGGAAAACCGAGTGCAGAACGTCGCACGGCCGAGCCAGCTCGATCTGACGCGCGATGAGACCTGGCCGAACCCGGACGAGCGGCGCTTCGACGTCATTTTTGTCATCAATATCTTCCAGGTGGCTCCGATTTCCGTCGCGGACGGCATGATGAAGTGCGCCTCGCAATTGCTGAACGAGGACGGCTTTCTGTTTGTCTACGGTCCCTTCAAGGACCACGGCCGATACACCACCGCATCGAATCATGAGTTCGATCAGATGATCCACTCAGCCGGGGTTTCCGAGTGGGGCCTGAAGGACATCGCCGATTTGGAAAAAGCGGCGAGCGCTTATGCCCTGGGGTTGAGCGAGAAGATAGATATGCCGGCCAATAATTTCGGCTTGATCTTTAGCCGAAGTTAGCGAACCGAACGGGTACCATGATATGAACGACCATAAAGCTGTCGTCATCGGGGTTGGGCCTAGCAAGGGTTTGGGGGCCGCCCTCGCCCGCCGCTTCGCGCGCGAGGGGCTCAGGGTTTATGTCGGAGGCCGCACTGCCGAAAAACTGGAGCGCGTCGCCGGGGAAATCCGAATGGCCGGCGGCCGGGCGGTTCCCGTCGTAACCGACGCCACCGTCGAAGGCGACGTCATATCCTTGTTCGAAACGGTTTCGGGCGATCCCGGCGAGCTGGACATTGTCGCCTGCAACGTGGACAGCAATCGCCGGGCACCGCTGCTCGAAACCAGCGGCGACATGTTCAGACAGCTTTGGCTGCAGAACGCCTACGCCGCATTTCTGGTGGGACGGGAAGCCGCGCGGCTGATGGCTGATCAAAGGCACGGGACCTTGTTCTTCACGGGCGCCAGCGCTTCGCTACGCGCCCGTCCTCCGTTCACCGCCTTCGCCGCGGCAAAAAGCGCTCTACGGGCGCTGGCTCAGGGCATGGCCAGGGAGTTCGGACCGCAGGGCATCCACGTGGTGCATGCCATCATCGACGGCGTCATTGACGGCGAGCGGGCCCGAAACGCATTTCCCGAATTCGTCGCCCAAAAAGGCGCCGACGGACTCCTCGATCTCGACGCGATTGCCGATACCTACTGGCAGTTGCACAATCAGCACCGAAGCGCCTGGACGCACGAATTGGACCTGCGCCCGTTCAAGGAGCCGTTTTGATCTCGTTTCCTTTGCCTCTAAATGGAGATGGCTCCGTTTGCGGAAACATAAATGTCGGGAAAGGATTCCCGACCTACTGGACAACACAAGTTCGTAGGTCGGCCATCCTTTGCCGACGCCCGTTTCCACGCTTCTTTTCATCGAGCGGCTACCCCGGCCATTCCAAGCGGTCTAACATGCGGACAGTCCGCGATTTTCGGAGACTCGCCGCCATGGATACCTATCTTTTGACATTGGGAGCGCTGCTCGTCGCCGTGCTCAGCGCATTCTTCGTCGGGGCCATCCCCTACCCTTACGGCTGGCTGATCTTGACCGCACTGCTCATAGCCCGGTGGCTGCAACTCAAGCAAAGCGATGATCGAACCCGGCGACGTTAGCGTCCGATTCGGGTAGCCGTCCGTCCGAACGCCTATTTGGTGAACTTGAGAGTCATCCGGTCGCTCTCCCCGATCGCAAGGTAGCGTGCCCGATCTTTTTCGCCCATCCGCAAGGTCGGCGGCAGAGTCCATACGCCTTCCGGATGATCTTTGCCGTCTTTGGGATTGGCGTTGATTTCCGATTTGTCGGCCAGCTTGAAACCGGCTTTTTCGGCCAAAGCAATCACATAATCCTCGGTCACATAGCCGCTTTTCTTCATATCCTCGAGCGAAGTGCCGGGCTTCGCGCGATGTTCGACCACGCCCAGCGTACCGCCGGGTTTCAAAACCCGGTACACGGCTTTGAACATCTCGTCCGCCGTACCGTCCGCCATCCAGTTGTGCACGTTCCGGAAGGTCAACACCAGATCGGCCGTGCCCGGCGGTGCAAAATCGGCATCCTTCGGATTCTGCATCGAAGTCGGCACAACCCGGTCGTAGACGTCCGGGCGCACCTTGAGCTTGGCTTCGTATGCTTTCTGTATCTTGACGGCGTAATCGGGCATGCCCGGCCGAACCGGGCCGAAGCCGGCCGCGTAGAGCTTTCCCTCGTCACGCAGGACAGGAGCCAGAATCTCCGTATACCAGCCGCGTCCGGGCGATATTTCGACTACCGTCATATCCGGCCGCAGTCCGAAGAATTGCAGGGTTTCCTTGGGATGCCTGTATTTGTCCCGCTCGCGATTTCCGGGGTCCCGGTGATCGCCTTGAAGCGCCCGATCCAGCGATTGGTCGAGCGTAGCGCTCTCCGCCAACTCCGGCGCCGAGACGATTCCGCTGATCAGCGCACCGAACAAAAGGGTCTTGAACATCTGTGCCAAGGAATGCAATTTCATGCTGGTCTCCATGCTTTTCGGGAATAATGTAACGTTCTCTTTTGCTTCCGGCGCAGAAGCAACCACGCCGTATCCGTATTCACCCGCCCGGTTCTATCAAAATCGCCAGTCGAGGTAAACCAAGTCCCTGAAGGCGACGATCGTTCCGAACTGACTTGCAACCAAAAAACTCGGACCGCTCGATCGCTTGTTCTACAATCGTTTGGAATATTCAACCAAGGAGAGAGATTCCCATGCATTGGAGAGAATGGCTAGACCGCAACGTTCTCGACCTCGGCCGCCAAATGCGCCTGAGCTATCTTCCGCCCCTCATGGTCTACATGGCGGCCGGAATTTCCGGACTGACCGGCATCGTCGGCACCTTTTTCGTCAAGGAATATCTGGGCCTGTCTGCGGAGTTCCTGGCCGCCCTCAGCTTTTGGATGATGCTGCCCTGGACCTTGAAGATGCCTATGGGGCATCTGGTCGACTTGATCTGGCGCCACAAGTCCGGCCTCATCATTCTCGGTGCCGGGCTGATTTCCGCCAGCCTCTTGATCATGATCGGTCTGCTCGACAAACCGGACGCCATGCGCGAGCTTATGCCGATCGAAACCTGGTACGTTCTTTCCGCCCTGCTGGCGCCGGTCGGTTACGTATTGCAGGACACGGTGGCGGACGCCATGACCGTCGAGGCCGTACCTCGCGTGGACCGAGAAGGCCGTCCGGTCGGCGACGAACAGCTTCGCCTGGCCCACACCACCATGCAGACCCTGGGGCGAGTCGCGATCATCGGCGGCACCGTTCTGGTCGCCGCCGTCAACGTATACCTTTTCAGCGGCGTCGAAAACCTTGGCGAATTGGAGAAAGCGGCGGTTTATCTTCAGATTTACCGCCTGGCGCTGATCATTCCGGCCGTTTCCGTTCTTGGCGTGGCGTTGGCCGCCGCTTTGCGCTGGCGCGACGTACAGCGGCTAGCCGCTCAAGGTTTCGAGATGGACCAGATCGAGCGGTTCCTGGGAAGACCCATGGACGAATTGCCCGAGGCCAACTGGTGGATTCTGGGCGGCGGCCTGGTGTTCGTCCTGTTCTCGGCCAGCATGGGCTTGGCCGCCGTGCCACTCAACGAGGAAATCATCTTCGCGGGTTCTCTCGGCATCGTGTTGTTCCTGATGCGGCAATTGACCCGAGACCTTCCCGAGCGCGCGCGACACGAACTCTACGCCACGGCTATCGTGATTTTCGCATTCCGCGCGATCCCCACGACCGGCGCCGGTTCGACCTGGTGGATGATCGACGAGCTCGGTTTCGATCAACAGTTTCTATCTCAGCTTTCGCTGGTCGCCAGCGCATTGACGCTGTTCGGCATGTTCATCTTCCGCCGCTTCATGGCCGAGCGTCCGATCACCTATATCATTGCCTTCTTGACCATTGCCGGCGCCGTCCTTTTCTTGCCCAATATCGCGATGTTCTACGGATTTCACCATTGGACCGCCGCCCGCACCGGCGGCGTCGTCGATGCCCGGTTCATCGCCCTGATCGACACGGCGCTCGAGTCGCCCCTGGGCCAGATCGCGATGATCCCGATGCTCGCGTGGATCGCCAACTCGGCTCCGGAAAGGCTCAAGGCAACCTATTTCGCGGTCATGGCCGCCTTTACCAATCTGGCGCTATCGCTCTCGCAACTCGGCACCAAATATCTGAACCAGATATTCACCGTCACGCGCGAGGTCAGAAATGCAAGCACCGGAGCCGTAGAAATTCCAGCCGATTACAGCGAACTCGGCGCGCTGTTCATCACCGTCGCCATCGTCGGACTGGCGATGCCGATGGCGGCTATCTTCTTCGTCAAGCGCTCGCTGTTGGCGGAACCGAAACCCGAACCGGCCGCCGCGACCGGCTTCGAGCGCTATTGACGGGCTGAGGCACGGCGATCGAATAGGGTCACGGTGGACGTGAAGCTCTGGTCAGTTCCTGCCTTGTCGGGATAAGAAACGATCCAGCTGATTCGCGAACGCCTGGCGGTCGCCCTGGCTCAACGACGAGGGGCCACCCATTTCGACCCCGCTATTGCGCAGCTCCGTCATGAAGTTTCGCAACGTCAGTTGTTCGCGGATATTGTCTTTCGTGTAGAACTGCCCCCTCGGGTTGAGCGCATAACCACCCTTCTCGACGACTTCGGCGGCTAACGGGATATCCGCGGTAACCGCGAGATCGCCGGGCTGAATTGCCTGAACGATTTTGTTGTCGGCCACATCGAACCCGGCGGGCACCTGAATGGCCTGGATATAACGCGACGGCGGCGTTCGAAGGGGCTGGTTAGCGACGAGAGTCAGCGAAATTTGCCGTTTTTCCGCCGCACGATACAGAATCTCTTTGATGACGTTCGGACAGGCGTCGGCATCGACCCAGATTTGCATGACAAGTTTCTTCACTAGTTAAGGCTGCACCAAGTAAATCCATCCGCCACAGCCACCGGTGAATCATCGAATTGAGCTATCCTGCCCATCTTCAACCCATGCCCGTGATTCAGCCGATTGTAATACGAATGGTACCAAAGGACGCCTATACCATCGTTTGGCGCGAGCGGAACGTTCGCAGATTGTCCCGGTGATAGGCACGGAGTGCCACAGTAAGTCAACCGTCAGTGCCATCATTGCTCTTTCACGGTGACATCGACCGGACCGCGATAAGCCTCCGCCTAATCGCCATCGGGTGCTCTGGCCCCTGCCTCAGCGATCGTGATTCGGTGCAAAAAACACGTTTTTCTGAATCTTCCGTATCGACGTATTGCGGCGAATGATGTCGGACAAGCGCGTTTGGCGCACCATAGCGAGATCCTTCCCCTTCAGGGTCCGCGTATACCAGTAGCGATCTCCGGAACGAGTGCGGTGGAACTGATCCATCAGTATGGCTCTCAGCGTTTCGCCCAACATCGTGCCGGGCATGTCGTCCTCGCAGAGAAGACCCACGAACATATCGATGTCGTCGACGTTGCCGTAAAGGCGCTCCAAGCTCGTTGCCATAGCCCGATCCGAGGTGATCTCGGAGAAACTGGATCTGCGGGGTAAGCCAAGATCCGCACGCGCGGTATTGAAATCGGGCAATCCCATGTCACGGCCGCGCTGGATATTGAACGCAACCAGATCCAACCCGCCGGCCTCCGGCGCACCGAACAGAAAATTGCGAACATCATCAACGATTTTTTCATCCAGCTCCTGCATGCGCTGCACCGCCACACCGCGGATGAGAGGATCGATGCCACGGCCGGCCAGCATGGGAGGCGTGGCCTCGAAGAATGCTTCCCGCAATGAAAGCGCGCCCTCCCTGATCGGCGAGCCGTCTTCGTTGAGACGCAAGATTGACGGGCTGAGCATGGTATGCCCGAGCCGAAAGGCGGCTGTCGAAAAAAGCGAGCTGAGCCCCGGATTGACCCCGGCATCGTAGCTCGATCTCATATGAAGGCCGCCTCGCCCCAAAAGCGCCGGCAGATATTCCTCGTACGTAACATGCTGAATTTCGGCGATGACGATTTCCCTGGCGCGCTGATACAGTTCTTCGTCATCGAGATCCGGATTTGCCTCGCGAATTCGGTCGACCTGGTAATTGTGTTCGCGCATGAACAGCGTATGCATGGCCGCAAGCGTGGGCTGCTCGTTGGCCCGGATGTCGCCCGCGACGAATAGAGCCGACGAAAAATTCGGTTGCTCGGGCGAACCCGCATTGGGTTGGGTCCCGTCGTTGTACGGGAGCAGATTGCCGGACGAACCTTTCAGATACGGCCCGGTCCGAAGCCAGCGGGCACGAGCCTCGTCGGACCCGTAAATCATGGAGCCGTCGATGTAAGCGGTAATTTCATTGATCTGCTCGCGCGGGTTGCCGGTGCTCGTCCCGGTGGCCGGATCGAAGATGGCGCGCGAGAAAGGCATCGTCTTTGTGCCTGTTCCCCGGGGATCGAAAAACGGATCTCCCGCTGGAATCTTGATCGGAAAGCTTTCGGCCGTTCCTTGGGTGAGTCCCATATCGTGGTCCAAAAATTGCCCCCAGGTCCACATGAAATCGCTCTGGCGGCCTTTCGCGGGAATCAGATCGTCATTTTGGGCGAAAACGGCATTGCTGATTTCGCGGGGACTCGGACGCGAGGCCCCAGCCGGCAAGGAAATGCCGTCCGTATAGTGAGCTCCGCTCGCGCTGCGCAGCAGGTAAGCACCGGCCATACCCCATGTCGGATGGGCGATGTTATTTCCGTAACCGTCGATGCTTCGGTAGTCCTTTGCATGAACGGCTCCCAACACGGAATAAACGGTTAGCGCCACCGCAGTCCAAAGCGCGGCGCCACCTCTTTCAGGAGTCTGCCGTAAATCGGCGGGGTGTTCGTCGGATTGCATAGCGTTTACGTCCCTGTGCGCTACTGTAAAAAGACGTTTTACCGGGCGTTAAGGATTTCTCCTAATGTCCAAATCCGTTTAATACGGCCATCGAGTCAAACCGGTCGCACGACGCCCGCGAGCGCACCTGCTCGACCGTTAATCAATGAACCGAGCCCTGACCAAAGATGCATCTCCGGAAAAACAAAAAGTATCGCGACTTGAACAAATAATTACTCAAATGCGACACGAAAAATAATCAGGATGATTACCGATCAAGAATTCTGGGACAACCGCCCAAGCTTAGCGGCGAATCCAGGGAAGTTTGCGACGATGGTTCACGGCTGAATTTTCTTTACCGTCTCCTGTGGCCGGTTACAACGATACAGGCTCGAGTTCCTTTCGCGTCGGCCCCGATATCACCTTTCCTTCGGCATCGAAGCGCGAGCCGTGGCAAGGACAATCCCATGACTTATCCGCTTTGTTCCAGTGAACGATACAGCCGAGATGCGTGCAAACGGCGGATACAGCGTGAATTCGGCCTTCCTCGTTTCGATACACGGCGGTTTTTTTGCCGTGGAGATCGATGATCTCTCCTTCCCCGGGCGCAACCGTCTCCACCGTTTTTCTATGACCGGACGCCAATTTGTCCCTTAACCACATTTCCCCGACATGGACGTTCTCCTTCAGCAACTTTCCGCCCGATGCCTTGAGATTCACGCGCGTAGCCCGGTAGAGCTTCGCCCAGCGGTTGTGGTTGCCGATAATCTCGTCGGAAATGATCGTAGCGGCCACCGTGCCGTTGGTTAAACCCCAGGCATTGAATCCGGTTGCCGTATAAAGGTGCTTCGAGCCGGGCGTGAGATGACCGATATAAGGCACTCGGTCGGCAGCGTCGTAATCCTGATTGATCCACTCGTATTCGATAGAGGTGACCTGAAAGCGGTTTTGGACGAACCACCTGAGCTCTCTCGACTTCTGCGCCGTGTCGGCGTGCCCCGTCCGATAGCCCTGTCCCGAAACGATCAGCAACGGCCCTTTATCCGTCGGATGGACGCGAACCGAATATTTGGGCTCTCCCACCGACAGAAACATGCCGTCGGGGACTTGCTCCGGGGCAACTCGAATCCCGACGACGACATGTTGTCTCGGAAACACTTTGGCGAAGAATCCGCCTTTATCCAGAATGGGAATATTGGTGGCGATGACCACGTCTCGCGCCTCGACTTTCCCCTTATCGGTCAGCACCCGGCACGGGGTACCCTCTTCGACGTCCAGCACTCGAGTATTCTCGAAAACCGCACAGCCGTCGCCGCTCACCGCCTGTGCGACCGACAGCAGGTATTTCCGAGGGTGGAAACGCGCCTGGTGATCGAAGCGTACCGCGCCGGCAATCGGAAAAGGCAAGGTCGTCTCGGTGACGAAATCGACCGGCAATCCAAGCTTCGCGGCAGCTTCCATCTCGGCTTCCAATGCCGGCACCTGCTCCTCCGACTCGGTAACGGTAAATGCCGACTGACGCTCGAAATCGCAGTCGCTGCCGAGTTGCGTCCGTATGGTGTCGACTATCTCGATCGCGGCTTGATTCGACTCGGCATAGGCGCGAGCGCCGTCTTCGCCGAAAGTTTTGATCAGATAGGAATAGATAAGACCGTGGAGCGAGGTCAATTTGGCGGTGGTTCGCCCCGTGACCTGCCCGACGATCTTCCGCGAGTCGATCACCGCCACGCTGCGCCCAGCCCGTTTCAGCAGAAGCGCCGTGGTGAGGCCCACGATACCGGCACCGACAACGGCTACATCGACGGAAAGATCGCCCGGAAGTTCCGGATAGCCCGTTTCCGGCGTCGAATCGATCCAGTACGAGACATGTTTGGTGGGAATATCGGCCATCCTAGCCTCCGTTTAGTCCTTAGGGATCCCTGAATCGCTTACTAAACGTAAGCGTTAAGTCGCGAAACGAAGCGGCATGGGCACCGCTTCAGGGAAGATTAATCGTCGCCTCCAGAATTCGTCAACCGATCTCCTCGACAAGCGACACGCCGAAATTCTGTGCAAAGAAAAACCCCGCGGCAAACCTGCGGGGTTTTTGACGGCGTCACCGTTCAAGCGTTCCTACGTCCCGGCGGATTTGATCACCAGATTCACCACGGCAATGACGGCCACCACGAACAGCACCGTAAAAATGATGCCGCCGATGATATAAGCCTTGGCTGAGCCAAAGGCGAAATCGCGCTCCCGGTTAGCCGAGCTTTGAACGCCGAAAGCCGCCGCGACGACACTGGCAATCACCTGAAATACCGTAGGTCTTTTTGAATTAGAATCACCGGAACTCATAGTTGTCATCAAATCTGCCGAACAAAGCCTATTTTTAAGATGCGATCGTTTTCTTTTTGTTCAAATAAAATTTGACGCCAAAGGCAACTGCGGTAACCAAGAGAGCAATCGATATCGAGATCGCGTTACTGCTGATGACATCTTCATCCACGTTTAAGGCGTAAGTCCGCACGTAGGTCGCGATGAAGTACAAGGTTTGCACCGTGGCTATGGAAAAGAAGAACGAAACCAAGAATTTATCGAGCGCCCTGTATTCCGTGAACTCCATATGATCGAAGAACAGCTTGGTAATCGCGTAGCCCGGCAGAAACATGATAAAGATCGTGATCAGAATCCGTTTCGCGTAATAGAAAGGGGACGTGGTCGTAAACAACGACATCAGCACGATAAAGATCGCGCTAATTCCCAACATGCCCAGCCACATCGTTCGGTCATCTTTATTGAACTGAAAAAACTTATTCATATCCGGTTTCCTCTAATTATTGTTTTTTAAAGAAATAAAATCCTTCGATACCGCCTTTCAGGATCATTCGGTCGGGCGTTTTTTCGTAGACCATGTAATCGATCGTTTTTCCCGGCCGCCCCGGATCATCCGCCACGATCTTGCCGTCCACGACCTTGTACTTCCACTCGTGCCGATCTTCCGCTTTGAAATGCCGGTTGTAACCCGAAGTGACGATGGTACCGTCAGATTTGAATTCCCAGGTCCTATTTTCCTCGATCTTGGGTTTATTAAGTGCCGGAGCCACCGACTCGAGGCGCCACGTACCCACAATTTCGCTGTTGTCTTTTAGCGGGACTTCTCCCAAAGCGGTCGTCCCCATGGCTCCAACAAGCCAAATCAGGCCGGCTGCGCCGAAAGCTCGAAAATTCATAGAAATCTCCCCGGAACGTTTATTGTAGCGGTTGCTCTTCCCCGCAAAAAAAGAGGCATCCGTGGGGCGGAACAGCTTGCTATTCTTGAAAGCGAGCCGAATTTTGACATCATTCATTTCCTTATGGCAAGGAATACACCGGCTTGCCGCGCATGAACCGGTTTATTGCCGGACCGTCTGTCTCTAAAATAGAACTCTTTGCCGTCAAAACGCCGGTTCGAATTCTCCCTTACCCCGGAATATCCCACGATGACCGATTTGAACGCCCGCACCGCACTATTGAGACAACTTCTTTCCGAAAGGATTCTCTTCCTGGACGGCGCGATGGGCACCATGATCCAAAGCTACCGGCTCGAGGAAAAGGATTATCGCGGAGAGCGTTTTGCGAACTGGCCGAAAGATCTCAAGGGCAACAACGACCTGCTCTGCCTCACTCAGCCGCAGATCATCCGGGCGATTCACGACGCTTATCTGGAAGCGGGTGCGGACATCATTGAAACCAACACCTTCAACGCCAATCGGGTCAGCCTCGCCGATTACGGCATGGAGGAACTGGCTTATGAGCTCAACGTGGAAGCGACCCGGCTGGTGCGGCAAGCGGTCGACGCCATGTCCGAGAAGACTCCCGACCGGCCGCGGTTCGTCGCCGGCGTATTGGGCCCGACCAACCGCACCGCCTCGATTTCGCCGAACGTCAACGACCCCGGCTTTCGTAACGTCAGTTTCGACGATCTCGTCAGCGCTTATTACGAAGCCACCCAAGGCCTGGTCGACGGCGGCGCGGACATCATTCTCATCGAAACGATCTTCGACACTCTGAACGCCAAGGCCGCCGTCTTCGCCGTGGAACAGTACTGCGACGACCGCGGACTCCGCTTGCCGGTCATGATCTCGGGCACGATCACCGACGCCTCTGGCCGCACCCTGTCCGGGCAAACCGTGGAGGCTTTCTGGAATTCGCTGCGCCACGCGCAACCCATTTCCATCGGCTTCAACTGCGCGCTGGGCGCCAAGCAGCTCCGGCAGTACATCGAAGAGCTTTCGCACATCGCCGACACCCATGTCTCGGCCCACCCCAACGCCGGACTTCCCAACGAATTCGGCGAATACGACGAATCGCCGGAAGCCATGGCCAAGGAAATCGCGGAATGGGCGGAGCAGGGATTTCTGAACATCGTAGGCGGCTGCTGCGGCACTCGCCCGCCCCATATCAAAGCCATTCGCGACGCCGTGGAGCATTTCCCGCCGCGACATCTGCCGGCTATCGAACCGAAGTGCCGCCTGGCCGGGCTCGAGCCCCTGAACATCGGCCCCGAATCCTTGTTCGTCAACGTGGGCGAGCGCACCAACGTCACCGGCTCGGCGGCCTTTCGCCGCCTGATCCGCGAGGAGAAGTACGAGCAGGCCATCGACGTCGCCCGCCAGCAGGTAGAGAACGGCGCGCAGATCATCGACGTCAACATGGACGAAGGCATGCTCGACTCGCAGGCCGCCATGGTCCGTTTCCTGAACCTGATCGCCTCTGAACCCGACATCGCGCGCGTGCCGGTGATGCTGGACTCGTCCAAATGGGACATCCTGGAAGCCGGACTGAAATGTCTTCAGGGCAAGGGCATCGTCAACTCGATTTCGCTCAAGGAAGGCGAAGACGCGTTCATCCGCCACGCCAAGCTGGTCCGCCGCTACGGCGCCGCGGTCATCGTCATGGCCTTCGACGAGCAGGGCCAGGCGGACACGCGCGAGCGCAAGGTGGAAATCTGCGCCCGCGCTTACAAGATTCTCACCGAACGGGTCGGACTCCCGGCCGAAGACATCATCTTCGACCCGAATATCTTTGCCGTCGCCACCGGCATCGAGGAGCACAACCGCTACGGCTTCGATTACATCGAAGCCGTGCACCAGATCAAGGAAACCCTGCCCCATGCCCTGGTCTCGGGCGGCGTTTCCAACGTGTCTTTCTCTTTTCGCGGCAACAATCCGGTGCGCGAAGCCATCCACGCCGTCTTTCTTTACCATGCGATCCGTGCCGGCATGGACATGGGTATCGTCAACGCCGGACAGCTCGCGATTTACGAAGACATTCCGGCGGAACTTCGGGATGCCATCGAGGATGTGATCCTCGCGCGCCATCCGGACGCCACCGAACAGCTTCTGTCCATCGCCGAGAAATACCGGGACGAAGGCGGAACCGTCGAAAAGAAGGAAGACCTCGCGTGGCGCCACTGGCCGGTCGAGAAGCGCCTGGAACATGCGCTGGTCAAGGGTATCGACGAATTTATCGAGCAAGACACCGAGGAGGCCCGCCAGCAATACGCGCGCCCCTTGCACGTCATCGAAGGTCCGCTCATGCAGGGCATGAACGTGGTCGGCGACCTGTTCGGCGCCGGCAAGATGTTCCTGCCGCAGGTGGTCAAATCCGCCCGGGTCATGAAGAAATCGGTGGCCTATCTGATGCCCTTCATGGAAGTGGAAAAAGCCGGCGGTACGATTCAATCGAACGGCAGAATCCTGCTGGCCACGGTCAAAGGCGACGTGCACGACATCGGCAAGAACATCGTCGGCGTCGTGCTGCAATGCAACGGCTTCGAAGTGATCGATCTGGGCGTCATGGTGCCTTGCGAGAAAATCCTCGACGCGGCGCGCGAGCATGATGTCCACATCATCGGACTGTCCGGTCTGATCACGCCGTCGCTGGATGAAATGGTCCATGTGGCCAAAGAAATGGAGCGGCTGGGCTTCACTCTGCCCCTGCTGATCGGAGGCGCAACCACCTCGCGCGCCCATACCGCCGTCAAGATCGAGCCGAACTACAGCGGCCCGGCGGTTTACGTGACCGATGCCTCGCGAAGTGTCGGAATCGCCGGGAGTCTTTTAAGCGAAGATTTGCGGGACGATTTCATCTCGCAAACGCGGCGCGAATACGAAGAGGTGCGCCAACGCCACGCGGGACGCAAGGCACAAAACCCGCTGCACGAGATCGCCGCGGCGCGCGCCAACGCCTTCCATGGCGATTGGCAGCATTACGTGCCGCCGCATCCGACTTTCTTGGGTCTACGGGTATTCGACCATTACCCGTTGCGGGAAATTGTCGATTACATCGACTGGTCGCCTTTTTTCCATACCTGGGAGCTGGCGGGCAGCTACCCGAAAATTCTCGACGACGAAGTGGTCGGAGAGCATGCGCGCACCTTGTTCAAGGACGCTAAGGCCATGCTCGAAACCTTGGTCGCGGAAGAGTGGCTGACCGCCCGCGCGGTGGTCGGATTCTTCCCGGCTAACGCATCTGCCGACGATATCCTGCTGTATGCCGACGATACCCGGAAGGAAACGCTGACCGTCCTTCGCCATCTGCGCCAGCAGGCGGTGAAACCGCCCGGCCAGCCCAATTACTGCCTGTCCGATTTCGTGGCGCCGAAAGAGAGCGGCGTGCCCGACTATATCGGGGGCTTCGCCGTTACCGCCGGCCACGGCATCGAAAAACATCTCGACCGCTTCGCCGCCAACCACGACGACTACAGCAGCATCATGCTCAAGGCCCTGGCCGATCGTCTGGCGGAAGCCCTCGCCGAACTGATGCACCGGCGGGTTCGCCGCGAGTTCTGGGGCTACGCGCCGGACGAGCAGCTCAGCAACCAGCAACTGATCGCCGAGGCGTATCGGGGCATCCGCCCTGCCCCCGGCTATCCCGCCTGTCCGGACCACACCGAAAAGGCCGCGCTGTTCGAACTGCTGGCAGCCGAACAGAACAGCGGCATCCGCTTGACGGAGTCTTTCGCGATGTACCCCGCTTCCTCCGTCAGCGGATGGTATCTGGCACATCCGGCGGCGAAATATTTCAACGTCGGCAAGATCGGCCGCGACCAGGTCGAGGATTACGCGAAACGGAAAGGCGTGACGCTTAGGGAAGCCGAACGGTGGCTGGCGCCGATCCTGGCTTACGAACCGGATTAGCCTTCGATAATCGCTAAACACGATTCATGGTCAAGGTGGGCAAACGGGGTCTGGCCGGTCCGGCCGCGGTCTTACTGATTGCGCAGTGTGCACCGGCTTCATTGCGAGCGGATATGACGGAACTGCCTCCGGTGACCGTGATTCCCACGGACGGTCTGCCCCAAACCGCCGACAATCTCTCACGAGCGCTTACGAACAATGCCACTTTTCGGTCACGGAATGACGTCGAAAGTTCGCAGTACAGCAATATCAACGATTTCCTGCGCGGAACGCCGGGCGTTTTCGTGCTCCGGGGCAGCGAGGGCCGCGCCGTGGGACTGAGGGTACGCGGCGTGACTTACACCCAAGGCATGGTGACATTCGATGGCGTACCGTTACTGACGGCACTGCCGGCACTGAGCTGGCTCGATACCATTCCCGCCGAAGCCTTGGGCGGAGCCACCGTGGTTCTCGGTTCCAACCATGCCTACTACACCAGCCAAGCTTTGGGCGGCAGCATTCAGCTGAGTTCCAAACGGACCACGGAAGATTATGGTTTGGTTCACGCGGAAGGGGGAAGCTTCGGAACCTTCCGCACGACACTGAGCGGCGGCTTGCTGGCCGAGCATGCCGACATTTCCGTCACCGGAAGTCGGGTGAACCAATTCGACGGTGCGTACGACGCCATACCCGACCGGGGCAATCCGGAGCGGGACCGCTTCGGCAGCACCTTAGGGATAGCGCGATACGGCGCGCGGTTCACGCCGGATTTGGCCGTGGACGGCAGCGTCCTCTACAAAGACTCATGGCAGGACGCCGATCTACCGGGGGTGACTCCGGCCGGTCTTCCCACCTTCGTCGACAGTGCGACCACGGATTTTCACGAAAAACTGTGGCTGACCCAAAATACCGCCTCAGCGCATCTGACCGATGACTGGACCAGTCGGTTGCAGCTGGCCTACACCGAGAACGACGTCGCCGCTCGAGCCGGGCGTCTACCGTTCAGTTTCAGCAGCCATTTGATGTTCGCCGATTGGCGCAACAGTCACGCACTTTTAAACGATCAGACGCGCCAGCGATCCTGGCGACTGGTGTGGGGTGGGCAGGTGCGTCACGAGCATGGGGAAAGTGAACATCCCTTGCAATCGTCGCAATTCCACGACGAGCGAAAGACCGTGATCGGATTTGCCGAGCTGCAGGCCGATTTGGGGAAATGGTACCAAGAAGCGGGCGTCCGGGTGGAAAGCCACGACGACTACGGCAAACACACGCTACTGCATTTCGGGTCTCGCTGGGACGTTTCGTCATCCTTGAGCCTCCGGGCCAACGCGGGCACCGCATTCCGCGCCCCCAGCTACGGCGAACTGTATATGCCGCTCTTGGGCAGTCCCATTCTCAAACCGGAGAAAGGCTTGACGGCAGATGCCGGATTCGATTGGGTGCCGATCCGCAATCTATACATCTCCGTAACCGGCTACTACGGTCGCTATAACGACCTGATCACTTCAGAAATCAGCTTGGGACGCTTTGTTCGCCTCGGCAACACGCCGCGGGCCCGCATCGCCGGAGCAGAGGCTTCGTTGGAAGTTCTCTGGTCCGAACAGCTCCGCAGCGGTCTGGACTTCACTTATCAGTACAGCCGCAATCTGGACAACGACCGGCCTTTGCCGGTGCATCCGGAAAAATCCGGCCGCATCTGGACGCAGTGGAACCTGGATGCCTTGCCGCTGAGCCTCCGCGCGAATGCAACATACCAAGGCTCGCAATGGAACGATAGCGCGGCGACTTTGGCCACGGACGACACCGTCCGTGTCGATCTCATAGCCACCTATCGCGTGTTGCCGCAACTCGATCTTTATGTGCGCGGTGACAATATTACCAACAACCGAACCGGCGGCATCTACGCCCGCTACACTCCCGGAACCACGGTATTCGGCGGAATTCACGCGAAGTTTTGATTTGGAATTACTCGCAAATGCCGGTTAACAGCGGATGTCGCAGCAGCGACTGACGCAGGCAATCCGCCTCGTCCATGGATTCGGCCAAGCCTCGAAGTATCGCTGCGCTGCGATGGCGGTAGGTTTCCGCTTCAGGGAGGCGTCCCCTTCGGCTATCCAGCTCCGCAGCGGTTGCGTACACCCGCCATGCCGCGAGTGCGGCCTCGATCGTACCGAGATGGGACAACGCCTGTTCGACTTCCGCCCCAGCCGTATCCAATGCCTTTCGGCCCATGGCCACTTCGGCCAACAGCCGATGTCCCAGCGCCAGATAAGCCGGATCGGGAGGCAAGGCCGAGAGCTCGCAAACCTTGTTGGCCTGCTCTTCGGCTTTTTCCCACTGGCCTTGCGTCAGCCAGTATTCACCCAGGCCCAAATGAAAGAGCGGCCGCAGGTACCAATCCATCAGTCCCTGACACGCATCCAGCAGCTGATCGGCTTTGGCGAAACTCTCGAAGGCTTCGGCGTGTTGCCTCAAACCCAGATGGGCCGCCCCCGACCGGATCAGTCCGAAAAAGGCATTCGAGGAATCCCGCTGGTCGTGCATTTTTTCCATCGCGGCCTGGCACAGACTCCGTGCACCTTCGTAATCCAAAGCCTGCTCGTGTAACCAGCTCATGAGCAGAGTGAAATGGATGATTGCAAAGACATTGCCGTTCCTTTCGGCCATCTCTAATGCTTTGGCGATATGGCGCCGGGCTTCCCCCCACTCTCCGATGTGCAGCATCGACCTTATGCAAAGGGCCTCGCAAACCATGTATTGCAATGCGTCGCCCCGGTTCTGAGCGATCTCCATTGCCTCGCGTGCGAGAGCGATCGCCGACCGATAGTCGGCCCTGGCGTATTCGAAACTGGAATGCAAGGTGAGGCTGGCGTTAAGCAATTCGCGATTCCGCGTTGCGCGGGCCATATCCATGGCCTTTCGACAATCCCGGATGTAGTGCTCGCTCCATCCCTGCAAAGTGTTATGCCATCCAGCCCAGGAGCCTCGAACCAGGATTTCGATCATCTCGTCCTTTAAATCCAGAGCGCGTTCTACCGCCTCGGTCACTAACGCGAGGCAGCGGGGCCGATCCATCCAATAACAAACCCTGCCCTGTTCAATCAAGGCTTTGAGCTCCCAAAGCGGAAGACCCGCGCTGACCGCAAGCTTGCGAATAGCCGAAAAGTCTTCCATGGCGCCATCGGTGTCGTCCATAGAACGCTTTACGACACCGCGTCTGAACAGCAATTCCATGATTAAGGCCTCGCGTTCCGCCTCCGGAAGCGACTCGGACAGGCGTAGCGCGTGGCTGATGTAGTCTATCGCTTCTCGGTTGGCATAGCGGCTCACGGCGTTCTCCGACGCCAGACGCAGATACATGATTGCCTTAGACAGCTGTTTGCCTTGCTCGAAATGATTGGCCAATTCCGCCGCGATCGTTTTGGATTTCTCGCCGTATCCATTTTCCAAGCATTCTCCGGTGGACCGGTGCAACTGCATCCGGCGCCCGGGCGCAAGGCGGCGATAAAGGATTTCGCGATAGAGGGAATGCCGAAAACCATAGCGTCCGGCCATTATCCCGTCCGCCCACTCGTCGGCACCGCATGACTTCAACATCTGGCCGCGCCGGCGGAGTTCATCGCAACACAGTTCGATCGTCGCCAAATCTTCGCCGGATACGGCTGCCAGCAGTGCCGCAGACCATTCGACGCCGAATACGCTCGCCATTTCGAGCAAGCGCCGCTCGGAAGCGCTCAGGCGATCGATTTGCGCGTCTATCATTTCCAAGAGATTATCGGGTATCGCCAGCTTCGAGCCCGTATCGTAGGAACTCGATGTAAGGCGCCCCAAATCGACCAGATGTTCGACCAGATTTACCATGAAAAAGGGATGGCCCTCGGTCCATCGGTAAATGGACGACGATAAAGTCTCATGCCCCCCCTCTTCGGGATAGCGCGATACCAAATATTCCTTGATTTCGTCCTCGCCCAGACCGCACAAGGCCAGCTCGGCGCATAAACCGCGCGCCTGCAATTCGTGCCTGATCCGCTTGATCGGGTGTTGCGTCAAACTTACGTCGACCGGTCGGTATGTCGCGATGACGAATAACTGAGCCGGTGAACTTCGACGCCCTAATAGAGAGATAAGATCGACCGTCGCATAATCGCCCCAATGCAAATCGTCGATCACCAGGACCAAGGGAAATTCGGAGCTGATGCTCTCGAAAAACTCCGCCGCCTCTCTGAGCATTCGGGCATTCGTTGCGCCCAGGACCTGCTGGCTGAGCTTGTCCTTATCCGCGGGCGTCAAGACCGAGTTCATTTGCATCAGCCAGGTCGGTGCATGTCGGTGCAGCCGGTCGACCAATTGCTGCGCGCCAGCTCCGCGGCATTCGTTCTCCAAAGCCTCGATCAAAGGCATAAACGCCTCTCCCGCACCGCACTGTTCGACGCATCGGGCGCGTAGCAGCCCCAGATTCGTGCCGTTGGCGCGAGCCAGAAACATATCGATTAGGGTGGTCTTGCCTATCCCGGCCTCGCCGGTGAAGAAGACTATCTGACGCTCACCACGCCTTACCCGTTCGAAGCGTGCTTCCAGCCATTCCAACTCGCTCCGCCGCCCTACCCAATACATCGAATTCACATCATGGGCTGCGCGATTGGCCGCTATTGGCGACAGTGCCGGCGCACGAACTTCCCGGCTGTCTGCCTGCATTACCTCGGCAATGAAGCGATAGCCGTGTTTCGCCACCGTTTCGATGTAAGTGGGTGACTTCGGATCATCCGCCAGAGCTTTGCGCAATTCGTTGACGCATCCTTTAAGAACCGACTCGCTGACAAAGCGGCGATGCCAGACCGCATCGAGCAAAGCGTCCTTGGTTAACAGCCGGCCGGGATTCATAAGCAAGTAGTGCAAAAGCGCAAAGGCTTTCGGCGGCAAGCCCACCACCTCCGACCCTCGCCACAAGACGGCGTTTCCGGCGTCTAGCCGAAAAGGGCCGAATAGCAAACTCTTACCGATCTCCATACCTACAGGCTCCGGCATTCGTGGTTAGCATTGCAGTTGGCGGAACAAACCATATTTGACCAAAAACTGACCGTTTTCTGACGACTTTCGAACCTTTACAAATCAAAATCCAACCCTCATCAGCAAATTGGCACGCCGGGTGGTGCGGATCAAAGACGTTATCATCGTAGCGTCTCTCCCTTCAGGATTTCGATGGAGCTTGCCGCGCAGAGCGCTTCCTCGATAAGGCAAACCGGGCGAATTGCCAGTCTGCAAGTAAATTCATTTCGCCGTCTGTGACAAATTACCTCGTTGACAATCAACAGATTCGGCCGGCGGTCATTTCGGTAATTCAGAACGCGGAGAATGCCCAACCGTCTGGCGATTTTCCGTGCGAACAACGCACGCGGCACGCGCCCGCTGCTCGCTAAACGGAGGGCTAAGCATGCGGTTCCGGCGACCGTTTGGCGACCGGGATCGATTACCCCGCATCGTTTCCAAGCTGGAAACGATGGAACAGGCGCGCTGTCGACGAATACCTGCCATAAGCGCCCACACTTCGGACGTCGTGATGAAACCACGCCCGACATTATCCGATGCGACATGAAACGGGCGTTTTCTCTTTTGTCCTCGCCAGAAAAACGACATCGCCGCTGCTTGAGTACCTCTATCCGTAAGGCCCCCCACTTGTGGAGCGGTCGAACAATCTTCGTTCGGCATGTTTCCCCTCTAATCTGATAAGCTTAGCCGCTCGCGAGCGATGTCCCCGTGACATCCGTCACTGCCCCTATCACCGAGGCCAGATTGCCGCGCTCCGGAACCGGACGACGATGCGCAAACTTCCGGCCGTATCCAGCGAGGACGAGCAAGATTGATTCGACTAATACTTTACGGCACACACGGTTGTCATTTGTGCGAAGACGCGGAATTTCTGCTGTCTAAAGCGATTCAAGCGAAAGGCGCCGAGATTCCCGTCGAGATAGTAGATATCGCCGAGAAACTCGAGTTGGAACACCGCTATGGCGTACGGATTCCGGTCGTGCGCGATTCCGCATCGGGTGCCGAACTCGGCTGGCCCTTCGACGAAGAACGGTTAGGCGAGTTTCTCCATAGCCTGTCCTAGTCCGGCTTATCAAACATCATGCGGCCTAACTAATCCGTTAACACTTAACCGATTTTCAATGTCATGAACCAAAACGCTTTCCGCATCGAAAAAGACAGCATGGGCCAATTGCAGGTGCCGGCCGATGCCCTTTATGCCGCCCAAACTCAGCGCGCGGTGGAAAATTTCCCGATCAGCGGACTCAAGATGCCGCCGGCCTTTATCGCGGCCGTAGCCTTGATCAAGCAGTGCGCCGCCCGCGTAAATAGAGACTTGGGCGTTTTGGACTGCGGCTTTGCCGAGGCCATCGAGCGGGCAACGCAGGACATAATCGACGGACGTTACGGCAACCAGTTTCCGGTCGACGTATTCCAAACCGGTTCCGGCACCAGCACCAACATGAACGTCAACGAAGTCATCGCCACGCTTGCCTCCCGTGCCTGCGGACAAAGCGTGAGCGCCAACGACCACGTCAACATGGGGCAAAGCAGCAATGACGTCATTCCGACGGCGATCCACGTCAGCGCTGCGCTCGCCGTCAACGCACAGCTCATCCCCGCACTGGAGCATTTGCAGACCACGATCGTCTACAAGGCGCAATCGATCGAGCACGTGGTCAAGACCGGACGCACCCATCTCATGGACGCCATGCCCGTCACCCTGAGCCAGGAACTCTCCGGCTGGGCGTTGCAAATCCAAAACGGCGTTGAGCGTCTGCGCGCCTCATTACCGCGTATCTACAAACTCGCCCAGGGCGGCACGGCCGTAGGTACGGGCATCAACGCCCATCCGGAGTTCGCGGCGAAAATGGCGGAGGCGCTTTCCGACGCCACGGGCCTGCCGTTCGCGCCCAATGCCTCGTTTTTCGAAAGCCTGAGTTGCCAGGACGCGGCCGTGGAATTGTCGGGCCAACTGAAGACCGTGGCGGTCAGCCTCATGAAAATCGCCAATGATCTCCGCTGGATGAATTCCGGCCCCCTGGCGGGTCTAGGTGAAATCGAACTGCCGGCGCTACAGCCCGGCAGTTCCATCATGCCGGGCAAAGTCAATCCGGTGATTCCGGAGGCTGTTTGCATGGTCGCCGCACAAGTCATCGGCAACGATGCCACGATTACTGTCGCCGGCCAGTCCGGATCGTTCCAGCTCAACGTCATGCTGCCGGTCGTCGCATACAATCTGCTGCAAAGCATCGACCTGCTGGCGAACGTCTCGCGTCAATTGGCGGATAAGGCCATCGCCGATTTCGTCGTTCGTGAAGACAATTTAAAGAAAGCGTTGGCACTCAATCCCATTCTGGTTACCGCGCTGAATCCCGTCATCGGCTATCTCAAAGCGGCGGAAATCGCCAAAGCGGCCTACAAGCAGCAACGGCCGATCATCGACGTGGCCGCCGAAATGACCGGGATTCCGCGCGAGGAATTGTCCGAGCTTCTGGATCCCGCGAAGCTGACGGAAGGAGGCATTCAGGGCTGAAGGGATTCGTCGGCAAGGGATTGCCGACCTACGTCGAACCGCCGGGTCGTAGGTCGGGAATCCATTCCCGACAAGGAATCAATTTTTTGTAGGGTGGGTTAGGCCGCGAGGCCGTAACCCACCGAGCGACCGCGAATCGGTGGGTTACGCTGCGCTAACCCACCATCGATGGGTTTCGCTTCGCTCTACCCATCCTACGATGAATGTCCATTCGAATGCCGAACGGAATAAGCCGTTGACTGTGCGAATAAATTCGCACCTACCACGGCGCCCCCCCCCGTTTTTGGGATGAAACGCTCCGCTGATCTCGGGCCGCGTTCGAGTGTACGGAGAACCCGGCTCAAAGAACCATCCAGCGAGCCAGCGCGATCAGAGCCAGCATCCCACCGCTCCGCACCGCCCAGACGGTTCCGCTCCCGCGGCGCAGGACGTATTCGACGCCGTACAGCAGGATCGCCGATTGGACGGCGATCTTGGCGTAGTTGACTTGACTAAAAACCGGTAAGTTCGCCGCGACCAACAGCACGAACATCACCAGGAAGTCCGACGGCGTCAGGGTGAAGTAGCGCCCCGAAAACCGCACGCCCACGCCCACGATGACGGCCAGCAAGGCGATAGCGTAATTGAACCAGCGCTCCGCCTCCGAGTACTCGAAACCGGCGGTCTGGGCGAGATAAACCACCAGGATCACGCTCGAGTAAACGGCCACGCGCTCGATGAAGCCCGCACCGGGAAGACGAGCCCCTACCCAAACCAGCCAGGTCACCAGAATTCCCGCGGCAAACACCGCAATCTCGTCCAGATCCTCCTCCTTCGTTGTGACGGCGGTTGCAACCAGGAACAACGGCACGGCGAGACGGACGGATTGAAAAGCCGTTTTGTCCAGCCAGGCTTTCTCCAGAATCAAATTCAATTTTCGGGTGAGAAACGACGCCTGGCCACGGTCGACTCCGTGTAGGCGCCAACGGAACGCCTGTGCGAGCGGGAAGAATGCTCCGACCACGGCGAACAGGGCCAGATAGATCGCCAGAACCAATAGGTCGGACTCGTAACGGAGAAAATACGCGAGAAGAATGCAGGACGCCTGGACCACGTACGTCGTCAGCACTGCCTCATAATGGTCGAAACCCAGAGACAGGAGCTTATGGTGAAAATGGTTCCGGTCCGGCTTGAACGGCGACACGCCGCGAAGTATCCGATGCCCCATGACCAGCAAAGTGTCGATGATCGGCAATCCCAAGATCAGCAGCGGCAAAGAACCGCTCAGCGCCGTATTGACCTTTTGCGTAAGCAACACGGCAAGAACGCCCGCCGAGAAGCCCAGAAACTGGCTGCCCGTATCGCCCATGAACACGATGGCCGGGTGGGTGTTGTAGCGCAGAAATCCCAAGATGGCGCCCAGGATGGCAACAGCAGTCGCTATTGTTTGATAGCCGTCGGCCAAATCGGCTAGAAACGCAATGCAAGCCAGACTCAGAATGCTGAGTCCCGCCGCCAGTCCGTCCAAACCGTCGGCCAGATTCATCGCATTCGTCACGCCGAGCAAAAAGAATACCGTCAGCGGGTAAGCGACGGCATCGGGCAGCGTTCCGCAGTCCCAAAAACACAAGCGGCGGATCACGATGTCGCCGAAAACGACCACCACCAGCACCGCCACGAACTGACCGAAAAACTTGATCTTGTAGTTCAGGTCGTAGCGATCGTCGAGTAAGCCGAACACGCTTAGAATGCCGACGCCGAGCAGGCAGATCCGGAATCCGGAATCGAGATCGAACTCCAGGAGCAGCGCCACGATGGTCGCAATGACCATGCCGATCCCGCCCACCCGTGGAATCGCCGAAACATGGACCTTCCGCGCATCGGGAACATCCACCAGGCCGAGCGGCGCAGAAAATCGGATCAGTGCGGCCACCAACACCATGGCCAGAAACAGGGTGGTCAAGAACAGCACAAAAAGCTGCATAGAAAATCCTTATCCGTACCTGCCAATACCGCTAAATTAAGCTCCATACCGTCGTTCCGGCAGGGAATGCCGGAACCCAGAAGCCAGGGATAGCATCAGCCTGGATCACATCCCCGTGCTCTGGATACCGGCACTCCCTGCCGGTATGACAGCTTGACTTAACGGCTTTGGCGTACAACTTCGGCAAAATTAAGCGCATGCGTCTAATCCGCGATATAACGATTCAATTGCGGCTTCAAGACACGCAGGAACTCGTTGAGCCGCGCCTCGCCCGTCGCGAGCTCCTCTCCGCGGGGAAGATAGGTCGTGAGCCGCACTAGGGCGCCGTCGGTACGATTAAGCGTCAGCGCATCCCAGAACAGATACCACTTCACGGCATATTCGTTGGTCAGATTGCGCCCGCGCTGCTGAAACCAGTAGTAAACGAGCTGGCGATCCTCGCCTTTCTGAATGACCAGGCGGTTGATCCTAAGCGGATCGCCTTCCTCGCCGGGAAGATCGGCATTCACGGTCTCCAGCGATTTGATTTCCCAACCGCCGCCCGGAATGCAGGAGCGGGGCGAATGTATCGACTCGCCCTTGCGCTGGGAGGCGTAATAGGCGGAATAAAAATTGACCGGCATGACCCCGTCGCGGACATAGTTAGCCAGAATGTAGTCATCGAATTTGAGCGCATCGATGTATTGCTGCTCCATCGTCTCGCGCCGCCCCGTCCAATCGGCCAGTTGCATGGGGAAATCGACGAACTCGGCACGAGGAGGAACGAATTCTTCCCGATGCTGCAGGAGTTGAGCACCCCCCAATGCCACGACCGAAAGCCCCAGCACCGGCCAGTATTGGCGCGGCAAGGTGCGCTCCCGAAACAACGCATCCTTCGGCGACGGTTCCGGAAACGCCAAACCAAACACTTCCAGCAACGGCCGCGGCTCCCGCCCGATCCTGGCCAGCAGCCACATTTCCCCCACCAGTAGGCCGGTGCAGGCCATGAAGATTGCCCAGCCCTCGAAATCGTGCAGGAATCCTTCCGCCATCGATTTTCCCCAGTACTCGACCATTACCCCGATGATGCCGATGCGAAAGCTGTTCATCAGAATCGTGATCGGAATGCTGGAGAGAAAAATTACGGCCCGTTTCCACAATGCCACCTTGAAGAAATAGGCGCACATGAACGAGAGGCTCATCAGGGGAAAGAGATAACGCAGCCCGTTGCAGGCTTCCACCACCTGAAGCTTGTACGAGCCGAGGTCGATGATATTGCCTTCGAGATAAACGCTGATATCGCAGGCCCGAATGAAAGAGACGCCGAGTGCCGAGGAAAGAAGCTGAAGTTTGCCCGACAGGCCCTGGTAGAGAAAATTGGGCAAGGGAATCGAAAAAAACAAAAAGAACAGCGGTATCCAAATCTGCTTGAATATCTTGAACCCGGTCACCGCGAGAACCAGGCCGAACAAGACGACCAGGAAGGCATACTGGACGATGATGTAGAGCGTCGCCAATTCGCCCAGAAAATAAAGTCCCAACCCCAAGCCGACGACACCTACACCGGCCCAGGAGCCTTCGAACGGCAACCGGGCCAGTTCGTTTTTTTTCTGCCAGATCAGGAAAGCGGTGATGAACGGAATCAGAAGACCGTGGCTGTATTCCTCGCTTGTCGTCCAGTATCCGAAGACGAATTTGAGGCCGTCAAAAAATGTAAATACCGATATCCCTATCAAAAGGCTGAACCACCCCCAAAACTTGAGTCCGATATCCCACAATTCAGTTTTCGAATCTGTTGCAACCATTATGTCCGGCCTTTCTCTATTTCTATTCTTAGTGCCTGCCCCAAATAAGGCGATATCATCCGCTTAACTCCATTCGGCATTCGAGCGAACATTCATCGTAGGATGGGTAGAGCGAAGCGAAACCCATCCTACAAAATGAATTCCTGACTGAAAGCAATTTGGAATAAGTCCTACCCCGTTATTCCAATCGCAAACAGCCCATTCCGCTGGCGCCCAAACTCCCGTTTGGGCGTCCTACCCGAGAAGCTCTAGCTTCCAGAAACCGCACGCGAATCGAGAAGCCGGAGCTTCCCAAACTGGGTTCCCAAACGGGAGTTTGGGAACCAGCACAACCAGCGCAAGGCGCAAACATCGCTTTAGTCGCGGGACCTTCCCTACGTGGCATGGCAGCTTACCTTAACGGCACTGGTCCAGTAGGCCGTTCGCCCTGAGCAAAGTCGAAGGGCCTGTCCTGAGCAAAGTCGAAGGGTTTCTAGGGTCAACTGGAATAGCCTCCTATTACCCAAGATATCTAAACTCAAACATACTTAACGCGGTAATAAAAAAGCTTTATGAATTCTTTAAGTACAAAGGAAGCCGAGATTTTGTTTTCCCACCACAGACTTGGATTCCACCAACGCGGCCGGCTCGCGATCAAACGATAATCGATATTCGAGACACCCAATACCCGCTCGCAAACCCATCCGAGCCGCCGGAAATGTGGCGGATCGGAAACGATAAGGACGCTGCTCCAGCCGTTTTTCTTAACCAAATCCCTTATAACGTGCGCTTCTTCCCATGTGCTTTTGGCGGAACTGTCCAGCAGAATTGTTTCACTCGACACTCCCAACGACCGGAGATAGCTATATCTCGGATCGTTCGACGGTTCCCCATTCCGATCGTGCGCTTTCTGTACTCCGGTTAAAAGAACATGCTCAGCCCACCCGTCGCGCATCAAAGATCCGCCCGTCGCCACTCGCGTTTCCCACCCGCCGCCCAGAATCACGACCAAGTCGGCCTGCCGAGGATTATTGGACTCGATAGCCAAAAAATCGCCCGCACGGCTGCCAAGCAGCAATGCAATGGCAAACACCGAAATCACTGCGCACCATGCGACACGCCACGCAACGAAAGATGCCGACACACGAGTGACAACCGACACCGACTCAAGATACCGCCCCGTCCTCAAATTCATCGCCCGAAAGAATTAGAAAGTCCTTGAATAGCTCGAATCCGAGCTCTCGGCTGCTTTCTCCGACCCGAAGGAATCCAGCAGGTCCTTCCAGGCCGCGACGGCCCGCGGACGACTGAATCGCCGCTCGAACTCGGTCCGTGCTCTCAGCCCCATTTGCCGGCAAGCATCCGGATCGGACTTCAAGGCCTCTATATACCGAACCAGTCCTTCCGGATCTCCAGCGGAAACGGCGTACCCGCAGTTCACCGCATTCAAGACTCTCGGGATTTCGCCGTCCGGGTCGCCCACGAACAGCGTCGGCCGACCGGCCGCCGCGATACCGTAGAACTTGCTGGGGACGATCAACCCTTCGAGACCCGGTTTGAGACAAACGAGATGCGCATCCGGAACGCTCAAGCTGAGTCCGAGCTTTTCTTTTGGTTGGTACGGCCGAAACAACACGTTCGTTAAGGCGTGCGCTTCGATCCATTGCTCCAGCGCAACACGCTGCGCGCCGCTGCCGATAAACAGGAACATCATCCTCTCATCCCGGTCCCGGAGGATCTCCGCCGCTCGAAGAATGGTAAAGAACTCGTGAGCCCGCCCGAGATTCCCGGAATAACCCACGACGAATTTGTTTTCGAGACCCCATTCCCGGCGCAATTCGTTGTCTTCCGGCGCCAAGGGCTTGATATGGTCGCCGTCCGCCCAATTCGGGATCACCCGAACACTCTCCGCATCGACCCTCTGTTCCGAGAGCTTTTGCGCCATCAACTCGCCCAATACCACGTTGCAGGCCGCTCTACGCAAAGACCAGTTCCGTAGGCTCCGGGCCAAAGGCATGGCCGGACCGATCGCTTTCATATCGAGTTCCGTCGCCACCTCGGGGAACAGATCCTGAATCCAGTTCACCAAAGCAGCGCCCCGAAGGACCGCGACCAGCCCACAGATCACCGATATCAGCGGCGGATCGGTCTTGGCGACAATCACATCGCCCTTGGCCGTCAACCGCAACAACACCAAAAATGCGGACAGATAAAAACTCGCATAATCCAAAGCCCGGCCGAGCAATCCGGCCCGACCGAACCGCGTGGTCCAAATCCGGAAGATGCGAACGCCGCGTATATCCTCCGCCTTGGTCAGTTCGGCAGTAGGCCGGTCGTAAAGCTGGCGGCTGGTGACGACGTTCACTGGATAACCCTCGCACGCCAGGTCGAACGCTAGATCGCTCAGCATTTGGCTGGTCGCCGAATGGTCCGGGTAAAAGTACCGGTTGACGAAAATGATCTTATGGTTAGCCATTCCGAATTCCTAATCACACGTTTTCCATTAGGTGAAGACACTCCATGTTCGGCAATGCGGTTCTTCGATGTTGAACACGAAAAACCGCTCGCGCGCATTGCCGTCGCAAAATTCGCCTGCGGCGGCGAAACGTCATCGCCCAATGAGGGTAAAACGTCATTCCTGCATCACTCGATCTTTGATTTTCCGAGCCGGGGTCCCCGCCACCACTGTCCACGGCTCAACGTCCTTCAACACCGTAGACCTGACTCCGACGATCGCGCCTTCGCCAATGACGACGCCCGGTCCCACGAAAGCGTCCGCCGTTACCCAAGCCCCTGCCCCGACCGATATGGGCGCTGTTATCAGAGGTAGGTCGGCGCGCGTGTAATCGTGGCTGGCACTGCACAAATAGCTGTATTGGCTGACCGTGGCGTGAGCGCCGAGGTGAATCTTGTCCACGCAATAGCAATCCACGTGATCCCCCAAGCAGCTGTGGTCTTCCATCTCCAGGTTCCACGGCGCCCAAATTTTCGAGGAGGGATACACATAAACCCCTTTGCCGATACGAGCTCCGAATAGTCTCAATAAAGCCCGCCGCCACGCGTGGAACGTTCGGGGACTTGGACGGAACAACAGCAGCCATGCCCAACCCCATAGCGCCCGTAGTGCCCGGTTCTTCAGCGAGTGGGGGCTAGAACTGCGAGAAAAGGTAACAGAGCTCGACATAATGAATGGTGCCGCTGAAAAAGCGATGGGTTGCAATGAATACCAATACGGAAACGATTCAACTTGACTGAGTTTGAACACCACGGGTTTACGTGCAACTGATCCACGCGGGGCGCTCCCCCCCGTGGAGCAGCCACGAATAGGTGTGCTCCATTTTCTCGGCAACAGACGACCAGGAATATTGCCGCAGCATCCAGTTTCTCCCGCGTTCCCCCATGGCGCGCAGCTCCGTATCTCCTTTCATCATTGCCTGATCAAGGCAGGCGGTAAGGGAATCTTCGCTTAATTCAATCCACCAACCGCACCGGTGGTCCTCAAGTCCCCGCCAGGGCGCGCCCTTGGTGACTACCGCGGGAACGCCGTGCGCCAATGCCTCGGCGACGGTCATTCCAAAATTTTCGGAGTGCGTCGGCAACACATAGAGGTCCGAAGAAAGCAGCAAGTTGCGTTTATGCTCACCATACACCGGACCGGTAAAATCCACCTTCCTGAGCTGCAGGGCTGCTGCCAACCGTTTTATATCGTCTAAATAGCCCCCGTCGTCAGGACCGGCTACGGTCAATTCCCAGTCCGAATGACGCTCTTCCAGGCGACCCCAGGCCTTCAGCAGGATGTCGACGCCTTTTATCTTGTGGATTCGGGCGAGAAACAACAACCTTCGCGAGCCTGGCAAAGACTTCCGCTCCTCTCTGGGCACGTCCATGCCGTTCGGTATCACCGCTACCGGCGATGAAAAACCCAAGCGGCGAATATCCTCCAGTTCGCTTTCCGCAGTGGCGTGAAAACATGCGGCCGCTTCCAGCGCACGTTTCTGCTTCCAGTGCCAGACCAAGCGCTTTTTCCATTTCGAGTGCGCCAACGCCCATGACGACAGCATCCCGCGGGGAGAAACCACAAAACGGACCCGTTGATTGCAGGCTGCCTGGTAAGCGTACAAATTCGGCAAAAGCCATAAGCCATGGTTATGAATGATATCTGCCGAACCTGCCGCACCCGTCAACCCAGATATCATCGCAGGCGATAAGCCGAATCGACTCATTAGCGGCAACCCGGTTTTTGGATACGCCTGGATGTCGTAACCGGTTTTACTGGCTGACTTAGGTAACGGTTCTAGCGTGTGAAGCTCTACATGACAATTCCTTTCTCCCAAGGTCTCACATAGCCTCGGCACCGTATACGAAGGCCCCCCCGCCAGATTATCGATTCCCGAAACAACTTGAATTATCTTCATAAGAGTGAGACACCCGTTTGGCTTCGAACCTCGTTTCTCAAGTCTATGCTCGAAGCTGATCTAGTAAAGCCAGCCATTGCCGTTGCCGAATCGGTTCTTAGGTGTGACCTTATTGCGATACTCCGATTTTTTTGTGGCTCGCTATTTTCAGTGCCCTGGTCCGGCGGAACACGTGTGGCTACGCCGATCATCAGCCAATACAACAAACCGACACCCCCCACCGAGAAAATAACCATCTCCCCCACGTTCACAAAAATGCAGGCAAAAAACATGGCCATCCACTGGGTATTTCGCTGCGCAATCACACGCCGGCTCAGATAGATCAGCACACCGAGAAAGCTTATCCCCCCAAGTAGCCCGGTTTCCTCCAATATTGCGGTCGGCAAGAAACCCTTCTCCACTGGAGCCGATATCGGCAATCCCATGAACTCGACCGCTCCCAGACGTCCTAGGCCCCATGGATAGACGCCGAAGCCGCACCCGGTCAGAGGATTTTCCAGAAAGTAGTTCCATTGCGACTCAATACCGCCACTGCGCGATGAAAGCGCCGATTCGATATTCGTCGAACCTCGCTTATAGACATAACCCATCAGCTTTTCTTGCAGGACAGATGAAGAAGCCACAGCCAGCATTAACGCGACAAGTGCCAACGTAGAAATCTTGATGAAGCGTCCCATGCGAAACTGCATAAATTTCCTTTTCTTGAAAAAGACCACGGCCGTCGTGGCGGCCATGCTCAGCATCACAGCAGCCAATGCAGTCCTCGCCTGTGACACGATTATCAAGGCTATCAGTCCCAAAACGATGGCAAGAAAACGTAGAAAGCTCTTCGGCTTGCCGAAAAAAATGCTGGCAAGTAATGCACTGGCTGCGGGCGCCAAGATAGGACCGAAAGCTTGAGGATGGTTCAATATTCCCTGGAACCCCTGCCCGTTTCTCGCATAAGCGACCTCGGCAAATGCGAACACCGGCAGCGACAACAACACGACGGCAGCGATCAGCGAATTGAACCATGTACCCAATTCCCGCGCTTGCTCCTCGCTCAGCGATGCGCAGCCAAGAACGATGGCACACGACACGTAGGTAAACATGATCAATTTCATGACCGACACACCCGGAGCTTTGTTGTCCTGCACCACGAATAACGCGGCGACGACAAGTGAAAAGCCAACCAAAGGCAGAATAATTTTTACATTGCGTATTCTCGTGCCAAATAGCAACCGTATACCTCCCAGCACGATTACACCCCACCCCATCACTCCCACTCCCTCGGGGTATGTGTACAAAACCGGATTCAGATATTTAATGACAACAGCCAGAGATAAAGCCTGTATCGTTTGCGGGATGCCCAATAACAACCACAAGCCGAGCATGACATGGGCTCCCGCCACCACTCCGTCGCCTAGTGTCAGGCAGCCCAGAATGCCCACAATCAGAAAAAGCTGTTTAACCGATACCAGCCTGGCCTGATGTCGCAACGCCAATGCATTCATGGCTGCGTCTCCATTTCCTTCAATGGACGCTTCCAAGGAGGAATAGGCCGGATTGGATTTTTACCGGATACGTGCTCGATAATTTCCCTTAAATACTGGGCAACCACCGGTCCGGTTATGGTCTCGCTATATCGCCGAATTGCCCCTCGTTCTTCGGCACTAACAGTGCCCCGTGCAATCTGAGCGCTCAATTGATGCGCCAAACCGTCAACCGAATCACAGGCGAAGACGCCTCCGTAAGGAGTATCTCGTACCAGATCTGCCGCACCGCAGAAGTCGCTGCATACAACTCGCGTTCCCGCCATCAGCGCTTCATTGACGACGGCACCCCAACCATCCCAGTGGCTAGGCAATACCAGAAGATCAGCATTTGAAATAGCTCTGCGTACGGAAGCATTATCTTGAAAACCGAAAAACTCAACAGACGCTGAAATGCCAAGTTCTTTCGCCAAGGAAACTAGCACTGGCTTTTCAACGCCATCTCCAATGATCGAAAGTTTCCAGGGGGCGCCTTTGAGTTTCCTCAACGCCTCCAATAAAACGGTGACGCGTTTTCGCGAAATCAATTGCCCTACAAAAAGAATCGTCAGAATTCCATCAGAGTTACTACAAGCGATATCGACAGTGTCGTCATTCTTTTCTTCCACGACATAACAGAAGTCAAATATCTTATCTGGTGAAAATCCAATATTCCTATACCATTTACTTGCCAGGTGCCCAATAGCCAATACGAAATCAACATCGTCGGTGTAACGTCTTTCACATCCGAAACTATGCAAGCTGCGCAATAGTCCTTTAGACCCTCGCCAATCGCGTCCTTCCGACAACAATCCAATTAACGTCTGTTTGTTTCTAGCATGTGAAAGGACCCTCCTGAGCCTAGGCTCGGCAATAATCCCTGACACCACGTGAGTACATTCTGCCCCCCCTGCCTCCAAAAGGGCATCGAACGCTTCATTGTTAGGAGCAACACTGATATCAACAGATCCGAAGTCCGGCCTTGACCACCCCATTTCCCTGCGCCATACGTCAAGATCCTTTATAAAAACCCCCTGCACATTTACGATACCTGGAAGCTCGGCCATAGCCCGTATGTAAGCGGACTGGTGAGGGCTTGGGTTTCTTTGCCAAAAAACGATATTGCGATTCGGCATTAATTTACTTTTATGGTTTCAAGCTCAAATAGGGACGCGACGGGCACGCAAACGCTTCCGATTGGCGCCCATAACATTCAACGTGCTCTCCCACCGTTTGATTGAGCTACATGGGTTTGCTACCGCAATGACTCGATCCGGAATATCGGTTACGACCACAGAACCAGCCCCAATTAGACTGTTTTCACCAATCCGGCCTCCACCGATAACAACGGATTCTGCCCCAGTCCAGACTCCATCTTGGATGATAATCCAATCAATTTTCCATCGGGCGGCAGTTTCAGGGCGTGTCATATCAATCTAACGAGTACCGTTCGAAATATACATACGAACCATAACACCAGAGAAAAGCAGTTTTACGAAATAGGCAAGCAATATTGCCAAACATAATCCCATCGCTTTGTAGCCGAGTTCTACCAGGATAATGACCGTCATCAGGTACACGACTGCCCAAACCATATTCGATGCAAAATGGATCCACATCCGGTTAATAGTCGCCAAGGCATTGCCCAATATATTTTGAGTCGATGCCACAAATGCGGCCAGCGCAATCATTACGAGCAGTGTGGCCGCTTCGAAGTATCCTTCCCCATAAAGACGCATGATCCAGGAGCTTGAAAGTGCAACAGCGGCGACAAGGGGTAACGATACCAATACGGTAGCTTTCAATGCTTTTCCTAGAAGCCCGCGCAAGTTGTGTTCCCGGCCTCGTCCCCCGTGATCCGCGAAGACTGGCAGGAACACGCTGGTGATTACTCCCGGAATAAATAGCAGAACAGAAAACCACTGATTGGCAGCAGCAAATAAGCCCATTTCGCCGAATCCGTCGGTCCTCACAAGATAGGCCCCGCCAATCCAGTTAACTGGGGCATATAAAATCCCCGCCATCATAGCCGGCACACTGAAACGCCATAACAAATACCATTCGCTACGGGTCAGCTTTGGTGCCCGAGGAATCCCCTCTTTGCGCATAACTCTGATACTAAGAATATGATTCAAGAGTGCGTTTATCGACGACACCCCGACAAGGCCCCAAAGGGCGCCGTCGACGCCGTAAAAACGAGCCCCTCCGGCTACCAGCAACACGGTCATGGTTCCCGTGAGGCTATTGATAAGTGCCATTGCGCGATAGGCTTCAAAACCCGCCAGAATACCCACCCGTCCACCGGATATAGCATTAAAGAATAGTATCAGTGCGCTGATTCTTACGAACTCGGTCAACTCGCCAGAACCCAGCATAGTGGTAGACATCTGTGGGGCAATCAGGTATATGACAACCCCGAAAAACACCCCGGTGACAAAAGTCGTCACTCTGGTCAGCGTGATCACTCTGGAAACTTTGTATTTATCGCTATTCCGATATTCAGCAATATGTTTCGTTGCAGTAATTCCCATCCCTAATGCAGCGATCGCCTCGAACATGGTGATACTGCTTTGGATTATCCCGAGCTGGCCATATTCCTCTTTGCCTAAAATCCTGGCCACCATCATCATGGCCAACATCAACATACCCCGATAAGCTACGTTTGCGATCGTAACCCATAACGCACCGGATAACACACGCTGGCGAAGGCCTAATGGTTGGCCTCGGCGCATCTTAGTATTCAGGACAGTCGAAGCCATATGTTCGATTCAACTACAACCTACCAACTATTTCGATTTTCCCGTCCACCTCATATAGGTGGTAATAGCTACCTTTTGGTGCCGCACTCACACGGACCCCTCCATATCCCGGCACCGTCACTTCAACATCCGCCCTATCACCTAGCGGAGAATGAATTACGATCAACCATTCCCGATCAGGCGCCACGCCTTTTTCCAAAGCCAAGGTAAATACCGGGATTTCCGTGGACAAATTCCATGGTCTTTTCGGATCCAAATCGGTATCAAGCAGGAACCACCGATCCTTCATCGCATACTCGGCTGGTATGTGCTCCTGATAAGGATGTTTGCGTTTCTTATTCGGAAGCAATATCCCATTTCTCCAAAACTCTTTGAGTACCGGGTCGTGATGGATATTATCAACAGCTCGGATCAATTCGGTAAAATAAGGATTTATGGCATTCCGAGTTTCCTCCGGAAAGCGAAATTCACGAATAACTCTGGGACGGAGTAACCACATGCCGAACTTGACCATGCCCGCATAGCGATCCGGGCTATATGATTGGCCAAGCCTGGCGTAATAGGCTCTTTTGCTGGTTTTACTTCTTGGCCGATGCCCATCCCAAACTGATAATTCGAGCCAGAAGTTTGGGTTCAGGCGATAGGCATCCTCCAACATGAATACCCAGTTCATGGAGCCGATTAGGGGGCTCATAGCTGTAAAATCAGTAGAGTTGTCCCAATCATGAACATAAAAAGACGGCGATGCGCCATCCCAAGCGAGAGGCCAAGGCTCGATCCGTTCAGTGATCGCCAGTGAATAGTTGATCCAACGCCCCCAACGGCCAAAGGCAAGTCCTCCAAAGGCGTTATAACCAACAAAGATTGCGTTCTGCTTCCAAGCGCTATTTCTCAACCCACTACGCATGCCTGCCTGAAGAGCGCGGTAACGATCGATCCAACCCTGCCCTGCGCTTTTCCGCTTGGCTTCGTCGGTTTTGGAGTTGTTAAATGTGAGGTAGCGTACGTCCAAATCGGCATCTTGCCATTTCAGCTTGGGATGTTCGTTGTTCGACACGAAGACGACGAGCGGAGGGTTCGGATACCAATTTTGCAGTCGTCTGACTACGCTGGCAGCAGTCCATTGGTAGCCAACATCGGTCCAAGGCTGAACTGGCCCGAAGGGCGACACCATAGGCGCGACGGAGCCATCCGCTTTTATCACGTTAGGATTCAAAGCTCGTGGCAGTGTCAGATAATGCGCATCATCTGATAGCGGCCTCTCCCATTGGGTACTAATGAAAGATATAGGGAGGCCGAGTTCGCCACTGCGTGTCAAAGCATTTTGGTAATAAACGCTTGAATTTTTGACATCCTTCCGCCCTTTAGGCATATCCAACTGAAACCAAGGCAGCAAAAAATGGCCCTTTTCGATCATGGCTAATTGATAGTCGGGATCTAAGGCATTTGGCCTAACACCGGTATTCCAACTAGCCGCTAACGGCAATGGCCGACCAATCGGACTGTTATTTGGCAAAGTGGCTTCATAACGAATCTCTTCGGCCACTGTTTCAGCGATACCGGCTAGCACGTATTTCGAAGTCGCCGACAGCAGAATCAGCGTGAACACGCAAAGCCAGAACCGATAACGGAGTGCACGGCAGTCAGTACCAACTCCCGATAACGTAGCCGTACTGTATATCGCCATGTCGGTTGTCCGCTGATTGATAAATTCGAGTTGGGCCGACCAATCGTTGCTGACCGGGACACGCGTGGGTCGAGAAAACCCACTTATGGCTTTGAAGCTACGGTGTGAGCCCAAGCCCACGAGAAAATTCCCGTTAAGTCTGGATATTCCTCTATATCCTCCGAAGGCAACCGTAAGTAAAACCAGCACCTGTAACTTTGAAGCCATTTTCCCTGCTTTCAAACGGAAAACCCAAACAAACCGGTCAAGTTGATACGATGGAAGATAAAAACCCTAACGTTGCTCATTAACAAGACACTCCCTCAGAGAATTCGGTTGTTAGCAAACAAATACGCAACTGAGTCGAGGCATGCACTAACCCAAGCTTCCTTAGATCTTGGTCTCCAATACACTGTACTTCGGTGCTTCCCGTAAGCGTTTCGCTACCGTCCCAACATCACGGATATACAGCGTATTCCCGGATAAATTCTTCTTGCCGTTTAAACTAACTAAACGCCGTTCAAGCGGAACGTAGGAATATGATTCGAAGCCATATTCCAACACCATCTGGTGAAGCTTATCTTCGTCAAATCCGTAACGATCGCCGCTGCCGTTTAGCTCCATGAGCGCTGCGATCAGTGCCGGGTTGGAAAAAGTCTGCTCTGCGCCTCCGATAACCTCTGTTTCGAATCCTTCAACATCGACCTTAATAAGCCTTGGCGATTCACCCGCGAGTACGCTGTCGAGCGACTCGATTCTCACGTCAATCGTATCCCCTTCAGAATCTGCTGAGCTCACTACGTGGTTCGTGGTGTCCGAAGCTTGTGTAAATCGTAGTGTTCCCGATTCACCTCCGACACCGAGATTCATTGCTCGAACTCGATCGTCAAGGCCGTTAATGCGGACGTTGTCGAGCAAACTAGAAAATGTCGCCTCTATTGGCTCTATGGAAATTGTCCTCGCCCCAACTGCTCCGGCTGCGAGAACGGTGTAACTGCCAATATTCGCACCCACATCTACGAATAAATCCTCCTCGCGAAGAAAATGGAGAACAAACGCCATGTCTTCGAATTCATGCAAGCCGCAATAAAGATTACCGGTCGCCCCTGTCATGCCCGGCCGAGTTAAAAGACGAGTCTCGTTAACAAAAGGAACGGCTACCGCCCCCGGAACAAGTCGGCTGCCAATCTGCCAAGTCACGAAACGCTTGATCGACGCCAATCGCCGTTCCGAGTTAAGTGGATGATTAACAATAAAGCTCAATGTGCTAAGTAGTGACATCTAACACTGTTCCGATTGCCTTAGGACACAACGTAAATTGGGTGGCTGCACAATGCGCCAAGAAAATCCTTATTGAATCGGGAGATTCCCCCATGACCGCCGAATGCGTCGGTGACCAATACCAGAATTCTTGTTCTTGTCGCTTTTTCAGGATTTTGCATCGATTCACAAGTTCTGTTTGTAAGAAAAGAAGCCTTCCTTCGATTACCCTAACCCCTGCCCTCTCCCAGAGGATGTGGCCTTCTTTTCTTTCTATTTAGAGCCTATCCCAGTAGGTCTCCAAAACCCTTCGACCGGCCTGTCCTGAGCGGAGTCGAGGGGCTCAGGGCGAACGGCCTACTGAGATAGGCTCTTAGTAAAACCCCGGATTGTTTCGATACCGTAACAGGCTGCTGTTACAGCTTTAGGGAAACTCGTCCAACAAAAGGTTATTTACCGTCAAAACACCCTAGCTCTTTCCACATCCCTACCAGCGCAACTCGTGTTGGTGAGCCAGGAACCAGCGATAGGTTTCTTCGATCCCTTGCCTCAACGGTATCCGCTCCCGCCACCCGAGGGCGTGGAGCCTCGACACGTCCAGCAACTTTCGCGGCGTGCCGTCCGGTTTTTCCGGATCGAACACCAAGTCGCCCTCGAAACCTACGACTTTCCGGATCATCTCGGCCAACTCGCGAATGCTGAGGTCTTCGCCCACACCGATATTGATGATGGCTTCGTCCGAGTAAGTCTCCATCAGAAACACCGCGGCATCGGCCAGGTCATCCACGTGCAGGAATTCCCGCCGCGGCGTGCCCGTGCCCCAGACGGTCACCGATTTCGCCCTCGCCGCCTTGGCGTCGTGGAACTTGCGGATGAGGGCCGGCAACACATGCGAGTTTTCCAGGCTGAAATTGTCGCCCGGTCCGTAGAGATTGGTCGGCATCAGGGCAATGGCGTCGAAGCCGTATTGGCGCCGGTACGCCTGGCACAGCTTGATGCCGGCGATCTTGGCCACCGCGTACCATTCGTTGGTCGGCTCCAAGGGACCCGTCAGCAGATAGTCTTCCTTCAAAGGCTGCGGCGCGTGTTTGGGGTAAATGCAGGAGGAGCCGAGAAAGACGAACTTTTTCGCACCGCTCCGATAGGCGCAGTCGATCAAATGGGTTTGGATCAACAGGTTGTCGCGGATAAAGTCCGCCGGGTAGGTGTCGTTGGCCCGGATGCCGCCGACTTTGGCGGCCGCATCGAGGACGATTTCGGGCCGCTCCGTTTCGAAAAAGCGCTTCACCTCCGCATGATCGGTGAGATCGAGCGCTTCTCGGGTCCGCGTCAGGATATGGGTATATCCCTGCCGTTCGAGACTACGGACCAGGGCCGAGCCGACCAGACCGCGATGGCCGGCGATGTAGATCTTGGCGTCTTTATTCATGGTAGTCGAACACCCGGTAGCCGGCTTGATGGCACAGGGCGTCGCGCTCCGCCGCTTTCAGATCCTCTTCGACCATTTCCTTGACCAGGCTCTGAAAACTGATGCGTGGGGCCCAGCCGAGCTTCGCCCGCGCCTTGCTAGGGTCGCCCAGCAGGGTGTCGACTTCGGTCGGACGGAAATAGCGGGGGTCCACCGCGACGATGCATCGGCGGGTAGCGGCATCGTATCCCCGCTCGGCAAGGCCCGTCCCTTCCCAGTGGAGCTCGATCCCAAGTTCCCCAGCGGCAAGGGTCACGAACTCGCGCACGCTGTACTGGACGCCGGTCGCGATGACGTAGTCGTCGGGCGCGTCCTGTTGCAGCATCAGCCATTGCATTTCGACGTAGTCCCTGGCGTGCCCCCAGTCGCGCTTCGCATCCAGGTTGCCGAGGTAAAGGCAGTCCTGGAGGCCCAGCTTGATCCGGCACAGACCACGGGTGATCTTGCGGCTGACGAAGGTTTCGCCCCGCAACGGCGACTCGTGGTTAAAGAGGATGCCGTTGCAGGCGTAAAGCCCATACGCCTCGCGGTAGTTCACCGTGATCCAGTACGCGTAGAGCTTGGCCACGGCGTAGGGCGAGCGCGGATAAAACGGCGTGGTTTCGGTCTGGGGGATCTCTTGAACCTTGCCGTAGAGTTCGGACGTTGAAGCCTGGTAGAACCTCGTCTTCTTCTCCAGCCCCAGAATGCGAATCGCCTCCAATAGCCTCAGCGATCCGAGAGCGTCGGTGTCGGCGGTGTAGGCCGGAGTTTCGAACGATACCTGAACATGGCTTTGCGCGCCGAGGTTATAGATCTCGTCGGGCTGGACCTGTTGCACGACGCGGATCAGATTGGTCGCATCGGTCAGATCGCCGTAGTGGAGGATGAAACGGCGGTCCTCGACGTGCGGGTCCTGGTACAAATGATCGACCCGGTCGGTGTTGAAGAGGGACGCCCGGCGTTTGAGCCCGTGCACCTCGTAGCCTTTCTCCAGCAGAAATTCCGCCAGATAGGCCCCGTCCTGCCCCGTCGTCCCGGTGATCAGCGCTACTTTTTTCACTGTGAACTCTTCTTTAGGTTCTTAGAGCCTATCCCAGCAGGCCGTTCGCCCTGAGCCCTTCGACGGGCCTGTCCTGAGCTAAGTCGAAGGGCTCAGGACAGGCCCGTCGAAGGGTTACTTGAGCCTACTGGGATAGGCACTTATTCCAAATGGCCTTCAATACGGTTTCGATTTTTGTCAGGTCGGTTAGGCTGCGAGGCATTAACCCACTCTGCGATTAATGTTCTTTTCCTTCGACGCTTGAATGTCCGCGATAAAAACTTCTGCTAAGCGATCAGCCTTGTAACACATCAAATCGAACATTTTTGTTACATTCCTATTCCCGGAATCTCGAGTCCGAGATACGGCACTTCCTGACCATGTCTTAGCTCCCGTCGGATAAATAGCTCGGGAGAAACTTCGTTCTGCGAAGCGTGTCCCCGTGATTCGGGGCTGAATAACTCGAAAGCAAAGGATCTGCATACGTTGGCTCATCGGCTTATGGATTTACCTAGGGCATTTTCATACCGACTGTACGGGCACTCGCGAGTAGGTCGGGAATCCTTTCCAATCGCAAACGGCGTCTTCGTCGGCAAGGGATTGCCGACCTACGACCGTGCCCCCGTAGGTCGGGAATCCTTTCCAATCGCAAACGGTCGCTTTAGTCGCGACCCTTCCAATCGCAAACGTCGCTTTAGTCGCGACCTTCCAATCGCAAACGGGCCTTTAATCGGCCCCTTCCAATCGCAAACGGTCATCCGGGGAGCGCCCGAATGACCCTCCCAATCGCAAACGGCGTCTCCGGGAACACCAAGGCGACGATTTCCGACACAAAGCCCGTCGGCAAAGGGTTACCGACCTACGACTGTAGCACCCTGTAGGTCGGCAATCCTTTGCCGACGTATCGGCTCGGCGAAGGGCTTTGTCGGAAGGGCAGCTCTGGCGCTCCCAGAGATGCCGTTTGCGATTGGGAAGGGATTGCCGACCTACGCTCTCCCCTCCTGGAACGAATCCGTACACCGGGATGGAAAACGCTCTAAGTACATTCAGGGAAGTCTTGCGGCATAGGCAACCTGCAGGACAACCCCGCCAATCAAGCCAATCTGTCGAGATTCCGCAAATATTTGCGGAATGTACTTAGGGATAAGCAACCTACGCCCGAAAGGACGAGTCCCCAGGGTTAGCCCGGTCGCCCGGCAACCTCGACGGATCGTCCTTCGGCATCCTCTCGTCTACTTCTTTCTCGACCCCTCCCCCCTGGAGGGACCACGATCCGTCTCCGGAACCGGAAAAGCTTCTTGCGGTCCGGCTACCATCGAGTCGCGCGCTTTTTCCTTGAGCTGGACGGCTCTAGCCAGCAGCTCATTGCGTTGGCCCTTGGCGCGGCCGGAAGCGGCGTTCCTCTCAAGCTTCAGCGCCTGACGGAGATGCGTCAGGGCCTCAGGATATACGATCAAAGTACCCTCCGTCAGAACCTCGATGGCATCCTTCGTGTCGGCCGCCGCCAATCGGATGATGTCTGTCGCGCTCCGGTCGCTCAGGCTCTGCGCTTGCAGATCCATCCGATTGGAACTCCGTATGTTTTCGAGCGCGTTGATGGTTCGCAGGAACATCGCGACGGCGACGACCTGGGACGAGTCGAGCTTGACGTGCCGGTTCTTGCCGGACGACGTCAATGAGCCGGGCGAATTATTGAACGCATCGGTGTTGTAATAGGCCACCGCTTCCTCGATCGTGCTGACGCTATTGTTGTGGAAGAAAGGCGCCGTATCCGCAGCTTCGACCAATGACGGGGTGTTGAACCGCCCGTCTCCGTAGCAGGGCTGGTCGTAGTCGGGACCGCAGTCGATTCTTGCGTGGTGCTCCTCTTTGCCGAATCCCCCATCATAAGGAATGCTGGCATCGACCAGGCGCGCCGGTTGATCCCGCATGTTTTCCACGCCGCTGTCACGCGTCGGATTCTTCTTGGTGGTCGAACTGTTGGCACCGGCATTTTGGTGGCAGCCATTGCAATTGGCCGTCTGACCGAAGATCGGATTGCCGCTGCCGTCGACGGGATTTTCCTTGGTGTCGAACAGCTGCTTGCCGCGCTCCACCAACGGAGAGGTGAACGTCAGGTCAGCCAGCACGATGTCCTCGCTGCGCCCCAGGGACAGCATATAGGCGACCAGGGCGTCCAATTCCTCGTCGGTGGCCAGACGAAAATCGACACCCGGAACCCGATTGAGCGTTCGGGTCATATGCTGGGCGATGGCGCCTTGCGCGAACAGCCGCAGGGAGCCGTCTCCCGGCGCGCCGTCCCCCGACCAGCCAATGGCGTTGGCAAATTTCGCGTCTTCCTCGAACTCGCCGCCGTCCGCCAGAGTTTCCGTGCCAATCGACGCCGCCAGGGCCAAGGTATGAGGCACGCTGCGCATGACGCCGGGCCGGTCGAAGCCGTCCACATTGGCAAGGACCAGGCCGAGTTGACGCAGCAATTGCGGCTTTTCCAAGTCCTTGAGCGCAGGGTCGTATTCGGCCACGAACAGGGGATCGTCCTTCGGAAGCTTGACGATGTATTTCGGGTCGATGGTGTGATTGTTGTCCGGCCGATGGCAGGTGGCGCAGGTGCGTCCGTTGCCGCCGAAGGTTTCATTCAGAAAAATCTCCCGCCCTCGGGCAATCTCCGCGCCGAGAACCGCATCGAGATCGTTCCGCTTTTTGGCATCTGCATGAGCGAGCTTGGGCAGCATGAATTCGAACGGCTTCGCCGCGAAGCCGGTATCCTGTCGGGGAAGATTCGGCCAGCTACCCACACGGGTCACGGTCCAAGGCTTGTCGCCGTAATAAAGCCTCTGCATGAAACCCGGAGTACCGAACAGCACGCCCCCCTCTTCGGGATTTCGTTTCTCTCGGGTAACGGCAATCAGATCCAAAGTGAATCCGCTCATGGCCAAGCCGTCGAGACGGGTCTTCAAGATCCGTTTCCCTTCACTGTTCGGTTCGAGACGGCCGAGCCTCTGCATGGCGTTGGCCTTCTCCTGTCCACCCGCCTTGTGCCAGCCGGTTTTATTATCGACCAGCCAAACCTCGTAGCCTCCCGCATCGAGTCCGCTGACTTCGACCGTCACCCATCCCTCCAGCAGGTCGAGCCGCATGCGTCCCTGCGCCCGGCTGAATTCTCCGGATAAGGCTTTCGAATAACCGAGCGGGATGGTCAGAAAACGATCGCCGCCGTCAGCTTCATAAGCGGTTTTCCAGCGGCTGTACGCGTTCTTCAGGGTTTCGACATCGCCGTGGCCTGTGACCAGCTCCGACTTGGAAACTTCGGTATCGGTAAGCAGCAGGTAGGCGACCGTACCCCCAAGCATGAGCGCCAGCGCCGCCAAAAGTGGAAACGTATTTTTATTCACGGACTCGTACCAGGATCGGATTTATTGGAAGAACGTAGCTATACAGACGGCGATCCCACTCCTACGGACGACCAACGCGCGAACCGCTGAGCCTTGCTCGGCCGTTGCGAAACCTTGGTCGCGAGGAGGTGTCGGACACCGCCCGCATTGGACGACCCTGTCACTACGTTGAAATTATTGTTAAACGAATGGTTACGGCACCCGCCGAAACCGGTCATCAACCCCAAGGCCTCCGGCATCGCTTTGAGCACGCGTCTGCCGTGTTCGGATGAGCCGGGACATATCAATGCTCTATGGCCAGATCGATCGGATGAGCCCGGGAGATCGTTCCACCCGGGCACTCTTGCCTCTCTGGTTGCCAAGTTATGCCGGAGTCGGTTTCGAAGTCCGGCGGCCGATGGTAAATACGCCAACCAAGGCACTGCCGAACAGCCATACGGCAGCGGGAATCGGAACCGGCTGGACTGTCAATTGATAATTGCCGGCTACGCCGCCCAAGGCGCCTATGATGATCGTGTATTCGCCCCCATAAGTGGTGTCGAGGTCGAATACCTGCGACAAGGTCTCGCCGACCGAGGATGCCACGCCCCAACCGAGCAGGGTGAGATCGTCGGAGCCCAGCGGATTGTTTACCGGGGTCGGATCGGTAAAGAAGGTATCGTGCCTAGAAGCGCCGGCACCGGTATCCCAGCCGCCGTAAAGCGCGTAGCCGAGTTTGAGGTTGGCGCCGCCGTCGGCAAGGTCGTCCGCCAGAGTGATTTTGAATTGCGATATTCCGGCATCCACGCAGCCCTGGGCGCTGCCGCCGCAGGACCAATGGATCAGGCCGAAGTCCGCTCCGTGGCCCCAACCCTGTCCGCCGTTGTCGGGATCGGACCAGGAAAGGCCGCCGACCCGCAGCATTCGATCCGTGGGAAGGTCGGGATCGTTATTGTTGTTATAGTTGGCAATCTGCCGCTGCAGGCTGCTGCCGTTGGTGGATGTGGGCGTGCCGGTCTCGATGGTGCGGCCGGCCGCCGCCGCGCTGTGCATGCCCGCATACCACATGACGGGCAAACTCCCGGTATAGCCGACACCGCCGTTGGTCCAAACGCCGCTCGCGTCGGTGCCCGGCATTCCGTCGGCGCCGTTGATGCTGCCGCCGGTGCCGTCGCCGTAACCGGCGATGTTGAACGTGGCGTGCGCGTGAGCCTCGGGCGCAGCGACCAATGTTCCCCCGAGCATTCCCGCGAGGGCCAGTATTGTTGCCGTGGTTTTCATACTATGATTCGTCCTCGTCACTGTTAGTGGTCGTCCAAAAGCTCGTTAACAGTGATGTCCGCGGCGCTTCACCGTACCCAATGGAGCTGCGCCGCGGTCCTCCCCATCACACTAGGAGGCGGCTCGGCCGTCTCGAATACTCCATAGCATCGAGACCCGAAGCTTTCCGGCCCCGCCTCGCGGCGGGTGTGGCGATTCGGACAGACCTAACGGCGGTCCATCCCGACAAAGATCCCTCGGGCGATCCCTGCCAGCCGATTCCTTGCGAATCCGTGTGTATCGCGTCTTTTTACGAGCCCCCTAAGCGGCGGACCCGGCCTTTGCTGAAACAATAAATATGCCACTAAATAATCATTGCTAATCAAACAGATAAATCGCATGCAAACGCCACCGACGTGGCAAATCACGCAGTCTCATGGGTGATTCCACACAAAAGTTCCCCGCTTAGAGCGCGGAAAGGAAGGCGTGTACATACGTCGAGGTCTTGTTTCAGGCGGGAACGGCCATGACGTTCTTGCGGCGCTGTCCCAGCGTGACCAAACTCGCGAGGGCGCTGCCGAACAGCCAAACCGCCGCGGGGACCGGAACCGGTGCGGTGCTGATATTCAAGCTGTACTCCGCGATGTTCTGACTCCAGTTCCCCACGCCGGCGCCGCCCAGGTAGATGGAATAAACCTGACCGGCCAGGGCCAGAAAGGTCAAACCGTCTACACCGTCGACGGTGCCATCGTGAGTCAAGTAGCTCAGTCCTACGGTGCCGAACGGGTTATCGGCTTCGTAAGGTTTCGCGGGTGTGCATCCGGGGCAGTTCCAGGAGCCGTGATGAGAGTAACTGCCAGTACCGGAGTCCATGCCGGTGAAGACGGTGATGCCAAAGTTCTGAATGTCGTAGCCGGTTCCCGTAACCACCACGGGATTCAGTGTTACCCACATAGTTTCTTCGGCCTTGATCAAGCCAATATCGGTCTGATGTCTCCAGCCGGTCGGCCCGTTGGCTGTCGGAACTCCGCTGCCATTGACGCCTGCGTCCTGCCAGGCCCCGGCGCCGGTATCGATTTCCGCGGCGAAGCCGTAACGCGTTACTGCATCTGCTTTCGAGATTTCGAGCGTGTTGCCCGCCGAGTGAAGCTCGGCCGCCCAGTTCAGATGAGACGTACCGGCATAGCCGAAAGGCAGCGTGGTGGCACTGGCGGTTCCGACCCAACCCGGCGATACCGTCGGATAGGTCGGATTGCCTATACCCCCATAGTTCCAGCCGTCGGTGGCGGACAGCTCAGTGGTGGTGAAGGTGTTGTACATCGTATGCGCCTGGGCGCCGGAAACGGCGCCTACGGACAAGACGGTACCGGCGAGGGCCATGGCCACCGCTTTGGTCAGTTTGTTTTTGTTTTTGGACATAGGAAATTACCTCGTGCTGTTCTATGGAGTTGGTCTTTGTTTTCACATAGGCAGCGATGTCCGCAGCGCTCCCGTCAAAAGCGGAAGGCGCTCCGATCTCCCCATCACCGAGGGAGGCGGCCCGGCCGTCTTGGGATCAAATTCACAAGACCCGTGGCTTTCCGAACCCGCCTCGCGGCGGGAGTGGCAGGTGCAAAAGGGACTCCGCCCTGCTACGGTCTACGCTCCCCTTCCCCGGCAATGGTTTTCGGGTTTTCCGTAGCACAAAGCGCGTTCGAACCGGAATTCGGTCGAACCGGCCGATACCCCAAGAGCAATAAGCGCGCCTGAGGTAAACCGTTGATATAGCGCTATTTCTATGACGAACCTAACGGAAGCTGCGGGATATCCCATGTTTGTAGTGCGGGTATTCCAGCATGTGGCGACCCAAATCATCCGGAGGGTCAGCCAGCTCTTTCACTACACCGTTTCAAAGCGGCGATCGGCTGAGGCCGAGGCGATGAAACGGCCGGATATCGCCGACACCGGCGCATGCCACATGGTGCGCCCAGCCTCGAAGGCAAGCTCGACCGCCTTGTCCCGCATCATGCGGCGACGGCCTTGTGTCTGTGCCGCCCGACGAATCCCATCCCGGCCAAAGCACTGCCGAACAGCCAAATGGCGGCCGGTATCGGAACCGGAGAAGACGTGATGTTCAAGACGTAAAGATCCTTGTTTTGATTCCAATTGGCTCCGCCGCTACCGCCCAGATAAATGGAATAAATCTGACCGGCCTCCGCCAGGAAGGTCAGACCGTTGACCCCGTCGACGGTTGAATCGTGGGTCAAATAAGTTACGCCGGTGGTGCCGAACGGATCGCTCGCGGTGAAATCTAAGCCTTGAATCGGGCTATTCCATGCCTGATGGTTCTCATAGCCGGTACCGGTGTCCATACCGGTAAATACCGTAATCCCGAAGTTGGCAATTTCCGAATTGACGGCGGAGAGATTCAGCGTGACATAAGCATCGCTGTGCGACATCAACAACCCGATATCGGTGGTGTGCGACCAGCCCTGAGGGGTTGCTCCCGCGTCGAGCCAGGCGCCCCTGGCAGTATCGATATCCGCTGCAACGCCATATCTCGCTTGCGCATCTGCCCTGGAAATTTCCAGCGAATCACCCGCGTTATGGAGTTCGGCCGCCCAGTTCAACGCCGAAGAACCGGTGTAACCGAACGGCAGCGTCGTCGGGCTAGCGGTTCCGACCCAACCCGGCGATACCGTCGGATAGGTCGGATTGTTTATACCGCCATAGACCCAGCCGTCGGTTCCCCCATCGGTAGCGGGCGTTCCGGCGTTGTAGGTGTTGTACATCGTGTGTGCCGATGCCTCGGCAACAACCCCTAAAGAAAGGGCCGAGCCGGCAACCGCCATTGCGATCGCCCTGGCCAATCTGGTTTGTTTCATATGAATCCCTGCAAGTTGGAAGTTGAGATACCACGCCGTTAACCCGCATTGCTCATACCCCTTCGCTTCAGCCGTTCGCGCCGCAAAACGGTGTAATTCCAAATCCCTTCCAATCCGGAATTGATTTTCGAAGGGTGGCCGTAACCTACCCTACGCAACGTTCATTCGCATGCCGAATGGAGTAAGAAGTGCAAGCTAAGCGCAACCGATACTTAACAAGTGTCGTGCCAGTGTCCAAATCGAGGCACTACGGTGCTTCCAAGGCTTTACAAATAGGCCGGAATCCGGGAAATGAGGTATATGCCCCAGCATTCAGCGGCATATCGCGCATGAGGAGGAAGTCGGGCGAGGGGGGAGCCGATTGCAATGATGCGGCCTCGTTACGTCGGGAATCCTTTCCCGACGTAACGGGTTGACAGCCAAGCGAAGTCGGCAAAGGATTGCCGACCCACGAATAATTCCATTCGGCATGCGAATGAACATTCATCGTAGGATGGGTAGAGCGAAGCGAAACCCATCGATGGTGGGATAGCCCCTCGGCTCAGCGTAACCCACCGACCCTTCGACTTGGCTCAGGACAGGTCCGAGGCCGCTCGGTGGGTTACGGCCTTGCGGCCTCACCCACCCTACGAAAATCAATTCCGGATTGAACGCGATTTGGAATAAGCTGCCGATTCCGCCAGAGAGCCGCCCACGTTGCCCTCGACGTCGATCCAGAGATGCGGCAAGCCCATGGCGTCCAGCCAGGCCGGACCGTTTTCCTCCTTGAGCATGGCGATGGTCGAAGCGCTGCCGGCGACCACGCAGAAGTCCCCCACCACGCTGACGGCGGCGAGATGGCGTACCGGCCAGCCGCTTTTGGGATTCAGCACATGACCGTATCGGATACCGTCCACGACGATGCAGCGTTCGTAGTCCCCGCTGCTCGCGACCGCGCCTTCGCGCAACGCCAGGGTCTTGATCATCGAGCCTTTTTGGCGCGGGTGAGAAATTCCGACTCGCCACGGACTACCATCCGCCCGCGAGCCGATCAACTTGATGTCGCCGCCCAGATTGATCACGCCGTGTCGAACGCCCGCGTCCCGGCACAGCGCCGCGGCCCTGTCGACGGCATACTCCTTGACGATGCCACCGAAATCGAGCTCCATGCCGGCTACCGGAAATTCGAGCACCGGCGGTTCCCACCTCAGCTTGTGCCAGCCGACCTGCTCGAGCAGACCGCGCACTTGCGCGTCGTCCGGCAGTTTGCCTTGTTCGAAGCGCCAGGCACGCCGCAAAATGCCGGAGGTGATGTCGAAAAGCCCGTCGCTCTGTTCGTAACAGGTCGCCGCATAATTCAGCAAACCCGCCGTTTCGTCATCCACCGCAACCTGGCCACCCTCGGCGGCGACCCTGTTGATGGCGGACAGCAGGCTGTCGTTGCGATAGCGCGAATAGCGCGCCTCCAGGCGGCGCACATCGGCAATGGCCAGCTCCGAAATCCGTCTTGCCTCTGCACGAGTCTCGGCAAAAAGCTGGATTTCGCATGGCGTACCCATTGCCTTGAAGGCAAAGCGAAAATATTTCAGGTCGTTCGAATTCAAGGCCATTCCGGAAGGGTTGCTAAGTAATGCGCTTCCTTCGTCAGCACATCCTATACGCTACTACTGCTGGTTCCCAAGCTCTTGCTTGGGAACCATAAAACCGGAGTTTGGGAACCAGTGTGCCGAGCCCACATAGTTGCTATACACAGAGTAGTAGGTCGGGAATCCTTTCCCGACGCCCCAGCTTGGCACAGGGGTTTGTCGGCAACGGATTGCCGACCTACGAACTATCGCGGGCTAAAATCCGCTCCCACAGGCCGTAAATCGATCCCGAAACCAACCCGGCCCATCAAAACGCATAATTCCAGGTAACGGCCAGTGTCCCGGTACGCTCCAGCTGATAACCGTTGACATCGTCCGACACCGGTTGCAACCACTCGACGCTGAGATTGTGGCCGGCGAAATCGCCGCTGGGTACTGAAAGATTGAGACCCAGCCCCACATCCCAATAGCGTCCGCCGTAGTTGGACGGGAAGTCCACCGGCGCGGTGGTCGAATGCTCGCGGTTGAATTCGCCACGGATAGAACCTTGAACGGTGTAAACGCCGCGCACCGAAGCCGACAGCCAGTTCGTCAGGCTGTAGCCGCCCCAGGCGGTGGTCTGAAATACGTCGCCCAGGGCATAACCCGACTTGTTTCTGCCTTCGAGCCGCTTGGTGCCGCTCACCTGCGCGCCCCAGAACCACTTGTCCGCCTGTCCGGTATAGGTCAGGCTGGGTTTGAAATCCCAGGTGCCGCTGCCGAGTTGCATACTGTAATCCTGTAATTCACCGTCCTCCGTAGCCCCGCCATCCACGGTCATGTCGACATCGCCCGTGGGCGCGCTGACCCCCAGTCCCAGATTGAGGCGGTGCCCGGACACGTCGAACAGCTTGATCAATGCCACCATCAAGGTATCGCCGAATCCGTCGCTGCTGTGCCCGCCGCCGTGCTCGTCGTCTTCCGGAGCCCCCGGCAACGGCTTCGACTCCATCTCCATGTCGACGAGCTGGGGCATCAGCATCAGGTTCAGCCAGTCGGTCGGCGCATACATGATGTCCAGCATGTGCATGTGCATGGTCATGTCTTTCGGCCGGGAGAGACATCCCGAGTTGCCGCAGGCGCTGCCGATCAGCGTTTGACTGCCGACCCTGCTGGTGCCGTGCAGCATATCCCCCGCCTGATTGCTGTACATGTAGCGATACCCCGCCATCAAGCTGTCGGCCTGGTCCATCATATGGCCGAACATAATGCCGGCGGGCATGTTATGCCCGTAATGGTGCGAGCCGTGTTCGTGGTGGCCGCCCGAGAATGAGCCGGGCGCCGACAGATTGACGTTAAGCCCGGCGTGAGCCAGGAAATAGTTGAAATCGGCATAATCGCCCGCGCCGCCCCCGCCCAGCTTCAGATCGCCGGCATGGCTGTAATATTCGAAGCCCGCTTCCAGCCGAATGCCCTTGGTGAACTGCTTGCTGAACGTGATGCCGCCGCTCAGGGCGCCGAAGCCGGACAGGCGAAAATCGCTCGAATAATAGCCGTCGGCTCTGGGCGCAAGGAAATATGGAGCGAAGAAGTCGGCTTGCGACTGCGAATAATAGCGGATGCTCGGCGCAGCCATGATGCCGAAGGGCAGTGGCTGATACCACTTCAGCTCGAAGGTGTGAGAATCGATGCCCCAATCGTCGAAGTAGTACCGGTAATCGAAATGCAGGGACGCATCCAGCGCCGGTATATGCCGGTTCAATCGACCGGAGAAGGCCCACTGGTTGCGCTCGTCGGGCCGTCTTTCCCGAAACAGCTCGATCCCCACGACTTCGAGATTGGTCACGGATTTCCAGTCGATTGTGCCCGCTTTCGCCTGCGAAATCTCATAGTACTCCTCGGGCGTAATTTCCCCGCGCACGTAAACGTACTTATATGGGTTGGTGAGATAACCGCTCTGGTTGGTGTAGCTGGCCGTGCCCTGAAACAATGTGTTCTTGCCCAACACCTGCGCGATGCTGGTACTGAAGCCGTGGAAAACGCTCTCTTCGCGCAGCTCCGGGTAATTGGGCGAATCATCGTTGTCATGCGAGTGTTCGCTGTCAGTTGAGTGGACGGTGCCTCGGCTGATGTCATTGCTGGTCAGACTGTATCCCGCCGATACCGTAGTATGTTTCTGGTTGAATTCGTGGCTCAGATTGATCGAGCCGAAACTCGATTTGAAATCCGGCTCGAGAGAATAGCCGCCGGAGAGGGCAAGCGTGGCCTCGTCGAAATAGTATTTGGCGCCGAATACCGGCATGGTGCGCGTTTCGCGCGGTTGCGTCTGGAACCGCTGGACCGGTTTCGTGCCTTTGGGCACTAGGCTGTCGAGAACCGCGCGATATCGTGAGATAACGGCAAGTTTGGTGAGTCTCTGGATCTCCGCTGCGAGCTTCTGGTCCCATGCTTTCTGTTCCTCGGTTCTTTCGCTAGGTAGGGTAACGCCAGAGAGATTGATGTTATCGAGTTGCACATCGAACCGCTTGCCGTCCGTGGGAGTCTGCGGATAGCCCTTGTAATGGATCCAGAACGCGTTGATGTTTTCGAACGCCTCGTTCAGGGTCAATGCGCCCTGGAAGCCGTTGGCCACGATCTGATAAGCCACTCGGGTCGCGTCGTAGTTAGTGCCGTCGCCGGCGGCGAGGTCCGGGTTCAGGGCCGTATTGAACCCCAGGATTTCCCAGACATCGTTGGGGCCGGTCCCCGGATTCCCTGACTTGATCCGCGCGTAAAACTCCATAGAGTCGAGGCTGAAGGCCGAACCGTCCAAGGCGCGCACGTAGATGCCGGCGGAATCGGGATGGTACTGGAGCAAGGTGCTGAAGTCTCCGTCCAGCCGATGCAGGTGGGCGTTCGGGGCTGTGGGGTCGTTCACGGTGCCGATCGCAAACCCATCCTCGAAATAACAGCCGTCCGAACCGATGCCGGCGCAGCTGCCGCCCGGCTCAGGCGCTGCGTTGGCTTTGCCGTAGTAGGCCGCGAATGTCATGTTCTCGAAATCGATCGTCACATTGTCGATCGTCGGCGTTGACGGCGGAGACGGAGGTTCGGGATTGGCGGCTTTCCACTGTGCTAACGCCGCGCTGGCGTCCGCCTCAGACGCATCCTTGCTGTCCCAGAATGCTTTGTACGCATTGAGCCCGCCGAGAACAGTCAACCCACCGGCAGTGACGCCCCCGGAAGCCGCCGAAACGACATCGGCCGGTGTCGGATCGCTGGCCGGCGTTCCGTCAGTGTTTTGCTTGTACTTGGGCTGATCCGCCATGGTCGCCGGGATGCTGAACGCCGGCGTGGCGCCGCTGTAGGTATCGCGGTCGATGCTGAAGGTGAATTCGAGCCGGTCGGAAACCGGAACAATGAAATCGCCGTGGGAAACCTCGACCTGCATTCGGTCATCGCTTTCCTCGTAATAACCGAAGTGGACATTACCTTGCGCTTGCGCGACCGGAACCGCGGCCGAGACATCCATGCCCGGCAGGGCGAGGGCGGCGGTCGTCAAGGCGAGAAGCGCCTTGGGCTTTTCCGATTTGACCGGCATTTCTCACGCCCCCTTCTTCGCGAGGACGGCGCTAACATCGTCGTCGGTAAGGGATTGCCGACCTACGTCGAGCCGCCGGGCCGTAGGTCGGGAACCCCTTCCCGACGCCGACCGCGCCAAGCGAGCCGTCGGCAAGGGATTGCCGAACCATGTCGAGCCGCCGGGCCGTAGGTCGGGAATCCCTTCCCGACACCGACCGCGCCAAGCGAGCCGTCGGCAAGGGATTGCCGAACTATGTCGAGCCGCCGGGCCGTAGGCCGGGAATCCCTTACGCTGGTTCCCAAACTCCTGTTTGGGAACCCATGCCGAGAAGTCGGCAAAGGATTGCCGACCTACATCGAGTCGCCAGCGGACGTACTGTGAGTAGGTCGGGAATCCCTTCCGGACGCCGCCTGAACCAAGCCGACGCGAAAGGCGGAGTGGAAAAGCCCATTCTCCGCTGAAGCATTGACCCGCCGACGCGGCGCGGCGAGCAAATCGGCAGAGAGGCGATGAATGCGGATCAGTTGCAGCCACAGCCGCCCCCGGTGCCGCCATGTCCACCTTGCGAGCCTTCCTTGCTGGAGAAAATGTGGTCGCGCAAGCCGGTCAGGCTGGGATCGGGCGTAATGGACATCTCCGGCTTGGCCAGAGTGCCCCTTTCCCACGGCGCGACGCTGGTGCAGCCCTGGCAAATCACGAGGGCGCAGAGCAGAATCGGCTGCCGCAAACGCGCCAGTCGAAGCTTTCGGAAGAATGTCATCTCATTCCCCCAAGAGCGCGTCTACTTGTTTGCGGATAGCGTCCTGATCCTCGTCGCGGTAGCCGAGATGAATCGCGCGCACCTTGCCCTGTTTGTCGACAAGATAAGACGACGGCATGGCCTTCACCTCGAAAACGCGCGGACACTCGCCCGAGGCATCGAACGCCGTGACGTAATCCACCGGGTGGGCTTCGAGGTATCGCAGAGCGTCCTCGGTGTTTTCGTCCACGTTGATGGCAACGACTTCGAATCCGTCCTTCAGACGTTCGTTGCGCAATCCGTTAATAAAAGGCATGGATTTCTTGCACGGCGGGCACCAAGTGGCCCAAAAGTCGACAAGCACGACTTTGCCTTTATAAGCCCCGAAGTCCAGTTTTTCGTTATTGCCGGGTAATGCCGCGGGGCACCCGGGTACCGACGATCCCTCTTGAACGGCATAAACCGAAGCGCTGCAGCCGAGCAGCAGAAGAGCCGATAGAAGAAATGTTTTCATTGTTCTGCATGTAAATCCGAGGTGACAGGCTGTTAACCACCGCCCTAGGTAGCACAGGCTGTGCCATCGGTTACGAGATCGCGGCGCCGACAGCGCCACGTACTTGCCTCCGCCGCCGGACGTACGCTAGAGCCTGCATCGCGACCTCAGGGCTCGTCCTCGGCCCGCCCCGGAAGCGGACCGCCGCTCCTCGGCCATGAGGCATATGACCCAGATAGAGGCTTCAAATCCCACACTCGACTCGAACGCTTCCCCCAAGTCCGATCTTATGGAATATCCATCGCGCAGGTGTGGTTTAAAGCGGGTGAGCGGGTTTTGCCCGGAACGGCAGTAACGGCCTTCAGACGAATTGGGCGTGGTATGTATTTTGCTCGTTACTGCCGCGGGGGAATGGTCCTTGTCGCAGGATAGTAACGCAGCGGCCGCACCCTCCTGATTTAGCCGGGAACCGGCTGGGTCAGCGTTTCACCGGCCGGTCGTCGGCATCGCACGCCCGGTCCTTTGTCGCGGAATTCTTTATTTCGCCGGGCCATATCTGTCCTGGACGAATGGGGATACCGGATTCATACGCTATGGAGATTTTTAGATGAACAAATCGAAGACAATCGCCGGAATGATATTTTCCGCGCTGACCTTAACCACCGGCACCGCTGGGGCCGCCATCGTAGACCCCGTCACGATCGATTTCGAAGCCATGACGTTCGCGGCCTACTACGGCAAAGCTAATCTGGCGCCTGAGCCGGGCGGCACTTGTGCCGGCGCCGGTTCGGCCGGGTGTTATTTCGAGGATGGGTTTGCGATCGGCACTGTTAGCAACCCCGACCCGAACGCCCACCTGCACCGGTATGATGGGGACTTCAGCACCTTGCTCCAGTACCATCCCGACTCCCCCGGCATCTACGTACGAGCCCAGGACAGCTCCGCGTTCAGCCTCACGTCCATGGAGTTTCAGGCGCCGATCAAGAACGCCAATCCGGGGACCGGCCCCAACGATGTCTGGGAAATCCTGGGGTTCAATATGGCCCTGAACCCGGACCTCGCCGCTGGCGACGGCACCAACTACCCAACCGTGGTCGCTTATCAGACGGTGGCCAACGGCTTCAACGGCACACTGACCCTCGATGAGGCGTTCGAAAACATCGATGCCTTCTGGATCCACTATAAGGGCTACCCGATTGTGCCGGAGGACGGCAAAAGGTTTGATTTAAGAATCGACAACATTACGCTGAGCGCTCCTGTCAGTGCCGTCCCCATTCCCGCCGCGGTCTGGCTTTTCGGCACCGGTTTGATGGGTTTGGTGTCGCTCGGCAGACGGAAAGCGGGCCTGGCGGTCGCTTGATTTTGCCGGTAATGGTGTTCGAGCGGGGCAGAGGCAATGCCGTTCGTTCAGACAGAAGACACCGTTCACCCTGAGCGTAGTTCCGCGCCATCGCTTATATGGTGCGCGGGACGAAGTCGAAGGATGAACGGCCTCTCCGGAGCTTCGACTTCGCCCTTCTCCGCTACGCTCCAAAGGGCTGCGCTCAACCCGAACGGAAAAATCTTAGACAAACGGTATTGGGGTAAGGACATTGGTCCCTGCCCCGCTTTTTACGAACATGGATAAGCGTTTCCCGCGGCGGAACCTCGGGGGAGAGGTTCTAAGGCCGCCAACTTCGAGGTAAAAACATGCGGTCTATCAACTACGTCCTTTTGGGGGTTTGCCTGCTGATCGCGCAGTCGGCGTTCGCCCACGGCCCAGAGCCCATGCCCTTGCAAAAGGTGCCCATTCCGCCGGTTCCGGGTCTCTTGGACGGCTCCGATCCCATCGTCGTCAACAAGAACATGGCCATCGCCCTGGGCAAGGCTCTGTTTTGGGACATGAACGTCGGCAGCGACGGCATGGCCTGTGCCTCCTGCCATTACCATGCCGGGGCGGATCGGCGCGTCAAGAATCAGCTGAATCCGGGGGAAAAGAGCAGCAGTCCGACCGGCCAAACTTTCGAGGCACTGCCGTCGGGCTCCGGGGGCGCCAACCACACATTGACCCGCAACGACTTTCCGACTTTCCGGTTCAACGATCCCTTGCATCAAGAAAGCGGAGTCGCTTTCGCGACCGACGACGTCGTTTCTTCAGCCGGCACGTTCAGCGGTGACTTTATCGGCGCTTCGAAATTCACCGGCACGAGCGATCAATGTGCCCGCAGCGCCGATCCCGTGTTTCACGTCAATCATGTCGGCACGAGACGGGTCGAGCCCAGGAACACGCCCACCGTCATCAACGCCGTGTTCAACCACCGCAATTTCTGGGACGGCCGAGCCAACAACATCTTCAACGGCAGCAGTCCCTGGGGCGACCGCGATCCCGATGCCGGGGTCTGGGTAAAAATCAACGCCCGAAGCGTGGTCAAGCAGCGCTTGCATCTGGAAAACTCCTCGCTCGCCTCTCAGGCCATGGGGCCTCCGTTGAGCGATTCGGAAATGAGTTGCAGGCAGCGCACGTGGCCGGCCATTGGCAGAAAGCTGCTGCTGCGCCAGCCCTTGCAGTATCAGAAGGTCCATCATGAAGACAGTGTACTGGGACCATTCAGCCTGAGTTCGCCGGGGACTCTGAAACCCGGACTGAGCACGACCTACAAGAACATGATCACTCAGGCATTCAATCCGAAGTACTGGTCTTACGGCGGCCTTGGTCCGTTCGGCGCGCCTTCCGGGCAAACGCCTTACAACCAGATGGAAGCCAACTTTTCCATGTTTTTCGGCATAGCGCTTCAGCTTTATCAGTCCACGCTGGTATCCGATCAAGCCCCCATCGACTTGTCGCCTCGCGATCCGCAGACGCACAGGCCAACCTGGCAGGGCATGGGCAAGACTCAGGAAGAAATCGACGTGTTGACGGATGGATTCCAGACCTTCGTGGACAATCACTGCAACCTGTGTCATGCCGGCCCGACCATGACCACCGCCGCCATGGTCACGAACAGCACTTTGGTGACGCCCACGCCGGGTATGTATTTCGGTCCGGATCATAGCTTGATCGAGTACGGTCCCAATGCTCTTGGCCCCTCGAACGGAGCCGCGGCTGCCGGCATCAACCGCGATGTTAATGTCGTTATCCGAGATGTCGCTTCAGGCGGCCAGCGGTTGATGGATATGGGTTTCGCAAATACCGGCGTCGGCGATCCGGATGCCGATCCGGGGGTAGGAGGCGTCGACGATTTCGGTAATCCCTTGTCGTTCTCCGATCAGTACGTTCAATATTTGCTCGGCAATGATTCAGGGATAGTCGATCCGGGCGTCGACAACGTCCGCAGTTGCGATTTTCTGACGCCTCTTGCGTTAAACACCAATAGCGTGATTTCCACAGTATTCACCATACCCGACGGCATAGAAATCGACGGCAGCCGTGAGGGTGTGCTGCGCGATCAAAACTGCCTGAATTCCCTACGCAAATACAGTCCCACCATTGCGGCCGCAAATGCCGCTCTCGTTTCGGCACCGGGCAAGTTGGCCGTGGCCAAGAAAGCGGTTTTCAAAATACCAGGGCTAAGGAATATCGAACTGACGGGGCCCTACATGCATAACGGCAGCATGGCCACCCTGGAAGAAGTCCTCGAGTTCTACTCCCGGTTCGGCAATGTCAACAATCCCGATAAGCATTCGTTAATGGACAGTGTCACGTTGGCCGAGAATCCCATTAAACGCTCGCATCTGCTCGCCTTCCTGAAAACCTTTACCGACGACCGGGTACGTTACGAAAAGGCGCCGTTCGATCATCCGGAGATCGTCGTACCCCATGGGCACAGCGGAGATAGCCAATCCGTGACTGCGGGCAATCCGCTGGATCCAAATTTGGCTACAGAGGACACCTTGACGATTCCGGCGGTTGGGGCGAACGGCGCGACCGATCCGATTCTGCCGTTCGAAAATTATTTGGAACCGTAGTCAGGCCGAAATGGATCCGGCTGCCGCGGATCGAAAGCCGGGCAATCAATGAGTGCCCGGCTTTCATTCGCACCGGCCTCTATTTTTAGGAGATATGCATGAAACCGCTTACTAAAAACTACAAAGTACTAGCCACCTTGGTGGTAATGGGTTTGTCGAGCGCCCAAACGACACTGGCGGCCAGTGCGTTCAGCAGCGACGCGACACTGACCTATACCATCACTAACATCACCAACCTCAACAATCCGGGTGACTTGTCGGGACTCCAAATTCTCGGTTATTTCGAGCAGGCGGGCGCTCCCGATTCCTATGTGGCGACCACCGGTGACGGCGCAATCGCAGCCGACAATCCAACCGTGGGCCCGGTTAGCGTCGAAACCAGTTTCAGTCGGACATTCGCAGTAGGCGGCAATGTAACCGATGGTACGGTAGCCTCTTCCCACCTGGGGTGGTTCCGCCTGGATTTCAACAACCTCGGCAGCGACAGCTATGCCATCGAACTTGCTCTGGATTTCGAATTGACTGCTACCGCCAGCGGGCAGTCTGCGGACACCGATATATTTCTCGACTACTTCAGGACCAGCAGTTCCGACAGTTTCCTTCCGGGCTTCACCAATGTTTCTCCCAGTCTGGGCTTTGGTTTCGTGAATGCCTCGGTATACGGTCTGGATAATGCGGCAACGTCAGGCTCATCGGGGCCGTTGCTTTTCAGCCTAGGCCCGAATGCCTCGGAAGGTCTTCACGCCGACGTGTGGATCAACGGCAATCTGCAGGCTTCGCCGGTTCCCCTTCCTGCGGCCGTTTGGTTCTTTATCACGGGCCTTTTGACGTTTTCGAGCATGAGAAAACGGAAAGCGATGGCCTGATTCCGTCGGAAACGGATTTCCGACCTACTTATTCCATTCGACATTCGAGTGAACATGAATCGTAGGGTGGGTTAGCGGAGCGTAACCCACCGATTCAAGGCCGCTCGGTGGGTTACGGTCTCGCGGCCTCACCCGCCCGGCAAAAATGAATACCGGATTGAAAGCGATTTGGAGTTATCGTCGGCTGAAGCCAGCTTCCACGCCAACACTATAATCGTGGGTCGGCAACCCTTTGCCGACAAAGATGTCTCGTCGTGTCGGCAAAGGATTGCCGACCTACTGCGCCTTGGGGGCGCTAGCCTAGCCGGAAAATGCTCTAAACGAATATGTCTCAAATCCTCAGGGATCGTATCCAAAGCCGGCGACGAACGGCATGAGGATCTCGGACACCTGCGCAAACTCCGGTTCGTAATATCGCCAGCGCCCGACCGACGAGGCGTAAAGCGGCTGCGCCACCTGGTTGAAACTGGGGCTATTGATGTATTTTCCCGCCGCCCGCTTGTGAAAATCGGCAACCGCCGGATCCCAGGAAAGCCCGAGAAAGGCGAACACTTCGCGGAAGGTCGTCTCGAATCCGGATACGGCATCCTCGTAACGGAATTCGACGAAATCCAGCGTCATCCGCGTTTTCATGCACATCCACCACTCCATGACCTGCGCGTAAAAGGCCGCCGTTCCCTTCCAGCTCAGCAGTTGGACGGTAGAGGGGTTCGGAATCATGGTCTGCATGAAACAGCTCAAGCACACATCGCGCGGATCGCGCATGACGAAAACAAGCTTGGCCTCCGGAAAAATGCAATTGATGAGTCCCAGGTCGATGGTATTCATCGTAGTCTTGTCCACGAAAATCCGTGTGTCGATCTTGTCTCCGAACCGTTCCCGCGCCCGGTTCCAGTAGAACCGGCGCAAATGCGTCACGCCGGCCAGATCGAGCTTCCCAAGCTGTTCGGGCGTCGTCCCGGTCGACCCGGACATGCGGTCCAGTTCCTTTCCCAAGGCGAAAATCAAGTCCGCTTCGTCGGCAACGAAAACATCCGGGTGGGCATCCAGAACTTCCTGAGTGAGCGTAGTCCCCGAGCGCATGAACCCCACGAGGAACACCGGGGGCGCTCGATGATCCTGCGGAAGCGCGGTTTCCGACCAGCGAGCCAGCAGTTCCCGAGTAAAACCGGCGGTGTTGGTTCTGATCAAATTCGGAACTAGAGCGGCATCCTGCTTTCTGACTTCCGGCAGCAAGGCGGACGCATCCGCGGCAGCGTGCAAATGGCCGAACACCTGGTCGTATGCCTTGAGCTTGTCGTGTATCCGCGCCAATTCCTTATGCGCCCGGAATCTTTCTTCAGGCGTCGGAAAACCTTTCAAAACGTTTTCGAGCCTTTGTTTTGCTTCGTCGCAACTCCCGTCGGCCGTTTCCAGGCTCGCCAATAAAATTTGCAGCATAGCGCTATGCGGCGCCCGTTTGACCGCCTGCCGGCAAGCCGCCAATGCCGATTTGTTCTGATTCAACCTCGAGTGGGCAAGCGTCAGCAGTTGAAAACCGCGAACCTGCGAACTATCGATCTGCACCGCCTGTTTCGCCAATTCCAGCGATCCCCGATAATCGTTCCAGAATTGCAGCTGCTCGGTAAGCCCGAGCAGCAAACCGATATCCCGGCTCTTGCGCGCTTTTTTCAGCAATAACTGACCGGACTGGCGCAAATGGACGATGCCTTGATCGCGTCTACCCAGCCAGCATAAGGCTTGTCCCAAGCAAGCCTTGGCCTGCGCGTCTTTCGGATTTTCCGCCACCGCCTTTTCGAACCACGTGGCGGCTTCTGCCGTGTTTCGGGATTGGATGGCGGCATAACCGCGCTGTATGAAGCTTGTCATTCGGAAACGCCTGCAAGGGCCTGTTTCGCTTCCTCGAGGCCCAGGTAATCGCTGTCCTTGACCACGGCCTTTTCCAGGCGCTCCTTGGCCTGGGCCTTATCGCCCGCCTGGAGGTACACCATGCCGAGGTGATACTGGAAAATGGGTACCTCGGGCGCCTGCGCCACGGCCTTTTCCAACAGCGGCCGCGCCGTCGTCAACTCGCCCAACTGCCGGTAAATCCAGCCGAGCGTGTCGAGGAACGCAGGCTCGGTCGCCGTCTCGAACCGCTGAGCCAACGCCAGCGCCCGCTGGAGTTTGTCCCGGTCGGCCGCATCCAGGCTGAGCAGGGCGGCCAGGTTGTTGCGCGCCAGCGCGTCATTCGGGTTGCGGGCCAGGACCGCCTCATATTCCGCCATGGCCCCCGCCCAGTCCTTGCTGCGCTCCAGGACCCTGGCCAGTCCCATCCGCGCCGCGCGGTCCTCGGGCGCCGCCACCAGCGCCCGCCGGTAGGCCGCCGCCGCGCCCTTCAGGTCCTTTTTCTGCTCATGGACCGCGGCAAGGTTGTGGTACGGCAGCCGCCATTGGGGATGGATCTCGATCGCCCGCTCAAAGGCTTGGATGGCCTCCGTCTCCTGTTTTCGCGCCAGATGGTAGAGCCCCAGTAACTGGTGGGCGGTCGGGTGCTTCGGATCGTCCTTCAGGGCTTTCCGGATCCGCGCCAGCGCCTTCTCCGGCTGCTGCGCGGCGAGGTGGAGCCCGACGATGGCCTTCAAGGGCTCGTAGTCGTTTTGGGCGCGGGAAAGCGCCGTTTCGTATTCCGCCAGCGCCGCCTCGGGCTGTTTCCGGCTTTGGTAGAGTTGGCCCAGGCGGAACGGCCCGACGGCTTTATCGGGGAAGCGGTCCTTGATCTCCTTGAGGAGCGGCTCCAGGGCGTCCGTCTGCTGGCTCGCCACCAGCAGGTCCGCCTTGAGGTTGAGCCCGTCGAGGTGCTTCGGCTGTTGCTTGAGGAATTCGTTGAGCTTGTCGAGGGCCAGGCTGGGGTTTTTCTGCCCGACCAGGAATTCGACCAGCAGTTTCCTCAGCCGGTAGTCCGCAGGATTCACGGCCACCGCCTTGTCCAGCTGTTCCTGGGCCAGGGCGGGCTTGCCGTCCAGGAGATAGGCCTGGGCCAGCCGGGTCAGCACCTCGGTCGACTCCGGCTGATCTTTCAACAAGGCCCGGAACGCGGCGATGGCGTCCTGGGCCTCCCGCCGCGCCAGCGCCAGCCGGCCTTCAAGCGATAGCGCCGGATGGTCTTTGGGGTTTTCCGCCAGCACCTGTTTCACCAGGTCCCGCGCCTCGTCGCTCCGCCCGCGCTTCGCCAAAAGCTCCGCCAGCTGCGTCATGGCCTTGAAGCCGTCCGGCTGGTTTTCGTGGTCGGCGATCAGGGCGCGGTAGACGCTTTCCGCCTGATCGGCCTCGCCGAGCTGTTGGTGCACCTGGGCGAGCCCGAAGCGCAGGGCGGTGTGCGTCGGGCGGGCCGCGATGACCGCGGTCAGTTCGCTGACCGCCCGCGCCCCGTCGCCGCGCTTCACGAAAAACTCGGCGAGCCACAGCGGTGCTCTCGGGTCCTCGGGGAAATCCTTCTGGGCGGTGCGGAGCGTTGCTTCCGCGGCGTCGAAGCGACGCTGCTTGAGGTAAAGTTCGGTCAGCAGCCCCCGGTGTTCGAGGCGGTCGGGTTGGGCCGCGATCAGGGCCTTGAGGGTCTCTTCCGCCGCCTCCGCCTGGCCCTGTTGCTGGTGCAGCCTCGCCAGCGCCATCAGCAGCGCCGGCTGGTTCGGCTGGATCTTGAGCCCGGTTTCGAGCACCCCGATCGCTTCGGCCGGCTGTCCTTGCTGGGCCCAATGGAGGGCCAGCACCAGATAGGGGTCGGGCCGGGCCGGCTGCTCCGCCACGATCGCCTCCAGTTGCGCCCGCATCGACGCGCTGTCCCCCTGGAGGTTCGCGATCGCCGCCTTCAGCATCCGCACTTCGAGGTCCGAGGGCCGTTCCTCGGCCACCGGCCCCAGGAGTTCCTGGGCTTTCGCGGCGTCCTTCGCCAACAGGTAGAACTTCGCCAGTTTGAGCTGGGCGTCGCGGTGGGTCGGGTCGAGTTCGACCGCCTTCTGATAGAGGGCGAACGCCTCGCGCCAGTGCTTCTGGTCCTCTTCGATCCGGCCCAGGTAGAAATAGGGGCTCGCGGCCTTGGGGTCGATCTGCAGGACGTTCTTGAACTCGACCTTGGCCTTGTCCAGATTCTGCGCCTCGACATACTGGAGGCCGCGCGCCAGGTGCGCGGCCTTGCGCTCCTCCGCCCCGCCGCACGCGGTCAACACCCAGGCCACCACCACCCAGGCCGGAACGGGCCGAGTCAATCTGAACTTCATAACAAACTCCGTGGAATACAACAGTGAGAGTGAGCCTGCTTACAAATTTGATGCCGATCCATCTTGGCCCCTAATTTGCACGTAAGTTGCGTTCTCTATGCCAGTAAAACAAGCATGTATCGACAACTATTCACGCTCATCGTACTGTTCATCGCCGCCGGCAGCGTCTCGGCGGATGCGGCAAATCCCACACCACTACTGCAAATGCCACAGGACTACCGCATTGTCCCCGGAGACGTGCTGGAGATTTCGGTGTGGCGCGAGGAGGGCCTCACCAAACAGGTCCTGGTCCGCGCCGACGGCGGCCTCTCCTTCCCCCTGGTCGGCGACCTCGCGGCCGGCGGCCTCACCGTCGAGGACGTCCGCGCCACCGTCACCGAACGCTTGAGCGAGTACCTCGCCGACCCGGTCGTCTCGGTGTCGGTGATCACCACCAGCCAGAAGATTTATGTGGTCGGCAAGGTCAATAAACCCGGCGAGTTCGTCACCCCCGGCCGGGTCACCGTGATGCACGCCCTGGCGCTCGCCGGCGGGCTCAACCCGTTCGCCGACCGCGACGACATCACCATCCTCCGCCAACGGGGCGATCAGACCACGCCCCTGCCGTTCGATTACGATGCCGTGGCCGCCGGCGAGGACCTGGAGCAGAACATTCTGCTGATGAACGGCGACGTCGTGGTTGTCCGTTGAGGCGCCGGGCCCGCGTGAGGCGCGATCCGGCCGGCCCCAGGCGCGCGCGAGGCGGCTGAGCATGCGGGGGACGATTCAGCGGCTGGCCTGGGCCGGCGTGGGGCTCGGTATGGCCGTCGCCCGCCCGGGCTTCGGCGTGGACTGGCACCTCGAGGCGGCGGCCAGCGTGAGCCAGCAGTATCATTCCAATATCCAGCTGTTGCCGGACCGGCTCGATCCTCAGGCGGTCTTCGGCACCGATCTCGGCTTCACCACCCAGCTCGTCGCGGCGGAACCTCACTGGCAGGTGAAGAGCCGGGCGCGCCTGCAAAATCTTTTTTATACGCCGATCGACGCCATCGACACCCAGAATCAGTATCTGGACCTCGATGCCCATTATGCGACCGAGCGGTCGCGCTGGGCGCTCACGGTGAACCATACCGATGACGCCCTGCTGTCGTCGCAGTCCGATGTCCTGGTCGGAATCGTGTTGACCCGCGTGCAGCGGGCTGAAACCACCGTCGCCCCGTCCTGGACCTATGCGCTGGACGAGCGCACCCGGCTGACCCTGGGCTATGCGTATCAGGCCTCGGATTACGAGGCCCGGGCTGGGTTCGCCTTTGTCAGTTCGACCGCGCATACGGCGTCGTCCGGACTCGAGCATCAGCTGACCGAACGCTTGTTGCTCTCGGGGACGCTGGCTTATACCGCCTATCGCGCCGACCGGCGCGCGATCGATTATCTCAACGCCCTGGCGGGCTTTCAGTACGCCCTGACCGAGACGCTCGAGGTCGGCGTCTCCGGCGGCGGTCAGTTCAGCGATTCGGAGACTCAATTGGAAACCTTGCGCCTCGACGGTTTTCAGATCGTCAGCCTGGACCCGCTGCTGCTGGTGCCGGTCACGGTCCGGGAGACGGTCACGCTCAAGGACCGCCAGTTCGGCCCCTTGGTCACCGCGAGCGCGCGGCAGCGCTTCGACACCGGGGACGTCGAGCTGAATTACGCCCATCAGATCAGCCCTTCGATCAACGGCACCCTGTTCGAGTCGGATCGGGTGACGGTCACGGCCCGCCGGCAGGTGTCGGAGCGCCTGAACGCCGCCCTGAATCTGTCCTACACCGATCAGTCGCTGCCCGATGCGAACGGCGATCGCCTGACCCAGGCGTATTACCGGATCGGCGGCGATCTGTCTTATGCCGTGACCGAGCGCTGGCGCCTCGGCGCGTCGTATCAGTACACCCTCCGCGATCTCGGGGAGCGCGGCGGTTTGTTTTCCGGCCGCCAGGAGGCCCATGCCGTCTTTGTGACGCTCAAGTACGACTTCGACCCATTCCAGTTTTGAGTTTGAGAGACCGATCAATGGAAGAAAAAGCACTCAGCGATTATCTCGCCACCTTTCGCCGCCATCGCGCCGCCTTCGGCGCGATTCTGGGCGGACTGTTCACGCTCGGCGTCCTGACCGCGCTGCTGTTGCCGCCGACCTACCGCTCGACCGCGACGATTCTGATCGAGGAGCAGGAGATCCCGTCCGACCTGGTCCGCTCCACCATCACGAGTTATGCCGCCGAGCGGCTGCAGATGATCAGCCAGCGGGTGATGACCCGCGCGCATCTCCTGACGATCGTCGAGAAGTTCGATCTCTATGCGAAAGAGCGCCAGAAGAAGACCACCGACGAGATCGTCGAGATGATGCGCGAGGATATCGCCTTCCAGCCGATCAGCGCGGAGGTCATCGATCCCAAATCCGGCCATCCGACCAAGGCGACGATCGCCTTCAGCCTGTCCTACGACGGCCGCCATCCCGATACCGTGCAGCGGGTGGCCAACGAGATCACGTCGCTCTATCTCGAGGAGAATCTGAAGACGCGCACTCAGAAGACCCAGGAAGCCTCCGATTTCCTCACCGAGGAGGTCGAGCAGATCGGGGCCTACGTCACCGAGCTGGAACAGACGCTGGCGCAGTTCAAGGAAGCCCATCTGTACGCCCTGCCGGAGCAGAAGGCGCTGAATTTGCAGTTCCTGCAGCAGACCGAGCAGGAGCTTCAGTCGCTCGATCTGCAGCTTAGGACGCTCCAGGAGCGCGCCCTCTATCTGGACGCGGAGCTCTCGCAAATCGCCCCGGAGACGCCGATCGTATCGGGCACCGGGGAGCGCATTCTGAGCAAGCAGGACCGGTTGAAGCACCTTCAGACCGAGCTGGTCGCCCTGACCAGCCGGTATGCCGATAAGCACCCGGATGTCGTGAAGGCGCGGCGCGAGATCGAGGCCCTGGAGCGCGAACTCGGGCCGGTCGATCACGCGCTCGACACGGTCAAGACCCTCGCGCATCTGAAGGGGGAGTTGGCGGTGCTCGAGGACACCCATGCGCCCGATCACCCCGATGTCGTCGCCGTCACGGCCAAGATCGCCGCCTACGAAAAGGCCCTGGCCGAGCCTTCGGCCGAGACGACGGCGCGGGCGATCGCCGCCCGCCAGCCGGACAATCCGGCCTATGTGAATCTGTCCGCCCAGAAAGCCAGCACCCGCCAGGAGATCGAGGCGCTCAAACAGCGCCGGCTCGAACTCGAGGCGAAGCTGGCCGATTACCAGGACCGGCTGCAGCGCACGCCGGACACCGAGCGCCAGTATCTGGCCCTGATGCGGGATTACGAGAACGCCGCCAACCGCTATCGGGAATTGAGGGCGAAGCAGATGGAGGCCCAGATCGGGGAGCAGCTGGAGCGCAAAAGCAAGGGCGAGCGCTTTTCCATCATCGAGCCGCCCCTGTTGCCGGAAAAGCCGATCAAGCCGAACCGCCCGGCGATCGTCATCCTCGGTCTGCTGTTGGGCCTCGCCGCCGCGGTCGGCACGATCGCGCTGCGCACCACCTTCGATCAGACCGTCCGCACCGCCCGGGCCGTCGCCGCCCTGGTCGGCACCGCCCCGCTCGCGGTGGTCCCGTATCTCACGACCGATGAGCTCGCGATCGATCAGAGCCGCCAGCGCCTGATCCTGGCCGGCCTCGGGTTCGGCGCCCTGCTCCTGACCGTGTGCCTGATCCATTGGTTCTGGACCCCGCTGGATGTGCTCTGGTTCCGGGGTCTTCGGAAGCTCGACACCGCCCTCGGCTAACCCTGTCTCTCTTTTTACCCGGAGTGCCCGTGATGGAATCGATTGCCCCTTCGTTCGCAACCCCCACCCCCGGTCCGCGCGGCGGATCGCCCGCGGTCCCGGCGCCCGCCGAGCGGATCGAGTACACGACCACCCGCTCGATCGAGGTCCGCCGCGAGGTGCTGCGCCGCCAGCGTCTCATCGCCGGCTACCCGCCCGGCCCCTATGTGGACGCCTATAAGGTGCTCCGCACCAAGGTCTTGCAGATCCTCCGCGAGCGCGGCTGGAACGCGCTCGCCGTCACCAGCCCCAACCCCCAGGCGGGCAAGACCGTCGCCGCGATCAACCTGGCCCTGAGCCTCGCCCTCGACGTCAGCCAGACCGTCCTCCTGGTCGATGCCAATCTCCGCCATCCGAGCGTCCACACCGCGTTCGGCTTCACCCCCCAGTACGGGCTCAGCGATTATCTCCTCGACGATGTGCCGATCGAGCGCCTGCTGATCAACCCCAAGGGCATCGGCCGCTTCGTCGTCCTGCCGGGCCACCGGCCCTTGCCCGATGCCTCGGAACTCCTCGCCTCGCCGAAGATGGCGCGCCTGGTGGACGAATTGAAGCACCGCTATCCGAGCCGCATCGTGGTGTTCGACCTGCCCCACTTGACCACCGCCGACGCCCTCGCCTTCGCCCCCCATGTCGACGCCGCCCTGCTGGTGCTCGAGGCCGGCCGCACCACCCACGCCGAACTCGAAGAGGCCCTCGCCCACCTCAACACCACCCCCCTCCTCGGCACCCTCCTCAACAAGGCCGAACCCGGACCGGGCAGCTGACGGCCCCACCGGCGGGAAAAGATGCCCGGCCTCAGCGATGTCCGGTCATCCGGCCGGGTTTCCACCGCGAGGAAAAAGGTGGCCACGCCATATTCCAGGCGTCGAGAAGAGACACGATTCAAGTGCTGTGCGCTGGTTCCTAAACGACCGTTGGAGAACCCATGTTGACAAGCCCGTGCGTCTCGATTAGCAGCGGCTACGGGAAAAAGCTAGAGCTTCTCGGATAAGGCGATAAGGCACCAAGCAGGAGCTTGGGCGCCAGCAGAAAGGCTCGTTTGCGATTGAAAGAGCGGCGCCGGCGCTCTCCGAGACACGGTTTCCGATTTGAAGGATCGCAGTAGCGCCGCGCGCCCTCCGCTAATGCCCTATTCGCGCGGAACAGCCCTCGATCGTCGCCTCCTGCGTCTTCAAGAGATTGTCGCAATCCCCCGGCCCCTTGAGCGGGGCCGGTGCAGGATAATTTCTACGCGAACTATCGCTAGCGGTTACGGCCACCCCCGGGGCCCATTCCTCCTCCGCCCGGCCCCATACCGCCACCTCTTCCGGTCGGAGGCTCGTCGGGAATGGTCACTCCGCGCTCCTTGGCGCGCTCCTTCATACGCTCATGGTGCTCCTTGCGAATTTGCTCGCGCTCTTCAGCCGTCTTAGCGCCGCGCATTCTATCGCGATATTCGGCACGCTCTTGCTCTGTCATCAATTGCTTGCCATAGATTTGTTCCTGTGTTTGCGAACGTTGCTGGCTCCGCTCCTGAGCCTCCGTGACTGCAACGCTCGCGGAAAGCGTTACAACACTCGCGAGAACTACCAGTGTTCGATACGCCATTATTGCCTCCTTTCGCTTGGATTGAGAGAGACGTCCGTCGGGCGTAGGAAATATCCCGGCGGCACCGAGCGCAAACGATGTGTCTCGACTAGACAATCGCTCTTTGATTTTGAACTGAGAGCATCCATCCTCTTTTATGAGCAGAATGCGCGGATCGAAAAAAGCCAATAAGCTCAATCTTCGGCCTCGTGACCCGGCTTACAGAGCACAAAAAACGACGCCGCTCGAACCGAGTTCCAATAGGCATGAGAGACTTTCGACTTTCAGGGTATTTGCACGGCTTGCGTAAAATTCCTCTTATGCGCTACCCTGCTATTGCCGCTCTAACTGTGCCTCCAACATCAGTGCATGCGGCAAGAGACCCGGCAGAAATGTCGGGTCTCTTTTTGCCGGAACAGTTCCATAAAACCCGCGCGGCTTCACGTAGAAAGTCTCTCTTGCCTATATAGACAGAATTCCCGCCTCGATTCCGTCAAGTTTCGCAAAAATCCTTTGAAACTTATTTTTTCGCACCCCGGCCGGTAGCTCGTGCGAGTCGCAAAGGATAAGGACGGGTCGACTGCAGCTCTTTCCACCGCATCGAGATCTTCTGCTTGGACAAGCTGGATCGCTGCCTGTTTCGACCTGTCACACGAGGTAACCGCTTTCGGTATAATGCGCGGCAAACTAAACAATCATCGTCTACCAGCTCCCTGGTAAATATTCGAGCCGAGTTGTCCTTTCCAGCATTTGCTGCTCTTTTCGATGGATGGGTGCCCGGCGCTTTTCCGACGAGATCCGCTCTTGGGGAACACGGCGTTTTGGAGAAAATGAATGAATTGGTTGATTCTTGTCGGGATCGCCGCTCTTGCTGCCTTGCTGCTGTTCGTCCGAAGCTCGTCGAGATCGTCCGAAAAGGCACGAAAATCCGCATATCGCAGAGAGGATTTTCTGTTTTCGTCCGAAGAACGGGTTTTCTTTTTCGCCCTAAAACAGGCCGTCGGCGACGACTATGAAATTTTTGGCAAAATTCCCGTAATCGAGCTCATTTCCCAACGCGACGAAGGTGCAAGCGATGGCGCAAGAAAAGCCTTCGAGCAAGTTGGCGACCGATGTTTCGATTTTGTCCTGTGCGGTAAAACCGATCTATCCGTCGCTTGCGCTTTGGAACTTTACGAACATTCCGTATCCGGAAAGCGAACCGCCGCAACACCGGCTGATCCCTTAAGAGCGGTCTGCGACGCCGCTGGTCTGCCTTTGGTGCGAATCGAAGCCGGACCGTTTTACGACGCAATGGAAATCAAACAAAGCATTGCTTCGGCTGTCCGCAAGGAGCCCTTGTATCTGGTCGAATCGGACGGCCGTAAGGAGCCTCGAATTTCCAGTATCGAAGATATCGAGTTCGACCCATGATTGTTCTCTACGGCATTCGAAACTGCGATACATGCAAGAAGGCGCGCGCCTGGCTAGATGCGCGCGGCCTAATCTACCGTTTCCACGATTTCCGGGAGGACGGATTGGAGTTATCCGTCCTCGAAGACATCGAACGCGCTCTCGGGTGGGAATTGCTCCTTAACCGACGGAGCACAACTTGGCGCCAACTCTCCGATGCCGACCGGCTGGATCTAAACCGCGAAAAAGCGCTGCAATTGATGGTTCGGCTCCCGACACTGATCAAGCGGCCGGTATTGAAAGCAAACAATAAAATTTTGAGCGGATTTTCGCCGGAGCAGTACGAAAAGACACTATGAGCGATACCTTGGATTTGACCGTCGAGCTGATTCGGCGCCCTTCGGTTACGCCCGACGATGCAGGCTGCATGGATTTGATCGCTGCCAAGCTGGAGCCCTATGGTTTCAAAACCGAGTGGCTCAATTTCGCCGATACAAGAAACATCTGGCTGAGGCGAGGCGAATCGGCACCCTTGCTCTGTTTTCTGGGCCATACCGATGTAGTGCCCGCGGGTCCTTCGGAGGACTGGAACTCGCCGCCCTTCGAACCCACTATTCGCGACGGTCAGCTCTACGGAAGAGGCGCGGCGGATATGAAAAGCGGCATCGCCGCCATGACCACGGCGCTGACGCGATTCGTCAGCAGGTACCCCAATCATAAAGGCTCGATTGCCCTGCTTCTCACCAGTGACGAGGAAGGCGCGGCGACGAACGGTGTGGTCAAAGTCATCGAAACGTTGAAGAATCGGGATGAAAAAATCGACTGGTGTCTCATCGGCGAGCCCTCCAGTTTCGTTTCGCTAGGGGACGTGATCCGTATCGGTCGCCGCGGATCGCTATGCGGCGTCCTGCGCATATTCGGCGTGCAAGGCCACGTGGCTTACCCGGACAAAGCGGAAAATCCGATTCATCGATTCGCGCCCGCCTTGTCGGAGTTGACCAGCGAGGTCTGGGACCAAGGCAACGAGTATTTTCCGCCCACCAGTTTCCAGATATCTAATATTCAGGCCGGAACCGGCGCCGAAAACGTGATTCCGGGACGGCTCGAGGTCCTGTTCAACTTCCGTTTTTCGACGGCATTGACGGAGGATCAGATAAAACAGCGCGTTCACGCCATCTTGGACAAACACGGTTTGCGGTACGAGCTGAACTGGCGGCTATCCGGCGCGCCCTTCCTGACGACCCAACCGGAACTGATCGAGGCCACGCAAAAGGCGCTTGAAACAGTTCTTATGCGACGCGCAAGTCCGGACACCGGCGGCGGCACCTCCGACGGGCGTTTCGTCGCGCCGACGGGAGCACAGGTCGTCGAACTGGGACCGATCAACGGCAGCATTCACAAAGTCAACGAACACGTACGTATCGAGGATATCGACAAGCTTTCAAAGGTTTACGAGCAGGTGCTCGTTAACCTGCTTGCTTCTTAGAGGATAGAGACCCAATCATGGAAAAAGACCTGCAATCTCCCCTGGTCAGTGCGGAATGGCTCGCTAAGCACCTTCATACCTCCGACATCGTCATACTCGATGCCACATTTTTCCTTCCCAACCAAGGGCGCGATGCAGAGCAGGAATATTTCGCTGCGCATATTCCGGGAGCCCGATTCTTCGATATCGACGCCGTTGCCGACCAAGGCAATTCGCTGCCGCACATGCTGCCCTCCCCCGAGTTCTTTGCCGCATCGGTCGGTCAACTGGGCATCGCTAATCAGACCCATGTCGTCGTTTACGACAACAACAGCTTCATGGCTTCGGCCCGAGTCTGGTGGACCTTCCGCGTGTTCGGCCATGATCGAGTGTCGGTTCTGGATGGCGGACTGGAAAACTGGAAAGCGAAGGGATTCCCCGTCGATACAAGCCGCGTCACCGCCGAAACCCGACCGTTCAAGACCACGTTCGACCCTAGCTTGGTCCGGAATCTCGACGAAATGAAAGCACTGATCGGCAGCACCGCGACGCAAATAATCGATGCCCGCTCGCCTGGGCGATTCGCCGGTAGGGAACCCGAACCTCGTCCCGGCATTCGGTCGGGCCATATTCCCGGAAGCAAGAACCTTTTCTTCAAGAGGCTGGTCGACGAGTCGACGCAGTGTTTGAAGCCCGCTGCCGAGATCCGAAAAGAGTTCGAGGATGCCGGCACCGATTTCGAGAAGCCGATCGTCACCACATGCGGAACAGGCGTAACCGCATCGGTACTCGCTCTCGGCTTGTATTGTCTCGGTCGTGAATCCGTCGCCGTCTACGATGGTTCATGGACCGAATGGGGCGGTCTAAGCGACACCCCTGTAAGCGTCGGCTAGTAGTCTCGAAAGCGGCCAATTCGGATCGATAGGACGTTTTTTGACCTCCCTTTCGTCACTCTATGCGAATCAGTCGAGCGATAGAACGAAAATCCGACTATTTTTATCAAGTTCCAACATCTGAGATAATGGCCGTTCGCTCTCAATCGAAGCGTTGGAATCGTCCGTCGGATACGCCGATATGGCCAAAAAGAACCTGAATTTCGAAGAGGCCCTGGCCGAACTGGAGCAATTGATCGAGCGTATGGAACAAGGCAGCCTTCCCTTGGAGGAATCGCTAAAGCTGTTCGAGCGCGGGGTTCAATTGACCCGTTTCTGCCAAAAAGCTTTGAAAGAAGCTGAACAAAAGGTCCAGATTTTGCTGGAAGAAAACGGAGAACCTACCTTAAAGCCCTTTGCCGATGAATCTTGAAACCGATTTGAATCACTTCATGCAGATCTGCCAGGCACGGGCAGAATCGGCCTTGGATCTCAGGCTGCCGGCGGCAAGCCGAATGCCCGAGCGTTTGCATCAAGCGATGCGCTATTCCGTCTTGGGAGGCGGAAAAAGACTGCGTCCTTTGTTGACGTATGCGACCGGGCAAGCCGTCGGCGTTCCCTGGGAATGCCTCGATGGCCCCGCCTGCGCCGTGGAATTCATCCACGTCTATTCGCTGATCCACGACGATTTGCCCGCCATGGACGATGACGATCTGAGGCGCGGCAAACCGACCTGCCACATCGCATTCGATGAAGCAACGGCGATCCTGGCAGGAGATGCCCTGCAAGCGCTGGCTTTTCACGTTCTGTCCCACGATCCGTCCATTGCGGTGCCTGCCGGTAGCCGGCTTGCGATGATCGAGACCTTAGCAACGGCGAGCGGATCGTTCGGCATGGTCGGCGGTCAAGCCATAGACCTCGATTCGGTTGGAAAAACTCTGGATCTGCCGAGCTTGGAGAATATGCACATTCGAAAGACGGGAGCCCTGATTCGCGCCAGCGTCAAACTGGCGACTCTGGCGAATCCGTCGCTCGATGGTGACATCGCCGAAAAACTGGACCATTACGCCAAGTGCATCGGCCTGGCATTCCAAATTCAGGACGACGTCTTGGATGAAGAAAGCGATACCCAGACTTTGGGCAAGACCCAAGGCAAAGACCGGGACAATAACAAGCCCAATTACCCCGCACTTTTGGGATTGGCGGGCGCGAAGCAAAAGGCGCGCGAGCTGCATGAAGAGGCTTTGGACACGTTATCCGGTCTTGGTGCCGAGGGCGAAATCCTGCGTGCGCTGTCGCTTTTCATTATCGAACGGCGCGCCTAAGCCCTTACGGCGAAAGCTATATCGCTTCCTTGAAACGGCATCCGCAGAACAAACTATCCTTGAAAGCTAAAACTTCGAGTTTCATAATTGGTCGGCTCATGCCTGATTCAGGATCATCTTTTACCCGCGAATAAGCCTGGTTTGAAGCCTCACAACATCAATGAATAAAGCCAACGAATACCCTCTCCTACAAACCGTCGGCAGTCCCGCGGACTTACGCGCCCTACCCGAAGATCAATTACCTCAACTCGCTGAGGAACTGCGCGCTTTTTTGCTGGATAGCGTAAGTCAGTCGGGCGGTCATTTGGCAGCCGGATTGGGTGCTGTCGAACTCACCATCGCGTTGCACTATGTCTTCGACACTCCTGAAGACAAGCTGGTTTGGGATGTGGGCCACCAGGCTTATCCCCACAAGATCTTGACCGGCCGCCGCGAAAGGTTGCTTTCCATTCGCAAGAAGAACGGACTCTCCGCATTTCCGAATCGGGATGAAAGCCCTTACGACTGTTTCGGCGTCGGTCACTCGAGCACATCGATCAGCGCGGCGCTCGGAATGGCGATTGCCGCGTCGCTTCGTAAGCGCGACACTCATGCCGTTGCTATCATCGGCGATGGCGGCTTGACGGGCGGCATGGCGTTCGAAGCGCTTAACCATGCCGGCGTGCTAGACGCCAATCTACTCGTCGTCCTCAACGACAACGAGATGTCCATATCGCCCAATGTTGGAGCGCTCAATAATTATCTGGCAAGACTTCTCTCCAGCAAGTTCTATTCGACGGTGCGGCAGGGCAGCAAGCAGATTCTGATGCGAAGCATGCCCAGCGTATGGGAGCTCGCGCGCCGCGCCGAAGAGCACGTCAAAGGCATGGTCGCCCCTGGGACCTTGTTCGAAGAATTGGGTTTCAACTATATCGGACCGGTCGATGGCCATAATCTCGATACGTTGATTCCGACCTTGCGTAATTTGCGGGATTTGCCCGGTCCCCGGTTTTTACACGTCGTCACCAAGAAGGGCAAAGGGTATTTACCGGCCGAGAAAGACCCGGTCGCTTACCACGGTGTTTCCTCCTTCGATCTCAGCAAAGATCATCTGCCGAAGTCCAAACCGGGAAGCCCGAGCTTCACCGAAGTATTCGGACAATGGCTGTGCGACATAGCTGCAAGGGATAATCGCCTGCTCGGTATCACGCCTGCCATGCGGGAGGGCTCCGGGCTCGTGGAATTCTCGACTCGGTTTCCGGACCGTTATTTCGATGTCGGAATCGCCGAGCAACACGCAGTAACCTTGGCAGCCGGCCAGGCCTGCGAAGGTTACAAGCCCGTGGTCGCGATTTATTCGACCTTCTTGCAGCGTGCCTATGATCAACTCATACACGACGTAGCGCTTCAGAATTTGCCTGTCCTGTTCGCCATCGATCGCGCCGGGCTGGTTGGCCCCGATGGACCGACTCACGCCGGAAGTTTCGACATAAGCTTCATGCGCTGCATTCCGAATATGGTGATCATGGCGCCGGCCGACGAAAACGAGTGCCGGCAGATGCTTTTCACCGGATTCCAGCATAATGGTCCCGCTGCTGTCCGTTATCCCCGAGGCAAAGGTCCCGGCGTTTCGGTTGTCGCTGAGATGACCGCTCTTCCGATAGGTAAAGGTGAAATCCGGCGTCGCGGCAAAAGGATCGCGATACTCGCGTTCGGGACTTTGCTCGCCCCCTCGATCGAAGCCGGAGAAAGGATTGACGCTACCGTGGTTAACATGCGTTTCGTGAAACCGCTGGACGAAGCGCTGATTCTGGAATTGGCGAAGACTCATGAAATATTCGTGACGGTCGAAGACAACGCCATCGCCGGAGGGGCCGGCAGCGGCGTCAATGAACTACTGCAATCTCGCCAATGTTATGTTCCCGTACTCAATGTCGGTCTGCCGGACCAATTTCTCGATCAGGGCAGTCGCGAAGAATTACTGACGCTTTGCGGCCTGGATTCCGATGGCATCACGGAAACCATCGAGCAGTACGTGGGAAACCTCGATGCCCTGAAGCCGGCTTCGCCCCGTGTTACGGTGGCCACGCGAGGCCTATGATATGGAAAAGCTCAAAGCGGCCATCCGGGATATTCCGGATTTTCCAAAGCCGGGCATTCTCTTCAAGGACATCACGCCTCTAGTCAAGGATCCGGTCACATTGAGGTTGGCGGTGCACCATTTGTTGCACCCATACCTCGGCCGGGAAATCACTGCGGTCGCCGGCATGGAAGCGCGCGGCTTTATTTTTGGCTCGTTGGTCGCCTGGGAGTTGGGCGTAGGGTTCATCCCTCTTCGAAAACCCGGAAAACTCCCTTATGACGTGCAAACCATTAGTTACGACCTCGAATATGGATCCGCTGCGCTCGAGGTGCATATCGATGCGTTGGGTCCCGAAGACAAGGTTCTCTTGGTAGACGATCTGTTGGCTACCGGTGGCACGGCTAAAGCCAGCTGCGAGCTGGTCGAGTCTTTGGGCGCGGAAATCGTCGGTTGCGCGTTTGTCGTGGAGCTCGATGAGCTGAAAGGACGGGATAAATTGGAACGATACTCCGTCCATTCACTCTTACACTATTAATTGCGCAACAACGCTGTCATTAACCGGTGAGCATACTTCGTACGGCGCATTTCTTCTGTCCGACAATGCCGTGGCTTCATTCTTATCAGTGAAAATAGTGCCTGCGTCCGTACCCAACGGCGTGCCCAAGCGGCCGAGATTCAGATGAGCAGCGCCGGGCACATCGGGAGCACGGATGCGCCGTCAAGCCGAAAAACGGTGGTCGCGCGTATCCTCCACATCACCGACTTTCACTTTCTTGCCGAACAAGGCCAAACATTGCTTGGGGTGGAAACCGAGCTGAGTTTTGCGGCTGTTGTCGAACGCGCCAACCAGACCCCTTGGCGACCGGATCTGGCTCTCCTGACGGGCGACCTGGTTCAGGACCCGTGTGTTTCAAGTTATCAACGGCTTAAACAACGGCTTACCGCCTTGGATGTCCACTGCTACTGCCTTCCGGGTAATCATGACGATCCTCGGCTCATGTCAGAACTTTTGCCGTCCGAGAATGTTCATGTCAGCCCGCAGATACTCCTGGACAAATGGCAGATCATTTGTCTGGACAGCACCATCAGCGGCAAACCTAACGGGCGCTTGTCAGATGAACAGCTTCGCTTACTCGAAATTTCGCTGACCGAACACTCCGACCGTTATGCCCTTATCGCGCTTCACCATCACCCTATCCCCAGCGGCAGCCTGTGGATGGATACCATGGTGCTGGAAAATGCGGACGAGTTTTTGACGATAACTCAGAAATACCCTCACGCTCGAGTCGTCGTATTCGGCCACGTACATCAAGCGATGGACGAGGTATACGGACGGCTGCGTCTACTCGCCTCCCCTTCAACGTGCTTTCAGTTCAAACCCCTAAGTCCGGATTTTGCCGTCGACCGGGCTCCTCCAGGCTACCGATGGATTGAGCTTTACGCCGACGGAACGATAGATACCGGCGTGGAGCGGCTCGCTGAGATGCCGGCAGGTCTGGAGTTCACGTCAAAAGGATATTGACGGCATTACTGGTTTGCATTGAACTGCTAAAAGCGAAAGGAAAGTTCCAGCGCGAATAAATCCCAGTCCGGGTCGAGTTTTTGTGGATCCGGATTCTCCGTGTCCGCAAGCCAGCCGGTGCCGTGTACACGATGATACTCCGCCCGCGCCATCCAGTTTGGGGTAATGTCCCAACGCAGACCGACCGTCCAATCCTTAGCGAAGCGACTGGAGCCTGGCCTACCGGTTCGCTGTTCGTACTTTTCGCCGTAACGATCGTTGATATCTTGATAAAGTACATCATAACGAACCATCATCTCGATTTCGTCGGTGAGGCGATATGTGCCTTGAACATAGTAACTTTCTCCCGTCGCAGCCGTGTTCGGAAGCAATGGGCCAAAATGTTTCAGGCGGGTATTGCGTAATGCATATTCACCAGTTAACGATAGACGCTCGCCATTGTACTGTGCCGAAAAGACATACGGCTGAAACCGAACATCCCCATTGGAAAAAAAATCGTTTTGGCCCGAGTCGTAGCCCGCACGTGCCGAGGCAGCGGTAAATGCGAGACGAATGAGACCGCTCTGGTATTCGTAGAGAAGCTGACCGAGATAAGATAGATTTCCGTTGAATTCACCTGGCCTATTCCTGCCAAGCATCGATGCCTCCAGAGACTTGTCGACCGTCGGCACTCCGACATTCATCCGTAATGAAAATGCGCCGATAGGACTTTCATACTCACCGTATGCTTGGCCTCCGTCCGACGAAAGTGCAAAGTTGCGAGTACGGTCGAAATAAATACTCTGCGGCAAAAAGATGGAAGGACGAGTAAAAGCTACGTCACGAGTCTCGTTATATAATCCAAGCGGGTTTTTTACCCGCCCCAAACGCAGTCCAGCGCGGATCTCTGCAGTTTCGAAAGCCGTAAAATCAAGTACGCCGTAATCCAACCGCACCTCTTCATCTTCCAACTCTCCGGCGCGGCGGTATAACACTTGGGCCGCCAAACCCAAGCGGCTCAATGGACGCAATGAGACGTTAAACCCAGCCTCGGTAAAGTCCAAACTTCCGTCTTTACTGTCTCCGTAAAAATTATTTTCGGAGGTCAAAACAAAGTTTTGGCTAATAAAGCCGTGGTATTGGAAAGTATCTTTCCAATCGGCAAACGCGTTATGGCAGCTACAAAAAATTAGCGAAACGACCGTAAACCGGACCTTCTTGGGACGGAATAAACTTGTCATTGGGTGACTTCACGAATGGTAATCGAGCGTACACTGCGGTCGATTTCCGCATCGGGTAGGTAGCCAATTGCTCCGGGTGTCTTCGAAATCAACGTGCGCATTTCCTCGACAGTTGATACAGTTTCGGGGGCTTGTCCGGTACCGGAAAACACTTTGCGATCCCAGGTTTGTCTGAGCTGGTGTGCAAACATTCCTAGATGTTTCTTGCAAAACTCTTTGTGGATTGGGCTGCTGTCCGGCAGTACGAACACGACTACAGGAGTTCCGTCCCGCCATGAACGCTGTGACATTGTGAATAATGCCCTAGCCTCCTGTTGGCTGATTTCGGAAACGGGAGCATTCGGGTGTACAACTACGGCTTGTGAAGCCGCCGTTTTGGAAGTGAATAGAAAAATGGCTAGCGTAATGAAACGCGCGACAAACGGAAAATAGCGCGTAGACTCCAAAAGCGGGAAGTTCAAAATCGGTTTTCGCGGCGCTAGGTTTTTCGGCCAGCGGCCAACGAATCAGCAGGACTGGTTGAAACTGTTCCAGGCGTCAGATAATTTCCCAGTTCCGTTAATGCTTGACGATAGACTTGTCGTTTGAAATACACTACATCACTCACCGGGTACCAATAATCAACCCAACACCACGCGTCAAATTCCGGTCTTTCGCTACAATCCAAGCGAATCTTGGACTCCTCGCTGGACAACCGCAGGATATACCAGAGCTGCTTCTGCCCTATGCAAAGCGGAAATGAATGTTTTCGGATATAACGTTCAGGAAGATCGTAACGCAACCAATCTCCGGTTCGTCCGATGAGTTGCACATCGTGCTTCTTCAGCCCGACTTCCTCATACAATTCTCTGTACATTGCAGCTTCCGGCGCTTCATTTAATTTTATACCGCCTTGGGGAAACTGCCAGGAACGCATGCCGACCCGCCTTGCCCAGAACACACGGCCATCGTTATTACACAAAACGATACCCACGTTTAGGCGATAACCATCCGCGTCGATCATGGTTAGAGTTAAATCCTACTACTGTCCTCGGTGATATAATCCCAGCCTGCTGGATCTGACCGATATCCGAGCGTCGCCGTTGAGACTTGCTTACGGCTTTGCAGCACTCAGTTGATCCTTTTTAGCTTTTTACTTTCTGCGCAAGCATTCGAATCGAATTTAAAGGAAACGCGTGAGTCTGGCAATATTTGACCTTGATAACACCCTTTTAGGTGGCGATAGCGACTATCTGTGGGGGCAATTTCTGGTCGAGAAGGGAATCGTGGACCGAAAGCATTACGAAGAGGCCAATGCCCGGTTTTACGAGGATTACAAGAACGGTACGCTCGATATCGTCGAGTTTCTGGAGTTCGCCTTAAGCCCTTTGGCCGACAATCAGCTTGATGCTCTGCACGGATGGCGTGCCGCCTTTATTGAAGAGAAAATCAGACCGATATTATTGCCGGCTGCCACGGCACTCATTGAAAAACACCGCCGCGCGGGCGATGTCCCGATCATTATCACCGCTACCAATCGCTTCGTGACCGAGCCGATTGCCCGGCTTTACGGCGTCGAACATCTCATCGCTACGACACCGGAACTCGAGAACGGCCATTACACCGGCCGATTCGTGGGCACTCCGTGTTTTCGTGAAGGCAAGGTGCAACGTTTGAAAGAATGGTTAGGGGAGAACGATCACGACCTGGCGAATAGCTGGTTTTACAGCGACTCACACAACGATCTGCCGCTGCTTTCGCTCGTAGGCTTCCCCGTTGCCGTGGATCCTGATGAGAAGCTTGAGACATTTGCCGCCCGGAACAGCTGGCCGGTTATAAGTCTCCGCAACGGTTCCTGTCCGGAAGACCATGCCAGGCGACTGAAAAGAACGCATCAAGCCTTGCGGATCAAGTAAAAGAAAACGCCGGTTTCCTCCCTCTGGTCCAACATTTGATGTCCAGCCTGCTCCAGAAAAACTCCAAAGTCCAGAACAGAGGCCGGATCGGTGGCCAGGACTCGGATTACCTGACCGGTTTCCATCGACTGCAAAGCTTTTTTTAATCGTAAGAGCGGCAGAGGACACATCAATCCTGAGGTGTCTATTTCAAAATCGACTTGCACCATTCACCGATACCCGTTCGAAAGCCCGTGAGAACCGGGCCATTTTAGCAAAACCACACGACATGGATTATTTGCCCATATTTCTCAACCTTAAGAATGAACCTTGTCTGATTGTGGGAGGCGGGCCGGTCGCCGCCCGCAAGGCCGAAACTCTGCTTCAAGCCGGCGGGCAAGTCAGCGTGTTGGCTCCAACATTTCACGATTTGGTGCTAAAACTGCGGGACTCCGAATGCGTAACTCTAATTCAGAAAGTATTCCAATCTCAGGACGTACGCGGCTTTAAGCTAATCGTGGCGGCGACCGACGATGCCATTCTCAACGCACAGGTCGCCGAGGCGGCTAGCGCACACAATATCCTCGTAAACGTCGTCGACCAACCTTCTCTCTGCACGTTTATCTTCCCGGCTATTATCGACCGCTCCCCGATCATTGCCGCGGTGTCCTCGGGTGGCACCTCGCCCGTCCTGGCTCGGATTCTCCGAATGCGAATCGAATCGCTGATACCGCCGGCCTACGGCCGCTTGGCCAGGATCGCAGCTGATTTCCGGACCCGTGTCAAGCAAGCGATCAAGGATCCGCAAATACGCCGCAGGTTTTGGGAGAACGTTCTCTCCGGCCCGATCGCCGAACTGGTTTTCGCCGGAAGGGACGAACAAGCGACCGAACACCTGGAACAAGCCATTACAGCCGAGACTTCAGGCAACGAAAGCGCGCATTCCGGTATGGTCTACTTGGTCGGTGCCGGACCGGGCGACCCGGATTTATTAACCATCCGGGCGCTGCGCCTGATGCAGGAAGCCGACGTAGTGGTTTACGATCGCCTCGTTTCCCCCGAAATTCTTCAGCTTGTCCGGCGCGACGCCGAAAAGATTTACGCGGGCAAACAGCGCAACCGGCACACGCTCCCTCAGGCCGAAATCAATAGGCTTCTAACCGATCTCGCAAAAGCGGGCAAACGGGTCGTCCGTCTCAAAGGCGGAGATCCGTTCATTTTCGGACGCGGTGGAGAGGAAATCGAAACCCTGATGAACGAAGGGGTACCATTCCAAGTAACCCCGGGAATTACGGCCGCTTCCGGCTGCGCCGCCTATGCGGGTATACCGCTGACCCATCGCGATCACGCCCAATCCTGTACTTTCCTGACCGGCCATATGAAAGACGGCCGACTCATCGACATCGAGTGGAACCAGTTGTCCCGACCAGGACAGACGCTGGTCTTTTACATGGGTCTTCAAGGATTGCCGGAGATTTGCTCGCGTTTGATTCAACATGGGTGTCCGGCCGATCTTCCTGCCGCTCTCATCCAACAAGGGACCACTCAGCATCAGTCGGTTTTTACCGGAACCTTGAAAACCTTGCCGGAAATCGTGAGTCGCTCCGGCGTCAAGGCCCCGACGCTGCTCATCATCGGAAGCGTCGTCAGGTTACGGGAGAAACTCGCCTGGTTCCGACCGTAATGTTTAGCCCAAAAATGATTAGCCGTCCTGCCTTTCGCGCGTGACGAGCCAATCGGCCCAGTTCAAAATCGGCCTGAGACGTGGCCCGAGCAGCTTATCCGCTTCTTCGAATGTCACCCATCGAAATTCGTCGTGCTCCGGCTTGCCCAGCAGCGGATTGACGGGTAAATGCACCTCTCCGCCGGGAGATTCGGCCAGATAGTATCGAGCGATCTTGCCGGCACCGTAAGGCGGTGTTTCCAGATAACCCTTGCCCCAGCGGAAGTTCAGTTCTGTCAAGGCCGTTTCCTCGAATACTTCGCGCTGCGCCGCGGCCAAAGGGTCTTCGCCCTCTTCCACCACGCCTTTCGGGAAATCCCAATATTGGAACGCGCGGAGCAACAGATAACGCGGCTCTGCGGGATAGATGCGCACGATTACGACACCCGCCGACAAAATATAGGTTTTCATCATGAGCAAGCTACTCCGACAAGGAAACGAAAACGGTAGTTGGACTCACGCCCGGCCTGCGCCGACGGCGGATTCAACCTGCTCGCCGCAACACCCAGTCGAGCGATCGATCCGGCAAAATTCTTTTCAGAAATCCGAACAAATAAGTGGGAAACGTGACGTAATAACGGGCTTTCGGTCTTTTTGCTTCAAGCGCGTGGATGACGGCTTTGAGTACGGCTTCGGGTCCGAGGGTAAACGGCACGGCAGGCCCTTCCTTGACCAACCGCGACTCCATGGCCAAGTATTTCTCACGATGAACGCTCCTCGTGCTGTCGATGTTTTTCTTGTACATGGCCAGAGCGTTGTCCCGAAATCGGCTCACAATCGGTCCGGGTTCGACCAGGGAAACGAAAATCCCGGTGCCTGCCAGCTCCAAGCGCAGCGTATCCGATAGTCCCTCCAAAGCATACTTGCTCGAGTTGTAGGCGCCCCGGTACGCCATGGCGGCGAAACCGAGCACGGAGCTGTTCTGGATGATGCGCCCGTATCCCTGCTTCCGCATCACCGGCAACACCAGCGCGGTCAGTTCGTGCGTCCCGAACAGATTGGTTTCGAATTGCTCTCGCAGCGCCTCGCGGCTCAAGTCCTCAACCGCACCCGGCTGGCCGTAGGCGCCGTTGTTGAACAACGCATACAGATAGCCGCCCGTACTCCGTAGCACCTGCTCCAAGGCTAACCCGATGGAACGGGAATCCGCAAGATCGAGCCGGAACGCTTCGAAGCCTTCGGCGCACAATTGTTTCACGTCGCTTTCCTTCCGGGCGGTGGCAAACACTCGGTAACCGCGTTGCCGCAGTCCTCGGGCGGCGCACAGCCCAATACCGGAGGAACAGCCAGTAATCAAAATCGTTTTGTTATTGTGCATCGTGACAAAAACGGTTATGGAAAACCGAAGCTTTTTTCAGATCTGATTGCTTAGCAGCGATTCGGCGCTCAGTAAAATAATTTCGATTTCCTCGACGATCTCTTCCTGGCGCAGCGCGTTGCTCTTGCGGCGAAGATCCTGGATTTTGGTGTCCATCCGGCGCAAGGCGTTTTCCATATGCTCCAAGCGCTGACGGTTCTCCGCCATCAGCGAGGCGTAGAACAAGCCCGGGAGCTTGGCGAACAGGTAATGCTCGGTCAATTCGGCAAAAAACAGGGCCGGATCGAGATTTAGCCGTGGCGGATAAGCGAATACCGGTTCTTCGGCCGGCATTATCGGCAAAAGAACATGGGAAGCGACGCCGCCTTCGGAGTCGTGGGAAAGAACGCTCAATCGCTTCCACTGCGCCGACTCCGCCCACAGCCGATGTAACGTCGTCATCAACTCGTTCAGGACCGCGCGCACTTCCTCGGCAACATTGGGTCCATCCAGCCACGCTTCAAGGTCGCGGTGAGCTTGCAGCTTGCTCGCAAGCCGCCGCCCAACCACCACCAACCTCGGCCGAATCGGCGGCAATGCGGCCAAGGCAGCCATAATCGCCTCATTGAAATCGCCACAAAACCCGCGTTCCGATCCGATCAGAATAAGCACATGCGACTCGCCTTCCCTTTGCCTGACGCCGCTCCGAAAGGCCGGATGAAAAGCCAGGAAATCCGAGCTAGCGGCCTCGATACTCTGGATCAAACGCCGCTGATGCCCCATGAACCGATTGAACTTGCGAGTCTCGATCAACGCCAGCGTTTTCATGGCGGTCATAATGTCCGAGATCTCGTCCAGCCGCCGTAAACGGTGTTCGATTTCCGCTCGCCGACTCATCCGTTCAATTACCCGATCCGCTCAGGCGACGATCCAGCCATTGATGCCACTCTTCCCGGCTGGCCGACAAATCGATGGGAAAGCGCTGCAACCCATTTGCCAAGTCCTCCAGTTTTTGTCGAACCGAAACTGAATCCGGATTGTCGAGTCGCCCCGTGTTATACGCCATCATCCAAGCCAGCTGGAACTCCGGCGATAACGGTACCAACCGCTCTTGCTTCAAAACCTCGCGCAGCACCTGCCCGCGCCGAATTTTCTCTTCCATGGATGCCTCGAGCTTGGACCCGAACCGCGTGAACGTCTCGAGTTCCAGAAACTGTAGATAGTCGAGTTTCATGCGCGCAGCCTCTTCCTTGATGCGCGGATGCTGCGCACGTCCTCCGATGCGGGAAACCGACCGGGTGATATCGATGGCCGGAAGAAATCCGCTGCCGAATAAGCGACGATCCAGATAAATCTGGCCATCCGTGATCGAGATCAGATTGGTCGGGATGTAAGCGGCAATTTCCCCCTGCTCGGTTTCGACGATAGGCAAGGCGGTCATGCTGCCCCCGCCATGGGTCGGTGCAAGACAGGTCGAGCGCTCCAACAAGCGCGAGTGCAGAAAGAAAATATCGCCCGGATACGCTTCCCGGCCGGGCGGTCGGCGCAGCAGCAAGGACAGCTCGCGGTAGGCACGCGCATGGGTGGAAAGATCGTCATAAACAACCAAAGTGTCCCGGCCGTGCCACATCCAATGTTCGGCCACGGCACAGCCGGCAAACGGTGCCAGGTATTTCAACCCCGGGGAATCGCTGGCCTCCGCCACAACCACCGTGGTGTAGGCCAGCGCACCGTAGCGCCGCAACAAATCGATGGCGCTGATGGCATCGGACCGCTTCTGGCCAATAAGCACGTAAACGCACAATACGTCCTGATCGCGCTGGTTGAGCACGACGTCCAGCGCGAGTGACGTTTTTCCGACTCCGTTATCGCCGATGATCAATTGCCGCTGTCCGCGTCCCAGGGGAATCATGGCATCGATAATCTTGGTGCCCGTATAAAGCGGCCGATCGACGAAATCTCTCGCGATGATCGGCGGTGAAGAAACATCGAGCTCCCGGCATAGATTAAGCTCCGGGGCCGGCTGACCATCCAGAGGTTTCCCCAAAGGATCGATTACCCTGCCGACCAGGCCGTCGCCGACTCTCAGAGATAGGCGCTGCCCCGTGAGATAGACCGGCGACCCTGAGGCCAGGCGGACCGTTTGTTCCAGCAGAATCGCGCCCAGCCGCTGATTGCCGAGATGAAAAACCAAACCGCGGCTGCCGTCCTCGAACAACAAAAGCTCATCCATCGCAGCGGACGGCAAACCGCTGATCCAGGCGATGCCGTCGCCGACCGAGAGCACCCGCCCGTATTCTTCGAGGCGCAGACCGAATCGGTAGCGGTCGACTTCCTCGGTCAAACGTGCGAGTAACAAGCCGTTACGCAGCGTGGCGGGTAGAGACATCTTGGAAGAATTTCAGCTCGTCACGGAGATTGGCGGATAAGATCCAGGAACCGGCATGTATACGAACCCCCGCCAACAATGAGGGATCCTCTTTGAAGATCGGTTTGACCCCGGTTCCGGCGGTTTGTCCGATCGCTTCCGCTAAAGCCATTTGTCGATCCGGGTCCAGCGGATATGCGCTCGATACCTCGAGAGCATCGTTCGCCATCGCCGCCCTTAATTTTTCGAGCTCCGCTTTCGGCAGTTTCCTAAGATCGCTCAAAGCCATGGATATGAGCCTTGTTTCCAATTCCGCCGAAGCCAAGCGTTCCAGAAGCTTCACTGCAAATCGACTACCCAACTCGAGCGCCTGCTGCTCCGTCGTCCGCATCCACTCTTGTCGCTCCCGTTCTTCTTGAGCTTGCTCTTTCGCGCGCCGATCCGATTGCTCCTCTGCGAGCTTCTCCAAAAGACGCTGGCGTTCCGCAGCGATCTCTTTCTCCAATTCGCTTCTCGCCAAGTCCTTTTCCTTTTCCCAATTCGCGATGTTCCGCTCGCAGGCCTCCTTGGCCGCCAGCGCCTCCAGACGCGCCTGATCCGCAAGTCTCAGCTGCTCCTCTATCTTCCGTTGACGGGCTTGGATGACATCTCTGACGGGGCGATAGAGAAAACGTCGAAGTATCCATACCAGAACGATGAAATTGACGAATTCCAGTACGAAGGTCGTCCAATCGAAGCTCATTAGACGGCCTTATCTCAGTAAATATTCCAGCAGCGGGTTGCGGAACAAAATGATCAATACCACGACCAGCACGTAGATAGCCAAAGATTCGATCATGGCAAGCCCGATAAATAGCGTGCGGGTAATCGCTTTCTCCGCCTCCGGCTGTCGTGCCAGTGCCTCGAGCGCTTGGGAAATCGCCTTGCCCATCGCGATACCCGGAGCCACTACGCCCAAACCGATGGCCAGCGCCGCGCCGACTGTGGACAAGACGACAAACCAAGTCATATCGCTCATGCATTACTCCTTCTCTTGTAGCTGCTGTGTTTGAAGCGCGCCGGCAATGTAAATCAGTGCCAGCATTCCGAAAATATACGCCTGCACGAGTGCTTCCACGATGTGCAACAAGAGCAAGGGTACGGGCGCCAAGAAACCGGCCACCAACAGTACCAAAAGCACCGCAAGTTCAATACTCATGATATTGCCGAATAAACGCACGGCCAGCGCGATTGTTCGGGAAATCTCGCTCAAAAGGTGAAACGGCAACATTAGCGGCGTGGGCGCGAGATAATGACGCAAATATCTCCAGCCGCTGGTTTTCACCCCGTACCAATGCACGGAAAAAAACACCAAAAACGCCAGAGCTGCCGTCTGGGACAAGTTGGCCGTGGGAGAACCGAGCCCCGGAATTAAACCGGCAAGGTTGGCTACTACAAGATAGATCCAGAGCGTGCCGATGAACGGCAGCAGTTCCACTCCGTGGGCGGGCGTCACCGCCTGAATAGCCTGCTCCATCAAGCCGATCACGCCTTCCAGCATCGCTTGCAGCCCGGACGGCTTATCGACGCTCAGTCTGCGGGTGGCAAGCCAGGAAAAAACGCCCAAAAAAAGCATCAACAACCATGTGGTGATTACAGTCGGGCCGATATGGACTGGACCGACATCGAACGACAATAATGCAATGAGCTCAGCTTGCTCCACAGTCAATGCTCGCGTACGAACAGATACACGTTAAAAATGCCGACAATCACCCCGATAATGATGAGACTGACCGTCCAATGAATGGAATAACCCTTGGATAGGCTATCCAGCCACCGCCCCAGATAAGCGCCCAAAATTACGGGTATGACCAGCAGCAGTGCCAACACGCCGAGAAAGGCCGTCTGGGATAATAGCGTCGAACGGTCCCGCTCGGCCTGCTCCATACGCTTCGCCTGCCGTTCGATCGAACGGCGCAATTTTTCCTGCTCATCCATATCATCGCCCCCGCTCGATTTCCAGCAAACGCTTCAGCATTTCCTCTTCCAACCGGCGCAGGCTTTGTTTAAGGCCCGCAAGTGTTTCTTCTTCTTTCAACAGTTGTTCCGTTAGCGCTTCGGTGATGCGATTGTAATCGGAATCGCGGATGTAGCGCCTGGTATTGATGAAAAGCTGATTATCGACGAAGTAGGCCAAGGCGCCCGGCAGCGCCAAATACTGCCAGGGCCCGCCCTCGCACCGGTAGCGGGCGAGACCGAACACAAGGGCGGTCATGAAGCGCTCGTGATGCGCACGCAACCCGAAGCTGCCGGTAGCGTCCTCTGCGACGAAGCTTTCCACGTCTTCGATACGCTCGAACTGATCGGAACTCTGTAAGTTCAGAATAAAGGTGCTCATGTTACCGGGGTATCTTCGATATTCCCGAAAACTTTGTAAACACGCGCTCCTGAACAATGGTCGAAATATGCGAAAAGCGCGGAGCGCGATTGTTTCATAGCTTTCTTAAAGCTCATCTTCTGTAAAATCCTTAGACTATGACCCTTTGATAAGGCGGCCTAGCAGCGAATCGGGGGGAAATAACAGCTATTTTCAAGGATGGAGCGCAACCAAAACGAGAAAGCCGCCGCCGAAACGCTAATTCATTGAGAAGACATGATGGATAACCTTCAGTTTCCCGCCGATTTTATCTGGGGTGCAGCCACCTCCGCCTATCAGATCGAAGGCTCGCCTTTGGCTGACGGCGCAGGCCCCAGCAACTGGCATCGTTTTTGCCGTGTACCGGGGGCAATTCTCAACGGGGACACCGGCGACCTCGCTTGCGACCACTATCGGCGCTGGGCGGACGACGTGAAGCTCATGAAGGAACTGGGCCTCAAGGCTTACCGCTTCAGTATCGCCTGGAGCCGCGTACTGCCGAACGGACGCGGAAAACCGAATGAGAAAGGTTTGGACTTCTACCGTAATCTCGCGGAAGCGCTGATCGCAAACGGCATCGAGCCGTTCGTGACGCTGCATCACTGGGACCTCCCGACGGCGCTGGATGATCTCGGCGGATGGGCCAACCGGGACGCGGCCCATTGGTTCGCCGACTACGCTCATCTGATGTTCCAAGCCTTGGAAGACAGGGTTCGGCATTGGACCACGCTCAACGAACCCTGGGTGATCGTAGATGCCGGCTACATGCACGGCGTCCATCCGCCGGGTCTCAAGTCGCTCGAAAAAACGCCGCTGGCGGCTCACAATCTGCTGCGCGGTCATGCTCAAGCCGTACAAGCCTTTCGCGCAGACGGTAAAGGCCAGATCGGTTTGGTGGTAAACCTGGAACCCAAGTATGCCGCCTCGAACGATCCCGAGGATGCGGCCGCCATGGCGAGAACCCATGCCTATATGAACCGGCAATTTCTCGACCCCGTTTTCCTCGGCGCGTATCCCGACGAACTTTCCGATATATTCGGACGCGATTGGCCCCGTTTTCCTGAAAGCGATCTAAAGCTGATACGGGAACCCATCGATTTTCTCGGCATCAATTACTACACCCGGTCGGTAGTCCGCAGCGACCCGTCCTCGCCGCCTTTCTATGCCGCGCCAGTACCGCAAACGAACGCCGAACATACGGAAATGAATTGGGAGGTATTTCCGGCCGGGTTGAAATCCTGCCTGCTCTGGGTAACAAGGCGCTACGGCGATATCCCGCTGTATATCACCGAAAACGGGGCCGCTTTCGCCGATCCGGCACCGGCGAAAGGATATCTAGAAGACCTGCGCCGAATCGACTATTTTCGGACCCATCTCCGCGCGGCGCATGAAGCCATTCGGGAGGGCGCTAATTTGAAAGGCTATTTCGCCTGGTCTCTGCTCGACAATTTCGAATGGGCCTGCGGTTTTTCCAAGCGGTTCGGCTTAGTACATGTCGATTACCGCACTCAGAAGAGGACTCCCAAAGCCAGCGCATCGTTTTTCCGGCAGGTTATAGAGAGCAACGGGGCAGCGATCTGGGATTGAGCGCGACCGCTTGAAGACATGTCCACCATGAGTCCGGTTCAGTCGTGGCCGCCGACGCGAAGGTTGAACGCGCTCTACGACGCGAATAGGCATCGAAACGGCTCACCAACACTTTCGCATCGTAATTCGATCTAAAAACAACGTTGTTATCATTCGGTGCTTACAAGATAATCTTCAATTGCGCGCAACACACTATTCACCTGGTTGCTATAATGCGCGGCCATGCAAAACCCGAAGTACTACCCTCGGCTGAGGGTAACATTCAGTTTTGACACATAAGAAAAATTTCGAGGAGGAACTGCACATGCGAAAAATCAGCACCTTAGTTTTGAGTACGAGTCTACTCATAACCGTGGCGCCCTGCGCCCTCTCCGACGAGGACTCTCGTTATCCTGCGCACCACTTCAAACCCTCGGTGATTTATCAGGATCACCAATTGATCGCCCAAACAGACTCAAACTCTTCCGCCGATAGCCACTCCGATACCCACGCAGATCCCAAGTATCCGGGTTCCAGCTTCACTCCAACGGTCATTTATCAGAACCCTGAATTCGTCAAGAAGTAGGCTCGATAACATTCGAGTACTTTGGAATACACCGTTGGTCCCGATGCAAACCGTATTTGGATCGCTAATTTTCGGGAGAAACATATGTCCGATTTGTCGTCCCCTAGGTCGAAGTCAGGCGTCAGCCTGAAGACGATTTTCGAGCGTCTGAACGGAGAGGTTTTTTTGAATTATCCGCTGCTGACCAGCCTGTTCGTGACGGATTTTGCTTTGTTGAGCTTCGGACGAGAGCCCCTGCTGCTCCGATTCTTGCTGCTCGCAGGCTTGGTTTATCTGGCAATGTTCTTCAGCGCAAAATCGTTCGTATCCGGCTCCAGCGCTGAAAAACAGCCTTGACCGAAAGTTGGGGCTCCACCAGTTAGAGCAACAACCCTAACCTTACTTCAATAAGTTCTTCTTTCACTGAAGAGGAGAAGACGATGGGAAAAATCACCGATTGCTTGGTCGTCGCACTATCGTGCGGCGACAACAAGACCGCTTGTAACGGCTCGATGATGGAGCCGTACCACCGCTACGCCGAAATCATGTTCGCTGGTGCCAGTGCCGCTAACTCAGTCAACGGAGTGCGGACATGAATACCGTAAAGGAACCTGAGTCTGGAACCCGCATCATTGACTGGCAGAAATCGCTCGCCATCATATTGGATCATCCTATCCAAACCAGTCTCTTTATCGTTACGTTTGCCTTTCTTCTCCTAGTCGAGCCTCCCGTTCTGCTGTCGCTCTTGCTACTCTCGATACTGGTTTATTTTATTTTTGCACTTGGCGAACGCTTGTCTCGCGTCGCGGATCGGCCTGAGAGCAGTTTGGATTTAACCGAAAAGCACGTCCCAACTACCGGAGCGGCCGTTGCCGAAAACATTGCAGCAGCATCGGCAACCACAAAAGAAAAACCGAGAAGTCCGGCAAGACGGACTACACAAAGAGGGAGCGATTCGCAGAAGGCACAAGCGAAACCGCAGAGGAGCCGGCAAAGAGCCTCGAAAAATCCCCAATAGGATCGGGAGTCATTTGATGATTAGCGACACAGGCTGCGTGACGCTCGACGAAGGACTCGGGAACACCTGACGGGAACTCGTCCCCGTCAGGTTCATCATTTCGAGAACCGAACGGATACGGTGAGGCTCGGCTCTCATCTCCAGCGCGAATTGCGGAAAGCGAGGATGGCTTGGCGACGATTTTTCTCTAAAACGGAAACCGCGCTGCCCTCCTCTTCTTAACTCTTTAACTCTCGCCGACCACGTTGATCTTCTTCGGCTGTGTGGCGGCTTTCTTCGGTATGGAAATTTCCAGTACACCGTTTTTGCAGCGCGCCGTGATGCCTTCTGCATCGGCCGTATCCGGCAGCGAGAAGCGGCGATGAAAAGACCCATAAACCCGCTCGACGCGTTTCAGCCCTTCGCGGCGGACTGTAGCCTCGGTTTGCCGCTCGCCTTTCAGCGTCAGTATGCCGTTCTCCATCATGATATCGATGCTGTCCGAGCTTACGCCGGGAAGATCGGCCCAGAGGATATAGCGGTCCGGCTCCTCTTTGATGTCCACGGCGGGAGTCCATTCCGCGGTGGCCGCGGTGTCGGTACCGGGGCGGGCGCCTTCGAATGAACGCTCCAACTCTCTTTGGAGCTGATTCAAAAGACTCCAGGGCTCATATCGAGTCATCGTGATGATCTCCTTTGTTGGAAGAGTTTCTGCTCTAAACCCAATATGGAGGTGAGACCTGGTTTTTCAAGTACTCGCGAATCAGCCGACCCAGACCCTTGCATTTCGAAACAGACGCATCCACGGACCGTACTCGCCCCATGTCCTCGGATGCCAGGAATTCTGCACGGTACGGAAGCACCGTTCCGGATGCGGCATCATGATGGTGAAGCGACCGTCAAGGGTAGTCAAACCGGTAATCCCCAGCGGCGAGCCGTTCGGATTATGTGGAAATGCCTCGGTAATTTTTCCGTAAGTATCCGTGTAACAGAGCGAGACTACGCCGAGGCTGAGCGCCTTGCGCGCATCGTCGTGAAATTCGGCCCGCCCTTCGCCGTGCGAGACGACAACCGGGATGCGCGATCCTTCCATGCCGGCAAACAAGATGGACGGCGACCGCTGGACTTCCACCAATGCGACGCGCGCTTCGAATTGCTCCGACTCGTTGCGGACGAAGCGTGGCCAGTGCACGGCGCCGGGAATCAACCCAGCGAGATGTGACATCATCTGGCAGCCGTTGCAAACGCCCAGACCGAATGTATCCTGCCGTTCGAAGAACGCCTGGAATTCGTCGCGGCCACGGCTATTGAGCAATATCGATTTCGCCCAACCGCCCCCGGCGCCCAAGACGTCGCCATAAGAAAATCCACCGCAAGCGGCCAAACCGACGAAATCGTGAAGGCTCGCGTGTCCCGACAGGATATCGCTCATATGCACATCTACCGCCGTGAAGCCGGCGCGGTCGAACGCCGCCGCCATCTCCACATGGCCATTCACGCCCTGTTCCCGGAGTATCGCCACGCGCGGACGACCTTTAGCAATAAAAGGCGCAGCGACATCGCCGTCGGGATCGAAGCTCAGCTCGGCGCTAAGGCCGGGGTCGTTCTCGTCCACGATGGCTTCGAATTCCTGCCGTGCGCAGTCCGGATTATCGCGCAAGGCCTGCATGCGATAGCTGGTTTCCGCCCAAGTCCGCTGCAGTTCGGCGCGGGACTGCGACAGCAAGATCTCATCACCCCGCCAGAACGCGATTTGCTTGTCGGTATTGGGCATGCCGATAACATGGCTGATCCCGTGGAGCCCCGACCGATCGAGCAGCTCCGTGACCGCGCTCAAGTCTGTCTCGCGAACCTGCACCACGGCCCCCAATTCTTCGCAAAACAGCGCAGCAACCGCGTCTTCGCCAAGATCGGAAATGTCGATTTCGAGGCCGCAACGTGCCGCGAAAGCCATTTCGGAGAGCGTCGCGAACAACCCGCCGTCGGACCGGTCATGATAAGCCAGCAACCGGCCGTCCTCGTTCAAGGATTGGATTGCGGCGAAAAAGGATTTGAACAACGCCGGATCGTCGAGATCCGGGGATTCGCCCCCCATTTGTCCGTAGACTTGAGCCAGGGCGGAACCGCCCAATCGATTCCTGCCCTGGCCGAGATCGATCAGAATCAGGCGCGTCGGACCGCAGTCGAGCCGTAGCTCCGGCGTCAAGGTGCGGCGAACGTCAATGACCGGCGCGAATGCTGAAATGATCAGCGACAGCGGCGACGTCATGACGACATCGCGTTCGTTCTGCCGCCATACCGTTTTCATGGACAGCGAATCTTTCCCAACCGGAATGGCGATGCCCAAGGCGGGACACAGGTCCAGACCAACAGCTTTTACCGTATCGAACAGCTTGGCGTCTTCACCGGACGCGCCGGCTGCCGCCATCCAGTTGGCGGAAAGCTTCACCTGGCTTAAGGAGCCGATACTGGCGGCTGCGATATTGGTCAAAGCCTCTCCGACAGCCATGCGGCCGGATGCCGGGGCATCGATGACCGCCAAGGGCGTACGCTCCCCCATGGCCATCGCTTCGCCGGTATACGCCCGAAAACCCGAGACCGTCACCGCTACGTCCGCGACCGGTACCTGCCATGGTCCGACCATTTGATCGCGCGCCACCAAACCACCGACCGAACGATCCCCGATCGTGATCAAAAAACGCTTATCCGCTACGGCAGGAAAATTCAATACTCGCCGAGCCGCCTCGCGGATTGCTATGCCATCACGGCAAATGGGAGATTGCGCGCCACGATTTCTCGTGACATCGCGCCGCATCTTCGGCGGCTTGCCGAATAGCAGCGCCATGGGAATATCGATCGGGTGGGTACCGAATTGACTGTCGCTGAGGACCAGGCGCTCTTCTTCCGTCGCGTAGCCGATCACGGCATAGGGACAGCGCTCGCGCTCGCAGAAGGCCCGAAATCGGTCCACTGCCTCCGGTTTGAGCGCGAGCACGTATCGTTCCTGCGATTCGTTGCACCAAATCTGCATCGGTGACATGCCCGGCTCGTCGATGAGTATGTTCCGCAGTTCGAAACGCCCGCCCCGACCCGAGTCGTGAATGATCTCGGGCACTGCATTCGACAACCCGCCGGCGCCGACATCGTGGATGGACAAGATTGGGTTGTCCTCGCCCAACGCGGTGCAGCGGTTGATCACTTCCTGGCAGCGCCGCTGCATCTCGGGGTTTTCCCGCTGGACGGACGCGAAGTCCAAATCCTCGGCGCTCTCCCCCGATGCCACGGAAGATGCGGCGCCACCGCCAAGACCGATGAGCATGGCGGGGCCGCCGAGCACCACGATGGGCGCGCCGGGCGGGATCGTTTCCTTGGCAAGATGCTGCGGCCGGATATTTCCCATTCCGCCGGCGATCATGATCGGCTTGTGATAGCCATGCAGCCCTGAACCGTCCGGAGCCGGCTGTTCGAATGCGCGGAAATAGCCGCACAAGTTAGGGCGGCCGAATTCATTGTTGAACGCCGCCCCGCCGATCGGTCCTTGCAGCATGATTTCGAGGGCGGAGGCGATCCGGTCCGGCTTGCCGTGATCCCGTTCCCACGGCTGCTCGAATCCCGGGATGCGAAGGTGGGATACGGAAAAGCCGGTGAGTCCGGCTTTGGTTTGCGACCCCCGTCCGGTAGCCGCCTCATCGCGAATTTCACCTCCGGAACCGGTCGCGGCACCGGGATGAGGAGAAACGGCGGTCGGATGATTATGGGTCTCCACCTTCATCAGAATATGTACCGGTTCCTCTCGATAACCATATTCCAGCGTTTCCGTGTCGCGCAGAAACACGTTCGCGGTGCTGCCCCGAACGACGGCGGCATTATCCCGGTATGCGGATAGAACTCCTTCCGGAGACTGCTCGGTCGTGTTTCTGATCATGCCGAACAGGGTTTCGCTTCGAGTCTCGCCGTCGATGCGCCAGTTGGCGTTGAAAATTTTGTGCCGGCAATGTTCGGAGTTGGCCTGGGCAAACATCATCAGTTCGACGTCGGACGGATTCCGTCGAAGCGCCGTGAAGCTTTCGACCAAATAATCCAATTCATCCTCGGACAAAGCCAACCCAAGCCTGCGGTTTGCCTTGATCAGCGCCCATTTCCCCTCTTCGAGCAAAGGAATATATTCCATCGGCGCCGGAGCATGGTGTTGGAACAGCAGTTCCTCCTGTCCCCGCGTGAGCACCGTTTGGGTCATCCGGTCATGGATCAAAGCCTTTATGGCATCTCGATTGGAGAGCTTAATTTCGTTGGCGCTGCGGATGCGGTATTCGATTCCCCTTTCCACACGCAGAACGGCGGCCAGATTGCTACGCCGCACGATATCGGTCGCCTTGCTGGACCAAGGGGAGATCGTGCCGAGTCGCGGCACCACCAAAAAATAGTCGCCCGCGGCGCTGCGTGAATCGTGCGCCGGCCCGTAAGCCAATACGCTTTCCAGGGTACGTTTCTCCAACCCATTCAACGCGCGCTTGATCTCGGCAAAATGCACGTAAGCGGCCGAGACTTCGATGATGGACGGCTCGACGCTCTGAAGATCGGTCAACAGCTTTTGCAAGCGAAATGCTGAGAGGGCGGGAGGGCCGGGAAACTTGGCAAACATGGTCTGACTTTTAACTATGGTCAGCGATAACACCTATCGCTTGTTGGAAACAACGCGGAAAAGTTATTCCTTTTCCGGTTCCTGGGGTTCTCCGAGCGACTGCAGGGTTTGGTGCAACCGCTTGAGCAGCTCGAATCCCGGCCCTTCGCTCTGAGGCTTGCCTTCTTGGTCGAGAACATAGATCACGACTACGTCCCGCCTGTCCTCCAACTTGATGCGATATTCCTTCGCGGGCGTTTCGGAACCCGTGAAGAAGGAGCCGATGTCGCCCAGGAACCCGCGGTCTTCGTAAGGCTTATCGTCACCGCTGAAATAGACATAATAGACTCCGTCCGACCGGTTTTGATCGCTGACTTCCAGCCTGAGCCGGCCAAGCGCCTTGCCCACATCGTTCCAGGCCTCGGCATAGGGCGCTTCGAGCTCGATCAGCGGAATGTCTTCGGAATTTTGCGCTAACGTGGCCTGTGATCCACTCGGCTGATCGTCGGCCTTGGTTTGTGTCTCCGCGGCCGGACTGTACCGATCCGAGCGATCCCTGTTTTCACCCGCCGCGGGTCGCTCGTCGCCCCCTTCGATGGTCGATGCCTGCAAATCCGGCGGGATTTCCAAGGCGGGAATCTCTGAGCTGTACTTATATTGTTTCTGCTTATCGGGAAACAGCCCGGCAACGAAACTGCAACCGCTCAAGACGAAAACGCTTGAGGCCAAAATAACCGCTCTGGGAACGAATCGATTCATGTTGCATTAAACGTTAGATCACACCGGCTTGGCGCATCGCGCTGCGCACCGGCTCACGGCAGCTTTCCGACAGCCAAGTCAGCGGCAGGCGAATGCCTGCGTCGATAAGTCCCAGTTCGTGCACCGCCCATTTGGCCGGGATGGGATTCGATTCGATGAACAAATCGCGATGGAGAGCGGCCAGCTTGGCATCGATGGCGCGGGCGGTCTCCGCATCGCCGGCGATCGCCGCGGCGCACATCTCGTGCATCAGCTTGGGCGCCACGTTGGCCGTTACCGAAATCACCCCTTTTCCTCCGAGGAGACAGAACTCGCACGCGGTTGCATCATCGCCCGAATAAAGGAGGAAATCCGGACCGCACAAGCGCATAATCTCTCTCTCCCGATCCAAATTGCCAGTGGCCTCTTTGATGCCGACAATATTGGGAATTTGGGCAAGACGCGCGACCGTTGCAGGCAGCATGTCGCACGCGGTTCGGCCGGGAACGTTATAAAGAATCTGAGGGATGTCCACCGCCTCGGCAACGGCTTTATAGTGAAGATAAAGTCCTTCCTGCGTGGGCTTATTGTAATAAGGCGTCACCAACAGACAGGCATCCGCCCCCGCGTCCTTGGCTCGCGCCGTCAGGTTGATCGCTTCGGTGGTGGAATTGGCGCCGGTGCCGGCAATTACGGGAATCCTGCCGCCGACCCGGTCCACTACAAATTGAATAACGCGGCAGTGCTCCGCCTCATCGAGAGTCGCCGATTCTCCGGTGGTTCCCACGGCAACGATGGCATCGGTTCCCTGTTCGATATGAAATTCGATCAAACGGCTCAAACTTTCGTCGTCCAGTGTGCCGTCCCGTTTCATCGGGGTCACCAACGCGACGATGCTACCTTGAATCATGCAACTTAACTCGGTTCAATAAAAAGAACATGTTACCGTGCGCCGCCGGCATCTGACAACCGCGTAAGCCGTGTAACCGCGGGAAACCCGGCGGGAATCGAAGCTCCGCCGGCTGCGGCACCAACTGGATGAAAGTGATACACTTTTCGCATTTTTTCATGAAGAGAAACAACACGTCTATGCAGCTCGTCATCACCGTCCTTGGCGAAGATCGCCCGGATCTGATCGTGGAAATCACCCGCGCCATCAAGGACTGCAAATGCACGATTCTCGAAAGCCGCATGACCGAGCTGGGGCATGAATTCGCCGGCCATTTATTGGTCGAAGGCAATTGGAATCATATCGTGCGGCTGGAAAGCGCATTCGAAAATCTGGCCAACCGCTTTGCGATGAAGATCAACACGCTGCGCGGACGTGAGCCGGAAGATAGAGAAGACAATACCCTGCCCTATGCGATCGACATCTTCGCCACCGATCAAATCAACAGCATTCACGAGCTCAGCGTGTTTCTTGCCAGCCGCAACATCAAAATTCTGGATCTCAGCACCAGCCGCTATCCGGCTCCCTTCAGCGGTACCCCATTGTTTCTCGCGCATATGGTCGTCAAAATCCCGACCGGAATGCGCATCGTCTCGCTGCGCGACGAATTCCTGGACTTCTGCGATCAGCAGAACCTGGATGCCATACTCGAACCCGTAAAACGCTAAAATCGGAATCATCATGACCACAACCTCTCCGGGCCATGCCGCGCCGAATTTTTCGGCTCCGGGCACTTCGGGCAAGACCATCACGCTTCAGGATTATCGAGATAAGTACGTCGTCCTTTACTTCTATCCCAAAGACAACACGCCCGGCTGTACGCAGGAAGGACAAGATTTTCGCGATCTGTACGCCGAATTTCAGGATTTGAACGCCGAGATTCTGGGCATCTCGCGCGACACAGTAAAGTCCCACGAAAACTTCAAATGCAAGTTCGAATTTCCGTTCGAACTGATTTCCGACCAGGACGAAACGATCTGTAAGCTGTATGACGTCATCAAGATGAAAAACATGTACGGCAAGCAGGTCCGAGGCATCGAGCGCAGCACCTTTCTCATCGACCCGGCCGGCGCGATTGCCGCCGAATGGCGGAAAGTCAGCGTCAAAGGCCATGCAACAGAGGTTCTGGGAAAAATCCGGGAATTGATCGGCCGCTAACGCGCCCTTTCAGTCCGCGATCCCCGTATTCCAACCGCAATACAATATGACCCAAGATCAAACCCCAGAGCGCAAGCTTTTCATACTCGATACCAACGTGCTGATGCACGATCCGGCCTCGCTGTTCCGCTTTCAGGAGCACGACATATACATCCCCATGATCGTGCTGGAAGAATTGGACCATTCGAAAAAGGGCCTGTCGGACGTCGCCCGCAATGCCCGTCAGGCCAGCCGCTTTCTGGACGAATTGATCCAACACGCCGATATCCATGCGATCAGCAACGGTATTCCTCTAAATCAACTGCAATACGCGTCCCGAATCGACGAAAAATGCAGCGGACGCTTGTTTTTTCAGGTTCGGCGCATGGACTCGGTGCTTCCGGAAAGCCTGCCCGGCGATTTGCCGGACAATTCCATACTCGCCACCATGCTGGCCTTGTCGGAAGAACAACCGGAAACCCAGGTGGTGCTGGTGTCGAAAGACATCAATATGCGGATCAAGGCCTCGGTGCTCGGAATACGGGCCGAGGACTACCACAGCGATCAGGTACTGGACGACATCAATCTGCTATACAGCGGAGCGTTCGAGCTCCCGCTCGATTTCTGGGAAACCCACGGCAGCAAGATGGACTCCTGGCAGGACCAACAGGGCCGTACCTTTTACCGCGTCTCCGGTCCATCGTTGAAAGACTGGTATCCCAATCAGTTTCTTTACCTTCCCGACGAATCGAATTTCGAAGCCATCGTCCGCAGCAAGGAGAGCGGCAGTGCCATCATCGAACTGGCCCGCGACTACCGAACCCCGCAGCACGCGGTGTGGGGCATTCAGGCGCGCAACCGGGAGCAGAATTTTGCCTTCAATGTGCTGCTTGATCCGGAGATCGACTTCGTCACCCTGCTGGGCACCGCCGGAACCGGCAAGACATTGCTGACTCTGGCGGCTGGTCTTGCCATGACGCTCGAGCAGAAAATCTACCGAGAAATCGTGATGACACGGGAAACGATCCCTTTGGGCGAAGACATCGGATTTCTGCCCGGCACCGAGGAGGAAAAGATGACGCCCTGGATGGGTGCGCTGCTCGATAATCTGGAGTTGTTGAGCAGCCATGAAAACGGCTCCACTTGGGAGCGGCAGGCCACCAACACCTTGCTGTTGAACCGCGTCAAGATGCGTTCTCTCAACTTCATGCGCGGACGCACTTTCCTGAATCGCTTCATCATTCTCGACGAGGCGCAAAACCTGACGTCGAAGCAGATGAAGACGCTGATTACCCGGGCCGGTCCCGGCAGCAAGATCGTCTGTCTCGGCAACATCGCCCAGATCGATACCCCTTACCTGACCGGCACGACGTCGGGGCTTACCTACGTGGTCGATCGGTTCAAGGACTGGCCCCATGCGGCCCACATCACCTTGAAGCGGGGCGAGCGCTCCCGCCTGGCGGATTTTGCCGCGGATACTCTATAAGAGATAGATAGGGCCGGCGACAACTCGCTACGACGCATGAGAATCCGGCGGACCAGGCAAGGTCTAATAAAAGGACATTACGGATAGAGTAAAGATCCTTGGACGAAAAAACCCCAGCCGGGCGGGAATCTGAAACCTGGTATCGCATCCGGCTGACACGCGACGAATACGAAGGCGGAGAAGTAGCCGTCATCCGGGGCACGTTCCGGCGCATCTACATTGCCCGGAACGGGCCAAAGGGAATGGCCATGTATGGAACCGAGTCCGATGATGAAACGGCTTACTTCGTCTATTTCACGCCCGAGTCTCTGCCCCATGTTCGCGTCTTGATAAAAGCCTATTCTGCGGAACCCCACGCACCGCCGCCCCTCCGCCGACTTTCCCTGATCTTTGGCGAAGAACCGAATCGAACCTGACGCGCCGATGCGCGTTGTTGCCGATAAGTCTATGTTTTAGTGTTGGAATCGCCGACCCGCGATGGGGCCGGTTTGAGCACCGGCGCTTCAGACACTGCTCAAACACCGCTGACTCGACTTGACGGTCAGCCCTCGAATGCGGTCTATTTCCCAGGCTAAATCCATCAAACCGCCTTCTGCTTGAAGGCTCGCCCGGACTTCTTGGCATTTAGCGGAGCCGTCCGAGCGAAGCATCACGCTCATCGACTCGAAGCGAAACATGAATGCGTTTCTGCCTCGGCTGCAGGGCGGGTAGCGTTGACATCTGAGATAACGAGAATGACGACACAATATGACGAAAAAGAGATGAGCTCCGTCGTGCGAGCTCTGATTTGGGATGGGATTTGTTTACTCGGGGACACGGCCACCCCGGATTCAATCGCGGACTATGTGATAAAGCGGTTCGATCCGGACGGCAAGCTGTCTCCGCTCATGGCGCATGCGGCTTGGAGCGGGGCACGACAACTGGCGGTCGAAGAAATGGCCTGGCATGAATCGGGGCTTGAAACCGCCGGAACTCGAAATGGTTTGAGCGCGGCGACTGCCCGACTGCTGATCGAAAATGCGGTACTGCAAGCAAAAACCGAAGCGCAAACGGCCGTAGGCCGTTTGTCAAAAGACGCCAGCTCCGGAATGTGAATATTTCACAGACACGCGAGTTGTTTGCGCCTCTAATCTCACTAGGATATCGAGGGTCAGGGATGGCCCACGGATGCGAGCATCGGCACCGGGAAGCTTCTGCGAGGAAAGCACCGTAAGCATAGGCCGATCCACTAATCAGGCGGAGTAGGCTGTGCCTCATTGCGATATCTTTATCTGCTACGACCACGTCTCCGCAGCCACTCCGGCATTGGCCCTTTATCGGTACCTGCGCCGCTATTTTCATCCGGAACGAATCGTCGTCGAACACTGGGACGCTCGCCCGGAAAGCTCTCGTATCGAGCAGCTAAAGGATTATATCCGTCAATCCCGGGTGATTCTGTTCTTGATCACTGGTGACGGGAGCAACAAAGCCAAAGCCGCCTCTTCCTCAGACACCGACATTCCCTATTCCGACCTCCTTCTGCACGAGCTATCGCTGAACAGCGGCAAAACGCTTATTCCCATCCTGTATGGCGGCACACCTACATCACGTGAACCTGATATTGGTTATGCCGCCAGCGGCCGCCGCCGCTTGAACACTGCAATCCCCCCAACCCGCGATGAACAGCACCGCCTTACAGCTCGCCGTGCCCTGCTTCAGACCCGGTCCCCTAGCGCCTTCCGAGCCGGCGGCGACTTGAACGGGGAGAATCATATCGGTGGAGATGGCGCCTGCCGGCAACCAGGTCATGTTGGGGCCGGATACGCATCCGGCCAAAAAAAGCATGGCGATAGACGAGAACCCGATTCTTACAACATTCCGTGTTGACTTCATAATTCCCTCCGTCATTAGAGTTTGAGGCGTCCCAGGAAGCTTACCTTATCAATCGAGGCAACAACTCCCAATGCCGTGAGGCCTCAATCACTGCCGAAGCCTTGGCAGCTTCAACGTCGATTACTCCAGGGCCTGCGCACCGGAGTGATCGGATTGAGGTCTCAATGCAATTTTCGATCTTGCGCAAGGGAGAATGTTCCGCGCTTAGGCTTGGTTCATGGGAAACCGGTGCCTTCGAGCCCATGCTCCCGCCCTGCGGCATACGAAGATTTACCAATTTCCGGTCTCTTCGGCGTTGCGTTGGATGACCGACTTTGCAGCACGACCCGACGCTCTCCGGCTTCGTCGCGGATCCGCGAGATCGAGACAATCCGCGGTTTCCGCGGCAGAACTCCATGGTCGGACGTTTTCAGATGTTTAAGAAACGATCCAGCGGCAAAGCCGGTGGCTTTCGACGGCTGGCCCCTCAAAGGGGCCTGACCGCCATCGGGCAAAAGCCATGTCGTCACCCCGGCAGGGAAGGGGCCGACTAAAGGCCCGTTTGCGATTGGAGTGCCGGGGTCCAGTGACCACGGATGGTTTCGACCGTTCACAATCCCTGTGAACTGGATTCATGCCGGGCGATCCTGCCCGGCACCCTTCGGGCGCGATGCGTGCAAACCGGCCTCGCCACGCTACGCCGTCCCGCTTCGCTCGCGAGTCCTGGGCAGTCCTTCCCTGGCCTGCCCGCTCGCCGCATTGCGCCTCGCCCTGCCGGTTTGTCCGGCACAAATTTGCCCGGAGCAAATTTGGACGTGCGGAGCACGGTCCGAAGGACGAACCCCAGGGATGGGGTGAGCAATCCCTGCCGGAATGACGGCTTAACTTAATGGCATTGCGGCAGAGCCGGGGGTTTTCCCGTGATAAATAACGATGCGGCTGGTCATCGCTGCTCTCCCGGAGTGGGCCCATGAATGGAATAATTTCGCACGACCACTCGTTCGGCTTGCTCCTGCTCGCCGCCATTGTCTGCCTTTCCGCCTGTTCGCTGCCCACGCGGCGACCCGCAGTCCCGCAAGCCTGGTCAGAAAAAGCCCAAGTCGTCGGTTTGCCCGGAATCCGTTACGTGGTTCGCACCGAGATGCCGGAATTTGTCCAAGATGCGATGGAAACCTTCTACCGGGAGCGCGCCTACCTTACCCGACAGAACCAGGCGGACACGCTTCCCCCGGCCAACTTCCTGGCCCTTTCGGGAGGGGGCGATAATGGGGCCTTCGGCGCCGGGCTCTTGTGCGGCTGGACCGCGGGGGGTACCCGGCCCGTATTCAAAGGCGTCACCGGCATCAGCACCGGCGCCTTGATCGCGCCGTTCGCATTTCTGGGACCGAAGTACGATTCGGCCCTAAGGGAGGTCTACGCCCAGTCCGCGCCCAAGGGTATTCTGGAGGCACGCTATTTTCTGGCGGCGATCTTCGAAGATGCCCTGGCCATTTTGTCCGGATGCGCGTCCAGCGACGTCACCACGCGCCAGCCGTACACGGGCGAAAGGGTCGCGCGCCCCGACCGCATCATCGTCCATGACTTTGCCGCGACCTCCGCCGATGTTCCGGCCGGGTCCGCTCTCGCGGGCCGATCTGCCGAACACCCGACGCCGCAAACGGCGGAGCAGATCGAGACCGGTCGCCAGCTGGGTGCTCATGTCGCGAAGGAGTTGGTCGCGGAGATCCGGGACATGGGGCTTCCGGCAGTGCGGGCCGCGGGCCAGCCGCCGCCGCGGGTCGGCGACCTGGTAATCAGGGCCTATTCCGTCTCCATCGACCCGGGCAGCGCCGGTGAGCGTGTGCTGGTCGGTTTCGGCTCCGGGGCCGCCGAGCTGAGGACGGTGGTAGAAGGCTATCTGATGACCAGGCAGGGTCTGCGCCGACTTGGATCGGGCCAACTCGAATCCGGGGGTAGCAAAACGCCAGGCATGCTGGTGGGCGTCGCAACCCTCGCCGCGACCGGAAACCCCATCAGCCTTATCGTCGGCGGCGCGTCGAAACTCAGGGGAGAGGAGAAAGGCTTGGAGACGATCGAAGGCGCCGCCCAGCGGACTGCCCAGGAAATCGCCGAGAAACTGCGGGTGAAATTCCAGGAACAGGGCTGGATCTGATCGGGTGAAACGACAAGGGGGTCGTATGAAGGCTTCGAAGCATTCAGCAAAGCAGCGATGGCTCGTACCGACCGTGCCATGGATTTTGAGGCTCGCCGGCCTCGCATTGGTCCTTTCCGGATGCGCGACGCCGGTCGGCGTGAGGCACGTGGACATCCAGACCGCCTATCGCATTCATACCGAGAGCGCGCTCTCGGCGGAGCAGCCGTCGGAGCCCTCGAAAATGGTGCTCAGGCGCTTAGGGCTCCTGGATCGGTTCGGCGCGGAACCGGCGGCGGTGCTCGCCGAACTCCATCGCGGGCTAAACCCGTCGGGGGACGACGACCGCCTGTTCGCGCTGGCGGAGCTGTCCTTTCTCCATGGCGACCGCACGGGCGACCGTGCGTATTTCCTCGCGTCGTCCGTGTATGCCTGGGCGCTCCTGTTCCCGGACGACGCCGCCGGCACGCCTCTCCAACCATCGGACCCCCGCTTCCGGCTAGCCTACGATCTTTACAACCAGGCTGTCGCCAAAGGCTTGGCCGCCCACGGCAAGGGCGTGGACAAGAACGAGGTGCGGCTGACGCCCGGTGTGTACAAGCTTCCCTTCGGAACCTTGGGGGTAAGCCTGGACGACACCGGGCTGACGTGGGGAGGCTACCGGCTTGACCGATTCATCCCGACGACCACCCTGGAAGTTCGGGGCCTCCGGAACCGCTACCGCACCCCCGGCCTCGGCGCGCCCCTGGCAGCGAGCCTTGCGGAGAGACAGGCATCGGCGAAGGTGGTCGGCTCGGAACGCCTTGGCCCCCGTACCAAGGTCCCGGTCACCGCGCTGCTGCGTTTCGAGCACGCCCGTGCCAGCCTGGGCGAGGGGCGGATCCGGGGGCGGATCGAGGTGTACGCCGCCGATCAGACTTCGACGGTGCAGGTCGACGGGCGGGACCAGCCCCTCGAATCCGACCCGACGGCGGCACTTGCCTACCAGCTCGAAGGCAGCCCGATCTACGCCGCGGAGATCCAGGGATTTCTCCGGGGCGGTGCCTTCCGGGGCCTGATGCCGCGCGACCGCGCCCAGGATGGCCTGGCCATGATGCAACCTTACCGGTCCGGGAAGATTCCGGTGGTGCTAGTGCACGGGACGGCCTCCAGCCCCGCGCGCTGGGCCGAACTGTTCAACGAACTCCAGGGCGATCCGCGCATCCGCGAGCGGTTCCATATCTGGCTGTTTCTCTACGATACCGGCAACCCCATCGCCTACTCGGCGGGTCAACTGCGGGCGGCACTGACGGCCGCGGTGAAGGAATTCGATCCCGAGGGCAAGGACCCGGCCCTGCGCGACATGGTGGTGATCGGGCACAGCCAGGGGGGGCTTCTGACCAAGCTCACCGCGATCGACAGCGGCAGCCGATTCTGGGATCGCGTCAGCAGCAAGCCTTTCGATTCCATCCAGGTCGACCCCAAGACCCGCGAACTCCTCCGGCAGACGGCGTTCTACACGCCCCTGCCCTTCGTCGGGCGGGTGGTATTCGTAGCGACCCCCCACCACGGCGCGCTGCTGGCCTCCGGCCGGATCGGCGCCATCGCGGCCTGGCTCGTGACCTTGCCGGTGGGCGTATTCAGCCAGGTCGCGCAAGCCGCCACTTTGACCGGGGATGAAAAGCTGATCGCGCTGCTTCGCCGGCCCCCGACGGCCGTCGACAACATGAATCCGGAGAACCCCGGCCTCCAAGTCCTGCAAACCATCCGGGTCGACCCCCGGATTCCCGCCCATTCCATCATCTGCGTCAAGGGCGACGGCCCCAAGGAGGCGGGAGACGATGGCGTGGTGGCCTACCGGAGCGCCCACATCGACGAGGCGGTTACGGAAAAGGTGGTCCGATCGGACCACTCCTGCCAGGGAAAGCCCGAGGTCATCGAGGACATCCGGCGCATCCTGCTCGAGCACGCGGCGGCATTCGAGGGGCGCCGCCCATGAGGCGCCGGATCGGCGCGATCGTTGGCCTGGTCCTGGCCGGCCTCGTGATGGCCGGCGCTACCGCCTGGGGAGCGCTGGTCCTTTATTACCTGGGGGCGGGATCGGCCGGGGTCCGCACGGCGGCGGCCTGGAGCTTTGCCGCCGTCGGGCTGGCGGCCTTGATCGCCCTGTTCGTCCGGCGGACTCGCCGGCTCGCGGGAGTAGGTTTCGCCATGGCCCTCGTGCCGGTCCTGGTCGTCTGGGGCGGCGCGACGCCCTCGAATGACCGCGACTGGCAGCCGGAGGTGGCCGTGCTTCCCTATGCCACCCTCGACGGCGACCGTGTGACCGTCCATAACATCCGCAATTTCGACTACCGCACGGAGACCGATTTCACGCCCGCCTACTACGACCGCAGCTTCGACCTTCGGCGCCTGGACCGGGTCGATCTCGTCGCCTCCTACTGGATGGGGCCGGCCATCGCCCATTTGTTCGTCACCTTCGGCTTCGGGGACGATCACCTGGCCATCTCCATCGAGGTACGGAAGGATCGCACCAGGCCCTATGCGACGCTCCCCGGCCTCTTCCGGCAGTACGAACTGGTGTACGTCGTCGCCGACGAGCGCGACGCCATCCGGGTGCGGACGAACTACCGGAAGGATCCGCCGGAAGACGTTTATCTGTTCCGGGTGATCGCGCCGATCGAGAACGGCCGCCGCGTTTTCCTCGACTACATGCGCGAGATTAATGAACTGCGGGAGCACCCGCGGTTCTACAACACGCTCACGACCAACTGTACTACCCTGATTCTCACCCATGCGGCCGTGAATCCCGGCCACCTCCCGTATTCATGGAAGGTGCTGCTGAGCGGGTATGCCCCGGAGTACGCCTACGAGAGGGGACGCCTCGACCGGAGCCTGCCCTTCGAGGAACTCAAGCGGCGCTCGCATATCAATGCAGCGGCGCGGGCGGCGGACCAGGCGCCGGACTTTTCCCGGCGGATCAGGGCGGGCTTTCCGTAACAAGGAAACTTGCTTCAGAATGCGGGAGTGAGGATGAACGCAGCGGCGAAGGCGCCGGGATCTATCGTCGCGATGAACCGATACGCTTCCGCTTCTCTATGCAATGAAAATTTCACAACCACCCAAGGATAGGAGTAACGCATGAAAACCAAACTGTTGTCCCTCGCATTCGCGGTCGCAGCGGTCAGCTTGCTGATCAGTCACGGGGCACAAGCCGAAACAGCCCCCGCCGAAGCTACCGGGCAAGACGCACTCGCCCTGTTTCGCGCCAGTACCCGCATAGACAGGCGGGATTTCGTCAAGCAGTCGATGAATCTGAGCGAAGAACAAGGCAAGAAGTTTTGGAGCCTGTACCACCAATACGAAGCCGACTTGATGAAGCTGAACGACAAACGCTTAGCCGTGATCAAGGATTATGCGGATACCTTTGAAAACATGAGCGAGTCAAAGGCCGACGAACTCGTCAAGCGTTCCCTCGATTTTCGCAAAGCGCGGATTGCGCTGCTCGATAAGTACTACGGCAAAATCGCAAAAGCGACATCGAAGGCTGTCGGAGCACGGTTTCTACAAGTGGAAAGCGTCTTGCAGGGAGCCGGGGACGTGGTTGTCGGTTCCTCAATCCCCTTGATGCCGAAAGAGCGCTAGCGCATTTTCCGCCGCGGCGTAGCGCCCGGTAGGTCGGCAAAGGTTTGCCGCACTACAACCCTTGGAAGCGCCACGCCGAACCGGAAAATGCTCAAGAGGCTTAGGACAGGTTGGATGCGCTCCATGAAAGGTATGAGCGAAGACGAATTTCGTATGGACTACACTGCCGCCCAGCCGTTTTCCGAGGCGTTCGGCATCGGCTTGACCGGTTTCGATTGCGATCAGCTACGCTCGATCAGTGATTCGACGCACGGTTCGGCGTCAAAAGCAGTTCAGAAGGAGCCGGCCTCTCCGTCTAAGTACATTCCGCAAATATTTGCGGAATCTCGACAGATTGGCTTGATTGGCGGGGTTGTCCTGCAGGTTGCCTATGCCGCAAGACTTCCCTGAATGTACTTAGAAGCCGTAATGGGAACGCGGCTACCTCGAGCTCCGGAGGTGGAAGGGTGTGAAGGGCTGCCGCAGGAGGCGGTGTAGGTGTTCAACCAGCAGGTGAAGGATCTCAAGGACGAGAAGATCGCAGGGAGGAGCGATGATGGACCGAGTTTCGTCTTGGCATGGGGCCAGGTGCGCCCTGTTTGTTGTAGTTACGGTCGCGCTGGCAGGCTGTGCTGGCGACCGGCTGAACGCGGAGTTGGGCCGCGCCATTACGTTTGGGCAGGTAACCAGCCTCGGTGACCCCAGATTCTCACGGGGGAACGCCAAAAAAGGCCTGTGGCACCCGCTCGATTTCCTGTGGGAAGCGAAACCGGGTCTCTATTTTCTGGGAGCCTACCGCCCCGAAAAGACACCGGTTCTGTTCGTGCACGGCATCAACGGCACGCCCGTGGACTTTGCTTATCTGATCGAGCACATGGATCACAATCGGTACCAACCCTGGGTTTTTTACTACCCGTCCGGCGCTCGCCTCGACACAGTCGGCTTCTATCTCGACCAGATGGTGCGACGGCTGAAGGCCCGGCATCCCGTTCGCAAGCTGTTCGTCGTGGCACACAGCATGGGAGGACTGGTGGCAAGGAGTTTCATCCTGCAGCATGCCGAGACCCGATGGGATCATCTCGTTTCGGTATTTGTTTCCATCGCTTCCCCGTGGGACGGCCACCCTGCCGCCTGGTGGGGAGTGGATTATGCACCTAGGCCCATTAGTGTTTGGTACGACATGGCACCGGGGAGTGAATTCTTGACCCGGCTTTTCTATCGGAACGTGAATGAGAAATCCGAACGCCGTATGCTTCCCGTCGACTCGGCTTACCACCTTATTTTCGGATTTCTGCCTACGGAATCCGACGATGGTGCGATCAGCCTGAGCAGCCAGTTGCGCTGGGAAGCTCAAGAGGAAGCAGTGCATTGCTACGGAGTTTCGGAATCACATGTGAACATCCTCAAAAGCCCCCGAACATCGAAACTGCTCAATCGAATTTTGGCGAACTCGGAATTCAATTCGCCTTAAGGAAGTTCTGAACAAGCGGACTCCGTTCATGCCCCTTCGACAGGCTCAGGAGAGCGTTCGACAAGCCGGTCCTGAGCCGAGCCGAAGGGCTCACCACGAACGGAATCAATACGTTACCGTTCGTCCTGAGCCTGTCGAAGGACTTAATCAGAGCTTCCTTAAGTCGTAGCCAGGCGTGATGCGGAAGGCTATTTGATTGGCATGGCGTTATCGGAAAATACATTGTTTGCGGCTCCCATAAGTGGATGCGGCATGAGAATTATCCTGTGTTGGATGACGGCAGCCCTGCTCCTGCGTTCGGCCACCGCCATGGCCGACGGGGACCTAGGCCATAAGATCCTCGGGGCAGTGGGGCTTGACGCCGGTACTCAGCCCGATGAAGGCGTGTACGTGGGGGACCGGTTCATTTATTTCTCCGCCGATCAGCTGAGAAATCGACGAGGTGGTCTGGTTCCGGTGAAAGGCCTCGATATAGATGCTCACGCGAATGTGTTGGGCGTCTCCGCGACACTCAAGCCCGAAGGAGCACCATACCTGAGCGCAGCGCTCGCGGTTCCGGTCGCATGGGTATCGACGAAAGCCGATGTACCATCCGCCGACATTGATCGGTTTGGTCTCGGGGACATTTTCGTCGAGCCGCTGAAGCTCGGATGGCGTCTGCCACACCTGGACACCGTGGCGTCCTACAGTTTCTATGCGCCAACCGGTCAGGCCGACCGCAAAGGGCTCGGACGGTCACAATGGTCACAGCAATTCTCGTTGGGCGGAACGCTTTTTTTCGATGACGAGCGAGCTTTTAGACTGTCCGTCCTCGCGAGTTACAACCTCTATCACCAGAAGATCGGAATCGACGTCACCCGAGGCGATACCGTGCAAATACAGGGGGGACTTGGAGGGAGATGGTTTCAAGTTTTGGATGCCGGCATCGTGGGCTATGGTCTCTGGCAGGTCGCCGATGATCGCGGGTCTGATCTTCCGCTGGCACTCCGCGGTGCACGCGAGCGCGTTTTTGGCCTCGGCCCCGAAATCGGTATCACGATACCGGCGCTTCGGGCGCGGCTTACAGCACGGTATGAATGGGATTTCGGTGCCAAGTCGCGACCCGAGGGACAGGTTCTGGTGGTGGGTCTATCGTTCCTCGCCTGGCGTCCGCCGTGACACGATCAGCGCAGCATGGGAACAAGTACCCGAAACCGATCCGGACCGGCACGTTGGATGCCAAGAGCGATTTCGATTCGGATGTAAGGACCAGCTTCAAACGATGGATGTGCGAGTGGGCATTAGAGCGTTTTCATCTCGCTCGTACCGCAAAACGGGCTTGGCGGAAGTCGTTGCCGCCTTCGGCTCGGGTGCATTGATTCAAGCATTTGTAGGTCGGCAATCCTTTGCCGACGAACCCATTGGCCCAACTGCACCGTCGGGAAGGGCGGCTTCGGCGCTCCCGGCCAGGCCCTTCCCCGGATGACCGTTTGCGATTGGAAGGTCGCGACTAAAGCGACGTTTGCGATTGGAAGGGACCGACTAAAGGTCCGTTTGCGATTGGGAAGGGATTCCCGACCTACTCGCGAGTGCCCGTACAGCAGGTATGAAATGGTCTAACCCGCGACTCCGGCGCTCGATCGCGGGCTAAAGCCCGCTCCCACGACTGTCCGCCATTTCCGAAAACGCTCCAATTCATCATTTCCCCTGAATGGTTTCCGGCTGTGGCGGCCGCGAGTTTGCGCCGCCGCCCAAGGCTTTGTACACCGCGATCAGATTCGTGGAAGCCCCCGCTTCGGACCGGGCCAGCTCGATTTCGGCGACATAAAGAGCGCGCTGAGCATCCAGGACGTCCAAAAACGAGATGACGCCGACGTTATAGCGTAACTGGGACAACCGAACCGATTCGCGCAGGTCCGCCACCGAACGTGCCAAGGTCTGCCGCCGCGCCTCCTCCTTGAGGTACCGGGTCAGCGCGGTTTCCGTTTCCCGAAGCGCTTCGAGCACCGCCTTTTCAAAGGCGAAATAGGCTTCTTGTTGCTGCGCTTCGGCCAAATCGATACCGGCACGGATGCGTCCGAAGTTGAGCAGCGGCTGCAAAAGATTGGCGCCTGTACTGTAGGAGAAAGCCGCCGATTTAAACAGATTTTCGATGTCGGTATTACGCAGCCCCAAAAAAGCCGATAGCGAGATTTTCGGAAACAGCTCCGCGATCGCGGCGCCTTGCATGGCAGTGGCGGAGGCCAGTTGGCGTTCGGCGATGCGGAGATCGGGGCGATGGCGGATCGTCTCCGCAGGGGAAGCCAGGATCGCCCGCCCCGGTGCCACGGGGACGGCCCCACCCTCGTTCAACTCGGCCGCCAGGGAACCAGGCTGCTGCCCCACCAGCAGTTCCAGTTGCCGAAGAACGGCAGTCAACTCTCCCTCCAGGGCGGGAATCTGCGCCTCGGTGGTCTCGGTCTGAGCCCGTGCCCGCACCACGTCATGCCGTGTCCCCACGCCTTCGTCGAACAGCCGCTCCGTCAGTTTCAGCGTATGCCGCTGCGCATCGAGATTGGCGCGGGTGATGCCGAGCTGGTTTTGCAGGCTGCGGTATTCGATATAGCTGCGCGCCAGGTCGGCCGCCAGCGTCACCAGAGCTTGGGCGTGTTGCTCCTGCGCCGCCTCCAGGTCCGCGGATGCCGCTTCCAGCCGCCGCCGCTGACGGCCGAATAGATCGATTTCCCACAGGGCGTCGAACCCCAGTTCGAACAAGTTGTAACGGATACCGGGCGCAAGGCCGGGGAAGGGATTGTCGGCGCGCTGGGCGCCCGCCGCGGCATCGACGGTCGGGAACAATTCCGCGCGGGTGCCGCGTCGTTCGGCCCTGGCCTGGTCGATGCGGGCCAGCGCCATCTTGAGGTCCAGGTTGCCCCCCAAGGCCTGTTCCATCAAACGGCTCAGCCGCGCATCGTCGAAGCTCTTCCACCAGGTTTTCAAAGTCTCCGGGTCGATCGGCTTCAGATCGGCGGTCGCCTCCTTTCCGGCCTGCCAGCGATCCGGGACGGCCGGCACGGGTTTCCGGTAATCGGGTCCGACGGTACATCCGGCCAAGCCGATCAGCACGCATAGCCAGCCCAGCTTAGGCGTCATAACCATGTCCCTTGAGGAACAGCGAAACGGCGGCCTCGATAAGGTGTTCCTTTTCGGCCTCGCTCAAGCCCGGCTGCAAACCCAAAAGGCAGCGTAAATGTTCATCGCCTTGCAGCATTCCTAATAGCGATCGGCTCGATCTGTTCACATCGAGGATTTGCAAAGCGGCGCGTCCGCGCAGTTCGCCGAGATAAACCGAGAGCCGTTGCAATATCGGTTCCGGGCCGGAGCGGTATACCAACTCGCCCAGTTCCGGAAAATGCTGCTGCTCGGCGATGATCAGGCGATAGAGATTTAAGGCCTCGTTGGAATAGATGAGATCGACGAAAGCGCCGGCGATGGCTTTCAGGCCGGCTGCCGGACCGAGCGACTCGGTCTGAGCACGGGAAAGGGTGCTCAGCAAGGCTTCGCATTGTTCGCCGATCACGGCGGCGAACAATTCCTGTTTGCTGTGGAAATGACTGTAGAGCGTCGGCTTCGATACCGGCGCGGCCTCGGCGATGGCTTCCATGCTGGCACCGCTGTAGCCGCTTGCGAGAAACGTGCGCTTGGCCGCATCTAGTATGGCCTGTCGTTTTGGATTGGGGATTGTAGTCATGATCCTGCTCGGACGAATTGCTTTGAAGTGGAACCGGCGACTAGACTAAACTACACCGTGTAGTACAGCAATCGAAGCCCATGCGCCTCCCCTCTTCAAAAACCATCCTCGTCCTCCTGACACTCATCGTTTCGACTGCGGCCGGCATCGTGTATTGGCTCGAGGCGATCCATCCGTTCGAGACTACCGACAACACCTATCTCAAGGCGCACATCAGCCTGATCAGTCCCAAAGAGACGGGCTACGTCAAGGAAGTCTTGTTCCAGGACAACCAGAAGGTGATGCCGGGCGATCTTCTCGTCGTGATCGACGACCACGACTTCCGCGCCAGGGTTGCCCAGGCGGAAGCCCAAGTCATGGTGGAAACGGCTCGCATCCAGACCCTGGAAACCGACATGCGCGCACAGAGCGCCAAGATCCGTCAGGAAGAAGCCAACATCGCCGCCGCTGAAGCCGACCTGGAACGGACCGGAAAGGACTTGAAGCGATTCGGCCATTTGGCGGCGGACGGCGCGGTGTCGGCCCAAACCCGCGATGTTGCCGAAGCCGCCTATAAGCAGGCCGCCGCGCAACGGGAGAAATACCGTTCGTCACGGCTGGAAGCGGAAAGCCAGTTGGCCTCCCTGGACGCCCAGATCGGCGAAACCCGGGCCAGATTGCAGGCGGCTCAAGCCGCGCTGGACCTGGCCCGTATCGATCTTGCCAACACCCATATTACGGCGCCTTTCGCCGGAATCATCGGCAATCGCAGCGTGCAGGTCGGCCAGCTCGTGAAGCCCGGCACCGTACTCGGCTATCTGGTTCCGGTCGACGGGCTCTTCGTGGAAGCCAACTTCAAGGAAACCCAAATCGGACACATGCAACCGGGGCAACCGGTGGACATCCAAGTCGATGCCTACCCCGACATTCGGTTCGAAGGGACGGTGGATAGTTTCGCGCCGGCTTCCGGGTCGGAATTCAGCCTGCTGCCGTCGGAAAACGCCACCGGCAACTTCACCAAGATCGTTAGGCGCATACCGGTAAAAATTCTGTTCCGGCCCGGCACCGACCTGAGCCGGCTGAGGCCGGGCCTTTCCACCGTGGTCAAGGTCAAAGTGCGCTAGCGCTTGCCCCGTCAGGCACGGCCGGAATTTACCGCACCGGCGTCCTGAGTTCGAGCGCAGGGCTCCAGCGCGGATTGCGTCCCGCGGCCGAGTATGCGCCGCGGAACCGGCCATTCCAGCGGCATTCCGGGAAGCCTGGGCCTCGGGTTCTGATGCTTGATCTGCAGGTTGTAGCCGATCGTGTTCATGATGAGATTGTTTTCGATCAGGCCGCCCCAAAAAGGATGATTCCCATCCGAATTTCCGAAGTACATGCCGGTCCCGGCACCGATCACGATATTGCGGCGAACCTGCCAGTCCCAAGCCTGGCATTTCGATGAGATCGCGACCAACTGCTGATGTCGCCCGAGATTGTGGATGAGCAAATCTTCCAGGACGATGTGATGGGCGAAATTTCCCGAAGCCTGAACGCCGTTGACCATCACTCCCCTTCCGTCGATTTCCAGATTGCGAAGCGTGATATAGCTGGAGTCGTGTAGCACGACGGTGTCTTGGCCGGGCCTCGCCAGAAATATCGGGCGCCCTCCGATCCCTGCCAACGTGATCGGCTTTCCGGGTCTCCCGTTGCGCCCATCGATGAAAATTCCCTGCCGATAAACGCCCGGGCTGAAAAGCAAAATATCTCCGGGTTTTAGGCGGGAAATCTGCCGCTTATAGTTATCCGGATCGGCGCGCATCTCCTCCGCAGAAGGAGCGGCGCTCGAAAATGCCAAAATTGCAACGGCAAAAAGTAGGAAAACTGATCGAAACATGGACTGCTCGGTGTGACACGGACTTCATGTTGTGCTTTGAAAGCGCTCCTACCCGCGGAGTGCGGACGGCGTGCCTATCCGTCACTGTCCCGCGCCGCCGAGCCTGAAAACGTGCGTGCTGCCGCCGGGGAAGTCGTGTACTTCATCCTTGAATGCCAGGCGGATCGGCGCGATACCGGGCTCGCGTCCGTGCACGGTTAGAGCGTCGCGGGTCAGATGCAAATCGAGCGTGTGGCCTCGATAGCGGATGCGCAGGTCGAGGCGCGCCAATTGGTCGGGCAATTGCTGAGGACATCGCCCCCGAACACGCGGCCGGCGATATCGGTCCGCAGCCGGTTATAACCGGCAAAAGGGTGATGATGGGGCCGGCAGTGCTCATCTCGGCACTCGAATGCCGATCTCAGTGTTCTGCGGACTCGTCGGCCTTCGTTCGGTGCACGGTGCCGTCGGGATGCTCGGGCGGGCTGTAGCGCGTGTACAGCCCGAGCGGCTGGTCGGATGAGGTATTGATCACGTTCTGTTCGACGCCCGCCGGAATCACCACCGCCACGCCATCGCTCAACGGGTGCTCCTCGCCGTTTAGCACGGCCACGCCGGGTCCCGATTCGATGCGCATGAACTGGTCGTGCCCCGCGTGCGTCTCGAGCCCGATTTCCTCGCCCGGCTGGAGCGTCATCAGCACCAGTTGCGTATTCGACCGGTGTAGAGCACGCGCCGGTAGCCCTGGTTTGCGAGCGTATCCTGCTCGATATTGGTTACGTATCCGATCATCAGATTCCTCCACGAATGTTTGCAACGAGACGACGCTTCAATGAGAGGTCAGGCCACACCGCGGCCGAATGATTGAGCGGCGCGGTCCGAATTGGCGCTGGCCCGATCGGGTCAGCGAAGCGTACCCTTTTGCGGCGGTCTGCCGATTTGCGTGGTTCGCTGCGACCTTATCGCTTCGGCACGATCTTCCACAGTTCGCCGTTGCTCTCGTCGGTGACGACATACAATTCCCCGGCCGGACCCTGCCGTACGTCGCGCACGCGCTGGCGCCGGTCGGCCAGGAGATGCTCTTCGCCTTTCACCCGGTCGTTCACGAGGACGACGCGCACCAGCCGCTCGTCCTTGAGGTTGCCGGTAAAAAGACTGCCGCGCCACGCCGGAAAGGCATCGCCCGTGTAGAACTGCGCGCCGGACGGCGCGATCACCGGGTCCCAGTAATAGACGGGTTGCTCGAAACCGGGACGGGCCGTCACCGCGCCGGGGATCGGCTCGCCCGAGTATTCCTCGCCGTAGGCTACCAGCGGCCAGCCGTAGTTCTTGCCCTTGACGATCAGGTTCAGCTCGTCGCCGCCCTTAGCGCCGTGCTCGACCACCCAGAACCGTCCTTCCGGATCGAAGGCCGTGGCCTGGATGTTGCGATGGCCTAGCGTCCAGATCTCGGGCAGCGCGTTGGGCTGGCCGACGAAGGGATTGTCCTTCGGCGCCGAGCCGTCCGGGTTGATCCGTAGGACCTTGCCCAGATGGCTGTCGAGCTGCTGCGCGTACTTGCGCGTCTCCGCGTCCCAGCGTTCGCCGGTCGTCACGTACAGCATGCCGTCCGGACCGAAGGCGAGCCGCGAACCGTAGTGCTTGTCGCCGTCGTAGGTCGGCAGCGCCCGAAAGATCACCCGAACCTGGTCCAGGCTCCGCCGGTCGGGGGACAGCACGCCGCGGGCAACGGTGGTGCCGTTGCCGCCGCGCCGCGGTTCGGAGTAACTCCAGTAGATCGTCCGGTCGGCCGCGAAGTTCGGGCTCAGCGCGACGTCGAGCAATCCCCCCTGGCCACGCGCGTCGACCGCCGGCACGCCGGCGATCGGCTGCCCCAGTTCGCCCTTGGCCGAGACGATCCGCATGCGGCCGGGCTTTTCCGTGACCAGCAAGTCGCCGCCGGGAAGCGGTTCCACGGCCCACGGTTTCTCCAGTCCTTTCGTGAGCACGACGACGTCGAAAGCGACATTCGATTCGATCGCGCAAGCTCGGGTCTGGCCGGGAAACGCCGGGCGCTGGTCCGGCACGTTGGGCGGGCGTGTCTCGATCGGCGGACAGGCGCCCGCCCCGCCGGACGTCTGCGCTCCGTCGCTGCCCGCCGCGGCAGCCAAAGCGATCATCGAGATGAATGCGGTGCGGAAAGTCTGCATGGATCGGCCCTCCTTTGCCGGATGATTTCATTCTTGAGACCGGCGAGACAATAAGAAGTGCGCCGTTCCACCGGTGCGTTCGCCGGTCGCTATGCGCCCCTAACCACCGGCCAGAGCCAGGCCGACCAGAACCGCGCATTCGGTGAGTTCTATCGTCGCTCCGGCGGTGTCCCCGGTAGTTCCGCCGACGCGCCGGATCATCGACAGCCGCAGCCAGCAAAACAAGGCGCCGGTTGCAAGCAAAGGCCAGGTACCGCGTACGCCGACAGTCAGCAGGACGCCGGCAAGGGTCGCGGACAACACCAGTGTGCCGCCCCGGCGCGGCAGATGCCGCGCCAGCTCGGAACCGAGACCGCCGGGGCGCACATAGGGCGTGCTGAGAAACAGCAGCAGCGGCGCGGCGCGACCCAGCACCGGCGCCAGCGCGAGGGCTGTCCAGTCGTGCCGGGCCATGACGAGTTCCAGCGCGGCAGCCTTGAGGAGAAGAACCAGCACCACCACGACCACGGCGACCGGGCCGCTGCGCGGGTCCTTCATGATCGCGAGGGTGCGCTCCCGGTCGCCGAAGCCCCCAGCCCAGGCGTCGGCGCTATCCGCGAGTCCATCCAGGTGCAGGGCTCCGGTCAAGGCCACCCACACCGTCAGCACGATCGCCGCAGGCAACCAACCGCCGACCCCGGTCAAGAACTGGGCCAATACCGCGAGCGTCAGCCCCAGACCCAAGCCGACCAAGGGATAAAACAGCAGCGAACGGCCCAGCGCCGCGCCATCCGGCGGCGCATCCAGACGCACCGGCAGCCGGGTCAGGAACTGAAGAGCGATCAAAAGGGGTCTGAGCTCGCTCATGGACGCACCTCCTCGCAACGCTGCCCGCTCCCGCAGAGGCTATGCAGCGAGGCGTGCGGCACGTCGATTTCGAGCAAACGGGCGAGCGGCCATTGCCGCGCATGACAGAGCATCACGCGGATCACGCCGCCATGGGTGACGAGCAGCAGACGGCGACCCAGGTTGTGCGGCGTCAGCCGGTCCCGAAGCGCATCGAGCGTCCGCTCCCGGAATGCCTCCACCGACTCCGCACCGGGCGGCGGGTGCCGGAGGGGATCGCCGAGAAAACGGGTCAGCGCGAGCGGTGCCGTGGCCATCAGCTCGGCATAGCTGCGCCCCTCCCAGTCGCCGAAATGGATCTCCCTGAGCCGTTCGTCGATTGCCAGGGGAACCCTCAGTTTTAAAGCCAAGCTTTCCGCAAACGCGGCGCAGCGCGACAAGGGCGACGTGACGATCTCATCCCAGGGTCCCGCGTTTGCCACGGCGCATTCCATCTGCCGGATACCCTCGTCGGTGAGCGGATCGTCCAGGCTGCCGCGAAACCGCGTGCCCCCCACGGTTTCGCCGTGGCGCAGAAGGTCGATGTGGACCATTCGTCTCTCTTTGGACATTGACATCTACAACAGCCGTCACCCCGGCAGGGAAGGGTGGCTTCGGTGCTCCCGGAGACACCGTTTTGCGATTGGAGGGACTGACCAAATCAAACGCCAGATCTCGCCATTCCGGATTTTGCTGCTCTATGAGCCGCAGCTTTGTGCGCCGATCCCATTTCTTGAGCTGCTTTTCCCGCAAAAAGGCCGTTTCCGTCGTCTCGTGGACTTCGTACCAAACCAGGTCATGAGTACCGTAACGTTTGGTGAATCCACCCATTGTTTCCTGACGATGTTCGAAAACGCACTTGATCAGATTGGAGGTGACACCGATATAAAGCGTGCCGTTAAGACCGCTAGCAAGCATATACACACAAGGAAGTTTCTCCATATGCTCAACCTAACACATCCTTGTGACCTAGATTCCGGCAATCCCTGCCGGAATGACGGCGTTAGGACTCGCATATGTGCCAAGCCGTGCCGGCTCAGACGCTGCGGTTAGCGTGATTCCGTCAATCTCTGTATTTATTGTCATACCTTTCCCGCAATCCCCGCCTCTTCGAAAGTCACCATACCCGAGTGCAGGGCGCAGGCCAGCCGCAGCAAGGGCAGCGCTGCGGCGGCTCCGCTGCCTTCGCCGAGGCGCATTCCCAAATCAAGCAAGGGCTTCCCGTCCAGGGCCGTCAGAATCCGTTTATGCCCCGGTTCCGCCGAAGTGTGGGCGTAGAGAAACCAGCCGGCGGCTCCCGGACACAGCCGTTCCGCCGTCAAAGCCGCCGCAGTGCAGATGAATCCGTCCACCAGCACCGGCAGACCTTGCTGCGCGCAGGCGACGAAGGCCCCGGCGAGGGCGGCGATTTCGAAACCGCCGAGCCGGCGCAAGGCCTCCAGCGGATTGCCCAGATACGGACCATGCAGAGCGAGCGCCCGGCGAATCACCTCGGCTTTGTGCCGCACGCCTTCCGTGCCCAGACCCGCACCGGGACCAGCCAGCGATTCGGCCGTCTCGCCGAGCAGGGCCGAGGCCAGCGCGGCGGCGGCGGTGGTGTTGCCTATGCCCATCTCGCCGCCGATGAAGATTTGAACCCCGCCCGAGCGGGCGCGCTCGGCGGCATCACGGCCCGCGCGGAGAGCCTGCGCCAACTGGCGTTCGGTCATGGCCGGTCCGCGCACGAAATTGGCGGTGCCCGGCCCGAGACGGAGGTCCAGCACGCCGGTTACGGGACCCGCATTCTCGACCGTGCCCATGTCGATCAACTCCAGATTCGCGCCGAGCGTGCGGGCGAGCACGCTCACCGCCGCGCCGCCCTGTGCGAACTGGCGCACCATGGCCGCCGTGACCGACTGGGGAAAGGCCGATATGCCCTCCTCCGCCACGCCGTGATCCCCGGCGAACAGGACGATGCGCACCCGGTCGGCGGAAGGCTTGGACGTTCCCTGCCAGGCGGCGAGCCGGATCGCCAGCGCTTCTAGCCGTCCCAGCGCGCCCGGCGGCTTGATGAGCGTCGACTGACGTTCCGCCGCCATGCGCGCGGCCTCCTCGTCGGGTTGAGCCACCGGTCCTTTCAGCCATGCAATGTCCCCGGTCATAGTTTTTCCCCCTTCAACACCAACGGAAGACCCGCCACGGTCAGGATCACCCGGTCGCAGACACCCGCCAATGCCTGATGCAACAGGCCGGCCTCGTCGCAATAGCGGCGGCTCAGTTCCCCCGGCGGCAGCACGCCCATATTGGTTTCGTTGCCGATCAGAATGATGTGTCCCGGTAGACCGGGCAGTGCTTCGATCAAAGCGTCCCGCTCGCGTGCAAGCCTCGCCGCGTCGGTCTCGCACAAGAGCTGGGTCAGCCATAGGGTGAGACAATCGACGATCAGGCAGCGCCCTTCCGCCGCGCGGGCGCCCAAGGCTACGGCCAATTCCAGCGGCTCTTCGACCAGGTCCCAATCGGGCGGGCGCCGCCGCCGATGGTCTTCCACCCGTTGCCGCATGCCCTCGTCGCCGACTCGTGCCGTAGCGATATAGGTCACGGCCAGGCCGCTGTCCACCGCCCGCTTTTCCGCCAATCGGCTTTTCCCGGAGCGAACCCCGCCCAGAATCAATTCCTTCACGCGTATACTCCCTGCCGGTTCAGGTCCAACATCCGATCGATCGCATTCATGTCCAGGTGGGCGCCTACGGCATCCGCCAGACGGTCGATTTCCGCTTCCCGAATAGCGGCGTAATCCGGGGTTTCCGGCTCGGCCAGCCCGGCCCAGCGGAGAATGGCATCGGTCGCGGCGTTCGACTCGAACAATCCGTGCAGATAGGTCCCCATGATCTGCCCGTCCTCCGAGCACGCGCCGTCGTTTCTGTCCGTCAGCCGGGCGAAAGGGCGTTCCAGCGCCGGTCCTTTCGTCACGCCGGCATGAATTTCGTAACCCGTCACCGGCGCGTTTTCCAGTGTCAATTCGCCTCGTACGTTGCGAAGCTGCTTTTCCGGCTCCAGCACCGTGCACAGGTCCAGCCAGCCGAAACCGGCACAGGAACCTGTCTCGCCTTCCAGGCCCAAAGGATCGTGAATCTCTTGTCCGAGCATCTGAAAACCGCCGCAAATGCCGAGCAGTTTACCGCCATAGCGCAGATGGCGCCGAAGATAAGCCTCCCAGCCGGTTGTACGCAGGAACGATAGATCGGCGCGCACGCTCTTGGAGCCGGGCAGGATCACGAGGTCTGCGGGAGGCGGCGCCTCGCTCGGATATACGAAGCGAAGGTCGACCTGCATATGCAGGCGCAGCGGATCGAAATCGGTGTGATTACTGATCCGCGGCGTGACCGGAACGACCACCCGCAGAGCCCCGGCGCTCGCGCCTCTCTGTCCGGATTCGATCGCATCTTCCGCCTCCAGATGCAGACCGTGGAGATAAGGCAGTACGCCCAAAACCGGCTTGCCGGTCTCCCGCTCCAGCCAGTCCAGCCCCGGTTGCAGCAGAGCGATGTCGCCGCGGAAGCGGTTGATGACGAAGCCGGCCACCCGCGCCCGTTCGCTTTCCGATAGAAGCGCAAGAGTGCCGACCAGATGGGCGAACACGCCGCCCCGGTCGATGTCGGCGATCAGAATCACCGGGCAGTCCACGGCTTCCGCGAAACCCATGTTCGCGATGTCGCCTTCCCGCAGATTGATTTCCGCCGGCGAGCCCGCGCCTTCCGCGACGATTGCATCGAACCGGGCCGCGAGCCTTCCGTGGGATTCCATCACCGCACGGCGGGCGATGCGCTTGTAAGCATGATAGTCCTGAGCGTCCAGATTGCCGATGGCCCTGCCCTGGACGATGACCTGGGCGCCCGTGTCGGTATTGGGTTTCAGGAGCACCGGGTTCATGTCGGTGTGAGGTTCCAATCCAGCCGCCCGAGCCTGTACCGCCTGGGCGCGGCCTATCTCGCCGCCGTCCTCGGTGACGGCGCTGTTCAGCGCCATGTTCTGCGGCTTGAACGGCGCGACTCTCACGCCGCGCCGGGCCAACAAGCGGCACAAGGCGGCGACCAGCGTGCTCTTGCCGGCGTCGGACGTGGTGCCCTGAACCATCAGTGTACGAGCCGTCATAGATCCACCTCCAGGCCGGCCAGCACCGCCGCGTACACTGCCCGCGCCAGCCTCCCGCCCCACACCGAACGCGGGCCGGCGAACGATTCCGCCGGGCCGTCCGACGGACAGAGCACGCACACCGCGTCGGTGGCCGTTCCTGTCCCCGGCACGCGCGCCTGCCACAGCGCCTGCGCCTTGGCTTCGGCCGCCGTGGCGACGGCATTGACCAGGGCGGCCTCGCTCAAGCGAACCGGCAATTGCACAACCAGGTTGATGGTACCCGGCCGGTAATCGCCCGACGGCGCATCGGCCGCCGCCCATATCGGCTGAGCGATGCCCACGGTGGCGTCGGCGGCGACCTCGCCATCGCTCGCTCGCCGATAGCCGCGCACATCGCAGGCGGTGAGCAATCCGGCACCGGAGCCGGCAAGGCCGCAGGCGGCGGCGATCTCGGCCACGTGGGCGGCGGGATCGGTCCGGCGGTAATCGGATGGCACTTGCGCGTTCAGTATCCACCCCACAACCGATAAGCCGCCGCCGGACACCGCCGAGGAAATCGCCCGTCGGTGCGAACCGAAGCGCCAAATCAGGCAGGGCAGCGGTCGGCCGCCGTCACGGTGTTGCCCCAGCGTCGGGTGCACGGCCGGGTAAGCAGGACACTCCCGGCAGCGTGCTTCTTCGCTCATTCGGATTATCTCGCGAGCAAGGCCATCGCCAGGCGCTCCGAGGCCGAGGCGCTCCCCGGCAGCCCCAAACGCAAGCCCGGAGGATTGGCGAACCGCCGGGTCAGAATGCCTTGCCGCGCCAACGCCTCCTGACGTCGAGCCGCCTTGACACCGGGACACCATTGAAACAAGGCGCAGCCGCCGGCGGACTTGAGGCCGCCGGCGGCCAACAGATCCGCCAGCTGGCGGGCGTTTTCGGGCAGCCGCTGCCGGGCGGCTTCCTGCCAGCGGCTATCCGCCAGCGCCTCCCGAGCCACCCAGCGCGAGGGGCCGGCCACCGTCCACGGACCGAGCAGGGCCGCCAAGCGTTCGAGCAGCTCCGGTTCCGCCAGCACGAAGCCCACCCGGATGCCGGCCAGCCCGAAGAATTTGCCCAGGGAACGCAGCACGATGAGCCCCGGGCGCGGACAGCAGGCGGCGAGACTGAATTCGGGCGTAGGGTCCATGTAGGCTTCGTCCACCACCAGCCAGCCGCCGCGCGCTGCAAGCCTCTCCTGCCAGGCCAGAAGTATTTCCGGCGCGAAACGATGGCCGGTCGGATTATTGGGATTGATCGCCACCAGCACGTCCCAGGGCGTGGAACCGGGACCGCGGGCGATGGTTTCCGGCGCAACCCCGACCACCTTGTGGCCGGCGCGGCGCCAGGCATGGGCGTGTTCGGCATAACCGGGGTGGATGACGCCCACCCGCTTAGCATGGAGCAGCGCCGGCAGCGCCTGAATCGCCGCCTGGGAGCCCGCCACGGGAAAAATGCTGTCGCAGCCATAATAGGCCGAAGCGGCCCTCTCCAGTCCGTCATCGTCTTCGGGAAGGCGCACCCAAACCTCGGCCGGAACCGCGGGCACGGGCCACCCGGCGGGATTGACGCCGGTGGATAGATCCAGCCAGTCGGACAGGGGAATACCATACCGCCTAGCCGCGGCACGCAAACGACCGCCGTGTTCAAGCACCGAGCAATCCTCCCGTAAAAAACAAGGCCAGCCACAGCCATGCTCCGCGCCGGACCAGGGCCACGGCATGGGGAATGTCCGCCGCGCCGGGCGGATATCCGTATCCCAAGGCTGGCCGTGCATGCCACTCGCCACGATAACGGGCAGGCCCGCCGAGCGCGAGCCGCAAAGCCCCCGCGCCCGACGCCATCACCGGCCCGGCGTTGGGGCTGTCCCATCCACCGGCCTGCGTGCGCCAGCAATACAAAGCCTGCCGAGCATCGCCCAAGAGTGCATAGGTCAGCGCCGCCAGCCTCGCCGGAACATAATTCAGCGCATCGTCCAGCCGCGCCGCCGCCCAGCCGAAGTAAAAAAAGCGTTCGCTCTTGTAGCCCCACATGGCATCCAGGGTATTCGCCAGCCGGTACAGCACCGCGCCGGGCGCGCCGCCCAGCGCGAACCAGAACAGCGCGCCGAACACCGCGTCGTTGCCATTCTCCAGCACAGATTCGACGGCGGCCCGCGCGACATCGCCGGATTTCATGTCGCCGGTGTCGCGGCTCACCATATACCCCACCCTCCGCCGCGCCTCGAACAAATCGCCGGCCGCGAGCGCATCCCGCACAGCCCCCGCGTGTTCGCCCAGACTCCTGAGGCCCAATGCCGCGTACAGCGCCAAAACGCCGAACACGGCGCCGAACGTGGGAATGGATTCCAGCCAGGCTGCAAACGCTGTGAACGGAGCCGTCAGCAGCAAAACCGCGATGACGCCCAAAAATCGTGCACGGGTTCCCTGCCGTCCGAGCGCGGAATTCCACCGGACTTCCAGCGCTTCCGCCAACCGTCCGAAGCCCACCAGGGGGTGAAAACGGCGGGGTTCGCCCAAGAGCCCATCCAGCAGCACGGCGGCCACGGCCAGGATCGCGGTCATGCCCGATTCTCCGCCCAGCGCCGGACGATGCCGGCCAGTTGGTCCAGCCCGTCGGTCAATGCCGCGGGACCGGGCTGAAGGATATCGCTGGATTTGATTTCGTGGAGTTCCCCGTCGCGCATTGCGGGAATTGTCTCCCAGCCGGCGCGTGCAGCGACTTGCTCCGGCCGGAACTTCTTCCCGCACCAGGAGCCGACGATGATGTCCGGCGCGCGCCGGACCACCTCGTGCGGGTCTTGGATGATGCGGCTGCCGGCGAGAGGCTGGGCGGCGAATTCGGCGAAGACGTTCTCTCCGCCGGCCAGCGCGATGAGTTCGGACACCCAAAGAATGCCGGAGATCAGAGGCTGGTCCCATTCCTCGAAATAGACTCTGGGGCGGACCGGCAGCGACTCGGCGCCACGGCGTACGGTTTCCATATGCGCGCTAAGGCTATCGATCAAGGCCCGCGCCTTGTCCTCACCCCCCACCAGTGCGCCCAGCGTGCGGATCATGGCGAGAATCCCGTCCACCGAACGGTGGTTGAACACGTGCACCGTTACGCCCGCCTTGATCAGGTCGCGGGCGATATCCGCCTGCAGATTGGAAAAACCCAGCACCAAATCGGGTTGCAAATCCAAGATCTTGTCGATTTTGGCGCTGGTGAAGGCGGAGACCTTGGGCTTTTCCTTGCGCGCTCGCGGCGGCCGCACGGTAAATCCGGAAATGCCGACGATGCGGTGTTCCTCGCCCAGTAAATAGAGCGTCTCCGTGGTTTCCTCGGTCAGGCAGACGATGCGTTCCGGCAGCAGTTTCGGGTTCATGGCGCAAAAAGAGCCGCCACGGCGGCGGGATTCGATGGAAAGTAAAGATGCAAAAAGGAAGCCATCAAGCGCCTGTCCCGGTAAACGGCTTCGGGCCGGCCGTGGCCTTTCGCGGCAAAGGTGTTGGCAAAGGGCGCGAGATCCACCTCCGCCCGGGCATGATGAAAGGTATGACCGCGCAGCTCGCCTTCCGGCAACTCCAGCCCGTGCAGCCCCAGATTGGCCAGCCGCGTCTGCATGACGGAGCGGCCGGGCAACAGTCCTGCCATCTTCGCCTGATGTCCTTGGGAATCGGCAAGCGTTTCCAGGAGATACAAAAGGCCCCCGCATTCGGCGAGGATGGGCTTGCCCGCCGAATGGTGGCTGCGCAGCGCTTCCTTCATGGCCCGGTTGGCGGCCAGCCGGTCGAGGTGCAGTTCCGGGTAGCCGCCCGGCAGCCAGACGGCATCGGCTTCGGGCAAAGCGCTATCCGCCAGCGGCGAAAAGAACGCCAGGTTCGCGCCCAGGGCGCGCAAGGTATCGAGATTGGCCGGATAGAGAAAGCAGAAGGCGGCATCGCGCGCCACCGCGATCGTCACGCCTGCCAGCGGGCCGATCGGAACTTCGGATTCGATCGACGAGAACTCCACCGGCGGCGGCAATTCGGCCAGCGGCGTACCTTCCAGCGCATCGGCCACGGCGTCGATACGGGCTTCGAGGTCGGCGATTTCTTCCGCAGGGTGGAGGCCCAGATGGCGCTCCGGCAACGCGAAATCCGCCTCGCGCGGCAAGGCCCCGCGCCAGACGGCAGGATCGGGCAAGCCGGCGCGGAGCAATTCCGCATGTCCCGCGCTGCCGACCCGGTTGGCCAAAACTCCGGTAAACGGCAGATCCTTGTTAAACGTGGAAAGACCGTGGGCGACAGCCGCGAAGGTTTGGGCCATCGCGGAAGCATCGATCACCGCCAGGACGGGAATGCCGAACAAAACCGCGAGATCGGCGCTGGAGGGCGTGCCGTCGTAAAGCCCCATCACGCCTTCGACCAGGATCAGATCGGCATCGCCGGCCGCTTCGTGCAATAGGCGGCGGCAATGAGATTCGCCGCACATCCATAGGTCGAGGTTATAAACCGGCGCGCCGCTTGCCTTCTCCAACACCATCGGGTCGAGGAAGTCGGGCCCGGTCTTGAACACCCGTACCCTTCGGCCCTGGCGGGCGTACAGCCGGGCGAGACCCGCCGTGACGGTGGTCTTGCCCTGGCCCGAGGCGGGCGCGGAGATCAAGAGAGCGGGACAGCGGCTCATGGCTTAGAGGGTGTGTGAGAAGCTACTGCGCGACCCGATGGCGGCGTCGCGCGGTGCTCGAAGTCCTCATGTACCACTCGTACACTCCGGTTTCTGCGCTCCGGGCTCCTTGCCCTCGGGCCGCTCGCTACGCTTCTCACACACCCTCTTAGGCAGCTTCGCGGGTCGGCCCCAGCCGTTCTCGAAAACGGTCTCTTCCGCCGGGCGGCGCGTGTCCCAGCCTACCGTTTCCAGCAAGGGTTCCGGATAGAAGGCGTCCACATGCCCCAGGCAGAGCACCGCCACCGGCCGGGCGCCCTCCGGCAGATTCAGCAATTGGGCCAATTCGTCCGGTTCGAACAGCGAGACCCAGCCCATCCCCAGCCCTTCCGCGCGAGCGGCGAGCCACAGGTTCTGAATGGCGCAGGCGACCGAACACAAATCCATCTCCGGCAGCGTGCGCCGGCCCAGAATATAACGTTCGCGTCCCTCGGTCAGCGCTGCGACCAGCAGTTCGCCGCACTCCAGGATGCCTTCGAGCTTCAGGCGCCGCACCTCTTCCGCCCGCTCGCCGCAGGCCGCGGCGGTCTCTTCGCATTCCGCCCTTACCAAAGCATGGATGGCGCGGCGAAGCGACGGATCGGTGATGCGTATGAATCGCCAGGGCTGCATGTAACCCACGGAGGGAGCGAAGCGAGCGGCTTCGAGCAGCCGCTGCAATACCGCCGGATCGATCGCGCCGGGGCGGAAATGGCGGGTGTCGCGCCGTTCCCGGATGACCCGGTAAATCGCGACACGGTCGTCGTCCGGGTAGCGATGTTCCGTCATTGGTATTCCGTCATTAGAGATCGATGCCGGCTTGCGCCCGCACGCCGGCCCCATAGGCATGCTTGACATCGCGCATCTCGGTCACGGTGTCCGCGGCGTCGATCAGCCCTTGCGGCGCGCCGCGCCCGGTAACCACCACGTGCTGCATGGGCGGGCGCGCAGCAAGATCCGCGAGCACGCTCCCGATGTCCAGATAACCGTATTTCAGGGGATAGGTGAGTTCATCCAGAACCACGAGTCCATAACCCGGATCGGTGAGCATGGCGCGGGCTGTTTCCCAGCCCTCGCGGGCGACGGCGGTATCCCGTTCGAGGTCCTGCGTCTCCCAGGTAAAACCCTCGCCCAGCACCCGCCATTCCACGTCCGGTTGCCGCCGGAAGAAGGCCTCTTCCCCGGTATCCGAACGGCCCTTGATGAACTGGCACACGCCCACCTTCATGCCGTGCCCCAGAGCGCGGGCGACCATGCCGAACGCGGAAGAGGACTTGCCCTTGCCGTTGCCGGTGAGGACCAACAGCAGGCCCTTGTCCAGCGTGGCTAGTGCGATGGCGCTGTCGACGACCGCCTTCTTGCGCGCCATCCGCCGGCGGTGGCGTTCCTCTCGCGACGAATCCGACATGGGGGACCTGCGTCAGTGCGCCTGACGTCCGTCGTCTTCAGCGGACCGCCCAGGTCTGGCCAAGCCGAAGGCCAGATGAACCAGGATTGCCGCCGTGATGTACAGCGCAATGCCTTCCAGCGCATGCGGGAAGTATCGGGCCAGCCGTGCGCCGAATTCGGCGAAGCTGGTTTCCTCAAAACGCCCGGAGAAGAAGTAAAAACCGCCGCTGGTCAGGAGTTCGCAGATTGCGGCACCGGTCACCAGAGCCAAGGCCAGCAACGGCAGGGTGGAGAACCGGAAATGGTAACGGCGCGCGTACCAGCGGCCCGCCAGCCACAATGCGGCGTAGGCCGGCAAAAGGAATCCGTAGGCCGGGCTGACGCAGAAATCGCTGACGCCCAACCAAGTAATGGCCACGTAATCGCTGACCACAGCCAGCCCGAGCAAGGCCGGGAAAGCCCAGACCGAGCGCAGATAGAAACCGGCGAGGAAGAAGACCGCCCACGACGCGTCGGGCAAATGAGTGATGCTCGCGAAATGGTGGCTGCGGGTAGCGGCCATGAGTACGGCCAGCCCCAGGGCGATAGACCAAACGTTCTTCGATGTCGTGTCATGCATGTCGGATCTCCATGGTTGTAGTTAGTTGTGCCGGGCGCTCATCCCCGACGAGGATGTCGTAAAAGTCGCCTCCGGAATGTAGGGCGGGTTAGCCCTTCGACTTAGCTCAGGACAGGCTCCCTCGCGTAACCCGCCGATCCCGGAAAATGGCGGATTAAGGCAGGGTACCGCCTAATCCGCCCTACAAAGCTGAAATTACAAGGCATCCGGCGCGTAGCGCACGGTCAGGAAGAAATTCAAGTCGTCCTGATAGAAAAAACGGGCAGTCTGATACTGCTTGTTCAACAGATTAGCCACCCGCCCCTCCAGAGACAAGCCCCGATACAGATCCACGCTGGCGCGCAGATCGACCGTCACGTAGCCGGCCAGCCGCTGGGTGTTGGCCACATCGTCGAAACGGCGGCCCTCGCCGTAAACGGTCGTTCCGACCCGAACCGGACCGACCGAGCGGTCCAGGTCGAACCGGAACATGGTCTGCGCGCGGCGCGGCAGCCGATTGCCATTATTGGCTCCTTCGGACAGATTTTCGGGATCGATCAGGCTCAAATTGGCCGCGATGTCGAAGCCCCACAGCCGAGTCGAGGCCTGGGCTTCGAGGCCGAGTATGCGCGCCCGGTCCAGGTTTTCGGCGAAGCAGCTCACCTGGCCGCACACGGTGGCGATCATGTCGTCGATCTCCGTGTGATAGCCGTTGAGCGCCCAGGCCACGTCCCAGTGCTGTCCGCTGATTCCGACTTCCCAGCTCTCCGAGGTTTCCGGCTCGAGCATCGGATTGCCGAAACCGGGGAAATAAAGTTCGTTGAAGGTGGGCGCCTTGAAGGCCTTGCCCCAGGACGCGCTTAGGCGAATGCCGTTGTCGAAGCCATAGCCCAAGGCCACATTGCCGGTGGGATAGACGCCGAACTGTTCGTTATCGTCGACGCGCGTACCCAATACCGCGTCGAATCCGCCCAAGGTCAGCTGGTACTGGGCAAAACCGGCCTTGTCGTCGCGCGAATCCACGGCATAGTCGGTCGTGCTGTCGACCTGATCGTTGTAGTAGTCCAGCCCCAGAGTCAAAAGGCGCCCCTCGGCCAGCGCGAAATCGTTCTGCCAGGTGACGTTGACCCGCTGAGTGTCGAAAGTGCTGCTGAACCGCCGATCCCTGAAGTTGTCCGACTCGTCCAGGGTGCGGCCTGCCCTGAGGCTCGTGGTCCAGAATTCAAACGGCGAATATTTCAGGCGGCCGCCCACCATTTGCTGCACGAAGGTCGAGCGGTTCTGCAAATTGCCGTCGAACTCGTTCTCGCCTTCCGCGTGCAACAGATTGCCCTCGATTTCCAGGCCGTTGTCGAAGCGGTAGCCGGCGCGAGCGCTGCCCGAAGTGTTGCGATAGCCGTCGTCGTCGGGCTGACGGGTGAAGCAGCCCCCGCCGCCCAAGCTGAAAGGCCGCCCGGCGCATGCGTTGAAGCCGCGCGTTTCCAAACGCGAACCGTTCAGGCTGTACCACGCCCGGTCGTTGCCCCCGGATACGCCGCCGGTAGCCTTGTACATCGAATGGCTGCCCGCGCCGAAGCTCAGGTAAGGCTTGAAACCCTCGCCGCCCTTGCGGGTGAAGATCTGGATCACCCCGCCGATCGCCTCCGAGCCATACAGGCTGGAGCGCGGCCCACGGACGATCTCGATGCGTTCGATCTGGTCGATGGGGGTGTCCTGGAAGGCCGTGATTCCGGTAGTGGCCGATCCGGCGCGGACGCCGTCTATCAGTACCAGCACATGACCGGATTCGGTTCCGCGCAGGAACACCGAAGTGGACTTTCCCAGACCGCCGTTGTTGGCGATCGACAGGCCGGGCACGCCACGCAGGACCTCCTGCACGGACTGCGCCTGCCGGCGCTCGATTTCGTCACGGTCGATGACGGTGACCGAGGCCAGCGATTCCTCGACGCTCCGCTCCGTTCGAGTGGCGGTAACGGTAACGGTTTCGAGCCGGGAAAGATAGGCATCGTCGGCACGGACCGACGGCAGACAAAAAAACAGCAATGCCGCCTCTAGGCAGCGGTTTTCGATTTTCATGTTCGATGACTTCCCCCGAGCACACCCGCGCGGGATAGGATTGCGCAAAGCACACGGAGGAAGCCGCGGACGCATTAGTCCGGGGGAGCCGATCGAACGACCGGAGGCTTGCCCTGCGGGGTGAAATACAAGGATGTATTTCTACAGGATTTACCGGAAGCGCTTAGAGTTCCCCCTCCCGTCGGGAGAAGGAGCTGAATGCATAAGTCCTGTCCTAGGTAAAGGCCATCCAGGCGTCGCCCTCCGCGATGCCGACCTGGCTTCAGGCCGGTCTCCGGGCTCGCGAGCGGGGGTCCTCCCCGGAACAGCGCCTTCCCGCGCTCTAAAGCGCAGTGGCATTGTGCTGTTCCTCAACTCGCTTACCGTTGCGGGGGCAGCGCCGGCCTTGTTCCTCATGAGTCAGGAACGCACCGGCTTCCCGTTTAATCCCGGCCGTAGAGCTCGCCGGGACACCTGAAGCGGTCGGCAGGTTAATCGATGGACGGGAAGGCGTCAATAAAAAGTGAATGGCATAACAATCGGCACACGGCAGGGTGTCGCAAAAGTAAGCCGGGACAACGAAGGAATCCCGGAAATCCATCTGGTGTGCTGGTTCCCAAACTCCCGTTTGGGAACCCGTCTTGAGAAGCTCCTGCTTCTCAGCGCGCGTCCGGTTTCGGGAAGCCAGAGCTTCCCGATATAGCTCCCAAGCGGGAGCATGGGAGCTGACGAAATATAATGAGCCGCACCGTGGACGCCCTACCCCTTGTCGCACCCGATCGGTACTACCCATGACCCTTTCGGCTTCGTGGTCCGTGCGTCGCCGGCAACCGGCAATTTCTCTCGGGTCAGGCGTTCGACATCGGCAACGGTCACGAGATAGCGGTCGAGTTCCTTTTCGACCGCATCCTTCGTGTTCGGCACGATCCACGCGATAGCCCGGCCGTCCCCGCGCACGATCACCTTCCAAAAAGCGTCGGGCGTTTTCACGCCGTGAGATTTCACGAAATAGTCGTCGGCGGGATTGTGTCCCCAGATCACCCCGCCGATCACCAATAGCTCGTCGATATCCCGATAGCACTCGACGATTTCCTCGGTGAGCTTCCATGCACCGCGATTCATCTGGGAAGTCTGCGGCAGGATATTGGTCATGTAGTTGCTCTGCCGGATCGCTACCGCCGAAGAATCGAGATGGTTGGCCGGAACCTGGTGCCCGCGGTCGTAGCCGTGGCCGTAACCCTTCGCGCTGGTTTGCTGGCATTCCTTCGGCACGTAGGGATCAATCTTGAAGTGGTCGGCGCGAGGCTCGCTGCCGTCGTCGCGCTGGGCGTTGTAGCGGAATTTCACCGCGCCGCGCCTCTCGCAGTCGATCCATACCGTGAAGCCTTCGTAGTCGAGGCGGAGCAGGTTTCCTTCGCGGTGAATCTCGGTCGGCGGGATGGCCGTCTTATCGGCGCGCAGCGCGGGATATTCAGGGCTGCCGCCACGGGGAACACCGGTACAAGCGGCAAGCACCGCGGAGAAGATCAGGGGCAGTGAAGCAAGACGTCTCATGGCTCGGAACAAAAAAGCGCGGAGTCTATCAAAACCGCGTGGAACGATCGAACCTTCTTGGAAAGGGCCGTTAAGGAAGCTCCGAACAAGCGGATTCCGTTCATGCCCCTTCGACTCGGCTCAGGACAGGCCTGTCGAAGGACTTAATCAGAGCTTCTTTAACGGCTTAGACACGCCCTACCGGGCATTGACAGCCGCGGCGAAAATTGTGATCTTTTCAAGGAACCGATCGACCGGCGGGCGGTTAGCTCAGCGGGAGAGCACTGCCTTCACACGGCAGGGGTCGCAGGTTCGAACCCTGCACCGCCCACCATAGATTCAATAACTTAGATCAGATTCCCGGTACTCGGCAGGGGTGAGCACTCAAAAAGTACTCAAATCCACTTCTAAAGACCCCTGCTTCCCAGGCTCCAAAAATGCCACGGTGACGACCATTTGATTTCGCCACGGCAACAAAAAACCCGGCCGCTTTCGCGAACCGGGTTGTCGCTCGAAGGTTTCCCGTTCAGGATCGGCAAGCGGCAAGCTCCCGCTCAGAATCCCGGAGTCCCTTAATCAGTTCGCCGGCCTTTTGGACTCGCTGCGCGATGTCGCGGATTACGTAATAAAGTCCGCTAATCGCTGGCGCGTACTCGATTAAAGCGGGGTTACCCCAGGCGCCGATGATTCGATCAATCGTCGGCGGGTTTTGGCGTATCACGCAAAAGCTCTTTTATGCTCTCCAGGAAATCAGCGGATTCCAACAACCTGTTTCGCGCCACTCCAACGATTTCCGCTAGCCCGTGCCCCTTTCAACGTCTGGCAAATCCATGGTTCGCTCAGCCTCAGCGTGTGCAACATAATCGTCTATTGCAGCACCGACAACGGCCAGCATGGTACTTGTCATGACCAGCGTGTGCGCCACGGCTTGGCATTCGGATTTGAGCGATGCTTTCATGAGTTCCCCCTTCAATCTGATCCCACCGGTTCGAATATCAGCTTTTCGGCCCGCTCGATCCGGGAATCGACTTCATCGAGCAGCTTGTTTGCTCCGAAAACCGTTGTCTGCGTCCAGCCGTCGGACGCTGCAACTGCCGATCGCAACAAATCGAGCATGGCCCGCGCCTCTTCCAGCGCATCAGCCGTGCTTGCGGGGTCGTGGGTGGTGTGGGATTCGTTTGACATGGTGAATTGCTCCAGTTGAACGAGCGCCACCAGAATGAGGGTGGCACGGCCTCAACTACAGCACACAGACTGCTCGGCTTATTCGTCCGGTTTCCCGGCTTATCTCACCGTATCGACCGCACCATAAATCGGTGCTCGCCTTTCGCAAGGCGCAAAAAAACCGCAAGGCTTACGGGTTCGGGGTCCGCTTTCTGTTTAGTAGTGCGTCCAGCAGACGCCGGGCGGGTCGGGGGAGTCAAGGTCCGCTGAAAAGACCTTTGAAATCAACAAACGTCGGTAAGATCGGCGGTCGCATCGAGCATCCACCCGAGCTGCGCCGCGAAAAGCGCGCGCCACGCTTTGCGGTCCACTCCTACGAACATGCGCGGGCGATGATGACTCAGGACATGTAGGACCTATACGACGTATAGGTCCTAGTTCACTGTTCCGTCAAGAAGTTGATGGTCAGCTCGGACCGCTGGTTAATCCGACTTCCAGGTGATCTGCGTGATGGCGTTCATGTCCTCGAATTTGTCGTCGTGGCACGACGGGGTCGAACTCGTCAGCGACAACGTGTGCGTGTCCTGCGACGTGACGAAGCTCATGTGGAGACTCCCTGACCCCATTCCCTTTGGCCCCTGGCCGAAGACATAAATGGCCGACTTGCGGGCGATCCCGTCGAAGTACTGGTAAACGATCGACATGACACACGCCCCGTTGTTGCCAACGATGATCTGGGACAGGTCGGTGGTGCCGTTGATCGACACCTGTGAGCCGTTGGGGTCGCCCAACGGCAGATTGCCGTAGGCCGTGCCCGACGTTTTCCCCGCGTCACTTGTGGTGAACTCGTACACCTGCGTGTTGATGGAACCACATCCTGTCGGATTGGTGTTGCTGCTCATGGTCATTCTCCTTTTCTTTTTCATAGATCCCGCCCGTCACCTTAGCCGGGCTACCGCTTGCAATTTATCACCCAACGGAGGGAGCGGTCCTTTCAGCCTAGGCCAGAATCGGTGGAATGCAAGGTTCGGCACGGTTGAATGATTCCGTGACAGAATCAAATGGTCGGGATAGACTGATTCCGTCACGAAATCACAAGGTACGAACATGACACGCGGAGGGAAGCGGTCCGGCGCCGGCCGGAAACGGAAATGGAACTGCGAGACGGTCACCATGCGGGTGCCGGCGCATTTGGTCGGCGAGATTCAGGCATTCATCGAGCAGCGCATGGGTGAAGCTCACAAGGGGCCCGACAACCCGCCCGCACCCGAACCGCTGGAACTGTGGCAGGGCGATAAACGATGTCAGGCGGCCACGTCCGGCGGCAGATGACGAATGAATTTCTCGAACAGCGCATCCCAATCGGTGGGCGGCGGCTCGACGTTTTGCAACGACCGCGCGGCCTCCAGGCGCGCCAAGCGCTGTCTTAGGTTCATCGATGAATTCCTCCCATCATGCCCGCCCCAACGCCAGGTCCAATTCGCGCGGCGAGAGATTGAGCTTTTCGCGCATTGTCTTATCGCTGTCGCCGGCTGCACTCAGGGCAGTCACTTTTTCAACGAGTTCGCAATGCGCTTTCTCTTCCTGAAGATCGATCACACGATTTGCAGCAAACCCCACGGCCTGAGCAAGCGGGGTCAGTTCGTCGGTCAACTGCTTCAGCACCCGAGGCATGGCGTCTATGATCGCCGCCAGTTCAAGCCGGCGCACGACAAGGCTTTGCAGGTCGATTTCGTCACCGGCCTTGATCGCCGCATAGACGGCGCCTTCAACTTGCGTCAAGGTCGGCTTGGCACGCATCGAGGAACGAAACCGCTCGTTTGAGAATGGCGTCGTGTTCCTGACGCGCCTTCATTGCTTCTTCGTGCCTGGCTTCGGCTTCGGCGATACGCTCATCAAATTTGTGGTCGGTGATTTTTAAACCTCGTTTTGGTCATAAGCCTCTGTACAGGCGCTTGAGAATCTCAAGGGCCCGAGTCAGATACCTAAGTGATGAATCGGGATTTGGATTGATCGTATTGGCTTAACCATGACACGCATGATGACGGGCGGTGGAAGGTTGCGAGTGGTTATGCCGTGGATAACTGATGGCCGGTACATGCCGGCCACTGCGCTGACTTTTGGAGACCAGACATTGGCCAGCTCATGCCGCTTGGTGAGCGGCTTGTAAACACCGATAGCACCTAACAGGATGGTGAAAAACTCCCCGATCTTTCCCCTTACCCCTCCCCGGAAGGCTTTTTTCGGGCGGGAAATCGGGTTTTCCGCCGGTCTGTCCGGCCTTTCTGCCCCCGAGCCAGGGCTTTTCCGCCCCCTTCGTCCGCTTCTGGGCAGACTTCGGGCGCACCCCGCCTCAGGCAGGCGCTGCCCGCGCCTCGGATCTAAAGCTCCCTATTGCGCGGCCTGTCGACATGTTCCATCGGTGCCAATTCAATTCGATCGGCAGTGACGTGGCAATGCGGCGCGCCATTGGCAATGTTGTAACTGTTGCGGTGATGGAAGGGGCGAAAGCTGTCTGCGCGCTCCGACACATCGGGCATGACTTTCTCGATTTTCCAGCCGAATTCGGTATCCGTGACGCCGTAATGCTCTCGGTATATCCAGGCACCGCATTCGTCCTTGCGCCATTGGGTGGCGTCGTGATCCTGCATGACGCGACCTTTCTCCCAGATGATTTGAATGGTGTCCTCATCAAAAGTCATTTGTGGCCTCTATCAGGAAGGGGGTTTCTCTGTCATCAGGTGGTTCAGGCTAGGCGCTCCGTGCACCGCATCGGCCAGAGCCGATGCGGTAAGCCATCGGTCAGCGACAGCCAAAGCAACATCCAGCCGGAAAACATCAGGTCGATGCCCACTAAAAGGCCCAATAACCAAATGGCAGCGGCCGGCCATTGGGCAATGACCAGGAGCCCGAGCAGCATCGAGAGGACTCCTCCGGCGAGCGGCAAACCCCAATGTTCCAAGGGGCGCAGCCGGAGTGCTTGGGCGATACGAAAAGCGCCGTTGGCCAGAAAGAGTATCGCGATCAGGAATGTGATCGACGGGATGCCGCTCATGGGGAACAAGATCAGTAACTGGCCGACCGCAAGGGTGAGCAGACCACTTAAGAGTGACGGCCAAAAGCCGACCCGGTGTCGCAGGCGAAAGGCATGGAGGCCCTGCCCGATGCCGGAGAAGACCAGAATCCAGGCGATCGTCAGTTCCGTCGCCAGAGTGGCGACGAACGGAAAGAAGATCGCAGCCACGCCTAGAAGGATCAACCGATGCCAAGTACGAGAACCCCCCTTCCAATGTTCCCGCACACCATCCATTCCCGCGCGCGAAGCAGTCGAAGAGGACCGTAAGGATGAGAGGCGCATAAGATATGTCCTTATATCGAAATATCGAAGCCCATTTATGGACAATGACGATCTGGAATCGTTTTTGTTCAAATTGTGTCTATTCCCGGTTGCTACGAGCTCCGTGGAGCTGGCTGGCTCGCCTCACCGGCGTCCACATGCAGCGGTGGGGACGAAAGGACAGGCGGCTTGGGAAGCCCAGCGGCATTTTGGTGTTATGAGCGCCAAGTTGACTATCCGACTAGGCTTGAAATCACGGCACTGAGAAGAAAGAGAACAAGCCCGCAGAGGATAGAGTCCAAACGCTTATCTAAGGCTCCGGCGGGCAGTGGCTCAACGCCGGGCGGTCCGGCTGACGGGCTATCTACGAGATCAAAGGAGGCGTATCGAAATGACGGAGATTCCAAACTGGTGGATGAAGGGTGATTGGTTCGACGCCTGTAGCTGCAACGTTCCCTGTCCTTGTACCTTCGCCCAGGCGCCGACGGGTAACCACTGCGAAGGCATCATGGCTTACCACATCCGTGAAGGTGCCTTCGGAAGCGTCCGGCTCGACGACCTCGCTTACTGGCGGGCCGAGATTCCCGTGCGGGTGAAGGCATTTGCCGAGGCGCTCTCGGGTCCGACCACGCCCGCTGGCGCTAGGGTGCAGCTCCACAATGCGCCCGGGTCGGAGGTGGGCCCCGGCCAGATCGCCACCTGGGCGCGGGCCTCGGATAACGAAGTGGACGCCTTCGGCTTTAGATGGAACTGGGCCGGCCAGTCGAGCAAGCATATTCCCTTCGACTGGACCGGCCCTGTCTAGCTCCCTCTTCCGGTCCCCTCGGACTCCGCCGGACCCCAGCCAGCCGGCGCAGCGTGGGAACGAGAGGACGAGACGTCGCAATCCGTTTCTCTTCCCCATCTCGCTGAACTCGGAGTCTTCCGGTGAACGCCGCGGGTGATGACCCGGTCCAAAACCTAAGCAATCGATCTTTCCTAAGGCGGCGATTCATGAGAGCCGAACATCCAAGCCTAGCCCGCCGGCTGTTGCTGCAATGCCTTGCCTTGACTGCCGGAATGTTTACCGTAGGCGGCGCGTTTGCCGCGGAACCGACTCGAACCCCGCGGCAGACCCAGGGACCTTTTTATCCGAACCGACTCCCGCCGGACACCGACAACGACCTTCTGATCGTGAACGACTCCGTCACGCCGGCATCCGGGGACGTGACGCATCTCATGGGACGGATTCTCGGCCCGGCCGGAGAGCCCGTTCCCAATGCCATCGTCGAAATCTGGCAGGTGGATCATCAGGGCATTTACTTGCACACCGCGAGTCCCAATCGTGAACGGCGCGACGAGAATTTCCAGGGCTTCGGGCGATGCCTGACCGGTCCAGGCGGCGAGTACTACTTCCGCACCATCAAACCCGTGCCTTATGCCGCCGGCGTCCAGCGCGCGCCGCACATTCACGTCATCGTCAACAAAGGCGGGCAGCGGATGCTGACCACGCAGCTGTACGTCAAGGGCCATCCGTTGAATGAACAGGACTTCGTTCTCAAAGGCATCCGGGACAAGGCGGCTCGCGAATCGGTCCTGGTCGATTTCACGCCGGCCGCCGATTCGCGGATCGGGGGACTGACAGCACGTTTTGACATCGTGATCGGGAAAACTCCGGAAGCCCCCTTGGAAGACTAGCAGGGCGTCGGCAAAGAATTGCCGACCTACTCCGGCTTCTTTCTCCTCTTCTTTTGGCCGTATGCCGCTCGGCCAAAACAAATGTCAAAAAAAGAGTGCCGGATCGGGCTCTTTTCGAATTGGCGCAAGTCAAAGGGGAAGGGCTAACCCTTTCGGAGACTTTTTATGCCTAAGGATAACCCAACCAATAATTACGAAGACTTTCTGCTGAACGAACTCGCGGGACTGAGCGGACTCGACGACGAAGAGATACGGGAGATTTTGAAGAAGATCGAGGAAGAGAAGGCTGAACACGAGAACGACGCCGCCGAGAAGAGACATTGAGCCGCTTTTTTGAGAGAAAACCCTGAAGCCGAAAAGGCGGAATATAAAAGCCCGGAACCGATTCCGGGCTTTTTCTTGGGCGAATCACGCCTCCGGCGCTCAGCCATGCGTCGTCGCTTTGAATTGCCTCAACAGCGCTCGCGCGGCACCTTCCGATGAGGCCGGGTTCTGCCCGGTAATCAAATGGCCGTCGGTCACCACATGTGGTTTCCAGTTCTCGGCTTTCGAATAGTTGCCGCCATTTTCGCGCAACATGTCTTCCACCAGGAACGGAACCACCTCGGTAAGCCCGATTTCTTCCTCCTCGGTGTTGGCGAAGCCGGTGACCGACTTTCCTCTCACCAGGGGAGAACCGTCCGCGGTCTTTGCATGGCGGAACGCGCCCGGTCCGTGGCACACCGCGGCCACGGGCTTGCCGGCCGCGTACACGGCTTCGATCAATGCGATGGAATCCGGATCTTCGGCGAGATCCCACATGGGGCCGTGGCCGCCGGGATAGAACACGGCATCGTAATCGGCATCCGAGACTAGCGACAGCTTGACGGTGTGGGCTAGCGCGACTTTCGCGGCCGGGTCCTGGTTGAAGCGCATGATCGACTCGGTTTGCGCATCCGGATGAAAGCTTTTGGGGTCCACCGGCGGCTGCCCGCCCTCGGGCGAAGCCAGAACAATGTCTACGCCGGCATCGCTGAAGACGTAGTACGGCGCGGCGAATTCTTCCAGCCAGAATCCGGTTCTCTCGCCCGTCGTGCCGAGCCTATCGTGTGAGGTCAATACCATCAGGATGTTCATCGTCGTTTCTCCATTCAGCTTACAGCCAAGGCGATCTTGCCGAAGTGGGCGCCCCGCTCCATGTGGCGAAGGGCATCGGGCAACTCGCCGAACCGAAACACGCGGTCCACCACGGGCCGCATCCGGTGCTGCGCGATGGCCCCGTTCATGGCCTCGAACATCGCTCGACTGCCGACGAAGATGCCTTGCACGCACACGTTCTTCATCAGAATTGGCGTGGGATCGACCTGGCCGCCGCCGGACAGAACGCCGATCAGGCTGATACGCCCGCCCATGCGCACGGCTCGGAGCGATTGGCCGAGGGTGCCGGCGCCGCCGACCTCGACCACTTGATCGACGCCGACGCCGTCGGTGAGTTCGCGCACGAACCGGCCCCATTCGGGCGTGATCTTGTAGTTGATGCCTTGCGAAGCGCCGAGATCGAGCGCTCGCGCAAGTTTTTCGTCACTGCTGGAGGTGGCGATCACTCGCGCTCCGGACAGCTTCGCGAACTGCAACGCGAATAATGAGACGCCGCCGGTGCCCAACGTCAGCACCGTATCCCCCGCCTTGACCCGGCCCGAGGTGACCAGCGCATGCCAGGCGGTCACTGCGGCACAAGGCAAGGTTGCGGCCTCTTCGTCCGTGAGATGGTCCGGAACCGGAACGACGCCTTCCGCGTCGAGCACGACGTACTCCGCCGCCATGCCGGTATCACCACCGCCCAGCGCGCTCTTGGTTTTCTCTTCGGTCAATTCGCCGTCCAGCCACTTGGGCATGAAGATGCCCGCGACCCGCTCCCCCGGCTTTAGGCGCGATACGCCCGGGCCGACGTCGACCACCTCGCCGACGCCGTCCGAGAGCGGCGTCATCGGCAAACGGAGATTCGGGTTATAGCTTCCGTTGACCAGCATCAGGTCGCGGTAGTTGAGCGACCACGCCCTCATTTTCAGAAGCACCTGCCCCGCGGCGGGCCGAGGCATCGGCCGCTCGACAAGAGCCAATGAATCGATGCCGAAGCCGCCTTGCAGTTCGTAGACCTTCATGAGTCGTCTCCTGATTCAAACTATACCCTGGTGTTATTCCAAATCGCCTTCAATCCGGAATTCATTGTCGTAGGGTGGGTTAGGCGCACATCAGCACTGACCGACCGCCGATCACTGCCCTTCGCGTGCGCCGTAACCCGCCGAGCGGCCTTCCATCGGTGGGTTAGGCGGAGCCTGTCCCGAGCGGAGACTAATGCATTTTCATATCTACTGTACGGGCACTAGCGAGTAGGTCGGGAATCCTTCCCAATCGCAAACGGCGTCTTCGGGAAGGGCGTGGCCGGCGCTCCCGGCCAGGCCGTTTGCGATTGGAGCGCCGAAGCCCCCCTTCCCGACGCCACGTCCCGGCCGCGCGTCTTCGTCGGAAGGGTCGCGACTAAAGCGACCGTTTGCGATTGGGAAAGGATTGCCGACCTACGAATGCTTGAATCCATTCACCCGAGCCGAAGGCGCCAACGACGTCCGCCAAACTGGTTTTGCCGTACGAGCGCGATGAAAACGCTCTAGGGGCTAACCCGCCATCGATGGGTTTCGCTTCGCTCTACCCATCCTACGATGAATGTTCACTCGAATGCCGAACGGAATTAGGATCTAGGGTCGGTGTCCCCGCCCCGGCCGAATCCGATCTTATCCGGTTCGCGCGAGCACATCTCTTAATGGTCTGACCACGGTTTTGGCCGAGTGTCAGCAACACTGGCGACAATCAGAGAGTCGGGCCTTCCCGTCGACTCATTCGGCCCCCCCCCCCGATCAACGGACGCGCTGCGCCGCAATATCACAAACTATTGACATCAACGGGAAGAACCGTACATTCGCTTTCCGCGGCGTCAACATAGATGATCCAGTCGACAGAATGCGCGAAATCCTGTTGGCGTATCGTTTTGGTGTTCACTTTCAAGCTTTTGAATCAAGTTTGGGGGGATCTCCTCATGTGTTGGAGCGGCGAAGCTTCGGCCATGTTAGCGACAGGCGGTTTTGCGACGGCAAGCTACTTGGCCTACAAAGGGGAAACACGGGAACTGTGGTTGCCCCTGACTTATTTTGCCTGCATGGAATTGTTGCAGGCCGCGACCTACGTATACATCGATCAGTGCGATACCCCGCAGAACCAGCTGCTGACCTGGCTGGGTTATCTGCACATCACGTTTCAACCCTTCTTCGTCAACATGGTCGCGCTGTACTTCATTCCTGCCCCGGTGAAGCGGCGAATCGGCGGGATGGTCTATTCGTTGTGCGGACTCGCCAGCGCGGCGATGCTGCTCAAGATGTATCCCTTTTCCTGGGCGAGAACCTGCATCCGAGGATACGAGGGATTTTGCGGGCCCGAGGTGTGTTCCCTGTCCGGCGACTGGCACATAGCCTGGCAGCTTCCTCTTAACGGCCTGATGTCGATTTATCCCGATAACCTCATCCCGTTTCAGTTCGGCCTGCACGGTTTTTCCTATTTCGCAGTGAGTTTTTTTCTGCCTTTCCTTTACGGATCATGGCGATTCGTCGCTCTTCATCTCGTCGTCGGTCCTTTGCTGGCCGACATTCTGACGCGCCATCCCAACGAACATGCCGCCGTGTGGTGTCTGCTGTCCATCGCCTTGTGCGTCTCCGTGATCAAGACGCCGCTGCGCCGCCTGCTGCGCGTGGAGCGATGGCCCGGATACCGGCTGTGTATGGAAAAGCCCTCTGCTGAAAACCGCGACACCCTCATCCCGGCTTCGGCCTCGAACAATGAAAAGGCCGGGCCGCTAATTCTACGCAAGCAAAAAATGACTGACCGGAACCAACGGGTAGCTTAACCTCCGGCATTGACACTAGCCGACCAAATTCAGTGAGCGCCGTATCTTTCCAATCGATCGTTGATATCGCTTGTCGGCTTATGCGCTAACATGAGCGGATTTGATGCGACACGCTCTTTATTAACCCGGCCTCTAAATCAGGCCGGGCTAATCCGGGGCAGGGATGCCCAGGCGCGGCCACAAGCCGCGCGAGCCACGCCTAAGCGACCGGCCTTGGCGTCGGCCCGTAAATACCGGGAGCGTATTTACGGACCTGATTAATATAATTATTACGAACTCTCGGCGCCGGGACAGTTCAGCCGATGGTCGATCTCCGTCGAATCTGGGGGGTAAGCGGAGTTGAAAATATGAATGCCAATATTTTGGTCGTGGACGATGAGCCATGCATTCGCGAGATGCTTGCCGAGTATCTCGGCAAGCACGGGTTTCGGGTTTGGCAGGCCGAGTCGGCCCTGAAGGCGCGCGAAGTTCTCCGAAGGGAAGCCATCGATCTCGCGGTATTGGACATCACGATGCCGGGCGAAGACGGGCTCAGCCTTGCCCGCCATATTCGGGAAAACCGGACGACGGCGGTGATCATGCTCACTGCTGCCGATTCGGTAACGGATCGAGTCGTCGGCCTTGAAATCGGGGCCGACGACTACCTCGCCAAACCGTGCGATCCCCGCGAGCTCTTGGCACGGATCAAAAGCGTCCTCCGACGCACCATAACTTCGGCGGCGGAACCGGATCAGGCCATAGCAGCAAGACCGGCGCAACTCTTGCGGTTCGGCTGCTGCGAACTCGACCTGGAAAGCCATCGCCTGCTGAACGAGAGCGGCCGGGAACTGCCGATCACCAACGGGGAGTTCGACCTGTTGAAGGTGTTCGCAACCCATCCCAATAGAGTGCTGTCGCGCGATCAGATCCTCGATCTGACCCAGCGGCGGTCGTGGGACCCGTTCGACCGCAGCGTCGACATTTGCGTGACGCGGGTGCGCAAGAAGATAGAACCGAATCCGGAGCATCCGCGCTTCATCAAAACGGTTCGAGGCGTGGGTTACCGTTTCGTTCCCGACGGCGAATGATTCGACCGGCCATTCCCGTTCAACTCCGGCACTCCAGCGACATCAATCGACATCATGGGCATCTCCACATCGCTTACTCGGGCTACGCTGTACCGGATCGCCGCCGGGGTGACAGCCATCATCGCCCTGTCCACGGCGGTCACATACCACTTGCTGTACCGGGAAATCGAGCAGAGCGCTCTGGCGCGGCTGACCGACTACGGCGTCCAGCGGGCGCGCTATCACGAATCCCATTTCGCGTTTCTCAAGGGATTGCACGAGGTCGTGCGCCGGGATTTCGTGGAACGCTATTCCGCACCGCCCTCCCCCGATTTCGAACATCGGTTCGATGAGCTGATGAGCCGGTATCCGGACGGTGCGATGCGCAACAGCGAGAAGTTCTCCGACGTGGAACGTTATTCCACCGGCTGGATCCATCGCCGGGTGCAGCCCGATACGGAGTTCAAGCGACGCTGGATGCTGTTTTTCGATCTGTCCGAAAAATATAAGGGAACCTTCACCAGTCAATTCGCCAACTTCTACTTCATGCATCCCAGCCAACCCTCCGACATGGGCTACGACGATCCCGAACGCTCAGGACACGTGCGCTGGGCCTACGACACGCCGGCGGACTATGCGCTGGATCAACGCGAGTATTTTTATCTGGCCGATGCGGCGCACAATCCCGAGCGCAAAACGGTTTGGGGAGGCACCTACTATGAGCCGGCCTATAAGAAGATTCTGGTGCCGGGGGTAACCCCCGTGTACGTGGGCGACGAGCATATCGCCAACATCGGCACCGATGAGATTCTCGACGAACTGGAGGCCAGCATTCGCCAGTCGGACATTGCCGGCGCCACCCATACCGTGTTCCGCGGCGACGGACGGCTGATCATCGATCCGTCATACATGGTCCAGATCTCGGAAAGCTTCGAAGGATTCAACATTCGCGACGCCCAGGACCCGCGGCTGAACGCGCTCTTGCGCTTGGCGACGGAGAGCGCGGAGCTGCCGCGTTCCGGCTTGGCCCCTGAAATCGACGAATACTACGCGATCAGCCGATTGCCCAGCACCGGCTGGTATTTCGCCTCGACCCTGCCGGGCGCCTTGGTCCGCGCCCAGGCGTTTCGCTCGGCGCAATGGGTGTTCTGGAGCGGCATCTCGTCGCTCGCGTTTCTGCTCCTGATTTTGACCGCGATTTTGCGCCGCCAAATCGCCCAGCCCCTGAACCGGCTGCTCGCTGCCACCCGCAGCGTGGCTTCCGGGCAGGCGCCCGTCGCGAACCTGGGCGGGCGGGAAAATCCGCGCAACGAAATTGGTCAACTGGCCAATGCGTTCAATCACATGGTGGCTAAGGTCTCGGAGCGGGACATCGCGGTGCGCCGGGAAAAGGAGCGCTTTCGCGCCCTGATCGAGCATGCCGCCGACATCATCAGCGTGGTCGATGCCGAGGGCATCATCCGTTACGTGAGCCCCTCGGTCGCCGCGGTGTTGAATCTTCCCCCGGCGCATTACGTCGGCAGGAGCATCTTCGAGATCGTGCACCCGGAGGACGCCGCGGGAGTGGAACACGCGTATCGGGCCGCGATCGAGAACCCCGGCGCCCCCATCGAGCGCCTCGAATACCGGGTCCGGCATGCCAACGGCGAGTGGCGGGTGTTCGAAGCCACGGGCACCAATCAGCTCGACAATCCCTCGGTGGAAGGAATAGTCGTCAATGCCCGCGACATCACCGAGGCCGTCAAGGCGGAAGCCGAGATCGCCCGTCAGCGCGACACGCTCTATCAGCGGGAAAAGCTCGCGGCGATGGGTTCGCTCCTGGCCGGGGTGGCGCATGAACTCAACAATCCCCTCTCCATCGTGGCGGGGCGGGCCATCATGCTGGAGGAAGAGGCAGGAAACGAAACCACGGTGGCGGCCGCCGGGAAAATCCGCGCCGCCGCCGAGCGCTGCGCCCGCATCGTCAAGACGTTTCTCGCGATGGCCCGCCAGCACACGCCGCAGCACACGGCGGTTCGGCTCAACCGGGTTATCGAGGATTCCCTGGAAATCCTGAGCTATAGCCTGCGCACAGGCGGCGTCGAGGTCGTCACCGACCTGGCGAAGGACCTGCCGGAGATCGCCGCCGATGCCGACCAGCTGCACCAGGTGTTCATCAACCTCCTCATCAACGCGCAGCAGGCCCTGGCCGACCAGCCCGAGCCCCGCCGCCTGTGGATCCGCTCGGGCCACGACCCGGCGGCGAACGCCCTGTGGGTGGAGGTGGCGGACAACGGTCCCGGCATCCCGGAAGCCATTCGCTCGCGGATCTTCGATCCCTACTTCACCACCAAGCCGGTCGGCAGCGGCACCGGGGTGGGCTTGGCGGTCAGTCTCGGCATCGTCGAAGCCCATGGCGGGAGCCTGAGCGCCACCTGTCCGCCCGCGGGCGGGGCGGTGTTCACCGTGCGGCTGCCGGTGCAGGCGGCGGATGCGGTCGAAGCCGACACGGCGGCGCCGGAGCCGCCGGAGAGCGGACGCGGACGCATCCTGATCGTCGACGACGAACCGGAGGTGAGCGCTTTGCTGGCGGACATCCTGGCGAGCGACCGGCACGGCGTCGACGTCGCGGCGAGCGGTCGGGAGGCCTTGCGCCTGCTGGGCAATAACGGCGGGTATGCGGCGATTCTGAGCGATCTCCGGATGCCGGAGATGGACGGCCCGGCGCTGTACCGGGAGATCGAGCGGCGCTGGCCGGAACTGGCGCGGAAGGTCATTTTCGTCACCGGCGACAGCTTGAGCCCCAACGTGCAGGTATTCCTGGACGCCGCCCGCTGTCCGGTCATCGAAAAACCCTTCGTGCCGAAGGACGTGCGTCAGAAGGTCGCGCAGGTGGAGAACGGCGGAGGCACGATCCGATAAGAACCGATCCCGATAGGCTCTCGAAACCCTTCGGTGAGCCACGGGGCGAGCGGCCTGCGATCTCGGGCAACCGACGACCGGCTCGACCCGCTCGATCCAAAAAAACAAGAAGACATCCGATGCTTCATTCGATTTCCCCCTATCCGGAAATGCGCCTGGCGTGTCTTGCTGTTCTCGGACTGCTGCCGGCGCTGTCGGCGGTCGCAGGCGACCTTCCCTCCGGCACGCCCCCGCTCTACAACCTGAGTGCCCATGTCGATCTGGTGTCCAGTTACGTCGTTCGCGGCTTTACCACGACTTACTTCAACGGAGAGCCTTTGGGCAACGCGTCCGCCGACGCGCCGGAATCCGAAGATCCGGTCTTGCAATGGGGCGCCGATTTGAAATTCGCTTCCGGATGGTATCTGGGCTACTTCGGCTCCATGATCAACTATTCCTATCTGCGCCTGGGTCAGGCCTACTCGAACCGGAGCATCAGCGTATTCGACGACAAGAAATCGATAGAGCACGATATTTACGGCGGCTATCAACTGCCGCTGGGCGATTTCACGATCACAGCGGGATTGACCGGGTATCTTTACACCAACAGCCGCCACGCCGAGACCCTGGAAAGCAGGGTCGGCATCGGGTACGGCGACTTCAGCCTGTTTTCGCAAACCCTGATGAACGATTCCCTTCTGGGCAACGCGGGCGACACCTACTGGACTCTCAACTATCGCCGGGTTCTGCCCTGGAATCTGAACTTCAACGCCACCCTCGGCTGGTTCAGCTTCCGCCGCGAAGGGAAGTTTTACGGGACGCGGGACACCTATTTGAAGACCGATTGCCCTCCGGACAGCGCCATGAACGTGACCGGCTGCTATCCGGGCAAATTGCCCGTCAGCAATACCTTCGGCCACGTGATTCTGCAATTGAGTTACCTGGTTCCCAATCTGCCGGTGTCCCTGGGCGTGACGGGCATCTTGGGCGGATACAACCGCTTCGGCGTTGCGCAGGAGAACGAAATCATCGGGTCGATCAGTCTGTACTACGAATGAATCAATCCGAGGCGGTTTCGATTTCCGCTGGCCTATCGAAGCCGCCGTCTGTTTAGAGCGTTTTTCATCCCGGCGTACGGCTTCGTGTCGGGCGGGAAGAACGTAGGTCGGCAATCCCTTCCCAATCGCAAACGGTCGCTTTAGTCGCGACCCTTCCAATCGCAAACGGTCGCTTTAGTCGCGACCCTTCCAATCGCAAACGGTCGCTTTAGTCGCGACCCTTCCGACGAAGCCCCTTGCCGATGTCGTGTGTCGGCAAAGGATTGCCGACCTACGCCTTGGCTCCGCTACACTGAATCGGAAAATGCACTAGCCGCGGCTCGGCGACGCCGGTTCAGCACCATCCCCACGGCGCCGAGCGCGACAAGCGGCAGAACGCCGGGCTCGGGAACCGTCGTCTCGATGGCTCCGCCATTGGTTCTGAAGTCGAGGAGAGAATATAAGGCCTTGTCCGTCACGAGCGAATTGCCGATGAACAAATCCAGGCGCACGACGTCCTTGAAGGCATCCGGAACGGCGCTGAAATCGGAAAAGGCGAAATCGTACGTGCCGGCGGCCGCTATCGTTCGATTGAGGAACTGGGCGAATATCGACGAGCCGATCTGCGAATACAAGGCGATGCCCAGGTTTGTGGATTGAGTCACGGCACCCACGGTGACCAGGAACGAGCTTCCGCCGTCGGCAGTAAGGTCCTCATGCAGGGCCACCCCGCCGCCATAGGTCAACTGCAGATAGCCGCTCACGCCGGGATTGGCGTCGGGTGTCGCCACCGTGTCGATATACACGCCGTCATCGCCGGGACTGCCGGTATCGAGGGTAATGCCGACCGTACCGATCCCGCCGTTCTGCACCACCTGGGCCCAGCGCACGCCGCCGAGCACATCGGACGTGGGCAAACCAGTTTCGATGCTGATGGGATTATTGTTTTGGTCGGCGACGAGATTGAAGCCGCCCTGCTCGAAGTTGTCGATGATCAAAGCCTGCGCCGGCGCTGGAATCAGCATCGCGCCGCTTAGAAGAGCCGGGGCTGATAACCGGCGGATGAATAAGCTGACTGATTCGGTACATTTGCCGTAGTTCATGATACGAGCTCCAATGGAAATCTTTTGCCGTGGATGCGACGAATACCGGGATCCGCGTCTCGTTAAAGTATTTTTAACCGCGGTTTTAGCGGTGCGGATCGGATAGGTAGTAGGTCGGCAATCCCTTGCCGACGAAGCCGATGCCGTCCATGCCGGTTTGTTCCTCAGGGAGCGACCAGTGTGCGCTGGACCGCGGGAAGGAAGACGCCGCTCGTCTTGCCGGTCGAGCTGTCGATCAGGGTCATCGAGGCGGCTATCGCCGGGCTTGCCCCGCCTATTTCATTCGCCGCATCCGGATTGCCGGTGTAAACCACGATCCGCACCTGGCGCCGGTCCAGCGTCATGCCGGGTCGGAAGTGGAAGTCCTGCTTTTTGCTCTGGCCCGGTTCCAGGAAGCCGGTTCCGTCGGTTTCGAAGAGGCGACGCGGGAGGCCGGTTTCGGGATCTTGTAAAACGGCGACGACATGGTACTGAACCGGCCTGTCCGTGACGTTCACCAGGTTCAAGCGCGCCGACTGCGCTCCGGCGAGCACGTCGACCACGGCGAAATTGATCGCCCATGGCCGGTCTCCCAACTCGGACGGGCTGAAAGCGCAAGCAGTGCCCGAAGCCACGAGGTTGACCGTCAGGGCGGAAGCCATAACGAGGGTCTTGAATGTGAGTTTCATGGATGTCTCCTCCGCAAAAGTTTGTTTAACGCTTGAATGTCCATCCGCCTCTGCATCGGCGGATGGGTGCTTATTACGAAGGAAGAGTGTTTCTGACTGATTTCCGAATCTGTCTTTTTTGTTTCATTTGTAACGGACGGGCTGGGTTGTAGCTAGAGCATTTTCATATCTACTGTACAGGCACTCGCGAGTAGGTCGGGAATCCTTTCCCGACGCCACGTCCCGGCCGAGCGGCTTCGTCGGCAAAGGATTGCCGACCTACGAATGCTTGAATCCATTCACCCGAGCCGAAGGCGCCAACGACGTCCGCCAAGCTGGTTTTGCCGTACGAGCGCGATGAAAACGCTCTAAGTACATCCCATAAAGTTCTGCGGAAAGGGCGTACACTGGTGGCATGAAAGCCATCCTGATCCCCCCGTTGGGCAAAGCGCAACAGAGTGAGTTAGACACCCTGTATCGAAAGACCAAGGACCCACGACTCCGAACTCGTGCCCAGATGGTCTTGCTCTCGGCCGAGCGGGGTCTCAAAGCGCTGGAGATCGCGGGGATCGTGCGGGAGAGCGAGGACACCGTGGTGCGGTGGCTGAAACGGTATCAGAGCGAAGGCGTGGACGGGCTGAAAGATGCGCCGCGAGCGGGACGGCAAGCCAAAGTGACGGCGGCGTATCGGGCCGCCCTGGTGGCGGCGGTACGGCGCCGTCCGCGCAGTTTGGACCTGCCGTTTTCCATATGGACCCTGCAACGGCTGGTGGATTACCTGGCCGAGCAAACCGGGATTCGCATCGCTCTGGAAACCCTGCGCCAAACCTTGAAGCGCGAAGGGATTGTGCTCAGTCGTCCGCAGCATAAGATCAGCAGCCCTGATCCAGACTATGCGGTGAAAAAAAAGCGGTCGAAGACACCCGTGATCACTTGAAACCGGGCGATGTGTTTTACTACGCCGACGAGTTTAACCTCAGTTGGCTGCCTACCTTGACGGCGTTGTGGAGCCCGGTAGGCCAGCAAATTATGATTCCGACCCCAGGTCAGCCTAAGAAGCGCTATGGGTTGGGAGCGGTGAATTACCATACCGGTGAAACCGTGGTCTTATTCAAACGACACAAGCGCCGTCGGGAGGTGGCCGAACTGCTGCAAGCCATAGTGGACCAGCATCCCACGGGGACGATTTACGTCGCGTGGGACAATGCCGACACGCATCAAGACGACGAGATCGAAGCGGTCGTGCGCGGAGCCGCCGGGCGACTGGTCCTGCTGTACTTGCCGACCTATAGCCCTTGGCTCAACCCGATCGAGATGCTGTGGCGCCATTTCCGCCGCGAAGTGACCCATTGCGAACTCTTCGAGACGGTGGCCGCCTTGCTCCAAGCCGCCCGCGAGTTCTTCGACCGTCACAACCGCTCTCCACAGCTGGTGCTCTCGATTATCGGTTCCTATGCCGTAAAAGTTTCATGAATGTACTTAGCGACTGGCGAGTTCCGGAAGGTTCCGCGCCGTTCCGGACAAACGATACGGAGCGGAGCTGACAGCGGCGATGGGTGCGGTTCGGAAGGCCGCATGGGGCAAGGTCGAGCCAGCAACCCGGTTGCGCGACTGCTCGGCGACTTCCGGAGCCCCCTCCGGGTCGGTTTCCGGCAATGGAACAGCGAATTCCTCGCCGCCCCGGCGCGCCGGGACTTGGCCGGGGGCAATCTCCTGCAAGCGGCGGTCGCCCCCGGCGTGGCCGTAGTGATGCTTATAGGCCTTTCGGCGCATCACCGTCCTACCAGCCTTTTCACCCATATCGAAAAGGGAAGGACGGAGCCGTTCCCTCCCCGTGCCTGAGCCGACGAATAGGCGACGCTGGCGCGGAGAAAGACTCGGGACATCTCGGCAGAGAAGAGGGTCTCCGGCCGCTTGTCGACGTTGGACGAGAATACTTTTGCCCGATGTTTCATGGGTGACTCGAGGTTGCGGTTTGCGGGTGATGGGGAGCTTTCTCCAATGGGCCATGGTTGCGGCGGGTAGCGGGGAGAATGAGGCAATGCTCGCCTTCGGGATCGACGATCCAGGCATAGGGCCGGTCCTCCAGCGGCCGGGCGATGAATTCCGCCAGCGGAAGTCCGCAGAATTTCAACGAGACAAGGCTGGCAGAACATTCGACGGGCAGTTCCACCCGCAGTGGCACGATCTGTGATAATCGGGCCAGTACTTCCCGCACGGGGCGGATGCCGAAGGGCTGGCCCGCGAGTGAGCACGGGCTCGAACCGCCCGCGCCGACCGCTCAGTATTCCGCCAGGGGCGCGCCGCTGCGCACGCAGACGAAGCGGTAGTCGGAATACGGCGAGCCTTTGCTCGTGTCGCCGGTTTCCAGATCGACCCGCCAGACTTGGGCGTACGCCGCGCCGGTGGCATTGAGCACGGAAATCTTGTCCCAGGTCTCGGTCCAGTAGGCCACATAGCCCAGTCCGTTTTGCGGCGCCGAATTCGCGAACGGATGTCCCTGCGGCAGCTTGGTGTCGCCGTTCGCCGCCGGAACGACGTTGGGATCGATCAGGCTCATCAGTTCGTGCAGATAAGGCAACCGCCAGCCCTTGCGTCCCCCGACGCTGCTGTTGGCGCAGGAGTCGCGGGCGGAGTTCCATTCGGTCGTGGCGTTCGGCCAGGTCCTGAACCAGACCAGTTGAGTCTCCTTGTCCAGCACCGCCGCATTGCTGAACTCGGACAGCACCACGAAGCGCTGGGATGCGGAGTTGTATTTCTTGCCCCAGTCGCGCAGATCGAGCGCCTGCGCCTGTCCGGAAACGGCCGCGGCTAGTGCGGCGACGATGAAGGTTCTTTTGTTCATGGTTCTGCCTCCCGTGTTGGTTGATAACGTGTATGACTTGCCCCCATGCCGGGGGCTCGGGAAACACTATGAGGCGGGTTTGTTTCTGAAGGATTTCCGGAATTCCCGAGACTTGTTTCATTTGTTTCGACGGGAAGCGCCGCCGAAAGCCCGTAAGTCACTGAATTTGGTGGCTCCAAAAAAAGAGGGCGGCCGACGGCCGCCCCGAGGGGTTTGTGAGGGATGGATTACTCGTTCGGTACCGCCGGCAAGCCGTTCGGCATACCCAGTTCCACGCTGAGGTAGTATTCGCCTTCATCCGGGCCGTCCGGATCCCAGAATCCGGTCCGATAGGCCTTGGACGCCGAGAGACGCTTGAACTCCAGGGTTTCCACCTTGGTGTCGCCCGATTTCACCTGGACGCCCCAGGGTACCGAGTGGAAGTCCAGTGAACGGCCGAAGTGATTGCCGTTCTGGTAAACCCTGAACCATTCGACCTCGTTCGGGTTCCAGGTGTCGGCGTCGCAATCGCAGGACTCCTCGCCCAGTTCCCAGCCGATGTGCGTGCGGAAATACGCCTTGTCGACCAGGCCGGTGGAACCTTGGCCCCATATCGGGAAATGGAGATTCCAGCGGGAAACGTCGGTGTGGCGGTCGGTGGTCTTGACGTTCCAGGCGACGATGTCGTCCAGGTAGAACCTACCGACCACTTCGTCGCCGCCCGAAGTGGCGCCCCAGTCGCCCTGCTGGGCGATCCCCACCTTGATGAAGCGGTGGGAGCGCACGTCCGGGGTCAGGGCCAGGCGGAGGGTTTCGTTGTTGGCGTTGTCCGAGCGCTCGATTCCCAGCTTGATTTCCGCTCCGGTGGGTACGGCCAGGCCGGGATTGTTACTGCAATCGAACACCGCCTGGAAGGGCTTGGAACTGCTGCCGGCGTTGGTCGGCACATAATTTCCCCAGTTCTGGTATACCGTATTGCCCTGCTGTACGCGGATGCGGAAGGAACTGTTGCCGGATGCCGCCGGCGGCTGAATCCCGCCCTGGAGGATGCGCAGGGTGAAGCAACTGCCCTTGCCGTCCTCACCGGGCTGATTGTTGAACTCGAACCACTTGACCTTCTGGCCGGGGGTCCCGTTCAGGCTGGTGCCGGGCATGTCGGTCGGTTCGGACCAGGACTTGGACCAGTTCTCGCCATAGCGCGCATGGGATTTGTCCACGTCCAGGAAGCCGCCCGCGCCGATCAGGAGCGCCGTGTCCGGCGTGAGGCCGTCCATCCTGGTGATCATGATTTCGGCCGTGCCGATGGCGCCGTAACTTGCCGGCGTGATCCGCAAGTAGGCCGGAACCGGGAAGGAGATCTTCACGGACTTTTTCAGATCGCGCTTGCCGAAGCCCAGCCGGTACCGCTTGTTGAAGGTTTCCACCGGCATCGACAGATCGGTGGACAGGAAGGCCGTGACATCCAGCTCATACTTGCTGCCGTCCACATGGGTGAGTTTTTCGGCGGTGATGGCCAGATCGGTGTCCGCCGGCACGCGAATCCACTGCACCGCGCCCGGATTGTCGAAGGTCAGCACTCTGGTGGTGTTCAGATTGGCCGAGTTCCCGGCATCCAGCGCCTTGCGCGGGGCGCAATAGCCGGAGTCGAAGCTGACCGCCATTTCCACCGGGAAGTGGTCCGAAGCATCGGTGGCCGGATTGGGTCCTCCCAAATAGAGGTTGAAATCGCGGCGTGCGCGGGCATGCTGCATGCAGTAGCCGTTCCGGTCCCAGTCGCTTTTCCAGCGGGACAGAATGTAATCCAGCCGCTGAGGATACGGGTCCGCCGCGTCGTGGCTGTTCCAGACGGGATGCCGGGTGAATCCGCCGTCGTTGTCGGTGGTTTTCATCTGGGCGCGATAAACGTCCTCGAAGCCGTCCTGAGCCACGAAGATGTCGCTGATCCAATCCTTGTACTCGTATTGGTTCTGCGACGGATTGACGCCGATGAACTTCTTGCCGTCGCCCAGAACGTTGAGATCGCCCATCACCATGACATCCTCGTCCGCGGAAGCCATGGAGTCGATGAATTTGCGCAGATGCTGCAACTGGGTGGCGCGGACCGCCGAATATTCCTCCGGCGGATTGGCTTCCGGATAATCGGCCTGGGTGTGGGTGACGAAGATGTTCAGCGGACGGCCGGTCTTGGTGTTCTGCACGCGGGTCCAGAGGATGCCCTTGACGGCGCCCGCGTCCGCCCCCTCCGCTTCCGTGTACCAGGTATAGGCCGCCGCGCAGCCGAGAGCCTGGTTCATATTGGTTTTGTACCAAGGTTTGCTTTTCACCCACGGAAAGGGGCTCGCCGGCCCGCCGGCGAGGAATTGAAAGCTTGCGAGCTTTTCCGCGCCCTCCGCATTCAGGCAGTAATAGTCCACGCTGATGCCCTGCGGATAAGGGATGTTGGGAAGCGCCATGAAGGCGGGTTCGAGATCGTTGCGGGGCAGCGGCGGGAACTGGGTGAACAGGCCCAGGCCGGCGTCGCCGACGGTGGTCATATGGAATCCGGGCGACCAGGCATAGTAGGGGTACTGGGCCGGTGGTGCTCCGTGCGGGAGGTAGGAATAGGAAATATCGGTGTTGCCGATATCCGAGACCCCGGTATCGATGCCGGTCATGAGGTAAATGAACTCGTCGTACTGGCCTTTCTGGTCCGGCGATCCGGAAAACAGCTCGTTGATCGATACGATGTCGTATTTCTGCTTGTTCAGGCGCCCGACGATGTGGGGTACCCGGTGGTCGTTGTCCAGACCTGCCGCGTCGGGATGGACGATGTCGGGATACATCCAGACGTTCCAGTGCAAGGCCCGGATCACTTCGGGATGGTCCGCGACCGCCGGTAGTTTGATGGCCGGCGGTTGGTCCACCGGGCTCGGCTTATTGGGACTGTCGGCAAGCACAGCTTGCCCCGAGCAGAGCACTGCGGCGACCAGCGCCCGCCAGATAGCTCGCAAGGGCGATTTGATTGGTTTCATGGTTGGTTCTCCTCTTCGATTGTCGAATTCCCCGGCGAAGGCGCCGAGGTCGGGAACCAGTTTCAATGGGCCGTGTATCTCGAATATTTCCGGCGGAGCGGAGATTTGTTTCAATTGTTTCGCCCGTCAGGGTAACCGCCGAAGCCCCGGCGAATTGGAAATCGGCGATTTCCCACAGGCTCAGTCAACGTACTCAAGGACGCCCGTCGTGAGACTAAAGCGTTTCCATTCGCACGCAAGGATTGATTGCAAACGGCCTCAGTATAGGTACGGGCTAAGTACATTCATGAAACTTTTACGGCATAGGAACCGATAATCGAGAGCACCAGCTGTGGAGAGCGGTTGTGACGGTCGAAGAACTCGCGGGCGGCTTGGAGCAAGGCGGCCACCGTCTCGAAGAGTTCGCAATGGGTCACTTCGCGGCGGAAATGGCGCCACAGCATCTCGATCGGGTTGAGCCAAGGGCTATAGGTCGGCAAGTACAGCAGGACCAGTCGCCCGGCGGCTCCGCGCACGACCGCTTCGATCTCGTCGTCTTGATGCGTGTCGGCATTGTCCCACGCGACGTAAATCGTCCCCGTGGGATGCTGGTCCACTATGGCTTGCAGCAGTTCGGCCACCTCCCGACGGCGCTTGTGTCGTTTGAATAAGACCACGGTTTCACCGGTATGGTAATTCACCGCTCCCAACCCATAGCGCTTCTTAGGCTGACCTGGGGTCGGAATCATAATTTGCTGGCCTACCGGGCTCCACAACGCCGTCAAGGTAGGCAGCCAACTGAGGTTAAACTCGTCGGCGTAGTAAAACACATCGCCCGGTTTCAAGTGATCGCGGGTGTCTTCGACCGCTTTTTTTTCACCGCATAGTCTGGATCAGGGCTGCTGATCTTATGCTGCGGACGACTGAGCACAATCCCTTCGCGCTTCAAGGTTTGGCGCAGGGTTTCCAGAGCGATGCGAATCCCGGTTTGCTCGGCCAGGTAATCCACCAGCCGTTGCAGGGTCCATATGGAAAACGGCAGGTCCAAACTGCGCGGACGGCGCCGTACCGCCGCCACCAGGGCGGCCCGATACGCCGCCGTCACTTTGGCTTGCCGTCCCGCTCGCGGCGCATCTTTCAGCCCGTCCACGCCTTCGCTCTGATACCGTTTCAGCCACCGCACCACGGTGTCCTCGCTCTCCCGCACGATCCCCGCGATCTCCAGCGCTTTGAGACCCCGCTCGGCCGAGAGCAAGACCATCTGGGCACGAGTTCGGAGTCGTGGGTCCTTGGTCTTTCGATACAGGGTGTCTAACTCACTCTGTTGCGCTTTGCCCAACGGGGGGATCAGGATGGCTTTCATGCCACCAGTGTACGCCCTTTCCGCAGAACTTTATGGGATGTACTTAGAGCGTTTTTTACCGCGGTTTTGCGGTGAGAATCGGGAAATTCGTAGGTCGGCAATCCTTTGCCGACAATGCCCCCGCCGACCGCGCGTGTCGGCAAAGGATTGCCGACCTACTTCTGCGCCAAACCGGAAAGTGCTCTAAAACCCGCTCCCGCATTCCGCGAATCAATCCGAGAATCGCCCTGGACTCCACGGCTCTGCTCGCGCTTCTATGCTCAAAGACGCCGCCACGGATTGATTCCGTCCGAACGGCACCGGCGCAGATAAAGGGCGATGTAGAGGAGATCGAAAACAATGAAGGCGATGTAGACGTAGGCCAGGAACAGGGAGTCGGGCGTCAGTACGTACTGGGCCGGAATCAGCGCGATGCTGCCGATCATTCGCGACAACGCGATGTAGACCGACTGCCCTTTGACGCTTTGCCTGCGCACCAGCAGGTACGGAAAAGAAACCGAGATCAGCAGCTGATCCCCCCATCCGGTGTAATTGCCGTGCCAATCCTGAAATTCGAAAGTGATGGCCAGGATGCCCGCAAATGCGGTGACCAGCGCCAGACCGAACGCCGGCAGGAACCACCGTTGCGGCAACGCGGACGGAAACTCCTTTCGGCCGAATCGCAAGTACTGGTAAGCGATCACCAGATCGATCAGAAACCAGATGCCGTTGGCGTAGTTCAGCGGCGGATCATCGGGCAGAAGAAAGCCGAAGATGAATTCGTAGGAGAGATTGGTGCAAAGCGGAAGCAACGGCATGCCGTAGGCGCGGTCCTTGAACGCGCGGCGGATGATGAGCAGATAAGCGACGCCCCACAAACCCAGACAGGCGATCGAGGAAGCGTTGTAGACGAGCTGTTCCGTCGGACTCATGAGTTTCCTCCTTTAAGCCAAGCCGAGGAACGCCGTCATCCAGGACCCGAGCAAGGCGCAGGGCAGCCATAGCGCGAATTCGGCATCGATGGCGGCATCGCCGGGAAGACCGCCCCCCGCCATCACCCTCGCACCGTGGCGAAGAACGGCCGATACGTATCCGTGCACCAGCGCCAACCCGGTCGTCCACACCGGAATCCAACCGACGGCCACGAAAGCGATCAGCCAAGCGAGAGCCGCGGCATTCACGATGTGGAGCAGCCGCAAGGTTTTCGGAATGCCGAGCATCAGCGGCAGCGTGGCCACGCCATCGAAGCGGTCGCGCTCCAGATCCTTGAAATCGCAATAGACGGTATTCAACAAGAACGACAAAAACGTGTAACCGAAAAAGAACGGGACCAGGGACGGCTGATTTCCGCCGACGAAACGGTCCGCGTAGACCATTAGCAAGCCCCAGAAAAAGGCCGTGTAAAACGCCTTGAACCCCGGAATGTCCTTGAGCCGCCGATAGCGGAAGAGACCGCGGGTGAGAATGCCGAACCATGGCGTTCCGTAAAGAATCACCGCGATAGGGAACGAGACGAGGAACAGCATCGCAGCCGGACTGCTCGCTATTCCGGTAATCGTCACGGCCGCCGCGAGCGCGGCGGCACCGAGCACTGAAAAGAATCGTTTCCGACGCCCCAAGGCCAGACTGCGTTTCGAAGCTTGTTCATCATCGAAACGGTCGACATCCGCCAGATGGTCGATCAGATAGCTGGCGTAGACCAGCAGAAATACGGCTGCGGCCAACGCAGTCGAAATCCGCCCGGTCCCGGCCAGCGCAACCGCCGAAACCGCGCTGGCGGCACCGGCGGGCAATACCAGTCCCAAACGCGCCATGCATTCGACTCCGTAAGACATGAGCCGGCTCAGGCGGGCCATGTTTGAACGCAGCCAATATTCCCCGGACACCCGGCCGGGTACCGAAAATACGCTGCTGAGATCGAAAATCGGGACGAACTTGTTCATGGAATTCCTCCTCGGTTTGAGCCGGCGTTTCGGCACGGCCCGGTTGATGGTCAGTTCGTCGCGGGCTGATCGGTGGCTCTCGCGTCCCGCAACGCGACGCTATTTCAGGGGAGGAACGTTTCTGAAGGATTTCCCGAAATGGGAGATTTGTTTCGTTCGTAACTCGATCGTTTCGGACTTATTTCGGGCGGAGGGCGCTGGGCGCAAACCCTTGCGCCCGATAACGACAGCCGCCGGAAGAGATCGATCTCCCTTCTTGGCGGCTCGGGATAAGAAATCTAGACCGGTAGTTCGATAAGCTCGAAGGTATTGTTGTCCGGATCCCGGCAAAACAGCGCCGGGCGGCCGGATTTACTTACGCTATAGCGCACCCCCGCTTGTTCGAGGTCGCGTTTGATCGCCGCCAGGTCCGCGACGTTCAAAGCCACGTGGCGGTCGAGTCCGCCGTGTTCCGGACGCTCTGCCCCTGCATCGGGATTCGGTACCTGAAGCAAATGGATCTGCTGCGCGCCGATCTCGTACCAAACCCCGTCGAAGGGCATACGCGGACGCTTGTCGCTGGGCGTCAATCCGAGAACGCCCTCGTAGAACCGCCGCGAGGCATCCAAATCGCTGACAATCAATGAGGCGTGATTAAAACCGATGACTTTCATAGGCCCTCTAAACTAAGTTCGCGAATTCTCAAGACGGGGTATTTTGTCGCCGACATCCCGGCCGCACAATCCGTTACCGCAATGATCGGTGCTATCGTCATTTCGGGATATAATCGACGACTTTGATCAACCATCCGAAACCGTTGTGGCCAGTCAAACCATAGCTAAACGCGACGTTTCCACTTTTCAGGGACTGATTCTGGCGCTGCAGGAGTACTGGGCGGCACAGGGCTGCGTCATCATGCAGCCTCTGGACATGGAGGTAGGGGCAGGCACTTTCCACCCCGCGACATTCCTTCGGGCCATAGGCCCGGAGCCCTGGAACACCGCCTACGTGCAACCCTCCCGCCGGCCCACCGACGGCCGCTACGGCGAGAACCCCAACCGGCTCCAGCATTATTACCAGTTTCAGGTCATTCTCAAACCGAATCCGCCCGATATCCAGGAGCTGTATCTGGGGTCCCTCCGCTTTCTCGGCTTCGACCTGCTCGAACACGACGTTCGCTTCGTCGAGGACAACTGGGAATCGCCGACCCTGGGCGCCTGGGGCCTAGGTTGGGAGGTCTGGCTGAACGGCATGGAGGTCACGCAGTTCACGTATTTCCAGCAAGTGGGGGGGCTGGACTGCCGCCCGGTCAGCGGCGAAATCACCTACGGATTGGAACGCATCGCCATGTACCTGCAAGGGGTCGAAAGCGTGTTCGATCTGGTCTGGACCCGCGGACCCAACGGACCAGTGACCTACGGCGACGTTTATCACCAGAATGAGGTGGAAATGTCGTCTTTCAATTTCGAGCACGCCGATACCGAATTCCTGTTCGGCTGCTTCGATACTTACGAACGCGAATGTCAAAAACTGATCGCGCAGGATTTACCCCTACCCGCCTACGAAATGGTGTTGAAAGCCTCGCACTCCTTCAACCTCCTGGACGCGCGCCGCGCCATATCGGTCACCGAACGCCAGCGCTACATCCTCCGTGTCCGCGACTTGGCCAAATCCGTCGCGGAAGCCTATTACCAGCGCCGTGAAAAACTCGGTTTTCCGCTGCTGAATTCGAGGAGTGCCGACGATGAGTGAGACGCGCGATCTTCTGTTCGAACTGGGCACCGAGGAATTGCCGCCCAAGTCCCTGCTTACGCTAAGCCTGGCACTGAAAGGCAACGTCGAGAGCGGTCTCGCCAGAGCCGCGCTGAACTTCGATGACGTCGTACCCTATGCGGCGCCGCGGCGGCTCGCGGTATGGGTAAGAGGCTTGGCGACCGCCCAGCCCGACCAGACCGTCGAAAGGCGCGGCCCTGCGCTCAATGCCGCCTATCAGCCGGACGGCTCGCCCTCCAAGGCTCTGGAAGGCTTCATGAAGAGCTGCGGCGCCACGCTCGAACAGCTCACCACCATCGAAACCGATAAGGGCGCGTGGATCGGGTTCCGCCAGGAGGTAAAGGGCGGCCGAACCGAGGATTTGATCCCTGATATTCTGCGCCAGTCGCTGGCCGCCCTGCCGATCGCGAAACGCATGCGCTGGGGGGCCGGAACCGCCGAATTCGTGCGCCCGGTACACTGGATCGTGCTGCTGTTCGGCAGCGAAGTGATCGAGGCCGAAATCCTGAGCGTACCCGCGGGCCGCGTGACTTACGGCCACCGCTTCCACCATCCCGACGGCCTGGTTCTGAACGAGCCCGGCGAATACGCCGAAAAGCTGCTCGAACAAGGTTTCGTCATCGCCGACTTCGAGACCCGCAAGACCAGGATCCGCGAGTCGGCCGAAGCCACCGCGGTCACGGTCAACGGTTGCGCGCATATCGAAGCCGATCTGCTGGACGAAGTCGCATCCCTGGTCGAATGGCCGGTACCAATTCTGGGCGGGTTCGATGCCCGCTACCTGTCCCTTCCACCGGAAGTGCTGATCACCACCATGCAGGCGAATCAGAAGTATTTTCCGGTGAAGGATAAAGAAGGCGGTCTGTTGCCCTACTTCATCACCTTCAGCAATCTGGACAGCCGCTCCCCGGACACCGTACGCGCCGGAAACGAAAGAGTCGTGCGCCCTCGCCTATCGGACGCCGAATTCTTCTGGAACCAGGATCGCAAGCAAACCCTCGAAAGCCGGGTGCCCGACCTGGCGCAGATCACCTTCCAGAAGACCCTGGGGTCGCTGCTCGACAAAACCGAGCGGGTCAAAAACCTGGCCGTCAGCATCGCCGAGCGTCTGAACACGGAAAGCGCCTGGGTCGAACGCGCGTCTCTTCTCGCCAAAGCCGATCTGCTGAGCCTGATGGTCGGCGAGTTTCCCGAGCTGCAGGGCACCATGGGCCGTTACTACGCCCTGGCGGAGGGAGAGCCGGAAGAAATCGCCGCAGCCATCGAGGAACAGTATCTGCCGAAGGTCTCCGGCGGTCCCCTGCCGCGAACGGGCACCGGCCTGATGCTGGCTCTGGCCGAAAAGATCGACACCTTGACCGGCATCTTCAGCGCCGGCCTGATACCGACCGGCGACAAAGACCCCTACGCTTTGCGCCGCGCCGCCTTGGGCGCCATCCGCATCCTGCTCGAGGGGGAATTGGATCTGGATCTTCCGGAGCTCCTGGATTCAGCCCTGGCGCAGTTCCCCCATCCGTTCGACGCCGAAACGGTACATGCGAACGTTTACGACTTCATCCTCGAACGGCTCCGCGGTTACTGCCTGGAGCGCGGCGTCCGCCACGACGAGTTCGAGGCCGTTCTGGCGGTCAGGCCCGGCCGCCTGCCGGACTTTGACCGGCGCCTGAAAGCCGTTCGCGAATTCCGCCGCCTGGCCGAGGCCGAGAGCCTTTCCGCGGCCAACAAGCGGATACGCAATATCCTGCGCAAGGCGGAAGAGGAAGTCGTCGCCAATGTCGACGATCACGTGCTGACGGAAACGGAAGAGAAACATCTGTTGGAGGCCGCGCGGCAAGCCAAGGAAGACATTCTTCCGCTGCTGCACGAACGGGACTATACGGCGGCCTTGTGCCGTCTGGCGCAGCTCCGGGAAACGGTGGACGCCTTCTTCGACAGCGTCATGGTGATGACCGAGGATGCCGAGCTTCGCCGCAACCGGCTGGGCCTCTTGGCGATCGTCGAAGGACTGTTCCTCAACATCGCCGACATCTCGAAGCTTCAGGGATAAGCGGTCCCGCGGCATGTCGAAATTCGTCATTCTGGACCGCGACGGCGTCGTCAACGAGGACTCCTACGCCTATATCAAGTCGCCCGACGAATGGGTGCCCATTCCCGGCAGCCTCGAAGCGATCTCGCTTCTGACCCGCGGCGGCTTTCGCGTCGTCATCCTGACGAATCAATCCGGCATCGCCCGCGGATTGTTCAATCTGGCTACGCTGGAAGGTATCCATCAAAAGATGCGCGATGCCGTCGAGTCTGCCGGAGGACGGATCGAGGAGATTTTCTTCTGCCCGCACGGCCCGGAAGACGGCTGCGGCTGCCGGAAGCCCGAGCCGGGCTTGTTCCGCGCCTTTGCCGAAAAATATCAGGTCGATCTGAGGTCCGTACCCGCGGTGGGCGATTCCTTCCGGGACGTTCAGGCCGCACAGGCGGCCGGGGCGCAACCCATCCTGGTTGAAACGGGCAAAGGCATGCGGACTTTGGCCCGCCATCCGGATCTCGACCTTCCTATTTTTCCAAATCTCTATGCAGCGGCCCAATATATCCTTTTTAACGCTGATTAGCGTTTGTTTGCGTTCGACTCTCTATTTCATCGGCCAGGTCTTGTCTACCCTCCTGCTGGGGCCGGTGCTGCTGACGGCCTATCCGCTCCGGTTCGAAACCCGCTATGCCATCGCCGGCCTATGGGTACGGTTCAACTTATGGATGTTGGAAACCGTTTGCGGCTTGAAGTATGAGGTGCGCGGGCTCGAGAACATCCCGGAGCGAAGCGGCATCATACTCTGCAAACATCAATCCGCCTGGGAAACTCTGGCTTTGCAAGCCATATTCCCGCCCCTGGTGTTCATTCTGAAGCGCGAATTGCTGCGCATCCCGGTATGGGGTTGGGCCATGGCTACCTTGGAACCGATCGCCATCAACCGGCAGGCGAAATCCGCCGCCATGAAGCAGATCCTGAGGGACGGCGAAAAACGACTGAAAGACGGGCGCTGGGTCGTCATTTTCCCCGAGGGAACTAGGGTCGCGCCCGGGCAGAAAGGACGCTACGGGACTAGCGGCGGAATACTCGCTCATCGCGTCGGCTGTCCGGTAGTCCCCGTCGCCCACAATGCCGGCGAATACTGGACACGGCGGGCTTTTCTCAAATTTCCCGGTGTTATCCAGGTGCGCATCGGACCGCCGATCGATGCGACCACGCTGAGCTCCAGCGAAATCAATCATCAAGCGGAACAGTGGATCGAAAGCCGAATGGCCGAAATCAGCGGCTTCGGCCCGTACGCGGGGACGTTTCCACCGAGCGGCGCGCCGACGGTATCGCAGTAGTCCCGTTTCGGCTTCCGGGCTGAATTGATAGGTCGGAATTCCCTTGCCGACGAATGCGGTCTGTCCGGTCTCTCCGATGGCAAACGGTCGCGTTAGGGCTTTGTCGGCAAAGGATTGCCGACCTACAACTGGGCTTGGACAAAGGGAAGGCAGCCGTTCCGGGTTCTCGCGTGCTAGGAACCGCGTGCTCTGTAGCGCTGCAAACAAGCCTCGGCTTCATCCAGGTCGTTATGACAGCGGTGCACCCAGTCTTCGCCCCAATAGAAGTTGCAGCTCGTTTCGGCACGCAATAGCCGCCAGAAGGCTTCGTTCAGTTCACCCTGCTCCTCTTCTGTCAAATCCTTGGCTACAGCGGCATTTCGGGCTTGGTGTACCGCCATGCTTACGGCCTGCAATCGCGCCAGAGAATCTTTTTGCGTTTGCGAACCGGTCCATCGCAGAAAATCCCGTCCGTGATGCCAACCGGTATTCCAGGCTCCGGTTCTTACCGTAACTTCACCGTACGCGCCGAATCGGTCCAAATAATCCTTGATAAAAGCCGGTTGAATTAAACTTTTCTTGCGGGCTTCATCCAACAATTCCCGGTAAAACGCACCCCAAAAATTCACCTCGTTGGTCGTGTTCCGGAACCAACCCCCGTTCTCGCCGTCCGTGCAGGTCGTGACCAGCGGTTCGAAATCGCAGCATTGCGTTCGCTGAGCCAGTTCTTTCGCGAACCAAACGTAGTCCATGCCCGATTCCTGAGCGTCCGAAAGCTCCCGGTCGCGTACGATGACGATGATTTCCGACCCGTTATGGCGAGCAATATGGGGCCGATACCGGAGTTCGTGCCATTGCATGGGCGTCACCGGCTCCACGTGCTCGCTGTCGACGATTACATAGCGATAGCCAAATTTCTTGAGCAGCGGAATCAGCTCCATGGAAAATCCCATCTCGGGAGGCCAAAACCCTTGGAACGAATTCCGCCAAAACAGATGGCCGGCAATGGCCTGCCAGCGTGCCAGATGTTCGTCGCGATCCGCCTCGGGGATGAGCGGCAACACCGGGTGGTAATAGCCCGTACCGAGGATGTCGATGATCCGCTCGTTCTGGAGGTGCCAAATCAGCGACCCGCAATCGACGATGCCGTAAACGCGGCTCTGGAATTCCGGATTCGACAAGGTTTCGAGGAGCGTCCCGGAAAGCGACAGATGGACCCGCGCGATGTCGTCGTAATCCCATAGGAATCTCGGAATCCGATCGTAGGCATAAAGAATTTCCCGAGCCTCCCAGGGCTGTTCGGAAAGGAGATGGTCCAGATTGCCGGGCGGCTGATGCAGGTTCAATACCAGGGCGTGATGAATGGCAGACATAATCCCTCGATGTGTTCAACTCGATCACGAACTCGTGAGGCTTATTATGCCTTCTGGCGAGTCCGTTTGGGACACGCGGGCGTGGGCGAGTTTCGCTTCAGAATGGCGGGCGAAGTGGGATTAAAGCGCTGCGTTCAAGGATCGGCCGATCTTTCCACTCCATCGACGAACAGCTTCTTGACGGAGCCGTTGGCGATGTATTTCACGACCGAATTCTTCCCTACGGTGCCGTAGGACACGCCGTTCCACGTCAGTCTGCCGTCCTTGACCTCCACGCGATCGCCGTTAATCGAGATGATCCCCTGTTGACCGCTAATCACGGCCTGCGCGTGGGAGCCTCCGAGCGAAACGGAGGAGACCGAACTGGACACGGTTGAACTTGAAACGTTGGCCGCGTAAGCCGCGGTGCCCTGTCCCGTCGAACACATAAGTAGGAGCGATGAAGCGAATGTCAAGAACTGTTCCTTGTTCATAATTCCTCCCGATCAAATAAAAGGTTCCTCATATCCTAACGCCGTCGCTCACGAGGCGCCAATGCGCACATGGTTACTTCGATGCCTTGTGTAAGCGCATCAAATTTTCTTATAATGGGCAGCTCTCATCGCCGGTGTAGCTCAGTCGGTAGAGCAGCACATTCGTAATGTGCGGGTCGTAGGTTCAAATCCTATCACCGGCTCCAACGCCTTTTAGGCGCTGGCGCTCTGTTTTCACTTCCTTCGGTTCATCATCGTCCCCCGGGACTCCATCCCCGGGTAACATGCCGGAGAAGGGCGCCATGGCCATCTGTATCACCATCACCAGCACCAAGGGCGGCGTCGACAAGACCACGCTGACCGCCAATCTCGGCGCCTATCTCGCCGATCTCGGCCAGACCGCCCTCCTCGTCGACGCCGATCCCCAACCCACCCTCTCCAGCTTTTTTCCGCTCCGACACCGCGCCCCGGGCGGTCTCACCCGGCTGATGGTCGAGGCGGCCACCGCGGACGTGATCAGCCAGACCACCCTCGAGCGGCTCGATCTCGTCTATTCCGACGATCCGGACGGCAAGCTCCGCGACTGGATCCGCGACGCCGTCGACGGGCGGGTGCGTCTCAAGCACCTCCTCGGCCGTCCCCCCTTTGCCCAGTACGATATCATCCTGATCGACACCCAGGGCGCGGTCGGTCCTCTCCAGGACGCCGCGGTCGCCGCCGCCGATATCCTCCTCTCCCCCATTCCGCCGGAAATCCTCTCGGCCCGCGAGTTCGTCCGCGGCACCGTCACCATGCTGGAACGGCTACGGCCCATGGCGTTTCTCGGCGCCCCCATCGGTCCCTTGCGCGGCATCATCTACCGCCTGGACCGCTCGCGCGATGCCCGGCGGATTGCCGAGGAACTCCGGCGTGAAGCCTATCTGCCGAGCAAGGGGGCCATCACCATCCTCGAGACCGCCATTCCCGCCTCGGTCGTCTATCGCGAGGCGGCCACCTATCGCACCCCGGTGCACCGGTTCGACCGTCGGCGCGGGACCACGCCCTCCGCCCTGGACACCCTCGAGGCCCTGATCGCGGAGCTGTTTCCGCATCTGAAGACGTCGCCGACCTCATCGGTGGAGTAGACCGCATGGCCAAGCGCACACCCGATGTCCGTGCCTTGTTGCAGGAGGGGTCCTTCGGTCCCCATCGCGACGGGCACCTGCCGCCGGCCGACCCGGTCGCGCCCACGCCGATGATCCTGCCGGTCGAGGCCATCCGGCCCTACGACCGCAATCCGCGCCGTCGGCCGAATCCCAAGTACGAGGACATCCATCGGTCCATCAAGGCCAAACCGGGGCTGGCCGACGATCCCCTGACCGTCACCCGGCGGCCCGGCGACGAGCACCTCATCGTCAAGGCTGGCGGCAATACCCGCCTCGAGATCCACCGGACCCTGTGGCAGGACACGGGCGATCCCGTCTATCGGGACGTGTTTTGCCTGTTCGTGCCCTGGGAATCCGAGTCCGAGGTGCTTAGGGCGCACATCGTCGAGAACGAGGCGCGCGGCGAACTGAACTTCATCGACCTCGCCCACGCCGTGATGGACCTGAAACGCCAGATCGAGACCGAGACCGGCGACACGCTCAACCGCGGGCAGTTCCAGCGGCGGCTGGGCTGCCTCGGCTATGTGATCTCCCGGCGCCAGCTCATCCGCTACGAGTTCGCCACCGAAGTCTTGGAGCCCCTGATCCCGAAGGCGTTCGCGACGGGACTGGGCGGCTGGCGCGTCGACCTGATCCGCGACCTTCACCGCGCCTATCGGCGCTACCACGAACAGCTAGCCGGGGCGCCGCCGTTCGAGGCCCTCTTCGCCGAGGCGCTCGCCCAACACGACGGCGAACTCCTCGACCTGGAGGAGGTGCGCGCGGATCTCGACGCCCGCTTCAGCCGCTACGGTGGCTTGCCCGCCAACCGGGTCCACCTGGCGGTCGAGGCGCTCCTCTACGACGGCCGCCATCAAGCGGATACGGATCCGACTCCGGATCCACCGCCCTCGCCCACCGTGCCGCACGGATCGACCGATGGGGACGGGGTTTTAGAACGGGAGGAAGCTGGCCTCGCTTCGGCCGACCTCGAACCGAGCCTACCCTACCAGCCAACGACCCCGGCAGAAAAACACGAAGCGCCGTCGCCCGGTTCACCCAGGAACGATACGCCCGTGAGATCCGGACAGGATCTCGCCATCCGGCTCGCCACCGCCCGTGCCCGGTGCCGCGAGGAAGCCCGGCGTTTCGCTGCCGCGCTCGGGCTCGAGGCGCTGATCGTCGACAACGACGAGGGTTTCGGCTTCTGTATCGACCTTCCGGCCGGCCCCTTGCCTGCCGATTCCGTCCTCCGCGCCGCCTGGTGGTGCTTGTTGGGCCTGTCCGAAATCGCCGTGTCGCCCTACCGGCTTCAGCTCGCGCCGCCCGGCCTCGCGCTCCAGCCGGTCCTGCTCGAGGACCGCGCGGCCGAGCTCCACGCCCTGGTCGGCGCACCGCCCACCGTGCCGGAGCTGGCGTTCCGCTTCCTGTCCTCGGAGCGGTTGCCGGAGGCGGCCTATGGCGCCCTGATCGAGCTCGTCGGGTGTTGCCGGCGTATGCGTCGGCACTTCCCGGAGACCGACCTCTGGCATGCGCCGACCGTCGACTCGAACCCACGGATTGAGAGACCTTAGGATTTGATGACTCGAAAGGGGGGATACCGATGACTCCGCACGACGTTCAGAGGGATTTTGCGCTCCAGGTGCTGTTGCAGGCGATCCGCCTGACCCACAGCGGCAGGCGAAAAGCGGCGATCGAGCTGGGATTTCGCCCGGACCAGCTCGACCGGCTCGTGCGTCTGCCGGTGGAAAGCCTGGTGGAGCTCGCCGCCTGCGCGAAAACGAAACTCATCGCCCTCGCGGTGGACGCGGAGGCGCTCAATGCGGCGTTTACGGTGCTCGATCGGCGCCAGAAGGAGAATGACTTGAAGGACCAGCTGATCCTCGCCGGCGCGTCCTACACCGTGATGCACGAGCTGTTCGCCTTCGATACGGTAGACTATGCCGAGGCGCGAAAGCGACTCGCTCTGTCCGAACACGCCGGCGGCCGACCGCCACGGCCCGAGCCCGCCTGCCAGGGCCGGATTTGGGCGTTGTGGCAGCGTGAAACGTAAGCGTCCGCCGAGGACCGTCTCGACGGATTGAAAGGCTCAGGCGACACTGGTGCGAGCGGATGCACGGGGTGTCCGCACACTCTTGAGGTGGACGCACTGATGACTCACGATGCTGACTTCACAACGGGCGTGGTGGCGATGGATAACTTGGGCCGGCGGCGGTTTGCGCCTGAGTTCAAGCGCGAACTGGTGGAGCGAACCCTACAGCCGGGCGCCTCGGTCGCGGGGATTGCGCTGGCGCATCGGATCAACGCCAATCAACTGTTCAAATGGCGCCGACACTACCTTAAGGACCGGAACGCCCCGGCCGGTCCGCCGGGGCCGACCTTATTACCGGTGGCGATGACGCCCGCATTGGCCGCGCCAGCGCGTGAAGCCACGGTATCCGCTCCACCGGGCACCATCACCATCGAACTCGGGGGTACGCGGGTTCAGGTGAAAGGTCCCGTCGATGCGGCGACCTTGCGCACCGTCCTCGCGAGTCTCAAGGGCCCATGATCGCGCCTCCGTCCGGCACCCGCATCTGGATTGCCGCCGGGGTGACCGATCTGCGCCGCGGCTTCGATGGCTTGGCCGCCCTGGTCCAGACCCAGCTCCAAGCCGAGCCCTTCTCCGGACACATTTTTGCCTTTCGCGGGCGACGCGGCGACCGGATCAAACTACTCTGGTGGGACGGCGATGGACTCTGCCTGTTCGCCAAGCGGCTGGAGCGGGGCCGCTTCGTCTGGCCGCAGGCGACGGGCGGCACGGTATCCCTCACCCCCGCCCAGTTGTCGATGCTGCTGGAAGGCATCGACTGGCGCCGCCCGATCCGCACCGCGCCTTCTCACGCCGCCTGACGGAGGGCGGGTATAATCGGGGCATGACCAACCCCGACGTGCTTCCCGATGAGATTCCCGCCCTCAAGACGCTGATTGAAGCCCAGCGCGTCGAAATCGCCCACCTGAAACTCCTCGTCGCCAAGCTCCGCCGCCAGCAGTTCGGGCGCCGCTCCGAAAAAATGGCCGGGCTCCTCGATCAATTGGAACTTCAGCTGGAGGAGCTCGAAACGGGCGATGCGGAACTCGCGGCGATCGTCGAACCGCGCGCAGCCGAGCGCCGGGTAAGAACGCCCCGGTCACTGCCCGATCATCTGCCCCGCGAAACTCAGGCCCATGCCCCCGGCTTGGCCGAGTGCCCCGACTGCGGCGGTCCCTTGAAGCCCTTGGGCGAGGAGGTCGCCGAAATCCTGGAGTACGTCCCGGCCCGCTTCCGGGTGATCCGCCACGTCCGCCCCAAGTGTGCCTGCGCCCGCTGCGACCGCATCGTCCAGGCGTCGGCGCCGAGCCGACCCATCGCCCAAGGCTTGGCGGGTCCTGGGCTCCTGGCCCATGTACTCGTCTCGAAATACGGCGATCATCTGCCGCTGTACCGCCAGTCGGTCATTTACGCCCGCGAAGGCGTGGCTCTGTCCCGGTCCACCTTGACCGATTGGGTCGGCGACGCCGCGGGCCTCCTCCGGCCTTTGGTCGCGGCAATCCGCCGGCATGTGCTCGCCGGCGACAAACTCCATGCCGACGACACGCCGGTCCCGGTGCTCGCGCCCGGTCAGGGCCAGACGAAGACCGGTCGGCTGTGGACCTATGTCCGGGACGACCGCCCGGCCGGTGATCTCACGCCGCCCGCGGTGTGGTTCGCCTACGCGCCGGACCGCCAAGGCCAGCATCCCAGGACGCATCTCAAGGACTTCGAAGGCGCCCTGCAGGCGGATGGCTATGCCGGGTTCAACGGGTTGTACGACACCGGTCGCGTGCAGGAAGTCGCCTGTTGGGCGCACGTCCGGCGCAAGTTCTACGAGCTCCACAAGGCCCACAGGAGTCCCTTGGCGGCCGAGGCGCTCCAGCGTATCGGTGCGCTCTATACGATCGAAGCCGAGATCCGGGGCCAGCCGCCGGAGGCCCGCGCCGCAGCGCGGCAAGCCCGCGCAGGTCCGCTCCTCGCGGCGCTTCAGACCTGGCTGCACACCACGCTGACACAGGTCTCGAAAAAGTCGGCGCTAGCCGAGGCGATCCGCTATGCCCTGACCCGCTGGCCGGCGAAATGTGGGGCAATTTCCCGCAAACCTATTCGATGGTCGGGATCATTCATTCGGCCATGGTCCTATCCAAGCCATGGGAAGAGGCGTTCTAGCATAAGGAACAGCAAAGGGTACTATGGAGGGCGCGGCGGAAACGGCATCGGACCGGCCGATGCGAGTAGCCGGATTGTCCAAGTTTCGTTTATATTCCGCCTAGAACACCAGTTGGAACGATCCGGAGAGGATGTCGTCCGGAGTTAATGGAACTGCGCTATTGGCGGAATGCCGAATCCGCTGATTGTCAGAATATCTTATGAATTCGAGCGGAGAGCAGGGATGATCGAAAGGAAAAAGGCCGTCGAATGGTTTCGCCGAATGGTCGAGACCGTGCATCAAGGGCTTTTGGTTCAGCACGCTGGCGGCTCCCTCCCCTACCCCTATCGGCAAATTTTCGGCGCCAAAGACTATCCACGGAATATAACCAACACCCGCAAGACGTCGGAAACGTCGCCGCATGCGGCGGTTAAGCATGCCTTCGACGATTGTTTGCTCGTCGGCATCTACATCGTTCAGGATGGAGAAGTCGTCTATGCGAACGAAAAGTTGGCCAAAATCCTCGGCTATCCGAAAGATCAACTGATCGGTATGTCACCCGGGAAACTTTTTCAGTTAGATCATCGGCGTTCGCAGAAAGCGGCCGTTGTGTACCAGCAGAAACCGGCCGCCATACCACCGGTGCATGAGGCGAGAGGCATCAGGAAAAATGGCAAGGTGATCTGGATCAGACGGAGCGAGATCTTGATCGCACATCGCGGATCTCCCGCCATCCTGGGGAACGTCATCGACCTTACCCCGAAAAAACGGCTGAAAGACGTCGTTTGGCAGTCGAAACATGAGCTTAGACTCTTGTCCGCAAAGCTTCTCGGCGCTCAGGAGCAAGAGCGCAAGCGGATCGCCTCGGAGCTTCACGACACCGTGGGACAGTACCTCAGCGCCATCAAGTTCAGTTTGGACAACGTCAACGCGCTGCTCGAAGACAATCAGATCGCATCCGGCCAGAGGTCCCTGCGAGCCGTTATCCCTGTCATCCAGGAGGCCATTTCCGAGGTGAGGCGCATCTCGATGGACTTGAGGCCGGCGATTCTGGACGATCTGGGGCTTCTTGCGACCTTGAGCTGGCACTGCCGCACTTTTCAGGACATCTATGCCTGCATCACGGTCGAAAAACAAATAGAACTGCAGGAAAGCGATGTGCCCGGCGGATTAAAAACCGCGATCTATCGGATCATTCAGGAAGCACTGAACAACGTTGCGAAACACGCCAAAGCCGATCGGATCGTCCTTCGCCTGAGAAAAATCGACACCGCAGTCGAGTTGATCGTCACCGACAACGGCTGGGGATTCGACGTCAGCGAGACCGTGGAACGAGAATTACGGCAACGCGGCCTGGGCCTCGCTAGCATGCGCCAACGGTGCGAGGGTTCCGGGGGGGCCTTCTACATCGATTCCGCGCCCGGCATCGGCACGATCGTTCGCGCGGTCTGGGCCGAGTAGAAGACTCGTGACCGCCGCATGGCGGCGCAGATTGGAAAGCCGCCCCGCGCAACCCGCGTGTCGTTGTCTATCGCAGAACCAGCCCTTTCTCTATCGCATAGGCGGTCAGCGCCGCAGCACTGTGGAGATCCAGCTTCTTCATCAAGTTCGCGCGGTGGGTTTCCACGGTTTTCACGCTGAGATGCAGATATTGCGCGATTTCTTTGTTCTTGTGGCCTTCACCGATCAATTTCAGGAGCTCTCGCTCCCGATGGGTCAGGCTGCCCCAGGTTGACCGAGGTTCTTCCGTACTTTTGATTTGCAGATAGGCTTTTATGATTTTTCCGGAAATACTCGGACTTAAATAAATTTTCCCCATTAACACGCTGCGAATCGCGATACGTAATTCCGCATGGGTGGCATCCTTCAAAACATAGCCGTCTGCCCCGGATCTCAGGGCTGCGAGGATGTATTCTTCGACGTCGTGCACAGTGAGTACCAGGATTTTCAGCTGCTGCGATACACGTTTCTTGATTTCCAGGATCGCTTCCAAGCCGCCCAGCCTGGGCATGGAAAGATCGAGCAAGATTAGATCCGCTATGCCGTCGCGGCAGCGGCGAATGAGTTCCAGGCCATCATGGACCTCGCAGACGACTTCGAACTCCGGATCTTGCGACAACAGTACCCGTAAACCTTCCCGCAAAATCGTGTGGTCCTCGGCGATACAGATTCGTTTTTTTTCTTCCATGGCGCGATGCTACTTTGTTTTTGCTGATCTTCTACGGCTGGGCGCGCGAACCAAATAAGCAAAAATCCTTAGTGCCTGAAACAATACGAGCGTGTACGGTCAAATAACCGGGTAAGCGGCGTGTTCGATGATTCGGCCGGATGCCTCTTCGTCACGCAAGGGAATGAATGCTTTCCGCTTTTATCAAGGAACCCAGCGACCGTGCGCAAAATATTGATTGTCGATGACAACGCCTCTTTTCGGCGCTCTCTTAAAGCCTTCTTGTGCGACCAGTTCGCGCACTTCGCTATCGCGGAAGCCGAAAATGGCGCATCGGCGATGAGAACGATCGATCTCGCGCGGCCCGATCTTATTTTCATGGATATCAAGCTGCCCGGCGAAAACGGTCTCGTACTGACCCGCAAGATAAAGACAATTTATTCTCCCGCCATCGTCATTCTGACCAGCTACGACGCGGTCGAGTATCGTGAAGCCGCCTCGGCGTGCGGCGCGGATTATTTCCTGGCCAAGGATGCGGCAAGCGCCGCGGAGGTTTCAAGGCTGGTCGAGTCTTATCTTCCGGGCTCGAGTTCTTCGCCGCCGATCTAGTCCCTGACTCGTAGCTGCCCCGAGTCCGGTCAAACAAAGAACGATTTGCGACTCGCCCCATCGAACGATTCAGCGTTGCGAACCGGTACGACCGGCCGCTGACTTCCGGATCACGAGAATCTCGGGTTCCTAGCCCTCGCAGTCGCCTGTCATTCGGCTCTTGGCGCATCTCCCGCACCGGCCTCTACCCTATCTGCTCATTCAGACTACAGTATCGACGAGCTACCGAATACAGTATCCGCTGTAGTTCTTACTCATCCTCCTTTCAGTACGCTAGTTCCAACGCCAGGTAAGGACGCCGAGCGAAGGGTCGTCGCGCTGGCGCTCGCCCAAAAAAAAAGACATCGCGCTCACAAGGAGGAGGATTATGAACGCTCGAGTTTCGTGTCGTGACGCGTCGATCAAAAGCGCAAAGCGCTGTGTGCTTTTTCTTGCTTTGGTGCTCGGGCTTTCCGTTCATCTCGATGTCCAGGCGGTCGACATCACCGTGGTCGGTTCCGATGGAAGTCCGGTAGGCAGTTTCCGCTGGCTGATCGAGGAGGACGCCACCAAGGTTTCTCAACCGGGCGTGCCCGCCGAGCCGGGAACGAGCCTCGCGCTCGGCTTCCATACCAGTTATATGCCGCTGGTGGCCAAAGGCAACCAGGACAATGCGTCGAACATTCCTCTGAACCCTAGCAAGCGCTACTTCGTTTCCGTACTCCCGGATTCCGCTGCCACCAATCCCGGTTACACCATAGGGGGCGCTCCGATAGCGCCGGGCCAGTCCGCGGTAACCGTTTACGTCAATCGGTCGCCGATACCCACCGCGCAGATTTCGGTGTTCGTCTTCAACGATAACCGCCCCATCAACAACGCCCCCGACCTGCCCGAAGAACAGGGACTGGCCGGCTTCACGATCAAGGTCTACGAAGCAGGCGGAACCTATGGCCAGTCCGGAGGCGAGGTCACCCAGGATGCGTTCGGAAACCCGCTCGGCGTCATCCAGACCGATGCCAACGGTGTGGCCCTCATCAAGAATCTGGTGCCCGCCAAGTACACCCTCTTTGCCATACCGCCGACCGGTTCCGACTGGCACCAGACAAGCACGATCGAGGGCACAAAAGGGATCGATGCCTGGGTCAAGGCGAATGAACCGCCCTTCTTCACTGAATTCGGGCCGCCGGGGCACCATGTCTTCATCGGCTTCGTCAACAAGATCAACGATACGACGGTGCTCACCGGCGGCAGCACCATTAGCGGTCGGGTGGTCAATCTGCACACCTCGCGTCCGCCGGAATTCCCGTTCTACAACGGACACCCCTTTCCCAACTGCTGGGTGGGCCTGAACGACCTCGCCGTCGGCGAAGGCCAAGCCATCTTCGCTCAACCCTGCAATGCCGACAGCAGCTTCTCCATTCCCAATGTCCCGCCCGGCAATTATCAGTTGGTGGTCTGGGACGAGGCTCTGGATATCATCTTCGCTTCGCACGGCGTCACGGTGAACGGCGACGGTAGCTGCAATACCCCGGACGGAAGCTGCGACCTCGTGGAAGTGCCGGTGTTCGACTGGTTTTCCCGACTGGAAGGCAGTGTGTTCTACGACGCCAACGGCAACGGTTATCGCGACGACGGCGAAGTCGGCATGCCGGACCAGGCCGTTAACCTCCGCTTCCGCGACGGCAGCATTTACCAGTCCTTCCCCACAAAAGCGGACGGTTCGTACGGCTTCGAGGAAATCTTTCCCTTCTTCAACTGGCTAGTCGCGGAAGTGGATTTCGCCCGCTTCAAGGCGACCGGCGCCACCGTCACGGTCGACGCCGGAGGAGCGATACCGGCCAGTACCGAAGCGCGGGGCAAGCTCAATCCTCAACCGCAGTTCTGCACCGCCGCCGACGCCTTTGAAACCGGGTGCACAGTAGGCAACGAACTCGTGAATCCGAACACCGGCCACAATCTCTCGCGCACGGAAGCCGGACCGGTGCTGCTGGAAGGCATACAAGGCTTTCTCGGCCAGACCAGCGTGATCGACTGGGGCAAACAAGTCTATCCGATCGGAGAAAACGGCGGCGTGAGCGGCATTGTCCATTATCCGACCACTCGTGCCGAGGATGATCCGCGTTATGCCGCGGCCGAGAACTGGGAGCCGGGCATTCCGAGGGTGCAGGTCAATCTCTACCGGGACTGCAACGACGACGGCGTCATCGATAAGCCCGACTGTTCCGCCCTCGGCGCGCCCGGAACCTTCGTGCTGGCCGACGTAGACAACTATCCGTTCGGCTGGAGTGAAGGCAACGCGGCCAAAGGGCCTGAAGACATCGACCGTAATTCCAACGGGACTTTCGATTTGGGCGACGCGGTCGATTTCACCACCACCGACAGCTGGGACGACAACCTGCCTGCCGGCTGCCAGGGCGATATTTTCCTCTCGTCCACAGGCCAGCCGACCGACTGCTACGACGGTCTCCGCAACTTCAACCAGGTGCGGCCCGCCCTGTTCGATGGCGGCTATGCCTTCGGCGGCCCTGCCGGAAAACCCGAGCTGGCGGCCGGCACCTATATCATCGAGGCGGTCACTCCGCCCGGCTACGAGCATCAGAAGGAAGAGGACAAGAACGTCGACTTCGGCGACGAATACACGCCCAGCCCCTTGCTTCTGCCGCCGGTGTGCGTCGGCGACCCGCACCTGGTACCGGCCGAGCTGAGTCTGTTTCCGGGCGTGCCCGGAGCCTACGCCGGGCAGACACGGCCTCTATGTGATCGCAAGCAGGTTCGCGTCGCTCAGGGCCAGAATGCGGCGGCGGATTTTTTCATGTTCACCGAAGTACCGATTGCGGGGCATATGGTCGGCATGATACTGGATGATCTGTCGAACGAGTTCGACCCGAACGCGCCAACGTTCGGCGAGAAATATGCCCCACCCTACCTTCCGGTCTCGATTCGCGACTGGACCGGCCGCGAGATCAACCGCGTGCACGCGGACCAGTGGGGCCGGTTCAACGCCCTGGTGCCCTCCACGTTCACCATCAATCCGCCCATACCCTCGGGGGTGGCGCCGAACATGCTGACGGCGTGCATGAACTCGCCAACCATGCCGGATCCGAACAATCCCGGCGGACACACATTGGACCCCTACTACAACCCGAGGTACAGCCAGTTCTGCTACACCTTCCAGTACATGCCGGGCAAGACCACTTATCTGGATACCCCGGTGCTACCCATCGCCGCGTTCGCTTCGCAGGACAAGTTTCCGCTCGATTGCGAGCAGCCCATTCGCACGCCCATGATCTATTCGGTGACCGGCACCGCCAACGTCGGCCCTTACGTACCCACGCCAATCAGCAACACGGGGAATAACCGACGGTATCTGATCATCCGCTCGATGGGCTTGGTCGAAGTGCCGAATCCGGCCTATGACGGCACCAACGCGAAAACCATCGTGCGCGACCACGGTTTCGGCGATGCACAGGGCTCCGTACGGATCGGCAACACGATCCTGTCCTTCACGAACTGTACGCCGGCTTGCAGTTGGACCGACGATCAGATCGTCGTACGGGTCCCGCAAGGTACGACAACCGGGGAATTGGTCGTTACCCGCGCCAACGGCGGCGCATTCTCCGTGACCGGCGTCACCGTCACCGTCGGCGGGGCGGCCCCGATCGTCGTGAACGCCGGACAGTCCATCCAGGCGGCGATCGACACGGCCCCGAACGGCGCGCTGATCACGGTCGCTCCCGGCGAATACGACGAACTGCCGATCATGCACAAGAAGGTTCGCCTCCAGGGCTGGGGAGCCGGGTCAACCATTATCAACGCGGCCAAGTTCCCGTCCGAGAAATTGCAAAACTGGAGAAACAAGCTCGCCGAGCTTCTCGACACGAACCAGTTCAGTCTGCTGCCGGGACAGGAAGCCGGTCCGCCGGATCCCCAGGACAACGAGCCGATACTGTTCAACACCGAGGAAGGCGCGGGCATTACCGTGGTGGCCAACGTCGGCGAATTTGCCTCGGGCCCCGCGGCTCAAAGGGCGCGCATCGACGGCTTCACCATCACCGGTGCGGACCACAGCGGCGGAATATTCGTCAACGGCTATGCCCGCTATCTGGAGATCAGCAACAACCGCATCATCGGCAATAACGGCATCTACGGCGGCGGAATCCGCATCGGGAACCCGCAATTAATCAACGGCACCACCTATACCGACAACGAGAACTATGACGTCCGCATCCACCACAACCAGGTGGTCGAAAACGGCGCCAGCGGCGGTCTTGGCGCGGGTGGAATCACCGTCGCCACGGGATCGCGAAACTATGAGGTGACCGACAACTTCGTGTGCGGCAACTTCTCCACCGGAGACGGCGGCGGCATCGCGCATTTGGGACTCAGCAGTTCGAGGCTGGTGGATAATGGGTTGATCGCCCGGAACACCATCGTTTTCAACCAAACCTTCAATCAGGGACAGAACGCTTCCGGCGGCGGCATCTTCATCGGCGGGCTGCCCGCCCTGGCCGCGGGCGAACTGAGCGCCGGCGCGGGTAACGTGACCGTGGACGAAAACCTGATCCAGGGCAATATGGCCGGCGCGGGCGACGGCGGCGGCATCCGGACCCTTTTCGTCAATGGCGCGGATGTTCTGGCGGCAAGAAATAACGCCGGCAGATGGTACCAAATACAAATCCGAAATAATCGGATCGTGGACAACATCGCCGGACTGGCGGGCGGCGGAATTTCGATGCAGGATACTGCCCGGATCGAAATTTTCCACAACACGATCGCCCACAACGACAGCACCGCGACGGCCGGCGAGACCTTCAGTCCGGGCAGTCCGAACCGGTCCAACGCGCAACCGGCCGGAATCGTCTCGCGTGCCCACAGCACCGCGCTAGCGGCCGCGTTCGGTGCTCTGACCAGGAATCAGTACGGTGTCTTCTCCAATCCGGATCTCCTGAACAATATCGTGTGGCGGAACCGATCGTTCTTCTGGGAGATCGACAATAGCACCGACCCGGCCAGCTTCGGCCTGAGACCGGCGGTGGAGGCGGATGGCGTCACCGGGGCGGTATTCCACGATCTGGCGGTCCTCGGAACGGCCAGCACGGCCTGTCTGAATCCGCGGGCCAGCACGCTGACCTCGCTCAGCGGACCGGAGGGATGCAGCTATCCCGGAGGTCTCCTCACTCCCAATAACACCAACAATCCGGGCTTCCTGGCCTCGTACTTCAACAGTTCGCCCGGACAGACGATCCAGCAACCGGAAGTCACGACGGCCTTGGCCACGGCACCGGCCTTCGACGAAGGCGGCAACTTCATCGATGTGCACTTCGGTCCGCTGACCCTGTTCAATCCGGCCACGGGCGAACCCTTCGGGGACTATCACCTGCCCTGATTCAGCTCGCCAATCCCGCCGGGCGGACGCCCGGCGGCACACCCAGACCCCATGGAGGAGGCAATCATGGATACGTCCGATCTTCGCATGCCCGTGAGGCTGCTGGCAGCCTCGATCGCCTGTGCCCTAACGCATACATCCCACGCGGGCGTGTACGTCCAGTGTCCGGGCGACATCAACGGCGACGCGGTCATAGACAATCCCGATCCCAATCATCCTCGCGCCGTATGCAAACATCTCGCGGCCGGTGACGGCTTCATCCGGATGGGCGACGACATCGAGAAACTGCAATACATTTTCGGCTTCAGCGACGTGACCGGCGTCCCGTCCGACCAAGTGATCGATACCGGGCTGCTGGCGGCAAATTTTCCGGCACCGACCATCTCGCTAAGGGAAGGCGACGAGTTTTACCTCACGCTCACCAACGTTGCCCTGGCGATACGCCCCGACCTGTTCGATCCCCATTCCGTCCATTTCCACGGGTTTCCCAATGCCGCGTCCGTGTTCGACGGCGTTCCCGAAGGCTCGATCGCCGTCAACCAGGGCGAATCGCTCACCTACTACTACAACATCGTGGAACCCGGCACCTTCATCTATCACTGTCACGTCGAGGCGGCGGAACACATGCAGATGGGGATGCTCGGCAATCTATACGTGCACCCGAGCCAGGACGGCACTTCCAAGACCTACGACGGAAAGACTTACACCAAATTCGTCTACAACGACGGCGACGGCTCGACCGGGTACGACGTGGAATTTCCGCTGCAACTCGGTTCATTCGACCCCGTCTTCCACGATCTCCACCTGAAAATACAGCCGCTGCCTTTCGCAAACATGAAGGACACCTATCCCATGATCAACGGGCGCGGCTATCCGGACACCGTCAACCCTGCCCAGTTGCCGACGCCCATCGATCCGGAAACCGGGGAAAGCGCCAACAACGGAAATCAGTCGCAGAAGGTTTCCTCGCTGGTCACGGCGAGCGCCGGGCAACGCATCCTGCTGCGCATCTCCAATCTCAATGTCACCAATTTCTACACCGTGGCGGCGCTGGGGCTCCCGATGACCGTGGTGGGAACCGGCGCCCACATCCTGCGCGGTCCGACCGGCAAGACGCTCTACTACGATACCAGCTCCATCACCTTGGGCGGGGGCGAGGCCGTTGACGTTCTGATCGATACTCGCGGAATCGCACCCGGAACCTACTTCCTCTACACCACCAATCTCAATTATTTGAGCAACAACACCGAGGATTACGGCGGGATGATGACCGAGATCGTGATCAATTAGGAGCAGGACCATGAACCAGTCAGCTTGCATACTCGAAAGACTCTCCGTGGCCTCCGTGGCGCTATTGCTCGGCATCTTCGGGCATCCGGCGATCGCCCAGATCGACGGCATTACCGGGCCGACCTTCGACCTCACCGCCAAGGAAGACTACATCAGCACCGCCGACGGCAATACCATCCTCGCCTGGGGCTACGCCAACGGGAACGGGACCATGCAATATCCGGGACCGACTCTGATCGTTAACCAGGGCGACGTCGTCACCGTGACGCTGCACAACGCGCTGCCGCCGCATGGCGCCGACGCGCCCCTGCCGGTGTCCATCGTGTTTCCGGGACAGGAGGGCGTCACGGCCGGCGGCGGAAAGGAGGGATTGTTGACCCGTGAGGCCGATATCGCGGACAACCCGGCCACACCGGAAAACGAAGCGGTCGTGACCTACACCTTCACCGCATCCCGCCCTGGAACCTATCTCTATCACGCCGGCACCAGGATGGACCTGGAGGTCGAGATGGGGCTGATGGGCGCGCTCATCGTTCGGCCCAATTCGAACAACCAGGCCTACGGACACCCGGACAGCGCTTTCGATCAGGAATACCTGTTCCTGCTGAGCGAGATGGATCCGACCATTCACAGGCTGGTCGAGGCCGGCCGTCGGTCCGAGATCGACACCGCGGCTTACCACCCGGTGCATTGGTTCATTAACGGACGCAATAATCCCGACACGATGCTGAAAGCGGGCAACGAAACGCCCTGGCTACCGACGCAGCCTTATAACTGCTTGCCCAGGATGCATCCCGGCGAAAAACTCTTGCTTCGCATCATCAATGGCGGCCGCGACCTCCATCCGTTCCATCATCACGGCAACAACTCATGGTTGATCGCCCGCGACGGCAGGCTGCTGGAAAGCGCGTCCGGGACGGGGCCCGATCTCGCGGTTTCGGACTACACCATTACGACGGCGCCCGGGGAAACCTACGACGCGATCTTCGAATGGACCGGAAAAGGGCTCGGCTGGGACATTTACGGGCACCAGCCGGGCGATCCCCTGCAGCCGAACGAATACGCGCCCGACCACGGCAAGCCGCTTCCGGTCGCGTTGCCGGATCCCCAACTCGCCGTGACGATTGGCGAATTCTGGAGCGGCAGCCCATATCTGGGACAGTTCGGAATATTGCCTCCCGGTGCGGGCGGCAAGAACCTCAATGCCGGCTATTTCCACATGTGGCACTCCCATACCGAGCGGGAGCTTACCAATGACGACATATTCCCGGGGGGGATGATGACCATGGTGATCATCGAGCCACCCGGCGTGCCGATTCCTTGATCGAGGGAACGAAATCATGAGCAGCAAAAAATGGAAACTGGTATCCGGTATGCGTCTCCCGCCGTTATCGGTGCTGGCGATCGCCTGGAGTTCGGCGTTCGGCGCGGAATACTGGCTGCGAGCGGACACGGTCGACGTGATGATGCCGGATGGTGCGACGATACCCATGTGGGGATTCGCGCTCGACAACGAAACATTCGATTCGGGCAACCCCGCGACCGTGCCGGGACCGACGCTGACGGTCCCGCCGGGCGATGGCACCCTCACCGTTCACTTAAAGAACAATGGATTGCCCGAGCCGGTCTCGATCGTCATACCGGGGCAAATCGCGAGCATGACGCCGGTCAAGGTCAACGACGCCAACGGCAGGCCGCGCGTCCGTTCGTTCACGGACCAGACTTCGGCCGGCGAAACCAAGACCTATCGCTGGACCAATCTCAGGCCGGGGACTTATCTCTATCACAGCGGCACCCACCCACAGGTGCAGGTGCAGATGGGGCTGTACGGGGGGCTGAAAAAAGACGATGCGGGCGGACGGGCTTATCCCAACGTCGACTACGACAACGAAATCATGCTGCTCTACAGCGAAATCGACCCGGCGCTGCATGCCGCCGTTGCCGGCGGCACCTATGGCGGTCCCGCCTATCCCAGCACGATCGATTACAAACCAAAATACTTCCTGATCAATGGCGAGCCGTACGACGCGAACAGCCCGCCGCCGTTTTCAGCCGGGGCAGCGGGAGAAAGGACTCTGATCCGATTCCTGAACGCCGGCTTGCAGACGCATGTTCCCGTACTCCAGGGACTCGACATGCAACTGGTGGCCGAGGACGGCCATCCTTACCCTTATGTCAAGACTCAGTACTCGGCGATGCTGCCCGCCGCCAAGACGCTGGACGCCATGCTTACTCCGACCCCGGGCCAGGACGGCCAATATGCGATCTACGACCGCAGGCTGAATCTGACCAACGGCATGCAGCCCGGCGGCGGCATGCTGGCTTACCTGACGGTGGGCGCGGCTGCGCCGGGCGCGCCGGTTGCCGCTAACGACGGCCCCTATACGACGAATGAGGATACGCATCTTTCGATCGCCGCCCCGGGCGTACTGGGCAACGATACCGGGCCATCGCCGCTCGCCGCCGCGCTGGTGAGCACCACCAGCAAGGGCACTTTGAGCCTCTCGGCCGACGGCTCGTTCACCTATACGCCGACCGCCGATACCTCGGGCATCGACAGCTTCAGCTATAAAGCCATCAGCGGGAGCATAAGCAGCAATGTAGCGATGGTGAGCATCAGCGTGACCCCCGTGAACGATCCGCCGCTGGCGCGGAACGACGCGTACAGCATGATTCAGGGTGGAACGCTGAATATCGCGGCCCCCGGGGTGCTGGCTAACGACAGCGATCCGGATGCGGGCGATACGCTCACGGCGGTGAATTTCGGCACGGCGTCGAACGGCACGGTCACCGGCAACACGAACGGCGGTTTTACCTACACCCCGACCGCCGCTTTCACGGGTACGGCGACGTTCGCTTATCAGGCGCGGGACAGCAGCGGGGCCGCCAACAGCACGAGCGCCCCGGCGACCGTCTCGATCACGGTCAATCCCAATCAGGCGCCGTTGGCGCGCGACGATACGGCGACCACCAGAACGAATACGACGGTGCTTATCAATGTCATCGCCAACGATACCGACCCGGACGGCAGTATCAACCCGAGCACGGTCACCATCGTGACCCAGCCCAACCGGCGCGGCACGGCAACACCCAACGCCAATGGCACGGTGACCTACACGCCGAGACTCAATTTCAGGGGTACCGACGCGTTTACCTACACGGTCAGGGACAACCTGGACACAACGTCCAACGTCGCGACGGTTCGGGTGAATGTCACGCGGTAGGAAATGATTCATGGGAGGAGTGTCATGAAAACACAGGGGCGTGTTTCTGTGCGTCGCTATCGGATCGGCTATCTCGCTTCGGGAATGCTGGTCGTCATGAGTTGTGCCGCCGTCATCGCTGCCCGATGGCCGGGCGATTCCGCGCCGGAGGTCGCCGGTCGGGGGCTCAAACCGGTTGCAGAGATTCCGACTGAGCTGGAGAAACGGTGGGGCATCCGGCTCTTGGGCATCAGACTTTCGGCGGCGGGCAATATGCTCGATTTCCGCTACCGTATCATCGATGCCGGAAAGGCCGCTCCGATGGCTGACCGGACGCTTAACCCCTACGTGGTGGATCAGAAGACCGGCAGCCGGCTTTTGGTGCCCACCGCGCCGACCGTCGGCTTTCTGCGCCAGACCAGCGCAGCTCCCCTGGAGAACCGAACCTACTTCGCCTTGTTCGCGAATCCCGGCAGACAAATCGAAGCCGGCGATAAAGTCACGGTGGTGATTGGTGACTTCAGAGCAGAAAATCTGGTCGTGGAGTGATCGCGATGCGTGTTTCAAATCTCCGCAGACCAGTCAATCGCACCGTCTCGATTCTACTGCTCGCGACCTTTGCCGGCGCGGTCACGCACGCCGGCGCCATCGATCCCCGGCTCGATGCGGTCTTGCGAACGGCAAAGCCGAATGAGTCCATCGCCGTGATCGTTACACTGTCCGACCGAGTCGAGTTAGGCGACTTCAAGGACAAGGACAAACGGCTCCGCAGAAGTAAAATCACCAAAGCGCTCAAGGCCAAGGCGAATCAAAGCCAGAAATCGCTGAAAGCCTTTTTGCAAAGCCAGGGGGCTCAGCGCGTCCGGCAGCTTTGGTTGATCAACGGGATGTCGTTTGCCGCCAAAGGAAGAGCGGTTCTAGAAGTGGCCAGGCGGCCGGAGGTCGAGCGCATGAGTCTCGACCAGACGCTGGAAGCGCCGACGGCAAGCGCCGGCACTCAGGCCGCTCCCGAATGGAACCTAAACGTCATCCATGTTCCGGAACTATGGGCGATGCAGCACACCGGACGTGGGATCGTGGTCGCCAACATGGATACCGGAGTGGATGCGAATCACCCAGACCTCGGCAGTCGCTGGCGGGGCGGCGCGAACAGTTGGTACGACCCGCACGGCGAGCACGCCACCCCCTACGATGGCCACGGACACGGCACCCAGACCATGGGCATCATGGTCGGAGGGAGCGCCGGCGGCACGGCCATAGGCGTCGCTCCAGGGGCCGAATGGATCGCGGCCAAACTGTTCGACGATGCCGGACAGGCGCAATTCAGCGATATCCACCTGAGCTTTCAGTGGCTGCTCGATCCGGACGGCAACCCGGATACGTCCGACGCGCCCGACGTCGTCGCTGCCTCGTGGGGCTTGCAAGGCACCACGGACCGGTGTGTCCTCGAATTCGCGAACGACATCCAGGTCTTCAGGGAGGCGGGTATCGGCCTCGTGTTCTCGGCCGGGAACGAAGGTCCGATCTCTTCGAGCAGCGTGAGTCCGGCCAATAATCCCGAAGCCTTTTCGAGCGGTGCGGTGGACGACACATCGGTCGTGGCGAATTTCAGCAGCCGTGGGGCTTCGGCCTGCGATGGCGGCATCTATCCTCAATTGAGCGCTCCCGGTGTCGACGTCAACACCAGCGATTTGTCGTTCGGCGGGCTGCCTATTTACGCCACCGTCTCCGGCACGTCCTACGCCGCTGCTCATGCCGCGGGCACGATGGCCTTGCTGCTCGAAGCGTTTCCGAATACGGGCATAGCGGTCCTGGAATCGACCCTGCGGCAATCCGCCCAAGACCTGGGCGAGTCCGGCGCCGACAACAGCTACGGCTACGGGCTGATTGATGCCAAGGCCGCGCATGATTACCTGCTCGATCATCCGCCCGGCGGCGGCCACGCGCCTGCAATTACCTCGACCCCGGTGACGACGGCCACCCAAGGGCAACGATACACCTATACCGTAACGGCCAGCGACCCCGATGGCGACACGTTGATTTTTTCGCTCGACAGCGCGCCGACGGGCATGAGCATCGATGGCGGGACGGGGCTTATCTCCTGGATTCCGAACGCCGATCAAGTGGGCGCCAACAACGTGACCGTGAAGGTCGCCGATTTCGGCGGGCTATCCACGACTCAGACCTTTACGATCAACGTGGCCGACGTTAATGATCCGCCCGTCGCGTCAAACGATGCCTACAGCACGGTCGAGGGCGGGACCCTCTCGATCGCCGCACCCGGCGTGCTCGGCAACGATAGCGACCCCGACGGCGACTCGCTCAACGCTGTTCTGGCCGGCGGCGTTGCCCATGGAAGCCTGAACCTGAATGCCAATGGCAGCTTCAGTTATACGCCGGCCGTCGGCTTCACCGGCACCGACGGCTTTACCTATCGAGCCAATGACGGCACATCGTCGAGCACGCCGGCGACGGTATCCATCACCGTGGCCGCCAATAAACCCCCGGTGGCGGCGAACGACTCGGCAACCACGCGCAGAAACACCGGCAAGCTCATTGCCGTACTGGCCAACGATTCCGATCCGGACGGCAGCCTCGATCCCGCGACGGTAACGATCTCCGCGAAACCCGATAAGGGCGGATCTGCCGTCGCCAATGGCGATGGCACGATCACCTACAGGCCGAGGCTGCGCTTCACGGGCACGGAGGTTTTCAGGTACACGGTCAACGACAACCGGGGCGCCGAATCCAATGCGGCTACCGTTACGGTGAACGTCACCCGGTGAGGAGGCAAAGGACATGAACGGAACAGATTGTCGCCGCCTCGTTTCGGTTTGCCTCCTTCTCACGGCGGGGACGGCGTTTGCTCCCTGCGATGCGGGCTCTTACGATAGGGCTGCTTCCATTTCCTTTCAGACCGGCTTATCGTACGCGATTCCGGAAATCACGCTGGTCGATCAGGGCGGCCGGCGCGTTTCCTTATCTTCCCAGCTCGATATCGATAGGCCGGTCGTCCTCGATTTCGTCTTCACCACCTGCACGACGGTCTGCCCGATATCCACGGCGCGCCTGTCCAAGCTTCAGGCGCAGCTGACCCGCCAGCGAGCAAAATTCCGCCTGATTTCGATTTCCATCGATCCGGAGCACGATACGCCGGAAGCGCTTAGGCAGTATGCCCAAGAGTTCGGCGCGGGTCCGGATCGGCGTTTTCTTACCGGCGATGCGGCCAGCGTTCTCGCCGTTCAGAAGGCTTTCGACGCCTACCGGGGCGGCAAAACCTATCACCCTGCGTTGACGTTCATGCGTTTTCCCCACGACCCGCGATGGCTCCGTTTCGAAGGGGTGGTGAGCGCCGACACCCTGCTCCATCACTTCTTGACCCTCGCTCCGGACAACGTCGCGGCCAAGTGATGTTCACGCTACGGCAACGCCGCCTGATCGACGCCATGAAAGGAAGCTTGCTGACGCTTCTTGCGGTCCATTCATGTGTCGCATCTGCGGCTGCCACACCAACGCAGACCATTGGGATAAACTTGGGGATGGTCGAATGGGGCAAGCGAATCTATCGCGAAGGAGTTCTTCCTTCCGGGCGTCCCCTGCGTGCCTTGGTTCAGGACGATGTGACGCTGACGGGGAGCCGCGCCGCGTGCGTCAATTGCCATGGACGCAGCGGGTTCGGCTCCGGCGAGGGACAAGCCGTCGCGCGGCCGATCACCGGACCTTCGCTTTATAACCCTGCGTACCCCCCTCACCCGAAGATGCATGGCTCCGGGTCTCAAAGCGCACTGAGCCGCCCCGCGTACACGGACGAAACGCTCGCCACAGCCCTCCGAACCGGCATCGACATGACGGGACGCCGACTCAACCCGCCCATGCCGCGTTATACGTTGACCCGGACCGAGTCCGACGCTCTGATCGCTTATTTGAAAACGCTGTCGACGGCCCCATCTCCCGGAGTCAACGATCAAACGATTCATTTTGCGACGGTAGCGACCCAGGATGCGGAGCCGACGAAACAAAAGGCAATGCTAGATGTCTTGGAGGCTTTCTTTCGGAACAAGAATGCCGAAACACGACGCGAGACCCTGCGGGCCGAGCGTGCCCCATGGGATATGGAGCGTGAATACAAGGCCTACCGAAAGTGGCGCCTACACCTGTGGACGTTGACGGGGCGTCCGGAAACCTGGCGCGCTCAACTCGAGGCCTATTACCGCACACAGCCGGTCTTTGCGCTGCTCAGCGGGATCGGGGCGGGGGCTTGGCAGCCGGTCCATGATTTTTGCGAGCGGCACGAAGTTCCCTGCCTGTTCCCGAACGTGGACTTTCCCGTCTTCTCCGAAAACGGCTATTACGCTTTCTACTTTTCTCGCGGCGTGACCCTCGAGGCGGACGTACTGGCCAGGCATCTCAGCGAAGCATCCGAGAGATCCCTGCCCGGTCCTATCGTCCAGATTTTCCGCAACGACAAAACCGGCAGAATCCCCGCCGACGCCTTTCGGAAGGCGATGAAAGCTAACGGAAACGCTAGGGTCCGGGATGTCGGTCTCGACCCAGCCGCCAAACCGACCGCGGATTTTTGGCGCACTTTTCTGAAACGCGAGCACCCTGCTCTGCTCGTCCTCTGGCTCCGAGATTCGGATTTGAGCGGCCTGGAGAGCCTGGCCGCGTCTGTACTGGCCCCCGACCGGATCTATCTTTCTTCAACCCTGTCGAACAAAGCGTCCTCCTTCCTTGCGGCCGATTCGAGAACCAAAATTCGCTTCGTTTATCCGTTCGAATTACCGGAGGCGCTTGATCGGCGGTTGTTGCGACTCAAGGCGTGGCTGAAGCGTAGGAAGCTCGAGCCCATCGACGAACGCGTTCAGGCGAACACTTATTTTGCCGTGACCAAGGCGGGAGCCGCGTTGATGCATATGGTCGATCATTTTTCACGTGACTATTTCGTGGAAAAGATCGAACATGAAGTGGATACGACCATAGCCACGTCGGTTTACCCGCATTTGAGCCTCGGCACCGGCCGGCGCTTCGGATCGAACGGCGCTTATCTGGTCGAGCCTGATGTGGAAAGGAACGAGACACTGGTACCCGTCAGCCGCTGGATCGTTCCTTGATCCGAGGTTCTGTAGTCGAACGCAGGCTCACTTAAACGCGAATTAAGAGCTAACGGAGAGAAGATGCCAGCCCATTGGTGTCTCTTGAGGAGGGTTCTGCAACACCCCTCGGAGAGACGACCATGGACTGGCAAACTCAACTCATTACGGTGTATCTGACGGTGTGTGATCTCTACCGCAGGGGCCTCTGGGTCCATGGACAGCGATTCGCGCCCTAGGCCGATCTGCGCTTTACGGATGAAGAGGCCATCACCCTTTATTTGTGTGGCATTCTCGATGGAAAGTGCCAGATCAAAACGCTCTACGAGCATGCCCGGCGCTATTGGCGCGACTGGTTTCCGCATCTGCCCAGCTACGGCGGCTTCGTCCAGCGCCTGAATCGGCTCGCCGACGTGTTTCCCGCGCTGTTGGAACGCTGGAGTCCAGCTGGCGCGCCCGCCACCCCGATCGGGGTCGCCGATTCCTTCAAGGTGGTGCTGGCCCAGCAGGCCCGGCGGTATACCGCCAAGGTTGCCAAGGACCTGGCGGCGAGCGGCTATTGTCCGACCAAGAAGCTCTACTACCACGGGGTGAAAATCCACGTGATCGGCGATGAGCGGCCGGGCACCTTACCCCGGCCCCGCTATATCGCGCTGACGGCGGCGAACCTGAACGACGGCCCGGTGCTCGAACAGATTGCCCCGAGCCTGGGCTATCGAAATCTGTTTGCCGATAAGGCTTACGAATACCTGTCGCGCCAGACCTCGCTCCCGTTCACGGTCTTCACGCCGGTGCGAAAGACGCCGGGACAGGCGCATCTCGATGCCGCCGACCGGTTGTATTCCACGGCCGTGTCGCGGGTTCGCCAACCCATTGAAGCGCTGTTTAACTGGATTCAGGCGAAAACCGGTATCGAGGCGGCCAGCAAAGTCCGCTCCTCGCGGGGACTCCTCGTTCACGTCTTCGGCCGCCTCGCGGCTGCCATGTTCCTGTTGAACCAGTGGCCGGACAGCCCTTAATTCGCATTTAAGCGAGTGTCATTGTCCGACCTTTCTCACGTGACCCCGTCACTGCGATGGATAATCCGCAATCGTCGGCTGATCCGGTCCAAAATCAGAAAAGCCCCCGCGAGGATCAAGACATGGATGAATCCGGAGATATTGGACCTTGAAACGAGGAGCCCGGATTGGATAAGCAGCACGCTCAGGAAGGCCGATGCAAAAATCGATAATGCGCCGGTCAAGGGATCGAACGGGCGGCGGCGCAGCAGCCAGAGCGGAGCGAGAAACGCAAATCCAGTCAGGCCGACCAAGCTGGCGCGCACCAGATTGACTTCAGGGTACAGAATGCGAAAACGCCGATCCAGCAGGAACAGCAGCAACGTCAGGCTACCGATCGAGAGTAGATTTCGTTTCAGTGCGGATGCCCCTCGGCCGATTTGGCGGCGGAGTGGGTTTCGGAGTCCAAGGTAGCGCCTGTGACGGGACCGTCAATCCGGAACGGCCGGTTCACGGGCGGATGATCGAAGACCGTCTGGCTCCCGTCTGCCCATGCGATCACAAGCCGCTCGGCATGCGTGCCTCGACCCAGGCCAAAAACAAGAGCTGAGGTCTGATCGGTGCCCAGCCCCGAAGCAGAAGCGACCTCGCGGGTGTATTTGGCCCCCGAGCCTTCCAACGACGCGCGGGCGCCAAGCGAGCGAACGGTATCCGGCAGGATCACCGTGACCCGGTTGTCGTCGCTGCGGTTCAAGTAGGCCCGGCTCGGGCTGTCATTGTTGAGCCAGAACAGGTCCGGACGGCCATCACCGTCGAAATCGGCGATGACGGGCGAGTTGCTGAACGCAGGGTTCTCGGCTACCGGCGCAGGGTAGAAATCCGGCGTCGTGCCGACACCGAGGAGCACTTTCCCGGGAAACTTGAACAGGTGGTGGACCGGCCACTTGACGTAGTTTTGGGATACGAGGAGGTCCAGCGTCCCGTCGAAATTGACGTCCTCGAATACCGGTCCCCAGGCAAAACCAAGTCCTCCGAGTCCCGCCGCCTTCGTGACATTGCTGAAGCGGAACCCGCCCTCGTTGCGCAGCAACAACCAGCCGCCAGCGTAAGGCTGGTCATCATGGCGGTCGCCTTTGGCAGCAAAAGCAGGGAACGAATCGCCGACGTTGGAGAACACGAGATCCTGGTCGCCGTCGCCGTCCATGTCGCCCGCCGCGACGCCCATCCAGAAGCCATAACCCGACGCGAGCGGCACGGCCTCGAAGCGGCCATCGCGGAGGTTGCGCAGGATTTCGACCTGGCCGGTGTTTTGCGCGAGGACCAAGTCTTGATAACCGTCGCCATCCAGATCGACGAAAATCGAGGTGAAGGTGTTCTGCTTCGAGGCGGTGACTGGTGTTGTGATGTCCGTGAATCGGAGATTGCCGTCGTTGCGCAGCAGGCGGTTCGTCTTGGCGTGCTCGGGCACGTTGAATGTGGCCGAGACGAAGTGAGGGCGGTCGACGAAATCACTGATGTAGAGGTCACCGTCACCGTCATGATCGATATCGGACACGGCGATCGCCAGCGGGACTGAATTGACGGGTAATGCGACCGGCAGGGGTTGCGGCTGGAATTTTTGGTTCTGGTTTATATAGAGTGTGACACCATCATCGCGTGCCACGATCAAGTCCACGTCTCCATCGCCGTCGAGATCAATTGCGCAGGACCCGTAGGTCGCAGGTTTCGGGTCCGGAGACGAAATTCCCGTGCCGGCGATGCGGTCCACCAGCCGCCCATCTTGCAGCGCAAGCAGCGCGTCCGGTTGGCCGGCGCCGCCGCCCACGAAAATCTCCTCGCGGCCGTCGCCGTCCAAATCCAGCACGGCGGCTCCCGTGAGGTGGTGGGATGTCTCGCGGTTCCAGCGATGCGAGAAGTCGACAGCGATCTCCTCGTAGCGAGGCAGCGCCACGCCCTTGGGCAGGGCGCGCAGCGGTTCGCTGGGGTAGATCCACACGCAGCCCGGAAAGGCCAGGCCGGCAAGCACACAGGCCGCGATTCTGAGTGAATTTTTCACGGTAGTATCCTCCAGGTAGCCCGCCGCAGTGAACGTGGCGGGCAGGTGTGGAAAATTGTTAACCGCACTACTGACGGACAAAGGTGACCTGGCCGACCGGATTACGCTTGCCGTCCTTTTTCAAGAAATACGCTGCGTCGCTCGGCTGGACAGTTCCGCGTGGCTCGGCGTCGCTATCGAAAGCCCGATAGCTGGTGCCCGAGTCCGTGCCCGTGTCCCAGGCGTAAAGCGTGACGGACTTTTTGCCGACCCATTGGCCGTTCTCCATCAGCATGACGTCGGCAGCAAAGCCGCACCAGTCCGGGCTGGGCGCGATCATCGCGCCGATCGACACCATTGGATGACTTGGGTTGATCTCAAAATTCGCAACGGCCTTGCCCGGGACGTCCCGTATCGGATCCGGCGTTTCGATCAATACCCCGGCGGCACCGGCCGCAATGGCCGAGCGGATTTCGTCATCAAGCGGCTGGTGCTTTCCTTCCTCACACAGATGCTCAACGCCCGGCGATGCTGTGCCGCCGGCCTTGAACGGCGAGTAATCGGCGTTGTGAGTTACGCCGATGACCGGAGAAAAGTGCGCGAGCAACGGGAAATCCTTTGGATGCGTCTTGGAACTCCAAGTCCGCTCGAAAGAGACCTGGTAGCGCGCGGGCGCGGGTTCCGCATGGGCAGCGCTACAGGATAGAACTGCCGCCGCGAGGGCCGTGCCGCTGATCCAGCGCTGGCCGCGAATGGCGGAAATCCGCGAGGACACAGGGGTTCCGATGTGCTGGCGGGGGGCCAGATGACGGGATTGGGCCGGAACTGAATTAGGGAAGCGCATGGTCGATTTCATGGTGTGTCTCCTAGTGCAGTGATGTGTTGTGGTTGCTGCGATCGCTTCCGGAACCAAACTCCGGCGGATCGTGAAACTGTTAAAACAATCAACGTGCCAGTATTGGATAAGGGTAAAAACAACCAATAAAATCCATGACATATGCACTACACGGAGATACGGCCATAATTCTCGGCCATCGTCCCCACTGCCATTTGCAGGGAAACCTCAACTATTCGTGGGCCTGATCGGGCATATCCAGCGTAGCCTTGGTGATGGGTACCAACCCGCGTGATTGGCCACTCTGGTCGTCCACTTCACGGCTACAACCCTGTGGTCTTTTGTGCAGACACGCCTCCAGGACTGAGATCCAAGGGTTAAGGAGAACGTGATGTTCGCGGAGATGAAAAAGACGAAAGTCGCGTGCAATCCAGGCATGAGATTTCACCACTCGTGTGGTACCCAAGGACGCTGTGGGTAGGCAATTATCCAACCGGCAGCTTCTACCCATCCCTTGTCCGGCCATCATGCGGACGCGCCTTTGGATCAGCAGCCCGCAAGACACTGGCCTTTGGCAGACGGACCGCCGGCAAAATCAGCGGAATCCAAAAAAATAGATCACCGGTGTTTGCGTATCGGCCTCGACCAGCCACAAATAGTGGATCGCGTCCAGAAGCGCCGCGGGATAGATCGGCTTGTGCAAGGGCTTCCAATCGTGCTTGAGGCGGCGTTGCCAGCCATTATCGAGGTGATCGCGAGCGGCAGCAGCATCAGCCACGCGGCGAAGCCGAGCGTGATGGGGGCACGCTTGATCAAGTCATCTCCGAGTTGCCGAAGCGAGAACTCAAGATCGAAGACGAGGTAGATGGGAAAATCCAGGCACAGGTAGGCGTACGCCCACAGGCCCAGCGCGCGGTGTACGCGAATCGGCTCGGTCAACCCCGTGAGCCTGCGCAGCGGCGTCATCCCAGCGTCACGAGCAGCAGCCGCAGGGTCCAGTCGCCCGTGTAGTGCTCGAGGAATTCGGCGGAAATGGGCCCGCGCCTACTGGCGATCGTCCACTGGATGGCGAATGCGAGCGTCCATGCGGCGAGCCGCCAAAGCCAGAGCTTGAACGTCGCAGACATCAGAAGTCGATCCTGAGGTCCATGCCGGTGTAAGGGACGCCACTTCAGAGCAAGCGTTGAACATCAGCGTCTCGCGCTTGAAGAGCTCGAAGAGGCGCCACTCGCGCCTCCGGCTCCAGCGCGGATGATCCACTCCGGGATTCACGTTGGCATAGAAGCCGTACTTCCGGCAGTGTGTATGACCCGATTTCCACGAATCAGCTCAAGGCTTCAGGGTGGGATAACCTTCGACGAACACCCAGTCCGTCGCCCTGGCAGGAATATGACAGCTCTGACAGGTCTCGGTGAAGCTCTTTGACGTATTTAGCGCCGGGTTGCTCGCTTCGTACATCGCCCAGCCCCAGCCCTCTGCCCAATGCGGGTGGTTCTTAAAACGACGCTTGTCGTCCTTGATCATGACAAACCAGACTGCGTTTTCCCCGGCCCATTGCGCCGGACCGGTGGTCTTGAACCCGGTTTGCAGTGTGCGGATTTCCTTGACCAACACGGCTCCATCCGGGAAGCGACCGTGCTGGAGATAGTAGGCGGCGGCTTCTGGTTGCGTGTAGACATCATGAAAACCCTTGCCTGGCGCCTTCTCGTCGGCGACCACCCAGGATCCAAGGTGGGTCCAGGTCGTGCGGTAATTTTCCGGCAGACGGGTTTCGCCTTTGTCGTCGACCCAGCGACTGTAAGTCTCTCCGGACATGTCTGCCATTGCCGGAACGGCGACCATCAGGGCAAGCGGGATCGTAAACAGGTGTTTCATGGCGTGACTCTCTAGTGAGCGGCTTGCATTCGTTCGAATCTGTTGTCATCAACTGTCGGCAAGCACTGGGTTGAAAGCCCCAGCGCTTGCTTGCTGACCAAAAGCAACCACTTCAGCGAACGACTAGTCCGGTGACGCCGGCGGGCAGGGAGTCGAGGCTTTCCAGTTTCTCGAGCGCACCGCCCCTGCGGATGCGGTAAATGCCAATGCTGTGATCGCCGCCGCTGAGGGTGTACAACACCGTGCCATCCGTAGAAACAGCGAGGTCGGTCGGCCGGTTTTCTTCGGCCGCTCTCGTTTGCAGCAGCGACAAGCGCCCCGCAGAGTCGAAGGCGAACGCGGAAATGGCATTGGCAGGCGTGTCCGCAGTGAATGCGACACGCCCATTGGGTGTAATGGCCAGCCAGCAAGCGGCGGTTTGACCGACCGCAACTTCTCCATCGATCACTTGCACCCTTCCATCCTCCAGCAATTGATAAGAGGAGACCGTTGCCCCGCCGACAGCACCACCCTGGGCCTCGGAGACAAAGAATTGCTCGCGCTTGCCGAAGGCGAAACCGAACGGCGTGGTTCCGGCTGAATCGATAACATGGCGGTTCGCCGGTGTGCCGTCTTCGCTCAGGGAGAATGTGGTGATTTTGTTGGTCACTTTTTCCGTGACAACCAAGGCGTCGCCCTCCTGGCCGAAACTGATTTGAGCCGGCGCTGTGCCCTCCCCGCTGAGATTCCAATGGGACCCGGGCAAGGGATGCAGCTTCCCGGCGCGGGGATCGAACCGGAAACCGTAGATGGAATCGTCCCCGGCGTTGACCACATATACCCGATTGCGGTTAACGGTTATGCTGATTGGGGTCGATCCTTCCTCGGCAACGCGGTCGACGAGCACTAGACCGTCGCGTTTCACCCGGAACACCGAAACGTCGTTGCTGCCCGCGTTTACAGCAAACAAATAGTGCTCGTTGTGACTCAGTGCGAGCGCACCCTGATTGCCCAGGCCGGAACCGGTTCCCGTTCCGCCCGTGGTAAAACGACCTGCCGGTTCCATGTGGCCGTTGCCGTAGCGCCGAAAGGCGAGCACTTCATTCTGGATAGCGTCGTTAGACAGGGTATACACTGTTTCCTGGGCATCGTTCCGTTCATGGTCGGGGCGCTCGTCCGAATCGGCCAAGCCGATGGCCGGGATGAACGATGTGAAACAGAGCATGATGAGCGTAAGCTGTGGCATCAATAACGCAGTGGCCAGGTCGGATGATAAGAAGGGTTTCACCGCCCTCCCCAGCCCACAGGCCCGAATAGATCTTGTGAATGACATGTCGCTACCCTCCTCTTGCAATGGGTTGAATCGAGCGCTTTCCCGTCATCGGGATGATGAACGGATATCGCCCTTTTTCCTTCACAAGAATCGTGCCGACCTCTGTTAACCCGTGTAAGCCGCAGAAATCAAAGCACTGGATAAGAAGGGCTACCGGTCAGGACCGCCGCAGATCTCCAGAGAAAGCCGCAACATCTGGTGGGGGTCGCAAGATATGGTGGCTACCGCGGTCTTCATTCGCCAATCGACATGCGATCCGCATGCTCCGGATGCCGTCGGGCGATGATTGGGCCTTCGGCATCGACTGGCCCTTGAAGCCGGGTACTACGCGAGGTAGATTGGGTCGCTCGGCTTAGGTGCTGCGCATCGAGCTGGGGTCGTACCTCCCTTGGGAAATGACAGGGGCCTTACTTCCGGAATCTACCGAGATGCCGAAGAATTCCACGCCTACGACACTCTCCCCCTCAGAACCGCCAGGACCGACCGATGCGTTGGAACTGGCGGCGTTGCGCGCCATCGTGGAAGGGACCGCTCATGCCACGGGGGAGGCGTTCTTCCGCGCGCTGGTGCGGAACCTCTGCCTCGCCACCGGAGTCACCAATGCCTTCGTCGCGGAATTCGCCGATTCCGAGACTCGGGTCCGCTCGTTGGCATTCTGGAAGAACGGCCGATGGATCGAAACCCAAGAATGGGAGCTGGCAGGCACGCCTTGCGAGGACGTGCTTCGCGGTGGGCTATGCCATTACCCCGCAGGGGTCTCGCAACGGTTTCCGAAGGAGGAGGGAGTCGAGAGCTACCTCGGTGTGCCGCTCCGGGACGCTGACGGCGGCATTCTTGGCCATCTGGCGATCTTCGATCACCGGCCCATGCTGCCGGAACCACGGCTGTTATTCACGTTCCAGATCTTCGCGGCCAGAGCCGCGGCGGAGCTGGACCGCATAAGGCTGCTGAAGCAGCTTCGCCAGAGCGAGGAACGTTTCCGCGATCTGTTCGATGAAGCGCCGATCGCCTATGTCCACGAAGATTTGCAGTCCAGATTCATCCGGGCGAACCGAACCGCCATGCGCATACTCGGCATCACGCCCGAGCAAGTACCCGGCACCCTGGGTATGTCGTTCGTGCCTAATACCCCGGAAGCCCAGCGCCGGGTGAAAGAGGCCTTCGCGTCGATCGGCCGGGGAACGGATACCAGCGGCGTGGTGCTCGAACTCCGCCGTCGGGACAACAATCAGCCAATCTGGATTCAGTGGTGGTCGCGGCCGGACCCCAGTGGACAGTTTACCCGTACCATGTTCCTGGACATCACTGATCGCGTATTGATGGAGCGGGAACAGGCCCAGCTGAAGGCGCAGAACCTGTATCTGCAGGAGGAAATCAAATCGGACCACAACTTCGAGGAGATCGTCGGGAGAAGCGCGGCGATTCAGTCGGTGTTGTCCAACGTCCGCCGCGTGGCGCCTACGGACGCGTCGGTGCTGATCCAGGGCGAATCGGGTACGGGGAAGGAACTGATCGCCCGCGCGATTCATTCCGCCAGCCATCGGCGCGACAAGCCCTTAGTCAAAGTCAATTGCGCGGCCTTGCCGACGGGCCTCGTGGAGAGCGAGTTGTTCGGCCACGAAAAGGGCGCCTTCACCGGCGCCATCGCCAGGCGCATCGGGCGATTCGAACTCGCCGACGGCGGCACCATTTTTCTGGATGAAATCGGCGAAATCCCGCTGGAAGTCCAGGTCAAATTGCTGCGAGTCCTTCAGGAGCAGGAGTTCGACCGGGTAGGCGGGAAAGCGCCGATCAAGGTCGATGTCAGGGTGATCGCCGCAACCAACCGCGATCTGCTGAAGGCGGTCGCCGACAAGACATTCCGCGACGATCTGTATTATCGACTGAATGTGTTTCCCGTATTCACGCCGCCCCTTCGAGAGCGAACAGAGGACATTCCACTGCTGCTGCGTTTCTTGATCGAGAAGTTTGCACCCCGGATAGGTAAGAAAATCGAGGGTATCAGTAGCAAATCCCTGCAAAGACTGCAGTCTTATCGCTGGCCGGGCAATATTCGCGAACTGGAGAATGTGATCGAGCGCGCCATTATTCTGGCGGATGGGCCACTCCTAGAAATCGACGCGGAAATGCTGCCGGGATCTACCGCCCCTGCCCCTGACGCAGGGTTTGCCGTGACCAGCGGCGCCACTCTGGAAGCGGTCGAACGGCAACATATTCTGGCAGTGCTTGAAAAGGTTGGGTGGGTAATCGAGGGCCCCAATGGCGCCGCCCACATTCTTGACCTACATCCCAGCACCCTTCGGTACCGCATGAAAAAGCTCGGTTTGACCCAGGAGCGCCGTTAACTATCGCGGGCTCCTCGAATAGTTGAGGACGATTTACCAAGCCCATTGCGCTGCACGAATCGCGGCTTTGCGGTTGCATCGCCGGTGCCACGGCCATCTAACCAAAGTGTTCCTAGCCGGACGGCGTCTTGGCGAAGAAATGGCACGACATTCGCTATTCTCCTCGTGATCACTCACAAAATGCAGCGTTCATGCTTCGAATCACCGCCCAAGCAGACTCCAGGACCCGTGTTCGCCTGATCGTGGAAGGTAGGCTAATCGGGCCGTGGAACCCAGCGCTGGAAGCAGCGGTGAGTGAATCTCGCGCGGCATATGAGCATGTGCACCTTGACCTTTCCGGACTCCAGTTCGCCGATGAGCAAGGACTTAGCCTGCTTCGCAGATTCGTTAGCGAAAATGTGGTGTTGGAACGAGTATCCCCTTTCATCCAGGAGCTCCTGACCACTCGCCTCGAATAATCACCGGCTGAAAGCCGGTGGCTTAGGGTTAGAGCGTGTTATGAACTTTTTGCTGGAGAAGTGGTTATTACGAGCATGATGACTCGTAAACCTTATCCTAGCGATGTGTCGGACGACGAATGGATGTTCGTCGTGCCTTATTTAATCTTGATGAAGGCGGACGCGCCCCAACGCCAGCACGATCTGCGTGAGATCTTCAATGGTCTGCGCTGGTTGGTGCGGGCCGGTGCGCCCTGGCGGCTGTTACCGCATGACCTGCCGCCCTGGGAAGCCGTCTATCAGCAGACCCAGCGTTGGCTTGCGGCGGGCTGTTTCGAAGCGGTCGTCCACGATCTCCGAGAACTTCTGCGCCAGGCCCAGGCCGGATCGAAAGCGTTGAAGCGTGTAGAAGGCCGGCTAGCGGTGCCGGAGTTGTGCCGGGAGTTGGGGGTCAGTTCGGCGACGTTCTACAAGTGGCGCGCGAAATATGGAGATATGGACACATCCTTGATAACTCGGATGGAGGAATTGGAAGCCTAGAATGCCTGCCTGAAGGAGATCTACGCCGATGACCGTTGAAGATACCCCAATCCATTACCCGGTAATGATTCCGCCCGAGCGAGCAATCGATCCGGCAGCAGCCAACCTCACAGATGACACGGAGCCCGCGCTTGAATGCGGCGGACGAAATGCCAAGCACGCCATTGATCTGATTGGCCGGCCGATTATCGGCCAACATCTTGATGAATTGAGCGAGATCGACGGCTTGTAGGTGTCTCTCACGCTGGAACTTGCGCCATCGGCACTGCCGTGCGATTTTTATGTCTATACGTCCGCTGATCCCCGGCATGGAGGAATGCCGATGAACACCATCCTACTCACCATTGGCCTTTTTTGGATCACTGTGGCTGCCTACGGCCTGACGCGGCAGCGTCCGGCCGAATTCTGGCGGACGGTAACGACCGATGTGGTCATCACGCGAGAGCTGTGGGGCCGCTGGACCATTCCCGTTCGGGCAATGCGCCTCACGTTTGCTCCAACGGTGTTTGTCCGCGCGGTGGCCGTCGCGTGTGGCTGGATGCTGCTGCAACTGGTTTTTGGCTCACTGGACGATGCTGAAGAAGATGTTTCTTTTGACAAACGGGATGAGTCTGAATATAGCATGGGCGGGATTTATAACTACGCTACAGGCAAGTGCGACAACGGCTGCCAACCTGGTGGTATTTACGATTGGGACCTGCGGCAAGGAAAAAGTTGAATAACTCGGTCGTGGCTGGCCGAATTTCTGCCAAAAAATGGGCCTGAAATCACGCTGATTCCAGTCCCGGTTTACTTTGAACTTAGAAGTACTTGGGGTGAACGATCACTTCTTGTTAGGGGGTTTTAGCTCGCGAAACCGGTTCTTCACAAGGCTGAGCGCGTTTCCAAAGCCGCTGCCGGTGGCGGCCGCACTAGAGTTTGTTCCCTCTAGGAAGGAATTGAGTCCAACGCCCGCGTGATATCCAGCCCAACCCAACATGCCTACCCATAAGACCGGCACGATCGTGAACATCGTGCCGGTAACGAGATCGATCACCACTTCGCTCACGGTGTAGTCCATCTTATCGGCAGCAAAGTCGAACCAGCCGGTGGGGTTGAGTGCTTGTTGGAGCGTATTATCGAGCCAGACGGCCGCCGCCCACAGGAATGTCAGGAACCGCACGGCAAAGAGAGTAATCGTCAAAGTCAGGAGCGTGCCGACGGAAAACTCGCCGAATAACAGGACGAACGGCATCAGCGCAAAGATCAGCATCAGAAGAACCGCCTGGCCGACAGGCGCCGCTTCGCGAATGGCGTACATCTTCGACTGAAAGAAGACCGATTCCCACCACCCTCCAACGGTCGCGCCTGCTCTAGCCAATCGTCCGCCGGCGGCATCCCCAAGACCCGCTGTCACCGGCATGCTCAACCTGCCGTCCTCGATGGTCCACATTGACCGAAGGGCAGCGTCTTCGGTCTTTCTGGCGTCCCAGCCGAACGCATTCATGAGTTGGGTCACCCACCCCTGGGTTTGCGCCCACGCCTCCACTTCGATCTCTTGGATCAACCGGTCTCTGATCCCGTAAGTCTGTGCCTCCCACCAGTCCCTGCACTCGGGCCGGCCCCACTGCGGCGCCGGATAATGCTCGGTGTCGTACTCCGTATCCCGTTGCGGATCGAAGGGAAAGCCCGGTATTTCCTCGCTCGCCCTTGTCGCAAGGTTAATGTTGTTCACTCCGTAGTAGCTACTTGTGTCCAAGAAGAATTGCGAACCCGGCCAGTCGATGTCCGACGGGTCGTACCCGCTCGGCAGCGGCTGCTTGCTATCGAAGAGCCTCATCCGGGCGGGATACCAGCAATCGTGCGTGAAAAGTTGAAGCTCCCGCCGAAGTTGCGGGTCTTTGATCCGGCTGTTTTCAAGCTTGTATTGATACAGCCGGAAGTCGTTCTGGCAGGGAATCACGGCGACCGCGGCGTTAACCACTCCGCCCGCGGCCGCCATGACGCCATACCACCACACCGGCACGTGACCGGTAATCCCGGAGATGCCACGATTGGTAAACACGCTGTCGTAGGTCGTGTTGGAGGCGCCGCCCTTCGGCGCATCGTTTGAGCACGGCCGAGTATAGACGAGCCCCGAGGGTTGAAGCGGAATGAAGGGCGAACCCGCGAGCATGACCACCGTGAACATCGTCGCGATCGAGACTTCGGCGGCACGGATGTTCCGTTCCGCGCCCTCGGCCCCGGCGGCTTCGTAGCTTTCGATCCAAGCCCTGACCGCCATTGCAATGAAAGGGATATAAAGCAGCCCGATATTGAGCAGCGAACTCCAAAGCGTCTCGTAGAAATGCCAGCCAAGTGCAGCGAGATACAATTCAAGATACGACCCAACGCTCATAAGCCCTCCTCCTATACTGCAAGGAAGACAACCAGCATCAGGGATACCAATGCCGCCGCGCGGACGATGCTGTTTTGCATCTGCATGACGGTGATGACGCCGTTCCGCCAGTTCGAGTATTGGGCAAGCGCGATCCAGGCGAGCCAGAGCAGCAAGATGACGGATAGCGTTTCGAGGATTACCTGTCGCATTTGTGACATCGCAATCCCGGCGCCGCGGTAGAAGGCTTCGTTGCTCGACGGCGGCGTGTAACCCGCGAGCGGATTACCGGCATGTCCGCTTCCTGAACCAACCCCGCCTCCCCCGCCGGCACCGCCGTTGCCAGAGCCGACTGAACCGCCGGACCCGGTCCCCACGATGCCGGTGATCGAGGCTACGTCATAGCCGCCGAGCATCGTCATGTAGCTCATCGCCTTGGTCCCATTGCCGTCGGCGCAGCCCGTTCCGGACGAGAGGCACTTCGCAAGGCCATGGGCGCCGATGAGATGGGCGCCGACGAGAAGACCCGAAGGAGTTACCGGGGCACCGTTCGCCGTCTGGGAGATCATCTGGTCGAGGCCTTCAGCCTCGATATAGCTCCAAAGCTTGTGATGATAAGCCTGGACCGCGTTGTTCTGCGCCGTGGAACCGTTCAGGTAGTCGTTTTTGCTGTAGATACCGTCCTTGCCCGTCCATTGGCCGCTCCAGTCGTTTGTGGTGGTGCCGTCGGGCCGGTAATAGCCGGCTTCGATGAGAGCGGCTTCGCTCATCTGATACAGGCCGAGGTGCCCCGATTCATTTGTTTTCGTCGGATCTCCACTCGATTCGCGTTGCGCGAGGGACGCGAGGAAAGCTTGATACATATCGGCGATCGCCCACGCTGACACCGCGGCTAGCACGACGAATAGCCATGCCCGCGCATTCATTGCGATTTCCTTTTGGCATCCTCTGCCTTGGCGCAGGTGATGGCCGCCTCGGCAACCGAAATGGATGTCCCGAGTCGACGGCCTCTTCCCTTCTCGTTGAGTTCAATGACATACGTCTTCGAACCAAGATCGAAGGCCGCGTACAACGCGTATTCGTTGCACTCGTGGGACTTACAAAGGTCCCATACGAGTACGCGCTGTCCATTTCGCTCATATCGGCGGACGTAGTAAGCCGGACCACTCATGTCCTGAACCCACTTTTCTTCGGCGCGGGTCACGGCGAAGTGCCGCTCGCGGATTTCCGGAACGGTCGCGACCAGATGCCACGGATGGCCGCTGTAAGCCGGATCGCCCGCGATCCGAAGGGTTCCGCCATCGGAGCAGGATTCCACGCGTTCCAACTCTCGATCGCTCGGTTGAAGGTTAACCCGCTCGTCCGCATAAACCCCTCCAGCCGTCAGCAGCCCCAGCACCGCCAAAATCGCCAGCGGCCGTCGCCGGCCCGCACTCGCCATGGCCTCGATCAGCGGATTCCCGCATTGTTCGCAGTAGCGTTCCGTGTTCGGATTCGATGCGCCGCATTTGGGGCAAACCATAGTGCTTCTCCTTGAAATTGAGTCGGCTATCGGAATCGAACGTCGAGGCAGTGAGACCACTCACACATCTGACTGAACGTCCGGCGCGACGTCCGATTCGTCCACGGTTAAGGAAGCAGTGTGCCCGAGGCCCATCGCGCCTTCGATCCTCGCCACGCGATCGCCTAAGGTCTGGAGTTGCCGGCAGAGCTCTTCGTTCGAACGCCTGAGGTTCTCGCACAGTTCGAGCAGACGCTTGCTGCGTCGGGAGATGCTGCCCAATTGGCTCAGGGCAAAGATGAATAAGAGCGCAAACAGTAAAGCCACGGTCGCTCCTCACAAAAAGAACAGAAAGCGCGCGGAGGACGTTACGAATCAGCTAGAAGTCAACGCGCCTGGCGGCGAGTCTGCCCAAGCCAATAGACGGAAATCAAACGAAAACCCTTGTTTGGTTTTGAAAGGGTTTTTTGATGGCTTTAGCTTGGAGACGCGTGATCTCGGACTTGAAGCTCCCCCGTAAGTTGGCAATACTTCCAGGGCGACATGGTATAGAGCGCAGAGAGGCTCCCCGAGCATCGCAGTAGCTCGACATGGGCTTAAAACCCCGCAGCTTCTCGCAGTCGCCGGCGAGCTACTGTCCCGAGGGGCTGGCGGGTGTCCCGGAATCGACGTGCAACCTCGCCAAGATCCACCAAGACAGCATGATCGCCTGGCAGTGCCTTGGGCTGTTTTCCGTCCTGTCAGGCGAAATGCCGGTTGCATGAGGTCTAATTTTTTATCTGGACAAATGTCTAGACATTGCCTAGAGTAGTGGCTACTCATCCTACTACCCCCTATCGCGACGCTGATGAACGCCGTACGAGACATCAAGATCAATCCGCAAAAGATCCGCCAGTCCCTGCATCTCTCCCGTGAGGCGATGGGCCGGATATTGCGGGTGAGCGCCAAGACCTTGGAGCGCTGGGAAAAGCAGGATGGCGTGCGGAACCCGGACGCGATCAAGGATCTCGCCAAGATCCGGGAGATCAGCGAACTCGCCAGCCTGGTTTACACGCCTGAAGGCGTCGAGACCTTCCTCGCGACCCCGCTGCCGGAATTCCAAGGGCGAACCGCCCTTGACCTGATGAGCTTGCGGGAATACGACACCGTCATCGCGGCACTCGCCGCAGACGTCGAAGGACTCGGCTATTAACCCGCCCCTTGATCCAATCGCATCTCAAAGCCTGGCAAGGCACCGCCTATCGCCACCTGCCGCAAGGACCGCTGGATCCGCTGGACTTCAGCCGAGCGGGACTCGCTCGCGATAATCGCTGGAATATCCAAGGGGAGCCGACGCTATATTTGGCTCGCCATAAACATGTGGCACTAGCGGAAATGGCCCGCCATATCACCGAAGACCGTTCGCCTGTGTTAGCGCAGCAGGTCAAGCGCCGCCAGGTTTACCGCTTCGATCTCGCCTTCCACGCGACGTTGGATCTGACCCATCCCGAAGTGCTCGCCGTCTTATCGATCACCGACGCCCCACAGTGTTTTATCGACAAGTCCGTAGCTCGGGCCACGGCTGAGTTTGTCAGAAAACTCACGCCGGCCGAAGCCATTTTCGTTCCTTCACTGGCCTTTCTCGATCGCCCGGAAAACTGGGTACTGGTGGTCTTCCTGGAAAAACTTTCCGCAAATCCGGGCTTCATTTCGTCCGTGACGCCGGATGGTTCTTTTTCGATCGAGTAATGTCGGCCTGCTGCCTGGACGCACAACAGACAAAACCAGACTTCCGTCGAAGCGCGACAACGTGCAGCAATGGCGTGGGCCGCGGTTCGCGCCGATTTTCAAGGCCGATGCCAATGCCCGCTCGGCCTATGTGCTGGACCTGGAATACGACACGGGTCAGCGGCGCCCGACAACCATCCATCAAGTCCCCTTCTCTGCGGGTAAGAGCCAAGCCGGCAAGAGCCAGTTCCGGGCAAACTCCCCGCCGACATTCTGAACAAATAGCGCCTCGATGACGAGGAGCCAGGCTACGGCTCGCCAGCGGAGCGCCAATACCGCCCGCCGTTTCGCTTCCGGCCAGCGCCACCGCCGCGCCGCGCCATCCATCCACCGCGGCCACCCGCCGATCAGGATCAGAAACACCAGCAATCGCCAAGCGGCGAGATACGGCTTCGCCGCATCGAGCGCGCGCTCGACCGCCGGCAGGCCCGCTTGATACGCCCAAAGCCCCAGGACCAGGCCGACCAGCATCATCAGGGCGGCCAGCAGCGCGAGACCCAGCCCGAGCGTGGGCAGTAAGCGCCGCGCACTCATTTGCGTACCGCGCCGCCCGGCTCGATCGGCTTCCGGTCATTAGCGGCGGGCGCCTGCGTATCGCACCCGATTCGCCCCGCCCTTCGCGAAGCTCGATCAAGGTCGCGGAAGTCTGTGCGAACAGCTCCCGGCGGATCCGCGTCTCGAACAACATGGCGTCGATGTCCTTATCCAGGGCCGCGAGCATGCGTTCAATATCGGCATGCGCCGGGGAGGCGTAAATGTTCGGCTCCATCCGCCCGGACAAAATCAGGCGCCGCAAGAGAAGCGCCTTTTCGAGATTTCGGGCGACGGCGGCTTCGTTCGCCAGTTTGTGAACCGCCATCCCCTGTTCCTGAGGCGTCGATAGACGGCGTATGCCGTCGATGACCTCGCGCGTCAGCAGCGTTCCTGGCGGCGAGAGCCTGGCCAGCGTGTCCGCCTCCGGCGCCGTCGTGCCGGTGACGATCTTCATCAAGTCTCCGAGAAGTTCCCGGGTCTCCTGCTCGATCTTGGGGGCAAGGCCGTGGCCGGGGGTCGCGGTTCGGGCCGTGTCCCTGTCGGTCCGGACGGCCACGTCGCCGAGGACATACTGGGCGTAGGCGACCGCCTCGTCCGGACTCGGCCAGACCTTGGCGAGAGGTGGCGGCGAGGGACTCACCACCGCGCCGGTGTCGGTCACCGGGCGGCCCAGCTCGATGTTGTAGCCGGCCCGCACGGTGTCGGCGGTGACCCGGATCGGTGCCTGCCCCGCCCCGCCCGCGCGCTGGCCGCCGATCCAGGGAACGCCGTTTTTACCGGCATTTGTCTCCACCGTATCCTTCGCGGTTTTTACGTCCACCGAGGACGAATTCAGACCGCCGGTCCCCATTTGCATTTTCCAGTCGTAGCCCTTGACCAGAGTGATCCAATCCTCGAAGGGATTCTGGCCGCGGGCGATCTCCGACTCCATTTGTTCGCAGCTCTTGGTGGCGAGGGAGATCGTCGCCTCGGCCTGGAGCAAAGCGTTCTGGAACAGGTCGTAGAGCCCAGGGTTCGCCCGTTGCAGGATCAGGGCGGGCAAGGAAGCGATCGCGTTGGTCGCGGCGTTGACCATGGAGCCGATCATGTTCTCGATTCCTTGGCTGACATTGTTCAGGATGTTGGAGACACCGAGCACCGGATCGAAGTTTCCGCACGAAAACGCCCGTCGAAGATCGAGCGAACCGCCGAGGGTAATCGAGTGGGCGTAGGGGTTCGCCGCGACAGTGATCGCCTCGGCCCCGCCGATCTCGTAGTACCAGCGGCTCGATCGGGCGGGTGACACCGGCACGGCGGATGATTGCGCGGTGAGTGACAGGGCGACGAACAGAATGAGAGGACGGCGGAGTGCGCGGACCATGGACAGTCGTCTCCTACTGGGTTCGGGTCGGCGTTGGCGTGGTCGAGCTGTCGGACGGATAGGACATAATGTCGATGCTGCCGATGAAGCTGCCTTTCACCTTGCAGCACTTGTAGGGACACCACAGCGTGAAGGCATAATTTCCATCGGCTGCGACCTTGCTGCCCGCCCAGCCCGAAAAACTCATGAGGTCGTTGCTGCCGAACACTTCGCAGCTTCCGGCGCGTTTGGGCGTCAGCATCTGCCAGGTGCCGGTCTTGGCGTCTCCCTCTTTCAGGGACGGCGGATACCACACCATGTACTTTTTCTTTTCTTTCCGCTTGTCGCTCTCGAGCGCGATGTAGACATGCGGCTGACCCGTCCGCGTCACCACGTCTCCGGCGCGCTGCGCCACGACCGCGGCCGCCTTGGGGTCTTCGGCCTGGGTCACGAAGCCGCCTCTGGGATAAACCGCACCCCAGGTATTCAAGGGCCAGTCGCCGATCTCCCGCAGCCCGGGAATGAGCGACTGGGGATAAATGAATTCGGGAATCGCCCAACGCCAGGACAAGGCATCCAGGGCCGAGACGAGATAGGGCTGAAACGGCGTCGACGCCGAGGGGCACAGGAAAAAGCCCGCGGCCGGATGGCCGATGGCGTCGGAGTCCTTGAAGATCAGGTTCTTGTGCGCCGGGTGCTCGCGAGCCGGCCGGCCGGCGATGCCGCATTCGGTCGTCGTGCCGCCGCCCAGAAGGTTCGGCAATTGGCCGCCCATGGCCGAAAGCACCGCGCCCGCGCCGGTGGTTTGAATCCCAGCCAGAAGGGCCTTCATCTCGGTCCAGGGATTGTTGGCGATACCGTTGTGGGCGCTGACCACCAGATCGGGATTGTAGTGGCCGTACTTGGCCGAGGTTTCGATCTCGCAGCCGAAGGGCGTGCACACCAGCCAGAGGCATACCCCGATCACCTGGAACTTGATGCAGGAAAAGTTCAAGGCGCTGGATAGAATCGTGCCGGTGTTGATGGGTTCGGCCCGAAGGTCAGCCGTCAGCGCCAGAACGAGAAAGCTCAGCGTCAAACGCTTGATCATGGCGTACCTTCCTTCCAGGTCCGGTAGTACCGCAGCGCCTCGCCGAGATCGGCGGTGCCATAGACGACCGCCCTACCCCGGTCGAACACGATCGCGGGATAACGCGTGAGGCCGTAGCTCAGTGCTCGGGCATGGCCTTCGTAGGCCGCCTGCAACGGCGCCGCAAGCCCACTGCCCTGCCCTTCGAGCCGCTGCCGGGCGATCCGCCAAGGCCGCCGCCTCGTTCGCGGGGAGTCCTGCCGAGAGGACCGCCTCGATCCGGCGTGGGGCGGAAAGATCGAAGATGTCGATGGGAACCCCTTGGGGCCGAAGCGCGTGAGCGCCGGAGGCTGGAAACGCCGGATCGGTGAAAATTTCCACGGCGGCCGGCCCGATATCGGCCGGAACCGGGGGTGCGGAGAGGCACAGCACGACCATCGAGGCCCACAGGGATTGGCGATGCGTCATGATGGCGAGGCCTCCTTCGTGAATACGCTACTGCGCTTCCGAGCGATGCGTTCGGCGACCTTCAGCGCCGCTTCCGGCTCGGTGCAGCCCTGTTGTGTCATGAGCGCCGCCCGTTCGGCCTTCTCGTCCTTCTCGGTCATGGCGAGGGCCAGCGCGATGGGCGGCGGAACGTTCCGGAACAAGGCCTTCAGCGCCCGGCTCAGGACTACGCCCTCGGTGTACTTGCCGGGCTCCTTGGTCGCGGCGAGCAGCAGCGCCCGTTCCTCGGCGCTGAGCTCCCGGAACCTCGCGATCTGCTCGGCCTCCTCGGGCGGCATGGAGAGGCACAGCCACCATTCCATCATGTTGAGCATCCGCCGGGCCGCATCGGGAAAGTCCTGGAGGTTTTGGGTGGCGAGCCACAGCCAGGCGCCATAGCGCCGCCACATCTTCGAGATCTTGACCACGTAAGGCGCCAACAGCGGATTGGTGGTGACGATGTGCGCCTCGTCGGTGAGCACCAGCGTCGGCCGGCCCTCGTACTGATGCTGCTCGACCAGAGCGTGGATGTGATTCATCAGCGAGATGTAGGCAACCGTCAGCTTATCCTCGTAGCCTTCCTGCGCGAGGACGCCCATCTCGAACACGGTGACGTCGGCTTCCGGCCAGAGCTGCCCCGGCCGATTGAACAGCTTGGCTTCGAGGCTTCCCTCGGTACAGAAGAGGCTCAAGGCATCGGCCATTTCGAGTACCCGGGCACGCCGCGGCGGATCAAGTTCGGCAAGGCCCGGCAGATGGCGGAGACCGTGCGCGACGTCCTCGGTGAGCGGCTGGCGTTGCGCGGCAACCGCTTGCCGCGCTGCCTCGACGATGGCCTCCCGGATCAGGAGCCGGTCGGCGCGCGTCAGGCGCGCTTCTTCCTTGGCGTCGCCGCCGGTAATCATGAGGCGCGCCGCGATTTCGGCCTCGCCCAGAAAGTCGCGATCCTCGCTCGCCGTGTCGTCGGCGTCGTCCAGGTCTTCGGGGCCGGCCAAATCCAGGTCTAGGCGTCGCCGGTGCTTGGGATCGAGCAGCTTTCCGATCTCGGCGAAGGGCGGCAGGCTCACGTCGCTTTTCGGCCGTACCCGGACGTAGTTCACCGAGAGCCCCTGGGCTTCGAGATACTGCCCGAACAGCCGGAACGAACTCGCCCCGTCGATGATGAACAGCCTCGGCCGGTGCACCGCCATGATGTGCAGCAGGAGATACACCCGGAGCGAGGACTTGCCGGCGCCGGTCGGCCCCAGGATCAGGGCGTGGGCGTTCGATTTCCGGTCGACGATGGGGTCGAACGTCAGGGGCTCGCCGCCCCGGTTGTAGACCAGAATGCCGGGGTGGCCGGTACCGGTCGAGCGGCCGTAGAGCGGCACCAGGTTCGACAGATGGCGCGCGAACATGAAGCGCGATCGGCGAGCGCGTTTCCGGTCGAAGCGGTGGTCGTAGCCCATGGGGAGGCACCGGAGGTACGTGTCCAGGGCGCAGAGGTCCTGGCGCTCGTCGATGGGCCGGAGATGATTGGTGAGGAGCAGGGAATGCAGCTGGTTCTGCTTTCGGCGGAGATCCTCCTCGTCTTCGCCGCGAAGGTAAAACGTGATCTGGGTCGGGAACAGCTTGTTCCCCTGCGCGATCTGGAATTGCGCGGCCTTGGCGTCCTCGCCGGCGAGCTGGGCCTCGGCGTAGTCGCCGATCGCGGCGCGTTCCACCCGAACCAGGCGTTCGCGGACATCGTCCTGAGGCTGGAACTCGACCGTGATCGCCATCACAACGCCTGGCGGCAGCCGGTCAAACACCGCGTACAGATGCCGGCCGATGCGCCGTTCCGCGAAGAACTGACCGATCGTCGGCGGATCGGTCAGCTGTTGAATGGTGATGGCGCGGTGCGGCAGGCCGTCGAACCACCAGAGGCCTTTCTCGGGATGATAACGCGGAAGTCCCAGAACCAAGGCTTCGCCGAAATCGTAGCCGTAGGGCCGGTCCTCGTGATCGTCGCCGGGATAGGGCGCAAGCGCGAGCAAGGCCTCCACGTCGCCCGCCGTTACCGCCGGGCGCGGATTGAACCAGCGCAGCATCCACGCGTAAAGGTCCCGCCCGCCGAGCCGGCGGACGCCCACCCCCGTCGATTCAAGTCCGGCGGTGAGCCGGGCCGCGGCCTCGTTCAGCTCCCGGATCGGACCGAGATCATCCGGTCCCTTGAGCGATGGGGTGGCGCTGCGCCGCCTGAACAAGCACGCGTGGACCTTCCGTCGATTCCCTTGCCACGGCCCACCCGTGACCTGATCGTCATGGAATAGTCCGCCGGGCCGTGCGATGTTGGCGCAGTGGTCGCGCAGCACGGCCAGCCAGTGGCGGGTATAGGCCAAGTCGCGAATTTCGATCCGCGCGTAGGCCTCCACCTGGTCGGCCAGGCCATCGAGCCGGTACTCGTCATGGACGAAGAGCTGGAAGACCCAAGGGTCTTGTTGCTCCGCGACCGAGCCCGTGAGCACCTGCTGGATCTTGTCGCGGAACTCGGCCAGCCACTCCTCCGGGCGCGCCTCGACGCCGGCGGGCCGGATCTCGAACAAGGCGCCGACGTTGCGCCCGTCGTCGAGCAGAAAGACCTGGTGTTCGGGATCGTAGTCGAGCCAGGGCAGATGGTTGGTGAAACTGCTCGGCCGCTCGTAGCGCCGCCTGACGTCCGCCTCGGTGGGCGGCGTGGTCCGGCCGAACGGCCCGCGTGGTGCGGGTTCGATGGCTCGGGGTTTGGATAAAAACGAAAACTGCGGCATCACCACCCCTCCGCTTCGCCCGGCAGGGCGTATTCCACCGTCTCATACATCGGAAAACTGGTGGCATAGCCCGGCACCGGATGGCCCTGGGGCGAGATGTGCGGGAAAACGTACAGGACGAGGTCCGGATTCGGCAGGCACGGGAACAGGTGCTGGATCTCGGTGTGGGCCTCGCGGGTCCAGCCGTCCAGGTTCAGGGCGGCATCGCCGGGGCCGCGCGCACCCCGCTCCCGTCGGGCGCCTTCCGTTCGGCGCTGCCGGGTTTTTTCGAAATGGGCATCGTAAACCTCCCGCATGGTGGGTCCCCCCTGCGGCAGAAGGGTGTCCTTGCTGCCGGTGGCGCAGCCGACCAGGAGGCTAATCGAGATCATGGTCACGGCCCGCGTGAACGGCTGGGGTAGCGTGCGCATAGTCGAGTTTCCTGCCCTTGGGTTCGTAATCGATGGGGAGCTCCCGGTCCACGTGGACCGCGAGTTCGACGCCGGTGTCGACGAACACGGCATCGAAGGATTGGCTCTGCCGCTCGGCGATCCAGCGGGCCACCTCGTTGGCGCCTTCCGAGACGACCTCACCGGCGGCGTACTGCTCCGGGCTGCCCGTGACCGTGCTGGTGTAGCCGCCGAGCGGCGTTACCCCGATCGTGGTCTTAGAGCGGGCGTAGGCCCGACCCGCCGCCTCGACGCCCTTCGCCAGAATGCGCCCGCCCAGATATTGCGCGGCGTTGGTCACGCGCGCCCCGGTTACGCAGGGGATGCCGCGCCGGTCCGAGATCCAGCCGAGAGGCTTGGTGGCGCTGCCGGTGGCGGGGGCGGCGCGCCCTGGGCCTGGGCGCTCTGCTGCTCTTTCCGCTGCAGACTCTGATCATCGGAACTCAGGGTGCGGATCGTGCCGTCGTCGAACACGAACGTGATCGAATGCACGGTGCCCCGGACACACGAGAGCGCCCAGTCGCCGATCGCGGTCCCGGAAAAGATCATGCCGTCGACGCCCGGAATCTCGAGCCCGTTGGCGGCGAGGTTGTCGGAGCCCACGATCACCTTGAAGGGATACAGGTCCTCCACCTGGCCTTTGATCGGAATCCGCCCGATCAGCGCGGTCATGCCGGTGGAGCCGATCAGGGTGGCGTTCCGCGGCACCGTGTAGGCCGGTTCCGGCGCAGCGGCGGGATGGGCGGCACCCCCGCCGGGCCCGGCATGGTCCAGGAGGGGGTTTTCGCCGACGCCGTGCAGCAGACTTCCGCCCGAACGGGCCGCCTCGGCGGTCGCGGTGGCGGTCCGGGACACGGCGTCGCCGGCGCGTTTGACCAGGCTGGACCCGAGCGGATCGACCCACACCACCGCGGCGTTCAGGGCGGCCGGATCGAGGTCGACCGCCGCACCGTCCGACGGGTCGGACGAGCCCGGCGGCGCGACCAGTCCCAGGCGGTTGGAGAGATCGTCGAGGCGGGATGACAGGCGGGTGTATTCATCGTTGCGCTGTGCGGCCTGGTCCCGGCGAACCGCCGCCGTGACCTCGTTCGTGACTTGGGTCGCGATGTCGTTGCGCTGCTTCAGGAGTTCCGCGTTCTCGCGCCGAAGCTGCGCCATCTCCGACTTGGCCGAGGCGACCTGGGCGGTCAGCGCGCGGATGGTGTCCGCCGGAGAATCGGCATCCGGCGCGGGTGCCTTCGGCACCTCGGCGACCGGAAGCTCGGACTCGGCTGTCGCCGCCTTTTTGCCGCACGAGCGGAATCCCGCGAAGAGCGCAAGCGCCAGCGCGAACGTGCCGAGAATCGGCAGGAGCTTATTGCCGCCCATCGAGCGCATCCTCGAACGGCCGGCTGGACACGAGATAGGCGGCCGTCACGTCCCGTTCGTCGCCTTTGGGGTAGAGCCTCGCGTGTTGGAAGGTGCAGGCGAGCCAGGCGCCCCGGAGCGTTCGGGGATCGAGAATCACGTCCTCGAACGTTCAGCAGGCGCTCTGGGGCGTAGAGATGCTGCGCCGCCATCCGGGTCAGGGTGACGTAGTCCGTCCCGGCGGACCGGTTTTCGGCAACGTCCGTCGCTGCCGCATCCACCGGCGCGGCGGAGGGCTTCCCTTCCGGAATCGACACTTCGATGGGGCGGGTATCGGCTATCCGGTCCGAGGCCGAGAGATCCAGGAGGTAGGTGTTGCCCGTGCCCAAGGCCTCGATCCGCACTCGTTGCGGTCCGAACGGCTTGAGCGCCGTCCAATAGATGGTCCCGTCATTGAGGATCTGGGTCCTGAGGACATCGGGGGTCAGTGTCGGCGGCAGCCCCGCCCGCACCGCGACCGGAAACGACACCAGGCGCTCCTGCCCGACCGGGAGGGTGATCTGGAGCGGCAGTTTGTGCCAGGCCAGCCGCTCGACCGGAAGCGCGCCGGGTGCTGCCTCGGGCTCGACGTCGAGCCCGAGGCCCGGCGGGATGTCGGAACCCGGGTTGGTGAACGCGGTTTCCGGCACCGAAGCCGATGCGGAGAGCGCGTGGACACCGCTCTCCCCCTCCGTGTCGGCAGACGCGCCGACCGGCTCCTCCGCACGGGTCGCGACGGTCAACAGCAGAAGGGTGGACAGAACGACGAGATGCGGATTCATGAGCCGAGTTTGAATATCGGGGGTAAGGCCGGCCGTGACGTCTCGCTGCCCTCGATTCGTTCGGGCGGACTCGCGAAACAATCAAGGGCCAGGCCAAACGGGTTGACCTCGGGGCTGACGTCGTATGCCACCACCCGGATGGGGTAGCGGATGTCGACCGTCTTCACCGGCATCCCACGAACATGCTCCTCGATCCGGAAGTCGATCCGCGCGATCCAGACGCCATTCCCCTTGACCTCGACGCTGGATTCCTCGTAAGTATGGCCCGGCACGTCGTGGATGGCGCGTTTTCGGTCCGTCAGTTCGCCACGTTTGGCGCGGGCCTCGAGATCGCTCCTCAGTTCGTCCTGGCAGGCGGGTGTCAGATAGTTCTGAGCTTTGAAGAGCACGAGGCCATAGTCCTCCTCGCCGTTTCGCGGCCAGTAATTGAGCAGCTGAAAGATGTATCGGGCGAAGCCGTAGATATGCTCCGGCCTCGGATCGTCCCGATGGATCATGCCACCCGATCGGAGGTCCGGCGGAAGGAAGAGGCGCGCGTCCTTCTTCGCGTCCTCCCAGCCGTGCCAAAGGACAAGAATGACGACGAACAGCCCTGCGATCACTGCGCGCAGCGTGTTGATATGGGACCTAAGGTTCTCGTTTTCGGCGCGGTAACGCAGTCCCATGTCCGTTTCAATCGCGGAGGGCGTCGCGGCCAAGGCTCATTTGGTACGAGCCGTCCGGAAACCGAAACCGGGCGGACTCTCCCCGGAAATTGAACTGACAGCGGACGAAACCGAGGTCCGCCAGGAAAAGATGCACCCGCTGTTGAAGATAGAAGTGCGGGCGGCCACGTTTCAGCCGCTGATAGAGCCCCGCCCCGAAATAGACGAAGGCGATCGCGCCGATCATGGCGACCCCGAGGGCCATCGCGAGACGCCCCAGGATCAGGCCGATGACCACGCTCGGCGGAAACAGCAAGGCCGCCGCCAGCTTGATGGCCGTACCCAACTCCGAATCGGCATACCCCCGGAAGATGACCGGCTCCTCGTTGAGCCGATCCCCGAGAATATCGGGTGTCTCGGATGAGCCGGCCATCAGATGACACCCGCGGCTTCGCCCGGCAGATAGGACACGAACAGGAAAATGGCGGCGCCGGCCACCGCTCCGAGGCCCAGTTCGCCCCACTCTTTTCGGCCCTGCCGAACCTGATTGAGATCGGCGAGAACATGCCAGGAGAGCCAGAGAAAGCCGGCCACCGCCAGGAACAATCCGATGACGATCCCGCCATCCTTGATGTAGCCCTTGATGAGGTTGAGCCAGTCGCCCGCGGCCGGTGAAGTCGTCGGCGGCACGGGCGTCGGCAGCGCGGCGAAGGCGGTGTCCGCCAGGATCAAGGAGGCAAGCATGACCGATCGTGCTCGCCGAACGGTGTGTTTGAGGGTGCGTTTCACATGCGTCATGAGCTTTTTCCGATAGCGATCACCGTGACATGATTCACCGGCTCAGCGCCGGTAATCGCCCTTGAGCGGTGGAAACTCTCTCGGCGTCGTGCATGGTGCTTCGATGTGTTCACGGATGCCGAGTTTGACGTGCTCGATGTCCTGGCGAAGCCAGCCATAATGGAATCTGACCCGCGACTCCGGATTGGCTTGGGTTTCGGCTTCGGCGATCAGGGGCGCCAGGGCGTCCAGCTCATGGATCAGGCGGGCGAGCGCGGCCCGCTCGCCGTCGTCATCGGCACGGGCGGCAGTCGTGAAACAACAGAAAAGCGCCAGCAGCGCATTACGCATAGAGGGTCTCCGAGTTGCTCGGCGGCGAGTGTGCCCAAGGCGGCACGCAAAGTGCGAACAAAAACCCTTGTATGCTCTAAAAAGGGTTTTACGGATGGCTTGACCATCAGTCGAACCTCCCGTCGAACCCGATTAAAATGAAATGAATTGGCGGGATTAACCTCATTCCCGCAACATCGAAGACTTGGGCTGCAAAGCCGTCCGTCCGACCCAGACTGCGTCCACGGCGCCAACGGGTCCGCGACCATCTACTCAACCTAAATGTACGCAGCCATTGGGCAAATGCCGCACCAAGGCTAGCGAATTGCCGTAAATGGGAGGAACTCCATGCGCGAGGAGACTGAAGCGCCTACTACATTGTCCGCTTTGGTGGAAGCCTATTGCCGGGAAGTCGTCTTGAGCCCGGGATCGATCCGCAACTACCGCATCACCGCCCGCGTATTCAAGCGGGATACAGGCGTCGATGAATTAAGCAAGATTGACAAGAATCTCGTCATCGCGTGGCGGGACACTGTCCTTCAGCGGGTCACTGTGGTGACGTGGAACAGTTATCTTACATACCTCAGAATCGCATTCTCCTTTGCGGTTCGCTCGGGATGGATCGAGCATAACCCGTTTCAATACGTCAAACAGCTTGGAGCCTGGAAGAAGCGCAAAAAGACAGTGCCCGATGAGGTAACGCGCCGAGCCATCCGTTTGCTGCAAGAACCCGACGAGCCGATCAAACCGGGCTGGTTTTGGGTTATCGTTGTTCGCCTTCTTTTCTTTACCGGCATGCGTGCCCGGCAATTGACTGCCCTACGTTGGAACCACATCGACTTCACACACAAGACCATGCTGTTGGCAGTCGAAGGCAGCAAGACGAAACGCGAGTGGATCATCCCGATCCCGCCAGACTGTGTGGACGATTTACTGTATCTTCGCAACCGAACGCTCAGAGTCAATCCAAACGCAGTAACGCTTCACCACCAGGTATTTCGCATTCAACTCTTCAACCGGGAGTACAAAGGCCAGGAATTAACGACAGATCAGGTAAGCGGTTTTTTTCGGCGCCTATCCGAGACCTTGGGCGCACGCATTACATCGCGACGTCTGCGCCATACGATGGCGACGAAACTCGCCCAAGGCCAGCAACCGGACCTTAAGTCGTTTCAATATCTCCTGGGTCATACCAGCCTGCGAACGACCTTGGAGTATGTCGAGCCGGAAATGGGGCAACTGCGATCCGTGCTGACCAGGCTGCGCCTGGATTAGGGGATTTGCCACATCTTGCAAGTACTAAACAGATCTGGTCAAGGTTTTGATACTAGCCGGAAGTCAAAAGGGACCATTGACACATTCGTAATGTGCGGGTCGTAGGTTCAAATCCTATCACCGGCTCCAACGCCTTACAGGCGCGAGCGCTCTGTTTCTTCGGTTCATCATCGTCCCCGGGACTCCATCCCCGGGTAACATGCCGGAGAAGGGCGCCATGGCCATCTGTATCACCATCACCAGCACCAAGGGCGGCGTCGGCAAGACCACGCTGACCGCCAATCTCGGCGCCTTTCTCGCCGATCTCGGCCAGACCGTCCTCCTCGTCGACGCCGATCCGCAGCCCACCCTCTCCAGCTTTTTTCCGCTCCGACACCGCGCTCCGGGCGGTCTCACCCGGCTGATGGTCGAGGCAGCCTGCGAGGACGTGATCAGCGCGACCGCTATCGACCGCCTCGATCTCGTCTATTCCGACGATCCGGACGGCAAGCTCCGCGACTGGATCCGCGATGCCGTCGACGGGCGGGTGCGTCTCAAGCACCTCCTCGGCCGTCCCCCCTTCGCCCATTACGACGTCATCCTGATCGACACCCAGGGCGCGGTCGGTCCTCTCCAGGACGCCGCGGTCGCCGCCGCCGATATCCTCCTCTCCCCTATTCCGCCGGAAATCCTCTCGGCCCGCGAGTTCGTCCGCGGCACCGTCACCATGCTGGAACGGCTACGGCCCATGGCGTTTCTCGGCGCCCCCATCGGTCCCTTGCGCGGCATCCTCTACCGCCTGGACCGCTCGCGCGATGCCCGGCGTTTCGCCGCCGCCCTCGGGCTCGAACCGCTGATCCCTGCCTCCGCGTAGCCGTAGGGTCGGATGTTTGATCGGAGTCTGCGCGGCTAGCGCAGGTGGAGATCAAACATAAGGCAACCGACACCGTGTCAAGTCATTGTGGATCCAGGTCCCGATCCCACTATTGGGTCGGGACCGGTCGAACGCGGGCCGCCGAAGGCAATACTCGTCGCCAATTTTTTTACTCTTTTTGGTGACTTGGATGTCCCAAAAGGTTTCGCAAAAATGGCGACGCAATCGGCTTTTCCGCTTCGAACAGTATGGCTTGCATCGGATAGCGCGTGGGATTTGAGCCATATTCTTTTATCAGCGCCTCCGTCAACGCCTCGGAGATCTCCTCGGGATCGACACCGCCGCGATCTCGTATTTCTGTGATAACCGGAGTGAACACAAGTGCCCGCGCGAACGCCGCCACGTCCAGAATATCGTGTTCCTTTCGCTCGACCGAGATGACGATTCGATCAAAGCCGGCGCGAATCAGCTTTTCTTTGATCGGATCGATTTGATGGCAGGCAACGGGATCGAAGAGGAAACGAGGTGTATCCGACGGAAAGAATTGTTTCAGCACCTCAAAGCTCAAGCTGGCGAATGGATTGTAATGCTCCGAGTCCCAGACGCGGAGCAAGTACCGCCCTCCGCGCCTCAATGTCCGGTATGCCTCGCGAAACCCCGCCTCTTTATCGAAGAACATGACCCCAAACTGGCAGACCACCGCATCGAACGCCTCATCGTCGAACGGCAGCGCCGTGGCATCCGCAACTTGGAACGCGACCTGCTCGTGAGGGAGAAACTTTTTGCGGGCGGCCTCCATCATGGAATCGCTGATATCGATCGCGGTCAATCGCACGTCCTTGGCAAGCTCATTACACAAGTGCCGGGTCACGATTCCCGTGCCCGCGGCGATTTCGAGCACGTCACGGACTGATCTTTCCGCTACGCGTCGTGCGGTGTCGGCTCCATAGTGCTCGAAAAGCACGGGTCCGAGATCCTGATCGTAAGGGGTGACGACATCACCTTCATAACCTGCCATAGATCACTCTCTAGAAAATACAACGAAAGGACAAAAAGCGAGTTCAATCGCCCATCTCAGTAGATAAGCGAATACTGATAGTACTACATGTCCTACGACAGGGTGGTTTTCTGGACACAGACGGCCTAAAGCAGTCGTTCGTGGGGGCTGGTATTTTTCAGACTGAATGACTGCTGAGGCCGACAATTGGCGGTCATCGCCGTGAACCGTCGACGGACCGAAATCTTGAAGAGCGCTGGCCGTATCCAGCGTGTGAATTAATTAACAGACTGAATGGGCTTATCGCCTCATCATAGCAACCGCCTCGATTTGAGGCAGATCTTACGGTTTGGCCGGTGACATTTACGGTCGGCGATTCAAACCGCCATCTCTCATCAACTTAGGAGGATATTCGCATGAAGCACCTGAACAAGTCCCTATTGGGAGCCATTGGGCTCGGACTGGGGCTGCAGACCGCCGCAGACGCCGCGCAAACGCCCAACTTCTACGAGTGCACCGGCCGGCACGTCAGCCTTACCCTGGTGGTGGGCAGCCAGGCAGAAGTTGGCATTCTCCCAACGCAAACGACCCTCAATCTGCAATTGGGCGAAAAAAGCTATCGCTTTCAGGAATCGGACATCGTCACCGAGTCAACCCTGATTGGCGATCTTTGGGAGGTGGTGTTGGAACACATACCGGACCTCCACATTAAACATGCGTCCGTGGTGATTCCATCCGTCTCGTTGGGAGAGTCGCCGGTCACCTTCAAGAGCCAGCTTGTCCTGACCACGGTGAACACGCCGTTCATCCCCACGCCCTTTGAGGGGGTGGTCAATCCTTCCAAATACATCGATGTCGCCTGCACGGCTTCGATGGTTTATTTTTAGGCTGGCTTGCGTCCGAGCGGCGATAGGCGTTCCGGCATCGAGCGGTTGTTGTCGGAGGCCGCGTTCGAGCCGCTGAGTCTCGACCCGAGGCCATCCGCGGTTCGGCGAGACAACGAGATTCACGCCCGTAGTCGCGCGCTGTAAGGTGGCGGCACCGGTCGATGATCCGACTGGATAAACCGGACGACGCCTCGCCGCCATTCGGCAAAAACGTCACGGGCAGCGCCTCGTTTGGGGCTGCCCGTGAATCCGCGAGCACCGAAGTCCGTCCGGAACCCGAACGTTCGGCGGCAGCCTGGTCCGTCTCAGACTCGCCGGTGTTTTTCCGATCCTTTACCTCGACGCTTTGCTGTTTCAATATTGAATGACGGCCAAGAACGAGCTCCGGAAGTTTGTTTTCGAGTGGGTGGTTTTCGGTCTAATCGGCCATTCACGCTGACCAATACCGGCCTTTCGCCAATGGCGGCTTTGTTCAGAATCGAAAAGCATACAGGATTAGGAGCCGCTATTCGCCCGATCGCTTAGCACGAGGTCGTCTTACGGCATAACCGTCCTGAATTAAGCCGCCCCGCGAAGCGGCGTCGGCATGAATGAATAGTTAGGTACCATCCGAACTCACCTCTGTCCGCTGGAGATTAGCCAACTGCTACTGGAGGAACTTGAGCAGCCGCTGAGTCACGAGTTCGGTCTCCGCAGCCACGATGTCATGCCCCGCTCTGGGAACGAGTATCGTCTCGACATGCGGCATGAGCGACTCGACGCGCTCGATTGCTTCGTGAGGGTCGGCCGTTGCTCCGTCGCACTCGCCAAGGATATCGAGCGTCGGTACCTCAATTCGCTGTAAATCGTCGTCGGACATCACTGCCGCCCGCACTGGAGGGAACATCGTGCCGTAGCGCTCCCGCACGAGTAGTATTTCGTCAATTCTCCGATCAAACTCCTCGGGATACTTGACCGCGATGCTTGGCATGATCCAGCGACAATACTCCTCAAGCGACTCCCGCCGCCCATCTGCAACGGACATCAGGCGTGCAACGAACTCCTGCGGGATGGGCGCGCCAATCATGACGGGTGCGATCCAAACGAGCTTACTCACCCGTTGAGGTGCATGCAGTGCGTACTCGGCTGAAGCGTAGCAGCCGTACGATTGCCCCGCCATTGGGATGCCATTGGTCAAGCCTAGCCCGTCGAGTACGGCATCAAGCCACAGCCGAAGATCGTCGACGCCGCGCACCGGGCGCGTTGGCACACTACGGCCCTCGTCATGGATGGCGTCGAGTGCCTATATGCGAAAACTTGTGACGAGCGGCTGGCGGGACCTAGCAAGACCATTTCGGTCGGTGGTTTCCCCGCTTCGAAAACGAGATGGCCAAAAGCAGTCATTCGAAGCGGCTCATGATCCGCGCCAGTCGCTCAATTGCGGCACCGATCCGGTCCGACCGGATCATTCCGTAGCCTAAAACCACGCCGTTAGGTGCCGGCTTTTCGACCGAGTATCGCTCGAGGGCATAAAGGCGGATGCCATCCGCCGCCGCTTCCCTGACCAATTCGGTGGCCGGAATCTCCCGGCTCAGCTTCACCGCCAGGTGCAGGCCCACCGCATCCCCTATTGGCTGCAACCGATCGCCGCCGTGCTGCGACAAGGCATGAAGCAGCACCGCGCGCCGCTCTGCGTAGATCTTGCCCATCTTGCGCACATGGCGAGCCAGATGGCCCTCGTCGATGAAGGCCGCCAGGGTGTCCTGAGACGGCGTCGGACAATGCCAGTCGGCACGAGCCTTGGCAGCGACGAGTACATCCCGCGCCCAGGGCGGAGCCACCACGAACCCGAGGCGCAGCTCCGGGAACAGGCTCTTGGAGAAGGTCCCGACATAGCAAACCGAGCCGCTTCGGTCGAGCGTCTGCAATGCATCCAATGGCCGGCCACCCAGGCGAAACTCGCCGTCGTAATCGTCTTCCACCACTACGGCGCCCCTTTCCTGCGCGAATTCGAGCAGGGCAACTCGGCGCTTCGCGGACAAGGTGATGCCCAGGGGAAACTGGTGGGAGGGTGTGACGCAGATCACCCCGGCATCGGCCGGCAGGCAATCGATCCTCAGCCCTTCCTCATCAACCGGGATGGCGGCGATTCTGGCACCAGCGGCGGTAAAGGCATCCCGCAGCGGCGGATAGCCCGGTTCTTCGACCGCGACCACGGTTCGGCCCGGCGTGACCAGGATGCGGGCCAGCAGGTCAAATGCCTGCTGGGCGCCCGCCGTGACCACGATTTGTTCCGGCGAACAGGAAACCGCCCGGGCGAAGGAGACGTGTTTGGCGATCGCCGCGCGCAGCGCCGGCCAGCCCTGCGGGTGGTCGTAGACTGCCGGCGTCTTCGACCAGGCTCTCAGTGCCCTGGCGGACAGGCGCCGCCAGACCGGAAAGGAAAACGCCGATTTGTCGGGCAGCCCGAGCCTGAAGTCGAAATGGCAGGATTCGACGCCCGCAGGCAGCACCGGCTGAGCCCGGCGCCAGGCTTCGTTCAAACGGCCGTCCGCCCCGGGTTCGCTGGACAGATGATGAGCCGGGCGCGGCGAGATGTCGGCCACATAGGTACCGGAACCCGACCGAACGGTCAGATAGCCCTCGCTCAACAATAGCTCGTACGCCGCTACCGCGGTATTGCGCGACACACCGATCGCTGCGGCAAATGCCCGGGTCGAAGGCAGTCGCGTACCGGACTGGAGCCGTCCGTCGAGGATCGCCTCCCGCAGCTGGCAATACACGGAGCGCAGCAGTTCTCGGGAACCCTTGCGCGGCAGGGTGATGGGTAATTCGAAAAGTGGCTCCATGATTTTTGTCATTTGTGGTCCTTTTCCGCTATTACTCGCCGCCTTATTGTGTCCGTACCGTCAGTCACTATTTGGCAAAGGAGCATCTTATGTTAGCAACCGAACCGTTCATCCCGGCAGCCGCGGGCAACCATCAGCTGCCGTGGATTTCAGTGGGCCACGGTATTTCCAAGAAGCTGCTGGCCCTGTTTCCCGAGCGCGGCGAATGGGTCACGCTGCTGCGCCTGGAGCCGGGAGCACGCATCCCCCTGCATCGGCATCAGGGCGAGGTTCACGGCTACCTCCTCAGCGGATGCCGGCGCCTCGATCCGGAGGGACGACTGCTGGGTCCCGGCGATTACGAGTACGAGCCGGCCGGTCATGTCGACACCTGGACTGCCGAGGGCGATGCCCCCTTCGTGAGTCTGTTTTTCGTGCGCGGCGCGGTCGAGTACCTCGACTTGGACGGCTCCGTCCTGCGCCGGGAAACGGCCGCCACCAATGCCGAGGAATACCACCGCGCCTGCTCCGAGCAGGGCTTCGTCCCGCTCGATCTATGTCGTTGATCGCGGGGGTAACGTTCTCGAGAACAGGAGTGCCGATCATGTTCCCATCCGAGATTTCCGCGGTCGATCATCATCCCCGGAAGCGCGTATCGGTCCTGGATACCGAGATGAGCTACGTCGATGTCGGCAAAGGCGACCCCATCGTCTTCCTGCATGGCAACCCGACCTGGTCCTACCTCTGGCGCAACATCATCCCTCACGTCCAGAACCTCGGCCGCTGCCTCGCTCCGGATCTGGTGGGCATGGGCCAGTCGGGCCGTTCGGCTGCGTCGAGCTATCGGTTCTTCGATCACGCCAACTATCTGGATGCCTGGTTCGAGGCGGTGGGCATCGGTGCTCGGGTGATGCTGGTGGTCCACGACTGGGGCTCAGCCCTGGGCTTCCATTGGGCCCGCCGCCACCCGGACCGCGTGCAGGGGATCGCCTACATGGAAGCCCTCGTGCAACCGAGGCTGTGGGCCGATTTCCCTCCGCCGCGGGAGCGGATCTTCCGCGCCCTCCGCTCGGACGAGGGCGTCAGGATGATCGCGGAGGAAAACTTCTTCGTCGAGACCGTGTTGCCGAAAAGCGTCCTGCGGAGTTTGACCAAGGAAGAAATGGAGGCCTACCGTGCCCCTTTCCGCACGCCGGAATCCCGGCGGCCGACGTTGGCATGGGCCCGCGAGTTGCCTATCGATGGCGAGCCGCGGGACGTCGCCGAAGTGGTCGAAACCTACGGGGCCTGGCTCGCGGCCAGCGATATTCCCAAGCTGTTCATCAACGCGGAACCGGGCGCATTGCTGGGAGCGCGCGCACGCCGATTCTGCCGGCAGTGGCCGAACCAGACCGAAATCACCGTGCCGGGCATCCATTACCTGCAGGAAGATTCACCCCACGAAATCGGCGCGGCGCTGGCGCGGTTCGTCGCACGGCTCCGCGCTTTGCCGGCCCCGCGCGTATGACGGAGAGCATCGGCCAGTGTGGGCGGCCTTCCATCTTCTGCTCCACCAGGAACAAGGTGCCCAGCATGACCAAGGCTATGTGATAGGCATCCCAGCGGCGGACCTGGTAATCGGCCAGAACGCAGAGGATGGGGCCCGAAATATGGCGCCGTTGATTTGACTGCATGATCGATTGCTTGTGCCCCGTTAAATCTCGCTGGAGGCGTCTCTTGCTCCGCCGGGATGTGCCGAGGCATTCGTTCGGCTTGACCGGTCATGATAAGATGCCGCATCAACGGCCTCCCGAGCTTATGCTCATTGGGCTTTCAGCGCGTCCGGCTCCCGTTGAGCAGGGCGGGCAGAACAGAGTCAGGCGTATGCGTTCAGCCATACCGCAAGGAACCCGTCGATGTGCAGGATAACCTGGGGCTGCCGGGATCCACAGGAACCGGCTGGGGCCTCCTGCTGCCGCCGGACGGCCATTGACCTCCCGGTCCCACAATACCCTTGATATTGTCTACTCGATCAGCGAAGCATGAGCCTCCCGGTCAACTTTTATCCCGAACTCCCCGCGTTCGATATTCACCGGGCACTCGCCTGGGTCCAGGCCGAGGCTGATTGGATTGGCCTGCGTTTCGTCCAGGAGCAGACCTATCGGCGTACCGTCCGCAACCACCTCCCGGAAGACAACGCCATCACTCTGGAGCGGGGCGTCATGGCGGAAGCACGGGTGGACGGCCATATCGCCTATGCCGGCACCAGCGATCTCTCGCAACAGGGCTTGGTCCAGGCCGCCCGGCGGGCCGCGTATCTGGCCCGGATCTGCGCGCCCCATGCCTTGTTCCCATTCACCGAAGGGCACCGGCCTCCGGCTCACGGACGCTTTGTCAGCACCCGGCGATTGGGTTTCGACCGTCTGACGCTCGCCGAATTGACCGATCAACTGATCCGCGCCAGCCGGTCACTCAAAGTCTCCGACAAGATCGTCAGCACGTCCGCCGAAGCCACCTTGGTGGAAAGCACGGTGCACTACGTCTCATCCAGCGGCGCGGATATCGAACAGCAGTGGTGGCTGGTTTCCAGTCATTGCGCGGCCACCGCTCAGGACGGTACCGAGACCCAGCAGCGTTCATTGAACGGCCCGGCCGCCCGCTGCCGTCAGGCGGGGTTGGAATTCTTCGATTTTTCGGCCCTCCACGCCGAGTGCCAGCGGGTGGGCCGCGAGGCGCTCGAATTGCTGGACGCCGAAAATTGTCCCGATGAGACCCTGGACCTGATCCTGGCGCCGGACCAGATGCTGCTGCAGATCCACGAATCGATTGGCCATCCGCTGGAACTCGACCGCATCCTCGGCGACGAGCGCAACTATGCCGGCTGGAGCTTCGTGAAGCCGGACGATTTCGGCCGGCTGCGCTATGGCTCGCCCCTGCTGAACGTCACCTTCGACCCCACCGTCGCGGGTGAGTTTGCCTCTTACGCCTTCGATGACTGCGGCAACCCCGCGACACGGGAATATCTGATCCGGGACGGCGTGTTGCTGCGGGGGCTCGGCAGTTTGGAAAGTCAGTCTCGACTCGGCATTCCCGGCGTCGCCAATTTCCGTTCGGCCGGCTGGAATCGGGCGCCGATCGACCGCATGGCGAACATCAACCTGGAACCGGGCACCAGTTCCCTGGCCGAGATGATCGCCTCCGTGGAGCGAGGCGTTTACATGCAATCCAATCGATCCTGGTCCATCGACGACTACCGCAACAAATTCCAGTTTGGCTGCGAATATGCACGCAGGATCGAACAAGGCCGGTTGACCGACGTCCTCAAAAATCCCAATTACCGGGGGGTGACGGTGCCTTTTTGGAATGCACTGAAGCAGGTCGGTTGCCGCGACGAGCGGGAGCTCTTCGGAACGCCGTATTGCGGGAAAGGCGAACCTAATCAGCTCATCCGTGTCGGCCATGCCGCCCCGCCCTGTCTGTTTGCGGGCATCGACGTGTTCGGAGGTGGCTCGTGAGCTTTCTTCCGGAAACCCGACGGCTCTTCGACGATCTCGCGGATACAACCTTTTCCGACTTGAAGGCCGGAGAAGCGCTCAGCCTCCAACTCACCGCCGAAGATCAAACCTATGTGCGGTTCAACGATTCCAAAGTGCGGCAAGCCACGGCCGTCTTGCAGAGAAACCTGGCACTCACCTTTCAGTGGGCTGGCCGTCAGGTGACTTTCATGTTTGACCTCAGCGGCCACCTCGATCACGATCGGGCACTCCTGCGTTCCTGGTTGGAGCGGGCACGGCGGGAAGCTCGAACACTCCCGGAAGACCCTTTCGCGGTGCCCCTGCAAGACCATGGAACCAGCGAACACGAACATTCCGGGACAGAGCCGGACGCCGCCGCTGCGGTCAAGGCCATCGCCCGCGTCACCCAAGGGACGGACTTTACCGGACTCTTGGCCGCGGGCCCGCAGGTCCGCGCGGTCCGCAATTCGGCGGGGTTGAACCACTGGTTTTCGACCGCATCCCTATGGGTGGATTATTCCCTGTTCACGACCAACGCGTCCGGAGATAACAAGGCCGTCAAAGGTCGGTTCTGGGGGCCGGCATGGGATGAGGACCGGTTCCAGGCCGTCCTGGCTGCCGACAAGGCCCGGCTTGCCTTCTTGAAACGCCCTGCCCGCCCGATTGCGCCTGGCGAGTATCGGGTGTACTTCGCGCCGGCCGCCGTCGCCGAACTGATCGCCATGTTCTCATGGGGCGCGCTCAGTTACCGGGCGTACCGGGATGGTAACTGTCCTCTCAAGCGACTGATCCAGGGTGAGGTCGGTCTGTCCGAACAGTTCACCTTGAAAGAAAACTTCTGCTTGGCGCTCACGCCGCGCTTCAACAGCCTGGGCGAGCTTCCGCCGGTGGAGTTGATGCTCATCGAGAAGGGGCAGTTGAAAAACCTGCTGGTGAGTTCCCGTTCCGCAAAACAATATGGCGTGCCGTCCAATGCGGCCGATCCGGGCGGCTGGTTCGGAGAGCATTTGCGCGCGCCGGAACTGATGGCCGGCAACCTGCCTGAGACCGAGGTCCTGAACTGCCTGGGTACCGGTCTTTACGTGGGCAATCTGCATTACCTCAACTGGAGCGATGTCCAGGCCGCCCGGGTGACCGGCATGACCCGCTACGCCTGTTTCTGGGTCGAGAACGGCGAAATCGCGGCACCCATCAATGATCTGCGGTTTGACGACAGTTTGTATCGATTGTTTGGCTCGGCGCTCGAGGCGCTGACCCGGGAAAGCCCGATCCATCCCGCCATCGATACCTATCACTGTCGTGCACTCGGCGGCAGCAAGATACCCGGCGCGCTCGTCGGCACCTTTCGCTTCACGCTTTAAATAATCGGCACAGGGCCCGTTCCAGGCATTCTCAGGGAGCCCCCGGCGATTGGTTTTCGGCTAAAGGGGACGGCCATGTACGGCTTATACTAACCGTAAAATAAAGAATGCCATATTCGTGTTAGGCTACGGCCATGAGATGCAAAAGAGACTCTGACGGGCGATCGATCGACAATCTCTCGCTCCAAGTCATGCGCCAGCAGGCGGTTAAAGCGGTCGGCAAAGGCGAGACCGTGGCCAGTGTTGCCGCCGCCTTTGGCGTCAATATCCGAACGGTATTTCGCTGGCTGTCGGACTTTGCCAGCGGTGGACAAAATGCCTTGCTGGCCAAATCGATTCCCGGTCGACCCCCGAAGGTGACCCCGGACGAAATGCGCTGGCTTGCCGAGACCGTGCGTGATCAGACGCCCCTGCAAATGAAGTTTGAATTTGGTCTGTGGACCTTGTTGCTGATCGGCGAAGTGATCTACCGGCAGTTCGGCAAGCGGCTGACCAAGCCCAGTGTGGGGCGGATCATGCGGATGCTGGGGTTTACCCCACAACGGCCATTGTATCGAGCCTGGCAACAAGACCCGGTGCTGGTCGAAAGGTGGCAGGCGGAAGCGTTTCCGCGCCTGCAAGCCGAGGCGAAACGGGCCGGTGCGGTGATCTATTTTGCCGATGAAGCGGGCCTTCGTTCCGATTACCATGCGGGCACGACGTGGGCGCCGTGCGGCCGAACCCCGGTGGTCAAGGCGACCGGCCGGCGCTTTGGCCTGAATGTCATTTCCGCGGTCAGCGCTCGTGGCGATTTCCGTTTCATGGTCCAGGAGGGAACGGTCACGACGGTGGTCTTTCGGGAGTTTCTCAAACGCCTGATGGTCGGGGCCAAGCAACCGATCTTTCTGGTGGTGGACGGGCACCCGATTCATAAGGCCAAGTTGGTCAAAGACTACGTGGAACAGCAGCAGGGACGGCTGAAACTGGTGTACCTGCCCCCTTATTCCCCGCAACTGAACCCGGATGAGCAGGTCTCGGGGTCTGTGAATCCAGGGTGGCCAAACACTTACCCGAGAATAAAGCCGATTTGAAACGATGCCTGATCGGGGCCTCGCGGCGACTTCAGAAACTACCGCAGATCGTGGTCGCATTCTTCCGGCACCCTGAATGCCGATACGCCATAACATGACAATACTTTCTTTACGCTTAGTAAGCGCCGGAACAATATACTATAAAACTTATTATGTTAGCGAACCAAGGTGAAAGAAATGAGTATGAAATCCAGCTTAATAAAAATGGCAATAAAATTGACACCCAATAGATTGATTATTTGGGTGGCGAATATAATCCTTAAGGGTATTGCAGAATTAAAGAAATTTCGTTTTGATCTCGACGCGCGAACAATCTACGTTCAAACAAGGCTCTACGGTGAACAGGAAGCAATTGAAGTTTATCTGGAAGATTTTGCTGTTTTTAAGGACGGTGATTCCTACAGATTCATTATCCACCAGGCAAAATCGGACCGCCTTTGGCTGAATAACTTATTGTCCCGTATCGCAGGAAAAGCCTGGGAAATTCCTGCTATACCGCCATTGACGGCTCAACTCGAGCTTGCAGCCGAGTTGTTCAAAGCCAAATCTCCGGCACTGGAAAAAATCGATTGAGATTACACCCTTCCGCACGGCCTATACCTGCGCCGTCGGTGCGGATCGCTTCCACGATAAGATCATTCCGCCGGGTTGGATTGCCGATCTGAACGCGGCGTTCTAAGTACATTCAGGGAAGTCTTGCGGCATAGGCAACCTGCACGACAACCCCGCCAATCAAGCCAATCTGTCGAGATTCGGCAAATATTTGCGGAATGTACTTAGAGCATTTTCATACCGACTGTACGGGCACTCGCGAGTAGGTCGGGAATCCTTTCCCGACGCCACGTCCCGGCCGAGCGTCTTCGTCGGAAGGGTCGCGACTAAAGCGACCGTTTGCGATTGACCTACGAATGCTTGAGTCGATCTACCCTGGCCGAAGGCGCCAACGACTCCGGCCAAGCCTGTTTTGCCGTACGAGCGAGATCAAAACGCTCTAACGCCGTTATTCGACGCCGTAATACGTCGTCAGATAATCCAGAATCACCGAAATGTCGTCCTGGCTGATCGGCGCTCCCATGACATTCACCATTTTGTCGACGGTCGCTTGCCAGTCGGTTCTTTTCATGAAAATGGAGTTCATCTGGATATAGTCGATACTGTGGCACATGACGCAATTGGCCATCACGGTATCGCGTCCCGCCCCTTCCTTGAGCTCTATCTGCGCCTCTCCCGCAAAGGCGCTAGTGGAAAAAACCGCGACTAGCGCCGGCAGCAGCGTGTTGAGCATCTTCATGGCATGGGCACTCATGCGACCACCATGTTGATCCGTTGCACCACGTTGTTGTGGTAACCCGCTGGATTGAAGATGAGTTCATAAACCTGGGTGCTTCCCTGCCGGTTCGTCGCCCTCGCCATGAGCACAGATTTGCCGCCCCGTCGCGGCGTGAAGGTGTGGTGCCAGGCGCGGAACGAGAAACGACCGTAGTCCTGTTCGAGCTGCGCGTCCCGCCACGTCCTGCCGCCGTTCACCGAAACTTCGACCGTTCGGATTCCATGCCCCCCGTCCCACGCAAGCCCTTTGACCGTCACCGGTTTGCCCGCATGCAAGCGCTGCCCTTCCTCGATGTTGGTCATGAGAGAATTGACCACCATATCGGTGATCGGCGTATTGTCCTCCCCTTCTTGCGAAAGAAATCGCTCGATGTGCGGGAATTTGTCTTTCGGTATCCGGTAAGCCCTGCTCATCCAGAATCCCGTTTCCGGTTTCGGCATCGCGCTGATGGACGTCAGCTGCTTCACCCAGTAGGTCCCCGACCAACCGGGCACCACCAGTCGTACCGGAAAGCCGTTCCAATGAGGCAGGGCCTCGCCGTTCATCTCGTAGGCGACCAGGGTGTTCTCGTCGAGGGCTTTCCATAGCGGAAGACTCTTGACGAAATCGGGGGTCTCGTCGATAGCTCCGTAATCGGCGCCGTCGAAGACGATTTCCAGCGCATCCGACTTGAGTCCTGCTCTCGCCAGCACGTCCTTGAGGCGAGCGCCCTTCCATCGCGCATTGCCCATGGCGCCCGCCCCCCATTGGACGCCGGGCACATGCGGCTCGGAAAAGCCGCGGCGATTCCCGGCACATTGGCACACGGCAAACAGTTCGACGGGCTCGAAATCCCGCTTGAGCTGGTCCAGCGTCAACTCGAAGGGATGCTCCACCGAATCGCCACCTACCCCAAGCCGCCAGGTTTCGGCGGCCACTTGCGGAATATGGGCAAGGTGCCAGCGCACGAAGAACTGGTCGTTCGGCGTGATGACGCCGCTGAAACCCCTGACCGGGGTCTCGAAGTTCGGTGGCCGGTAGGTGCGCTTGATGAGGGGCTTCTTGCCGGACAATGCCGTCCGCACGGCGCTTTCCACCGCACCGATCGGCAACTCGCCGGCCCGCAATGATCGCGGCACCAACAAGCCCGGCCAGGTCACAACGACCCCGCCAACCAAACCCTTGAGAAAAGTCCGCCTATCCAAGGTCTCATTCTCCAATTCTTAGGGCATACTTTATTTCCCGGTTTCAACTAAGACCTCCCTGACCGATCGAACGTTGCAGCTTCGGACGAGTCGATCAGATCATGAGCCGAGATGACTTAACCGAAACGCTGACGCGGGTCCAATCAAAGGTCTTAAGGATCGAGTGATGGAAGCCTAAAGCTTTCAAGGTATGCCCTCGGTCCGGAGCAGCAGGACCGAAATCACCCGGAAACGTATACCGTCCCGATTTGCTTCCCGGCATAGCTATCCTTCGCGAGACTCGGGAAGGTTTCGGAGAAAGGGCCGATGCTTTAATAGGAACTCCATCAGTACCTGATTGAACGCGTCCGGACGCTCCAGAGGCAGCATGTGCCGTGCGTCGCGGATGATCGCAAGCTCCGCCTGCGGCATTCTGGCTACATAGGTTTCCTTGACCGCTATCGGCGTGTAATCCTGATCCGAAGTGATCACGAGGGCCGGGCAGTGAATGGCGTCGAGATGATCCGCCACGGTCCATCCGATCAAAGCCCGCAAAGCGTCAAGGTAAGCCCGCGGATCATTCTCGGCCCACCGATCGATGAATAGCTGTCGGAGTTCTGCCTGTTCCGGCTCGGGGAAGAGACGCTTGCCCAGAACCTTTCCCATTTGGCGCATCCCCAGCAACCGGACGATGAGTTTCCGTTGGACGATCTGCAGTCGTGCTCTGAGCGTACGGAGGATGAATTCCGGGCCGCTGTTGACAATCACCAGGCTCTGCACGAGTTCCGGGGCGCTGATGGCGAGCTGAAAAGCGATCATGCCTCCCATCGAGAGGCCGACAACGTGAGTCGGACCCAGGGAGAGCAAGCGGATCAGTTCCGCCGTGTCCGCCGCAAACCCAAGAATACTGTAGGGGCCGGGCGGCTTGTCCGATCGGCCATGGCCGCGGAGGTCGAACGTGACCACGTGAAAACGTGGAGAAAAGTAAGCGAGCTGAGCTTCCCAATCCCGTGTGCTGGAGCCTAGGCCGTGGATGAAAAGCAGGGACGGGCCGTGCCCCAGGCTTTCATAATGGAGTTCTGCACCTCGTATTTGAAGTCTGGGCATGCTCATTCCTTAAGCGGCGGGTTTCCGTTGCCGAGCTTGGCCTTGAGCGGCTCCGTCCTGAGCCGGTCAGCGGGCGATCCAGCCCCCATCGACCGGAAAGGCCGCCCCCGTGGTCGTCTTGGCCGCCTCGCTGCACAGGACAGCGGTCCAGGCGCCAATGTCCTCCGGGGTCGAAAATTGGAGCATAGGCTGCTTTTCGCGCAGGAGCGCCAGTTTGGCCTCTTCCGGCGAAATACCCTGCTGTCGGGCCAAGTCCTCAATCTGTTTTTCGACCAGCGGGGTCAGCACCCAACCTGGGCAAATCGCGTTGCAGGTGATGCCGGCGTTAGCCGTCTCCAGAGCCACGACCTTGGTCAGACCCAGGAGGCCATGCTTCGCCGCCACATAAGCGGCCTTGCCCTCGCTGCCTACCAGGCCGTGGGTTGAGGCAATGTTGATGATCCGTCCCCAACCGCGCCGCTTCATGCCCGGCAGCGCGGCTTTGATGGTATGGAAAGCGGCTGAAAGATTGACGGCGAGCACGGTCTCCCACTGCGCATCCGGAAATTCCTCCAGCGGTGCCACATACTGAATACCGGCGTTGTTGACCAAAATGTCAACGGCACCGAAATCAGCCTCCACCGCTTGGATCATGCCGCGGATGGCAGCCGGTTGTGAGAGGTCTGCGGGGTAATAGGCAGTTTTCACACCCTGAGCGTGGCTCAAGCGCTGCGCCAATCTCTCGATCTCCTCGATCTCCCCGAAGCCATTCAAACCGATATGGCAGCCCTGCCGGGCGAGTTCGGTGGCGATGCCGAGACCGATGCCGCGGGTGGAACCGGTGACCAGGGCTATCTTCCCATGGAGCATGATTTTTTCTCCGCCATTCCCTATGGACGCCTCATCCATGGACCTCGTGGTCTTCGTTTAGGTTCCGGGAGACCTTCCGCTTACTGGACGATCTCCTGATAGTGATGCGCTCGCAACCCAAAAACTTCCCGGTTAGACAGGAACGCAAGAGGCTTCTCACCGGCTCGCCGAGTTCTTACGGTTTGCCCTGCGAGTGCTTCCGGAAAAACCGGACCATCTCCTCCGAGGCGCTGGGTCCCTTGGGGTCGGTATACGAGACATCAGGACTTCCGCCCGACCAGCCGTGGCCCGCCCCATGAACTAGCCACTGCTCCATGACGACCTGGCCGCTCGCGTCGTGATAGATGGAGTGGGTATAGGAATGCCCGTGAGGCACCTGACTCCGGTTTGCCGTGACCCGCAATTTTCTTCCCGCGCCTGAGTGTACGGTCGCCCACTGCGCCAAAACCCGATCGCCATTGCCGGGGTGAACCGTGGTGTCCCGGTCTCCATGAAAGACGATGGTGGGGACGATCCGGAGTGCTTTCAGCGCTGCCGGAAAACTGCTTTCCCGCTGCAGCAGCGCAGCGGTTTCCCCCTGCTGCATGGCCGCGAAGGCGGAGGGGATGTCATGAGCGACGCCGTAAGGGAGTCCGGAATGGACGCCGATGGCGGCGTAGAGCTCAGGGTAGTTCACTCCCATGACCATGGCCATCGCCCCGCCTGCCGAGTGTCCAGCCACGTAGACCCGCCCGGCGTCAATGCCATGGGTGCTCACGATGTGCCGGGTCATGTCGGCAAGGATGGACGGTTCGCCATGATCCCGGTGCTGGTCGCTCGCCTTGAACCAGTTCCAGCATCGGGACGGATTGGCTTGGGGCGCTTGCTCGGGGTACAGCACGAAAAATCCCTCCCGTTCCGCCAGGATATTCATGCGGGTGCCCGCGGCGAAGTCGTCCGGGTCCTGGGCGCAGCCATGGAGCATGACGATCAGCGGTAGGGCTTGTCCGTGGTAGCCGCTGGGAATATAGAGCTTATAGGCGCGGGTTCCGGCCGGGTTGGTGAAGGAACCTGTCATGAACTGCCCTCCTGCCTGAATGTCCGGGTTTGACTGGCTCGGTTTGGTTATTATGGATTCGAGTCCGGTTCGAAGCGAACGAAACGTAGCCTCGAAGGCGGACGACGGCGCGGAGGATGGGCTCGCGTCGTGCGGGCTCCCATGCGCCGATGCCCCGCTCTCCGGTGGCGGCGTGAGTTGGGAAATGTCGTCGATGACGCGGCACGTGCTGTCAATAGGTTCGTGACCGGAAGAGTCGGAGGTCTTCGAGGACGTGTCGGGTGCGAAACCGCCCCGGAGCGTGCGCCGGATGAGGGCGGCGGCTTCATCGAGCCGGCCCGAGCGGGTGAGCCGGGTGGCTTCCGCCATTACGGCGTGCAGTGCGTCGGTCATAATCCAGGTCTCCTTTGGCGATTGTAACAGCGGCCATGGTTCGGTGGGTGGAGACATGTGAGCTGTAAGTGGATCTCCACCGGCGAGGCGGGAAAACAAGGTCTAGCGGATGCGGCCGGTCAAGGCCGATTTGACGTCCGCACTGGCCCGCAAGGCCCCTAGTACCGTGATGGACTCGATGGTGTCCCGTGCCAGTTCGGGCGAGACATCATCGCCGATGATGACCAGGCCCAGCACCTGAATTTGCAGCCTCTGTCCGGCCGTCCGTACCGCTTCCAGATCGCGGCGGGTGTACTCCTGCAGGCCGAGAACCAGGGTCTTGCGGGCCACGGTTTGTTTCACCACCTCCGCGTGGGCGGCAAGTTGGTTGCGTATCGCGGTACGAATGAAGTCGGTGCGGTTGGAATAGAAGCCTTCCTGCACCAGCAAATCGATCTGCCCGAGGTCCACGAACCCCAAGTTGATCGTAATTTTCTCGGTCTCCCCTGCCATACCTTCTGCTTACCATCTCATAGCCATCCAATGGGATGGTAGCCTACTCCGAAACGGGGGACTGTCAAGGGGTGCCCGCGGCCGAACGGTTTCGTGGCTGACAGTCCCCTACGAACATCACGCAGCGTGGCGGATTCGGATCTACCCAATCGCTTTAGAATACCGTTTACCAGTATGTGGCCATTGATGTCCGCCTATTGCACATATCCTCTTTATATGGGGAGCCAGGAAGTAAATCGAACAAACCGTCCTAAACACGGTCCGTTTAAGAAACGGAATAAGGAGCTCTCCATGATCAAAACCATCGGATATGCTGCCCACAGCATGAGTGCGCCGCTGGGTCCGTTCCGCTTCGAGCGGCGCGAACCGGGTCCACAGGACGTGCAGATTGAAATCCTCTACTGCGGGGTCTGCCATTCGGATCTCCATACGGTCCGCAGCGAATGGCAGAACACCGTCTACCCGGTGGTGCCCGGGCACGAGATTGTCGGGCGGGTGACCGCGGTCGGCGACGAAGTGAAAACCTTCAAGGCCGGCGACTTGGCCGCCGTGGGGTGCATGGTCGATTCCTGCCGCACCTGTCCAGATTGTCGCGAGAATCTGGAGCAGTATTGTCAGAACGAACTCACGTTGACTTATAACAGTCCCGACAAGCACACGGGAAAGATGACTTACGGCGGGTACTCCAATGTGATCGTGGTCGATGAGCATTTCGTACTGCGCCTGCCCCAAAAGCTCGATCTCGCCGCCGCCGCGCCGCTCTTGTGCGCGGGCATCACCACCTATTCGCCGCTGCGTCATTGGCAGGTGGGCCAAGGCCAGAAGGTCGGAATCGTCGGACTCGGCGGCTTGGGCCACATGGGGGTGAAGTTCGCCCATGCTTTTGGATCGCATGTGGTGCTGTTCACGACTTCTCCGGACAAGACCGAGGACGCCAAGCGGCTGGGCGCCGACGAAGTGGTGATTTCAAAGAACCCCGATGAGATGAAGAAGCACGTCAACAGCTTCGACTTCATCCTCGATACCGTGGCCGCATCGCATAACCTGGACGCCTATATCGAGCTGCTCAAACGTGACGGCACGCTGTGCTTGATCGGGGTTCCGGATACGCCGCATCCGTCACCCGGCGTCGCCAACCTGATCTTCAGACGCCGACGAATGGTGGGCTCGCTTATCGGCGGGATCAAGGAGACGCAGGAAATGCTCGACTTCTGTGCCGATCACGGCATCGTCTCGGACATCGAACTCATTCCTATCCAAGAGATCAATGACGCATACGACCGCATGCTCAAGAGCGACGTGAAGTACCGCTTCGTTATCGATCTGGCGTCGTTGAAGCAGGAAACCGCCACGGCTTGATCAGGAAAATGATCATGCCGGCAAAACAGAAGCGTGGACGATCAGGAAGAGTTCATCTGTTCATCCGATTGGCTTATTCAATAAGCTTCTTCGAGCGGTCAAAACAGACCGTGTGAGGGCTGCAAACCGCGATCTGCAAGGGATGTTACGGGTTACCGTTTCACCCGAAACCGAGCCCAACCGGGTTCGCCGCCACGGACGTGATGATGGGCTGCACTGAGTCTTGGGCAGGCCGATATAGCGTGAATGCCGTAACCCACCACGGTAGATGGCTTGTGCATGGATACTCTCGATGCTGGCACGCGCTCTATGCTGCTCACGCGTTCGCAGTCCGATGCGTCGCGGTTCGACTTTGGCATGGGCCATTGCGCACAAATGGACAGGGGGCGTACTCCTGACGTGTAAAGCGGGTCTTCCACACGATGCCAGTTCCAAGTACATTCAGGGAAGTCTTGCGGCATAGGCAACCTGCAGGACAACCCCGCCAATCAAGCCAATCAGTCGAGATTCCGCAAGTATTTGCGGAATGTACTTAGAGCGTTTTCCATCCCGGTGTACGGATTCGTTCCAGGAGGGGAGAACGTAGGTCGGCAATCCCTTCCCAATCGCAAACGGTCGCTTTAGTCGCGACCCTTCCAATCGCAAACGGTCGCTTTAGTCGCGACCCTTCCGACAAAGCCCTTCGCCGAGCCGATACGTCGGCAAGGGATTGCCGACCTACATATCCGAATCCCTTACACCGATTCGGAAAACGCTCTAAAGCTGGCTTTCGATCTCATTCCTACATTCTAGCGGCGAAAGCATCCTCGCTAACGCGGTCGACTTCCGACATTCCGTGCGGTTGCCTCCTATAAGTGGTTCGTGCCCGCAGCGGTCATTCGATTCAATAACCACAGCGGACCGGGGCCAGCCACGACGCGGCGCTGGAACTACAACGTGCGGGCTGTGCACTTCCAACGTTGGCTCGAGCGCCGAATATGTGGCCAGATCATCGTCAACCGCGTTGCGCCTGGAGTCGCGCAAGGCCAGCGCCCGTCAAGCCTGCCCTTCGCTCAGGGGCAGCCGCACGATGAATTCACTCCCTGATCGGGGCCTGCGCTCTTGGCCTCCACCGGGCCTCCGTGCAGCGCCACAGCGCTGGACGATAGTCAGGCCGAGCCCCAACCTGCCTTGGAACCGGTCCAGGGTGCGCTCGGCTTGGGTGAAGACATCAAACAGGTAGGGCAGCAACGCCTTCGGAATGCCTTCGCCGGTATCCCGGATCCAAATGACGGCGTCATCCTGCTCACACGCCGCCTCCAGCCAAATTGTGCCGCCTTCGGGCGTATATTTGGCGGCATTGTTGAGCAGATCGACACCACTTGGGCCAAGCGCAGGCTATCCCCGTCCGGCCCGAGCGGCTGATCGGGCAGCGAGGCGATCAGCTTGTGACGGCGGGCTTGAATGAGCGGCTGGCAGGTTTCAATCGCCTGCTGCAGCACTGCGGCAAGGTCGATAGACGCTTTCTGTAAGCTGATAAAGCTTAGGCTTCCGGGACACTACTCAATAGGCAGCCACTCGGTTGCTGTCTCGCAAGCGTACGCCCCTTATGGGAGATACCGCACCAGGGCGAAGTTGAAGCTGGGACCGCCGACAGCGGCGATAGGCGCGTCAGAACCGCCTGCCACCACGATCAGGCCATCGGGCTGAATGGCGATGGCCTGGACCTGGTCCGTGCTGCTATTCAAGACGTGGTCGCCGGTCGTGTTGGCCAAATCGGTCAGCACCCGGTTGTTGGACCCGAAGTCGGTTATCGCGACACCATTCAGATCGTAGCGGACCAGGGCGAAGTTGGTATTGCCCACGCCAAGGGGGGCGTTGGACGTTCCTGCCACCACGATCCGGCCGTCTGCCTGCATCGCGGCCGCAGTCGCAAAGTCAGCGCTGCGCTCGACGGTCCCATCGTCAAGCGCACGGTTATCAAAGTCCGTGATCGAGAGCCCAGGGTTGATCGAGTCGGCATTAAAGGTCGGATCGAGGGTGCCATCCAGATTGTACCGCGCCAAACCGAAGTTAAGATCCCCGTTGGGACCGTTGGTCGTTCCGACCGCCACGATCCGGCCATCGGGCTGGACGACGAGCGCGCTGGCCTGGGCGCTTGTGCCACGAAGACAGGTCGCTACCCGGTTATTGGGCCCGAAATTGGTATTCGGAACGCCATTGTTGTATCGAACGAGGCCGAAGGCCGCCGGACAATCGGGGGCGGGGGACGTGCTGCCTGCCACCACGAGCTGACCGTCGGACTGCATGGCCACAGCAAAGGCGTCATCCACGCTACGATTGCCAAAATCGGTGAGCACGGTGCCTGGGAAGATGGCATTATCGCCGAAGGTCGGATCGATGATGCCATCGGGATTGTACCGGACCAAGGCAAAATTACCCTCGCCGTTAGGCGCATTCGAAAAACCTACCGCCACAATCTTGCCGTCGGGCTGGAGGGCGAGGGCTCTGAGTTGGTCAAGCGAACGAGTCCCATCGGGTAATTGACGAAAATCCGTGAGTGTCGTGCCTGGGAAGATGGCATTATCCCCAAAGGTCAGATCCACGCTGCCGTCGGGGTTATAGCGAACCAAGGCGAAGTTGTTGTCGCCATTGGGCGCGTCGGAAAACCCTCCAACCACGATCTTGCCGTCGGGTTGAATCAGGATGGCGCGCGCCGTATCCGAGCTGTTTCTGCTGGGGCTATCGGGGTCACCCGTGGGTACGTCAGCCCGGAAATTCGTGATGACTCCGCCGCCCGTGCCGAAGGTCGGATCCATGGTGCCATCGGGGTTATAGCGGACTACGGCGAAGTTGTTGTCGCCATTGGCAATGGGGGAAGTAGTGAATCCGGCCGCCACGATCTTGCCGTCGGGCTGGATGGCCACAGCAAACGCCTGATCAGTAGCGGTCTCGAAGGTCGTGACCACCCGTCCGATGACACCAAAGGTGGGATCCGGGGTGCCGCTTTGCGCATGAGATATACCTGTTGTAACTGTGCCAAACACCGCAGTCAAACCGACCAGCAAGCCGGGCAGCCCCGTGGGCTTCTTTCCTTTCATGACGTTTTCTTCCCGCAGCAAAATAGAGAGATTGGCTAAATTAGACCGGGACACTCGGAGATTTCTCTCGTAACCTCCCGGAATATTTGCCGCGAGCGGCCTGCACTAAGTACATTCATGAAACTTTTACGGCATAGGAACCGATAATCGAGAGCACCAGCTGTGGAGAGCGGTTGTGACGGTCGAAGAACTCGCGGGCGGCTTGGAGCAAGGCGGCCACCGTCTCGAAGAGTTCGCAATGGGTCACTTCGCGGCGGAAATGGCGCCACAGCATCTCGATCGGGTTGAGCCAAGGGCTATAGGTCGGCAAGTACAGCAGGACCAGTCGCCCGGCGGCTCCGCGCACGACCGCTTCGATCTCGTCGTCTTGATGCGTGTCGGCATTGTCCCACGCGACGTAAATCGTCCCCGTGGGATGCTGGTCCACTATGGCTTGCAGCAGTTCGGCCACCTCCCGACGGCGCTTGTGTCGTTTGAATAAGACCACGGTTTCACCGGTATGGTAATTCACCGCTCCCAACCCATAGCGCTTCTTAGGCTGACCTGGGGTCGGAATCATAATTTGCTGGCCTACCGGGCTCCACAACGCCGTCAAGGTAGGCAGCCAACTGAGGTTAAACTCGTCGGCGTAGTAAAACACATCGCCCGGTTTCAAGTGATCACGGGTGTCTTCGACCGCTTTTTTTTCACCGCATAGTCTGGATCAGGGCTGCTGATCTTATGCTGCGGACGACTGAGCACAATCCCTTCGCGCTTCAAGGTTTGGCGCAGGGTTTCCAGAGCGATGCGAATCCCGGTTTGCTCGGCCAGGTAATCCACCAGCCGTTGCAGGGTCCATATGGAAAACGGCAGGTCCAAACTGCGCGGACGGCGCCGTACCGCCGCCACCAGGGCGGCCCGATACGCCGCCGTCACTTTGGCTTGCCGTCCCGCTCGCGGCGCATCTTTCAGCCCGTCCACGCCTTCGCTCTGATACCGTTTCAGCCACCGCACCACGGTGTCCTCGCTCTCCCGCACGATCCCCGCGATCTCCAGCGCTTTGAGACCCCGCTCGGCCGAGAGCAAGACCATCTGGGCACGAGTTCGGAGTCGTGGGTCCTTGGTCTTTCGATACAGGGTGTCTAACTCACTCTGTTGCGCTTTGCCCAACGGGGGGATCAGGATGGCTTTCATGCCACCAGTGTACGCCCTTTCCGCAGAACTTTATGGGATGTACTTAGCGGAAAGTACCAATTCGCTCATGGTTCCATAAAGCCGACATTCGAAGCCGGCTGAAAACTAAATGCGAACGGCAGAAATGGCCGAACAGCAGAAGTTCACTTCGGTGGCCCTAACTATCCGTTCAGGACAATCCGCCGCCACATTCGGCACGGAAGTGCCGGTTATCCCACCCGAAAAACGATCTCGAGCCGAACGTCAGCTACGGGGTAGTGGTTGGCCGACTCCTGCCGGTCGGCATATGTTCGTGGAGGATCGGGTTATGCGGCAGAGCGGATACGCTTCAGTAAACTGGGAACCAAGTCACTCCCGGCCGGAACCTGACGAATATCAATGGCCTCGATTCAGAGTATCCGTACAGTATCCTGGCTTGATGAATTCCCGAATCCATAGCCTGTGCCGGTCATCATGCTGCGAGACTGTTCAGCAGTTCGCGGCCTGCGAAGCGCCGCACCGCTATTTCGCCTGCTCGCTTTAGCCTTTTTCGCGGCCGGACTTTCGAGCTGTCTGTCACCCATGGCGCTTGATCATCTGGCGATCGCCTATAACGAATCCAGTGCGGACGTGATGTCGAGGCAACTCCTGCTCAATATCGCGCGTGCCCGCTTCAATCAGCCAATATATTTTTCCGGGATTTCGAATATTGCCGCGACGCTGAATTTCCAGGTCAATGCGGGGGCCACCCCGCCGTTTACGGGGAATAGCGGCACCACGCTGATGCCCATTTTCGGCGGCTCGGCGTCGGAAAATCCGACCATCAGTATCGTTCCCATGGAAGGCGAACAATTTACGCAGCGATTGCTGACGCCATTATCCGAAGACAAGCTGACCTTGCTGCTGCGTCAGAATATCGATGTCGATCTGCTGCGTTTGGTGACGCTGGAATTTCGCACTCAAGGCGAAGAAGCGGTATTTCACAATCGGCCTCGAAACCGGCGCGATTACGCCGCTTTTCGGCGCATCGTGCTGCACCTGTCATCGATTCAGGATCGTGACCAGTTGTACGCGGAGCCCCTGATCTTCGAGCGTCACTGGACGCTGCCTTCCGAGTCGATTAGCGGAAAGGAATTTCAGGCATTGGAGCAGGAGTATTCCATTGCGCCGGATTCAACGACGCCGATTTATCATCTGACCAAGCAAGTCGTCGGTCGAACGGTTCTGACGAACTACGATCCCCTCCTTTTGAGCAATGAGGAGCGAATACGGCTGAATGACGAGGCCGAAAAAAATGCACCCAACGACCTCCTGGTCGATATTCGTCCCGGCTATCCGGGCGGCGAATATCCGCTGCACGGCAAATTCAGGCTGCGAAGCTTTAGCAACATCATGTATTTCATTGGCCGAACCCTCGCCGCAGAACCCGAAAGGGACGTTCCCAAGGATCCGCGAACACCGCCGGTCGGCGAAAATCCGGTCTCGGTCATCGAGATTTCCGAATCCAGCAGGCCGCCCGCAGATGCGGACGTTGTGGTGAAGTATCGAGGGAGATACTTCGCCGTGCGTCCAAGCCGTCGGTCATCGTGGAACCAAACGGCCTTTCGGGTGCTCTCGCAGATTTTTCAGATGACGGTGACCGAACTTCCGAAACCGGGCGTTCCGAGCATCACCATCGTAAAGTAAAGGAAACTCTGAACAAGTGGATTCCGTTCACGCACTTCGACAGGCTCAGGACGAACGGTAATTCCATTCGGCATTCGAGTGAACATTAATTGTAGGGTGGGTTAGCGAAGCGTAACCCACCGATTCGAGGCCGCTTGGTGGGTTACGGCCTCGCGGCCTAACCCACCCTACAAAAATTAATTCCTTATTGAAAGCAATTTGGAATAACGTATTGATTCCGTTCGTCCTGAGCCTGTCGAAGGATTTTAGTCAGAGATTCCTAAAGTGACGCGGCTCGGAACACGGTCTCGGGTAGCAAAGCGTGATCGGCTGATCACGTGTCACGACACCTTGTTCCCAAAGGGATGTACCCGACTATTCAAAGTGACGGGCCGGTTCCGGCACCGCCTGACATCGCCGCCTTTACGGACCGCTCGAACGTCTGCCACCGCTTGTGCCGACACCGCCGTCGGAAACCTCTCCCGCAGGCTGAGTGGTGTGCCGAATCACGCGCTGTATGTCGTCTTTTTGCGCAAGGACCGATCGCAATTGCAATGACCTGTTCAGTACGCTGTACCAGAAAGGCGCGCCGAGGCTGAGCAGCAGGATGGAGATCATCAGCCCCGGAAGGTTCACATTTTTCCAGTTGTCAAACCATAGCTCGAGAGAGGTAGGCGGCAATATCACGCCCTGCTTGGCCAGGAACGTGAAATACTGCCTCTCGATTTTGTCCGACATGGGCAACGGCGTGGCGGATTGAGCCTCCAAGCTGGCTACGACATACTGTGCCTGATCGATCTTCATCGCCTCCTCGACAAAAGCGGTTCGCATGGCGTCGTCCATGGCAAATCGGTTCACCAGCGTCACCGTGTCCAGTTGCAGCACGACGGCTACCACCGTAGCGCTGACGAAAGTCCAAACGCGGGCACCGAAGGTGAAGCGTTCGCTGACGCGATCAATGACCGAATCAAACCGCAAGTTGATTTTCGCCAAGAATTGGCTGGCGGCTTCCTGCAACAGGGCAATATTCTGGCGGACGTCGTGGGCGAGTTCGGGGTTGGATTTCTCCAGTTGGAGGGCCGCCATATGGATATTCTTCAGCGTTTGGTCGGGGTCGGAGATACCGTTTTCCGCCATCACTTTCTTCAATCCCTTGAGCGCTGTCTGTTGCAGCTCGGTCATCGTCACGTCCTTCGGGTCTCGCGATGCCAGGTCGAGCAGCATCTTGGTGAGCTCCTCGCGGTGAATCACCTCGCCATACCGGATCAAACCGAATATTTTGCCGCCGTTGAGGATTGGACTGCGTAGAATCATCTTCGCTATCTCCTCGGCGCAGCGCCGCTCCACGCCGGGATCGAGCTGCTCGAGCAGGTCCACGAGTCCGGCCAGCAAGTGCTTTCCGCGACTTTGACGCAGAGCCAGCATGGCCTGAGTCATCAGAGTCACCGCCATGCTGACGATCAGCATGACGACAGAAAGCCCGATTAGGATATCGATCGATTTCAGCATGATGGCACCCCTCCAGTCTCGACGTTGTTCAGGACTTACGAAAATGGACTCTTCTTCCGTCTCTCGAAGGAAAAAGGGCAAAATGCGTAAGTCCGGTTGTTGTTATTTTGTCCAGGCCGGCTAGAGCTTTTTCATCTCGCTCGTACGGCAAAACAGGCCTGGCAGGAGTCGTTGGCGCCTTCGGCCAGGGTAGATCGACTCAAGCTTTCGTAGGTCGGCAATCCTTTGCCGACGAAGACGCTCGGCCGGGACGTGGTGTCGGGAAAGGATTCCCGACCTACGCGCGAATGCCCGTACAGTAGGCATGAAAATGCTCTAAGTACATTCAGGGAAGTCTTGCGGCATAGGCAACCTGCAGGACAACCCCGCCAATCAAGCCAATCTGTCGAGATTCCGCAAATATTTGCGGAATGTACTTAGCGTCAACGACCATGGCGATCGTCTCACCGACACCGGCGTTCGGCTTCAACCTTCTTCGCAAGTCTCCTGCCCGAAGGCTTTAAGGATTTCTGACTCTCGGCCAGGCTTCCGGCTCCGCAAATGGAGCGTCGGGGTCGTCCTGACAGGCTTGAGCCCGAGCTTCCTTGACGACCGGCTGGCCGTTCCGAAAAGTGTAAACGACGATCGAGCCGCAGTCTCCGATGCCGCGGGATTTCGACCAGACTTTCAGCTCCTTCGTTTTGTCATCGAATTCGGGAAATCCGCTCAGCTCCGTTTCAAGATAGCGGGAGACGCGGCCATCCGTCTCGCGCTCATAACGCTTGAATTTCAACAATACCGTTTTCGTCCGGGCTTCGTCATAAAACATGAAAACAAAACCGGGTTGATAAGCGCCCAGGTAGCACTGTATCTCCACGAGATACTGCTTGTCCTTCAGGCGATGAAAGGTAAGGCCGGCATCGGGAATATCCTCGGCTCGGCTTTGGAAGCTCTCCTCGCAGTCAGCGGGCCATTTCAGTCTCTGATACCAGGCGCTTCGCTCCTCTCGAGTCAAATCGGACTTGTCTTGATCGCCTCCGGCCTTTACTCCCGAAGCAACCAGAAACAGACCTACAAAAGCGGCGGTGATGCCGAACTCGGACAATTTCATAGCAATCCCAACTCCCTGTGCGCTCCATGACATTCCCGAAATGGACTCATACGGCAGCGCCGTCGATCCGACGGAATCCCAAATCGACCGATGCCATCTTCGCTATGATCGCTGAAGGGCGGACGCCCGCAAGAGACCGTCGAATCGGCGTGCGATGTCGGCGATCGTTGTAGCCTTGTCGTGGCCATTGATGATGGTTCGAGCATTCTCATAATCGGGCGATACTCCGTCTTTTATGAAATGTCCGAGCTTTTTGCCCGTGAACCATCCTTCCTTCATTCCCTGGACGGCAATTTGATAAGCCAGCTTGGGCTCCTTTGCTTTATCGGGGTTCGAGATCAGATCCACGTTCAGAAATCTTCCCGCTCTCTCGTAGTTGTTTCGGCCTGTCAGCTGTACAAAACCGCGCCCGTGAAAAAGATTGCCATCGCCCGGGTAAAGATTGCCCAGCCGCCGGCCTACCGAGGTATGCGATCCATAGCGGGATTCAAAGTAGGCCGCCGAGCCGTGCTCGTCGATCGGCCTCATCGTGTTTGCCGTTTCCCATTTGAATGTCGCCAGGCAGTAGGCCAACTGTTGCCGGTCTGTATCCGTCCCGTCGAAACGGATATCCTGTTCGATTTCGCCAAGCAGAAACTCCAGCGCGTCGACCCGGTATTGCGTCATGGGTCCGAACGCGGAACGATAGTCCTCGAAAAACTCATTCCTGTCGAACACGAACATAACTTGCCCCCCACTTTCTTTTTTGAAAATTCGTGATCGCCGCCGCGAAACCTCACCCGCGGCAGCGAGCGATCAAGCGGTGAGCTTATTCCATCACGAATCCGATCTGTCCGGAAACATCGCCTCCCTCGATTCCCGTCGGGAGCGCTTCCACGCTAGCCGCCCCCTCACAAACCACGGTCTCTGCAACGTCAGAATGTGCGGCGGCTGACCGAAAACGTCGATCTGCGCGTCAAGAGTCCTCCAAATCCGGCCGATCCTTTTTGCCCATTCGACGCTCGATCGGCGTCAGAAACTGCAAAGTCAGAAAATTGATCGTACTGATCAGCACGGCGATCTCATACAAGCCGTGGGCGACCGAAGCGCCGATTGCGCCGGTCGACCATAGGCTAGCCGCCGTGGCCGTTCCCCGGACACCTGTCGACGTCTTCAAAATCGCTCCGCCGCCGATAAAGCCGATACCCGTCATCAATCCGGAGATGATGCGCGCCTGCGCATCCTGAGCGGTACCGACGACCGACTCCCCGACCAGGATATAACCGCAACTTGCTAGCGCAACCAGAGGGAAAGTCCGCAATCCCAAGGTGCGGGTCGTTCTTTCGCGCTCCAGGGCGATCGGCAGGGCGAGTACGAACGCTCCTGCAAGCTTGAGCACGTGAGACAGAAATTCGCTCCAGTTCCAGTTCAGTAGATCCATCTGATTGTCCTGCTGTGCTACAGCGTTCTCGGTCCGACCGATTTCCGTCTTTTCCACTGCCCGGGGAGACCATAGCCCCCCGGGCGCCGTGCCTGGATGCGCGCCGGCAAATCGGTCGCTGCTCATCTGCACGAGCCTACCAGCCGTTCCGGAAAAGGCTGTTCGCCGGGGTCCGGGGCGGTTTCCCATTCATTCCGGCTCCACGGCACCCGGCCGGCGAGTTCGGTCAGGGAACCCGCCGGATAGGTTCCGAAGCGGCGGCTGGACGGAATCTGCGGTATCCGGACGAAAAGTACAGCCTCGGTATCGGCCGCGAGCATCTGCTCGAAAGGGGTCAGCTCTCGCGTCGGAGCGCTCCCCTCGACGAGATCGAGAAGGTCTCGGCCTATCGTCTCGAAGGCCTCTCTGGGCACGAGCCGGGTCTTCTCCGCAGCGAGCGTGCGAAACACATCCCTGCCGCCGGCGAGGCTCATCTGAACCAGGGCCGCCACCGGGAAAGCGGCCACGGCGGCGAGATAGCTGGTCGGACCGGTCTCCGGAATGTTCCAGCCCAGCCAGCGCAAGGGATCGATGACCAGCGCGGTGCTGTTGTTGGCGGCCCGGTCGTAACCGATGACATGGCAGTAATAGCCGTGTAGCACCTGTTGCAAGGTGGCTTGCACCCGGCGCGGAATTCGGGAATCGCGCATGACCGCGACGAGCATGTAGTTCGGACGGTACCAGGCCTGTCCGCTGTTGAGATCCGCGAGGTAATTGTCCATGGGCACCATGGCCGAGAGAATGCCTTTTGCGTTCTTGTCGTCTATGGGATAGAAGTTGGCGGCCAGCCAATCGCTCCATTCGCCTTGCGGGCCCAATATCCCGGCGGCGGGCGCGAGATGGCCGCCGTGCGCGCCGTCATCGTCGCCCTGGGCGCCGTCGAGCACGAAGGCGAGCACCGGGCGGCTCGCCCAGCGGCGGGGCTGTCCCGGATGACGCTCCCATAACACCCGCGCGGCGTAGATGCCCGTCACGCCGCCGGTCTGTGCCCGGATCAAGGTCGTCAAGGTTTCCCGCTCTTTCAACGGCTCAAATCGGGCTCCATCGATGTCGATACGGGTATCTTCCGGCCAGATCGTCCGGGCGACGAAAACCGGAGTCCCCCGATCGCTCAGTGTGACGCCACGCATGCGCAGCGGCCGTTTCGAAAGAAAAGCCACGGTGGAACGATCGAGATAGGCCCGATTGGTGGGAATCGCCGGGGTGACCGCAAACGCGATCTCACCCGCCGGTGCGCGGAGAAACTGTCCGTCTTCGGACAAGGTCGCGTGTTCGACGATCTCGGGAGCGCCGATCCAGACCAGCGGCGGATGGGGCGTTTCGCTCCGCTCCGGCTCGAAAAGCGCCGTGCCGGTGATCGGCCGAAGTCCATCAGGAACGGCGATGAGTTCGTCGCGAAAATACCAGAGCGCCGCCTCGGGCACCGGACAATCCGTGCACCGCCCGGTGGCGAGCCGAAAGGAGGAACTCGGCAACAGCCCGAAGCGCTCTCCGGTCAGGGCGCCTTTCGAAAAAGGACCGGCATATAACTTGTCCGGCACCTCGCTCCAGCGCAAGCCTTCCGCCGTCCGCAGCGGGCCGGCCTCGCCTGGAGCGTTTTTCATCCCGGTGCACGGCTTCGTGTCGGGCGGGAAGCACGTAGGTCGGCAATCCCTTCCCAATCGCAAACGGCATCTCTGGGAGCGCCAGAGCTGCCCTTCCGACAAAGTCCTTTGCCGAGCCGATAAGTCGGCAAGGGATTGCCGACCTACCTGTCGGGCGCTCTGACACCGAATCGGAAAATTCTCTAATTGCAGACCAAAAGATGCCGCCGGACGGACGCCGCTTCCCCCGGATTCATCCGCTAACCGGGACTCGGCCGCGCATCCGCACAAAAGAAGAGCAATCCACAGCCGGCGACACCGCCACGCAAGCGTTTCAATCGAGCAGCGTGTAAAGATAGCTCGCGATGTCACGCGCGTCGGATTCCGGAACATTCATGTTCGGCATCAGGGTCTGCGGATTGACGGCCGGAGGATTTTGCAGCCACCGGATCATATTTTCCGGGGTGTTCGGCAGAATGCCCGCGATGGCGACCCGCTTGGCGATTCCGCCGAGAGGAGGCCCCACCAGGCCATCCGCGCCGAACACGCCGGGGATAGTGTGGCAGGACGGGCAGCCGTAGGCGCGGATGGCGTCCTTACCCCGCTCCGGATTGCCGCCGGTCAGGGCGATGGCGTCGGACTCTTTCCCGCCCCCGCAAGCTCCGAGCAGGCACAACACGAAAACCATGGCGATCCCGCTTCCCGGACACGTCCCCTCTCCCGGTAGCGCCCGTCCGGCATTACGGGAGGGCGAATACATACAGCGTCCCTCCGGGGTTGGTGTGTTCGGGCAAGTCCTTCATGGCGTTGACGAAGCCGAGCGCGCCGGTGCCGTCGCGCGGGTCCAGCCCGCCCGACACGATGGCGCCCGACCAGCCGCCGACTCCGGCAAGCACCGCGACATATTGCTTGCCGTCGGGTCCCCGGTAAGTCACCGGCTGGCCGATGATTCCGGAACCGACCTGAAACTGCCACAGAACGTCTCCGGTACGGGCGTGCACCGCCTTGAACCAGCGGTCCATGGTGCCGTAAAAAACAACGTCGCCCGCCGTCGCCACCGCGCCGCTCCACACCGGGAAGCGCTCCTTGATCTTCCATACGGCCTGCCGTTTCAGGGGGTCCCAGGCGGTGAACTCGCCGCGATGCCCGCCGGGTCCCGCGTGCATGTGCACCCGCGCCCCCACGTAGGGAGTGCCGGCGAGATAGTTGGCCTCCAATCCCTCCATGTCCATGCAGAGGTTATTGTGCGGAAGGTAAAACAGACCGGTCCGCGGCGACCAGGCCGCGGGCTGCCAGTCCTTGGCGCCGGGCGGTGCCGGGCAGATGTCGGTGACGGTTTTTCCCGTCTGCGGCTTCTTTTCCTCGACGTGAATGGGCCGTCCGGTCTCGAGATCGATGCCGCGGGTGACATTGGTCGGCACGAACGGGTCGGCCGACAGGATTTCCCCGGTCGTCCGGTCTATGACGTAGACGTACCCGTTGCGCTCCGCGCGCAGAAGAAGCTTCCGAATCCGGTCATTAACCGGCAGATCCACCAGGATATTCTCGTTGACGCCGTCGTAGTCGTAGAGATCGTGAGGGCTCCACTGGTAGGCCCATACCGCCGCGCCTGTCGCGGGGCGGCGGGCGAAGATGCCGCAGGTCCATTTGTTGTCGCCAGGCCGCATTTCCGGGTTCCACGGGCTGGGATTGCTGGTGCCGTAATAGATCAGATCCAGCTCCGGGTCGTACGAAATCCAGCCCCACACGGCGCCGCCGCCGATCTTCCACTGATCGGGCGGCCAGGTCGTGACGCCGAGATCCTTGCCGTTGTCCTCCGGATAAAAAGCCTTGAATTCGGGACCGATCAGCACGTCCTTGTCGGGACCCGTGGTATAGGCCCGCCACGCGATTTTTCCCGTATTGGCGTCCAGCGCCGTGAGCCAGCCGCGCACGCCGAACTCGCCGCCGCTGTTGCCCACCAGCACCTTGCCCTTCACCACCAGGGGCGCCATGGTCATGGATTCGCCCCGATTGATGTCGCCGAGCTTGGTCTTCCAGACCTGTTTTCCGGTCTTCGCATCCACCGCGAAAGTATGGTTGTCGAGGGTGTTGAAGAAAATCTTGCCGTCGGCGTAGGCCGCCCCACGATTGACCACGTCGCAGCAAGCGACCCCTTGCGCGGCGGCAGCCGGTTTCGGCTCGAATTTCCATTTCATCGCGCCCGGTTTTTCCTTGAGGTCCAGCGCGTAGAGAACATTGGGATAAGGCGTGACGACGTACATCGTATCGCCGATCACCAGCGGCGCCGCCTCGTGCCCCTTGTTCAGGCCGGTCGAAAAGGACCAGGCGAGCTTGAGATTCCCGACGTTCTCGGGCGTGATCTGGTCGAGTCCGCTATAGCGGGTGCTCGCATGGTTCTTGGCCGGCATGGTCCATTGGCCGTCCTCCGCCTCGGCAGGCGGAACGGCTTGTGCCTGGACCCGTGATTCGGGAACTTGACTCGACGCGACTCCCGGCCACCCGGCCAGACCGCCAAGCGCGACGAGCATCACACCGAGACGCGTTCCGATCTTGCCGGGCAAAGCATAGGCCACAGGACTCTGACCGGTTTTTGGCTGCTCCATGTCGAATCCTCCTTGTATAACGCCCCGTTCCGCTCGGACACACTCCGCGTAGGGTGGGTTACGCTTCGCCAACCCACTATCGATGGGTTTCGCTTCGCTCTACCCATCCTACAGAGCTACAGAGTTCGCGATTGCCGCGCTTCACTGCGTTCAGCACATCCTATTTTTGTGACACCCTCCAAAGGGAAATAACTTTTTCAAAACTCCCTCAACATCATGGTCCCCTCGGGAGCGGGCTCCCGCTGTGCCCCGCCGCGCCGCCCGCGTTTTTTCCGATCGCCTCCAGCCAGGCGGCGAACATCCCGAGGGCGATGACCAGATAGATCGCGCCGGCGGGGACCCACATGATGAGCCCCGCGAGCTGCTGATCCTCGAGCGCGCTCAGTCCGGCCGCCGCCGAGCCGCCGTAGGTCGGATACCAGGGCTGGCTGCTGAAGGTCAGCAACGCTCCTAGCAGGCTGGTATGCACCGTCGTGGAGAACACGTATAGCACCCCGGCCCCGTACCCTCTCGCCCCTTCGCCGCCGCGGATGATCGCCCACCAGAACACCAGTGCCGAAACGAAAAAGCTCAGATGCTGCAGCGTGTGCACGTCCTCATGTCTCAGCGCCGCCTGAAAAAAGACCGGCGCATGCCAGATCCATATGACGGCCCCGTGTATCGTCCAGGCCGCCAAGGGCACGGTCATTCTGCGCCAGAAAGGCCCGACCCAGCCGGTTTTGCAATAGCCTGTCAGAGACTTCCGCCACCCGCGCGGAAACGCCCACAGGGCAAAGGCGATCGGACGGCTCAAGACCAGCAGCGGCGCGGCGAGCAGTATCAGGATCTCGTGCTGGACCATGTGTGCCGAAAAAAGCTCGTTCGAAAGCCGATCCAGGGGCGAAATCAGGGCCAGAGCGACGAGCAGCCATCCCCCGGCATAAGCCAGCGCTTTTTGGACGAGCACCCGACGGCCCGCGCCGACTTTCGGCCACAGCCGCCGCAATCCGGCCATGAACAGTCCGGCCGACAGCGCAAGACAAAACAGGACCCAGGGCTCGAAATTCCAGGCGGTCCACTGAAAGCCGGAAATCGCCGAACTCCCTTCGTGAGCATGTCCGCATGCGGGAACACCGAACGCAGTGGACAAGGAGGGAATGACGGTTCGGCGCGCAATACGGTTTCGTGCCATGGCAGGCCTCACGAGCGCAGCATCATGATCGGAACGGCCTGCGCCAGGATGGTCACGAAGAAATAGGCGCTGACAATCATCCCGGAAACCGCCATGAAGCGGCTCCGCGCGATCACCCCGCCTTCTCCGCTCGGCCACGCCGCCCCTGCCCTTTGCCAATTCCGCCAGGAGATCAACCCGCCGGCCGCGGCGATCACCAGGGCCGCCAAAGTCACCAGATACAGGGCGAGAGTCGACCCGGTGCCGTGGAAGAACGGCGTGATGCTGTAACTGGTTTGAAGGTGCAAGGCCCAGGCGACGGGACCCGCCAGCAAACCGGCCCATAGCGCGGCGATACCGCTACGCTCCGAAAAATACCGTTCCGTATCGGCCTGCAACACCTTTCTTCCCTCACTTTAAAACGCGCGGCATCCAGTACAGCGTGGCGTACAGCGGTATCCAGACCGCCACCACGAAGTGCCAGTAAATACCGTTGACCTTCACCGCCAGACTGCGCCGCTCGCTGAAGTAACCTATCCATGCGAGAGCGCTGACCACGACCGTCTTCAGGATCAGCGCAACCACATGGGTGCTGTGAAAGCCGATGATGGTCCAGGAAATGGAGCCGTAGGAATGGGTATACCATCGGTACCCCATTTCGCTGTACTCGATGTATTTCAGCACCAAGAACGTCACCGCCAGCGCGATGCTCAGCAACAATCCCCAGCGCAGGGCCGTTTGGTTGCCTCGGGTGATGCCGCGGTCGGCCCAGTGCATCGGCAGGCTGCTGGCCATCAGCACCAGCGTGCCCAGGGTCGGCTTGACCAGATCGGGCGTCTTGGTGCCCGCCGGCGGCCATTCCGGCTGATCGATGCCGAGATAGAAATAGCTGGTGATGAGGGTGGCGAACACCACCGATTCGACCAGGATGAGACCGACGATGCCCCACCACAAGGGCGCTCTGTAGTCGGCGGGCAATCGTGGAAGCTCGCCGGCATCGAAGCGGGTTTCGGCGTTCATCGGGCTTGCTCCTCCTCGGCGGAACCTCCGACCGCGCGCGGCCAGAGCCATCCGACGAATCCGACGAAGGTCAGCAGCAAGCCGATCGGGAACCAGATCGGATGACGGATGAAGCCGAGAAAACCCGCCGCCACCGCGACGGCGGAAAGAAAAGGCCAGATCGTAGGTCCCGGCAGAATCGCCACGGCGTGCGGCTCGGCATCGAGCAGCGTCGTGACCAGCACTTCGCGCCGCCCGGAGCGGAGGCCCACCACCGTTCCCGCCGGCTCCTCGCCGCGCTCCCACAGCGCCCAACGGCCGCGCACCACAGGGATATCCTCGAAGTTGTAATTGGGCGGAGGCGAACTTGTCGCCCATTCCAGAGTATCCCCGCCCCAGGGGTTGTCCGGCGCGTCGGGTTTTCGCAGGAAACTCAGCAGGGCGTCGACCGCGGTGACGAGCACGCCGAGGGCGAAGACGTACGCGCCTATGGTCGCCAGCAGGCTCAATTCGAACCACCCCGATTCGGACAGATAGGTGTAGACTCGGCGCGGCATGCCCTGCAAGCCGAGCTGGTGCATCGGGAAAAAGCTCATGTTGAAACCGACGAACATCAGGACGAAGCTCCACTTGCCGGCGGTCTCGTTCAGCATGCGCCCGAAGACTTTGGGGAACCAGTAGTAGATCGCGCCGAACACCGGGAACACCGCCCCGCCGATCAGCACGTAGTGGAAGTGCGCGACCAAAAAGTAAGTGTCGTGAACCTGCGTATCGAACGGCACCGAGGCCACCATTACGCCGGTCAGCCCGCCGAGCACGAAGATGAAGAAGAAACCCAGCACGAACAGAAGCGGCGTCGCGAACCGCAGCCTCGCTCCCCAAAGCATCGCGATCCAGCAGAATATCTGCACGCCGCTCGGCACGGCGATCATCACGCTCGCGGCCGTGAAGAAGCTCACGCCCAGCGCCGGAAGGCCGGTCGTGAACATGTGGTGCACCCACAGCCCGAAGGCGACGAAGCCGATGGCCACCACCGAGAGCACCATGGCGGTATAGCCGAAGACGGGCCGCCGCGCAAAGGTCACGACGATGGACGAGATGACGCCGAGCGCCGGCACCAGGATGATGTAGACCTCCGGATGGCCGAAGAACCAGAAGAGATGCTGCCAGAGCAGCGGCTCGCCGCCTCCCGAGGTCATGAAAAAATGGGTGCTCACCGTGCGGTCGAGAGCCAGCATGATGCTGCCCACCATCAGGGGCGGCATCGCGAACACGATCATGAACATGGTCACCAGCATGGCCCACACGAACAGCGGCATGCGGTTGAGCGACGTGCCGGGCGCACGCTGCTTGAATATGGTCACGATCAGCTCCACCGCCGCCACCAGCGCGGAGATTTCGATAAACGTGATCATCGTCGCCCAGAAGTCCAGACCGAGTCCGGGCGAATACTGGGTCAGCGTCAGCGGCACGTAGGCGAACCAGCCCCCGTCCGGCGCATGGCCCAGAAAACCCGCGGCGTAGAGCGTCACTCCGGCGATCAGGTATACGTAATAGCCGAAAGCGTTCAGGCGGGGAAAAGCCATGTCGCGGGTCCCGATCATGAGCGGCACGATATAGATGCCCAGCCCTTCCATCATGGGCACGGCGAAGAAAAACATCATGGTCGAGCCGTGCATGGTGAAAAGCTGGTTGAAGTGATCCGGCGTGAGGAACGAATTTTCCGGCACCGCGAGCTGGGTTCTCAGAAGCAGCGATTCGATTCCCGCCATCAGGAAGAAGATGAAGGAAGTAATGATGAATCGCTTGCCGATCATGCGGTGGTTCACTTGGGTGAACCAGCCGAAGAACCCCGATGGCGAGTACCAGGTCCGGTCCAGTTCTTCCGCCTTGCGGGAAATCGCCGGGCGCTCCGACGCCTGATCCGTGACTCCCGGCCGGTCCGTTTCGGTGCTCGCGGTCATGGGCATGCCCTTTTCGTTTTGTCGCGAACGCGAAGCCTGTCCCGACCGAAGCCGAGGGGCTTATCTCGGCCTATGTAGGATGCCCCTGTCCGTAAACTTCTCGATCGTAGGTCGGCAATCCATTGCCGACGAAGCTGTCGGGAAAGGATTCCCGACCTACCTCGGGCGCAAGCATGTAGGCCGAAACAAGCGCCAGCCTTCGTAGGCCGGCAATCCCTTGCCGACGACTGCGTGTAAAATTTCTCCTTCATTTCAGGCTCTCCAGATAACTCAGCAAGGGATGCAGGCTCTCGGCGTCATAATTGACGGGAGGCATCTTGTTGCCCGGTTTGACGTGCTGAGGATCGAGAATCCAGCCCGCGAGGTTGCCGCGATTATTGGGCAGGGTTCCGGCCGCGAGAGTCCGCCGGCTGGCCAGGTGGGTCAAATCGGGCGCGACCCGTCCGAGCGCGGCGGTCCCGCGGATCGAGTGACAGAGTACGCACGGCGATGAAAGAAAGACCTGCTGTCCCCTGGCGAGAACCGGATCGGCGGGCTCGACCGCCGGAGCGCGCTCCCGAGCCAGCCAGTTCGAAAAGACTTCGGACGGCTCCGCAACCACCCAAAAAGCCATGTTCGCATGCTGTATGCCGCAGAACTCGGCGCACTGGCCGCGAAATTCCCCGGCCCGGTCGGCGGTGACCCAAGCGACGTTGCTCTGACCTGGAATCAGATCCATCTTGCCGCTCAGATTGGGCACCCAAAAGCTGTGGATGACGTCTCTGGATTTGAGCAGGAATTTCACCGGCCGGCCGACCGGGATGTGGATTTCGTTGGCGGTAACCGCGACCGCCCTATCCTGTTCGTCGAGGTAACGGATCTCCCACCACCAGCGGCGTCCGATCACCTCCACGGTCAGCGCATTTTCCGGCGGCTCCGCCGAAAGTTCTCGGTGAATCGACACGCTGGAAATCAAAACGATCGGGAGTACGATAGCCGGCAGTATCACGCCGCCGGCGAGCACCAGATTGCGGCTCTGGCGCCGATTCAGAGGCGCTTCCCCGCGCCGGCCCAGCGAGCGCCACACGCCGGTCAGAAGCGCAACCATGACCGCCAGCAGAATCAGCGTGGCCACGATGCACATGGCCCACCACAGGTTGGCCAGCATCTGTGCCTGCGGACTCATCGGATTGGTGGCGTCCTGAACCCCGGAACAGCCGCCGAACAGCAAGACGAAAATCGGAAGGACGACCCGCTTCACCCGGCATCGCGCTCCCCCGCTCGGGCCCGGATTCCATGCGCCTTGGTTCATCGTTTCGGCTCGCCGGGCGATTTCCCGCTTTCATCCGCCGATTCCCGGCGCCTGGGTTCAGGCGCGCCGGTCGCCGCGTACTCGGGTTGCAGCGTGCGGATGTAAGCGATGATCTGCCAGACCTGTACATCGGTAATCCGCCCGCCGTAGGCAGGCATACCCTTGGGCCGGCCCTCGACAATGCTGGCGAACAGGTTGTCGTCGTGAGGACCGTAGATCCACTCGTCGTCCATCAACGGCGGACCGATTGCCCCGCCGCCGCTTGCATGACAGCCGGAGCAGTTAAACCAGTCCCAGAGCTCCTTGCCTTCGGCGATGGCCTGCCGGTCTCCCGCGAAAGGATTTCGGAATCGCGGCAGCTCCGGCATCTCGGGGCCGGGGCGCAAATCAACCATGGGCGCGCCGGTGGGCGTTCCCCCTGCCGGCGGCGCCCGCCTGAACTCGCCTATGCCCCGTTCTTCCCGGCAGCCGGCAACAAGACCCAAACCGAAAACTCCCAACAGAGCCAGCGCCCCCAGCGGCAATTTTCGGCGAAGATATCGGTCATTCATGCGGGACGACCCTCTGCGTTCCTTCGATTCAGGGTACTCCGTACTTTCGGAGTTGCGCGCCTATCTCGGACCGCTCTTGTTACGGCACTCCAATCCGATAAGCTGCCAGGACGCTACACGAGGACTTACGTCTCCGTATCCAATAATTTCGATCAGGCCGCCCTTCGTTCTATCCAAAAATACGCAATAGTTCGTACAGAGCTCCGGCATTTCCGCGCACAGACCGGATTTTTCTGAAATGCTGTCAAGGAATAGCGGGAGATGGCGGAAAGACGGGATGACAAGTGCCTAGACTTGCCGTCCCTCGGGACCGGCGCTCAGCGTGCGAGCCCGAACCGCGTATCCGGAAACGGAGCGGAAACGCGGGACGCTCCATTGTCAACGTTCAAGCTTGCCCTTGAGTTTGAGCAGACCGTCGTGATTCGGGACGGCTTCCAGCCCCTCCAATACTTTCTTCAGGCTATCGACGCGGTTGCCTTGCTCGAACGCTTTCCATGCCTCCAGCTCCAGGGCGTTCGCGATCTTTTGTATGCCGCTGGCCGCCTTTTCGTTGTAGGGATCGATCTTGAGCGCCTCGCGGTAGGCCCACAAAGCATTGGCGCCGGTCGGGGCGGTCAAATAGCCGACCTCGAAGTGAATGTCCGCCAGTTCCAGCAGATCCGCGACTTTCGCGTGCTGCTCGGCGGTGAGCGTGGTCGCGATCTTGGGCGGCTCCTTGGCTTTATGCAGGCCCATGTAAACATTGCTGCCGATGGCCAGGACGACAACCGTGGCGGCGGCCCAGCTTCCGTAGAACACCGGCGACCGCTTCTGCAGATCGCCGATGAAATCCTCGGCCGTCGGGGTACGGTCCTCGCGCTTGAGGGCGAGGGCTCTCTTGAGACCTCTCCATTGCCTGCCGTTCAAGCCGGAGATGGGCTTGGGCTGCAATTTCAGTTCGACCGCGACGTCCGCCGAAATTTTTGCGTACGGATGTTTCCCCGCCAAAAGTTCGTAAGTCACGCAGGCCAGGGCGTAAATATCGTCGCGCGGGTCCGGCTCCTCGTCCTTGAGCATCTCGTAACTCGCATAAGCCGGCGTCAGCGCCCCCAGATCGCGGGCATTGAATACGGTCGCGTCGCCGCCCTTCTTGTCCGTTCGGCCCGCGGCGCAGGCGATGCCGAAGTCGAGCACCTTGACTTCGCCGTTCTCGTCGATGAAGACGTTGCCCGGCTTGAAATCCGAATGGACGATGTTCTTCTTGTGGGCGTGGGCCAGCGCTTCCGCCATGCCCTGGATGATCGGCCAGGCCTTCTTGAACGGCATGCCCCCCTCGGGAAGCTCTCGGATCAATCGGTTGAGGGGCTGGCCTTCGAGGTATTCCATCGACATGAAGACGTGCCGGTCGTCCCTGTCGAAGTCGTACACATTGATGATGTTCGGATGGGAAAGCGTCTGAGCCCGTTTGGTCTCCCTCTGGAGCGCGATCAGGGAAACGGGATTTTGCTGAAAATCCTCGTTGAGGACCTTCAAAGCAACATAGGGCTCTTTGTCGTTGGCCTCTTTCTTGCGCAGGTCCAGTGCCTTGAACACTACGCCCATTCCGCCCTCGCCCAGCACCTGCTCCAGCACGAACCGGTCCTTGAGGACGTCGCCGATTTGCAAAGGCCTTACCGTTAACGCGGATTCGACCGGCAGCGGGACACTGTGGCCGGTCCGGGTACTCAGCCGAGTCGAATCGCCATCATCGCTCGGCGCGGGCGCCGCGACGGGACGCGGCGCCTCCGGCACCCCAGGGGCGAGGGTCGCCAGCCGCGTCTTTTCCGCATCATCGTCTGCGGCAACCGCGGCCGGACCCGGACGATTGCCGGCGGACGAGGGCAAGATCCTGGTTTTGTCGAGTGCATCATCACCAGACGTTTGCTGAATATCTGTCATTTTTCTTATCAGGGAAGATTGTTTTGCAAACACATCGCGGCTCGGTGGCGTTCTTTATGATAGCCCCTCCCCGGAAGGATGCGGAAAAACAAACGTGCAACTCTCTTTTCGGAGAAAAGTCTCATACCTTAAACGGTGCGCGGGGAACGTCACGAGTGGTCCGAGGATAAGTTCATCCCGAGCTTAGTCGAAGGGCCGCCATCGGGACGCGCAGTAGCTTCCCACCCACCGTCTTAGACCTAGAGATCTTAAAGGAGGGAACATGGCGGTACGAAGCGCATCGGCCGAGTGGGAAGGCAATCTCGCTCAGGGAAAAGGAAGCATGCGATTGGGCAGCGGCGCCTTCACCGGGAGCTACTCGTTTTCGTCCCGTTTTCAAGAGGGACAAGGCACCAATCCCGAAGAGCTCATCGGCGCGGCGCATGCGGGTTGCTTTTCCATGGCGCTGGCACACGGCTTGGCGCAGTCCGGGCACACGCCCAAGCGCATTGCGACGACGGCGAAAGTCCACCTCGAAAAGGTGGGCGAAGGGTTCAAGATCACCGCGATCGAGTTGGATACCGAGGGCGACGTACCCGGAATCGACGCAGCGACATTCCAGACGTTCGCCGACGACGCGAAACGGAATTGCCCGGTCTCCCGGCTTCTCACCGGCGCCGAAATCAAGCTCAGGGCGAAGCTCGTTTAGCGCCCAAACAGTTCAAGGCGCTCGCGGCCGAAACCTTTGACGGACGAGGGCGCCGACGGAGGCGAATGATATGCCGCACTACAACTATCTCATCATCGGCGGCGGAATGACAGCCGACGCCGCGATTCGGGGCATACGCGAGATCGACACCGACGGTTCGGTGGGCTTGATCGGCGCGGAGGCGCACCCGCCCTACAACCGCCCGCCTCTCTCCAAAGGGCTGTGGAAAGGAAAACCGGTCGAGCGCATTTGGCGCAAGACTACCGAACGGAATGTTGATCTACACCTCGGCCGGACCGCCAAGGCGCTGGATCTCGCCGCCAAGCGGGTCGACGACGATCAAGGCACGTCCTACACCTTCGACAAACTGCTGCTGGCGACCGGCGGAACGCCCCGGCGCTTCCCATTCGGCGGCGACGATATCGTTTACTTCCGGACCCTGGACGACTATCAGCGCCTTCGCACGCTGAGCGAGAAAAAACAGCGCTTCGCCGTCATCGGCGGCGGGTTCATCGGTTCTGAAATCGCGGCCGCCTTGACGATGAACGGCAAGGATGTGGTCATGGTCTTTCCGGACGCTGGGATAGGGGCGCGACTGTTCCCGCCCGACCTCAGCCTGTTCCTGAACGACTACTATCGTCAGCAAGGCGTCGAGGTCCTGCCCGGACAACAGGTGACCGATCTTCAAAAGTCGGACAACCAGCTCGTCTTGACCTTACGCGACGGGAAGACCACCAACGAACGGGCGATTTCCGTGGATGCCGCGGTGGCCGGCATCGGTATCGTCCCCAACATCGAGCTCGCGAAAGGCGCGGGCCTTCGAGTGGAAAACGGCATCGTGGTGAACGGCCTCCTGCAAGCCGGTACTCCGGACGTGTATGCCAGCGGAGACGTCGCCAATTTCTACAATCCGGCCCTGGACACACGCTTGCGGGTCGAACATGAAGACAATGCCAATACCATGGGCAAGCACGCCGGTCGAAACATGGCCGGGGAAACCGTTCCGTATCACCATCTTCCGTTTTTCTATTCGGATCTGTTCGAGCTGGGATACGAAGCCGTCGGAGAAACCGACTCCCGCCTCGAAACAGTCGCCGATTGGTCGGAGCCGAACCGAAAAGGCGTCGTCTATTACCTGCGGGACGGTCGGGTCAGAGGCGTGCTGTTATGGAACGTCTGGGAACGCGTCGACTTAGCCCGCGAGCTCATCGCCGAACCCGGCCCGATCGACCCTCGCAGCCTGAAGGGAAGGCTTTGATGAGACGCCTTCGTCGGCAAGGGATTGCCGACCTACCACAGCTCGGGAGTAGGTCGGGAATCCCTTCCCGACGCACCGCTTCGTCGGCAACGGATTGCCGACCTACAACTGCCCGACGCACCGCCTCTTTGTCGGCAAGGGATTTGCCGACCTACCACAGCTTGTTTCAGCCTCACGCCCCAGAACGTTTCGGCAGTGTCCGGCGCCGTTATCCTTATAGGACGGAAGACACAATGAACGCGCTACTAAAATTGGTCGAGCACGGCCAAAGCTATTGGATCGACAATCTCACGCGGCGCATGATCACCAGCGGCGAACTCGAATGCCGCGTCCGCCGCGAAGGCCTGCGCGGAGTGACTTCCAATCCGCAGACCTTCCAGAAAGCCATCGCCGGAACCAAGGATTACGATGAGCAAATCGAAAGCCTCACCTGCGGCGGCCGTCCATGCCCCGACGTGCGCGAGATCTACGAAGCGCTGGTGACCACCGACATTCGAAACGCCTGCGACATCCTGCGTCCCGTTTACGACGAAACCTCCGGACTGGACGGCTACGTCAGCCTCGAAGTGTCTCCGCACATCGCCCATTACCCCGAGGCCTCGATCGAACAGGCGCGGCATTTGTCCCGCATCGTCGATCGGCCCAATCTGTTCATCAAGATTCCGGGCACCCTCGCCGGCCTGCCCGCAATCGAGCAGCTTCTGTTCGAGGGCATCAACGTCAACATCACCCTCCTCTTTTCCGTCGAGCGTTACCAAGCCGTCGCCGAGGCCTATCTCCGAGCGCTCGAACGGAGGACCGAGGCCGGTCTCCCGCTGGAAAACATCGCCTCCGTGGCCAGCTTTTTTCTGAGCCGGATCGATGTATTAGCGGATCAGCTCCTGAGTCAGCGAATCTCCCCGGAGATTGCCCGCGACCTCGAGCCGGACCCGAAAACGCTGCTGGGAAAGACGGCGATCGCCAACGCCAAGCTGGCTTACCGTAGCTTCAAGCGAATCATCGCGAGCGATCGATGGAAAGCTCTGGAAAACAAGGGCGCGCGCATGCAGCGCATGCTATGGGCCAGCACCAGCACGAAAAATCCGGACTACTCGGATGTCATGTACGTGGAACCGCTGATCGGGCCCCACACGGTCAACACCATGCCGGAAACGACCATCGACGCGTTCGCCGATCACGGCACGGTGCGCGACACGATCGAGGAAGACTCGGACGAGGCGCGAGGAGTGATGAAGGGGCTTTCGAAGCTCGGAATCGATTTCGGCCTGGTTACCGCCCAGCTCGAAAACGAGGGCGTACAGAAATTCATCGAACCGTACGACGCCCTGATGAACAGCCTGGCGGACAAGTGCCAGAAATACTCGAATCGCCGCGGCATCGCCCTCCTGCAGAAAATGGCGCGCCAACTCCGCCGCGACGTCGTCATGATGACGACCGAAGCGGGATCGGGCCATCCGACCTCGAGCCTGTCCTGCGCCGATATCGTCGCCGCCCTCTTCTTTCACGAAATGCGCTGGGACCCGAGCGACCCGAGCGCCCGCAACGTGGACTCCTTCATCTTATCCAAGGGCCATGCGGCCCCGATCTTATGGGCCGCGCTCCACGAGTCCGGCGCGAGTCACGAGGACTTGGGTTCGCTGCGCAAAATCGACAGCACCTTCGAGGGCCATCCGACGCCGACCAATCCCTGGGTCAAAGTGGCGACCGGCTCGCTGGGTCAGGGGCTGGCCGCCGCCAACGGGATCGCGCTGGCCAACCGCCTGGACGGCATCGCCAGCCGGGTCTTCTGCCTCGTGGGGGACGGCGAGTGCTCCGAGGGCTCGGTGTGGGAAGCGGCGCAGTTCGCGTCTCTCAACAAGCTGTCGGGGCTGGTCGCGATCGTCGACGTCAACGGCCTGGGCCAGACCGGACCCACGCCTTACGGCCACCGCACAGAGGTATTCGCACGCCGCTTTCAGTCCTTCGGATGGTCGACCATCGAAATCGACGGGCATGACATGGAAGCCATTCTCGACGCCTTGTATCGGGCCCGAAAAGGCGGCCCGACGGCGATCATCGCCCGAACTGAAAAAGGCCACGGCGTTCCCTTTCTGGAAGGCGCTCACGGCTGGCATGGCAAGGCCCTGAGCCGGGAGGAGATGGACAGGGCGCTCAAGGAACTGGGCGATACGGGCGTGCACATGACGGTGGAATCGCGGCGGGTCGGCCAGATCCGGCGCTCCGACCCCGAACCGGCGCCGCCCCTCGAGATCGGCTACCAGCCGGGCGAAAAAGTCGCCACGCGCAAGGGATTCGGGAATGCGCTCAAGAAGCTCGGGGGACTCATGCCGGAAATCGTGGTGCTCGACGGCGACGTGAGCAACTCGACGTACACCGAATTTTTCGCCCGAAGCTATCCGAAACGCTTCTTCCAAAGCTATATCGCCGAGCAGAACCTGGTCGGAACCGCGCTCGGCCTGGCCGTTTCCGGCAAGATTCCGGTCGCCGCCAGCTTCGCCTGTTTTCTCTCGCGTGCTTACGACTTCATCCGCATGGCGGGCCACAGCCGTCCGCCGCATCTCGTGTTCTGCGGCAGCCATGCCGGCGTGTCCATAGGCGAGGACGGCCCTTCGCAGATGGGGCTGGAGGATCTGGCCATGTTCCGCGCCCTGGCCGGCAGCACCGTGCTGTACCCGTGCGACGCCGTCAGCGCCGAACGCCTGACCGAACTGGCGGTGAAGACGCCGGGCATCGTCTATCTCCGCACCACGCGCCCTTCAACCCCGGTCATCTATTCCGAAGATGAAGATTTTCCGATCGGCGGCAGCAAGGCCCTGCGCTCCGGCGGGGACGACCGATTCACGGTCGTCGCGGCCGGCATCACCGTGCACGAGGCGCTCGCAGCCCATGACAGCCTGAAGCAGCGAGGAATATCGGTGCGCGTCATCGATGCCTATTCGGTCAAGCCGCTGGACGTGGCGACCCTGGAGCAGGCGGCGCGGGAAACACAAGGCGTCGTGGTGGTCGAGGACCACTGGCGCGACGGGGGACTCGGCGATGCGGTCGCGGCGGCCTTGAATTCCACGGTACCCGTACATCGTCTCGCCGTAAGCAAAGAGCCCCGATCGGGAACGATGGAAGAACTGCTGGATCGGCACGGCATCTCCCGGCGAGCGATCGAAGAAAAGATTTTGGAGTTTGAATAGGTTAACGAACCGAGCCCCGCCCGTTTCGACGGCTTACCGAAACCGGATTTCGTGGGGCGGGTTAGGCGCACTCCAACACAAGCTAGCTATCGATCACTACGCTTTGCGCGCGCCGTTACCCGCCACGCCGTCCTTCGGCGGGTTACGGTGCGCGCATGACTCGTGTGGTTACGCGCCGAAGGTATGGTGCGCACCTAACCCGCCCTACCATGGGCTGTGTCGGGAAAGGATTCCCGACCTACTTGGCGGCACCGATGCGTAGGTCGGCAATCCCTTGCCGACGCATCCTCCGCACCCAACCGGAAAATGCTCTAAAACTCCAACCGCACGCCGGCATTGACGGAATGGCGTGTTTCGAAGCGGTTGTCGACCAGGGTCTCGTACTGGACGAATGCCGATCCGCCGTGTGGGAGCACCGCCGAAACGGAGGTTCTGAGATTGACATAGTCCCGGTCCGGACTGTCGGTGCTCACGGTGAATCGATGCCCGCCGGCGTCGTCGGCGAAACGGGCGCCGATCAGACGGCTGTCTTTCGCGAATTCGTGCTCCCATTCCACACCGAGCTGCGATACGAACACACCGACGGCCGTGCCGGCGGTATAAGACACGATTCCGCCCAAGGCCGTGGTTACCGAATCCACCGTCTGCGCGTCGATCGCCAGATTGAGCGGGTCCGCGCCCCGCTCCGTATAGCCGTCGATGGTGGTCCGTCCGTATTCCGTGCGCCCGCGCAAACCCAGTGTCCACGCGCCAAGAGGAAAATCGTAGCCGCTGTTGACGCTGTAGCGCTGCTGCCAGCCTTCCGTGTCGCTCTTGGCGGTCATTCGCACCGGCCCGAACGCGTCGATATAGGCGATGTTCCGGGTCGAACTGTACTGGTTGTAGGTACCGTTGGCCACCAGGTCCAGATACCAGCGGTCGGTGAGCTGATAGCTGCCGAACAGGGAAAACGTCGTGCCGTCGATTTCGAGATCGCCTCCGTTTCGGACGGTATTCGATTCGGTATAGCCGTAACCCGCGGACACGCCCATCAGGAACTGCCGGGTGAACCAATAATCGACGCCCGCCGTGAAGCCGTAAACCTTGGAATTGAATCCCCGCTGCAAGCGCGTGGTGTTTCGGTCCCCCGACTCGAACTGGCCGTTCACGAAGACGCCCAGCCTGCTGAATCCGCTGTCCTCGTCTCCGCTGGCTCCGCCGGAGCTGCCGAACGGAAGCATAGCTGCCAGCAGGTTGCCCGGCAGCGTCTGCCCGTCGAGATTCAGGGTCAATCCGTTCACGCTGAAACCCGAACTTCCGGCTCTCAGTTCCACCAGCCGCTGGTTGACGTTGCCGACCTGAATCTGCGAGATCCGCCCGCCGCCGAGGGCCTGCGCGGCGGTTTCTTCCGGACTGATGCTGCTGAGGGCTTCCGCCACCCGTTCCAGCCCGCCGGGTCGATTCAGCAATTCGGTGAGCCCTCGAATGCGCTCCTGCAAGGCTTCGGAGGCGCTGTTGGTGCTGACGATGGTCTGAAGCGTACCGGCCAAGGATTCCTGCTGCACCAGGTCCCCGGCCGTGTTCAGAGTGGCCCCGACCACCACGGTCACCGTGCCGGTACTCTCGCCGATCGAGTTGGCGACGGTGTAAGTGAAGCGGTCCTCCCCCACGAAATCCGCTCTCGGCGTATATACGACCTGGGTGGTTCCGCTCACCGTCGCGGTGCCGTTGGCCGGCTGGGACACCGAGGTCACGACGATCTGATCGGGATTGCTGTCCACTACCGTGACGGTTACCGGCTGCCCGGTCGTGGTGCTGGTTTTGTGACTGGCGGCGGTCGGCAGGCGTGGATTGACCGTGATGCTCACGGTTGCATTGGCGCTTCCGGCCGGGTTGGTGACGGTATAGACGAACGAATCCATACCCACGTATCCCGCGTCGGGGGTATAGATCACCGACGAGCCACTCGGAACAGCGGTGCCGTGGGCCGGCGCCGAAACGCCGGCGAGCTGGAGCTGTGCTCCGCCGTCGTTGTTCAGCACCCCGATCGCCGTCGCCTGGTCGCGCGGGATGGCGACGCTATCGTCGGTTGCCGTCGGCGGCACGTTGGTATTAATCGTCAAGCTTGTCGAAAAGGAAGGGAACTGATTGTCAAATGTTCTTCCCGATGCAACCACCGTATTGCCGTAGAGGACCGACATCCCGCTGAACTCCTGGCCGTTCATGTCGATCTGGAGCGGTGTGGCATAGGGCAATACGAGCTGCTGAGCAAAGCTGCCCCGGATCTGCGGACTGCAGCAAATGCCCCCCAGATCTCCGTAGGTTTGCTCGAAAAGAATCGAGTTGGCGCTTAAATCGGTGATCCGGATGTGACCGAAAGAGGCGGGATCCATGGTCCCCTCGGCCACGTAAACCTCGGCAAGCTGTCCTTCCGATTCGAAAGAAATGCCCCGCAATTGCAGGGAATAGAAGTTAGTCGCGATCTGATCGGCGAAAGGAACGAAGTCGGCATAAGCCGCCGTTTGGCCCAACGCAAGCCATAGCGCGGCTGCGATACCGCAAAAGCGGCAAACGCCGGGCGTTCCGCGAAGGAAGTTCGACATCAGCCCGGCGGCTACAGATTCATATCGGTTTCGGCCGACTTATACGCGACGAAAAACCTAATCTTCCTCGTCCATCAAGTCGAATACCATCTGAACCGACTTTCCCGTTTTCGTGTTCGTGGCCTTGAACGTGGCGACCTCGTTCTCTATTCCGACACACTCGATTTCGACGGGCGGATCGTCGTAATCGCTCTCGGGTATGTCCAGCCGATCCATGAGGTCTTGGTTTTCTTCCGCCGTTAATTCCATGTTGCCGTATGAATCGATGCGCATAGATCTGTAGCCAAAACGATTGAAGTGAATAGGGTCTTTCCGATAATTCCCGGCGGACCGATCCCCGGATGTTGAAGGTGTCAGGTCGATCCCGCGGATGCGCCGAGTATGTCGATGACGATCTTGCCCCGTGTATGTCCCGATTGGCTCCGACGATGCGCAAGATCCAACTGGGACAGCGGGAACACACTGTCGATGACGGAACGCAACTGCCCCTGTTCCGCCAGTGTGCTCAAGAACGCCAAATCTTCCCCGTTAGACTTGAGCATGACGGTCTTGATCCTCTTCTTCGAAAAAAGCCGGAACAACACTGAGCGAACCATCAGACCGATCGCGGGCAGAGTGGATACATAGATGCCGTCCGGTTTCAGTAAACCCTGATAACGCCCGAAAGGCTCCGAAACCACGGTATCGAAAATCAGATCGAAAGAGGCCAAGGGACCGAACTCGGTCGTCTGAGTATAGTCGATGATCTCGTCCGCCCCGAACTCACGTACCCAGGGCGCGTTGGCGCCGCTGCATACCGCGGAAACATCCGCTCCGAGCGCCTTGGCGATCTGTACGGCGTAATGCCCGACACCGCCGGAAGCGCCAACGATCAACACCCTGCCGCCCTCCTTCAGGCGGCCGAGATCGCGCAGAGCCTGGAGAGCGGTCAGTCCGGCCAAGGGCAAGGCCGCGGCTTCATGGTCGTTCATCGTCTTCGGCGCCAAGGCTGCCAAGCGTTCATCCACCGCGGCGAACTCGGCTGCCGTTCCGAAACCCCGTGAGCGCAAACACGCCATCACCCGGTCGCCGGGCCGAAAACGCGTGACCTTCGCGCCGATCTCCACGACTTCGCCGGCGAGGTCCATGCCGGGTATGGACGGAAACCGGACCGGAACGATAAAGCGTAAACTGCCGTTATGCAGCTTCCAGTCGATCGGATTGACGGAACTCGCGGCCACTTTGACGAGCAGTTGGTCGGACGACGGTTTCGGCGCGGGCACTTCGGCCGGATGAATTTTCGACGGATCGCCGTAGCCCGTGTATTGCATGGCTTTCATGGACATCTCCTTTGTTCGATGAGTGAATGCGAAAAACGATTTTATTCAAGATGGAGCGTCAAAATGGTTGAAACCGCGATTTCATGACTGACTTTACGGGAGATCCATTGTGACGACACGACACCTGCAAATCGATGCGGACACGTTCGAAGCGGCCAAGGCCCATATTCAGCAGCAATTCGACACGCTTTCGTGGTGGCCGACGGAAGGACCGGATCAGGCCAAACAGGAGTACAAGATCATGAGCTCCAACCCGGCGCAATTGGCGTACTGGTGCGAGAAATGGCTGAACGGCGGGCAATGGCGGCACTTGGAAAACGATGTGCGACAACGGCTTCGGCGCGGTTAGAGTGTTGTAGGTCGGGAATCCCTTCCCGACGTTAACAACTTGCTAAGCGGGTTTGTCGGCAAGGGATTGCCGACCTACTATTAATCGCGCTACTTGAGCGTGGCGGCACTATAAACGCGCGGCGATAGTTTGTAGGTCGGGAATCCTTTCCCGACACAACGGTCGAGAAAGCGGCTACCATTTCCCGATCCACATCGCTAAACCCTGGTGAAAAACGCTCTAAAGCCTGTCTTGAGCGATGTCGAAAGGCTCGCTCCCACAAACGCTCACATCACTTGGATGTGGCGGCACTATAAATGGGCGGCAATAGCCGACAAAATCCGATTTGCGTCGCCGTAATCCACGGGCATTTCCGAGTATCCTTCGTCATGAGACAGGAGCAAGGTCGGAAAACTGCGGACCCCGAGCTCTCGCGTCCAGCGGATTTCTTCGAGCAATTCCACGTGTGTGTCGGGATGCCGGAGATCCGCCGCGAAGCGGCCTCTGTCCAAACCGATCTCTTCCGCCAGCTCGATCAAAGTCGAGTCGTTCGACGGATTTCGCGCTTGCAGGTAATAGGCCTGTTGAATCGCGAAGATCATGGCGTCCTCGAAGCCGGCGCCCTGCCGGCGCGCGGCGATCACGGCGCGGCAGGCCGGGTAGGTGGAACGCCTTGGAACGCATTTCGTCCAGAAATCGAAATTGAACCGGGTGCCCGGCACCGAACGTTCTATCGTTCGCCAAATGTCCTGAATGTTTTCGCGCATCTCGGCCGGCATGGGCACCGCGCTGTCCGGCGCCAGACCGCCCAGAAACTGTTCGATCTCCACGGCATCCGGCAACCGGGTCCGTACACTCTGCCATACAGGTCGAAACGCCCAGCACCAGCTGCACATAGGATCGTGAAAATAGAGCAGCGCCGGACCGGCGGCTTTAGGTCGATTGTGTAACACTGCCTTTCACCGGATGAACTCACCGGCTAATCCGTGCCCGCATTCTGCTTCAAAAAGTCCGCCCATTGTCTTGAAGACATCGAATTCAGATAAGCTTTTGCCATTTCCGGAGTGAGCAATTCGATCAGAACGCGGTTCTCCACCCACAATTCGACGACATCGAAAAGCCCCCCTCTGTTGCACGTCACGGCGCGCCAGCTCTCGCGGGCGGCGATGCTCTTGATCTGTTGTTCGGTGAGATCGACCGAGACGGCGGCGTGGGTGGCGGTGAACGGCGAGGATGCCTCGTTATTCATTGAGCTTACCTCTTCGTGCTCCAGGCCGGGCTTGAGCTCCGTGCCGAGCGGATAAACCTCGATCGCCGTACGGTGCGGATCATCGGTCAGTGCAATGTAGCTGCCGGAGAATACGGGAAATGGAAATGACCGTCCCCCCAGCAACTCCGCAAGAACCGCCGCTGCGTGCTCGGGGTGCCTGGCGGCGATAGAAATATGGTGAATCATTGGTACGTATCCGTGAGAATGAGAGTCTTTGCCGGGAACGGCTGCCGCCCCGTAGCTGCCCACACGGACTCATAACGGCCTGCCGTGAAATCGTCGGCGTAACCCGAAACGAGCAGCGTGTTCCCGGTACGCCAGCCTACCGAAAATCGCCCAAGATCGGCAACCATGAAAATCGTACTGGTTCTTATTTTTCTCGCTTTATCGGCCTGCGGATGGCTGCCCAAAAAGCAGGCGCACGACGCTGAAATCAGCCCTCGCTTAAGCACCGGCATCGAACTTCCGCCCACAAAAGACCGAATTCTCGCGCTAGCCATCAGCGAATGGTTCTACTTCGGTCGGCAATCGGTCATTTACGACGGCGACAAGGAAAGCATCCCGCTGGTCGGGTTCTGGGAGGACGAATCCCCCTACGCTCAACGAATCAACCAGTATTGGCGAGCGGTCGGCATGCCGGAACGTACCGGCCGAAATTGCGAACAACCGTGGTCGGCGGCTTTCGTCAGCTGGGTCATGGCCACTGCGGGCGTTCCGAAAGAGCGGTTTCCGCCTTCGGAAGCCCACTGGATGTACCTTTCACGGATTATTCGCAACGCCGAGTCGCCGAACGCCGTTTTCGTGCCCAGACGCATACACGACTACGCGCCGCGTCCCGGCGATCTGATCTGCGCAAGCCGCGGGTCCTCGATCACTCCTCCGTTCGTACAATCCCCTTTCCTCGAAACCATAGAGCACACCAAACTCCACTGCGACATCGTCGTCGAAAAACACGGTCGGACCCTGGAAGCCATCGGCGGAAACGTCAGAAACTCCGTTTCCAAGAACATTTTGAAACTCGACAAGAAAGGCCATCTGCAACCGATCGCTCGAAGACCCTGGTTTGTGGTGATCGAAAATCGCTTGTAAATGACGGATAACGCAGATGTTCCTTTCTTTACATGCGGATCGGTACGGTGCGCATCCCGGCGCGTCCGACGGCGCTTCCAGGTTGATAAGAACGGCAAAAACGGTCGGTTGTGCTAGGGTTATTCATCCGTAACTCAGTCAACGCTCCTGCCTTATCGTTCAAGTATCTCCGCCTCATGAGTCAAGACGTCCCTCAGGTCGAAAAACGCGCTCGTTTTACTTCCGGCTCAACTTGCACGGAGATTCCGACTACGGAACACACGGGGATAAATGAGCGCTACCTTTGGCGGGCATTCTTTAATGTTCTTGAATTCATACCCCTTCGCGCCGGACGCATAGCTCTTAACGCGCTATGCCGAATGGATTGTTTCCATACGGCAGAATAATGAAGTACTCGATTCTGCCCTACTCGGGCCGGATTAGATTTCAGGAATGACGCAAAGAAAAACGTTGGATATTGGTGAATTTTGGATTCGATTTTATTTTTGAGGTCGACTTTTAGTTGGGCCTGTCAAGGAAAGTGACCATGACTACTTTGTTTTCATCCTGGTCACTGTTTTCCGCATTCTTGCTTGCGAGCGTTGTGCTCGCAGTTACGCCAGGCCCGGGCGTGTTCTACATCGTTACTCGGAGCCTCGTCCAAGGCCGCCGTTCGGGGCTGGTTTCAGTCGCTGCTGTCGCTTTTGGTAACCTTGGCAATGTATTTGCTGCATCTGTCGGTCTTGCAGCTTTGTTTGCTGTTTCCTCAGCCGCCTTCACAGTCGTCAAGTACGCAGGGGCCTTCTACCTTGTTTATCTTGGTGTGCAAATGTTGCGTGAGTCACAAGCCGAGGTTTCAACCTCCGTGCCTCAGGCAGCACCAGTTGGCCACATCTTCCGCGATGGCTTCGTTGTAGCGCTGTTTAACCCAAAGACCACGGTTTTCTTCGCTGCGTTCCTGCCCCAGTTCTTGAGCCCGGAGGCATCGCCGATGTTTCAAACTATGGCGCTCGGTTCGATCTTCGTTGCAATTGCCGCAGTCACGGACAGCACCTATGCCTTAGCGGCCGGTGCAGTCGCACCCGCATTGACGCGCGCTCGTGGCGCCCGTCGTATCGGTTGTTGGCTTGGGGGTGGGGCGTTTATTGGCCTCGGCGTTTTCACCGCGCTGGCGGGGTCTCGCAGTGCCAAATAGGCCCAACACGGCGTTCGAGAGGGACGCGCCAAACGCGGCGCGCCACTCAACTTTACGTTATGTGTAAGCAGCAATGAGCGACGAGCAGGAATACACACGATTTGCGATAGCTTTGGGTATGGCTTCCTTTCAGGCTCAATCACTTGAGCATTCGCTAGTCTCGTTATTTGCTGCTACATCAGCGTTGGAACCGGAAGCAGTACGCAAGTTGATGGATACACGATACAACCAAACCCTTGGTAAGTTGGTACGCGATGCCGCCAAAGATCTTCAACTTTCAACAGAGCTCACAATGGAACTCGAAGATGCACTACAAAAGAGAAACTGGGTAACACACCATTTCTTTCGTGAATATGGAGCTGTCGCCCTTAGTTCCTCGCTCCTTCACGAAGCAACACAACGTTTGGAAGCAATTTGGCCAATGTTTGAAAAGACCGCCAACAATGTCCACCAGCTAGTCATAGACCAACAAGTTAGGTCTGGCAGATCAACGGAGCAGATTCAAGCTGGTATTGAGCGTGCATTAAAGATGTATCTCAGTGAAAAGGGGCACACATAACATGGCGCTCAACCGGAGCGCGGTTATAGTGCGGTTCTGTTTTTTCAGCTAACCGTGCCGCGCCCGGTTAGCTCTACGTTAGGCATTACTCGTTCCGTCAAGAAATTATATGTAAGAGGCAATAATGAACAGAAAAGCAAAATGTTCGTGTGGGAAAGTACAAATAGAGCTTGCAGGTGACCCAAAGATGGTGATTACGTGCAGTTGTTTAAACTGTCAAAAACGAACGGGCTCGGTATTTGGAGTTGGGGCGTACTTTGGTAACGACCAAATAGTATCAAAACAAGGCGATCCTAAGTTGTTCGTTGATACGAGCGATGACGGGAGAAAACTCTACCGTTCGTTTTGCCCTAATTGCGGTTCTACCGTTCATTGGGAAGCTGAGTTCATGCCAAACGCAGTTGGTGTGGCTGTTGGGTGTTTTGAAGATCCGAAGTTCCCAGAGCCAGTTGCGGCAGCATGGAATAGATCGAAACATGATTGGGTTAATTTTCCTGAAAGCTGGCCAAAATCAGATACACAGGAATTTAAGAAAAATGCCTAACAATAGCGGTCAAGCGGACCCACTTCCGCGGAGTACATTTTGTGCTCTGAATAGCACAAAATGTACTCCGCTCCAGCGATCCGCTTACCGCTGGCGTTAGGCAGCCAATTCAATTAGGGGGGCTAGCGAGAGGCTGAACATGATCTTTGCCGAGCTAAGATATCCTGATCGCTATGAAGACTTTCACGATGAGCTGCTTGCGTTTGTCCGCACGAGGTTCGCTGACATTGAGTCAGGCCTCCAAGGAGATTCTTGGATATGGATCACGGACGGAGGTGAGAAGGTCGCGTTGGATACGTTTTCGTCCATGAAACATCAGGTAAAGTCGCCTAAGCCCGGCCCGCATGTCAAAAAAGTCATCGACGCCTTAAAAGAAAAATACGAAATTACGATATACGGCGCGCCGGAGTTGGAAGCGCATGAAGATGATTAGCCGCTTGGCTGCCAGTTTGAATGGCAAAATGCCTAACACCCGCATTGAGCTCGCGTAGGGCGGAATAGGGTACTCCCGTATTCCGCCGGATGGATTTGGCCGCCACGCGGCGCAATACGCGGGTACGCTATTGCGCCCTACCGCGCTTTTGGCCCTTGATTGGTCATCCCGGTTTGGGTCGCCAGCGGCCGCGACAGATGCCAGCCCATAGGGTGCGGTGACGACAGGAACCGCACCAATCGCGAACGATGCCTGTCCTGAGCGTAGTCGAAGGGCGGTTCGTTCCTCACCGCATCCTACGGTTCTACAACAAATCGACGGTGCCCCTGGTTTTCGATCGTCGAAAAAATCGCTTGTAAAGGCCGGATGCAGGATTTTTCCGGCCAGGGGTGTAATCTAAGCGGGCGCCATCCGGAATCGGATAACGCGGATTTTTGGAGCGGCGCCGTCTGTCAAAGCCATGGGGGCAGGCGGCGGCACACCTGTAGTCAGAATCAGGGTCGAACCGGGACCCGTTTCAATTCAACCGACGAGGGAATGCAGATGAGTGCGGAACCAAAACAGATCAACCCGTCCCAGATCAAGATCTCTCAAACGAAAATGCTGATCGCCGGCAAGTGGGTCGATTCGGCCAGCGGCAAGACCTTCGAAACGCTCAACCCCGCGACCGGCGAGGTCATAGCCCGCGTCGCGGAAGGCGACCGCGAGGACGTGGACAAGGCCGTTCGCGCCGCCCGCAAGGCGTTCGAGGAAGGCCCCTGGCGGAAGATGAACGCGCGCGAACGGGGACGTTGCCTGTACCGCCTGGCGGACCTGATCGAGAAGCACTTCGACGAACTGGCGGCGCTGGAAACGCTCAACAACGGCAAACCGATCACCGAAAGCAAATCGGCCGACCTGCCGCTGACCATCGATTGTTACCGCTACTACGCGGGCTGGGCGGACAAGATCGAGGGCAAGACCATTCCGATCAACGGCCCGTTCTTCACCTACACCCGTCACGAACCGGTCGGCGTGGTGGGGCAAATCATTCCGTGGAATTTTCCGCTGCTGATGCAGGCCTGGAAGTTGGGCCCGGCTCTCGCGGCCGGCTGCACCATCGTGCTCAAGCCCGCCGAGCAGACGCCGCTGACCGCGCTCAGGGTGGGCGAACTGGCTCTCGAAGCCGGCATTCCGGAAGGCGTCATCAATATCGTGCCGGGATTCGGCGAAACCGCCGGAGCCGCGGTCGCCGAGCACATGGACATCGATAAGGTGGCTTTCACCGGCTCGACCGAAGTGGGCAAGCTCATCATGCAGGCCGCCGGCCGTTCCAATCTGAAGCGCGTCACGCTGGAACTCGGCGGGAAAAGCCCGAACATCGTCTTCGCCGATTCCGATCTGGACGCGGCGCTCGAGGGCGCATTCCAGGGACTCTTCTTCAATCAGGGCCAGTGCTGCTGTGCCGGCTCTCGCCTTTTCGTGGAAAAGAACATTTACGACGATTTCGCCCAAAAGCTGGTCGAACGGACCCGCAGGCAGGTCGTGGGCGACCCGTTCGATCCGAAAACTACCCAGGGACCGCAGGTCAGCCAGGATCAGTTCGATCAGGTCATGGGCTATATCCGCTCCGGCAAGGAGCAAGGCGCCAAGCTTCTGACCGGCGGCAATCGCGTCGGCAGCCGGGGCTTTTTCATAGAGCCCACGATTTTCGCCGATGTCGGCGAGGACATGAAAATCGCGCGCGAGGAAATCTTCGGGCCGGTGCTGTCGATGATTCCGTTCAAGGACGTGGACGAGGTCATCGGACACGGCAACCGCACCATGTATGGACTGGCGGCGGCGGTGTGGACCAAGGACATCAGCAAGGCGCATCGCCTGGCGGCCGAACTGAAGGCGGGAACGGTATGGATCAATTGCTACGATATCTTCGACACGGCCGCTCCTTTCGGCGGGTTCAAGATGTCCGGCATCGGGCGCGAACTCGGCAGCTATGCCCTGGAGAACTATACCGAGGTCAAGACCGTTACCGTGGCGCTGTAGAGGCAACGCCCAGCAAATTCCGGTGGGCACGGCCTATCGGCCTTTGCCCACCCTACGACATTATCGCGGCTGTAGGGTGGGTTAGGCGCGCATCGCACCGAGTCTGGAAAGTTCCCAAGATGTTTCCGCGCGCCGTAACCCACCAGGCAAGGCAGCGGAACTATCGAAAGCCAGTTGAAGGTCGGCAATCCTGTGCCGACGAAATCGTCTGCCACGTGAGGCGGCAGAAGGCGTCGGGAAGGGATTCCCGACCTACTCCGGCGTGGTGCGTGCAAGCTTGGTAGGTCGGCAATCCCTTGCCGACAAAGGTGTCTTAACAGCATTAAGGATTAGGATGGAAACGAGAAGGAAATTGGAACCGCCATGAAATACACCGCAAGCATCCAAGGACGCGGCTATGCCTTCGCCGATCTGAAGACTTTGCTGGCGAAGGCGTCGCCCCTACGCTCGGCGGACGAACTGGCCGGAATTGCGGCCGAGTCGGAGGAGGAGCGTGCCGTCGCGCAACGGGTATTGGCCGAGGTTCCCATGTGCCGCTTCCTCGAAGAACCGCTGATTCCGCCTGAAGAGGACGAGGTCAGCCGGTTGATCTTCGAGACGCACGATAATGCCGCGTTCGCGCCCATCTCGGCGCTGACGGTCGGCGAGTTTCGAGAATGGCTTCTTTCCGACACCACCGCCGACGAAGCCATCGCGAGGATTCGCACGGGCCTGATGCCGGAAATGGCCGCCGCGGTATCTAAGATCATGCGCAACCAGGATTTGATCGCCGTCGCCAAGCGCTGCACGGTCACCACGCGGTTCCGGAACACCATCGGCCTCTCGGGACGGCTTTCCACGCGATTGCAGCCGAACCATCCGACCGACGACCCGCGCGGCATCGCAGCCAGCATTTTGGATGGGCTGCTCTACGGCAACGGAGATGCCGTTATCGGCATCAATCCCGCGACAGATAGTCCGAAGAACGTCGACACCCTGCTCCGCCTGCTGGACGAGATCATCGTCGAGCACGACATCCCCACCCAGTCCTGCGTGCTCGCCCATGTCACGACGACCATGGACTTGATGCGGCGCGGTTCGCCGGTGGACCTGGTGTTCCAGTCCATCGCCGGGACCGAAGCCGCGAACCGGAGCTTCGGCATCGATCTTTCCCTCCTGCGCGAGGCGCGCGAAATGGCGCTGTCGCTGAAACGCGGCACGCTGGGCGACAATCTGATGTATTTCGAGACGGGCCAAGGCAGCGCCCTGTCTGCGGACGCTCACCACGGCATCGATGCGCAGACCTGCGAGGCGCGGGCCTATGCAGTCGCCCGCGCGTTTTCGCCGCTGTTGATAAACACCGTGGTGGGCTTCATCGGGCCGGAATATCTGTACGATGGGAAACAGATCATCCGCGCGGGTCTCGAGGATCATTTCTGCGGAAAACTGCTGGGCCTGCCCATGGGCTGCGACGTGTGTTACACCAACCATGCCGAAGCCGACCAAAACGACATGGACAATCTGATCACGCTGCTGGCGGTGGCCGGCTGTACCTATATCATGGGCGTGCCCGGCGCCGACGACGTCATGCTGGCCTATCAGAGCACCTCGTTTCACGACGCCCTTTACCTTCGCAAGGTTTTGGGGCTCCGGCCCGCCCCGGAATTCGAGGAATGGCTCGACCGCATGGGCATTTTCGACGGCCGCAATGCGCTGAGCCTCGGTCCCATGCCCCCTCGCCTGCTCAATGCGATGGACGCACTGACGGAGGACAGCCCATGACCGATCCCTGGTTCGCCCTCAGGCGTTTCACCCAGGCCCGCATAGGCTTGGGACGCGCGGGCCATGCCGTTCCGACCGAAGCCCTGCTCGACTTTCAGCGCGCCCACGCTCAAGCACGGGATGCCGTGCACTTCCCTTGGGACATCGAGGGGTTCGCCGAAAGCTTGCGCGAAATGGGCGAAGATTGTCTGATTTTGCGAACGCCGATCCGAAGTCGCGCCGAATACCTCCGTCGCCCCGATCGGGGTCGCGTTCTCGACTCCGATTCCCGCACGCGGCTGGATGACATGGACGGCGGCGGTATGGATGTGGCATTGATCGTCACCAACGGGCTGTCCTCCACCGCCGTCGAACGGCACGGTCTGCCCCTGCTGGAGGCGGTGATCGGTCGATATCGGTCACGGCGCATCCAGGTCGGGCCTATCAGTCTGGTCGAGAACGGCCGGGTGGCCCTGTCGGATGAAATCGGCTTCGCCCTCGGCGCGCGCGTGGCCGTCATTGTGGTCGGCGAACGGCCGGGGCTCAGCGCCGCCGACAGTCTAGGCATCTATTTCGCCTATGCACCGCGGCCCGGCAACAGCGATGCGCAGCGCAACTGCATCTCCAATATCCGACCGCCCGAAGGATTGAGCTACGAAGCCGCCGCCGCGAAACTGCTCTACCTGACCGAGGAAGCCATGCGCCGCCGGCTTTCCGGGGTCGCTCTCAAGGACGAACTGGATACGGTTTTACCGCCGTCTCCCGAGCCGCTGGGCCTAAAAAAATGACGGCGACAGCCTAATTCCATTCGGCATTCGAGTGAGCATTAATGGGTGGGTTAGCCCCTCGGCTCCGCTCGGGGCAGGCCCTTCGACAAGCCTGTCCTGAGCATCGTCGAAGGGCTCAGGACAGGCTCCGCATAACCCACCGACCCTTCGACTGGGCTCAGGACAGGTCCGAGGCCGCTCGGTGGGTTACGGCCGCGCGGCCTAACCCGCCATCGATGGGTTTCGCTTCGCTCTACCCATCTACAAAATGAATGCCTGATTGAAAGCGATTTGGAGTAAATCGGATCAGGCCAGCATGTTCTTGATCGTCCGCTCGTATTCCGGGAAATAATGGCCGATCACCGGCAGGTCGAAGCGACGCAGGATGCTGGTATTGGGCTCCCGCTCCAGCAAGAAATCGAACGAACGGCTCACCAGTCGCTCGACCGGCGCTCTTCCGTCCGTCAACCTGGCGGCATATCCCGGATCCACGGTAACCGTGTGCGTCGTCGTGGCCTGCGCCTCCACTGTCACCTCGAAAGTGGATTCGGTAAGCTTCTTTACCGTAATCTTCGCCATATGACCCTCCTGTCCGAGTCTCGATAGTTGTCTATGTTTCCGGAAATTCGACCGAAACCATGCTACCGGCAATGTACCGGCGATGTCGACCGAAAGGCTAGAGCGTTTTTCATCCCGGTGTACGGCTTCGTGTCGGGCAGGAAGAACGTAGGTCGGCAATCCCTTGCCGTCTTATCGGCTCGGCAAGGGATCTTGCCGGAAGGGGCGTCCTGGCGCTCCCAGGACGGCCGTTTGCGATTGGAAGGGTCATTCGGGCGCTCCCCGGATGACCGTTTGCGATTGGAAGGGTCGCGACTAAAGCGACCGTTTGCGATTGGAAGGGGCCGATTAAAGGCCCGTTTGCGATTGGGAAGGGATTGCCGACCTACTATCGGGCCCTCTGACACCGAATCGGAAAATGCTCTAGCCGGATTCCGGCAAGCAGCGGATTGCGCAAGCCGTAAGGTATCCGTAGGATGAAAGGGACGCGCCAAAACGATCGAGACCTGAGAGAAACCGCCATGGAACTGGTCGAATTGTATGGACACTACTGTAAGTATGCAAAGCGAAAGGTTTTCATCAGGCTGTGAAACATCCCTGCGGTGGCCGTCGTTCCGATCGCTGCTCGGGTTTGCGGTCTGCTTTTTCGGTCTGGCTCTGCTCAGCCACTGGATCTCCCCGAAGCCTTACCACTTTGTCGCGTTTTGGCTGCCTAGCGGGTTTTACCTATCTACGCTCGCTACCCGTCCTCGGACCCTTTGGCCGGCGTTCGTTATGACGGCGCTCGCAGTCAATTTCGGCGTCAACCTATGGGTATTCGACCAGCCTTATGCAATTGCCGCCGCTTTTTCTCTCGGCAACACCATGGAAGCGTTGACGGGCGCATGGCTATTGGGACGCACGGTCGGCATGCCATTACGCCTGGAAACGGTACAGGATGTGGTGGCGCTGACCATACTGGGAGCCTTGCTGAGTGCGACCATAGCCGCCACGGCGGGGACTGCGCCGATCGCTTTGGTCGACCGCGAACCGTTCGCTGCGGCCTGGCTCACATGGTGGACCGGCGACATCGCCGGGATCATGGTGACGGCTCCTCTTTGCCTCGCACTGCCGGCTACCCGCTCGTATTGGCGCAAGCTGTCGCCCGCTAGGCGGATCGAAGCGCTAGCCGCCCTGGCGTCGGTCGCGGGACTGACCTTCGCTGTTTTCACCGACCGCATTCCGTTCACCTACGTCATCATGCCACCCCTGCTTTGGATAGGCGTGCGTTTCGGCATTCCCGGCGTTTCGTTCGCGATTCTCGTCCTGGGAATCATCGCCGCGCGATACACGGCACTGGGGCAAGGCGCTTTCGCGGGAGCGCAGTTCGAGATTTCCGTCCAGGCTCTCCTGGTACAGTCCCTGGTCGTGCTGTTCTCGATATCGGTACTTGTGCTGGGTGCCCTGGCGAACCAGTGGCGGCAAGCGCTGGCGGCGTTGCAGGATGCCCGCAATCATCTCGAGAAGGAAGTCGACGAACGCACGGCAACCTTGCGCGACACGCTCCGATTGCAGCAGGCGATTCTGGACGGGGCCAATTACTGCATCGTCTCGGTCAATAGGCAAGGCATCATCCAGACCATCAACAAAGCCGCGGCGAAAGCGCTCGGCTATTCCGCCGAAGAACTCGTCGGCAAGGAGACGCCGGCGATCTTTCATGATCCCGCCGAGCTCGAGGCCCATGCGAAAGCGCTCGCCGATACGCTAGGCCGTCCCGCTACATCGTCCATCAAATTCTTGCCGACGCTGATCGAAGCCTGCGGATCGACCGAAACGGAGTGGAGTCTGATCCGCAAGGACGGCAGCCGGTTTCCGGCCCAAGTCTCGATTTCGGTCATGCGCGACGAAAAGGGGGCGATCACCGGCTATCTCGGCATCGCCAACGACATCACGGTGCGCAAGGAGGCCGAAAAGGCGCTGCAGCGGAGCCAACACGATTTGAACCGCGCCCAGGCGGTCGGCAAGATCGGGAGCTGGCGGCTCAATGTTCAGCGCAACGAATTGCTCTGGTCGGCCGAAAACCATCGGATTTTCGGCATACCCGAGGGTACGCCACTGACTTATCAGACGTTCCTCCGCTGCGTCCATCCGGACGATCGGAAATATGTCGACCGGCAATGGAAGGCGGCACTCCGTGGCACGCCTTACGACATCGAACACCGCATCGTGGTCGGCAAGGACATCCGCTGGGTCCACGAAAAAGCCGAGCTGGAATTCCACCGGGGTGAGGTGCTGAGCGCATTCGGAACCACTCAAGACATCACCGAGCTCAAAAGGGCCGAATTGGCTTTGCGCCGCCATAACGAACGGCAGGCGGAGCTGCTGGCCATCAGCCGTGCGGCGCTGGACAGCCAAACCACCGACGTCGAACTAAGCCGGATGGTCTTCGAGAAAGTACACGCCCTGCTCGATGCCGACGTAGGTTTCAACTACCGGGTTGACGAGAACGGCCGAAGCCTTCGCCTGATCGCTGCGTACGGTATTTCCGAGGCGCTGCTTCCCGCCATGGAGAGGCTAGATCTCGGCGACACCATGTGCGGCACGGTCGCCGCTACGGGCACTCCCCTGATCGCCGATACCGCTCGCATCGAAAACGACCCCAAGAGCATCCTTCTTCGCAACATGGGCTTGCGCGCCTATGCCTGCCACCCGCTCATGGCGGGCGATGGCCGTACGCTCGGGACGCTTTCCTTCGCGAGTACGCGGCGCGAGCATTTCGATCCGGAGGAAATCGAATTCCTGCGGACGCTTTGCCTATTTACCGCCATGGCTTGGGAGCGCGCCCGCGCCATGGCTGCGCTGCGCGATGCCGATCGACGGAAAAACGAGTTTCTCGCCATGCTGGCCCACGAGCTCCGCAATCCTCTGGCACCGATACGCAATGCCGCTCAGCTGATTCGAAAACTCGCTGCCGACGAGCCTAGGCTTCAGGGTGCGAGGGAGATCATAGACCGCCAGGTCATTCACCTCTCGCGCCTGGTCGACGACTTGCTGGACGTTTCCCGCATCACCCAGGGCAAGGTGACGCTGAGAAAGGAACCCATACCTCTCAATACCGTCGTCGAGCGAGCGATCGAGGCGACGCGGCCCTTGATCGAATCCCGGCGCCACAGGCTAACGGTCGATGTCGCACCAGCACCCCTCTTGATCGTCGGGGATGCGACCCGCCTGATCCAGGTCGTGGCCAATCTCTTGAACAACGCCGCGAAATACACCGAAGAAGGCGGCTCGATTTCGGTCCGCACCGAGGCCAAGGGAGAGCGGGCACTCATCCGTATCAGAGACACCGGCCTTGGCATCGCTCCCGAGCTATTGCCCCATGTCTTCGAGCTCTTCATCCAGGGCGAGCGCTCTCTCGACCGGAGTCAAGGGGGCCTCGGCATCGGGCTCACTTTGGTTCGGCGCCTGGTCGAACTGCATGGCGGGCGCATAGAGGCTTTCAGTGCCGGTCCAGGCAAGGGCAGCGAGTTCGTCGTCGAGCTACCGCTCGCTTTAGCGCCTGCGTCGGAACAAGCCGCAGCCGCGGCCGATTCGTCACGGCAGTAGGACTTAGCCAAGTAGGTCGGGAATCCCTTCCCGACAAACGAGTTGGCGTGCAGATCCGTCGGCAAAGGATTGCCGACCTATCGACCTGCGTCGGCGAGTAGCTCGGAAATCCCCTCCCAAATCAGGCGGGCCAAACCTGCTTCGCGTGGGCACTTTTGCCCTGCATCGCTGTCTTTGGTTTATTGACACCGGCTTCCGGCAATCAAGACCTATAAGCAGCCATGCCCTCGAACAGACAAACGGTCCGCATTGCGGCCGTCGGCGATATTCACTACACCCTGTCCTCGCAGGGAATACTTCAAACCATTTGTGCTTATGTTTCCGAGAACGCCGATATTTTGTTGCTTTGCGGCGATATCGTGGACTACGGACGGGCGGAAGAGGCTCGGCTGTTCGTCAAGGAGCTGACCGCCGGCGTAAAGATTCCCATCCTCGGCGTGCTCGGCAATCACGAGTACGAAGCAGGCCAAGTGCACGAGGTGCAGCATATTTTCTCCGATGCCGGAATCGTCCTGCTCGATGGCGACGCTCATGAAGTGCATGGCATCGGCTTCGCCGGTGTCAAAGGCTTCGCCGGCGGTTTCGGCGAGCATGCCCTGCAACCATGGGGCGAAAGCACGCTGAAGCGATTCGTGCACGAGACCGTGGAGGAATCACTGAAGCTGGAGTCGGCGCTCGCCAAATTGCGCATGCCGCATCGGATCGCCCTGCTTCACTATGCTCCGGTCAAAGCCACGGTTGTGGGCGAACCCGTCGAAATCTATCCGTTTCTGGGGTCCAGCCGACTCGAGGAACCTTTGAATCGTTACTCGGTAACCGCGGTGTTTCACGGGCACGCCCATCGCGGACACCCCACGGGAAAAACCGGCGGCAATATTCCGGTTTACAACGTCGCCCTGCCGCTTCTGCGGCGCGCCTTTCCGGATCGACCTCCGGTCCGGCTGATCGAGCTTCCGGTCGAAGCATCTGCCGAGACGGAACATCACTCGTTCAACCACAAACCATACCCCGTACAGGGCTAGCAATATTTATGGACACACCGTTTTCCGCGCCCGATACCAGCCCACCGCCGATCGACCCGACCGGGCGGTCATTCTATTGTCATGGGCTGACGCTTTTAATCGACGCCCGGGTTCCGTTTCTCGTCGGAGGAGCCTACGCACTGGAGTGCTACACCGGAATCTCGCGCCACACCAAGGATCTGGATATCTTCGTGCGGCCCGACGATCGGGATCGCATCATCGAAATTCTTGCAAGCGCGGGCTATCAAGCCGACGTCACGTATCCTCACTGGCTCGCCAAGGCGTACTACGGGGAATACTTCATCGATATCATCTTCAGTTCCGGAAACGGCATTTGCGCCGTCGACGAAGCGTGGTTCGAGCACGCCCCCCGACGGGACATACTGGGCGTGCCGGTATTGCTTTGCCCGATAGAGGAAATCATCTGGTCGAAATCCTTCGTACTGGAGCGGGAGCGTTACGACGGCGCAGACATCGCCCATATCCTCCGTGTCTGTTCCGACCGATTGAATTGGACTAGGCTGATGGACCGCTTCGGCGCCCACTGGCGGGTACTGCTCAGCCATCTCGTTCTTTTCGGCTTCATCTACCCGGCCGAAAGAAGCCGCATTCCCGATTGGGTGATGCAGCGGCTGCTGGCCCTTTTGGCCGACGAGCTTCGCAGCGCACCGCCTTCCGAGCGCCTCTGCCAGGGTACGCTGCTCTCACGGGAACAATATCTGACCGACATCATGCGCTGGGGTTACCAGGACGCCCGCCTGCAACCCAAGGGGCGAATGACCCACGAAAACATTGCCCACTGGACGGCCGCCATCGATGTCAAAGAATAAATCCGCATGATCGACCGAATACCCGGTTCATCGCGGATGTCGAATGCTGCGATCTGGCAGCGCAATCAGTCCATTCTTGCTATCTAACCATACGTGTTCCGACTTCTTCGAATCGCTCTATTGACCGCCGTGTCCGGCGCTTTGACCATGACGACCTTGACCGATTTCTGGGACGGCTATCAGTTGGCCAGCACACTCGGGCGTCCGGACGCACCGTCTTCCTGCACGGTCCCGTCGACCGACTGGGAGCATGCCGCCCCGTTTCCGCAACTGGAAACCCGTAGCGACCTCCCTGAACTCCGGGTCGTCACGTATAACCTCCATTCCGGACTCGGGCCTCGCTGGCGCGTTTTTGCCGACCGCCGGGAGGTCGAACGCAATCTCACCGGCATTGCCGACCGGATCGCGGGAGCATCACCGGAAATGCCCATAGACGTCGTCGCGCTTAACGAAGTGGACTTCGGCTCGCGCCGTAGCGGCTGGATCGATCAAGCCGCATTTCTGGCGGACGAACTCGAGCGTCGCACCGGCCATGCCTACGCGGTGGCACGCGGCGAAACCTGGCGCCGGGATACACCCGGCCTGGAGGTCCGCTTCGGCAACGCCGTACTGTTCCGGCACTCGGCGCTTGCCGTGGATGCCCGGATTCTGGAAAAGACGCAAAAGACGAGTTATGCCTCGGCTTTCCCGGTGAGCGCTCTGGACCGGATCTTGAACGAGCCGCGCGGAGCGCTTCACCTACGCATTCGGTTCTTCGGCCAGCCGGTGGACTTCCTGGTTACCCACCTCGAGGCCTTCAACCCCGCGCGCCGGGAAGCGCAGGCGGCCGATCTCCTGCAGCGGTTCGTCGAGTCCGGCCGGACTTCGATTCTCCTCGGCGACATGAACACGGTTCCGACCGCCCTGACATACCAACGTCCTCACTTCGCCGCCGACCGCACTCACGACGTGTTGACCAGCGGCGACCTCGCGGATGCGCGGGTTGTCGTCGCAGCGCGCGAGGGCGTCAACGATTTTTCGGGTTGGGCAACCTTCCCGGCCCTTGCTCCGGTATGGCCTCTGGACGGATCGTTCGCCACACCCGATCTGATACCTCAAGCCGTTCAGGTGATCGGCGCCGACGAATCCGATCACCGCGGACTGTCGGTCACCTACGGCTGGCTGACGCCCGAAGCGAAGTCCGCCTTCATCCGCTGGCACGATGCCGTGCGTCAGCACCAACTGGCACGTCTCGTCGACTGCGACGTCCCGAAGCGCATTCCGGACAAGCACCGCGTTCTCGAATGGCTGAAAACGAACACCGGGTTCGTGAGTATCCTCTCGGGCATCGGCGGAGGATCAAAGGATACTCCTCAGGACGGGGGCTAAGTTGTTGCATCGTCTGCCTTCTCCCCGGTTTGAGGATGTCGAAAAGTTCGCGATCGATGCGGCTCATGCCGGACAATCCCTGTCCGGCACCCTACGGGCGGACTTACCGTGCACCAGTTCGCCGGGAGCGAACTGGAACGTGGGAAGCACGGCCCGAAGGGCGAGTCTCATGGATGAGACGAGTAAATCGGCCTCGTCGCGTTGCGTCTTGCCCTGCCGATTTGTCCCTTCGTGCAGCGCATCCTATTAATCAGGCCCGTAAATACCCTCCTGGTATTTACGGGCCGTCGCCCAGGCCGGTACACGCCCGGCCTGGGCTCACGCGGCTTGTCGCCGCGCCGGGGCATCCCTGCCCCGGATTAACCCGGCCTATATTTATAGGCCGGGTTAATAATATGCAAAACGCCCGTTTGCCATTCGAAGTACGATGGTAGGGCGGGTTAGCATACCCGCGTAACCCGCCTTTTCGCCGTTTCATTGGAACAACGAGGTATACGCTGCAAAATGCAAGGATGACCATGAATCGATATGGACGCCGAACCCATCGATTCGGCCGCCTCGTTTTAATTGTTCTGGCCGGCGTGATAGCGATCTGGCTCGTCGGTCATCTGCTGCTCGACGTCCAATTCCCCGATCCGCTCGTTACATCGACGGATGCCGGGCGACCCGACGATGAGGATCGATCAATGCGCGAAATCTTCGAATCCTTGCCCGCCGAGGGCGCCGCCGTGTCCCAGGTGACCCTGCTGGACGATAACGTGATGGCCTGGGTCGAACGCTGGCGCCTGTTGGCTAACGCTCGAAAGCGTCTCGACATCAGCTATTTCATTCTGGAACAGGATGTCTTCGGCATCGCTTTTCTCGGCCATCTCGTCCACAAGGCCGGTCAGGGTCTGACGGTCCGGGTGCTGCTCGACGCCATAGGCACCACGATGTCGCGCGACGTCCAGGGGAACGATTACCTCGATACAGTGGTACAGACGGCCAATGTCACCGTAAAGCTGTACCGCCCGCTGCGCTATCGCTTCCAGGATGCCTTTCTCACCCTGAATCCCGCGGCAATCGTTGCCAGCGACCACGACAAGATTCTCCTGGCGGACGGCGTTCACGGCCTGATCGGAGGACGGAACATCGCGACCGAGTATTTTGCCGACCTGAACTTCGATCCCAAGGCGTTTCGCGATGCGGACGCGGTATTGACCGGACGAGAGGCCGGAGCCGTGCTCGAAGCCGTGTTCGAATCGCAATACGACGGTGGAGAGGCTCATGCTGTCACCCGCGAAACAGTGGACTTGCTCGATTCGACCAGTGACTTGCTGCTCGCCTACCAGGCTATGGATTACTGGCTGCGGGGCGAACCCATACCCGAAGCCGTGTCAGCCCGGATTCGCGATCGCCGGTTGCCCTGGATCGACGAGCTTCAGGCTCGTCCCATGCTCCACGGCGCTCTGGCCAGACCGGCCCCTGAATCGGTGCAGGCGCCCGTTCGTTTTCTCGACAGCCGCACTCGCCTGATCAGAACCGACGATCCCATTACAGTCAGCCTTGGCCGGCTGGTGCGCGGCGCCAAGAAATCGATTTTCGTCGCCAACCCGTATTTGGTGCTTTCGGAGCAAGCCGTAAGTGTATTGGAAGATGCGGCTCGGCGCGGCGTAGAAATCACGGTACTCACCAACAGCCCCGTGTCCAGCGATAATCCCCTCAGCCAGGCTTTTTTCCTCGAGCAATGGCCGAAACTCCTGGCGCGGGTTCCGACGCTGCGGCTGTTCGTCGCCGGGGACCGCCACAATCTGCACGGCAAGTTCGCCGTGATCGACGATCAGCTCGGCCTGTTGGGGACTTACAACCTCGACCCCCTCAGCATGGCCCTCAACAGCGAACTGGTTGCCGCCGTATGGTCTGCCCGGTTCGCCGAAAAACTGCTGGAAACGGGACGACAACTTATCGCCGCGGGCCCGCCGACCGCCTACGAATACCGCATCGCGCGCGACGATGAGGGCCGCCCTAGCCGCGACGAAGAAGGACGGATAATCGTCGCTTTCGGACCGAACGATCACCTTGAGCGGGACGACTGGACAGCCGTCCGGCGCTACCGGTGGCTGGTTCGCGGACTGGCGGCCGTGAGCGGACGCTCGTTCTTCTAAAGTGCTGCTCGGAACCGTATAGCCAAAGCCTCGGGGAAACGGTCTATCGCTGTGTCGTCGGCGCCGGCTCGAAGCCTTTGGCGGTGGCGGCAGTGACAGTGTGAGGACGAGACTCCGGCGGCTCGGAATAGGCACGCGCGATCAGCGGCGTCAGCGTTGGCTCGAGGGATTTGAGCACTTGCACCGGCAAGGCGCTCGTGAAGCGATAACGCGCGGCGGCGGGTCCGGTCACGTACGCAGTCACTGTTCCGAAGTGGCGATCACCCAGCATGAAGGCAAATGTCGCCGTACGACTGATGACCTGTGTTGCGATCAGCCGTCCGCCGGGTCCGAAAATCTCGCGTTGATGATCCCCCGTCCCGGTTTTGCCGGCCATGACGAGGGGCGTACCCGTGGGGCCCTTGTACACGCCTTTGACCCGTATCGCAGTGCCGCGCTCGACGACATCGATCAGGGCGCTGCGCGCAGCCGCCGCCACCTCCGGCGACAACACCCGTCGGCCTTGTGCCTGCGTCAGCTGCATGAGTGTCTCGTAAGGCGTATCCGCTGCGAAGTGGAAGGCGTCGAAGCGTACCATCGGGAGGCGCACGCCGTCGTTCAACAGGATGCCCATCAATTCGGCGAGTGCGGCCGGACGGTCTCCCGAGGCGCCGATGGAGCTGGCATAGGAAGGCGTCAGAGCCCCGAACGGGTAACCGAGCCGTTTCCACGCCCGGTGGATTTGGGCAAAAGCCTCGTTCTCCAGCAAGGTGCGAATGCGCTTGTCTTGCGCGTAACGGCGGCTGGTCTTGAATAGCCAGCGATACACCTGTTGACGCTCCTGTGCGCTGGCGCCGACGACCTCGCCAAGGGTGGCGTTCGGATGCTCGACCAGATAGCTCACCAACCAAAGCTCAAGGGGATGGATACGCGCGATATACCCGCGATCCTGCAGGTCGAAGCGCTCCGTGGAGTATTTTTCGTAAAGGTCCGTGATGTCTTCGGCGGATAGGCCTTGGCCCACGTGGTGCGCCTGCAAATAATCCCGAAGAGCGGCAACGTCGCGATGCGGATAGACCGAGCGATATACGGTGGCCAGGCGTTTGGGAACGGGGTGCACGCTCCCGGTTAGGATATCCAGGGCTTCCTGAGGGGTTTTGTTCCGGTACTTGGCATAAAAGCGGCGCAGATACGCTTTCCCTTCCTGGTCCGCGAAGCGCTCCAGATACTGCTGCCGCTTTTCGCTGTCCTTCGCGTCCATCCAGCGTGCCACGCCATCGGGCTTATACAGGTGGTAGTAGACCACGTCGCGCATGAGCCGGATGAAGACCAAGTTCACCGATTCCTGCAGTGCCACGCGCAGGGACATAATCTTGGAATTATCGTCCTTATTGAAATTGGCGAAAGTGTGTAGCCCGCCGCCGGTAAAAAAAGCCTCTCCCGGGCTGGCCGAGTAGCGGCGCTCCAGCGCCGCCTCGAGCATGGCTGATAACCCGATCTTGCGGTTCGCAAGAAGCTGATCGACAACCCACCGCGACAGATGATCGCGCGGGTGAATCTCGGCCCGGCGCAGGGTCTCGCTCGGTTGGCCGGCATACTGGTCATAAAGTTCCGCGATGATTTCCAGGTAATGCACCAGGGTGCGCAGCTTGGCGGTCGAACCGAGGTCCAGCCGGATGCCCTCGTTCACATCGAGCGGCTGCTCGTTGTTGTCGGCCTGCACCCGCAACAGGTTTCCTTGGCTGCTGCGCTCGTACAGAACGAAGCTGTAAACGATCTCGCCAAAATCACTGTCGGTGCTGAGGAGCCGAAAACCCAAAACCCCTGCGGCACGCGCCTGCTCGGGCTCGCGCAGCCTGCGCAAAGCCTGGGCTACCGCCTGCTGAATGTCGTAATCGATGGTCGAGCGGGCGGTCAGATCGAGCCGGTCAAGGTCGTAGATCCGGCTCACACCCAAGGCGGTGGCAAGCCGGGCGCGCAATACGCTTTCGGTCTTCCGATCGATGAGGGGTGCCGCGGGCGTCAGATTGGCCTGGACGCTCGTAGCGCCTGACACGCTCAGCGCGGCATCGCGCAGCGCCGCCGGGATGACCCCCTGCGCGGCCAGCACGCGCAGATGGCTGTCGGCCAGGTTCTCCAGGTCGGCACGCCCTGCCAGGAGATAATACGCGGGGCGACGTTGCGCCAGCAGGAGGCACAACACCTGGCGATAGGCCAGCGCCTGTTCCGCGGTGATCCCCTCGCCGGTGGACAGGTTCGCGGCGCCGAGTAACTGGTTCACCGCAGCAAAATCCGATCCGAACCATGCCTGCAAACCATCGCCGAGTCCGTGCACTTCGCCGGAATCCGGTACGGCGGCGAGCGGCATGGAATTCAGGTAGGCCTGAACGATGCCGCGCCGTGCCTTCCGGGTGTCGGGGCCTAAGAGGTAAGCGCGCAGCGAGGCGCTGCTCATCTGCCGCAGCTTTTCCATGGGGTTGTCCGTACGGCCGCCGGGGGAATGGCGGTATTTCTCCATCTGGGTGGCGAGTGTGCTGCCGCCGGCCACGTTGATGTCGGCTCCGAGCTTGCGTGCGATCAGCTCCATGGTCGCACGCGCGAAGCGGTCCCACTCGATCGCAGGATTGAGGTGCGGATAACGGTCATCGAGCAATTCCCGGTTCTCGATGAAGAGTAAGGTTTTGATCACCAATGGCGGTATGGCGTCGAAATCGGGATAAATTCGGGTGGGGTAGGTTTTACTGAACAGGACTTCGCTATCGCGATCGAAGATCGTGAGACCGGCCTGGATCTTCTCGAAATAGGTGGCATAAAAGCCCTTGTCGACCACACGCAGCAATTCCGGCGAAAACCGTGCCTGCGCGGTTATGGAGAAGCCGAGGTTCCGGAGACGCTGCTGAAAGCTCGGAAGGGCCGTGTACCCGAGCCGTTCATCGTAGGGCCCGGCGCTCGGATAGCGGATGGCGGCGCTACCTCCCGGCTCCACCTGGAAGCGCAGATGCTCGTCGATCGAAGAGAGATAGCGTGATTGGAAATCCGATGTCTTGATTTCCTGGAAGATGTAAATGGCAGTGAGCGCCAGCAATGCCCCGGCCGTGCTCCAAACGGTGATCCTGAACAGTGCGCCGCTGCGTTGGCTCATATAAGCTAAAGGTCCTCCCGCCCGCCAAGAATTTATCAATCAGGCCCGTAAATACCCTCCTGGTATTTACGGGCCGCCGCCAAGGCCGGTACAGGCCCGACCTTGGCTCACGCGGCTTGTCGCCGCGCTAAGGAAACCCTGCCCCGGATTAACCAAAATAATAGCCCCAAACAGGGCGCCGCGAATATCGTGCGTGCGCCGCGATTGCAAGACAAGTTTCCATTCGATGCCAATGGGGTCCGCGGTAGATTCTACGGGAGTGCGACGTTTCATGTCCTGGGCTCAGATTGGCCGACTCCAGCCAGTCTACAACCCACCGGTTACGTGCAATCCGCCGATTCAGCCGACAAAGTCTTTGCGCATCATTGCCGATCCGAGCAGGACATAGAGCGGGATATCCAAAAGGGTGTCAAATCGACGTGTCCCATGTACCGCCGCATGAAGCGAAAATCGGAAAGCCTCGTGAATCAGCCCCCTCGGACAGTCTGCGACTGTCTCCGAGCTTATTTTGTCGCTTCAGAAAAGAATCCGAAAGCCGGAAAATCGACGTTATCGCGTACCCGGCGGAAAGCATTGAAGAGGGACGGCGGAGGCATCGGGCTTTGGTTATTTGCTTTAGTTTTCCTTAAGCGAAAGACCGACGCCTACCGACACGAAAGGACCGCAAGGCAAACGATAAAAGCCTGATCCGTTTCACGCCGCCCCGTTTCAGATGCCGAAACCTCCTAACAACCGGAATCCTTGCACTTCCGGCAACACTCGACGATGGTCCAGGCACCGCTTGCGGACCGCCGACGCAAGAATAGGTAGTCGGATGACAAAACCATTTGCTTGCACAAAGGACATCGGTACTTGGAAGACTGAAGATAGGTTTTCTCTTGCTTTTTCATGAACATACTTCTTGAGAAATTTAAGTGGAATATTGCGTGAGCTTCACGCCCTTTCGCATTCCGACGGCGTCGTCTCTCCGTGAGGCCGGAATGACCAGCCATGCCAATCGGTTGTCTCCCCTATGAGCGCCGGCGTCTCGCCATCGCGATACCGCTGCCACATCGCTTCGAACAAGCCTTCCAGATGGCGCGTATAAGCCCGGATATCGAACAGCGGCGCGCTAAGCCGATTCGCGGCAAGTTTGTGTTTGATTCGGGATAGATGCTCCGGGCGGGTGGCCAGGTCGAACGCCAGGTCGTAGTAACTTTCGAGATCGTCGGCGATCAGCTCGGGCAAACCGATCGCGTGCAAGAGACTCCCCGCCACCCGCGAAGGAAAGGTTTCGCCCGCGCAGGTCACCAGGGGGACGCCGGCCCACAGTGCGTCGCTGGCCGTCGTGTGCGCATTGTAGGGCAGCGTGTCCAGCACCAGGTCAGCGAGCCCCAGGCGGCCCAGGTGTTCGACCTGCGGCTTGTCATCCGCAAAAACGAGCCTATCCGGCGAGATCCCGCGTTGATAGGCTTCATTTCTGAGATTGCCTTCCGCCAGTGTGCTCTTAAGCAGCCAGAGCACGCTTCCGGGCACGTCGGCAAGCAGCCTGCACCAGATGTCGAAAACGTCCGGCGTTATTTTGTAAGCCTGGTTGAAACAGCAAAACACGAATCCCTGTTCTGCCAATCCGGCCTCGGCGCGCGTGGGCCGAACCCCTATCGGGCTTTGGCGGCCGTGAGGCTGATAGGTGTTGGGCAGGTACGCGAAGGCTTCGCTGTAGTCGTCCGCGCTGCCGGGCGGCGTCAGAAACGGATCGGTGATGATGTAGTCGCAGAATTCGCCGCCCAAGGTTCCGGGATACCCCAGGTAATTCACCTGGATGGGCGCCGGGCGGAAGGTAAGAATGGCGGTGCGGGTAGCCTGGGTATAGCCCTTGAGATCGATGAGAATGTCCACTTCGTCCTGATGAATCGCCTGGGCGGCCTCGGACGTGGACAAAGTCTGGATGTCGACGAATCGGTCGAAGCTTTTCTTGAGGCGCTCCCGCATGCCCTTGCCGTCGTCCGGGCCGTATGAATAGGCGAATACCTCGAAGCGCTCCCGGTCGTGGGATTCGAGCAACTCCACCAGCAGCAGCGACGTGGCATGCTCGTGAAAATCGCAGGACAGGTACCCCAAACGTATTTTCGGCCTCGCCGCCGAGCGGAACGTAAACGCCAGAGCGGCCCGCTCCGCAGCGGACGCCTCGATGCGCGTCTTCATCCAGAGATCGGCACACGCGCGCTGCTCGCCCGCGCTCATGCCGGGCAGGGACAGCAAGTGAAACGGCGAAATCATCCCTGTCTCGCTTTTCGCGAGGATGGCTCGTATCTTTCCGCGCCATTCGTCGAGACGCTCCCACTCGCACATGCGTCGGCTCAAGTCGTAGAACTTCATGGGGTTTTCACTCTGGAACCGGCGCCGATACCCGCCGAAAGATACATCGGTCTTGCGCTGAGCTCCTTATTTAAGCGGACAGGGACCCTTGCGGCCATCGGTGCGTCTTGAAATCAAGCTCACACGCGGCTCCGTAGACGTTTTGATTTGGGAATCCCTCCGGCACTCCGGGCAGGAATAAGTTTGTGTGTCCTGAAGGGCCTTGGAGGAATATGAATAGGATATTCGCCACGTGATTTCCACACGGAACACGCAGCCGCAAAACCCGCAGGTTTGTTGGAAGTTGCTGGCCGTGAGAGAAGAATCGCAGGGTGTTGAACTCGTGGATAGCATCTCGACCTCTGAAGTTTGGTTCGCCATCAGCCTGCCCGAGGAGGCTTGCCCAAGGCATTCCGAATGATCCCTAGCATTCCTGTACGAATTGTCCTTGGTCTTGGAACAGTGCGCTTTCGGCGGAGAAATGTCCAGAAGACGGGCGAAATAAATTTAATTAGGTTATTCCGAAGAATGCGCGTATCCTGACGCTAGTTTGTCGCGGCTGAAGACCGGTCTTCGCCACGAGGATACGGAATTTCCCACTCAGTCCATGCCGCGAGGCACCTGTTAATCCCGCCTCCTCCTGCAAACCGCACGCGGTGCGTCCGTTTCGGACGACCCTGTGGTCACCTCAACCCAATCGCTCACGCTCAACCGGTGCCGTGCGTTTCACGCGGCAGGCCAGAGCCAGGAAAAAAAGATAATGGCTTTTACTTCTCTGGGGCTTTCCAAGGCCCTTTTGCGCGCCGTGGCCGAACAAGGCTATGCGGCCCCCACGCCTATTCAAGCCCAGGCGATTCCCGCCGTACTCGACGGCCGGGACTTGCTCGCCGCGGCCCAAACCGGAACCGGCAAGACTGCCGCCTTCACCCTGCCTTTGCTGCAGCGTTTGACCGAAAGCAGCGGAACCCATCATCGGCCGGACCGCTCCCCTAGAGCGCTGGTTCTGGTGCCTACCCGCGAATTGGCCGCGCAGGTCAGCGAAAGCGTGCGCATCTATGGCCGATACACCGGGATCCGGACGGCGGTAATTTTCGGCGGCGTAGGGTTTCAGCCGCAGGTGGCCGCTCTGCGCCGGGGCGCCGATCTTCTGATCGCTACCCCCGGACGTCTGCTGGACCTCATAGCTCAGCAACACGCAAACCTCGCCGGAATCGAGTATCTCGTGCTGGACGAGGCCGACCGCATGCTCGACATGGGGTTCATCCATGACATCAGGCGTATCCTGGGATTACTGCCGAAAGTCCGCCAGAACCTCTTGTTTTCCGCAACTTTCTCCGATGACATCCGCACGCTTGCGGCGAGGCTCCTGCATCAGCCTCTGAGCATCGAGGTGGCACCGCGCAATGCGCCGGCCGAGATGGTCAGTCAGTCGATCTATCACGTGCCGAAGACGGGAAAGCAGGTATTGCTCGCTCATCTTCTCACCAGCGGGCGCTGGGGTCAGACCCTGGTCTTCACTCGAACCAAGCACGGCGCCAACAAGTTGGCGGAGCAGCTCGACCGGGATGGCTTTCGCGTCGCGGTGATTCACGGCAACAAGAGCCAGTCCGCGAGGACCCAGGCTCTGGCCGATTTCAAGGCGGACCGCGTGCAGATTCTGGTGGCCACCGACATCGCCGCCCGCGGCCTGGACATTCAGCAGCTTCCCCATGTGGTCAACTACGAACTCCCGCACGTTCCCGAGGATTACGTGCACCGCATTGGCCGCACCGGCCGTGCGGGCGCGGACGGCGCCGCGGTTTCGCTCGTATGCAGGGATGAGGCTCCGCAGTTGCGGGACATCGAGCGCCTGCTCGGTCGGCGATTGCCCGCCCACCCGGTGCCGGAAGAAATCCTGTCGACCATGACGACAGAGCCGGCGGTTCCGCGCACGCCGCCGAAGCCCATGCCGCGTCCAAATGCCCGCGCGAATACGCGCCATCGCACTGCAAACCCGCCTCGCCGCGCACTTTGATACCTCGCTGAGCGCTACCGAGAGGAGACCGATTAATGCAGGGAATCTATGCCGGCGATTCGCCGTCCGACTTCACCGAAAACGAATTCACCGGTTTGTTCGGCCAGCACCGCCGAGTGCGGGCTATGGAACTGGCAAGGCTCACTTCCGGCGGCCGCTGCCCCGGTTTCGGCCTCGTTGAAATCAAGGGCCGCGAGGCCCGCGCCGCGATCAGTGTCCTGAAAAGGTACGCCCAGCGCGGCAACTGTCTTCGTATCAGCGAAGAGCGTCCCCGTGGGCGAAGCGGCGGCAAAAGGCGTCGTTTAACGGCTGATCGACCGTATCGGCAGCCATCCTTTTGATTTTTTATTTTTCCTTTTAGGAGTTTTTTATGAGCAAGAAATTGTACGTCGGCAATCTGAGCTACACCGTGAGCAGCCGCGATCTCGAAGAGATGTTCGCCACGCACGGCGCGGTGGACTCCGCGAATGTCATCATGGACCGCGACACCGGCCGCTCCAAAGGCTTCGGATTCGTTGAAATGAGCAACGACCAAGAGGCTCAGGCCGCCATTTCCGCCCTGAACGGCAAAGATGTCGACGGGCGCAGTCTGACCGTCAACGAAGCGCGTCCGCGAGAGGAAAGATCCGGCGGCGGCTTTGGCGGTGGTCGCGGTGGTTTCGGGGGTGGACGCCGGTACTAAAAACCGCTTCGGCCTGGAAGCCGGCCGTTATCCCGGCCGACAAAGATCAACGCATAAAAAAGGCCGATCTGCGCCATCGCGCCGCCGGCCTTTTTTGCCATCGAAATATAAAAACCTTAACCCTTCGCTTTTCCGCTAGCCGGGTCTGTTGCCAGTGGTAACATGAATTAGCGGGATGTCGGCCTATCCCTTCCTGGGGGGCGACGCGACATCCCTATTTCTGTGCTCGAATGCCGCTTCCCTACCGCCCTTTCGAGTGCGATTTATTTAAGCGCCGAGCTTCGGCCGAAAAAAATACGTGCGAGCTCTTACGTAGATCTCCTCTAATGGCGGCGGTCAAACGGAGATTTCGTGACTGATGTCAAATTCATTTCAAATTGAAAGTGTTACTGTTGGTTCACGCCTAGATCGGCAGTGACGGTTGACCATCCGGTGCAGCCCCCATGGCGCGGTCGCTATCCCGAATATGCCGGCGTGGGAACCTTCCTCACACAAGTGTTCTTCGGCGGAAAGTCGGAGCCCCGCAGAGGTTAAGGAAGCTCTGATTAAGTCCTTCGACAGGCCTGTCCTGAGCCAAGTCGAAGGGCATGAACGGAATCCACTTGTTCAGAGCTTCCTTAACTTTTCCTAGCCCCTCCGACCAGAGTGGGTCTCCTTCTAGCCGAAATTCCGAATATCGACGGCACCTAGAGACTAGGTGCCAGTTTTTTACATGAGATCTTGAAATCAGAGGGAAACGATGGCGACTAGAAAATATCGCCTGTGCCACCATCCGGAATTGATTCAACGCTTATTGGATGCAGCCGACATGATCTATCTCGATCCTCAGGGAAACCGCGCCAGACTTAACCGTCTCCTAGGTCTCGTCGAAAGATTGCAGGGTAGAAATCCGCTGATCACGCCCCCTCGTCATTATCATTTCGGCTCCGCTTCCCGCTCCAGGTCTGCTCCGTTCAACCCACCGATGAATGCCGAATGCTCGAACGGCGCCGAACCGTCCTCGCCCGAGCAATTGGAAGAGGCCGTCGGGCGCCGGAGACGCGCCTCAAAACCCTTTCACTCGTGAGGGGCTGATCGCTCCCAAACTGCCGACGCGTGCCGAACCTTCGTCGGCTCGCCCTGTCCCACTGTTACGGACCGCAAGCAGGCGGTTCTTGATCGTCAGCATGATGAAAATCCGAGAACGGAGGGAAACCCCATGGAAGTAAGAGAAATCATGACCCCCAACCCGGTCTGCTGTACCCCGGACACCCATTTGGAAGCTATCGCACGACTGATGGTACGGCACGACTGCGGCGAGATACCGGTCGTCGAGAACGAGGAATCGATGCGGCTGGTCGGCGTCGTCACCGATCGCGATATCGTCTGCCGCAGCTTGGCTCAGGGCAAGAATCCAATGGACATGACCGCACGGGAATGCATGTCCACCCCGTGCGTCACGGTTACACCCGAAACTTCGCTGGAAGACTGCTGCAAAGTGATGGAAGAACATCGAATCCGGCGTGTGCCGGTAGCCGATCGAAGCGGGCGCTGCTGCGGAATGGTTTCCCAGGCGGATATAGCCCGGCGTGCCCCGACCCAGCAGACGGCGGAAGTGCTCAAGGAAGTCTCTCAGCCAAAATCTACCGCGGCACCTGCCATGGCTTAGGGCTTGCCGCCAGGCAGCAAGCCCTGATGGCAATGGATCAATTCATTCTCCAGCATACCCCGGAAGCGTTAAATGGGACGGCATCATCTCCGCCGTTCGCTTTTCGGCTTATGGCGAAGTGAAAACCAAACTGCTCCAGCACCATTCGATTGGCGTTGACGCATACGGGTATATACCTTCACAAACGTTGCGGACGGGATGATTATCCCGTCCCGACGAGTGAGTATGTGGAAATCCATAGCGCAAGAATCGGATGTTATCGAATCGCATGGCGGTTTGAATTAGAACCTTCAAGGTGCAGTAGGTCGGCAATCCTTTCCCAATCGCAAACGGTCGCTTTTTGTCGCGACCCTTCCGAGAACGCCCCTCACCGATCCCGTGTGTCGGCAAAGGATTGCCGACCTACGAATTTTCTCAATCGTCACCCCTAAACCGCGGTGAAAAACGCTCTAGCTCGAGATAACGGATTTGTTCCTGTCCTAAAGATAAGCAATGCAACGACCTTTGCCGCCGCGGGTTATCGCCGGAACTGTTGCCGCCTAGCCGGTTTCCGAAAAGAATACTCATTCCAGCCGATAACCCGCCGCCTTCCACGCCTTCATGCTTCCCGGAATGTTGTATACCTCCTTGAATCCGCCGCGTTTCAGCAGACTCGCCGCGATGCTCGACCGATAACCGCTCCCGCAATAAGTGACGATCGGTTTGGTGCGATCGAAGGAGTGGAGATGGTCCGGCAAAAAAGGCGCATAGAGATGCAGAGCGCCAGGAATATGGCCCTGGTTCCACTCGGCAGGGCTTCGCACATCCAGGACCTGGATATCGCTCCTGCCGCTGTCTATCCGTCCTTTCAACTGGTGTACGCTCATTTCCGGCATATGATCGAAAGGCAAGCCCGCTTCGAACCAGCCGCGCATGCCTTTGCCCAGATAGCCATCGATTTTCTCGAATCCGATGCGCAGCAGGTGACGCTGAACCGTTTCGAGATCGTCCTCTTCCGCCAGAACCAACAAAATCCGCTGGTTAGGCCTAAGCGTCCAGCCGGCCCACGTCGGAAACTCCTCGCGCAAGGCGATGTTCAATGCACCCTGGATATGCCCCCCGCCGAAGGCTTCGATTTCGCGGGTATCGAGGACCACCGTGTCGGGCTTGCCCATCTCGATTTGGAACACGTGCGGCTCGAGCATCGGAATCGGCGGCACGCAGGCCAGCACCCGAGGCCCGTGGGTATTCACGTCCTTGAGATGAGCGTAATAGAACGGCGCAGGTTGCAGCGAGCCGAGCTGGTTCTTCACGAACTCGTCCTCGTTATCGGCTAGAAGCTTGGGATTATGCCGCCGCTCGTAACCCAGCGTGCTGATCAGCCGGTCGCCGATATTGCCGCCGCACGGCGATCCTTTGCCGTGTGCCGGGTAGATCGTCAACTCGTCGCCCAGCGGGAGGAGCTTATCGAAGAGCGAGTGATAGAGTCGGCGGGTCATTCCGTCGGCCTCTTCCTTCCCGAGCAGATCGGTACGGCCGATATCCCCGCAGAACAGCGTATCGCCGGTAAAGACTCCCCAGGGCGCCTCGGCGCCCTTGCCGCCGCTTACTCGGTAACACACATGTTCGGGCGTATGCCCCGGCGTGTGAAGCGCCTGCAATGAGAGATTTCCTATCCGTATCGTGTCGCCGTCCTTGACGGCTTCGTGGTCAAAGGTGCGTTCGTTCGATTCGCCTGCGTAAATCGTCGCGCCGGTCTGCGCCGCGAGCTCCCGGCTGCCCGATACGAAATCTTCGTGGACATGGGTTTCCAGGATATGGCTGATACGAACGTCGCGGTCCTTGGCGATTTCCAAATAGATTTGAATGTCCCGACGCGGGTCGACGACGGCGCAAACGCCGGCGCTCTCGTCGCCCAGCATATAGGACAAATGGGAAAGCCCTTCCGACTTGATCGTTTCCAGAAACATGATTGCCTCCTAATCGGCGTGAGCCTGTTCTTCCGATGGCGAGACGGCCGGCCATTCCTCGTCCAAATACGTATCGCGGACGGTTCCGAGCCGGGTATTGCCGTGTACCGCCGCGCCGTCCGAATCGACAACTTCCACCTGAAAGCCCGGATAGGTCTGGCGGAAACGCGTCGCCTTCCATTTCTCCACGCTCAGGTCGTTCTTCGCCGGCGATTCGAAGGGATACGGCGGCAGGCCCATGCGGTCGCCGCGCACGTCCCGCCCGTCCAGGTGGAGAATACGCACCGCGAATCCCTCGACATCCCAGATCTGCTTCTCCACGTTCATGACCTTGGCCATAAGCCTTTCTCCACTGCCCTATGCCGAGCCGAGTAGGTCGGGAATCCTTTGTCGACGTCAGCCGGTGGATAATCGGCTTCGTCGGCAAGGGATTGCCGAACTACGATCTCCTATCCCGAGCCGCAACATCCCGGCCCATTCAACCGGCGCTTCCATCAGTGCCTAGCTCATAGGATGTGCTGAACGAAGTGAAGCGCATCATTCGCGACCCCCTATCCCGAGCCACGACACATCGTCCCGTTCAACCGGCGCTTGCGTCCGAATCCAGCCGCGCGACGCGGTCATGCAGCGCTGCGGCGATGCGCTGCTCCGGACGCTCGCCCCGGCCCTCCCGCTCCAGTTCGTCCGCCGTCGCCGGCGGACCGAAGCGCACCTCGATCGGCCGGAAACGTGGCACCCAGCTCCCCACCGGCAGCGCCATGTAACTTCCGCCGATCCAGACCGGGACGGCCGGCACGCGCGCCGCCCGGAGCAGCAGACCGATCCCGGTCTCGAACGGCCGGAGCTTTCCGCTTTCGGAACGGCCGCTCTCGGCGAACCACACCAGATTGTTGCCCCGCTTGAGCGCCAATACGGCCAGGGCGAGACTGGCTAAAGGACCCCGCCGGGGATCGACAGGCAGCGTGCCGGTCGAACGGCTGGCCTGCCGCATCAACGCGTTCCGAAACATGACCCCGGTATAACCCGCCCAACAGGTTCTCGGGAGCTGGTCCCGCGGCAGGACCGCGGCAATGGCCATGGGGTCGAGATAGCTGACATGGTTCGGCGCCAGAATGAACGGCCCATTCTTCGGCAGGTGCTCCTGTCCTTTGGCCTTGACGTCGAACGCCCGTTCCATCAGCCAGCGGTCGAAGCCGAACAAAAGAACGCCCAGAGCGCTCGACCAGGTTCCCGGCGGCTCGACCCAGGCGCGTTGGTCCGCGCCCACCAAGGCTTCCGGCTGAGACAGCCGGGCCAACGGGTCCTTGACTTCGCCCGCCAGGCCGCCGCCCGCTTCGGCGCCTTCCCGCAACAGATCGCGGACGGTTTGCACGCGGCTGATGGTTTCCTCGTCGAGATCGACCCCGGTGGCCGCGCCCATTTCGAGGGTCAGCGTCAGCCATTCGAGCGAATCCACGCCCAGATCGAGCTGGAGATTCGTATCCGGCATCAGCCGCACGTCGGGAAAGCGCTCGGCCAGCCATTGCCAGATTTGGCGGGCGTTCGGTGCCTCCAGCAATTGCTGGTCTTCGGGCGCCATCCGTTCGAAGGGCAAGGGACCCGTTTCCCCGGCCGCCGCCTTTCCCTTCTGTTTGGCCTTCTCGTAAATTTCGTCGAGCTCATGCCGCCTAAGCTTGCCGAGGTGCGTCCGGGGCAGCGGGTCCGGCGTGATGACGTAATCGCCGATTCGATTGTGCGAGGGCAATCGACCGGACTGCGCCTCGACGTCCTTGCGGATCAGCGCTTCGAGGTCCCCGCCCTCGCGGGTCGCGGCCGGTGCCGGCACGATCAGGGCCACCAGCCGGCCCTTTTTCTCCAGCACGGCGACTTCCTTGATGCGCGGGCCCTGGCCCAGAATCTCCTCGACGTACTCGGGGCGGATGTTTTCGCCGCCGGGCAGCACGATCATTTCCGAGGCGCGCCCGACGAGGCGCAGGTATCCGCCGTCCAAATAGCCGAGATCGCCGGTACGGAAAAAACCGTCGGGGGTGAACGCCTCCCGTGTCTTGTCGGGCAGATTTCGGTAGCCCGAGAAGACGTTGGTGCCTCTGGCCAGCACCTCGCCGTGTTCGGCCGGAGGCTCGGGTTCCGCGATGCGGATTTCGACGCCGGGCAGCGGCGTCCCGGCGGTATCGAGACGGCTCCGGCCGGGCACGTTGAACGTCAGCACCGGCGAGGTTTCGGTCAGGCCGTAACCCGTTGCCATGTCAAAACCCAGGCCGACCAGCTTGAACGCCAGGTCCGGCGCGAGCATCGCGCCGCCGCACAGCATCATGCGCAGATCCGGGGCGAACTGACGGTGCAGCGAAAGGAATAACCCGCGGCCGATGGTAAGGTCCGAATGCCGGCGCAGCGCGCTCGCGAGATCCAGGCCGAGATGAAACAGCTTGTCCGCCAAAATTCCGTGCTGCCGGACTTGGGTTTCGATCGCCCCGAACAGCGCCTCGTACATGCGCGGAACCCCGACCAGGAATGTGGCCTTCCCTTCCCTGAGCGCCCGCAACAGTTCGGGCCCGGTCAGCGACAGCGGAAAGATGAAGGGAACTCCTGCGGCAAGCGGCGTCAGCAAGCCTATGGTGAAGGGATAGACGTGATGCAGAGGCAGCGGCAGCAGAAAGCGTTCCTGTTCTCCGACCACGTGAAGATCGAGTATGGCCTGGAGATTGCTTGCGAGGTTCCGATGGCTGAGCGGCACCCCTTTCGGTGGACCGGTCGTCCCGGAGGTGTAGAAAAGCACGGCGATGTCCTCCGGTGCGGCCGGAGTACCCGGCTTTTCCGCATCGGAGCAATGGCGCCGCCAATCGAACTCGTCACCCCGTTCCGCATCCAGCAGGATCGGACGGAGATCGCGTTTGAGACCTAAGCGATCGAGGCGCTGGAGCTGACGGCGCGTGGTGAACAACCAGCCGACCCCGCTGTCGGCCAGCACGTGCCGGAGGTCCTCGTCGCCCATCTGGGCATCGATCAGAACCGGCACGATCCCCGCCGCGATCGAGCCGAGACAGGCCACCACCCATTCCGGACTATTGGGCGCAAAAAGGCCCACGGCATCGCCCGGCCGCAACCCCGATTCGACTAGCCCGGCCCCCAAGCGCTGCACGGAGCGGGCGAGCTTCCCGTAAGACCAGGTTTCGGTGCGTTTTTTCAGAAACGCCACAATCGCCGGCTTGCCGCCCTGCCCTTCGAGCGCCCGGATCAATTGCTGCAAGGTGTCTATCGCCACGGCTCCGTCCCTCATCGGGCAAACTGCCCGGTAATCCTTAGAAAAACCAGGCCGCGGGTACGTTCCCGTTGCCGTGATTCGAGAAACCTCGGAAAATCGTGCCGGTAGCGACCGTCGACATCTCGGCGCCGGCATGTCCCGACTCTGTTACGCTCGTCTCGAACGTTTCGTGCCGTCATGGAAAGTGGCCCCGCCGAATGCCCGAACGAAGCGGCCGTAAAACAGTCCTAAAGTTGTGGCTTTTTACAGCCAGCGATCGCTCCAGTTCATCCTGAAAGGAATCACGGTGCACGATGAGCCAGCTCAGAAATTCCCAAACCATACCGGATCTGCGCAAGGTGAGAATCAATCCCGACTATTGGTATCCGCTCGCCTGGGCGCATCAAGTCGGAAAAGCCAAGGTTCTCGGAGCCGTATTCGCCGGCCGGCCTATCGCCATCGCCCGGACCCAATCGGGCAAGATATTCGCCTTGGAAGACCGCTGCGCCCATCGCCAGTTTCCGCTTAGCCTGGGGGTTGTCTGCGGCGACCATCTTCAATGCGGATACCACGCCTGGCGATATGACCAACACGGGCGGATCTCGGCGATTCCTTACGCCGGACCCGATACCGTACCGCCGCCCGGCGTTCGCTCCTATCCCTGCCGAGAGGCCTATGGAGCGATCTTCGTGTTTCCGGGCCATCCGGATTTGGCGGACCAGGTTCCGCTGCCCGAGATTGCGCTTCGCGATTCCCCCGATTACAAGCCCATGTGCTTTTCCCGGCAGGTCGATTGTCATTATTCGTTCATGCACGAGAACCTGATGGATATGAATCATCAATTCCTGCATCGGCGGTTGATGGGCAAGATCAGACCGGAGCTGCTCGGCACAGCCAGGGGCGACGGATGGGTCGAAGCGAGGTATCACTTCCATCATCTGGGCGGGCGCCGGCATTCAGGGTCCGATCTTCTCTCGTTCGGCGGCGACCACGCGGAAAAGGAATACGACGTCATGACCATCCGGACCGAGTATCCCTACCAAACCCTAACGATCGCGGGACGCGACTCCGAATTTCCGAGCGTCGGTTTGTGGTGCGTCTACGTGCCGAAAGACCCGGACCAAAAAACCAATCAAAGCTTCGGCATTCTGATGATCCGAAAACCCCGGATTCCCGGCTTGATTCATGTGCTATGGCCGCTCCTCCGCCATTTTGCGGAAGCGGTGTTCGCCGAGGACCGCATGGCGGTGGAAGCGGAACAGCGGGCTTATGACGAACTGGGGAGAGATCGAAACCAGGAAGTCTATCCCGTCACGCTCGCCGTTCGGGAGTTGCTGATATCCAGGGGAATCGCCCCGAAACCGGATGAATGCGGTTGAGAGGCTGAACCATCGGCGCAGTATCGAATCAAAGCTCGGGCAAAGGCTCGCGGTAGGGTGTTCCCCGGATTTTCGCCCTGATTCCTGCAATCCGCGGTCTTGGCGGAAACCGACATGAGAAGAGGAAACTGGATCCGGACATCCTTGTCCGTTGCGATCACGGTCCCGTGAACGCAGAAGCCGTGCCTTGGCGATCCAGTTATAGCCTTGTCCGTCGACTATTGGGATGCTTTTCCCGGCGAGTTCCGCTGTCCCTTCGCAGCATCCCACTGTCCCAACCGAAACCTTCTTGTTTCGGGCTCACATGCACCGTCTGCATGGAAGTGAAGTTTATTAAACCCGACTCTGACGCTTTCCGATATACGCCCGACTCCGTAGGTAATTGTTCGTAAAGGGATAACCAGGCAACGACATTCGGTTCGCTTCGCTTCCGAGCGGGATCAGCGCGCGCGGGCATGAACCCAACTCATGACTTTCGGCCACAGGCTGCGGTGGGCCTCCTGCCCTACCAGCATGCCGACGTGCTGGAGCGAGACGCCGACATCCCCGCCATACCAAAGCACCGTGGTATCCCGGCTCCGCACCGCGCGATGGAAAGGCAACACCGCTTGAGGCGGGACAATACGGCAGTTCGGGTCCACGGCGCTGAGAACCGGAGCCTCGACGAGCCGCGGGGCGACTTTATGGCCGTTGATCGAAAGCTTCCCCCGCATGAAGCGATCCTCGCGATACAGCCACTCGACGATTTCCTCGAAAAGCGCCGGTGCCATGGACATTTCGTCGCATGCCCAACGCTCCACGGCCAGATAGGTTCGCTGAGCCTGCGGGTCGCCGAGGCTTCGAAACCCGTTCAATAAGCGGCGCCAACCGAAGGTCAAAGGATCCGCGAGGAACGAGCACCCGCTAAGCAGCGAACCGGCCACAGGGGCTACGACCGCGGTCAAGTATTGCGCCGGCGGAGCCGTGGCGATCCAGCGGTCGATCAGTCCCACATCCCGCCCGAAATGCAGCGGAGCACCCAAAAGAATCAATCCTTTGACGCACTCCGGATGCAAGGCCGCAAAAAAAGTGGCCAAGGTTCCCCCCAACGAATGCCCGGCCAGGAAAACCGGCCCGTTTCCTCGTTCTTTTCCGATGGCCCTGACACTGTCGAGAATCAGACGGTCGGCATAGTCGGCCAGACCGAAGGATTGGCCGATACGGCCGGGACGCTCCCAGCACACCAGATAAACCGACAGGCCGCTCTCCAGTCCGCGCCGGACCACGCTGGCCCAGGGCACCAGGTCCCAAATGTAGGCGCGCTTGATCGGTGCCGGAACGATCAGCAGGACCGGCCCGGCCTCGGGCTCGAGTTCGGGACCATAGCGTCTGAGCGTGAGACCGGGCGCGGACATCACTGTCCGGAACGGCGTCTCCTCCCGCCCGAAGCCGGTCAGATCGAACCACAGGCCGAGATCGCGGCGGAACCGATCGATCGGTTCGAATAACCACGTGTCCAGATTCGGATAGAACCCCTGACGGGTCGCAAAATCATCCGTCACATCATCGTCCATGGACAACAACCTAAAGAATCGCCCCTTCCCGATATCGACCCGGACACTTCACGAAAACTCCCCGAGATCGGCCGAAATCGTCGGCAGACCCGAAACGAAGTTTTGTGCTTAAATTTGCGGCTGACTAAGATCCAAATGGGGGGCTCATGGTTCGCTCAACACCGGCCACGGGCGCATAGGAATCTCATCCGTTCATGGAGGGCTTATCGAACAATTAAACCAATAAGAGGAGCACAAGCTCGTGAGCATTGCCAACGTCCCAATCCGTCCGCCGTTACGGGTTCTTAATGACTTTTGCCGCCCCGGCTATAGCGGCCGGATTCTGTCCATATCGAGATTTCCCGGCGGTCGGATCGCGCTGATGTGCTCCGCGCTCACCTTGGTCGCCGGCAATGTCTCGCAAGCGGAGACCTTAGAGACGACTTCGTTCGTGCCGGCAACGCCCGAGGAACAGTTCGGTTACGATTTCGCCAGCTATGTGCCCGTTATGCGGCCGGTGGAAGGCACGGCGGACGTCTTCTCTCCCGCCGGCCTGAACCAGTTGCACATGTGGTCGGTAGACGTCGAGGCGTTCCAGTCGTTCGCCGAGAGCGCGGGAATCGCCCCGGAAGTGGGCCTGTCGCCCATGCAGTTCATCCGTCCGGATGGCTCCATCGTTTCCTTCGACAGCGCTCAATCGATGAGCGACTACATCAACACCTACGATGCCCTCGCGGCAAATTTGGGAAACGTCCCGAGCAATGGCGCGCTGTACCGGTTTTCCTCGTTTGATGCCATACGCTCGCAGATCACCGGGAACAGCGTGAGCTACAACGGCGCGGTGGATTCGCTGTTCTGCGGCAGCACCGGACTGGGCGGCAGCTACGATTCGGCCCTGGCGATTTATCACTGTCTGTTCGGCGCGGCGCAAGGCGCCCTGCCCGCCGCGCAGCAGATCAATCAGCTGAATTTCGTGGATTTCCAGTTCAACCGTCCGACGTCCGAAATGGCCCGCAGCCTCAACCTGATGCGCGGAATGCGTATGGCGCAACAAAAAGCCGATGAAGAGATTCAGGGCACGAACGGCGGGGCGAGCGGCGACCAGTATCTGATGCTGGGCAACCTCGGACTGTTCTTTTCCGCCGGCGGAAGCTTCGGCGACGTCAACACGCGCCAATCCTTGCCCGGCTATGCCATCAATCGACGCACGGTAACCGTCGGTCCCGATTACCAGGTGACCGATTGGCTACGGACGGGCCTGCTGTTCAACTATGTCAGCACCAGTTCGGACTTGGTTCAGGGGCTAGGCACTTTTAGGGCCGATAGCTTCCGGTTTACGCCATTCCTGACCTTCGTCCCCTTCGAGAACGCCTATGTCGACTTGACCATCGGCTATGCCCTTCACGACAACCGGTCGGAACGCCGGTCGTTCGGCGTGAACTACGAGGCCAACTACACCGGCGACGAGTACAGCGCCGCATTGGGGGCGGGATATAACTTCAATTGGGGCGGCTTGAACGTCATCCCGTACGTCCAGGCGGCGGGGATTTCGACCGAAATCAACCGGTTCCGCGAACGAAGCGACAGCGGCGTCGGAATCACCATGGGGAAGCAATATCGGGATTCGGTAACCACCACCGTGGGAACCGAGCTCAACTACGTCTGGAGCACCCCGTATGGCGTGGTTCTGCCCCGCGTTTTCGGAGAGTGGGTCCACGAATACCGCAACAGCAGTCAAGCTATCACGAACACCCTCGGGCGCGGCGGGTTCGCGACGTCATTCGTGACGCCCGATCCCATACGCAATTGGGCCAACGTGGGCTTTGGCGCACAGTTTGTGATGCCCAACTCGGTTTCGGCATTCGTGAACTACACCAGCCTGATCATCAGCGGCGCCACCAACCATACCCTGGAAGGCGGCGTAAGATGGGACTTTTGATGGTATAAGTAAATTCACGGCGTTCTCCGCGATACGGAGTAGATGCTGCGGCCTCGAATCTAAAATCTAAATCAGGCAGACCCAGCCAAGGATGGTTTCCATGCGATTACGACCAGAAGTTTGGCTCGTTATGCTGCTTTCCGCGCTCTTCATCAGCGATGGCCTGGTCTATGTCTTCTTTTTCGCGGATCTGGCCATTCCCGGTACACCGGAGACGAGCCAAACGCTAACCCCGAAAGCCAGCGCGACTCCGCAGGAAATCGGCTCCTACGACGTATTGGGCCGAACCGTCGGCAAAGCCGAGGCGGCCAGACTCCTGCAGACGGCCGACGGAAAACGCAACCTCGCGCCGGCGAATGGAGCCGTGGAGATCACCCGTGAGTTGTTGGAGCTCGGGCGTCGGGCCTTCTACGAGGAGACTTACGGCAACGAAGTCTTCTTGACGGATGTCGTCGGCGTCATCGACGGGCCAATCAACCTGTGGAAACTGGCAAAGGCCACGATGGCGCTGGGCGGAGAGCCGACCACCAACCTCCAGGTTCAGCTGGACCGCGACGTAACGATCGGAGGGCGGACCTTCAGGCGGGGCACGTGGGTCAATACCGGCCTGGATGTGCCGGCGGGCGGACTCATTCCGCTCGGCATGCGGGTTTTTCTGCAGCAGGGACAGATCCGGGTCGGCATGACCTGCGCCGCGTGTCACGCGACGGTCGATCCATCCACCGGCGCCATCATCGAAGGCGCGCCGAATGCGGATGTGAATCCCGGCTTGTTACTGGCTTTCGCCACCAATTCGGCCGCCTTCTTTCGCCAGACCGACGTCAACCCGATGCGCCTGCCCCCCGGCGATCATATTTATCTCAAGACCGACGACCGAAACGCCCGTCTGCCCGACCCGCGGGCGGTCGAGGACGCCGTGGACGCTGCCCTGCTGGCATGGCCGCCCGGCAACTTCGATTCCACCGGCGATCTTCAAAACAATCCGACTCAGATTCCGACATCCTACACCTTCGGCGCCTGGCCCTACGGTTGGAGCGGTTTCGCCTCGACCGGCTGGTTCCATGGGCTGACCACGCTGAACGCCAATGTCCACGGCACCAATTCGGACATGACCACCGGCGCGGATTCTAGCGAGTCCTTGCTGGGCATCGACAAGGAAACCTATCTGGGCGTCATCCTGCAGCGCTCCGCGAACGAGGGCTTCCGGCTGTCCGAAGGCGAACAGCCCTCGCTGTTCTTCAAGCGCATCGATCCGACGCCCGGAACGCCCGGAATGAATCAGGCCGTTACCATGCCGGGCTATCCGAAAGGCTCGATTTTCATTCTGGACGGTCTGATGCCCAACACGCCGGGAATGCCCGTTGCGGCGCAACTCAACGGCATGTCGGCCTGGCAGAACACCTTGTCGCCGCCGCCCAGTCCATCCGACGATAAGGAGGCGATACGGCGCGGCGCACGACTATTTTCGAAGGCTGGCTGTATCAACTGCCATAGCGCTCCAAACTTCACCAACAATCGCGTCCTTCCTCAGCCGACCCTCGGCACGCACCCGTCGCGCGCCAAGGCGCTGGCCGCATTCTGGTGGAGCTTCGTACCGCCAAAGACCTATCCCGCCGACGTGCCGGTGCCCCTGCCGGCGAATCCCGAGATGCTGCCCGTGCCGACCGATATCACTCCGGAGGAAGATCAGCGATTGGCCTATGCCCAGGGCAATCCCGCCGGCGGTTATAAAGTGCCCAAGCTCGTCGGCATTCGGGTCAGCGCGCCTTATCTGCACGACGGCGGCGTCGCCGCGGGACCCGAGGCATTTCGCCGCGAGGGCGACCGCATGGTCGTCGCCAAGACCGACCAACTCGGCATGAGCTTTCTCTTTCGCGGTATGGCCCCAGACCCTCGCAATAGTTTGCGGGCGTTGCTCGACCGGGATTTGCGCGCCTCTGTCGTCGCGGCCAACCGAGCCGATCCGCGCCTCCAAAAAGCCAATGTGGACGGCAGCGGCCATGAGGTTTGGGTGGATAAAGAAGGCGGCTATACCCTGCGAGACCAGGACGACCTGATGGCGTTTCTGCTCTCGCTGGACGACGAGCCGATCGTGCTGCCCTGACGCGCGTTGGAGCGCTTTTTCACCGCCGTAGCACACCACGCTTTTTGTAGGCCGCGCTTCGCGTGCAAATCGGCTCCAGGCCGATTGGTCCGGCACATTATCCCGGTTCTATTTGGCCTCGCGTCCAATTTCTTACACTTAGAGCGGCTGTCGGATTGGTTTACGGCTTGTGGGAGCGGGCTTTAGCCCGCGATCGAGCGATTATCGCGGGCTAAAGCCCGCTCCCACACTAAGTACATCCCATAAAGTTCTGCGGAAAGGGCGTACACTGGTGGCATGAAAGCCATCCTGATCCCCCCGTTGGGCAAAGCGCAACAGAGTGAGTTAGACACCCTGTATCGAAAGACCAAGGACCCACGACTCCGAACTCGTGCCCAGATGGTCTTGCTCTCGGCCGAGCGGGGTCTCAAAGCGCTGGAGATCGCGGGGATCGTGCGGGAGAGCGAGGATACCGTGGTGCGGTGGCTGAAACGGTATCAGAGCGAAGGCGTGGACGGGCTGAAAGATGCGCCGCGAGCGGGACGGCAAGCCAAAGTGACGGCGGCGTATCGGGCCGCCCTGGTGGCGGCGGTACGGCGCCGTCCGCGCAGTTTGGACCTGCCGTTTTCCATATGGACCCTGCAACGGCTGGTGGATTACCTGGCCGAGCAAACCGGGATTCGCATCGCTCTGGAAACCCTGCGCCAAACCTTGAAGCGCGAAGGGATTGTGCTCAGTCGTCCGCAGCATAAGATCAGCAGCCCTGATCCAGACTATGCGGTGAAAAAAAAGCGGTCGAAGACACCCGCGATCACTTGAAACCGGGCGATGTGTTTTACTACGCCGACGAGTTTAACCTCAGTTGGCTGCCTACCTTGACGGCGTTGTGGAGCCCGGTAGGCCAGCAAATTATGATTCCGACCCCAGGTCAGCCTAAGAAGCGCTATGGGTTGGGAGCGGTGAATTACCATACCGGTGAAACCGTGGTCTTATTCAAACGACACAAGCGCCGTCGGGAGGTGGCCGAACTGCTGCAAGCCATAGTGGACCAGCATCCCACGGGGACGATTTACGTCGCGTGGGACAATGCCGACACGCATCAAGACGACGACATCGAAGCGGTCGTGCGCGGAGCCGCCGGGCGACTGGTCCTGCTGTACTTGCCGACCTATAGCCCTTGGCTCAACCCGATCGAGATGCTGTGGCGCCATTTCCGCCGCGAAGTGACCCATTGCGAACTCTTCGAGACGGTAGCCGCCTTGCTCCAAGCCGCCCGCGAGTTCTTCGACCGTCACAACCGCTCTCCACAGCTGGTGCTCTCGATTATCGGTTCCTATGCCGTAAAAGTTTCATGAATGTACTTAGAGCATTTTCATATCTACTGTACGGGCACTCGCGCGTAGGTCGGGAATCCTTTCCCGACGCCATGCTCCGGCCGAGCGTCTTCGTCGGCAAGGGATTGCCGACCTACGACCGTGCATCCCCCCGTAGGTCGGGAATCCTTTCCCGACGCCACGTCCCGGCCGAGCGTCTTCGTCGGCAAGGGATTGCCGACCTTATATCTCGATTCTGCATTCCACAAGAGGCAGAATCGCCGACTGATCATCGGACCCAGACGCTGGGCAAGACGTTGCCGACCTTGGGCCTGAAGCCCGCGCCGTAGATCGTCCCCCAGCGTCCCTTCCTCGCCATAGAGTTCGAACGGTATCGTAGGGCTGCCTTGGGCAACACCCTGGATGGATAAGGCTGAACCCGGCAGGAGCGGTTTCGATCGGTCAGCACTTTGCCCCATCGTCAACGCAGACCAAGGAGACCCTATGACGTTCAGCCCCATCGGTATCGACATCGCCAAAGCCAAGTTCGACGCCGCCGCGCTACGCAACGGCAAGTACAAAACCAAGGTCTTCCAGAACACGCCCGAAGGGTTTAGGGCGTTTCTGGCCTGGCTGCAAGCCTTCCCGACGCCCCACGTGTGCCTGGAGGCCACCGGCCGCTATGGTGAGGGCTTGGCCCTGTTCCTGGTCGACCACGGCCTCGCCGTCAGCGTGGTCAACCCCGCCCAAATCCACGCCTTCGGCCACGCCGAACTGAGCCGCACCAAGACCGATAAAAGCGATGCCAAGCGCATCGCCCGCTTCTGTCTCAGCCAACGGCCGCTGCTCTGGCAGCCGCCTCCGCCGGCCGTGCGCCCATTACAAGCCTTAGTGCGTCGGCTCGAGAGCCTCCTCGAGATGCGGCAGATGGAAAAAAACCGCCTGGACGGGGCCGACCCCACCGTACGCCCCTCCATCGAAGCCGTGCTCGCCACCCTCGACACCGAGATCGCCGCGACCCAACAACGCATCCGGGAGCACATCGACCACGATCCGGACCTCCGGCAACGGCGTGACCTGCTCGACACCATTCCCGGTTTGGGCGACGCCACGATCCCGGTGCTGCTGGCCGCCCTGGGCGACGTTCACCGCTTCGAAAACGCGCGCAGCGTCGCCGCCTTTGCCGGGCTCTCGCCCAAAGAGCACCAGTCCGGGAAGTGGAAAGGCCATACCCGCCTGTCCAAGACCGGCGATGCCTTGCTCCGCAAGGCCCTTTACCTGCCGGCCATCGTCGCCTGGCGCCATAATCCGCCGATCCGCGCCTTCTGCGAGCGCCTCAAGGCCCAAGGCAAGAACGGCAAACTCATCGTCGGCGCCGCCATGCGCAAGCTCCTCGTCCTGGCCTACGGCGTCCTTAAGTCCGGCCGACCGTTCGATCCCAATCATGGGCTTGCATCGTGATTTCTAAGACGGTATCTACGAATGCTTGAATCCATTCACCCGAGCCGAAGGCGCCAACGACGTCCGCCAAGCCGGTTTTGCCGTACGAGCGCGATGAAAACGCTCTAAGGCCATTTGCAATCAATCCCTACATACGAATGGAAACTGCTCTAAACCCAAAGCGCTCCGGAAGCCGCATCGAGTGGTCTACCCGAACGTACTTGCGCCACGATGGGCAAGCAGCCCGGATGAAACATCGCTGATCCCGGCGGATCGAGGCCACGAATCCCGAATTCGGCAATGGCCTACTACTCCGAACCAGCTATCGGAACTCTTTCAGCTCCTGCTCAAGGGCGCTTGAAAGCGATGCCTTCCGGTGCCGTGCCGACTTTGATGGTCTTGATGATGCGATCCTTCGTGGCGTCGATCACGGAGATCGTGTTATTTCCCGTATTGGTCAAGAGCAGCAGTTTTCCATCGGCCGCAAAGCCGATGCCATGGGTGCCGGCATTCGGCGCAATCGCGACGGTCTTGACGATCGCATTGCTGGCCAGGTCGATCTTCTGCACGGTGCCGGCGCCGTCGTTGGCCACGTAAGCATGTTTCTGATCGGGCGTTACCGTCACCTGCACCGGCCCCGCATCCGTGGGGATACGGGTAATGACCTGGAGACTGTTGCCGTCGATAACGGCAACATGGTTGGCGGCATGACAGGCGATATAAACGCGCTGACTGTCCTTGGCGAAACCGGCCCCCAAAGGGCCGAGCCCGACCGGTATGGTGCCCATTACGTTCCGGTTGGTCCTGTCGATAACCGACACGTCGCCGCTGCCGAAATTGCTGACAAACACCCGGTCGCCCGCTATGAGCGCGAAGTGCGGCATGCGGCCGACCTTGATGGTGGCCAGCGGAGCATAGGTTCCGGGATCGATCACCGCGACGGCGTCATCGAACTCGGTGGTGACGTAAGCTTCCTTGCCGTCGGAACTGATGAAGGTGTGGCGAGGGCCGTTACCGACCCGGAATGTCCGGCTCACTTGATCCGTAGCCGTGTCGATGATGGAAACCGTACCGTCGTTATTATTGGTAACCCAGGCCGTTTTTTGATCCGGGCTCAAAAAAACATTGTGGTCATGGACACCGACCTTGACCGTCCGAATCGTTTTGCCGGTGTTCAAATCAACGACCCCAACTTCACCCCCGAACCAGGCGGTAGCGTAAACTTTGCCGCCGGCCGCCTTGGATTCGGCCGCGCTCAACACGTTAACGACTCCTAGGACATAGCACAGCACGATGCCGAGAACTTGGGAATGCTTCATATCGATCTCCTCTCCTAGTTCATATGTGGGAATCGGCAGCCGTCATTTCGGGCCGCTCATGCCTTCATGCGGGGTTTGACCGCAGCTCACTCAAAAGATAATGAAACGGGAGATATTCATTCTTAGGGGCTAGGTTTCATGATCTGATCCGCCAAGCCGGAATTTTTATCCGTTGTTTCTCAATCGGAGGAAGAGAGGAAACGGCGGAAGATAAAAGCGTCGATTCGTAATACTTCACAATGCCGTCGTAGAGACTGAAGCCATAGACCAACGCATCGCCCAGCATATCGAGGGCGTCGGCGAGGAGCGCGACCGAGCCGGCGATCAGGCCGGAAACAAGTTCGACGATGAACATCATCGCGTTCAGAGCCAAGACGATCCGGAGGGTCTTGGCTTGGCGCCCGCGGAGTAGCTCAAGCGCACCGGCTTTTTCAGTGCAGCATGCGTCCATCGTTTAAGCGATGCCTAATCCTAACCTAGGAGACTTCGACGGCTTACCGGGCCGGAAAGCTTCATGGCCCTTGGTCCGGCACTTGGTATTTGACATCCTTGTGCCAGCGCCAAATCAAGTAAACGGCCGGGATGACGAACAGTGTGAGCAGCATGGCGGAACCGACGCCGCCGATCATGGGGGCTGCCAGACGCTTCATCACATCCGCACCGGTACCGCTGGCCAGCATGACGGGAATGAGCCCTATGATGTTGGCGCCCCCGGCCATGGCCATGGGGCGGATGCGTTCCACCGCCCCGGAAAATACCGTCTCCGTGAGATCCTCGAAGGACTTCAGTCGACCCGCAACCTGCCGCCGTTTGACCGCCTCGTCGAGATAGGCCAGCATCACCGCGCTGGTCTCGGCGGCAATGCCCGCCAGAGCGATCAGCCCCACCCAGACCGCGATGCTCATGTTGTAGCCGAGCAAGGCCAGGTACCAGATTCCGCCAACCAAGGACAAAGGGACGCCCAGCATGACCATGAGGGTCTTTGTGACGGAGCGGAAGGTGAAGTAATACAGCACGAAGATGATGGCGATAGTCAAGGGAATGAAAAGCTTGAGCCGTTCCTTGACGCGCGCCATGAATTCGTACTGCCCCGACCAGGTGAGGGTATAGCCGGGCGGCAGCTCGATGTTCTCCGCCACGCGCCGTTTGAGCTCCTCAACATAACCGCCCACGTCCCGTTCGGCCATATCCACGTAGACGTAGCCCGACAGCATGCCGTCCTCGTCCCGGATCATGGCCGGACCGCTGACCATGCGCAGGGAGGCCAGCTGCGCCAGCGGCACCTGTGCGCCGCTGGGCGTATCGACCAGCACCCGCCTTAGCTTGTCCGGGTCGTCCCGAAGCTCCCGGAGATAACGTACGTTAATGGGATAGCGCTCCCGGCCTTCGATGGTGATGTCGATGTTCTCCCCGCCGATGGCCGATTCAATGTATCGGTTCACGTCCATCACGGAAAGACCGTAGCGGGCGATCTCCTCGCGATTGATGGCGAAATCCAGGAAATAACCGCCGGAAACCCGTTCGGCATAGACGCTCCGGGTGCCCGGCACCTCTTTCGCGATCATTTCGATCGATTTGCCTATAGCCTCGATCCTGTTCAGGTCGGGGCCGAAGATCTTGATCCCGACCGGCGTGCGCACGCCGGTAGTCAGCATGTCGACGCGTGCCTTGATCGGCATGGTCCAGGCATTGGTGACGCCCGGAAACTGCAGGGTCCGATCCATCTCATCGACCAGACGGTCATAAGTGATTCCCGGCCGCCACTCTTCTTTGGGCTTGAGTTCGACGATCACCTCCATCATGGAAAACGGCGCCGGGTCGGTGGAGGTTTCGGCGCGCCCGGCTTTGCCGAACACGTGCGCCACCTCGGGGAAGCCCATGAGCTTCCGGTCCATTTGCTGCAGGAGCTTGCCGGCTTCCGTCACCGAAATGCCGGGCAAGGTGGTGGGCATGTACAGGATGGTGCCCTCGTAGAGGGGGGGCATGAACTCCGAGCCCATCCGCTGATAGACCGGAATGATGCTGACGACGAGCAAAACGGACAAGACCATGAGGGACACGCGGTAGCGCAGCGCGAGCCTGAGCAGCGGCGCATAGGCTCGCTGCAAAAGACGGCTCACCGGATGGCGCGCCTCGGGCCGGATGCGCCCCCGGATCAGGAGCGACAGCAGGGCCGGAATCAAGGTCACCGCCAGCACCGCGCTCATGGCGATGGACAGGTTCTTGGTCCAGGCCAATGGTTTGAACAGCCGGCCTTCCTGGGCCTCCAGGGTGAACACCGGCATGAACGCCACGGCAATGACCAGGAGCGATGCGAAAATCGCGGGGCCCACTTCCTTGGCGGAATCGATGAGCACCCGCTCTCGGCTGCCCCGTCGACCGCCCCGGTCCCATTCCTCCAGGCGCTTATGGGCGTTGTCGACCATCACGATGGCGGCGTCCACCATATCGCCGATGGCGACGATGATGCCGCCGATGGACATGATGTTCAGGCCGAGCCCCATAAAATAAATGGGGATGAAGGCGATAAGCACAGCGAGCGGCAGGGTGATGATGGGGATCAGGGCCGAGCGGAAGTGCAGCAGGAAGCCTACGATCAGGACGCTGACGACGATCAGTTCCTCGATCAGATTCTCGGTGACCGTGGCGATGGACTGCCGGATCAGGTCGCTGCGGTCGTAAACCGTCACGATCTTGACGCCCGGTGGCAGCGAAGGCTCGATTTGCTCGAGTTTCGCCTTGATGCGGTCGATGACCTTGGGGGCGTCTTCGCCGTAGCGCATGATCACGACGCCGCCCACCACTTCGCCCCGACCGTCGAGTTCCACCAGACCCCGCCGCATGTCCGGCCCGAGCGTCACCGTCGCGACATCCCGCAGCAAGATCGGTGTTCCGCCGGGATTCACCCCCACCGCGATACTCTCGATATCCGCAACGGATTTAATATAGCCGCGGCCGCGCACCATGTATTCGGCGCCGGAAAGTTCCACCACCCGACCGCCCACGTCCAAATTGCTCATCCGCACCTTGTCCACAATGTCCGATACCGATAGCCGGTAACCCAGCAGTTTGGTCGGATCCAGGTTGATCTGGTATTGGCGCACGAATCCGCCCACGCTCGCCACCTCCGCCACCCCGTCCACGCTGGCCAGCCAATACCGGAGATACCAGTCCTGGAAGGAGCGTAAACTCGCGAGGTCCTGCTGTCCGGTCTCGTCGACGAGGGCGTACTGAAATACCCAGCCCACCGCCGTGGCGTCCGGCCCAAGCTGAGGCGTCACCCCCTCGGGCAACCGTCCGGCCAACTGGCTCATGTATTCCAGGACGCGCGAACGGGCCCAATAAATGTCGGTGCCGTCCTTGAACAGCACGTAAACGTAGGAATAGCCGAAGTCCGAAAAGCCGCGCACTACGGTGACATTGGGCGCCGAGATCAAGGCGGTTACGATGGGATAGGTAATCTGGTCTTCCACCAGGTCCGGCGAACGTCCCGGCCATTTGGCATAGACGATGACTTGGGTATCGGACAGGTCCGGCAGGGCATCGATCGGGGTGTTCTTTAAACTCCAAAAACCCGCCGAGGCCAGGCCGAACACCAGCAGGAACACGATGAAGCGGTTTTTGGCGCAGAACTCGATGATGTTTTCGACCATGGAAATCCCCCCTAGCCCCCCTTTTTCAAAGGGGGGTGAGTTCGGTTCTCTTTACCAACAATCATCCCGCGATCAACAGGAGATAAGCTTTTGTTCCCTGATGGGTCAACCGGGGCGAGTTGCTTTTCTCCCCTCGATCAATAGGGGCGAACTTTTGTTCCCCCCTTTGAAAAAGGGGGGCTAGGGGGGATTTCCACGAATCCGCTCCATAACTTCCCGATGGATCGCCTCCAGCACGGCATCCAATTCCAGCAATACCTGAAGATCGTTAAAGCGCAACACCTTGAGTCCGAGTCCGTTGAGATAGGCATCTCGGTGCGCATCCTTGTTTCGATAGTCAACGCCCAGATGCTGGGCACCATCCACTTCGATGACCAACCCGGCTTTGGACGAGTAAAAGTCGACGATGAAGTTTCCAATGGGTTTTTGCCGGTAGAACTGCGCATTCCCAATCTGCTTTCCGCGCAGATGTCTCCACAGTTTTTGCTCGGCATCGGTCATGCCCTTACGCAAGCGGCGAGAGTACTGTTTCAGCCCGGAGTTGTATGTGAGCATATTTCGATTTCCCTTGGACTTATGGTATGTGCCTCAATGTTTCATGCCGGCCATGCCGCCTACGGCGGCCTTCAGCTGGCTTTCCGAATCGATCAGAAAGTTCGCCGAGGTAACGACGTGGTCGCCCGGCTCGATGCCTTCGGTGATCTCGACCCATTCCGCGCCTCGCACCCCCGTTGTCACGTTGCGCCATTCGAGCTTGCCGCCGCCATGGTGGATGAAGATGATTTTCCGCTCCCCGGTTTCGAGCACCGCATCTTTCGGCACCGCGAGCCGCAGCCCCAGCGGGACGTTCAGCTCGACGTTGGCGTACATGTCCGGCTTGAGCCGTTCCTCGGGATTAGCCAGCGTGAAGCGGACTTTGGCGGTGCGCGTCTGCGGATCAAGGGTGGGATAGATGAAGTCGACGCGCGCTTCGAAATGGGTTTTGGGATCGTACGAGAGCGTCACATCGGCAGTCTGCCCGACCTTGATCAAAGGCAGTTCGTATTCGTAAATGTCGCCCAGAATCCAGATCGAGGTCAGGTCGGCGATGGTATACAGAGGCTCGCCCGGTTTGACGTACATCCCGGCCACGGCCTTGCGCTCGATGACGGTGCCCGAAATCGGCGCGTGGATGGGCAGGGTCTTGAGCACTGCGCCGGTGCGCTCGAGATCCTCGATGTGGTCTTCGGTGATGTCCCACAGGAGCAGGCGCCGGCGCGTCACCTCCAGCAAGGACCGGGCGCCCTGCGCCACTTCCGGGAATTCGCTCGTTCCGAGGTCTCGGACGCTTTGCAGAGCGAGCAGGTATTCCTGCTGGGTGGCGACCAGATCAGGGCTGTACAAAGTGAACAATATTTGGCCCTGCTTGACGCGATCCCCGGTGGCGCTCACGTACAGCCGGTCGATCCAGCCTTCGATCTTGATGTTGACGTTGGCGAGCTTGCGCTCGTCGATCTCGACCCGGCCCACGGTCCGGATCGTCCGGGTCAGGGGCCGCTGTTCCGCAATCTCGAACCGGACTCCGATCTCCTGTAGCCGTTCCGGGCTGATGGTCATCGTGTTGGTGCCACCCGGGACCGCGACAGGAGGTGCAGCTTCTTTTCCGCCCGGCGCCGTCCCGTGGCCGGCGTGGTCCACTGGCGGCGGGGTGGTGGGAACGGGCGTCTCGTTTCCGCACCCCACAAGCAGCAATGAAGTAATCAGTCCTACCGCCCACAGCGTTCTAGATCGCGGCGGGTGCCATCCGTTTATCATGGCGCACATCCTTGTGCGCCACCCTCCGGGCGCACTGCCGTGCGTGCAAAACGCCAAGTCCTGCCGTTTTGTCATGGACTTTCTCCGATAATCTCCTCGAGCCGGGCCAGCGCTTTTTCGTGTTCGGTCATCTCGCCGTGCAGTTCGATCTCGTTTTCCTGCAAGGTCAAGAGACTGTTGAGCAAGGTCAAAAAATCCACCTTGCCGACGGCGTAGCTCGCCTGCGCCGAGGCCAGGGTCAGGCGCGCTTGCGGAATGAGGGCCTCCGCCAGCAGTTTGACCAATTCTTCCGCCCTCTGTGCGCGAGCGAGGTTGTCCTGCACCCGGGCCGAAAGCGCTTGTTTTACCGCCCACCAGTCCTGCAGGGCGGCCTCCCGTCTCGCCACCGCCTCCTTCACGCCGTAACGTTGTTTGGTGGCGTAATACAGCGGTACCCGGACACCCAGCATCACTTGATAGCCGTCCCGCCGCATCGTTTCGTTGCGAAGACCCAGCGCGCTCAGCTCGAAATCGGGGAAATACTCGCGTTTCGCCAAAGCGATGGCATTTTCGCTCCGTTCGATGTCTTTCATTTGCGCCCGCAGCAGCGGTGCCGCCTGCTCGATCAGAGCCTGGATTTCTACCGGGTTGTGTTCAAGGGGCGTGACCCGGATCTCCTGAGGCACGCCCAAAGGGCGGGTGGGCGGATACCGGAGAATTTGATTGATCTCTGCCCGTAGTGATATGCCCTGCTGTTCCAGAATAGCCAGACGCTGCAGCACTCGCGAGATTTCGGTCTGGGCGCGGAACACGTCCTGCTGCGTCCCTTGTCCCACCATGTAGCGGGCTTTCGCGGTCTTCTCGAAGTTTTGCAGCAAACCGAGGTTCTTCCGCACGATCTCGAGGGATTTGTGCACCAGATGCAGGTTGTAGAAGGCTTCCTTGAGTTGCGCCACCACATTCAGTTGCACCGCCAGGTATTCCTGTTCGATCCGATCGGCTTCGCTCGCGGCCACCTCGCCCCTGAGGCCGAGCTTGCCCGGAAAGGGAATTTCCTGGCTGACCCCATACATCGCTTCCCGCTCGACGACCTCCCGATAGCCCAGATTGATCTTGGGGTCGGGCAAGGTCCGGACTTGCGGGATCACCGCTCGGGCGGCCTCGAAACGCTGCCGCGCGGACTGGATGTCCGGATTGTTCTCCAGGGTTTCTTGAACGAGGCGTTCCAAGTCCAGGCGAGGTTCTGCCTGTTCTCCGGCGGCCGCTAGGCTCCAAAGTGCGACCGCCAAGAGGATGCCAAAACGGCATCGGCTTCTATTGGGTTTCAGCATGAACCTCTCCTGGGATGCGATTGAATGATCGTCAGAGCCGTGACACCGGATTTTGAAGAAACGCTCAAACGGACTGAACTCATGGCGTGTCCTCTTCGACCTTCGGTTTCGGAATCACGGGGCAGAATCCCTGCGGTTCTACACCTAAGGCCGCATTGAACTTGCTCGACAAGTTTTGAAAGGCGATCAGAGCAGTCAATTCGACGATCGCATCGTCATCGAAATGGCGGCGCAGTTGCTCGAAGTGCTTCGACGCGGGGTGGCGGCCCGAGTCGGTCACGGCCTCCGCGTAAGCCAGCGCGGCCTTTTCCCGCTCGCTGAACAAAGGACTCGTGTCGAAATCGGCAATCGCCGCCAGCTTTTCCGGATCGAGTCCACGCCGGAGGACGAGAAAAAAGTTGAGATCGACGCAAAAATGACAGCCGTTGATCAGGGAGACACGGACCGTGATGAGCGAGCGTAGTGTCGATTCGATCGACGAGGTGCGGCGGTCGAGCGCACCATAGAGCAGCGCCAGGGCGGCAAAGACTTTGGGCATTCGTGCCCACAGGCGCGCGGATTCGAGCACGCCGCCATAGCGGCGCTTCTGGTTCCAAAAGAAAAGCCGCACATACCATGGAAACCGATAATCAGATGGAGTGGCGATGATCGGCATGATGTTTTCCCATTAAATCACCGGGGCGGGATGATTATTCCCATCCGGGGGCTGGATGTGAACGGTTAACCTCGATCAGGTTAAGGGACATGGGTAGAGACTTCCATGTCCCCGAACCGATGGGCGTTACCTGGCTCCGCCCGCCATCCGTCGATGGTCTTCCGCCATGTCTCGATTGGCCTCGGCAGCCCGCTCGTAAATATCAATCAGCCGCTTGCAATGAGCTTCGAAACTGCCTCCTTTATACTCCCGAGGGTAGTCATGAGGATCTTTCAGGAACTGCGCGAGGATTTGCCTATGCTCCTCGGCCTTCTGTTCCATCTCCCTGGCGACCGCCTCGTAATGATCGGCCAAGGCTTGATGATCGGCGGAAGTCTTGGCGCTTTGAAGCGCCACGGACATGTCCATCGGGTGAGGGCTCCTTTCGGCGCAGGAAACCAATAGTCCGAACAAGGCTAAAACAGCAATTACGATTTTGGTTCTCATGGTTTTTTTCCTTTCAAAGGTTTTCGATTACCAAACTGCGAAGTATTTCGAACAAAATTGGCGCTATTTCCGGCCGCACCTCCTTGCCTCAGCGGGTGTTTTTTCGACGGATAAACCTTTGACTTGCGCGTAAATCGCCGGAATCACGATCAGGGTCAATAAAGTGGACGACACCATTCCGCCCACCATGGGCGCGGCGATGCGGCGCATGATTTCGGAGCCCGTGCCCGAGCCCCACATGATGGGTAAGAGTCCCCCCATGATGGCGACGACCGTCATCACCTTCGGCCTGACCCGTTCTACCGCCCCTTCCATGATCGCGGCGTGAAGGTCGGAGGAACTGAATCGTTCGCCGGCCGCCGCTCGTCGTTCCTTCAGCTTGTTCAGCGCCTGATCCAGATAAATCAGCATGACCACCCCGGTTTCCGCCGCGACGCCGGCCAAGGCGATGAAGCCGATCGCGACCGCCACGCTGAGGTTATAGCCCAGCCAGTGCATCAGCCAGATGCCGCCCACCAGCGAAAACGGCAGCGACAGGAGGACGATGACCGTCTCCGTTACGCGCTTGAAGTTGAGATACAGCAGCACCACGATGATCAGGAGCGTCATCGGCACCACGATGCGGAGCTTGGCCTTGGCCCGTTCCATGTACTCGAACTGGCCGCTCCAGGTGAGGTAATAGCCGGGCGGGAATTTCACCCGCTCGCGCACGGCCCGTCGGGCGGCGTCCACGTAACCGCCGATATCGCGTCCACGGAGATCCACGTAGACGTAGGCGGACAGCAAGGCGTTTTCGGTACGGATGGACGCGGGCCCTTTGGTCAAGCCGATGCGCGCCACTTGCCCCAAGGGAATCATGGCGCCGGACGGCGTCGGGACCAGCACCTGGGTGGCGATGGCCTCGGGCGAGTCGCGGAATTCCCTGGGATAACGCACGACCACGCCGTAGCGCTCCCGTCCTTCCACCGTGGTCGTGACCGTCTCGCCCCCCAGCGCGGACGCGACCACGTCCTGTAAGGCGCCGATGCTCAATCCGTAGCGCGGCAGAGCCAGGCGATTCGGCTCGATGATCAGGTAATAGCCGCCGGTGATCCGTTCCGCATAGGCGCTGGTCGTGCCGGGGACGGTTCTGACGACCGATTCGATTTCGGTCGCGAGCCGTTCGATTTCTGTCAGATCATTACCGAACACTTTGATGCCGATGGGCGTTCGGATGCCGGTGGACAGCATGTCGATGCGGTTCTTGATGGGCATGGTCCAGGCGATGGTGACGCCGGGCATCTGGGTGGCATGGTCCATTTCGGCGATCAGCTTTTCGGTGGTCATGCCCGGCCGCCACCGGTCCTCCGGCTTGAGATTGACGACGGTTTCGAACATCTCGAGCGGAGCCGGGTCGGTGGCGGTGGCGGCGCGGCCGGCCTTCCCGAACACCGACTCGACTTCGGGAAAGGTCTTGAGGATACGGTTGTGAATCTGCATGATCTCCGCCGCCTTCGTCACCGAAAGCCCCGGAAGACTCATGGGCATGAACAGCAGCGTGCCTTCGTTCAAGGTGGGCATGAATTCGCTGCCGAGCTTGGACAGCGGGTAAGCCGTCACCGCTAGAACCAGCAGGGCAAAAGCGATGGTCAACTTCTTCCCGCGCAGCACGAAGGCGATGACGGGGCGGTACAGCCAGATCAGCGCCCGGCTGACGGGGTTCTTGTGCTCCGGCACGATCCGCCCCCGGATGAACAGGAGCATCAGCACCGGCACCAGAGTCACCGACAACAGCGCCGACCCCGCCATGGCGAAGGTCTTGGTGTAGGCCAGCGGCTTGAACAAGCGGCCCTCCTGGTCTTCCAGCGCGAACACCGGCAGGAAGGAGACGGTGATGATCAAGAGGCTGAAGAACAGGGCGGGGCCGACCTCGCGGGCCGCCCTGGTCATGATGGCGAGCCGGTTTTCATGAGGCTCCGCCCGTTCCAGATGCTTGTGGGCGTTTTCGATCATCACGATGGCGGCGTCCACCATGGCGCCGATGGCGATGGCGATGCCGCCGAGGCTCATGATATTGGAGTTGATGCCTAGAAGATGCATGACGATGAAGGCGATCAGCACCCCGATCGGCAGCATGATGATGGCCACCAGGGCGCTTCGAATATGGAGCAGGAAGACGATGCAGACTGCGGCCACGACGAGGGTTTCTTCGACGAGCTTTTCGCGCAGATTGGCTATGGCCCTCAAAATCAAACCCGAGCGGTCGTAAACCGCTTCGACCGAGACGCCCTCGGGCAGGCCGCTGCTGATTTCGGCCAGTTTCTCCTTGACATTCCGGATCACGTCCAGCGCATTCTGGCCGTAGCGGGCCATGGCGATGCCGGAAACCGCCTCGCCTTCGCCGTTCAGTTCGGTGAGCCCGCGCCGCTCGTCCGGCCCCAGTTCCACCCGAGCCACGTCCCTGAGCAGCACCGGCGTACCGTTTTCGGCCTTGAGCACCAGTTTCTCCAGATCGCCGATGCCTCGTAGATACCCTTTGCCGCGTACCATGTATTCGGTTTCGCTCATTTCGACGACCCGCCCGCCGACATCACGGTTGCTCGCCCGGATCGTCTCGCTGACCGTGCTCAATGGAATTCCGTAAGCCTGGAGCCGGCGCGGATCGACGACGACCTGGTACTGCCGGACGAAGCCGCCGACGCTGGCGACTTCCGCCACGCCGTGCGCCTTGGCGAGCTGATAGCGGATGAACCAGTCCTGGAGACTGCGGAGTTCCGCCAAAGTGTGCCGGGCGCCTTGCACGACATATTGGTAAACCCAGCCGACGCCGGTGGCGTCGGGTCCCAGTGTGGGCGTCAGGCCCATCGGCAGCCGCTTGGCGGCAAAGTTCAGATATTCCAGAACCCGCGAGCGCGCCCAATAAATGTCGGTACCGTCTTCGAAAATGATGTAGACGAACGATGCGCCGAAGAACGAGAAACCGCGCACGACCTTGGAGCGGGGCACGCTCAGCATGGCGGTGGTCAAGGGATAAGTGACCTGATCCTCCACCACTTGCGGGGCCTGGCCGGGATATTCGGTGTAAACGATGACTTGTGCGTCGGAGAGATCGGGCAGCGCGTCGAGCGGGGTCTTCACCACGGAATAAATGCCGGCGAAGACGGCGAACACCGTCGCCAGCAGCACCAGAAAGACGTTGCGCGCCGACCATTCGATGATTCGTGCCAGCATCACATTCCCCCATGATCGGCGTGATTACCCGGCGCCGGCGGCTCCGGAGCGCCGAAGCTGTCCAAGGCCGATTTCAGGTTACTTTCGGCGTCGATCAGGAAATTGGCGCTGATCACCACGTTTTCGCCGGCCTTCAGGCCTTCCAAGACTTCCACCCACTCATCGCCTCGCGTACCCAGCCGGACCAGGCGAGGCTCGAAACGGCCCTCGCCGCGATCCACCAGAACCCGAGGGCGCCTGCCCCCTTCCAGCACCGAGGACTCTGGAATGGCCAAGGCTGGCCGGACGGTGCCGGCCAACTCGACATGGGCGTACATCATGGGCTTCAGGAGCCCTTTAGGATTGGGCAGCTCGATCCGAACACGGGCCGTCCGGGTTTCGGAATTCAGGGTCGGATAGACGAAAGTCACCTTGCCGTCGAAGGTTCGGCCCGGATAGGCGTCGAGTCCGACCCGGACGGCCTGCCCGCTCGATATCAGACCGAGCTCCTGCTCGAAGACCTCGGCGATGATCCAGACCGAGGACAAATCGGCGATTTTGAACAAGGTGTCGCCTGCCATCGCTCGCATGCCGGCAATGGCCATTTTTTCCATGACAACGCCGGATACCGGCGAGCGGATGACCAGATTGCGCCGGACGATCTCCTCTCGTTCCAACTGCCGGATTTCGGCCTCCGAGACGCCCCAGTAACGCAGCCGCTCCAGGCTGCTTTGCACCAGACTTTCCATCTCGGCTTGAGTGTGCGGCGCGGCGTTTTTCAGCGCGGATCGGCTGTTTTTGGCGATCAGGTAGTCGTTCTGCGCGGATACCAGATCGGGGCTGTACAGTTCGAACAGCGGCTGCCCTTTCTTAACCGATTGGCCGGTGGCGTTGACGTGGAGCTTTTCGATGTAAGCGTCGAACTTGAGCGCCATCGTGTGGAGCCGCCGTTCGTCCGCCTCGATGAGACCGACCGCGCGGACGGTGCGGACCAGATCCCGCTGCTCCACCGCTGCCGTCCGGACGCCGAGCTTCTGGACCTTGTCGGGACTGATTTTGACGATATTGGCTTCGCCGGGTGTTTCTTCGTCGGCGTAGACGGGAATGTAATCCATCCCCATGGAATCTTTTTTCGGCACGGGCGAAGTATCGGGAAGTCCCATCGGGTTCCGGTAATGAAGGATTCTGCGTTTCTTGGGCGTTTCGGCGCTCGGATGCGGTTCCGCTTGCCCGGTTTCCGGTGCCTGATCCTCGTAGACCGGAACGTAATCCATACCCATTTCGTCCTTCGCCGGGACCGGCGAGGTAACCGAGGGATTCATGGGGTGGCGGTAATACAGGACTTTTTTCTCGGCGGGAGTCGACGGCTCCGAGCCCTCGCGGAACCCGGCCAGCCAATAGCCCGAAGCCAGGCCGACGATCAGCGCCGCCAATATCAAAAACACGGCCGATCGGTTCATAAGGCCTCCTTGCCGGCCGCGGCGGAAAGCCTGGCCAAAGCCTGCTGCGCCTGGGCGTAAGCTTGCCAGGCCTGGATTTCGGCGTTGCGGAGATTGGCCGTGGCGCGGAGCAGATCGGCCATGGCGGCCTTGCCGACCTCGAAGTTCGCTCTCAAGGATGCGACGGTCTGCTCGGCCAAGGGGACGATTTCGTGGCGCAGCAAGGCGTGGTGGTCCTTGGCGCGCCGGTAATCGGACAGCGTCGCAGCGATGTCCGCCTGAACCTTTCTGAATGCGTCCTGCAGCGCATATTTTTCGCGCAGCCATTCGCTTTGCTGCTGATCCACCGCCTTCGCCTGCTTACGTCCGGCATAGACGGGAAGATTGAGGCTGACTCCGAAGCGAACGAAATCGCTGCGGTTCTCGCCGTTGGGGGCGCGATCGCGAAAAGCATAGCCGGCGCTGAAGGTGAGGTCTGGATAATAGTCTTTCTTCGCCAGCTCCACTCGGCTTTGAGCGGCGTCGACGTTGCGCCGTTTTTGATTCAGCAGCGGCCGCCCCTGTTCCGCGGCTTCGTCCAGCTGCTCCTCGGCGAGCATCTCCGGAAGCTCGTCAGGCTGGTCGTAGGCCAAACCGAAGAAGGTCGTCGGCGGGCGGTCGAGCAAGGCATTGAGGCGGGCCACTTCGCGGTGGTGCATGGCGGTGTGAATCAGCCGCTCCTCGCCCAATTTGGACAGTTCCAGTTGCGCCTGGAGCACATCCTGTTGGAGGGCTTCGCCGACCCGGTAACGCGCCTGAACGGCTCGGATCACGTCACGCAGAGTGGTTTCGGTTTCGGTGAGAATTTGCAGCGTCCGCTCCAGGTAAAACAGTTGCCACCAGCGGAGTTTCACGTCCCGCACCAATCGCAGACGGGCTTCTTCGACCGTTTGCGTGGCAGCCTCTGCCTCGAATCCGGCCGCCTGTTCCTTGAGCGCCAGCTTGCCCGGAAACGGAACGGTCTGGCTGAGGCCCACATCCACCATGGTCATGAAGTCCTCCCGGACATCGAAGCTGTCGGCGGGAAGGTTCAGCATTTCGACGCTCAAGGTGGGGTCCGGCAGACTGCCGGCCTGCGACGGAACCGTCGCCATCGCTTCGGCGCGGGCGTTGATTTCGGCGAGGCTCGGATTATTGGCGAGCGCCTGAGAAATAGCCGCATCGAGGCTTAGCGAGGCCGTTTTTTCCTGCCCCCCAGGGGACGATGAAAAATAACCTAGGCCAATCAGTATCAGAATGAAGGCAAAAGGCCGGCGATGCAGCCGATGCATTTTGCGTAAGCGGAGCACAGTAGTTCTCCCTTGACGAAGTTCAGGTCCCTGAATCCCAAGATTCAGGCCATACCGAAAACCCCGGCCCCGTGCGATGTCACGGCTCCGGAGTTTTCCACAGCGTCGCTAGGAAAGTCCGCTAATTCAGTAGCGTGCAGAATTGATAGATGAGAGGGACGCGCCGCCTTCGTTGAAGACGCGGCGGGGGTGAGATCGGACGAGCGGTCTCTCTAGGCGGGATCAGCAGGACCAGCCAACAGACCACCCAGGCGAAGAAAATCTCCAGCTTCTGATCGAAGAGGCCGTGGTTGCTGTGTTCAAAAGTCTTGGCGTCGAGACACAACCCTAGGTTGCAGTCGTCGGGAAGAGATGGCTCATGATGGGACGGGTGACTGGAGTTCCCCTGCTCGCACTCTGACAGGAAAGCGTCGTGCAACTGCTTGAAAACCGTCTCGCAGACAATAGCCGCCGGCAACGCCAGCCACGCGATCAGAAAGAACGGAATCAGAGCGCGGGTTGGAGCGGAGTGTTTACGAAGATACGTCAATACGTTGCCGTCCACATTGGGAGTCTTGCCGAACACTACATCAGGCCGAAAGCAAGAAAAGCCAGGGAAAGATACCACAAGACTAGATCGCCGGGAGAGATGTTCAATACGGTCTTTTACCGATAATGCGACCAGCCACCGCTCCAATTACGACACCGGACTCCGGATTTAGGTGGTTAAAAAAGAAATAAGGGCGAGCGGTATAGAATTGATTAAGCTCAGGCGTGCTCGGGAGTCGGCGAGGCATTCTCTCGATTGACTGTTGTTTTGGCCATTGTCGCCGCAATAAGGGTGCGTTTGTCTCCCGCCTCATTTTCCGCTTTCGGCACGGGTCGAAGCTTTGGTTCAGATGCCGGGTACGAGGCATCGGGCGACACGTTCAGCCCGGTGTTCCCGAAAGACGCAGCGGAATCCTTTCATCAGGAGAAGCGGAAAGACAACACCCTCGGCGTCCTGGCGATTCTTCGAAGCTGGACACAGCTTACAGCCGGCTGCGATAACGCTCCAAGAGCTTCGCGTTGATCGCGACGATCACGGTGCTGAGGGACATGAGCGCCGCCCCCACTGCCGGCGACAGCACCCAGCCGAACGGCGCGGCGACGCCGGCCGCGAGGGGAATGGCCACGGCGTTGTAGCCGGTGGCCCACAAAAGATTCTGGACCATCTTGCCGTAGGTGGCGCGGGACAGGCCGAGCGTCGCGGCCACGTCGAGCGGATTGCTGTGCACCAGAACGATGTCGGCCGATTCGATAGCCACGTCGGTGCCAGCGCCGATGGCGATGCCGAGATCGGCCTCGACCAGAGCCGGCGCGTCGTTGACCCCGTCGCCCACCATGGCGACGGTCACGCCCTCCGACTTTACCTCGCGGATTTTCGCCGCCTTCTCGTGGGGCAGGACCTCGGCGAAGTAATCGTCGAGCCCGAGCTGTCCGGCCACGTGCGCCGCAACCGCCCGGCTGTCTCCGGTGAGCATGAGGCAGCGGATGTTCATGGCCTTGAGCCGTGCGATCGCTTCGAAGGATTCCGGACGGACCACGTCGGCCAGCGCGATGGCCCCGAGAACCCGGTCGCCGTCAGTCACGTAGACCACCGTCTTGCCCTGCCCCGCCAGTTCGCTCAATCGCTCGTCGCGAACGCCGAATCCCTGCTCCTCGACAAACCCCGGACTTACGACCCTGATCAGCCGTCCTTCGATCCGGGCCTCGGCGCCGCGGCCGGTCAGGTTCCGGAATTCCTCCGCCTTGGCCAGGCGGATGCCGCGCTCCTCGGCCGCCCGGACGATGCCCAGGGCGATCGGGTGTTCCGATTGCTGCTCCAGCGAGGCAGCCAGCCGCAGCAGCTCCGCCTCGTCGATATCCGCCAGCGGCAGAACGTCGGATACTCCGAAGCGGCCTTCCGTTAGGGTGCCGGTCTTGTCGAACACGATCGCTTGCAGGTTCCGGGCGCGCTCGAAAGCGGCCCGGTTCCGGATGAGAAGACCGCTCAGGGCGGCCAGCGAGGTGCTCACCGCTACCACCAGCGGCACGGCGAGCCCCAGGGCGTGAGGACAGGTGATGACCATTACGGTCACGCTGCGCTCCAGCGCGAATTCGAAGGGTTCGCCCAGCAAAAGCCACACGATCAGGGTCAGAGTTCCGACCGAGAGGGCGATATAGGTCAGCCATTGGGCCGCGCGGTTCGCCAAATCCTGCGCCCGCGAACGGGAAGCTTGCGCCTGCCGCACCATTTCGACGACCTGCGCCAGATAGGTTTCCGCGCCGGTCTTCCGGATTTCCAGCACCAGCGCCCCTTCGCCGTTGACCGCCCCGCCGATGGCCTCGTCCCCTTCGCGGCGGGTGACGGGCTTGGATTCGCCGGTCAGCATGGATTCGTTCAAGCTCGAGCGGCCTTCGACGATGAGGCCGTCGGTCGGGATTTTTTCGCCCGGCTTGACCAGCACCCGGTCGCCGGGGTGAAGTTCGGTGACCGGGACTTCCTCGACTTCGCCGTTTTCCCGCAGCCGGTGCGCTTCGGTGGGCATCAGCCGCACCAGGGCATCCAAAGCGCCCGAGGCGCCCATCACGGACTTCATCTCGATCCAGTGACCGAGCAGCATGACGTCGATCAGGGTCGCCAGCTCCCAGAAGAACACCTGGCCCGAGAGGCCGAACACCACGGCGCTCGAATAGAAATAAGCCACGCTGATGGCCAGCGAGATGAGCGTCATCATGCCCGGCTGAAGCTGCCGGAGCTCGTCGAACAATCCGCGGATGAACGGCCAGCCGCCATAGAGATAGACGGCCGTCGAGAAACCGAAAAGGACGTAGGTGTCCCCCGGAAAGGCGAGGCGTTCCTCGAGCCCCAGCCACTCCTGAATCATGGGCGAAAGCGCCAGGATGGGGCCGGTCAGAACCAGCGAAAACCAAAAGCGGCGGCGGAAGTCCTCGACCATCGCCGTATGATCGTGATGTTCCGCATGATGGCCTTCGCGGCGATCGGCCGGAACGTGGCGAGCGGGAGCGGCTTGCGGCTCGGAATGGGTATGGTGTGTCATGGCGGCGCTCCGTGGGATCGTTCCAGCCGCCAAGCGGTGGGCGGGGTTAGTCGGTAGCGGATTCCGGTTCTGGGCTATGCGTGTTCATTTTCATACCGGAAGAGCTCGATGGGAAGTGCGCTCCGGCCTCCCAAGAGCGGAGCGCACCGCTACACAGATTTCTCACGAACGGTCCGGCCTATTTCCGGCGCCGAACCGCTCGTTTCTTAACGGAACCCATGCCGGTTACATCGTGATCGCACCCGCCAGCTTGTTGCAGGCTTGCTCGCAACGGCGACACGACTCACCGCAAATGCGGCAGTGTTCGTGACGAGAGGCATGCCGCTCGCACTCCTCGGCGCAGATTCCGCAGGCCGTCGCGCAGGCCTGCAACTGGCTGCGCATCATCCTCATGTCCGATTCGGTCTCGCGCGAAACCAGCCGGCCCGTCGCCTCGCAGATGTCCGCGCAATCCATGCACATCCGAATACATCGTTTGAGATTCTGCACCTGGTCCTCTCCGACGCAGGCGTCAGCGCATGCGGTACACGCTTGCGCGCAATCGAACAGTTCGCTTGCCGTTTGTGACAACAATCCCATGTCCACTCCACGTCCCATTACGGCCGGGTGCGGATGCGCTTTGAGCATTTCCTGAATCGCGTTCATGATGTGCCTCCTGTATTCCTTGCCATGTATATTTCGTTCGTCTCCGCCTGTTCCATTTACTGGAAGGCTTCTCTCCGGTTTGAGACCGGTTTTTTGTCGGACCGAATGGCGATAAAACCAGTCCGCAAAAAAAGTAGGACCGGGGTTTAACTGGCTCGGTTCCGGCAGGATCGCTCGGGTTTTCATGCGGCACATCTTTCGTAGGGTGGGTTAGGCGCGCATCAACGGAACCTGCAAAGTTCCTTTGGTGTTTCCGCGCGCCGTAACCCACCAGGCAAGGCCGCGGGAACCGGTGGGTTACGGCGCGCGGAAAGTCCTGCGGTCGCAGCATGGTTCGTGACAGTGCGCGCCTAACCCACCCTACGATCGTTTTGAGATACGACCGGATGTTATCGGCGGCCGATTCGAATACATCACTCGACAGAACACGGCAGTGTCCATGCCCCTCTGCCAACCCGCTCCCGCGCTAACGAGGTCCTACAGTGACCGGCCGGGTACCGCCCATTCGGTCCAGCAGGGTCTTGAACGTGATCTCCGCCGTATGGCTATACCCGGAAACCGGTGCCGGCAATCCCACTCTTTCGATATCGACGGTGTCGCGGACGAGTCCTGTGGTATTGCTCGCCTTCAGAGTGTCGAAATAAGAGACCGCCTTGCCCTGCACATCGGCCGTGATTCGGTCGCGCTGCGCCGGCGGCAAGTCCCATAGGGCTTCCTTGAAAGGCAGCAGCGCCCGCTTGCGGGTGGCGCGGTAAAACGCTTCGTCGCTCATGCCGGGCTGCCGCTCTCCGGGCCATTCGCTATCGATCCAGCGGTAGATGTCCTTTTTCAATTCCGCGGGAAACGCCTCGTGATCGAAGATCAGGTCCTCGAATGGCGCGACGAGGTGCAGTTCGCTGACGTTATTCCCCGGAAACTGCGGGAACAGCGTTTCCGGAATGGGCGTTATCCCGGTGCGCACCGCCAGGCTGAGACCATACTCCCGGCGAGCTATCTCGCCGAGATCCCGGACCAAATTGAGATCGACGTCCGCCTCGCCCACCAGGACGACAATCTTGGAAAGGTCCTTCTTACCGCCCGGAAGATTGAGCTGGACGTAAAAGCTCTCCATGAAGGCGCGAAACTGATCCGCGGTCAGGTTTCCATCGCCCATCGCCTTGATTTCGGCACCGATGTCGACGGACAGCTCCTCCGGCTCGATCTCGCGGATGAACGCGACCAGTTCGGCGCATTCCCGGCCGCTTTGCTGATGCTGTTCCGGAAAGCTCGGGCGGGAGAAATCCGCCAGGCTCGAGGTGTCGAGATCGATATTGAAGAATCCGGCCGTAATCGCCTCTTCGATCCGTTCTTTCAGCCTGTCGATCTCATCATCCCGGCTGACCTGATAACTGGCGCGTCCGATGCGAATATGATCGCTTTGGAGGAACACGGCTCGCTGATAGCCCTCCCGAATCGCCGCCGCCAGAATGCAGGTGGCATACTCGGCCGGCGACTGGAACCCGTAACCGGAGACTTCATCGGTGTAGCCGAAACTGAAAGCGCCTGCGCCGGTCTCCCCAGCCGCGCGAAAACAGGCCCTCGCCACATCGTAGCTCAGCGCATGCAGACTCAGCACCGGAGCCGTGAAAACCGGAGCCATGCCCAGGACTGCCGCTTCATGCAGCCCCTGGATGGAGGTCGGATAAACCACCAGCTTGGCGGCGACTTCCCGAATCAACCATTGCAGGAAATATCTGAATTCTTCCGATTCATGGAAGATGGCGTTGTAGACCAGCCGGTCGATGCACGCTTCCCGGAGCCTGTCGGCATCGACGACTTCGACTTCGTTGCCCTTGATTTCCACTACTCCCCTGAGGGTGCTCTCGATATCGATAGCCGTTCGAAACAGCATAGGCTTACTCCTTGCGAGACAAATGACGAGGATCAGGGCGGACTCACGATCTTCTTCCGAGTCCGGCGAACCCGAACCCCATGCCGATGCCCAGTACCCCGGCCAGCGCCATCCAGGAAACGGGCAGCCTTTGCCGGGGTCTTTTCCAGCCGCCGCGCACCCTGGCGTATCCAGGCATGGGTTCGAACAGATTGCCCGAAGTCGGCGGTATGGCGCGCTCTTGAAAGTGCTTCGCTTCGACCACCCGAGCCGCCCATCGGTCGAACAGCCCCGGCACGATGCGCTGGGCGACGATCGCCGCCCGGATGTTGGCGCCCACGATCACCTCGCGGCGCGGTGTGAGCGCGGCGGACAGGATGGCTCGGGCGATTTCTTCCGGATCATAGATCGGCCACATGGGTCTGGCCGCGCGCCCCATGTAATTGCCCCCTTGCTGGAACAAGGGCGTATCGGTCGCCGGCGGAAGCACGGTGACCACGTGAATGTCCGGCACATCCCAAAGCTCCTGCCGCAGGCAATCGGATAGCGCGACGATGCCGTATTTGCTGATGACATAAGCGGCGGCGAAAGGCTGGGGAATTTTTCCGACCCCCGAGGAGACATTGATGAGGACGCCCGTCCCCTGCTCCCGGAACCACGGCAGGATGGCCCGAGCACCGTGAACGTAGCCCAATAGATTGGTGTCGATTACCCGGCGGAAATCCGCAATCGGGGTTTCCTCGAACCGGCCGAACAGAGTCACCGCCGCGTTGTTGATCCAGGTATCCAACCGCCCGAAGGTTTCGATGGTTCGGCGCGCCAGCGCTTCGACCGCTGGTCCGTCGGTCACATCGACCGGCACGGCCAAAGCCTTTCCGCCGGAGGTTTCGCACTCCTGCGCCAGTTCATCGAGGGCCGCTCCACGGCGGGCGGCCACCACCACGGTTCCTCCCGCCGCTGCGAACGCCAAAGCCGTGGCCCGACCGATGCCGCTCGATGCTCCGGTAATCACGGTAACGGTGTTCTCGATCCCGAGCCGCATGGCGATTCCTTTCCGCAATAAGCTTACTAAAGGAGACCCGGCGGTATAGCGTAAGTTCTCAGCTGGCGAGGGGTGCAATCGAACGGGCATCCCTTGGATGCTTATCCCAGTAGGCCCTTCGACAGTTTGTAGGGCGGGTTAGGCGGGTTAGGCCGCGAGGCCGTAACCCGCCGAGCGGCCTCGGATCGGTGGGTTACGCTGCGCTAACCCACCCTACGATTCTGGTAAGGCTCTTAGTCCATACCCGGATAGATCCGTTCAGATCGTTACGCACCCGGCGCTTTTTCGGCGGTCGAAGATGGGAGAAGGACCTCAAACATGAATTGGCACAGTCAACCCGCAGACCGGATTCTTCAAGAACTGAAGACCAAGGCCGAAGGCCTTTCCGCCGACGAGGCGAGGCGGCGCATCGAGGAACACGGCCCCAACGAGATCCGGAAAGGACGGGAAATCTCTCCGCTCAGGATCTTGCTGGCCCAGTTCAACGATTTTCTCATCTACCTTCTGCTCGCGGCGGCGATCCTCTCGGTCGGCGTGGGCTTCTTGCCGGGAGCGGAACCGGAATACACCGAGGCCATTCTCATTCTGGTCATCGTGCTGGCCAACGGGCTGTTCGGCTTCGTTCAGGATTATCGAGCGGAAAAAGCGATGCAATCGCTCCGGGAGCTTTCCACGCCGCAGGCGCGGGTGTTCAGGGACGGAACAAAGATCACGGTGCCGGCTACCGAGCTGGTGCCGGGCGATGTGATCGTGATCGACCAGGGGAACCGGATTCCGGCGGATGCCCGTATGCTCGAATCCCACAGTCTGGAGACGATGGAAGCTTCGCTGACCGGGGAGAGCGCAACGGTCCCCAAAGAGGCGGAACCCGTGGATGAAGACACGCCTTTGGCCCAGCGCAGCAACATGCTGTTCATGAACACCGATGCGGTGAGAGGACGGGGCAAGGCGGTGGTGGTGGCCACGGGCATGAACACGGAAGTGGGCGCCATCGCCTCGGAGATCGAGAGCGCCGAGCAGCACAAAACGCCGTTCCAGGAAGAGGTCGACCGCCTGGGCAAGCAAATCGGCTACGGCATTCTCGGGTTGATTCTGGTGGTTGCCGTAATCCAGTACTTTGCTACCGAAACCGGCATCGTCACCATCATCCTGGTGGCCGTTACCCTGGCCGTGGCCGCCGTGCCGGAGGGCCTGCCGGCCGTGGTGACCCTCGCCCTGGCGCTTGGCTCCCAGAGGCTGATCAAGCAGAACGCCTTGGTTCGCCGGCTGTCGGTCGTGGAGAGCTTGGGCTCCGTGGACGTGATCGTGACCGACAAAACGGGAACGCTGACCGAAAATCAGATGACGGTCAAAAGGCTATATTTCGCCGGCCGAACCTACGAGGTCACGGGCGAAGGCACCAAGCCGGACGGCGAGTTCCGTCAGAACGGCGAATCCGTGCCCGCCGAGACGCTGGAGCCGCTCCTAAAATGCGGGGCCGTCGTCAACGATGCGGAAAAGACGGGGGACGACGCGGATTATTCCGGCGATCCCACGGAAGTCGCCCTCCTGGTCTCGGCCGCCAAGGCGGGGATCGAAGCCAAGCCGGAACGGCTGCGCGAAATTCCATTCTCGTCCGAGCGCAAGCGGATGACGGTGATCGCCAAGGAAGAACCGCGGATCGCGTACATGAAGGGCGCTCCCGAGGTGGTGCTGGAGCGATGCAGCTCGCTATGGGCGGACGGGGAAGCCAAGCCCCTCGACGAGGCGGCGCGACAGGCCATCGTCGATAAAAACAAAGAGTTCGCCGGCAGCGCCTTCCGCGTTTTGGCCTTCGCCCACAAGGAAATGCGCGATACGGAGGGAAGCGAGGACGAGATCGAAAGCGGGATGGTGTTTCTTGGATTGCAGGCCATGATCGATCCGCCCCGCGCCGAGGTGAAGGAGGCCGTTCAGGACTGCCGAAACGCGGGTATCCGGGTCATCATGGTCACCGGCGACAACCTGGCGACGGCCAAGGCCATCGGGGCGCAGATCGGTTTCAGCCCGGAAGGGGCCATGACCGGAACGGAGCTCGACCGCCTCTCCGAGCAAGAGCTGCCGCGAGTCGCTGAGAAAGCCGAAGTCTTTGCCCGCGTGTCGCCCCACCACAAGGTCGCGCTCTTGAAGGCGCTACAAGAGAGCGGTCATCGGGTGGCCATGACCGGCGACGGGGTGAACGACGCCCCGGCCCTGCGCAATGCTCACGTGGGGGTCGCCATGGGCCGGCGCGGAACCGACGTGGCCAAGGAAGCTTCGGACATGGTGCTGCAGGACGACAATTTCGTGACTTTGCGCAATGCCATCGCCGAAGGCCGGGGCATCTTCGACAACATCCGCAAGTTCGTCAATTTTCTGCTGTCGGCGAACGCCGGCGAGATCCTGATCGTGTTCCTCGGCGTATTGGCGGGCGCCGCGCTGTTTCCCCGCCTTTTCGAAGGCCAGAGCGAAGCCTTGATCCTCACGCCGGTGATGCTCTTGTGGATCAATTTGATCACCGACGGGCTTCCTGCGCTGGCCTTGAGTACCGATCCCAAGACGGAAGGCATCATGAAGCAGCCGCCGCGCGGTTCCGGCGAACCGGTGCTCGATCGGCGCATCGTCGCCTCGATTCTCGGCATCGGGCTGATCATGGCCGCCACCGGATTGCCTTTGTTTTTCCACGGCCTTTGGAACACCGGCGACCTGGCACGGGCGCAGACCCAGCTCTTCACCTTCATCGTCGTGGCCGAGATGGTCCGAATCCAGGTCATCCGGGCGCGTTACGCCCTGCCGATACTCTCGAACCGGTGGCTGGTCGCCGCCGTGGCATCGAGCCTGGCCCTGCAGGCGATAGTCCTTTATACGCCCGCGAATGAACTCTTCGAGGTGGCAACGCTTGCGCCGGGTGACTGGCAGTGGATCGGCATCGCTTTTGCGGCCTTTCTCCTGCTGAGCGTGACGGCGGAAAAAAGTCTTGACCGGATTTCCGGCAGGAGAGTCGAGAGAGCGCTTAAGAAAGCAGCCGCCGAAAAGAAAATCTCTCCGCCAGAACGGGAAGAAAGATTGATGGCGTTTTACATCCTGAGCAAGGCGTTGCTGGACGCCTATACCGCCAGTTTCGGCAAAGAGGCGGAGGAAAAACCCTGGGGCGAAAACAAAACGAGCGACAAAGTGGAGGCTTTCCGTCTATTCAGCGAAGCGATGCTGAAAGCCTATGCGCGGACCTTCGACCACAGGGCGAGCACGGAGCCGCAAAACGATCGAGAGCCCTCGAAGACCGAATAGAGCATTTTTCATTTCCGTTTAGCGGGTCGTTTGTCCCAAAACTCTACCAATGAGCGGCTGAGCGCGGTGCTTAATTTAGAGCGGGGAGCCGCCCCGCACGCGGGCTACGTTGCGAACGCCATCCCTAGAGCGTTTTCATCGCGCTCGTAGGGCAAAACAGGCTTGGCGGAAGTCGTTGGCGCCTTCGGCTCGGGTGAATGGATTCAAGCATTCGTAGGTCGGCAATCCTTTGCCGACGTATCGGCTCGGCGAAGGGCTTTGTCGGAAGGGGCGTCCTGGCGCTCCCAGGACGGCCGTTTGCGATTGGAAGGGTCGCGACTAAAGCGACCGTTTGCGATTGGAAGGGTCGCGACTAAAGCGACCGTTTGCGATTTGAAGGGCAGCTCTGGCGCTCCCAGAGATGCCGTTTGCGATTGGCAAGGGATTGCCGACCTACATATCCGAATCCCTTACCGACTCGGAAAACGCTCTAGACCAAATGTCTCTCCATTTGGCTTAAAGCGTATTGCGCCGGTTGCGAAGCGGATAGCCCGCCGCACCAAACTACGAAATGCCGAGACCGTCTAATTGTTTATTGCCGTTCGCTCTATCGCTTGACGGCGACTTTCCGCAAGGGCATTGTTCACCCGGAAGTTGACTTGAAGTTCGATCCTCCATTATTAATCAGGCCCGTAAATTCCCTCCTGGTATTTCGGGCCGCCGCCCAAGCCGGTACACGCCCGGCCGGGGCTCACGCGGCTTGTCGCCGCGCCGGGGCATCCCTGCCCCGGATTAACCCGGCCTATATTTATAGGCCGGGTTAATAACTCGCTAGGGCGAGTTTCGATAAGCATCCGTACAACCTGGTTCAAGGAGAGTGCCATGTCAGATTCAAGGTTTCATCCAGGCCGACGTCAAGCCCTCAAGACAGTGGTCGCTACGGTGATGACTGTTTCGCTGAGCGGATTTCTACGGCGGGGACAAGCGCAGGAGCCGTCTCCTGCGGGCGCCCCCAAGCTGTCGCCGGACGATCCGATGGCCAAATCGCTCCGTTATGTGGAGGATGCAACCAAGGCTACCCGTCCCCCGAGAGAAGGCGTACCCGGCGAGCAGCAATTCTGCCACAACTGCAAGTTTCTCCAGGCCGGCGAAGGGGAATGGCGCCCTTGCAGCATCTTCGGCGGCAAACTCGTGAACATTAACGGCTGGTGCAGCTCCTGGCTGAAGGCGGGTTAGCCGGCTCCGAACGGTAACACCGCCGCGCTCGGCGCGTTTCGGTGTTACCGGATTCGAAGATGTGTCGCCAGCTGCGCATGCATAACATCGATAAAAGTCACCCTGTTCCGGTTCGTGCGCCAACTCTGAACACATATGGGCTTGGATTCGGTGATTTATCCTGTCTGGATAGGGTAAGGAGGCCCAATGAAAACTAAACCGATCCCGATTTTCCGGGTGCTGGCGATGACGATCGGCTCGAGTGCCTTGGTGCAAGCGGCAGAATCGACATCGCCTCCCGCCTTCTCCGAGATCGATAAGAACAGGGACGGATACATTTCCGCCGATGAATCCAAGGCTGTGCCCGGTTTACCGGTATATCTGACGACCTTGGACCAGAACAGCGATGGCAAGCTCAGCCCCGAGGAATACGAGGGCTTGAAAATCCTGGCGCCCGGCGAGGTCGGTCCGATCACTCTGCCGTCATCTGGGCCGCTGCCGTAGACAGCATGCGGAAGCGCAAATGTCGAATACAGTAAGGCTGTCGACCGGGCTTCGCGAGCGCACCGTTTCCGACGTGTATGGGTTTCGATGAACGCCGTTGCTTGACCGCAGCACTCTGACATTCATGCCGAAAGTCAGTCTGGCGTTTTATGGAAACCATAGTGTTCACAGGAATTCAGGCAGCCGGGAAGTCGACCTTTTTCAAGGCATGCTTCGTCGATACTCACATACGGATCAACCTCGACATGCTGCGTACCCGACACCGGGAAAAGCTGCTGATCGACGCCTGTCTTCAAGCGAGGCAGCCTTATGTGGTGGAAAATACCAATCTGACTCGAGAAGAGCGCGCGCGTTACATCCCATCCGCCAAGCGGACCGGGTTTCGCGTGATCGGCTATGCCTTCCGGGTCGAACTCGATGAAGCCTTGGTCCGGAATGCTTTGCGCAATACTCGTCGCAGGGTTCCGGAAAAAGCCGTCCGCGCCGCGTTTCGGCGCTGGCAGCCGCCCTCCTGGGAGGAAGGATTCGATGCGCTGTTCGATGTGTGGAGCAGCGGCGGCGAGTTTCAGGTGCAGGCGATCCCGCGTGAAGCCGAGCGATCGTGAAAGGCGAGCGGACGGCCCCTCCGGCGTTGCCTGACTTATTCCATTCGGCATTCGAGTGAACACTCATCGTAGGGTGGGTTAGCGAAGCGTAACCCACCGGTCCGAAGTCGTTCGGTGGGTTACGGCCTCGCCACCTAACCCACCATCGATGGGTTTCGCTTCGCTCTACCCATCCTACAAAATGAATGCCTGATTGAAAGCGATTTGGAATTAAGACGAGCTACACTCATTCTCGTAAATTCAGGACAGGAGAATTCTCATGTACGTACCTTTGCAGCCCGTTCTCGCGCTGGTGACCGGAATATTGATCTTGCTCGTGCCTAGGTTATTGAATTATCTCGTGGCGATTTATTTGATCGTCGTCGGCGTTTTGGGATTGATGCACCGATAATCGATCGGAATCGGCGGCGACGATCTTGTTTTTAATGGCGAGACCAAGCACCCCGTTTATTCCAAGTTTGCAAAGATTTAACGGCGGCGAGTCGATCGCCCGGTCGAGATTAGGCATCAATCCCGGCTTTCCCTGCCTACGCAATAAGCCAGGTATCCAATCAGCGCCAAAAGTCCTATTTCGCCTGCAAAGTCGCCCCAGGTGTAAATGCTGAAACAATCCGGTACGGTTCCGAGCATCTCGAAGCCGCCGACGAATGCAGTGGCGAAAATGAAGACCAGGACCAGCAAATAAACTTGTTTCTTGCTGAATAATGGGTGAAACATAATCGCTTCCTAGTGAATTGTGCCCTGCCTAAGCTGCGTCCGACTCGACCGGCGCGTTTCGCCGGGCACGGACGACCGTCGAAGCTTCGCGAAGCGAATGGCCATGAAATCCGTTAAACCCTATGACACGATCGTGATCGGCATCGGCGCGGTCGGTGCGGCGGCCGCCTATCACCTGGCCCGGCGCGGACAGCGTGTCCTGGCATTGGAACAGTTCGACCTCGATCATTCGATGGGAAGCTCTCACGGCGAGTCGCGCATCATCCGCTACGCCTATAAGGACTCCATCTACGTGGACATGGCGAAACAGGCATTCCCGATGTGGCGCGATCTGGAGCAGCGCAGCGGCAAGCGCCTGCTGACGCCCTCCGGCGGACTCGACTTCGGTCCGGCGGATTCCCCCTCGCTGCTGGCCACGCGCGATTGCCTGGATGCCGCGGGAATCGCCTACGAATGGCTCTCTGCGACCGAGACCGCCCGGCGCTTTCCGCAGTTCCGGCTCGACCGGGATATGGCGGCCATTTTGCAGCCGGACGCCGCAATTCTGAATGCCTCGGCCTGTGTGCGGACACTGGCGGAAATGGCGGAGATCTCTGGCGCCATGCTGAAGACGAAATGTCCGGCGACGAAGATCGAACCGTCGAGCGACTCGGTTTACGTGGAAACGCCAGAAGGCGGATTCAGTGCGGGGAAGGTGGTCGTCAGCGCGGGCCCCTGGGCCGGAAAGCTGCTGCACACGCTGGATTTGAATTTGCCGCTGACGGTGACCCGGCAAGAACAGGTATTTTTCGAGCCTGCCCGGCGCACCGCGTTCTTGCCGGGGACATTCCCGGTGTTTATCCATCATCGGGAACCTTGGATTTATGGACTGCCGGATACGGGCACCGGACTCAAGATCGCCGTCCACAACCTGAGCCATGCGATCGACCCCGACGACGTTCGCCCCGCGCAGGACAACACGTCCGTCGACACCGTGCGGGCATGGGTCAAGCGCTTCCTACCCTGGGGCGACGGCCCGATTCGCGAGAAGCGCGAATGCCTGTACACGATGACACCCGACGAACATTTCATCATCGATACGCATCCGGGCTATTCCAACGTGGTCATCGGCTCGCCGTGCTCTGGACATGGATTCAAGTTCGCTATCCTGACCGGATTCTTGTTGGCGGATCTGGCCCAAGGGCGGGCGCCGATGCAGGAACGATTTACGGTGCGGCGTTTCCTGGGATGACGAGCCGGAAGACGCAAGGAGAAAATGAGCCCGCTCTCCCGAGATTCGAACGGCATGGACACATCTCCGATTAGCTTGGACATTCGATCCGCGATGAACCTGTGGGCGAGACCGGCCATCGCTTGCGCCAGCCGAAATGCTGCTCGCAATCGAGCCGTGGATGAAAAACGCTCGACCGAACCCGGATTGCCTGCTTCGGCCTCAAGGACTAGCAGCGCGATAAAATCCTTCCATCGGTATCGAATTCGACCTCGCGCTCTTTTTTGCCCTCCCTGATTTCGACCTCATAGCTCTTTACGGTGCCGCTGGTATCGGAAACCTGAAAGGCTCGCTGCAGCGTGGCTCGCGGATGGGCGCTCTTTACCGCCTGCAGTACGGATTCAGGCAGCTCATCGAGTTTAATGACCTTTTCGGTTTCAACCAGAGTGCCGTCCGCGCTATAGACCTCGGAGCGTTCCTGCCCCTTCTCGTCGCGATAGGCGATTTCATAAGCCTCCTTGCCATCGAGGACTTCTTCCTCGTACTTCACGCCTTTGGCAGCGGGATGATCTTTTTGAAAGGCCGCGAGGACTGCCTGAGGAACGTCCTGCTTGTTCAGTAGCGGTTCATGCGCCGCGACGAGCGCGGGATTGATGATGGCCGCGCCGAGTATCGTGGCAAGGAATGACTGTCCGTTCATGATATTTCATCCTGAGGAATGATTCCGATCCTTCTTAGACATCCGTTCACCATGAGATTCTACGTCCGGCCTTTCAACTTTTAGAACCGCCAAGCCGCGAATTGGTCTACGCACGGGTGGCCGGGTTTCGACAAAGGGATTGCGGGATTGCCACGCGATCGGAACTAACACACACGGCGGCTATCTAGTACTTTATGGAAAGCTGAAGAACATGCCCGCTCGAATAAGAACCTTATGCTTGGGTCGTTTTATTAACGCGGCCTATAAATATAGGCTGGGTTAATCCGGGGCAGGGATGCCCCGGCGCGGCGACAAGCCGTGTGAGCCCCGGCCGGGCGTGTACCGGCCTGGGCGGCGGCCTGAAATACCAGGAGGGTATTTACGGGTCTGATTAATAGAAGCTGTGGTTCGGCGGCTTGCAGCCGAGGCAACATCGCCTCCGACGGAAGTACTTTTTCCAATGCCGATCTCCACTCCCGGGCCGATGGCGATCGGCCATTCGAATTTCTCTTCCGGATATCGATGAGATTGACGAACGATAATCCCATGGTCGGGCGCTCCGATGTCGAGCGGATTTATCCCCGCATGGTGGAGTTGCGCCGATTGCTGCACCGCTATCCCGAACTCGCTTTCGAGGAAGCCCAGACGGCTCGCATGATCATGGAGGAGCTCGATCGCCTCGGCATTCCCTACGAATACGGCGGCATCGGAGGCGGTATCGTCGCCCGGATCGCGGGAAAGAGCGAAGGTGCAACCGTGGCTTTGCGGGCCGAGATGGACGGTCTGCCGGGGGTAGAGACCACCGGCCTGCCTTTCGCGTCCCTGAATCCGGGCAAAATGCACGCCTGCGGCCATGACGGACACATGGCGATGGTGCTCGGGGCCGCGGCCTTGCTCAAGGACGATCCGCCTCCGGGGAACGTTTTGCTGATTTTTCAGCCGGCGGAGGAACGCGGCGGCGGCTCGCGCATCATTCTTCGTTCAGGGGCCCTCTCGGGCGTCAAAGCTATTTTCGGCGGACATGTGACCGGGCATTACCGAGTCGGCGAGATCATGGTCGCTCCCGGCGTGCTCACCGCCCAGTCGGACGGTTTCCTCATACGAATCCAGGGACGCGGCGGACACGGGGCGAGACCGCACGAAGCGGTGGATGCGGTGGTGGTCGCCGGGCTCCTGATCGTGGCGATGCAGACTCTGGTATCCAGGGAGGTGAACCCGGTCTATCCGTCCGTGATCACCATCGGCCAGGTGAGCGCCGGCAGCGCGCCCAACGTGATCGCCGAAACGGCGACGCTCCGGGGCTCGATACGCACCACCCTGCCGGAGGTGCGGAAACATCTCCTCGAAGGTCTGGAACGCATGGCCAAGGGCATCGGGGATCTCCACAATGCCCGGATCGAGGTGATCGTCAACGAAGGCTATCCGCCGGTGGTGAATACGCTCGTCGAATCGGAAATCGCCCGCCGGGCAGCCGGGAAGATCGTCGGCGAAAAGGGGCTCGTGTCCATGGAATATCCCAGCATGGGATCCGAAGACTTCGCCTACTATCTGCAGGAAATTCCCGGCTGTTACGTAAGGCTAGGCGCACGCCGGGAAGGATGGGAACACATTCCCTTGCACAGCCCTGCCTTCGATTTCGACGAAGAGGTGCTGAAAATCGGGGCGGCATTCTTCGACCGGGTGACACGCGATGCCATCGAGGCGTATGCATGACGACGAGCTAGAATTCTCCGGTTCGAAATCTCCCACCGTGGGAATCGAAATCGAATTTCAGCTGCTCGATCCGGACACGCTCGATCTGGTCGACGGCATACTTCCCCTGCTCCGGGACCACCCGGAGGAACCCCGCATCAAGCCGGAATTCACCCAGTCCACGGTGGAAATCAATTCCTGCGTATGTGCCGATATCGAAGAACTGCGGTCGGACGTTACCGGCCTGGTCAAAGAACTGAAGCGCCGCTGCGAAGGATTGCATTTCACGCTTTGCGGCGCCGGCACGCATCCCTTCTCGCTGCGTCCGGCGTCGGTGACGCCGCTGCCGCATTATGTCGAGATGGAGCAGCGCATGGTTTACCTGGCGCACACGCTGAAAACCTATGCGCTTCACGTCCATGTCGGGATGCCGTCGGGCGATGCCGCGGTCGTCGTGATGAGCCAGCTCAAGCCCTATCTGCCCGTTCTTCTGGCACTCTCGGCCAGCTCCCCGTTTTGGCAGGGCCAGGATACCGGTTTCGCCTCGTTCCGGCAGCGCATCCTGGCGGCGATGCGCGACTACGGCCTGCCGCCGAGCTTCACGTCTTGGCGCCAGTTCGCCCAGTGTTTCGAAAACCTCCGAACGGCGGGCGCCGTCCACGTGGTCAGGGACGTCCACTGGGATATCCGGCCCAGTCCCCATTACGGCACGCTGGAAGTTCGCGTGATGGATGTTCAGCCGACCCTGCGGGAAACATTCATGCTGGCCGCCCTGGTCCAGACCCTGCAGGTTTATCTGCTGCGGTGTTGGGAGCAGGAAAAGCCGGTTCGTCCCGCGATGCCGCAACACTGGTGGGCGGAAAAGGAAAACTGTTTCCGAGCCTCTCATCGCGGGGTGGAGGCTGAGATCATCGTCGACGAGACGGGCCATGTTCGTCCCATCAAGGCGTTTACGCGCGAATTGCTGGCAAGCTTGGCGGAAACGGCCGAAGAATTGAGGACCAAAGACTGGCTCGATCAACTCGAAGCCCGACTCGACACCGGGCACAGCTACCTCCGTCAGCGAGCCGTCTTTTCCGAAACGCGATCCCTGCAAAAGGTGGCAGCGAGCCTGGTCGGAGAATTGGAAGCGGAACTGATCTCGCCATAGTGCGAGCTTCCGTCGACCGGTTTGCGTCAGGCCGGGCATTAAAGCGTTTCCCGGCAACTCATCCGGCCTTGGGTGATTGCGCCCCGAATTCCTGTCGACCGGACCTCGCGTCGATTTCCTAAACGGACTTATCCCGAATTTCCGTTCCCATCGGACCGCCTCGAATCGGCGGTGTTAATCAAATTTGACAATGAATCGGCAAAGGGCTTTTATTGTCGCGGGATCCGGTGAGTCCCCCATCAGTCTCGAACAAATCAGAAATGTATCGAGCGCACGGCTCGATGTGCGCACCGTCGGCTTCTGGTAAGAACAATAAAGCGCCATAAGTTACGACGGCTTGGATGGCGACGATGCCATCCGTCCTTTAAGTCAGGTTTACACGCTTTCGCTTCCTCGGCGACGGCAAATGCGCAACTTGGGGCTGCCTTCCCGGACCTTATGAACGGACATTCGCCAGAATAATAATGCTCGCGAGGACATCATGAAGACACTGACCTCATCCCTTCGCTCGGTACTTGGCTGCGGAACGGCCGCAATCATCCTCACCACGCTGATTTCCTGTACGGAATCCGGACAGGGCGGAAAACCGCCCGAGAAGCAGACACGCAGCTGGGCGGACGAACGCTCGGAGCGGGAAAAGCTTCAGACGGCCTATTTGAACGATTCCACCGTCAAGCGAATCTCGACCGACGACGCCGCTCGCACGCCCTGGTACAGCAACCGGTTGGGATACGAGTGGTTCAAGGCCTACCCTCTCAGCGTCAACGGCATACCTTATGTCTTCCTGCGCGCCCTGATCGAAACCTATCCGGAAATCTGGAACGGGGAAGGCTCGCTGGGAAATCTGGGATTCGGTCCCCATCCGGACGACTACGATCCCGCAACCGGCCAGCTGCTTCCTCCGGAACAGCGCCATCCCCTGCCTTACGGGCTTTTCACCGTCCAGGACCCCGCCGTTCCCGAGGACAAGCGTACGGACAACGTATTCTTTTCGTGCGGGGCCTGTCATACGGGGCGCGTGTACGTCAAAGACCGGGTCCAGTATCTCGTCGGCGCTCCCAATACCGAAATCGACGCGCAAGCCTACGCTCAGCTTCTCTACCGAAGCGGCAAGATGTTCATCAAGGTCGACAGCCCCGATCCGAGCCAGATAAAAGCCGATCCGGATCAGATCGCCAAGATCGCATCTTTCCTCAAGACCAAGGTGGAAACGGACCCCGCCTGGTTCTACGGCGGACGGACGCCCGAGGAACGCTCGGCCGGCGCCGAACGCGCCAGGGTGCAGGTGGCGCGCGTATTGGACAATCTGCCGGGCGCCGTGGCCGGACTGATCGCTTCGGCCAAGAAAACGGAACTGATGTATCACGCGCTGACCTCGAAGCTTTCCTACACCGAGAAGAACGGCCAAAAGGCGCCGGGGGTGTTCGGCCCGCGCCCCGGCCGCATGGATGCCTTCGGCATCGCCGCCGGATTGGTCGCACTGCATGCCAAGCGGGAAGGTTTCTTTGCGCGCCTGCCCGACGATCACCCGTTCTTCGCGGGATTGGAAAATCTGCCCCGCGAGGAGCGCCTGAAGCAGGCCGGTCAGCGGCTATTCGCGACCGCGCCCGAGTGGATGCCTCACGATCCCGGCGCATCCGACATCAAGAGCCTGTGGTTCTCTCGCGACCATGCCGCCGCCAATTGGGACGCCAACCAGGCCGCCGAGTCCCGGGTAATCGCCTCGGGGGTTTCCTCGGGAGGCGATCCGTCCAAAGTCGATGTCCGCATCCATGAACCCATGAATCCGTTCATCGACAATCTGCCGCCTACGCCCTATCCCTTTGCGGTCGATCTCGACCTGGCGGCCAAAGGCAAGCCGCTGTTCGAGGAAAAATGCGCGTCGGCCTGTCACCATGCGCGCAACGAGAAGGTTTACAACGTCGGCAGCGACATGAATCGGGCGACGCAGATCACGCCGACGGCGCGCCTCGGGCTGCTCGAACTGACCCGTGAAGCCTGCGAGCTGTACGTGGAAAATGGCGGCAGCGACTGGTGCCGGCCGAAACGCGGCAGCCGCGCCGGCGACGACGAAGCCTATTTCGGCATGCCGCGCGGCGACAAGTCGGGCTACAAGGCCGATGTCCTCCACGGCATTTGGGCCCAGGCACCCTATTTTCACAACGGCTCGGTACCGACCCTGTGGCATCTTTTCCGCCCCGCCGAGCGGCCGGAGAAGTTCATTCGCGGCAACATCAAGTACGACGAAACCAAGGTCGGCTTCGTCTGGGACAAAGCGCCGCAGCTCGACGAATACGGAGCCGGCGATACGGTGCACTTCGCCGAGCACGATACGACGCTCCGCGGCAACTCGAATGCCGGCCATACCTACGGTAGCGAATGGTCGGACGACCAGGTCCGCGCCGTTATCGAGTACATGAAAACGCTGTAGGGAAGAAGGACTCATGGCCGGATCGAACTGGATGACGATACGGGAGCAGCTCTATGGACAGGGCTGCAGGCTCATCAAACTGATCAAGGCGGCGTTGGGAAACACGCCGAGTGACTCCGGGCCGGGAAAGACACCGGCCCCGACTCCGCCACCGGCTACTAGCTTTTTGCGTGAAGTGGCGGGTGCCGAAGAAGGCACTCCCCTGCCGTCTCCGCCGCCGCCGATGCCGAACCCGAATGATCCAAAATACGCGGACGATCCCGGCGCCTACGAGAAGGACAAGCAAGCGGCGGAGACGGCCGCCGCGGCTTTCGCCACGGCGGCGAAGGCACGGGGCGGGGCCGTGGCGCAGGTGATCTCCAAATGGCTGGTGACCGCGCCTTATGCGATGTTCCAGGAGCTCTTGGCGCAACCTAGGGACGCCATGCCGATCTTCAAGCCGGCCATCGGTCCCGTGATCGTCATGCGGCATCCGGAAGTCATCCGCTGCCTGGAGCGTACCGACCTGTTCACCGTGGACCCTTACGCGGCGGAGATGGCGCGCGCCACGGACGACAAGACCAAACACCCGGAAGCATACTCCCACTTCATGCTCGGCACCGACCGGGACGATCTCTACCGGCTGGACGACGTGATCCTGCGCCGCGCCGTGTCGCGCTCCGACGAGGAAACGCTTTCGCGCCTGACTCGCGACGAGGCCGAACGCTGGACGCATCGGGCGCAAGCCGAGGGGATCGGCGAAATCGACGTGGTACCGACGCTCGCGAAATTCGTGCCGCTTCGGATCGTCGGCGATTATCTGGGAGTCCACTATTACGATTTCGGAACGCCGTCCGTGCTGCCCGGCCTTCGCGGGGGCGACCGCTTTCCGCTGGACCCGGACCTGCAAGCCGTGTTCTCGTTCGGCAAGATTACGGAAGGCATCGTACCCACGGCGGACGACCTGTTCATCTGGGTCAAGGATGCATTCCGCAACATCTTCAACAACTTCAGCCCGGCCCATCCCTTATTCGCCGAATTCCGCGAACGCGGCGTGATCGCGACCGAGTATCTGAGCGCCTACGTATTTGCCTTGCTCAAGCACTACAAGGAACGGCTGCGGCTGGGCGAAACAGTCCCCGATACCATGCTGACTCGGCTCTTGCGAATGCAGCTCGAGCTCGAGCGGGACGGCGAGACATTGACGGACGAGTTCGCAGCCCGCCTCGGCACGCCCTTGACGAAAGACGAGCTGGCGAAACGCCTTTCCGATTCGATGATCCGGTCCAACGTGTTCGGCACGGCGGTCGGCGCGGTGGTGAATCCCCAGGAAGCCACAGCCCGGATCCTCGACTCCATGCTCCGCCTGAAGGATGGCGAATACGAGGTGCTGAACGGTTCCAGCTACGAACAGGCCGTACGTTTGGCGAACATCGAGCCGGATAGCCCGGATTATGCCGAAAGCCTCGCGGGACTGCGCAAATACGCCCTGGAAGCCTTGCGCCTGCAGCCGCAGGGCGAAGTCTTGTTGCGGCTGTGCGTGAAGGACAATACCGAACTCGGCGGCGTTCCCCTTCGCGCCGGAACCCTCGTGTTCGCGGCCTATGCCGCGGCGATGCGGGATCCCGAGACGGTGCCGAACCCGTCAGCCTTCGACATTACCCGCGACGAACGGCTGGTCCCCTACCTCGGCGATCGCGAACGCGCCCATGAGGCGCCGCAAAGTCAGATCTATCTGCAGCACGGCTACGGACGGCATAAATGCCTCGGACGCTATGCCTCGGAGATAACCATGCGCGAATCGCTGCGCGCCATGCTGCGTCTGGGCTCGCTGGAACGCCGCGGCTCGCTCGAGATGGATGAGCAGAATTTGTATGCGATGAGTCTACGGATCGGATTCCGCTAGACGCCACAAAGGCGGATGCGCTGCGTCCGCCTCCTTCCGCACCTCATAATCCGCGTTCGCTCAGATCGTCCCGTACGATCTTCAGCATGGCGCCGATGGGTCCTTTGTGCGGACTTCGGATCAGGTTCAACAAGCGTTCGTTGAGCTTGATCACGTCCCAGCCGACGCGGCTCACGATCCAGTTCATGGACAGACGCTCGAGCTCGGTGTCGATGAGCCGCTTCACCACCGCGTCGGTCCGGCGTCTTAACAGCCGTTCCAGGACTTTCATGTCCGGACGTCGGTTCACCGGCCATTCCGGCAAAGGTTCCTCGACGCCGAGAGAATCGGTCAATGGAATAATCGGCAGGAGGTCCATACCCGCTTCGTTCTTGAACCGGAGTTTTTCTTTGAGCGTCTGCGGCCAATCCCGAAACAGCGGGTTGTCGTACGCCAGGCCGAACGTCCGCCGGAGGAATTGCTGGCAGTTGCGGCGACCGAGGCGATAATCGTGCTGCCGGTACGCCTCGCTCAGAAATCCGGCGAATCCGCCCAGCCCGCCGGTGGCGAGCGGATAACGCGCGCGCTGCTCCTTGCCATCCCTGATTTCGGTGCGCGTAGGCGCGATGAGAAAACGGCTGAAGACGCTCGGGTCCCGAGCCAGCTCCAACTCGTCTTTCTTGAATCGCAGCTCCGACAAAACTGCGGAAATCAATGCGGGCAGCGTTCCGAGAAGGCGAAGACTGGACTCCGGGTCGTAGCGGAGATCCAAAACCGACTGGTTCGGAAACGGATCGATCATAAGAATCGCACGCTTCGCATCCTCGGCCCCGCGCGGGCTGCGATTCGCCGAGCCGGCAAGGCAGCGGCGCGCGATCTCGAAGGGTTCGTTGTTGGCGAGACCTCCGTCGATATTGGCGAACCGATACTCCCAGCGATCGATGTCCGTCTCCTTCAACTCGTCCGGCCACATCGGCGGAATTTCCTTCTCGACTTCGCACACGCAACGCTGGCTCCGGTCGCACTTGGGCTCCTGGGGAATGCTCCAGCGGCGGCGGTTGTAGTTGCCCGCCGAGCGCGTCAGGCTGCGAGCCGCCAGAGCGGCGGGAAACGCCGAGCTCGCCAGCGCGGCTTCTTTCAAGAGCCTCCAATTGCCCTCTTCCTGCTCCTCCCGTCCGAGCGGCACGGAATCGTTCCACTTCGATGCTTTGTTGGTCGGGCTGAGCGAAAAATGCATGTAATCGGCGTGCTGAGACATGCCGTAGTCGCGGTCCTGCTCGGCCGAGAAACGGATGGAATAAGGCACGCCTCTCAAGTTCGTGACGCACAGGATCACATCCAGTGGATCGGCCATGTACTCGGGCCACGGGGCTCCGGACCATGCGGTGGCCAGGGCGTTCCTCGCCGCATCGTCGAGTACGGTCGAATCCAGCAGCGAAGGCACCTTGGCACCCGGCCGCTCCAGATCGCGAGCGTCGAGCAATGGGCCTATATCGACCCGTTCGACCCAGGTCTCGTAAAGCTTGTTTCGCGCGCTGCCGGTTTGCGAATTCATATGCAGCAGACCGCCGCGCAGCTCCGACGCCAGCACCGCCGCCGTAACGCCTCCGGCCGAGGCGCCGGTTACCACCGAGATCTTCACGTCGTGCGGGGGCGTATCGGGTACTCCTCTTTGCTTCGCCCGATACCAAGAGTCCAGCGCCTCGGTCAGGAAATCGATGACTCCGGCCGTGTACGCGCCGGCGGACACCGCGCCAGCCATGACCAAACCGATTTCGAACGTGGTTGGCGACAGGCCGCTCTCGGCTTCTGCCATGCTTGATTCCATATCCTAGTACTCCCGACTTTGACTCCTATCCGGCTTCGCTCTGGCGTAGCCAACGAAGGGTATCTTCAAGCGTCTGCTGCAAGGGACGCGGCGTCCAGCCGAGTTCCTCGCGCGCACGGGCGGTGTCGTACCAAGCGTAGCGGCCCAGGATTTGGAGCACGCTGCGGGTAACCGGGAACGGTTTTCGGAGCAGGGCGTAACCGGCCTGCATCACCGTAACCAGGGCATAGGCCGCCCAGACCGGCAGCCGCAACCGGGGCGGCCGCACGCCCGCGATAGCGGCGGTTTGTCCCAACAGATCGTCCACCATCACGTTGTGGCCGTTGAGCAGGTAGCGCTGGCCGGGGCGGCCGCGTTCGGCAGCCAACAGCATTCCGTCCGCGAAATCGCGAACGTCCAGACAGCCGAAACCGACCGGAACAGTGAAGGGAAGCTTGCCGGCGCTGACCGCCTTGAGAAGTTTATTGGCGGGCGCGCCGACGTAATCCTCGGGCCCCATGGTAAAAGAAGGATTGACGGCGACTACCGACATACTGGGGCTCGATCGTCCGAGCGCCTCCTCTTCGGCCTGTCGCCGGCTTGCCGCATACGGGAGATCCAGGCGGTGAACGGTGCCGTCCGCCGTCTCGTCGAGCGGCTCCGGCTTCCGGTTGACGCCCACGGTGAGCGCGCTGCTGGTCACGACCACCCGCGTAACGCCCGAGTCCGCGGACACATCCAGGAGATTGCGCGTTCCGACCACGTTCACTTGCTGCATACGCTCCTCTAGCCCTCCACCGATGCTGACCAGAAAAGCCAGATGAAAAATCGTATCCACCCCGTCGCAGGCGGCACGCAAGGAAATCGCATTCTCGACCGAGCCTCGGACGATGTCCACATCCAAATCCCGCAAGGTGGACGGATCGGTGTCTTGCGGGATCAGCGCACGCGGCCGGATACCCTTTTCATTCAGACGCTTGGTGACATGGTAACCGAGAAAGCTGGTCGGTCCGGTGACGAGGACCTTGCTCTTTGCATTCAGTATCTCGTTCATAGCGATCACAACCCCCTTATTCTTGGAATTACGGGAACGGGCGGGTATATCGAAAAGGCTGCGCCGCTGGAGGAAGACGTAAATTCAGAATCTATTCGAAATACATTCAGGATATGGAAAACCGTAAGATCTCGATAATCCCACAATCCTGAATCTCTTATGGTTTCCGCCTCGCTCTATCCGATTTATTCCATTCGGCTTTCGCGTGAACACTCATCGTAGGGTGGGTTAGCCCCTCGGCTCCGCTTGGGACACGCCCTTCGACGGAGCTCAGGACAGGCTCCGCGTAACCCGCCGATTGGGAGTCGCTCGGCGGGTTACGGCCTCGCGGCCTAACCCACCATCGATGGGTTTCGCTTCGCTCTACCCATCCTACAAAATGAATGCCTGATTGAAAGCGATTTGGAATTACACAGGTTTTCCATGGCGCAGCCGGCATTATGTTTCACGCAATCCCGTAACAGCAAGACATTTCAAGGATAACCACTGAAAAGGTACAAAACGCCCCCTATGCAGCACACATGCCCATATCCGGCTAAAACCCTTCCGTCGACCGGGGTTTTGCCGTACGCGGGGCCGCATTTCCACCCGCTTTAATCGATTGACAACGGCTCGGCGCAAGCGCATTGTTTTCTCAAAAATAGCCTTGAATGCCTTTTCGATGTGACCACGTAAGGCAAGGGGTCGAAACTTACCCCTACCGTCCAGCGCGCGGCGGAATTACGGCGAAAAATCGAATCAATAAAGAGTTTTATTGAGGGGGCTGATATGAAACGGATCGTCATTTGCTTCGACGGCACATGGAACAAACCCGCCGACGAACGCTTGCCCGCCGACCGGCAGATCGAGACCAATGTTTGCCGGTTTTATAAATCGGTCACGGACACTGCGGCAGATGGTATCCGGCAAGTTAAATGGTATGACGAAGGCATAGGCACAAAATGGTATGACCGCTTTATTGGCGGCTCCACGGGAGCGGGGCTGGAGAAAAATATCCTCGACGGTTACAAGTTTCTCGCCAAGGAATATCGGGAAAGCGACGAGGTTTATATTCTCGGCTTCAGCCGCGGCGCCTATACCGCCAGGAGTTTAGCCGGACTCATTCGCAATTGCGGTCTGGTGAAAAACAAGCAGCTTTCCCTGCGTATGGCCATGGCCTATGGCATCTACCGTACCAGAGACGACGGTCCCGATTCTTCGACCGCTCTGGACTTTAGGGCAAGGTTTTCTCGGGAAATCAAAATTAAGTTTCTCGGCGTGTGGGATACGGTCGGCGCACTGGGTATTCCGCTGGATATCTTGAAGCGCCTGAACATGTATTTTTACCAGTTCCACGACACGAGATTGAGCCATATCGTCGAAAACGGTTACCAAGCCATCGCGATCGACGAACATCGAATGGATTACGATATCTGTTTATGGACGCCCGATGCGAGTCCCCAACAAAACCTGGAACAGCGCTGGTTTGTCGGTGCGCACAGCGATGTCGGCGGGGGATATCCGGATCGGCGCCTGTCCGACCTAACGTTGCGTTGGATTCAAGATAAAGCCATGGCGGCGGGCCTCGGGGTTACTCCGATAGACGTGGGAGCCGATAATTACCTCGGAGCGATTACCGATTCCTACGCACAATTCCTCAACGGGGTTTATGCCCACGCACAACAGCGTCATTATCGCGCCTTAGGTACCGCCAGGTTCGGCAACGAGGTGATCGACGACTCGGCACAAAGACGGCGCAAGAAAGGCCGCAATTACAAGCCGCCGAACGCCGGTTTGCCGCCGCTGCGATGAAACGCCGCTGAGCCGGCGATAAAGGGCTATCGCCATAACCCGGTAAGGTTGGATAGATAACGTCTCATAATGCTTGAGGATCAGGCTCATGAAGAAATGGATCGGTATAGGCCTTGTGTTACTCATCGTAATCTGGTGGATCGCCGCAGCCCCGAGACCGGAAATTCGCTGCTGCGTCGCCGAGTCGATTTCCTTCGACCCAAAGACGGCAGCGGCGATCGCCGCAGTCGAGCATTCCGCCGACTTCGCTGCCGGTCTGGAGCATTTTCGGTCCGACCTACCGGGTTACGACGATGTCGTGTTACTCACCGGCGGAACCAGGGCCCTGGTTACAGCGACGGACGGAAAAATCTGGAGCGTAGACCTCGCCACACACGCGGTTGAGCCGTTCGTGGATGCGCCGCTGATGGCGTTCGGCATACACGAAGCGCCCGGCGACCCGAACCATGTTTATTTTTGCTCCTCCAACGCCTATGGCGAGCCGTTTCCGGGCGAGGCTGTCGGACTCTACCGTCTCGCGCTCGACACCCGGAAAATCGAGCCCATCGTTCTCGAGGTGCCGGCAACGCTGATCGATCCCGATCACCCGGTCGTCTATGCGGACAACGATCCCAAGGCGCCCGAATTGAGGCGCGATGGCAGCGGCGGAGATCATCGTCCGCTGGTGGTCTGCGACAACCTGGAAGTCTCCGAGGACGGCCGGCGCATCTATTTCTCCGAACCGTTCTCGTACAGAGACGCTTCGCTAGACGACGCGGTAGATGAAGCCATTGCCCTACCTCCCAATGGGCGCCTGTGGCGGCACGACCTGGATACCGGAACCACCCGCCTTGTCGCGGAGGGATTCCACTTCATCAACGGCGTTCTATACGACCTGCATCCGGGCCAGCCGCGGGAGGAGTCGGTTTTGGTCACCCAGACCTCTCTTTTCCGTCTGGCGCGTTTCTATCTTCGGGGTCCGAAAGCGGGGAGCTACGAGGTTGTGCTCGATGGGCTTACGGGCATGGACGACGGGATGGACCGCGATGCGTCCGGGCGTATCTGGCTTGCCCTGTTCACAGAGAGAAGCCCCATCCTGACCTGGGCCCACGAAAACGCGTGGATCAAACCGCTGCTCTTGCGGTTGCCGCCCCGACTGCTGCTGCGTCAGACGCAGCGTACGGGTGTGATCGTCGTGAGCCCTGATGGAAGCAAGCCTCTCTATGCGGCGATGTATAAGGGCCTTCCGCTTGCCTCCATAGCTTCCGCCGTACCTGCGGAAAACGGAATTTATTTGGCGAATGAGTCTCTAGGCGAGCTCGATAGCGAGCAGAGCGGAATCGTGCGTCTGAAGTGGCCGAAACAACTGCACTGATCGCATCAGCCCCGACTTTTTTTCCTGCACTTTGGCATTGCCCGCCCCGAGCTTGGGAGGCTTTCTAGCTCGGCATAGCCTCCTCTCGGCGGGCCATGCATTCTCGGTTCCGTTAAAGCAGTTTTGATTTGAAAAGAACTGCTTTGCATGCCCACTTCCCCGCCCGGCGTTCACAATAAATGGGTGGCATCCCGCAACGTACTGCGGGATTTGCCGCACGGCCTATTGCTGCTAAGTACATTCCGCAAATACTTGCGGAATCTCGACAGATTGGCTTGATTGGCGGGGTTGTCCTGCAGGTTGCCTATGCCGCAAGACTTCCCTGAATGTACTTAGAGCGTTTTTCATCCCGGTGTACGGATTCGTGTTCGGGCGGGAAGAACGTAGGTCGGCAATCCCTTGCCGACTTATCGGCTCGGCAAGGGATCTTGCCGGAAGGGGCGTCCTGGCGCTCCCAGGACGGCCGTTTTGCGATTGGAAGGGTCGCGACTAAAGCGACCGTTTGCGATTGGGAAGGGATTGCCGACCTACCTATCGGGCTCCCTGATACCGGATCGGAAAATGCTCTAGCCTGCCTCTGCGGGGTCGCCATGGCATTTGACCTCTGATTCTTCTACCGCCGCGTCGAGCTCGACCAGTACGCCACCAGCCAGTTCCTCGAAACCGAGCTGCCCCGCCATTTGACGGTGATCGGCACGGTCGCGGGCAACACCCCCTACCTCGGCGTCCTGATCACGGCCATGGGAATCATGCTCACGTTCCGCCCGATGGGGATGGACAGCGGCGCGCCTCGATCGTGACCGCGACCCGATCCCTGTGATTCCCCTGGTCGATGCGATACCGCCATTGCCGGTGATCATCCGGACCACCGCGACCTTCGTCAACGGCCAGATGCCGGTGACGCTCGGCCCGCGCTCGCGCCAGGTGGCGGCGATCATCCCCTCCGATTACACCGACTGAAGCGTGGCACCGGGTGAAAAGCCTAACCGCACTCAGCCGTTTCCCGCACCGTCCGACCGGCGGTTGGCGCGAGCGCCCGCGTTCTCGGGCCTGACGGCTGGCACCTGTCTTGCACTATCTTCTGGTAGCGCCGGGCGGGCGCTTGGGCGCGGAGCCCCCTCTTCCTCCGCGCCCGCCGTCCGCCCGCGCCTGTGCTATTCGCCTCACTGGGTTGCCGGCGCCGCCTACGAGCGGCGCCCTCTTTTGCATGGATGGACCGCCCGATGGATGCCGCACCACCACTTCGGATTGCCCGCCCCACACCCGATGAACCTGACGCGCCGCCCCCGGCCGCCTGGGTCCGGGCTGTCCAACGCGCCCAGCAGCGCACCCCCTGTTACCGCACCGAGGAACGGTTCCAGTGCACCGTCCCCGACTGCGAATGGCGCCGCGCCTGCCTCAAACTCGTCGCCGCCTGGCAGCGGTGAAAACGGCCTGGAACTTCTCGCTTACATCCGCCCCGAGGTGAGAAATGGGTTATATCGAAACGGCACTTACACGACCGGAACGTTCTCGATGGAATGATTAAGTTCCGGCACGCTAGTACGTCTCGAACCGAAACCCCGACGGTCACACTATTCAACCCACAGAAAATGGCTGTATTCGAGACCGCGATGCGCCGGGCGGGGCAAAAGTCACATCGATTGTGTGTTTTGCCACACCAATCACTGATCGCACCGATGGATCAGCCGACGCGGATGCCGTCCCATCAAGCACTTGAGGATGGTGGCATGGCGATTGCCTTTTATGGAAACATTCATGCTCAAGAGTCATGACATCGCTCAATCGTCATGCTCTGCCGGCTTTGGCGGCATCGCCGCGCTCCATTCGTGAAAAGTGTTCTTTCGGACTCGCGGTGTTTCCACAGTTTTACTGCATCGGCCCCCTAGATATGGGTTAAGGGAGCCGTTGCTCAAGCGGCGAATTTTGCTTGGTCGTTCTTCTTTTCAAACGCCAACAGCACTGCTGCTCTATCAAAACATTAGTGCTTAGCCGACTGGGGGCACCGCCTCATTTCCCAGCCATGAGGCGGTGATTTCACGATCGAGAGGAGAAACAGATGACACCCAGACTCAGGCGCCAGGAATACGATCCAGCCATACAAGCAGACGCGCCGGTCCCGCCAGCATTTCCGTCGGCACGGTACTTCCAGATTCATTTCGAACAGCTCTATCAGTTGATACACGAACTCCGAGAGAAACTCGATGCCACAGCTAGAGAGCTGGCGCAGCTTCGGGCACTTACAGGAGCCGATGTCGAGCGGTCTCAAACCGCCTCGGACACGTCGGTTTCGCCGGTTGGCCGCGGGATATCGACGGTCATTGACACCCCCACACAAGCGGAGGCACGGGAAAAAACGAAACGTGAAATTTCCGATTGCCAATCGCAGCGGCGTCTGCCGAATCGACGCAAGCCGGCGGTCAGACAATCCTAGAGACGCCGGTCGGACGCACCGGAATGCGCCGGCCGGAGCGTCCAAAGCATATTGGTTCAGAGATCAATCCGCCCCACCGCATGGGGCATCTGTTTTTCTATTCATCATTTCGGGCCATTGCCGACGATCGACACTACATATCTCCCCGAGCTGTAGGACCAATCGAGATTGCCGCGCATCCACGAGCACAGAACCGAGACAAAACGCTGAACGTCGCTATCGATCGCAGCTCCGAACGTGGGCAATTGCTCTTTTAATGCGATGAAATTGCGGACTTCTCTATTCGTCAGCTCCGCCGCTTGCTGAATTGCATCCTGAAGAGACAACCGACGATGGTGCTGGAACGTCACGACCAGGTTATGGACATCATTGTGCTGGACTTCCTTGGCGAAAGAAATGATGTCGTTGGACCAACAAACCACATTGTTCGCCATCCGGATCAGATTCTGCAGCGTATCGTGTTTGCGCACGTGCAGCGGCAGACTTATGTCTTCCACGACGTCTATGAGCTCGATATCGGTATAAAGTCCTCCGGTAAACGGGCGCATCGTCACATACGTTAGCGGGTCCGGCGTAATTCCGCTTGCACGGTTTTTAGCTTCCCAAACCGAGGATTCGAAATATTCGACGACGCTGAGTATAAACCGGCACATCCAGTCGTCGTTTGCTATTTGCCGCAGTCTAAGGTAAAGGTCGTGCAGTGCTCGAGCAAGCGGCAGATCCGTTTCGTTAGGCTCGCGACCGGTAAGAATTTCAGTCAACCGCTCATGAAAATGGGCAAGTTTATCCGGACTCCGCCCGAAACCCGACTCGTCGCATTGATCGTCGCGAATGAATAGCCAAGTGTTCCAATCCGAGACGATATTAAGTCCTTCGTAAGGAGCATCGGGATAGGCGCGGGCTGCCAACCAGCTGAACTTGGAAGCTTCCAGCCGCTGCCATTCGCGATCGTCGGTAACCAAATTGAAACGCCTCACCCACGCCAGGGTATGACGATTAGCCGCTTCGGCATGAGAATTGAGGCGCGAGGGAAACGGACAGTAAAATTCGGGTAGCGTGATCGTGCTCATAATTATTAGTTGATAAAAGTAGTATGCGGATGCCGCTTACGATCCAACCAACGGTAAATCGATCACGGACATTGTTGCCGGCTTTAACTGTCGATCGGGACGTCCGATAAAAAAGCCCTGTACCAGATCGACTCCTAATTCTCGAAGCCGAATTAGTGTCTGCGCATTTTCAACTCCTTCGGCGACGATTTTTTGCCTGTAGCCATGAGCGAGCGTGGTCAGGGCGCTGACAAACACTTTGTCGTCATCGTCATTGGCTAGACGGCTGATAAACGAACGATCAATCTTCACATGCTTGATCGGCAAGTGTCTTAGGTAATGAAAGGACGCAAACCCGGCCCCAAAATCGTCCATCGCGAATCCGAAGCCAATATCGGTTAATTCGTCCATAATCCGCCGAGCCGCCTCTAAATCGGCGATCGCGGCAGTCTCTGTGATCTCGAGCAATAAACGTTCCGGAGCCAAGACTCCGTCGCGCGCCGCTTGTTTGAGCGGCTCCGCCCATCCCGGATCGGTCAGCGCGGCAGCGGAAAGATTAATCGAAAGGCGCGCCGAACGAACCTTGCCAAGGATTTCGATCGCCTCCCGAGTGACATATGAATCGATGGCGCTCATCAAGTCCGAACGCAAAATGACGTCCATATATTCACCCGGAAGAACGATGCGTCCGTCGTCCAGCTTCAAGCGAAGCAGCGCCTCGTGATAAGCGACAAGCCCCGTCGCCACGTCCACTACGGGCTGATAATGAAAAAATAGACGCTTTTGATCCAAAGATTGGGCGATAACGTTGCGCCAATACGCCCGGTGACTGATCTGAGCGCGTTCTTCGCCCGAGTGCGAGAACAAATGCCACCGTCCTCGCCCTGCTTTTTTTGCCTGATACATGGCCGCGTCGGCGTTCGCCATAAGCTCTTCCACATCCTTGCCATGCTCCGGAATCAGGGCGATACCTATGCTCGCGGAAATGCGATAGCTTCGGTCGCCGAAGCGGAAAGGCTTCTCGGTCAAGCGCTGATTGAGATCCTGAGCAAAGTACTCTGCTCCCGACCGATCGGTACCGGTCATCAGAACGGCGAACTCATCGCCACCCAAGCGAGCCAGAACATCCGACTTGCGTGCCCGCGCCTGCAGCTCGTTGGCCAAAAGGCACAGCAGCGCATCGCCGGCAGCGTGTCCGCTGCTGTCATTGACGTCCTTGAAATGGTCCAGGTCGAACAAGAGCAGGGCCGCCGGGGTACCGTTCCGCTCCGCCTCGGCAAAACTCCGCTCCAGCTCGTCCTTGAACCAGAGCCGATTGTGGAGCCCGGTCAATGAATCGTGGTTCGCCAGCCAGCGTATACGGGATTCGGCCTGTACTCTTTCAGTAGCGTCCAAACCGATGGACAGCACGGCAATGCCGTTCTCCTGCTCCAAGCCCAAACGCGTATGCACCCATACGATATGCCGCTTGGTGCCGTCGCAGCAGGTCAGGACCGACTCGTGTTCCAGACGATGCAGCAGGTTGGAGAACAGCTTTTCGAGATTCCGGGCGATATCACTGGTTTCGTTATCGATTTCGATCAGTTCGACGAATCGGGCGTTTTTGAGCGTCTCGCCGGGACGTCCCAAGATCTGGGACGTCAATTCATTAACCGTACGAATTCTGCCGTCGCGAGTTTGAGTCAGAATCAAAACCTGGGCGTTGTCCAGCAGCCCTTGAATAAAGTCCCTCTCCGCCGCGAGGGTGTTTTGATGCTCTTCGATCTGATGAGCCAAACGGATGGACGTGGCATAGAGGATGTCGATTTCGTCTTTCCATTCGACCAGGCGGCTGAGCGTCTTTAGCCGCTCGTTGACTTTGTGATAGTTGCCGTGAGCCAGCAATGGCAATGTCGATGCAAGATGTTGAATGCGCCGTAGCGGAGCATGCAGCAATACCAACAGCAGGACTTCGGCTATGGCTAAAGACATCCCGACGACAACCAGGGCGTCCCGATTGGCCTGGTCGAGCGCCGCGGCCGAAGCGCTAGCATCCACGATGAACATAAGTTGGCCGGTCTCGCCGCCCGCCAGGATGTCGTTCAGCGGCGAAGCATAAACCGTGAATTTTTTCTTCTTCCATTCCAGCCATTGGTCGGCTGTGAGCATATCCGGCCCCGGATAGTGCTCGGCGAGATTCCTCAAGAAAGGCTCCAGCTGTTGCGGATTGGACAACGCAGCAACACGCAGGCCCCAGGCTTCCAGAACCTTTTCGCCGGTTCCCGGAGAGGCCACGAGGATTGCGACAGCCGTTCCGGCACCCGCCGAAAAGTCCAGCACCAGATCGGTAATCATCTGGCTGAGAGAAAGGATGCCTACATTTCGTCCCGCAGAAAGCAACGGAACAAAAGCATGAAGGCTGCAACCCGGTTGACAGGTCAAGATTGTCATCGGCTGCTCCGTTTCGAGGACTCGGCTCAAAACGTCCTGTAACCGGTCTTGTGGAACCGCGTTCGCCATTGACGAAGACCAGCTCAGAACTGAATTACCTGCCGCATCGAACAGCTCGATCCGCTCGACGTCCAATTCGTACCGTACGCTGGAAAAAAATCCCTGCAAACGGGCAGCGGTTTGATTCTCGCGCGGCGCCGTGATGAACCGATCCAACCTACCGAGCGAAGCAAGCACCACGCCCAGGCGTTGCAAGCGGTCGGCCGAACGCTCTATAAGCTCTTTGAATTCAGTCCTAAGAGCCGCGTTGCGAACGGCTTGCTGGTTTTTGAATTGAGTCCTTAAATTCCAATGGTTCAGTGCGCCGAAAGCGACACCGAGCGTCAACAAGAGCAGACTCAACAGTACAAACCCTTTTCGGCGCAATGTCCAAAAACGGTTTGTGTCATTCCTCATTTATCCTTTCCAGCAACGGCTTCAGAAACGAAACGATACCATTACAGAAAAGAGATCCCAGTGAGGATCTCCCCCGCCTCTCAGCAAGTCGGAATTGTCGTGAGGAGAGAGCCAGGCGGTACCTTCCACGTTGTGGTATTCCGCCGCAATCAGCCAATTCCGCACAAATTCCCAGCGGACACCGACGGCAAGATCATAAGCGTAAAAGCGGTGGCGTGCTTGGCCGGTTTGCTCGGCCAAGGAACGACCGCTTCGGTCGTCACGGTCCGCATGAAAAACGTCATAGCGAAGTACGGCCGACCAGTCATCGCTCAATCGGTACTCTCCCTGTACATAAAACCCCTCCGAGGTATTCTCTATGGGAACCGGTGTAAAACCACTGCGACGGGCATCGACCCAACCGTATTCCGCAGTCAACGACCAGCGCTCTGCATTATATTGCAGAGAGAACAAAGGATATAAAGCCTGGATGTTGCCGGATGGAACTCCGCTTGCACGCGACCTGAAGTCACGGTCCAGGTCGACCACGCTGAACATGGCACGCGCCCGCCCGCCCATCCACTCATAGACGGCTCGCCCGAGAAACAAGGGACGCCCATCCATTCTACCGGGCGAGTTGAGCATGCCGGTGAGGAAATCGGTGGCATCGCCGGTATCATCCTGCGGTTCCGCGACCATGAATTCCAAATTGAAGCGATGATCGCCCCAGTTATAGCGGCTATACAGCAGTCCTCCGTCGGCCGAGATCATCGCCTGCCTGAGCCCGAGCGTGTCGAAATAAACCGACTGGGGCAGAATCACCGAAGGCCGGGTCCAGACCACATCCCGAGTGTCGTTGTATAGTCCGAACGGTATTTTGACTCGCCCCGCCCGCACGCCAAGCGTTAAAGCCGAGTCGAGAAACGTGCCGTTGTAATCCACTTGGGCAAAATCGAGCCGAAAATCCTCCCGATCGGAACCTCCGGCGTTGCGATAGAGCCCTTGAGCGGAAAACAACAGGTTTGGCAGCAATCGCACGGATCCGTTGACGCCAATTTCGGTGAAATCCAGACTGCCGCCACGGCTCGCGCCGAACACTTGATTGCTCGTGGTATAGGTAAATCCTTGACTCGCAAAACCATGCAACTGCCAGTCAATAGTGCTGAAATCCAGCGCCGCTGCCACGCCGGATACGAAAAAGCAGGCGACCGTTGCAGCCATACGCGCGATCGTTCGAGGACCGACGATCCGCATGGCCAGCGCCTTCCCTAGAAAACCCCTATTTGTCAACATATCCAATACCTCCAGGAGTCGCCCGAACCATCTCGCGCATTTCTCCGACCGTCTCGACCATATGCGGGATTAAACCTGTCCCCGAAAAAACCAGCCGGTCCCATGCCGCGCGTAGCTGGAAGGGATAGACACCCAACACTTCCTTGGAAAAACGGACATGCAGAGGATGTTTATCCGGCAGTACGAAAACACGAATTGGCGTGCCATCAGGCCAACTCGTCAATCGCATGAAGAAGATTTCGCGCAGGGTGTCAGCGGAGAGTGAATCAGCTCGCCCTTCCGCTGCATAAATTTTGGGGCTGGGCTCGCCTGCCATGACGGGCTTGCCGGCACAGCCAAGGGCAACGATTACCGCAAGTGCAAGTGATAGGAGAAAGCTAACCCACCCGCACCCGATCAGTCGGTGCAAATTTCCGGTGGATTTAGACATCATCCTCAAGCAACACCTTTTCTTGTTCTTATTCTGAAGAGAGGACCGACAATGAATTGTCGGCTTAACTTTAGCAGAGGACTGTCATCCTGGTTTTCCGACATCCTCCTGCCGAAAATGCGATAAACCGAAAAACGGCGGTTTTTCGGCTTATTTTTTCGCTATGGGAATCGAGACACGCCGATACTGCAAAAAACCAACCCTGTTAGCCGGGCTAGGCTTTCCGTTTCGCTTTAAGGAAGCTCTGAACAAGTGGATTCCGTTCATGCCCTTCGACAGGCTCAGGAGAGCGTTCGACAAGCTCACCACGAACGGAATCAATACCTTACCGTTCGTCCTGAGCCCTTCGACTCGGCTCAGGACAGGCCTGTCGAAGGACTTAATCAGAGCTTCCTTAAGGAAACTCCCGCGCATTTTTTCCGGCGGTTCCGGGCGAATTCGGTTATTCGGTCAACGAATAGTGACACCACATCCCCCCACGCCAAGCCGATACTACGACCAAAGACAGCGTTTTTACAACAAACGGACGACTTGATCCGCGACTACTACGAACTTTTCGATCTTTATCGAAGGCGCGGCGTTACGATTCGCTCTGCCGACCTTCGGATACGTGTTCCTTCCAATCCGGCCCCATAAGCTTCCCGGATCAACCTGCTCACCATTTGCAAACAAGTAACATCGCGGTCCACGCACGAACGTTCGAAAGTAGCTTTTTTATCGGGATAGATGAGCAGTGTCAAACACGCAATATGGGTTCCGATAACTTCTTATGCACATAAGATGTTAATTGTTTTAAGATTTACCACTCGGACGGGACTCGACATCGTCGCAACATGCAATGTAGAGCGCCATTTCGATGGTGCTATTGAACATGTATCACCGCTTATAGCGGGTGTTTTCAACCTAATGCGGCCGCGGGATAGGTGTAGGTGCTTGAAATGATGGATGACGTTTTGTTGGCAACGGAATTGCATGCGGCTTTTCCCATGCGGTTTACAAATCCCCGTCCCCGATGTCCCTATTTTTAGCCGGCATTTCGGTCCTGGCTGCGCTGCTGTCCGCCCTTGCAGCACTGGTCTCGGGGCCGAACGGCTTGTTATGGCACGGAATGCTGCGATGGGTCGGGCAAGCGACTTTCCGTCCGGCGCGGACTAACGAACGACTTACCCCGGGTCGCTTTTCCCGTCTGGCGCGGACAATGCCCTTCGTTCTGTTGGGAGCATCGGGCGGGTTCGCCGTAACAGCCGGCCTCATCGCGCTCCTCGGCGGCGCCACCCGCACCGTGACGCTGCCCTTCGGTCTGCCCTGGCTGAACTGGCACTTGGCGCTGGACCCGCTAGCCGGTTTCTTCTTTTGCGTGCTCGGCATTCCTCTGATCGCCGCCAGCTTGTTCGGTCCCGGTTACGTTCGGGAATTCGAGCACGGCAAACACAAGCTTTCGGTCCTCGGTCTTTTCACCGGGCTGTTCGTTGCCGGCATGGAACTGGTACTGCTCGCCAACGACGCCTTCCTATTCATGATTGCCTGGGAATTGATGTCGGTCGCTAGTTATTTTCTGGTCGCCTACCAGCACGAGCACGCGGCCCATCGCCGCGCAGCCTTTCTCTACTTGCTGATGGCGGAAATCGGGGCGATCGCGATCATTCTGGCTTTCGGCGTCCTCGCGGGATTTTCCGGTGGATTGACGTTCGAGGTTTTGCGCAGTGCGGCGCTGAACCCATTGTGGGCGAGCATCGCCTTCGCACTGGCGCTCGCAGGCTTCGGCATGAAGGCGGGGCTCGTCCCCCTGCATACGTGGCTGCCGGAAGCCCACCCGGCCGCGCCGTCTCACGTTTCCGCTTTGATGAGCGGGGTGATGCTGAAAATCGCGATCTACGGCTTCATCCGCTTCACCTTCGATTTACTGCCGTCTCTTTTGTGGCAATGGGGCGTGCTGGTCCTCCTGATCGGATCGGCGTCAGCCGTGCTCGGGATTCTTTATGCGTTGCAGCAGCAAAACCTGAAGCGGCTTCTCGCCTACTCGTCGGTGGAAAACGTCGGCATTATTTTCACCGCTTTGGGTCTTGCGCTGATTTTCCAAAGCAGCGGACAATCCCTATTGGGAACGCTGGGGCTGGTGGCGGCGTTACTGCATTCGCTCAACCATGCCTTGTTCAAGAGCCTTCTGTTTCTCGGCGCAGGCGCCATCCTGCATCAAACCCATGAACAGAGCCTTGAGAACATGGGCGGTCTCATCCACCGCATGCCGAAACTGGCGGCCTTGTTTTTGATCGGCACGCTGAGCATCTCCGCCCTGCCGCCTTTCAACGGCTTCGTTTCCGAATGGCTGATATTCCAAACGGCCTTGCAGGCCGGCAGCATCCAAAGCGGCATACTCCGCAGCCTGATTCCGACTGCCAGCGCGGTGTTGGCACTGACCTCCGCATTGGCGGCCACTTGTTTCGTCAAGGTGTATGGCGTGGCTTTCCTGGGGCTTCCCCGCTCCCGCCACATCGCTCGCGCCCGTGAGATCCGCCACCCCGGCATGCTGGCGGGGCCGGCTTTACTCGCCGCCTGCTGTGTGCTGTTCGGCGTTTTGCCGATGCCCCTCATCAACGCGCTAGGCGCTTTGACGCAATCCTTGACCGGATTTGTGCTGCCGAACATCTCGGCTCTCGGCTGGCTATGGCTGACGCCAGTGTCGCCGGAGGTGGCGGCGTATTCGCCGGCGCTAGTCCTCCTGGGCACCGTGGCGGTGGGCTGGCTATGCTATTACCTCCTTTACCGCCGCACCGGTCTTGAGCCGCGCCGGGCCGAACCCTGGGACTGCGGTTTCGGTGGATTGACTCCTCGTACCCAGTACACCTCAGGCTCATTCAGCATGCCGATACGCCGCATTTTCGAGCCGGTGTTCGATACCCGCGAGACGGTCGAAGAACAAACCGAAGGACCTGCGGGCACACGCGTGACGGGGCTTCGATATCAATTCCAGGTGTTGGATCGCGCCTGGGCGGTTCTGTACGAGCCGTCGGGACGGGCCGTCACCCGATTGGCCCGCTGGGTCGGGCGCGTGCAGACCGGCAATATCCGCACTTATCTCGGGTACGCTTTTTTTACCCTGATCATTCTGCTGTGGGTGGTGAGCTGATGGCCTGGTTGATGGCAATACTTCAGACTCTGCTTTTCATCGCCTTGGCGCCCTTGCTTTCCGGCTGGATCAAGCGGGTCAAGTGCCGGCTGCAAAACCGGAAGGCCCCTTCTCTGTTCCAGCCTTACCGGGATCTGCGGAAGCTCTACCGGAAGCAGCCCATCGTGCCGCATCCAGCCTCGTGGATCTTCCGTGCCGCCCCCTACATCGTCTTCGCATCCGCCGTGCTGGCGGCGGCCACTGTCCCCCTGGCGGCGATTCATTTGCCCACGGCGCGCATCGCCGATGTCATCGTGTTGGTGGGGTTTTTCGCCCTCGGCCGGATGTTCCTGGTGCTGGCCGGCATGGACGTCGGCACCGCCTTCGGCGGCATGGGTTCGTCGCGCGAGATGACGATTTCCTCTCTGGCCGAGCCCGCCATGCTCATGGCGGTGTTCACCCTGGCCATGAGCGCGCATACCACCAATCTGTCCCAAGCCGTGAACTTCGTGCTCGACACCGGACTGGTGCTGCGCCCGTCCTTCGTGTTCGCCCTCGGGGGGTTGATGCTGGTGGCGATCGCCGAGACCGGACGCATTCCCGTGGACAACCCTGCCACCCACCTGGAGCTGACCATGATCCACGAGGCCATGATCCTGGAATACAGCGGTCGCTGGCTAGCTCTGATCGAGTGGGCATCCCAGATCAAACTCATGCTCTATGGCGTTCTCATCGCCAACATCTTCTTTCCGTGGGGGATCGCCCAAACCTTCACTGTGAATGCGCTGGCATTAGGTCTCGGAGTGATTACCCTAAAGCTCGCCGTACTGGCGGTCATGCTGGCCGTTTCCGAGGTGCTGTTCGCCAAGATGCGTATTTTTCGGGTGCAGGAGTATTTGAGCTTCGCCTACCTTCTCAGCGTTCTCGGCATGCTCAGCCACATCATTCTGGAGGCCGCGCGCTAATGGATTTCGCCGAACTCAGCCTGTACAGCCAAGCTGTCCTGCTGCTGGCGGGACTCATCGCGCTGACCTCGTTCCTGATGCTCGGCCAGTCCCGATTGGTCAGACTGGTCCTGGTATTCGCCATCCAGGGCATCCTGCTCGCCGCGACCACGGCCATGGTCGCCGGCGTCCTGGATTTTCCCCATCTTTACATTTCGGCGGGTTTGAGCTTTCTGCTCAAAGGCATACTCATCCCTGTCATGCTGCACCGGATGATCTATCGCTTGGGACTGCACCGTGAACTCGACACGATCGAGCATCCGGCGAGGGTAATGATGGGCGGGGCATTCCTGGTGGTCTTCAGTTATTACGTGAGTCTTCCCGTCGTCGCCCATTCGCCCCTGGTGACGCTCAACGCCATTGCTGTGAGCCTGGCCGTCGTCCTCTTGGGCATGCTGCTGATGATCACCCGGCGGCAGGCGGTGGCTCATGTGGTCGGCTTCATGTCCATCGAGAACGGATTGTTCTTCGCGGCCGTGGTGTCCACCTACGGCATGCCGATGGTGGTGGAATTGGGGATCGCGGCCGATGTCCTGGTCGCCGCGGTCGTTTTCGGCGTGTTCTTCTTCCAGATCCGCGAGAGTATCGACTCTCTCGACGTGGATCGGCTCAGCAAGCTAACCGAGGTAGATAAGCCATGATCGCGGCCTATCTCGTTCTGGTGATTCCTCTGGCTGGCATGGCGATTCTCGGACTTCTGGCAGACAGCCGGCGGGCGGGACGCATCAATGTGCACTGTAATGCCTGGGCCTTGGCGGCTTCGATCTGGCTCGCCATCGACGTGCTGGTTCACGGCCCCCGATTGTCTTCGGGTCAGCTTCTCTACATCGACTCCTTCAACGTCTATCTGATCGTGCTTACCGCTTTCGTGGGGCTGACCACGTCCATCTTCTCCGGCCCCTACATGGCGCACGAACTGGAAACCGGGCGCGTCAACGTCAAGCGCCTGCGGCTGTACTATGCGATGTATCAGGGCTTCATGTTGGCCATGTACCTGGTGTTGACGACCAACAACATGGGCGTCCTCTGGGTGGCGATGGAAGGCGCGACCCTGGCCACGGTGCTGCTGGTCAGCCTGTACCGCACGCCCGAGTCGGTGGAAGCGGCCTGGAAGTATTTCATCCTGTGCGGCGTGGGGATTGCCCTCGCCCTGTTCGGCACGGTGCTGCTTTATTTCGCCGCCGAACAAAAACTGGGCATAGGCGGCAACGCGCTGCTATGGACGGTACTGCACGTGAACGCCGGCGCGCTCGAACCCAATATCATGAGACTGGCCTTCGTGTTCCTGCTGGTGGGTTACGGCACCAAAATCGGCCTCGTGCCCCTGCACAACTGGCTGCCGGATGCCCATTCCGAAGGCCCGACCCCGATGTCGGCCATCCTCTCGGGGCTATTGCTCAACGACGCCTTGTACGCGGTGGTGCGTTGCAAGATGCTGGTGGACGGCTCCCTCGGCACCCAGGTCGCCGGTTATCTGATGATGGGCTTCGGCCTCCTGTCCTTTCTGGTGGCGGCCCTGTTTCTGCACCGGCAGACCGACATCAAGCGCCTGTTCAGCTATTCCTCCATCGAGCACATGGGACTCATGACCTTCGCCTTCGGCATCGGCAGCCCTTGGGCCACCTTCGCCGCCCTGTTCCACATGACCACCCATTCGCTGACCAAATCGGCGATCTTCGTCACCGTGGGACATGCCGCCCAGCTCGCCGGCACCCAGCGCATGGACCGGATTCGCGGACTGATCCTGACCCAGCCCGCCATCGGCTGGGGGCTTCTTATCGGCACCGTGGCCATCGCCGGGTTTCCGCCCTTCGGCGTGTTCGCCAGCGAATTCCTGGTGCTCATCGCCACCATGCGCGATTACCCCTGGCTGACGCCTTTGCTTCTGATCGGCATCGGCGTCGCCTTTGCCGGCCTGTTCCGGCATTTGCAACTCATGGTCTACGGGGACGTCCCGGAGGGCCAAAAGCCCATCCCGGCCAATTTGTTGCCGGTAATGATCCACCTGGCTCTGGTGCTCTGGCTCGGACTATCCATTCCGGGCTTCTTGGGCGATTGGTTCAGCCAGGCCACTCAACTCATTTCAGGAGCATCACCCCTTTGAAACGGATTCCTCAGTCAATTCGAAGCAGTGTGACCGATCTCGCCGAGAACTGGCGAACCGATGCGGTCTCCGGCTTTCTGGTCTTCCTAATCGCCCTGCCTTTGTGCTTCGGCATCGCCATGGCTTCCGGATTTCCCCCGATGGCGGGTATCCTCAGCGCCGTTATCGGAGGCTTTGTCGTCTCCCGGATCGGCGGCGCCCGCCTGACGATCACGGGCCCTGCCGCCGGGCTGATCACCGTCTTGTTCACCGCGGTTCATACCCTGGGCGAAGGCGATCTCTTCGCCGGCTACCGCTACACCTTGGCCGCGATCGTCGTGGCGGGCATTCTGCAATTCCTACTGGGCATTTTCAGGGCGGGACGGCTGGCGACTTTCTTTCCGGCCGCCATTGCCCACGGTACGCTGGCCGCCATCGGCATCATGATTATCGCGAGGCAAATCCATATCCTGGTCGGCGCCGGACCCGCCGTCGAAACGCCTGTGCAGAGTCTGGCGCATATTCCCCAAAGCCTTCTTCATTACAATCCGGAAATCTTCCTGATCGGCGGCATCGGCCTTCTGATCATGTTTGCCTGGCCGCTGCTGGGAAACAAAGGTTTCGGCAGGGTTCCCGCGCCCATTCTGGTCGTTCTGAGCGGGTTCATACTGGGGCGGGCGTTCGATTTGAACCAGGCTGAGCTTTATCTCCTTTCCGAGGGTCCCGAAAATGAAGCCTGGCACCGGCATGTCTTTGTGAATACTCCGCAATTTCTCGCCGATATTCCGGATAGCTTCTTGGACAGCCTAGTCTTCGCCGATTTTTCAAAAATCGGGACGCTCGCCTTTTGGAATGCCGTTTTGAGTCTCTGGCTGATCGGCAGTCTCGAAACCTTGCTGGTCGCCTCCGCGGTGGATCGTCTCGATCCGGAGCACCGCCGCTCCGATCTCGATCGGGATCTTACCGCCATCGGCGTCGGCAACACGCTATCGGGATTGATCGGCGGCATGCCCATGATTGCCGAGATCGTCCGCAGCTCCGCCAACGTCGGTTATGGCGCGCGCAGCAGTTGGTCGAATTTCTTCCACGGCCTCTTTCTGCTGTTGTTCGTGGCCTTGTTCCCGCGTCTCATCCGCGATATTCCGCTGGCATCGCTGGCGGCTTTGCTGGTCTACGCCGGGTATCGACTCGCTTCGCCCAAGGCGTTCGCCAAGACGCTCGATATCGGCTTCGAACAGCTCGCGTTGTTCATCATTACCATCGTGGGCATTTTGACTACAGACCTCCTGATCGGGGTTGCCATCGGCATTGCGGCCAAGTTGCTGATACACCGCTGGCAAGGCGTGAAACTCGGGAATCTGTTCCAGCTCTCCTATCGGATCATGCGGGACACGAACGGCTTCCGGATCAAGCTCAACGGTGCGGCCATCTTTTCCAATTTTCTGGCCCTGAAGGATGAGCTGGCCGAACTGCCGGCCGGCGAAACCATCGTTTTCGATCTGACCTACGCCTCCCTGGTCGACCATACCGTCATGGAGTTCATCGAACACTTCCGTCACGACTATATTGCGGCAGGCGGCCGGTGCGAAGTTCATGGCCTGGAGCGATACGACGCCTATTCGGATCATCCGCTGGCGGCGCGCCGCCGCAAGCTATTCAACTGGAGAGCCGGCCGCGGTGAATCAGTCTAAGGAATTCGTCTCGAAGAATTCCGGCCGGCAGGAGTCGATCATTACGGAAAACCTCGACGCGCGTGCAATGCTCGATGCGGCCCTACGTTCGGAAGGCGTGAAAATCCTGCCGATCACGCCCAGTCCGTTGCTGCCGGCCGACTTGACCGAGATCGAAAGCGAAGACTGGGGCAAAACCGCGCAGCAAGCGAGCGCGCAGAACTGGCGCTGGGCCGGGGCATGGGCGGAAGACCGCGGCTCCGACCTGGCAATGAATGCCTGCCTCGAGAAGGAAGGGCGCTATCTGATCCTCCGAACCTATCTGCCGCCGGACGAGCCCAGCCTGCCTTCGCATGCGCCATATTACTGGGCGGCGGATCGGGCGGAGCGGCATATCCAGGATCTGTTCGGCATCCGTTTCATCGACCACCCGGACCCCAAGCGCTGGATTCGCCATCAGGCCTGGGACGAAAACGCCTATCCCTTGCGGAAAAACTTCCCGGCCGACGGACAACCGCCGCCTTCGACGCCACCGGACAGCAACTACCCTTTCCTCAAGGCCCATGGCGCGAGCGTCTACGAAATTCCGGTCGGCCCGGTCCATGCGGGAATCATCGAGCCCGGCCATTTCCGCTTCCAGGCGGTGGGGGAAACCATCCTGCACCTGGAGGAACGACTCGGTTATGTACACAAGGGCATCGAGAAAATCGCCGAAGGACGTGATCCGTCAGGACTCGTCAAGCTGGCCGGGCGAGTATCGGGCGATACGCCGGTCGGTCATAGCTGGACCGCCTGCATGGCGATGGAGCGCGCGGCCAAGGTCGAAATTCCCCTGCGCGCGGCTTATATCCGCGGCATCCTGGCGGAACGCGAGCGGGTGATCAATCATCTGTGGGACTTGGCTGCATTGTGCAACGACGTGGGATTCGCCGCGGGCTACTATCAGTTCGGCCGTTTGCGCGAGCTATGGCTTAGGGAAAATCGGGCGTTGTTCGGCCATCGTTTGATGATGAATACATTGGTTCCGGGCGGCGTATCCGTGGATGTCCCGCCGGATGCGGCTGGTCGCATGCAGGATTCGACTGCATCGCTGCGACGGGAACTGGACGAACTGCTGCCCATACTCGACGCCAACTCGTCGCTGGAAGACCGGTTCCTGACCACCGGCGTGCTGTCCGGCGAACTGGCTTCTGCTCTTGGCGCTTTGGGCTACCTGGGCCGGGCGAGCGGACAGCGGTTCGACGTGCGCCGCGATGTCCCCTACTCCCCTTACGAAAGTCTGAAGGTACGTGTGCCAGTGGAAGTCCAGGGTGATGTGGCCTCGAGATTCTGGGTCCGTTATAAGGAACTGCGCGCCGCACTGCGCTTGATCGAGCAAATGCTGGCCGGCCTCCCTTCCGGGGACCTTGTCTCGGAATGGCGAACACCGAAGGAAGGCGCCGAAGGCTTCGGTGCCGTGGAAGGCTGGCGAGGCGAAATTCTCTGCTACGTCCGTTTCGGCGCGGGCGGCCGCATAAGCCGCTATTACCCGCGCGATCCCAGCGTCATCAATTGGCCGGCCCTGGAAAAACTCGTGCTCGGCAACATCGTGCCGGATTTTCCGGTCTGCAATAAATCGGTCAACGGATCTTATTCCGGTCATGATCTTTGAGATAGGTATCAGCTTTGAGCCGTCAGCAGTCAGTTTTCAGCTGATGGCTGACGGCCACGGCTGATGGCTGACAGCTTTCTCCTGGAGGTTTCGATGTTACGACTGTATGGCAAAATTTTTCGAACCGGAGTGCTAACGGAGGGCATTCCGCCAGCCTCAAAAGACGATGCCGTCGAACGCGAGGGCGCCAGGCTCAAGGCAGTGATCGACAAACGTTTTCGGGGCAGCCTGTCCATCCGCCAGGTGGATGCCGGCTCCTGTAACGGCTGCGAATTGGAAATCCACGCCCTCAGCAATGTTTATTACGACGTTGAGCGTTTCGGCGTGCATTTCGTCGCTTCTCCGCGCCATGCCGATATCCTGATGGTGACGGGGCCGGTCTCGCGCCATATGGAAGCCGCTTTGAAACGAACCTACGAGGCGACGGCCGATCCCAAATGGGTGATCGCCGTGGGCGACTGCGGGGTCTGCGGCGGCGAGTTCGGCGTGTCCTATGCCAGTTGCGGCGCGGTTTCCAATGTAATCCCGGTGGATCTCGCCATTGCCGGGTGTCCGCCGACCCCGATCGATTTGCTGCGCGGTTTGTTATCCTTATTATCGGATTCCGTAACGAACCAAGCGCACGGATAACGACTCGAAAAGGAAGGGTTCCGAATCATGCCGCTGTCGTCATGAGCTTACTGGGCAATATTATTTGGCTGATCTTCGGTGGTTTGATCACCGGGTTGGGATATGTGATCGGGGGAATAGGCCTCTGCCTTACCCTGATCGGCATACCCTTCGGCGTTCAGTCGATCAAGCTCGGGTTTGCCGTATTCGCGCCGTTCGGCAAAGAGGTGGTGGAACTCGACGGCGCGAACAACCCTTTGCGGATCATCTTCAACCTGATCTGGCTGCTACTTTTCGGCTGGGAAATTGCGCTCGCGCACCTTGTCAGCGCGGCCGTACTGGCCGTCACCATCATCGGCATTCCTTTCGCCTTGCAGCACATCAAGCTGATTCCGTTATCGCTGTTTCCCTTCGGACGGGACTTCCGGCCGATTCAGTCCTAGAGCATTTTCCGATTCGGTGTCAGAGAGCCCGATAGGTAGGTCGGCAATCCCTTCCCAATCGCAAACGGTCGCTTTAGTCGCGACCCTTCCAATCGCAAACGGTCGCTTTAGTCGCGACCCTTCCAATCGCAAACGGTCGCTTTAGTCGCGACCCTTCCAATCGCAAAACGGCCGTCCTGGGAGCGCCAGGACGCCCCTTCCAACAAAATCCTTTGCCGAGCCGATACGTCGGCAAGGGATTGCCGACCTACGTTCTTCCCACCCGACACGAAGCCGTACGCCGAGATGAAAAACGCTCTAGCCTGCCGTGAATCTAGCGCCCCTCAGGCTCGAAGTCAGAGCGGGCGTTACGCGGTATTCGAACGGACTGCATCGACCTCGTCGGCATCGTCGAAAAAACGCGGCAGGTGTATCGAAAACTCCGAACCCCGGCCGGGGCCGGCACTATGGGCCTCGACTTCTCCCCCATGCATCTCCACCAATCGCTTGACCAAAGTGAGCCCAATGCCCAAGCCGCCTTGAGCGTGCGCAAGACTTTGATCGGCCTGGCTAAAAAGGTCGAAGACATGAGGCAGAAGCTCTTCCGGTATGCCGACGCCGTTATCCCTGACGCGGATGCTCACGCGGGACTCAGACGCTTCGACCGCCAGCCATATCTTTCCGCCTACATCCGTATATTTGGCGGCATTATTGAGCAGATTCGAAATGACCTGCGCCAATCGTACCCGGTCGCCTTTAACCTGGAGATGACGGTCCGGCATCGTCACCAGGAGATCATGATCGCGCGCTTCGATCAGAGGCCGGCTGGCCTCGACGGCTTGATCGATGACCGTCGCGAGATCCAGAGTCGTCGGGTGCAGGCTGATCTTTCCCTGAACGATGCGGGACACGTCGAGCAAGTCGTCGACCAGCCGAGCCAGATGATCGACTTGGCGATCGATGATGTCGCGCGCCCATCGAAGCCTCGTCTCGTCCGGCTCGAGTTTTCGCATGACCTGCACGGCATTCCGGATGGGTGCTAGCGGATTCCTGAGTTCATGGCCCAGCATCGCGAGAAATTCGTCTTTGCGGCGGTTGGCGTCACGCAACGCCTCTTCGGATCGGGCGAGTTTTTCGGTGCGCTCTCTCACCCGCTGTTCCAGTTTTTCGCAAGACTCCTGCAACTCGCGCTGCACCCTTCGTCTTTCCGCGATCTGACCGGACAATTCCTGATTGACCGCCTTTTGCCGATCCCTTGCCGAAGTGAGATCGCTCAAAAGGTCCAGATTATCGAAACGAAGCCGCAAGGATTCCGCCACGGTCGCGTACAAGCGCTCGGAAATCATCCACATCATGGCTACGAAGAGCACTAACATCGCTCCCATCGCGATATGGACATCTCCGCCGTGGCGTAGTATCTGCGCCGTATACGGAAGCAGTGCCGGCAGCAGAAAGACCAGAAAAGCGTGACGGAACGAAGATAAGGTCGACATCGCTCCCGCGACCATTCCGCCGAGCACGAAACCGAGAAATATCTGGTGCACATAACTGTGCTCGACGAAAAGGAAAAATCCTGCCAAGCCCCACAGCGCCCCGTTGGCGGCGACGCCGAGCAAGAAAAATCGGGCCCAGCGAGGTGCATCGGTGCTCGTCGGATTAGCTTGCGCATAGGCGCGGAGCAGGCCGTAACGAACCAACACGAGAGCGCCGACGGCCAATAGCCAAGCGATTGCCAACGGTCGGGAAACCTCTCGCCAGAGAATGAGGACCAGGATCGCGACGTTGGCCGCCGTGGCGATCAAAGCCGACGGAAGCTGTTGATACAGAAGCTTGATCTGCGACGCTCGCATTTCATCCGCATGGATGGAATTTCTCTCCTTCCCAGCGAGACGGGAGCGACGGAAGCGATCAGGAATTCTCATACCCGATATCCGAATTGGACTTTAAGCACGCCTGCACCGGTCACCGCAAAATCTCGAGCGAACAGAAGGCTGGTCCACCATTCTCGAAGCCGCCCTCGCCAGAGGGGTACACGTGTTACCGCTCGCCGACGATTTCCGCATGGCGACTCCCTCGCAGCACTGTGTCAATGCAATCCGGTCTGAAAGAGCGAGGGCAGAGCGAACATCGATCGGTGGCAACTCCGGACGGTGGAAATTCTCGAACGGATTCCAATAAGACACCTTGGGGTCTCGAAAAATCCAGCAAAGAGTGCACCACAACGGCGTATCCCGAGAGGATACTCTACCTTCGCGACGTTCGCGCGATCAATCCAGCCGCTTCTTGAATCGCAGCATGGCGACGCCCAGGGTGATGAGCATGAACGCCATCAAAGCCCACATTTCGGACAGCAGTTCCGACAATTCCGCGCCGCGCAGCATGATACCCCGGATCAGCCGGACGAAATGGGTCAGCGGAAGCAATTCGGCAATATATTGTGCCGCCCTGGGCATGCCGTCGAAGGGAAACATGAAGCCCGAAATAAGTATCGAGGGCAAGAAAAAGAAAAAAGTGGTCTGCATCGCCTGAAACTGCGTCCGGGCCAGTGTCGAAATCACCAATCCCATCGTTAAGTTGGCCGCGATAAACACCAATGCGGCCAGATAAATATCGATCATCCGGCCTTGAATCGGCACGTGGAACAGCAGAACTCCGAGCAAAAGTATCAGGCTCACTTGGATCAATCCGATGATGACGTAGGGAATGATCTTCCCCACCATGAGCTCAAGATTTCTTACCGGCGTATTGATGAGCAGTTCGAGATTGCCGCGCTCACGCTCCCGCACGATGGCCACCGCGGTGAACAGCACCATGGTCATCGTCAGAATGACTCCCATCAAGCCGGGCACGATATTGACGGCCGAGCGCCGTTCCGGGTTGTAATAATTGCGGATCTCGAACAAAGGCACATCGGTGGTCTGCCTGGGCGCCGTATCGTAGCGCAAGCTCATTCCGGTAAGCTGACGCGCGGCAGCCAGGATCAGAGGGTCGGACCCGTCTATCATGAGCTGGGCGGCCGGTCTGTCACGCCTTGCCAGACGCTGCCCGAAATCCGAAGGAATGAAAATCCCGACCGAGATTTCACCTCGCCGAAGCAGGGTTTCCAATTGTTCCGGCGTTTCTACCCGCCGGGTAATGTCGACGACTTGAGATGCTTGCGCGTCGGCGGCCAGAATGCGGGAAAACTGCGTGTTGGCGTGATCGGCCACGCCGGCGCTCAAATGGCGCACATCGGTATTGATGGCGAAACCGAACAGCGTGATCTGCAACAGCGGAATGCCGACGATCATGCCGAACGTCAGCCGGTCGCGCCTGAGCTGGCGGACCTCCTTCCGCAGGATGGCAAAAAGTCGCAGCAGACCTTTCACGCTTGCGCTTTGAGATAGCGGCCTTGGGTGGCGGCGACGAAGACGTCTTCGAGGTTCGGGTGGGTCAACCGGGCATCGAATTGAAGCCGCTGCCCGATGAGACCCGTACGGATTAGCGCCAGCGGATCGGCAACGGATCGGTCTAGCAGCACCCGCAGGCGCATGCCGAGCTGGGTCACGCTGAGCACGCCGGGCAAATCCGTCAGCAGCCGCCGCACGGTCCTCGAATCGCCGGTTTCCATTTCCACGACGCTGGCGTCGATGCGCCTTTCCAACTCCTGCGGCGCGCCATCCGCGACCACCCGACCGCGGTCCAGGATTGCGAGGCCATGGCAGCGCTCCGCTTCGTCCATGTAGTGGGTGGACACCAAAATCGTCGTCCCCTTGTCGCAAAGCTCGAACAGGCTTTCCCAGAAATCGCGCCGGCTCTGCGGATCGACCGCGCTGGTCGGTTCGTCCAAAAACAGCAGTTCCGGCTCGTGCACCGTCACCGCCGCTAGCGCGAGGCGTTGCTTTTGGCCTCCGCTGAGTGTCCCGGCCCGCTGCCGCTCACGGTCCGCGAGATTGTATTTATCGAGCAATTGGCCGATGCGCTGCCGGGCGGACCTACGCGGCAGGCTGTAGACATCGGCCATGAACTCCAGGTTTTCCCGGACCGTGAGATCTTCGTAAAGCGAGAAACGCTGGGTCATGTAGCCGATTTTTCGCTTGATGGCTTCGGCTTCGCCGGGAATACGATGCCCCAAGACTTCGGCCTCACCCTCCGACGGCGTCAGCAGACCGCACAGCATGCGGATCGTGGTCGATTTGCCGGAGCCGTTCGGTCCGAGAAATCCGTAGATCGTGGCGCGGGAAATGGCGAGATCGACGTGATCGACGGCGATGACGGTACCGAAACGGCGCGTCAGCCCGCGCGCCGTGATCGCATAGTCGCCGCTCATGGCCGCTCGGACCGCCCAACGGCCGAGAGTTCAGCCTCGACCGGAAGCCCGGCCGGCACGTTTCGGACCGTTTCGCTCAGATAGATTTTCGCGACATAGCTTAGACGCCGCCGGTCGCGCTCGGTCAGGGCGAAGAAGGGCGTAAAGACGGGATCCGAACTCACCATGCGAACGGTGCCTTGAAACGGCTCGGCGACACCGTCCAGCCAAACCCGGGCGGCGTCTCCGGGCATGACGGATACACGGATCGGTTCCGGAATGTAGACCCGTGCATAGGGCGCAGCACCGGAGAGCAGCACGGCCAGCACCGCGCCGACTTGCGGCTGATTTCCGAGCTTGAGCGGCAGGCTGTCAAGACGCCCCGCCACAGGCGCCCGCACGGTCAGGCGTTCCAGATTGGTTTCGGCGACTTGCACGGCCGCCTCGGCGGAGGCCAGCGCCTGGCGCGCCTGCTCCACTTCTTCCACACGGGTGCCGGCTTTGAGCTCCTCGAGTACGGCCGAAGCCGAGTCGCGCTCGGCAAGAGCGGCTTTAAACTCCCGTCTTGCCCGGTCCACCTCGTCCGGACTGATGAGCTTACGGGGCAGCAACTCGTTCACCCGCTCGAATTCGCGACGGCGTACTTCGTACACCTGATGCGCGCCTTCGAACCGCGCCTCCGCCTCCCGGATGCGCTCGATCCGGGGTCCCCTTTCCAGTTCCTGCAACCGGGCGGCAGCCCGATCCCGCGCCGCCGCCGCCTCGTTCAGCCGAGCCTGTTGCCGTGCCGGATCGAGGCGCACCAGAACTTGCCCCGATTCGACCCAGTCGCCTTCTTCGGCCGGAATTTCGACGATAGGCTCCGATACTTCGGCAATCAACTCCACTCGATCCCATTCCAGAATGCCGACCACGCGGCGGCTCGATTGGTCCTGTCCGCAACCGAGAAGCAGCAGCGCCGCCGCAAGGACTGAAGCATTGTAAATTGGGCGTATCATTCGCTCATGGTAACCGCTTTCGGCCATGTTCAGCCATCGAGCAAGATCGAAAGCGAATCGGAAGCCGACAGCTCTCCCGTTTCCCCGGTCTAAGCCGTATCATTCCACCATCATCGACATAAGGCTCGACCACGATGCGCGAACACACACCAAACACCGTCTACCTCAAAGACTACACGCCGCCGGACTATCTCATCGAAACCGTCGATCTTTTTTTCGAATTGGACGAGGAAAATACTCGCGTCACCGCCAAGCTTCGGGTGCGGCGGAATCCGGAATCGCCGCGCGAGCACCGGGAACTCGAACTGAACGGCGAACAGCTCTTGCTCGAATCGATCCGGCTGAACGGCCGCAATTTAAGCGCCCCCGAGTATCGTCTGACCGAAGAGACCCTGGTTCTCCCCAGCGTTCCGGACCGTCCGTTCGATCTCGAGATCGTCACCCGCATCAACCCCAAAGCGAACACCGCCTTGGAAGGGCTTTATCTCTCCAAGGACATGCTCTGCACTCAGTGCGAAGCCCAAGGGTTCAGGAAGATCACGTATTTCCCCGACCGCCCGGACGTAATGGCCAAATACACGACGACCCTGGTGGCGGACAAATCGCGTTATCCGGTGCTACTGTCCAACGGCAACCGCATCGCGACCGGCGAGCTGAAGAACGGCCGCCATTGGGTGAAATGGGAGGACCCCTTCAAGAAACCATCCTATCTGTTCGCGCTGGTCGCGGGACGGCTGGAATGCCTCGAAGACCGCTATGTAACGGGCTCCGGCAAGGAAGTCACCTTGCAGATCTTCGTCGAAAAGCACGACCTCGACAAATGCGATCACGCCATGCAGTCCCTCAAGAATGCGATGCGCTGGGACGAGGAGACCTACGGGCGGGAATACGACCTGGACCTGTACATGATCGTGGCGGTAGGTCACTTCAACATGGGCGCCATGGAAAACAAGGGGCTCAACATCTTCAACACCAAGTACGTCCTGGCCCGGCCGGACACCGCTACGGACGCCGACTACGAGCATATCGAGGGCGTCATCGGCCATGAGTATTTCCATAACTGGACCGGCAACCGCATCACCTGCCGGGATTGGTTCCAGCTCAGCCTCAAGGAAGGCTTGACCGTGTTCCGCGACCAGGAGTTCAGCGCCGACCGGACTTCCCGAGCCGTCAAACGCATCGACGAGGTCAACATGCTGCGCACCCGGCAATTCGCAGAGGACGCGGGCCCCCTCGCCCATCCCGTGCGACCCGAGTCGTATATCGAAATCAATAATTTCTACACCTTGACCGTCTACGAAAAAGGCGCCGAAGTGGTCCGCATGATCCAAACGCTGCTCGGCAAGGACGGGTTCCGCAAAGGCACGGATCTCTATTTCCAGCGCCATGACGGACAAGCGGTGACCTGCGACGACTTCGTCAGGTGCATGGAGGACGGCAACGGCGTCGATCTCACGCAGTTCCGCCGCTGGTACAGCCAGGCCGGAACGCCCGAAGTGCGTATCGCCGCCGATTACGATGCGGAAACCCAAGCTCTCAATCTTACCGTGAGGCAAAGCTGCCCGCCCACGCCGGGCCAACCGGTAAAGACCCCGTTCCACATTCCTTTGGCAATAGGCCTGCTGGCGCCGGACGGCACGGAGCTGCCCTTGCAGCTCGAGGGCGAATCCGAGCCGCATCGGCAGAAAACCCGGGTGCTGGACGTAAAGGAATCCGAACAGCGCTTCCGCTTCGTCGGTCTGCCGGAAAAACCCGTGGTCTCTGCCCTGCGAGGATTTTCCGCACCGGTCCGGCTGCATCTGAAACGCGGCTACCAGGAACTCGCTTTCCTTTTCTCCCGCGATCCCGATCCTTTCAACCGCTGGGACGCCGGACAACAGTTGGCCACCCAGGTGATCCTCGATCTCGTCGGCCAATTCTCCAAGGGAGAGACGCCGGAAACCGTCGATAGCCATCTCACCGAGGCCTATCGGCAGGTGATTTCCGATCACTGGCCCGATTTGTCCTATCTGGCGTTGCTATTGACCCTGCCGTCCGAGGAATACATCAGCGCATCGATGAAGGTGATCGATCCCGATGCCGTTCACCAAGCCCGGCAAACCGTAAAACGGGCGCTGGCTCGCACCTTGGAACAGGAATTCCGCCGCCTGTATCAGACACATCATCTCGACGAGGCCGTCGGCCGGCGCCGGCTGAAGAACGTCTGTCTCGCTTACCTAGGAGAGCTGGAGACCGAAGAAGCTTATCGCCTCAGCGTCCGGCAGTTCCGCGATGCGCGCACGATGACCGATCAAATCTCGGCGTTATCGACGATCGTGAACAGCCGCAATCCGGAAAAAACCGATTGTCTGGCCGAGTTCTACGAGCATTGGCGGGAAGAAGACCTGGTGATCGACAAGTGGTTTACCCTGCAGGCCACCTGCCGTCTACCTGGAACATTGGATCGGGTCAAAGAATTGCTTTCGCATCCCGCTTTCGACTTGAAAACCCCAAACCGGGTTCGTTCGCTGATTGGCGCGTTTTCCCAGGCCAACCCGGTCAATTTCCACGTCCGCGACGGCGCGGGCTACGCGTTTCTCGCCGACCATGTCATCGCCTTGAATGCCTTGAATCCGCAAGTGGCCGCCCGAATGCTGACGGCCTTGACGCCATGGCGGCGCTACGACACGGCGCGGCAGCAATCGATGCGCCAGCAACTTCAGCGGATCGCCGGAATCGAGAATGTTTCGAAGGATGTCTACGAGGTAGCGATGAAGAGTCTGTCCTGAGCAGTCCGACAGATAATCCGGAGGAAAAAGCACTAAAAAAGCGTTGCGCTTGAAATGAGCATCGAGGTCTCGTATACCGGTTGCGGTTGCAAGGCCCCTTGCAGCTCGTTTTTCGACTGCTCAAAAACTAGCAACGTAGAATGGGCACGGTTAACCGCTCATCCTACGTTGCATTTGGCTGCCTAATACGCTTGGTGATAGGGTCGGGACCGGTAAAGCAGCTCGTGCCGGCTTTTATCGGTAAGAGGAGTTGGTGGAATCCTCGGCTATGGCCTTGGCGGCCGTGGCGTATTTTTCGTGCTCGCTTCCTTTGACCATCACCAAAGTGATCGCGACTGCAATGATGACACCGCCAATGTAGAACCAGAAGTAGTCTTTCTCTTTTTCCATTACGGCTTCCTCAGAATAGTTTGTTGCGAATGATTGTTTTTATTACTGCGCCGGAATTGGCGCGCGGGTATACAGTAACCAATGGAAATTCTGCGTTTCTTGATTTAAATCAAAAAAGGCCGAGATTGGCGGAGGCCCGTCGCAGTACACGTCCGCGCCATGTCGCTTTTTCCGGTACGCCGGCATTCCTAGGCGATCTGCAAACCGTAATGCAACCATGACGCCGTACCGCACCAAGCCTCTTCCGATCGAAGGACTGCCGCCCGGCATCCCTTACATCATCGGCAACGAGGCGGCCGAGCGATTCAGCTATTACGGCATGCGTGCGGTGCTGGTGGTGTTCATGAGCCAACACCTGATGAGCCCCGCGGGTTATCCCGATCCTATGAGCGAAGAGGAAGCCAAGGCCTATTTTCACTTGTTCGTCTCGGCCACTTATTTCACCCCGATCCTGGGGGCGCTGCTCGCCGACGGGTGGCTCGGAAAATACCGCACCATCATCGTGCTGTCGCTGGTTTATTGCTTGGGGCACTTGGCCCTCGCACTGGACGACACCCGCACCGGGCTCCTGATCGGACAAAGCTTGATCGCATTGGGCGCGGGCGGCATCAAGCCTTGCGTTTCCGCCCACGTCGGCGATCAATTCGCGAAAACCAACCGGCATTTGCTCAGCCGGGTTTATAGCTGGTTTTATTTCGCCCTCAATTTCGGCGCATTCACATCGATGCTGGTGACACCTTGGTTGCTGGAGCACTACGGTGCCTCGACAGCGTTCGCGCTGCCGGGAGTCCTGATGCTCATTGCTACGGTCATTTTTTGGTCGGGCCGTTACCGCTTCGCCCATATTCCTGCCGGCGGGGTCGCTTTCTTGCAGGGAATATTGAGTCATGAGAGTTGGCGGATCCTTGCCCGGCTCGGCGTCATCTATGCGTTCGTAGCGATGTTTTGGGCACTGTTCGATCAGACCGGTTCGTCTTGGGTGCTACAGGCCCAGAAGATGGATCAGACATTTCTGGGCTACCGGATTCTGCCCTCGCAGATCCAGGCAGCCAATCCGTTGCTCATCATGATTCTGACGCCGCTTTTTTACTACGGCATTTATCCGAGCCTGGAACGTCGCATGCGTGTCACGGCGCTGAGGAAAATCGGCGCGGGCATGTTGCTGGCGGCTTTTTCATTCGCATTCGCGGCTTGGATTCAGCGTGCGTTGGATGCCGGCGTTTCCCTGTCCATCGGTTGGCAGCTGCTCAATTATGTCGTTCTGACCGCATCGGAAGTCATGGTGTCGATCACCTGTCTGGAGTTCTCCTACACTCAGGCTCCGCCAGCCATGAAATCCTTCGTGATGTCCTTTTTCATGCTCTCCGTCGCCGCCGGAAATCTTTTCACCAGCACGGTCAACTTTTTCATTCAGAATCCCGATGGTACTTCGAAACTGGCCGGAGCCGATTATTTCTGGTTTTTCTCGCTGCTGATGCTCGCCACTGCGATCATGTTCGCCGCCGCGAGCCGCCACTATCCCGAAACAGCTAGAATGGCGGATGTTTGACGTTCCGAATTTTCGGCCGGAGACAAGAAGCTTTGCGCTAGGTTCATGTCGCTCAAAACTTACTTAACCAAGCTATTTAGTCTATTTTTCGCTATAAACCCACGCCCATACGGATGAAGTGCCCAAAATGACAGCCGAGATCATCTCTCCTCAACCCGTTGCGGTAGCGCGACAAGCATTACGACGCCTGACGGAATCGGGTTTGCCGCCAACCCCGGATCATTATGCGGAGCATTATTATCTGATCGCCGGGGAATTGAGCGGACAAAAGCCGGAGCCATCGCCGGGTGAATCGACACCCGAGGCCGAAGTAACCGCCGCCGTCGACACGATCTTGCAGATTCTTACCGACACGACATTCGGTCTCGCCGCTGAGTTGGGGACGTTCGATGGCCACTTTCAGAAGCTTTTCAACGAGAAGAGTGCCGATACGCAAGACTTTTCGGTGGAGCAGGCGCTTAGCCAAATCATGAAGACGCTCTCCCAGCTCAGGCAAAGAGTCGCCGACTCCCAGGCCGAGTTACGGGAAACCCAGCAATTGCTCCAACGCGTCCAGGATGAAATAAAGGAAAGCCGAAGCTTGAGCCGAATCGATCCGCTGACGGGCATTTTGAACCGGCGCGGTCTCGACATCGTCCTGACTCGCGAATTCACGCGAAGCCGGCGTCAGAAAGATCAGATATCGATCGGCCTGATCGATATCGACTTGCTCGGCCAGATCAATGACGCCCATGGTCGTGACGCCGGCGATCAGGCGCTGACCCATTTGGTCACGGCAGCCCGCGGGCTGTTGCGAACGCAGGATATTTTCGCTCGCTTCGGCGATGAGGAATTCGTCGCCGTTTTCCCGGGCGGCAACGCCTCGGGAGCCACATTCGCTCTTGACCGTCTCCGTACCTTGCTGGACCGGATTCCATTGCGATACAACGGCAAAGCCATCCCGGTGAAAATCAGCGCAGGCGTTGCAGAAATGCATCCCAGCGACACCCTATCCGATCTGATGCAACGAGCCGAACGCTGCCTCCTCAAAGCGAAAGACAGCGGACGCAATTTGGTCATCAACGAGACCGACTTAGGCTGAGACTTGAACCCGGAAACGGCGCCGCGAGCCCCGGTCGGAACACCGGCTCAACCGGTACAGTCGAGCACGATAACGCGTTCTGGAGCTTCGAGGCTATTTCGCCGGACTGCAAGACTCAATGGCATCTCCTCGTCTTTCTCATGCGATCGGGTTCGATGATGCGCCTTTCGACCGGCATCATCGGGGCGATGTCATGATCGTAGGCGCCTTCTACGCGGGCTCTCGTCTTGACGGCGTCCTCTCGGGAAAAGTGCGCCGGGACGGTGCGAACGCGACTCGGATATTGGCTCAACTGATTACGGGTTCTCGCTTTTATCCCCATCTTCAGGCCGTTTTGCTTCAGGGAATCGCTTTCGCCGGATTCAATGTCGTCGACATACACCGGTTGCAGAAAACACTGGAACGGCCGGTGCTCGTCGTAGCCCGCCATCTCCCGAATCTCGATAAAATCCGCGATGCCTTGCTCGATCATGTTCGGGGCGGACAACGAAAATGGCGGCTTATCGAACGGGCCGGACCGATGGAGCCCATCGCCGGAGTTTACGTTCAGCGTGCCGGCTTGTCGGTAAGGGAAACCGAAGCTCTAATCCGGCTGCATGCCGTTCATGGCCGGCTGCCGGAGCCTTTGCGCACCGCTCACATCATCGCCGGCGGCATCTCCCGGGGCGAGAGTACCCATCGCGCCTGAACATCCGAGGCCCCCTGCCCTCGTGACTATTTCTTGATCTGCCCGGAGAATTTATCCGAATGCTGAATCTCAACAGGGGACCGGAGGCCAAATGAATACCTTTTTTGTTCGGGCGCTGCTAGTTTCGATGGCAATGACGGCCTTAACCGGTTGTACTTCGCTGAGCCTGGGCGGAACCGACCGGCCCATGGCGTTTCACGATACCCGCCTGCAATATGCCCTTCTGACGGACGATCGGGAAAAGCTCAGAAGGGATTTCGACATGTTTACCGAACCGACCTTCACCGAGCGCGCGGTGGCGGGCTTGGTGCTGCCTTTCGGCGCCGCCATAGAGACCCTGTTCTGGCCGGTTTCCTACGGCATTACAACCTATCTCGACGAGTACGATCCACGCCGATGACACCGGCAGGACTTTCCCACAGGAGGGATGTCATGAAAGCGATGGTCCTCGAACGAATTTCCAAGCTGGCCGAGAATCCGGCGCCGCTGGCCCTGGCGGATTGGCCAAAACCGGTTCCGCATTCCGACGAGTTGCTGATCAAAGTCTCCGCCTGCGGCGTCTGCCATACCGAATTGGACGAGATCGAAGGCCGCACGCCCCCGCCCCGGCTACCGGTGATCCTAGGGCATCAGGTCGTAGGCCGAGTGGACGAACTCGGGTCTTCGGCCACCGGTTTTTCCGTCGGCGATCGCGTAGGCGTCGCCTGGATTCACTCGGCCTGCGGAATCTGCGCCTATTGCCGGGCAGGAAACGAAAATCTTTGCGAGCAATTCGAAGCCACCGGGCGTGACGCCCATGGCGGCTACGCGGAATACATGACGGCACAGGCAGAGTTCGTGTTCGCCATTCCCGACGCGTTCTCCGACGTCGAGGCCGCGCCCTTGCTGTGTGCCGGCGCGATCGGCTATCGCTCGCTCAAACTGACGGAACTCAAAGATGGCGAGATCCTGGGGCTTACCGGATTCGGCGCGTCGGCCCATCTGGTCCTGATGATGGTCCGCCACCGTTATCCGGGAACGCAGGTATTCGTGTTCGCCAGAAATCCGGAGGAACGCGCCTTTGCCCTGGAGTTGGGCGCGGCATGGGCCGGCGACACCGACGACGAGCCTCCGGCAAAACTGGACGCCATCATCGATACCACGCCGGTTTGGAAGCCCGTGGTCGAATCCCTGAGGCATCTCGCCCCCGGCGGAAGGCTGGTCATCAATGCGATCCGCAAGGAGGATGCCGATAAGGATTCTCTGCTACGGCTGGAGTATCCGAGCCATCTGTGGATGGAAAAGGAAATCAAGAGCGTGGCGAACGTCGCCCGAAGCGACGTCGGCGATTTTCTGGCCTTGGCCGCCGAGATTCCCATTCGCCCCGAAGTCGAAGAATACGCGCTGGAAGATGCCAATCGCGCGCTGCTCGACCTCAAAATGCGCCGGATTCGTGGAGCGAAAGTGCTGCGGGTGGCGTGAAAAGCGCCATGGACAGTCCGCACGCTAGTCCGCGGCGATCACATCCCGACAGCCTGCCTGTAGCAATAATCGAACAGCAATTGCCATTCCCGCAGTTGAATCTTTCGGCACAGGTTTTCGGCTCGGCTTTTTCCCGTTCGGCTGGCCTCGCAAAGATCGACGAACCGATGCGGGTCCCAGCGCTTCTGCTCGAGCAAGAATCGCGTCTCGGGAAGGGGCGAATCTCGCTCCGCGAGATTTTTTGCAGCCTCGCATAAATCCGGAAAAACCGGATGTTGTCCTACCCGATCGAACCAATACTTGCTGTTCCAGCTATCCGGCTCTCGGCGGTGCATGATGCCGTGCCAATAGCTGCCGGTGGAGGTAGAGACGGATTGACTGATGCGATGACTCTCTTCGAGATAGTCGTGATAAAGCCACAAGCCGGCGAGACAGCATTTGGCCATGCCGACATCTTTTACCGGGCGAGGAAGAAATGCCTGCTCGACCGACAATGCCTGAAGCAAGGGAAAAGCCTTATCGTTAGGCGTACCCGGACCGAGCGAATTCAATCGCTCTTGGTCTAACAAGGGCTGAAAAACCGGGCCGTATTGCGCTGGATCGAACATAGACGGACTCCTTGGCAGTTCATTGCAGAATAAATGATCCGTTAGAAGCACCGCAACGTTTCGTCAGCTTGCCGGTTAAGACGAACGGAATGGAGAAGCGCCGGGTGGGAAACACGGCCCAAGACCGTGCTTCCTCGGCTTTGGATAAGTTATTCGATGACGGGAACCTTATAGGCCAGTGCGCCTATGGGACCGGTCTTACCCTTGAAATTGGCGTGGCACATTACACACTTTTCCATCACGACCGGGACTCCTGTGGCCATATAAAGATAGCGCTTGTCGCCTTCCTTGATCACCCGCGTATAGTATTCGTCACCGGACAATAGCTTTTCCTTCGCCGTCTCTTCGAAATTTCCCGTCGGACGGTTTTCTTCGGGATTGGTCAGTTGATCCGTCAATCCGATCAGGCGGGCCTCATGAAACCCGTTCTTCTTCATTTCCGCGAACAACAGCTTCGACGCCGTTGCTGCCGAAATGGAGGACGGATTTTCCACATAATGCTCGGTAATCAGCACGACCGCGGTCTTGTACAACGCATCGAGCATTTTGACCTGGTCGATTGTGCGTGCGACAGCCGGATCTTCGTTGGCACCCGCGGTACCCGCCACAGCGGCCAATAGCAAAGCAGAGAGCGAACACTTGAGTCTCATTTGGTTTTTCCTCTTTTTCTTTCTATGGGATGTGTGGAATTTAAGTCGCCGGACATGCGTGCTACACGCATCATCCGTCGGACAGCTTCCCGGCCATGACGGGAAAGCATCCGCCTTTCATTTTGGTTTTCGGTCGATACAGTGTCAAATCGTTTTGACAGATCATGTCTGATTAGAGACGCACGTCAGGGTTTTCAGGCCGATAGTTTGTGTTTCGCAAATCGGCCGGGTTATAGTCTCGCGGCTCTGAAACCATCTTTTTTCGCTTTAATCTCACGTAGTTACGACTTTTTCAATGAAGCCGACCTTATGTCCGCCCGTCATGGCGGTTCTGCTTTCAGCTGCTCTTGTCTTTCCGGCGTTCTCCGATGATGACGACCCCGACGCGAAAGCGCGTTCCGACCGGCCGGCGTCGATTCAAAAAAGCGAACCCGAGTCCCGCAGTGCCGCGGCGGTCCGAATGACAGCGGAGCAACAAAAGGCTAGCGGCTTGACCGTCGAGGTTTTGAACGCATTGACGTTTCACCCGGAGATAATGGCCTACGGCAAAGTAGTCGACATTCAGCCTTTATTGGCTTTGCACGTTCGTTATCAAACGGCGGGCACCGAGGCCGAAATCGCAAACGCCGCCGTCGAGTTGGCTCAAAAAAACCGCAACCGGCTGACGACCCTGCACCGCGAGGACATCGTGGCCAGCCGCGATTTGGCGCAAGCCGAGGCGCAATATCAGGCCGATCGAGCCAAGCTCGAGGCCGCCCGCCGACTGATGAGGGAGATTCGGCACGAAGCCCGGCAGGCCTGGGGCGACGAACTAACCCGCATCGCCTTCGACGGCGAATCGCGTCTGTTTCAGGATTTCTTGAGCCGGAGCCGGGTATTGCTTCTGATCGCCTTGCCGAGCGGCCAATCCTTGCCGCCCGACAAGCGATCTCTGTTCGTCGCCCGTGAAAACGACCGGAGCGCGGCACACCGGGCAGAACTCATTTCTCCCGCCCCGAAAACCGACGATCTCGTGCAGGGCGAAACTTTTTTCTTTCATGCGCCAAGCGACCGACTGCGCGCCGGAATGAGAGTCAATGCCTGGCTGCCGACCTCCGGTGAGCCCTTGACCGGCATCGCCATGCCACTGTCGGCCATCGTTTGGCATGCCGGAAAACCCTGGGCCTACCGCCAGTCCGACGACCGCACATTCATCCGCACCGAAATCACCGCCTACCGCGAGCACGCCGATTTCTGGTTCGTCGACCACGGCTTTGCCGCCGGCGACAAGATCGTCGTAACCGGCGGACAGTTATTGCTCTCGGAGGAGTTCCGCGGAAATATTCCGGACGAGGACGACGACTGATGCTGTCTGCCATCATTCGCTTCGCCGTGCACCGGCGCGGAGTGGTCGTTGCACTCTCTCTCCTGCTGCTGATTTACGGCGCGCTCCGTCTCGGTCAGGCGAACCTCGACATCTTTCCCGAATTTTCCGCCCCCCGCGTGGTTATTCAGACCGAAGCACCGGGTCTTACGGCCGAACAGACGGAAACTCTCGTCACCTCGCGCATCGAAAGGCATCTTGCGGGGTTGGTCGGTCTGGACAGCATCCGGTCCGAATCCATCCAGGGCCTCTCGGTGGTGACGGCCGTCTTCGAGGAAGGCACGGACATTTACCGTAACCGGCAGCTGGTCGGCGAGCGCCTGAACATGCTCGCCGGCAAACTGCCCGTAGGCGCCGGTCCACCGGTGATGGTACCGCTTTCATCGGCCTCCGCGACGGTTCTCACTATCGGACTTAGCTCGCCTTCCCACAGCCTCATGGAGCTTCGCGATCTGGTGGACTGGACCATCGTGCCGCGTTTGCTGGCCGTACCGGGCGTTGCGGATGTGAACGTATTCGGCGGCGAAATCCGCCAATTGCAGATTCAAATCGATCCGGCCAGGCTGCGCCGCTACGGCCTGGCTGCCGGGGATGTCGTGCTCGCAGCCCGCCAGGCGACCGGCATGCCGGGGGCCGGGTTCGTGGAAAACGACAACCAGCGGATCAGTTTGAACATCGTCGGCCTTCCGGCGGCCGAGGAGACCTTGAGGCAAGTCGTACTGTTGCGCCAGAACGGCGCGAATATCACGCTGGCGGATGTCGCGACCGTAACCACGGCGCCTAGACCGCCCATCGGCGCAGCAGCCGTCGGCGGAAAGCCCGGCATCGTCATGATGGTGATCGGTCAGTACGGCGCCAATACGCTGAGCGTCTCGCGAAACGTCGAAAGCGTGCTCGAGGAGTTCGAGCAGCTCTTCGCCAAACGGGCTATCGATTTCCACCCCCGGCTATTCCGGCCGGCGGATTACATCGAGCGATCCTTGCAAAATCTCGCCGGGCATTTGCTGGTGGGTGGCTTTCTGGTGGTCTCGGTGCTTTACGCATTTTTGTTCGATTTCCGCACCGCATTCATCTCCGCTGTCGCCATTCCGCTTTCATTAGCCGCCGCCGTGGTGACCTTGCTGAACCTGGGTGTCAATCTCAACATCATGATCTTGGGCGGACTCGCGATCGCCTTGGGCGAGGTGGTTGACGACGCCATAATCGACACTGAAAACATTTTCCGCCGCCTCCGGGAAAACCGGCTAAGGCCGAATCCGCGTCCGACTTTCCGCGTGGTCTACGATGCCTCCATGGAGGTACGCAGCTCCGTGGTGTACGCCAGTTTCATCGTCGCATTGGTATTTGTGCCGCTCCTGACGCTCGGCGGAATTGCAGGACGCTTGTTCGCTCCGATCGGTCACGCCTATATCCTCGCGATTCTCATGTCCCTGCTCGTAGCGCTGACGGTAACGCCCGCGCTTTGCTACATGCTCTTGAAGAGCGGCAAGACCGACAAGATCCCGCCGCTGATTCGGCTGCTTCAGCCCAAATACGCCTCCCTGCTGAGATCCGTTGCAAAACGGCCGAGAGCAACGCTGTCGATCAGCGCGGTTATTTGCGGATTAGGGATTCTGGCGTTGACCGATCTCGGCGGAGAATTCCTGCCCCGACTTCGAGAGGGCCATTACATCGTACACACGAGCAGCCTTCCTGGCACATCATTGAAGGAATCGCTCAGAATCGGCGGGCTGCTGACCCGGCAATTTCTCGAGATCCCGGAAGTCGAATCGGTCTCGCAATGGGCCGGCCGAGCCGAGCGCGGTGCCGACACTTACGGCAGCCACTACAGCGAGTACGAAGTTCGGCTGAAGCCGCTTTCAGGCGAAGCTCAACAATCTGTGCTGAACCGGCTCAGACAGATCTTGGACGATTTTCCGGGAATCCTGTTCGAAGCGAACACCTTTCTGACCGAGCGGGTCGACGAAACCATTTCCGGTTACACGGCACCGATCGTGATCAATCTCTACGGAAGCGACCTCGATCAACTCGATCAGAAAGCGCGCCAGATCGCCGATCTTGTCCGAACCATTCCCGGCGCCATCGACGTACAACTGCGATCGCCTCCGAGCACGCCTCAGCTTCAAATCCGGCTGAAACTCGACGATTTGGCCGCTTATGGCTTGCGTCCGATGGAAGTGGCCGATGTCCTGCAAACGGCTTTGCAGGGACGGATCGCGGGCGCCTATTACTTGGACAATCGCGCTTACGAGGTAGCGGTGATTCTGCCGCCGGAATTGCGGCACCGGCCGGAAACGGTAGCGCACGTACCGCTGCGCACCGCGGATGGTCTTATCGTGGAATTGAGCCAAATCGCGGAGATCCAGCAGGTCGGCGGACGGTATAACATACTTCATCGGGGCGGCCAGCGTGTGCAGACCGTCACGGCAAACGTGGCCGGTCGGGACACGGCGTCGTTTATGGAAGAACTTCGCCGGCGAACGCTCACCGCCATCGATTTTCCGCCGGACGTCTATCCCGAGTTCAGCGGCGCCGCCGTGGAGCAAGGTAAAGCACGCCGGGAACTGACGGTCCATGCGCTGCTGTCGGGTGTTGGCGTTATGTTGCTGATTTTTTTGGCCATCAACAGTGTGCGCCATACCCTCCTCACCTTGGTGAATCTGCCTTTTTCGCTGGCCGGAGGCGTTGCTGCCGCATTCCTGACGGGCAGTACGCTTTCGGTCGGGTCGATGGTAGGGTTCGTCACCTTGTTCGGAATCACGGTACGCAATGCGATTATGCTGATTTCCCATTACCGGCATTTGGTAGAACGGGAAAACAAGTCGTGGAATCTGGAAACCGCGATTCAGGGTGCACAGGAACGCCTCCCTTCGATCTTGATGACGGCGCTAGTCACCGCGCTTGCGATGCTGCCCATCGCCGTCGACAGCGACAATCCGGGTCGCGAGATCATGGGTCCCATGGCCGCGATCATTATCGGAGGTTTGGTATCGTCCACCCTTTTCAATCTGCTGCTTATGCCGACGATATTGCTCAAATTCGGCCGGTTCGAAACCCTCGATGAGCCGCCACGTTTTTCTGAGCCGTCGTAGACGCTAGAGCGATTTTTACTGCGGATTAATGTTGAGGATTGTGAAATCGTAGGTCGGCAATCCGTTGCCGACACGCTGGATCGGCGAGGAACTTGTCGGCAATGGATTGCCGACCTGCGAGATGCCTTTCGATCCGGCGATTACAGCATGCGAGCCATGACCAGGGCATCTTCCCGGCCGTTTCGGGCCGGATAATAGCCTTTGCGGGTACCGATCTCGTTGAACCCCAGTTGGTGATAAAGTTTGATGGCGGGCTTGTTGGAAGGACGCACTTCGAGAAAAATCGTTTCGGCCTTGTGCTCCTTGGCGACCGCCATGAGTTTCTCGAGCATCAAGCGCCCGTAGCCCTGTCCCTGATTTTGCGGCGACACACAGAGATTGAGTACGTGCGACTCCCCCGCCCCCACCGACGCGATCCCGTAACTTACAACCTGGCCTGCCCTTTCGCCTACCCAGCAACAATATCCTACGGTGTAGCAGTCCCGGAAAGTGGTCGGCTCCCAAGGGAATTCGTATGCACTTTGCTCAATGGCGGCCACCACTTTAAGGTCTGACCGCCGCATCGGACGAATGATCAACTCGGCACTCTTCACGAGGCTGGGAAAGTGTCGGTAATAAAACTCGGTTTCGGCATCATAACTGATGAATTTCCTGATGCGCTCGAACAAGCCGAACAAATCGAACATGGCGGACATAATTATGCTTGTTGTCGAAAAGCCCGCATGGCTAGTTTGAGATCCTCCCATGCCCTACGTTTTTCCGTTTGCGAGCGCAGCAGGTAAGCGGGATGGTAAGTCACCACCAGCGGAATCTGGTCGTAATAATGCACCTGGCCGCGTAGTTTACCGATGGGCGTCGCGGTTTTTAATAAGTTTTGCGCGGCAATACGGCCTACGGCCAGAATAATCTTAGGTTTGATCAAGGCGACCTGCCCTTTCAAATATCCCTCGCAGGCCGCCGCTTCCTCCGGGGCCGGATCGCGATTCCTGGGCGGACGGCATTTGATCACGTTAGCGATGTAAACGGCTTCCCTTTTGAGACCGACGGCCCGAATCATTTCGTTGAGCAATTGCCCGGCCCGCCCCACGAACGGTTCGCCTTGCAGATCTTCCTGTTCTCCAGGCGCTTCGCCAATCACCATCCATTCGGCTTCGCGATTGCCGACGCCGAAAACAGTCTGAGTACGGCCTTGGTGTAGCGGACAGGCGGTACATCCCGCTACGCGGGCCTCCAAATCCGCCCAATCCGGCAGACAACCCGAAGACACAGCATCGATCGGAGGCGAATTCACCGCGCTTATTAGGCTCTCACTCAAGCCATCCGGCGTAGCCTGGGGTAGGTCCGGATTTACGGCAGCCTCGAACGCGGCACGCCGCCGGGGTACCCAAACTTGGATACCCATCGAATGGAGATAATCCAGGCGTCGTTCATCGCGAGGCATAGGCCGGAACCGTTCTTAGACCGCCTCTTCGCAAAACTCGGGCATTATCAAACGTCTCCCGCCACTTGAGGATGCATGCGTTGCCGCGGCGCCAGGAGTTTGTTGACCGCATTGATGTAGGCCTTGGCCGAAGCGATCACGATATCGGTATCTGCGCCCTGGCCGTTGACGATGCGCCCGCCCTTTTCCAGGCGAACCGTCACTTCGCCCTGAGCGTCGGTGCCGGTGGTGATGTTATTGACCGAATACAGCAACAAGGTGGAATCGGTATGGACTACGGATTCGATGGCCTTGAAGCTCGCGTCGACAGCGCCGCTGCCCTGGGCGGTGCCGCTCACTTCTTCGTTTTCGACCTTGAGCGACACTCGCGCGCAAGGAACCTCGCCCGTTTCGGAGCATACCTTGAGCGCGACAAGCTTAACCCGCTCGTCCTCCGCCTCGACGCCCGCTTCTGTGATCAAAGCCTGCAGGTCTTCGTCGAAGATTTCGTGCTTTTTGTCAGCCAAGTCCTTGAAACGCTGGAATGCGTCATTCAATTCCGCCTCGGTTCCGAACTCTATCCCCAGTTCCTGCATGCGCGTCCGAAAAGCGTTGCGGCCCGAATGCTTGCCCAGCACCATCCGGTTTGCAGTCCAGCCGACTTCCTCCGCGCTCATGATTTCGTAGGTCTCGCGGCTCTTCAAAACCCCGTCCTGATGAATGCCGGACTCGTGCGCAAACGCATTGGCCCCAACGATGGCCTTGTTGGGCTGCACCGGAAAACCGGTGATATTCGAGACAAGTTTGGAACACGCAACGATTTCGCGGGTGTCGATCTCGACTCGGCAGGGAAACACGTCTTTACGGGTCTTGACCGCCATGACGATCTCCTCCAGCGCGGCATTGCCGGCCCGTTCGCCCAAGCCGTTGATCGTACATTCGACCTGCCGCGCGCCGTTCATGACGGCGGACAATGAATTCGCAACCGCCAACCCCAGATCGTTGTGGCAATGCACCGAAAAGATGGCTTTATCGGAGTTGGGAATACGTTCTCTCAAACGCCGGATGGTGGCGCCGAATTGCTCCGGCACGCTGTAACCGACGGTATCGGGGATATTCAAGGTTTTCGCGCCCGCATCGATAACCGCCTCGAGTATTCGACACAGAAAATCTTCTTCCGAACGTCCGGCGTCTTCCGGCGAAAACTCGACATCATCCGTATACTGCCTCGCCCTTTTTACAGCCTTCACGGCATACTCGATCACCTGATCGGGCTCCATGCGCAGCTTTCTCTGCATATGAATCGGCGAAGTCGCGATAAACGTGTGAATACGCGCCCGATTGGCTTCCTTGAGCGCCTCGCCCGCACGGTCGATGTCCCTATCCAAAGCCCGCGCCAAACCGCATACCGTGCTTTCCTTGACCGCCCGAGCCACAGCTTGCACCGATTCGAAATCGCCGGGACTCGCCGCCGGAAAACCGGCCTCGATCACATCCACCCGCAGACGCTCGAGCGCCTTGGCGATGCGCACCTTTTCGTCCCGCGTCATCGAAGCGCCGGGACTTTGCTCGCCGTCCCGCAGCGTCGTATCGAAAATGATGAGTTTGTCGCTCATGATAAAACCTCGTCTATCTCTCGCGGCCTCTCTTCAAGAGGCCCCTGCATTTATGTTCGCGCTTAGGATTTTGGAATGCGTCAAGTCTACTGCCCCTCAGGGCAGGAGACGAAAACGCAGAAGGTCGAGGAATTCAGAGCGGCAGACAGCGCCGACCCGACCGATGAGTCGGTCGGATTTCCGGCGTTGTAGGTTGGCGATTGAATGCATGGATTTGTGACTGCCTTTCGAGCAACTATATTACTCATCCGAATACCGTACAAGCGCCATAGTGAGGAATACTTTCGCCTTATCCGACGAAGGACTTTAATGTCAGCAGATTCCCCGTCCCTTCTCAGGTTCGGCGCTCGCTCCGCATTTTACGTCGCCCGAGCAAGGTCAATACCGGCCCCGAAACAGCGTAAGCCGTAAACATGACAAACAGCATCAGGGGCGGATTGGTAAAAATGAAGGCGAATACCAGCATCACGAGGATAGCCCACATGAACGGCACCCGTCCGCGGAGATCCACATCCTTGAAGCTGTAGTAACGGAAGTTGCTGACCATCAGGAGCCCGGTCATCAAGGCTAGTCCGAGCGAGACATAGCGCATGGACTCGCCGGTCAGACCGTAGGTTTCGCTAAACCAGATAAACCCGGCCAAAATCGCGGCGGCGGAAGGACTCGGCAAACCTTGAAAATACCGTTTGTCCGCGGTTGCGATCTGGGTATTGAAGCGGGCCAAGCGAAGCGCTGCACCGGCGGCGTGCACGAAAGCGGCAACCCATCCGATCTTGCCCAGCGTCGTCAGCGACCAGATGTAGGCGACCAAGGCGGGAGCGGCACCGAAGGAAATCATGTCGGCCATGCTGTCGTATTCGGCCCCGAAGGCGCTCTGCGTATTGGTGAGGCGCGCCACGCGTCCGTCGAGACCGTCCAGAATCATGGCAATGAAGATGGCGACGGCAGCCACTTCGAAGCGCCCGTTAAAGGCGGCGGTGATGGCGTAGAAACCGGCGAAAAGCGCTGCTGTCGTGAACAAGTTCGGCAAGAGATAGATGCCGCGCCGACGCCTCGCAGGGGGAATTTGTTCTTCCATAGTCCCGCTTTAAGTTGAATCAACCGATAATGCGGGCTAGCTTAACATAGCCCGCCGCCAGTTCGGCGGGTCGAGCACGAACCGATTGGCTCGTGCCCGGCCGAAAGCAAGAATCAGTTCTTGCTTTTATCGACGATTTTGTTGGCTTTGATCCAAGGCATCATGTCGCGCAACTTCGCACCGACCTGTTCGATTTGGTGCTCGCGACCCAGACGCCGCTTGGCCTTCAGCGTGGCGCAACCGGCCTGATTCTCCAGAATGAATTCGCGGGCAAACTCGCCGCGCTGAATTTCGCCGAGAATCTTCTTCATCTCCTTTTTCGTCTCCTCCGTGACGACACGTGGCCCGCGGGTCAGGTCGCCGTATTCGGCGGTATTGGAAATGGAATAGCGCATGTTGGCGATGCCGCCTTCATACATCAAATCGACGATCAGCTTCAGTTCGTGCAAGCACTCGAAGTATGCCATTTCGGGAGCGTAGCCGGCTTCCACCAAGGTCTCGAACCCGGCCTGCACGAGTGCCGTCGCGCCGCCGCACAATACGGCCTGTTCACCGAACAGGTCGGTTTCGGTCTCTTCGCGGAAGGTCGTTTCGATGATGCCGGCGCGTCCGCCGCCGTTTGCAGAGGCATAGGACAAGGCGATTTCCTTGGCCTGTCCCGAAGCGTTCTGATAAACCGCGATCAGGGAGGGTACGCCGCCGCCCTGGGTGTATGTCGAACGCACCAGGTGGCCGGGGCCTTTCGGCGCGATCATGATCACGTCTAGATCGGCGCGCGGCTGGATCTGTTCGAAATGGATATTGAACCCGTGGGCGAACGCCAACGCCGCACCTTGCTTGATGTTCGGTTCGATCTGCTCGGAATAGAGTTTCGCCTGGTGTTCGTCCGGAGCCAGTACCATGATCACGTCGGCTAGTTTCACGGCCTCTTCCACCGACATGACGGTCAGCCCCGCGTTCTCGGCCTTCACTGCGGAGGCCGAACCCGGACGCAATGCGACGATGACCGAAACGCCTGAATCTTTCAGGTTGTTGGCGTGAGCGTGGCCTTGCGAGCCGTAGCCGATAATGGCGACCTTCTTGTTCCGAATAATCGAAAGATCGGCATCTTTGTCGTAATAAACCTGCATGAATGGTCCTCGTGATTTATCGTTTTGGTTGATTACTATTCGTAACGAAATTAAAAACCACATCGTCACCCCGGCAGGGAAGGGGCCGACTAAAGGCCCGTTTGCGATTGGGACTGCCGGGGTCCAGTTTACAGGGACGTAGACGCTAAAACCTTCCGTGGCTTCTGGATTCCGGCACGCCCTGCCGGAATGACGGGTAATACTGGCATTTGTTATACGCTGCAGTCGTCATCGGCATTAGTTAGGCGTGAAGCCCGCGGTCGCCGCGCAGAATGCCCGTTGTGCCGGAGCGCACGACCTCGATGATGGCCTCCTGATCGAGCGTCTGGAGAAACGCGTCCAGCTTGGACTTTTCGCCGGTAACCTCGATGACGTAGCTCACCGGCGTAACATCGATGATTTTTCCGCGAAAGATATCGGTCAGGCGAATGATTTCCTCCCGCGCCCTGTCGACGGCACGCACTTTCACCATCATCAATTCGCGTTCGATGTGGGAAGATTCCGAAATATCGATGAGTTTGACCACATCGATCAGCTTGTTGAGCTGCTTGGTAATCTGCTCGATGATCTCGTCGCTGCCGGTGGTAACCAGCGTCATTCGCGACAAGGACGCATCCTCCGTGGGCGCCACGGTCAACGACTCGATGTTGTATCCGCGTGCGGAAAAAAGTCCCGCCACCCGCGACAACGCCCCCGATTCGTTCTCCATCAAAATGGAAATGATGTGGCGCATCAGGCAAGCTCCCTCTCGATGGTGACGCCGGGAGCGAGGCGCATCTCATGGTGAGCCTTGCCGGCCTCGATCATCGGATATACGTTCTCGGTCGGATCGGTCAGGAAATTCATGAATACAGTACGATCCTTCAGCTTGAACGCCTCCTCCAGTGCCGGGCGCACGTCGGCGGGCTTTTCGATGTGCATGCCGATATGGCCGTAAGCTTCGGCCAGCTTAACGAAATCGGGAATGGTCTCCAAGTAGGAGTGGGAGTAGCGGCTTTCGTAGGTGAATTCCTGCCACTGGCGGACCATGCCCATGTAACCGTTATTGAGATTCACGATTTTGATAGGCGTGCGGTATTGCAGGGCCGTAGCCAACTCCTGGATGCACATCTGAATGCTCGCCTCCCCGGTTACGCAGGCCACGTCCGCATCGGGGTGAGCCAGCTTGGCGCCAATGGCCGCCGGCAAACCGAACCCCATGGTGCCGAGTCCGCCCGAGTTGATCCAGCGGCGCGGCTTGTCGAATTTGTAGAACTGAGCCGTCCACATTTGATGCTGCCCGACATCGGACGTTACGAATGCATCGCCATTGGTGACTTCGTACAACTGCTCGATGACGTATTGCGGCTTGATCAACGAACTATTCCGATCGTAACGCAAGCAGTCCAAGGATTGCCAGCGCGCGATTTGATCCCACCATGCGGTAAGAGCATCTTCATCGGCCCGCTTCTCACTGCTCCCCAGTATCTCGATCATGTCCTCCAGGACCGGGCCGACTTCACCGACGATGGGAACGTCGACGCGCACCGTCTTGGAGATAGAAGCAGGATCGATATCGATGTGAATGATCTTCGCATGCGGGCAAAACTGGCTGAGCTTGCCGGTAACCCGATCGTCGAACCGTGCACCGACGGCGAACAGCACATCGCATTCGTGCATGGCCATATTCGCCTCGTAGGTTCCGTGCATGCCCAGCATGCCCAGAAACTGCCGATCGGTGGCCGGATAGGCCCCCAATCCCATCAAGGTACTGGTGATCGGAAATCCGAGTATCCGGGTAATTTCCTTCAACTGTTCGGACGCATTGCCCAATATGACGCCGCCTCCCGAATAGATCATCGGCCTCTTGGCGGAGAGCAACAACTCTACCGCTTTCTTGATCTGCCACCGATGCCCCTTGACCTGCGGGTTATAGGAGCGGATTGAAACCGAGCGCGGGTACTCGTAAGGAATCTTGAGATTGGGATCGGTGACGTCCTTCGGAACGTCGACCACCACGGGACCGGGTCGGCCGGTGGTGGCGATGTAGAACGCCTTCTTGATGGTCTCCGCCAGCTTGTGCACGTCCTTTACCAGGAAATTGTGCTTTACACAGGGCCGGGTGATGCCGATAGTGTCGCACTCCTGGAAGGCATCGCTGCCGATGACCGGCAAGGGCACTTGGCCGGTGATGATTACCATCGGAATCGAATCCATGTAGGCCGTCGCGATGCCGGTGACTGCATTGGTGGCTCCGGGGCCGGAAGTCACCAGCACCACGCCGGGCTTGCCGGTCGAGCGCGCGTATCCGTCCGCGGCATGGGTCGCACCCTGTTCGTGGCGCACCAGGATGTGCTTCACGTCGTCCTGTCTGAACAGAGCATCGTAGATATGCAATACGGCCCCGCCGGGGTAACCGAAAATGTATTCAACCCCTTCGTCCTTAAGACTTTGGACCAGGATTTCCGCGCCGCTGAGCTCCACGGTTTCAACACCCCTAAAAAAGAATCAGGCGTTTCGAAAACGCCCGTTTCGGCCGAGACAACAAAATAAAAATAGCCGATAACGGTACTCGGATTCACATTCTCCGTCAAGCCGCGGCCACGCGGATGGCGTTCGTTCGATCCTCGCATGACGTTTCCCGGAATTGTACCGTACTTGGACAGCGGAAACGCCTCGATAGTGACTTCGGCCTCTTACGCAGCGTTGACGAACCGGTACTTTTGCTCTGGATACATTTCCACTTCGAATGGATTGGCTCCGAGCATGATGACCCGCGCCGGCGTAACAACTCCCTCGATATGCACCGCTAGTTGCCATATGCCGCGCCATCCTCGGGTCTTGCGGAACATGATTGTTCAGGAGTGGCGCCCCGGCGGTCTTCATCAAAGCTGCCCAAGGCCTTATTCGAACAAGCGGGGTGCGCGTCAGCCCTCTATGCCGCCCGCGTATCTGTACCAGTCTCTGGATTTGTCGCCGAATACCAGAAAATAAGGATTGAGCAGCGACGGCTTGGTGTTGTAAAGCAGTGGCTGACCGCGCAAGTCGGTCACCTCGCCACCGGCTTCCTTTACTATGCAATGCGCCGCCGCGGTATCCCATTCCGAGGTCAGACCGATGCGGGGATAGAGATCCGCCGCGCCTTCCGCCACCCAGCAGAGTTTCAGCGAACTGCCGATCGACATCAGTTCATGCTCGCCCAGTCGGTTCAGGTAGATTGCCAATTCCTCTGTCTGGTGCGAGCGACTACCGACCACTCTCAGCGGATAGTGAGCACTCGTCGTCACTTCGATGTTTTGCGGGGGCGAATCGTCGATCTGCCTGTAGGCGCCGCATCCCTCGGATGCAAAGTAGCAAAGATCTTTTGCCGGCGCATACACCACGCCGAGCACCGGTTGGTGACGATGAATCAAGGCCACGTTGACGGTGAACTCGCCATTTCGCTTGATAAACTCCTTGGTACCATCCAGAGGATCGATCAGCCAAAAGGTCTCCCAGTCGCTTCGCTCCTCGAACGGCAAACTTTTAGATTCTTCCGAAATGATCGGGTAGGCCGGACGCAAAGCCGCGAGCCCTTCGACCAGACAGTGATGGGAAGCGAGATCGGCCGCGGTGAGCGGCGAACTATCTTCTTTTACGCCGACGCGGAAATCCGATCCGTAGATCTCGAGGATACGACGCCCGGACTCCTTGGCGAGAGCGACTACGGTCTCGAGAAAGCGGGAGGGTTCTTTTCTGAGGGGCATGGCTTGAAATCCGCAGCTACTCACTGGATACGCTGAATGGAGGGAATCGAAGATAATGACTGAAAGCAACCGAGTAAAATATTAAACCATGATCGATTGGCGAAACATTAGCAGCGTGTTTCTCGATATGGACGGCACGCTGTTGGACCTGAATTTCGATAACCACTTTTGGCTCGAATTCGTTCCGCTGCGTTACGCCGAACGGCACGGACTTTCGGTCGCGGAAGCCAAAGCCGAATTGACACCCCGGTTCAAGGAAACCGAGGGACGACTCGAATGGTACTGCCTGGATTACTGGACTGATCGTTTGTGCCTGGACATCGTAGGCTTAAAAGCCGAAATCGCGGGACTGATAGCGATACTACCTCATGTCACCGACTTCCTCGATGCCGTACGCAAAGCCGAAAAGCGTTTGGTGCTGGTAACCAACGCACACCCGAAAAGCTTGGGTTTGAAGTTGGAGCGAACCTGCCTCCATGGTTTTTTTGACGAAATCTTCTCTTCGCATGCATTCGGATTTCCGAAGGAGCATCCCGGCTTTTGGAAAGCCCTTAGCGCCATAGAACCCTTTTCGGCGGATAAGACGCTACTGGTCGACGACAGCGTGACCGTATTACACGCCGCCCGCCAATTTGGCATCCGGCACGTAGTTGCCGTGAAGAAACCCGATAGCCGGCAACCTCCAAGAAACATCGTCGAATTCGACGCCATTGAGGACTTTCGCGAGCTAATGCCTCCAAGCTGAAATCGACCGCGGCGCCAATCCCCGAAACAAGTCCGTCGCCCCCATTTGCCCGTCCGTCCGCGAGCCGATTCCGGTGTTTACCGAAGGCAATTTACGTACGGAACCATGGGGCTTGAAATTGTCATTCGTTTAAGCTGAAATGCACGTACGCAAGGGAAAGCTGCACCATTCCCATTCGTACTGGCCGTTGGCGCCCCAGTCCCTTCCAATTTCCCCGTTGAGACCGTGAGGAGTTCATTGTGAGCGAACGCATACTTCAAGTTACCGATGCCGAATTCGAGGATAAGGTCCTCAAAGCGAGCGGCCCTGTACTAGTCGATTTCTGGGCCGAATGGTGCGGTCCCTGCAAGATGATTGCACCTATTCTGGAGGAGGTCGCTGGGGATTATGAAGGTAAGCTGACGATCGCCAAGCTCAATATCGACGACAATCCTGGAACGCCCCAGCGCTACGGCGTACGCGGAATTCCAACGCTGATTTTGTTTAAGAACGGCGAAGTGGAAGCCACTAAGGTGGGAGCCTTGGCCAAATCGCAACTGGCTGCATTCCTTGACGCCAATATTTGAGCATCCGGCATGTGCGGGCCGGTTCTGACTAGACGGCCTCGCACGCCTGTGCTAACTTTGGTGTAACTCTTAACGTCGTCCTCTTAACCGGGCCACTTCCGGCCGTTCTCTCCAAGCTCGTCTCTCATACGAGCGCAATTCCTTAGATCATTTACATCTGCTCTTCACTAACGTCTATGAATCTGACCGATCTTAAACGCAAACCCGTTTCCGAACTCATCGAAATCGCTGAATCACTCGACATCGAAGGCGTTGCTCGAACGCGCAAACAGGATTTGATCTTTTCGATCCTGAAAAAACAGGCCAAAAGCGGGGAAGATATCTACGGCGACGGGGTATTGGAAATCCTGAGCGACGGATTCGGCTTTCTGAGGTCCGCCGACAGCTCCTTTTTGGCCGGACCCGATGATATTTACGTCTCGCCCAGTCAGATTCGTAGATTTAGCTTACGAACCGGAGACACGATTTCCGGAAAGATTCGTCCGCCCAAGGACAACGAGCGCTACTTCGCAATGCTCAAGGTCGAGCAAATCAACTATGAGCCGCCGGAAAACGCCAAGCACAAGATCTTATTCTCTAACCTAACTCCCTTATTTCCTGTCGAACGCCTGCAACTGGAGATCGGCAACGGAACCACCGAGGATTTGACCGCTCGGGTGATCGACCTGGTCGCACCGATCGGCAAAGGGCAGCGCGGCTTGATCGTGTCGCCGCCGAAAGCCGGCAAGACCATGATCCTCCAGAACATCGCCCATTCGGTCGCCGAAAAGAACCCTGAATGTTACCTGATCGTCCTACTGATCGACGAACGGCCGGAAGAAGTCACCGAGATGCAGCGCAGCGTCAAGGGCGAAGTCGTATCCAGCACCTTCGACGAACCGCCGGCGCGTCACGTGCAAGTGGCGGAGATGGTCCTGGAAAAAGCTAAGCGCTTAGTCGAGCACAAGCGCGATGTCGTCATCCTCCTCGACTCTATCACCCGCCTCGCCCGAGCTTACAACACAGTGATCCCATCCTCGGGCAAAGTGTTGACCGGCGGCGTGGACGCCAACGCCCTGGAACGTCCCAAGCGCTTTTTCGGTGCCGCTCGTAACATCGAGGAAGGCGGCAGCCTCACGATCATCGCTACCGCACTGATCGATACCGGGTCGCGCATGGACGAAGTGATCTACGAAGAATTCAAGGGCACCGGCAATATGGAATTGCACCTCGAGCGGAAAATCGCCGAGAAGCGCGTTTATCCGGCCATCAATATCAACCGATCCGGAACCCGCCGCGAGGAATACATCGTTCCGGCGGACGAACTGCAAAAATGCTGGATTTTACGCAAAATCCTGCAACCGATGGACGAAATGGCAGCCAGCGAATTCCTGCTGGGCAAACTGAAGGACACCAAGACTAACGCCGAGTTCTTCGACATGATGAAGCGCTGAAGGAGCAAGAAAAGCCCCTCCTTCAAGCCGATCCAAGCCGTTCAGCTCAAAACAAGCCGTATAATCATCCTTCGGACGATTCGCTCGTCTCCCCGATTGCCGGAAGTTCCAGCTTTAGCGCGGCGTACATGTCGTCTTCGACGTCCAGATCGACTTTCTCCAAAATACTTTTTGGGAGCCGTTTGTTCACTTTTGCGCCCAGTTCCACAAAACTTTCCGCCTGCCGGATTAAATTGCCGCGCCCGCGGGTAAGTTTATTCATCGCGTCGTCATAAGTCTTGTGGACGCTGCTGAGCTGGGTGCCCAATTTTTCCAAGTCTTCCACGAATCCGCGCAATTTGTCGTAAATCGAGCCCGCCTTGTCCGCGATCAATTTCGCATTTTCATTCCGCCGCTCGTAGCGCCAAATGTTTTCTATGGTACGCAAAGTAGCCAGCAAGGTGGTCGGGGTCACCACTACGATATTGCTGGAGAACGCATCCGAGAACAGCTTGTCGTCGTGCTGGAAGGCCAGCATGAAAGCCGACTCGATCGGCATGAACAGCAGAATAAAATCCAGAGAGCGCAGCCCATTCAAGCCGGAATAATCTTTCTGCGCCAGGGTTTTGATATGGTTACGCACGGCCAGAACATGCTCGCGCACCGCCGACTCCCGCTCCGATCCGTCGTCCAGGGAACAGCAGCGGTCGTAAGCCACCAGCGAAACCTTGGAATCGATGATGATGTCCTTGCCTTCCGGCAGGTGCACGATGACATCGGGTCGAAATAAGCGATTTTCGCCGTCGCGATAACCGCCTTGGGTCTCGTATTCGATGCCCTTGCGCAAGCCGGACTGCTCCAACACCCGCTCCAGAATCAGTTCCCCCCAGGCGCCTTGCAATTTTTTGTCGCCTTTCAACGCGCGAGTCAGATTGACCGCTTCCTGGTTGATACGCTGGGTCTGCAAGCGAAGGTTCTCGATCTCCTGGCGCAGGGATGCCCTGTCCTTCGCGTCGTGGAGATGCATTTCGTCCACCTTCTTTCGGAAATCGCCGAGTTGTTCGCGAAACGGCGTCAAAACGCCGTCGAGTTGGCTCTTGTTCTGTTCGGTGAATTTCTGCGTCTTTTCCTCGAGTATTTTCTGCGCCAGATTTTCGAACTGGGTGAACAGTTGAACTTCCGCGTTACGAAGCAGCGCCAGCTTTCCTTCGGTGTTTTTCTCTTCGTTCTCGAGGCGCGTCCTGAGTTCGGCGCATTCCGTCCGCGCGGCCGTAAGCTGCTGGCTTGTTTCGGCCAGTCTACTTTCCAGTAGCGGGATGCGTTCCGCTTTTTCTTCAGCGACGGCCAGCCCCGTGCTCAACGAATAGACTCGATCTTGGCGATCAGCCAGCTCTTCCGACAATTCAGCAATTTTCTCCGCGTGCTCTTCAGTTAATCGCCGGCACAATTCCGGATGATGTCCTCTGTGGCGCAAAGACGCTATCAGCCATCCGACGGACAGTCCCAAAAACATGCCGGCAGCCAGAATCAGAGAAGGCGGCAGCTTATCGATATTCGCCACCCAATGTGTGTTATCCATCGGCCCACGCTGCCCGGAAAAAAGACCTGATCATCGAGATTTACTGGGGGGGAAGCAACACGACGACCTGATCGTTCTCGCTCGTTCTCAGCACGAACGGACGAAGCGACAGGAGATCATCGGTCAAGATGTTGAGTGCGTCCGTACCGTCGACTGCCTCTTCGGACAACTTCAGGATACCGAAGACATTACGCTCCTCCAAGAAGGCGACACTTCCCAGCCAGATTGGGATGGCTCCCGGCTGCAACTGTTGTCCGCTCGGCCAGAAACGGACGATCAACCACCGCCCGTCGGAAGTCGCCTTGATCATACGAAGAGTATCCACATCGATCTGGTTGAAGTGAGGTAAAACCGGCAAGTCCGCCATTCCGGTCTGAGGATTCAGAAAGTGCAGCGCCTGGGTCGGTGTCAAAGGCTTCGGCTCTTGCCAGCCAAGTTTAACCAGATCCGAACGGATAGTATCGATCGACGATGCCCATTGAACACTGAGCGGCTGCTCGGATCGGCCGATCGTTTTCACCCGGTAGGCCGGCAAAAACCGCCAGCCCTGTTCGAGCCATTGCTCCTCACGTACGCTCAGAAGCGGCCGCCGGTAAAAAAATTCTTCCAGCGAGTGGCTATACCAAACAACCGCCCCGATGCCCACTAGGGAAACCATCACGATCCCGATCAAGCCTCTGATCGGTACATCGCCGTGCCGATGGCGCCGATAGGCCACCCCCAGCAGGACCAGCCAGATCAGAACCATCGACAGAGTAAAGCAAGCCGCGAGAAACTCGCCCGTATCGGCATAGACGCGAGCGAACGCGATAACGGTGACCAGCAGGGTCGCCCCGGAGTAAATCAACCAGCGCCAACGCGGCGTCGCGCTGTCCGCGGTCAACACTGCCGCAAAACCGTACACCGCGCCGCCGTTCAGGACATGACTATCGATCAGCGGATTATCGTCAACGAAACGGCAGAACGTTCCGAGCGCCAACGCGAAAATCAGCGCTCCCAGGAAATGCGCCGCGGCGACAGCTTGCTTCCGGATCAACAACCAGCCGAGCACGACCGCCGAGAAAACCGATACGGACAAGGTCTCGCCCAACTCCTCGAACACGATCAAGGCATAATCGGACCAAGGAGTTCGCCAGGCTTCCAAGGACACGGGCACCGAATCGGCCGGTATCAAGAAGCAGGCCAGCAAACCAGACAGGCCCAAAATCGCCGCCCACACCGACAGGCCGGCGTAATCGCGTTGCTCAGGATCGATGAGGGGAGCGGTGAGACGTCCCAGCAGGGGGTGCTCTCGGCTAAGGTCGAAAGTCGCCAGAATGAGCTGGTGCGCCCGGGGCTGGAAGCAAAGATAAAGATGCTTGCTCAACCAAGCCCCGAACCATAGGACCACTAGCAACGCAGTCAATAGGGCGGCCAAGCGTCCGGTCACTTTCGACGCCAGATCGAGCGACGCGCCGAAGGCCATGCCCGGCAGCAAATATGCGGGACCCCAGAGAACGGCGGACAACACATTGATATAAACGAACCGCCGCGCCGGCATCGTCAGCATGCCCGCCACCAAGGGGATTACCGCGCGGACCGGGCCGACGAAACGCCCGAACAGCACGCTCCGTCCCCCGTAACGGTGAAAATAATCGATGCCGCGGTCGATCATTCCCGGATAGCGCGTAAACGGCCACAGAGACGACAAGCGATCGCGATAACGCCATCCCAGCCAAAAGCTGATCCCGTCGCCGACTACCGCTCCGGCTATCGCGTAAGCGCAGGTCGGAGCAAAGGAAAGAGCTCCGGCGCCTACGAGCGCCCCGGCGGCGAACATCATGGCGACGCCGGGAACCACTAGCCCCACCACTGCCAAGGATTCGGCCATGGCAATCAAAAAGACCGCTAGGCCGGCGTAGTGGGGATGCAGTGCGATCCATGCATAAATGGTTTCAAAGCTCAAAGTCGATTAAAGACGCGCTCCGCCGCCTGCAGGGTTTGATCCAGTGTTTCGAAATCGTGCGCCGCCGAAACAAAGCCGGCCTCGAACGCGGACGGAGCGAGATAAACGCCTTCGTCCAGCATGGCGTGGAAAAAGCGCTTGAAGCGCTCCTGATCGCAGCCCATGACTTTTTCGAAACTGTCGATGGCCTTCTCCTCGGTGAAAAAGAGACCGAACATGCCGCCGACCCAATTGGCCGCAAATGGAATTCCGGCCTTTAACGCCCGCTCCTGCAAGCCCTCGATCAAATAGCGGGTTCTTTCGCTCAAGCGATCGAAAAAGCCCGGCGCGGAAATCAGTTCCAAGGTCTTCAATCCCGCCGCCATGGCGACGGGATTGCCGGATAAGGTACCCGCCTGATAAACGGGACCTAGCGGAGCCAGCTTTTCCATGATGTCGCGCCGCCCGCCGAAGGCGCCGACCGGCATGCCGCCGCCGATGACTTTGCCGAGCGTGGTCAAATCGGGCGAGATGCCGTAATGCGCCTGCGCTCCGCCCAGCGCCACGCGGAATCCGGTCATGACTTCGTCGAAGATCAGTACCGATCCGTGGGCATCGCAGACCTCCCGCAGGGTTTCCAGGAAGCCCGATTTCGGCGGCACGCAGTTCATGTTGCCGGCGACCGGTTCCACGATGATGCAGGCGATCTCTCCGCCGAAACGCGAAAACACCTCGCGCACCGCGTCGCCGTCGTTGAACGGGAGGGTCAGCGTGTGTTCGGCCAAACCGGCCGGAACGCCGGGCGAACTCGGCACGCCCAGAGTCAGCGCCCCGGAACCCGCCTTGACCAGAAGGGAATCCGAATGCCCGTGATAGCAACCTTCAAACTTGACGATCTTGTCACGACCCGTGTAGCCGCGCGCCAGGCGGATGGCGCTCATGGTCGCTTCGGTGCCGGAATTGACCATCCGCACCATGTCCAACGAAGGCACCAGTTCGCACAGTTTTTTCGCCATCGCGGTCTCGATGGCCGTAGGAGCGCCATAGCTCAGCCCGCGATCCACGGCATCGTGCACGGCTTTCAAGACTTCAGGATGAGCGTGCCCGACAACCATGGGCCCCCAGGAGCCGACATAGTCGATATAGCGGCGTCCATCCGCACCGAACAGGTAAGGCCCTTCGGCGCGCTCCACGAAGATAGGGGTTCCGCCGACCCCTTTAAACGCACGAACCGGCGAATTCACACCGCCCGGAATGTAGGTTTGAGCTTCCGCGAACAATGCGGACACGTCGGCCATAGTCTTCTCTCAATAAATTCTGGAAATCTCTGTCTCGAAAACAGCTACCGATACCTGCTCGAATTATTATGTCTTGGGCAAGGTCACGCCGGTCTGTCCCTGATACTTCCCGCCACGATCCTTGTAAGAAACTTCGCAAATCTCGTCCGCACCGATGAACAGCACCTGGGCCACCCCTTCGTTCGCATAGATCTTAGCGGGCAGCGGCGTGGTATTCGAAAACTCCAGGGTCACATGACCTTCCCACTCCGGCTCCAGAGGCGTTACGTTGACGATAATTCCGCAACGGGCGTAAGTCGATTTTCCGAGGCAGATGGTCAATACGTCCCGCGGAATGCGGAAATATTCGACGGTCCTCGCCAAGGCGAATGAATTGGGCGGGATGATGCACACGTCCGAGCTCACGTCGACGAAGCTGTTTTCGTCGAAATTCTTCGGGTCCACTATCGCCGAGTTGATGTTGGTGAAGATCTTGAATTCGCTAGAGCAGCGGATGTCGTAGCCGTAACTCGATGTTCCGTAGGAAATGACGCGGGAATTCTGCACTTCCCTCACTTGCTGAGGCTCGTAGGGCTCAATCATCCCATATTCCTCCGCCATGCGACGGATCCAGCGGTCCGATTTGATGCCCATGCTAGTCGTTGACGATGGTGATAGTGGGGAAACGCGCACTGTAATCCTTCGCCTTCAAAGCCAATCGGGCCGCCATTTTACGGGCCACGTCCTTGTAGATTTGCGCTGGCTTGCTGTCCGGCTCGGCGACGACCGTGGGATGGCCGCCGTCCGCGTTCTTCCGGATGCTGATGTCGAGCGGCAGAGAACCGAGCAGCTCGACGCCGTATTTTTGGGCCATCTTGTCGCCGCCACCTTCGCCGAAGATCGGCTCGACATGACCGCAGTTAGAACAGATGTGAATGCTCATGTTCTCGACGATGCCGAGGACCGGAACGCCGACCTTTTCGAACATCTTGAGGCCCCTTTGGGCGTCCAGCAAGGCGATGTCCTGAGGCGTGGTCACGATGACCGCGCCGGATACGGGAATCTGCTGTGCCAGGGTCAATTGAATGTCGCCGGTGCCGGGCGGCAAGTCGATGATCAGATAATCCAGGTTGTCCCATTTGGTGTCCTTGAGCAATTGCTGCAAGGCGCCGGTCACCATGGGGCCGCGCCAGATCATCGGTGCATCCTCCTCGATCAGATAACCGATGGACATGGATTGAACGCCGTAGGCGACCATCGGGATTAGCAGCTTTCCGTCCTCTGTCGCCGGGCGTCCGGAAATCCCCAGCATGAGCGGCTGGCTCGGCCCGTAAATATCGGCATCCAAAATGCCGACCCGTGCGCCTTCCGCCGCCAAAGCCAGAGCCAGATTCACGGCGGTCGTGGACTTGCCGACACCGCCCTTGCCGGAAGCGACCGCGATGATGTTCTTGACGCCCGGCATCGGCTTTAAATTCTTCTGGACCGAATGGGAAACGATCTCCGTAACGATTTCGACCGTCACCTCGGTCGCGCCGGTTTCCGCACGGAGCTTTTGTTCGATCAGATTCTTGAGTTCGGCGTGGAAACTGGCCGCCGGGTAACCCAGAGCCACTTTCACCCGAATCCGGGAATCGTTTATTTCGATTTTCTTGATCGACTTGGTCGATACCAAATCCCGGTCCAGATTGGGATCCACCAAGGTCTTAAGGGCATTCTCAACATCGGATTGAGTCAGCGGCATTCGAATCTCCGGCATCTCGGGCCAAATAAGGCGTTATTCTACACAATTGGCCGCGAAGCTTAATGGCCGCGGCCTGTCCGATCGACGATGCAGAGGCGTTTAGCCGTCCTCGTCACCGTTTTCGCCATAGCTTGGCGCCTCTGAATGCCCGGTCCAAATGTGGGATAATCGAGCGATCCCTGAAAACATTGAATTTCGCCCCATGACCAGCCATCGAACAATTCTCGTCACCAGCGCCCTGCCCTATGCCAACGGCCCGATTCACCTGGGCCATCTGGTCGAATACATACAAACCGACATTTGGGTGCGATTTCAGAAGATGCGCGGCAACACCTGCCATTATGTCTGCGCCGACGACACCCACGGCACGCCCATCATGCTCAGGGCCGAAAAGGAAGGCATCGCCCCGGAGGAACTGATTCGACGGGTCCATGGCGAGCATCTCCGGGACTTTACCGGTTTTCACATCGAGTTCCACAACTATTACTCGACCCACTCGGAGGAAACTCGGCAACTGGCCGAAACCATCTATGGCCGGCTGAAGGAGCGAGGATTGATCGAGGCGCGCTCGATCGAGCAGTACTACGATCCAGTCAAGGAAATGTTTCTCCCGGATCGCTTCATCAAAGGCGAGTGCCCAAAGTGCCATGCCAAGGACCAGTACGGCGATTCCTGCGAAGCCTGCGGCGCGACCTATTCGCCGACCGACCTGATCAACCCCTATTCCGCCGTTTCCGGCGCGGCTCCGGTGCGGAAGGAATCGGTGCACTACTTCTTCAAGCTCGGGAAATGCGAGGAGTTCCTCAAGACCTGGACCCGCGCCGGGCATCTACAGGATGAAGCCGCCAACAAAATGGCGGAATGGTTCGAGGCAGGGCTGTCCGACTGGGACATTTCCCGCGACGCGCCCTATTTCGGCTTCGAAATTCCCGACGCGCCGGGCAAATTCTTCTACGTCTGGCTGGACGCCCCCATCGGCTACATGGGCAGCTTCAAGAATCTGTGCGAGCGGCTGAACCTCGATTTCGACCAGTACTGGCGCAAGGATTCGGACGCCGAACTCTACCACTTCATAGGCAAGGACATCCTCTATTTCCACGCCCTGTTCTGGCCGGCGATGCTGGAACATTCCGATTTCCGCACCCCCAGCAAGATCTTCGCCCACGGCTTCCTGACCGTGAACGGCGAGAAAATGTCCAAATCGCGCGGCACTTTCATCACCGCCGAGAGTTATCTCCAGCAGGGCTTGAACCCCGAATGGCTGCGCTATTACTACGCCTGCAAGCTGAACGGGACGATGGAGGACATCGATCTGAATCTGGAAGATTTCGTGGCGCGGGTGAATAGTGATTTGGTGGGGAAGTACGTCAATATTGCAAGTAGAGCGGCCGGATTTATTGATCGTCTTTTTAATGGGTTGATTCTTGACCAGAATCTTCTTCCAGAAACCAGCGGAGCATTAAATTCAAACTTAACTCCCAAGTTGCCATATAGCAATGTTTTGACAAGCAACGCTGTAAAAGGAACTGCCCAATGGATCGCTGACGCTTACGAGCGGCGCGACTTCTCAAGAGCAATCAGGGAAATAATGGTTGTTGCGGACGATATCAACAAATTCTTTAATGATGCAAAACCCTGGGAATCGGCAAAAACCCCTGAAAATCTTCCCGAAGTACACTGGGTATGCTCCGCAACAATCGAAGCATTTCGAATTTTGACCATATATCTAAAGCCGTTATTGCCTGAAATCGCCAAAAAAGTTGAAGATTTTCTGCAAATTGAGCCGCTTTCTTGGTCTGATTTGGATAAGTCGCTAGCAGGCCGCACAATAAAGCCTTACCAACACCTTCTAACCCGAATCGACCCCAAACAAATCGAGTCTCTCGTGGAAGCCAACAAACAGAACCTGCAAGCCGCCGCCCAACCGGAACCTCACTCCCAGCAACGTCACGCCGAGCATCAGCAGCATACGATTCAACCGATCGCAGACACCATATCGATCGACGACTTCGCCAAGATCGATCTGCGCATCGCCCGTATCGCCAAAGCGGAGCACGTGGAAGGCGCCGACAAGCTTCTGAAGCTGACTCTGGATATCGGCAGCGAGACACGAACAGTGTTCGCGGGCATCAAATCGGCCTACGATCCGGCACAATTGGAAGGGAAGCTGACCATCATGGTCGCGAATCTGGCACCGCGCAAGATGAAGTTCGGTCTGTCGGAAGGCATGGTGCTGGCTGCGAGCGACGAACGCGGAGGACCGTTCGTTTTGATCCCGGACGAAGGCGCGCAGCCGGGAATGCGGGTCAAGTAGTCGAAGCAGGCGTGGGAACGGTCGGAGCCGTTCCCACGCCCCTCATCACTCGCCGGTAGTCGGATCGATTACCGTCTTGATCTCCGAAATCCGGTTGGCCGGAAAACCACCCTCTTGGGCATGCTGCCGAATCATCTTCTCGTTGGGGGCGATATACACGCAATAGACTTTGTCGTCGGTGACATAGCTCTGCACCCATTGAATTTGCGGTCCCAGACGGTTCAGCACGCTGCACGATTTCTGCGAAACGGCGTGCAACTCCTGATCAGACAGTTTTCCCGCGCCTGGAATGTCACGTTCGATTAGATACTTGGGCATGTCAGCCTCCTCTCATTGAGAAAGTAAGCAAAAGTCGTCAAAAAACCGTCGGCACTCCGGAGCCGCATGATGGCCGCTCCGAAGTACATCACATCAGCGACGCTGAAATTCCGCGAAAATCTCCGCCGGCTTTGCTTCGGCCACGCTCTTATACAGCGAGTAAGCGCCAAAACGCATCTGGTGCGGGCGTCCGAGCTTTTCCTTGTAGAAGTCGATAGCGAACTGCTCTTTCAACTCCTTGCCGTCCCAGTGATAGAGCTTCAGGAACTGCTCATTGTCCTTGCCCTTCTTGTCCCAGTTGGCAAGCAGCGACGAAGTGTAGTAAAGCCGCTTCCCGTCCCAGCTCGACGACACCATATTGACTTGCGCGCCGATGTGCTTCTCGTAGATTTGCACCGGTTTGTGCGGATTAGAGATGTCGAACGCGCGGCTGTTGCCGTCCATGAAGGTATTCACCCAAAGCCGCTTGTCGTCGTTGGAGATCGAAATATCGACGGGCAACGGCACCTTCGAGGGATCGCCGATATCCGCGACTTCCTTGGCTTGCCATTCGCCCTTGTCATCCTCGTAGATCAGCCAGATCTTGGAGGTGAGCGCCGTCGTCGTGAAACAGTAATTGTGGTTTTCCTCCCAGGCGCAACGCACTTCCAAGGGGGAGCCGGGTACGTCGAAAACCTTCTTAGGCTTGCGGCTGTGAAGGTTCCAGACGACCACCGTATTGCCGAAGTGCTTCATGGCTTCCTTGTCGGACAGCATCTTGCCGAAGTCCATCATGTAGTTGTTCCAACCGGTGAAGGAGGAAGACACCAACACGTTGCGCCTCGGCAATGCGCGCACATCGTAGTTGAAGCCGTCGGCATACTTGCCCGACTTCACAGCGCCGCGCAGATCGCTGTCGGTGGGCACCCAGTGGGTCGCCACGTAATCGCCCTGGTTGGTGTATTCCACCATCGCAGCCCGTCCGCCGTGATCCTTGTTGTTAGACAGCCCCGTGATCAGCATGCGTCCCGGCAAGGCGTAAAACGAGTGAGGCCCGACCACGCCGCCGCTTTTCGCGACGAAATCGGTAATGGTTTTATGCAGCTTGGGCTTGGCTGGATCGCTATGGATGTCGAAGATAAAAATCTTGCTGGTGTCCAATCCTCCGGCCCAGAGATAATTCCGATCATCCGTGAAATCGGAATGATGCGCCTCGTTACGGCCACCCACGGAGAGACTGTCTACCACTTTCCCGTATTTCGGCGATTTCGGATTGACGTCCACGGTCACCAGCTTGTCCTGCTCGTCGCCGATCCCGCTGGCACCGAGGGTCCAAATGTATGCGAAATCTTCCTGACCCGTAATTTTGGCCATGTACGGCGATAAGCAGGTCTCGTCTGCGTTGACGGATGACAGCCCCGTTCCGGTCAAGGCCAGTGCGGATGTCAGCCCGAGCATCACGCCGCGCATAGCCTGAACGATTTTCTTTTCTTTGATTCGTCGTTTCATCGCATACCTCCTCGCTCTCAATTAACCTAAGGCTTGAAATAGCCGTCAAACAGATGGCTCACACAGACTTGCAAAGGGCGCACGGACTGTTCCACCTTCATTCGCAGCAAGGCGCCTTGCCACGAATCGGAAACCAGGTCCGCCAGAACTTCCGCCGTTTGGTCGGTACGCACGGTCCCCTCCGCCTGTGCGCGCGCCAAGCCTTCGGTGAGCTTGTCCCTATACCGGTGATAAGCATCCTTCAATGCATCCATACAGGTCTCGTTAGTATCTCCGATCTCGCCGATCAGGTTGCCCAGTAAACATCCTCCTTTGAACTGTCTCCGCTCCAATTCTGCGATCAAATCGCAGAAATAACGTTTCATCGCGGACAGCGCATCCAACTCCGGCCGACTCAGGTAATCGCCCAATTGTCGAATGAATGGCTCTATGTAGTGCTGGACCACTTCCGCCCCGAACTCCTCCTTGCTAGAGAAGTAGTTGTAAAACGATCCCTTCGGAACCTGAACGCTGGACAGCAAGTCCTGTAGACCGGTGCCGTGATAGCCATGCTCCATGAGCATGGCAACACCCTGGTCCAAAAGCTTTTCGCGAGTAATCTGTTTGTTGCCGATTCGAGCCATGTGGCGACTATACGACCGGTCGTCTACTTATGCAATAAAAATTATTACAAGGAAGAAATCCGGGAGGCGCCCGGTGCCTCGATCGGAGGCAGCAGAGGCACATGGCAATTTGTCCGAAATTGAAGGATTCGAGCCGGATAGTGATGCTGCGGCCGGTTAGCGCCCTGTTCACTGGCACCTGCGACGGAAACCGCCTGGCACGGCGGTCAGGCCGAGAATGACTGGCGTGAAGTTTCTCCGCGGCGCGTCGACCCATCCGGCCCGTAGGTCGCATCCGCCGACGAAGCGCCGTAGAGAAAATTCAAACTGGAATCGATATGACGCTGCAAGAGCGCGATATAAGCGCCGTTAAGCCCATTCTGCTTTCTGCAAGCCGAACCGAGGCGCACGATTTCCCGCCATTCGGCAAGGAGGGCTCTGGTCTGCGGCGACTCGGGATCGAGCCGATCAAGGAAGGCCGCAACGCCGCCTTCGTTGCCCTGAAAACCGCAAGCGCGGACGAGATGGTTCTGCCGAGCGGCCAAATCGTTGAGCAGGAATGCGAGTTTCTGTTTCTTCGAGGCGGTCAGTTCCAACGCCTCCGTGTCGCGCGCCGCTAGACTTCGCGCCTCCTCCTCAAGCAGCCTGGACATTTCGCCGAGTCCGTCCAGCGTTTGGCTGAAAAGGTCGTGAAGATCCTGGCCGTGCGCGATCATGAAAATTCAGGAAGCTTTTGTTCCATGGCGATCAGCTTTTCGGCCGCTCGCTGCGGGTTGATCTCGTAGTTTCCCGACTGAACCGCGCTGGCAATGCGGGTCACTCTCGCTTCGTCGACCGAGGGTTCGCTCAACAGACGTTGTTTGATCTCGGAGAGCCGAAGCGACATTTCGGGCGACACGCTGACACTGTAGGTCGATGAGGCATTGCCGCCGCCTGTACCTGCCGCGGTGCTCGATTTCTTTTGTAGTCCGCCGACGGAAAGACCGCTAACGCTGTTTTGAAGTTTGATTTCCATGACCGTATCCTCTCGGGAATTTCAATTCTTATCGGCCTCCCGACGGCGAACTTTAGCGCAAAACCACGTTTTTCTGTCCGGCGTTCAAAGCCGTATCAATACGAGGCCAGGACCTGCAACCGTACCTTCCACGATTCTCGCGGATTGGTCGTTGCGAACGCGAATACGCTGCCCCGCCTCCCCATCATTCAGAGCCTGTCCCGACATCTTGACGGCAAAATGACTGCTCTCCGCCTGAATAATGACCTTCTGTCCACGCCGAATCATTTTCGGCACAGATAACCATTCGGGGCTCAGTACCGCGCCGGCCGCCAAGGTGCGTTTGACGGGCCGATTGACGACCGGATCGAAAGAAGTGAAATAACTGCCGCGCAAGTTCGCGAGGTCTCGTTTTTCGAAGCCGAGATCCGCCTCGGTGAGAACTGAGCCTTGCCGGACGGCGTTTTTCAGAACGACGACTTCCCGATACGCTTTCACGTGAACCTTGTTGTACACGGTCCAAGAATGCGTTCCTTCGCAACGCACGCCGACGGAAAGAAAACCGCTTTCGCGCCGCCCTGGAAGAAAGAAGGCCTCCAGCGGCCGATCGCAAAGCGGCAATTGCAGACGACCGTCCAGCCTGACCGGGTCTGCCTGGAATTCCTGATTCCGCTGACGGAAATCCGACTCGATCAGGGCCATTATCGCAGCTGCTATCGATTCGTTGGTTTGCAGGCGGTCTGCCGCGAAAGCCGCGGGAATCGCCAGCGCGAGCAGAAGCAGGAATTTGAGTTTGGCACGCATAGATAACCTCCGATGATGGACCAAGACATGCATCTAATATGCCGCGCCGGACTCAAGCGGATCGCACACCTGCCGCTACACTTTAGTCACCGTCAATCTTCCCAGGAAATTCACAATGGCAAGCATACTCGAAGGCGTAGATCAAAGAACTAAGCTCGCGGGACATAACCGCCTCGAGCTGCTGCTCTTCAAACTCGGCGGCAACCAGCGCTTCGGTATTAACGTGTTCAAGGTGCAGGAGGTCATACAGTGCCCGCCCTTGACTCAGCTGCCGAAATCGAACCCGGTGATTTGTGGCGTCGCTCACTTGCGCGGCAAGACCATACCCATGATGGATCTCTCCATGGCAATTGGCGCGCGCCCGCAACCACGCGACGGGAGTGGCTATGTCATCATTACCGAGTACAATCGATCCACCCAAGGATTCCTCGTCAGCACTGTCGATCGCATCATCAATATGGGATGGGAGCAGATTCAGCCGCCGCCGAAAGGCGCAGGCAAAGAAAGCTATTTAACCGCTGTAACGCAATACGAGAAGGAACTCATCGAAGTTATCGACGTTGAAAAAGTGATGAAGGAAGTCATGGGCGAGTGCGACCAGGTTTCGGACGGTGTGATCGAGGAGGACGCCAAGAACCTTGAGCAGCATGTACTCGTCGTGGATGATTCATTTGTGGCCCGCAATCAAATTCTGCGTGTTTTGAACCAACTCGAAGTGGAGAGCACAATTGCCAAAGATGGTCAGGAGGCGTTGGAAATCCTCGAACATTGGATATCGGAAGGAAAGAATTTGAACGAGTACTTGGCGATGATCATTTCCGACGTGGAGATGCCTCGAATGGACGGCTATACGCTCACGACCAAGGTACGCAAAGACCCTGCTATGAAGGAAGTATACGTATTGCTCCATACCTCCCTGAGCGGAGTTTTCAATCAGGCGATGGTTGAAAAAGTCGGCGCCAACAAATTCCTCGCCAAATACGATCCGGACGATCTTGCTCGGGTCGTACAGCAACGCCTCAAAGACCATATCGCCGCGCAAGCGACAACAGGGCGCAGGGACTTCTGAACTGGCCATATCGGGCAAAACGCAAGCGCCGTCCATCGGCGTGTCGATTGGAGTATTCATGAATTCGGACTTGAATCCCGAAGCGTTCGCGGTGTTCCAGAAATTTCTCGTGGACGCCTGCGGGATATTGCTCAGCGACAACAAGCAATACCTGGTGAAGAATCGTTTGACCGGCCTGCTAAAAGAGAGTGATTATTCATCCATAGCGCAGTTGGTAACTGCGCTCCGAAGCGATGCTGTCTCCGCTAAGCTCAGAACCCGTATTATCGATGCCATGACCACGAATGAGACTTTTTGGTTTCGTGACAACACCCATTTCGAGGAACTTAGAAATGTTCTCTTGCCTGCCTGGGCAGCCAACAAAACCGGCGGCACCTTGAGAATTTGGTCCGCAGCCTGCTCTTCGGGACAGGAGCCTTATTCGATAGGCATCTGCGTCGAGGAATTTTTTCGTTATGGTTGGACCGGCATCAAAAGAAACGTACAGGTCATCGGGACCGATATTTCGGAATCGGTTTTGGCCGAAGCTTCTCAGGCCGTCTATAGCGAAATGGCCTTGTCGCGCGGACTGGATGAAAATCTGAGGTCACGCTACTTCGATCGCTATCAGGACAAGTGGAAACTTAAATCGGAGATCGTTGATCGGGTCCGATTCCAACAATTCAACCTGCTCAAGCCTTTCGCGGCGCTGGGCAGGTTTGATATCGTCTTTTGCCGTAACGTACTGATTTACTTCTCCGAAGAATTGAAGCGCGATATTTTGACGCGCATGGCCAAAGCGCTCAATCCAGGCGGCTATCTGTTCCTAAGCAGCACGGAATCCCTTCCCTCCGGACTCGATCTTTATGAAACCGTTCGCGGGGCCTCTTGTCGCTATTACCGTCTAAAGCCGGCCTTCTGACGCCACCCGGCAAATTTGCCGCCTCAAGTGGCGAAAAATTGCCGCCGTTTTTTTCCGCTCTCACGTCTTAATTTGCAAGCCTTTGTTTAAACAAAGGCTTTTTACGTGGCATACCTCGTGCTTGACGCCACATAACTGGCAACGAGGATATGTTTATGACGATCAACTTCGACAATGCCCTCGGCATTCATCCCCTGGCACTGAAACTCCGCGACCGCCGTACCGAGTTGTTGGCCTCCAACCTGGCCAACGCCGACACGCCGAATTACAAGGCCCGCGATCTGGATTTCCGTTCGGTACTGCAAAGCGTCCACACGTCCCCTCTCAAGCTCGCGGCTACACAAGCCGGGCATGTGACTGCGACAGCGCCCGGATCGCGGGGAGAAGCCCTGTATCGGCTACCGTCGCAACCCAGTCTCGACGGCAATACGGTGGAAACCGAGCAGGAACAGATGCGTTTCGCCGAAAACGCGGTGCAATACCAGGCCACGCTCAACTTCTTGAGTGGCAAGATCGCCTCTCTGCGAACCGCCTTAACAGGAGAATAACCATGTCGTCGTTCAAAATCTTCGATATCGCCGGCTCCGGCATGACTGCGCAGTCGCTGCGGCTCAACCTGGTAGCCAGTAACTTATCCAATGCGGACAGCGTCAGCAGCAGCGTCGAACAGACTTATCGATCGCGACAGCCCGTATTTGCGGCACAGCTTCAGGAGGCCATGGACAAGCGAAACACGCCGGTCGGCGTGCAGGTACTCGGCGTCGTCGAGAGTCAGGCGCCCTTACGCATGGAATATGCACCGGATCACCCGATGGCCAACGACGAAGGCTACATCTTCAAGCCGAACGTCAACACCATCGAAGAACTGACCAATATGATGTCCGCGTCCCGCTCCTACCGGGACAACGTCGAAGTGGCGAATACCGCCAAGCAACTGATGCTTCAGACCCTGCGTCTCGGACAGAGCTGAGGTGACGGATCATGAGCATCGACGTCAACACGCTCAAATCTCTCGGCCTGACCGAAACCGCGGCACCGACTCGGAAGCGCAACGAACTGGGTCAAGAAGATTTCCTAAAGCTGATGGTTACCCAGTTGACCAGTCAGAATCCTTTAAAGCCTCAGGACGGCGCCGAATTCGTCAATCAGCTGGCGCAGTTCAGCACCGTCACGGGAATCCAGCAATTGCAATCCTCGTTCGCCGACTTTGCGGCGTCCGCCAACAAGGAACAGGCCTTGATGGCCGCGAACCTGGTGGGACGATCCGCGCTGATCGCGTCCGATAAAGCGATTCTGGCCGCGAACGGCACGATCCAGGGCGAGTTGGCCGTGCCGTACGAGGCCTCGCAGGTCAATATTCGGATCATGGACAAGAACGGCAACTTGATCCGCACATTGGAACTCGGGCCTCAAACCGAAGGGCCGTTGTCGTTCGAGTGGGACGGAAAACTGGACGATGAATTGCACTTTGCCGATCCCGGACTTTACAGGATCAAAGCCGAGGCTGTTATCGCCGGCAAAACGACTGCGCTCGAAACCCAAATCGCCGCGCCCGTGGAAAGCGTAACCGTGGGCGGCTCGAAAGGCATGGAAGTCCAGCTCAGCGGTCTCGGACGTTACACCCTGGGCGATATCCGGGCTGTCCTTTAATGAACATCATAGTCATCTAGCGAGGTAAGACATGGCTTTTAACAGTGCCTTGAGCGGCCTGAATGCCGCATCCAATATGCTCTCGGTGACCGGCAACAACATTGCCAACGCCAATACGACCGGATTCAAGAAATCGCGCTCCGAATTCGCCGATGTCTATGCGAGTAGCTTGGGAGGCGTCTCGTCCATCACGCCAGGAGCCGGTGTCCGGGTCACCAATGTGGCGCAACAGTTCACCCAGGGCAACCTGGATTTCACCGAGAACAACCTCGATCTCGCGATCAGTGGCGAAGGCTTTTTCGTCATGGGGGACAACGTCAACAACATCAACGAACGGGTCTACACCCGCGCCGGTTCTTTTCACATGGACCGGGAAGGCTATGTGGTCAATCACCTCGGCCAGCCGCTGCTGGTTTATGCGCCGAACGGCGAAACAGTCGAGGAAGGCTTCAGTACCGGCGTATTCCAGACCCTGCAACTCGATTCTACGCAGGGCTTACCGAAAGCCACGAGCTCGATAGACATGAGCGTCAATCTGGATTCGCGCAAAACCACGCCCGCCACATCGCCTTTCGACCCGGCAGACCCCACCAGCTATACCCATGCAACATCGGTCACGACATACGACTCGCTTGGCAACACCCACATCGCGACCAGTTACTACGTCAAAGGTGCGGCGCTGAATGCCTGGGATCTATATGTCTATGTGGACGGGGTAGACATGCTGGACGACGCGGCCCCCAACTCGATTCCTCTGACATTCGACAACGACGGCAAGCTCGCCTCGGTCGACGGCAACCCGGCAACGACCCAATTCACGACCGACTTAGTGTCCATCAACCCCAGCGCCCAACCCATCCAGCTCACCATCGATCTGGCCGGTTCGACACAACTGGGCAGCGCGTTCAGCGTCGACACCTTGAACCAAGACGGTCTGACCATCGGCCGGCTCACCGGCGTGGACATCGACGACACCGGTGTCGTTTTTGCCCGTTTCAGCAACGGCGGCTCCAAACCGCTGGGCCAGGTGGCCATGGTCCGATTCCAAAACCCGCAAGGATTGTCCAAGCTCGGCGATACCACCTGGGGAGAAAGCGCAAACTCCGGGGTGCCGATCAATGGCGTAGCCGGCACCAGCAGTTTCGGTTCCATCAAGGCTGGCGCCCTCGAAGGAGCCAACGTGGACCTGGCCCAGCAGCTGGTCAATCTGATTATCGCCCAACAGGCGTATCAGGCGAACGCGCAGACCATTTCCACCGAAAACACGATCACCCAGACACTGCTCAACATTCGTTAACACCCGATAGCCAGGAACTCCGACCATGGATCGCAGCCTTTATGTCGCCATGAGCGGTGCCAAGCAGATTCTGCTGGCGCAGGCATCCAACGCCAATAATCTCGCAAATGCAAATACGCCGGGGTTTCGAGCGGATTTCGAGCAACTCCGCTCGATGCCGGTATTCGGAAACGGCTATCCGAGTCGAGTCTACGCCATGACCGAGCGCCCTGGCGTCGATTTGTCGACGGGCTCCCTGCAAACCACCGGGCGCGACCTCGACGTCGCGATCAACGGAGATGGCTGGCTGGCCGTGCAGGCCAAGGACGGCAGCGAAGCTTACACCCGGGCCGGAGACTTACATATTACGCCTGCAGGGCAGCTGGTCACCGGCAGCGGTCTGCCGGTGCTCGGCAACGCGGGCCCCATCGCCATTCCGCCCGCACAGAAGGTCGAAATCGGCTCAGACGGCACCATCAGCATCATTCCGCAGGGTGCCAACGCCACCGCCCTGGCGATTCTCGACCGAATCAAACTGGTCAAACCCGAAAAATCGCAGCTTGAAAAAGGCGAGGATGGCCTGATGCGAATCAAGGACGGTACTCCCGTAGAAGCCACCAACGAGGTTCAACTGGTAACCGGATCACTGGAGGGCAGCAACGTCAGCACCGTGGAAGAAATGGTGCAAATGATCGAACTGGCGCGTGAGTTCGAATACCAGATCAAGATGATGAAGACCGTCGAAGACGACGGCAATGCCAGCGCCGAGCTCATGCGGATCGGCTAAAAGACACTCCAAGAGGTTCACGACCATGACCACCCCTTCCCTTTGGATCGCCAAGACCGGCCTGGATGCGCAGCAAACCCATATGTCGGTGATTTCGCACAACCTGGCCAACGTCAACACCACCGGCTTCAAAAAAGAGCGAGCTTTGTTCGAAGACCTGCTGTACCAAAACGTCAGGCAGGTAGGCGCTCAGTCCACGCAAAACACGACTCTGCCTTCCGGCCTGCAATTGGGCACCGGCGTAAGGACGGTCGCCACGGAAAAGATTCATACTCAAGGCAACATCCAACAGACTGGAAATTCCCTCGATATCGCCATCAACGGCCGGGGCTTCCTCCAGATCCTGATGCCGAACGGCGATCTCGCCTACACCCGGGACGGGTCCTTCAAGCTCGACTCCAATGGACAAATCGTCACCAACGGCGGCAACCCCTTGGAACCGGCCATGACCGTGCCCCAGGGCGCCCTGAGCGTCACTATCGGCAACGACGGTACGGTATCCGTGCTCGAACCGGGAAACCCCACCCCCAACGTCATCGGCGAAATCCAGCTGGCGGACTTTATCAACCCGACGGGATTGGAACCAATCGGTGAAAACCTGTACCGGGAGTCGGTTTCGAGCGGTGCTCCGATCGTCGGCGTACCGGGAGAAGACGGTATCGGAAAGCTCGTCCAGGGCTCTTTGGAAACCTCGAACGTGAACGTGGTGGAAGAACTGGTCAATATGATCGAAACCCAACGCGCTTACGAAATGAACTCCAAAGCGATCGCAACCACTGACGAGATGCTCGGGTTCGCCACCAATACTCTCTGATTGATCCGATGAAATACGCGGCTTTCTTTCTCATCCTGCTGACCTTGAACGGCTGTGCCTCCATCCTCAATCCGCCGCCGCGCCGGGATCCCGCCTACGCGCCGGCCCGTCCCGAGGACATGACGCCGCCCATGCAGAATCCCGGCGCAATTTTCCAGTCCGGCTACGACATGCGGTTGTTCGAGGATCATAAAGCGCGCCGGGTAGGTGACACCCTTACCATTAAGCTGGTCGAACGGACGAATGCCCAGAAAGACGCGGACACCAAGGCTGACCGTTCGGCAACCACCCAGGTAAAGGCACCCATGCTGATGGGGCAGGAAGCGGCTGAAATCCTCGGCTACAACGTATCCAGCAGTCTGGAATCGACCCACAAATTCGAAGGAAAAGGCGAAAGTAATCAGAGCAATCTCTTGACGGGAAACATCAGCGTGACCGTGGTGGAAGTCCTGCCCAACGGCAATCTTCGGGTACGAGGCGAAAAACGGGTCGGCCTGAACCAAGGCAACGAATACATCAAGCTCTCGGGGCTGGTGCGTCCGGTCGATATCGACACCACCAATAGCGTGGATTCCACCAAGGTCGCCGACGCGACCTTCATTTACAATGGAGAGGGCGTAGTGGCGGACGTCAACCGCATGGGCTGGCTGCAACGTTTTTTCACCAGCATACTGTTCCCGTTCTGATCGACTGAGGTAAGACCATGGCTAGGTTCACTCTGCACTCAGTCATAAAAATCGGTCTTCTCGGCTTGGCGTTCTCACAATCCCCGGCGATGGCTGAACGGGTCAAGGATATCGCCTCGGTCGCCGGGGTCCGCAGCAACCAGCTGATCGGGTACGGGCTGGTCGTCGGTCTGAACCGCACTGGCGATAAGAACCGCTTCACCAGCCAAACCCTGCGCAACATGCTGCTCCAATTGGGCGTCACCGTGCCGCCGGGTATCGACCTGAAATCCAAAAATATCGCCGCCGTATCCGTACAAGCCGACCTTCCGGCATTTGCAAAGCCCGGCCAAACGATAGATGTGAACGTTTCATCTTTGGGCGATGCCACCAGTCTCCGCGGCGGCAGCCTCTTGATGACGCCCCTTAGGGGCGCCGACGGCCAGATCTACGCGGTTGCCCAAGGCAATCTCGTCGTCGGCGGGTTAAGCGCTCAAGGCCTAGACGGCTCCAAGGTTACCGTCAACGTGCCCAGCGCCGGCCGGATTCCGAACGGAGCCACGGTCGAGCGCGAAGTTCCGACAGGATTCGCGCAAGGCAGCCATCTGATACTCAACTTGCATACGCCCGATTTCACCACCGCCAACCAAGTGGCCGACATCATCAATCGAACTTACGGCGGAAGCGTGGCGCGCGCCTTGGACGCGGCGTCCGTTCAGGTCAGCGCACCCCATGATCCGGCTCAGCGGGTCTCGTTCACGTCGCTGATCGAAAATCTGGACGTGAGTCCGGGCGAAGCCCCTGCCAAGGTCATCGTCAATTCGCGTACCGGGACGGTAGTGATCAGCAGCCATGTCCGGGTTCAACCCGCCGCGGTGACCCACGGCAACCTCTCGGTGACCATCAGCGAAAAGCCCATCGTCAGCCAACCTCCGGCCTTATCCGGAGGTTCGACCGCCATAGTGCCCCGCTCGGACGTAACCGTGAACGAGGAAGCGAATCGCATGTTCGTTTTCAATCCCGGCGTATCGCTGGATGAAATCGTGCAGGCGGTCAATCGCGTGGGCGCTGCACCGAGCGACCTCGTCGCCATTCTGGAAGCCCTGCGAAGCGCCGGAGCGTTGCGGGCCGAGCTGATCGTGATATAGGAGAACCGGCATGATAAAGCAGACTGGCATGGCCGATGTGTATACCGATTTCAACGGCACCGCCCGGCTCAGGAATCAGGCCAAGCATGATCCGAAAGCGGCGCTGAACGAGACCGCCCGGCAATTCGAGTCTCTGTTCATCCAGATGGCCTTGAAAAGCATGCGGGAGGCGGTCCCGAACGGCGGGCTCACGGACGGCAAGCAGTCGCAGATGTTCCGCGACATGTACGATCAGCAATTGGCGGTGGAACTCGGCAAGCGATCCAGTCTCGGCCTCTCCGATATGCTGGTTCGGCAACTGGGCGGCGAAAAGTCCTCCGATGAGGCGAAACCCGGCATGGGTCTGGACGATTACCGCGGCAACGCGTTAGTCAGGATCGATAAGGGATCTTCCGAGCATACAACAGCCGAAAATTCGAAATCGGATTATGGAGCTGGAGCTCGGATGACCGATAAAGCTCGCGTGCAACCTCGGTCCGCCCAGAGTGACTCCCGAACCGGAGCATTCGCCAATCCCGAGGAATTCGTAAAGGCGCTCTGGCCTCATGCTCAGGAAGCGGCCGCCGAACTGGGCGTCGACCCCAAGCTGCTGCTGGCGCAGGCGGCTTTGGAAACGGGCTGGGGAAAATCCATGGCGGCACGAGGGAACGACGGACACAGCCATAATCTGTTCGGCATCAAGGCGGACCGGCACTGGAGCGGCCGTCATATGACCGCCCGCACCCTGGAATACGCCGACGGTATCGCCGTGCGTAATAGAGCAGCATTCCGCACCTACAACGATTACGCCGAGAGTTTTCGCGATTACGTGCAGTTCCTTAAGACCAACCCTCGTTACGCAACGGCCTTGGAGCATGCCGATAATCCACGGCAATTCATGGCTTCATTGCAAAAGGCCGGCTACGCCACGGATCCTTATTATGCACGCAAGGTTCTCTCCATATACGAGGAAAATCGTGCGCTTGAAAAGTTGCCCGTTGCCTGATCCGGTCTTCAGTTAGGACGATCGGTGCCGATAACAGGCGTAAGAACATTATCCATTCGAGTGGTTGAATCATGGCTGGCGGACTTCTTGGCATAGCGACATCCGGACTGATGGCGGCTCAGCGCGGATTGGCGACGACCGGACACAATATCGCCAACGTCAACACCGACGGCTACAGCCGCCAAAGAACGGAACAAGTCGAGCGCTTGCCTTCGTTTACCGGGGCGGGATTTGTGGGCAACGGCGTCGACGTTGCGTCCATTACCCGCTCCTACGACAGTTTTCTTAACGCTCAGCTCCGAAGCAGTCTCTCCGCGCATGGGGAATTGGAGACGTATCACGACATGGCTTCACAGGTCGACAACTTCATCGCCGATCCGGACGCCAGTCTGTCGCCCTCGCTCCAATCGTTCTTTAACTCGGTGCAGGACGTAGTCAACGACCCCACATCCATCGCCGCGAGACGCGTCATGCTGACCGAAGGCGAAACGCTGGTGCAGCGTCTTAATACGCTGAACGGCCGCATGGATGAGCTGCGCAGCCAAGTGAATCAGAGCCTGAGCACCAATATCGACGAGATCAACGGTCTGGCCAGAGGTATCGCCTCTTTGAACGAGCGCATTGTTGTTGCCTATAACCAAGCAGGCAAACCGCCCAATGATTTGCTCGATCAGCGCGATCTGTTGACCGAACAGTTGGCGCAGAAAGTAGGCACCAGCTTGTTCGAGCAAAAGGACGGCTCTTTGAACGTGTTTATAGGCAGCGGACAGGCACTGGTGATGGGCTCGACGGCAAACCAGCTCAGCTTGCAGAACTCGGCCTATGATCCCAATCAGAAAGACATTGCCATTACCGCCGGCGGCTCCGGCGCCGTTGTCGTGACCGCCGCTATCAGCGGCGGAGAAATCGGGGGATTGTTGCGCTTCGGCAGCGAGGTACTCGACCCGGCCCAAAACGCCCTGGGCCGTATCGCTGCGGGGCTCGCCGCAACATTCAACGCGCAGCACTCGCTCGGCTCCGACTTGAACGGAAGCGCCGGTGCCGATTTCTTCAGCGACGTTACAAACGCCGCAATCGGCCAGTATAGTTGGTTCGGCAGGCAAACGAATAGCGGCAACGCCATATTATCCGTCGCGTTCGACAACAGCGCTGGAAACGGTTCCTCCGATCTAACCGCAAGCGACTATCGCCTGGACTACGACGGCGCCAATTACACCCTCACGCGCCTGAGCGACAATACGCAATTCAACAATGCGACCGGTGCCTTTGCCATAGATGGCTTGGCTATCGGCATTGGCGGCGGTGCTGTAGCAGCCGGCGACAGCTTTCTCATTCGCCCGTTCCGCCGGGTAGCCGGCGATCTAAGCGTTTCGCTGACCGACCCCCGAGAAATTGCTGCAGCTGGGTCGCCTTTTGCAGGCCCCGGTGACAACACCAACGCCCGCGCCCTGGCTCAACTACAGACAATGCCCTCGCTTTTGGGCGGTAAAGCGAGTTACCAGGACGCTTATAACGAGATCGTGGGCGATGTGGGCACGCTGACCCACGCCGCCGACATCGACAGCACCGCTCAGAAACAATTGCTCGACCATGCTCGACAGGCACGAGACTCGGTTTCAGGGGTGAATCTCGATGAGGAAGCCGCCAACCTGCTTCGGTATCAACAAGCCTATCAAGCCGCCGCGCAGTTGATTCCCGCGCTGAACAGTATGTTCGACGCACTGATCGGAGCCGTAAGGAGATAAGCATGCGTATTTCGACGCCCTTGATGGAACAATTCGGCATCGACGCCATCCTCAGGCAGCAGGCGAAGCTCTCCAAGACCCAATTGCAGCTCTCCACCGGCCAGCGCATTCTGACGCCCTCGGATGATCCCAGCGCCGCGGTACGTGCGCTGGACTTGAAGGAGTCGCTGGAAAACAATCGGCAATTTCAGTCCAACATTCAGGCTGTTCGCTCGAGACTCGAATTTGAGGAATCCACTTTGGCGGGAGCGGACAACGTGTTGCAGCGCGCACGTGAATTGGCTGTCCGAAGCCTCAATGATACGCTCAGCCCGAGTGATCGGCAGGCGATCGGGCAGGAAATGCAGCAGCTGTTGGACGAAATGCTCGGACTGGCGAATACGCGCGACGCCAACGGCGAATATATTTTCGCCGGCTTCCGTTCCGATACCGTCCCGTTCGCATTTGACGGCGGCCGGACGCCGCCGAGCTACGTCTATCAAGGCGACAAGAATCAGCGCCTCTTGCAAATCGCTCCGCAACGACATTTGGCCGACGGCGATTCCGGATTTTCCATATTCGAGAATATTCCTTCGAGCTCGGGTGCCAATGCGATCGCGGCCTCAGGCGGTACCCAGAACATACTCAATACCTTGTACTCCCTCACCCGGACTTTGAGCGGACAGTTCACCGCATCCCACGGCGCCGTTATGGGAACGAACGATCTGTCCTCCGGCATTGACTACAGCGGCGGCCCGGCAAAGAATTTTGATCTGGCCGTTGATGGCGGTGCGCCGGTCACGGTTTCCGTTGCCGCGGCGAATTATGCTTCAGCGGATGATCTCGTTGCCGCCATAAACGCCGGCATCAACGCCACCGCTTTGAATGGAACCGTGGTCGCCCAACATCGATCAGGCTTTATCGAGTTCGTATCGACAACCACCGGGACTGCCTCATCCGTGGAGATCAGTGACGACACCGATGGAGTCCTGACCGATTTCGGCTTCGCCGGCCCACAGACCGGCACAGGAGCCGACGTTGCTTTCCACGACGCTGCCAGCGCCGCATTGAAGGGCATCGATGCCGCCCTCCAGAACATCCTGGATACCCGCGCCAGCGTCGGCGCACGCTTGAATGCGCTGGACGAACAAGAGGATGTTCACGACAAATTCATCATCGACACCCAAGCGAATCTTTCCGAAATAGAGGATCTGGACTACGCAGAAGCAATCAGTCGGTACAACATCCAGTTTGTCGCGCTACAGGCTGCGCAGCAGGCTTATGTTAAAGTACAAGGACTGTCTCTTTTCAATTATCTTTAAGCGGTAAACGCGGCATTCCGTGCCTCTTCCCGGTGCGAGCCCTTCCGGGCGTTATTCGCACGTTCGAATTTATTTTCGGCCGATTTGTCTTTGATTCAGGCATCCCTTTTGCGGTGAAAATGGCATTGTGGTTAGAAACTTCAAGCTTGCCCTGAAGCTGATCGCACGCGATTGGCGTAGCGGCGAATTAACCATCCTGATGGCGGCCCTCCTGATCGCAGTGGCCAGTTCCACCGCGGTCAGCCTGTTGGGCGACAGATTGACCCGTACGATGAGTCTCCAGGCGGCGGAGTTCTTGGCAGCCGATCTCGTTATCGGCGGCCATCAGGAGCCATCGGATGCTTGGCGGCAACAGGCGTCCGCACAGGGGCTGCTAGTCGCCGGTACCACCGAATTTTCCAGCGTTTTGATCGAAAACGACGAACTGCTTCTGGTGGGCGTCAAAGCCGTCGAGGAAGGTTATCCGCTACGCGGCTCGCTTCGCACCACTCTGGGCGATGTCACGGCCGCAGTTGAAACCCACGACATCCCGAAAAGCGGGGAGGCTTGGGTGGAGCAGCGCGTGCTCACAACCTTGGGTTTGAGCTTGGGCGGCGAAATCACAGTGGGTGAAAAACCGCTGCGAATCACTCGCATTCTCACCCATGAACCCGACCGCCGTGGCGATCTCTACAGCCTCTCGCCCCGGGTGCTGATGAATCGAGCCGATGTCGCCGAGACCCGGGTCATTCAACCCGGAAGTCATGTTCATTATTACGAATTGTTTGCCGGGGACGAGCGTGCGCTACGCACATTCAAGCAATGGCTCAAGCCCCAACTGCATCCGGGGCAACGTATTCTCGACGTACACGAGGATCGGCCCGAACTGGGCAATGCCCTGAACCGTGCAGAGCGTTATCTGGGACTGACCAGCATTGCCGTGGTGTTGATTTCGGGCGTTGCCATCGCCATGACTGCGCGCCGCTACACCGAACGGCACTACGACATGACCGCGATGCTCAAGTGCTTGGGTGCTCGCGAGCGGGACGTCCTGTGGATCTACGCCAGCCAGTTTTTGATCGTCGGCCTCGTCGCGAGCTCGTTGGGTTGCGCTTTGGGATACCTGGCTCAGCACGGTGTGATCCAGTTGCTCCGCTCTTTGCTGCCCCATACCTTAGCCGGTCCCGGTTGGCTCGCAGTGATCTTCGGCGCGGCCACGGGACTCCTGATCCTGCTCGGCTTCGCCCTGCCTCCCATACTCAGGCTCAAGCGACTCGCTCCCCTGCGAGTACTGCGCCGCGATCTGGAACCTCTGCCGTCCAGCGCTTGGGTGGTATACGGATTAGCCGCCCTTACTCTGAGCGCGCTTCTTTGGCGCTATACCCGCGATTGGACGATGACCGTCAGCGTATTGGCGATCGCTGGCGCTGCGATAGCGCTGTTCAGCCTGCTCGGCTTATCGATGCTGGGGCTTGGCCGTCTGCTCCTGCCTTACGTCTCGCTGTCATGGCGCTTCGGTCTCCAGCACTTGACCCGTCAGCCGCGACTGGGAGTTAGCCAGATACTCGCTTTCGCCCTAACCCTGGTGGCCATGCAGGTCAGTATTTTGGTGCGTACCGAACTGCTGCAGGAGTGGAAGCGCCAACTGCCCGAGGATACCCCTAATCATTTCGCACTGAATTTATTCGATACCGATTTGGCGCGATTTCGCAACACGCTGAACCAAGAGGGTATCGCCAGCAGCGCTTACTATCCGATCGTGCGCGGCCGTTTGACTGCCGTTAACGGTAAAGACGTCTTCGAAATCGTCCACAAAGACTCGCGCGCTGAAGCATCGATTAATCGCGAACTTAGCCTTACCTGGGCGTCGGAACTGCCGCCCGACAACCGTGTAGTTCGGGGAAAATGGGTCGACGGAAGTGGTCCCCTGAGCGTTTCGGTGGAAACCGAGCTAGCCAAGAGTCTAGATATCGAGCCAGGCGACAAACTCACATTCAATATTGCGGGACAGGAGCTTATCGCTACCGTCATCGGCACCCGCAGCGTCCGCTGGGATACCATGACCCCGAATTTTTTCATGATTTTTTCGCCGGGAAGCCTCGATACGTATCCGCACACTTGGCTCACCAGCTTTTATGTGCCACCAGAGCTTAAGCCAGTACTGGGACAGTTGGCCAAATCGTTCCCGAGCATGACAATCCTGGAAGTGGACGCGCTGCTGAAACAGTTTCAGACCATCTTGCGACAAGTGACGAGCGCCATCGAATATGTCTTGCTATTGGCTTTGGCGGCGGGATTTACCGTGCTGTTCGCCGCGGTCCGAGCGACGCTGGATGAACGTATCTACGAGGATGTGTTGCTTCGGACCATGGGCGCCAGCCGGCGCTTGTTGCGGAATGCCCAATGGGTGGAATTCGCCGCGTTGGGATTCTTGGCCGGCATCCTGGCATCGGCCATCAGCGAGGTGATCGCGTGGACATTGTTCAGCCGGGTGTTTGACTTAGCGTATCGTTTCCATTGGGAAACCTGGCTGGCCACCCCTGTTTTAGGTGCGCTGGTGGTTGGGCTGGCAGGCTATCTGAATACACGGTCGGTCGTAAAAAACAGCCCAATGCGCGTGCTGCGAGAACTTTAGAGTACGAGAAAACAAGAAATGGCGATGGGCGAATAATCTGGCGCTCATCGCCATTTCTATCAACTACCCTTGACGTTGACTTTCGATGTCCAGCCGCTCTTCCCTTGGCAGTCTCCGTCCAATACTTTTACTTTAACGAACGGCAACTGACCAACTACCATTTCTTCTTCAACGGTTGCCTTCGTCCCTGCTTTGGTGACGCATACGCTCTGCTCCTGGTCCTCTTCCGCTTCCGAGGTGCTAATTAAACCAGGCATGGTCGTCAAATGCGAACCGCCGCCATTCGGATTATCCAAAGTCACCTGCTGGCCTACGGATACGGTCGTCTTGATCTGTACTTCTTCACCGCCGCCGCTCATCGCGAGAACGAGAACGATCACCAACACTGCGCCGATCGCCGCGTAGAGAGCTTTCGGGTTGCTCTTCAAGGTATCGAGAATGCCTTGCGCGGGCTTACTCGGGTTATTCTCTTCGGACATTACGCTATACCTCCTCTTATAAGTTCTTATCGCCTCCCGGTTCATGAACGAACACTCTGGAGCAGGCGCAAATTACCATGTTGTCAACATTATGCAAACAGTTAATTTGCTTGCTCCACAGCATCGTAGAAGCGATTTAGAAACACTGCACTTTATCACGCTCCATGGTTATATTTGCGATTTGGGGAGCGACAAATGCGCGCATGTCTAATTGGAGCCAAAATTGCCTCCGGGTGGTCTAATCGTTCGCAATGAAAACCTGTCCGGTCATGACTTTCCTTACGCGATTTTCTGCCGGATAGAATAATTCGCGTTGTGTCTATCGAACCCCAAAAATGAATGACTCGAAAAAGTTTCCGCCACAATCCAGCAACAGCGACGTGCAAGCATTCTTGAAAAAACTTGCGCAAACGCCCAACGCCAAACCGGCTGGACGCAAAGGAAGGCTGATCTTTGCCCTGGACGCGACGGCGAGCCGCGAACCTACCTGGCGAGAGGCGTGTCGCATCCAAGCGGAAATGTTCGATGCGGCGGCGGCTCTAGGCGGCTTGGAGATCCAGCTCTGCTATTACCGCGGAATAGCGGATTTCGAAGCTTTCCCGTGGTTGATTCACGCCGAAGACTTGCGGCGGCGCATGGCTGACGTGGAATGCGTCGGGGGATACACCCAGATCGGCAAGGTTCTGGAGCATACTTTGCAGGAAACACGGAAAAGTAAGGTCGACGCTTTGGTGTTCGTTGGCGACTGCATGGAAGAAAATGTCGACTATCTCTGCAAGACAGCCGGAGAGTTGGGCCTTCGGGGCGTCAAAGCGTTTCTGTTTCAGGAAGGATTCGATCCGACCGCCGAACGCGCATTCAAACAGATCGCCAAATTGACTCACGGCGCCCATTGCCGCCTCGACGCCGGAAGTGCACGGCAACTCCGTGAACTGCTCAATGCTGTTGCGGTCTATGCCGCTGGCGGATTGAAGGCTTTGGAAGACTTCGGTCGTGTCCGAGGCGGGCTCGCTCTGCAATTAGCCCACGAAATGAAAAAATCTTGATTCAACTCATTCTGCTTCTTTTTCTCGTCGTTCTTGCCGTGCTCACGGTGCGCCGTTTTCTCGACTCCGCGCCTTCTGAAGCGCTGGCCAACAAGTTTCGACGCGGGCTGATCTGGACCGGAATTCTGGCCCTGTTATTTCTTGCCGCGACCGGACGGCTGGGCTGGTTGATCCCGCTGGTCGGGGCACTGATCGCCGCCGTTCTCCGGCTTGCGCCAATTCTCGTTCAACTCCTGGTTCAATATGCGCCGCTGATACGACGCTGGCGGCAACAACGAGCCGCATCCCAGCGGACGGCTTCGGACGGTCGCCGTAGCAGTTCGTTTGTTGAGTCGCGTTTTTTACGGATGCAACTCGATCATACAACCGGCGAAATCGTGGGCGTAGTACTGACAGGGTTCCATGCCGGCCGTAGCTTGCACGACCTGACCCTGAAACAACTGACCGAGTTATACGGTGACTATGTCCGCGAGGACCCCGAATCCGCATCGCTGCTGAAGGCATATATAGAGCGCGTCCATGGCGTATCCTGGCAAGAGCGCGAAAGCCGAACCGCAGATCAGGACCACGGCAAAATGACGGCGGAAGAAGCTTATCGTGTTCTGGGCATCCCGCCTGGATCTTCTCGTGAAATTGTTATCGACGCTCATCGTCGCCTGATGCAGAGGATTCATCCCGACCGAGGTGGCTCCGACTATCTCGCGGCGAAAATCAATCAGGCCAAAGACGTTCTGCTGGGACGGTAAAATCGTCGAAGTGTACTGGGTGCGCCGAGCACGGCCGTGGCTAGAGTATTTTCTGATTCGGTATAGCGCCCGCGGCAGCGGGTGCTACACGGTTTTCTTCGTCCCGTTCGAGCGCCCCGGTGTCGTGCGAAACGCGCAGGATCAGGGGGCTCGCCGGGAGCGGAATGGGACGAACGACGTTCGCCCGAAGGGCAGCGTCCAGGAAAGGACCTTGTCAATTTGGACCGCCGAAGGCGGGTCCGCAGGATAAAACCCAGGGGCTTGCCTTGGCGCTCCCAAGGCAAGCGGGTATCCAGGGAGCGACACCCTGGACTTGGGGGCAAAGCGGGAAGCAACATCCCACAAGGATTTTGCAAAAGGAACCCGCGTGCGGGGCGGCTCCCCGCCCTAAAACAAGCACCGCGTTCAGCGGCACCTTGGTAGGATTTTCACGCACTAAATCCGCTATGTGGAAGCGAAAAATGCTCTAGCTTGACACGGAAATGGCTTAGCAAGCCATCGAGCAAAAACTGGGAATGTCGGCATTTTTCGTCTCTATAAATCATCCCCGAACCTCTCGATCCCCTTTTCTGTCTGTAAGCGCGTGCGTTTGAGCGCGCGCCCGCGTGGTCGCGCGAATTCGGCATCATAAAAAAATCCCACCATTTAAAAATTGCTATCTGAGTCACAAAAAAGCTGCTAAAGAAAAAAAATAATAAGCCGATAAGAAAGATAACCGTCAAAAACCCGTCGCACGGTAACTCCGCTCGGTCGCCAAACGCCATTTTTCCGATGCGCCCAGTGACCCGATGCGAAGCAAAAAATGGATGATCCGCAGATTTAAAGCAGTACGGAGCTCGCAGAGCATATTGGCACGATAAATGGTTTGACACAGAGCTGTTGGCTCCGATTAACAAAGTATTGATGACGGAAGTTCTGGTTTATCAAATAGGCTATCGATAATAAATCAATTGTGTGGGGGGCATGGGTATGTCTGAACAAATCGTAGAAGAATTAAAAACCTTTGGAGAGGCAGGCTTATACGATGATGCGGCCACCTTCGTCGAAGATTTCGAAGCGAACGAAGATCTTGAAGAAGATTCGCCGATCTGGAACGACGCAGAGCTGGGTACTGTCGATTCGGAATACCAATATGACGCCACCCGCCTATATCTAAAGGAATTGGGAAGTTCTCAGCTGCTGACCGCAGATGAAGAAAAGCACTACGGCCGTTTAGCGCAAAAAGGTGACCAGGCGGCGCGCAAGAAAATGATAGAAAGCAATTTGCGCTTGGTTGTAAAAATTTCCCGTCGTTATTTGAATCGCGGACTGCCACTTCTGGATCTAATCGAAGAGGGAAATCTCGGACTGATAAGAGCCGTTGAGAAGTTTGAGGCCGATCGCGGATTTCGGTTTTCGACTTACGCCACATGGTGGATTCGGCAGACGATTGAACGTGCCTTGATGAATCAGACGCGCACGATTCGTCTACCGATTCACGTCGTAAAAGAAATGAATGTCTACCTAAAAGCGTATCGTCATTTGGCCATTACAATGCATCATGATCCAAGTGCCGAAGATGTCGCAAAATATCTGAACAAACCGATAAAAACGGTCGAAAAAATGCTCAAACTCAACGAGCGCGTTGTATCGATCGATGTTCCTTTTAAGAAAGATTCTGAAAAGTCCTTGGTGGAATGCATTTCCGAGGAGGATAAACTCCCCCTTCCGGAAACTCTTCAGAACGAGCTAATTTCCAATAATCTTTCCGAATGGCTGGATCAACTCACGGACAAGCAGCGGGAAGTCATTTCCCGCCGATACGGTCTGCGCGGCTATGATCATTCCACTCTCGAAGAAGTCGCGACCGTGATGGGCGTTACCCGGGAACGAGTACGTCAAATTCAGATGGAAGCTCTAAATCGCCTTCGCGACATATTGGAAACCGACGGCTTTACCGCGGATACAATCTTTCATTAACGTCAGTTTAGCTTTAAGACGCCGTGGGCTATCCAGATGTCCTTTGAAGTGTCGGGAAACCAAGGCACTGCATATCTATTAACGATATTCTCGATACGGACGATCTAAATCCGTCCGGATCGAGAATAGCCGATAGCCCGCCAACTCACGATCTGCCGCCGCACTTCGGATATCAAAAGCTCTCAAGTGGCGAGTATCTCGCCCTAAGAGCACCTTTTGCTCAATACACTCTCCAATTTTAAGTTTATTCGTGCAACTTCCGTTCGTGGTCGCTCGCTGACCGATCGCTCAGCCGGAACGTCCCATTTCATGGACCCTTGACGTGAACTTCGCGAAGCCAGGAACGTTCTGGTTAAGAACGCCTAAGTTGTACTAAAAAGCCGGTCATGTTGGTTGCCCTCAAGCTAGCGTTATGGCTGAGGCGGGCTTAAGAACGAAGATGCCGATGTTCGTTAGACTTGATGATGCGGGTCACTCGCCGGAAAATTCGGTAAAATCAACACCTGTCAGAGCCTCCCTATCCCACTCTGAAGATCATCGGAAAAGCCAATGTCCTTCGAAAAAGTCTACGAAGTGCCGCCGGAAGTAGCTGCCGAAGCGCAAATTACCGAAGCGCTTTATCAGGAGATGTATGAACACTCCATCACGGATTCGGACAAATTTTGGGCTGAACAAGCGGAACGTTTTGTCGACTGGTTCAAGCCGTGGGACAAGGTTCAGGATTGCGACTTCGGTACCGCCCGTATTCGATGGTTCGAAGGAGGCAAACTGAACGTCAGCTATAACTGCCTCGATCGCCACTTAGTCGAAAAGGGTGACGAAGTCGCAATCATCTGGGAAGGAGACAATTCGAATATCGACAAGAAGCTCACCTACCGCGAGCTGCACGAACAAGTCTGCCGGTTTGCTAATGTTCTGAAAAAGCATGGCGTTCAAAAAGGTGACCGGGTTTGCATCTATCTTCCAATGATCCCCGAAGCGGCAGTGGTAATGCTGGCCTGCACTCGGATCGGGGCCGTCCACTCCATCGTGTTCGCAGGCTTCTCCGCCGACGCATTACGGGATCGCATTCTCGATGCCGACTGTCGGTATGTCATCTGTGCGGATGAAGGAAGACGGGGTGGACGAATAGTACCGCTGAAGGCCAATGTGGACACCGCACTGCGGGCTTGTCCAAATGTGACAACGGTTTTTGTCGTTCGGAATACCGGCGGGAGTATCGATTGGGACAGTCATAATGTGTGGTATCACGAGGCGGTGTCGGAGGCTTCTCCCGATTGCCCGCCCGAATCCATGGATGCGGAAGACCCGTTGTTTATTCTCTACACCTCCGGATCTACCGGAAAACCGAAGGGGGTACTTCACACGACCGGGGGTTATTTGGTCTATGCGGCAATGACTTACCGATATGTGTTCGATTACCGTCCGGGCGAAATCTATTGGTGCACCGCGGATGTCGGTTGGATTACCGGCCATTCGTATACCGTTTACGGCCCTCTGTGTAACGGCGCAACCACGCTTATATTCGAAGGCGTTCCGACCTACCCGGCTCCCGACCGCTTCTGGCGTGTGGTTGAAAAGCATCGTGTCAATATTTTTTATACCGCTCCCACCGCCATCCGCGCCTTGATGGCCCTGGGGGAAGATTGGCTTGATAGCACCCGCCGGGACAGCTTGCGCGTTCTGGGCTCTGTCGGCGAACCCATCAATCCAGAGGCATGGGAATGGTATTATCACCAGGTAGGCCGCGGCCGCTGCCCTATAGTCGATACGTGGTGGCAGACGGAGACCGGTGGAATACTCATTACTCCCTTGATCGGCGCCACGCCGCTCAAACCGGGCTCCGCGACGCGTCCGTTTTTCGGCATCGTACCGGCCATTGTCGACAGCCAGGGTAGCGTATTGGAAGGAGCGTGCGAGGGGGTACTGACGATTACCCGCTCTTGGCCGGGCCAGGCTCGCTCGGTATTCGGCAGTCACCAACGCTTTTTTGATACTTATTTTTCAACTTATCCTGGCAAGTACTTTACCGGTGACGGTGCCAAACGCGATGCCGATGGATATTACTGGATCACCGGGCGCGTCGATGATGTGCTGAACGTGTCGGGCCATCGCATGGGCACCGCAGAAATCGAGAGCGCTTTGGTCCTGCATGACCATGTGGCGGAAGCCGCCGTTGTGGGTTATCCGCACGATATCAAAGGACAGGGAATCTACGCTTATGTCACTTTGGTAGCCGGCGTCTCGCCGAGCCCAGAGCTTGAAGAGGAGCTAGTGCAGCTGGTCCGCAAGGAAATCGGTCCGATTGCCACACCCGATATCATTCAATGGGCTCCGACACTACCGAAAACGCGATCCGGCAAGATCATGCGCCGCATACTTCGGAAAATCGCGGCCAACGATATCCGCAATCTCGGCGATATCTCCACCTTGGCAGATCCTACCGTGGTCGACGATATCATTCGAAATCGAGCCAACCGAGGCTAAGAACATTTCACATCATCGGAGACAATAATGAAACTCATCACCGCGATCATTAAACCGTTCAAATTGGACGATGTTCGGGAAGCATTGTCCGAAATTGGAATCAGCGGGATTACGGTAACGGAAGTAAAAGGTTTCGGGCGTCAAAAAGGACACACGGAACTTTATCGCGGCGCCGAATACGTGGTTGATTTCTTGCCCAAAGTAAAAGTCGAAGTGGCGGTAACCGATAGCATGGTCGATCAGGCTGTCGATTCCATCATCAAAGCCGCCAACACGGGCAAAATTGGCGACGGCAAAATATTTGTAACCAACCTCGAGCAGGCTATCCGGATTCGGACCGGTGAAACCGGCGAGCAAGCGATTTGATTCTGTCCTTTGGGGCGGGCTCTCGGCCCGTCCTATTAATCACTTTGCAAATCTAGACACTTTCCGCTGTTGGCTGATGCTCCCGGCATATTTTTTCCGCGTCGGCCTCCGTTAGCCACTCCATGGTCAGTCCGCACCGGCGCCTTCCGTCTTCCTGGGTCAAGTGATACCTGCAAGTTTTGCAGGAGCCGAACGTTTTCAGCTTGTTCGCCGTTTGCAACTCCCTCAAAACCTGATTCAGAGTTGCTGTAATCTCATTCCGGGAGGTCTCAGACAGCCCATCCACTGCGGATTTCAGGATATTAGGCGGAATTGCATCCGAAACCACGCGAGCGCCGTCAACAGTCAGATTGAGATGAACCACACGACGATCATTGAGGTCGGCCTGCTTTTCGATAAAGCCACTAGATTCTAAGACCCCCAAGGTTTGCGATACCGTTCCCTTGGTTAGGCCCAAGTAATCGGCCACCGCAACTGGCGTGTTGCTGTATCGGTTGCACCGGCTCAGATAATGGAGCGCTTCCAACTGCACCGGTTGCAATCCTTTCGCAACCCCCGTCTTTCGGACGTCTGTCCGAATGAGGTTGGCGATACGTTCCAAGTAATCGTAAATCGATTCAGTATTCATACATCTAATAGTATCGGATCAATATCATATTGACAAAATCTTTAAAGTTCCGCTAGAGTTAGTATCGACACAATACCTATTGACATCATGTAGAACCGACAATTCCTTTGGTCGTGGAATGCGAAACCTCCGTGTCTCACTGTTCTGATAGCAGGCGCACTCCGTTTTTTCAAGATTTGTCCATGTCGATATGGAAATTCTGTATGAACATCGACGATTGTCGGCTTAATCACCCGCCTCGGTGCACTGTTCGCAAGTACTGCCGCATCCGGGGTTTAAGATCCAAAACCTAAGCGTGCACATGTCCGGCTTCACAAAGCCATTGCCGAGCTCAAAATCGACGAGCGCACGCATTCCCTCGTTGGATATCGCGCGGCACCACGTTATCGCCACAGTCTCCCGTGCGCAAACGACTCCTTTATCCATCCTCAACATCGACGAGAGAAGATATGAGCCAAATCCATGTTTTTGATACCTACGCGCGTAGCGCAAGCGGAAAAATCATGCACTTCGATGTGATACTTCCGGAAAACGATCCAACAAAAGCCCTGCAATGTGCCCGCGACTGGCTACGGTCCGTCGGTGAGGAAGATGCCGTCGTGAACTCCGAAAGTTGTGCCTATTGCCATAGCGAACCGCATGCGCCGGCGGAAATGCAGAAAGACATCGAAACCCAAGGCTATGCAATTTTTAAACTAGAAGGCTGTCCCCGATAACCACCATCCGATATGGGGTGGCTGAATTCGTTCCTTACCGGTATCTCGGATACGTAGACTGTTCCTTAAGGTAGCCGCCCGCGCGCCGCCTGTTTTTACAATCCGAATCGCGGTCTTTATGACGTAAGTCTTTGTGCATTCACGCGCGGGCGGAGTTCGATTTCAGCGGTATTTCCCCTAAGAAACAATCTTTTCGGATGTCAGGTGCTCTATGGTGCCATCCCCGAGATTGTTCCGTCTTAACTGTGTAGTCAGGAGGATGCCGCTTAATTGCCCTCGTCCTGATCCCCTCCAGCTACAGCCACCGCCTTGCCCATACAAGTCATGACATGGTCGGTAATGCTCAACGCAGCATGCCGGGCTTCTTTAACCGAACCAAATAATTGCTCGTAATCCTTAACGGCTTTCTCCGCATCAGCCGGTGATTTTGCATTCGCGAAATGCGTATATGCTTGAAAAAATTGTTCACGACGAGGATCACCCGCGAAACCCGGCAATCCGTTACTGATTTCCCCAACTACGCAATCCGCGATAGTCTCGGGATCGAGCTTATAATCTTTCAAATCGGAATCGTCTTTGAATTTAGCGACGAGCGCCTCTTTTAGAGTGGTTTTCTCCTTGCTCGTGCAACCGGCCAGCAAAAAAACGGCCAAAAACGCAATCATCAATTTTTTCATAATCAAACCTAACGAATGGTTGTCTCTAACCAAAGCAAAAAAGACATTTATTATGAGCACGAACGGCGCCGGTTGCCAGACAATTTAAGGATTCAGCCCGACTGCCGACACTACGTACACATGGCTTCCGGCGGCAGAGTTCACTAGGTTGCACCGATTCCCAACGATGACTGATGCCTATGGAAACCGACACACTTCGGACCATCGAACGCGCCGTAACACAAGGGATTGAAACCTATTTGGTCGCACGAAAAGCTAAAGTTCCCGAATTCGTCGAGCAATATTTCTCTTTCACGGGCGCCTTGGCGCTCCACAAAAAAACCTTCGGCAAGGACTTCTACAAACATCCGCTGAACATGCTATGGGGTTTGCCCAGCTTCATCATTCATGGCACGGCGGCTCTGTTTCGAAAAACCGGGGGTCACAGGATAAGCCGGATTCTCGACAAGATGCCGACCGGCATACCGACCGCCTTACAAGCGGAATTGCAGTGGCTGATCTATACCGAACTGCTGGAACTGCCGTATGTTCAGGGGAAACGGACATCCCGCCGGGATGCCCTTATGGAAACCATTCTGTGCAATCCCGAGATTTCCGAGCTGTGCGAGCAATTTCTTGGACAAATCCGAAGCAAGGCGGATCACCCCGAATTTCGCCGGAAGCTGGAAAGCAATCTGGCTGAATACGGCAAAACCCGCATCGCCGTCACCGAACTCGCCGGCAGCCTGGTTTCGCTCGCCACCAGCTACGCCGCTTTTAACAAAGCCCTACCCGGTGCGTTCTCGACCGGCATGGCCGCAGCCTCCGCCATCGCCCAGCACACGGCCATCGCCAATTTCTTGCTGGGTCCCACGATCGGAGCCTGGTATTACGGCCTCTTTCCTGCGTCCGCGTCGACCGGACTGATTATCGCCGCCACTGGCACGACGATGGCCGCCGTCAGTGCGATTGCGGCGTTATCCTGGGTCGTCGTCGATCCCCTGCTGGCCAAGACCGGCATACACGAACGGCGTCTCAATCAGTTTATCGACGCAATAGGCGACGAACTTCGCGGAAAAGAGCATCGGAATTATCGAGTCCGGGATCACTATGTCGCCCGCGTTTTCGATCTTCTCGATATTTTGCGGGTAGCCGCTAAAACGCTAAGCTAATCGGCTTTTCAAACCCGCCATTCGGATCACTGATAACAATAACACTATGAATCGCCCGATCTCCGCTCTGCCCGATCTCGCCCGAAAACCTTTACCCGACTTTCCCGGCTGGTGGGCTACGCTGGGCCCCGGAATCGTATGGATGGCATTGGCACAAGGCAGCGGCGAACTGATCTGGTGGCCCTATCTGATCGCGAAATACGGTTTGACATTCCTATTCCTCTTGATTCCGGCCTGCTTGCTCCAGTACCCGATCAACGTCGAAATCGGCCGCTACACGCTATTGACCGGCGAGAGCATTTTTCACGGGTTCATCCGGCTCAACCGCGTTTTCGGCATTCTTCTGTGGATATTGATGTCGGTCTCGTTCCTCTGGTTCGGAGCCTTCGCCTCGGCGGGCGGTACGGCGTTGGCGGCCTTGACCCATCTCCCCGAAGGCTGGGACGCCCGTAGCCAATCGCTGTTTTGGGGATATTGCTCGATCGGCGTGTTCTTGGCCGCCATCGTGTTCAGCAAAGTCGTATACGTCTTGGTCGAGCGATTCATGAAAATGGTCGCCGTCACCACCGTGGCCGGCCTGCTCTGGGCTTGTCTCCAGACCGAGGTCATCGCGGCGGTACCGGACTTCCTTCGGGGTCTATTGGGCCCTACGGCTCCGCTGCCCCGCCCTTGGGAAGCACAGGACGCCACCAAGCTGCTCACCGCCATCGCATTCGCCGGATTGGGCGGCTTTTGGATCTTGTTCTATTCGTACTGGCTGCGTGACAAAGGCGTCGGGATGGCGGTGCACATGGGCAAAATCACGGGGCCCATCGCCGGCAAGCCCGAGGTCATCACCAGCGACGGTTTTCTCCCGGATGCGTTGCCTGAAAACGAGGATCGCTGGCGGAAATGGCAGCAGTTCCTTCGTGCCGACGTACTGATCGGGATCGTCGGCAATCTGTTGACGACGCTCATGACCTGTCTTCTGGCGTATGCGCTCCTGTTTCCCAAAGGCCTGTTGCCTCAGGAGTATGAACTTGCGGTGGTGCAAAGCCGCTTTTTCGAGGTCGGCTGGGGCGAAATCGGGAGGCTATTGTTCCTCTTGGTAGCCGCAGCCTTTCTGACCGATACTTGGCTGGCGACGGCGGATGCCGTCAGCCGGATGCAGGCCGACATCGTCCATGTACTCTTTCCGAAAAGCCGGCGAATTGCTCTACGCACCTGGTATTACATCTTTCTGGCGCTACTGACGCTGATCACGTCGTTGACCATGCTGCTCGATACGCCGGGCACGTTGATCCTGACCAGCGCCGTCATTGGTTTTGCGGGAACCGTCATGTTCCCCGTGGCTTTGTATCTGCTCAATTTTCGCCGCCTTGCGCCGCAGCTGCCGGTATGGGCCAGACCGCCGGATGCCGGACGCTGGCTCCTGGGATTGAGCTTTGTGATCTATCTCGGACTCGCACTGGCCTATGGCTGCTCCATGCTTGCCGACTAAATCAACAACGCCATGAAATCGACGACGGTTGCAAACAGGCTTCGAAGCGGTGAATGGCCTTTGCTGCCGTACCTCCATGAGCTCGAAAACCGCTTCGCCGAAATCGAGCCGAACGTCCTGGCTTTCGTGCCCGAGGAGCATCGCTGGACACGGCTCTATCGGGAGGCCGACGATTTGCTGCGCCGTTATCCGAAGCCCGAAAATCGGCCGCCTTTGTTCGGCGCGCCGATAGGCATTAAGGATATCTTTCACATCGACGGATTTGAAACGCGCGCAGGCAGTCGCTTGCCGCCCGAAGAACTTAGCGGTGCGGAAGCCAGCACCGTGACGCGTCTGAAAGATGCCGGCGCGCTCATTATCGGAAAGACCGTCACCGCTGAATTCGCCTATATCGCCCCCGGTCCGACACGCAATCCCTGCAATCCGGAGCACACGCCGGGCGGATCGAGCAGCGGCTCCGCGGCGGCCGTTGCCGCCGGCCTCTGCCTCTTGGCGCTCGGCACGCAGACCGTCGGATCTATCAATCGGCCCGCCGCTTTCTGCGGCCTCTGCGGATTCAAGCCCAGCTACGGAAGAGTTCCCGTGGACGGCGTAATTCCCCTGGCGCCGAGCGTGGACCATGTCGGCTGGTTCGCTTCCGATGTCGATGGAATCGAATTGGCTGCACAGGCGCTGGTTCCGGACTGGAAATCATCCCTAACCCATGGTCGTCCGAGGTTTGGAATTCCGGACGGCCCTTACCTCGATCATGTCACGCCGGACGCTAGACTCGGTTTTCAAGAGACCTGCGAGACGCTTAGAGCCAACGGGTATGTTCTCATCGAAGTATCGGCATTTCCCGATTTCGAGGAACTCTATCGTTCGCATCATCTGCTCGTTGCTGCCGAAGCTGCGCAGGTACACGAAAATTGGTACCGAAAGTACAAACCGCTTTACCGTCCGGAAACCGCAGAGCTCATCGAGCGCGGCCTCAAGGCTTCGGCATCGGACCTTGAGATCGCCAGAGCGGTCCGACTACGTCAGGGAGCACACCTCGCAGCGCTGATGCAACAACATGGCATCGATGCTTGGATTTCCCCTTCCGCGACCGGACCGGCCCCTCATGGGCTGAACAGCACCGGCGACTCGGTGATGCAGTTGCCCTGGACTCAAGCAGGCGTTCCTCTCCTCAGTATTCCGACCGGCGTCATCCGCGGTTTACCGGTCGGAATACAAATCGCTGGATCGTGGGGAAACGACGAAACACTAGTCCGATCGGCGCAGGGCATCGAATCGCTATTCGCCTCCCGCCGAACGAGATAATCGTCCTAAGGCGCGCTTTTCCGAAGATCAAAGCTACCCGGTGGTGGTATCCTATCGCCCCGTTTTTCGCTTCCTTGAATCCATGCAGCTTCCTAATTTCGACTCGGCCCGCATCCTGGTCGTCGGCGACTTAATGCTCGATCGCTACTGGCACGGCGGCACTTCCCGCATTTCGCCGGAGGCTCCGGTTCCGGTCGTACTGGTAAATGGCGTCGAGGAACGATTGGGTGGTGCGGGCAACGTCGCCCTCAATATTGCGACATTTGGGACGCAAACCAGCCTCATCGGTTATTGTGGGCGCGACGAAGCCGGACAGAATCTTATCGCTCTCCTGCAATCCGCCGGTATCGACTGTGTTGTGGAGCAAATTCCGGGACGGCCGACCATCACCAAGCTCAGAGTGCTGAGCCGCCATCAACAGCTCATCCGGCTGGACTTCGAGGACCGCTTTCATGACGTCCCGTCGGCCCATCTCCTCGCGAATTTCGCCGGGAAGTTGAACGAGGCCGATGTCGTGGTACTCTCCGACTACGGCAAGGGAACCCTCAATTCAGTTCAGGAACTGATTCAACTCGCCGGAGAAGCGGGCAAGATGGTTTTAGTGGACCCAAAGGGCACCGATTTCGATCGATACCGCGGCGCCACCCTCATTACTCCCAATCGCAGCGAATTTGAGGCCGTGGCCGGACCTTGCCGGGATGATCATGAACTGGCGGATAAGGGCCTTGGCCTGCTGGAAAAGCTCGAGCTAAAGGCCCTCTTGATTACACGCGGCGAACACGGGATGACTTTGCTGCGACGCGGCGAATCCCCCCGGCATTTGCCAGCCCACGCCAAAGAGGTCTACGATGTAACCGGAGCCGGCGATACCGTCATTTCGACTCTCGCCGCAGCTCTGGCGGCGGGCGCATCGCTGGAGGATGCCACGGGTCTTGCAAATCTCGCCGCCGGAATCGTCGTGGGCAAGCTAGGGACGGCAAGCGTGACTCTCGAAGAATTGGATGACGCCCTGCACGGTCAGCGCGCCCTTCATCGCGGCGCGATCGAGCTCGACGAACTTTTGCCTTTGCTCGGCACGGCGCGACGCAAAGGAGAGAAGATCGTCGTCACCAACGGATGCTTCGACATCCTGCATCCCGGCCATATCCAATACCTCCAGCAAGCCCGAGCTCTGGGTGACCGGCTTATCGTGCTGGTCAACAGCGACGCCTCGGTAAGACGCCTCAAGGGCAGCGGCCGCCCGGTCAATCCGCTCGAACATCGCATGACCATGCTGGCGGCTCTCGAATGCGTCGATTGGGTCGTGCCGTTCGAAGAAGATACGCCGCGCGACGTCGTCGGACGCCTGCTGCCCGATATTCTCGTGAAAGGCGGCGACTACAAAGACATCACCGAAATAGCCGGCCACGATCATGTTCTGGCCAACGGAGGAGAAGTCAGGATTCTGGATTTTCTAGGCGATTATTCGACCACCCGAATCATTCAAGCCATACGCAATACCTGAACATGTCTGATCACGCCCGTTTAACGGACAGAATGGTGGACGCGCTTCGCGTTCCCCCTTATTCCATCCACGCCGAGCAATCCGTACTCGGCGGTCTCATGCTCGACAACCAAACCTGGGACGTCGTGGCCGACCGGGTGGGAGAAGAGGATTTCTACCGCAAGGATCACAAACTGATATTCCGCGCGATCAAGCAGCTTGCGGAAAAACAGACGCCGTTCGACGTCGTCACCCTGTCGGAAGTCCTGGAAAAAACCGGTTCGCTGGAAGAAGCGGGCGGACTCGCCTATCTCGCGATGATGGCCAAGGAGACGCCCAGCGCCGCCAATATCTCGTCCTATGCCGATATCGTGCGTGAAAAGTCGGTATTGCGGCAGCTGATCCATGCAGGTACCGAAATCGCCGATTCAGCCTTCCAGCCGGAAAATCGCGATTTGGCCCTGTTGCTCGAAACAGCCGAGCAAAAGGTTTTTCAGATCGCCGATCAGCGGCGGCGCGGCGGAGTCGGCTTCAAGCCGATCAAGTCGCTCTTGTCGGCCGCCATAGACCGAATCGAGATGCTCTTCCACAAGGAAGGCCACATCACCGGCGCGAGCACCGGTTTCGCCGATTTCGACGAAATGACTTCTGGCATGCAAGCCTCCGATCTCATCATCATCGCCGGCCGCCCATCCATGGGAAAGACCACCTTCGCCATGAACATTGCCGAAAACGTGGCCATCAAGGAGCAGGTTCCGGTAGCCGTATTCAGCATGGAAATGCCGGGCGAACAACTGGCCATGCGCATGATGTCGTCTCTGGGCCGCATCGACCAGCACCGGGTGCGCACCGGAAAGCTGGAGGACGACGAATGGCCGCGCATGACTTCCGCCATCAATATCCTGGCGGAAACCAAGCTGTTCATCGACGACACCCCTGCCCTGACACCCACCGAAGTCCGCGCCCGTTGCCGCCGCCTGGCACGCGAGCACGGTCAACTCGGACTGGTGGTGCTCGACTATCTTCAGCTCATGCAGTGCTCCGGCGGCGAAAACCGTGTGGCGGAGATCTCGGAAATTTCCCGCTCGCTCAAGGCATTGGCCAAGGAGCTGAACGTTCCGGTGATCGCCCTTTCGCAGCTCAACCGCAATCTCGAACAGCGCCCCAATAAACGGCCGGTTCCATCCGACCTGCGCGAATCGGGCTCGATCGAGCAGGACGCGGACCTGATCGTGTTCATCTACCGCGACGAGGTCTATCACCCCGATTCCTCCGACAAGGGCACCGCCGAAATCATCATCGCGAAACAGCGTAACGGCCCGATCGGAACCGTGCGCCTTACCTTCCTCGGCCAATACACGCGCTTCGAAAACTTTATCTCGGATCCGTACGCGGGCGAGGACTTTTAAGAATGATGCTGTCTGCTTATGCCGAGCTCGATTTGACGGCAGTCACGCATAATCTCACGCGCATTCGAGCGTTTGCGCCGAAAGCGAAAATCATGGCGGTGATCAAGGCCAACGCCTACGGCCACGGGCTGATTCGGATCGCCAAGGTATTGAGCGATGCCGATGCCTTCGCCGTAGCCCGCCTCGGCGAAGGCATCGCCCTTCGCGACGCGGGTATAAGGCAGCGTATCGCCGTGCTTCAAGGCTTCGTCGATAGCGAAGAACTGGAGCTCCATAGTCGCTACGGATTGGAGCCCGTCATCCATTCCCCGTTTCAGGTGGAACTTCTGGAGCAAGTTTCCTCGATGGAGTCGGTATCGGTTTGGTTGAAACTGGATACAGGAATGCACCGGCTCGGCTTGCTGCGGGACGAATTCTCATCCTGTTATTCGAGGCTTCAACGGTGTTCCGCGGTGCGCCAACCTATTCCCGTGATGACTCACTTGGCCAATGCCGACGTTTTTCAGGACACGATTACGGCAATACAGCTGGATTGCTTCAAAAGCGCGCTCCATAACGTTCAAACCGAATGCAGCATCGCCAATTCGGCAGGACTTCTGGCCTGGGATACCGCACGTGTCGAATGGGTCCGCCCCGGAATTGCGCTTTACGGTGTGTCGCCGTTTCCTGGTCGTACCGGTCCGGACGAAGGCCTCAGACCGGTGATGACCTTCCGGAGCCGGCTCATCGCGATAAAGAATCTGAAAGCCGGCGATGCCGTGGGTTATGGCGGTGATTGGATTTGCCCGCGCCCGACTCGCCTCGGAATCGTCTCGATCGGCTATGGCGACGGTTATCCTCGCCACGCGCAGTCAGGCACGCCGGTGCTGGTTCGTGGTCGGCGGGCAAGCCTGATCGGACGCGTTTCCATGGATATGATCAGCCTCGATCTCACGGATTGCCCCGACGCTCGGGTTGGGGATGAAGTCACTCTATGGGGCAAAGGCCTGCCCGTCGAGGAAATCGCTCAATACGCCTCGACTATTCCCTATGCCCTGCTCTGCGGCGTCACACCGCGGGTCAAGATGGTCGAACGGTGGGAATAGCACGTATTTTTTGATCGGATCGTTCGGCCGATAATCACTCGTCGTCCAAATCGAAGACGTTGTACAAAGGAGCCGTTGTGGCCGAACGCATCGCCAAACCCCAAGTGGGCGCTCCCGACCCGGAGCTGAGGACGTCGCCGATTCTGGAGGAATTCGATGACGATTATCTGGTATTAAAGCAGCAAGTGCCCGGCGAACCGGTTTGTCACTTCAACGACAAACGATATGCTCACGGCACGTATGTTTGTAGCGGCGATACGCTTCTGCGCTGCGATTACGGAGTTTGGATCAGAACCGGCTCTTGCGACCCGGACAATCCTTAATTCCGTTATAACGGCCACCTTGTTCCACTGACGAGAGGATAACGTTATGCCGCAGCACCTTACCGATAAACAGCTCGAAGCATTCCGCAATAGACTCGAAACGCGTCTTGCAGAACTGACCCGAGGCGTTCGTGAAGAAGTCATTCAGTCGGGTCGTCACCACTTTACCGATGTCGCCGGCGAGGTTCACGACTCGGAAGAAGCTTCGGTCGCCAATCTGGTCATCGATATGGAACTGCAAACGATAGATCGGCATATTCAGGAAATTCGCGAGATAGAATCCACTCTCATCCGTATCGGCAGCCGCGAATTCGGCATTTGCGTCGATTGCGAGCAACCGATCGCGTTAGCGCGGCTGGAGGCGAACCCTACGACCGAGCGCTGTATTGCCTGCCAGAGCGCGTACGAGAAGGAACAAGCCTTGACGCATTCACCGTCTCTGTAGATTCTGCCATTCGGCGCCTTTCCGGGTTAAGCTTGCGCCGTCGGAAACGCCAAGACATCCCCGATAGATTCCGCTCGCATCCTGATCATCAGCAGGCGATCCAATCCAAGAGCTATACCCGAGCAATCCGGCAGTCCACTCCTCAGCGCCGCCAGCAAGCGCTCGTCTTTAGCCGGCAAGGGCAAACCGTTTTCTTCTCGGATGACGAGATCCCGATCAAAGCGCTCTTCCTGCTCGACAGCATCGGCCAATTCGTGAAACCCGTTGCCCAACTCCAATCCTTCGAGAAATATCTCCACCCTTTCGACCACAAGCGGGTCGTCCGGCTTTTTTCGCGCAAGGGAGGGAAGAAAAGCGGGGAAATCGTAAACGAAAGTGATCCGCCCTCGCCCGAGACGGGGCTGGACCAGATGACTGAAGAGCAAATCGAGCCAAAGCGAGCGATCTCTGCCGCAAAGCGCCTCAGCCTCGGGAAGACCCCGAACTCTTGAGCGTTCGGCGAGTTCCTCGAACGAGGCCGATAATGGATCGACGCCTACATGCTCACGAAAAAGTTCGCGATAACTAAATCGCTCGGACGCTGCCAAAATCAGGTGATCACGGCAGATTTCTGCCAGCAACGCATCAATCTCGTCGATCAATTCGGCTAAATCGAATCCCACCCTGTACCATTCCAAAAGCGTAAATTCGGGATTGTGATGGCGCCCCGACTCTTCGTTCCGAAAGGCCTTGCAGATCTGGTAGATCGAACCGCTGCCCGCCGCCAGCAGGCGCTTCATTGCAAATTCCGGAGAGGTTTGCAGATAAAGTTGTTCGCCCTCACTACTGCCGGGCTGACGGAGAACGGTCGTGAAAGGATTGAGATTCGGATCGGTAACGCCGGCGCGGCACAGCAGTGGCGTCTCGACTTCCAAGACGTTTCTAGCCGAAAAAAACTGCCGAATTGTCGCAAGCAAAGCTGCCCGCTTCTTAAGAGCAGTCAGGGAACAACTGGGGCGCCAGTCCGCCATCGTCGGAAGAAACGTCGCTTGAGGTCGGCGGATACGGCGGACATGCCGCGTCCGCCGTCGAGCATGAAGGGATGCTATTTGACCCGAGATACGTACTCGCCCGTGCGGGTATCGACTTTGATCACCTCGCCGGTCTGCACGAACAGAGGGACCCTGACGACCGCTCCGGTGTCCAGGGTTGCCGGCTTGCCGCCGCCACCGGAGGTATCGCCACGCACGCCGGGATCGGTTTCAACAATCGTCAGCTCCACGAAGTTGGGCGGCGTGACCGAAATGGGAGCATTGTTGTACAGGGTGACGATGCATACGTCCTGCTCTTTGAGCCATTTCTTGGCATCGCCCACCACATCGCTGTCAGCGGCATACTGTTCGAAACTCTCCGGAACCATGAAGTGCCACTGCTCGCCATCGTTGTACAAATATTGCATTTCCGTATCGACGACGTCCGCACCTTCCAATGTTTCTCCGGATTTGAACGTGCGCTCGATGACACGGCCGGTCTTGAGGTTGCGGAGCTTTACGCGGTTAAATGCCTGCCCCTTACCCGGCTTGACGAATTCGTTCTCGATGATCGAACACGGATCGCCGTCGAGCATCACTTTTAAACCGCCCTTGAATTCATTGGTGCTGAATGTCGCCATTCTCTCCTCGTTCGCTTCAGTTAACTCAAAAAATACCGCGCATTATAATGTACGGCTTTGTCCTAAGAAACCCGACGTCTCTATGAAAACGCCCTGGCAGGCCGAGCTGGCCGACTCATTTACCAAACCCGCCGACCTCTTCGCTTTCTTGGAGTTGGATGAGATCCATCAAGCGGAATTCCTGGAGGCGACGGACCGTTTTTCGTTTCGCGTTACGCAAAGCTACGCTCGGCGCATGAGCAAACGCAATCCTCGCGACCCGCTTTTGCTTCAAGTGTTGCCCGATGCGCAGGAACTGATCGACCATCCGAACTTTGCAAACGATCCGGTGGGAGACTTAAAAGCCGTGACCGCCCCGGGAGTGCTGCACAAATACCATGGACGAATGTTGCTGATCACCACCGGTGCGTGCGCCATCCACTGCCGTTATTGCTTCAGGCGAAATTTTCCGTACGACGCGAACATGATCGGCAAACGGCAGGAACAGGATGCCGTTGACGCCATTCGGAGCGACCTAAGTATCAACGAAGTGATTCTCAGCGGCGGGGATCCTTTGGTGCTGAGCGACGAACGCTTGGCCCAGTTAATCCAAAAAATCGGGGAGATACAGCACATCAGGCGACTTCGAATTCACACGCGCCTCCCGGTAGTTCTACCGAACCGCATCACAACCGAACTTATCGCCGCGCTGACGGAGGCTCGTTTAAAAAGCGTGGTCGTCATTCACGCCAATCACGCGAACGAGTTCGATCACGACGTCAACGATGCGTTAAACGCACTCCAAAAGGCCGGAATTACACTCCTTAACCAGACCGTATTGTTAAAAGGCGTGAACGACGATGCCGAAACCCTTGTTCGACTGAGTGAAACACTTTTCGAGAACGGCGTGCTGCCGTATTACCTGCACGTACTGGACAAGGCGCAAGGGACCAGCCATTTCGACCTGTCGACGGAAGATGCGTTAGCGATTTACCAAGTCATGAGGGAAGCATTGCCTGGTTATCTGCTTCCCAAACTCGTTCGGGAGGAGGTGGGCCGACCGTACAAGACGCCGGTCGGATAAGATTTCAAAACTCCGGAAAAGCCATCAGCGGAGCCGGAACCCCGCCACGTCGGAAGTATCGACTTATTTAGTCGACGGCTTTCATGCTGAGACGAACCCTTCCCTGACGGTCAATCTCAAGAACCTTAACTTTGACGATGTCGCCCTCGGCCAGCTTATCGCTGACTTTCTCCACGTGTTCGTCCGAAATCTGCGAAATATGGACCAGCCCGTCCTTACCAGGGAGAATCGTAACGAATGCGCCGAAATCCATCAGTCGGGCAACACGGCCTTCGTAAACTTTCCCAACCTCGACTTCGGCCGTGATCGCTTCGATACGGCGACGCGCCTCCATTCCGGCTTCCTTGTCGACCGAAGCCACTTTAACGACACCGTCGTCGCTAATATCGATGCTGGCTCCCGTCTCTTCGGTGATCGCACGAATCGTCGCGCCGCCTTTGCCGATGACATCGCGAATCTTGCTCGGATCGATGGTGAAGCTCATGATGCGCGGCGCAAAATCCGACATCTCCTTCCGGGGAGCCGGCAAAGCCTCCGCCATTTTCGCCAAAATATGCAAACGCCCTTCTTTGGCCTGCTCGAGCGCCTGCCGCATGATTTCCGGCGTGATGCCGTCGATCTTGATGTCCATTTGCAATGCGGTCACGCCGTCGCTGGAGCCGGCGACCTTAAAATCCATATCGCCGAGGTGATCCTCGTCGCCCATGATGTCCGAGAGCACCGCAAAATGATCGCCTTCTTTGATCAAGCCCATGGCGATCCCGGCAACGGGAGCCTTGGTCGGAACCCCGGCATCCATCAGTGCCAAGCTGGTTCCGCACACCGACGCCATCGAACTGGAGCCGTTGGATTCGGTAATTTCAGAAACGACTCGAATCACGTAGGGGAAGCTTTCCGGAGCGGGCATGATGGCCTGCACGCCGCGCTTCGCCAGCCTGCCGTGTCCGATTTCACGCCGTTTCGGCGCGCCTATCGGGCCGATCTCTCCCACGCAGAAAGGCGGGAAATTGTAGTGCAACATGAAGGATTCTTTATATTCGCCTTCTATTGCATCGATCAATTGAGCATCGCGTCCCGTACCCAAGGTGGCAACCACCAGGGCCTGAGTCTCGCCGCGGGTGAACAGTGCGGAACCGTGAGTACGCGGCAGTACGCCTGTACGTATCGTAATCGGCCGTACGGTCTTCAAATCCCGTCCGTCTATGCGTTTGGATTCGTTCAGAATCCGCCACCGGACCACATCCGATTCCAATTTTTCCAGCATGCCTCGAACGGCGTTCTCGGCATAATTCCCGTCCGCCGTCAAAGCATCGATCGTTGCTTTGCGAATTTCTCTGAGTTTCTGCTGACGAGTCTGCTTATCAGCTGTCTGATAAGCTTCGGCAATCTGCGCTGCCGACAAATCCTTAACGGCCTGGTATAAGGCCGCGTTGGCAGCGGGTGGCTCCCAGTTCCATGGCGTGACACCCACGGTCTCGGCCAGTTCATGGATCGCCTTGATAGCCGTCTGCATATGCTCGTGGCCGAACAACACGGCTCCGAGCATGACTTCTTCCGGAAGCATATCGGCTTCGGACTCGACCATCAGAACCGCCTTTTCCGTACCGGCAACGACCAAGTCCAGCTTTGAATCTTCAAGAACCGAACCGGAAGGATTGAGCACGAATTGGCCATCGATATAGCCGACACGCGCTGCGCCGATCGGTCCTTGGAAAGGCATGCCCGAAAGCACCAGAGCCGCGGATGCCCCCAGCATCGAGGGAATATCCGGATCGACTTCGGGATTCAGGGAGAGAACCGTGGCAACGACCTGAACCTCGTTGGTGAATCCTTCCGGAAAAAGCGGGCGAATGGGCCGATCGATCAAGCGCGCGGTGAGGGTTTCTTTCTCGCTCGGCCGTCCCTCGCGCTTGAAAAAGCCGCCGGGGATGCGACCCGCCGCGTAGGCTTTCTCCTGATAGTTGACGGTCAGGGGGAAGAAATCGGTCTCGGGCGACGCCTCTTTCTCGCCAACGGCAGTGACCAAAACCACGGTTCCGGCCATATCCACCATAACGGCGGCATCCGTCTGGCGCGCAATTTCGCCGGTCTCGAAGGTAACGAGATATTCGCCGTACTTAAACTGTTTCCGAATCGGATTCACAATAATACCTTTACCGGGTGAACAACTATTTACGTAGACCCAATCGTTCAATCAAAGTCCGATAACGGTCGGAGTCCTTGCTCTTTAAGTAATCCAACAATTTGCGACGTCGATTGACCAAGCGCAACAAGCCGCGCCGCGAATGGTGATCTTTCTTGTTCTTAACGAAATGCGGAGTAAGGTGGTTAATCCGGGCGGTAAGCAGGGCCACCTGAACTTCCGGCGAGCCGGTGTCGTTCGCCGCTCGCTGATATTCTTGCATCACAGCGCTCTTGTCTGCAGTTTCAAAGGCCATTTTTTTCTCCTGAACAAACTTGTTTAACTTAATAAACTCACAATTGTAACTGTAGCTCTAGATGCGTTTCAATCGAAACGCCAACGAACTCAGAGTAATTTACGATCTAAGAGCCACCCTATTAAGATAGCTCCTGAACATCGCTCTGAACCGCCTTGACCAAACGCCGCGGTGTCACCCGTCCGTCGTCAAGAATCTCGCCCACTCCCATGAAAACAGATTGTTTTGCATACAATCTAACCCATCCATGCTTCGGCGCTTTAGGAACTAAAACGGCTTGGCCCTTTCGCACATAAAAACCGAGTTCGTCACTCAATTGAACCGCCGGCAAGGCGGATACGATGCGATCCATCGGGAGAACCAGTCCCAGCAATTCGCTTTCATCGAGTGTTTCCATACTTTCCAGCGTGTGAGAGTCGGCAATCGATAAGTCTCCTACCCCCGTACGTCTCAACATCTCGACATGGCCGCCGCAACCCAACGCTTTGCCGACGTCCTCGGCAAGGGTCCGGATATATGTGCCTTTCGAACACGCGACGTCCAATTGCAGACTCGACGAATCGAACCCCAGCAGCTTCAATTCATGAATGACCACTCGACGGGGTTCCCGTTCCACCTCGATGCCTTGGCGGGCCAAATCGTAAAGGCGTCGCCCTTGATGCTTGAGCGCAGAGTACATCGGCGGAACCTGAAGGATCTCGCCGCGGAATCCAGCCAGAACCTGCTCAACCACGTCCTCGCTCAGTGGCTTCACGGCCTTCGTCTCGACAATCTCGCCCTCGGAATCTCCGGTAAGTGTCGCTATCCCAAGGCGAACCTTCACCCGATAACGTTTGTCCGTATTCAGGAGAAACCCCGACAATTTCGTCGCTTCGCCCAAACAAATCGGGAGCAAACCGCTGGCGAGCGGATCGAGGCTTCCGGTATGACCGGCCTTTTGCGCTTTCAAAATCCGCTTGACCTTTTGCAGCGCCGCGTTTGACGTCATACCGGAAGCTTTGTCCAACAGCACAATGCCGTTAATGGACCGCAAATCGTTGCGGCGACTCATCGCTACCACCTATTCGCCGCTTTTCGGCTCTTCATGCAGCCGATCCAGGAGTGCATCCATATGCATGCCGCGCTCGATCGAATCGTCGTAGACGAAATGGATCTCGGGCATATTACGGATGCGAAGGCGCTTTCCCAGTTCGCGACGCAGCATCGGGATCATCGTCGATAAGAGCGCCACACATTTTTCGGCCGGCTCCTTGGCTCCCAAGAAAGTCACGAAAACTTTGGCTACAGCAAGATCACGGCTTACTACGGCATCGCTCACGGTAACCATTCCAAGGCGAGGTTCTTTTACCTGCGTCCGAATAAGATCCGCCAATTCCCTTTGGAGCTGCGAGGCAACCCGGTCGCTCCGTTTAAACTCTCTCGGCATATGAACTTAGACCGTCTCGATACTGAATCGTCTAGCGTTGCACTTGCACTTTTTCGAACACTTCGATCTGGTCGCCGACCTTGACGTCGTTGTAGTTCTTTATGCCCATACCGCACTCCATGCCCGCTTTGACCTCGCCGACGTCCTCTTTGAAGCGGCGCAGAGAATCCAACTGCCCTTCGAAGACCACCACGTTGTCTCGTAACACGCGGATCGGCAGATTCCGTTTTACGTGGCCGTCCAGCACCATGCAGCCGGCGATAGCACCGAATTTCGGATGACGGAACACGTCCCTAACCTCGGCAACGCCGACGATCTGCTCCTTGAACTCGGGTTCCAGCATCCCGCTGATGGACTTCTTGATTTCGTCGATCACATCGTAAATCACACTGTAATAGTGTAAATCGATGCCCCGCTCCTCAATGATCTTGCGCGCACCCGCATCGGCACGGACGTTGAATCCGATGATGATCGCGTTGGACGCCAAAGCAAGATTGGCGTCGGATTCGTTGATGCCGCCGACACCACCGGCAATGACTTTCACTTTGACCTTATCAGTCGAAAGGTCCGTCACCGACGCTCTCAGCGCTTCAAGACTGCCTTGCACGTCGGCCTTGATGATCAGGTTCAGATCCACGCTTTCGCCGCTTTCCATGCGCGAGAAGACATCCTCGAGCTTGGTCGCCTGCTGCGCCGCCAATTTACTGACACGCAGTTTTTCTTCACGATGCAAGGCGATCTCACGCGCCTTACGCTCGTCGGCAACGACGATGAATTCATCGCCGGCGTTCGGCGCGCCCGACAGCCCCAGCACCTCGACGGGCATCGACGGTCCGGCCTCTTTCACTGGCTTGCCATTTTCGTTGAACATGGCCCTGACACGCCCGAATTCCATGCCGCACAGGATAAAATCGCCCTTCTTCAACTGGCCACGCTGCACGAGAATGTCTGCCACTGGCCCTCGCCCTTTCTCGAGCTTCGATTCCAATACCACGCCGCTTGCGGGTATCTCGAAAGGCGTTCTGAGCTCAAGAACCTCAGCCTGCACGAGAATGGCGTCGAGCAATGCGTCGATACCCTGACCGGTCTTGGCGGAAACACTCACGAATTGGGTGTCCCCACCCCATTCTTCCGGGACCACATTGAGCCCGGTTAGTTCTTGTTTTACTCGATCCGGATCGGCTTCCGGTTTATCGATCTTGTTGACTGCCACGACCAAGGGAACATTGGCGGCGCGGGAGTGCTCCACGGCTTCGCGAGTTTGCGGCATCACGCCGTCGTCGGCAGCGACCACCAGCACCACGATATCCGTGACCTTGGCACCGCGTGCACGCATCGCCGTAAACGCGGCATGGCCAGGCGTATCCAAGAAAGTCACCGCGCCGTGATCCGTCTTGACCTGATAAGCGCCGATGTGCTGGGTAATGCCACCCGCCTCGCTGGCCGCGACGCGGCTCTTGCGAATATAGTCGAGCAATGAAGTCTTGCCGTGGTCGACGTGTCCCATGATGGTTACCACCGGAGCTCTCGGCAACTGCTCAATCTCCTCAGCCACCGACATGGTAGCCATAATCTCGGCCTCCAGAGCGTTTTCGACCTGCGGTATGGCCTTATGGCCCAACTCTTCGACCACCAAAGTGGCGGTATCTTGATCGAGTACTTGGTTGATGGTGGCCATCACTCCCATTCCCATCAACGTTTTGATGACTTCGGTCGCCTTAATGGACATCCGCTGGGCCAAATCCGATACCGTAATGGATGCGGGAATGGCGACCTCACGCACCACCGGGGCGGTTGGCTTCTCAAATCCGTGCCGGGCTTCCGGAAATGCAACAGGGCCTTTGGTGACTTTAAGCTTTTTCTTTTTATCTTTTCTTGCGTCATCGAGACCAAAGGGCTCACGAGCACCTTCGCTTCGGCCTTTAGGACGTTCAACGCCCGGCTTCTTTTTGGCACGTTTGGCTTCTGACTCTAAATGACGTGGGAGCTCCACCTCTTCCCGCTCGGCCGACACAGGCGGAACGACCGGTTTTTTAGGCGCAGGTATTTCTGCCGCGGGTGCGGGCGGCTCACGCTCTTCCACACTCACTGCTTTTTCGGTACGCTGCTGCTCTTCGACCAGACGTCGAGCCTCCTCCCGCTGCCTCTCTTCTTCCGCTCGTCTAGCCTCTTCGAGCAAACGCTGTTGCTCGGCGGCTCTCTCCGCTTCTTCGCGCTTCCTTCTCTCTTCTTCTTCCAAAGCCTTACGACGGACTTCTTCCTGCTGAGCGCGCAAAGCCTCCTGGGCTTCAAGTTCTCTCTGCTGGTCCTCGAGTGCCTGCCGCGCCTTTTCCACCTCAGTGCGACGTTCGCTCAGCTCCGGAAGCTCGCTTCGCTTGACATAGGTCCGCTTCTTGCGGACTTCTACGCTGATGGTCTTCACGCCCTTGCCGGGAATCTTGCCTTGCTTAAGCTCGCTAACGGTGCGCCGCTGCAGCGTTACCCGCTTCGGCTCTGCCATTTCCCCCTCGCTTCTGCCGTGGCTCTGCCGCAAATAACTCAGAAATCGAAGCTTTTCAGTATCACTGAGAACATCGTCCGCGTCGCTTTTTTCCAAACCCGCATCGCCCAACTGCGTAAGCAGTCGATCTACCGGAATGCCGACCACATCGGCAAGTTGCCGTACCGTCACATCGCTCATTCTTTCAGCCCCTGCCCTGTCAAATCCTCTTAACCTTCAGCAAACCACGGTGAGCGGGCCGTCATGATCAAACGCGCAGCCCTAGCTTCGTCCATACCCTCAACCTCCAGCAATTCGTCGACCGATTGTTCGGCCAAGTCCTCTATTGTCCTCACACCTCGCGCAGCAAGACGAAAGGCCGTTTCACGGTCCATTCCCTCCATCTCCAGCAACTCCTTGGAAGGCTCCGAAGATTCAAATTCTTCCTCGTTGGCGATCGCCTTGATCAGCAACGCGTCGCGCGCTCGATTTCGTAGCTCCTCGACGATGTCTTCGTCGAACTCCTCGATCTCCAATAGCTCCTTGGCTGGAACGTAAGCCAACTCTTCAACCGTCGAAAATCCCTCTCTAACCAGAATCTCGGCGACGCTCTCGTCCACGTCCAGCTGTTCCATGAACGACTGCATGAGCTTGGCCGTCTCCAGCTCATTCTTGGCTTCCGCCTGGGAAGCGCCCATTACGTTGAGCGTCCATCCGGTCAGCTCCGATGCAAGTCGCACGTTTTGTCCACCGCGCCCAATGGCTTGAGACAGGTTTTCATCCGCCACGGCAATATCCATCGAATGCTTGTCCTCGTCGACCACGATCGAGACGATCTCAGCCGGCGACATCGCGTTAATCACGAATTGAGCGTCGTTCTCGTTCCATAAAATAATATCGATACGCTCACCGGCTAACTCATTGGATACCGCCTGGACCCGGGAACCGCGCATACCCACGCATGCGCCCACCGGATCTAGCCGTAGATCGTTGCTCTTTACGGCCACTTTCGCACGAACCCCGGGATCTCGAGCAGCCCCCTTGATTTCAATGACCCCTTCGCTGACCTCCGGAACCTCCAGCCTAAATAATGCAATCAAAAGTTCGGGTGCCGTGCGACTGACGAACAACTGAGGCCCCCGAGACTCCGGGCGTACAGCTTTCAAATAGCCCCGCAAACGATCGCCGGACCGCACAGCCTCGCGGGGTATCATCTCGTCCCTGGGAACAAAGGCTTCGACGTTACCGCCCAGATCGAGGTAGACATTGCCCCGCTCGACGCGCTTGACGACGCCGGTCACAAGCTCGCCGACCCGGTTCTTGTAGGCATCGACGACTTTCCGGCGTTCCGCATCCCGCACCTTCTGTACAATAACCTGCTTGGCGGTCTGCGCCGCAATGCGTCCGAATTCAATGGATTCGATGGGCTGTTCGATATAGTCGCCAACCTGAATATTGGGCCGAATCTTTCGTGCCTCGTCCAAGGAAATCTCGATATCCGGGTTTTCGACGCCAGCCTCGTAGTCCGCATTGGAGTCAACGACCAGCCAACGACGGAATGTCTCATAGCCTCCGGTTTTCCGGTCAATCGCCACGCGCACGTCGATTTTGTTATCGTGACGCTTGATTGTTGCGGTGCGAAGCGCATCCTCTATGGCGCCGAAAATGACCTCTTTATCGATGTCTTTCTCATTGGATACGACATCCACCACCAACAAGATTTCTTTATTCGCCATCGCGTCGTCCTTAGATTTAACTACCAAACTCAGGCGCCAGGCGCGCCTTTTCAATTGATTCAAATGGAATTCGCAAAGTTTCGCCACCCTCTTGAATTAGAACGTAATCGCCTTCCACGCCTGCCAGGTAAGCCTTAAATTTGCGCCGCCCATCGATGGGCCGGGCGAGCTGCAAACGGGCCAGACTACCCTTGAAGCGCACGAAGTGCTCCAACTTGGAAAGCGGCCGGTCAAGACCTGGCGACGAAATTTCAAGCTGATAACGACCGGGAATCGGGTCCTCCACATCGAGTACGCCACTCAGTTGATAGCTAACCCTCGTGCAATCGTCGAGAGTGATGCCAGACTCGCTGTCGATGTAGACTCGGAGCACGCGCCGGTGGGCGTCGAACTCTATGTCTATCAGTTCATATCCCAAGCCGCTAACGACCGGCTCAATCAAACCCGCCAAACGCTCCTGCGGCTTCATTGCGACCTCGTAAATCTCACTCACAAAAAATGGGCGCAATGGCCCATTCTTGTTTTGTTATTCCCTTTAAAAACTAAAAAAGCCCCTATGGGGCATACCTTATCAAAGCGGGGCGACTCTAATCACACACTCTTAAAGTAACCCGCTGTTTATAGACGCATGTTACCACACAAACAACTAAATGTGGAACTCCCGTTATCATACGCGGGCACCGATTGCCTATACCCAATTAATAACCGCGGGCGTACCATAAAGAGACACGATAAAGAGAGGAGAATTCCGATGCCTTTAACTCCGATGGACTTGGTCGCCGAAGCGAAGCGACACATTAGAGAAGTCAATCCTGAAGAAGCTAAAGCCCTAATCGGCAAAGCACTGGTTCTGGATGTCCGGGAACCGGCGGAATTCACGCTAGGCGCCTTGCCTGGCGCGGTAAACATTCCGCGCGGCGTACTGGAGTTCAAGATCGACAGCCACCCGACGTTTCAAAATCGGCGTGACGCCGACATCCTCGTCTACTGCCAGACCGGCGGCCGTTCGGCTCTGGCGACCGAGGCACTCAAAAAGCTGGGCTACGTAAACGCCGTCAGCCTCGCGGGCGGCTTTAAACTTTGGCAGGAATCCGGCCAAGCGGTGGAAACGCCTCCCGCTTCTTGAAGCTTATGGCGTCTAGTCGTAATGGAGACGATCGCTCGGCCTCTGAAGGGCGAATGCGCCTCGACAAGTGGCTGTGGGCAGCCCGGTTTTTCAAAACCCGCCAGCTGGCCATAGATGCCATCAACGGGGGCAAAGTGCATCTAAACGGACAACGGGCGAAGCCCGGAAAGGAAATCGGCGTCGGCGCAAAGCTTAGAATCAGCAAGGATCAATACATTTGGGATATTACGGTTCAAGCTTTATCGTCCCAGCGTCGTCCAGCCGCCGAAGCAGTGCTGCTTTACGAAGAGACTCCGGAAAGCATCACGCGCCGGCAGGCTGAAGTCGACAGGCGACGCGATGAACGGTCGCTTTCCCTCCAACCGGAAACCAGGCCGAACAAGAAGGAGCGGCGCCAGATCCACCGATTCAAGCGCGGCCCGGAATAGTAGCGCGTAGATTTTCTGAATCGCCTTTCAACCACGATGACCATGTCGTCTAAACCCGCTCCTCGGCCGGAGGTCGTATACACCGTCTCGCGACTGAACCGGGAAACCCGTTTTCTGCTCAACGACTGCTTCGGCAGCATCTGGATCGAGGGTGAAATTTCCAATCTCTCGACCCCCTCTTCCGGGCATATTTATTTCAGCCTGAAAGATACCGAGGCTCAGATACGCTGCGCCATGTTCCGTGCACAGAGCCGATCCCTCGACTTCAAGCCGGAGAACGGCGATCACGTGCTGATCAAGGCTCAAGTCAGCCTCTACGAACCGCGCGGCGATTTCCAATTGATCGTCGAATACATGGAAGAAACCGGCGACGGCCTGCTGTTGCGCGCGTTTGAGGCTTTAAAGCAGCGTTTGGCGGCCGAAGGACTATTTGATGCCCAGCACAAAAAGCCGATCCCGAGTCTGCCGCAATGCGTAGGCGTCATTACTTCGCCGACGGGGGCAGCCGTCCATGATGTTCTTACCGTGCTCCGGCGCCGCTACCCCTCGGTCCCCGTAATCATTTTCCCGGTTAAGGTACAGGGCGCCGAAGCTAAATTCGAAGTCGTGAAGGCCCTCGCCGCGGCGGATCGGCTACAGATGTGCGATGTCCTGATATTGGCCCGCGGCGGCGGATCTCTGGAAGACTTATGGGCGTTCAACGAAGAAATCGTGGCCCGCGCGATTTTCGAATGCAAGACGCCGGTGGCTACGGGGATCGGGCATGAGATAGATACCACGATTGCCGATTTCGTCGCGGATCTGCGCGCGCCGACACCGTCGGCAGCCGCGGAGGCGGTAACGCCCGATTGCGCCGCCTTGCTGGCCCGATTCGAACGGATCGAGCAGCAGCTTTGCCTCCGCATGAAAGCGGTGCTCGAACGCGATCGAAATACACTGCGCGTTCTCGGCAAACGCTTGCAGCAAGAACATCCCAGCAAACGCCTCCAAACCCAAAGCCAGCGATTGGATCGTTTGGACCTCCAACTCAAGCGAGTAACGAGAAATTCGCTGTCCAATCTGGACGTGCGACTGCGGACACAATTCGCTGCTTTGTCCAGACACCGGCCCCAACAGCGCCTACAGATGCTCGAAGAAAGACGATGTCAGATTTACCAACGCCTTTGTCTCGCGATTCAGCGGGCTCTCGAAAAGCAGGATCAGCATGTCTCCGGCCTCGCGGAGCACCTCCACGCGGTGAGCCCTTTGGCGACGCTGACACGCGGTTATGCTGTCGCCTACAAACAGGACACGGGAGAAATTCTGCGCTCTTATCGCGATATCCAGCCGGGTGAAAGCATGGAGACCCGGCTTGCGGACGGCATCCTGATCAGCCGAATCGAGGAGGCGCGAAAATCCTGAAAAATGGCGGCGATCAGGAGGAACCTATCACCTTTATACGCCAGGCTTCGGTACAAAATCAGGCAGCGGCATTCCGATATGGAAGCCTTGGACGTAATCGATTCCCATGTCTTGAAGAACCGCCAAGGTGTTTTCGGATTCGACAAACTCTGCAATGGTTTTAATGCCGAGATCGCGGCAAAGACGACTGAGATTGCCCACCAACGCCCGGTCGATGCGGGAATTCAAGATGTTGCGCACGAACTCGCCGTCGATCTTGACATACTCGAAGTGCAATTCCCGCAGGTAATGGAAAGAGTTGTAACCGCTCCCGAAATCATCCAGGGCGAAGGAAAAGCCGATACGCCGCAACTTGGCCAGAAACTTACGCATATGAGCCATGTCGCCGATCGCTTCCCGCTCCATGACTTCGAAGACGACACGACTCGGCGGAAAACCGAGGCGATCGCATAGCCCCTCCGCAAACCCGAGAATTCCACGTTCTCGCATTTCTTGAGCCGATAAATTGATGAACAAGCGAGGCAAGGGGTCGTCCGCTTCGACTAACGCGCTCGCGGCGGAAAACGCATCCGTCAGAATGGACCTATCCAATTCCCGAGCCAATCCGTATTTTTCAACTGTCTTTATAAATACCCCGGCCGACACGACTTCTCGTCCGGGTTTGATGAGGCGCGCAACCGCTTCGTAAGCGAACAATGTCCCCTTTCGGCAATCAACGATCGGTTGATAATAAGGAATGATGCGGTGTTCGCTCAGGGCTTGCCGAAGCTCTTCTGCATAGATCCGGCTGTGACGGCTCAGCTTTACCGATTCGTCCGCCGATTCAAGCGTCGATACTTCGTCCTTGCCCATTCCCTTGGCGTGATAGAGGGCCATGTCCACGCCGGCAATCAAGTCGACGGCATCCTTCCCGTTCTTCGGATAACTGACCAGACCAATCGAAGTGGTGATATAGAACTGGCGTCCGTCCGGTGCCTCGAGTCGCATTCCGCGCAGCCGCTCCCGCAGCGACTCGGCCACACTCAGCGCACCCGATGGCGGCGTCTCGGGCAGAATCACAGCAAACTCGTCCCCGCCAATGCGGAAAGCAATGTCGCCCTTGCGTAAATAACCGTGCAGGCATTCACCGATTTGAACCAGCGTTTTGTCGCCAGCGGGATGGCCGTACGAATCATTAATGTCCTTGAAATTATCCAGATCGAGCAACAAGATCGAAAACTCATGCCCGTGCCGCGCAGAGCGCTCGATTTCGTAATCCAACATTTCGGTAAACCGTCGCCGGTTGCAAAGTCCGGTGAGCGGATCGTGCTCGGAATAGTATTCCAGCTCATCCAATGTGTGCCCCAGCGACTTGCTTGAACCAACCACCATAACCATTACCGACAGCAAAGAACGGATCATGCTGAGTTCCTGCGCATCCGGCGGCGTTGCTGAGGAGTAAACCACCCCGAGCAATCCCGCGAGCTGAGGCGCATATTCAGGCATCATCACGGCAAGGGTTCTGATATCGTCTAGATCAATGATATTTGCGTCACCGCCAACCTGATATTCTTCGATCTCGACCGCCGCATCCGGAGGCAGCTTGAGCTTTTCGATCGCTTCCCCGATTAGTCGCTCCTTGACCGAACATTTGATTTGATCGGAATACGAGCCGAAGTAATAGAAAAACAGCGATAAGCCGTGATCTTCGAGAAAGGCGATGAAAAAGAAATCAAAAGGAAAGATATTGCGGAAACCGACAAGAATTTCCTGAACGAACTCATCCCAATGCGTCACACGCTCATGGGAAAAAATGATTTGCTCCAACACTTGGCTCTGGCGCTCGAACAATTCTTTCTCCACCAGCGTCGAAGCCAAAAGATCCATGGTCTGACTGAACTCCCTCAAAACTTCCTGTATGTACTTTCCGTTTCGATGCCATTGCCGCTGTCTTTCGTCCGCCAGCAGATTCAAGCTGCGATCCAATTTACTGCAGTGCTGCAATATGATTTTAGATCTCGGGGTATCGCTTTCCAGATCGGCAATGACGCTAGCGTGGACGCGTTCTATCATGGCTCGAATCGTGGCGCCGAACATCTGCGTCCGGGTTTGACTTTCGAGCAGCGAGGATAACTGCTCCATCACCTGTTTGCGCAGCTTATTGAGCTGCGATGGCATTCCACGCTGAGGGTCGAGAGAATCGGGGATGGTTTTGGCCATCAAATTCATAATTGCGTGTCCTTAGGAAAGCGTCCTCCTTTTTCCATGAGATCGATCCCGCACTGCAAATTCGAAAACCAGCCGATAAAATCCCTTACAGCGTTGCCCCGGTAAATCGGCCCATGCTGGGGAGCCAACATTTCGATTTCCAGGCCTGAAATCGTATCTACCCAGCACCTGGCAGCTCGGTTCGAACACATGTAGCGGCGGTGAAATCCTTCGATATAAGGGAGATGACTCGCGAAATCATCAACGAACTCGTATGCCAAATGTTCTGGAAGCATCGCCGCTCCTATATCGCCGGTGAATAGGATTTTGGCGATCGGATCATAAACATTGAGCTGGCCTTCGGAATGTAAGAAATGTGCCGGCAATAATTTCAACTCAAAGCCCGGCGAAAAAGCACATGACATACCTTCATCCGGTACTGGAACGAAGCGGCTCAAATCCCTGATGCCGTAGTGCGGAAGAAAGCGGAGCCAGATGCGAGGAGCATATACCGGGGCCGCGGTGAGCTCTAACCAAGTAGAAAGTCCACCCACGATGTCGGGATCCTGGTGCGACAAAATGATGGCGCGTAAATCCCGAGGCTCAAGATATTGAAGCAATTCGGTGAGCGCCCCAGGCATAACCCCAAAACCACCTGGATCGAGCAAGACTCCATATCCATCATGGAGAACCAGATACTGATTGGAACGGATACCTTCTTCTTCGCCCGGTTCGCTCTCGTTTAGCAAAATGAACCGATGCTCCGGCGTTTTGAACAACGTAACGTTTCGCACGGCTAACCTCTTGTTATTGTTATTATTCCGTTGTGGATGTCCGTTTAGTATCACGTGACTCGCTTCCCTGGAGCACTATTTTAGAGCACATTTCCGAATCGTACGCTAATCCACGACGATACCTGGCTGAAGGGCAGAAAAACCGTATCATTTAAATGAAAATTTTTCTGTAAGCCTTTTCTTACAAACGCAATAAGCGACTACAAACAATCGATTCGCCTCATCGATATTCCAGTCAAGATCGATTAAACTAGCGAGTTTACATTTTTTCCTATATATCCCGGATGCGATCCGGAACGACATCAACCTTTAGCGGAATTTGCCATGAACAAAGAGAGCCAAGCACTGATCGAAAAGTACTACACTGCTTTCAACGCCGGAGACATGGATACGTTTCTAAGCCTGCTTACCGATGATGTTATCCATGACATCAACCAAGGACAGCGGGAAATCGGCAAAGAGGCATTTCGCGAGTTCATGAACCGGATGAATCGGAACTACAAGGAACAGTTGGTCGACATGGTCATCATGACCAGCGACGACGGCAAACGGGCCGCTGCGGAATTCGTGGTTCTCGGCGAATATCTGGTGACCGACGAAGGCTTGCCGCCCGCCAAAGGCCAGAAATATCGTCTTCCGGCCGGCGCGTTCTTCGACATCCGCGACGGCAAGGTGGCGCGCATCACCAATTACTACAACTTGCAGGACTGGATCGCCCAAGTCGAAAAGGGCTAAGGCTATGACCGACTCGATCAGCATCAAGCGCTTTACCGGCCAAGACCCGGAATTGCAGCCGTTTTTGCCTGATCTGGCGCGACTGCGAATCGAAGTATTCCGGGATTTTCCATATCTCTACGACGGAAGCTACGAGTACGAGGAGAAATACCTCCAGACCTATACGCGGTCGCCGGAAAGTGTGATCGTGCTGGTGCTGGACGGCGATAAAGTGGTGGGCGCGACGACCGGAATTCCGATGGAACACGAAACCGAAGAGTTTCGGAAGCCCTTCGTGGAACACGGTTACGACCCGAAGAAAATTTTTTATTGCGGGGAATCGGTATTGCTGAAGGACTACCGCGGTAAAGGCATTTATCCCAAGTTCTTCGAGGAACGGGAAGGCCACGCCCGGTCTCTTGGCCGATTCGACTGGAGCTGCTTCTGCTGCGTGCAGCGCCCCGAAAATCATCCGCGTCGCCCCGCGGATTACGTCCCGCTCGACCGGATCTGGAGCAAATTCGGCTATACCAATCATCCGGAATTGGCGACGACGTACACGTGGAAAGACCTGGATGAGGAAATCGAATCGCCCAAACCCATGGTCTTCTGGCTCAAGCCATTAACCTAGAAACAGCAGTTGACCGCTTCGATGAACCGGGAAAGTCCGATGACTTCTAATCGTCCTAGCTTTTTTCTGCCTGACCGTTTGGGTGACGCCGCTACGCACCCGACTGCACGGCGGGCGGGCCACCTGGCGGCGTTGCTCCTCTTTGCGGGAGACTACCCCGCCGCATCGTCGCGCCTTGCCATCCGTCCCGCCCGCCGCACACTCGGGCACGTCCAACCGCCGTTTCTAGGTTAAAGGAAAACACCTGATGTCATCTCGACCGTTTCGTTTGGCTGCCGCGCAATACAACATCGGCTTTCTCAAAAGCTGGGACGATTATTCCGCCAAAATCGCCCGCTGGGTCGCCGACGCCGCGGATAACGGCGCCAAGATGCTGCTGTTCCCGGAGTACTTCAGCATGGAGCTCGCGTCCCTTTTCCCGGAAGAAGTTTACAAATCGCTGTCCAAACAACTGAGCGAAATGCAGACTCTGCTGCCGGATTTCGTGATGCTGTTTTCCGACATGGCCGAACAACACGGCGTCTATGTCGTGGCCGGTTCCTTTCCCGTCCGAATGGAGGACGGCAGCTATCGGAATCGGTCGTTTCTGTTCCGGCCGGACGGAACGACCGATCATCAGGACAAGCTTCAGATGACCCGGTTCGAAAACGAACACTGGCTGATTACCGGCGGAGAGGAAATCAAGACGCTGGATACCGAATTCGGACGGATCGGCATCAATATTTGCTACGACAGCGAGTTCCCGATGATCGCTCGCAAGCAGGTTGAGGCCGGTGCCGATTTGATTCTGGTGCCGAGCTGTACCGACACACTGGCGGGCTATCACCGCGTCCGCATCGGCTGCCAGGCACGCGCTCTGGAGAACCAATGCTATGTCGTGCAATCGCCCACGGTGGGTCAGGCGCCGTGGTCGGAAGCGGTGGACGTCAATATCGGCGCCGCCGCGGTCTACACGCCGGTGGATTACGGCTATCCGGACAACGGAATACTCGCCATTGGCGAGCTCAATCAAGCGCAGTGGGTTTACGCCGAAATCGATCTCGCTTCGATAGCCCACATCCGGCAAACCGGACAGGTGTTCAATTACCGCGATTGGCCAGGCCAGTTTCGCTACGTCTGATAAAGATCGGGAGCAAGCACCGCTCATCCGGCGCTTGCTCCGTCGAAAGGTCTTGCGAGTCTCCGTAATCCCAAGACTTCCGACTCACCCCCGCCCTTGTGGCAAACTGGTCGAACTAATCGTCGGAATTCTGGTCTTTGATGAACACATCCCGGTAACTGCGCTATGGCGATATAATCGTCCCACTGGCATTCCGACCGGAATCTCTCACATTCCTTCTTCTTCGTTCGAGATGGAGAACGACTATGGCAAAGAAGCAACCCTCAAAGCACGCCGAGGATACTGCGGAGACCAAGAAAAAGCCGGCTTCCGAAAGCGTTAAGAAAGCCGCTGCAGAGCCCACTACCGGTTCCGTGGGCGAGCGCCCGGAATATATTTCAGAAAAGGTTACCGAACCGGCAGAAGGCGCCCGAGAAGGCTTCGGGGAAGCCATCAAGGAAGGCGCAGAACACGCACGTTCGGCTTTTGCCGAACTCATTCCGGAGGTCGGCGGCATGATTCACAAAGGCGTGTATTCGGGTTTCTATTACTTGAGCTATGGCGTGGTTTTCGGCTCATTGATGGTCGCCAACCTGCTTCCCGCGCACAGTGCAATGGAAGAAGGCGTACGCGATGGCGCCGAAGCGGCCAGGAAGGCATTCGAAGGACGGCACGAAGGCGTCCACGACGCTTCGCACACCGAAGCGTCCGACGAGGAAGGTCTGACTACAGCCTGATCGCCCCTATCCTAGAACCGGCCGGTTCGCCGAATGGCCGACGGCGATCTGCCGGCGGCGGGCACCTTCGCTGTTCTAGACTTACCGGCGGGTGGGTATGTCCCAGATTCGCTCCGCATATTCCTCGATGGCGCGATCGCTCGAAAACCAACCGGAAAAAGCGACGTTCAAAATCGCTTTTCGCGTCCACATCTCGGGATCGCGATACAAGCGATCGACTTCCTCCTGGCAAGCGATATACGACTCATAGTCCGCTAACAACGCGAACCTATCTCCCTCTCGAAGCAAAGAGTCGACTAAGGGCTTGAACCGATCGGGCTCGTCCGCCGAGAAATACCCCGTCGAAATCATCTCGAGCGCGAGCTTCAGCTCCTTGTTGGCGTGGTAATAGTTCCAAGGGTTATAGCCGCTTCGGCGCAGTTCGCCGAGCTGCTCGGCGGTATGCCCGAAAATGAAAATATTGTCCTCGCCCACCCGCTCCCGAATCTCGATATTCGCTCCGTCCAAAGTGCCGATGGTGATCGCGCCGTTAACCGCCATCTTCATATTGCCGGTGCCCGACGCTTCCATTCCGGCCGTCGAAATCTGCTCGGACAGCTCTACCGCCGGCATGATTTCCATTGCGCGAGACACGTTGTAGTCGGGGACGAAAACCACTGTCAAAAGGCCATCCATCGCCGGGTCCTGGGCGATCACTTTCGCCACATCGTTGATCAACTTTATGACCAGCTTGGCCGCGTGGTAACCCGGCGCAGCCTTGCCGCCGAAAATGACCGTGCGCGGCACGGCGTCGCCCGCGGACCCGAAACGCAATCGGTTATACCGAGTGATGACATGCAGAACATTGAGCAGTTGGCGCTTGTATTCGTGCATGCGTTTGATTTGTACGTCGAACAGGCTTGTCGGATCGATCCGAATATTCAGGCGTTCATCGATGAGCGCCGCCAAATGCGCCTTATTGGCCGATTTGACCGCTCGAAACCGCGCGCGAAATTCGGCATCGTCCGCCAAAGGCGCAAGTTCTCGTAGCCGCTCCAGATCGGTCACCCAGTGGGGGCCGATGGATTCCGTGATCAGCGCGGCGAGACCTCGATTGGCCTGATTCAGCCAACGCCGCGGCGTGATACCGTTGGTGATGTTCACGAACCGGTCAGGAAAAATTGTCTCGAAATCCCGGAATATCGTGGTTTTCATCAACTGGGTGTGCAACGCGGCCACGCCATTGACTTTGTGGCTGCCGATGATGGCAAGATGGGCCATCCGGAGTCGTCTTCCCCGATCTTCATCTATGATCGAAACCCGACGGAGCAGTCCGGTATCGCCCGGAAACCGCTCACTGACCTCCTTAAGAAAGCGATGATTGATCTCGTAAATGATTTGCAGATGGCGCGGAAGCAGCTCCTCGAACAAACGCACCGACCAGACTTCCAAGGCTTCGGGCAGCAGCGTGTGGTTGGTATAGGAAAAGGTCCGAACGGTAATGTCCCAAGCGTCGTCCCAGGGAACGCGATGCTCATCCACCAAGATACGCATCAATTCGGGAATCGCGACCGATGGGTGGGTGTCGTTGAGTTGAATGGCCACTTCCCGGGGCAATTCGGAAAAATCGCGGTGATCGGTTGAAAAGCTTTTCAGAATGTCCTGCAGCGATGCGCTGACAAAAAAATATTCCTGCTTGAGCCGCAGCTCCCGCCCCATTTGCGTGGTATCGTCCGGATACAGCACCTTGGACAGGTTTTCAGACTGGGTTTTTTCTTCGACCGCCTTGATGTAATTGCCTTCGTTGAAATATTTCAACTCGAAGTCACGGGAAGCCTTCGCCGCCCAAAGGCGCAGGTTATTGACGGTTTCGCCGCCATAGCCCGGAACGGGTATGTCGTAGGCCATGGCCATCACGTCTTCCGTATCGGTCCATCGATATCGCACCAGCCCGTCGACATCCCGATATTCCACGACATGCCCGCGAAACTGCACGCGGTAAAGAACGTCGGGACGGGGGAACTCCCAGGGATTGCCGTAACGCAGCCAGTTTTCCGGATGCTCGATTTGATAGCCGTCCTCTATGCGCTGCGAAAACATCCCGTAGTCGTAACGTATCCCGTAGCCGAATCCCGGAAGCTGGAGCGTGGCGAGGGAATCGAGGTAACATGCCGCAAGACGCCCCAATCCGCCGTTGCCCAAGGCGGCTTCTTCCTCGGTCTCGGCTAGTTCCTCCAGGCTTAGCCCGACATCTTCCAAGACCTGCTTGAATTCGTCATAACATCCGATATTGAGCAAGCTGTTCCCTAGGGCCCGGCCGATCAGAAACTCCATCGACAGGTAATAAACCCGCTTCGCATCCTGCAAATAGTACCGGCGCATGGACTCCATCCAGCGCAGAGTGAGAAGATCCCGTACGACATACGCTAACGCGAAAAACCAATCCCGTTCCTGCGTCTCCACCGGGTCCTTGCCGATGGAGTAAATCAGGCGGTTGACCAGAGCGCGCTTTAGCGAAGGAATGTCTTTGGGATTTAAGAGTTCGTATAGATCTTGAGATACCGTCATCGCCCGTAGGCTCCTTGAGCTCGAATGTTATCCTATCCAATCGGTTTGGACCGGTGCACGACCGGCCCGACGAATTTTTTGACCGCGAGCGGTCTAAGACGTGCTCGCAAAGTGCGTCCACATAAAAATAAGAACGGTTTAGCCCCTCTTTAGTTTACGATCATTCAGCACTCCGGTTACGTCTCATGAATATCCGCTATGTGGCGCCTATCATCTATTGCCTGTTCACTTCGCTCGACCCGGCATACGCCGCCCAGCCGGAAAAACCCTTGGCACCGGGCTACAAGCCGCTGGCCTTCGAATTACCCGCGCCCGGCACCTATGTCTTGCCCGCGCTGGGTGAAGCGTCCAATGGACAGGTCTTGGACAGTACCGGGAACGAGCTGGATTTGCATGGCTTGTACGGCGACAAACTGGTCCTTCTAAGCTTCATCTATTCCACTTGTAGCGATGTCAACGGCTGTCCTCTCGCGACCGCCGTCTTTCACAAGATTCAGCGCCGTCTCGAACAAGAGCCGGAAATCTTCAAGCACTTGCGTCTGATCACCTTGAGTTTCAACCCCCAGCATGACACCCCGGAAGTCATGGCTCACTACGGAAAAGCTTTCGCCAAAGATGCGGACTGGCGCTTTCTGACAACCCGCTCGGAGCAAGAGATTCAGCCGATTCTGACCGCCTACGGTCAATCCATCCAAAAAGATTACGACGCCGATGGGAAATTCCTCGGCACATTCTCCCATGTTCTCCGAGTCTTCCTAATCGATCGGGAAAAGCAAATACGCAATATCTACACAGTCTCTTTTCTGCATCCCGACACGCTAGTGAACGATGTAAAAACACTCCTGGCCGAAAAATCGACGGTCGCGACGCAGCAACCACCCGCCGGCCGTGTCGCTTTTCTCGGCGGCGGCGACAATAAGACGGGTTATGAGGCAGCCGATTTCGCCACCCGGTCCATCGCTCTCGCGGAGCGCTCCGGCCAGCGAACCAACCTGGTCGAATACGCCAAGCGCCCTCCCCTGGGCCTGCCCCCGGTTCCAACGCCGAGGGACAATCCGATGACCCCGGCCAAGGTCGAACTGGGCCGAAAACTGTTCTTCGATCGTCGTCTATCCTTGAACAACACCTTCTCGTGCGCCATGTGCCACATTCCGGAGCAAGGCTTCAGCAGCAACGAGCAGGCGACTGCCGTCGGCATCGAAGGGCGCACGGTACGCCGCAACTCGCCGACGATTTATAACGTGGCTTATCTTAAACGTCTGTTCCATGACGGACGCGAGAGCCGCTTGGAACAGCAAGTCTGGGGGCCTCTGTTGGCCAACAACGAAATGGGGGCTCCTTCGGTCGGTTACGTGGTCGATAAAATTCAGGGCCTCCCCGATTACGCCGGCCTTTTCGAAAAGGCCTTCAAGCGCGGCCCTTCGATGGAAACCATAGGCATGGCTTTAGCTAGCTATGAAAGAACCTTGAACTCGGCCGATTCGCCTTTCGACCGCTGGTATTTCGGAAAGAAAAAAGACGTGCTGCCTGCCGAAGCGCGTCTCGGGTTCGAACTGTTCACCGGCAAGGCCGGTTGCTCCCAGTGCCACACGATCGCCAAGGATCACGCCTTGTTCGCCGATCAGCAGATGCACAATACCGGCATCGGCTTCCGTGCCGCCATGGCCAACGATAAGCCAAAGCAGAAAATCCAAGCGGCACCGGGAGTTACCCTCGAAATCGACGCCGACATCCTCGCCGCCGTCAGCGAGCCCAAACCAAACGATCTCGGCTTTTACGAAATCACCCAAGACCCTAAAGACCGTTGGAAATACCGAACGCCTGCCTTACGCAACATCGCGTTGACCGCGCCGTACATGCACGACGGCTCTCTTTCCACGCTAGAGGAAGTTCTCGAGTTCTACAATCGAGGCGGCGTTCCCAACGAAAATCTCGATCCGCTGATTAAGCCCTTGAACCTCGATCCGACGGAAATCAAGGCTCTTGTCGCATTTCTGCAATCACTAACGGGCAGTAACGTACCGGCCATCGTTTCCGATGCCTTCGCCGCGCCGGTCGGCGATCCTCTGGACAAGCAAGCGCAACGATGACTCAAACAAATGCATAAACGACAGCGGCATAACGCAAAGCCTTGCCTATCGCCATAGCCAGGACCGACCGCCAAAACGGCAGACGCAACCAGCCGGCCGCGAAACAGAATCCGTCCCCGACGACGGGCAGCCACGAAAACAATAAGATCGGAAGACCCCATCTTCGCACCGAGGCTACCGCCTTTTCCTGGCGCGACTTTGCAAGGCGCTCGGCCGGATACTTGATCGCAGTGAAAAATCCCAACACCCAAGTTGTGACAGCCCCTAACGTATTACCGGACGTGGCCGTCAACAGCAACACTTCCGGCGAAAGCTCGGTCTGGCTGACAAGATAGGCAAGCACCGCCTCCGAACCGCCCGGCGCCAAAGTAGCGGATACAAACGCGCTGCCGAAAAGACTCCAAAGAGCAAATGTGCCTGTCAAAACTTCCATTGCCGATTGTTTAAGAAATATTCTGTATAAACGCCAACTTGCTTTTTTCGCGGCCAAAAAATTCAAAATACCGTGACATGGCCAATCGCGAATATTGACAGAAGCGACGTGAAAAAAGTACTATTTCAACTCTAATTTATGGCTACGTAGCTCAGTTGGTTAGAGCACCGCATTCATAATGCGGGTGTCGGCGGTTCAAGTCCGCCCGTAGCTACCACAAATTCAAAAAGGCTTAGGCGTTTCGCCTAAGCCTTTTTATTTTCGGTGTCATCCCCGTCAAAGGATCAAATTCGAACGCTTCCCGCAGAAGATCCGGCGCAAGATGCGCATGGTCATGGTTAGATTGGCGTGGCCGAGGATTCGCTTAAGCGCCAGGATGTTACCACCATTCATCATGAGTTGGCTGGCGACGGTATGGCGGAGAACGTGAGACATCTGCCCTTCGGGAAGTTCAATTTCCGATCTCTCGACGAAAGACCGATGACACTTGACCATACCGCTGTCTCGGTCGGAGATAACGTCCGAACTCGTACACCCTCAGGCTGCGCTTTCGATAGACCTCGCCCAATGCATTGAACGACCCCGGATGATCGACCAACGGATGGAGAGGTGGTTCAAGCGCTCGATGGAGCCGTTGACCCGCGCGACGATTGCGGTGTCGGCGATGAAGAGTTTTTGCAGGGCCTGGAGGTGGCCCATGGCGTCCTGGTAGGCGGCGAGTTTGAGATCGCCGCCCCTTTGCCGTTGGCGTTCGTAGAACCCGAGGGCGTAGTCGCAGAGTTCCCGGATGGCGCTAACTTTGACGGTGACGGTTTGGCCGACGGCTTTTTTGCTGGCGGGTTTCGTCATGGCGTTCTCTCCCCGAATCGATTACAAGAAGCTGTCGGCCTGGAAGGCTTGCGCCCACATCAAAGCGACGTTGACCAAGCTGTGTTTGCCGATGACCTCGGATGGGATATGGCCCCGGTCCACCCAGGCGTCGACGATGCCGATGGGGACGCCGGAGAGCTCGGCATAGCGTTGCCTCGTGATGTAGGCGATCGGGATTTGCAGGGGCGGCACCGAGGGGGTGACTTGACCCAGACGTTCGTCTTCCATACGCTTCCTCTTCAACTGTCGCTTTGTGGCTGCAATGCGTAGTATTGATTTCTGAGATGTTGTCATTATGGCAACTGCCTTAATGGCATCATTTAACTTTCTTATATGGATCTGCAAGAACGATTAAAAGCGCTTATAGATCATGCCGAGTTCACCCCAACGGAACTTGAACGGAAAACGGGCATAGATCGCATGCGATGGAGCAACATCAAGCGGCAACACGTACGCGCTGGCGCACCAGAGATAGAAGCCGTAGGAAACCTTTGGCCGCAGTATGCTTATTGGCTCGTGATCGGCCTCATGCAGCCGGAAGCCGGACACATCAGTCCGGAGATCGAGGAGACCAGAAGAAATCTAAAAGGGGCTGGATAATCGCCGGAAGAGCGCTGATAAGAGGGATCAGGTTAGCCAGCCAAGACTAAATTTTTTCTCCGGCCTTATGTAAGCGAATACTGGCAAAACTTTCCGCTTTTTCTTACTTTAAATTCCGCGATTTTTGACTATCAGTAGAGTTAGCCATCACTTGACGAGAGAGCTATGAACGATAAAGCGGTAGAAGAATTGGCGGCGCGCGTCACTAACGCCGTACAGAAGTCCAGTTTGGCATCCCCGAACAGGTCCAGGTTGGTCCCACTGGCCTTATGGCTTTTAAGGGTTTCCAAAATGGCTTGGGTAGAATGCCGCTCATGCACGAATAGGGGCACGGCACTGAAATCTGTTGCCGTTCGGCCTTTCCTGCCCAGTTCAGAAAGGGCTTGGTGAGGCTCTTGAGCCGGGCCGCACATTGCGATAGCGACGAGAATTTCTCCTGTGTTCCCTCCCACAACTGCGGCTGCGCAAAGACATCGCTTTCCCCCTTTTCTGCCGCTTCGGCCACGAGGTTGAGCAGCCACTCGGCAAAAGGGCGCTCGGCGTTCTCATCCCAGCAGAGCTCCGGAGCGAGGCTGGAATCGTAGCGGTAGGTTTTCGGTGCTTTCTTATTCGGGAATTGTGCTTCGACCCCGACATCAGGTCGTTGGATGCTTTGTTGAGAATGTTGGTAGGCGGCAGAGCTAAGTTTTTCCCCATTACTCATTTACAGTTCCTGTAATTATTCTTCTTGGATTGGTAGGCCCCCTACTGAGGAGACTTACTGAAGATCCTGGTTACGCTTATTTCTTTATAGCTAATTCCAATTCCGTTGGAAGCCCTCCTATATTCTTCTGGCAAGTTTTTACATAGCGCCATGCCTCGGCTTCATTGGGTTTATTCTGGAAACTCCTCCGGCCATTTCCGGGCGCCGTGATAAACAGCCAGAATTTCGATGCAGTCCTGACGCACACGGTAAGGCAGAATGTAAGGGGAATCTCCCATGACAAGTTCCCGCGTCCCAGTGACTCGGCCCCGTCGGCCGAGTCCGGGATTATCTTGCAGAAGCGCAACGCGTTGCCGGATTTCATTCTGAAGCTTACGCGCTGCGTAGGGGTTATCTTGGGCGATATAAAGGTAAATGTCCCGCAAGTCTTGGCGGGCGGGGCCGGTCCAGACGATTTTCACGAACGGTCTTCGAACGCTCTGATTTTTTCTTCAATCAAGGCGTCCATTTCGGACATCACCTCCTCATGCGGGATCACATCGCCGCGATCGGCGGCGGCAATGCCGGCCTCAATCTTTTGGATCTGCCAAGCATGCAGCTCCAGATATTCCTGGATCGCCTGGTTCACCAGGTAATTGCGCGAGCGGTCGAGCTGTGCTGCGAGTTGGTCAAGGCGTTTAACGGTCTCGCCGTCAGTGCGCACAGTAAAGGCTTCGGTCGTCATAATTCACCCTCCCCTATCGGAATGGTTCAACGTGGTTCATAGGTAATCATTCCACGGGGACCACTCTAATTCAAGGGTAGACTCGTCCGCGTGTGAAGAGGGGCATTGGGCGACATTTTGGCGTGAAATACTGGTGGCAAGTGTCGGTTTCAGTTTATGTGCTGGCCAGGTAATCGCGGACCATTTGGATCAACAGCCAGCCGAGCATCAAGAATACCGTGACGAAGACCATTGCGCCGAAGAACTCGATCACTCGCAGGATGCCGACCTACACGAGCATGACGGCGTGATACGGCAGCGGGTCAGGGTGTCAGAGCGGGTCAGGGTGTCAGGCTTTGGTTATTAGCGGGTCAGGGTGTCAGGCTTTGGTTATTTGACTTTCGCCCCCTGCTCAGAGCGTTCGCTTCCGGCCGCGATTCATTTCGTCCAACAGCCGCTCATTGACGCTTCGCGCATGTTCGATGTCCCAGATCCGGATCGCTTCTTCACATTCGAATTCGAACTTTCGATTAAAGAGCGAAGGACATGCTTTTAAGGGTGCTGACGGTTTCCGGAATGCCTTGTCTCAGTAGGGTATCGAGGTAGTCTTCAACCGTTTTTGCCGGGTGTTTTAAGCTCCGCCGGTGGCTTGCGGCGGCTTCCAAAACCTTAGAGGCATCGAGATCGAATAGATCCAAGATGAAGTCATCGGGGTGAATCGCTTCAATGTCGTACTTGGCGAGCTCTCGTGCCGGGAAGTCTTTCAGGTTGAACGTGACAATCAGGCTGGACTGGCTCCGGATCGCGACCGCCAGAACATGGCGGTCATTGGGATCGGGAAGGTCGAGGGTAGGAACCAGGTATTCGTAACCCGTTACCAAGGCGTCCCGGACGTTGCTGTCCATGAGCTGTTTGGTTCGGTTGAGCTGGTCTATGGTGAGATCCGGCCGTTCGGCGATCAGGTTTCGAATCCATTCTTGATGGATTTTTTCGCTCCATTTGGCCCGGTATAGGTCGGTCAACGCAAGCCACATCAAGAAGTCGCGGAGCGGTGCGGGATAAAGCACGCAGGCGTCATATACGACAGCAAAGTTGCTCATTCATCAATAGCCCACCTGATTAGCGATGAACTTCAGCCAAGCGAATTTGCCACTCGGGTCGAGGCTTAGCGAACGCCGCGGCGCGCGCCAGCCGTTGAAGCAGGGTTTTGAGATTGAAACGCCGATTGAAGCGGTATTGGAACTCGGCCAGGTACCGCTGGGCGTATTTCTCGAATTTGAACGCGTGATAGGTGCCGGAAATGGCTGTCTTCAGGTTGCTCAACATCGTATTTACCCAATGGAACTCCGGATGTTGCGCCGACTGCCGCCCAGAGCCCAGGATCAGGCGATGATGGCAAGCGACGACCTGGTGCAGCCTCCGAAACCCGCTCAGGCCATCGGTGAGTGCGTAGGTCGACGGGGCCAAGGCGCGTTTGGCCCAGTCCGCGATAGCCTGCTGCGTGAACGGCAGGGGATCGACGCGCAGGAACAACGGACGCCCGTCGTCCGTGGTTTGTACCGCCATCACAAAGGCCAACTTGTTTTCGGAGCCACGCCCCGGTTTCCCCGGCCGCTCACCGCCCAGGTAGGCATCGTCGATCTCGACCCGCCCGGCCAGCTGCCGATCCGTTTCCCGTTCCGCCATCACCTGGATCAACTTGTGCTTCACCAGCCATGCCGTGCGATAACACACCCCGAGATGGCGCATCAGTTCCAGTGCCGAGACATTGTTCTTGGCCTGGGTCAGGAGATACATGGCCAGAAACCAGGTGGTCAGCGGCAGCTTGGTCGCTTGGAAGATCGTCCCGGCGATCAGCGTCGTTTGGCTCCGGCAGTGTCCGCATTGCCAGTATTTCCGCCCGGTCCGTTCGAACACCGTGTGGCGCGCGCCGCCGCAGACCGGACAGCGGAAACCGTCCGGCCAGCGCAGGGCCTCCAGTGCCGCTTCGCACTGCGCTTCACTGCCGTATTGCGTCAGAAACTCGGCCAACGACAAACCCTTTTGAAATTGCACCCGGTTCATAGGCATGGGACACCCCGCTTGTGATAGATGCCCATAGTCTAAGGACCCTAGCGGCTCACTATGTGAGCCTGTACTGAACTTCGTCGCTAATCAGGATAGCCCATGTTGAGTTCTTGTGCCTGGGCCGCCAGTTCTTCTAATGTCTTCCGCCGTTCCTGGTCGATGCGTGTTTTGTAATTGACGACATCCTGATACCGCACTCGGCGGTGTTTTCCAACTTTGTGATAAGGGATCGTTCCCTCATCCAGGAGTTTTATGAGGTAAGGGCGGGAGACATTGAGGATGTCGGCCGCTTCTTGAGTCGTCAGTTCGGCATGTACCGGAATTAAGCTGACGGCATTGCCTTGCGCCATTTCGGAGAGAATGTCAATCAGGAGCCGGAAAGCAGCGGTGGGAATTTTTACCGCTTCATGCTCCCCTTTTTGATCAATCACTCGTATGGCTTGCGCTTCTTCTTTGGTCTTTAAGTACAAGGACAATTGCCGGCTACTTTCCTTGGCAAGCGTTACTTCGGACTCGGTTGGAAGTTCCGGTTTTACGTTCGCGTTCATGGCAGTTTCATTAATCAGCTTCAGTATTCAGTGCTCAGTGCTCAGTGCTCAGTGCTCAGTGCTCAGTGCTCAGTGCTCAGTGCTCAGTGCTCAGTGCTCAGTGCTCAGTGCTCAGTGCTCAGTGCTCAGTGCTCAGTGCTCAGTGCTCAGTGCTCAGTGCTCAGTGCTCAGTGCTCAGTGCTCAGTGCTCAGTGCTCAGTGCTCAGTGTCATGATGACATCTATTCGAAATATTCGCAACATTCGAAATATTCGAATCACAGTTTAAGAGGGATATATCCGAGAATGGGAAGGAGAATGGGAAGGAGTCAGGCTTTCGTTGTTTGACTTGTGCCTGTGGTCAGAATGTTCGTTTCTTACTACGCTTCATGCTGGCCGACGACCACCCATTACAGTCAACAATCCGTGGAAAAGTGGTATAAACCAGTTTTAGATAATACGGACGTCAAGCCAAGATGGAATGAATTTGTGGCATGCAGTTGAGATCGAAGAGGCCTAGGGGCGGAGTTTAAGAAAACAGGGCAGAGGCGTTGAAATGATTACCGTGAACCTTCCGAACAATCTTGAAACCCGATTGGACGAGCTGGCCAAGAAGGCCGGGAAGACCAAGGAAGCTTGCGCCGAGGAAGCCATCGTGGAATACGTCCAACAGATCGAAAAAAAACTGGGCACGACCGATACGAGACGCCGAAAGCTCCTGAACTTCCTGAACGATCTTAACCGTTCTCCCAGGAAGCCGAGATCGGCCCGAGAAATCGAGGAAACCATTCAAGAGGAACGCGATGCTTGGGATTAGCCGTGCTCGTTTACCTCGATAGCTGTATCGTCATTTACCTGATCGAGAAACATCCCGAGTTTTACCAGTCCCTTCACGATGTTTTCCGATCGACCGAAGCGGATTTTTGCATCTCGCCTTTAGTGAAGCTGGAATGCTTAACTGGCGCTTTTAAACGGAACGATCCGTCTCTCGTTTCAGACTTTGAGACGTTTTTCGACTCGGCAATCACGCTTCCAATGCCTGAATCCGTGTTCTTGAATGCCGCAAGGCTCAGAACGTCCTTCAATCTGAAAACGCCGGACGCCCTGCATCTGGCGACCGCCGAACTACATAAATGCGACGAATTGTGGACAAACGATGATCGGCTAACCAAAGTCTCCACAATTCGAGTTGTCAACAAAACGTCAACGCCATAGCCGCTTAATGCTCCTTTAAAGCTACCCCAACCCTTCTTAGAGGCTATCCCAGTAGGCTCAAGAAACCCTTCGACCGGCCTGTCCTGAGCGGAGTCGAAGGGCTCAGGGCGAACGGCCTACTGGGATAGGCTCTTAAGCGCTTGTTTTGCGTGGCTTTAGATTGCTTTGCGTCGCATCGCAACGCTTTCATAATGCGGGTTTCGGCGGTTCAAGTCCGTCCGTAGCTCTCAAAATCAAAGACTTATGGCAGCTCTGAATCGGCTGCCGTAATTTTGCCGGAATCACGCTCTTTTCACGAGCGTGACCTCAGGCCTCTTCTCCTCGCCGCACAGCAGTTCCACGCACTCGATCAACCGCGCGATTTCCACACGGCTGTAATGCGTGGTGATCCGCCCGACATGATGACTGAGCGAGTCCTGCCGGTCTTCCAAGCTGCCCCCCGCGGCACGCAAAGGCATCCCGAAGGTATGCCGAAGATCATGGACCGGCACCGGCTGAAGGCCCGCCGCTTCCCGCGCTTTCCGCCAGGCCTTGTCGTTCATCCTCGACACCTTTTGGCCGTCGAGATCGAACACCCGCTCCGAGCCGTTGCCCCGCCCTGAGGCGACGATCGAGCGCGCCACCGTATTGAGCGGCACAATCCGTTCGCGGCCATGTTTGGTTTCCGTTTCGGGGATGACGAATACCGTGGTGTGCAACCCCTTGACGTCATGCTCCCAGTCCCAGCGCAGCCCGTAAATCTCCTGATCCCTTAAGCCGGTGTGAAGGGCAAACAGCGTCCTCGGGATCTTTTGCATTCAACACCCCCGTCTCCTTATTGGAAACTTTGGTTTCCGCGTTTTCCACCTTAATCCACCTTAGAGCATTTTCATACCGACTGTACGGGCACTCGCGAGTAGGTCGGGAATCCCTTCCCAATCGCAAACGGTGTCTCCGGGAGCGCCGGAGCCACCCTTCCAATCGCAAACGGTGTCTCCGGGAGCGCCGGAGCCACCCTTCCAATCGCAAACGGTCATCCGGGGAGCGCCGAAGCCCCCCTTCCCGACGCCACGTCCCGGCCGAGCGTCTTCGTCGGAAGGGTCGCGACTAAAGCGACCGTTTGCGATTGGGAAAGGATTGCCGACCTACGAATGCTTGAATCAATTCATCCGAACCGAGGCGCAGTTGGCGATGGCTCGCGAGGTCGTACGGTGTGCCTCCGTGCATGTTCTCTGGCAGCGTCACCGAGCAGTAACACTCCGCCCCTAAGGTTGGTGGTTTCGTGTGCCGCCGCCTGTCAGCTCCTCGAGCGAATCGGGTGCGCGGCACGCGGTGCGACTTCACTCAACGACTTCAGGAGAACAAATCCCGTGAAAACAAATGCCTGGAAAATTGTCATGCCTTTCGCCCAAGCCTCCGCCCTGACCGCCGCAGTCGTGGCCACCGGCGTTCAGGCAACGGAACTCACCGGTTTTGCAATGCTGCCGGCCAACACGTTTGCCGTCGGCCCGACTTCCGGACAATTCGCCGGTGCAGGAGCTGGTGGCAACAGCCTGCCGTTGGTCGACAGGCAGCCGGTCCAGGGTTTTTCGGCCGTTCTGAGGGGCCCGACCGGCAGTTCCTTCTACGTGATGACGGACAACGGTTTCGGTGCCAAGACCAATTCCGCCGACACCCTGCTGCGCCTTTACGCCATGCGGCCCGACTTCAAGACGTGGAACGGTCGATCTGTGGTTGGCAGCGGCAAGGTAAGCCCGGCCGAGTTCGAAACCGGCAAGAAGCTGAGGGCCTTCACCAGCAAGAGCTTTATCAGTTTGAACGACCCGGACCACAAGATTGGGTTTGACATCGTCGCCGGCATGGCGAACTACCCCAATGGCGCGAACGACATCCCCGTTGACTCGAGCATTCAAGCAAATCGACTGTTGACCGGCTCGGATCTCGACATCGAAGCGGTACGTAAGGACAAGAACGGCAATTTGTGGTTCGGAGAAGAATTCGGCCCGTTCCTGGTGAAAACCGACCACAAGGGCAAGGTTCTACGCAGCGAGATCGCCACCCCCAACATCCTTCCGCCTGGCTCCTCGGCCACCGGTCCAGACGTCATGTCGCCCCAGAACCCTTATCTCGGGGCAGGTATTCCTAACCTCGGCACCTCCCGTGGCTTCGAGGGCATGGCGATCAATCCGGCCGGCGACAAGCTCTACACGCTGCTGGAAGGCACCGTGACGGGCGATCCGGTTAAGACGCTGCGAATCAACGAATTCGACATCGATACGGAAAGCTACACGGGGAACAATTGGCTGTATCAGCTCGAAGCGGAAGGGACCAACATCGGCGACATGACCGCGATCAACGATCATCAGTTCATCGTCATCGAGCGTAACGGCGGCACCGCGACCAACGGCACGCCGTTCAAGAAGCTCTACCTGGCTGACATGGCAAGCGTCGCCAACGGCGGTTTGGTAAAGAAGACAGAACTGGTGGATCTGATGAACATCCCCGATCCGCACGACTTGAACGGCGACGGCAGCACCACCTTCACCTTTCCGTTCGTGACCATCGAGGACGTGTTGATCCTGAACCCAACCACCCTCCTGGTGATGAACGACAACAACTATCCTGGCACCGGAGGACGGGATTCGAATTCGGACAATAACGAGTTCATCAAAATCAAGCTGGATCACCCTTTGGACTTTCGCGGCCGCCGTCAGCATTAAGGCCCGATTTGCGCCTCAGCGATAGGGATTAGCACCGACGCGCCGGGGGCATCCGGCAGTCCCGGCCTAAAACCCAGCGATTCGCCTTGTCGGGCGTTGGGTTTTTGCCGCGATCCGACGCTATCTGCGATCTCCGGCTTGCCAACGGAGCGCCGAAGCCGCCCTTCCCGACGGTGCAGTTGGGCCAACGGATTCGTCGGCAAAGGCTTGCCGACCTACGAATGCTTGAATCCATTCACCCGAGCCGAAGGCGCCAACGACGTCCGCCAAGCACGTTTTGTCGTACGAGCGGGATGAAAACGCTCTAGCCGACACCATCCGAAACATCGAATCAGACTCGGTACAGATCGCTAAAGAACAGCCGACATGGCGCTTAGAGAACTCAAATCCATTGTTGCTTTCCTGTTGATCTTCGCCGGGCTTCAATGGCTTTACGGCCTTGGGCGCGGAACGGCCGTAGAGCGCCTGCTCATCGACATGCTGACGGTCCGGCCGAGCGTGGCACTGATCAACCTCATTACCCCCGGCGAAAACGTAAGGGCAGTGGGCCACAGCCTGGTGTCGCCCCATGCTCGGCTCAACGTGCTTAACGGTTGCGAAGGTATCGAAACGTTTTTCCTGCTGCTGGCCGCGATTCTGATCCATCGCACCTCCTGGCGGCACAAGCTGAGTGGCGCCGTCCTGGGCGTTGTGTTCGTCCATGGTCTTAATCAGGCGCGCATCGTGACGCTGTTCTACGCCTTTCGCTACGACAAGTCCCTGTTCAGCCTGCTCCACGGTTACATGCTGCCGGTGGTGTTGATTCTGCTGACGAGCCTGTTTTTCCTGGCCTGGGCCGTAGCCTGTAAAAAGGCTGCCAATGGATCGACTCTGCATGCTTAAGACCGGCGGGACCTTGGTTGTCGCTTACACGGTCTTGCTGGCTCTGTCGGTTTATCTGGGCGACGATTACACCCGGTTCTGGTTTCCGGAGTATCGGTGGGTGCTGAGCTGGGCGCTGCCCGAATTCGAAGTCGAAGATTTGACCCTGGCGATCGTTCAGGGCGATACGGTGGTCCGGGCCAAACTCACGGCGATCCATGTCTTCTACCTGGGGGACCGGGAAGTTCCCAGGGGAACCGAAATCGTTTGCTCGACGTTGGCCGGGCACGCCGTACTTCATCCCCTGCTCATGATTCCCTTGTGGCTGGCATGGCCGGGATTCTCGCCAGTCGGTAGGCTCGCCGTCCCCATCCTGGCGCTGCCCGGATGGGCGGCGATCGAGGCGCTGGATATTCCGTTGATACTGGCGGGAAGCGCCTGGGATCTGCTGCTGTTTCAGTTGGCCCCCAACGAGTTGCCGCACTCGCCCATAGTCGCCTGGATGCACTTCATGAACGGCGGCGGGAGATCGGCCCTGTCCCTCGCCATCGGAATGCTGACGCTGGTCGCAAGCCAAACGATATTACGGTTTCGCCTACGGGTGAGGGAGCGTTTCATCAAGTTTTTACCTTAGGACGTTAAGGTTTTGGCACTGCGTGTAAACCAAAACGGACGTGGGCATGAAATCTCGATTTCCTAACCAAGCACAGACGCCGAGAAACATCGGAACCTATTGGGCTGTCGTATTGATCGCCTGGCTGAGCATGCAACAGATCATGGGGGCTGCCGCACTCCCGGTGTCGCAATCCGCCAGCGAGTCGAAAGCCCCGCCCGATGTCCTCGCTCGGCTGGAGGCGGGAGCGCCGCAGGATCTGATCGTGTTGTTCGACGATACCGCCATCGAGAAGGAAGCAGCCGATCTTCGCGCCCAAAAGGGGCTAGGCTACGACGACGCGTCTATCCTGGCCTTCAAATCGGGCCGTTACCGTACTCTGAAGCAACGGGCCTTGGCGGCGCCCGGCGCTGCGGAGCGCGAGTTGCTGCGGGATTATGAGCATCTGCCCATGGCATTCCTGCGGTTTCGGACGGCGGGGGCCTTGCGAGCATTGTTGTCGCGTCCCGAAGTCAAAGCGGTCTATCCCGACCTCGTACTCCACCACAAGCTGAACGAGAGTCTGCCCCTGATCCATCAATCGATACCCATGGGCTCCGGTCGAAACGGTGCGAATACCACCGTCGCCGTGCTCGATACGGGCGTCGATTACACCCATTCCGCTTTCGGCTCCTGCACGGCACCGGGCGCTCCTTCAGGCTGCAAGGTGGTGGCGGCAGTGGATATCGCGGCCGACGATAATAACCGAGACGACAACGGCCACGGCAGCAACGTGGCGGGGATCGCGCTGGGCGTTGCGCCCGGAGCGAAAATTGCGGCCCTGGACGTGTTCACCGGCTCGACCGCCTTCGGCAGCGACGTCATCGCTGGAATCGACTGGGCCATCGCGAACCGGTCGGCCTACAATATCGTCGCCATCAACATGAGCCTGGGCGCCGACACGAAGTTCACCAGTCCGTGCAGCCAGCTCTCCGGAGCGAACGGCAATCCGTTCCGGACGCCCATCGCCAATGCCCGGGGCGCCGGCATTCTCACCGTGGCGGCCGCCGGCAACGAGGCATACCTGGACGGGCTGCCCATGCCGGCGTGCACGCCCGAGGCGGTCTCGGTGGGCGCGGTGTACGACGCGAACCAGGGCCAAAAAGCCTGGTCCGTCTGCACCGACGCGACTACCGAAGCGGACAAGGTGACCTGCTTCTCCAATACGGCGTCTTTTCTGACCTTGCTGGCGCCGGGCGCAATGATCAGCGCCGCCGGCTGGATCGCCGGCGGAACATCGCAGGCCACGCCTCATGCTGCGGGCGCGGTGGCCGTGCTGCGTGCGGCATTCCCTTCGGAGACGCTGGATCAGACCGTCGCCCGCCTGACCGGGAACGGCATCGCGGTCACCGACACCCGGCCTGCGGCTCCCATCACCAAGCCACGCATAGACTTCACGGGCCTTTTTCCGGCCCCCGCCAACGACCGCTTCGCGAACCGCATCGCGCTGAGCGGCGCTTCGGGGCAAACCAACGGCTCGAACGAGTTCGCGAGCAAGGAGGCCGGGGAGCCCAATCACGCCGGGAACGCCGGCGGAAAATCCGTCTGGTGGACATGGACCTCGCCCGGCTCGGGCCAACTGGCGCTGGATACCTCGGGCAGCGCCGTCGATACCCTGCTGGCCGTCTACACCGGAACGGCGGTCAACGGCTTGGCGGCAAAAGCTTCCAGCGACGACAGCGGCGGGCCTCAGAGCCAGGTCGGTTTGGCCGTGCAGCCCGGAACGACCTACCAGATCGCCGTGGACGGCAAAAACGGCGCCTATGGCACCATCGTCCTCCACTGGAATTTCATCGAGAACGCCGCGGATCTCTCGGTCATCTTGTCCGACAATCCGGATCCCGTTCTTCAAGGGGGCGAACTGGTTTATTCCGCCACCGTGACCAACCAAGGTCCCGCTGTGGCGGCCGGAACGAGCCTGACCGACACACTTCCGGCCGGCGCGAGTTTCCTCTCGGCGTCTCCCGGCTGTTCCCACCTGGCAGGTACGGTCACCTGCAACCTCGGCGACATCCCGTCCGGCGGTTCCGCCAACGCAACGATCAGCGTGCGGGCCGATGCCGCGGGTTCCATTCAGAATACTATCCAAGCCGCTTCCGCCACGCCGGACGGGAATCCGGCCAATGATGCGGCCTCGGCCGACACCACGGTGACTGCCGCCGCCGATCTTGCGGTCACCGTGAACGATAGTCCCGACCCGGTCGCTGTGGGTAATCAGCTCGCTTATCAGATCACCGTCATCAACTCGGGTCCCGCGGATGCTCAAGGCGTCACGGTGACTGACGCGCTTCCCTCGGGTGCGGTTTTTCTATCCGCCTCGGCCAACTGTACGCACAGCACTGGGGTCGTAAGCTGCGATCTGGGTCCATTGACGAATGGCGGAGCCGGCACCGCTTTCATCAACGTTCAGCCCGTCGCCGCCGGCAGCCTGGTCAATTCCGTCAGCCTGAGCAGTCCGACAGCCGATCCGAATTCCGCAAACAACAGCGCCGGCGCGTCGACCACGGTCAATGACGCTTTCCCGCCTGAATCCGGCAACGACGGCGATATTCCCACGCTACCCCAATGGGGCATGGTGGTCATGGGCGCGATGCTCTGGCTTGGTCGCCTCGTGACGAAACGGATTATTCCATAAGGAATCTCTGATTAAGTCCTTCGACAGGCCTGTCCTGAACCAATCTCCGAACGGGCTTCCGTTTCGGAAACTGTCACGTGACCTTCAAACGGCGGTCACAAACGGCCGTTACCGTGTCTTCGCTCTACGGGACCGGCAGATTTTCCGTTGAAAGCCCCCGTGATCGATTTCTCCGAAACAAAATTCCAAAAGGACAACAACATGATGCGCAAGGTATTGACCGGCGCGGTGCTTGCGGCGCTGGGCCCTGCCGCGTACGCCGCGACGCCGGTTTTCATCAATGAAATCCACTACGACAACGCCGGGACGGACGCTGGCGAAGCCATCGAGATCGCGGGGCCGGCCGGCACCAATCTGAGCGGCTGGAAAATCGTCCGCTACAACGGCAACGGCGGCGGCACGTACGCCACGCCCGCCGCGACCACGTCCGAAACCCTTTCCGGGACGATTCCGGACCTGGGCGGTACCGGCTACGGCGTGATCACGATCGCTTACAACCAGGACGGATTGCAGAACGGCGCCCCGGACGGCATCGCCCTGGTGGATGCGTCCAATCAAATCGTTCAGTTTCTGAGTTACGAGGGCATGTTCACCGCCACCAACGGGCTTGCCAACGGCCTCACCAGCACCGATATCGGCGTCAGCGAAAGCAGTTCCACACCGGTCGGCGGATCCTTGCAGCTTACCGGAAACGGCATTTTCTACGAGGACTTCACTTGGGTAGCTTCTTCCGGTAACACCTTCGGTGCGCTCAATGCCGGGCAGTCTTTCGCTTCCGCTCCGCCCCCGCCATCCTCCGTCAGCCTGATCAGTACGGTGCAGGGCACCGGCCTGTCCAGTCCCGTCGTAGGTGCGGCCGTGACGGTGGAGGCCGTTGTTGTGGGCGACTTCCAGGGCGCGACCGAGTTGAGCGGCTTCTTCGTTCAGGAGGAGCCGGCGGATTACGATGCCGATCCCGCTTCGTCCGAAGGCTTGTTCGTCAACTCCACTATCGCCGTCGATCCGGGCGATTGGGTGCGGGTGACCGGAACCGTGACCGAAACCAACGGCCTGACGACGCTGAACGCCTCCTCGGTAACCGTACTCGCCAGCGGAAACCCGCTGCCGGCGGCGACGCCCGTAACCCTGCCCTTCGACGGATCGGCCACCGACCGGGAGCGCTACGAAGGCATGCTGATCAACTTGCCCCAGAGCTTGACCGTCACCGAAAACTTCCAGCTGGGCCGCTTCGGCCAGATCGTGGTGTCCTCGGACGGTCGCCTTCGGAATCCGACGCACGTCGCTTTGCCTGGCGCGGCGGCGAATGCGGTGGCGGCGGCCAACGACCTGAATCGGTTGTTCGTGGATGACGGCTCCAACGCCCAGAATCCCGACCCGGTGATTTTCCCGGCTCCCGGCTTGAGCGCCGGCAACACGCTACGGAGCGGCGACACGCTGACCGGCGCGACCGGGGTGATGAGCTACGCCTTCGGTGCTTTCCGCCTGTTGCCCACGGCGGAACCCCTGTTCGTGGCGGACAATCCGCGCCCCGCGGTTCCGCCCGCGTTGCCCGGCATCGGATCGCTCCGCATTGCCAGTTTCAACGTGCTGAACTACTTCAACGGCGACGGCTTCGGCGGCGGATTCCCGACGGCCCGCGGCGCCGAGAACCCGGCCGAGTTCACCCGCCAGAAGGACAAGATCGTCCCCGCCATCCACGGCCTGAACGCCGACGTGATCGGCCTCATGGAAATCGAGAACGACGACGATGCTTATCCGGCGATCCGGGATCTGGTGGACAGCCTCAACGTCTATGCCGGGTCCTCTCAGTACGCCTTCATCGACACCGGTATCGTCGGCACCGACGAGATCCGCGTGGCGCTGATCTACAAGCCGGCGAAAGTGAGCCCGGTCGGGTCGTTCGCGATTCTGGACTCCTCGGTCGATCCCGATTTCATCGACACCAAGAATCGGCCCGCGCTGGCCCAGACCTTCCTGGACAAGCTGTCCAACAAGAAGCTGACGGTGGTCGTGAATCACTTGAAGTCCAAAGGCTCGGCTTGCACCGACGTGGGAGACCCGGACGTGGGCGACGAGCAGGGAAACTGCAACCTGACCCGGACCGGGGCTGCCCAGGCCCTGGCCGACTGGCTGGCGGCGGATCCCACCGGGAGCGGCAACACCGATGCCCTGGTCATCGGCGATCTGAATGCCTACGCCAAGGAAGATCCCATCCGGACCCTGGAACAGAACGGCTTTACCAATCAGGTCGCGGCTTTCCTTGGCGAGGACGCGTATTCGTACGTGTTCGACGGCGAAGCAGGCTATCTGGATCATGCCCTGTCCAGTTTGACGCTCACTTATCAGGTCAAGGGCGTCGCGGAATGGCACATCAACGCGGACGAGCCAATCGCGCTCGACTACAACACCGACTTCAAGACGCCGGATCAGGTCACCAGCTTCTACAGTGCCGATCCGCATCGTTCGTCGGACCACGATCCGGTCGTGGTGGAAGTGCTGGTGCCGGGCGATCTCGACAAGGACGGCGACGTCGACGTAGCGGACCAGAACCGCTTCCGCTCCGCCTTGGGCAAGTGTTCGGGCCAATCCGGCTACTTGGCGGAGGCTAACTACGACGGCGTCGGCTGCGTGACCTATGCCGACTACCAGCGCTGGTATGGCCACTACGCTGCCTATCGTGTCAAGGCAGGCCTTTAAACAGCGATCGGCCGCCCCGTTGCAACGAGGCGGCCCTTTACCCCTAACTGGAGATAAACGATGTTGATTTTTAAAGCCCGCCTCGCAATTGCCATTCTGGGGCTATTGGCCGTGGCCCCTTCCCACTCGGCCGTGGTGTCGCTCAATTTGGTCGGGAATGCCCCCGTGCTGGTTGGCGACAGCTTCAGTATCGATTTAACGTTGACTCAGCCCTTCGATGGGTTGGACGCTTCCGATGAATTGCTGGCGTTCGGATTCGACACGGTGCTGAACGGTACCGCCGCTCAGTTCACCGGCGTCACGTATTCGCCGTCCTTCAGCGATGACAGCGGCCTGGTCAAACTGGATTTGGCGGGATCGGCCTTCCCCGGCATTGCCAACACTCCGGCCAACCAAACGCTGACGCTGGCGACGCTCAATTTCCAGGCGTTGTACGCCGGAAATATTGATCTGGGCGTGTTGGGCAATCCGTCCGAACCCAATCAAGGATTGTTCTTCAGCCTCTCGGGGCCGCTCGCCGCCAATGCCGGTCTGTCCTTGAGCATTCAGTCCAGCGCGGTTCCCGTACCGGCCGCCTTTTGGCTGTTCGCCAGCGGGATCTCGGGGCTGGTGGTGCGGAGTGCATGCCGAAAAAGTTGTACGATCGGCGCACTCAGTCTACGAAGATAGCCGTTGGGCCAACGGGTTTGTCGGCAAAGGATTGCCGACCTACGAATGCTTGAATCCATTCACCCGAGCCGAAGGCGCCAACGACTTCCGCCAAGCCTGTTTTGCCGTACGAGCGAGATGAAAACGCTCTAAGTCTACGAAGATAGGCTTTGATCCCAGCCGTTGCCAAAGCTAACCCGTCCCAATTCGCTCGGCTCTTCGTGTGGACGTGGGCCGGTACGGCTGGCGGAAACGTGATCAGGCTCCGAACCAAGGCCGGGGACCAAGCGGGACCTGATCCGCCGATTCGACCTGGCGTATCGGCAGAGTGCCTTCGGTCTATCGCCATCCGCTGCCGCCGCGCCGCTTCCAGCACGAATGGTTTCCCCTCGCTGGCTCATCTCATCACCTGCGCACGAAGCTCGGCCTTGAACGGCTGTCTCGGTAATTTCGCCATCTCGTTCCACCACCAATCACCGGATTTACGCGATTGATGGTGTCCACTTTTTTGAGCCTGGCTCACTGGCTCATGGAGAGGGAGACTGGACAGAATCCACCTAATCGGTCTCCGACGAGTCATTTGTCATAAATTGATTACATAGATTTAACCAATCATTAACTGACGTGTAACAGTCTCGGCTTAATTTGACCGGGTATTTCGAAAAAATGAGCAAGGAGGCTTAGGTCGGTTACCGGTCACGTCAAGCTGTAGGACCAGCTGAACGTGTTTGCCGAAGAGCCACACCCGCCGTGAGGCGGGGCCGGAAAGCCACGGGTCTCGCGTTTGTCGAGATCGCCGGGCCGCCTCCCGAGTGATGGGGAGGACCGTGGCACCGCTCACCACCTGTGGGCAGAATCACGGACATCACTGTGAGTTCAACGTCAACACAGTGAAAAGGTAATTCGGATGAAACCAAGTAAGATCATTTCGGCGCTCGCTTTGACGGGCGTCGGATTCTCAAGTACTGCCGGTGCGGCAACCTTGCCGAACTGGGTGGGTACCGCGGACTACACCGTCGTGGGCGGTTCGGCCGGCGAAGCGGTCGGTCCCTTCGATACTTACGACTTCGCGGCGGGCGACGGCGGTCTGGCATTGCTCGTACCGGACACGATCGCCAATCCCTCCCAAATTACGGTGGGAGACATCTATTCAGGCGTGTACCAGTCTTACGTCACCAACCATCAGTTGGGCACCTCCACGGTGAGCAACCCCAAACTGAACGTCTCTTACGAGTTGACCACCCAGTCGGCTTTCCAAACACAAGTCACGAACGCGCAGAATCTGGGCAACGGGCTGTGGACCATCAACTTCCAGGTGTTGAGTGGCTCGCTGGACCTGTTTTTCGACAGCGCCGTCAATCGCGACGTAACCGGTGACACGGGCATCACGGACGGCACCAATATTCTTAAGGGATCGGTGACGGGCGGAACCGGGGTCGTCACGGTAAGCACCCAGTTTCCTTCCGGTCTTGGCGTAACCTCGAGCGAATTTACCTTCGTCGGAAACACCAGTTTCTATGATTCGGCGGTATACGATCCCGATACCATCGGCGGCGGCCAGTCGTTGTTCTCCCTGTTCGTCAGAAACCCCACCGCACCTCCCGCCATCTCTTCCGTCGGCGGCATACCGGTTACATCGACGAGCATTCTCTACCAGGCGGATGGATCGCTCACGCTGACGGCGGTACCGGTTCCAGCGGCCTTCTGGCTGCTCGCTAGTGCCTTGGCCGGCATGAGCGTCATCTCTCGCCGTTCCAGCAAATTGGCTGCGTGAGCCTCGCATGGCAAGCCCATTTGGTGAATGGGCGAGGATTCGGTGCAAATCTGCTTCGCTGACTGCGGAAGCAGACGGCGCGGCCGAACGTCACAACCGGGCCGGCGCTTATCCCGGTCCGGTTCCTCGAGCCGACCGCCAGCCGGAACGGCCGAGGCCAGTGCTGCAATTATCATCCTCATGACGCAGCGTCGCTAAAAGTCCGCGACAACTCTTGAGGAACTTCACCCTCGGGCTCGAACACTGCGCGCGAGCCAGTTCGGCGCCGGCGAGCCCCCTCCGGCGCAGGGCTTCCAACAAGAGCTAGCCGACACCCGTTGTTTGTCCTCGGTGGCGGCAAAGTGGGTTTGTGCTGCTTGGCGCCAGGGAGCCGCGAGATCATCGGCGGCGTCGAAGTCCGGGATGAGCCGATCCGGCGGCGCGCCACGTGCGCGAACAGTTCACGTTGTCCGGTACCATGGATCACGGCGGAATCTCCTCAAAAATTCAATGTCAGCAGTTGAATTTTAAGGGCTTTTCGATTCCGCCCACCCTCCTTTCATGAACTATGCAGGCTTGGGACCTCACGCAACAAAACCCCGCCGGAGGCTTCGATTTCTCGCTCCCGCTCGCTCGGTGATCGGGTTTACAGCGCCCCTTACAATCCCTTGCAGTTGGCGTAATAGGTCACCGTCGCGGCCCAGTCGGCGAAGACGCCACGAATACCCACATCCTTCGCCAGCACGTCGAGCACTTTCATTACGTCGCCCTCGCGTTTGATGGCGGAATCGATGGTCTGAAAATAGAACCCATTATTACCGTCGGCGAGAATTCCGGAGCGCTCCAGTGTCCAGGTGATGATATCCAGGTCCGCGGCCTTGGCGTTCCTGGCGTATTCCGAGGGCACGATGTTGCCGCCGGCGTCCAGGTCCAACAAAGCAAACGTCGGCGGCGCCACGATATTGATGCCCATGGTCTTATAGCTTGCCAAGGTGGCAGCATCGGGCAGATCGGCGACCGTTTCGGCATCGTCCAGATACACGGCCTGCTTGCCGAAGGCGGGTTCGTAGCGGACCCAATAGAGCACGTCGTCGATGCTGAAAGACTGAGGGAAGACCTTTTTCGGGGAAACGCGCGCTTCCTTATACTCGTCGATCATTTTCTGGGCGAAATCCTCCTGGGAAAAGCCGTCGAAAGGCATGGCCACGCTAGGGCTCTTCAGTTCGGGAGTCATCTTCACGCCCAGTTTCTTGAAAAGCTCGATGCTTTCCCTATGCGTAAGCAGGGTGCCGCTGGTCGGGCCGGCGTAGAGATCCGTGCGGAAATTCGCCGTGCCGCCGAGATATTCGTCCACGGTTCTAGCGCGGGGGTTTGACGCATCCATCTTGCCGCGAAGGGTTTTGAACTCGGCCAGGGTGATGTCGCTGGTGCGGCATTCCGCCGTGGCGCGCGTGAGGAGATTGCCGCTGGCATCGAAGGTGGCCGGCGAGAACGGCTTCGTGCACTTGGCGGCCAGCTCGGGGATGGCAAGGATATTCGTAGTCGTGTGAAGATCGTTCTGCGCATGACGACACACCAATTCCTTATCCTTGGTGAAGGTCACGTCGCATTCCAGAATGCCGGCGCCCATGCGGGCCGCGGCTTCGTAGGATTCCTTGGTGTGTTCGGGAAATTGCAGAGCGGCGCCGCGGTGACCGATCGAGAAATCGGTCTTTTTGAAGGGACCTTTCGCACATCTCCGAAGCTCGTTTTTGAGTTCGCCGTCTTCCATATCGTTAACCAGGAAAAACGGCCGAGGCCCCAACTGCACGCTTTGGCTATTATCGGACGCCGACGCGGTGGCGAAGAGACCGGGAAATACTGCCGTCATTGCCGCACAGGCAATCATGATCAATCGTGGACGCATCTATCACTCCTGTTGTTCTGGTTTAGTGAAGGTGGGTTGAGCCCATTCGGCCCAGTACAGACCGTACACGCCATTTGTGCCATCAATGTGACTGAACGGTTTAGGTCTCGTGACAGTTGAGCGGGTTTTCGGAGTTTCCGAGAGCGCTACAGCGGCCCTGATCATGCCGACGCCTTCCGGCGCTGGCGTGCGGATACGCGGCTCCCGAGGAGCGTTCGTTAGGTGAAGTTTGGCGGGTTGCCCAAGCGGGTTTAGTCAAGGTGGGCCGGATTGCGCTCTCTCCGTTCAGCCTATACGAGCCGCGGCAGTCGACGCGGAATCCGGACGGAAGCCATCATCCGATCCGGAGTTTCTGAACGGCAGCCGCTATTCGATGCCTCAAGCGCTTATTTCTTTTTCACTTTGGACAGCATGCCGACGATTCGGCTCTCGAAGACGATACGATCCTCGATCAATCCCTGCACGTCGTAATAGAAGATATTGCGGGCTTGATCGACGTTTTCGCACAGTATGAGCAATTGGTCGCCGGGGGCGGCGGAGCTTCGGAAGCGTGCGTTCTCGATACGCAGAAACAGCCCGACCGCAGGTTCCGCCAACCGCCGATTGGACAAGTACAAGGCCAGTTGCGCGCCGGCTTCGAGCATGAGCGCGCCGGGCATAATGGGATGCCCGGGGAAGTGGCCGGCCACCCAAAACTCGTCTTCCCTGACTTTTTTGACCGCAAGGCCGCGACGGAAGGCGTCGTCGACCCAGGCGATGTAGTCCAGCAACAGCATTTCGCCGCGGTGGGGAATTACTTGGCTGATCATGTCGCGTCCCACTTTGGGCAAGGCGACGTCAATCTCCGCGGTAGGAAATAACGTGTGCTGCGTCCGCATCGGCTCATGGATTGCCGAGTCCAATCCCGAGTCGAGCAGTTCCCGGATGCGGCTGATGAAATGACGGGTATGGATCGGAGAGTTCCGGAGAGAAAGAATCTTATCTAGCATGACACCGCCTGCTTTTGAGACCATTGATCAACGAAGTACCGATTGAAGTGACCGGCGCACGGAACGCTCCAAAGGCCTAGCCAGGCCGACGCGCAACAGCATTAGCGGCACCGCCCCTGAAGGAAGACCGAGGGATTTCGCCAAACCGGGCGACCCTACGGGCGATTCGGTGGGGTACGCCAAAGGATGAACTGCAAGTCCCTGCGCAGCGGCCGCCAGGTAAATCCGCTCTATCAGCCGTCCGCCCTGCAACCAGGCGTCCGGCGTATCCCGCTCGCTCCAGACCACGCTCCAAAGCGGCGTGGCTTCGGCGAGCCGCTTCACTACATCGATCTCGCCTTGGCGGAACTCGGACGACACCAAATCCTCGGGGGTGGACAGGAACTCCACCCACTCCTTCACGAACCACGGGGCATCGCTGGTGAAGATGGAAATCCCGTCGCGGCTCGCTTCCCATTCCCGTCTGGAACGGCGGAACCACGACATTGAATCTCGGTACGCCGCATCGTTCGCCACGAACTCGGCCACGGCATCGGCGGCGATCCGAACGATGGCTTCCCGTTCGTGAGCGGCACCGTACCAAGCGAGGTGGGTGCCGGGAAGTTCGCCATACTCATTGAGGCTTTCCGTGAACTCGTTCCGGGAAATCGGCAATGGCTCGAACTCGGAGCGGGTGGTTTGGCGGCGGAATATGGCCGGAAACCAGGGATGGGTATTTGAGTCAGAGCGCCGCGCCAGTTCGAGCGACGCGCAGCGGCCCCCGTTTTGCAGAAACGCATCGGCCTCCGCATCGGACACGGTCGCCGCATAACCGAGTTGAGCCGCCGCGACGACCATGTTCTCCGTGGCACAGCCCAAGCCCATCAACATGAGCCGGCGGCGGGGATCGGCCTGGCCGAGATGGCGCGCCAGATCGGCGTAGAGAACAATCCGATTGCCCAGCAGGTTGAAGGCCCAGGGTTGGGTGTTGTGGGCATTCGCGGCCAACGTGCCGCACAGCGCCACGTATTCCAAATCGGTCAGATCTCCCTTTGCGGTTTGCTCCCATGCGACGTACGGCGAGGCGCTTGCAACCGCTGGGGCTGCCCTGAACATTGCGGGAAACGTGGCTGCTCCGACCGCGAGAGCGCCGGTCTGGCGGAGAAATCGCCGACGGCTCTGCAATATCGGATCGGGGCGGATCATGCTTCGTTTCCTTTTCATCGGCCTTACCGAACTCTTTCTTTCATGAATTGTAGTCTGGCGCCGGCCACCACACTCCGGTGAATATGTGAGTGTCGTTCCAACCCAAACGGCCGACCAGTCGCACTTCGTTCAGCGCGGAGCCATAAGTCGGATCGACCACGAAAACGCCGCTCGAGAAGTCCATACGCACCGCCAGATCGTTAAACCGGGCCAAGGAACCGGCGGCCGTATACAGGCACTTGATGGCGCTTTCCTTGGCCGAAAACAGGACATAGGCGGCCAACTCGCGACAACCGTCCGGCAGCGAGTCCAACCAGGCGCGCTCTTCCGGCAAGGCGATGGAATCGATGGCACGCCAGGGGAACGGGTTTTGCCGGCATTCCACATCCACCCCTACTCCGCGAGCGAACCGAAGCCGAGTGGCCACGGCCGCTACCATGCCTTCCGTATGGCTGATGCTGCCGACGATATCCCGTCCCCAGATCGGCGCGCCGGATTCGTCCCGAAGAATCGGCGCCGGCTCGACCCCGAGATGTCGAACCGCCTTCCGCGCCAGAACGCGCCCGGTGGCGAATTCCTTCCGGCGTTTCGCTATGGCCCCATCGACCAGCATCCGTTCTTCCTCGAACAATTCGGACGGGTCCGAGAGCTGTTCGGTCCAGGCGACGACGAATAACTCTCCGGGGAACAAACCCTCAGGTCGTCGTATCGGTTCAACGGGTATCGATGGCATAGTCGCTCGCGAAACTCCTGAGCCAGCGCCACAACCAGCTCACGGCCTGGCTGAACACGAGCATCCCGAACAGGGCCATGGACGGCGTAAAAAGGTGCTGGCCGCCCCCATGCCGCATGATCCATGCCGACAACCACGGGCCTCCGGCCGATCCGACGGCGAAGGCCGCGGTAAACAGAGCGGTGCCGCCGGGCAAATCGGCGCGGGACAGGATCCTGGCCAGAAGCGCCAGGGCCAGAGCGAACACTGGCCCCAATGTCAGTCCGGTCGCGAAGGCCGCGCCTCCGGCGACGTATTCGGCGCTGATCGGTTGGCCCTCCTGCCCCAGGCGTACCCAGACATCGCCGATGAGGGCGCTAACCGAGTCGACCCGCATCAGCACCGCCAAGGCGACGATGCCTCCCATGCCGCAACCGAACAGTACACGGCGATAACCCAGCCGATCCCCCAGGTGGCTGACCGGCAAAGTGCCCAGCAATCCCCCCAGCACGAAAGCCGCCAGGTGATGGGCGGTGGCCATGGCGGTGAAACCCTGGCGCACGAGAACGGCAGGATAGAGGGTCAGCAGCGTGGCTTCCGCAAAACCATAGGCCAATACGGCCTGCACCGGAATTCCCGCCCGCAGCAGAAGTCGGCCGCTAGCGCGTTCCGGTTCGGCGCGCGCTCCGGGCAAGCCGATGGCCACCAGAACCGCAGCTTGAACCAGGAGCACGGTGGCGACAGTAAAAGGCAGATGATGGGCCAGCCCGTATAGGTACGAACCCACGACCGGCCCGACCGCCAGCCCTATCCCGAAGCATAGACCGTAAACGCCGTTGGCAACGGCGCGGCGCTCCTCGCCGGCAAAGCAGGACAAGGCGGTTTGAGTGCCGATCATCGCGCAGGCCATGCCCAAGCCCATCAAGCCCCTTAAGGCGAACCACAATCCGATGTCCGATTGCCAAGGGAACGAAACGGCCGCAGTCGCGTATGCCAGCAGGCCCACGGCCACGACGCGGCGCAGACCGATCCGCCGCAGCGCCCGACCCGCGAAAGGCGCAGCCAGCGCAACGCAGAGAAACAACAGCGATGCGTTGGCGCCTATCAGCACGCCGCCGACGCGGCGCTCTTCCATGAAGATGGCAACGATGGGGTTGAGGATTCCAAGCGATATCCCCAACAGCCCGCCCAACGCATACAGCGTACCCAGAGCGACGCCCGCCAGCGGATGCTCGGGCGTCGGGGGGCAGGATTTAGCCCCCATTTCTCACCTCCGTCCAATCGCGATGAGTATGACGTAGGATGTGCTGAACGAAGTGACAAATCGGCAGGGCGAGGCGCAACGCGACGAGCGGGCAGGCCAGGGACGGGCTGCCCCGGACTCGCGAGCGAAGCGGGACAGCGTAGCGTGGCGAGGCCGAGTTGCACGGCGAAGCCGCCCGAAGGGTGCCGGACCGGGACGGTCCGGCATGAACCGCATCGTTCGCGATTGATGCCTGTCCTGAGCCTAGTCGAAGGGCGCTTCGTGCCTCAGCGCATCCTACAAGCTCCGCCTCGCCCTTCGCGCCGGCTCGACGTCGTATCGTAGGTCGGGAATCCTTTCCCGACACACGCTCGTCGGAAAAGGATTGCCGACCTACCACGACACCGCCGCTCGGTCCGTGCGGCGCGCCCCACCGGCGTCTGGGCGCCCTCGCGACGAAGGGGGATAAGAAATGCGGGCTAGGCATGCCGACGCTCCGTGGTCAGGTTGTCCGGTTTCCGGGCTCCCGATATCGTCTCCAGGGCGGCCATTTTTTCCGAGCCGAACCAGTACATGTCTTGACGGCCGTAGACGCACAGGTGCTGGCCGGTTATCCAGTCGGCCTCCGACGACGCCAGGAAGGCCACCGCGTCCGCAACCGCGTCGACCGGGATCGATCGCGCCCGGTATCCCGGCGGCGTCATGTCGGTGTCCACGAACGCCGGGCAAACCGCGTTGATCTGCACATTGTGCGGCTTCAGTTCCTCGCTCAGCGACTTGGTAAGGCCCAGAACCGCATGCTTGGAGGCGGCATAGGCGCTGAACAGGGGGTAGCCGATGTGGCTGGAATCGGAACCCAGATTCACGATTTTCCCCCTGCGCCGCTCGATCATGTGCGGCGCCACGCTCCGACACAGATGATAGACGCCGAACAGGTTGACCTCGACGATGCGCTTCCACTCATCCGGCGAGGAGGTCGCCAAGGCGGACATTCCGGTGATTCCGGCATTGTTGACCAGCACGTCCAGATGACCGAAGCGGCGGAGGACTTCGCTCACCAAATGTTGCACCTCCGCGAGGTTCCGTACATCCGCCGGAGTTACCACAGCGGTGCCACCACTGCCGGCGATTTCCCGGGCAACGGCTTCAAGCCCCGCCCGATCGCGGGCGGAAAGCGCCACGGCAACGCCCTGACCGGCGAGTTTCAGGGCGATCGCGCGGCCGATACCGCGGCTCGCACCGGTAACCAGCGCCACTTTGCCGGCCCAGCTGCCGGAGCGTGCCGACAGCGGAATTTCTTCCAGCCGGGGCGTTTTCAGCGGTATCAAGGCGGGAGGCTCGCCCGTCATCACCGCCGGCAAACTCGCGAGGCGAAGCCCCGTCGGCGAATTCGCGTTTTCGCTCAGGTCGGCCAGCAACTCCAGGTAGCGCTGGCCGAGGCGCTTGATGGTCTCCCCCTTGAAAAAGTTCTGGGAGTAATTGATCTCGACGTGGAGTTCGCCTTCGACCATGGAGAGGAAGATCTCGATGAGGGAGATACGCTGCTGGCTCGGGGGCGAGTAGCGCTGATCCCAATCCGTATCGACGAACTCGAAGATGTTGGATTTCGGTAAGCTCCGGTTTCCCAAATAGTTGACGCGCACCGGGGTCAAATTGTTGTCCGGATAGATGTGCGCGGGCAGCTGGCGACCTACCACGTCGAAACTGACGCCGTTCAACGGTACTTCGGAAAAACCGCGGGCAATCCGGCCGATCAATTCACTCCAGCTTTCCCCGGAGACCAGATCCACGGCAACCGGGAAATTGACGGCGTAATTGCCCACGCTTTCGTACAAGGTCAGGCCGTTACCCAGATCGCGTCCGTGCGAGCGATGGCTGAGAACCACCCAAGACTGCCCGGTCCATTCGGACATGAGCCGGTACGCCGCCGACAGCAGGAGATGATAGAGCTGACCCTGCAGATGCTTGCGCGCCTCGTTCAGCGAATGAAAGTCCGAATGGCTGAGTAGAAAACGCTCGCTGGCGGAAGAAGCCTCGTCATTCGCGCCGAGATGATGGTCGACCGGCACCTGGAACGCGTACTCCCGGCTCGGAAAACGAGTACGCCAATACTCCGCATAACGGCGCTGCGCCTCCTGCTGCGCCGGTTGGGCCAACCACTGCACGAAATCGAAATACGACGGCGGCAGAGCGGGGAGTTCCGGCGTCTGATCGACCAGCAACTGCCCGTAAATCTGCCAAAGCTCTCGGAACAGTATGCTGTTGCTGACCAGATCACTGATCATGTGGTGACCCACGATAGTCAGATCGTATGCGTTCTGATGCTCTTTGATGACGAGCACCCGCCACAGCGGAAACCGGTCGATGCGCAGTTCATCCGTGATTTCCTTCACCAGCCGCCGGATTTCCGCGCTGCGCTGTTCGGCCGTGAGGTGGGAGCCGTCGTAGAAATCGAGGCTGAATTCCGCCTCGGGCAGGGCCACGGTCTGCCGCCATTCGCCGTGCTCCTGGTAAAACAGGGAACGCAACACGGGATGGCGCCGGGCAAGGACGTCGATGGCCTCGCGGAAAACGTCGACATCCAGCGGCTGCAAATAGCGGAATCGGGTGTAGCCGGCCCATTGGTAAGGAGGCTGGAAGAAGTGGGTGATCCACAATTGAGCCGGCCCCAGGGGCAAACCGGCCGTCGGATCGGCGAACGGCAGCTTCGCCTCCGGCGCGCCGGGCACCGCCTTGCCGGGGGGCGCGTTGCCGGTTTCCGTCCACTGTTTGAGAACCTTGCGGTCCAGTTTGCCGTTGTGATTTTTCGGCAAAGCGTCGGCCTGACGAACCTCGTGAGGCAGCATGTACTCGGGAAGTTGTTTCGCCAGGGCGGAGCGTAGTTCTTTCAACGGAATTTCGCGGCCGACCAGCCAGGCCACCAGCCTCTTGTGCCCGTCGGGTGTGTCGACGGCGAGCGCCGCAGCTTCGCGTATACCCGGCAGAGCTCCGAGAGCGGTTTCGATCTCGCCCAGCTCCACCCGGAAACCGCGAATCTTGATTTGACTGTCGATGCGCCCGTGGAAGTCGTAGCTGCCGTCCGGCAACCGCGAGACCAGATCGCCGGTACGGTATAGCCAGCGGCTGGGTATGCCGGAGAAAGGATTGTCACGGAAACTCTCGCGGGTCCGCTCCGGATCGTGGAGATAGCCCTGAGCCAACTGCACGCCGCCAATCCAGAGTTCGCCCACGCCGCCCTCCGGTACGGGGCGCATGTTCTCGTCCAGCACCAGCAGGTAGACCTCCGGCATGGCCGGCCCGATCGGGATGCGAAGCGTCCCTTCCCCCGGACGGGAGTGCATCAGATGTGCCGTCACGTCGATCGACGCTTCGGTCGGGCCGTACAGGTTCGCGAGGCCCACCCGGTCGCCGCAGCGGTCGAACCAGCGCTGCACATAAGCCACTGGCAGCGCCTCGCCGCTGAAAATCAGCCATCGCAGGTGTTCAGAGCGGAGCGGTTTATCCTCGATGGCCATCAGGAACTCGCCGAACAGGGAAGGCACGAAGTGCATCGCGGCGATCCGCCGGGTCTCGATCCAATCCGCCAGCCGCCAGGGATCGCGCAGCACGTCCGCGCCGACCGGGCACACGACTCCGCCGTACATCAACGGCCAGAAGAGTTCCCATACCGAGATATCGAAGCAAATGGACGTTCTCTGGGCGACCCGTTCGCCCGGCTGAAGCTGAAACAGCTTTTGATGCCAGACCAGGCGATTCATGTAACCGCGATGGGCCAGGGCCACGCCTTTGGGAGTGCCGGTCGAACCCGAGGTATAGAGCACCACCATCAGATCGTCCGGGCTGTTCAGGCATTCGAGATCGTGTTCCGGATAGCTCGCCCAGGCCGCGCGCCCCAACCAATCGCGATGGCCGCCGCTATGGGAGTCGGCACGATGCAGGCCGGCGTAATCGCAGTCCATGAGCAGGAAGTTGCGGGCCGGCAAGGCGGCGGTTACCGCTCCGCCCATGGCTTCCAGGACGGCTTCCTCGGTGAGGATGGTGTCGACGCGGGCGTGCCCCACGATGTATTCGATGCGTGCGGCGGGATAGGCCGGATCGAGGGGGACGTAGGCGCCGCCGGCCTTGAGCACCGCCATCACCGCCGTCGCGAAATTGGGCGAGCGGGTCAGCAGCAATCCCACCACGATACCGGGCCGCACGCCGCGGACTCGAAGGAAGTGGGCCAGCCGGTTCGATTCGGCATGAAGCCGGCCATAGGACAGTTCCTCGTGCTCCGCTTGCACCGCCAGTGCTTCCGCGCTGCGGCGGCATTGAGCCTGCACGTGCAGATACGGGATGGGAGGCAGCTCTTCCGCAGCAGGTTGCGGAATCGAGAGCGGGGCCAGCGGAGCTACAGTGTTTTCGGCGGCGGTTCCGCTTCCATGGGCGGCACCCGTTCCCTGCAACAGGGCCGCCATTTCCCGCAACCGCCGGCATCCCAACAGGGCGCGGGTGTCTACCCGCCCCATCTGTTGCTGCAGGCGGCCGACGATGCGAATCCGCTCCAACGAATCCAAGCCGAGCTCGGATTCCAGATCGTAATCGAGAGCCTCGGCCCCCACCGCGCGATGCATGACTTCCTCGGCGATTCGCAGCAATCGGGCCGCCGTCAACTCGTCCAGCTTCGCGACGGCGCAAGGTGCGGGCACGGCGAGCCGCTCGGCGGCCTGTGCCACGGCGCCGATCTGGCGGACGAATTCCTCGGTGATGGAGGCCACCAAATCCCGAGCGAAGTAGTCCGCATCATAGTTGGCGGTCATATTGAACCGGCCGTGGAAGACTTCCACAAGTACGTCCAGCGTACCGGGATTGGTGGAGGTCGCGGCGTGATATTCGACGACACGTAGCGGCCCGCACGCCTCCTCGATGTGGGTCTGACCGATGTAAGGCAGATACAGGTTCGACTTGATCGTGGAGCGGATCAGGGTCGCCAGCGGCTCGCCGACGCGACCGTCCTGGAGGCGAAGTTGATCGATTGCCGCCACGGCCGCTTGGCGCGTTTGCGCCCGGTCATAACCCGCCGCGATGCCGCTCTCGATGCTCGCGTGTACCTGCGGCAGATAGTTCTCGAAAGCTTCGCCTTCTCCGGGCATCGGTAGCGTCAAGGCCAGATTCTGGGCGAAACAGCCCACCATGTGTCCGGCGTCCGTGCCGGGGTAAACGCGTCCGCTGGTGGGAATGTTCAGGATCACCTGTTTCAGATTCGGATCGAAGCGCCTGAGAGCGCGCAAGTAGGCGCCGACCAACAGGGTGTTCACCGGCAGCCGCCATTTGCCGGCGGATCGGAGCAATGCCGCCGTGGTTGCGGCATCCGCACTGAAGTGGTGGGTCCGGTTGGCGGCCCGTGGATTCTTCGGCAGCCCCTTCTTTTCCGGACTCCAGAAAAAACGGTCCTTGCCCTGGGCGCGGAGAAACGCTTCTAGCGTTTTTTCCGCCTCGGGATCCCGCCAGGCATTGATGCATTCCACGGTCTCCCGATAACGCTCCAGGGAAGTTCCGGGCGGCAGCGGCGCGGGACGTCCCGTCGCTGCGGCACCGTACAAAGTGACGAATTCGCGCATGACCAGCTGATTGCTGAGACCGTCCGAGAATACGTGATGGTTCGAGAAGATCACCTCGTGGAGATCGTTCGCCAAGCGATAGGCGCTGAATTGATGCGCCGGCCATTGATCCAGCAGCCACTCCTTGTCCAGCAGACGATGGGTTTCGTCGTTCAGAAAAGCTTCGCGGTCGGGAGCATCCAGGTGGCGCAAATCGGTCACCAGGACGGTCGGTGCGGTCACCCCGTCCAGCACTTCCAGGCGGTATTCCTTCAGGCTGTGGCACCCCGGCGGAATGACGAAGCGTGCCCTGAGCATCGGGTGACGCTCCAGCAAGGCGTTCCAGGCGCGGCGCGCCGCTTCCGGGTCAAACGGACCTTGCAGGCGGATTCTGGAACTGAGGCTGCACGTGCAGACTGCCCAATGGGAGACCAAAAACGGATACTGGGAGAACAGAATATCCACCGGCCGCACCGCCGGTTCCGCGGCCTGTGGTTTATCGGCCGATACATCCGAAACCGCGCCTGCGGCGCACGGATCGTCCGATTCGACGGCTGCCGGAACCGGGGCGTTCGGTTCCGAACCTCGAATCAGGGCCTCCAGTTCGCCCAGAGTCTGAATACCGAACAGCGCGCCGGAGGCGAGCTTGGCGCCGAAAGCATCCTGGAGTTCCGCGGGCAATGCCGTGCCCAGAGCATTCATGAGCTCCACGGTCTTGATTGAATCCAACCCCAGGTCGCTTTCCAGGAACATGTCGTCCGCGAGTTCGGACGGATCGTGTCCCGTAATTCCGGCGACCACCTCGCGTACTTTTCGCGTTAGCTCGGATTTCTCGCCCCCCTTCGTCGCGAGGGCGTCGAGACGCTGCTGTGGCGCGCCGCACGGACCGAGCGGCGGCGAAGGCGTAGCCGACTCTACGTCGAGCCGGCGCGAGGGGCGAGGCGGGAGAGCCGATCCTCCGGTCAAGGATCGGCCCGCCGAGCGGGCGGCCAAGGAGGGCTGCCCTGGACTTTGCGCGCAGCCGGAGGGCGCTGCGCAAAGACGGTGCGCCACAGCGAGTGGATCGGCGTCCGCAGTAGGAGTGGAGTGGGAAATCCGAGCTAGTCCGTCGTCAGGCCGGACAGCGGCGGCCTCGGGCGCGGTGGCGGCGGCTTCACTGCTCTCCATGGCACCGATCATCGAGACCAACTCTCCCAGGGTTTGCAGCTGGAACAATGTCCCGGCGGCGAGTAGCGAGTTAAAAGGGTCCCGCAGGTGATCCGGCAGTTGGGGCGGGATGGCGTTCATCAACTCCACGGTCTTGATCGAATCCAACCCGAGATCGCTCTCCAGGAATTGGTCAGGCGAAAGATCGTCCGGCGCGTGTCCGGTAACTTCCGCCACGGCCTTGTACACACATTGCTCAAGCCGGGCGGCGGGATGGTCTTGCATGGTCGTAGTCCTCACGTATTCAGCATATTCAGCGTATTCGTCATTTTTTCCGTTCTCGGAGCTTGCGAAGAAACCGTCGCGAGCCGCCCGCCGTCGTCCAAGAAGCCCACTCGTACAAGGGAGTACGGCGAGCACATAAAAGGCGATGGCGGGTGGCGCAGACGGTTTATTCGCACGCTCTCAGGAATGCTCGTTCAAAGGCTCCCGGGGAAGGATGATCCGGTTCAATTCGTCAAGGAGGGCGGTGGCTATATTCTGCTGAGGCTCCTTGCTCGCAGTTGTGCCCTGAGAATGCGCGACTGCCGGCTCCGGCGCGGCCGCGATGTCGGCGGTCGCTTCCACGTCCACCGGAGGCGGGTCGTAGAGGAATTCCTTCCTCTCGAAGGGATAAGCCGGCAGCAATACGCGGGTAAGCACGGGAGAACACAGGGGGCGCGTATCCAATCTCAAGCCCTCGATGTACAGCCGCGCCAGTGCGGTCAACAAACTCTCGTCGCCCGGCGTCGCCCCGATCATCCGTACAATTCCTGCCCCCTCGCCGCCTTTGCCCCCCAGAAGCACGGTTCGCAAGCGTGCATCCGCTGGAGGCTGTACGGTATCGGATGGATTTCTCGCAGCGGAGCGCAACCGAATCGCCCATTCCGGATTGTCCACGGAGATCTTTCCGTCGATCGTGTGAATTGGAATTCGCCAGATTTGATCGCCGGCACCGTTCTCAGGAACCGCATCGCCCCCGTTCAGCAAGGCTGCGGCCGAGGCCGGACTTAGCCAGCCCGCTACCGCGGCGGCGACCGGGCTCAAGGCTCCCTCGGCCCAAAGGCCGGCGGGAACCAACTCCAGCTCTCGCAGCAGTCGACCCAGTGCGTACTGTTCCGCCGCCGCCTGCAGGCGCGGCACGGTTTCGTGTCCGGGAGGAAGTACAGCCCGGAAATCGGTCCAGGCGTCGGCAAAGACCGAATACCGTCGCGCCAGCGTATCCGCGGTTCCCTCCGGCCACGGGCAATCGTCGAACACCCATGCCATCGCGGGCGGCTGCTTCGGATTTGCGCGCCCCGAGAGAAGCCGGTCGTGCTTGCCCGATCCGGCCACGGAGGCCAGGACCGCCAAGAGATCTTCCCGTCCACGTACCACCGCCGCAGCGCGGAAATTCATTTCCCTTTGGGCGCCATTGAGTGAACAGGCAACCTGCTCGGCGGAAATGGATGGGTTTTCCTCGAGATGCGCATGCAGTGCCTTGGCGTAGGCGCGCAGAGCGCTCTCCGTGCGCGCCGTCAGATACAGGAGTTGCGGATCGGAAAGCGGAACCCGGTCCATGCCGGTAGGCTGATCCACGGCGCGGGGAGGCTCCTCCAGAATCAAGTGGCAATTAGTCCCCCCGAAACCGAAGGCATTGACACCGGCCCGCCGCGGCTGTCCGTTCCCGGTCCACGGCCGGCCGTGGCTGTCCACGACGTAGAATGGCGAAGCGTCGAAATCGATGTAGGGATTGGGCTCGCTGTAATTGACGGTGGGCGGCAGATAGTCGTGCCGCATCGCCAAGAGTACCTTGATGACGCTGGGGATTCCCGCGGCGGACAGCATGTGGCCGATGGAGGATTTCACCGAGCCGATGCCGCAGTATCCGCGCCGGTCGGTGAACTGGCGGAAGCCTTTGGTCATGCCTTCCACTTCGACCGGATCGCCCAGGGATGTGCCGGTGCCGTGGCATTCCACATAGGAGACCGTGGCGGGGTCGACCCGGGATTCACGGTAGGCGCGGGCGATGCACTCCGCTTGACCGGCCGGGTTGGGCGCCGTCAGGCCGGAGGAATGTCCGTCGTTGTTCATCGCCGAGCCCAGGATCACGCCGTGGATGTAGTCGCCGTCCGCCATGGCGTCGGCCAGCGATTTGAGTACCAGGGCGGCGACGCCTTCGCCCAGGACCATGCCGTTGGCACGGCGGTCGAACGGATAACACCGGCCGTCGGGCGACATGGCGTTGACACGGCTCAGAAAAACGAAGGGGGTGGAGCCCATGTTCAGATAAGCCCCCCCGGCCACGGCGATGCGCGACTCGCCGGAGCGCAGGCTCTGGCAGGCGAGATGCGTGGCCACCAGGGCGGCGGAACAAGCCGTGTTGACGATCAGGCTCGGGCCGCGCACGTTCAGCCAATGGCTCAAACGGCAGGCGATCTCGTTCAGCCCGTTGCCCGCTATGGCGTCGGACAGGAGTTCCGCGGGCTGCAAAACCTCACGGAGCGCGTCGTCCCAATCGGCGCGTGCCCCCATCGGAAGTTGACGGTACCAGTCGGTGCTCCTGATCCGGTCGCGCAACCGGCAATAACGCTGCTGGTTGATGAAATGTTCCGCGTAATAGTTCTGCTCGCATCCGACGAACACGCCGAGGCGCTCGGCACGCCCTTCGCCGGCGTAACCCGATTGTTGCAGCGCTTCGTAAGCCACTTCCATGAAAATCCGCTGCTGCGGGTCCATGGCCTTGGCTTCGCGCGGCGAAATACCGAAGAACTGCGGATCGAATTCGTGCGCACGTTCCAGGAAACCGCCCCACTTCGAGTAACTACCGTGGGTATGGCGGTTCGCGGCATCGAAATAATCCTCGGGAGACCAGCGGTCCCGCGGCACCTCGCGTATTTCGCACCGCCCTTCCGCCAGCATGTTCCAGTATTCGTCGGAGCTGGCAGAACCGGGCACCCGCAAACTCATGCCGACGATGGCGATGCGGTCATCGGTGCGACGGTCGGAGCGGGATGCGGCAGTCGTCCTAATGGTTATGGTCCGAGCGGGGCCAGGCTCCTGCGACCGGGCAAGGAACTCCGGGCCGTGCTGGTTTTCCAGATGGCGCGCCAGGTCCAGCGGTGACTGGAACTCGAACAACAGAGTCGGCGTGACATGCTGGCGCAGGATCGCTGCCAGCTTCTCCGCGATTTCGACGGCCCCCTTCGAGTCGACACCCAGTTCATGAAACTTGCGGCCCGAATCGATCTGTTCCGCTGCTACGTTCACATAAGCGCCTGTGAGCTGGCGTACCAGCTCCAGCCAGTCGGCGGCCTGCACCGCCAGGGCGGCGCGCGGAGCCGGCTCGACGGGCTCGGGTGCCGGGGAATGTGCCGCTGGCGCCGCAGCTGGCGCCGGGCTTTCCGCCTCCGCCTCGAAGTCGATGACGTGCACCACCGAGGCGCCGGGAATAGCGAGCGCGCGCGACAAGGCTGCACAGGCGGTTTCCGGAACCAGGGCGCGCAAGCCCTTGCTGCGGACCAGCGCCATCAGGCCGGCGTCGCGACCCATGCCCTTCTCGTCCCAGAGCGACCAGTTGAGCGCCAAGGTGCGGCCTTTCGCCCCGGAACGGTTTCGCCATTCCGCGAAACCGTCCAGGAAGGCGTTGGCGGCGGCGTAATCGGTCAGGCTGGCCGCCCACAGCGGACAGGTGGCGGCGATGGACGAATACAGGATGAAAAATTTCAACGGTTGGTCGGCCGTCAGTTGATGAAGCAGCCAACTGCCCTTGACTTTCGGAGCCAACACCGAGCGTATTGATTCGACGCTCTTGTCGGTGGCGCGGAGAACGTTGCGGTCGACCACTCCCGCGGAGTGGATGATGCCGTCCAGCCGGCCGAAGCGTTCCCTAAGGCGCCTTATGGCTTTCGTCATCGCTTCGGAATCGGCGGCGTCGGCCGCATGGTAATCCACCGTTGCGCCCAAGGATTCGAGCTGGCGGATCAGCGCCACGCGCGGGGCATCGGGATGATCGGCCGGCAGGGCGTCCCACTCCTGCCGCGCAGGCAAAGGCCTCCGTCCGGTGAGGACCAGGTTTATCCGGGCCGATCGCGCCAGGGCAAGGGCGGTTTCGGCTCCGATCCCGGCGATCCCGCCGGTGATCAGGCAGGTATCGCCGTCCTTGAGCAGCGGTTCCGAAACGCCGGTTTCGTTGTAGACCGCGCCGAAACGGCGCTGGAAGCGCAGAGAACGGCGAATCGCAAGTATCTCCCCGCCGAATTCCGCCGTTCCCAGTTCCGCAAGAATGGTATCGACGTCCTCATCCGGAGCCGCCGGCACGGTATCCAGATCGGCCGCCTTCACGACGAGATGTTCGTTCTCCTCCCCCAATCCTAGGGCGAATGTAATCCCGAGCAACTGGTACGGATCGGGTGCCGGCTCCAGACTGTCCAGAACATGGGCGCGCCGGGTCAACCAGAGTATCCGGCACGGTTTTATGGGACTCGGCTCGCGCATCGCCTGAGCCAGGAACGTCAAGCTGAAGAGGCCGGAGTGCAGGGCAGCCTCATCGTCTCGCGGCGCGCCCGTCAAATCCGCATTCCAGGCATGGACCACCGCAGCGGGGGCGCCGTAGTCTGCCAGCACCGATTGCCATAACTGCCGGTAGTCGCCCGCATCCAAATGATTGACCGTGAAATTCCCGCCGTCCGCCGAGAAGCCGGCCCCCGGCCGCACCACCAGAAGCGGGCGGTCCGGCCCCACACGGATGCGCAGAGCCGCGAGCCAGGCCGCTTGCCCCTCGCCCGCAAACACCAATAGGGCACCGGGCGGCAGCGGGACGGAGTCGCCTCGCGGCGTTTGAGGCCATTCCCAGCGATGCAGCAATGCCTGGCCTTGCGATTCGGCCGGCGGCAAGGGAGGCAGACGGTAGACTTTTCGTTCGAACGGATACGCCGGGAGAGGTATGCGCCGTCCCGGAAAATCCTCGCCGAGCATGCGCCAATCCAGGTTGACGCCCGACGTGTAAAGGATGCCTAGGGCATCCAGCAAGGTTCTGGCATTTTCCCGGCGACGATCCAACAAGGCCGCCAAGGTCACGCGCTCCCCGGCCAGCACGGTGGCGACCAAATGGGTCAGAACGCTGTCCGGACCGCATTCGACGAAGGTGCGAATGCCGCCGGCATAAGCGGCACGTATGCCCTGCTCGAAACGGACGGGTTCAAGAACATGCCGCAGCCAGTAATTGGCGTCGGGACCGTTGGCCCCGAGCCAATCGCCGGTGATATTGGAAATGATGGGCAGCCGCGGCGCATGCCATTCCACTTCGGCCAGCACCTTGGAGAACGGTTCGAGCATGGGCTCCAGGAGCGGCGTGTGAAACGCGTGGGACACGCGCAAGGGCTTGACGCGGCGCCCTTCGATTTCGAGTATGCGGGCGAGTTCGGCCACGGCATCCCGATAGCCGGCCACGACCTGGTGCGATCCGTTGTTGGCCGCAAACCATACGCGTCCGCGATAGTCCTCTAGATGTGCCGACAGCTCATCGGCCCTCGCGAATACCGCCAGCATCCCGCCCTGCCCCGGCAACTCGGACATGAGTCGGCCGCGCGCGGCAATGACCTTGGCGGCGTCGGCCAAATCCACGGCGCCGGCCAGGCAAGCCGCCACGTACTCGCCGACGCTGTGCCCGATCAATGCGGCCGGCCGCACACCCAGCTCCAGCAAGGCGCGGCCCAGGGCGTAGTCGGCGGCAAACATCGCCGGCTGCGTGATTTCGGTTCGCGCCAGTTGCTCCGGATTGGCCTCGGGGTGATAGATCGCGGTCAACAAAGGCGCTTCCAGCCACGGATCGAAGGCCGCCGCGGCCTCATCCATGGCCCGCCGGAAGCGCGGCCAGAGTTCGTAAAGCTGGGCGGCCATACCCGGATACTGCGAGCCCTGGCCGGTAAACATCATCGCGATCGGCGGAGGCGATTCCGTTTCCGTGGGCTGGCGTTTCTCCAGCCCCTTGAGCCCGTTGGCGAGCTCGCCGAGCGATTCGACGACCAGGGCATCCCTGCACGCGTAGTGATTGCGTCGGCTGTTCAAGGTGGCGCAGACGTCGGCGGGATCCAGTGCGGGCCTGCGCTCCAGGTAGGCGGCGAGATGCTCGCTCGTGCGATTCAGGGCGGATCGATTCCGCGCCGAGAGCAATAACAGATGATAGGGCCAGACGCCTTTCGGCTTCTCGCGCGCCACGCCTTCCTCCACCACCAGATGGCAGTTGGTGCCCCCGAAACCGAAGGAATTGATGGCCGCCCGCCGGGCGACACCTTCGGGTACTGTCCACACGCGGGTCGAGGTCAGGGGCAGGAATGGCGTCTTGGCAAAGTCGATTTGCCGGCTGGGCTCGTTCAGATTGATGTTTCCCGGCATCTGCCGATGCTGCAAGGCCAGCACGACCTTGATCAAACTGGCGATTCCCGCGGCGCTGAGCAGATGCCCGATGTTCGCCTTGACCGATCCGATCGCGCAACTCTGCCGGGCCAGGCCGCCAAAGGCGTGGGTCAGGGCGCGGATCTCGCTCGGGTCTCCCAGCGGAGTACCGGTGCCATGGGCTTCGACGAACTGTATGGAAGCGGGATCGATCTTGAACTGGCGGTATACGGCATCGATGACCTGGCGCTGGCCGTCCGGGTTTGGCGCCATGACCCCAAGGGATTGCCCGTCGTTATTCACCGCCGAGCCGCGAATCACCGCCAGCACCGGGTCGCCGTCCGCCAGCGCGCGGGACAGCGGTTTGAGCAACACCGCACCGGCGCCTTCGCCCAGCACGAAGCCGTCGGCCGAAGCGTCGAAGACGCGGCACCGGCCGCTAGCCGACAGCGCGCCGGCGCGCTGGAACAACAGGAACGGCAAATGGCTCAGGGTGAGGCTCACGCCGCCGGCAACCGCCATCGAGCACTCGCCCTGGCGCAAGCTCTGGCATGCCAGATGCACCGCGACCAGTGACGAGGAACAGGCGCTGTCGATGGTGAAACTGGGACCTTTCCAGTTGAAGGTATGGGAGACACGCGCCGCGATCATGTTGAGCAGATTGTCCACCGCCGTATTCACGTGCAGCGAGAACCGCCCGAAGCGGGATTGCCACTCCTTGAGCAGTTCGTCGCGTTCGCTGGGCGGCAGGCGACGCAGACTGGCGAAGCTCTCCAGGGCGTCGCCGCACAAGGCGTTGACCAGGAATTCCATGTGATTGTTGTGGCTCGCGCCGATGAACAAACCGACGTCGGCGCCATCCAGAGCCGGCCTGGAGTAGCCGGCGCGCTCCAGGGTCTCGGCGGCCACCTCCAGGAACAAACGCTGCTGCGGGTCCATGTCGGTGGCTTCTTCGGGGCTGATGCCGAAGAACTCTGCGTCGAAGGCGTAGACGTCGCGCACGAAGCCGCCGCGCCACCAGTCCTCCCGACCGCCTTGCGGCAGCGCGAAACGGTCCGCGGGCACGGCGCCGATGGCTTCCCGGCCCTGGCTCAGAAGTTCCCAATATTCCTCCGGCGAATTGCTCCCCGGAAACCGGCAGGCCGTGCCGATGATCGCGATCGCGTCTTCCTGCGCGTCGCCGGTGTCCGACGCGCTGGCCGCCACGGCGGAGCCGGGCCGTCCACCCAGCCAGTCCGCCATCTGACGGACGGTGTGACAACGCAGCAGCAGTTCATGGTCCAAAGGCCGGTTCAGCCGGTCTTCCAGCCGCCCCAAAATCTGCACCGCCTTTATGGACGTGCCGCCCAACGAACGAAAGGCTTGGTCCGGATTGATCCTAGCGGCCGGAAGGCCGAGCACGTCCGCCCAGACCTCCCGGACCAGATCCGTCAAATTTTCGGTGCCGGAAACGGTCGATTCGAGCGCACCGCTCACCAGGTCGACGCCGCAATGGCGTACGGCGTCGTAGTCGCCCCGCTGGAACTCCTCCAAGAGCTTGTAACGCTGGAGCTTTCCGCTCGTGGTCTTGGGAATGGCTTTGACCGGTACGACGTAATCCAGCGCGACGTTAAGCACCTGGTTGACCCTTTGCCATACCTCGGCCATGACGGCCCGCCCATCGGGACTGTCCGGGTTGCGTATCGCGAGGAAGATCGCCGTTTTCTCCTCGCCCGAGTCGGGGTCCTGCCAACCGCAGGCGATGGTCTTTCCGGGGTCTACGCCGTTAACCGTTTCCGCCTGCGCTTCGATGTCGTGGGCATAAAAATTCTGCCCGTTGATGAAGATAATGTCCTTGGCCCGTCCGCTGATGCACAGGCGCCCGTCGATCATGAAACCGAGGTCGCCCGTATCCAGCCACCCGTCGTGAAATGTCTCGGCATTCGCGGAAGGGTTGTTGTAATAACCTCCGGTCACATTGCGGCCGCAGATATGGATGCGGCCGACCCGGCCTTCCGGAAGCACCTGCCCGTCGCCGTCCACGATGCGGATCCCGCAGCCCGGCACCGGGTAGCCTTCGTCAACGACCGCGATGGAGTTTTCGCCATGGGGCTCGGCGCCTGCCACCCGCCCCTGCGCCAATTCCTGGCGATCCAGCCAGTGCACCCGCGGAAGCGTTCCGGGCGGAGGGAAGGTCACCGCCAGACTCGCCTCGGCCATGCCGTACACCGGGTACATGGCCTCGGGCCTGAGCCCGCACGGGCCCAGGGTCGTCATGAATTCCTCGATGACCGCAGCGGCAATCGGTTCCGCGCCGTTATAAATGTTTCTGAGGCACGACAAATCCCAGCGCTTCAGGTGGTCCGGTTTCAGTTTGCCGAGCAGATGGCGGTAGCCGAAATTGGGAGACCCCGTTACTGTCGAGCGGTGCTCGCTGATTTTTTCCATCCATAGCGTGGGTTTGCGAACGAAGGTGAACGGGGTCAGGTTCACCTGCTCGATCCCCAGGGCCATGGGAACGAAATGGAAACCGATGAGCCCCATGTCGTGGTGGTACGGCATCCAGCTCAGGAAGGCGTCGCCCGGACCGTGTTCGGCTCCGAAGATGATGCCCTCCAGATTGGTGATCAGATTGGCGTGACTCACCATCACGCCCTTGGGGGTCCCCGTGCTGCCGGAACTGTACTGTATGAATGCCAGGTCATCGGGCCGGGCGAGATCCGGATCCGCGAGCGTGGAGGGTTCCGCAAGGTCCGTAACCGCCTCGATACGAATCGAGTTTTCCCCCAGAGCCTGCCGCAGCACGGACTGCTGCTCCGCCATATAGGCATCGGACAACAACAGCGGTCGGTCCAGCTGTTTCCAGATCGCCTTCAGCTTCATGAGAACCGCATTGTCGTCCGTGAGCGATGGCGGATAGGCCAGCGGCGCGGGAATGATGCCGCCCATCACGGCCGCCCAGAAGGTCACCACGAAGTCGTGGCTTTCCCGGAACATCAGCATGACCGGATCGCCTCGCCTGAGCCCCAGGGCCCGCAAGGCGCCGAGCCGCATCCGCGCCTGCTCTGCAATGGCCTGATACGAGAAGCGGGTCTCGTGACGCCCGTCCCGGACGAAGACAACCCCGCGATCGGTGGCCGCGGCGCGCAACAAAACGTAGGCCAGGTTTTCCTCCGGGCATAGCGTTCCCGGAGCGGGACGGGGCTCGATCAAGGCCGCCTTGTCGGCAGGCCGGCCGGTGAACAGTTCGATGAGTGGCTTGGACATAAGGCTTCTCCGACAGCGTCAATTCGAGTTTTCACCCATGCGCCCGGCTGGACTCGCGGTGAACACGGTGCCCCCTCCGGCACCAGCGACCGGCGGGTGTCCTGTTCCGGCATAGTCGGCATCCAGGGCAGTGAACTCGCTGCGCCCGGCGGCGTCGGCGGCGGAAGGAACAGGGTGGCCATAGCCGCCCTTCCCCGGATCGCTTTCGCTCGCCCCGGCTAGCCCGGATTTCTCGCACCCCTTCGTCGCGAGGTCGTCGAGACGCCGCTGTGGCGTGCCGCACGGACCGAGCGGCGGCGAAGGCGTAGCCGGCTCTACGTCGAGCCGGCGCGAGGGAGTACGGTGCGCCACAGCGAGTGGATCGGCGTCCGCAGTAGGAGGGGTGTGAGAAATCCGGGCTAGGAGACGGCGCGGCTTATCGATCAGGGACAGGACGGCCGGCGTGATGGACAGGTCGGCCGCCAGGGCGACGACCAGGAACAAGCCCACCAGCAAGCCCTTGTAAACGTTCGGCATGAAATCGCCGAACAGAAACACGCAGAACGCCAGAACCAGCACCGCCGTGGTGAAGGTGATGGAAATGCCCACGTCGGAGAACGCCTCCCCGATCGCCTCGCGCGCGGTGTGCCCGGCCCGCCGCGCCTCCCGGTAATGGCTGAAGAAATGGATGGTGTCGTCGACGGCGATACCGTAACCGATGCTCGCCACCATGATGGTGCCGATGTCCAGGTAGATGCCGGCCATGCCCATGAACCCCAGGGCAACGAGGACAGGCAGAAAATTGGGCAGCGTGCTGGCGAGGCCCAGCAGCCAGGAACGGAACAGCAGGCCGATGAGAACGGTCACCCCTACCACCGACACGGCGAATGAACTGATGAGGCTGTCCGAGACATTGTTGCCCATGTTGGTGTACAACACGTCGCGGCCGGTGAACTCGACCTTTACGTTCTTGAGATTCTTGGCCGCCCAGTCGCTGATGATGTCCATGTTTTCGCGGCTGGCGCGGGTCGGGACCAGGGCGCGGATCACCGTCACGCGGCTCGCGGAATAATCGACGTTGAAACGGTCGTTGATGTCCTGACCCACCGGCACCGAGAGGCTGTAGAGGAACAAATATTGGGCGATCGAATCGTTGTCATCGGGAAGGGTATGGAAACTGGGGTCGTCCTCGTGCAGGGCGCGATTGACATTGCGCAGCACGGTGGACAGGGAGTAGACGTTGCTCAGCCCGCCCGGCGCTTCCTTGGCCAGGTACTGCGTGAAGGCATCCAGGTCGCGCATATACTCCACGGTCTTGATGGAATCCGGGCCCTTGCCGCGTACGACCAGTTCGTACACCGCCCCGCCCGAGCCCTTCTCCTCCAGGAAATGGACCGATTCGGCGAACCAGAAGCTGGAGCGGAAATAGGACACCGGATTGGAATCGACCGTGAGCATCGGCAGGAAAGCCGCAAAGATGCCGATGAAGACGAGCCAGCCCAGGACCACCTGCCTGCTGCGGTGTATGGACGCCCAACGCAGCCGATCCAGAAAACCCTTGAACCACTCGGAATCGAAGACGGGACGCGGCGTCTTTTCCGGGAAGAAACTCAACAGCGCCGGCAGCAGGGTCAGAGTCAGGAACAGAATCAGCAAAGTGCCGCAGCCGGCCTCGAAACCGAACAGCTTGAGAGGAATGATGGTGGCCGTGAAATAGAAGGAGAAGAAACCGATCGCCGTCGTGACCGAGGTCATGACAATCGCGCTCAGGTTGATCCGCAGCGACTCCTTGACGGCGTCCCTGGAATTCAGACCGTTGCGCTTGGCTTTGACGAACATCGCCGCCATATGGACGCAGCCCGCCACGGCGATACCGATGAGCAACTGCGGCGTCGTGGTGGTGACCACGTTCAGTTTATGGCCCACGAGTCCGGTAAGGCCCATGGCGCCGATCACGCTCAGGAGAGAGATGCCGAGGGACAGCAGGACTCCGAGGATCGAGCGGAACAGGATGAACCACACCACACCCAGAATGACCAGCAACAGCGGGACCAGGAATCCCATATCCTTCTGCGCCACCTGGTCGAAAGCCTGGTCGGTGATGGGACCGCCGGCTAGGTAAAACTCGTAGCCGCTCCGGGCTTTCTCCTCGTCCAGGATTTGCATCAACTGGTTGTAGACCTTCGCCGGCAACTCGGGCGTCACGGCGACCGGCGCGATGCGCGCTCGAATGATGCCGACTTTCCGATCCGGGGAGATCAGAGAACCGGTCACCAGCGGGTCCTGGTCGATATAACTCCGGGCTGCCGCGATGCGCTCCGGGGTGACCGGCTTGTCGCTCGGGAACAGCGCCTCGGCGCTGAAGCCTTCGGCATCGCCCCGCAACGCCTGGAAGTTGGAAAGCGAATCCACCCGGATCACGCCGGCTACGTGCCAGAATTTGTCGGTAAGACGCTGGATGGCTTCGAGGGGCTTCGGCTGAAGAATCCCCTGCGGCTCTTCGAACGCCACGACGAACATATCATCGTGGCCGAACTCCTTGACGAAAAGATCGTAGCTTTTTAGATAGGGATCCTCCTCGTCGAACCAGATGCGATAGTTCGAGTCGAAGGACAGCCGTCCCAGAAACCCGCCCAGAAAGACGATCACGGCAAGGCTCGCCAGGATCACCCAGATCCGGTTCCTGATGACCCAGTTGGCGTAAGCCGTTACCAGTTTCTTCTCACGCATAGCATCCCGCCGAAAATTGAATTAAAAACTGTATCTCAGCCGCACCCGAAAGGCGCCGTCACCGTCTTCATCCTGATCCGGGAAAACGAAAAACCCGAAAGAGTCCGTATACGTCACCTCGAACCGGAGCTGCTCGACGATGTCGCGGGCATATCGGGCTCGCACGAGCCAGGTGCCGGCCGGCTTAAAATTGTTTATGGCCCCGACCTCGAACTCCTGGCGGGCCAGGTCGTTGACCGTCAAACGAAAACCGGTGAAAAGGCTGTTCTCGAGTATCTGGAATCTGACTTGCCCGTCACCGACTTTCCCGAAATATTCGGTAAACAGCGTCAAATCGGATAGGCCGACAATCGCGGGAAAGGTGTATTCCAACCCCGCGGTATAAAAAAATCCCGGCGCAAGGAGTTCGGTCTCGGGAAAGCGATAGAATCCCTCTCCCTTGACGATCAGGCTCTCGATAACTTTGGTGAATTCAAAACCGAGGCGGTTGGATTTGTAGGGGGTCCCGATCAACTTCGTCCCCGCCTCGTTCATATCGAAAATCGGCAGCCTTTCGATGACGTTCGCCCAACTCAAGGCAAAATCGAAGCCGTCGCCTGCATAGAAGTAGCGGATCGCCCACTGGTCCTCGAATCGTTCCGCCGGTTCGCGAATCGGAGCACCGCCACTGAGACTGTAGAAGTTATCCGGCCCCGGAAAGCTGTCGGGAATGTAGTAGGGAATCGAATACGCACTGATATCGCTGTTATCGAATTTCCAACGGAATAGAGCCGCAGGTATACCGATTTTGCTCGGCTCGATCACATCGTCCCGAAAATCCCTAGGGTTGAGTACGTCTATTCGGTTTACGCTCTCCATCTGGCCCCAGGTGAAAATCTGATTTCCAATCCTAAAATCCCAGTTTTCTGTGCTGTATTCGACCCACGCTTCGTTGAGGCGAATAGTATTTTGTCGATCATCCATGAAGTCATAGCGGGCAAACGGCGCTATAGCGGCGTGCCAGTTTTCTCCAATGCTTACTTCCGATCGAAAGTCGAGTCGTAATGCGTGATTCTGCTCGATCTGCCCAGGAAAAAGAGGCGTCTCAGGATACTGATAAGTCTCGTAATCGAAGCTGCCCGCAATATTCAGCTTTTCCATCCAAGAACCGATCCCGGATAGACCTTCTGAACTGGTTTCGCCCTCACAAAACCCAAATTCCGGTGACAACATCAAATAAAACCCCAAAGCAGTTATTAGCAGCTTTAACAAGAATGCCCCTAATTCAATTCCAAATCCTGCACTTGCTGAAAAAGCCTGCTGAAAGGGCATGGTCTTTTCCGTGAAAAATAGAGTTTCAGCCATCCGATGCTTTCGTTAGGTATATTCTCGATCGGAGGTTTTTAACAGACGCTCAATTACCTTTGGCAAGACCAAGGAAAGATGGCCAGATCGCTGGAGTAACTAACGTCCGTCCAAAGTACCAATGCCGTTAAGTTAAGCCGTCATTCCAATCGCAAACGGTCGTTCTGGGAGCGCCAGAACGCCCCTTCCGGCAGGGATTGCTCACCCCATCCCTGGGGTTCGTCCTACGGACCGTGCTCCGCACGTCCAAATTTGCTCCTGGCAAATTTGTGCCGGACAAATCGGCAGGATGGCCGATTTGCACGCGAAGCGCCCGTAGGGTGCCGCACAGGGACTGTGCGGCATGAATCCAGAGCACAGGGAAGTGACACGCCTCTGCCATCCATGGCTTCTGGACCCCGGCATTCCAATCGCAAACGGTGTCTTCGGGAAGGGCGTGGCCGGCGCTCCCGGCCAGGCCGTTTGCGATTGGAAGGGTCATCCCAGCGCTCCTGGGATGACCGTTTGCGATTGGAGCACCGAAGCCACCCTTCCCTGCCGGGGTGACGTCATTCGCCTTAATTTAACGGCATTGTCCGAAGTACAACTCTTCTTGTTTACCGGTTTTATAGAAATGCCCAAGACTCTATTTCAACGCGGCGATTCAAGCCCCCGAACCGTAAACATGCTCGCATCGGTGGGAATTTTCAGCTTGATTTCGTCAAAGCTAAGCGTTGATGCTTTCTTGGTTTGAACGTTTCTGACCGTAATTTTTTTGGAGCGCCAGATTCCCTCAACTTGGTGATGCCCCTCAAGGAAACGCTCTTTGATAAGTTCCCCTTTTCGATCGAAATACTGGCTTTTTGCCTCTTGCAAATTGTCCTTATAGCGCCATCTAATAATCTTCGAATATCCCGAGTTTGAGTTTTTCGGCGTCCGCTCCATGACATAGCAGTCTTTTCCATCAACCGTATCGTCACCGAGATACTTGAAGTTGTACTTTTCGAATTGACGGACTACGAGATCTTCATAGGCAAATTCAGACCCCATGAAAGAGCCGCTTTTGTTGGAGGATGCAATCCGCTTGGCCCGCTTGAGTGCCGGCAAGTACAGCCATTGATCGTCGTCTTCGGCGCCCTTTTCATAGGTAAGCAGAGCGGTATCCTTGATATCCGGCGGAAAAGAGAACCTTACGAGTGTCTTGTCGTGCCTATCCGGTTCCTCATGCCCCCAGAAATCCAATTTCCTCTGGGATTCCTGGCCTTCCGCATTGATCAGGGTCAAGGTCATCTTTCGGAATTCGCCGATGTAGCCGGCCTGGATTTCGTCCGCCTTCCGCTCGATATCGAGCGCCTCGATACCGGGCGTCGGCGGGCGCATATCGGCATTTGCGAGCATTGAATACTGAAGGAACAGAGTTCCTGACAGACTCAAAAGAATTCCGCGGATAAAACTCGAAACCGAGTCAGAACGGGCGACGTGAGCCCAATTGGCAAATAACTTCGGAGTGAAGTTAAGCGTACGATTTTCGATATGGCTCATACTGACACTCTTGTAAAAAAACGGTTTCTTTGTATATAGATGTTTTCACCAAGCGCCAGTCCAGTTTTTAAGGGCGGAATATATTGGTGAAGCTTCGACACTATAAAGAGGAATTGTTACAAATTTGATAGTGTTATTGTTGCAGTTTGATGTAACGATGATCTGACTTTGAAAGGACAGCCCAAGCTAATACCAGCAGTTGGCGACGAAACCGGTGAACACTAGGGCGATGTTGGGATACGGACTCTAAGTAATCGGAATTGCAATCCGGCGATTTAAAACGGAACCGCAATCCAATTGTCATTTAATTTAAATATGACGCGAGTATTAAGGAACAAAAATAGTATTGAAGCCAACGTTACGAAAACTGCATGGCGGTCAAATTATTCGTCACAAAACTATCACAAAGCCAGGTATAGATATTTGGATCAACGAGACGCAAGAACTGATTTTGATATTTCTGCCGATATTTTTGATTTCTGATTCTTAGGGAATCTCTGAATAAATCGCCATGGCAAGCTTGCCCCAGGCTACTTGGAGTGGTGACTTGATAAAACAAGCCAGCTTTGCCTCGTTGACGTTTGATGCCAAGAAAAAACAGACCCGGCGGGAGAAATTCCTGGCCGAAATGGAACAGGCGGTGCCTTGGGACGCGCTGTTGGCGGTCATTGAGCCGTATTTCCCCAAAGCTGGGCGTCGGGGTCGTCAGCCCATGCCACTGGAAGCGATGTTGCGGATCTACTTTCTGCAGCAGTGGTATGCGCTGTCCGATCCGGGCATGGAAGACGCCTTGTACGAGATTGAGTCGATGCGGCGGTTCGCCGGGCTGGAACTCGTGGAAGACGCGCTGCCGGATGAAACGACCATCCTCAACTTCCGTCGCTTGCTGGAGCGGCACGAGTCGACTGCCAAGCTGATGAACACCATCAATGATGTGTTGGAACAAAAAGGTCGTTTGCTCAAAGGCGGCACGATGGTGGACGCGACGCTCATTCATGCCGCCCCGTCGACCAATTTGGTTTTATTCAGCGGTTTCCTAGCTCAATCAAGCTCCCGAACCAGCGATCGGACGCGGCGAACCAGGTCAGTATCGACCGTCTGCAGCCGTTCTCGACGGGCTGCGATATCTTGGCCGAGCAGATTCAGGAAAGCGGTTTCGGCGGGATCACTGCTTGTGGTTTTGTCGTCGTTCAGGGATTTACTCATGTGCGATCGTCCACCAGCGGTCCGCTCAACTCGTAGCTGGTGCTGCGCCCGCCCGCTGCGGACCTGCGCAATACGCTGCGTGCCAACAGTTCGTTGATATCGCGTAAGGCCGTGTCCTGCGAACACTTGGCAATCGCCGCCCACTTACGGCTGGTGAGCTTGCCTTCGAAGCCGTCGAGCAACCGGTTGAGCAATTTCACCTGTCGCTCGTTCATCGGCGTGCCCGCGAAGCGCTGCCAGAAGCGCGCCTTGGTTATTACAGCATCGAGAGCGAGCTGCGCCTGATTGACGGCTCTATACAAGGTGTCCAGGAACCAGAGGAGCCACTTGGTAACATCAAGCGTACCTTTCTGGGTGCGCTCCAGGATGTCGTAGTAGGCTGTGCGTTCCCGCTGAATCTGCGCCGACAGGCTATAGAAACGCTGCGGGCTGCCGTCGGCGCGCGCGAGCAGCAGGTCGCCAATGGCACGGGCGATACGACCGTTGCCGTCGTCGAATGGATGCAAGGTGACGAACCACAAGTGAGCGAGTCCCGCCTTGATGAGCGGCAGCTCGCCGGTTTTGCCATTTAACCAGCCGAGAAAACGTCCTGTCTCGCTTTCCAGGCAATCCGCCGGGGGCGCCTCGAAATGCACCCGCTGGCGGCCGATGGGGCCGGACACTACCTGCATCGGGCCGCCGGCATCGTCGCGCCACCCGCCGACCTTGATCCGGGCGAGGCCGGAGTACCCGGTTGGAAAGAGCGCAGCGTGCCAACCGAACAATCTCGCCCGTGTGACTGGAGCATCGCGGTTGGCCGTGGCGTCAAGCACCATCTCGACCACACCTTCGGCGTGACGGTCCACCGGAGCCAGGGCACCGATGTCTACGCCAAGACGGCGGGCGATGGAGGATCGGACAGACTCGACGTTGAGCTGTTCGCCCTCGATCTCGCTGGTCTTGACCACATCCTCGGTGAGCGCAGCTAGGCTGGCCTGGTCACGCAATGCCATGCCAACATCGGCCAGACGTCCCATCAACAGCCCTTGGGCGCGACTGACGTCCGCTAAAGGACCAGCGAGCACCACTAGGTCATAGCGCCATTTGGGCCAATCGTTGGCTTGCCAGATGTAAGTGTAATCTCCGCTTTGCATGCGGCGATTATGGGCAGCATTCTCTGCAGATGCAAGATATTCGATGCATTTTATGCGGAGATTGAGGGCGTTATTCTCCGCAACCAGGCTCGTCGGCTTAGTTGTTTCTCTGGTTCTGGAAACGGGTTCGATTCTGTATTTGCGAATTGAATCGGATCAGTAGGCAGTTTCGGGTTGGCAGCGAATAGTGCTAGAGCGTTTTAATCTCGCTCGTAGGGCAAAACAGGCCTGGCAGGAGTCGTTGGCGCCTTCGGCCAGGGTAGATCGACTCAAGCTTTCGTAGGTCGGCAATCCTTTGCCGACGAACCCGTTGGCCCAACTGCACCGTCGGGAAGGGCGGCTTCGGCGCTCCCGGCCAGCCCCTTCCCCGGATGACCGTTTGCGATTGGAAGGTCGCGACTAAAGCGACGTTTGCGATTGGAAGGGTCGCGACTAAAGCGACCGTTTGCGATTGGGAGGGATTCCCCGACCTACGCGCGAGTGCCCATACCGTAGGTATGAAAATGCTCTAGCCCGGAAATGCAGCCCCGCGAGGTACCTTTTCTACTCAAGAAATTCCTGAAAAATACCGAAGGCGGACTTCCCTTTCAGAAAAGCTTCAGTGTAGGCTGCGGCGAACTTCGGCGGGATACGCCAATCCGGTACCGCCTGTAACCAGTGCCACGAACGAAGACTTCAGAGCAACGTCGGCGTTTTGAATCACCGCCGACGCGCCCGTGATAACTCGTCGCAAGCTACCGGTTTATCCACCGAGCCCGCTTAGTACCGCATCAAGATATTCAACCGACTCTTTAGCCTGTTCGGTTGCTTTTTTCACATCGCCTGCTTGGCCTTGACTAATAGCACCTTCCAGACTTGTGGCAGCCTTATCCAGATCAGCAAGCTGTTTTTCCTTCTGCGCCATTCTGACATGGTCCAAGCCGACCTGGGCATGTTGCACGAGTGCCTTCGCATCGCCCTTTTCGCCCTCCGTCACAGCCATGGTCACATGCTGGCGTGCTTCTCTTACGTGTTTTATGTGTTCCGGCTCCGTTTGAGCAAAGCCTACGCCACTCAAAACGAACGTCGTCAACAAGGAAATAGCCATAATGATGCGCTTCATCTTTCACCTCATAATTCCATTTCCGATTTCCAATCGGCACAACTTTTAGACAACCGTGGCGTAAGCGGTACTTCACCGATAATCATCGCCCGGCGGCCGATGGTATTAGGCACGATGACGCTTTCCGATCGACCGAAACGAATTTTGCATTCACTCTTTGGTGAAATAACTTGTACCCGCAGCCTCCAACGCGGAACGACTACATCGTTCGCGGTCTCAATATTTATGTGGAGACCACATTCGCGCGTATGCTGAAGGATCGGGCCGGCCAGGAGTGTCGGTGACGCAAGATACCGCTTTTTTAACGATTCGCCTGTTCAGGGCGCTGATTCATCTATGTTGCTCCGGATGACGAGGACACATCAATGGAGAGAAAGCCCAACATTATCGTTTCGTCAACGGACTTGGAACGGCTGGAAGACCTGCTCGATTCGCTTCCGGCAGAAGCTTTCCCCGGTAAGGCCGATTTGCAAGCGGAGCTCGAACGCGCCGAGGTGGTCGATCCGCAGAATGTGCCGCCATCCGTGGTAACCATGAACTCGACGGTTCGCTTCACCATCGAGTCGACGGGACAGGAATTTTCCCGGACACTGGTTTATCCCAAGGATATCGATACCAAAGGGGACAAGATTTCCATTCTCGCCCCGGTGGGCGGCGCGCTGCTGGGCCTTTCCGCGGGGGACCAGATCGAATGGCCCAGTCCCGGGGGCGGGCTTCTCAAAGTGCGTATTATGGAAGTCGTCCATCAGCCGGAACGCGCCGGTGAACCTCATCGCTGACAGAAGCGATCGGCTTCACCGCTTTACGGATGCTCTCGTCACCCGTACGATCGATCAATTGCATCATCGGATTTGAAAGGATAACGTGAATGGCTTTTCACCTCGATCAAGTCGTTCCGTGGGGACGCTCTTTCGCCGAATATGTCGCCATGTTTGCATTGAAACCGCACGAACTCGGAAGAAGAATACTCGGCTGCGGAGACGGTCCCGCCAGCTTTAATGCGGAGCTGACGGCACATGGCGGCGTGGTGGTTTCGGTCGATCCGCTCTATCGGTTTACGGCACGGGAGATTTCCTCTCGCATAGACGACACTTTTCCCCTCGTGCTCGAGCAGACACGCGAGAATGCCGACGAATTCGTCTGGTCGCATATCCGCTCCGTCGATGAGCTCGGCGAAATGCGCCTGCGCGCCATGCATGCGTTCCTGGCGGATTACCCCGAGGGACAACGCGAGGGACGGTATATCGACGCCGAGCTTCCGTGTTTGCCTTTTGCCGAGCGGTCCTTCGACCTCGCATTGTGCTCGCACTTTCTGTTTCTCTACAGCGCTCATTTCGACGCGGCATTCCACTTGCAGTCCCTGCGCGAGCTTTGCCGCGTGGCAGCGGAGGTCCGCGTCTTCCCCCTGCTGGAACTCGGCGCGGTCAGATCGCGCCATCTCGACGGCGTGCTGGCGCAGCTTGCCTCCGAGGGCTACCGGATCGCGACCGTCAAGGTACGCTACGAGTTTCAGAGAGGCGCCGATGAAATGCTGATCGCGCGATCCCCGGACACTGAGACGCGCGTTGCGGATCGCCGATAATTATTCCAAATCGCGTTCAATCAGGCATTCATTTTGTAGGATGGGTAGAGCGAAGCGAAACCCATCGATGGTGGGTTAGGCGCACATCAGCACTGACCGACCGCCGATCACTGTGCTTCGCGTGCGCCGTAACCCACCAAGCGACCTCGGACCTGTCCTGAGCCAAGTCGAAGGGTCGGTGGGTTACGCGGAGCCTGTCCTGAGCCTGTCCTGAGCCTGTCCTGAGCCTGTCCTGAGCCTGTCCTGAGCCTGTCCTGAGCCTGTCCTGAGCCTGTCCTGAGCCTGTCCTGAGCCTGTCCTGAGCCTGTCCTGAGCCTGTCCTGAGCCTGTCCTGAGCCTGTCCTGAGCCTGTCCTGAGCCTGTCCTGAGCCTGTCCTGAGCCTGTCCTGAGCCTGTCCTGAGCCTGTCCTGAGCCTGTCGAAGGGCCTGTCCCGAGCGGAGCCGAGGGGCTAACCCGCCTATGTAATGTTCACTCGAATGCCGATCGGGATTAGAGGCTATCGGGCGGGCCGGTCCGGCGAACCATCAGCGACAGGATCAGATAAGCGATTCCCAAGACGACCAGCGTCGTGCTCGCCGCGAGCAGCCAAGGAAGGTGCCATGGTTCGAACGGATACAGCGGCGCGTGCCAAGCGACGGCCAGAAGCAGCGCCGGAATCAGCAATTTCAGCGCCGTCAACGATCCCTTATTCGCTTTGATGCCGAGCAGTGCCTCTACGATCAACACCAAGGACAACAAGGCGGCGAAAACCGCGAGAATCATTCCGATAGTCGTAATCGGACCGACTTGGGCACCCGCCGCCAAGGCGTAAAGGCGTCCCGAAACCTCCAGCAGCTGCCAAAGCAGGACAAGCCCGAACAGGCCGGCCAACACCGCAGCGACCCGATCCCAAAGGCGCGCCGGTCGGATCTCCGGCGCCACGGGCCGCACGGGCTTGCCCAATACCGGTTTCCCGAGCCGGCGAACGACCGCTTTTTCCAGCTCGACGACCAGGAAAACCGCCAAGGCCGCGCCAGCAATCCGGAGCCACGCTTCGCCGCTCAGATCGCGGGCACCGAAGGCGCTCTGCATGAACGGCGCATAGGTGAACACCAACTGCAAACCGATCAATATGACAATGGCCAGAATGGCGTATCGATTGCCGAACCAGGCGCGCAACGAAAGGCTCGGAGCCAGGAAGAAGCGGCTGTTGATCAGATAGACCAGTTCACCGGCAACCAATGCGTTGACCGCCGCGGTGCGCGCCAACTCCACCGACGAGCCTTGGCCGATTTCCCATTTGTACAGTCCCAGGGTCGCTCCGACCAGAAGCAGCGAGACGTAGGCGATCCTCCACAGCATGTAACGCGTCACCAGCGGTTCGCGGGGCGGACGCGGCGGACGTTGCATCAAATCGCCTTCCGGCGGTTCGAAGGCCAGGGTCAGCGCCAGAGTCACTGCCGTCACCAGATTGATCCAGAGGATTTGCAGAGGGGTGACGGGTAGCTCCGTACCCAGGAGGATCGCAATGATGATCACCCCGCCTTCGCCGCCGTTCGTGGGCATGGTGAACAGGATGGTCTTGCGCAAGTTATCGTAAACCGTACGCCCTTCCTCCACGGCCGTGGCAATGGTCGCGAAATTGTCGTCGGCCAGCACCATTTCGGCGGCTTCCTTGGCGGCCTCGGTACCCCGCTGCCCCATGGCCACGCCGATGTCGGCGGCCTTGAGCGCCGGGGCGTCGTTCACGCCGTCGCCGGTCATCGATACCACGTGGCCTTCCTCACGCAAGGCTCTCACCAGGCGCAGCTTGTGTTCCGGACTGGCTCGCGCGAACACCTCGACCTCCCTAGCCTGGTTCCGCAGAGCCTCGTCGTCGAGCTTCTCGATCTCCGCGCCGGTCAATGCCCGCGCGCCGTCGCCGATGCCGAGCTGCGTGCCCACCGCGCTGGCGGTCGCGGCATGGTCGCCGGTAATCATCTTGACCCTTATGCCGGCACTTTGGCAGCGGGCCACGGCATCCACCGCTTCCGGCCGCGGCGGGTCGATCATGCCGACCACCCCGAGCAGGGTGAAGCCGCCTTCGGTGTCTTCGAAGGTCAGGGATCCGGGCGGTTCGGTCAAAGGCTTTATGGCGAGCGCCAGAAGCCGCTGGCCGCGGGCGGCGATCTCGGTCGTTCTTCGGTGCCAAAGCGCGGGGTCGATAGGCTCGTCCTGTCCTTCGCGGCGCTGCCGATTGCAGCGCTCCAGCACCACTTCCGGCGCCCCTTTCAGGAAGATCAATCCATGGCCGGAATGGTCGCGGTGCAGAGTGGCCATGAAGCGGTGCTGCGATTCGAAAGGGATGGCATCGATGCGCGGCAGGGCTTCGTGCTCGAACGCGGGATTCAATCCGGCCTTGTACGCCAAGGTCACCAGAGCGCCCTCGGTGGGGTCTCCTTCCAGGCGCCAGGTTCCGTCCTCCTCGTGGAGGGCCGCGTCGTTGCACAGCAGCCCGGCACGGGCCAGATCCAAGAGGTGGGGCAAATCCGCCGCGAATACTTCGGCATCGCCCCGGCTGAAGCCGCCCTGCGGACTGTAACCGGCGCCGCTCACCTGAATTTCGTCTTCGGCCGTCGCCAACGTCTGCACGGTCATTTCGTTGCGGGTCAGAGTACCGGTCTTGTCGGAGCAGATCACGGTGACCGAACCCAGGGTTTCCACCGCCGGCAGCTTGCGCAGGATGGCGTTCCGCTGCGCCATGCGCTGCACGCCGACCGCCAATGTGATGGTGACGATAGCCGGCAAGCCTTCCGGGATCGCCGCGACCGCCAGGCTCACCGCCGCCATGAACATCTCTTCCAGCCCTAGACCGCGGGTCAGCCAGCCGAAAGCAAAAGTCGCCGCGGCCGAGCCCAAGATGATGGCGGTCAGCCACCGGGCGAACTGCTCGATCTTTTTGAGCAGCGGCGTGACCAAAGCGCCGACCTCCGCCAGCATCGTGCTGATGCGGCCGATTTCGGTGGCCGTGCCGGTGGCGGCCACCACGCCTATGCCTTGTCCGTATGTCACTAGCGTGCCGGAATGGGCCATGCACAGCCGATCGCCCACCGGCGCATCGGGAGCCACCGGCGCCACGGATTTCTCTACCGGCACCGATTCGCCGGTAAGCACGGCTTCGTCGATGCGCAGGCTTCGGACCTCGACCAGGCGCAAGTCCGCCGGCACTTTATCGCCGGATTGCAGCAGCACCAGGTCGCCCGGCACCAATTGTTCGGCCGGAACCGTCATTCTGCGCCCTTCCCGCAGCACCGCGGCGGAGGGCGACAACAGGTTTCGCACCGCCTCGATAGCCGCTTCGGCCTTGCCCTCCTGAATAAAGCCGATAAAGGCATTGAGCACCACGACGGCCACGATCACGGCGGTGTCCACGTAATCCCCCAGCAACAGGGTGACCGTCGCCGCCGCGAGAAGAACGTAAATCAGCAGATTGTTGAACTGCGACAGTAGCCGCAGCAGGGCGCTGCGCTTGCGGGCCGGCGGCAGGCGGTTCGGGCCGAAGCGTGCCAGCCGCTCGCGGACTTCGGCTTCGGAAAGCCCATGCCGCCGGTCGGTCTCCAGGCGTTCTATCGACTGTTCCGCCGAAATATTGTGCCAAGCGGTGACTTCACCCGTCTTTTCCGGCGAATCGCTGGTCGTATCACTCATCAGGTGCTCCTTATTATTGGAATTATCCTAGAAACGGCAGTTGGACGCGTCCGAGTGTGCGGCGGGCGGGACGGCTGGCAAGGCGCGACGCCGCCGCGGGGCCGTCCCCCGCAAGAAGGAGCAACGCCGCCAGGCGGCCCGCCCGCCGTGCAATCGGGTGCGTAGCGGCCTCACCTAAACGGTGAAGCGGATAGAAGCGGTGACGGTTAAGACTTGAAAGGCTTTTCTGGTGCATCGAAGCGGTCAACTGCCGTTTCTAGGATTACCGGTCTGCGGCGCGGCCTGCCGTCGTTCTACCCAGAGTCCGGTGCTCGAACAGTTTGCCGCCCAAGACAATGCGATTCAATTGTCGTGCGGCACTTTTCCGGCGCACACCGCTTTCTTGTCAGATTTCCCATTGCCTGAGGTCCAATCGATATACGGAAGTTTTTTCGAAGGCACTACGGAGGTGTTATGAATATCCGCTCGTCCTCGCACGCGATCACGCGGAGAGATTACGATGCCGTCATCTTCGACTTGGACGGCGTGATCACGCAAACGGCGACGCTCCACAAAATCGCGTGGAAGACTCTTTTCGACGACTTTCTGCAGCGGTACGCGGCTCGTGTCGGAGAGCCCCAGCGTAGTTTCGATGCAGATTCGGACTATCGGCTTTACATCGACGGCAAGGCTCGCTACGACGGCGTAGCCGCCTTTCTGGCCTCGCGCGGCATTGCGCTTCCCTACGGCGAGCCTGGCGATGGACCGGACCGAGAGACCGTCTGCGGGCTCGGCAACAAGAAGAACGTCCTCTATCTGGAACTCCTCCGGAGCCGCGGTGCCGAGATCTATCCATCGAGCGTCGACCTGATTCATGAACTGAGAGCGAAGAAGTTCGCGACGGCCGTCGTGTCGGCAAGCCGGAACTGTGCCGAAGTCCTGGAGGCGGCGCAGTTGAGCGACTTGTTCGATACGCGGGTCGACGGGATCGACTTGGAACGAATGCGTTTGCGCGGCAAACCGGAGCCGGATTCCTTTCTCGAGGCCGCCAGGCGGATCGCCGTTGAGCCACCCCGCGCGGTGGTTGTGGAAGACGCCATCGCCGGAGTCGAAGCAGGTCGCAGAGGAGGGTTCGGCTGCGTCGTCGGCGTCGACCGAACCGGCCATGCAGACGCCCTGAAAACGGCGGGGGCGGATATTGTGGTGGCGGACCTCGTCGAACTGAGCACGGACTAGAACGTCCTCTCGCCCGATCGGGGATGAAAAGGCAAGCCGGATTGTTCGCGGCTCTCTGGCAAAACCAGGACCGGGCATGGCGCATACTGGAGCACGTAGCGCAGGGTGAGAGCGCAACGCGGCGCCAGTTCGCCATGCCATGACAGAACGATCAGATCGGCCCCGCGACTGTGGGTGAAGCGCACGATCTCGGGACCGGGCTCGCCGCGCGCCATGAACATCCGAATTCCGCCCTTAACCGGTTCTCCGGACAAGTATCTTACCCGCTCCAGAAATTCCTGTGCCCAGGCGGGCCATTCATGCTGGGGCTGATCGACATATTGGGGTGCGGTCAATGTGCCAGGTTCCTGCGGCGGAGGGGCATGTGCACCGGACACATGCAGGACCAACAAACTGGCGCCAGTGCGCCCGGCAAGCGTGATGGCCGGACCCAGCGCTCGGGCGGTCTCGGGCGTACCATCCTGGGGCAGTACCACTTGCCGAATGCGCCACGGCGTCGGCTCGCGTTCCGGCGGCACCAGCACGACCGGGCAAGGCATCTCCCGAAGAACCCCTTCGGCAGTGGAATCGAGCCCGGTATCGGGCATCTTCTTGCCCTCGTGCATTGCCATGACGATGCATAGGCTGCGCCACTCCGTAGCCGCACGGACAATCCCCTCGGCCGGCTGCCCTTGCATCGGGGCGATGATGGCATGTTTGAGCAGTGCTTTCAGGCTGGGAAATTTCTTCTTCAACTCCGGAAGAGAACTTGTCGGCCATTCGGTTTGCACAACGCACGGGGTTGCCTCCGCGAGTTGGATGACGGTCTTCGCGACCGGCAATATGGCAGCGGACCGGGACGTTGTATCGAGCGGCAATACGACCGTGTTCCTTTCCGCACGCTCATCGCTCATGTTGAAACCTCCTTCCAGACTCCTTCAACCAGTTTCCAGCGAACGCGCTGGCCGGATACGAACCGCGCGGGCGACGCGTCCCCTACCTGAATTACCACGGGCTCGCCCGACTCCGCGACGATTTCGACGGTTTCGGGCCTAACGTCCACGTGCAGGCAGACGCCCCGCCAAACCAACCGAAAACGGAGCGCTCGCCATTCTTGCGGACAGTGGGGCGTAAAGCCCAACCCGTCCGACCGCACGCTCAATCCCGCGAAGCCGAAAACCACGGCCTGCCACAACCCACCTAGCGCCGCGGCATGAACGCCTCCCGCTGCGTTTCCCATATTGTTGGTAAGATCGATTTCCGAGGCCTGGCGGAAGTAGCGCATGGCGGTTTCGATATCGCCCAGCCGAGCGGCCACGGCGGCATGAATGGACGGACTCAGGGAGCTTCCGTGGGCGGTACGCGGCTCGTAATAGCGGAAATTGGCCTTACGCGCCTCGGGCGACCACCGGTCCCAGAACAAATAGATCAGCATTACGACATCGGCCTGCTTGACGACTTTGCTCAACTGCGTCCGCTCTCGCCCGAGAATCATATCCATCGGCAAGATACGGGGACCGTATCGGGCGAGGTCGATGTCTTCCAGTTCGAAGTACCCCTTGAACTGCTCGAACAGCGCTGTCTTCGGATCGAACCCGGTATACATTCGCCGCGCCAAGTCCCGCCACGTCTCGGGTTCGTCCTCGTTTACATCGAGGCGGCGCGCAAGCTCCAGCCAGCGATCCGGCCACCGATCGGCGACGATGCGCGCCGCCTCTGCGGCACGTTCCAGGTTCCATTGCGCCATCAGGTTGGTAAAAGCGTTATCGTCCATGCCCTCGTGATACTCGTCGGGACCGATGACTTCCCGGATGTGATAGCTTCCATCCTCCTCCAAAAGGCCCCGGCTCGCCCAAAATCGTGCGGTTTCGAACAGAATCTCCGCACCGGCTTGCAAAAGAAACGCCTCGTCCGCGGTCGCCTGCCAGTATTGCCAAACGGCATAAGCGACATCGGCGCTGATATGGTGCTCCAGCACGCCGTTGAGAATGGGCTTGATCTCGCCGTCGGGGGTTATGCTGTAACCCGGCGTGGTCTCTTCGCCGGTGTAGGTCGATTCCCAGGCGTACAGCGCTCCTTGGTAGCCCAGCCGACGCGCCTTTTCCCGTGCGGCCGGCAAAGTGTGATACCGATACATCAGGAGTGCCCGTGCCGAAGGGGGATGGGTGAAAATGTAGAAGGGCAGCATGAAGATTTCGGTGTCCCAGAAGACGTGGCCTTTGTAGGCTTCGCCGGTCAGAGCCCGAGCACCGACGGAAACCCGCTCGTCTTCCGGGTTGGCGGCCCCGATCAGGTGATAACATGCGAACCGCACGGCCCTCTGCAATGCCTCGTCTCCCTCGATTTCGACGTCGCTTTCCCGCCAGCGCTCTTCCCAAGCCCGCGAGTGAGCATCGATCACGTCTTCCGGAGCGGAATTCAACAGCCTCCCCAAATGGTCCGCAGCCATGGCGGCCGGTCGCTCGGTCTCCCGCGAGGTGTAGATCACGACCAAACGGTCGAACCGATAAGTTTTCCCCGGCTCGATATCCAGCTCCCAGGACTCGACGCGTCGGTCCGGCAGCGGTTCGACTTGCGGCGGGACGACCTCGCCGCCGATCCGCAGTCGGCCCGCGGTAGCGACCACGACCTTGATTTGCGTGGTTCGCGTGCACAGCTCGAGCAGATAGGGCGAATCGGGGCCAATTTCCGAAGGCGGACAGGGTTCTGGCGTTAGACGTACCCGGCCGGGACGTTCGACCTCCGGTTCGGTCAGCGCCCGGAGATGAATTCGGGGAAACTGGTTTTCCGCGTTCAGTTGTATGCACTGAAAGAGAACATGCCGGTCGGCAAGCGAAGCCAAACGGCAGGCACGTACGTGAATCAGCCCTTCGTTCCCCGCCCGGTAGTCAAATTCGCGCCACAGAATACCGTGCCGCATATCGATCACGCGGCGGTGCCAAAGGTAACCGCCCTGATCGAGACGGAACTCCTGTCCGCCGATCAGCAAGCTCAGCTGCATCCAATCGGGAGCCGCGGCGAGTTCCGGAACGGGATCACCTTGGGCGGATGAATCGGTGTCGTAAACTCCAGCGATGAACGTTGCGGGATCCGACAATGGGCTTCCTTCCGCGAGAGACGCGCGGGAACCGACATAGCCATTCGAAACCGCGAACAACGACTCGATTTCGTGCTCCCGCGCCAGATTGAAACCCTCTTCCTCGATTCGCCATAGCGGATCGTCCGTGGGACCAAAACAGGAAGCACCTGTTCGTGCCGTGTTAACCCGGTGATCTTTCATGACGAGAAGAAAGCGGAACACCCAAGAGTATGCATGCGCCGAACAGGCCTATCCGGTTCGGCTTTCGCCCAGTTTAAGGATGAATGCCCCGTCGGCGATTCGATCCGATGTTGACGAATTAAGGCGGAGATCCGCCCCATGGAGTAAAGAGAGCGCCGACCGCCACGGCGGTCGGCGCTCCGAATGACTGCCGGGACGGGAATCCACCGCCGATGGACCGTCATCCGATCCAAATCGACTCTCGATGCTGTCCCGTCCCGTTCTACTTCAGCCCTCAAGGAGTCTCCTTACGGCCTACCCGGATGTCGTTCTTGACATCTTTAACGCCCTCGACGCCACTGGCGATTTCTGCCGCCCGCTCCTTTTCGGCCGCGCTGTCGACGAAACCGCTCAGCTGCACGACACCTTTGTTGGTTTCGACTTGAATGGCGAGGCCGCTCGTGCTCTGATCCGCCAGCAATGCCGATTTGACTTTGGCGGTAATCGCCGTGTCGCTCATGTATCCCCCGGCGGTTTCGGCCAGAATCGAGTCCATCGGATCGTCCGGCGCAGCCATGACCCCAGATCCGAAATAACCGGCAACGGCGATAGCCACGAGAGATGCTAAGACGGATTTGCGCGTAATCATGATCTTGTACCCTCCTTGGGAATCAGAAAATACTTCCTTTCGGCTGAGGCTGACCCGCCGAGATTTTCCCAAAGGGTATGCCCTACCCTTTTTTCGCGATCGGACAGGATTTGGCCTCATTAAAGGTACGACAGCGAATTCGTACGAAAAATCATGGCTCAAACGATTTTTTCAGCCTGGAAAGGCAGTTGGATACGTAGCGGCTTAACCCAAATGGCAAAGCAGATAAAAGCCGGGACGGTCAGGATGAACAGGCTATTTTCTTGTCCACTGAAGCGGCGTCGATTTCGGATGGCTGCCGATCGATCGGCAGTGGCCTCATCTTCTGAAATTTCGCCTCTAGTCCGAATCGAATCGGCTTTAGAACGCGAAAATCATGCGCCAGACCGCCATCCACTCCGTAGGCTGACCCGGCAGGCGGGATGGGCCGGCTCCGAGTTGAAGAGTGGCGTGATCCGTGAAGTCCAGATGCATCTGCGGCATCAACAGATAGCCCCAGCGCGATGCGATTTCATTGTCCAGTTCGATGCCCAACGTCACGCGATCGGAGACACCGTAGAACCAGCTCGTATTGACGATACCTGCCAATTTATTGCGCCGATCGATACCGGACCATCTGAGCCCCGCCATGTTGAAGGTGCTGAACGCGTGGTCCCAGCGATAGCCGGCGAGATAAAGAGCGTCGGCGGAATAGCCGTCGTGATGCCGGTCATAGCGCCCGATGGCCTGCCAACCGTGAATGAAGCGGCGTCCGAACAGCGTTCCCAGAGTCCCTTGTACCGCCAGCTTGTATTCGGCTATCGATAGGTTTTCAAAAGGAAGTTCGAATTCCACCGCCAAGCCGTCCCGGACCGCATATTCCAGTTCCGGTGCCCAATCCGTTTCTCCGTTTCTCAGAGAGTGCCCCGCCAGAACATTGGTCTCGAACTCTCCCTGCTGCACGCCCAGCGGCCTGACCAAATCGAACACCATCGGCTCGGGAATGTGAGGCCTCTCGCTGCTCAGAGCGGCATCACCGTTCTCCCCGTCTTCGAAGATGTTTCCGTAAGCCCCGGAGGCAACCATTAGCAAAACGAATATCGAAAGCGTGCCGCTGCAAATCGGAATTCTCGATCGCCGTAATGCCGGGATCAGGCTCGAAACCGCTATCGTCGCACGACTTCCGATCCAAGGAAGCCGACCGACCGGCTGGTAGTCGATCCGCTGTCCCCGACCGTTTTCCTCCAATTTCATAAAACGCCGACGGGGATGGCCTGCTTTGGTGGTATCAATCCGGAGTTGCCATTGAGGTTCTTCAGTTCCACGGTGATATTGTCGTCCGAGGCCGCGGCCACGAAGTCGTGGATGGTTTCGAGGATGTCCTGATCGATGAATTGCGCCCGCGTGGCATCGATGATGACATACCCGTTTTCGCCCACCCGGTTCAGATACTCCCGCAACAGCGCCTTGTTGAGAAAAGACACATCCTTGTGCAAGCGCAAGAGATAATTGTTGCCGTGCTGGGTCAGGGTGATCGCCGCCTGGAAGTTGGTTCTAATGACGTAATAGAGACCGACGACCATGCCGACCGCGATGCCCTTCAAGAGATCGGTCGCGAGGATCGCGACGATGGTGACCACGAACGGAATGATCTGGCTCGCCCCCTTGGCGTACATCTCCTTGAACAGCTTGGGTTTGGCCAGCTTGTAGCCGGTCAGGAGCAGGATCGCCGCCAAACAGGCCAAGGGAATCAGGTTCAAGTAGCGGGTGATGAACATCACGCTCAACAGCAGCAAAACGCCATGGATGAAGCAGGCCATCTTGGTGCGGCCGCCCGCGTTCACGTTGGCGGAACTCCGGACGATCACCGCCGTCATCGGCAAGCCGCCGATCAAGCCGCTGAGCAGATTGCCGAGCCCTTGGGCCTTCAGTTCGCGATTGGTCGGGGCGATGCGTTTCAAGGGGTCGATCTTGTCCGCCGCTTCGAGGCTCAGGAGCGTCTCGAGGCTCGCGATGATGGCGATGGTGACCGCCACCGTGTACACCTCGGGATTGGCCCACTGGCTGAAATCGGGCAGGGTGAACTGCTGGAAGAAGCCCGCGACGCCCTGAATCTCCGGGAGGCTCACCAGGTGCTCCTTCGCGATCGCGAAGGCCGGTAGGAAGTGTTGCGAGAGCAGATTGAACGCCACCCCCCAGAGGACCGCGACCAGGGGACCGGGGATCAGGGATAAAACCGCATTCTGTTTGAAGAGGCGGGTCTCCCACAAGAGCATGATGCCGATGGCGACCGTGCTCACGATCACCGCGCCGGGCGAAATCGCTTCGAGCGAATAGGCGAGTTCGGAGAAGGTCGTGTGGCCGTCGGCCTGGACATAGGCTTCATCGCCCTCGAAATCGGCGTCGTAGCCGACCGCGTGCGGGATTTGCTTGAGGATCAGGATCAGGCCGATGGCGGCCAGCATGCCCTTGATCACGGCCGAGGGGAAGTAGGCGCCGATGACCCCGGCCTGGAGAAAGCCCAGGAGCAGTTGCAGCCCGCCGGCGAGGACGACGCTCAGCAAAAAGACTTGGAAGCTGCCCAGCTTGTCGATGGCGTTGAACACGATCACGGTGAGCCCCGCGGCCGGGCCGCTGACGCTCAGTTGCGAGCCGCTGGCCCAGGCGACCACCACGCCGCCGACGATGCCCGCGATGATGCCGGCGAACAGCGGGGCGCCCGAGGCGAGTGCGATCCCCAGGCACAGCGGCAGGGCGACCAGGAAGACGACGACGCCCGCCGGAATGTCGTTCCGCAGATGGCTCAGATAATAGTGAAAATGCTTATGTATCATTAGGCAGCACCTCGTTGTTCGGGTAAATCAGCTCGCAGAGTCCGATGGGGCGCTATGCCCTTTCCATGGAGACGACCCCATCCGCCGGCTCCGCTCTCGGCGCGCTGTAACGCCGTATAAATCCGGACGAGTGTGCTCGGAAGGCGAATCAAGCACTGATGCATCCCACCAAATCATATCCCTATGGCGAATTCGAGCTGAAAGGGGAACACCCCGGTAGCTGCAGCAAGATCGAATCGCAGCGGCTACGACAACAGCCATAGCCGCGACGCACCGTTCTACGGACTACCCCACGCTGGCGCGAGCATACTTGATCGCCATTCTATCGTCCGAACCTTTCATCAACCTTTCAGCGGCGACGCTTCGGAACCAAAGCGAACATCGACACGATCTAAGAAGAATGCGCCATAAATTTTTCGGTACCGGCGAAGAAGGCTACAGCCCGCTCCGGAAATTGAAGGTTTGGCTGTCGGGATTGCGCTACGCCATCTTCTACGATTTTAGCGTAGCCTACAAAGTCGTCTTGTCCGTGATCGTCCTCTCCGTGTGCTTCTATTTCCGTCAGTGGATCGACTTTCTTTTGGTCATGGTGACAACCGGCCTGATGCTGATCGTCGAGATGCTCAACACCACTATCGAGGCACTCTGCGATTTCGTGGAGGACCGGGAAAACTTTAAAATCAAGGTCATCAAGGACATCGCGGCGGCTGCAGCCGGAATCAGCATACTGATGTGGCTAGTGGTCTTCCTGACCGAGGTCAGCCGAATCTGGTACTTAGTCTATCCCGATTGAACCGCCGGCAGCGGTTCGGGCCGAAGCAAGCTAGCGTGTCTAGCCATGAGCCCGAATCGTTTTCCGACGACGAGTCGGATCGCTTCTCGAGGGAGATGTAAAGCGCCCAAGTCGCCCTACATCCGATCTGAAAACGCTCTAGCGAACGGCCGGCCTGAAGCCCGCCACGAGCGCGCGCACCGCGTTTAGCGATTGGGCATTGTCGGCCGCTGCGGGACCGGCGGCGTCCAGCCCGCACGGCGTGCCCCTGCACTGCGAGATATGTGGATTGGAGAAAAGACCCAACCGGGGGTGGGTATAACTCATGATCGTCCCGAAGGATCCCGGAACGCTATGCCCATGGGAATAGGGGAAAACACCTCCGACACCCGCATGGACGCGGTCATGCGCACTTCCCATGGTATGCGCCAACTCGTGCGCCAGCGCGTAGTCCGAACAGTAATACAGGCCGCTTCGGCCATCGTTGACGACCGAAAACGCGTGATTCGACGAAAGCGGCTGTCCATCGGCCCCGTTCAGCCAGGCGCTGCCGCAGCCCTTTTGGGCAGTGTGTTCGAACGGTCGGATCAGCGTGACCAGATCGGCGCCGGATTCCCGCCGCCAGGTGACGACGTTCCGAAAAACGCCTCGGCCGAGCGTCAGATCGCGCAACGCCGTCCCATTGTCGATGGCCTCGGGATAATCGGCCCGCAAAGATTTCACCAGCCGCAGACTGATTGCGATTCGGCTATCGACAAAGGACTGATTGGTCAGCGCGATCAACTGGTTAATGCGGGTGATCGCCTTGCCCGAGGCGAGCTTGGGAGTGTAAAGCACCAGCAGGTCGATGGTCGTCGGCGTCGAAGCGCCGCTGTCGGGATTTGCCGTTGGTCCGCCGGACGCGGCGTCTGCCGCTTGGGTGACCTCTGGGTCTTCGGGTTTGTCGCCTTGGATAGCCGGCCCAGACGTCCAAGCAGGGACCGGTTCCGGGCTGTGATGCGGCGAATGGCTCAGTCCCGCCGCCTGAATATCGACCAGCCACTGGTGCTGTCCGCTGCCCGGCGCGATCTGATAAAGCGCCTCGGGCGTCGAGATTTGCCCCTGGACACCAGTCTCCCCGAAGGTCATCACCGCACGAAAAGCCTGACCGTCGGCCTTGAGATATCCGACCCAGGTAATATCACCGTTTTCGTGGGCGTAGCGGTTGTCGTGAACGAACGCCTGCTGTCCGCTCGGCAGGCTCAACGGCAATTCCTCGCCAAACTTCATCGCCATCATTCGCGCCCGATCGAGGCGGATAGGTCGAACTGCCTTCCGGGGCAGTTGGGCCAAGTCGGGGGGAAGAGTGTTCCGGGTCGAATTCTTCACCGCGCCAACCTCAGTGAAAAGGCTCGGACCGGGCACCCCCGAATCCGCCCCGTCGCCGTTGAGCCCGGTGATGACGACACGTTCGATCGTCCCGGCCCGGTTCAACTGGACCACATGGTTGAACCCCTGCAACGCCGCCCGAATAATCGACGCCCAGTCGGCCGCATCGGCCCTTGCCGTGACCGGATGATCCTCCAAGCCCTCCGGACGAACGAACTCAATCCCGCTGTTCTGCGCCAGCTCGGCCAGGAGCGTATCCAACCTGCGATTGTGCGCAGCGAGATGGAGTCCATTCGCGTCGATGGTCAGAGCGGTCGATGTCTCGATCACCGAACCACGGTTGGACTCATCCGCCTCGACGGATGCCGCAAAAAATGCCGCAGTCCCCATTCCTAAAGCCAATAGGACCGACTTGAGCCGCGATGTCATGGATCCCTCCGAAAGCTTGCACTTACCCGAAACGATTGACCGATGCTACAAACACACAAAAGTGCAGGTCAATAGGAACGCCATCTGCATTTCCCGGAGAGGATTCCGCGTATCAGGGATAGCCGCTGCGCGGTAAGAGATTGATCGGTCCGTTCAAGCCGGAAAAGCCGATCAGCCATGACGCGCCCCGGAACCGAAAGTGCGAAGTCCATCGAACTGATCGACATTTCTCAAAGAACGGCGACATTGCTTGTCGAGGCTTGCTTAGGTGCGGCGTTACGGAAGCCGGCGAGACGATGCGCGGGTTTCAACAGGCGCATCGATCAGGCGTGCCGCAAGGCCTCGCTCCTCACCCACGCACGCGCACGAAGAGCCAGCGTGAGCAACAGAGCTCCGGTGACGAGCGCGTAAAAACTGATGAGCCAGATCAGAGCCAGTGCGCCGGCTCCGGGAAACAGGAACACCAGAACGCCAAACAGGACGGAGACAACCCCCTCCAGGATCAGCAACCACTCGCCCTCGATCACCTTGCGCAAACGAATGGCCGTCGCCACGTCAAGCACGCCCGTCACCAACGCGTTCGCGCCGATGAGGAGTACAAGCACCAGCGCCGTCAGGGCCGGATGAATAACGGCGATCACCCCGGCGCCGATGCTGACCAGACCCAGCAGCAGGATCAACCACCAGATTTCGTCCCTTTTCCTGTTCGTCACGGCGGCGGCGACCGCCGACCCGCCGCTGATAAACGCATAGACGGCAAACAGGACAACCAGCCACAATAGCGTCAGGCCGGGCCAGATAAGGGCGAAAACGCCGAAGAGAATGGCAATGATCCCTCTTACGGCGAGCATCCACCAAGCTTGCTCAAGTAATTCCCTCATGATGTGTCCTCACTCAGGCTGCCGATTCAAAAGATCGCGCGGAAAGCCGCGGATATCGGCAATCCAGCGTCATCCGCGGCTGGAACACCGCTCCCGCGCCGGTATTGCGGTTACCGGGTGTACTTGAATTCGGGCAACGCCTTCAACGCGTCCTTGCTGGCTCCAGGCAGAACGAGTTTGGATACGTCGGTTTTGTCCCCGATAGGTTGAAACTGTTGTACCGGTATGGCGACACGATGAGCCCCCATACCCAAGAAACCGCCGACATCCACGATCGCGACCGATAAAGATCCATCGGGGCTCACGATGAAATCGTCGATTGCGCCGATTTTCTGATTGTTCTCGTTGTAGACATTCGCGCGCATCAGCTTCGAGGCCCGCCAGCCCCTGGCGATGAGTTCATGCTGGATGACCGTCGTGCCAAACGTGGCCTCGCCCGCAACCGGCGCGCCCTCCTGTGGCTGTGCGGTAGATCCGGCGGCCCACACGAAGCCGCAAAGTGTGGACAGGACAAGGGTTCTTGCAAGTTTGAGTTCCATAACTTCACTCCTGATAATTACGGGTTTTTCAACATGCTCGGCTGGGTGCGACAGCAAACACTGACGGCGCAGTCCGTGCCTGGCCTTGCGGCTGGGAGCAACCTTTTCCTATACCGGCTTGCCCCAGTCAGCGGCGCTTCCTCATCGATCAGAATCCCGTGAACACCATTGCGATGAACACCGGCTGCTTGCACGGTCGGCACATCATCCTCCGTGTTTATCCCGATCGATTTCCGGATAGCCGTGCCTGATCCTAAATCTGACACGGTCTCCGCGGGAAAAATCCCCTCCTACTCGGCCGCAATTTCGATACCGAACCGCTTGCGTCTTTGCTCGTTAGCGTATATGGCGGTATCGGCGGATTCGCCATCAAGAGGCCCTGGATCAGGGCCTCTTCGCACAATGCTCTCCGCCGCTATAGGAATTACTCCGAATGGGCAGCTATGGAGCCATCGCGTAAATTAGACAATTTAGGCCAAGGCTCGTCATCGTGGATGGAACCCCTCAGGAATACCGGCTGACCGTCAGCACCTCCCACGGACCTATTGCCACCGAATATTTGGCGGCGGGGCGGGGTTCGCCGGTGTTATTGCTCCACGGGACGGCGGACAGTGCTCATACATGGCGCTGGATCATGCCGTTAATGGCATCCGCCCATACTCTTTACGCGCCAAGCCTGCCGGGATTCGGCGGCAGCGATAAGCCGCGCATCGATTATTCGCCTGCTTGTCTTGCGGCATTCGTCGCATCCTTTCTCGATCGGCTTGGCCTGAAGCGCGTGAGCATCATCGGTAATTCGATTGGCGCGCTGATTGGCGTGCATTTGGCGCTTCGACATCCGGGACGCGTATCCGCCTTGGCGCTCATCAGCAGCGCCGGATTGGGGCATGAGATAAACCCCTTGATATGCGGTCAGATCGTGCCCGGAACCGGAGAATTCCTCACAGCCTGGTGCAAGACCCCTCTCGGGGCGTGGCAGTGGTCGGTCGGACTGTCGCAACTGCTGTTCGCCAAGCCTTGGTCGATACCGCGGGCCTGGTACGACCGGCTCTTTCGGATGGCCCTGCTCCCGGGCTATTTGGAGGCGACTCTGCTCACCCTCCGGGCCGCCAATACCTTATGGGGGCAACGCGAATCCGAAATCGTGCTCGACCAACTCCATAGGCTGAAAATGCCGACACTCGTGCTGTGGGGCGACGGCGACCGGATTTTCCCGGTTCGGCACGGCAAATCCGCAGTGGAACGTTTACCCTGTGGGCGGCTGGAAGTTCTACCCGGCTGCGGCCATACCGCTCAAGTCGAGCAACCGCAACGTGTGGCGGCGGCCTTGAACCGGTTTCTGCAAATGGCAGATGCAGAACGACCGGAGCCGACCCGTGCGGCGAATTCCCGCGCCTAAAATGAAACACCGACAGGAGGAATGCGTATGTGGAAACACGTTGCACGAACAGCGGTCGCTACGCTGGCATTTTGTGCGGTGCACAGCCTCTTAGCCAGCCGCCCCGCCAAGCGAACAGCGGCAAACCTCATCGGCGAACGCCGGCGACGGGTCTGGTATCGTCCCTTTTACGTGGCGACCTCGTTCGCCTCGGTGGCCATGCTCGCTCGATACATCAAGCGGCTCCCCGACAGGACCCTCTATGCCCTGGAAGGCCCTCCAGCCACATTGATACGGCTGCTCCGCCTCGGAATCGCCGCTTACGCCGCTGCCGCCGTCGGCCAGATCGGTCCCGCGAGAATGCTGGGTCTGCCGGGCTTGAAGGCTTGGTGGAAAGGCGCTCAGACAGTGCCGCCGGAACCCGAAGCTCAAGGCCCCATTCTCGGTTCGGACGGGAGAATGCAGGCAGAAGGCCCGTTCCGCTTGATGCGGCATCCGCTCAATGCCTTGGCCGTGCCGGTCCTTTGGCTGACACCGCGTCTGACGGCGAACGGCCTTGCATTCAATCTGATCGCCACAGCCTATGCCTATCTGGGTTCGCGACATGAGGAAGCCCGTTTGCTAGCGGCCTACGGCGAACCCTATGAAGCGTATCGATCGAGCGGAACACCGTTCTTTTTTCCCTCGGCTTCATCCCTGCTTCGGCTGGGCGGGCTGCCGCAAGAGAAGTCCGCCATTCGTCTTCCCAAAGTGTCCGTCTAATGGGATACGCAACACAGCCCGATGCGGATGATGAGGAACGCTTGGTCCGAGACCTGAAACCGCCGTAGACGCGGTGCGTCGGTCGATGAAGCGGTACTTGCCCGACATTTAAGCGCCTCCCGCTTCGCTGTCCTCGCGCGCCCCGGCCGCCCCGACACGCGATTCGGGTGCGATGTTGACGTCAGCCTTGCGAGTCTGCCGACCGGACGAATCGGCTTTGCCCGCCGGCGAAGAGGCAGTTTCCTCTTTCTTTTCATGCTCCGTCGCCGGTTCAACGGGCTGCCTACCCGCCCCCGCTCCACCCGGACCGTTCGACTCCGTGGATTCAGGTGACTTCGGTCGTTCTTCATGAGCCATGACGATTCTCCAACAACCGGGCGACCTGCTGCCGCCGCAATATCAGGACCGCTTGACTCCCCGGACTGGGGATGAGCCAAGTTAGAAATACGACTTCAACGGCTGCAGAAGGTTCGAGCGCGAATCTGTCAAACCGGAAGCTACGTTGACATCTACGGCAAGGCCCCTTACCATCCAGGCCCAGACTCCGCATTAGACGGTTGAATTTCTTATAATTTCTTGCCGACGCTGTCCGCCAGGGAGCGGTGCCATGCGCGGTATACTCATTGTGCCTGGCGCAAAATCGCGAAAGCGCATTTTGGCCATCGCTCGTAGATTGAAAGTCGCATCAGACCCCCGATCCCGGCTGGCAAGGGGCGGGATTTGCTTTGACCGACTTTTTTGCGTGTCCCTCTTGTAACCCTACCCGGCCTACGAGGATTCAAACAATGAGTGAGCTCCCTTTCCCCCAATCCTTCAACTTGGTTTTTTTCGGCGGCACCGGCGATCTGGTGATGCGCAAGTTGTTGCCGGCGATGTACCAGAGCTATAAGAACGGCCAGCTGGGAGATGCCGGCTATTTCTATTGTCTCGGACGGCGAGACTATACCGTGGAAGACTATCGCGCGATCGCCGAGGAAAAGGCCCGACAATTCCTGCCGAAGGCCGACTGGGACGACGAAATCTGGGCAGCCTTCCGTCGGCGGGTGATCTACGAAAGGATCGACGCCGAGAATCCGGAAGAATATGCCGCGTTGAAGGCCCTGCTCGAAAGAACCCCGGCCGAAGTGAACGTCTTTTTCCTGTCGGTGGCGCCGTCGCTGTTCTCCATGATCTGCGAAAGCCTGGCACGGCAGAAACTCAACGGGCCAAATTCCAGGGTGGTGCTGGAAAAACCCCTGGGCCACGATCTCGCTTCCAGCAACGCCATCACCGTGGCGGTCGGCCGCCACTATCAGGAAAAGCAGATCTACCGCATCGACCACTACCTGGGCAAGGAATCGGTACAAAACCTGATGGCGCTGCGTTTCGGCAACGCACTGTTCGAACCGCTGTGGCGCCGGCAATGGATCACTGACGTCCAAATCACCATCGCCGAGGAAGTCGGGATCGGCAGTCGCGCCGGATTCTACGACGGTACCGGCGCGCTGCGCGACATGGTGCAGAACCATCTGCTGCAGCTGCTCTGCTTCGTGGCCATGGAACCGCCTTCCAGCCTCGACTCCGACGCGATCCGAAACGAAAAACTCAAGGTGTTGGAATGCCTGGTACCCTTCACCCCGGAGGATGTCCAGGTCAACACGGTGCGCGGCCAATACCGCGCCGGCATTTGCGGCGGCCAGGCGGTGCCCGGCTATCTCGAAGAAAGCGGCGTCCCCGCCGGCAGCAAGACCGAAACATTCGTCGCCATCAAGGCGGAAATCGCCAACTGGCGCTGGGCCGGGGTTCCGTTTTACCTGTTCACCGGCAAACGCCTGCCCACCCGCCTGGCCGACATCGTGATCCATTTCCACGATGTGCCCCACCACATCTTTCCGCTGCCCCGCAACGGGTCCCGCGCCCCGGCGAAACTGGTCATCCGCCTTCAACCTGACGAATCGATCCGCCTTTATCTGAACGCCAAGCGGCCAGGCCATTCGATGGAATTGCGGCCGGTCTCCCTGGACCTCGATTTCACCAGCAAATTCAGCGAACGCCGCGAAGAAGCCTACGAACGTCTCCTGCTCGATATCATCCGCGGCAACCAATCGCTGTTCGTGCGCCAGGACGAATTGGAGATGGCCTGGCGCTGGGTCGAACCGATCCTCAATACCTGGGCCGCCGATCCCAAAGGTCCGGAAGCCTACAAAGCCGGCACCTGGGGCCCCGCCGCCTCTGCGGAACTGCTGTCGCGCAGCGGCCATCGCTGGCACGAGGACGATTGAGACCGGGGCTGAAGAACCGCTTTGCGGATGCGAGCCCCCGTGCTTGCAAACGATTCCGGCGAATTCCACGGCGATGCACCGCCATCAACGGCGGCAAAGCCGCAAAGGCTGCCGAATGAACGGCTTGCAGAGCAAGTTGGGTGATTTTCCCGGCCAGCGACGACATCCGTTTCGAATGAAGAAAGCCGGAACGAAATTCCGGCTTTCGCAGGGGATGCCGTCGTCGGCGACCTTCGTAAAGCAACATCGCCAAAGTGGGTGATGTTGGCCCCTGAGCTGACTCTCTACCCTACTCCGAGTATCCAACCCTCCACTCCAGCGACGGCACGCTCCGGGGGTGTCAACACGGGTTCGAGCAAACCTTGCAGGCGGCCATCGTCGTCGGCCTCCCGTAGCCACGCAGCGATGGTATAAGCGTCGTGCTGGTCGGGGGTGCGGCCCTCGCTCGGATACACATTCTTCCACAATGAGGGATATGTCTCGGCAATGGCCGACTTGCCGGGCGGGATGGCCCAGCCGTCAAAAGGCCAGAAATGCACTCGCTCGCCCAGTCGCCGCCGGAGGTACCGCAGCCAGGGAATGCCTGCATGGGTGGATTTGGCGACCGAGCCTTGCACGTCGAAATGAAACACCGACCTCGCCCTGGCGCGCTCCTCGCAAAGACGGCGCCAGCGGGGGCTGCCGGTGCGGGCGGCGCCATCGCCGCGAAGGCCGTCGCGGATAAAGTCGACATAAGTGTGGTCCTCGTCGGTCGGCCAATGCCGCTGAAAATCGTCTAGGAAGGCGGGCCAATCGGGCAGCAGGTGATGAACCTCGAAATAACGGAGCGGAAAGGAAAAGCTGTGGTCGATGCCGACCAGCGTTGGCTGGCCTTCCGACAGGCGCTCGACCAGCCACTCGGCGATGCCGCGCCGACTCCAGTATTTGCGCGGGCCCGGCGGCGGCAGCACTTCCACGGGCAGCGCTTCCCGTTCCGCCAGATAGACGCGCAACCCCTTCAGGCTAGCGGTCGGCGTTTGAGCGCCGGAATAGTCGATGCCGATATAGCGGGCAAAACGCCGGAAATTACTGATAGTCATGAGGTCCCCTTTTCGGCGGTGAACGGCGTTAAGGAAGCTCTGATTAAGTCCTTCGACAGGCCTGTCCTGAGCCGAGTCGAAGGGCTCAGGACAGGCTTGTCGAACGCTCTCCTGAGCCTGTCGAAGGGCATGAACGGAATCAACTTGTTCAGAGCTTCCTTAAGGGATGCCTTCGGCAATGAGAGAACGACAGGATACCGCAGTTTTCAATACTTCCGGTCCCCATGCCGCACCTGCGATGGATCGAGGTCGGTCGGCAAGCGTGGACGCGGCGTGAAAGTAGAAGGCGATGCCGATAGCCCGCGGATAACCGTACCGATATATCGGGTCGCCGACGGAGAGTCCGGATGCGGTCCCCAGGCTCGCAGCCGACAGCTGCATTCCCGGCGCATCGAGAATGCACAGCTCGTGTTTCAAATCGGCACGCTGGCTGGCGGCGCGAAAGCGTAACGCATCCTTCCCGACGACCGCGTTGGCGTGCCGCGTGACATGGCAGTTCGTGGCCACCAGATTTTGATCGAGGACCACGCCGGAGCCGATAAAGGCCTTGCCGTCCCTTGGATAGGCATGAACCTGGACGACGCTGAGTGCAAGCGTGTGATTCACGTCTGCCGCGCCGTCCATGCTAAAGATCCAATCACCACGCCAAGCAATATAGTCGGACGCATCGGTCTCTTCATTTTCGCCCTTTTCCGAAGGGAGAGTTTCCAATTTGAACATACGAGCTTAGGGAAATTTATTATGGCTTCCCGTGCCGCAGTAATCCCCTCCTCCCTCGCCTCCGGTTCGGAAGCAGCAAGTTCAGCCTCATTTCCAGGAGGCCGATGATCAGAAGCTTACGCCCGGATCGTTCCGAATTTCACATCGCCTATGGCAATATACCGGTCGATTGTTATTGACCAACTATTCAATAAAGACTAGCCTTAGCTACAACCTGAATACGAGGAGTCTCCTTTGGCCCGACCCCGCGAATTCGATTACGAGCACGTCCTGGATAAAGCCGTGGAGACCTTTTGGTCGAAAGGTTACGAAGCCACCTCGATCCAGGACCTGGTCGATGCCACCGGACTGCATCGAGGCAGCCTCTACGCGGCCTTCGGCAACAAGCAGGCGCTGTTCCTGGAAGTTCTGGACCGCTACAACCATGTGGTGGTCCAGCGCCTGCTGGAATTGCTCGACAGCGAACCTTCAGGCAAGTCCGCGATCCGTTTTTTCTTCGCCACCGTGATCGAGCACATCCTCACGGCCGGTCCCCTGCGCGGGTGCCTAGTGACCAACTCCGCGGTGGAACGTGGCTTGTCCTGCCCGGACACGGCGGCCAAGGTGGGCGGTTGCCTGGAGCGGCTCGAACAAGGCTTTCGGCGCACGTTGGAACGGATGCGGAAGGCGGGCGAACTGCGGGAGGAGGCGGATATCCGAGCGCTGTCCCGCTATCTGACCAGCGTTTTGCAAGGACTCCTGGTTATCGGCAAAGTGCGGCCGGAACGGGAAGTCCTGGCCGACATCGTCGCCGTCGGCCTCTCCGTGCTCGACTGATTTTTTCGGCCTATTTTTGACTGATCGTTCATCAATATACCGAGGAGGAAATCGCCAATCAGCAACCCTAGATTTCGATAATCTTTTTTTCCAACTTCAGTTCAAGGAGAACGACATGTCCGAAGTCAAATTCATGGTGATTTACCCAACGCCCGCCGATATCGCTGCTTTCGAGAAGCGCTATCAAGAGGAGCATGTTCCCATGGCCGTGGAAAAGCTCGGCGGAAAAACCAAGTTCATCGCCACCCGGGTACTGGGATCACCCCAGGGCGCAGCGCCCTTCTACCGTATTGCCGAGGTGTTCTTTCCGTCCATGGCGGCGCTGGAAGCCTGCGCGCAGTCGGAAGGCGGTAAGGAAACACTCGCCCACGCCGTCGACATCTCGACCGGCGGCACGCCGATCTTTCTGATTGCAGAAAGTGAGACTTTCCACTTCGATGCCCCGTAAAACCCGGTCAGGGCGCCGACCGCAGGCGCCCCTTTTTTGCCACTTTTGTTGAACGATCGATCAACTATATTTGAGGATGATAACCACCCGCTACGCTGACCCCAATCAGCCCGGAAGCCCGGTGCGCTTCAAATCCCGCTACGAGCGGCTTTGAAGGAGTCCCTCGACACGATCACCGCCTCCGATGTGGGCGGTTGGTCCAGATAGTGCGCTATGCCTTACGACCCCAGGAAAACCGCTCTAATTTGCTCTTATAAGGCACACCGATCGGTCTTGCTCTCGGGCTGAGCTCCGGATAGGCTAGGTTTCCGTTAAGCGATGCTTGGGGAGGCATCGCTTGAGCAGCAGGCGGAACTTTGATGGCTTTTGCCGTCTTACAAGCAGTATTTATTTGTAGAGAATTCCGGGCTCACCTTCGTCCGGGGAGATCCAGCGGGATGTGGACATCGAGTAGGGAGTCGATCACCGATCAAAGCCCTTTAGTCCCGCACGTCGAATCAAGCAACTCCGATGCTCTTCAACTCCTATCCGTTTATTTTCTTATTACTCCCCATTTCTCTGTTCGTCTTCTTTGCCATCGGAAGCCGCGGCCACCACCGGGTTGCCATCGCCTGGCTGATCGGTGTGTCGCTCTTTTTCTACGCGTGGTGGAATCCGGCCTACTTGGGCTTACTCTTGGCCTCCATTTTGTTCAACTACGCGCTTGGAGTTTCCCTGAGCGGCGAAGGTCATTCCTCTGAGAAAAAATGGCTATTGATTTTCGGTATTGCCGCCAACTTGTCGCTCCTCGGGTATTACAAGTATGCGAACTTCTTCGTCGACAACATCAACTTCATATTCGGCGATATTCTCGGCGTGGAGACCATCATCCTGCCCCTCGGCATTTCCTTCATCACCTTTCAGACCATCGCCTATCTCGTAGACGCCTATAAAGGGGAAACCAAGGAGTATAACTTTCTCCACTTCTGTCTCTTCGTCACCTTCTTTCCCCAGCTGATCGCGGGTCCCATCGTGCATCACCGGGAAATGATGCCGCAATTCGCCCGGAATGACCTCTATCAACTGAGCGTCCGACGCCATGCCGTCGGCTTCACCATCTTCACCATCGGCCTCTTCAAGAAAGTGGTGCTGGCCGATGGCGTCGCCGCCTATGCCACGCCGGCATTCCATGCGGCCGATAGCGGCATTGCGCTGACCTTCTTCGAGGCCTGGGCGGGCGCCCTGGCCTACACCCTTCAGCTCTACTTCGACTTCTCGGGCTATTCCGACATGGCCATCGGGCTAGCCAGGATGTTCGGCATTCGGCTACCCCTCAACTTCAATTCGCCCTATAAATCGACCAATATCATCGACTTCTGGCGGCGCTGGCACATGACACTCTCCCGTTTTATGCGGGACTATATCTACATTCCTCTCGGCGGCAACAGGAAGGGCCCGACAAGACGCCATGCCAATCTCATGATCGCAATGTTGCTCGGCGGCCTGTGGCACGGCGCCGGCTGGAACTTTGTGGTGTGGGGCGGGCTGCATGGATTCTTTCTCATCGTCAATCATGTCTGGCGATCGCTGTTCAGCGGTCGGGCTGCCACCAGCCGGATGGGCAAGGCATTCGGCTGGACGCTGACATTCGTCGCGGTGATCGCCGCCTGGGTGCCCTTTCGCGCGGAGACGATTACGGGTACGAAGAGCATATGGCTCGGAATGATCGGAGCCAACGGCGTGTCGCTGGAACCGGAAGCCCTTCGGGTTCTCGGGCGCTTTGGCGAGTGGCTGCAGGGAGTGGGTGTCACGTTCGATGGGATTTTTGCGCACGTGGCCGGCGCGAAACCCGAGATGGCTGGTGCATGGCTGTTGGTATTGACGATATTCGTTCTGTTTTTGCCCAACACCCAGCAACTCATGCGCAACTATCACCCGGCATTCGAAACCTATAAAGGCGAGATCCAGCGCCTTCGCTGGAGATGGATGGAATGGCGGCCGACGGTAATCTGGGCCAACCTCACCATGCTGCTCTTCGTGTTCGACGTGCTCAGCCTCACCAAGGTGAGCGAGTTTCTCTACTTTCAATTCTGAGATCCGTGAATAAACCCGCCGCGAAGCCCGATTCCTCCCTTTTGTCCCGACTCCGATCTGCCGGGCCCGCCACGATCTCCTCTCGGCTTCTGGGCAGGAGCCCAGTGACGCCAAGCGAACGCCAATTCGCGGCTTATCTCGATACGATCGGTATCGGTGCCGTTGTTCTCTTGACTGTAATCATCCTGATGAATTACCTGGTAGACCCTTATTCCATTTTCGGGTCTCCAAGCTGGGAAGGGATAAATGCCAATAAGCCGGAGTTATTCAAGCATCTGCGGCTGACCAAGGCCCACGCGGTTAGAGCACGAAAACCCGACGTACTGGTCATCGGCAGCTCTCGCACCGAACACGGCCTTGATCCGGAGCATCCGGCGCTGTTCCCCGAATTTAACACTTACAACCTCGCGTTGAATGGAGCGACTATCTATGAAAATTTGCGCTACTTTCAGCATGCCAATGCAGAACGACGATTAAAGAAAGTCGTACTGGCCGTCGACTTCTTCCAATTCAATGCCTACAGACCTAATGCTCCGGATTTCACTGAGGAACGACTCTCGTCGGATGTTCACGGGGCCAAACGGAATATTGCTATAACCACGGACCTGCTGGAAACCTTGGCATCGGTTGATGCCACAACAGCAAGCCTCAAGACCCTGTTTCAACAGACCAATCGGGATAACGTGATTCTGCCGCGCGGACAAGTGGAACAGCCCGATAAAGAAGCGATCATGATGATGCACGGAGGACGGCACGAAGCGGCTCTTTATAGCGAACTGAATTACGTGACGCACCTGTATTTCCCGAGGCCACACAAGAAATTCGATTTTGTTTCGGAAGACGGAAGCATAAATACATTCGATTATTTCCGAAGGATTCTTGAAGAGGCTCACCGGAGCAAGATTGAATTCCATATTCTGATTTCCCCGGCTCACGCACGCCAATGGGTACTGACGGCCGGCACGGGGCTTTGGGACGAATGGGAGACTTGGAAAAGAGAGATCGTCCGACTCAACGAAGAGGTCGCACGGGAACGCAGACGCAATCCCTTCCCTCTATGGGACTTTTCCGGTTTCAATACCTATACCATGGAGGCTGTACCGGCCTTGGGTGACAAGGAAACCATGATGCGGTGGTTTTGGGAATCTTCTCACTATCGGAAAGAGCTGGGTGACCTGGTGCTCGATCGCGTGTTGAATTACTCGGATCCGAATCGTCGGATCGCTGACGATTTCGGCGTTTTGCTGACTTCCGAGAATATCGAAAAGCACCTGGCGAGTATCCGCGAAGCTCATCAGCTTTATCGTCAAGCTCATAGAGAAGAAGTGAACGAGATCCAAGATCTGGTTAAGAAATATCAGAGCCAATGACCATTCCGGGTAATGAAAATCGGACGATTCAACCCACCGTAGCCATGTTCTGGCAAGCACTACGCCCTTTTCGGCCGAATGCCCGACTGATGACGGTCGTACCGAAAGGAAGAAAGGCAGTCTCATATGTCTTCCGGACCAAGAGCCTATCCCAGTAGGCTCAAGAAACCCTTCGACCGGCCTGTCCTGAGCGGAGTCGAAGGGCTCAGGGCGAACGGCTTACTGGGATAGGCTCCAAGGAGAAAGCCTTCCAAGAGAAGACCGTTCGCCAGCGCGATGCTTGACGAAGGAACTTTGGGACAGCCATCTGATCGAAAATATCGTCTTGACGGAAGTGGCCGTGAACTGGTAAACAAATTACGCCTGAAATAGGCGATATAAGTAGCGTCATTAATGGCTAATTTAGTTAATTACTGATACTTAATGCGGAGGGAATCATGAAGAAGCTACTTGCTGCGGTTTGTCTCGTCGTTGCCGCTATTGGCCTAACGGGATGTGGAAGTTCGCCTGACGGGGATTCCCAGAAATTATCGAATACAGCCGTATCCCCACAGCTATAACTAGTACGTGATCCTCCCTTCAAAAAGACCTACTTTCGAGTAGGTCTTTTTTTATGGTGCGCCCGGCAGGGCACACTCATCCAAAGGTTCGATTTGGTAACTTTGCCCGTCGACATTCCGTCTCATGGTATGAAACTTGGGTGTCCACTTGCTCCAGCTTACCTCACCGGGCACGCCACTGGTTTATCGGGAAAGGCTCCTAAAATTGGAGCCCAAACGAAAAAAGGCTTACCGACATGCTCGATAAGCCTTTGTTTTGATTGGTCGGGGCGAGAGGATTTGAACCTCCGACCACCTGCACCCCATACAGGTGCGCTACCAGACTGCGCTACGCCCCGTGAAGGCGACAATAATACCGCGTTTATGAATTCTAAGCAAAATCCGAGAATCGCCGATCGCGTAGTTGGTTTCAAACCGGCGGTGCGGCTTTATTCAATCCGCTCACCTTGCGGCATGATGGTTATCGGCGTGTTGATGGCGGCCGTAATGATTGATGTCACAGTACAGGGAATCCGGATCGCATCCTTCGCACTCGAGCTGTAAGGTGCAATGACCGATGCCGTAATTGCTCCGGATCATCTCCTTGATTTCATGTTGTATTAACGCGGCCTGGCTGATCAGAACGTCGTCGATGACGATATGCGCCGATAGAAAGCGAAAACTTTTCGAGATGCTCCAAACATGGAGATCATGAACGCCCTTTACGCCTTCGACTTGAAGAAGATCGCGCACCATGGAGCTCATTTCGATATCGCGAGGCGTGCTTTCCAATAAAATGTCGACGGTCTCTCGCAAGATCACCCAAGCGTTCCAGAGGATGAGCAGACCGATCAGGACACTGGCCAAGGGATCGAGCCAATAAAAGCCGGTAAACCAGATTCCGATGCCGGCGAGGACCGCTCCGGCCGTCGAAAATACGTCTCCCAGCAAGTGAATAAAGGCGCTCCTGATGTTTAAATCGTGCTCGGCGCCGTGGCTGACCAACCATGCCGTTACGACATTGACGACGAACGCCGCAGCGCCGACGGCGATCAAGATGTCGGCGGCAACGGGCGGCGGAGACACGAAACGTTCGTAGGCCTCATAAAATATTCCAGCCGAAATCAGGGTCAGCGTCGTGGAATTAATGAGGGCGACAAGAATGCCGACACGATGATAACCAAAGGTTTTTCCGGCATGGGACGGCTGCTCGGCCAAATGAAGCGCATACCATGACAGCACCAATGCAAGAACATCCGTCAGGTTGTGTGCCGCATCGGTCAATAGCGCCAAGCTGTTCGCAATCAGCCCCGCCAGGACTTCAAAGATGACGAACGCGATGGTCAGAGCGGCCGAGAGTCCCAATCGGAATTTTGCACGCCCTCCGATCGTATCGACATGAACATGCGTGTGTCCGCCCGCCACGGCCTGACCTATAACTTAAGCTCGGATGTGCATTGAGGGCAGCGTGTCGCCTTCAGTGCGACTGCCGACAGGCAATAGGGACACTCTTTTGTAGCCGGAGCCGCAGACGGCGCTTCACGCCGCAATTTGTTGATGCTCCGGACCAGCAAGAAAATCGAGAAAGCCACGATCAAAAAACTGATTACCGAATTGAAGAAAACGCCGTAATTGATGGTAACGGCTCCAGCCCGCTTGGCCTCAGCCAGAGACGCGTACGGGCCGGTTGTTGCACCATCCTTGAGTACGACGAAAAGATTCGAAAAATCGACATTCCCCAACAACAAACCAATTGGCGGCATGATGACGTCGTCCACCAACGATTTTACGATGGCACCGAAAGCAGCCCCGATAACGATGCCCACCGCCATATCGACGGCATTGCCACGCATGGCGAATTCTTTGAATTCTTTTAACATCTGGTTATCTTCCTTATGGAACTGGTTACGTCTTGACGCAATCCTAAAATCACCCCGCCGATTGTCGCAAGTCGAATACGCATGTCACAATGCGTTCTACCGTTCCATTCTAACCTGAGTTAGACATCCATTATTTGCTTGCCGCATTTAGACGAGGACACGACAGCTTCGATTCGTCTATCGAGCGGTAAGCGAACACCTCCGGAATCTCCGTATGCAATATCGAAAATTTTTCAATCTGGCCCTAGTAGCCAATCTCGTTTGGCTCTCTCCTTCCAATGCGGATAGCACTATCGAATTCAACGTGGAAGAAGGACAAAAGAGGTCTGTTCAACCGGTTGTCGTCAAAGATGGCCAAGTTATGGTCAAAGGCGCCGGCGGCGATCGCAATCTGGACATTTTTTATCAGCGGGCAAATGAACAGCTGGTCTTGATCGACCACAAGAAGCAGCAGTTCACGCCGATAACCGAAGAAAAGATCGATCGGATTGCTCGTCAAACCCAGGATCTTCAACCGGTTCTTCAAGGTTTGGGCGATCAACTCAAGAAACTGTCACCGAAGCAACGAGCTAAATGGGAGGACATGCTGGGAGGGATCTCCATAGACCAGCTCGGTTCCGCCGAAAATCCGGCGAATGACTCGCGCCTCGTAAAGACGGGACGGGCCAAGCAAGTGGCCGGCATCAGCTGCGAACAGCTGGACGTACTGAAGGGGGCGACCAAGCTGGCAGAAGTATGCCTCGCGAATCCATCATCGATGCAGTTATCCACGGATGATTACGCAACGATTCGCTCGCTGCTCGCTTTCACTCAGCGAATAGCCGCAAAAGCACAAGGCTTCGCGAGCCAGTTCGGAATATCGCTACCGCCGATCGAACTCAGCGATTTGGCCGGCGTTCCGGTCGAAATGGTGGACTTTTCCGGCAAGCATCCCACCGTTATGGCTCTGAACCGGATAACCGACTCGATATCCCCCGACGATCGTCCGCAGGTGCCTTCCGGTTATCAGCCGCAAGAGCTTACGCTTTGGCGGTAGCCCATTCGCATTCCGACCGAACGATTCGGCTTTGACCACCGTGGTGGGAATCCGGGTTTGGAGCATTGACCCCGAACCCGGATACGCCTCAACCGCCGTCTGTGGCTAAGATCAATGCGCTTCGCGCATCTTCCAAACCGACGAACTCCTTGCCCGAGTTCACCGCTTTTTGAAGATGCTCCACAGCTGCCGCACGCTCGCCTTTCTTGAGGTAAATCATACCGAGGTGGTATTGGTAAATCGGCACGTCCGGAGATTTCTCGGCGGCTTTCAACTGTAAAGGCAAAGCCTTTTCGTACGCACCCTTTTGGTAATAGATCCAAGCCAGCGTGTCCCAGAACACCGGCTCCTCGGTCTTATCGAACTCCTTCGCAAGCTCGAAAGCCCGATCGAGCTTGTCTTTCCGAGAATGGTCAAGGCTCAGCAAACTGGCAAGATTGTTCCGGGCGAGCATGTTCCCGGGGTTTAGCTTGAGAATGGTTTCGTACTGTTTGATCGCGTTTTCATAGTCCCCGGAAATTTCATAGACCCGCGCCAAGTTCATGAGGACGGCGGGTTCCCCAGGCAGTGCTTCGAGTGCCCGATGATAGGTTTTGAGCGCCAGGTCCCGTCTGCCCGTTTGTTCGTAATAAGCGCCGAGATTTGCATAAGGGAGCAACCAACGGGGGTTGGACTGAATGGCCATGTTCAGAAACTTGACGGCTTCCATTTCTTGCTTTTCGCCCAGGTAATACAATCCCAGCAATTGGTGGGCACCCGCATGTTTCGGATTGTTGCTGAGAACATTGGTGATTCGTTCCACGCCCTTTTCGGCCTGCCTTTTTTCGACATAACTTCCAAAAATCGCTTTCAGAATCTCATAATCGTTTTTGGATTTTCCAAGCGATTCCTCATATTCGGCCAATGCCAAGTCATATTTTTTCTGGCTCTGATAAAGCTTGCCCAAAAGGAAGCCTCCGGTTGGATTTTCCGGAAACTCCGCTTTGATCCGCTTCAAAACCGTCTCCTGCTCCGCAGTCCTCCCGGCTGCCGCCAAAATTTCCGACTTGAGCACCAGCGCATCCAGACTAGCCGAGTTCCGTTTTTGGAACTCGTCGATCTTTTCCAGCGCTAACGAGTAATTCTTTTGCCCCGCCAAAAAGTCGATCAGATTCTTGTATGCCTCGAATTTATCGGGATTCGCCGCCACGGCTTTCTCGAGACTTTCTTGCGCGAGCACCGGCTTACCGTCGAGCGTATGCGCAGCGGCCAACAGCTTGAGTATTTCCCACGAATCGGGCTGATCTTTGAGCAGCGAGCGGAAGGCCGCGACCGCCTTTTGGCCATCCTTGCGGAATAAGGCAATGCGCCCCCGTAGCAAGAGCCCTTGGCGGTCCCCCGGATTCGCCTCCAGAACTTCATTGATCCATGTAGCGGCCTTGTCGACTTGTCCTTCGGCCAAAGCGAGCAAGGCCAAACGGTTTTTCGCTTTCAAGGCATCCGGAGCATATTTTTTCAAGGCAATGATCTCTCGATAGAGCCGCTCTGCTCTATCGGCTTCCCTGCGTTGCTCGTGAAGCCTCGCCAAGGCGAAGCGCAGGTCCGGTTTTTCTGGATAAGCCTCGATCGCTTCGGCAAGCTCGGTGACCGCCTCGTCGGATTTGCCGGATTTTGCCAAGAATTCCGCAAGCAAGATGTAACGCTGACTGTCGTCGCGGCTGGCCTGAATGGCTTCGCGATAGACCCGCTCCGCGTCGCTCCAGCGTTTTTGTCGAATGTAGAATTCGGACAATAGTTTCCGGTGCTCCAGGTTGGCGGGATCGCCGGATATCATCTCTTTATAGATATTTTCAGCCTTTTCGAGCTTTTTCATCTGAGCGGCGAGCTTGGCCAGCCCCGATTGCAGCGAGGTATCGCCCGGATTGGCGCTTACTCCCTGCTCTAAGACTCTCTCGGCTTCATCGAGGTTGTTCCGTTGACTGTGAAGCATCGCCAAAACGAAAAACGCCTCGGCGCGGGACGGCTGCTCCGCCGTGATGCGGCTGAGTTCGTCGATAGCAGCGGCTTGATCGCCTTTGAGAGTCGATAAACCCGCTTTCACCATTCTTGCATCGATATCCTCGGGCTTAACACTCAAAACGGCACTCAACAGAGCGTCGGCTTTATCGAGCTGCTTGCCCAGCATATAAAGTTTCGCCAGCCTGACTTTGACGTCCAGGTCGTTCGGATCGAGCTCGCCGGCCTTTTGATAGAGGGCAAAGGAATCTCGCCAATTCTTCTGCGCTTCTTCTATTTGCCCCAAATAGAAGTAGGGCTTGGAGACCTTGGGATCGATCTGCAAGACGTTTTTGAACTCGATCTTGGCCTTATCGAAGTTCCGCTCTTCGAGGTATTTTTTGCCTCGCTCCAGATGCTCCGCCTTGCGCTCTTCGGCACCGCCGCACCCGGTCAGAACGTTGATTACACTCAGTGAGAGACCTAAGAAAGCTAATGTCCTGATCAGCATGGATATCGTCCCTAATATTTTTGCGGTTGAAATCAGCTCGATTTCTCGATCTCGAGCACGATACAGCGGACTTCCGGAAATTCGCCAGGTTTCCCTGGGGCGTGCGGGCACAGCGCCGCTCCGCGAGTCCTGATGACAACAACTTTGTAAAGCGAAAGAGATTGCAGCCATCTCCTTGGCTCCATCTCCTTCCACAATCTGGATTGTTACGGGCGTGAAAAATGTAATAAGCTGTAGTATTCTCCGACTATACCGTTACATACGGTCATGGTCCATGGGATACGGACCGATTCATCCGTCCGGTCTCTCGTAACATCGTGTAGATGCGCATATGAAAAATGGATTTTTGGCTTTTGCGCTTACCCTTCACTTCGCCTTCTCGGTATCCGCTGCTCAGGCTCCCGCCTTATCGGTCGACTCATCGGCGTCCGTGCCTCCCGATTATATCGTCGGCGCCGGGGATGTTCTGGAGATCTCCGTCTGGAAAGAAGACGGGCTGACGAAGCAGACCTTGGTACGTCCCGATGGCGGAATTACCTTTCCTTTAATCGGTGAGTTGGCAGCGGGAGGTCTGACCGTCCGTCAGATCAAATCCGAAATCGCCAAAAGACTCTCCGAATTCTTTGCCGAGCCGGAAGTCAGTGTCGCTGTCATCAATTTGAACCACAAGATTTATGTGGTTGGCAGAGTCAACAAGCCCGGTGAATTCGTTACCCCGAATCAGGTTTCGGTCATGCAGGCGTTGTCGATGGCTGGCGGCCTGACGCCTTTTGCCGACGATGACGATATCAAGATCATACGCCGGATAGGCGAAAAGGAGGTGGCGTTACCCTTCGACTACGATGAAGTCGCCAATGGAAACGCGTTGGAGCAAGACATCCTGCTGCAAAGAGGAGACGTTGTAGTGGTTCCGTGATGTCGCACGAGTTATCCCTGTATCGATCGACGAAATTCCTGACGCTGCCGACTCGTTTGATTGGCTCTGACAGCCATGCATAACGCAAAACCGGTCAACGCCATAAGCAATAAAGGACGAGGAAACCCTCCACTCTACATCACGTGGATCATCGGATTACTTATCGCAACGGACGTCAATGCAGTGGAATATACCTTCCAAGCGGATGCCAACGTGGAAGAGGAGTACAACACCAATATCTTTCTCACACCCGGCCCACATACCGATGTCTGGGGCACGAAACTCGGCCTGAACACACAATTCTCAGCCGCTGAAGAAATATGGAAGCTCGACGGAAGTATCCGTCTCGACAATTATTTTTACGATCAAAAGGGCTTGAATACCCTGAATCAATTCGTTTCCTTGACCGGCAGTTATTTCGTCACCGAGCGTAGCCAATTCGCTCTTCGAGGCGATTACATCAGGGATTCGAGCCGAACTTCGTTCATTGAAACCAACGATCTGGTATTCGAGCAAGTCAGGAGAAACAGGCAAACGATTAACCCGTCGTGGACATATTATTTGAGCGAAGACACCCGGCTTGGTCTGAACTATCAATATGACAACACCGAATATCGGAACAAAGACAATACCGCCTTTCCTCATTATCAAATCCATTTCGGCTCGGTCGGTGTGGTTCATGAATACAGCGAATACTTAAAGATGAATGGTTCGTTCTCCTACACGAGCTATTCGGCACCGGAAAGCACGACTTTCATCCCAGGAACCTTGGATTTCCAAATATTCCGTGTTCCCGGAACATATGAAAATCGCACTGAAGAAATCATGATCGATTACGCCACGGCCATCGTCGGATTCTCCTATTCCATCGACGAAACATTCGACGTCAGCCTTGCCGCCGGCGGCCAATACAACAAGACCGAAGCCGGCTCCCGAACGATTTTCAGAACTGCGTTCGGTGATCCGATACTCGATGATGGTGAGCACATCAGCAGCAGCTCTTTGACTTATCTGATAGACGCGCGCGCAACCAAGCGCTTCGAAGTGGACGAACTGAACCTCGACTATGCGCACACGGTCAGCCCGAACATTTACGGGAACTTGATCGAGGCTGATACGGTCACGCTAACTGGAAAGCACAAATTTACGCCGACACTGACCGGCTCGGCTCAATTTTCTTACACGGACCGCAAGACAGCCGACCAGCGCAACGTAGAGCTCAATCGCCAACTTTTTCGTGCCAGGAGCGAACTGATCTGGAATTGGAGCGAAAATTGGTCAGCGATCGCGTCGTATCAGTACAGTCGACAGGAGATCGATGTCATCTCGAATATTCCCGAATCACACGCCGCTTATCTGACCATCCGCTATCGATGGGATAAGCTACAGTACTGACCGATAGCGAGGGAATCATGGAAGAAAAAGGACTTCACGACTACATGGCCGGGTTCAAGCGCAGCAAATCCCAATTTGCGGCAATTCTGACCGGCATCTTGTTTCTGACCCTCTTGCTCGCCGTCCTGCTTCCGCCGACTTACCGCTCCACCGCAACGATTCTGATCGAAGAACAGGAAATACCGCCCGAGTTGGTACGCTCGACCATCACGACCTATGCCACGCAGCGGCTGCAAATGATCAGCCAGCGGGTCATGACGCGCAGCAACCTGAACAAAATTATCGAGAAGTTCGACCTATACGCCGACGCGCGGCAACGGCTAACGGAAGAGGAAATCATCAAGCGAATGCGTGACGATATAGCACTGGACACGATCAGTGCCGACATTATCGACCCTCGTACCGGCAGGCCGTCTACCGCAACGATTGCCTTCACGCTGGCTTACGATAGCCGCAATCCGGATCTCGCCCAGCGCGTCGCCAACGAAATCACTTCGCTTTACCTGGAGGAAAACCTCAAGACTCGCACTCAAAGGACCGCTGAAACCTCGGATTTCCTCAAGGAAGAAACCAGGCAGATGGGGGATTATGTTTCGGTCTTGGAGAAAAAACTGGCCGACTTCAAGGAGCAGAACCTGAACAGCCTGCCCGAACAGAAACAAATCAATATCGAGCTCATGGATAGAACCGAGCGCGAATTAATGCAGATTGACAATGAAATTCTTTCCCTCGAAGATCGGAAATTCTATCTGGATGGCCAATTGGCCCAAATAAAACCCGATGTTCCGGTCATCTCTTCAACCGGAGAGCGCATTCTGAGCCCTCAGGACCGGTTGAAGAGTCTCAAGACGGAGTATTTGGCCATGGTAAGCCGCTATTCTGACAAACACCCCGACGTCGTCAAAGCTCGCTTGGAAATCGCTTCGCTCAAAATGGATGCAGGCGACTCGGACAGCGGGTTGGAAATGGCCAAGCATCTCGCCCAGCTGGACGGTCAGTTAGCGTCGCTCCGGGAAAAATATTCCGAAAATCACCCGGACATCGTCAATTTAAGAAAACAGATTTCCGCATTGGAGGCGGAACTGAGAAAGGCGCAAACGACCCGCGCAGTCCGGGACATTGCAGCCAGCCAGCCCGAAAATCCTGCCTACATTACGCTGCAAGCCCAGCGTGACGGCACTCTTCAGGATTTGCGGGTTCTGAGACAGCGGCGCGAGGAAGTCAAGGCAAAACTCGGCGCATACGAAAGCCGATTGCTGCAAAGCCCCAAAGTGGAACGGCAATACCTGGAGCTGTTCAGGGATTATGAAAATGCCACCGCCCGTTACCGCGAGCTGAGGGCCAAGGCGATGGAAGCCGAAGTGGCCGAGCAGCTCGAGAAAAAAAGCAAGGGTGAGCGGTTTTCCATTATCGAGCCTCCGCTGTTGCCCGAGAAACCGATCAAACCGAACCGGCCTGCGATTGCTTTTCTTGGCGTGATGCTGGCGATCGCGGGAGGATTCGGTTACGTGCTGCTGATTGAAAACATGGACAAGTCCATACGAGGAGCGAAATTGATAACGGGGCTGGCCGGCGGACCGCCGCTTGCCGTCATCCCCTACTTCGAAACCGATGAGGATATCTCACAGCAGCAGAAAATGAGGAGCGTCGGCATGTTGGCGGGCCTCGGTTTTATCCTGCTGATTTTGGCTCTGGTCCATTGGCTCTGGATACCGCTGGACGTCCTGTGGTTCAGGGGTTTACGCAAGATGGATTCGCTTTTAAGCTGAGCTTCTGAGATTCGGTTGCGCTGCAACCATCACCTGAATCGGCCGCTTTCGACACTGACGACGGATCGGCCGGTTCCCGAAACCAACCTAACCAGGGAAGGATATAACTATGGAAAGCATCGGTAGAGCATTCGGACAACAGCAGCACCAGGATTCCGCAGTGGCCAGCCCACAAATCCCCAAGGCGGATCTGGTTTCATTGGAAAACATCCAGTACACGCAAACCAGAACCGTAACGCTCTCGAGGGAGTTGCTGCGCCGCCAACGCGTTATCGCCGGCTATAGCCCCTGTGCCTTCGTGGACGCGTACAAAATCCTCCGTACCCGGGTCCTACATAAAATGCGCGAACAGGGCTGGAACACCCTGGCGATAACCAGCCCCGGGCCGGGCTGCGGAAAAAGTCTCACCGCCATCAACCTCGCGCTCAGCATCGCCCTCGAGGCTCACCAAACCGCACTGCTGGCCGATGCCAACCTCAGAGATCCCACCATTCATCGTTATCTGGGAATCGACCCGGTCGCGGGCTTAAGCGATCACTTGATGGACAACGTTCCCATATCGAAAATCCTGATCAATCCGAAAGGCATAGGCCGTTTTGTCATTCTGCCGGGGAAACGGCCGATATTTAATTCTTCGGAACTCGTTGCCTCGCCGAAAATGGCACAGCTGGTGAAAGAACTGAAGCAGCGCTATTCGTCGCGATTTGTCATATTCGACCTTCCCCACTTAGGAACGGCGGACGCGTTGTCTTTTACGCCTTATGTCGATGCCGTGGTATTAGTCGTTGAGGAAGGGAAAACGACGCAGGACGAACTCTCCCAAGCCATAGCGGCTCTTCAAGACACCGCGCTGGTCGGTCTGGTCTTGAATAAAGCGGAAAACGGCTCGGTGGAATAGTCGCCGAGACCAAAGCTTACGCCGGACTTTATATCCTTTGCCTTGGCTGGCGAGGGAGAGGAGTTTTTTGCCTAATGCTATTCAAGCAGTTTCTTGACGCTTACGGGTGCCAAAGTCGAATAGCTTCACGGGCCAATATCAACTTGACTTTTCCGGTTCCATTCTCCGGATCGTTAAACCGTTTCCGTCTCGGACGAGTTCGAAATGACTATTCGAATCGGCGGATCTGTGCACATTATTTCCGACCAGTGCGCAGCGATCTTTAAACTCGTCGAGCGATTTTCTCGCGAATATCTCGGATTCATAAGGCCCCATTACGCCTTCCCGCGTCAGAAAGAACCATTCGGTTCTCCCGGTTGTACTATTACGTTCCCAGAAGACACGATCAGCTTTATACATGGCTTAATTTTTCTACTGTCTAGCGTTACCAACAGGTCCAACCACGCGGCAACACCTAATTAGTTAGCAACTGATTCCAGCAGATGCTCGAGACATGGGCTGAAAAAATATAACATAAGCTCTTAACGCTCGTCTTATTATAAAAACGTCCGCATAGACGTGTCGCGGCAGTATTCTGCCAACTCCGAAAGGGCTGGATAGGTGTCTTTCAATTCATATTCCCGCAAGTCATTTACTTCGCCGGAAGGTCAATCGTAGCTCTTTTTCCTGGCGGCTGCGAGGAGCAAGAATACGCTCCGAATTTCCCGCTGACGCCGGAAGAAGCTTCTCGCTTATCCTGGTCCAATATAACAATACCTTTTCGGAGGCAGGTGTTATCAAATCGAGACAAAGAGCTTGTCGGCGGCGGAAAATTAACGGCTTACATCCTTGATACTACACTTTAGCCGTCACGCTCCGCCAAACCTGAGCTAGGGAGTTTTAATCCGCATGAATCGGCTGGTCCGAATTGCTAGAAACCCGTGGATACTAACCGTCACGGCAGCGCTCATGCTTTATGCGCTTGCCGGGTTTTCACTCGTCCCCTATCTCGTGCAGCGTTATGTTCCCAAAATCGCCGCCGAGCAGCTTAAGCGCGATGCTTCCGTCGGCAAAGTCGCCTTCAATCCGTTCACATTCACTTTCGAAGCCCAGGATTTCAACCTGAATGACTCGAATGGCCAATCCGTCTTTCGATTTGCCCGATTGTTCGTCAACTTCGAATTGGAAAGCATATTTCGGCGTGCGTGGACGCTTGCCGATTTCCGCCTTGAAGCCCCTTCACTGAGGGCGATAGTCGAACAAGACGGAAAACTCAATCTGGCCAAAATCGCCGAAGCCGCGCCAAAGTCCGAAGAACCCGAAAAGCCCGACGAGCCCCTGCCCCGCCTTCTGGTCAAGCATCTCGCATTGACGAGCGGTTCGGTGGAATACGCCGATTACTCGAAGGACGCCGACATAACGGAAACGGTGAGTCCGATCGATTTGGAGCTCAATACGCTCACGACCCTGCCGGAGAAAACCGGCACTTATGAACTCGCTTTCAAGCTTCCGGACGGCGGAACTCTCGAATGGCGGGGAAATCTTTCGCTGGAACCGATTCTTTCCGACGGCGACGTACGGCTCGACGCTTTCAACTTGGCGCTCCCCTGGAAATTCCTCCGGGACCGCCTCAATCTGGCCGAACCGTCCGGCCGGGCTGCGTTGTCGGCGCATTATCGGTATAGCCAGAGCCCCGAAAAGACCGATCTGTCGGTGACCAATCTGGGGCTGACGCTGTCAGGGCTCCGCTTCGCCATGCCCGATACGGCCGATCCGATCCTCGCTTTGGAGAAGATCGAAGCCGGTAATGCCAGTTTCGACCTGGCCAGCCGATCGCTTAACGTACCCTCCTTCATCATCCAGAACGGCCAGGTCAACGCATCGGTCGACGCAACCGGGTCGTTGAACTGGCAGAATCTGGTGAAAGAGGACGCGAACGGTACCGCTTCGAATCCGGCCGATCCGCCGCCCGACGCCGAGCCCGCCCCCCCCTGGAAGCTGGCGGTCGAAAATTTCAAGATCGCCGATGTCGGTCTCGCTTATGCCGATGCCAGCCGCCGGTCGCCTTATGTCGTTTCGGTCGACCGGTTCGGTCTCGATCTCAAGGCCACGGCCGAAGTCGGCGCGGGTACGCCCAAAGCAAATCTCGACGGGCTGACGGCCGTTCTGAACGGAATCGCCCTTACCGAACCTGATTCTTCCGATCCCTTGGCCGCTTGGGATCAGTTCGAACTGGCGGAAGGGCAAGTGGGCCTCGAAAAGCGCGAGGCAACCATTGGACGGGCCGCACTTAGAGGCGGCAAGGCTCAAGTCGTCCGCGACAAGACCGGTACCATTCATTTGGCCGAACTCTTCGCGCCTAAGTCGGGCGATACCGGCGCGGAAACGCCTGCTGCCGAAGCCCCTGCCGAATCCAAGGGACAGCCGTGGCACTTCGCGCTCAACACATTCACACTGGAGGGATTCGATCTCGGCGTCGTCGACCATAGCTTCTCTTCCGAAGTCGCCTACGATTTCGAGGACATCAATATCGGCCTCAAGAGCATCACCAACGATGGCGAGACACCGGTCGAGTTCGATACCAACCTCAAGGTCAAACAAGGTGGCGCGCTGAAGGCGACCGGCACCGCATCTCCCACGGGCGATCGGGCGGAAGCCAAGATTCAGGTCGACCGGGTAAACCTGAAGGCGCTGCACCCCGTGGTCGCCAAATTCGCTAAGCTCAAGCTCGAAAGCGGCGACTTGTCCACCGCCGTGGACGTGGATTTCACCCGGACTCCGAAAGGCCCGTCGGTCAAGAGCAAAGGCGTCCTCAGCGTCTTCGACCTTCTGTTGATCGAGACCGAAAGCCGAAAGCCTTTTCTGTCATGGAAGAAGCTTTCGGCAAACGAGATCGATTTTTCGCTCGAACCGAACCGTCTTTCGATCCAGGAAGTGCGAGTCGATCAGCCGGGATCGAAGATCACGATATTCGAGGACCGCTCGACGAATCTTGCCGCCATATTCAAGGAACAAAGTCCGAAGACTCCTGCGAAGAAAGCGCCCTCGCCCAAGACAACATCGAAGCAAGATTCGAAAAAACCGTTTCCGGTCACGGTGGAGCGCGTCCGCGTCAACGACGGTGTCGTCGACTTCAGCGATCTGAGCCTGGTCATTCCCTTTTCCACGCTCGTCCACGACTTCGACGGGACGATCACCGATATTTCGACGGCGGCTTCCGGCCGGACGCATCTGGCATTCACCGGGCGCGTCGATCAATTTGGATCGGTCAAGGTCGACGGTGCGCTGAATCCCATGCAGCAAAAAAAGTTCAGCGATATTACGGTGGTCTTCCGTAACGTCTCGATGACCTCTCTCTCGCCTTACAGCGCGACATTCGCCGGACGCAAAATACAATCCGGCAAGCTCGACCTCGATCTCGAGTACAAGATCGAAGACAGCATGCTGAAAAGCGAGAACAAGATCGTTTTGGACAATTTCACCTTGGGTGAACGCATCGAAAGCCCCAATGCCGTTTCCTTGCCGCTGGATCTCGCGGTAGCGGTACTTACCGACAGCCAAGGCCAAATCAACGTCTCGGTCCCCGTGGAAGGCGATGTGGACAGTCCCAAATTCCGCTACGGGAAAGTGGTTTGGGAGGCCTTCGTCACCGTACTGCAAAAAGCCGCAACCGCACCCTTTCGGATGATCGGTTCGGTGTTCGCGGGCGGCGAGGAACACCCCGACACGGTGCTGTTCGAGCCCGGCAGCGATGCCTTGCCGCCTCCGGAGCGGGAAAGGCTCAAAAAGGTCGCCGAAGCAATGGAAAAACGCCCCATGCTCAAGTTGACCATACACGGCCGGTTCGACCCCAAACGGGACGGCGAGGCGCTAAGATCGCTACACGTGCGGCAGGCCGTCGCGGAGAAACTGGATCTGGGTCTTAAACCTGGAGAAGATCCGGGACCTCTGGCGTTCACCAATGCCAAGACCCAGCGCGCTCTGGAAGACCTCACGATCGAGCGAGGAGGCCCCAAGGCGCTGGAAGAGCTTCAGGCCGCTTACGAAAAGAAGACCGGAAGGAAACCTCAGCGAGTCGGCAGAATATTGGCTCTTTTAGGCCGGGGTAGCGAGGACCAGGATTTCTATGAACGCCTGTTCGAGAATTTGGTGAATACCGCCGCCCCAATATCGACGTCCGAGCTCGAAGCTCTGGGAGATCGCCGGGCGAAAGCGATCCAGCAAGAGCTGATCGGCCTCCCCGGAGTCGATCGCACTCGTATCGGCATCGGAAAAGCCGAATCCACGTCGGACAACATCGACGGAAAAGTTCCGGCGCGGCTCGAACTGGGCGCGGTGGGCGGCTAAACGAAAATCGGGTGGAGGCGAGACAAATGAAGATGGCCGACGCCGCGCCTCAGAGACTGTTATGAATCGTCGTAGACGCGATAGCCGCATGGCCCGTGGCGACGCTGATCTGGTTGAGGGCGCTGACCACGTCGCCTGCCGCATATAAGCCCGGCACCGAAGTGCGGAGATGATCGTCGACGATGAGATGGCCTTCCGGGTCGCACTCCGCGCCGACCTGAACGGCCAGATCCGACCGAATCGCCGCGCCCAATGCGGAATACAAGGTATCAAAATTATGGGTCCGGCCGCTCTCCATTCGTATCGCTCCGATTTTTCCCTGCTCGAAGCACACCTCCTCGATAGGCTCTTCGATTACCCGGATTCGAGCGTTTCGCAGGATTTCCCGATCTTCGTAGGTGAGCGCCATATCCTTTCCAAGCGTCAGCAGGGTCAGATCACCGGTGTAGCACTTCAGAAACAGCGCCTCCTTGAGCCCCCCTTTTCCGAACCCGATCACCGCAACTTTTTTGTCGATAACCTCGTAGCCGTCGCAGATCGGACAATGCCTTATGTATCCGCTGCGAATCGCGTCCTTCAGGTTCGGCAGAACCGGCTCGATATCGACCACGCCGGTCGCGAGCAATACCGTCCGCGTCGTGAACCGGTCGTCGCCACAGCTTGCCGCAAACCCGCCTTCGATCTTTTCGATCCGAGTGATCAGACCGGAATCGATGCTCGCGCCGTATCGTACGGCTTGGGCACGAAACCGCATCAGCAGGTCGTTCCCTGAAATTCCGTCCGGGAAGCCCGGATAATTGTGCGAGATCGGAATCAGCGATGCCCGGCTGGAACCGGCATCAACGGTCTTGATCCTGCGGCGGAAGCGCGCGAGATAAATCGACGCCGTGAGGCCCGCGGGCCCCGCTCCTACGATCAGACAATCGAGTGCCGCATCGTCCATATCCGCCTCACGTGTGGTATATCCGCCGGTAGTCCGCGCCTCCGAGAGTGAGACTACCAACCGAACTCGGCCGTTCCTTGAGGGCGATTAGAGCGTTTTCATCTCGCTCGTACGGCAAAACAGGCCTGGCAGGAGTCGTTGGCGCCTTCGGCGACGGTAAATTGATTCAAGCATTCGTAGGTCGGCAATCCTTTGCCGACGAAGACGCTCGGCCGGGACGTGGTGTCGGAAAGGGATTCCCGACCTACTCGCGAGTGCCCGTACAGTAGGTATGAAAATGCTCTAAGTACATCCCAGAAAGTTTCGCGGAACGCGAGTGCAACACGTCGACAAAGGATTGCCGACGAATACTTCCGCGCAAAGCGATGTACTACGAACGTTTCGAAACCACGGCCGCATGACTTCAAGTCGCCCAGCGTGTTTCGACCCATCCAATCGAATCCCTGGCAATTCTGCGCAATGAGCGGTTCGTATGCCGTAGGACTTTCCTGAATGTACTTAGTCGCTTTGTCCCGCCCAGTTCCTCAAACGCGCCGCATCCAGCACTTCGACTGTTTTACCGTGAACCTGGATCATTCCGGCCTGCACCAATTGCTGCAGGATGCGGGAAAAGGTCTCCGGGCGCACCGAAAGGCGCGAAGCCAGCACCTGCTTAGGCGTTTCCCACTGCACGCTGTAGCACGTGCAGTTTTGGTCGGGCGCGGACCTGAGTAGGTATTGTGCGACCCGCATCGTGGCGTTCTGCAGCGTCAGCTCGTCGATTTCTTGCAGCAGTTGGTGAAGGCGCTGGCTCATACGGCCTAGCAGTCGAAAGCAGACGGCGGGCGAAGTCTGCAACACGGTCCGGAAGACTTTCATGTCGAATCCCCAAAGCTCGCTGGGAACAATTGCGCGGGCGCTTACCGGATAAAGATTGCCCTCCATGAACATCACCGCCTCGGCGAAAGACTGGCGGGGCTGAATGAGTTCGATGACCTTCTCCTCGCCCGCCGCCGAAAGACGGTAAAGCTGAATCGTCCCCGTTTCCAAGATATAGAAACGGCTAGCCCGTTGGCCGTGGCTGAAAAGCTCCTCTCCCGCCTCTAGCCAAACCGGAAGCGCGGCGGCGATCACCTGGGTCAATTGAGGTTCTTCCAGCTCGGCGAACAGCAGGTGCTTGTACAGCCAGTCGGGTACGGATTTCTTCATGCAAATCTCCCACGAAAAACCGCTTGATCTAGGTCAAGGAGAAACGAATGGGCGGTCGTTATGTTGTTCACCGTCCGAATCGATTTGACCGTCTATTCAAAGGAAAAAAGCCATGTTTTGTTATCAATGCGAACAAACCACCCGCACCGATTCCGGCAACGGCTGCGCCAGCGCCAAAGGCGTCTGCGGCAAAGATCAAGTCACTGCCGATCTACAAGACCTCTTGATTTACGGGATAAAAGGCATCGCCCAGTATGCCCGCCGCGCGCGTGCTTTCGGCATCTCCGACCGCGAGGCGGACGGGTTCATACTCTATGCCATGTTCACGACGCTGACCAACGTCAACTTCAACCCTGCCCGGTTCATCGCCATGATTCAGGAGGCCGCACGCCTGCGCGACCGAATCAAGGCTCGCTACGAAGAAGCCGCTCGGGATCGAGGCACTGCGCCGGAAGTTCTGGCCGGCCCCGCCGCCTGGCAGCCGGTAGACGACATGGACGGCTTGTTGATGCTGGCAGCATCGGCCGCCGTAACCGCCGGCCGCGAACAAGTGGGCGACGATATTATTGGCCTCAGAGCAATGATTCTTTACGGGCTCAAAGGAGTCGCCGCCTACGCCCACCATGCCCATGTGCTCGGCTACGAAAGCGATGAACTCTATGCCCGCTTCGAGGAAATCCTGGATTTTCTAGCCGGCGAACCCATCGACGCGGAAGCGCTCGTAAACCAGGCGCTAGCCGTCGGCCAACTGAATCTGAAAGCGCTGGAACTCTTGGACGCCGCCAACACCGGCAGTTTCGGGCATCCCGAACCGGCCAGCGTGCGGATGACGCCGGTCAAAGGCAAGGCGATCCTGGTCAGCGGCCACGACTTGAAAGACCTGGCAGCGCTGCTGGAACAAACCAAGGGCATGGGCATCAACGTCTACACCCACGGCGAACTGCTGCCGGCCCATGCTTATCCCAAGCTGCGCGCTTATCCTCATCTGGTCGGCAATTACGGTGGGGCCTGGCAGGACCAAACCCGCGAATTCGCCGAATTCCCGGGTGCGATCCTGATGACGTCCAATTGCCTGGTCGAGCCCCAACCCCGCTACCGGCAACGCATCTTCACCGCAGGCCCCGTGGGCTGGCCCGGCGTACGTCACATCGCCAACGGCGACTTCTCGCCGGTCATTCAAGCGGCCCTGGCTTTCCCCGGTTTTCAGGAAGATGCCCCGGAACAAACCATTACCGTGGGATTCGCCCGCAACACGGTGCTAGGCGTCGCCGACAAAGTCGTGGATGCCGTCAAGACCGGCGCCATCCGCCACTTCTTCCTGATCGGCGGATGCGACGGCGCAGTGCCGGGACGCAATTACTACACCGATCTGGCGGACCGCGTACCCGAGGACAGCGTCATTCTTACTCTAGGCTGCGGCAAGTACCGCTTCAACCGGCACGAATTCGGCGCTATCGGCGGGATTCCGCGCCTCCTGGACATCGGTCAGTGCAACGACGCCTATTCCGCCATTCAAATCGCGAGTGCCCTGGCCCAAGCCTTCAACTGCGGGGTGAACGATTTGCCGCTGTCCTTCATGGTGTCCTGGTTCGAACAAAAAGCCGTGGCCGTGCTCTTGACCCTGCTTTCGCTCGGCATTCGGGGCATCCGACTCGGACCGAGCCTGCCCGCATTTCTGACGCCTGCGCTCCTGGAGCAGCTATCGGCACGCTTCGACCTGAAACCGATCACTACTGCCGAAGCGGACATCGAGGCAGCGCTTCACCGGGCAGCCTGAACGTTTGAAGAAAGGGCTTATTCCATTCAGCATTCGAATGGACATTAATCGTAGGATGGGTAGAGCGAAGCGAAACCCATCGATGGTGGGTTAGCCCCTCGGCTCCGCGTAACCCACCGATTCGAGGTCGCTCGGTGGGTTACGCCCTCACGGCCTAACCCACCCTACAGCCCGCTCCCATCGATTTGCTCTCAGGGCGATCACGACTTTCCATTGGAGAACCCATGACCAACCACGTCATAACGCTCACCACCCGCGACGGGCAGCAGGTTCGTTTCACCTGCGAAACCGAACAGAATCTTCTCGCCGCCGCCGAGGAGGAAGGCATCGTACTTCCATCCTTGTGCCGGGACGGCGGCTGCGGCGCCTGTCTCTGTACCCGCGTCGACGGCGATTACCATCTGGACAGCTATAATCCGCAGGCGCTGCCCCCGGACGCCGCGGCTCGCGGCGACCTGCTGCTGTGCCGGGCCCATCCGCAAAGCGACCTTTCGCTCGAAGCGCCTTACGATTTCGACCGCATCCGCTTCGAAGCGCTGGCGAGCCGCCCCGCCGAAATCGTCGAGTTGGCGCCCATTGCCGAAAACACCGTACGCCTGCTGCTCCGGCTGCAGCCGGACAGCAGCGGCGGACAGGCCGCGGAATTCGAACCGGGGCAGTACATGAGTCTGGAAATTCCCGATTCCGGCATCAGCCGCGCCTACTCCATCGCCAATACATCCAACTGGACCGGAGAGCTGGAGTTTCTGATCCGGCTGCAGCCGGGCGGAACATTCTCCACCTATCTGGAGCGGGAGGCGAAGACCGGCCAGCGCATCGACGTGCGCGGCCCCAGCGGCCATTTCGTGCTGCAGGCGCAGAGCCTACGGCCTCGCTATTTCGTCGGGGGCGGCACCGGCTTGGCGCCTTTGCTTTCCATGCTGCGCCATATGGCCGAGTTGCAGGAACCGCAACCGGCGCGGCTCTATTTCGGCGTCAATCGCGAAGCCGAATTGTTCTGCCTGGACACGCTTCGGGAACTCACCGAGGCTCTGCCTCGGCTTAAAATCGAGCTTTGCGTGTGGCATCCGGAGCCGTCATGGGCCGGATTTCGCGGCACCCCGGTCGATGCGCTACGGCGCGACCTCGAACAAGGCGGACCGGCGCCGGATCTTTATCTGTGCGGCCCGCCCGCGCTAATCGATGCTGCGGCGGAGACGGCGCGCGCTTTCGGAATCTCCGATGAACACATCTTCAGCGAGAGGTTCTTGCCTTCGAACTGAAGAGCCGGTCCACTCGCGGAATCGACCTTCCCATCGTTCGCGCGAGGCGATATCGATTACTCACTCCCCCAGGTCTAATCGAACGACTGAGCAATGAATCATCAACGGGCCGATCTACCGCTATGCGCCTTCGCCCGCCGCAATAAGATGCCTTCCCTGACCAGTGCGGTTTCGAAGTCCGGGAAATCGCGAGCAGACCCGCCGGCCCTCGCCCAAAGCGCCTGCAATCGCGCTGCCGCGAAGCGGCTCTCGCATTCCCCCTCCGGCAGAAAACCCAGCGCCTCGGCGGCATCTACAGCGAGATCGGATAGAGCCGGTGCCGCCTTGGCCCAGACTCCGCGCAGTTCGCGCAAGAAGATATTGACCGTCGTGGGTCCGATACCCTTCGCCAGAGCGATCAACCTTCGTTCGAGATCCTCCGCGGATTCCGCTTTCGCATGCAGCCTGTTGAGACTTCCCTGATAGTCGTCCAGCAAGGACCGCGACAGGTTTAGGAGCTTGGTGGCGGTCTTAAAGTCATAACGGGTATACCCGCCCGTATCCAATACCGCCACCAATCCGTTCCAGCCGCATTCGATAATGGCTTCGGGAGTCGTCAGCTTCCTCTCCGCGAAAGCCCGGTAAGTGCGCGCCGCCAGCCGTTCGGAAATGCGCGCTCCGAACAAAACGGCCGCAAGAAGCCATCTGAAAAGTTCGCCGTCATCCAGCCCGGCGACATCGATACCCAGTTCGGCGGAAAAGCGGCCGCGGCGAGCGGCAACCAAATCGGCGGGCGACAAATGCTCGGTTTCCGTTTGAGCCAATTCGGTCATGCCTCACCACCTCAGGATGCGCCATTTGCACAATCCAGCAGCGCCAGATACAAGCCTCGGACGACCGCTGCAAAGGACTCGTAATGAAGCCTATCCGGCCGGTCGCCGGCAGTGTGATACCAGGGATTTCGATAAAAGGCCGTGTCCGTCACCATGATCGCCGAATAGCCCTGCCTCCAGAAGGAAAAGTGGTCGCTGAGCGCAACGCCGGGCACGAAGAACGGAGCCGCGAGATGCTCGATCGGAAATTCCGAATTCCGGCGAAATGCACGCACGAGGCGTAGCAAACTGCTCCGAGAATGTCGGTTGGACACGAAGGCGATGAAATTGGCGCGGTCGGGATAAACGTACTTGAGCAGCACCGGATATCGCTGACTATTGGGTGTATCGTAATAGCATCCCAGCATCTCGAGCGAAACCATGAAGCGGATCCGATCGCCCCGCTCCTTGGCGGCTTTGGCGTAAATGAGGCTGCCCATATGGCGTCCCGCGAAAAACGGCGCTTCCTCGTTCACGAAGGCCACAAAGCGGACGGTCTTTTCCGGCTCGGAGCTCATGAACAAGCGCGACAGCTCCAGCAGCGCCGCGACGCCGCTGGCGTTGTCGTCCGCACCGGGACTTCCGAATACGGTGTCGTAATGGGCTCCGATCAAGACGATATCGAGCGGATAACGGGTTCCATGCCGCTCTGCCTCAAGATTGGCGCATTCGATCCCTTTCACCGTATAGGCGAGCCGGTTTACCGGATAACCCTGGGCTTCCCATTGCCCCGCGATGTAGCGCTCGGCGGCATGCAAGGCCTCCGGCAGCATCAGGTTTCGCTCGCCTATTTGATCGGCCAAAGTGTAAACGTGCATTTTCAATGCATCGGCCACCTTTTCCATCGCTTGCCGGTCCCTCATAAGGGTGTCTTATAACGGGTCCACGGGGCTCTTACGACACGAAAACCTGAAATCAGGCTTCCCTTATCTTCCAACGAATAAGGGCGTCACTTCCCCCGGCTGCATCGGCCGTTGCCGTTTGCGGCACCTTGTGGAGAAGGACATGTCGCTCGGGAGCTTCTCCAATTCGATTGAAGAGAATTCAAAAAAGTTGCGCACAAAAAAGGCCGCTCGAAGCGGCCTTTTTCGTCTGATTCAAATGCACTTACGGACGGTTATCAATCGCCCCTTCCTTCTCCGGCAACAGAAGATCCGCGCGGCTGATCCCCAACCGATAGGCCAATGCGCTGGCGACGTAGATGGACGAATAGGTCCCCACCACGATGCCGACGATCAGGGCCAGAGCGAAGTTCCGAAGCACTTCTCCACCCCATATGGCCATCGAAATACAGGCCAGTAAGGTTAGGAAGGAGGTCATCAGGGTACGGCTCAGCGTTTCGTTGATGGACAGGTTGATGACGTCCAAAACCTCGCCGCGCCTGATTTTCCGGAAGTTTTCGCGAATTCTGTCGAATACCACAATGGTGTCGTTGAGCGAATAGCCCAAGATGGCTAGGACGGCGGCCAGTACGCTCAGATCGAAGTCCAACTGCAGAATGGAAAACACGCCCAGGATTACGGTGATATCATGCATGGTGGCCAGAATCGCACCGAACGAAAAGCGATATTCGAAACGCCACGCGACATAGACCAGAATCCCGAGTATCGCCAATAGCAAGGCGACCACGGCGCTTTCGGCGAGGTCTTCGCCCACCTGGGGTCCGACGAATTCGATGCGATGGAGTTCGGCTTGAACCTCCGGATTCTTGCGGAGCGCCTCCATGACTCGCGTCCTCAGATCGGTGCTCGTGATTTCCGCTTGCGGGGCGAGACGGATCAGAACCTCCTTGGACGTTCCGAAATGTTGCACTATCGGATTGGCGAAACCGGCTTCTTTCAGCTGCTGACGCACCTCCTCGAGATTCGCCGGTTCCTGATAACCGACTTCGACAATGGTGCCGCCGGTAAAATCGATGGCGAAGTTCAAGCCTTGCCAGCCAAGTGCGATGATCGACGCGAGGCTGACCACGGCGGACAGGACAACCGCAGGCACGCGCCAGCGCATGAAGTCGATTGCGTAGCCGCGAGTATTAGTATCGGACACTGATCAAATCTCCTGAATTCTTTGTATCGGACTCAGATCCACAGTTTGGCGACTCGCCGCTGGCCGTAGACGAAATTGACCAGCATCCGCGTACACATCACCGCGGTGAACATCGACGTCAAAATCCCGATCGTCAAGGTCACGGCGAACCCCTTCACGGGACCAGAGCCGATACTGAACAACATGATCGCCGCAAGAAGCGTCGTGATATTGGAGTCGAAAATGGTGCCGAACGCGCGCTCGAATCCGGCATAAATGCTGGACTGAATGGAATTGCCGTTACGCAGCTCCTCCTTGATGCGCTCGTAAATGAGCACGTTGGCGTCTACGGCCATACCTATGGTCAGGGTGATGCCTGCGATACCCGGCAAGGTCAATGTCGCTTGGAGCAACGACAGAATCGACAAAATCAAAGCGACATTAAAGAGCAAGGTGATATTGGCGATGATCCCGAACACCTTGTAATAGAGGATCATCACAGCAGCAATCAGGGCAAAACCGATGATGAACGAACGGGTACCCTGCTCGATATTTTCCTTACCCAAGCTGGGGCCGACGGTTCGTTCCTCGACGATGTCCACCGGCGCGGCCAAAGCTCCTGCACGCAGCAGCAAGGCCAGATTGCGCGCCTCTTCGGTACTATCCAGACCGGTAATTTGGAAGCGCTTGCTGAAGCGGTCCCGAATGGTCGCGACGTTGATGACCTCCTCGACCTTTTTCTTGGTGGCCACCTTCCGGCCTTCCACTTCTCTGGTTTCCGTCTTGGTTTCGATATAGACGACCGCCATCGGCTTGCCGATGTTCTCGCGCGTAACATCGGCCATTTTGCGCGCGCCTATGCCGTTCAGTGTCACGAACACGGCCGGAGAACCCGACTGAGAATCGAGCCCGGAGGAAGCATCCACGATCTGATCGCCGGTCACGATGATCTTACGCTGCAGCAAGATGGGCCTGCCGCTTCGATCCTGGTAGAGCCTGGCGCCCAACGGCGTCTTGCCCTCTTCCAGGCCTTGGGCGCTGTGCTCGGTATCCACCAAGCGAAACTCCAGCGTCGCGGTGGCCCCCAGAATCTCCTTGGCGCGGGCGGTATCCTGGACGCCGGGGAGCTGTACCACGATGCGGTCTTCGCCCTGCTGCTGAATCACCGGCTCGGCGACGCCAAGTTCGTTAATGCGATTACGCAAGGTCGTGATGTTTTGCGCCACAGCCAGACGACGGATCTCCCGGCGTTCGGGTTCCGACAATCTGGCGCGCATCACGGTGCCGTCCTCGCCGAGCTCCAAACCGCGAAGTTCTCGCTGCATGACATCCCTGGCCTGGGCCAGCGTTTGGCCGTCCGGGAACTTCACTTCGATGGTCTGGTTACTTCTATCGACGGAGAGATAACGGATTTTGCTTTCGCGCAAAAGTGAACGAATGTCTTCCGCATAACGCTCTTCAGCCTGGCGGACGGCCGCGTCCATATCCACCTGCATCAAAAAGTGCACGCCGCCCCGAAGGTCCAATCCCAGATACATGGGTTGGGCGCTGATCGCTCTGAGCCAATCCGGAGTCGACGGCGCGAGGTTGAGTGCTACCGTATAGTTATTTCCCAGCGATCCGGTGAGCAAATCGGCCGCTTTGAGCTGGGTCTCGGTTTCGGTAAAACGCACCAGAAGCCGCTTCTCAGACAATTCCAACGACTTCGGTTGCATCCCGGCGTCGGTCAGCAGTTTTTCGACTTGAACACGAGTAGCTTCGTCCAGCTTAGCGCTCCGCAAAGGCGAAAGCTGAACGGACGGATCCTCGCCGAAAAAATTGGGCAGCGAGTAAATCGTCGCCAACACCAATACGGCGATAATCAGAAGGTTTTTCCACAGTGGAAAGCGGTTTCGCATGATAGCTGCCTATGAGGCGTGATGCTCGGTATAGTGCATCCGCCGTTGAATTAACTTGCTTAGCCGTTTTATTTTTCGGCCTTTTTCTTAGCCTTGTAGGTACCCTTCGGCATCAGTGATGCTATGGCATGGCGCTGAACGTATACGTAGGTGTTATCAGCCACTTCCAACTGAACGAAGTTATCGTCCAAATCCGCTACTCTACCCAGCAGCCCGCCATTGGTCACGACTTCGCTCCCTTTGGTCAGCGACTGGATCATTCTTTTTTGCTCTTTCGCCCGTCTTTGCTGCGGGAGAACAAATAAGAAAAAGAAAATCAGCAATATAGCCAGCGGTAGAATAAGACCAGCCAACCCCGGCTCTTGCTGGGCCGGCGCGGCTTGAGCAAATGCGTCGGAAATGAAGAAACTCATATTTGGTCCTTGCTTATCTTTCTTTTAAAACGCGGCATTATTACACAAAACCTCGCCTTTTCCTCGTTGCTCATAAAACCGGGCAACGAATTCACTCAGCCTGTTGTCCTCGATCGCTTGCCTGAGGCCGGCCATAAGCTCCTGGTAATAGTAAAGATTGTGTATGGTATTCAACCGAGACCCTAGAATTTCGCCGCATTTGTCCAAATGGCGGAGATAGGACCGGCTGAAATTTCGGCAGGTGTAGCAACGGCATTCGTCATCCAGCGGGCGGGTATCGTTCTGATAGCAACTGTTGCGGATGCGGATTGCGCCATGACGCGTGAACAGATGACCGTTGCGGGCATTACGTGTCGGCAGAACGCAGTCGAACATATCGATGCCGAGCCGCACCGCCTCGACGATGTCCTCTGGAGTACCGACTCCCATCAAGTAACGGGGTCTATCGGATGGCATGTTCGGCAACAGCGAATTCAAAATGCGCGCCCGGTCTTCCTTGGGTTCGCCCACGGAAAGACCGCCGATGGCATACCCGTCGAATCCGATATTCTTCAAGCCCTCTACCGACTCGAACCGGAGTTCTTCGTAGACGCCGCCTTGAACGATACCGAACAAAGCCGACGGATTACCCTCATGCGCATCTTTGCTCCGTTCGGCCCAGCGGAGCGAAAGACGCATGGAATCGGCGGCTTGCTCGTAACTAGCGGGATAAGGAGTACACTCGTCGAAGATCATCACGATATCCGAACCCAAGTCCCGCTGAACCGCCATCGATTCCTCGGGGCCCAAAAACGTGACGCTGCCATCCACCGGCGAGCGAAACCGGACGCCGGCCTCGGTAATCTTGCGCATAGCACCTAAGCTGAACACCTGAAATCCACCGGAGTCGGTCAGGATCGGGCGATCCCAATGCATGAAATCATGCAGATCGCCGTGGCGGCGGATGACGTCGGTACCAGGGCGGAGCATCAGGTGAAAGGTATTTCCCAGCACGATCTCTGCGCCAAGCTCCTTGAGCTCTTCAGGCGTCATTGCCTTGACGGTGCCGTAGGTGCCGACGGGCATGAATGCCGGAGTCCGCACGTTTCCGCGCGAAAAGATAAGCTCGCCCCGTCGGGCCCTGCCGTCAGTGCTGCTTACGATAAACTCCATCGGATTTTTAGATGTGCAAAAACAAAAGAGGCCTGACTATCTGAAATAGGCAGGCCATCTCGAATCGACGTAATTGGTGCCGATGGTCGGACTTGAACCGACACGACTTGCGTCACCACCCCCTCAAGATGGCGTGTCTACCAATTCCACCACATCGGCTAAACATGGTCTAACAAGGTTGGCTATTTCTCTTGCTCTGCCGGCGGAAGCGTATCGGCGCTATCGGGCAAATCGGCCTTGTCAGTTGCTGGCGGCTCTTCCACTACCGGAGGAAGATCGCGTTGAGACGGGTCCAAACCAGGACCATCAATGATATCAACTTGTTTATTATCCTGTTTATCTGCCAAGTACGCAAGACTCAAACTGGTCACAAAAAACAGTGTAGCCAGCACCGCGGTCGTGCGAGACAAAAACGAAGCTGCGCCCCGTGCACCGAACAGGCTATTAGACGCTCCACCGCCAAAGCCCGCTCCGGCATCGGCGCCCCGGCCTTGCTGAAGAAGCACCAATCCGATGACCGCCAAGGCGACCACGACATGAATAATTGTCAATGCCTGATACATAAAAACTTCACCTAAACCGAATGGCATATCGAGAGAAAGGACTCGGCATCCAAGGACGCTTCGCCAATTAATCCACCGTCCACGTCGGGCATACCGAACAAGGTACGGGCATTTTCGGGCTTTACACTACCGCCATATAGAATCCGGACTGAAGCCGATACTTCGGGTTCCCGCTCCGAAATCTTTCGCCGCAAATATTCGTGTATCTCTTGCACTTGCTCGACTGTCGCGGTTCGCCCGGTCCCGACAGCCCAGACGGGTTCGTAAGCGATCACCGCATTTGCCAGCGATTCAACGCCAGCCATATCAAACACCGCCTCCAACTGCTCGTCTATGACAGTAAATGTATTACCCTGTTCACGCTGCTCCAGAGTCTCACCCACGCATAAGATTGGCGTAAGACCGTGATCGAGCGCTTTTTTATAACGCGCAGCCACCAGTTGATTGGACTCTCCGTACCGCAGTCGCCGCTCCGAATGCCCGACGATAGCCAGGTCACACCCGAACTCACGCAACATGGGCGCGGAGATTTCACCCGTATAGGCGCCTTCGTCCTCATCCGCTACATTTTGCGCGCCAAGCAAAATCGCTTTGTTTTCCAACAGTTCGGCTGCCTCGGGTATGAATACATAAGGCGCACATACACCGACCTCTGCCGGAGCGGTTTCCGAAATGCCGGAAAGAATGTTCGTCAGCAATGTTTTTTTACTTTCTCGAGTGCCGTTCATCTTCCAGTTTCCGACGACCAGAGGACGACGAACCATTGAGCGCTCCTTGTTGTAAAACCGTAGAAGCTTAATGACTCAGAGCCTGTTTTTCAAGCTGAAAGGATCTATATTCGGTCTGCGTGCCTGCGCTTATCAAAAAGTTATAAGAATATTCTAGAGTCTTACTCAACATTCTCGGTCTATTGGATTAAGCTCCCACAACTTTTTACAACCAGCCCAGAATTTCGCTCATAGAAAATTGCTATTCACTGGATGAGACTCTCTGGTGGTTCAGTAAACCGAAAGCCTCAGGTAACATCCCCCGATATTGCCCAATGGACATGGGCAAGAGACGTTTCGCTATTTTTCTAAAGCCTTTTAGCGCGACATTACAGCTTTTTACCCCAACGCTTAATCTTTATGCTCGAAAAATGCGATTGGATGGAGCCGAGGCATGATCAAACTTGTTGAGCTACGATATTTCGCCTGCCTGCCTATACTTCACCGCCTAATCTGAGCGATCGTGCATCTGCATTTCCATAGCAGAGGTAGTCGTGCATGAACTGCGTTCAAGCGGAAAACGCCCCTCCCGAATGACGAAAGCTATTCTTTCTCTATTTGGCGAATTTGATTGCCGATGCTGAACCTGAGCCGACGCGCACGGGCGCATTCGCTAGTGCCCGCTCCCGCTCGAACACACCAGTTGCCTACCGGCAGCACACCGATAGCCTTTGGCCGTCTCATCTATGAAGGAAGGATCACGCACGAATTAGCGCAACCCGTATCGGAAGGTGTCCTAAACAAAGCACATGCTCTTTTCGCGTCGGCGACGGAGAAAATCTATGAATTCGGCAACCCTAGCCCCATCTCAATCGCGAGAACAAAAAAGTTTGGTGATCGCCGCGCTGGGCATCGTATTCGGCGATATCGGTACCAGCCCGCTTTATACACTTAAAGAGTGCTTCGGCGGCATTCTGGCGCTAGAACCAACGCCGGCAAATGTCCTCGGCATCTTGTCGCTTATTTTCTGGGCCATTCTGATCGTCATATCGTTGAAGTACGTCATCTTCATCATGCGAGCGGATAACAAAGGCGAAGGCGGTATCATGGCCCTGATATCCCTTGTCCAGCAGAAGGCGGAAATAAGTACCCGCTTCCGATTTTTACTGATCGGGCTCGGATTGATAGGCGCATCGCTATTTTACGGCGATGGGATGATCACGCCGGCCATCTCGGTCTTGAGTGCAGTCGAAGGACTCAAAGTCCTTCAGCCGGAGCTTCATTCCTATGTGGTTCCGATTTCTCTTGCAGTCCTAATAGGGCTTTTCACTTTTCAACGAAAAGGGACCGCGGGCGTCGGTGCGCTATTCGGGCCGATTATGGCAATTTGGTTCTGTAGTCTCGCAGTTTTTGGCACGCTCAGTTTGATAAAAAGTCCAGCCGTTTTAGCTGCCGTGAATCCGGTACATGCCTTTCACTTCTTTGCAGCGCATGGCTGGCCTTCCGTTTTGATCTTGGGAGCGGTGGTGCTGGCCGTTACCGGCGGCGAAGCATTGTATGCGGATATGGGACATTTCGGCCGCGAACCGATTCGCAAGGCATGGTTTCTGTTCGTCCTTCCGTCACTGATGCTGAACTACTTCGGCCAGGGGGCTCTTCTCATCCAAAATCCGTCGGCGGTTCAAAATCCGTTCTATTTCCTTGTTCCTGGCGGGGCGCTGGTTTTCATGATCGGCCTAGCTACGATAGCCACAATTGTCGCTTCCCAAGCGGTAATTTCTGGAACCTTTTCCCTTACGTCTCAAGCGATTCAGTTGGGCTTCTGCCCTAGGCTCGGCATTCAATACACCTCTGAAGAGGAAAAGGGTCAGATCTACATTCCTTGGATCAACTGGGCATTGATGGTCGCTATCATCGGATTGGTTCTAGGGTTTCAGTCTTCATCCAACTTAGCGGCCGCTTACGGCATCGCCGTCACCGGCACGATGGCCATCGATACGATTTTGGCTTTCGTCGTGGTGTACAGCTTATGGAAGTGGAATCCGATCATTAGCGGCATGCTGGCTTTTGGATTCCTTACCGTCGACTTGGCCTTCTTGGTCGCTAATGCAGCGAAAATTTTTGAAGGCGGATGGTTCCCGTTAGTCATCGGGCTTATCGCCTTTACGCTCCTGACGACATGGAAACGCGGCCGCGATCTTCTCCGGGAGAGCCTACGCGAAGACTCGGTACAAGTTGATCAATTCTTAGCCGAAATCGTCAATAATCCTCCGTTGCGCGTCGCCGGCACGGCCGTATTCATGACGAGCAGCCGCGAAGGCATTCCACCCGCGTTGCTGCATAACCTAAAACACAACAAGGTACTGCACGAGACTGTCGTGCTTATGACTGTCACTACCGAAAACGTTCCCCGCGTAGCTCCCGAAAAACGCCGCGAAATCCGCCGCCTCGGCGCAGGCTTTTTTAGAATCAATCTACATTATGGATTCATGGAAGCGGCCAATATCCCACGAGTCCTTAAATCAAGCAGTCGAGATTTTGACATTGATATCTCGGATACGACCTTTTTCCTCAGCCGCGAAACCATTATTCCCAGCACGGTTCCGAAAATGCCGCTTTGGCGCCTGAAGCTGTTCATCGGCATGTCCCGCAATACGAGCAGTGCTGTAAGTTTTTTCCGGATTCCGCCCGATCGCGTCGTTGAACTGGGCGTACAACGCATGCTGTAATTGAGTTTTAAGCATTTTTACTTAAGGAAGTTTATGGACATTCCCCTTTATTTGAAGGCAATCGTGCTTGGTATTTTGGAGGGAGCCACCGAGTTTCTTCCGATCTCCAGTACCGGTCATTTAATCATTGCCAATGATCTATTGTCTTTCACCGGGGAACGGGCGAAAACGTTCGACATATTTATTCAGCTTGGGGCGATTTGTGCCATCGTTTGGCATTACCGGCAGCGCATTACTCGCGTGTCCGGGTCGCTATTCTCGGATCCAGCCGCATTCCGTTTCGCGCTTAATGTCTTGATCGGGTTTCTGCCGGCAGCTCTACTCGGTCTTTTTCTTCACAAAACCATCAAGACTCAGCTCTTCAACCCGATTACCGTAGCCGGGGCGCTGATACTCGGCGGCCTCGTGATTCTGTTGATCGAAAGCCGGCGCCGGACTCATCATGTCGAGCACGTCGACGAGTTGACCTGGCATGTGGCGCTCAAAGTGGGCTTAGCTCAAAGCCTTGCCTTGTTTCCGGGCGTATCTCGAGCGGGCGCGACGATCATGGGTGGGTTGCTGAGCGGCATGTCACGGTCAGTTGCGACGGAGTTCTCGTTCTTTCTCGCTATTCCGACGATGTTCGCCGCCACTTTCTACGACCTGTACAAGAATCTCGATATCATGAGACCTGAAGACCTGGAGATGTTGGCAGCCGGTTTCGTTGCGGCTTTTTTCAGCGCTTGGCTGGTTATTCGAGCGTTGCTGGCATTCGTCGCCCGACACAGTTTCAAAGCGTTTGCCTGGTATCGAATACTGTTCGGCTCATTGGTATTGGTCTATTTTCTGTCGACGACCGGACTCACTGTTTCGCTCTGATTCAACGATTTCATTGCCCGGTTTCCAGCCAGATGCACCCCGAATTTCCATTGTCCCCGGACTTAATCTATTTGAATCATGCGGCCGTGGCACCTTGGCCTTTGCGGACGGCCCTGGCGGTAAGCCAGTTCGCAGAGGAAAACGCCCGATACGGTGCGTCCCGTTACTTGGAATGGGTGAAACAAGAAGATTTATTGCGGGAACAGTTAAGGGACTTGCTCAATGCGCCGTCCACGGACGATATCGCTTTAGTCAAGAACACTTCCGAGGCGATCTCGCTCGTGGCTTTTGGACTCGACTGGCAACCCGGCGACAATATCGTCTCCAGCAACGAGGAGTTCCCGTCAAATCGAATTCCGTGGCAAGCACTAAGCGATCGAGGAGTGGAGCTCAAAGAGGCAGATCTAAATGCCGCTCGCACGCCTGAAGATGCCTTGTTTGAGCTAGCCGACGAACACACAAAGCTTATCACCGTCAGTTCTGTTCAATACGCTTCGGGGTTACGCCTCGATATGGACAAAATCGGCCGGTTCTGCCGCGACCAAGGGATTTTATTTTGCATTGACGCCATTCAAAGCTTAGGGGCATTGCGTTTCGACGTACAAAGGTGCCACGCAGATTTTGTCATGGCTGATGGTCATAAGTGGATGTTCGGACCGGAAGGGCTAGGTGTTTTTTATACCTCGCCGCGTGCGAGAGGCTTGCTGGGTCTAATGCAATACGGCTGGCACATGGTTGAGAACGCTGGGGATTACGATAACCGGTCTTGGCTTCCGGCACGGAACGCCCGTCGCTTCGAATGCGGCAGCCCCAATATGCTGGGAATACATGCGCTGTCCGCCAGCCTCTCGCTGATATCGGAAACCGGCATAGAAAGAATTGAAACCTTACTGTTGGAGCGAACCGCTTACTTGGTCGAAACGATCATGAATCACCCGGCACTGGAACTCCTCTCATCCAGCGTTTCCGAACGTCGTTCAGGCATCGTGCTGTTCCGCCACCGATCTCTGGAAAACCAACGGCTTTATCAGCACCTGAATCAAAATAGCGTTGTCTGTGCATTGCGGGGCGGCGGCATCCGTTTCTCGCCCCATTTCTATACGCCCCTAGATGCGCTCGAACGAGCGGTCGATATCGTGCTACGCGCTTAGGCTCGAGCTCCTGGAAACAACCGATAGAAGTTGTCCGAGCTGAGCTCTGCAACGCGCTCGATAGAAATTCCTTTCAGTTCTGCGACACACTGCGCCACGTGTCTTACATAAAAAGGATAATTCGGTTTTCCACGAAACGGGATCGGAGCAAGGTATGGCGAATCCGTTTCGATCAAGAAACGATCTTCCGGAATCATTCTGGCGACCTCTTGTATCGATTGAGCGTTCCGGAAAGTGACGATCCCCGAGAATGAGATAAAAAACCCCAGATCCAGGACCTGCCGCGCCGTCTCCCAATCCTCGGTAAAACAATGGAACACACCACTGACTTGATCTGCCCCCTCTTCCTTCAGCACCTTGATTGTGTCGTCCTTGGCTTCACGCGAGTGAATAATTAACGGCTTACCAACGATTTTGGCGGCTCGGATGTGTTGCCGGAACCGCTCACGCTGCCAGTCCAGGCTGCCCGAACTCCGGTAGTAGTCCAAACCGGTCTCACCGATAGCGACCACCTTGTCATTTTCCGCGAGGACGACAAGCTCTTCGACACTCGGCTCTCTTGAAACCTGCTCGTTAGGATGGACACCAACCGATACTGAGACATCGTCGTATCCATCCACCAAACGGCGCATTTCGGAGTAGCTGTCAAGATCGATGGATACACACAGCATGTGTTCGATCTGCTGCGCTCGCGCTTCTCTCATAAACGAAGCGAATTCACCCTCAAAAGGCGTTAAATCCAGGCGATCAAGATGGCAATGAGAATCTATGAACATAAGGGAAATACTGCGCCCTCTTAAGAAATGGACGAACGTCAACCAAGTTAGCTATCTCTGTTCTCTAGACAGCGCATGTTTGGTCTAGATCCGAGTCTATCTGATACCTGATCAATAGAAAAAAGCCCTCCTTCAGAGAAGGAGGGCTTTTCAGTGCCGACCGTCGGTCGTAAAGCCTTGAGGACGCCGGGACCCGGCGCCCCCTTGGTCTTACATGAAGGACGGGATCAGCGGAGCGTCGATCTGGGTGACCTGACGGCCGCCCGCATCGTCAAAGAAGAACAACAGACCGGCAAAGCGGCTGTCCGGATCGTAGATGATGTCGGACAAACGATAGACTTCCCACGCCGCATCGCTGGCGGTAACGTCAATCGTCCGCGTCTCACCCGGCTGCAGCGGGCTGTTGTCGCTCACTTCAAGCCCATCGTCCGCCAACAGGTCTTCCGGATAACCGGTGGTGTCGCGGTAGACATCGCTGTCCAGGAAACGCACCGACGCGGTGTAGAACTCACCCAACCGCACCGGCTTGTTGCCGTTGTTGGTGACGGTGAGCTTCATGCGCATCGCACGGCCCGGTACCCGGTAGGTGGCGTCGGCAACCTTCACCGAAATCGTCGACTTCGGCATTTCGATCGGCTGAATGCCTCTCATGGTGCCGGCCTGCAACGGAATGGTGATCGGGTATTTGCTGTTGGCGCTCGACATCGCGAAGATCACGATCAGGATCGTCGCCGCGGCAAAGCCCATCGCCACTTTCTTGTCACCCGCCGAGACCAGCTCGTCCGCACGGCCCGCTTCCACCATCAGGTAGCGCGGCAAGAAGGCCGGACGACGGACCCAGTACACGATCCAGGCGACGCCAATGGCGTACCAGAAGAAGTGCCAGAAGTAGGTGTTGCCTTCGTTGTAGGTCTCCAGATCCACGGTCTGACCGGTCAGGGTGGTCACCGGGTTCTTGAATTCGCTCATGGAGCCTTCGATCGTGATCCACTTGCCGGGGCCGATGATCGGACCACCGCCTTCGACGTTCATCATGGTGTGCACGTGCCAGTCACCCGGACGGCGCGCTTTCAACACAACTTTGAACTCGTAGGTCTTGCCGATCTCCAAGCGCACCGAACGCGGCACCAACTGGCCACCGATGTACGATTCTTTGCGGATGAAGACCGGACCCGGAATACCGATGTTCAAGAACGCGGTATCGGGCTCGGCGACCGTTTCCGGCCAGCCTTCGAACACGTGGAATTTACCGGTGATTTCGACGGTGTCGTTGACCTTCACCTTCTCTTTCGACCAGTTCAGATCGTACCAGTGGATGGTACGCATACGCATGAACGCCGCCTGCGATTTCTCACCGTGGGCCGAGGCGCTCGGCGCGTAGAAGCTGGTCGCGGCAAACGTGGCCAGCAAACCGACCATGGACCACTTGGCGATCCTGTCTTTGAGTAGTTTCATAGGTTCTTCCTCTCTCGAGTCTATTCTGTTGTACCCGCCTCTCAAGCCCCCGTGTCAGGGCGCTTCAAAGGCTGGGTGCGTTTTGCTTGTACGTCCGATTCCGGTCCCGATTAGGTCTGCTTCAAGAACCGAATGGTCGAGAACCAACGGCCCACAAAGTGCCACATGAAGTAGATCAGGATCGACATGAACGCCGAGAAGAAAGCCGATACCGGCGCTACGTCCTTACCGAAGGTACGCAGGGTGCCTTTTTCAACCATGCGGATGTACTCGGGGGTACCGGTACGGACATAGTTGTAACCCTGAATGTCGGCAATCGACATCAGCATGCCGTTGTATTCCACCGGCACGTGCAGCGGCGCAATCATCGGCCAGTTGCCCGGATAGAACACCAGACCCCACGCCATACCGCCCACGATCGCCGTGAACAGGTAGCTGCCCGAAAGCATCAGGAAGGTGTCGAGCAAAATCGCACCCGGAACCAGAACCGCCGGGAATACGAAGTTGATGGGGAAGTAGGTCCAGCCCCAGAAGTTGAAGTAGCGGTTGACCCATTCACCAAACAGCAACGCCAACACCGCGATGGTCGCGCCCCAGGGGTTGCGGAACTTTTCCCAGGCCCACGCTTGGATCGCCGCCGGGAAGGTCACCAACACGATCGGGGTCACCGTGACCCACAGACGACGGTCTTTCCAGTCCGACCAGAAGTCCCAGTCACCCATGGTCAACATGGCGTGAATGTGATACGAACCACACACTACAAAGAAGAAAATGAAGATCCCCAGGTAGTCAATGGTCCTGGAGACTTGCACTGCTTCGGCATGAGACCGAACCGCAGATTGAAGTGCGCTCATGAGTTACCTCCAAAAGTTCATTTATTGTCGTTTTAGATGACCGCCCGCCGGGCGGTCATCGTCACGTCCAGTGCCGGTCGCAGCGGCCGCGCCGATCGATAGTAGCTACCGTCGCCGCTCCGCCGCAACCCGTCCAAACTTATTTCGCGATCAGACCTTGATCCACCGCTTCACAGATTTCCTTGCCGATCAAGTTCGAGAAGCTAGCAAAGATCTGCAGCAACACGCCCATGATGGCCAATGCCAGCCAGCCGAAGATCACGAAGCCGTAGTGCAAGGGCGCTACGAACAACTCTTCCATAAACCAGAAGGTGTGACCCCATTCGTTCAAGCCAACGTTCGGCAGAATCATGAACGGACCGGTCCACAGAATCAGGTACGCCAGCGACAAGCCTTTCGACGTCGAAAAGTGCGGCAGGCGGGTATGCGCATACAGGAACGCGCCACCACCCGTGATGATGTAGATCGGATAGCTCAGGTAGAACTCGATGATGTGCGACGGCGTGAAGTCGGTGTCGCGAACAATCGTCTGGTGCCAGGTGCCGTCCTGCTCGGTGAAGTAGCTCGCACCCCAGTAAATGGCCCATGCATACGCAAACAGCCAAATCAGGTGCGTCATGTTCCGGCGCAGTTCTTCCCGCGGAGCCAGTGCCGCCAGGTTGCGGTCACGGGTCTTCCACAGGTAGCCCCACAGAACCGAGGCGGTGACCACTTCCAGTACGATTTCGGTGTACAGGAAGTTCATCCAGTACGTCTCGAATTCCGGTGCGAACGAATCCAGACCGGCGGACCAGCCGTAGACCCCTTCATACCACCGAACCCACATATAAAAGACCGTGTACAGCATGAACGCAAAGGTCAGCCACTTCATGTCCAAAAGCGGCTTGTCTTGCGCTGCTACGCCACCAACTGTTGTTGCAGCCATAGTTTTACCTCCAAAGTTAGTACTCATTCGCGGTGCGTCGCCGCCCCGCTACCTCGTCGTGCATCCTTGTCTTCTTCATTCTTGCCCCTGGCCCAAGGGCCCCTGCGACAAAATGCCCCACTCCTAGGGTGCGTTGCAGTCTATCACTCATTCATGCCTTGTCAAGGAACAGTCTATCTATGAAAGAATACATATTTACATCGCTAAAAAGCGTCGTTTATAAGCGCAACCTATTGTTTTAATTGGTGACTTAAAAAACCTTTCCAAAGACTTGTCACTCGACGCTTTCAAGGCGCTCGACTGATTCGAACGTGCCCAAGCAGAGGCAACCGCTCATTGCAAACAAACGGACCGGACGATAGTCAGCAGTTCTAGCGGACATCGCATCAGAGCCCAATGCTCAAAATGCTCAATAGGCAACATGATTCTCAAATGTGCCTCGGCGATGTACGCTAACTTGATGCCCTCTCCGCGAAATAGGCCAGATATGCGACTGACCCGAATTCTGCAAGTGTCTGCATACGCCGGTGCGCTCGCACTTTCGATTCCGCAAGCTGCATTCAGCGACAATTTTGAGCGCCCGGGCTTCGCCCGAATCGCCCTCGCTTGCACCGGTTGCCATGGCGCATCGGGCCAAGGTATGGGCTCGATTCCGGCGATTAGCGGCATCCCCGAATCCGAATTCATCCGCACAATGCAGGAATTTAAGACGGGTTACCGCTCAGCCACGGTGATGGACCGCATTGCAAGGGGATATCAATATCAAGATTTCCTAGAGTTAGCCCGGTTCTTCAAAAATCATCGCTAGGAGAACGCATGGCACCAATTTCCCGACGAAGTTTCATCAAGTGGGCCGGGGCGATTTCGGCGCTTGGAACAGTCGGCTGTTCGGTAAACCATCCCAGCACCGGATCACGACGCGAAAAAGCCCGCGTAGCGGTAGTCGGCGGCGGGTTCGCGGGAGCGTCCGCTGCGAAGTACCTCAAGCTGCTCAATCCGGAACTTGAAGTCACTTTGGTTGAGCAACAGGCTAATTACTTGTCCTGCCCCGGATCGAATGAAGTTATCGCCGGCCTAAAGCAGCCCGATGAGCTTCGTCGGAAATATGACATCCTCAGGAACGTTCAGGGAATTCAAACGGTAACAGCCGAAGCCCAAACTATCGACACTGTTCGGCGCACCGTGTCATTGGCGGATGGATCGGCCATGCCTTACGATCGGCTAATCGTCGCACCGGGCATCGATTTCCGCTGGGACGCCATCGACGGTTACGACGAGACTGCCAGTCTGTTGGCTCCTCATGCCTGGAAAGCAGGGCCACAGACCACACTTCTGCGTCGCCAATTGCAGGCCATGCCTGACGGTGGCGTGGTTCTGATCACGGCACCCGCCAATCCGTATCGTTGTCCGCCGGGACCTTACGAGCGTGCGTCACTGATAGCGCATTTTTTGAAGCGTTACAAACCGCGCTCCAAAGTGCTCATTCTGGATGCGAAAACCCAATTCTCCAAACAATCGCTCTTCCTCCAAGGCTGGGAAGAGCTTTATCCAGGAATGGTGGAATGGATCTCGGCGGAAAAGGAAGGAAAGATAGAACGGGTAGATGCGCAATCGCGCGTCGTCTTCACTGAGTTCGACGAGCACCGTGCGGATGTTTTGAACGTGATCCCGCCGCAAAAGGCCGGCAAACTCGCGCATCAGGCGGGGCTGACCGATCAATCGGGCTGGTGCCCCATCGATCCGCTCACCTTCGAATCGCCGCTGGCACCTTACGTGCACATTATCGGCGATGCCTGTACGGCAACGCCCATGCCCAAATCGGCATTTGCCGCCAACTCGCAGGCCAAGATCTGCGCCGCGGCGGTAATTGATCTTCTGCAAGACCGCAAACCGGGTCATCCAAGCCTGATCAACCACTGCTATAGCTTTTTAAAGCCGGATTATGCAATCTCGATCACCGGCGTGTACAAGTATTCGCCAACCGAGAAGCAGCTCGAGGCCGTGTCGACGGGTGAAACACCCATGAACGGCGATCGGCGGAAAGAAGCCGAGCATGCCCGGAGCTGGCAGAAAATCATCGCCACTGACGCCTTCGGGTAATCTCCGCCATTTGGCGCTTGCTGCCTATGCCGCTTCCAAAGCCGTTGCGAGCAGCGCCCGGACAGACTCCGGAAATTCCAGCTCCGATGCGCGGCTCCGCGCGTGCTCGGACATCTTTTTCCAGGTCTTGCGGACGATACCGATCAGCTTTTCTTCATCGTGAATCGCCGCGAAGGCGACAAAGTAGTAATCGAGAAACACGAGGCACGCGACGTCCTCGATCGATTGAACGTCCGGATCGTTTTTCAAACCGCGTTTCTGAAGAACTTTGCGGACCCGCTCGATGTCTATCGGATCGTATCCAGCTTGTGTCATAAGCTGTGCAACACAATCGGCATGAAAACCATATAGATAGCTGCGCCATTGCAGATACCCCTCGCGCGTGTCCGGGTAGGTCTGCCGGGGAACCTCCCAACGTCGAATGTGCTGCCCGCGCGCGGCGATGTGCAGCAAATCCGGCGCATCGGGATAGAGGCGGTCAAGCCATTCCGTCATGCGCATCCCGTAAAGCAATTCCTTGGGATAGGATTCGCCTCGCCAAACCTCACTATTAGGGCCCTGTGCATTAGCTTCGTCTATTAAGACTAGCACCCGATCCAGCCGATCTTCGTTCATCGAAATACTCAGTCCAAGTTGAAATTTGAAATACTGGGAAACTACTTATCAAATCCTGATTTCAAAGGCAATGAAGCCATTTCAACCGGTTCACGCATTGGCGGAAACGGGGCTAAACAGTATCATCCATGGCATGATCGATTCGCCGGGAGGAAACGATGCTCGACGCGTGCGTCTTCACTATTTTTGGATCTACCGGCCACCTTTCCCGCACCAAACTGATGCCTGCCCTGTACCAATTGGACAAGGCAGGCCGACTGCCCGCGGCGATGGTCGTCTTAGGTGTCGGCCGGCGGGATTGGGATAATTCCCATTGGAGAGACGAGGTATCCAAATGGCTAGAAGAGCGTTTGGGCAGCACACTCGACCGGGACGCTCTTGAGCGCTTCAGCAACCGCCTGCATTTCTTTTCGGCGGACATCGGCGATACGGACTCATCGGTACAGCTAAGGCAAGTCCTGGACACTGGCCCCGAGTTTCCGCCCAATCACGTGTATTACCTTTCGCTTCCGCCGTCCGAATACAAAGCGGCGGCCGACTATTTGGCGCTTAGCGGACTCAACCAGGAAGTCGCCGGCTGGCGCCGTCTCGTGGTGGAAAAGCCGTTCGGCTATGACTTGGAAGACGCACAAGTCCTCGATCGCTGCCTGCACCGCAACTTTACGGAACATCAAATCTTTCGGATTGACCACTACTTAGGTAAGGAAACGGTGCAAAACATTTTCGTGTTCCGCTTTGCGAATCTCATGTGGGAACCGTTGTGGAACCGCAACCTCATCGACCACGTGCAGATCACCCACAGCGAATCGGCGGGAATCGAAGACCGGGCGGACTACTATGAAACCGCCGGCGCGCTGCGCGACATGATCCAGAGCCATCTGATGCAGATGTTGGCTTTGGTAGCCATGGAACCTCCGGCGACCATGGACGCCGAATCGATCCGGGACGAAAAGGTCAAGGCGCTGAAATCCATTCGCCCCATCCCAAAGGCTGCGGTCCATGCTCACGCCTTCCGTGCGCAATATGCTCGCGGGCGCATCGACAACCAGGAGGTGCCCGGATATCTCGACGAAAAGCAGGTCGACAAGCAAAGCACGACCGAAACGTATGCCGCCCTGAAGCTTTATATCGACAACTGGCGCTGGCGCAATGTACCGTTTTATTTGCGGACGGGAAAACGCTTGGCGAGGAACAGTTCTCTCATCGCGATACGCTTTAAGCACCCGCCGCAGCAATTGTTTCGCGAAACCCAGATCGAGGCGCTGCCCCCCAATTGGCTGCTGATGGGCATACAGCCCGAGCAATGCATTCGCGCCGAGGTTCAGGTTCGAGAACCCGGCATCGGCATGCGCGCCCGAACCACTCAACTCGATGCCAGCACCTGTTATCAGGCCGGTTATCAATTGGACGCGTACGAGTCCCTTCTGCTCGACGTCATCGGCGGCGATCACTCTCAGTTCCTGCGCTCGGATGAGGTGGAATGGGCCTGGCGAGTCGTCGATCCCATCATAAGAACATGGTCGGTAGAGCGGGAATTCATCCACACTTATCCCGCCGGCTCCTGGGGCCCCGAGGAAGCCGACCGCATCTTCGAGCGGGAGGATCAGCAATGGCGGCATTCTTTCTCGACCGGGGATGCACCTCGTTAAGACCGACGATCCTTTAAGCTATTTGCCTAATTCATTCGATACTTTTGGAGACCTTCTTAATGGCCGTTACAACTCAAGCCATCGACTACAGCCATAACGACGTTCAGCTCGAAGGCTTTTTCGCGTATGACAATAAGCGCCCTCAGCCTTTGCCGGCCGTATTGATCTCTCATGCCTGGGGAGGCAGGGACGAATTCGTGTGCAACAAGGCTCGTAAATTGGCCGAACTGGGCTACGCCGCGTTTGCACTCGATATGTATGGCAAAGGCATCATCGGAAGCGGCCCCGAGGAGAACGCACGGCTGATGAATCCGCTCATGAATGATCGCCGCCTGTTGCAGGACCGCATCACCACAGCTCTGGAAACCGTCCGCAAGCTCCCCCAGGTCGATCCCAAACGGATCGCGGCCATGGGTTTTTGCTTCGGCGGCCTATGCGTGCTGGACCTTGCCCGCACCGGCGCCGATCTGCGCGGCGTTGTCAGCTTCCACGGCTTATTTTTGCCGCCGGGCAATACTCAAGGCAATAAAATCAAGACCAAGGTTCTCGTGCTGCACGGCCACGACGACCCCATGGCACCACCCGATCAGGCGGCGAATCTGGCCAAAGAACTGACCGAAGCCGAGGCAGACTGGCAAATCCATATTTACGGTAACACCCTGCACGCCTTCACCAATCCCATGGCAAACGATCGATCGTTCGGTACGGTTTACGACGAGACCGCCGATCGCCGCTCTTGGGAGAGTCTGCGGAATTTCCTTGCCGAGGTGTTAAACTAGGCCTTCTCCGTGCACCCTAAAAAAACGACAAATGGACCTGAAATTCCTAGATTTCGAACAACCCATTGCCGAACTCGAAGCCAAAATCGAAGAACTCAAGCGCGTCGGATTCGACAATGAAATCAACATCAGCGAGGAAATTGCGAGGCTTGAAGAAAAAAGCCGCAAGCTGACCGAATCGGTATTCTCCTCGTTGACGGCGTGGCAGATATCGCAGATTTCCCGCCATCCCCAGCGTCCGTATACGCTGGACTACCTCGACCTGATGTTCGATGAGTTCCACGAGCTTCATGGGGATCGCGGATTCGCCGATGATCCGGCAATCGTGGGTGGACTCGCCAAACTCGACGGACAGCCGGTTCTGATCATCGGCCATCAAAAAGGCCGCGATACCAAGGAAAAGATCTACCGCAATTTCGGCATGCCGCGGCCCGAAGGCTACCGCAAGGCGCTGCGGTTGATGCATCTCGCCGAGCGGTTCCGCTTACCTATCCTCTGCTTTATCGACACGCCCGGCGCCTATCCCGGCATCGGCGCAGAGGAACGGGGTCAGAGCGAGGCCATCGCCCGCAACCTTTTCGAAATGTCCAAACTGCGCACCCCGATCATTTGTACCGTGGTGGGCGAAGGCGGTTCGGGAGGCGCGCTGGCTATCGGTGTGGGCGACCGCCTGTTGATGCTTCAGTACAGCACCTATTCCGTCATTTCGCCGGAAGGCTGCGCCTCCATTCTTTGGAAAAGCGCGGACAAGGCCGAGCTCGCGGCCGAAGCCATGGGCATTACGTCGGATCGGCTGCAGGAACTGGAACTCATCGATGAGATTGTTCCCGAACCGTTGGGCGGCGCCCATCGAGACCGCAAGCAAACCGGCGATAATTTGAAAGCGGCACTAAAACGGCATCTCGAAGAGCTGCGTCGCACGCCCATCGAGACCTTATTGCAACAGCGCTACGAGCGGTTGATGAGCTACGGCATTTTCGAGGAAGCCGTAGCCTAGCTTCATTGATGCGGGGCGGATAATCACCGCCCCTCACTTCACGGCTTAGATGAGCCTTTGTACCGAAACACTCGATCGAATCCTATCTCGCCAGCCGCCGGCATCCCGCTACTGGATCGCGTACAGCGGCGGACTCGACTCGCTCGTTTTGCTTCATCTCTGTGCGGAACTGAAAGCCAAAGATCCGAACCTCCGCTTTACTGCCGTACATGTCCATCACGGCCTGCAAACAGCCGCCGAAGAATGGGCCGAATTTTGCGAAGCGAGCTGCCGGATGCTTGGAATTCCGTTCCGTCTGTTACGGGTCAACGCCGCCGCGAAACCCGGCGAGAGTCCAGAGGAAGCCGCGCGAAACGCGCGCTACGATGCCCTGCGCGCGCTTCTGTCCGACGGCGAGGTCTTGTTGACCGCACAGCATAGGGACGACCAGGCGGAGACGCTATTGCTCCAACTGCTTCGCGGAGCGGGTATCGCCGGCCTTGCCGCCATGCCGGAACGCACCGCCTTCGGCCCAGGATTTCTGCTGCGGCCGTTACTGTCTTTTTCCCGCGGACAGCTCCGCGAGTACGCTCAAGCACACGAGCTGACCTGGATCGAAGACCCCAGCAACCGCGACTTGAGTTACGACCGCAATTTCATACGCCACGAGATCATCCCCTTGCTCGAAAACCGCTGGCCGGCGACCAAGGACGCGCTGGTCCGCACGGCCCAACATTGTGCTGAAGCGCAAACGCTGCTGAACTCGCTTGCCGCGGACTTGCTGAAGTCCGTTATTCATCCGCTGCGAAACACGCTTCTTCTGGATCGGCTGAGACCGTGTTCGGAAGCGGACCGCCGCCTGATTCTGCGCGAGTGGCTGCGGAGCCGCGGTTTCCGCATGCCTTCGACTCGCGTTATTGATAGGGTTTTGAACGAAACGCTGAACGCCAGACCGGACCGAAATCCCGTAATCCGGTGGAGCGAAGGCGAGATTCGGCGCTATCGGGGAGAGATCTTCCTGATGCCGGCCGCTTCGCCTTTCCATCCGAATAGAGTCATTCCATGGGATGGTGCTACGACACTCCATCTGCCGGACGGGAACGGCGACCTCAGCGTCACCACTGAAAAACGAGCCGGCATCTCGTTAACGGCATGGCGAGCCGGCAAAATCACCGTTCGCTACCGGCAAGGCGGCGAATCGCTACGCCTGCCCGGCCGCGAAGGCTCCCACGATCTGAAAAAACTGTTTCAGGAAGCCGGCATTACACCTTGGATCCGGGAGAGAACACCGCTGATCTACATCGGCGACGAGCTAGCCGCAGTGGCGGGATGGTGGGTGTCCGATTCTTATGCCGGGCAACCGAACGACTTTAATATCGTGATCCGGTGGCACGCGCCGGAGAATTTTTCCGGCGCACTGCCTTCGGCTAATTAAGGATTGATGCAGCGGTAAACATTGAAAGACTGCTCACCATCGATCAGGGGGCCGGTCGGCACGATGGTGTCTCCCCCCATGTCCGCCGCGTTATTGCGGGCGAGACGTTCAACTTCCTCTTGTACGGTATCTTTGCTGCGGGCAAAGATACCGATGGTCGCCGCCGTATTCGACGTGATACGCCCCAAAAATTTACAGCGCCCAACTTCGGGCGGCGTGAGCATACGAATCTTTTCGCCCTGCGGCTTGAGCTCTACCCATGTGCACCCGGAGACCATGGACATTATCGCCACCCCAAAAACAATCGTGAGTAATCTCGCCCCATTCATCAAATAACGTCTCCGCATTAGTCGTTGTATTTTCACCATGTTAGTGCGATTCAATATTCGATTGTAAACAACCTGGGCGGTGACTCCGATCCACAGGTTGAGTAGAATATGCTGACAAATCCTTTTGACGTCCGACGCGACGGCCGCTGCCTCGGCGATCGTTACGCAGCCTAAATTTACCCATCGTTGAATGACCAAATATATTTTTATTACCGGCGGAGTCGTCTCATCCCTGGGCAAAGGCATTGCCGCATCGTCGCTTGCCGCAATCCTGCAGGCCCGCGGTCTTAAAGTTACACTGACCAAACTCGATCCGTATATCAATGTCGATCCGGGCACCATGAGCCCGTTTCAGCACGGCGAGGTTTTCGTTACCGAGGATGGCGCCGAAACCGATCTGGACCTTGGCCATTACGAGCGCTTCCTGAGCACCACGATGGGCAAGGTCAACAGTTGGACCACCGGGCAGATTTACGAAAATGTCATCCGCAAGGAGCGACGAGGGGAATACCTCGGAGCGACCGTGCAAGTTATCCCCCATATCACGGACGAGATCAAGCGCGTCATCCGGCTCAGCGCGGAAGGCTACGACGTGGCCCTGATCGAAATCGGAGGGACGGTCGGCGACATTGAATCGCTGCCCTTTTTGGAAGCCACGCGCCAGATGCGAGTCGAGTTGGGCGATGACAAATGCCTGTTCATTCATCTCACCCTCGTTCCGTACATCGCGAGCGCCGGCGAGCTCAAGACGAAGCCCACCCAGCACTCGGTGAAGGAACTCCGAACCATCGGCATTCAGCCCGACGTTCTGATTTGCCGCTCGGACCGGATCATCCCCAAGGCCGAGCGAACAAAGATCGCACTCTTCACCAACGTCGGGGAAGATGCCGTCATCTCCGCCGTCGATGCCGACACCATTTATCGAATTCCGCTGCTGCTGCACGAACAGGGGCTGGACGATATCGTCGTGAAAAAACTCAAACTCGATGCCGGCGCGGCCGACCTCTCCGAATGGCAGAGAGTGATCGATGCCCTGGAGCATCCCGGCCATGAAGTGACGATCGCCATGGTAGGCAAGTACGTCAATCATTCCGACGCCTACAAATCGCTGACCGAAGCGCTCATTCATGCCGGCATTCAGACCAGGACCAAGGTCAAAATCCGATTCATCGAATCGGAAGAAATCGAGGACAAAGGCACCGGCTCGCTGGAAGGCGTAGACGCCATTCTGGTGCCCGGCGGCTTCGGCGAACGGGGTGTCGAAGGCAAGATCGCCACGGTCAAGTACGCTCGCGAGAAGAAAGTCCCCTATCTCGGCATTTGCTTAGGGATGCAGGTGGCGGTCATCGAATTCGCGCGCGATGCGGCGGGACTGGAAGGCGCCCACAGCACGGAGTTCTTGCCGAAAACACCGCATCCGGTCATCGCCCTGATTACGGAGTGGCAGGACGACTCCGGCACGATCGAGCATCGGGACGAAAAGTCCGATCTGGGCGGCACCATGCGTCTGGGCGGCCAGAAATGCCGGCTGGTCAGCGGCAGCCTGGGCCATAGAGTCTACGGCAAGGACGTCATCAACGAGCGCCACCGCCACCGCTACGAGTTCAACAACCGCTATCTCAAATCCCTTGAGGACGCAGGACTCAGGGTGTGCGGCAAATCCCTGGACGGCCGCTTGGTGGAAATGATCGAGATCCCCGATCATCCGTGGTTCCTCGCCTGCCAATTTCATCCGGAATTCACGTCCACCCCGCGTGGCGGCCACCCTCTTTTCACGGGCTTCGTGCGCGCCGCCGCCGAATATCATCAAAACAAGAAGGCGAACTGATGCAACTGTGCGGATTCGAAGTCGGCTTGGACCGGCCGTTTTTCCTGATTGGCGGCACCTGCGTCATCGAAGGCGAGCAACTCGCCTTGGAGACCGCGGGAACACTCAAGGAAATCACATCCAGCCTCGGCATTCCCTTTATCTATAAATCCTCCTTCGACAAGGCGAACCGCTCGTCGCACGAAAGTTTCCGCGGCCCCGGCCTCGAGGAAGGACTGCGCATTCTCGAAAAGGTACGGGATACCATCGGCGTACCGGTGCTGACCGACGTCCACGAGGATACCCCTTTAGGCGAAGTCGCCGCCGTCGTCGATGTGTTGCAGACACCGGCGTTTCTCTGCCGGCAAACCAACTTCATTCAGGACGTCTGTGCGCAAGGCAAGCCGGTCAATATCAAGAAAGGCCAATTCATGGCCCCGTGGGACATGAAAAACGTAGCCAACAAGGCAAGAGCCGTCGGCAACGAACAGGTCCTCGTCTGCGAGCGCGGCGTCTCGTTCGGTTACAACAACCTGGTCTCCGACATGCGCTCTCTCGTCATCATGCGCGAGACCGGCTGTCCCGTGGTGTTCGACGCCACCCACTCGGTGCAGCTGCCCGGCGGTCAAGGCACGGCTTCCGGAGGGCAACGGGAATTCATACCGACCTTGGCCAAGGCCGCCCTGGCGGTGGGCATCTCCGGCCTGTTCATGGAAACCCACCCCGAACCGGACAAAGCGAAGAGCGACGGCCCCAATTCATGGCCCTTGGCTCGCATAAAGGAGCTCTTAGAGGTGCTTGTCGAAATAGACCGCATCGTCAAACAACGCGGAATGGTCTAGACGGAATTATTACAACGACACTCCGATACCAGAGGAACGGAACCGATGAGCAAAATCACCGAAGTGCGGGCACACGAGGTGCTCGACTCCAGAGGCAATCCCACAGTCGCCGCAGAGGTCATACTCGACTCCGGAGCAACCGGCTCCGCCATGGTGCCGTCCGGCGCTTCCACCGGAACCCGAGAGGCCATCGAGCTTCGGGACGGCGATAAAACCCGCTATCTGGGCAAAGGCGTATTGAAAGCGGTCGAGAACGTCAAAACAGCGATCCGGTCCGCCGTCTTGGGCATGGACGCCGATGACCAGGCGGCCATCGACCGCAAGATGATCGAACTGGACGGCACCGACAACAAAGGCCGCTTGGGCGCCAATGCCATTCTCGGCGTCTCCCTGGCGACCGCCCATGCCGCGGCGACCGATGCCGGCAAGCCGCTCTACGCGTACCTCAACCGCAGCGGCGAGTTCCTGTTGCCGGTCCCCATGATGAACATCATCAACGGCGGCGCGCATGCCGACAACAGCGTGGACATGCAGGAGTTCATGATTCTTCCCGTCGGCGCGCCCAGCTTCCGGGAAGCTCTCCGCTACGGCGCCGAAGTCTTCCACGCTCTGAAAAAGGTACTGGCCGAACAGGGCCTGAGCACCGGCGTGGGCGATGAAGGCGGCTTCGCGCCGAATCTGCCGTCCAACGAATCCGCCATCGGCGTCATCCTGGAAGCGATAGAACGGGCAGGATATAAAGCGGGAAAAGACATCTATCTCGGCCTGGACGTCGCCAGCTCCGAGTTTTACCGGGACGGCGTCTATACGCTGGAATCCGAGAATAAACGGTTCACTTCGGACGAGTTCGCGAACTATCTTGCTGCCTGGGTCGACAAATATCCCATCATCACCATCGAAGACGGCATGGCCGAAGACGACTGGGACGGGTGGAGACTATTGACCGATCGGCTGGGGAGCCGCATTCAGCTGGTAGGCGACGATCTTTTCGTCACGAATCCCGCTATCCTGAAACAGGGCATCGAGGCCAAGATCGCCAACTCCATCCTGATCAAGGTCAATCAAATCGGTACCTTGACGGAAACCCTGGAAGCCATAGCCATGGCCCACCAGGCCGGATATACGGCTGTCGTCTCGCACCGTTCCGGCGAAACAGAGGACACCACTATCGCGGATCTCGCCGTGGCCACCTGCGCGGGACAAATCAAAACCGGCTCTCTCAGCCGATCCGATAGAGTCGCCAAATACAATCGGCTTCTCAAGATCGAAGAGCAATTGGGCGATAAAGCCCGGTACACCGGCCGCAGCGCCTTCCGTCAAGCGCTCTGAAAGGCGGGACGCCGTCCGACGACAGTGTGAAAAAGCTGATTGTCTTCTTGCTGGTGTTGATCGCCCTGCTCCAGTACCGACTGTGGCTGGGCGATGGCGGAATCGCCGAATTGCAGGAGTTGCAGGACCGTATCGAAAAGCTCACGGAGGAGGGCGAAAAGCGGCGCGAACGTAACGCGGCGCTGGAAGCCGATGTCAGAGATTTGAAGGAAGGAACGGACGCCATCGAAGAACGGGCTCGCCAAGAACTGGGGATGATCAAGCAGGGAGAGACTTTCGTCCAAGTGATCGAAATGCCTAAGAACAAGACACACGACCGATCGCCGCAACCAAAGCCTTCGGAGCGGAAAACTACGCCACAAAAGACCGAAAGGCCTCGTTAGCATCTGTTGTCCATGACCGACACCTGCCGAAATAATCGATTCTGGGCCATTGTCCCTGCAGCCGGCGTGGGTAAACGCATGGGGGTCGACGTACCGAAGCAATACCTTCAAGTCCTGGGGAAGCCGGTATTGCAGCATACCCTGGAGCGGTTGCTGGCGATCGATGTCTTGGCCGGCGTCGTCGTGGCTCTCGGGAGCGAGGATGGTTATTGGTCCGATCTACCTTGTGCTACCCATCCCAAGATCCGGGTCGCCCCCGGAGGTAAGGAGCGTGCCGACTCCGTGCTTTCCGCCTTAACGAGTCTCGAGAACGTGGCCGAACCGGACGACTGGGTGTTGGTGCACGATGCAGCTCGGCTGTGTATCACGATCAGCGATGTTCAAAAACTGATCGATCGGCTTAGGAACGATGAAGTCGGCGGCATACTGGCACTGCCGGTCACGGATACCCTGAAAGGCGCAGAGGCGGGCGAAATCGTCGAAACCATCGACCGCAGCCGGATCTGGCGCGCGCTGACGCCACAGATGTTCCGCTTTCGTATGCTCAAGCATGCGCTGACCGATGCTGCCGAACGGAAACTGATCGTGACGGACGAAGCCAGCGCTCTCGAACTTCGAGGATTGCGCCCGAAGATCGTGGAAGGACGCCCGGACAATATCAAGATTACGCGGCCGGAGGATCTTCCTCTGGCGGCTTTTTACCTGGAGCGACAATGCTACGAATAGGTCAAGGTTACGATGCACATCGGTTCAAAGATGGCGGCCAACTGGTCCTGGGGGGCGTAGCCATCGATTATGAAAAGAGCCTCGCGGCGCACTCGGATGGAGACGTTGCGTTACACGCCTTGTGCGATGCCTTATTGGGTGCGGCAGCACTGGGCGATATCGGTCGGCATTTCCCGGATTCCGACCCCAGTTTCAAGGGCATAGACAGCCGGGTTTTGCTCCGCGAGGTTCACGCCAAGATCACCGAACGCGGCTACACCGTGGTCAACGTCGATCTGACCATCGTCGCACAAAAGCCGCGGCTCGCGCCCTATATCGAAAAAATGCGCACAACCATCGCGGATGACCTCGACATTGCGCACGACGCGGTCAACGTCAAAGCCACCACGACCGAAGGCATGGGCTTCGAAGGCCGGGGCGAAGGCATCTCCGCCTATGCGGTAACGCTCCTTCAGAAAAATTAAGCCATGGGCGATTCGACCGCCGCCCTGCCCTACGCCTTTGGCGGGCCAATCGGAACCGGCATTATCAAGACGTCGCCGGAAGATTTCGTCGTCGAGGAACTGCTGGGTTTCGAGCCTTCCGACCAGGGCGAACACTTTTTTCTGCGCATCGAAAAACGCGGCGAAAATACCGACTACGTCGCCCGCCAACTGGCCCGCTTTGCCGGAATCCCGACACGGGACATAGGCTACGCGGGCCTTAAGGACCGCCACGGCAAGACCATTCAATGGTTCAGCGTATGGCTGCCGGGCAAGGCCGAACCGGACTGGAGGCAACTTGAATCCCCCTCCCTCCGCATACTCGAAGTCCGGCGCAACAGCCGCAAGCTAAAAAAAGGCGCGGCAGCCGGCAATCGTTTCGAAATCGCCGTTCGCGAATTGAAATGCGACATCCCGCTATTGGAACGACGCCTGAAACAGATCGGCGAATGTGGGGTTCCCAATTATTTTGGAACGCAACGGTTCGGCCGCGAGGGACAGAACCTTGCGAAGGCATCGGCTCTTTTCGCGGGTACGCTCGGGCGGGTGGACGCTCACCGTCGCGGGCTTTATTTGTCTGCCGCGCGTTCTCATTTGTTCAACGGCATCCTCGCCAAGCGGATAAGCCGAGACGTCTGGGATCGCGCGGTTACCGGCGATGCCTTCATGTTTCCCGACTCGCGCAGTTTTTTTAAGCCCGACGCTATTACTCCGGAAATCACGCAACGGCTTGAGGCCAAGGAAATTCATCCAAGCGGCGCGCTCTGGGGCAAAGGTACACCGGCCGTTACCGATGAGGCACTGGCCATAGAGACGGCCGCAGCCGAGGAAGAGCCGGTTCTCTGCCGCGGTCTCGAAGATTTCGGCGTCGAGATGGCCCGCCGGCCGCTGCGACTTTGCCCGGACGGATTTCAGTGGGAACGGTCCGGCCCGAGCAGCATGCATTTGCGATTCGCGCTGCCCGCCGGGGCTTACGCGACCGCCGTTCTGCGGGAACTGATCGACACCGGTTTTTCAGACGATTAAAGGATCCTCATGGACTGCCATCACGTGTATTACCTGGCTCTCTTGCAAGGGCTGACCGAATTTCTGCCCATTTCGAGCGCCGCTCACCTTATCCTGATGCCGGTGGTTTTCGGCTGGCATGATCAAGGCTTGGCCTTTGACGTCGCCGTCCACATCGGAACGCTGACCGCGGTCGTGGTCTATTACGCGGGCGCTCTGCGCGATATGGCCGGAGCCTGGTTTCGTTCGATCTCCGGAAAGGGCATGAGCACGGATGCGAAACTTGCTTGGTACGTAATTCTGGGGACGATTCCGGCGGGCGTCGCGGGGCTGGCGGCCAACGGTTATGTCGAGACCCAGCTCCGCAATCCGCTGGTCATCGCCGCTAGCACGATAGTGTTCGCCTTGGTACTTTGGCTGGCGCAAAAAGTGAGCGCCGAACGACGTACCGATGCCGACATGAACTGGCAAGATGCTTTGATAGTCGGTCTCTTTCAAGCCGTGGCGCTGATTCCCGGCACATCCCGATCGGGTATCACGATCACCGGCGGTTTGTTCCGCGGCCTGGATCGCAAAGCTGCCGCCCGATTTTCGTTTCTGCTGTCGATCCCGGTAACGGCATTGGCGGGATTACTCAAGGCATACGAGTTATTCGAATCCGACCAGACGGTATCCTGGTGGAACATGTCCCTCGGAGCGCTGCTCTCCGGTATCGTTGCCTACATTACCATTGACTGGTTCCTGAGACTCCTCGATCGTATCGGCATGTTACCCTTCGTGATCTATCGGCTGATTTTGGGCGGCGTGCTGCTTTACATCTTCCTGCCCGGTTAGCGATACCGGCGGTTTTTCCTGCAACCGGCCACTCAAACGGTTAAAATACAAATCCTCCATCAATCTACAGCGCAAAGGATCATCATGTCTGTTGGACAATTCTGTAACCGCGATACGGTCATCCTAAGAAAAGAAAACTCGATCATCGAAGCGGCCAAACTGATGCGCGAGTTTCACGTCGGCAGCGCCGTAGTCGTAGAGGACTCATCGGAAGGAGCGAAACCCGTCGGCATCGTGACCGACCGCGATCTCGTCGTGGAAATTCTTGCCGCGGAACTGGACCCGAATGCAGTCGCCGTCGGGGATATCATGAGCTACGAACTGATAACGGCCCGCGAAGAAGACGGACTTTGGGAAACCTTGCAGAGAATGCGAGTAAAGGGTGTTCGCCGCATCCCCGTCGTCAATCAGCAAGGCTTGCTGGCCGGCATTCTGACCAGCGACGATCTCCTCGAGATACTCGCCGGCGAACTTACCGAACTGGTTAAAATCATCGGCAAAGAGCAGGAACGGGAACAAAAAACGCGCGGCGGTCTCGGTTAAACGATCAAGCTTTCCAATTAGGACCGGCAAAACCAAGCACGAGCAATCCGCCGGTCATTTGATGAACCGCAACCTTTCGACGCGTCACGATCGACTTCGAGAGCTATAGCCATGACTGTTACGATTTACCATAACCCCCGCTGCAGTAAATCCCGCGCTACGCTTGAGCTTCTCAAGAGTAAAGGCATCGAGCCCACGGTAATCGAATATCTGAAAACACCTCCTAGCGCATCCGAGCTGGAGACCATTCTGGCCAAACTGGGCATGGAGCCCCGCGACTTGATGCGCAAAGGCGAAGCGGCATATAAGGACGCCGGGCTGGATAATCCTGATCTGGATCGCAAAGCATTGATAGGCGCCATGGTGGAAAACCCGATCCTCATCGAGCGGCCAATCGTGCTGGCAAACGAGAAGGCGGCCGTCGGACGTCCGCCGGAGAACGTTTTAAAGATTCTTTAAGACCGGCGAGATCTCAATACCTTGGCGAGTCACTTTGGCTCGCACCTCTTTTCTCACGTGTTTCGTCCTTTTCATGGTTGAAGTTCTAATCGTCTACTATAGCCGTTGGGGTTCCACGGCCGAAATGGCCAATCTGATCGCGAGAGGCGTCGAGGAAGTTCCCGGCGCCGTCGCCAAGATTCGTACCGTCCCTGAAGTATCGCCGGTCTGCCAGGCCACCGAGGAGACTATTCCTGAAGCCGGTCCGCCTTACGCAACGATCGACGATCTGAAAAACTGCGATGCGCTGGCCTTGGGAAGCCCTACGCACTTCGGCAATATGGCGGCGCCCCTCAAATATTTCATCGACAGTACCAGTTCCTTGTGGTTTTCGGGCGCATTATCCGGTAAACCGGCTGGCGTCTTCACGGCCACTTCGTCCATGCACGCCGGCCAAGAAGCGACGCTGATCACCATGTTATTGCCCCTGCTCCACCATGGCATGGTTCTGGTCGGGATCCCCAGCAGTGAAAGCGCGCTTCTCGAAACCACCAGCGGCGGAACGCCCTACGGACCCAGCCGGCACACCGGGAGTGACAACGCGGTCAGCGACGAAGAGCGGAAACTGTGTCGGGCGTTCGGAGCCCGTTTGGCGCGTGTGGCGCTGGCGCTGAAAGGCGCCCAAGTGAAGTAACTCCTAGTGGTCTTGACTGACGCTTTCGACGGATTGCTTTCGGATATGCTGCAATACGCCGCGACGGTTAAACATTTTTGAACTCATGGCGGAGCAACTCCCCCTGCGCTTCGCTTTCAATCCCGAACTGGGTTTTCTGCAACACCACTCGGGAGCCAACGCCGAAATCGTCGCTCATCTAAAACATGCCGCCAGCGGTCGGGGCGAAACGCTGATTTTTTTGTGGGGTGAACCGGGCACCGGCAAGAGCCACTTGCTCAATGCCTGCTGTCGGGAAGCGTGTCAAAGCGGCTTGTCGGTCTCTTATCTGCCGCTATCCGGCCTCCGCGAGTACGGTCCCGGCGTGCTCGATGGCCTGGAGCATCAGGATCTGGTTTGCCTGGACGATGTCGATTCCGTCGCCGGAGACGATGCCTGGGAACGAGCTTTATTCAATTTGTTCAATTGTTTGCGAGACCACGGCAATCGCCTCATTGCCGCTGCCGGCGTGCCGCCCGCCGAACTTGCGATCCGTTTGCCCGACCTCAAAACCCGCTTAGGCTGGGGATTAACCTTGCGCCTGCAACCATTGAACGACGAGGATAAACTAATCGTTCTGGGCGCCCATGCCCGCTCGCTGGGCTTAGATCTGTCGCCGCAAGTCGGACGTTTCTTGCTTTCTCATTACCACCGAGATCTTTCCTCCTTGAAGCGCTTGCTGGACGAATTGGACCACGCGACCCTAGCCGCAAAACGCAAGCTCACGATTCCTTTTCTGAAGAACTATCTGGAAGAAACGACATGAATGTACTCGTCATAGGTTCAGGAGCGGTCGGCAGCTTTTACGGTTCACTGCTCGCCAAGCAGGGCGCGAAAGTTTCGATGGTCGCCCGTTCCGACTACGTGCATGTGAAAGCCCATGGCATAGACATTACGAGCGACACCAAACTGGGCGCTTATCACTTCCGGCCCCACACCGTCGTACGCAACGCGGCCGAATTGACCGAAAAGCCCGACTACGTTCTCTTGTGCATCAAAGTGGTCGAAAACGCCGATCGCATCAGCCTTCTGAAAGATGCCGTAGGACCCGACACGTCCATCGTTCTCGTTTCCAACGGCATCGACATCGAAGACGAAATCGCGAAAGCCTTTCCCGATAACGAACTGATCAGCGGCCTCGCATTCATATGCGTCACCCGCACCGCACCCGGCAAAATCTGGCACCAGGCTTACGGCCGGCTAGCCTTGGGCAATTATCCGCAGGGGCTTTCGGAAAAAGCTCTGGCGCTTTGTAGCGTATTCGAGCGATCCGGCATTACATGCGTCGCCTCCGAGGATATCGTTGCCGCCCGCTGGCAAAAATGCGTCTGGAACGCGCCCTTCAGCCCGCTGTCGGTCCTCTCCGCGGGGCTCAGCACGAATGACATACTCTCGACTCAAGAGTCTTTCGTTCGGGCCATCATGGAAGAGGTTTGCCTGATCGCCAAAGCCACGGGATATTCGTTGCCCGAAGATACCGTCGATAAAAACATCGAGAGCACCTACAAGATGCCGCCATACAAGACCAGTATGCTGCTGGATTTCGAGGCCGGTCGGCCGATGGAGACGGAGGCCATTCTAGGTAATGCCGTGAGGGCGGGATGGAACGCAGGCGTGCCGATTCCCCATCTTGAATCGGTTTATGCTTTGATGAAGCTCAGAGATTTGAGCCGTCGAACCGGATAACTTGCTGCCACAAATCGAAATTACGCCCGCGCGAGGCGGGCGTGATGCCAAATCAAGAATCGCCCTAAAACGGCATCCCCCGTCCTAGATTGCCCTTCATCCCTCGCAGCATGTTCATCAGATTGCCCTTCTTGAATTTCTTCATCATCTTCTGCATCTGATCATACTGCTTGAGCAGACGGTTGATGTTCTGCATATCCGTGCCCGCGCCTTTTGCGATGCGCTGTTTTCGCGAGTTGTTGATCACATCCGGAAATGCCCGTTCCTGCTTGGTCATCGAGTTGATGATGGCGATCTGCTGAATCATTTCCTTGTCGTTCACTTTTTCCTTCACGTGCTGCGGCACGTTTGCCATGCCGGGAAGCTTGTCGAACATTGCGGCGACGCCGCCCAGATTCTTCAACTGCAGCAGTTGATCGCGATAGTCGTTCAAGTCGAAAGACTTGCCCTTCTGAATCTTCTTGACCAGTTTTTCGGCTTTCGTCTTATCGATCTTGCGCTCGGCCTCCTCAATCAGACTCAGGACATCGCCCATGCCCAAGATTCGGGACGCGATTCGATCGGGGTGAAAACGTTCCAAGGCAGCTGTCTTTTCACCCACACCCAAGAATTTGATGGGCTTGCCCGTAATGTGGCGAACCGACAACGCCGCGCCACCTCTGGCATCGCCGTCGGTTTTGGTCAGAACGACACCGGTCAGGGTAAGTGCGTCGCCGAATGCTTTCGCGGTATTGGCGGCGTCCTGACCGGTCATCGAATCGACCACGAACAGCGTTTCGATCGGGTTGATGGCGGAGTGAATCTGTCTGATTTCCTCCATCATCTCGTCATCGATATGAAGACGGCCGGCCGTGTCGATAATGACGACATCCTTGTATTTCTTCCGGCCATATTCGACGGCGTTGCGAGCGATATCCACCGGATTCTGCGTCGGATCGCTCGGAAAAAAATCGGCGCCCACCTCAGCGGCAAGAGTTTGCAGTTGATCGATAGCGGCCGGACGATAGATATCGGCGCTCGCGACCACTACGGACTTGCGCTCGTTATCCTTGAGCCAGCGGGCCAGCTTGGCAACCGTGGTGGTTTTACCGGCGCCTTGGAGACCTGCCATCAGAATCACCGCCGGCGGCTGCGTCGCCAGACTGAGCCGCTCGTGGGCACTGCCCATGATGGCGATCAATTCTTCATTGACGATCTTCACTAGCGCCTGCCCGGGCGTAAGGCTGGACTGAACTTCCTGCCCCAAGGCGCGTGTCTTGACGTGCTCGATGAAATCCTTGACGACCGGTAGAGCCACATCGGCTTCCAAGAGGGCCATACGCACCTCTCGCAAGGTGTCCTGAACATTGCTCTCGGTCAATCGGCCCTGACCGCGAATTTTTTTGAGCGATTGGGTTAAACGTTCGGTAAGGTTGTCAAACATGGCTCTTAATCCTACGGGCTATGGAAATACCCAGATTACTTCATCTTGATCGGCCATTATGCCAGACTAGAGAGCTCAGGAGGACATGATTTAAATGAATTCTACGCTGTTTGGCGCCATGGCGATCGCCACTTATGTCGCTGCCGCTCTTACCCTGATTCGCTCGCTGCGCGAGAACGACTATGCGGCCATGGAGACACCCACGCTTCGGCGGTTGAAACCCTTGACACTCGGTTGGTTCGCCGCCGTTTTGCACGGGCTTGCGCTCACCAGCGGCTTTCAGACTAACGAAGGACTCAACCTCAGCTTTCTGAGCGCGATGTCGTTAGTAGCTTGGGTGATCGTAGCCATCTTGCTCCTGACGGCTCTCGCGAAACCGGTGGATAAACTCGGGATGGTGATTTTTCCGATGGCCGCGCTGGTCCTCCTGCTAAAACTCAGCATCCCGGAGAGCGTTCACACGGTGAAAGACCTTTCCTGGCCTTTGACCATTCACATCGTGGTCTCCATGCTCGCTTACAGTTTTCTCAATATTGCCGCCTTTCAGGCAGCGCTGCTGGCGTTTCAGGACTGGCGGCTGCGCAGCCACCATTCCGACCTCTTGCTACGCTCGCTCCCGCCTCTGCAAACCATGGAATCCCTGTTGTTTCAGCTGATTGCGGCCGGGTTCGTGTTTCTTAGCGTGTCACTGCTCACAGGCTTTATTTTTCTGGAAGACATGTTCGCTCAGCATTTGGCCCATAAGACCGTGCTGTCCATCCTTGCCTGGGTCTTGTTCGGCGTACTACTGATCGGACGAGCTCGCTACGGCTGGCGGGGAACCATAGCTATCCGCTGGACGCTAGGAGGCTTTGTGTCGCTAATGCTGGCCTATTTCGGCAGCAAGATGGTATTGGAATGGATATTGAACCGGGCTTGATGGTGCGGACACCGACCCTGGTCCCGGAATGCGAGTGCGTGTCCGGACTCTTTGAACTCACTCATTTTCAGCCGATCGATAAGCTTGCTCGCGTTGCCGGGAGTTTCTGAGCATGCGTAGTTCTTGAGCAGCTTGGTTTCTTTCCGCCTCAATCAAAGACATAACCTTCCCGTCGATGGTCTGCACTTCCTCGACTAAACGAACCAAAGACTCGTTATCGCTTTTCTCAAGATTGGCCGGCGAAAACAGTTTCTCAATCAGGGGCATCCGTTCCCTCTCCAGCCGAGCAACCCTCTCCCACTCCATACCTTCGGCCGCCGTTAGGATCGAACGGCACATTGCAAGAAGCTTCTCGGTTTCGGGCGTCAGATCTGACATCGCGGCATACCCGGTCTCGGACGATTAAAAGCTTGCTGAAGCTAACCTGTTTTCAACAGTCTGAGACGGAACCGGCTCTCGTATCGCCTCCCAAGCACTCTTGATCTCCTTTATCAAACCGCCGACTTCGTCCAGGGCACTCTGATCGTTTTGCGCGCTGGCGTAAAACAGCTGCTCGGTAACATAGGTATAAAGTCGATCCAGATTTACCGCGATTTCGCCGCCGTTATCCAAGTCCAGACAGGCTTGGAGGTAGCCGACGATTTCAATTGCACGGCCGATGGCTTGGCCCTTCTCGGCGAGCTCCCCCCTTTGTATCGCGCCCTTGGCAACGGAAATTTTTTCGTTCAGCCCATTAAAAAGCATCATTATCAGAGTATGCGGATCGGCGTACTCGGCACTCGCCTGCACGGTAGTTTGCCGATACTGATTCAATGCAAACTGAGCGGGTCTCATGGCGTATAACCTCTTCTTATTTCTTGTTTTGGTTAGCCAATGGCAAAGCGGCCAACTGCTGACTCAAATAACTGCTGATACTCTGAAACTGCCCCAAAAGAGCATCCATCTTATTGAATCGATCCAGAAGACGCTTTTCGAAATCACTCATTCGACTCTCTAAACGCTCTCGGCTTTCTTGAATTTTCTCGAGATTCTTTTCCAGACCGTCAGTACGCGCCTTTATGGCTCCTTTACTGTCCAACAATCCGGCAAGCACCTTGTCCAGTCGTTCTATCAGCCCACGGGAAAAACCAACCTCGCCCCGGTCGCCGGTCTTGGTATCCGAGATCAGAAGCTTAAGCCCCTGGGCATCGCCCGCCGTTGCGGTCAATTCTTGCCCTTTGCCCGTTGCCTCCAAACCTCCGATGCTTCCGGCGACATCCATGCCCCCGGTGCCCTCCGTCGAACTAGAGGCGAGCTTTAATCCCAAGGTCGCTTCACTATTAATATCGACCTGCGTGATTTCAACTTGAGACTCCGAGCCATAATTTTTGGATTGAATGACAAATCGATTGTTGACATCGTCATAACTCACGCCGACTGAAATACCTTTTGCTTTGAGGGCACTGTCGCCATTGATGCGGGATTGAATCTCTGCCGCCAGAGCCGCATGATTGCTATAGGTCGCTTGCGTCAAGGTGATATCTGCCGACAAGACCCCATCGACTTTGATCTTGAAGGTGTCGTTGTCGCCGTCCACCACCAATGAATTGACGGCACCGCCGTTCAGAAAGCCCTGGGTAGCTGCTTGGGTAATATTGACCGCATAAGTTCCCGGCTTGGTATCGACGGTATTGCTGGAATATATCACCCCGGAATCCGTGGGACGCCCGATAGCCGCAAACAAAGCGGCTACGCTGCTCCGATCCGCATTTAGCGCCTCGTTTAGCTTGGAACTGTCCAAATTGAGGGTGCCGTCTCTTTGCGTTCGGATTCCTATATGGGCCAAGGTTTTCGCCGAACCTTCGAGACCTTGGATAAATCGTCCCAGTTCCGAGCGAAGCTGCCCCATACCGCCGCGTACCGTGGGATCGCCCTGTAAAATTCCGCCTGCTTTCTGGGCTGCGTCATAGCCGGTTAAGCTTCGGTCCGTCTTTGCCAATTCGTTAAAACTTTTTACGAAACCTTCTATAAGCTTTTTGATGTCGTCATTGCTCTGGCTGACCGACACATTGACGATCTTCTCGGATTGAGCGGATTGAAGATTTAACGTCACCCCTTTAAGAGCATCTTTGATCGTGTTGCTCGCATTGGTAACCTCAAGTCCATTGATAGCGATTTTCGAGTCCAACGCCATCTGGGTCTGCTGGAGGTTAGCAGCGGCGGCATTAAAAGACAGGACGGACAGGCCTGAGGCGTCGACCGAATTTCCATCATCATCGGCTACGCTGATCTGCAAGCTGTTCTCGGCGCCGGTTTCACTCGAATTCAGTACAAGGCGAGAACCGCCGCTATCGTTGACTATAACCGCAGTCACTCCGGCCTTGGCGTTGTTGATAGCATCTCGGATGCCGCTGAGGGTATTGTTGCTCGAGTCGATCTCAAGGGTCAGCGTGCCTTTGTCGCGATTTTGGGTAAATCCGTTATAACTACCCGGGGTGGCATCCACCGGCGGCGTATAGTCCGTAGTGCCGAATTTCAGCGTCAAAGTCCCGGTTCCAACCACTGCGTTGGCCGATGCGAAGTAACCGGTTGCCAGTGCGTGGCTCTGCGCGAGTTGCTTGACCTCGATCTTGTAATTACCCAGATCGGCATTGCTTTCCGCCGAAGCACTGACAATACTGCTGTCGCTGGAAGTTGCGCCGATCTTTTGAAAACTACTCAGGTTTTTCAACGCCGAGAGGCTATCCCGAAAAGCCGATAAAGCGCTCTTGAAATTTCCAAACGAGGAAATCTTGGATTGGATCTCGGCTTCTTGCCGATCCAAACGGGCAGCGAACGGAGCACGCTCCGCCTGCACCAATTGGCTGACCATGCTGGATATATTGAGGCCGGATCCGAGCCCCGTCGATGTAATACCTGCCATCAAACCCTCCGCCTTGCCTGTTGCCGCTCTGTCCCGATAAGGATATATCCGCGCCTTACGCTTGGACCGATTCGGCCGCGCGGACTCGTCAGCCGAACCGACAAACCCTCCAAACTCACACTTTTTCTTTCAACAACATGCCTTTAAATCCATCTTTGAATTCGTCTAAATGTTTTGCGAGTCGCAAAATCTCTTCCGAGGGGATTTGGCGAATAAGTTCATCGGTTTCGGCATCCCTGACTTGCACTATCGTTCGGCCCGAATCTTCGTCAATGGAAAACTGGACCGTTCTCCGCACCATTTGAAAAAATTCGTTGAAATTGCGCACGGCATGGGCGACTTCGTCCTGCCGCTTCTCTCCTTCTCTTCCCGAGGAAGCAAACGCCTCGGCGGCCAAAGCCGGGGGAACCGCCCTAACCGTAGAAACCTGCTCTACCGCCCCGGTGCTTCCCGCTGCGGCGAGGGTTTCAGAGCCCACCTCGTCTGCCGTCTGGCGGCGCACCATGTTCGGCTTCAGAGCCGTTACATTGCCTAAAGCTATCGGGGCTTCCATATCGATCTCCTATTGCTCGAAGAAGAAAGCGGGAACGCCTCAGTGTTCCCGCTTTCCGGTTTAGCCAGCTCGGAAATTAACCCCGAAGCAGCGAGAGCACGTTTTGGGTTGAGGCATTCGCCTGTGCCAACATTGCCGTACCGGCCTGCTGCAGGATCTGATTCCGGCTCAGCTCGGACGTTTCAGCCGCGAAATCGGCATCGAACACACGGCTTCTTGCGGCGCTGATGTTTTGCGAAGTGGCCTGCATATTGGCTACCGCTGAGCTGAAGCGGTTTTGGACAGCGCCCAGGGTGGCGCGGAGGTCGTCAACGAAAGCGAGTGCACCATCGACAGACTTAATAGCCGAGTTTGCCCCCGACTGAGTACCGACGTTAATGCTTCCCACTGCACTTAGAGTGCTTGCATTCGTCGCTGCACTGAACAAGGTACCCGTCGTATCCGTGGTGACGGTGTACGAGCTTGCGGAGCTAAACATGAGGGTTCCGACCACTTTACTAGAGTCTGTTCCCACCGCTGCGCCCAAGGTAGCGGCGGCACCTTCCGTTGCCCCGGTGTCAGCGTTCAAGCCTTGGAAATTGATAGTACCGCCCGCGCCGGCGCTATTTAAAAAGTCTTCGATGACAATATCGTAACCTTCGGCTTGGCTCAGCGTGATCGAACTTCTCGAAGCATCCAGTTCTGCGGTGATACCGGTACTTGCCGCCGCACCATTAATGGCTTCCGCCAGCGAAGTGAGATCGCCAGTACTGGAGACGTTTGCCGAGATCGCAACGGCGCTGCTGTTCGAACCATACAAATTAAACGTCAACGTACCGGCAGCGGCTAGACCGGAAAGAGTTGCTTTAGTCAGCGCCGTTGCCGTTACGCCCGTGGATGCCGTGGCGTTATTCACAGCCGTCGCGATCGCATTGGCTGAATCATTGTTTGCTACGGCCAAGGTCGCGGACCCGATATTCCCGGTAACCGTTAGATTTTGTGCCGCAACACGGTTGAGAGCGGTCAAAGCAGTCTTATCAGCACTTGCCGCCGCCGCCTCTACCGCAGTACCCGTCGTATTGGTGAGACTGTTCGATCCGATATTGGTCGCCTTGCTGTTCCCGATCGAGAAACTGATCGTCTGATCGGCATACGCACCAACCTGAAATTTCGCACTCGTGAACGAGCCATCCAGCAGATTTTTTCCGTTGAATTGGGTTTGAGTGGCGATACGGGTAATCTCCTGCTGCAACTGAGCCACTTCCTTCTGCAGGGAAGCACGATCGGTCGCGGTATTGGTATCGTTGGCGGATTGTACGGCCAGTTCCCTCATACGCTGCAGCGCGTTCGTGACCTCTCCCAAGGCGCCTTCGGCGACTTGCGCGATGGAAATGCCGTCGTTGGCATTTCGGGCGGCCTGATTCAAACCTTTAATTTGCGCGGTCATCCGGTCTGCAATGGCAAGGCCGGCTGCGTCGTCTTTTGCGCTATTAATGCGCACACCGGACGACAAGCGTTGCATTGCAGTCTGCATCGCGTTGGATGACTTCAGCAACTGGCGCTGAGCGTTAAGCGAGGAAATATTGGTATTAATCACTTGGGACATGATCGTCTCCTTCAACTTTTAGGATTTTTCAAATCGACGAGCTCAAGGACATCAGCGCTGTGCATTCAACTCTCGTAAACGTTATCGGACACCACGGCGGAAACTTTAAAGGTTTTTCTGTCGGCCTTAAGTTATGGCCAAGATGCGCTGTTTCCTATGACTTCGCCTCCGGCATGGCGCCAAAATACACCCCAGGAGGTGTATTGATATGCGTACGAACATCGTTCTTAACGACGAGCAGGTCAGAGAGGCTTTCAAGTATTCCGATGCCAAGACTAAGCGTGAACTGGTCGAGCGGGCACTCCGGGAGTTCGTGGCCAATCGAAAACGGAAGGACGTTCGGGACTTGATCGCTACGGTGGAAATCGACCCGAACTACGATTCCAAGACACTGCGCGCCGAGCAGAGCTAAGCATGTATTTGGCGGATACTTCGGTATGGATCGATCTCCTACGGCAAAGGGGAAACCCCGCTACGGAACAGTTCCGCCGAATACTGGATGGCGGCGTATCGTGGTGGAGGAATTGAATCTGGCCTGACCAGATCGCGAACGATGCGGTTCACTTCGCTCACCGCATCCTACAGCTCTGGCTTGACCGGCAGCCCGGACTGAAACGACTTCGGCTGTCGGCGCGTTATGAAAACAGTTCTCGAACGGTGGAGACGAATCGATCGAAGCTGCTTTGTAGCCAGCTCCATAACTCCTCGGGCACTATTCTGGACGCCGCAAAAACCGCGAATCCCAGAAACAACAAACCGCTAGCGATATGTAGCGCCCGCTGAGGCGTCTTCCGGAGCAGTGTGGCGCCTGCCCAAATCCCTAACGCGGACGTCACGCCCAGAGCCGCGGTGGCGCCAAGCCAAACCGGCACAGGCGGTGCTGCCGCACCTAAACCGGCGACCGCCAGTTGAGTTTTATCGCCGAATTCGGCAAGGAAAATCATCAGGAAGGTCGTCAAAAAGATGCCGTGACCGGTTTTTGCCTTGATGAACTCGCCCTCCTCTTCCTCCCTAAAAAGCAAAGCTTTCACGCCGAAGACCGCAAACAAGAGAGCGACCGCCAGGGACACCACGGAATCGGGCAGCCACCGGGCTGCCGCCGCTCCGAAGACTACGGCGACTAGATTCAAGACGGCAAAAGCGAACACGGCGCCGAGCAGAATAGGCCAGTGCCGGTGCCGCACAGCCAAAGTCATGCATACCAGCTGGCTTTTGTCGCCGAACTCGGCTGCTGCGACCAGCGCGAACGCGGTACCCGACGACGCCCACCACCGTGCCCAGTCGATCGCCGGCAGGCTTCGATCCAGCCACACCCCTACTTCGTTAATCAGATTGCAAGCCACAGGGTCGGATACTCAGGTCGTGATCAGGTTGTCCAAAATCATCATGATGATGAAGCCAAACATCAGCGCAAAGGTCGCATAGCGCGCTTTGCCCTGGGATTGGGTTTCGGGAATGATGTCGTCGCTGATGACGAACAGCATGGCTCCGGCGGCGAACGCCATACCGATAGGCAATAAAGGCAAGAACATCGTGACTGCGGCAACGCCGAGAAAGCCGCCGACCGGCTCGATCAGCCCCGTCAAGGTCGCGATCAATACCGCCTGTTGCCGCCGATAGCCCAAGGCCACCAGCGGCATCGCCACCGCCAAGCCTTCCGGGATATTCTGCAGACCGACCGCGATCGCCAAGGCTGCTCCGTTGTGCCAGTCGCCGGAACCGAAACTTACGCCGACGGCCATGCCTTCCGGCAGGTTGTGCATGACGATCGCGGCGATAAAGAGCCAAATCTTTCGCAGCGAGTCGAAGGTTTCTCGGCTTTCGCCCAGAAACCGCTCATACGGCAGCCAACTATCCGCCAATACCAGAAAAACCGCGCCGATCATGACCCCCGCCGCAACCACGTACACACCGAGACCCGGCCACAGCTGATTGCCGGCCTGGATGCCCGGAACGATAAGCGAGAACGCCGTGGCTGCCAGCATCACGCCGGCGGCTCCGCCCAGCATCAGATAAAGGGTCCTGCTGGAAACATCCTTGAACAGTAGAGCGGGCAAGGCACCGAATCCCGTGGCCAATCCAGCCAGAATGCTGGCGAAGGCCCCCATGGCGATGATCGGATCGACAAAGAAATACATCACGACCAGAAACAAGGTCGTCAGGAAAGTGATCGAGCTCACCAGGATAAGCTTTTGAGCTAGCGTCGGCAGGCGAGCATATTTCTGATACAGAGCGTTGGCGCGGAGCTTCTCGGCCAGCATATTCAAACGTTGCGAGTTCATCGGATGAAATCCTTGGTGGGGTAAGTTCGGATGGACCATATCTATACATTTTTCTTGCCGTCATTCCGGCAGGGATTGCCGGAATCCAGGGCACAGGGATGTGATCCGCCTCTGCCATCCATGGCCTCTGGACCCCGGCAATCCCTGCCGGGGTGACGACTTCCATGACAATCTTGCAATCGTCGAGGATTCGTTAACCAGCGTCAAGGCAGAGCCGCCAATGCCGCAATTCCCCTTATCTGTTATCGATAGTTGAAGCCGGCTGTACCCGCCGACCATCAGCCGCCTATCGCAGCAGATGCGCCGACTGGCCCGGTTCTTGTGTAAAATGGTCAAGGAATAGGGGGAGCATGCCTGATGCATATATTGTTGAGCAACGACGACGGTTATTCCGCCCAAGGACTGATCGCCTTGGCAAATGCGCTGGGGCAACGGGCGCGACTGACGGTTGTTGCCCCCGAACGAAACCGCAGCGGAGCGAGCAATTCGCTAACCTTGGACAGACCTTTGCGCGTCAGCCAAACCGAAAGCGGCTTCATCAAGATCGACGGCACACCGACCGATTGCGTGCATTTGGCTATCACGGGATTGTTACATGAGGAGCCGGACATGGTGTTCGCCGGCATCAATCACGGTTCCAACCTGGGAGATGACGTTATCTACTCCGGCACGGTGGCGGCAGCCACCGAAGGGCGTTTTTTGGGGCTTCCGGCGGTCGCGGTCTCCTTGGCGTCGAGCAATCCGCAGCACTTCGACACGGCAGCCCAAGTTGCCGTCACCTTGCTCAAACAGATCCAGGAACACCCCTTGCCGGCCGATACTATACTGAACGTCAACGTGCCCGATATTCCCCTGACAGAGCTTCGTGGCTTCCAATCCACTCGTCTGGGCCAGCGCCACAAGGCCGAACCCGTGATCCGGACGACCGACCCGCGCGGGCGCGAGATCTACTGGATCGGCTCCGCCGGTCCGGAGCAAGATGCCGGACCCGGCACCGATTTTCACGCCATACGCAACAACTACGTATCCGTCACACCTTTGCAAATCGATTTGACCCGTTACGAAAGTCTTCAGCGATTGGCCGACTGGCTTCCGCGTGAGGTTATTCCATGAACCGTCGGCTTCAGGGTATCGGCATGACCTCCCGCAGAACGCGGGAGCGCATGGTCAGCCGATTGAAGGAACAAGGAATCAGCAATCAGTCTGTGCTAGCCGTCATGCTGGAAACGCCCAGACATATTTTTGTCGAAGAGGCTTTCGCGAGCCGTGCGTACGAAGACACGGCGCTCCCGATCGGATTCAACCAGACGATCTCCCAGCCTTATATCGTGGCTCGCATGACCGAACTGCTGCTGGAAAAAGGCCCGTTGGACAAGGTGCTCGAAGTCGGCACCGGCTCGGGTTACCAGACCGCTGTATTGGCGCAACTCGTAAAGCGGGTTCATTCGGTGGAACGCATTTACCCCCTTCAGCAGCGCGCCCGCCGCTGCATTCAGGATCTTCACCTGCGCAATGTGCGCATGAAGCACAGTGACGGCGGCTGGGGCTGGGACGATTACGCGCCCTACGACGGCATCATCGTCACCGCGGCACCGCCGGAGCTGCCGCAGCCACTGCTCGACCAAATGGCACGGGGTGGTGTCATGGTGATACCCATCGGCGACGGACGCGAGCAGTTTCTACAGCGGATTACGCGCACGGAAGTCGGGTTTCAGGCGGAAATCATCGAACCTGTCAGCTTCGTGCCTCTGCAAGGCGGATTGCTTTGACAAACAGCCCTCTCTTTCAGGATTAAGGAATTCCCGATGCATGAACTGATCAATTGGCTGGTGACGACCATCGGCGCGATGGGCTACACCGGAATTTTTCTGCTGATGGCCATGGAAAGCTCGGTTTTCCCCATCCCCAGCGAAATCGTCATGCCGCCCGCGGGCTATCTGGCCCAGCAGGGCAAGATGGACATGACCCTGGTGATCCTCAGCGGAACGGCGGGAAGCCTGGTCGGGGCTTACGCCAACTATTTCGTCGCGCGCTGGCTGGGCAGGCCGCTCCTGATCAAATACGGCAAATACGTCTGGATTACCGAGGAGCACTTCAACCGTGTGGAGAAGTTTTTCTTGGCACATGGTGAAATCTCCACCTTCGTCGGCCGCCTCCTGCCCGTAGCGAGACATCTGATCTCGTTACCGGCCGGCCTCGCCAACATGAATCATCTCAAGTTCAGCTTTTACACGCTGCTCGGGGCGGGGATCTGGGTATCGGTGCTCAGCTGGATCGGCTATTTCATCGGTGAAAACCAGGAGCTGATCGCGCGCTATTCGGAACACGCGGTCATCGACGTGATCATATTCAGCATCGTCCTGGTTGGAATTTATGTCGCGATCCATCGCCGCAGGACCCGCAGCCAGACGCACTCATGACTATCCCCGTATTTTCGATTTCCCGCCTTCCCCGCATTCTTTTCGGTTCCGGCCAATTGGCGGAACTGCCGAAACTGGCTCGCTCCTACGGTCACAAAGCGCTGCTCGTCACCGGAGTGCGCTCCTTCCGCTCGTCGTCGCGCTGGCCCTGGCTGACGGATAACCTGACCGAGCAGGGCATGATCTTCGAACACATGACCGTCAGTGACGAGCCCACGCCGCAGTTGGTGGACGATGCCGTCGCCGCCTTTCATGGCCGCAACATCGGCCTGGTGGTCGCCATCGGGGGCGGCAGCGTGCTGGACGCCGCCAAGGCCATCGCGGGACTCCTGCCCCACGGCAATTCGGTCATGGATCACCTCGAGGGCGTAGGCCGTAACATTCCTTACACCGGACCTGCTACGCCGTTCATCGCCGTGCCCACCACCGCCGGCACCGGCAGCGAAGCGACCAAGAACGCCGTCTTGAGCGTGCGCGGCGAGCACGGCTTCAAGAAATCGTTCCGCCATGACTGCCTGGTTCCCGAATACGCGATCGTCGATCCCGATCTGCTCGACACTTGCCCGCCGGACCTGATCGCCGCCGACGGCATGGACGCGTTCACCCAGTTGTTAGAATCCTATGTCTCGGCGCGCGCCAATCCTATGACCGATGCTTTGGCAAAAAGCGGAATGGAAGCGTTTCGCGACGGCCTCTTCGCGGCCCTGCAACGCGGCGACGGCGAGCAAGCCCGAGCCGGTCGCAGCGCCATCGCTTATGCATCGCTCGTGTCCGGCATCACCCTGGCACAGGCGGGACTGGGCTCGGTACACGGGCTCGCCGCGCCGCTGGGCGCCTTCTATCCGATCCCGCACGGCCTCGCCTGCGGCACCCTGCTCGCCGAAGCCACGGCCATCAATATCCGCGCGCTGCGGGAGAGAGCTCCGGAGAATCCGGCCTTGAAGAAATACGCCGGTATCGCCGAACTCCTGACCGGCCATGGCTTCAAAACCCAGATGGAAGCTTGCAACGCCTTGGTCGAACAGTTGCACGATTGGACCGAACGGCTGGCTCTGAAGCGCCTCGGCCATTTCGGCGTGGAATCGGCGCACATCCCTAAGATCGTCGCCAACGCCCGCGGCACCAGCATGCAGACCAATCCGGTAACGCTCACCGACGGCGAAATCGGCGAAATCCTCCTCACCAGAATCTGAGGCCGATATGGCACGCCATTACCTCGAGCATTTGTTCAGCCCGAAGTCCATAGCCGTGTTCGGGGCCAGCGAGTTGCCCGACTCGGTCGGCGCGCGGATCTATCAAAATCTCTTGGACGGCGGTTTTCAAGGCCCGATCTACCCGATCAATCCCAAGTATCAACTGGTCCGGGATCAGGTCTGTTTCTCGTCGATCGAAGAGGTGAAGGAACACGTGGATCTCGCGATCATCGCAACGCCGGCCGCCACCGTCCCCCTCATCATCCGCGCTTGCGGCCAACAAGGGGTCAAGGCCGCCATCGTCATTTCGGCGGGATTTGCCGAACAGGAGGGCAACGGCCGAATGCTGGAGCGGGCCTTGCTGGAAGAAGGCAAGCGCTATGGGCTCCGGATTCTCGGTCCCAACTGCCTGGGGCTGATGCGCCCTTCGGTCGGCCTCAATGCCACTTTCAGCAATAATGTCGCGGAACCGGGTTCGCTCGCCCTGGTCTCCCAGTCGGGAGCGCTTTGCACGGCGATTCTGGACTGGGCGAGCGCCCATCGCATCGGTTTTTCGACCATGGTGTCCTTGGGCGCCGGAGCCGATGTCACCTTCGGGGACATCCTAGACTATCTCGCTCTCGATCCCGAAACCCGCAGCATCCTGATGTACGTGGAAGGCGTGCGTGATGCGCGGCGTTTCATGAGCGGGCTCAGGGCCGCGGCTCGCATGAAGCCGGTGATCGTGATCAAGGCCGGCCGCCATGCCGAAGGCTCCCGAGCGGCCATGTCGCACACCGGCGCGCTGGTCGGTTCGGATGATGTCTTCGACGCCGCGCTGCAAAGGGCCGGCGTGGTTCGGGCCACCACCATCGAACAGCTTTTCGCCGCCGCCCAGCTCCTCGCGACCCAGCACCGCGTTCGAGGCAATCGCCTCGTGATCATCACCAACGCGGGCGGACCGGGGGTGATGGCAACCGACCGGGCCGTCGAGCAAGGCATCCGGCTCGCCGAACTGGGCGGACCGACCTTCGACAAGCTGAACGCGGTGCTGCCCAAACAGTGGTCGCACAATAATCCCGTCGATATCCTGGGCGACGCCACCCCCGAACGGTATCGGGCGGCCGTCGAGGTCTGTCTGGCCGACGAAAGCGTGGACGGCGCCCTGGTGTTGCTCACGCCGCAGGCCATGACCGATCCCACGGAAGCCGCGGAGGCCGTCATTCGCGCCGCCGAACAGAGCCGCAAGCCGATACTCACCTGCTGGCTGGGAGAAACCTACGTCCAAAAAGGGCGAGAACTGTTTACCGCACATCAGATTCCGACCTTCGCGAACCCCGAGAGCGCCATCGAAGCGTTCGGCTATCTGGCGGAATATCACCGTAACCAACAGATGCTGATGCAGGTGCCGGGGCCGTTGGCCTCGCACCAGATGCCAGACCTGACCGGCGCCCGCCTCATCATCGAGGGCGCCCTGGCGGAACGGCGGACGCTGCTATCCTCGCTCGAGACCCGCGCCGTTCTGCGCGCCTTCGACATTCCCGTGCCGCCGGCGCTGAACGCCCATTCGCCCAACGAGGCGTTATCGGCGGCCGAATACCTGGGCTTTCCGGTCGCGCTGAAGATCCTGTCGCCGGACATCACCCACAAGTCCGATGTCGACGGCGTCCGGCTCAACATCAACAGCGCACAGACGGTGCGGAACGCCTATAACGATCTGGTGTCGACGGTGCAAGCCCGAAGGCCGAACGCACGGATCGAGGGCGTAACGGTCGAAAAGATGTACCGTAACCGCAACGGCCGGGAACTGCTGGTCGGCGTGGTCGACGATCCGATTTTCGGCCCGGTCGTGAGTTTCGGCTCGGGCGGCACGGCGGTGGAAATCCTCAAGGACCGTGCGGTCGCCCTGCCCCCGCTCAACGAGCACATCGCCCAGACGATGATCGGCCAAACCCGTGTCGCACGGCTGCTCGGACAGTTCCGCAACCTCCCGCCGGTCAAGCTGGAGGCGATCGAGCAAGTGTTGCTGCGGCTCTCGGAGATGGTCTGCGAACTCCCCGAGATCAAGGAGATGGACATCAATCCTCTGGTGGCGGACGACCAAGGCGTGTTCGCCCTGGATGCCCGCATTGCGGTGCATGAGCCGCAGCCTGGACGCCGGCCCTACGGGCACATGGCTGTCCACCCCTATCCCGGCCACTTGATTAGACAGTATCAGCTCGCCGACGGCACCAACATCATCATTCGGCCGATCCGTCCCGAAGACGCGGAAATCGAGAAGCGTTTCGTGAAGCAGCTTTCGCCCGAGGCCAAATTCTTCCGCTTCATGAACGCCTTGCAGGAATTGAGTCAGGACATGCTGATACGTTTGACTCAGCTGGATTACGACCGCGAACTGGCGCTCGTCGCCATCGTCGATTCCGGGGCCGAAGAAACGGAACTCGGCGTGGCGCGCTATTTCACCAATCCGGATGGCGAAACCGCCGAATTCGCCCTGGTGGTTGCCGACGAATGGCAGCACCGTGGGTTGGGTACACGGCTGATGTCCTGCCTGATCGACGCCGCTCGCGAGATGGGGCTCAAATCTTTGCGGGGCGAAATCCTGGCGAACAACGTCAAAATGCTCGGCCTAATGAAACGGCTGGCATTCACCTGCCATACCAAGACCGACGACCCCACCATCGTCATCGCCGAAAAGCCCTTGTGAATCCGCCCGCGGATTTTTGGATACATCCGCGAATGCTAAACTTTTACCCCTTTTCCCACTCTTGAGGTTTGTTGATGAACATCATCGCCCGTATCGCTGAAGAGCTCGGCGTCCGAGAAAGACAGGTCCAGGCAGCCGTGGACCTGCTGGACGAAGGAGCTACGGTGCCGTTTATCGCGCGCTACCGTAAAGAAGCGACGGGCGGTTTGGACGATACCCAGCTCAGAACCTTGGAAGTTCGGCTCTCTTATCTCCGCGAACTCGAGGACCGCCGCCAGATCATCCTGGACAGCATCCGAGAACAGGACAAGCTGACTCCGGAGCTGGAACAAGCCATTCTCGCCGCCGACACCAAGACCCTGCTGGAAGACCTTTACCTTCCCTACAAACCCAAACGCCGCACCAAGGCCCAAATCGCGCGGGAAGCCGGTCTGGAACCCCTGGCCGACGCCTTGCTTGGCGATCCGTCCCTGGTACCGGAGACGGAAGCACAGCAATACGTCGATGCGGACAAAGGCGTTCCCGACGTCGCGGCGGCGCTGGAAGGGGCAAGGCAAATCCTCATGGAACGGTTCGCCGAGCACGCCGGGCTTCTGGCCGAGCTGCGTGAACGAATTTGGAACGAGGGCATCCTCGCCTCGACGGTCGCCGATGGGAAAGAACAGGCCGGAGCGAAGTTCCGGGACTATTTCGATTTCGCCGAGCCTATCGCGAAGATCCCGTCCCATCGCGCGCTGGCCCTGTTCCGGGGACGCAACGAGGACGTGCTGGACCTGGCCCTGAAAGTCGGCAAGGATGAGGACGCCGCGCATAAAGCCGCGGAAAGCCTGATCGCGAGGACCTTCGGCATCGCCGACAAAGGGCGGCTCGCGGACCGCTGGCTGGCCGACACGGTGCATTACGCCTGGAAAGTCAAAATCCTGACCCGCATCGACCTCGACCTCAAGCAGCGCCTCCGCGAAGCCGCCGAAGCCGAGGCGATTCAGGTTTTCGCCAAGAACCTCAAGGATTTGCTGCTCGCGGCGCCCGCCGGCCCCCGCACCACCATGGGCCTGGATCCGGGGCTACGCACCGGCGTCAAGGTCGCGGTGGTGGACAAAACCGGCAAGCTGCTGGAAACCGCGACGATTTACCCCCACGTGCCGCAAAATCAGTGGGATCAATCGATCGCAACGCTGGCCCGGCTGATCGCCCAGCACGGCGTCGAACTGGTCGCCACGGGCAACGGCACCGCCTCCCGCGAGACCGATCAGCTGGTCGGCGATCTCATCAAGCGCCATCCCGAATTGAATATCACCAAGGTGATGGTGTCGGAGGCGGGGGCATCGGTTTATTCGGCGTCCGAGCTGGCCGCCAAGGAATTCCCGGATCTCGACGTCTCACTGCGCGGTGCCGTTTCGATCGCCCGCCGCTTGCAGGACCCCTTGGCCGAACTGGTAAAAATCGAACCCAAGGCCATAGGCGTCGGCCAATACCAGCACGATGTTAACCAGTCGCAGCTCTCCAAAAGCCTCGACGCGGTGGTCGAGGACTGCGTGAATGCCGTGGGCGTCGACGTGAACACGGCTTCGGCTTCGCTGCTCCGTTACGTTTCCGGACTGTCCCAGACCATCAGCCAGAACATCGTCGAATACCGAAACCAGAACGGCGCTTTCAACAGCCGCGAAGATCTCAAAAAAGTCCCGCGACTCGGAGAAAAAACCTTCGAGCAGGCGGCCGGATTTCTCCGCATCATGAACGGGAACAATCCGCTCGACACCTCGGCCGTGCACCCCGAGGCTTATCCGGTGGTGGAACGCATCATCGGCACCACCGGCAAGGATATCCGCGAATTGATCGGCAACGCGGCCTTCCTACGCGGCGTCAACGCCGAGAATTACACCGACGAACGCTTCGGCCTTCCGACCGTCACCGACATTCTGCGCGAGCTGGAAAAGCCCGGCCGCGATCCGCGTCCGGAATTCAAGACCGCACAGTTCAAGGAAGGCGCGGACAAGATCGAGGACCTCAAACCCGGCATGATGCTCGAAGGCGTCGTCACCAATGTCACCAATTTCGGCGCTTTCGTCGACATCGGCGTGCACCAGGACGGCCTGATCCACATCTCGCACTTGTCAGACAAGTTCGTCAAAGACCCGCGCGAGGTGGTCAAGGCGGGAGACGTGGTGAAAGTGAAAGTGCTGGAAGTGGACGTACCGAGACGCCGCATCGGTTTGTCGATGAAAAAGGATGCGGAGGCCACTCCCCGATCGGAGCGAGGATCGTCTAGTCCCTCGACCAAATCGGTCGAGCCAAGAGCCAAGAAGCCTCGGCCGGAATCCTCCCCCAAACCGCAAAGCGCCATGGCGGAGGCGTTGGCCAAAGCACTCCGGAAAGGCTGATGGTCAGCGTTGTTTCCGGTGCAATGGCTTTCCGCTGGGACTCATATCGACATGTGGTTTCATCCAGCAGAGCCTTCTCACTCGCGTCCAGCCCCGCAAACTCCCGCAGTATCAGGATGTCATGCAACGCGGCTTTTGTGGCCGGGTAGAAATGCCGAACCACAGCCGCATCAGGCGGATGCGCTGCATCATCTCCTGATTGAACGGCCGCCGTCCCCGGACCGGCTGTCGGATAGCGCGCAGTACAATCCGACTCGTCCACACAGCCTGAGGAATCGCTTGCGTGATCTCCTGGAAAAATTTCTGACGCCTGCTCAGCTTCGGCTTCTTAACAAACCGGGACCGCTGAGTCCGAGATGCTTCATCGGGGAGCGATCTGGGGGTGGACTTATTTAGAGTTTCCCCAAAAACCTAAGTATCCGCTTTTTCCAACCTATCTCAAATTTGCTGCCACTGATCTAATGCTGGCTCACCTGCCTTGAACAGCAATTACAAGTCGCTGCCGCGCATCAAACAGCGACCGAACCGCCAAGTGCGCCGCCAGAAGGCTGCCAACACCTGCCGCACCAGTAACCAGCAGAAGAATGAAAATTTGTTGCTTAGCAGCCTCGACAGGATCCATCCCGCCCAATATCTGTCCTGTCATAACACCTGGAAGCATCACAATACCCGATGCTGCGAGCATGTTCGTCAGAGGAAGGAAAAGACCGAACCTCAAAGCATCACGATGCACGTCGCTCGCAGCTAGCGAGGCTGGCTGTCCAAGCGCCAAGCGTGCCTCAATAACTAGGTGTCGGTCACTCGCATATTGCTGCACAAGGTTAACAGTTAAGGCAATTGCGGTGAGTGAATTACCAAGGAGCATTCCGAAGGTTGGAATCAACGTCTGCGGTAAGCTCCATGATACAGATCTCCACGTCACAAACACAGCCAATATCGTAAAAAGCAGACTACTAGCGATTAGGGGCACAGGGCCGATCAGCCACCTAGTCCGACGTGCTACATTCTCGTTGAGCCGATGCGATACCTCCCTAGCGGCTGCCAAGCACATCAGGACGCCGAAACCGCCAACTGCGAGCGCGGATGTGCCTTCGAAGAGGGCCTTGAGTACTAACGCGACCGCTGTGAGCTGCAGAAGCATCCGAAAGACGGCTACCGTAAGCGCAACCCCATCACACCTGGTGAGGCGGCTCGAGTAGGCCGCGATCATTAACACTACAGCAAACGGAACCAGAAGGCTATCAACCGGCAAGGTAGCAGAGTTCATCTGTAACCTCCGAAACCTTCCCATCTACCGCAACCCAGTGCCGATGACCCAGCCTCGATGCCTGCTGCGCGTTATGCGTTACGAGGATGATAAGCCTTTGACAGCTAAGCCATCGCATAAGCAGTACTTCAACTGCCTGACGCGATTGCGGATCCAAATTGGCGGTAGGCTCATCGAGAAGCAGTATTCGTGGTTCCAACACCATTGCTCGCAAGAGCCCGAGGCGCTGCAGCTGGCCAACGGAGAGGTCCCGCGGTGCACATTCCATTATGTGCGCAGGCAGGCGAACCGCCGCAAGAAGGGGCTGCACCTCCACTTCCAACGGAAAGTGCTTTCTAACACATTCATACCACCACTGACTAACGCTAGGGACGTACGCCACTTGCCGCCGCCACCGTGCTGGAGATATCTCATCCGGCTTTAGTCCATCAATTTCGATGTTCCCTTCCCAAGATGTGAGATCAGCCAGCACCCGGAGCAGTGAAGTCTTTCCGCTACCGGAGCGTCCACTCAATATGACGCACTCTCCCCCTTTTGCATTAAGAGACTCGGCACTGACATGAGCCGCGCGCACGCTCTCTAAGCGCAGGATAGATGGAGTTGCTGACAACATCAGCTTTTCCCTCCTATGCATCGACGCATCTCGACAACATGCACGTCACTGCCGTTTGTGGCTACGAAACGATTCGTTTGCTCACGATTTACCTCAGAAAAGCCGAGCCGCGAAAAGATCTCCACGTTCCCAGTCTCTGACACCGTACGCAGTACAATGGCCTGTTTATGTGCGTTCTTTGCAAGTTCCTCGACACCCGACATTAGGCATTTGGCCACTCCCTGACGGCGATGCCGTCGGGCCACGGCTAAAGCGCGTACATACACTTGATCGGGTTGGTCGATATATTCGACGACACCAAGTACAACGCCCATCTCAGTCACGACAAGCCGCTGTGAGACTTCTTCCTTATCGCCAAAAATCCCGCATCTCGGTGCGTAGACTTGCCGAAGATCCGCAGTAGCGGCGTCGTAGATGTCTCGGACAGCCGGTTCGTCCTCGGCCACCATCGGACGCACAACAAAACTCCCATGCTGCTTCGACTGCATAATTGGTCGATCAGGTCGAGCTTCCATAAAAGGCCTCGGTCAGTGCCAGCCCCCGGTCACCCAGAGACATCAAATAGTAGATAACTTCGCGGATATCGTCACACACACTAAACGGTTTAGTTATGTTCCCGTCGTCCGCTGCCATTTGAGCATAGTCGCCCTTCGGACAGTATGGCTCTACCGGGCAGGACTGACACGCAATAAGGTCAGTTTCAAATCGCTTTTGATGTTGTACGAGGATGTCATATGCGTAGTCTCGCTTATGGATGTCGCCAAAGTGAAACTGCGGACTCTCGTAAAGGTTGTCCTGAGGACAAATTCGGCCATCGTGGTTAACGAAATATTGGACCCTCGGAAGGACACTGCTTTCCTTGAGATAGATAAGCTTGAGGTATCGTGCCAATGGCGATGCTCTAAGGAATGGGGCAACCGCTCCGTCCCGCTCAACAACATCGATTACCTTCTTATTTATCATCAATGTCGTTATCCGGTTCGCCAATCCGTTCTTGAGTGCGGCCCCAGTCAAACTTAGCGGCGAGTAGAGATAATCCGTCGCCCCAATGTTTCGGCAAAAGTATATAATATCTTCGAAATGCTCGAAATTGTGGGTACCGACCACAGTTTTGACAGAAATGTTAGCATTCCGTTCTGCCATATAGCGTAGGTTGGAAACGACCTTGTGGTAACTGCTAGGCCTGATGATGTCATGGACTTCCTGAATATGTGATTCTAAAGATACGCGCCACTCCACCATGCGGTCCATGAAAAGTTCGTCATATTGCCCAGACTGAAAGAGCTTAACATTTGCGGCGTTAGTTGAAACTCGAACATACAACTGCTGATCGCGACAATACCGTACTATTTCGGAAAATTGCTTATGTAAGGTCGGCTCTCCACCGAAAAGTTGAACCGTCAAGGTTGGCTCTCCGAGATCACCACCAAGCCTTTTGACATAATCGATAAAGTGTACGATATCCTCGTACTGCAGGTCGCACTTGCCGCCAAGCATGCTGTCGTGCGCTTCGATGTAGCAATGAGAACAGTTCAGATTGCAGCGATTGGTCAGCTTGATGACAGGGTACATTGCCAAGTGCCTAGGCGAAGGTTGAATCCACGCCACCTCGTTTTGTGCAAACAGGTTTTTGAGCTTCTCCGAACCTTCATATAACAGTCTAACGACATCACTGCAGTAACGTTGATCCACGCTGAACCAAGTGTAGGGCCGCTTGGTGAGGATCAGTGATTTCTTCCCCTGCTGAATCACATAGTATTGCATTGTGCTCACAAGACATCCTTTGTTTGATCCGAAAAACGGGCGGGGCAAAAGCCCCGCCCGATGTGGCATCAGTACTGGACGGCTTCGCCCCACATTTGCTGCCCCTGAGGACGCATCTCCGTCGCGATGTTAGTCTGATAGAACTGAATCACCTCCGGTGCCAGTGTATCGGACAGATAATCAATCGAGCCGTTGTTGATATCGTTCGTCATGTCATTTCTCCTAATTGCCCCTCAGTTAATATGGCTACCCCGTTGGGGCCGATCGGGGCAGCCACCGCTGCCTTATGGCAGCAATAAATTGCCGGTAAGACGGCATGGGCTGCTCTGCGCTCTATATTTGTGAGTCGGCAGCCGCAGGAATGAATAAGCAGGTTCCAACATCACCAGTAACTGGCTTTCGCATCGCGCAGGGACTAATCGCCAATTTCTATCAAGCACGCAACGATTGGAGATCCATCAATTACAATTGGCGGACCTAATCGGCGTGCGTGAAATCCTGCTCTGCGGAGCAACCGCTCCACACCGATCGGGGACACGGTGATCAATCGCTTCGCGCCATGCGTCGCCGCGCATGCGATCGATTGTTGAAGCAACTCGATGGCAATGGGCGAAGAAAACTGTCTCAATACCGAAGTGGCCCGGCTATTGAAGTCAACCGCCGCAAAACGCGAAAGCTCCCATACATCCGGAGAGCAAGGCGGCGCTAAGCCATTGAGCAGTTGGGGGAACACTTCCCCCAAGAGATAGGGGCGAGTGGTTGGGAGAAGCCGCGCGAAGCCTACGATACAACCATCGTCATCCTGCGCCACGACATACACAGTATCTGATCGGTCAAACTGATCCAGCTCTACACCGTTCTGGGTTTGTAGCGACCAACCCAGCTGCTCGACAAACACCTTGTGGCCATAGTGGGCAATTTTCGAATACAAACCGTCCGGAAGCCTCTCTGGAGCACTTGACACCACACGCATACCGCATCTCCATAATCCATTACAAATATGGGGAAATTACACGGCATTGCGAAACCTTGATGTAACTGTCAACTTTAACAGCTAGTTATGGGCCGGGATTGCTGAAACTCCTGACAACGGCATCTTGCCAGGACAACTGGTCAATCGCCGTCTTGAGTAGACTTGCTGTCTTTACTGTTCCCAAGTCATCCTGTTGGGCGTCCACGAGCATGACGTTGCTGCGGGGTTCGCCGATCCGTACGCATAGAGCCTGCCCTCGTGATGCTGTGAGTTGCCAGTCCCACCCTAGAGTGATGGCCGGTGTAGTAGTGCTGATCCACTCGGTGTAGCCGGAGATCATCGTCAAAATGGCGCCTTCCGAAGATAAAACTGGGTTATCCTCATCAAGGCAGGATAGTAGGTGGAAGAGTGGAAGGTTGCGGAAGGTCTCGAACGTCAAGCGCACATAGCCGTCTTTGCAAAGAGTAACCATGGCGGTTCGGACTGCATCCCGGATCTCGGCGTCGGCTTGATAATTTATTATCATTCCCCTTCAGTGTGAAGGAGGACACATTATATGCCCCTGCCACACAGCGATAGTGTCAAGTTTTACGGCGCACACGATAAGGACTGCCGGGACGATTCGCGTCCTAGCAAACGATTCAGCGATATTGACGAGATCAAGTCTTTGAAAGGACCATAGCATGAAGACATGGCAAGAAGATCAGCTTCACGCATTGCTCTCCGTTCAATGCGAGCAGAAACTTTTTGAAGTGCTCGCTTCGTTTGCACGTGAATTGGGCTTTGATTACTGTGCCTACGGGTTGCGCATGCCGTTTCCTTTCTCGCAGCCTAAGACCATGATGTTTAACAATTATCCGTTTGAATGGCAGACACGGTATCGAGAGAAAAATTATCTCGGCGTTGATCCGACAGTGCGCCACGGCTTACGTTCCCATTTGCCCATCACGTGGTCGGAAAACCTATTCGCCGCCGCAAATGAGCTGTGGGACGACGCCCGGTCGTTCGGACTCCGGTTTGGGTGGGCACAGTCCAGCCGCGACGCAAACGGAGTGATGGGCATGTTGACGTTGGCGCGTTCATGCGAGCCGCTTTCCGAAGTTGAACTTCAGAACAAAGAGCTCAAAATGGTCTGGCTTACCCAGATAGCTCATCTCGGTATGTCGCGATGCTTAACCCCAAAGCTGATACCGGCAGTCGGAGCAAGATTATCGGAGCGAGAGCTGGAAGTTCTCCGGTGGACAGCCGAAGGCAAAACATCTGGCGAAATCTCATACATCCTCAATATTTCGGAGCGCACAGTTAACTTCCACGTCAGCAATGCCATGGCCAAGCTGAATGCAGCCAACAAAACTGCGGCCGTAATTTTGGCGGCGGTTTTCGGGCTGTTATATTGACTGTCTTAAAATGCTCAAGTGCCGATCCGTGGGATACCTGTGTGTATGCGGTTTCACCCATACCTCACGTCCTCAAGGATTGAGGAAAGCCAGCATGTTCCGCCTGTCGGCTCCCGACGGCAAGGGTTTGGACCTATCCGCAACCCACGCCGCGATATCGGCCCAAGGCTTGGCGGCGCTCAGATCGCGCAGCAGCAAATGGTAACCCTGCTCGTAAAGCGCGACACGGGCGGTCCCGGTTTTCGACAGCTTCTTCAGCATTAGGGAAACGGGCTCTTTGGGGATCACTTGGTCGTGCTCGCCATAGAGGACTAAAACCTCTTTATTCAGCTGCTCAACTCGCGAAAGCGCCTCGTCCATGAGATTGACCAGCCCGTAAATCGCATCGACTCGCGTCTCCTTTATGACCAGGGGATCGCGACCGAGACCGCGCAACATCTCGATATTGTCGGAAGGGAGAATCCCGAGGCTTTCCCCGGTCAACTGAAGCCAGGGCACGGTACTTACCGAAATCGAAAGCAAGGCCCGTTGATACCAGGGCATGGTGCTCCTGCCCCACACGGCCGGTGCCGAGAGAATGATCCCATCGGCCAGCGGAGGCCGTTCCGATGCCGTCGCAACAATCGCCAAGGCTCCGCCCATACTCTCGCCGAGGATATAAACCGGTTTGCCCGGATGGTTCTTGCCGACGAGTCGCGTGAATTGTCTCAGATCGTCGACATAGGCATCCATTCCGGCCCAGAGGCCCCGTCCCGGCGCATTCCCGAAGCCTCTCTGATCGTAGGCGTACAAGGCAATTCCGTGCTCGCTCAGATAGCGGCCGGGCATGGTGAAAGCATTGCTGTAATCGTTGAAACCGTGGAGCGCCACGACCACCGCCTTGGCTTTGCCATCGTGAGGAAGCCAGGATCGCACCGGCAAAACGGCGCCATCCGTAGCGACGAAATGGGCCTTACGGAGCTGCGGTTCAACATGTTCGGGTCCCGAGGGATGGATGAGCGGCGTACAGCCACCGAGCAGCAGACATGGAAAAAGCACGAAGCAAGACAGGCGAAGAGTTTTCAGAGTCATGACGGGTATCAGAGTTGCGGACGGGCCCTATATTACCTTTGATTGCGGCGGTTTGCCGAGGTTGCGCATCAACCTGTTCACCGCACTGGAATATATTGAACACTGTTCATTTTTGACCTAGACTTTCTCCTCGGAGGTGAACACCATGATAAAAATAATGCTTCGCTGGATTCTCGCCCGGCTGTTCCGCGTCAAAGTCGTCGGTCTCGAAAACTACCAAAAGGCGGGGGCTCGAGTCCTGATCGCCGCCAATCACTCGTCCTACCTCGACCCGATACTCTTGTGGGTCTTTCTGCCGGACGAGGTCACATTCGCGATCAATACCCACATCGCCCAGCACTGGTGGGTGCGGCCGGCTCTCAGGTTCGCCAAGGTGTTTCCGATGGACCCCACCCAGCCGCTGTCGGTCAAGGCCCTGACCCATTATCTGAAAGAGGACCGCAAAGCGGTGATTTTTCCGGAAGGACGCATCACGGTGACCGGAGCCTTGATGAAGATTTACGACGGCGCCGGGCTGATCGCCGAAAAATCCGGCGCAACGGTTCTGCCGATCCGAATCGACGGCACTCAATACACCATATTTTCCCGTCTGCACGGGGTGGTGCGGCTGCGCTGGTTTCCGCCTATCACGCTGAACATTCTGCCGCCTCGCGAAGTCAGTCCGCCGTCGGACATCACTGGTCCCGAGCGGCGGCATCAGGTCGGGCTCATGTTGTCCGATTTGATGAGCGAGATGATGTTCGAGACGAGCAATTACCGGCGGACGGTGTTCTCGGCCTTGCTCGATGCACGGAGGACTCACGGCGGCGGGCATTGCGTGCTCGAGGACGTACAGCGGAAACCCCTCAGCTATGATCGGCTGATCGCACAAGTCCTCGCCCTGGGCCGCAAACTGGCGGAAAAAACCGAAGACGGCGAAGCGGTCGGTCTCTTGCTGCCCAACCTGAGCGGTACGGTAGCCGCATTCCTGGGGCTTCAAGTTCACGGGCGCCTCCCCGCCATGCTGAATTTCAGCGCCGGCACCCGCAATCTCCTGTCGAGCTGCGCCACGGCGAAAATCAAGACCGTGGTCACGGCCCGTCGTTTCGTCGCCACGGCGAAATTGGAGGAATCCGTAGAGGCTTTGTCGGAAAAAGCGAGGGTGATCTATCTCGAAGACCTGGGCCGGGAGCTGGGCGCCTGGGACAAGCTCAGGGCTTTCCTCGCCGCGCTCACCGCCGATTACTGGTACCGCGGCCGGCGCAACCCGGATGATCCGGCGGTAATTCTGTTCACCTCCGGTTCGGAGGGCGAACCGAAAGGCGTCATGCTTTCCCATACCAACCTCCTCTCCAACCGCGAACAGCTCGCCGCACGCTTCGATTTCAATGCCCAGGACGTCATCCTCAACGTTCTGCCCGTCTTTCACGCCTTCGGTTTGACCGCCGGCACGCTGCTGCCCTTGCTGTCCGGCATGCGCCTGTTCCTGTATCCCTCGCCTTTGCATTACCGAATCATTCCCGAAGTGGCCTACGACATCAACGCCACGATCCTGTTCGGCACCAATACCTTTCTCCACGGTTATGCAAAGCATGCCCATCCCTACGATTTTTATAGCGTGCGCTATGTCTTCGCCGGCGCGGAAAAACTGCAAGCCGATACCCGCAAGCTTTGGGCCGAGAAATTCGGACTCCGCGTACTGGAAGGCTACGGGGCCACGGAAACTTCGCCGGTATTATCCGCCAATACGCCCATGTACTACCGGGAAGGCACGGTGGGGCGCTTTTTCCCCGGCATCCAATGGCGGCTGGAAGAGGTTCCCGGCGTAACCGAGGGAGGGCGCCTCCACGTGACCGGCCCCAACGTCATGCTGGGCTATCTCCGCCCCGGGCATTCGGGCGAACTCGAGCCGCCCGCCTCGCAATATGGACTCGGCTGGTACGACACCGGCGATATCGTCCGCATCGACGAGGAAGGTTTCGTCAGCATTCTCGGCCGCGTCAAACGGTTCGCCAAGATCGGCGGGGAAATGGTGTCGCTTAACGCGGTCGAAGAGCTGGCCGCGCGGATTTGGCCGGGACAGCGGCACGCGGCGGTTGCGCTGTCCGACCCCAAGAAAGGCGAAAAGATCGTACTCGCCACCGAGTACCGGAACGCCGATCGCGCCGAACTAACAGCCCGAGCACAGCAGGAAGGTGTCGGCGAACTCTGTCTGCCCAAGGATATCCGGGTGCCCAAGGAACTGCCCCTGCTTGCCACCGGCAAGGTGGATTATCCGGCGCTTACCGGGTTCGTCCGGGAAGGGAGCGAATCATGAACCGGGGACTTCGTTCGCTGATCGCTGCGCAGTTTCTCTCCGCGTTCTCGGACAACGCCATGCTCTTCACGGTCATCGCCATCGTGCTGCAAAGCGGTGATCGCGGCCCCTGGTATGTCCCGGCCCTGCAAAGCGTTTTCCTGGTGGCGTTCGTGATGCTGACGCCCTGGGTCGGAGCGTTCGCCGACCGGCATTCGAAGCCGAAGGTTCTTATTTTGGCGAATGTCGTCAAGGCACTCGGCGGACTTCTGATACTGCTCGGCGTCGAGCCTCTGATCGGCTATGCCGTCGTCGGCGTGGGTGCGGCAACCTACAGCCCCGCCAAATACGGGATCTTGCCAGAATTGGCCGATCACACGCGGTTGGTCAGGATCAACAGTTGGATCGAAGGCGCGACCATCGCCGCGATCCTGCTGGGCACCGTGATCGGAGCAAAGCTCGCCGATGCCTCGATCGATCTGGCGCTGAGCTCGATCATCGCGTTTTATGTTATTTCCGCCGGGGTTACGCTCCTCTTGCCCAAGCTGCCGGCACGCGGCGCGCGCCCCGGTTCGTCCTTGACCAAACTGGTGCACGTAATCAAAGAGCTATTGAAATCAGAACGTGCCCGGTTAGTTCTAATCGCCCTGAGCTTGTTCTGGGCCTCTGCCGCCACTCTGAGAATTATTCTCGTAACCTGGGCGCCGCAAGTGCTCGATACGCAAACCGCGGGGGAAATCGCGCAGCTGACCCTGTTTCTCGCCGTCGGCATCGTCATTGGCTCAGGTATAGTCCCGCGCCTAATTCCCCTGGAGCACATCCGGCGTGCACGGCTTGCCGCGTATGCGCTGAGCCTATTTTTTCTGCTCCTGGCCGGTGTCGATAGCCTGTGGCCGGCCAGAGCGACGCTGCTGGCCATCGGCATCGCCGGCGGCCTGTTCGTCGTGCCGCTTAACGCGGCGATCCAGCAGATCGGTCATCATACCGTCGGCAGCGGCGGTGCCGTGGCGGTCCAGAATTTCTTTCAGAACGCCGCGATGCTGGTGAGCATGGGGATTTATACCTTCGCGTCGACTCAGGGCATCGGCCCGGTGGCTGCGATTCTCGCCCTGGGCGTGGTTGTCCTGGCCATGACGGTGCTAGTTTCCTGGTGCCTGCCGCGGCAACCGGCGGTGTAGCAGGCCTACCTACAACTCCGCGGCGCGCCGTTCGCCTTCGGCCACATCGACATTCCAGAGCAGCGCGCCGCCCAGGGTAAAGAGCACCAGCAAGGAGAGTATCGAAAGTCTCGGTTCGCCGGTGGCATGGCTGACGATCCCCACCAGCACGGGACCCAGAACCGCCGCGAACTTGCTGAGCAGGTTGAAAAAACCGAAGAATTCGCCGGACTTTTCTTTCGGAATGAGGCGCGCGTAAAGCGCTCGGCTGAGAGCCTGAACCCCGCCCTGGACCAAGCCTATGCCCACGGCGATCCCGTAAAACTCCCACTGCCGGCTCATGACGGAACCCCAAACCACCAGCAACGCATACGTCGCGAGTCCCGCGAGAATGCCGGATTTGGCGCCGAAGCGCTGACCGAGCCAGCCGTAAGCGAGCGTTGCCGGAACGCCGACGGCTTGCGTGATGAGCAAGGCCAACATCAGCCCGCCGGCATCGAAGCCGATCGCCAGCGCGTAGTCCACCGCCATGTGGACGATGGTGTCCACGCCATCGATGTAAAGCCAGTAAGCGCCCAAGAACAGCATGACGATCTTCAGCCGCCGGACATGCCGGAAGGTTTCCCGAAGCTGCATCAACCCATACTTGACGGCGTTGGCACCGCTGGCACACCGGGGAAGCGGCTCCCGAACGACGAACAGCAAAGGAAGGGTGAACACGAACCACCATACGGCCACGGACAGGAACGACATTCGGACTGCGGCGGACGCATCCGCAAGACCGAACCACTCCGGCTTTTGCGTCATCAGAATGTTGACGGCGAAGAGCGCGCCACCGCCGAGATAGCCCATCCCCACCCCGAAGGCGGATACATGCTCGAAGCGGGCGGGAATCGTCACCGAAGGCAACAGCGCGTCGTAAAAAACCATTCCGGTGGAAAACCCCACGAGCCCGAGGCCGAATAGGGTAAGCGCCAATTCCCAGGCTCCCTGCTCGATCCAGAAGAGTCCTGCGGTCATGGTAATGCCGATGAACGCGCAAAGGGCGAGCAAAGGCTTCTTCCATCCCCCGGCGTCCGACAGCGATCCGAGCACCGGCGCCAGAACCAGCGCGACCAAAGCGCCTACAGAACTTACCGCCCCCAGCCAAAAGGTGCTTTCCGTCACCGGCAGCCCGCTCGCCCAAAACTGCTTGAAAAAGACCGGAAAAAAAGCCGCCATGACCGTCGTGGCGAACGACGAGGTCGCCACGTCGTAGAGAGCCCACGCTCGTTCGCGGGAGCGAAGCGAAGTCGAGTCGGAAATATCCATATTGGTATTAGAGTGAGTAAACAAAAGCGACGATCACTTCTTTCTTAGAATTCCGCCGTCATTTTTTCACGGAAAAACGGATGAACCCGGCGGAATATCACCTGTATCGACAAATGCTTTTTCCGCCCGGCAACGGGCACGATCAGAATGAACGGTGGTCTTTATTAAAACACGTTCCGATTGCGCCGCTCTGGCCCAAGGCAATCCCATGCAAAACAGCAGAATCACGCCGATGAAGCTGATTGACCATTATCGCTGTCACGGCTTGAAAGATGGAAGATCCGGCGTTTTTATTGTCGCGCCGTCTTGCGGTTTCCTTTGCTTGATTCTGCAGCGCTCGGCCTGTACGTCCATTGTTCTTGAGGTAAGGCGACAGACTGTCGAACTGCGTGCCCTTGCCCGTTCGGGATTATAATGTTCTCTTCTTGACGAATCGGCCTATCTGTCATGAATTTGCGCGAAGACGCCCCGTCCTTCGACATCAAAGCTTTCCTCGAAACTCTGACCCAGCTACCTGGTGTTTACAGGATGCTGGATGACAAGGGTGAAGTGATTTACGTCGGCAAGGCGAAAAACCTGAAAAAGCGGGTATCCAGCTATTTTTCGGGCAAAGACTGTTCGCCCAAGCAGCAAGCCATGGTGGCACGGATATGCTCGATCGACGTGAGGGTGACGCACACCGAGGGCGAGGCGCTCCTTCTGGAAAGCCAGCTCATCAAGCGCCACAAGCCGCGCTACAACATCAATCTGCGCGACGACAAGAGCTATCCTTATATTTATGTTTCGACCCATCAGCCTTTTCCTCGCATTACCTTCCATCGTGGCGCCAAGAGCAAGCTCGGCCGCTACTTCGGGCCTTATCCGAGCGCCAGCGCGGTGCGGGAAAGCTTAAAGTTGCTGCAGAAGATCTTTCCCGTGCGTCAGTGCCAGGATTCTTACTTCCAAAACCGCTCTCGCCCCTGCCTGCAATACCAAATCGAACGCTGTACCGCGCCCTGCGTGGATCTGATCGATCGTGAAACATACGCCCAGGACGTGCAGGATACCGTCATGTTCCTGGAGGGAAACGGCAAGCGGCTGATCGACGATTTGGCGGGACGCATGGAAAAAGCCGCGGCCGATCTCCATTTCGAGCGAGCGGCGCGCTATCGCGACCAGATCGCGAGTCTGAGAACGGTCTTGGCAAAACAGGCGGTACACGGCGAACACGGCGATATCGACATCATCGCCTGCGCAATCAAGGGCAACGTCGCCTGCGTACAGATGTTGTTCATTCGCGGCGGACAGCAAATCGGCGACCGCGCCTACTTCCCCAGCATGCTGGAGGAGCACGATCCGGGCAGCATCCTGGCGGCGTTCATCCCTCAGTTTTACCTTGGGAAACAGGTTCCCCGAGAAATCCTCATCAGCCATCCGATCGAGGATGCCGAGCTAGTCGCAGAAGTGCTCGCCAGCCAATCCGGCCATGCCGTGCAGATCGCGGCGCGGCTCCGCGGCGAACGTCAGAAACGCCTGCAGCTGGCGCTCATCAATGCCGAGAACGCCTTGAATGCGAAATTGGCGAATCGGCAGGACCTGTATGCGCGCTTTCTCAGTCTGGGCGAGGCCCTACATTGCCCGGAACCGCCGAAACGCCTGGAATGCTTCGACATCAGCCATACCCAGGGCGACCAAACCGTCGCATCCTGCGTGGTGTTCGACCGGCAAGGTGCGGTCAAATCCGCTTACCGCCGCTTCAACATCGAGGGCGTTACGCCCGGTGACGACTACGGCGCCCTGGCGCAAGCGGTTTCGCGGCGTTATCAGCGAATCAAGCAAGGCGAGATCGAAGCGCCGGACATCCTGTTCATCGACGGCGGAAAAGGCCAGGTCAATGCCGTGCGCGAGGTTTTGCGCGAACTCGGAATGAATAGCATTCGCACTGTCGGAGTAGCCAAGGGTCCCGATCGTAAACCGGGAATGGAAACCCTCTTCCCGGCGGGCTCGTCCGATGCCATCATTCTGCCCAGCCACTCGCCCGCCCTGCTACTGATTCAGCAGATTCGCGACGAAGCCCACCGTTTCGCCATCACAGGGCATCGTCAACGACGCGCCAAAGCCCGAAAACAGTCCACTCTCGACGATATCGCGGGACTGGGTCCGAAGCGGCGCCAGCAACTGTTGCGGCAATTCGGCGGCCTCAGGGAAATCAGCCGTGCCGGCGTGGACGCCCTGAGCAGCGTCGAAGGCATCAGCGCTCAATTGGCAAAGCGCATTTATGAAACGTTCCACGAGAGAGAAAGCTGAACATGGAGTTGAATCTCCCCACCAACTTGACGTTACTTCGGATCGTGTTGATTCCGGTCCTGGTCGTCTTTTTCTATCTACCGTGGAGTGGCGCCCACATCGCCTGCGCGTTGATTTTTGCAGTCGCCGCCGTAACCGACTGGTTGGATGGTTATCTGGCCCGCAAAATGAGCCAAACCACCCGCTTCGGGGCATTTCTCGATCCCGTCGCCGACAAGCTGATGGTGGCCGTCACGCTGGTCTTGATCGTCCAGGCCGACCCCAGTCCTTACGTAGCCATCGCTGCCGCGGTCATCATCGGACGCGAAATCACGATCGCCTCTCTGCGCGAATGGATGGCGGAAGTCGGACAGCGCAAGCGCGTGGAAGTATCTTGGCTGGGCAAATGGAAAACGACCGCCCAGATGCTCGCGATAGTCACGCTCCTGCTGAGCATGGATGTCTGGCTAGGTTTTCTAAAAAACCTCGGGCAGTTGTTTCTGCTGATATCCGCCATACTGACGCTCTGGTCGATGGTCAATTATCTGAAGGCCGCACTGCCAGTGCTCAAAGGCGATAACGAAGAGTTGACAAAGCCTCCAGTGATACCTAAAATTCCAACTCTCAACAGCACGACGCGGGAATAGCTCAGTTGGTAGAGCACAACCTTGCCAAGGTTGGGGTCGCGAGTTCGAGTCTCGTTTCCCGCTCCAAATTCAGAAAGCCGCGATAAGAGACGCGGCTTTTTACTTTGGCAAGCCCACTTAGGCTGAGTGGCAGAGTGGTCATGCAGCGGCCTGCAAAGCCGTGGACGCCGGTTCGATTCCGACCTCAGCCTCCATAAAATCCCACCAAAATCATATAGATATCAAGATATCGGCGCGATACCGCCGATATTTTTTATTGCCAATACCCACCAAAAACAGGTAAAAATCGGACAAAAATCGCTTCAGGTGTGGCAGAAACCACACGGAAGCGGACAAAAAGTCCGTCGACGCCAGTTCAAGGGGGGTACCGTGGCTACGATCCGTCAGCGAGTAGGTCGGGAATCCTTTCCCGACGACACGTCAGGCCGAGCGTCTTCGTCGGCAAAGGATTGCCGACCTACGAATGCTTGTAAAGGAGTCAGGCTTTGGTTATTTGCCTTAGGCTCGATGGTTAGAGCATTCGTTTCCGGCCGCGCTTCATTTCATCCAGCAGCCAGCAGCCGCTCATTGACGCTTCGCGCGTGTTCGATGTCCCAGATCCGGATCGCTTCCTCGAGTTCGACCTTGCCTTCGTTGACCATTTTGCAAAGGCCGGCTCGTAGGGCATGGCGCTTGATGATGAGCGGATCTTCGGGGGTGTCGGCCAAGTGCTTTTCCCATTCCGCCGCCTTTTGCGGATCTTTGTAGTAGTTGACCCAGCCTTCTTCGGCCCGGAGGCCGAAGGATACGGCCAGCATCAAAATCAAAAGCGCTTTCATTCGTCGATCGCCAAATCAGCTCCCGCTTTTAGCCCAGCTTCAATAAGAAACCCGGCCGCGGGGTGCCAGCCGGGTATCTAGCATGCTGCGAACTACAAGACTCGCTCGCTATTGCATCGCTTTCTGCCTCACCGCACTGGTGCTTACATGATGGCTCTCAAGATATATCCATGGCTGAATCAGAGTGGCAGAGAGCTCTATCATCAACGTATCCAGATTATTGGCATATTGTCGGACGCTGAATAAGGGTGGAGGGAAGAGCCGCCACCAGCATATCCAGATCATTGCATCCGATCTGGTCGTTGCTGACGAGATTTAAGTACCCCAAAGCGTGCAGTTGAGTGAGTGGCCAGACGTCCACTAGAGCATTGCTCGACAGATCCAGTTCTTTGAGTTGGCTGAAGTTTGGGCCATTCGGGCCTGGGCTCGCGAAGACCTGAATATTGTCGATGCCGTTGCCCGCGACGTTGAGCCGGGTCAGCGTGCTGCCAAACGGCATGAGGAAGTCGAGGCTCTTGCCGCCGTTGGAATCGGTGAGATGGGTATTGCCCAGATCCAATTCCACCAGAGGGTAAGGCTTACCGGTCTCCCAATTCGTTAGCGGCCCGAGGTTGCTGAACGAGCCGATCTCGATACCGTTAAGCCCCAGGCTGGTCAGCCCCCGGTTCATGTCGATCACGGGACGTACTTGCCAGATGGCAAGGCTTTGGTTGCCGGAGAGATTGAGCTTGGTCAGTTGATGCAGCGGACTAAGCGGCCAGACGTCCATCAGGGCGTTTTTCGATAGGTCCAGCTCTTTGAGTTGGCTGAAGTTTGGACCGTTCGATCCCCAACTCGCAAAAACCTGAATGTTATCGATATCGTTGCCCGCGACGTTAAGCCGAGTCAGCGTGCCACCAAACGGGATGAGAAAGTCGAGACTCTTGCCGCCATTGAGGTCGGTCAGGTGAGTGTTACCCAAGTCCAGTTCCTGTAAAGCATAAGGCTGTCCAGTCTCCCAGTTGGTCAGCGGTCCGAGGTTATCGAATGAGCCGATCTCGATACCGTTGAGCCCCAGGCTGGTCAGCCCCCGGTTCATGTCGATCACCGGGCGTACTTGCCAAATGGCGAGGTTTGGATTGCCCGAGAGGTTGAGCTTGGTCAGATTGTGCAGTGGGCCGAGGGGCCAGACGTCCACCAGGGCGTTTTTCGATAGGTCCAGCTCTTTGAGCTGGACAAAGTTCGGGCCGTTCGGTCCCCAGCCGGCAAAGACCTGGATATTGTTAATGCCATTGCCGGCGACGTTGAGCCGAGTCAAGGTGCTGCCAAACGGCATCAGGAAGTCGAGACTCTTGCCGCCGTTGGGATCAGTCAGGTGGGTGTTGCCCAGGTCCAGTTCCGCCAAGGCGTAGGGCTTGCCGGTCTCCCAATTAATCAGCGGCCCGAGGTTGTCGAATGAGCCAATCTCGATGCCATTGAGTCCCAAGCTGGTCAATCCCCGGTTCATGTCGATCACCGGACGCACCTGCCAGATAGCCAGGCTCTGGTTGCCCGAGAGGTTGAGCTTAGTCAGCTGATGCAGCGCGCTGAGAGGGGCTACATCAATCAGGGCGTTATTCGACAGGTCCAGCTCCCTAAGTTGCATGAAGTTCGGGTTGTACGAAGAACCCCAGCTTCCCAAGACGTGGATGCTGTCAATGCCGTTGCCCGCGACGTTAAGCCGGGTCAGTGTGCTGCCAAACGGCATGAGAAAGTCGAGGCTCTTGCCGCCATTGAGATCGGTCAGATGAGTGTTACCCAAGTCCAGTTCCTGTAAAGCATAAGGCTGTCCAGTCTCCCAGTTGGTCAGCGGCCCGAGGTTGTCGAACGAGCCGATCTCGATACCGTTGAGCCCCAGACTGGTCAATCCCTGGTTCATGTCGATCACGGGACGCACCTGCCAGATGGCAAGGTTCTGATTACCGGAGAGATTGAGCTTGGTCAGATTGTGCAGCGGACTAAGCGGCCAGACGTCCACTAGAGCATTGTTCGACAGATCCAGCTCTTTGAGTTGGTTGAAGTTTGGACCGTTCGATCCCCAACTCGCGAAGACCTGAATGTTATCGATGCCATTGCCCGCGACGTTGAGCCGGGTCAGCGTGCCGGCAAACGGCATGAGAAAGTCGAGGCTATGGCCGCCGTTGAGATCGGTCAGGTGGGTATTGCCTAGATCCAATTCCGCCAGCGCGTAGGGCTGACCGGTATGCGGGTTGGTCAGCGGTCCCAGGTTGTCGAACGAGCCGATCTCGATGCCGTTGAGCCCTAGACTAGTTAGTTCCCAACTCATGTCGATCACCGGGCGCACTTGCATGAGCGCCACGCGACGGTTGCCGGAAAGATTGAGCTTAGTCAGATTGTGTAGCGACGTGAGGGGGACTACCTCGATAAGAGCATTGTTCGATAGATCCAGCTCTCGGAGTTGGCTGAAATTCGGGCTATTCAGGTTCCAGTTCCAGCTTCCCAAGACCTGGATATTGTTAATGCCATTGTCGGCGACATTGAGGCGGGTCAGCGTGCTGCCAAACGGCATCAGGAAGTCGAGGCTCTTGCCGCCGTTGGGATCGGTCAGGTGAGTGTTGCCCAGATCCAGCTCCGTCAAGGCGTAAGGCTCGCCCGTCTCCCAATTGATCAGCGGCCCGAGGTTGTCAAACGAGCCGATCTCGATGCCGTTGAGTCCCAAGCTGCTTAGTCCCCGGTTCATGTCGATCACCGGGCGCACCTGCCAAATGGCCAGAGTCGAATTACCGGAGAGATTAAGCTTGGTTAAGGTTTGCAGTGAAGCGAGTGGCCAGACGTCCTGAATATTATTCTTGCTCAAGTCGAGCTCAGTAAGACTGAAAAGCCCCTCCAATCCTTCCAATCTAATGATATTCCGACCGGGACACTCCAACTGGACTACCTGCTCAACGTACTGCCAACCGTTACGATTGGCCTGTTCTGTTAGGCAGTTTTGTAGATTTGGGTCTGCCATGGATGGCAAAGGAGTTGCCGCCTGCGCCGCAAAAGAGGCAAAGCAACTAAAAATAGTTATGGTAGCTATAGAGGCACTCTGAATACCAAAGAAAAATCTTGAACAGCGCATGTGCAACTCTCCTGAATGGCGCCTTTGCCATGAAAAAAGCCGCTAAATGCGGCAATCCCCCAGTCCTGCAGCATGGACGCTACGCATGAGCGCAAAAAATTAGAGGTATCCGTAATTAGTGGTTGATCTCTCTGTTCAGTCTAAAATCTAATAGATTAGATAAAATCGTATTTTACGGTTGACTTCTCTTGTTGGTTCATTATACTGAAATCGTAATGTACGGTTGATGCACAACAAGAGGATACGACGATGGCACGAGACAGAAAAACGACAACGGTTCGAGTTCCCGAAGCTGGCGCGGAGGTAGCTTGCGGATTAGTTGAGATTGCACTTGCGGAGGCCACGGAAGAGTTGATGCGGACGAAATGGTACATGTCATCTAGGTCAACCGAGATCCCGAAAGTTCGCATGCTGCGGATAGAAACCCGCATGGTGAACACATCAATCGGTGGAATTCACTCTGGGCAATTCCCCATGCCGTTTTTGATCTGCGAAGCTCAGGTTAACGAGTATGTCGGAACTTTTGCGGTTCGGGTCGATTTCGGGCGCGGCGGCGTTGAGATCGAAGATGAACGATATGCGGAAGGATGATTTATTGCCGCGCCCGTTTTTCGGCGGGCGCGATGTATTCTCGGGACAGCGCTAACATGCCAGCCAACATACTTAATTTGCCTCAATACGCTGTGAAATCCGTGGATCATGATGACCACGACTACCACATCAATGCGGAGGTAAAAGCACCGCCAGGCTCGTGCCCTAGTTGCGGATCTACAAGCCTGGTAGGGTTTGGTCGGCGTGAGCAGGTTGTTAAAGACCTACCCATGCACGGTCGTCGAGTCGGAATCTATATCAATACCCGGCGCATGCTGTGCCGCAGCTGCAATAAGACCTTTTCAGAGATTCTACCCGAGGTCAACGAGCGGCGGTCGATGACGAAACGCTTGGTGGCGTGGATCGGCAAGCAGGCGATTAAGCGTACGTTTGCCAGCATTGCCGACGAAGTGGGAGTCACGGAAGGGACGATACGCGGGATCTTCAAGGACTACATAACCGACACTGAGAAGACGATCCGCTTTGAAACGCCGAAATGGATGGGGATCGATGAAATCCACCTCATCAAGCCGCGATGCGTCATTGCGAACATCCGCAGCAACACCATCGTTGACTTGCTGCCCAATCGCGACAAAAAGACGGTCGTGAACTATCTCTACGGCTTACAGGATAAGGCGCGAGTTCAGTTCGTGGCTATGGACATGTGGGCGCCATATCGTGACGCCGTGCAGCTGGTGCTTCCAGACGCACTCATCGTTATCGACAAGTTTCATGTTGTCAGGATGGCGAATGATGCCGTTGAGCGCATCAGGAAATCCCTGCGAGAAAAGTTAACCACTAAGCAGCGCCGTGGGCTAATGCATGACCGGTTTGTATTGCTGAAGCGCGAGCGGGATCTGAATGATCGAGAGAGATTACTGCTCGATGGTTGGACGGTCAATTACCCGGATCTCGGTGCGGCCTACAGGCTCAAGGAAGAGTTCTATGGCATTTACGAAACAGCCGTTGGTTCGGCTCAGGCCCTAAATCAATACGAAGCCTGGTATCAAGCTATCACGCCTGAGACCTATAGAGCGTTCTCTGATCTCATTCGCGCCTGGTCGAACTGGAAACCGTACATCCTGAATTATTTCGATCAACCCATAACGAACGCTTACACGGAATCACTCAACAATCTAATTCGATCAGCGGACAGGCTTGGGCGGGGGTATAGCTTTGAAGCTCTTAGGGCAAAGATCCTATTCGCCGAGGGCGCGTTCAAATACGAGAACAATAGGCCGAAATTTGAGCGAAAACCTAGTAAATCAAGGCGACCGCTCATACCGCCAGATGAGGCCATAGGTTATGACTTGCCTGATAGATTGGCTGAGGAGGCATCAACACAAGAGCCTCAAAACTATGGCGTTGATATATCAACACTGACACGGATGATCGAATTAGGCGAGCTATGATCGTTTTCAACCGCGTATTACGGATACCCAAAATTAGTAGCGCCTCACAATGAGGCTAGGCACGAAGAAGTATAGATAAAGATACGTAGCGGACAGGCTGGACTTCCACGAAGCGTCAACCCAACTACGAAACTCCGGGAAGAAAGGATGATCGATGCCGACCGTATGGTCGTGAAGTTAGAGCTTCCGAGGTATGAGTTCCCAAGCCAGAGCTTGAGAGGGGGGGCAGGCTTTAGTTATTTGGCTAATGCCCGATGGTTCAAAGCGTACGTTTCCGGCCGCGCTTCATATCATCCACCAGCCGCTCACTGGCGCTTCGCGCGTGCTCGATGTCCCAGATCCGGATCGCTTCTTCGAGTTCGATTTTGCCTTCGTTGACCATTTTGCAGAGGCCCGCCCGTAGGGCATGGAGCGTGATAATCAGCGGATCTTTGGGGGTGTCGGCCGGGTACTTTTTCCAATTCGCCAGCGACTATCCTTTAAATTCTGTGAGATACAGAATCAGATAATCAATCGCTAGGGGGTATCAATGGGTGTCGGAACGGGGCTGCTTATTACGTTTTTGCTCTCGCTGCTTTGGTTTGCGATCAGGACGGGTAGAAAGCGCCGATCGCACTGGAACAGCGGTAGTTATGATTCGAGCTCTAACTCTTGGTCACAACCCAGTGATTCAGTTTCCTCAAGCGTCGATTGCAGTTCAGGGGATAACGGCTCAGGCAGCGATAGCGGTTGCAGTTGCGGAGATTAATTATTAATCAGGCCCGTAAATACCCTCCTGGTATTTCGGGCCGCCGCCTAGGCCCGGTACACGCCCGGCCTGGGCTCACGCGGCTTGTCGCCGCGCCGGGGCATCCCTGCCCCGGATTAACCCGGCCTATATTTATAGGCCGGGTTAATAGGAGTCACGCTTTCATTGTTTGACTAACGTTCGATGGCTTAGAGCGTTAGTTTCCGACCATGCTTGAGTTAGCGGGGCGCCGTTCACTGTAAGTCTACGATCCGCCGAAAAAAGACGGTCCTCGGCTTCCCCCAGACGCCCGACGAATGCGGAATCTGTGCGATAAACGGGGAAAAGACGCCTGAACTGAAGAAGGTTCCCAATCGTGACGGAACCGGGCAACGCACGGCGCTGTCACGAATGAACTGTGGGAAAAGCTCCGAACGAGTTACGGAAGCACGGCAATCGCCCAGGGACCGTTTCCGACCGGAACCGTCTTCGTTACGACGAAGGTCGAGAGGTCGATGATGGAGAGGTCGTTGCTGAGTCCGTTCGCGGTATAAAGCCGCTTTTGGTCCGGCGAGAATTCGAGATTCCAGACCCTTTGTCCCACCGGAATGTACCGAACCACTTCGAGCGTACGGGCGTCGATGACGGCGACCCGGCTGGCCCGGCCCAAAGCAACATAACCATAGCGGCGATCCCGGTCGATTCGGATACCCACGGCTCCGATATCACGGTCCGCGACATCGGGAATCTTGAAGGTAATTGTCTTGATCGGACGCTTCGTTGCCGTTTCGATAATCGTCAGAGACTGGCCGTCATGCGAACTGACCCAGAGCTGTTCACCGTCATCGGTAAAGCGCGAGTAGCGAGGTCGCGGGTCGACCGGCGTTCGCTCCAGCGGCTCCAGGCTGGTGGTGTCGATCCACGTGGCGGTATTGTCGGCTTCGCTGGTGCTGACGACCCAACGCCCATCGGGGCTGATCGAAACACCCTCCGGTTCCTTGCCTATGGGAATGCGCTTCAACACTTGGCGCGATTCGACATCGACCACGGTCAGCTGGTTGTCGTCGTCGTTGGATGCGAACAAGCGGGTTTCGAGGGGGTTCAGCGTGAAGGTTTTCGGGTCCTTGTCGACCGGCCATCGGCCGACGGGTTCCAGAGTGCGGGTATCCAGGACAGCGATCGCATTGCCCTCGCTGGTTGCCACGAAAATCTTCAGGCCATCGCGCCCGGCCAGGATACCTCGGGGCCGCTTGCCTACCGGAACCGTGCGCCGGACTTCGCCGGTGACCCCATCCACTTCGACTACGGCATTGTCCTTCTCCAGGGTTACAAAAACGGAGTCTGCATGGGCGGGCAATATCACGGCCGAGGCGAGTATGCAGGGAACGAGTCTTTGTAGGCGGAAAGCTTGCGGCAGGCGCAACAGATATGGGCAATTTTTATGGAACATGTCGGACGTATTCGAAACAAAAGGAAAAGGGTGGTTACCACCGCATGAGCGATGGCGGTAAGCTGCAGGCATCCGGGTAGAATACCCGTCGATACGGTCGCGACCCACGAGGGATGTCGGGTAACTCTCCCGAAGATGCAAGGAAAATATCCTTTATTTTCGAAGCAAGGACATTCCCGATGCCTTCCGCACCAGGATTTCGCGCTCGCCGTGGTAACCTTTTCGCTCTGATCTGACGCCAACTTTTCGGAGTAGCCGGTGACTCAATCAAAACCCTTTCGCGGTACGAAGCCGCACCGGGAGCTCAGCAACCCGGTGATCGCCATGGGCCTTGTCATCGTCGCAGCCGGATGCGACAGTCCGGATTCTTCCTCTAGCCAGAACATCCCCGCCGCTGTCGAATCGCCATTGACGCGCTCCGACCGACTGGCAGAGTTGCGCAAAGCAAAATTCCTGAACCTGGCGGAGAAGGATGTCGCAGCCGAATGGCTGGCACTTCAGGAACACCGCGACGACTCTTCCTATCGGCCGACGCCCGGCGACGTGGCGGCATACGAGCAACGCATCAAACTCCTCGCCAAGCTCACGCAGGAAGACCGACGGATGGTCGCCAACCGAACCGTACAAACACGGGACCTGCTGGCAGAGCAGAATATCCGCGAATCTCTCCTGACCCTGCTGGATGGCATGACCGATGTGGCCAAGGCCAGTGTGGTCGGCAATTACGGCGCCTATTGCCAATGGTATGTCAATTTGCGCCAAAGCCGGCTCGGTCACCGGGAAGCACTGCAGCAGATGACGAGTTTGAAGCGGTCGCCTTAGAACCGATCAGAGACAGTTCGACAGGTTCACGATAGGCCCTTAGACAGGCTCAGGGCGAACGGTCTACTGCGATAGGTCTAGGGTGCCGTCGAAACGTTTCCATCGCGACACAGCGCGATGGGGCGACGCGTTACGAACCGAAGGCAAACAGACCGGTCCGCAGATCATTCCAAGCCCTGAATCAAATACGTATCCACGATGCCGCAATCCCTCAACGCAGTCCTGCATCCCACGTCCGTAATCGCAGCGCCGCGTCTCTCCCGAAGAGTCGGTGCGAACCTTACCCTGGTCAGCGAAACCTTCCAGCACACCGGCAGTTTCAAGTTCCGCGCCGCCTACCATCTTGCTTCGAAAGTCCCTCAACGGCAGATCATCGCCGCGTCGTCCGGCAACTTCGGACAGGCGCTGGCCTATGCCTGCGGGCTGCTAGGCAAGTCCTGCCGGGTGGTCATGCCGGCGACTTCGGCCAGGGTCAAAATGGACGCGGTGCGGGAATACGGGGGTACGATAGACGAAGTGGACACAAGCGTGAAAAGCCGGGCCGAACGGCTGGCGGAACTCGCCGCAGACTGCCCCGATGCCTATGTTGCCAGCGCCTACGATGATCCGTTGGTAATCGAAGGCAATGCCAGCCTGGGAGAGGAAATTGCCGCTCTGGGCGACCTATTCGACGCGGTCGTCGCGCCCGTGGGCGGTGGCGGCCTCGCTGCCGGTCTGATCACGGGACTGCATCGCGCCGGCCGATCGACGCCCGTGATCGGCGCGGAACCGCTGCTGGGCAACGATGCCGCACGCTCTCTGAGAGCCGGGCGCATCGTGGTTAACGAATCCGAACCGCAAACCCTCGCCGACGGCGCGCGCACCCTGAGCCTGGGCCGGCGCAACTGGGAAATTTTGCATACGGGACTTGCCGGCATCGTCGAGGTACCGGAAGCCTCGATTGCCCAGGGCGTCAAGCTGTTGTTCGAACTCGCCAATCTCAAGGCCGAACCTACCGGCGCCCTCGCCGTGGCCGCTCTGCTGACCGAACCGGAACGCTTCCGCGGACAGTCGGTCTGTTGTGTGATCAGCGGCGGGAATGTGGATGGGGAGCTTTATCGGACGTTGCTGCGGTAGGATGGGTAGAGCGGAGCGAAACCCATCATTGCGAGGCTTTCGATTCCGATGGGTTTCGCTCCGCTCTACCCATCCTACGATCCTCCATCAATCCCCTTGTAGAGATTCCCCATGGACAGACTGAAACGGCAAATCGGCTTCATCGTCGAGTTGGACAAACTCAAGACCATCGTTCGCCAGTCCTGGCTGGCGGACGGCTCGCGCCGGGAGAATTCGGCGGAGCACAGCTGGCATGTCGCGCTGATGGCCTTGGTGCTCGCCGAGCACGCCAACGCCGACATGGGCCTCGACCTCGCGCGGGTCGTCAAGCTGCTGCTGCTCCATGACGTGGTCGAAATCGATGCCGGCGACGTTCTGATCTACGATGTCGCGGGAAACGTCAGCAAGCCCGAACGGGAACGGCAGGCGGCCGAACGGATTTATGGGATGTTGCCGGACGATCAGGCGGCGGAACTGCGGGCGCTGTGGGAAGAGTTTGAAATGGGCGAGACGACCGAAGCCCGCTTTGCGGCGTCTCTAGATCGACTCATGCCTTTGTTGCACAACTTCCTGACCGAAGGCCGCGCCTGGCGGCACCATGGCGTCACCGCGGACCAGGTGCTGGCGGCCAATGCCCGCATCGCCGCCGGTTCCACCGCGCTATGGGACTATGCCCGAGGACTAATCGACGAGGCGGTGGAGCGGGATTATCTGCTTCCGGGCAAAGAATAGCGATTTTGAGCCTATCCCAGTAGGTCCCCGAAACCCTTCGACCGGCCTGTCCTGAGCGGAGTCGAAGGGCTCAGGGCGAACGGCCTACTGAGATAGGCACTTAGAGCGTTTTCATCTCGCTCGTACGGCAAAACCGGCCTGGCAGGAGTCGTTGGTACCTTCGGCCAGGGTAGATCGACTCAAGCTTTCGTAGGTCGGCAATCCTTTGCCGACGAACCCGTTGGCCCAACGGCACCGTCGGGAAGGGTTGCGGCTAAAGCGACCGTTTGCGATTGGAAGGGTCATTCGGGTGCTCCCCGGATGACCGTTTGCGATTGGAAGGGTCATTCGGGTGCTCCCCGGATGACCGTTTGCGATTGGGAAGGGATTCCCGACCTACGCGCGAGTACCCGTACACTAGGTATGAAAATGCTCTGGCTATTGATCAATGGGCAAAAGACATGCTTTTCTTGTTTGACCAATGCCCACGATCAGCACGTTCGTCTCCGGCCGAGAGCAACCGGTGAGCCGGAGTCGTGCAGCAAGGTTGAAAAGAAGGATGTCGAAGGAGTATTGTATTTAACGATTAGCCTTGTCTTTTTTGCACTTGGGCCGGTAGCTCAGCTGGGAGAGCGCTGCGTTCGCAATGCAGAGGTCGGGAGTTCGATCCTCCTCCGGTCCACCAATACCCAGGGCCTGGATAGTCTCCAGGCCCTTTTTCTTGCCTGAAATCCCCACATGGCGCGGGATTCCGGGCGAATGCCCTGCGGGTGCAAACGCGCCCAGATGCCCCGAAACGCCCCATTTTCCTGCCAGCCCAGTCTCTTTTCTCTGTTTGCCCTGCGGGTAGTCGCGGCGCAGAGACCAGTGATTTCGCGGGTTTGGCGCGGCCTTTCTGCGGTCAACCATGGCCACCGATTTGCCGAGAAACCGCTACGCATCGAACCCGTCGATCACCCGCCGCTGCTCGATCCAGTCCTGCGGCAGGGGGTTGCGCTGGAACCAGATCAGGCTCATGCAGCGCGGCTGCTTGCCAGCCAGAATGGCCTGGATGATGGCGGGTTCCAGGAAGGTCAGGCGCAGCAGTTCGTTCACGGTTGAGTGATGCAGTCCCTCACGCTGGGCGATATCGGTGCCGCTGACCACTACGCCGTCGTCGAGCAGCTGTTGCCAGTAGAAGGCCCGCGCCAGCGCCACCAGCAGCGGGTTGTCGTGCTGGCTGCGGCTGGAGGGTCGTGTGCTCTCCCCGTCCGGGCGGATCACCACCTTGCGCACGCCGCGCTTGCGGATCTTGAGCGGGATGAATGTGGACAGCTTCACCGCATCGCCGTCGATGCGGTTCTGGATTGTCGCCTCGCCTGTCTGCCGAATCCGCGTCATACCATCATCTCCACTTCCGCGAGTTCCGCACCGATGCTGCCGGGACGCAGCTCCTCGATCAGTTCAGCCCAGCCGGCGTCGCGCCAGAGGATCTCCAGCCCGTCGTCGCCGATCTGCACGCGCTCGATCAGTAGTTGCGCACCATGTGGGTGGTCGAGCGGGCGCGGGCAAAGTCCGCAAAGATGCGCCGCACTACCGTCGCTTCCGCCTCGTTGATGACCAGCAGGCGGTTCTGCGCGTCGTAACCCAGCGGCAGCGGCCCGCCCATCCACATGCCCTTGGCCTTGCTGGCGGCGATCTTGTCGCGGATGAGACCACCACGATGTCGATGCGGCTCGCTTCGATGTCGGCCAGCAGGCGCTTGAGCGCGGGCCGCTCCATGTTGCCGCCGGAGAAGGCGCCGTCATCGTAGTCGTCCGCCACCGCGATCCAGCCCTCGTGGGGCTGGCTCTTGATGAAGGCATGGCCGGCCTCCTTCTGCGCGTCGATGGAGTTGAAGGACTGGTCGAGGCATTCGTCGCTGGAGACCCGGCAGTAGACCGCGCAGCGTTTGGGCGAGGCCTGGATGGCTGCACTCATCGCTGCCTCCCTTGCCCGGCTTGAGCCCGAAGAACTTCGGCCCCGACCACTGCGTGCCGGTGATGTGACGCGCCGCCGCGGACAGGCTCTTGAAGCGCTGGCCGTTCAGCTCGTAGAGACCATCGGCCGTCACGGTGACGCGGTGCTCACTCGTCCCATTCGCGCACCAGTCACTGTGCCGGGCATCAGGTGGCATTCCACGCCGCGTCCGGGTACGCGAATCTTGGAATGCTGGGCGCCGTGCCGCCCCGGGCGATCACGCCGATGAAGGCCGGCAACTGCTCCTGCAGTTCGATCTCGGCGACGATGCCCTGCGCACCCAGATCCGCGCCCGCCAGACCGACGTCGATCTGCTGCCCGCACTCAAGGCCGCCATCGGCAAGCACCGGTTGGCCGAACGGGTCGGCACGCTGCTCGACCGGGAGGAACTGGTCATGGCCATGGCCGATGGCTCGAAGCTGGTGAAGTGGCTCGACGTGCCCGATGGCCCCATGACCAGCGGCGAGGCCCCCTTCGTCACCGGGCATCTGAAGCGCGCGAACGCGAGCCAGCCGGGTCAGGCGTGAGCATCCCCGGAGCAAGCATCCGTTCCCGGCCACAAACGTTCCCGGACCGGGGTGGGAACGCGCAAGCCCGGCAACGGCGCCACTTTTCCGGTTCCCGGCGTTTCCTCTCTAAAGAGAGTGGGTGAGCATCGGGAATGCTCACCTCCCTCGATGCCAATGGCTGGCCGGGCATGGGAACGATGTCTCGTCCAAGCATACGGGTCCTTCCTGGCCGGATTCGCATACGGGGGGCGCGAGCGCGCTGCCCCTCCACCGTCAGGGTGCAAACCGAGGTTTGCAGGCCCCGTCCCTGGGGCCTGCCGCTTCGCGGCCAGCCTCCGGCTGTCCAAATCCGCTCCCGGCGGATTTGTGCAGGCCCGGAATAAATTCGAGGCTGCGGCTGTCCGATACGATGCTCGCGTGATAGCATCAACGGCACACAGGGGGAGAGCATTCATGCGCACGGTCGTCGGCATCCGCTCGGATAAACGGGCCCACCAGGCTTCCAGCCACAGCGAAGCGCCCACGCCCACGGTCTGGTTCGCGTCATGGCGCCAGCTGGCCGGCGTGCTGTCGGACGAGAACCGGGCACTGCTGCGCCTGATGCAGGAGAAGCAGCCCCGCACGGTACTGGAACTGGCTGAACTCTCCGGCCGCGCGGCCAGCAATCTGTCGCGCACGCTGCGCAATCTGGAGGGTTACGGCCTGGTCAAGCTGCACCGCAGCCCGGATACCCGCGCCGTGCGCCCGGAGGCGCTGGCCACCGAATTTCTGGTCGTGCTGGATTGATCCGGCGCGCCCAATAACCAACAACAGCACGCAATCGACTGGCAGAAGGCCCGAATGACGAACAACACCAAAGAAACCGAACGCGCCGAACTGCACAAGACCATCTGGCGCATCGCCAACGACCTGCGCGGCAGCGTCGACGGCTGGGACTTCAAGAGCTACGTGCTCGGCATGTTGTTCTACCGCTTCATCTCCGAGAACCTCACCGGCTATCTCAATGAACAGGAGCGCCGCGCCGGCCACAAGGATTTCGACTACGCGACCCTCAGCGACAAAGATGCCGAATTCGGCCGTTTGGAGACGGTGAAGGAAAAGGGCTTCTACATCCTGCCCTCGGAGCTGTTCGCCAATGTGCGCGCCAGGGCCCGGCAGGATGCCAACCTCAACGAAACCCTCTCGCGCATCTTTGTCGACATCGAGGCCTCCGCCAAGGGTTCGGACAGCGAAGACGACTTCAAGGGCCTGTTCGACGACCTGGATGTGAACAGCAGCAAGCTCGGACCCACCGTGGCCAGGCGCAACGAAAAGCTGGTCAAGCTTTTGGATGCCATCGGCGACTTGCCTCTTGGCAGCGCCAGCAACAACGGCAGTGGCCGTTTCTCCCACCACAGCATCGACCTGTTCGGCGACGCCTACGAATACCTGATGCAGATGTACGCCTCCACCGCCGGCAAGTCCGGCGGCGAGTTCTACACCCCGCAGGAAGTCTCCGAACTGCTGGCCCGCCTCACCGTGGTGGGCAAGACCGAGGTCAACAAGGTCTACGACCCGGCCTGCGGCTCCGGTTCGCTGCTGCTGAAATTCGCCAAGGTGCTGGGGCCGGACAAGGTGCGCCAGGGCTTCTATGGGCAGGAGGTGAACCTCACCACCTACAACCTGTGCCGCATCAACATGTTCCTGCACGACATCAACTACGAGAAATTCGACATCGCCCACGGTGACACGCTCACCGACCCGCAGCACTGGGACGACGAGCCCTTCGAGGCCATCGTCTCCAATCCGCCCTATTCGATCAAATGGGACGGCGACGCCAACCCGCTCCTGATCAACGATCCGCGCTTCGCCCCGGCCGGCGTGCTGGCGCCCAAGAGCAAGGCCGATCTCGCCTTCACCCTGCACATCCTGAGCTGGCTGGCGGTGAACGGCACCGCCGCCATCGTCGAATTTCCCGGCGTGCTCTATCGCGGCGGCGCGGAAGCCAAGATTCGAAAGTACCTGATCGACAACAACTACGTGGACGCGGTGATCCAGTTGCCGCCGGACCTGTTCTTCGGCACCACCATCGCCACCTGCATCATCGTGCTGAAGAAATCCAAGCGCGACAACGCCACTCTGTTCATCGACGCATCAAGCGAATTCACCCGCAGCGGCAACAAGAACAAGCTCACCGAGGCGCATCAGCAGAAGGTTCTCGATGCCTTCACCCGGCGCGAGAACATCGACCACTTCGCGCGGCTGGTGGAGAACAGCGCCATCGCCGAGAACGGCTACAACATCGCCGTCTCCAGCTATGTGGAGCAGCAGGACACCCGCGAGGCGGTGGATATCAAAACCCTCAATGCCGAGATCGCCCGCATCGTCGCGCGGCAGGCGGAACTGCGCACCGCCATCGATGCCATCGTGGCGGATCTGGAAGGAGCGAAGGCATGAGCAGAATTAATGATCTCCTCGCGCGTTTGTGCCCGGAGGGCGTGGAGTTCAAAGCCATCGGTGATTTTGGTGACCTGGTTCGTGGTAATGGGATGCCGAAATCTGACTTCGTAGAATCAGGAGTAGGTTGCATCCACTACGGTCAGATTTACACCGATTACGGTATCTGGACGACGGAAACGAAGTCGTTCATTTCTGTAGAAAAGGCGAAGAAACTTGCCAAGGTCGATCCCGGCGATCTGGTCATCACAAACACAAGTGAGAACATAGAGGACGTTTGCAAGGCTGTGGCCTGGCTTGGCGACGCCCAGATTGTCACTGGCGGGCATGCCACGGTGCTGAAGCACAGCCAAGACGCGAAGTACCTTTCCTACTACTTGCAAACACCGCGTTTCTTCGCCGAGAAGAAGAAGCACGCGACCGGCACGAAGGTCATAGACGTTTCAGCCAAGAGCCTTGCAAAGATCAGAATTCCCATACCACCTCTCGAAGTGCAGCGCGAGATCGTGAAGGTGCTGGACACCTTCACCATGCTGGAGGCGGAGCTGGAGGCGGAGCTGGAGGCGCGTCGGCGGCAGTACCAGTACTACCGCGACGCGCTGCTCAGCTTCGATGAGCGCATGAGCGGCGCAAGCAAGCAAGCAAGGGTAAGGTGGGCGACCTTGGGTGAGATATGTAAATCGGTTTCGTCTGGCGGAACACCGCTGTCGACTCGCCCGGATTACTACGGTGGCGATATTCCTTGGCTACGTACTCAGGAAGTCAGGTATACGGATATTCACGATACGGAAATCAAGATCACCGAGAAGGGCCTGAAAGAATCAGCAGCAAAGTGGATTCCGGCCAACTGCGTAATCGTGGCCATATCAGGCGCGACTGCTGCCAGGTCTGCAATCAATAAGATTCCGCTGACCACCAATCAACACTGCTGCAATTTGGAGATTGACCCGGCACAGGCCAACTACCGATACGTATTTCATTGGGTAAGCAATGAATATGAGCGGCTCAAGGCTTATGGTCAGGGCGCTCGTGCCGACTTGAACTCTGGGCTCATCAAGAGTTATCCGATTCCCATCCCACCCCTGGAAGAACAGGCCCGTATCGTCGCCATCTTGGATAAATTCGACGCGCTGGTAAACGACCTCTCCAGCGGTCTGCCCGCCGAGATCAAGGCCCGTCGCCAGCAGTACGAGCACTACCGCGACCGGCTGCTGAGCTTCAGGGAGGCCGCATGAGGGACTCACGCGAAGGCGCGAAGTCGCGAAGGGATGTCGAGGAAGTCGCCTCGATGGTGGTTGATACCGCGTTGCAGCTTCATCGGGACTTGGGGCCGGGTCTGCTGGAGTCCGTTTATGAGGCGGTGCTGGCCCGCATGCTTGAACAGCGAGGGTTACGAGTAGAGAGACAGAAACCTGTCCCCATCGATTATCAGGACATCCGGCTCGATGAGGGTTTCCGGTTGGATTTGCTGGTGGATGGTCAGTTGATCGTTGAGCTGAAGTCGGTCGAAAACATTCACCCGGTGCATCCCAAGCAACTGCTGACCTACCTGAGACTGATGGACTTGCCGCTTGGCCTGCTCATCAACTTCGGCGCGCCTTTACTGAAAGACGGCTTGAAGCGAGTCGTCAACAATCATTCGGAAAACTTTGTCTCACGCGAAGCCGCGAAGGCGCTAAGGGTAAAACGGAATGAATAACGAACGGGTTTTGATCGGGCTGATTTGCCGTAGCCAGGGACTTTTTAAAACGAAGATAGATGTCTCTCTTCGCGCCTTCGCGTCTTCGCGTGAACGATGTCTTTTTCTGCGCCTTCGCGTGCACCAAAAGCCCGAGACGGAATCATGAGCGAAGACCTCAAGCCCCATCGCTACGAACCCATTGCGCTCTCCAGCGAGAGCACGGTGGTGGCGGAGTTCGTGCCCGAGCAGGGCGTGCGCGAGGCAAGCTACCAGAGCGAGGCGGCGCTGGAACGGGACTTTATCGCCCAGTTGCAGAAGCAGGCCTACGACTACTTGGCCCTGACCTCCGAAGCGGCGCTGGTGGTCAACCTGCGCCTGCAGCTGGAAGCCCTTAACAAGGTCAGCTTTTCCGATGCCGAGTGGCAACGCTTTTTCAGCAACTGCATCGCCGGGGCCAATGACGGCATCGTCGAGAAAACCGCGCGCATCCAGGAAGACCATGTGCAATTGCTCAAGCGCGACGACGGCAGCACCAAGAACATCTACCTGATCGACAAGCAGAACATCCACAACAACCGCCTGCAGGTGATCAACCAGTACGAGGTCATCGGCGGTGCGACGGAGCGTCCCCGCGCCAACCGCTACGACGTGACCATCCTCGTCAACGGCCTGCCCATGGTGCATGTGGAACTCAAGCGCCGGGGCGTGGACATCCGCGAGGCCTTCAACCAGATCAACCGCTACCAGCGCGACAGCTTCTGGGCCGGATCGGGCCTGTTCGAGTATGTGCAGTTGTTCGTAATCAGCAACGGCACCCTGACCAAGTACTACAGCAATACGGTGCGCGACGGCCACCTGGCCGAACAGCGCAGCAAACGCAGCAGGAGCAAGACTTCCAACAGCTTCGCCTTTACCAGCTGGTGGGCCGATGCCAAGAACCGGCCCATCACCGAACTGGACGGCTTTACCAAAACCTTTTTCGCCAAGCACTCGCTGCTGAATGTGCTCACCCGCTACTGCGTGTTCGACGTGGATCGCAAGCTGCTGGTGATGCGGCCCTATCAGATCGTCGCCGCCGAGCAGATCCTGCAGCGCATCGCCACCAGCACCAATCACCGGCAGCTCGGCAGCGTGGCGGCGGGCGGTTATATCTGGCACACCACCGGCAGCGGCAAGACGCTGACCAGCTTCAAGGCGGCGCAACTGGCGCGCGGCTTGGCCGGCATCGACAAGGTGCTGTTCGTGGTGGACCGCAAGGATCTGGACTACCAGACCATGCGCGAATACGAGCGCTTCGAGAAGGGCGCGGCCAACTCCAACACCTCCACCGCCGTGCTGCAGAAGCAGCTGGAAGACCCCAACGCCCGCATCATCATCACCACCATACAGAAGCTGTCCCGCTTCGTGGCCAACAACAGAAAGCACCCGGTCTATGACCAGCATGTGGTGGTGATTTTCGACGAGTGCCACCGCAGCCAGTTCGGCGACATGCACGCCGAGATTACCCGGGTGTTCAAGCGCTATCACCTGTTCGGTTTCACCGGCACGCCGATCTTTGCGGAAAACGCGGGCAGCGGCGGCAACCCGCTGCGCCGCACCACCGCGCAGGCCTTTGGCGACAAGCTGCACACCTACACCATTGTCGATGCCATCAACGACAAGAACGTGTTGCCGTTTCGCATCGATTACATCAACACCATCAAGACCTCCGATCACATCAAGGACAAGCAGGTGCCCGCCATCGACACCGAGCGGGCACTGCTGGCGCCGGAGCGCATCGGCCAGATTGTCGGTTACATACGCGAGCACTTCGACCAGAAGACCAAGCGCGCCGCCTCTTACAAGATGCACGGCAAGCGGCTGGCCGGGTTCAATTCGCTGTTCGCCACCGCAAGCATCGACGCCGCCCGGCGCTACTACAGTGAATTCAAGGCCCAGCAGGCGGCCTTGCCGGCAGCGCAACAGTTGAAGGTCGGTCTGATCTACAGCTTCGCCGCCAACGAGGACGATCCCGATGGCCTGCTGGGCGAAGAGGAATTCGAAACCGAGGGGCTGGACCAGAGCGCGCGCGATTTCCTGGAGGCCGCGATACAGGACTACAACGCCCTGTTCGGCACCAGCTTCGACACCTCCGCCGACAAGTTCCAGAACTACTACAAGGATCTGTCCCAACGCCTGAAGACCCGCGAGCTGGATTTGGTGATCGTGGTCAACATGTTCCTGACCGGCTTCGATGCCACCACGCTGAATACCCTATGGGTGGACAAGAACCTGAAGGCCCACGGCCTGATCCAGGCCTATTCACGCACCAACCGCATCCTCAACTCGGTCAAGACCTACGGCAACATCGTCTCCTTCCGCAACCTGGAGGACGCCACCAACGATGCCCTGGCCCTGTTCGGCAACAAGGACGCCAAGGGCATCGTGCTGTTGAAGCCTTACGCCGAGTACTACAAGGAGTACCAGAAGCGGATCGAGGAGTTGATTGAGAAATTTCCGCTCGGCCAGGCCATCGTCGGCGAAGCGGCACAGAAGGCGTTTATCAAGCTCTTTGGCTCGATCTTGCGACTGAAAAATATTCTCACGGCATTCGACGATTTCGCAGGCAACGAAATCTTGAGCCAACGCGACTTCCAGGATTACCAGAGCCTGTATCTCAACCTGTACGCCGAGTTCCGCAGCGCCTCGGAGGCCGAGAAGGAAAGCATCAACGACGACGTGGTGTTCGAGATCGAGCTGATCAAACAGGTCGAGATCAACGTCGATTACATCCTGATGCTGGTGGAGCAGTACCTGAAGAAAAAAGGCACGGGCGAGGACAAGGAAATCCGCGCCAATATCGAGCGCGCCGTGAATGCCAGCCCGAGTTTGCGCAACAAGAAGGACCTCATCGAGCAATTCGTGGAAGCCGTGTCCACCAAGGGCAAGGTGGATGCCCAGTGGCAGGCCTTTGTGGTGGCCAAAAAGGCCGAGGAACTGGAGCGCATTATCCAGGACGAGAACCTGAACGCCAAGGAAGCCCGTGCCTTCATCGACAACGCCTTCCGCGACGGCGCCATCCCGACCGCCGGCACCGCCATCACCAAGATACTGCCGCCGGTGTCACGCTTCTCGAAGGATAACGGCCACGGGCGCAAGAAGCAGACCGTGCTGGACAAACTGGCCGCCTTCTTCGAGCGGTATTTCGGGCTGGTGAGTTAATTGCCTATGGATTTCGGCTCAGCGACGTGCAACGAGAGGGAGGGGGCTTAATGCTGTTCAGCCCGACATGGTACCTCTTGGAACAGGAGGGGCTGCTGGCCCAAGCCTGCCTCTGCAATGGCCTGACGGCCCTGCGTCGCGCCAATCTGGGGGACAAGAAGGGACTGTTCTATTCGGCCTTCTTCGAACTATCGATCGGGTTTGAGCGGGTGTTGAAGCTGGTCTTGATCCTCGACCATATGGCGCGCAACCAGTTGGTTCCTCCCGACAGCAAAACTGTCGAGGGCTATGGACACAAGCTTCGTGCCCTCTTCGACGCCGCAAAGGCCGTCTGCTCTTCGCGCAACGTGACCGCACTGGATGGATTTCAATCCGATTCATTGCCAATCGTGATCCTGGGCTTTCTTGACGATTTCGCTCACCCCGGCGGGCGCTATTCCAACATCAACAAGTTGACTGGCCACAGGCATCAGACAATGGTCGACCCCATCGCGCGATGGGGCGAGATTGCGAGCCAGATCATGCAAACGCAGGCCACGACGCGAGAACGCGAACGCGCGCAGATGAACGGACGGATAGCGAGCATTGCGTTTGGAAATGTCGCAGCCAGCCTGATGAGCGATCTCAACCAGCAACGAATGGATGTTGCGCCACTGCACGTCCGAGCCTCGGAACTGGACACTGCCGCCAAGTACGCCATCTACGCACTGATTACCCTGATCGCCGCGTTGCGCGATGTGCTCGACTCGCTTTGTGACAGCGCGTGGGCGGTCAATCGCACCGCTCAATCCGGCGCGGCAGAGGTGCCAGACATGAAAGAGTTCTTCCAGTTTGCCTGGGCAGACAGGCAGTACGTGATGCGGAAGCGGCAGTGGCCGGTCGCGACAAGTAGCCGATTCTTGGAGCAGTACCGCCCGGCAACCGTCAAGGCATCCTTGACAGTTCGGGTGGGTAAGTCGGCGGCAGGCTCTCTGATCAAAGGGTGCTTTAATGCTGGCGCTTCGTATTAAAGAATGCTTTAATACAGAAAGCTCGCATTAAAGATGTCTTCACCATGAATCGGACTACGGGCACTTACGCCATCTCGACGACGCTGGGCGAATCGGTTCGGGCCTTCGTCCCGCATCCCCTGCCGCCCGCCGCGCCTGCGCTAGCGCCTGAGGCGTATGCCGACCTGAACCATCAGGCAGAGCTGGCGCTCGCCCGTCTGTCCGGGGTGTCGGGGCTCGTGCCATCAGTTGACTGGCTGCTGTACAGCGCGATCCGCAAGGAGGCCCTGCTCACCTCGCAAATCGAAGGTACCCAGGCCACATTGACCGACCTGTTCGACGAGGAAGCGGGATTCGCCGTCAGCAACACGGACGATGTCGAGGAAGTCACCAACTATCTGCGTGCCTTTCGACTGGTGCAGGACAACCTGCGCGATCCCAACCGGCTGCCCATCAGCGTGCGCCTCCTGTGTGAGGCCCACCGTGTCCTGCTGGACGGGGTGCGAGGTGCCGGCAAGCAGCCCGGTGAACTGCGGCGTTCCCAGAACTGGATCGGCGGCACTCGGCCGGGCAACGCGGCTTTCGTGCCGCCACCGGCCGACCGGGTGGCAGGTCTGCTGGGCGATCTGGAGCAATTCATTCACGGCGAGGCTGGCACGCTCCCGCCTCTGGTGAGGATTGCGCTAGCACATGCCCAGTTCGAAACCATCCACCCCTTCCTCGACGGCAATGGCCGTATCGGACGCCTCCTAATTGCAGCGCTGCTCGAACACTGGCGCCTGTTGCCCGAGCCACTGATGTACCTGAGCGGCTACCTGAAGCAACATCAGGCCGAGTATTACCGGCGCCTGTCGATCATCCGCACCGAGGGCGACTGGGAGTCCTGGGTCGCGTTCTTCCTCGAAGGCGTGGCAACAGCCGCCAGTGACGCCGAGCGCAGCATCATCGCAATCGCTAGCCTGATCGCGGCGGATCGGCGCCGCCTACTCGAAGCACCCAAGGGTGGGCCCGCCAGCTACCGGCTGTTCGAAATGCTGCCGATGATGCCGCGCTTCACCATCGAGCGGGTGCGGAAAAGCTTGGACACCAGCTTTCCGACTGCCACTGCGGCCGTCAAGGTGCTGGAAGACCTGGGCATCGTGACGGAAATGACCGGCCAGAAGACGAATCGGAGCTACAGCTACCAGCCCTACATCGAGCTGCTGTCGCGGTGATTACGCGGGAATTCGCATCAGTTTGCACCGGTTCGAAATGGCTGACCGAGGAACCATTCCTGCGGTCAACCATCCACCACCATATGACACGAAGCCAAGAAGCGGTCAGGCTTTCGTAATTTGACTCGCGGTCCATAGTCAAAGCACACGCGTCATTTCGTCCAACACTTCCTCATTGACGCTTCGCGCGTATTCGATGTCCCATTCGGATCGCTCCATCGGCCATTTTGCAAAGGTCGACTCGTAGGGCATAGAACTTGAGGCTCTGCGGATCTCGCAGGGTGCCGGCCAGATGCTTTTGTCCCTGATTCATTAAATTAACTTCGCTGTAATCTTACCGATATACGGACCGGCTCAACGATGCTATTTAGATAGCTTTGCTAAGGGTTGCCGCGTTTGACTAATTGAATTCACCCGAGTTTAACCAAAGCAACCCTTTATAGGACCCATCGTTAGTGAGCAAAGGAGATTGCCATGAACGTTCGTCTTACATTTGCTGCGCTTGCTAGTCTGATCGGCTTCTGCGGAACCGCACAGGCAGAAATCTTCGCCGGAGGTCCGGCCTATGGTGGTCCCGGCTCTGTAGGCGGGAATATCAGTTGCCGAATCTTCAATTACGGCTTGTCCCCGGTGACAATCACGCAACGCCAGATATTCACGAACACTAACGAGACCGTCGCTCCCTCTAGCGACACTTGTGACGCCGAACTTCAACCTGCCACGTATTGCGCTTTTGTCGCGCCGATCCAGGGCAACCTGGCCTATTCCTGCTGGCTCACTGCCACAGGGACCGATACCAGGCTCAGCGGCGTCGCCGAGATTCAAGCCTCGGACTTTTCCGTTTTGAATGCTGTTCCCATACAGAAGTAAGCTGTCGAAGACGCAGTGCCGGCGGAAAGTCTGCTGACAAGTTGCGGTGTCAACCCATTCTTGTTTCTGTCCGGCACTGGACTACCTGTTCGCCGCGTTTTGACTCGCACAGCCATATCAAGCCGCTATGGCGCGGCGACTCAATACGCTGCGATCGCTTGCCTTCCCTTCTGTATCGCTCATTTTTCGTGGCGCTACCGTATTTTCATGAAGCGATTCCGCGCCTCAGCGGTACTTCGTTTCGCCATGTCGGATTCAGCAAGAGATTCTAGGCCTTTCAGAAGCTCTTTTTTGTTTTTAGAGCATTTTCATACCGACTGTACGGGAACTCGCGAGTAGGTCGGGAATCCCTTCCCAATCGCAAACGGTCACTTTAGTCGCGACCCTTCCAATCGCAAACGGCATCTCTGGGAGCGCCAGAGCTGCCCTTCCAATCGCAAACGGTCGCTTTAGCCGCAACCCTTCCCGACGGTGCCGTTGGGCCAACGGGTTCGTCGGCAAAGGATTGCCGACCTACGAATGCTTGAATCCATTCACCCGAGCCGAAGGCGCCAACGACTTCCGTCAAGCCGGTTTTGCCGTACGAGCGCGATGAAAACGCTCTAAGTACATTCCTCAAATATTTGCGGAATCTCGACAGATTGGCTTGGTTGGCGGGGTTGTCCTGCAGGTTGTCTATGCCGCAAGACTTCCCTGAATGTACTTAGCGCACGAGGCACTCGCCTGGAACCGGCAAAACGTCCAACGGTGTCTGTCTGTACATATCGGTCCTCAACGCCGTTCGCCGACCGGTCTTGATCAACCTGCGTAGGCTCATCGGCATTGCCTTTGGAAAAGCCCTACAGGCGGCCGTGGCGCAACAACGCGTGCTATCGCGTGAATATGTCACATTTAATTAACATCCCACCCTATAGACTCTTGCGCCTAAGAACTCCTCAACAAGAACACACGGACGGAGAGACAACTCTCTAGCCGCTCCTTGGAGCGTTTACCCGATGTGAAATTGTGAGGAACGAAAACGAACTTCAATATGAAGAGGAGCATGCGAAATGAGCATAGCGAGACGTCCATCCGCCGTGCGCCTTCGGAATGACTGGAACAAGTTCATCCAGTGGGAAGACCGTGGCCAGTCGGCATCGGACCCCGAGAACACGGCAGAAGCGTACCGCTTCCATCCCGGCGAACTGCCAGAGGATCTTCGCATCCTCATGGTAGGTATCGGCGGACAAGGTGTGGCCAACCTGACCCGGCGACTGCGCGACCTGATCGCCGACCGGTACTGCCATGTGTGTACGGCGGAGCAGCGCGGTGTGGCGCAACGCCGCGCAAGCACCGCCGCCACGCTGATCGCTGGTCGTTCGGTGTGCGCGCCGTCCCTGGCCGTATCGGACGTAGACATCCTGATCGGCCTGGAACCCCTTGAGGCGCTTCGGTATCGCGACCGGCTGCGGCCCGGCTCCTGGTGCCTTCTTTCCGATGTACGCATCGAAACCATCTGTGGCGGGCTCCAGCAGTACGCCTACGCCGACACGCAGGAAATCCTGCGCGAACTGGAAGGGCGAGGCGCTCACTGCGTGCTGATTCCCCTGGCGCAATGGCATCTATCCGAGCGCATGGAAGCGGTTTATGCATCCAGCGCCATGCTCGGATTCTTCTGCGCCGCCTTCGACCTCGACATCCAACGCGCCAAGACGCTCGCCTTCGGTGCTTTGGCGCCACGTACCGCGCACAAGAACATCCGGGCGATGGAATGGGGTTTCCTGCGGTTCTACAGCGAAGCATCCAATAAGCCTCTCTCCAATCCTCAAAAATCATCCGACTGCGTCCACCCCGAATATGGCGAAGCGGAACTCGCCGAAGCCAACGTTTAATCAGAACCGAGAATCGACCGATGCCTTGTTGCTACATGTTTCCAGGTTTGGGGGCGGATTACCCCGGCATGATCGAGAAATTCCGGATTCACCATCCGTGGTCGGAAGAGCTCCTGGCCGCTTGGAGCGAGCTGGTCGGCTGCGATCTCGGTACCGAGCACGGAGCTAGCGATCGGGAGCGCGAAAACCTGCACCAGCTGCGGATACACGCTCTCAACCTCCTGTGGTGGCGCGTCGTACGGCAATCCAGCCCCGACGCGAACTATGGCTGTTGCGGCCATAGCCTGGGTTTTTACGCCGCAGCGGTGGCTGCCTGTTCATTGACCGAAGAAATGTCGTTCGGTTGGCTTCAGGCGATGTTCAGCGTCGCTTGGGACGAATTCGCGGAGAACACCGGAAAAATCTCGGTCATCACCACCAACACCCCCATCGGGGCCCATAGTCTCGCCCACCGTTTCTCCGTGGAAGTGCTCGCGATCAACAGCGCTTACCAGATCGTGGTGTACGGGAGCGAACAAGACATCGAGCAGCTGTGCCGCACTCTTGAGGGGACATTGATTCGCCGGGACGACATCGATGCCCGTATCCCCTTCCACTCGATCCGCATGTGGCGCGTCGCCGAAATAGTCGCCGCGCGGGCTGCCGAACTGGGCTTGACCGTGGCTGCGCCGGTACATGCCTTGTGGTCGCATATCACCGGCGAGCGGCTGCTGTCCGCCGATCAAGTTTTCGCCACGCTTACGCGCCAGCCATGCCAAACCGTGTTGTGGCAACAACTGGTTCGAAATCTCCGTTCGGAGCACTACCGCGAATTTGTGGAAGTCGGTCCCAGCCGGGTATTGAGCCAGATAGCCCGATGGAACGCCCCGGATACCCCGGTGCGGTACGTCGACCATCTGCGCAAGACGAAGCGATCCGAAGCGAGGGCTTGAACATGGCATTTCTCAACGGTTGCGAGGCGGTTGCGCGCGGCGCATGGGAAGCGGGTGCCGCGTTCGTGGGTTCGTATCCCGGCTCGCCGGTCACCGGGGTCGTGGAAGGCCTCCTGCGCTTTCCCGAAATCAAGACCCAATGGATGGCCAACGAGAAGGTCGCCCTGGAGGCGGCCATCGGCGCCGCCCATGCCGGGCAGCGCGCCTTGGCGGTGATGAAGCACGTGGGCTTGAACGTGGCGGCCGATCCGTTCTTCAACGTCGCCTACACCGGCACCCGCGGCGGACTGGTCATCGTCGTCGGCGACGATCCGGGCGCCAAGGCCTCGCAGAACGAGCAGGACACCAGGCAGCTTGCCCAGGCGGCGCACGTCCCCGTGCTCGAACCTTCCGATATCGACGAGGCGCTGATCTTTCCGCGACTCGCTTTCGAAATCAGCGAGCAGTTCGACGTCCCCGTCGTGGTGAGGGTTACGACCCCGATCTGCTACGGCACATCCAGAACGGTGATGGGAGCGAGACGCCAAGTTCTCCCGAATCTGGGCTTCGCCGCCCCGATAGAGAAGTACCTGTTGCTGCCGGCATTCGTCCCGGCCCGGCACAAGGATCTGGTGCGGAGAATCGACCGCTTGGCCAACGGACACTGGAGCCGGTGGTTCATGCAAACCCTGATGCCGGCCGAACGCCTGGAAAAATATCCCTACGGCATCGTGGTGACGGGCTTTCCCTATCATGCCGTCCGCGAACTGTTCGAGGGGCGGGCGCCGATTTTAAAGGCCGGCATGAGCTACCCCTTGAATGAAGAAGCGATCCTGGAGTTCGCCGCCCGCTGCGACCGCATTCTGGTGGTCGAGGAATCGAGCCGCTTCCTGGAACAGCGCATCCGCGCCCTGGGCGTCAACGTCGCCGCGCGTCCCCATTTCGACGGGGTCGGCGAATTTTCCCTTAAACATCTCGAGAGTCCGGACATCCCGGAGATCGCGGAACGTCTGCAGGAACGGATCGGCCACAAGCGAAAAGTCATCCCGATCCGGCACCAGGTTACGACGCCGGAAAGCCACTCCGGACTTCCGCTGCCGCCCCGCCCCCCCGGTTTTTGCGCCGGCTGCTCTCATCGCGGGATCTTTTATACGCTGGGCAAGCGCGATCTTTATGTGGTCGGCGACATCGGCTGCTACACCTTGGGTGCGCTGGAACCCCATGGAGCGCTGCATGCGAATCTGTGCATGGGGGCAAGCCTCGGCATCCTGCAGGGCTACCTTGCCGCCATGGGTCCGGAGGCGGCGCGCTCCTGCATCGCCGTGATCGGGGATTCGACCTTCTTTCATTCCGGCATCCCGTCGCTACTGACCGCCGTGACGGCGAAGATACCGGGAACCATCCTAATCCTGGACAATGCCGGAACGGCCATGACCGGCTTCCAGCTCACCAATCGGCCGCTCAAGCGTGACGATTGGGAGCGCCTGTTACACGCACTGGGCGTGCCCGAATTCGCCGTCGTCGATGCCTTGGACGTGGATCAGCTGGAATCCACCCTGGATGCCTTCCTGGCGTCCGACCGCCTGTCCGTCATGGTGGTCAAAGGCGACTGCGTGCAGGGATTGCCGCGGAAAGGGCCGACCAATTACCGGTACACGATCAAAACCGATCTTTGCACCCAGTGCGGGGAATGCCTGAAGGTCGATTGCCCGGCCATCGTGCCGTCCTGGGACCGACAAACCGCTCGGCTGGACTCAGTGGCCATTTCGACCGAATGCATCGGCTGCGGATTGTGTTCGCAGTCGTGTCCCGAGCACGCCATCATCCCGAGAACCCTGTCCTTCAAGTCTTCCGTTCTGACGCGGATGATCGCGCCGGTGCCGTGGCATCGGGTGATCAGAAGGCTCCGCGCGATTCCGCCGATTCGAAAGCTGTTGAACGCGTTCGAAAAAGAGACCCATTGACTGTCTTCTAACACTCTTAACCCCAAACGAGGAAAAAAGCCATGCAAAACGAGCAAATCAAGACCGAACTGAAAAACATCTTCGCTGACCGCCTGAACATGGATATCGCCGCGATCAATGCGGGCGACGATGACGGATTGTTCGATCCGGAAGGATGGAACATCGACTCCATCGACGTGATCGACATCGTGCTCGGCGTGGAACAGACCTTCGGCGTGAAGCTGAAACAGGACGAGGAGGTGCAAGCCCACTTCCGTACCCTCAACACTCTGGCCGACCACATCGGTCAGCTGATCGCGGCAAAAGCCTGAGCTCGCCACAAGCTACCGGTTAAGTCCGCAGGGGAGTATCCATGAAACGCATCGCTATCACGGGCATAGGGATAGTCAGCCCGATCGGCAATAACGCCAGCCAGTTCGAAGCCTCGCTCCGGCTCGGCCGCTCGGGGGTGAAGGAGAACCGCTGGCACGACACCGAGGGCTTCGCCTCGAATCAGCTCGGCAAGATCGAGGGATTCGAGGTCCCGGCGGGTATCGGAAGCCGCGCGAGAAAGCACTATTCGTCGGTCGATCTGTATGCCCTGGCCGCCGCCCAGGAAGCCGTGGATTCGGCGCGCCTCCCGGCCAATTCGGTAGTTCGCGCCGGAACGGGCGTTATTCTCGGGAGCGGCGGAGCGGTCGCCGACACGGAAGCCTACGTGACCCGCGCCATTCGGCATGAACCGAGGCGCCCGTCCCGGTTGCTCACCACCAATCCGGACAACGCCGGCAATGTGGTGGCCGCCTATTTCGGTTTCCAGGGGCCGCGCAGCAGCATCATGACGGCCTGCTCGTCCGGCGCCACCGCCTTGGGCTACGCCGCCGATTTCATCCGCGAGGGCTATGCCGACGTGATGCTCGCCGGCGGAGTCGAGGCGGCCTCCTACGTGACCCTGTCCGGTTTCAACGCGCTCGGCGCCTTGAGTCCGACGCTGAGTCGGCCGTTCGATCTGAACCGGGACGGTATCGTCCTCGGCGAGGCGGCGGCAGTACTGGTATTGGAGGACATGGATTACGCCTTGCGGCGCAAGGCGCCGATCCTTGCCGAGTTCGTTTCTTACGGCCTGACCTCGGACGCCAACCACATCACCGCCCCCCATCCCGAAGGGGACGGCATGGCCCGCGCGATGGATATGGCGCTCCGGAAAGGGAGCGTACAGCCGGAACAGATACGCTACATCAATGCCCACGGCACCGGCACGCAGCTCAACGACAAGTCGGAAACCGCCGCGGTCAAGCGCGTCTTCGGCGAAAAACCCGACGGGCTTTGCATGAGTACGATCAAGCCGATGATCGGCCACACGCTGTCGGCGGCCGGCGCCATCGAAGCCGCCGCGACGGTGCTGAGCCTGCAAGGCCAGTTCGCCCCGCCGACGCTCAACTACCAGACGCCGGACCCCGAATGCGATCTCGACTACGTGCCGAATCGGGCCCGCAATCACGCGATGGAATACGCCATGTCGAATTCCCTGGCCTTCGGCGGCAATAACACCTCTTTGATTTTCAGACGCTATGAAGGGTGAAATCATGGGATTCGAAGACAAGGTCGCGCTGGTGACCGGCGCCTCGCGCGGCATCGGCCGCGCCATCGCCAAAGCGCTCGCGGAGGCGGGCTGCAAAGTGGCCGTGAATTACGCCAGCAACCGCGACAAGGCGGAAGAACTCTGCCGGGAAATCCACGAGGCCAGCGGAACCGCCCGCGCCTATCCGGCGAACGTGGCGACGGCCGCCGAGGTGGAGTCCATGGTCGAGGCGGTGACCGGCGATCTCGGACCGATCGAGGTCCTGGTCAACAATGCCGGCATACTGCGCGACAGTTTTCTCGCCATAATGTCGGAGGCGGCCTTCGACGACGTGGTCGACACCAATCTGAAAGGCACCTTTCTGGTGTCCCGCGCCGTCGTCAAGGACATGATGCGGCGGCGCTTCGGGCGTATCGTCAACGTGGTGTCGATCAGCGGCCTGATCGGAACGCCGGCGCAGGCCAACTATGCCGCCTCCAAGGGTGGCGTCATCGCCATGACCCGCTCGCTCTCCAAGGAACTGGCCCGCTACGGCATCAGCGTCAATGCGCTGGCGCCCGGATTCGTGGACACCGACATGCTGGCCGGCATGAATCCGAAACAGCTTGAGCCGCTGATCAAGTCGGTTCCCATGGGCCGCGCCGGAACCCCGGAGGAAGTCGCCCGTGTCGCTTGCTTTCTGGCGTCGCCCGAAAACAGCTACATGACCGGCCAGGTGATCGTCGTGGACGGAGGTCTCAGTGTCTGAGAACGCGCGGGTCTACCGCTTGAACCGCCCCACCCGGTTGACGCTTCGCGCCAGTGCGACCCTGGTCGTCGACGGGCCGCGGCGCTTCCTGGTGGACGACGGCGACTTCGCCACGGCGGCGGAACTCGACGCGGTCTTGCGCGGCGTGGTCGGCTTCGGTCTGGACGGCATCACCGACGCCTATTTCACGCACCTGCATTTCGACCATTACAAAGCGTTGGCCCCCGAGTGCCGGGGATGGCGGATTCATGTCCCCCGACAGGAATATCGATTCGTGTGCGAATTGATGCGCTACCGGGAAGACCGCGCAGCTTACAAGGCCTTCCTCAAGGAGAGCCATGAGCTCATCGCGCCGGTGTTTCTGCGCGAATTCCTGCGTCTCGCCACGGATTCGCGCTACGACTTCGAATCGTCCGACCGTGCATGCGAATTCCATCTCTGCGACCCCGGCGAGCAGCTCTCGCCGCACGTCGCCACGGTGGACCTGGCCGGTCATTGCCCCGGCCAGATGGGCCTCTGGGTGGACACCGAACAGGGCGCCTGCATGATCGCCGGCGATGCGGTGCTGTCCTTGGACGACTTTCTCGCCACGGGCATCGACCATCATCTGATCGTCCACGATCGGGAACGGCTCCTGGCCTCCCGCCGCCGTGTCGCCGAGGCCGACTTCGTCGTGCCCGGCCACGGCGAATGGTTCGATCCCCGGCGCGGCAACCTAACACCTTTTTAACGGAGTTATTCGTCATGACTGATCAGATCGTCATTACCGGCATCGGTATCGTGAGTCCCTTGGGCTCCGACGTCGATACAGCCGTCCGGGCTACGGCCGAGCGGAAGACCGGACTCGCGGAGACCGACCGCTTCGGGCCCGAACGCCGCCTCGGCGCCGTTCAGGGATTCGATGTCGCCGATTACCTGAACCCGAAGAAGGCGCGGCGGATGGACCCGATCAATTGCTACACCATCGCGGCCGGCTGCCAGGCGCTAGCTAACGCGGAGCTGCCGTCGGACCTGCGCCGGGACTGCGGTCTCCTGGTCGGAACCGGTTTTTCCGGCCTCAACAGCGTCGTGGAGCATCAGAAGAAGTTCCTGCGCGACGGCATCAAGACCCTGAGCCCCGCCCATTTCCCGACCACGGTGTACAACGCCAGCGCCGGCCTCGCCGCGATCGAGCTCGGCGTGGCCGGTCCCAACTCCACCGTCACCGGCGTCGACGTCAGCGGCGAATACGCGCTCCTGTACGCGTCCATGATGCTCCGCCAGGGACTCGCCGAACGCATCCTGGTGGTGGGCGCCGACGAGCTCAGCCCGGCGCTGGTGGAAGCCTTCCACGATTTGGGCCTGGCCGGCGACAAGGATTCCTACCCGTTCGCCCGCCGCCGTTCCGGCTTCGCCCTGGGCGAGGGCGCGGCAGCCCTGCTGTTGGAGACCGAACGAGCCGCGCTGGAGCGCGGGGCGAAGATTCTCGGAACCATCGAAGGCATCGGCCTGCGATCGTCGGCCAAGGACGCGTTCCGCCACGATTCCGATGGGGCCGTCGCGGCGATCGATCAGGCGCTGACTCGAGCCGGGTGCGAACTCGCCGATATGGACTGGGTATCCAGCCCCGCCAACGGCGGCAAAAACCTGGATCGCTCGGACGCGGAGGTCTGGCGGCAGGCGCTCGGCGACTCCTCGGCGAGAGTTTCGGCGATCAAGGCTTATACCGGCGAATTCGCCGCCTCCGGCGTCCTGCGCCTGGCTTTGGGCATCGCTTGCGCCCAGCGCGGAGTCGTCCCGGCGATGAACGAGGGCGTGGACTACGACGAAGGCATTGCCTCCCTTCTCAACTACAGCACGGCACGGGAGCGGGTATCCCGCTTCCTGCACCACGGATCGGGCGTCGGCGGCAGCCACGTCTCCGTGGTCGTCGGCTGCGACTGCGCGGCATAGGACCCAGAGCCATGCGACTCGAACGTTCCGACATCGAATCCCTCCTGCCTCACCGTCACCCCATCCTGATGCCGAACTACATCGACATCGAGACACCGGGCGCGGCCGGGACCGGTCACGTCACCTTGGCCGAGGACCGGATCCTATGGAACGACTGGACCGGGCGCGATCTCGCCGACGAACTGGTGCTGGAAAGCGCCGCGCAGATCATGGGCGTGGTGCTCGCCACCGGCGCGGATCGCCCTGAATCGCGCGAGGACGCCCGCCATTTGCTCCTCGGATTCGAGCAAGTGGAGTTCAATGCACCCGCCGATCCGGAACGGGACATCCGTATCGAAGTCCGCATCGAAGCCCGCTTCGGCGGGCTGTGCCGGGGCGGCTTCCGGGCACTTCAGGGCGACGCCGTCGTCGCCGCCGGCAGGCTCACGGTCACGGGAGCTTGAGCCATGACTACGAAATCCTATGTCGTCTCCGGCGAACAACCGGTATTCACGGGCCACTTTCCCGGCAATCCCATACTGCCGGGCGTGTTGCTGCTCGCCTTCGCCCGCAAGGCTCTGACCGAGACCTACGGCCGTCCTTGCCGCATACGCCGCATCGTGCGGCAAAAGTTTCCCGCACCGGTGCTGCCGTCCCAGACCGTTCAGGTGGAATGCGTGCCTACCGGAAGCGATCGCCTGCCGACTGAAGTCGCCTGCCGCTTCGTCAATCAGGACGGCGTCCTGGTCGCCAAAGCGGACCTTGTGGTCGAGTTTTCGTCATGAACCGTCGTTCCGCATTGAAAGCACTGGCCGTCCTCGGGGGACTCGGATTGGGTGCCGGGGCGACCTTCCGCGTCGACGCCAAAGGCCGGCCGAACCTCGTCAGGCTTCCGAACGCCTTCGACGAAGTCGACCACTTCGGGGTCACGCATCAGGTTCGGGACGGCGTTTCCTTCAAGGTCCCCGAGCCTTCTCTGCGCAAGGATATCGTCATTGTGGGGGGCGGCATTTCGGGGCTGACCGCACTGTATCGGCTCGGCGAGTATGATTGCCTGCTGGTCGAAAAGGAGGACGCTCTCGGCGGCAACTCGCGGCGCCGGCAAAGCGGCGGCATTCATTACCCCTTGGGAGCGCTGGTCAGCCAGGGCCCGGTGGCCCCCTTCATTGATTTCTTCCGGGAACTGGACGTGCCGTTCGAGCCCGTTCTGGGTCCCAGACTGGCCTACCATGTCCGCGGCCGCCTGGTCGAAGACCCCTTGGCAGAAGGCTGGCGCCACCTGCCCTTCTCGAAGCGGGAGCGCGAGGGGTTCCGCCGCGTGCGCGACGATCTGGCGGCGCTACGTCACCCCATTGACGGGATATTCTTTCCGCGCGCCGACAATCGGGCGGACATCCGCCAGCTCGACCGCGTCACGCTGAGCCGGTATCTCGCGGACAAAGACTACCCGGAGGCCGTGAACCATTTCCTGAAACTGATGCTGAGCTCCCGTCTCGGCGAAACCGGCGAGGACGTCTCCGCCTGGATCGCCCTCTACCTGCTTTCGAATCTCCCGGCGCCCGCCTATACCCTGCCCGGCGGACATGGAGCCATCTCCGATATCCTGCGCGAGCGCTGCGAAGCGATCCGTCCGAACGCCTTGATGACCGGATTCACCGCGATCAGGGTCGAGAACCGTCGGGACGGCAAGGTTTGGGTGACGGGATGCACGGACGACGGTTCGCTGCAAACCATCGAGGCCCGTTGCGCCGTGATGGCCGTCCCCAAGGTGTTCGCAAAGCACGCCGTGGTGGGTTTGCGCGAGGAGCGGCCGGACGTCTACGACCGGTTTCGCTACAACGCTTACCTGGTCGCCCAGGTGGAACTGTCGAGACGGGTCGCCCCCGCCTTCGAGACCGCGAGCGCCTCGAGGTTCAGCCGTTTCATCGTGGCCGCCGACTGGCTTCGCAGCAATCGCGATCCGAAAGGATCGAGCCATTTGACCGTGTACGTCCCGTATCCCGGCAGCGCGGGCCGCATCGAACTGTTCGGCGGCTCGGCCAAGCAGCTCGCGGCGCGCATCGTCGGCGATCTCAATGCCATCCTGCCCCGAAGCCGCGGCGCCATCGAGACGGTTCGGCTCCACCGCTGGGGACACCCGATGGTCGGGTGTACGCCCGGCATGGACGAAGTCCTGAATGCCGCCAAGCAGCCGTTCGGCAACGTCGTCTTCGCGCACAGCGACTCGTTCGGCATCGCGGGACTTTATTCCGCCGTATGGACGGGCATGGAGGCCAGCAGCGATGCCCGAATTGTCTTGGAAGAAATCTAGCCGGTTTCTATCGCCGTATCCCGTTCAACCATCCAGAAGAGAGTGAACCATGATGTCAGTGAAACGACTGCTTTCCGTACTTGTGCTCGCATCCATCAGCGCCCACGGCTTCGCGGCCGACGTAATCTACCTCAAGGGCGCCGAGGCTAAAGACGCGCTGGCGAAATATGAAACCGCCCTGCGCCAAAACCCGGACGATTTCGAGGCATTGAAATCCGCAGGCATCATCCTGCATCAGATCAGCCGCACCGCACCCGACAAGCAGCGGGTCGAGACTGCGGAGCAGTATCTGAAGAAGGCTCAGAAGCTGCACCCGGAGGATCAGGAGGTGGCCGGCTGGCTGGGCAGCGTGATCACCATGAAGGCCCTGTTCGAAACCGATCCGGGCAAGCAGACCTTTTTCGTCAAATCCGGTACGCGCCTGCTCGACAAGGCCGTGCAGAAGGATCCCGACAATCTGGTTGTACGCCTGACCCGCGCCTACAACAGCATGGAGCTGCCGGTCTTCCTGAAGCGAACCTCGTTCGCCGTGGTCGACTTCAAACATTATCTCGCGCTGTGCGAATCCCGTGAGTGCCCGGCGGAGCACCTGGCGGACGCCCGCGGCAAGCTCGCCGAGGCGGAGAAAATCCTCGCCGAAAACCGCTAAAGCTTACGCATCGGAAGGACATCGACTCATCATGCCGAATACAGACACCAATCGAGCGACGGGCGGCTCCGTCACCGCATCGGGCCCGGCATCGCTCGCCGGGCGCCGCGTGCTGATCGCCGGCGCCAGCGGCGCCATCGGTGCCGCGATCGCCGCAGCCGTCGCCGACGCGGGCGCGCGGGTCTGCCTGCATTACCATCGGAGCAGCGGCCCCGCCGAGCGCTTGGCCGAGCGTATCAACGCGGAGCGGGGACAGTCCCGCGCCTTTCCGGCGCAGGCCGACCTGACCGACCGCGAAGCGGCGGAAAACCTGTTCGATCGCGCGTTCGATCGGCTGGGCGGCGTGGACGTCCTGATCAATTGCATCGGCACGGCGCGCGACGATTCGATCATGATGCTGACCGAACGCGATGCGGACCTCATGCTGCGGGGCAACCTGGCGCCGGTCGTCTACCTGTGCGAGGCAATGCGGCGCAGATGCGCCGCCGGAGATTACGGCCGCATCATCAACATCACCTCGATCACCGGCCTGGTGGGACAACCCATGCGTTCGCTGTACGGGGCGGCGAAAGGCGCGGTCATCGCCTACACCAAGGGACTGGCGCGGGAAATCGCCGGCCGCGGCTGGACCGCCAACTGCATCGCGCCGCAGGTCCTCGACGGCGGCATCGCCGATGTCATGAAACCCCAGGTGCGCGCCGCGATCATGGGCAGCACGCCGATCAAGCGCAGCTGCACCCCTAATGATCTGGTCGGTGCCGCCCTGTTCCTTGCCTCGGCCGAAGCCGGCTTCATCACCGGAACGGTCTTGAACGTCACGGGGGGGCTGGTCACATGGTAAGCCATCCCCGTATCTGGCTCCTGGGGCGCGAAACCTACGCCGGCGCACTCGCCGACATGCTGGCCGCGCAAGGCGCCACGGTCCACCACTCCGAGGAATCGGACGCGACGAATGCCGAATCGGCGACGGAACGTCTGGAACGATCGGCCGAAGCGGCGCACGCAGCGCTCGGCGGAATCGATGCGCTGGTCTTTCTCGACCGCATGCGCCAAGCCTCGGCCGAGCCCGATCCCGATCGCGTGTTGACGGAAACGATAACTGCGAGCCAGCGGCTGTTCCTCGCGGTACGGGCGCTCGCGCCGAGAATGGCCAAAGACGGCGTCGAAGGCAACGTGATCGTGATCTGCGACGACGCCGCCAGCAGCGGGCGCGAAGGCTTCCTGGCCGGGTCCGCCGCGGGCGGCGCGCTGATCGGCATGAGCAAATGTCTGGCCAAGGAACTCGGCCGCTACCGGATCGCCGTCAACGTCCTCTGTCATGGCTTCATCGAGGGCATCGACACCGGCGTCCAGCTCACGGTCCACGAACAGATGTTGTTCAAGGTGATGGGGCTTGCCAGGCATGGCAATCCGGGCCATCTCGCCGCCAACATCCTGCATCTCGCTCGCGGCGGCCATTGGATGACCGGGCAAGTGCTGCGGGTGGATGACGGTTTGATCATCTAGACACGGGAATGCCGCGAGTTTCAAAGACCACGAGCGAATCACACGAGAACGAAAAACCTATGGGCTTCATTCAAATAAGCGAATTGCACAAGACCTACTGGCTCGGCGAGAGCCAGGTGCATGCGCTCCGCGGCGTTTCCCTCGCCGTGAACGAAGGCGAGCGCTTGTTCCTGGGCGGCCCCTCGGGCAGCGGAAAATCGACGCTGCTCCACATCATCGGCTGTCTCGACCGCTTCGATCAGGGACGTATCGTCGTCGCGGGACGCGATGTCGCCTCCGCCGACGATCGGGCGCTAGCCGACTTCCGCGCGCGCTACATCGGCTTCGTTTTTCAGAATTTCAATCTGCTGCCGGTGCTGACGGTATTCGAGAACGTGGAATATCCCTTGCTCCTGAACGGCGAGAAAAGCGCCAAGAAACGCCGCAGCCGGGTCGAAGGCATGCTCGAGGCCGTGGGGCTGCTCGGACACGCCAAACACTATCCGAACGAGCTTTCCGGCGGGCAGCGACAGCGGGTCGCCATCGCCCGCGCGCTGGTCCATCATCCGCGCCTTCTCATCGCGGACGAGCCGACGGCCAATCTGGATTCCACTACCGGCGAAGCGATCATACAGCTCATGCTGGACCTCTCTCGCGAGCAGGGCTCGACGGTGATCATCTGCACCCATAACCGGGAACTTCTGGAAAATGCCGAACGCTGCATCCTGCTGCGGGACGGCAAGATCGAGAACGACGCGACGGCGGGAACTCAGGGGAGGACGGCGGCATGTTTCTGATCAAGGTTGCCTGGCGCAACATTCTCCGCCACAAGCGTCGTTCGCTGTTCGCCCTACTGACGATTCTCTCGGGCGTCACCGGCATCATCCTGTTCGGCGGTTTCGTCGAGGCCAATTATATTGGCCTTCGGGAATCCGTGATTCGCAGCCAGTACGGGCATCTCCAAATCCACCGCGCGGGCTACGAAGCGAACCATAGGCAAGACCCCGACCGCTACCGCATGCCGCTGGAGCAGGCCGAACGGGTCAAGGCGCTCCTGGAGAGCAACCCCCACGTACAAATGACTTCGCGCAGGCTCGAGTTTACCGCGCTCCTGGGTAACGAAAAGAATAGCCAGGCGTCCATCGTGCGCGGCGTCGACCCGGAGACGGAAACGCTGATCAACTCGGCGCTGACGATCATCGACGGCACCGATCTGGACGAGGAGGAACCCGAGGGCGTATTGCTCGGGGAAGGTCTGGCTCAGGCGCTCAACGTCAAGGTCGGCGACCAGCTCTCGCTACTCGCGTCCACCGTCAACGGAGTGATGAATGCGGTCGACGTGACGGTCCAGGGCATCTTCCAAAGCTTCGCCAAGGAATACGACGATGCCGCCATGATGATGACGCTCCCGCACGCGCAGCAACTTCTCAATACCCAGTCGGTCGACACCGTCGTGGCGCTATTGGACGAGACCATGGCCTTGGACGCGGTGGTGGCGGACGTGGCCGACCGCAGCCGGGCGCAAGACCTCGGCATCGAATGGATCGAATGGCATAAGCTGGCCACCTTCTACCAGAAGGTGGTCGATCTATACGACGGCTTTTTCCTGTTCATCAATCTGGTGATTTATGTGGTCGTGGTGTTCGGCGTGGCCAACACCATGATCGTCACGGTCATGGAGCGCACCGCCGAGATCGGCACGCTGCGCGCCATGGGCACCCATCGCGGCGGCATCGTCCGGCAGTTCCTGACCGAAGGCCTGATGCTGGCCGTCCTCGGCGCCGTACTCGGCGTCCTCGCAGGCATCGCCCTGACCTATTCGCTGAATGCCCTCGAGATCATGATGCCGCCGCCTCCCGGATCATCCAAGGGCTATCCGCTCCGCATCGCGTACGTTCCCTGGATCTGGGCCGGTTCGGTCGGCGCGGTCGCCCTGATCGCCCTGTTCGCCACCCTGGTGCCGGCCATGCAGGCGGCTCGGAAATCCATCGTCGATGCTCTGAGATACGTTTGATCACTACCCATTCGTGAGGAAGCACCCATGAAATCCGTTTTATCCTTCGTGACCGGCGCTCTGCTGCTGGCCTTGTCCGCTTCCGTGGCGGCCGAAGACATGCCTAAGAGCAACACCCCGTCGGCGGTCGAATTGCTTCGGAAAGCCGACGAATACCGCAATTTCAAAGGCAAGTCGTTTGCTTTCGAACTCAAGCTGCGCAGCATCGAGCCCGACGAGGCCGAAAAGATCTTTCTGCTCAAGGCCGAGATCCTGAATGCCCACACCTCGCTGATCATCTACGCCGATCCGGTCAGCGAGCGGGGCAAAGCGCTCCTGATGGATCAGAGCAATCTCTGGTTCCACTCGCCCTTGAGCAGCAAGCCGATTCGCATCACGCCACAGCAGCGGCTGCTGGGCGAAGCCTCCAACGGCGACGTCGCCAGTACCGATTTTTCCGGCGACTACGATCCGACCTACCTGAGGCGCGAAACCGTGGACGACATCCCCTGCCACGTCCTCGAACTGAAGGCCAAGCCCGACAGTCTCGCGACCTACGACAAACTGCACCTCTGGATACAGGAGAAGAACTTCATGCCCTACCAGGCGGAGTTTTTCGCGGCTACCGGAAAGCTGCTCAAAACGGCGCGCTATACGCGCTATGAGAAGCTTCCCGACTTGGGCGGCAAGGAGCAATTGGTCACCATCGAGATCCAGAACCCCTTGAGCGCGGGCAAGAAGACCATCATGGAATATTCGCAGTTCAAGGTCACCGAACTCCCGGTTTCCCGGTTCACCGTGTCGGCGCTCAGCAGGCTGAGATGAAATCGACCCGCCACGGCGCAATCGCTCTCATGCTGACGGCAGCCTCATGCAGCCCCTCGGCCTCGGCCTTCGACCTGGGCGGTGTGGGTGTTCGCGGACAGGCCGAGGCCGCGTGGCAGTATGCGCCGCCCCGTGCCGACACGCCCTTCAACCCGGACGGGCGGATTCTGGATTTCCCGGCACACACGGGCATCCTGGGGCTGCGCCTGTCGCCCATTTACGGCTCTGGCCCCTTCACGCTCAGGGGCGATTTCTGGGGACAGGAACGGATACGCAGCACGGATGGGGATGCGGACTTCTACACGCAGTCGGCGGCGCTCGACTGGAACGTTTCCGACAACGTGGTGCTCAGCGGGGGCGTCGACATTTTCAAGTGGGGTCCCGGCTACATCTGGAACCCCAGCAATCCGTTCCAGGACCAGGAGCTGAATTTCGAAGACCGGGTTTTCTCGTACAAGCGGAACGGCGAGGTCTACGCCAGCCTCGACTGGACCGGGGAGGACGGCTGGGGCGCCAGCGCCTACACGCTCAACCATAAGTCTCGGGAAAAAGTCTACGGACCGGATAACCGCTACGAGTGGGCCTACGCCCTGCGCCTGCGCAAGCAGTTCACCAGCAGCGACGCGGCGCTCACCTATGCCCGTATCGGAGACATGAATTTCGTGGGCGGATCTTATTCGGCCGCGATCGGCGACAAGCTCGAACTGCACGGCGAATTCAGCGTGCGCGACCGCCGCCGGACGGCGCTGCCGCGACGCATCGACCTGCCCGGCGGAACCGAGAGTTTTTATGTATTCGACCGCGACGACCGACGCGAATGGCGGCCGCAATTCCTACTGGGCGGACAGTACACGACCGAAAGCCTGGTCAACGTTATCGTGGAATATCTGTACAACGGCGAAGGCTATAGCGAAGGGGAGTTCGACCGGTTGGAAGACGCCGCCGGATCGAGCACGCCGCTGCTCGACTCCCCCCTGGGGCCTGCGGCCGGCGGATTCCTGGGCACGGCGAACACGCTGCTCGGCCGCATGCAGCGCCACTATCTGTTCGCCCGCATCTCCGACAGCCATTTGATCGGCGACCTGGACGCCCGCGCCTTCCTCCGTTACGGAATCGAGGATCAGGGCGTGTTGCTCGGCGGATTATTGCGTTACCCGATACTCGACCGGGCGGCCATTCTCATGGGCGGCCAATACTACGGCGGCGCATCCGGATCGGAAACCCAAGATATCCCCTTCGGTTTCGTCGTGTATTCCGGGTTCGCCCTTTACCTTTGATTTCGATAACTACCTGAAGGTGTTCACGATGAAAAAAAAGACAGTGCTTGCCGTGGCGGCGGCCGCCTTCATCGGCGGCTGCGGAAAGGAATTTCCGGAGACGCCGTGGTCCTCGGCGGATATCGAGCTGCGCCGGGCGATCGAGCATCAGATCGACTACGACAGTCGACTGGAACTGGCGCGCCTGGACTTCATGCACAATCGGATCGACGAGGCCGACGCGCTGCTCCGGGAACTCGTCAAGGAAAATCCGGACGATATGACGGCGAAAGCCTGGTTCGCGGCTAACGAGTGCAAGATCGCCGGCCGAACCGGACCTTGGCTGCTCGGCATGGAAAAACTCTATTTGGTGTGGGATTGTCTGAAGGACCTCGACGAAGCCGCCCAAAAGGCGCCTGACGACTTCACGGTGCTGCTCGTGCAGATGAATACGGACGCCGAGGTCGACATGTACGGTTCCATGCAACGTGCCCTCGATACCCGGGCACGCCTGGAAAAACAGATCGAGGCGAGACCGGATGCCTACCCGCCGTCGGCCCGATCCGCCTTTTTCGAGACGGCGGCCCGCATCGAAGCCCTGCGGAACAACCCGCAAGCCGCGACGGACTACTGGCAGCGGATCGTCGCGCTGAACGCAGACCCCGACGGCGTCGAGCGGGCGAAACGGGAAATCGCGGCATTAGCCCAGACGCCGCCGAACCATTAGAGCATTTTCCGATTGGGTGTCAGAGCGCCCGACAGGTAGGTCGGCAATCCCTTGCCGACAAAACCCTTTGCCGAGCCGATAAGTCGGCAAGGGATTGCCGACCTACGTTCTTCCCTCCCGACACGAAGCCGTACACCGGGATGAAAAACGCTCTAAGTACATTCCATACACTTTTGCGGAATCTCGACAAATTAGTTCGATTGGCGGATTTCTCCTGCAGTGGTGCGTATGCCGCAAGACTTCCCTGAATGTACTTAGGCTTCCACGCGGTCGCGCCGCCCTTTTTACCAAAACCTTTGGGGCGCCCTCGTCACCAAAACGACCAATTTTTGGCGACGAGTGATCGCCTGCGGCACGTCTGCCTTTCCCATCGCAATCGTGTCTTTAGTGGGCATTTTTCACTAAGGAAGCTCTGATTAAGTCCTTCGACAGGCTCAGGACAGGCTTGTCGAACGCTCTCCTGAGCCTGTCGAAGGGCATGAACGGAATCCACTTGTTCAGAGCTTACCTAACGCCTGGCAGAGTGGATTGGGCAATCGCCGCGCTTCAATATGTAGGCGAAAATAAGCGGTGGGTCGGCAATCCCTTGCCGATCCACCGCCATGTCTCCCGCCGGGTCATGTCAGGAAAGATTTCCCCGTCCAGCCGGCTTCACTTGAGGGGGTTTGGCGTGTAAGCCTAGTCCTACAAGGTTTTCCGTATTTCACCGACTTGACCGTCATGCTCTTTGGGCGTTTCCTAGCGCGGTATCGCACCGGAAAATTTCGCTTTCATTGCGGCGTTCCCAGCTTGTTCGAGCTGCAATTCCGGACCAGCCGTTCAGCTCGTTTTTTCTAGCTCCGTCGAGTTGACCTACGCCCAAGTGACCCGACAAGTGCCGGCGGTTTGACGTATCGGCCCGAGACCGGCTGTCGAGTGTGGCCGGCAGACCGGTGAAGGGCCAAATCGGTGCGATGCTCGATAGAGGTAAGCGGTATTGGAGAGGGACAAATCGGCCGACGCTTGAGCGTCTGTCACATTTTGGATTCGGCTGACGTACAACGTAGTCGGATGATCTCAAACAGGAGGAGAGATTACATGAGCAAGAAGACGGTCACCATTTACGCGCTAAGCCTGTGCCTGATGGCAGAGCCCGTTGTGACGCAGGCATTGACGCCATCCGAGGAGTTGGGAAAGTCCATATTCTTCGACGAAAATCTATCGGTCAACGGCAACCAGGCCTGCGCTGCCTGCCACGCGCCCGAGGCGGGCTGGACCGGCCCCGACTCCGCGCTCAACGCAGCCGGGACGGTGTATGAGGGTTCCATAAGCGGCCGATTCGGCAACCGCAAACCGCCCAGTTCGGCCTATGCGTCCCCCAGCCCGGTCTTGCATTATGTAATCGAAAAGAAGGACGCATTATTCATCGGCGGCAACTTCTGGGACGGCCGCGCCACTGGCGAAAAACTGGGCAACCCGGCCGCGGACCAGGCACAAGGCCCTTTCCTCAATCCCTTGGAGCAAGCCCTGGCCGCGCCGGCCGATGTCGTTTCGAGAGTTTGCGGCAGCTCCTACGCGAGCCTTTTCAAGCAAGTCTGGGGATCGGATGCCTGCGATCCGGACAACGTGGACGCCGCTTTCGACCGCATCGCGCGCTCCGTCGCCGACTTCGAGGCCTCGCCCGAGTCGAACGCCTTTACCTCGAAATACGACTATTATCTAAAAGGCGTGGTCAAACTGACCAAGCAAGAGAAGAAAGGGCTTAACCTATTTAAAGGCAAAGGAAAATGCGTGAACTGCCATGTCGTGGATCCGGGTCCCAACGGCCAGCCGCCGCTGTTCACCGACTTCACTTATGACAACATCGGCGTGCCCCGCAATCCCGACAACCCCTTCTATACCCAGTCCGAGTTCAACGCCGCGGGTTTTGGCTGGATCGACCTCGGTCTCGGCGAATTCCTGGCGAACCGCTCGGATTATCAGCAATTTGCACCGGCCAACCTGGGCAAACAAAAGGTGCCCACGCTGCGCAACGTCGACAAGCGGCCGTATGAGGGTTTCGTCAAGGCTTTTGCACATAACGGGTATTTCAAGAGCTTGAAAGGGATCGTTCATTTCTACAACACTCGGGATGCCAAACCGACTTGTCTCAATCCGTTCACGACGGAAGCGGATGCGCTGGCTCAAGACTGCTGGCCGGCACCGGAAGTTCCCGTGAATGTAAACACCGACGAATTGGGCAATCTTCATCTGACCGACGATCAGGAGGATGCGATCGTCGCTTTTCTGAAGACACTGTCGGATGGATACCACCCCTAACTTGGTCGTCCACCGGGCCGCTGACGCGGCTCGGTGACCGCCTCGCGAGTCATCAAAAAAGAAGAAGAAATATGAAAAATCTTATCTTGATCACGATCGGAATCGTTGGAAGTCTCGCTCTCCTGAGCTCATTCGCCATAGTCCACAGTGCGGGTACCGGAAACACTATCGAAGGATGTATCGGCTTTCTGCCGGCCGGGAAGTCCTATTCCTTCAACATCGCGGGAAGCGTAGACACAACCGGCGCCAGCCCGAAGATGGCCGGGTCGTTTACGCTTTCCGATCCCACTCTCCCGGCCGAACGCGCCGAACTGCCCGAAGAGGCGAAAGGTTTTGCATCGTGCGTCGCCGCCTTGATTCGGTGAGAATCGACACGCACGAGTTGCTCAGCGATCGTCATTAGGCTTACCTTAGGAAAATACGTCGTTGGCGCTGAACCCGACTTCGCCTATTAACCCGGCCTATAAATATAGGCCGGGTTAATCCGGGGCAGGGATGCCCCGGCGCGGCGACAAGCCGCGTGAGCCCAGGCCGGGCGTGTACCGGGCCTGGGCGGCGGCCCGAAATACCAGGAGGGTATTTACGGGCCTGAATAATAGATCGGAAAGTCGCTTCTCGAAGAACCAAAATCACCCCGGAGACATGAACGCATGGCGCAGACGGTTGAATGGCCGAAAAAAGCTCGCGAGATCCACAATCATCATTTCGATTCCACGATCTGGAATGACTTTGCATTTCGGGATGACGACATCGTCGTCGCGACTTACGGGAAATCCGGTACGACCTGGATGCAGCAGATCGTTGGCCAACTGCTCTTCGGCGGCGATCCGGGTATCGAGGTCGCGACCATGTCGCCGTGGCTCGATCTGCGCGTACCGCCTAAAGCGGAAAAGCTGCCGGTCGTGGAGGCGCAGACCCATAGGCGTTTCCTCAAGACACACTTGCCGGTAGACGCCCTCGTATTCTCGCCTCGCGCCAAGTACATCTACATCGGACGCGACGGGCGGGACGTGGTCTGGAGTCTGTACAACCACCACGCGAATGCCAATCGGGCCTGGTACGAAGCCTTGAACGACACGCCCGGACGCGTGGGTCCTCCGATCGAGCCGCCGACCAGCGATGTCCGGCAATATTGGCGCGACTGGATGGATCGGGACGGCTATCCTTTCTGGCCGTTCTGGGAAAACGTCCGCAGCTGGTGGAGCATCAGGAATATGCCCAACGTCATGCTGGTCCATTTCGCCGATTTGAAACGGGATCTGCCGGGCCAGATACGCCGCATCGCCGCCTTCCTCGACATCTCCGTAGACGAATCGAACTGGGGAGCCATCGTCGAGCATTGCTCCTTCGACTGGATGAAGCAGAATGCGCCGAAAAGCGCTCCGCTGGGAGGCGTCTTCTGGGACGGAGGCGCTCGGGTTTTCATCAACAAGGGAACGAACGGCCGCTGGACGGATACTCTCACGGCGGACGATGTGAACGAGTATGAGTCCCGCGCCGTCGCGGAATTGGGCGCCGACTGCGCCCGTTGGCTCGCATCGGGAGAGACCTGACCTTTCCCTCTCTTAAGGCAACAGGTCTTCCACTTTGCGGGTTGCCGCCTCGCATTCGGGAACCGCGTCGACAAGCCGCATTTTGGCCTGAAAATCGGTGTCCTGCCCGGTCATGGACTCGGAAACGACGTCGTTGAGAGATGCACAGACTTGAAGCATATGAGCCTCTTCTTTCGCGAGCTCGGCGGCGTCCTCATCATCGATATCGTCGCTTGTGCCCGAAAGTTCGATGAGTTCGTTGACGACTTGGTTGTGATAGCGAAAAACGTGCTCGACGTATTCCGCGAACTCGCGCTGGTTCATCGTGCGTGTATTGCCCCCGGGCGTGTGCACTGTGATGAGGGAGCACGCCGCGAGAGGAAGGCAGCACACAATGGCCAGAATACGACCGTTCGGCCGTGCCGGCCTATCACCCCCAACTTTACGATTCATAATGTCTCCTGTGGCAGGATATTCAATTTGCAGAGCTAAGATCCGAAGCCGTGATCCCGTACGGCGATTCTGGACCTCTTATCGGCCCATGGCCAGCGGGCGCCCGCATTGCACGCGATCACGCCGAATTATGCCGACAACGCGAATAGCTCCGGATGGTTTGGCCGGCTAGCGCTTTAACTCGGTCTGATTTGTTTTCGCTTCGACCAGAGCACAGCTCGTAGGGCAGAATAGCAGAACCTTTCCCTTCCCTGGCTCGTCAATCTCCGCGCCTCATCGATCATCAAAATTCTCCCAACCCGCGCCGGGATGATTGTCGCATATCCGATCCGCGAAGCATCTGTTCGTAAAACTCCTTAGCAACTGTAAGAGTCTTCCGACTTACTAATTGTTAAATTTGAGCTTTTTTTTCGAGCCGATAGGGCTCAAAGGAGGAGCCACATGCGCAGCAAGATGCTTATCGGTCTCCTAGTGTCATTATTCGGACTCAACCTCAACGCCGCGATAGCCGAAGAAGCCATACAGCACGCTCAAGCCGGGATTGCCGGAAAAGACGAAAAGGGGCGCGTGTTCACGAAGGAGCGGCACATCAAGGAAGCCTGGAAACACTCCGAAGCCGCGGTACTCGCCGGTGAGAAGGGCGACGCCAAAGGCGTGGGCGAGCACGCAAAACTCGCCAAGACGTACGTGGAGGCCGCATTGACCCAGTCCACGTTCGACGAGCATTTGACGGCGGCATTGAAAAGCCTGGATAGCGCCATCGAGCATAGCGACGCGGATCAAGCCGAGATGGCGCGGCAAGCGGCCCAAGAGGCCATCGATCACCTCAGAGCAGCAAAATAGCGTGCGCGCTTTCACCCTCGCCCTAACCATTCCCCGAGGGAACGGGCAGAAAACCCGTTTGTGCAAATTCTATCGTTTGAATCCACCTCGGCGGCTACGATTGATATGGGAGAAACTCATGAAGATACCCACCCAAGAAGGAAGGAAACGCTATCGGCCGGATGGCATTTACAAGGGGCCCTTTACCAACGATCAGAGCTTTTGGGAAGTCTGCACATGCGTTCCGGAATGCCCGGACCCCTGCTTGGGGCAATGCGGATGCCAAGCGTGCGTCACCGCGTACGAAGATACCCTTTACTTCGAGGGCGTAACCTCGACCAAATTCTGAGGCCAGACTGATCCGAGATCCCGCCACCCGCACGGGAGGACCACACAGACTGTGGTGATGGGTGCTAAGCGATCCCGGAGCGAAAAACATCCGAGGAGATCGAAGATGACTGCAATTCAGCCTTATGAAACCGATCGGGTCCGACGGCATACGCCCCCGGACATCAACGCGCGCATCGACGACGAAATTCGCGCGACTATTAGCCAGTACGCCGGTACGAGCCGGGAAACCCTGACGCGCCGCATCGATGCGCTGGACCGGGAGTGGGACATCGAGAGGGTATTGGAAGCCAATGCCGCCAGTTTTTCTCTCGCCGGCTTGGCCTTGTCCCAAATACACAGCCGCCGTTGGCTATGGCTTTCGACCGGCGTCGCCGGCTTCCTCCTTCAACACGCGCTGCAAGGCTGGTGTCCGCCGGTTTCCGTGTTCCGTCGGCTCGGCATCCGCACACGGCGCGAGATCGACCGGGAAAAATACGCACTGAAGGCACTCCGAGGCGACTTCGAGTCGATTGCGGGAGGTCAGGCCGCCCGCGATGCCGACACCGTGTCTCGGGCGGTCGAGATCTGAGCTCCGCTTCTTTACCGTTCCCGAAAAGGAGACCGGCATGTCCAAAAGGACGACCTTCGTTTTGGCGGGTCTGCTAATCGGCAGCTCGATGGACCAGGCTTCGGCGGAATCCAAGTCCGGATGGGAATACCCCGCCATTCGGGGCTACGGCAAGGTTCGGCCGTATCCGGATGCGGCGGCGCGGCCTTCGCCGGATCGGACTTACAAGGTGCTGTTCGACATCACCCAAGGTGCCGAGACGCCCGAAAAGCCGAACGAAGGGCTGGATCACGTGGCCCGGCTGATCAACACCTTCGCCCTGGCCGGAGTGCCAATCGAACGCCTGAAGCTGGTTCTGGTGGTGCACGGCTCGGCGACCCCGGCGATTCTGAAGGACGAACGCTACCGCAACCGGTTCGGCAACGGAAACCCCAACACGGAACTGATCCAGGCGCTGAAGAAAGCCGGCGTTACGCTTTACGTCTGCGGGCAAGCTCTGGCGGAAAAGGAATTCGAGCCGGCCGACGTCAATCCGGACATCACGGTGGCGCTTTCGGCTCTGTCCGTACTCCCGCTGTATCAGATGGACGGGTACGCCCTGATTCCGGATTGAAGAAGCATGCCGTCCTCTTAACCGATGGAGTAGCCGACGTGTGGAAACACCTCTGGCTGGCCGTTTCGGCCTTTCTGTTCGCGGAGTCGATCATGAGCGCGGATACTTCGGCCACCGCCGCATTGCCCGCCGTCTTCCCGCCTTGGCAAGGAGAAACGCCTCCCGCTGCCCATCCCGGTGTCGTGTTCACGGTGCCGGAAGTCGACAACATGCCGGATTTCCACGGCAATCCGGCTGCGGCCGAGTTCGTCGTATTTGCCGGCGGCAACTACTTTTTCGCCCTGGAAGAACTGGTCGACGCATTCGAGCGGCAAAAGCCCGAACTCCGGGGACGAATCTTCTACGAAACGCTTCCGCCGGGCGTCATCGTGAAACAACTTCAAGACCACAACACGATTACCGTGGGCAATCTTACCCTGTCGATCCAGCCCGACGTGGTCCAGGCCGGAGAAAAACGGATCGCCGAACTGATCGAACAGGGCGTCTTGCAAGGTCCGCCGGTGCGTTTCATTAAGAATCGCCTCGCCATCATGGTGAAAAAAGGCAATCTCAAGGACATCCGTTCGCTGGAAGATCTCGGCAAGCCGGGTGTGCGGCTCGCCAATCCCGATCCGGAAACCGAGGGCATTTCCGAGCAGATCAGAGCCGCTCTCCGGCAGGCGGGCGGTGAGGATCTGGTCCGGGAAATCTACGATACCAAGGTGAAAAAGGGCGACGCATTCCTGACCGAAATTCATCATCGGCAGACGCCGCTCTGGATCATGCAGGGCAAGGTCGACGCCGGGGTGACCTGGATCAGCGAGCCGCGATACCAGATGATGATCGGCCATCCTATCGACTTCGTTCCGATCCCGCCGAAACACAACCGCGAGGGCATACAGGCCGCCGCCATCGCCAAGAACGCCCGAAATCCGGGTGCCGCGAAGGATTGGCTGGCGTTCCTGCGTTCCGACGAGGCTGAATCCATTCTCGAGAAATACAGCATGGCGAGACCGCGCTAGGATCCAATCCCATTAGGCGCTTGAAACCCTTCCATACGCTCGGGGTGAACGGTCCATTCGGGACCCATTGGTCTATTTTCGTAAGAGACCGGTCTGCGCCGTTTCATCGTTTCACGGATGTCCGAAACGATTTACAATCCTCCGAACGCCACGCTTGCCATGGGTAAGCGGTAATGCAACAGGAAGTCCAAACCATGGCCGAGCGACGCAACTTTCTGCCCCGGAGCGAATTTCCGAGACTCTTGTCCGAACTGATTTCCGCCGGTTATCGATGCATCGGTCCGCGCGTCAGGGACGGCGCCATCGTTTACGAGCCGATTACCGGCGTCGAGGATCTGCCGCAGGGTATCCACGACCGGCAAGCGCCGGGCCAATACGGGCTGGAACAAACCGCCGAGCCGCGCTTCTTTGCCTGGGCCAACGGACCGCAAGCTCTGCGCCCGCTGACCTTCGCCGGCCGCGACAAGCTCTGGACCGCGGAGCGCAAGGCCGACGGGTCCGTCGAATTCGCCGGCGAATCGCCGCAAGCCGAACCCGTAGCCGTCATCGGCGCCAGAGCCTGCGATCTGGCCGCGCTCTACATCTACGACCGGCATTTCATGCAGGGCGAGCATCCCGACCCCTGGTACACGGCGCGGCGGCAAAAGCTGTTCCTGATCGCGGTCCATTGCACCCACCCCTCCCTCAACTGCTTTTGCGCCTCGACCGGCGACGGACCGCGGGCAAGCTACGGCTACGATCTCGCGCTTTCGGAGCTGGACGAGGGCTTTTTGATCGAGGCGCGAAGCGAAAAGGGCGAGCGGATTCTCGCCGGACTGCCGGTCAAGAAAGCGAGCGCCGAACAAATCGAAACCACCGACCGGGAGATCGAGGACGCCGGCCGTCGGCAGGTCAAGGGCGTTCCGTCACGCAATCTCAAGGACGTGCTGTTTGCCCGTCTCGATCATCCCCGCTGGAACGAGGTGGCGCAGCGTTGCCTTTCCTGCACTAATTGCACCCTAGTCTGCCCCACCTGCTTCTGCCATAGCGAGAACGATGTGCCGAGCCTCGACGGGAGCCGCAGCGAACACTATCGGGAATGGGATTCCTGCTTTACCCAGAGGCACAGCTACATCCACGGCATCACCATCCGTCCCGATACCCGCACCCGTTATCGCCAATGGCTGACTCACAAGGTGGGCAGCTGGCACGACCAGTTCGGGCGCTCCGGCTGCGTGGGCTGCGGGCGCTGCATCACCTGGTGTCCGGTGGGGATCGACATTACGGAAGAACTGGCGGCCATCTGCCGCTGAGGAGGCCCATGCAAAATCCTTATCTGCCGCGCGAAGCCGAAATCGTCGAACGCGTCCAGGAGGCGCCGACCATCTTCACCCTGAAGCTGAGGTTCACCGATCCGGCCGCCCAAGGCGCCTACGGATACGTACCCGGCCAGTTCAACATGATTTACCTGTACGGCATCGGCGAGGTGGCGATTTCCATCGTCTCCGATCCCGACGAGACGGAAACGCTGGACCACACGATCAGGGCCGTCGGCCGCGTCACCCGCGCGCTGAGCCGGCTCCAGCCGGGCGACCGGATCGGCGTGCGCGGTCCCTACGGGCGCGGATGGCCTCTGCTCGAAGCTCAGGGAAAGGATGTCGCGCTCATCACCGGAGGGCTCGGCTGCGCGCCGCTGGTTTCGGTCATCCGCTACATCGTGGCGCGGCGCGAGCGCTTCCGGCGGCTCTTGATCATGCAAGGCGTCAAACGCTCCGACGACCTCATCTGGCACGAGCAGTACCAGCGATGGAGGGAATTGCCGGATACGCAGGTGCTTTTGGCGGCGGAAGTGGCCGAGCCCGGCTGGACCTGGCATCAGGGCCTGGTGACGGCGCTGTTCGACCGGACCCATATCGATCCTGGCCAGACCATCGTCTTCCTGTGCGGCCCCGAGCCGATGATGCGTGCTTCCATCTACGAGCTCGGCCAGCGCGGCGTGGCCGACGGGAACATCTGGCTCAGCATGGAGCGCAACATGCACTGCGGCATCGGCCATTGCGGACACTGCATGATCGGCGCGCCCTTCGTGTGCCGCAACGGCCCGGTGTTTCCCTATCCCGAATTGAAGGCCCTCCTGGGCAAGAAGGGGTTCTGACATGGACAAGAAGCTTCGCGTCGCCGTCCATAAATTTTCGTCCTGCGATGGTTGTCAGCTGGCCTTTCTCAATGCCGGCGAAAAACTGGTGGAACTGTTCGAGCTGGCGGACGTGGTGCACTTTGCCGAAGCGGGCATCGTCGACCCCGATGCGCCGGCCGACCTCGCCTTCATCGAAGGCAGCATCTCCACCCACGAAGAGCGGGAGCGCATCCGCCGCATCCGCGAAAACACTCGCTTCCTCGTACCCATCGGCGCCTGCGCCACCTCGGGCTGCCTGCAGGCGCTGCGCAACCAGGCGGACGCCGCCCGCTGGTTCGCCGACGTCTATTCCGATCCCTCGAAGATCGACCATCTGGACACGGCGACGCCCATCGCCGCCAATGTGCCCGTAGACATGGAGCTCTGGGGCTGCCCGGTCAACACCCGGCAGGTCATGGCGACGGTGAGCTCGCTGCTACTCGGCGCCCCGCCGCGGGACGAAAACGAAAAAATCTGCATGGAATGCAAGCGGAAAAACATCGTCTGCGTCATGGTGGCCCAGGGGCAGCACTGCATGGGACCGGTCACCCGCACCGGCTGCGGCGTGCTGTGCCCCGGCATAGGCCGCGACTGCTACGGCTGCTACGGACCGGCGGAGAACATCAACGGCGACTCCTGGGGCCGCTGGTTCGAGCAGAAAGGCATGCCCGCAGAGCGCATCGCCCGCCGCTTCCGCTACATCAACAGCGAAGCCGAGGCCTTCCGCGAAGCCGGCAAGCGCTGGAGGGAGAAATCATGAACGAGCGCCGGGAAATCAAGATCAACGTGCCCGTCCTGGCGCGGGTCGAGGGCGAAGGCGCCCTCGATCTTCACATCCGCGACGGCCGCATCGAGAACCTGAAGTTCAGCATTGGCGAGCCGCCGCGCCTGTTCGAGAAGTTCCTGGAAGGACGCGAAGCCTTCGAAGTACCCGATATGGTGGCGCGGATCTGCGGCATCTGTCCGGTGGCCTACCAGATGAGCGCGGTGCAGGCCCTGGAAAGCCTGTTCGGCTGGCGCTCCACGCCCTGGATAGAAGCCATGCGCCGGGCCATGTACTGCGGCGAATGGATTCAGAGCCATAGCCTGCACATCCACCTGCTGGCGGCGCCCGATTTCTTCGGATACTCCAGCGCTCCGGAAATGGCGCGGGATTATCCGGACGAGGTCCGCCGCGGGCTGCGCCTTCAAAGTCTCGGCAACGAACTGATCCGGCTGTTCGGCGCGCGCTCGGTGCATCCGGTGGGCGCGCGGCTCGGCGGGTTCCATTCCGCGCCGCCCAAGGACCGGGTGACAAAGCTCTTGGACCGGCTGCGAGCCGCTCTGCCGGATGCGGAAAACCTGGTCGCCTGGACCGCGAGTGTCGATGTGCCTCAAGACCAACAGGACTTCGTCAGCGTGGCGCTGCGGCACCCGAGCGAATACCCGCTCTATTCCGGCCGCATCGTTTCGGACACCGGACTCGATATTCCCGTCGACCGCTACGAAGATCACTTCAAGGAGCACCAGGAACCCCATTCCACCGCGCTATATTCCTTGCTGGAAGGTCGCTCCTATCTGGTCGGTCCCCTGGCTCGGCTCAACCTGAACTGGGATCGGCTGCCGGAACCGGTGCGCTCCACGCTGGCGAAAACTGGCATCCCCTTCCCTTCCCGCAACGTATTCCACAGCATGCTGGCGCGCGCCGTCGAGATTCACCTCGCCATCGTGGAAGCCATACGCCTGCTCGAGAATTATGAGCCGGACGTCCCGTTCGTCTCCGGCCATACCTGCGTCGGCAGCGGGTTCGGCTGCACCGAGGCGCCGCGCGGACTGCTCTGGCACCGCTACGATGTCGGCGAGGACGGCAAAATCCTCAAGGCGCGCATCGTCCCTCCGACTAGCCAGAACCAGGCCCGCATCGCCGAGGACCTGCACCGCTCGATCGAAGCCTTCGGACTCGACCGCAGCGACGGCGAATTGCGGCTGCACGGAGAAAAGGTCATCCGCAACTACGATCCGTGCATTTCCTGCGCCACGCATTTCCTGAAGCTGAAGGTGATTCGCGAATGACGCCGGTCCGCGTTCTGGGGCTGGGTTCGCCTTTCGGCGACGACCGACTCGGCTGGATCACGGTGGAAAACCTGATGCTGTCGGACGGCTTCCGCGCGCTGCCCGAGGGACTCGTATCGGCGGAGGTCTGCGCCCCGGTCGGCAACCATCTCCTCGATGCCATGCGGGGCGCGAGTCTCGCGATCCTGATCGACGCCGCGCAATCCGGATCGGCGCCGGGTTCGGTCCGGCGCCTGGATGCGCAACAGATCGAAGACGGCTCCGAGCCCTGCTCCAGCCACGGCTTCGGGCTTTCGGCAACCCTGGCCCTGGGCCGGGCGCTGAACGATCTGCCGGACAAGGTCATCATACTGCTCGTCGAAATCCCGGCCGATGCCGAATTCGGACCGGGCGACGGTTTGAGCGCGCCGGTGGCGATGGCGATCCCCGGCTTAGTCGCGGCCGTTCTGTCCGAAATCACGCAACTGGCGGGACTCGTCATGAAAGCCTGACGCCCTGGGCAAATCAAAAGCTTTATGCCTGAATTTTTTTCAGTATCTTCGCAGGAACCCCGCCGACTACCGTGTAGTCCGGAACGTCTTTATGAACAACGGCTCCGGCCGCAATCACCGCCCCTTCACCGATCGTAACTCCCTGCAAAATAATCGCTCCTGCACCTATCCAGACTTTATCTTTCACTACTATAGGTTTGGTGAAGACTCTTCTGCCTTTGCCCTCCTCGTGAATAACGTCGTGGCTTGCAGACTCAATCGATACCCGCGGTCCGATCAGGCAGTGCCTTCCGATTCGTATTTCACTCTCTTGACAACCAAATCTCGTTTCGCTGTTGAAATATGTGCCTTCTGATATAAATATCTTATTCGTAGTATCTGCGCGCAAAGAAAGGGGCCCGGTGATTACTACCCGCTTTTCGATATTTAAGCCTGCCATCCTATAAAAACTTGGTCGAATCTTATTGAAATAGAGGTATCTTGGAAGTGAATTACCAAGAGTAATAAAAAAATGGTTTAGTAAAACTTTTAATAATACTTTCATTAACCCCCCTAAAATACAGATATGGCGTTTTCGAATCCTGTTAGTAATTCGAAACAGCGAGACAGGAGCGTTCCGTTCAAACTAAGGAACGTTGAGATTCGACCGGCCAACCGGATACGGTTCGTCGCCACGGAATTCAGTACGGAATTTGCGCATTCTTTCCGGAGTTCCCGCATTTCCCGCGACGATGCGTCACGGCATCTTGCGCTGCGGCACAGCCCGTAATCCCAGCATGGGGCGCCTTTCCCCGCTGTCTCTGGCGTCGCCGCTTTGCTAACTCGGTTACTATCGCCGCGGGTTTGCGCGCGATCGTCCAGTGTCCTGGCATATCCCGTGCCACTGAGCGGAAGCAAGCTTTTCCACTTTGGGCTCGGACGACATAATCGCTATGAATCAGGAAAGGCAAAACTGGAAGAAAGCATGAAACCTGAATGACCCCGAACGCATGAGCGATGAGTACTGACAGTTTTGTCGGGCGAAAGTGACGACCCTAGTCATCTTGTTCGCGGGAGTGACGCTGCTGCACGACGCTCGCGCCGGGTTGGTCGGACCGGCAAGCCGCCCTCCGGCCCAAGGAAGCGCCGATTACTCGTCCACCGAAGCCACCGCTGCGCGTAACTGGCTAATCGAAAAGCCCTTACCCGACCTCCTCCCAACCCGAAAGGGCTTTTTCAGCGCTTCTTCGGGGAGGAGGTCGTGTTCTGAACGCTTTGGCGGGAGAATGTCGTCATCCTCATTGAAATCCCGGCCTGGCGAAGTTCACACCGGCGGACGGCTTGAATGCGCCGGTGGTTGGGGTGGCTTTTGAATGGGTGACAGTCGTTCAAACCGACATGGCAGAGTGGATGACTCAAGTGTTTTCCAATTCGGTGCAGCGAACGCCACCAGGTCTTAACCCCAGCGGGCCGCACACGTCGCCGTTGCACCGGTTATGCCCGCTCTGGTCTAATTCCACAGATGGTATCGCCGCCTGTCGGTCAACGGTGGGACGTTATGGAACGTGCCGGCGGCAAGCGCCGCCTGTGATTGCTCATGGCAATACCGGATAAGCCGGCCAGGCGTAGAACGTTCTCTTCGGTCCAGAGTCGGGACCAAACACTGTGCACTAGAGGCGACAGGGGGATTCTTCGCAATCCTCCACAACGGCCCACTGCCGTTTCCAGGCTCCTAAGTCAAAGCGTAAAGCTGCATGCGGACCAGGCCGGCGTGAAGACGCCAGATTTCTTCAGCGAGGACTGATATGCCATATCGCCGGAAAAATCCGATGTTTCGATGGCGCGGAATCTCGGCCGTATTGTTGCTGTGCATCTGCCAGATCGCGTCCGCCAAACGAGTGGACGAGTCGTCGTACCGCTACCCCTACAAGAATCCTTATCTCGCCACCGCCACCGTCGCCATCCTGAAAGACCGCGAACAACGCTATGTCTGGGAGGAAACCCAGCATTTGGACCTGGAGCTGATTCCGGGCCGGAACGGTGTTTACCTGCTGGAAGGCAAAGGAAAACTGCGTATCCGCTATTCGCCGCATCCGGGACCTGCGCCGCTGGTGTTTCTCCTGCCGGGATTCGGCGGTTCCGCCTATTCGGGCGCCGCCCGTTATCTCGCGCAGCTGCTTACGGACCATGGTTTTCAAGTGCTGTCGCTGCCCTCCCCGTTTCATTGGAACTTCACCTTGGGTGCCAGCCGCTCGGCCTTGCCCGGCCTCACCGAAAGGGACAGCGAGGACATGTACCGAGCCATGCAATCGGCTCTGAACGCCGTACGCGAGCGATTTCATCCGGAAATTACCCGAATCGGCCTGATTGGGATGAGCCACGGCGCGTTGACCGCGGCCCATTTGAGCAAACTCGACTCGGAAAGAAAGAAAATCGGCTTCGACGCCACTCTCCTGATCAACCCTCCCATCGATCTGCTCGGGGCGATCCGCACAATTGAGCAGCTGGCGGACTTGGAAGCTCGCTACACGGAAACGCAGAGATCGAACATCCAGTCCTACGCCATCGGCACTGGCAGTGCCGCCCTCAGCCGGGACATCGAGGATCCCGATTATTTCGCCCACTGGGACCGGCGTCTCAAGCTGGACGATGAAAAAATACGCTATCTGATCGGATGGACCTTGCGTCAGCCCGTGGGAAGCTCGCTTTACGTCAGCGCCTTGGTTCATCCGGCGATGGGATTTCTCCGGGCACCGATTACCTGGGGATATCGAAGCGCCCGCCTGGAAGAAGCCCGATCGTACGACCTCATGAGCTATCTCGAACGGGTCCTGGTGCCGCATTTGGAGCGGACCAGCAAACGGAAGCTCGGCTTCGAGGAATTGGTCAGAGAGTCATCACTGAAAGGCATCGCGCCGGCCTTGCGCGACAATCCGAAGGTTTATCTCATGCACAATGCGGATGATTTCCTCGTGTCCGGCGAAGACCTGACATTCGCCGAACGGATCTTCGGCGACCGCGCAACCATTTACCCCCGCGGCGGCCATCTCGGCAATCTCTGGTACACGCAGAACCGGCGGGACATTCTGACCACATTGAAGCCGCTGCTGGGCGACCGTTCAGACGAGAGATAGGCCGAGCCGGTGCCGCGATATCTCTCGCCGCAGCCGGCGCCCGTGACCGAATACCTGCTCGACCGGCGCGCGCCCCGTGCCCTCATAGAGCGTTTTCTATCCCGGTGTACGGATTCGTTCCAGGAGGGGAGAACGTAGGTCAGCAATCCCTTCCCAATCGCAAACGGTCGCTTTAGTCGCGACCCTTCCAATCGCAAACGGCATCTCTGGGAGCGCCAGAGCTGCCCTTCCAATCGCAAACGGTCGCTTTAGTCGCGACCCTTCCGACAAAGCCCTTCGCCGAGCCGATACGTCGGCAAGGGATTGCCGACCTACATATCCGAGTCCCTTACACCGATTCGGAAAACGCTCTAGCCCGTGAAATCCGGCGGAATGACAATTTTCTTATGGCGAGCGCCGCCTCAAAGGAATTTCCGTCATTGACATGGACTCCAAATTTCATAGTCTGCTTTTGACCCGACACCGACCGATGGTGCGGAACAAGGATTTTCCTGAACGAATCGACAAACCAATAACTAGAAGAGATCACTCCATGAAAATTCTCGCCGTCCACCCCAGTCCCCTGATGTACACCAAGGTCTTTCTCCGTCTCGAGCCTTTAGGTTTGGAAATGGTGGCGGAATCGGCACGCCGCCTGGGGCACTCGGTCCGCCTGATCGATCTTCAGGTCGAGACCCACCGGGATTTCTACCGGATGCTGGAAACCTGGCGGCCAGACGTCGTGGCCTTCGCCCTCAATTACCTGGCCAATGTTCCGGAAGTGATCGATCTCGCCAAGGACGCCAAGGACCGGCTACCCGACAGCTTCGTCTGCATCGGCGGGCACAGCGCCTCGTTCACGGCCAAGGACCTGCTGGAACACGGCGAGGGCAAGATCGATTGCGTGCTGCGCGGCGAGGGCGAAGCCGGATTTCCGAAGCTCTTGGAGGCGATCGAGCACGACCGCGATTCGGTGCATAAGGTACCGGGAGCCGTCACGGCCGACGGCGAAGGTCCGCCGCCCGGCTTCGTGGCCGATCTCGACGATGTCAGCCCGGCTCGGGATTTGGTGCGGCATCGCCGCAAATATTTCCTCGGCACTCTCGATCCCTGTGCCTCGGTCGAATTCACCCGCGGCTGTCCCTGGGACTGCTCCTTTTGCAGCGCCTGGACCTTTTACGGCCGCAGCTACCGCGTGATGAGCCCGGAGAAGATCGTCGAGGACCTGAGCCGCGTCCGGGAACCCGGCGTCTTCATCGTCGACGACGTGGCTTTCATCCAGGACAAGCACGGCTTCGAAATCGGCGAAGCCATCGCCCGACGCGGAATCAAGAAGGAGTATTACCTCGAGACACGGGGCGACGTGCTGCTCCGCAACAAGGACGTGTTCCGGTTCTGGAAAACGCTGGGCATGGAATACATGTTTCTCGGGGTCGAGGCCATCGACGAGGCCGGTCTCGCTCTTTATCGGAAGCGGGTGAGCCTGTCCAAGAACTTCGAGGCGCTCGAATTCGCCCGCTCCCTGGGGATCACCGTCGCCATCAACATCATCGCCGACCCCGATTGGGACCGGGACCGCTTCGAAACCATCCGCCAGTGGTGTCTGGAGATTCCGGAGATCGTCAACATCAGCGTCAACACGCCCTACCCCGGCACCGAAACCTGGCACACCGAATCACGAAAGCTGACCACCCGCGACTACCGTTTGTTCGACATCCAGCATGCCGTCCTGCCCACCCGGCTGCCGCTGCCCGAGTTCTACGCGGAACTGGTGAAAACCCAGCAGGTGCTCAATCTGAAACACATGGGCTGGGAATCCCTCAAAGGCGCGGCCGGCATCGTCTTCCGCCGTCTGCTGCGGGGCCAGACCAACTTCCTGAAAAGCCTGTGGAAATTCAACAGCGTCTTCAACCCGGAACTGCAACTGGCGGACCACCGGCGCCCGGTCAAATACGAGATGTCCCTGCCGCCCGAACGCAGCGAGCAGAAATTCAAGCCGCAAACCCTTTACGTCCACGAGATCCGCGAACGCAAGCCGCGCGCGCTGGACGAGGCTACCGAGCGCTTCGTCGACGAAAGCCGAACGGGGGCCTTGGCCGAGTCCTGACGCGGTTCGTCGGCAAAGGATTGCCGACCTACTATATCGTCAGTTTTAGGCGTAGGTAGGCAATCCTTTGCCGACGAACCTTTCTACAACCAAACCGAAAAATGCTATTGCAGTCGCCATAGCCATGGCAGAAGAGATCGGCCAACGGCGAGCATCAGCAAAACCGGAGCCTGCATTAGAAGTCACATCGCCCGTCTCAGATGCAATGGTCTCGCATACGAGAACGAATCCATCACCCTGCCCGGGTTCATCCGGTTCTGCGGGTCCCAAATCGCCTTGAACTCGCGGAATGCTTGAACCAACGCGTCGCCGTACAGTTTGGGCAAAAGGTCCGCTTGTGCCGGTTCGTCGGCCTGTTCGGTGGACAGTGAACCGTTGTAACGCACGACAAGGTCCGTCTTTTCGTCGACGAAAGCCCTCCAATGTCGGATGCGTTCGTGCGCGATGAAGTCGATCCGATAGTGGATACAGCCCTCGCCGAAATGGCCGTACAAAGAACAGCGATAACCGTATTTATCGAGCAACGCCCGGTATTCCCTCAAATACGGACCGACATCCTGAGGATGCACGGCCGCATCCTCCCAAATCGGCCGGACCATCCGCAATCCCGCCCCATGGGTAGTCGCCGTAAGTCCGGCCTCCCGGAACTTCCGTATCCGGGCTTCATCGCGAGGATCGTCCAGCAGCTTCATGGACGGAGCCCCTGGTTTGCAGCGCAGTTCGTCCATGAGTTGCCGCGCTCTGCCGGCGGATTCTTCCTGCGTTTCGCCTCCGAACTCCAGGATCAGCCAGCCGCGCCCCGCAGGCAGCAGTTGCAATTCCTCCAAGCGCATTTGTTTGGCCTTCATGGACCTGACGAGCGAGTCGTCGATGCCTTCGAGGCCGATGGGTTTGAACGCCATGAGTTCGGCAATGTGGTCGGCGGCCCGGAAAATGTCCGGATAACCCAGCACCAGCAGCGTGCGCACGGGCGGGCTCGGCACCAGGCGCAATTCCGCATGCAGGACAATAACGCAGGTTTCCTCGGTACCGACCAGTGCGCGAGCGAGATTGAAGCCGTTCTCGGGCAGCAATTGATCTATCGCATAGCCGGAGAGGCGGCGCGGAATCTTGGGAAAGCGTGCCCGGATCGTATCGGAGTATTTGTCGCGCAACGCCTTTAGGCCGGCATAGATCTCCCCGCGCCGGCCGCCGCCGCGAATGATGGCCTCCAAATCCTCCTCCGAGGTCGGACCGACGGTCATGCGCAGCCCGTCGTAAGTGAGGATGTCCAACCTGTGGACATTATCGGCGGTATGCCCGGCCATGACCGAGTGCAGTCCGCACGCGTTGCTGCCTATCATGCCGCCCAGAGTGCAGTGAACGTGGTTCGATGGGTCGGGACCGAAGGTCAGATGGTGCTCCTCCGCTTTACTCCGCAGAGAATCGAGTGCGCATCCCGGCTCCACGACTGCCCGCTGCCGTGAGGGGTCGATGGCGAGAACGCCCCGAAGATACTTGGACATGTCGATGATCACGACGGAGTTGCGCCACGGCACGGCCAAGCGGGTTCCTCCCCCGTGCGTCGTGATGGGCGTATCGTGTTTGCGGCAGGCGGCAACGGTCTCGACCACGTCGTTGACGTCGCGCGGAATGACCACGCCGATCGGCATCTGCTGGTAGTCGGCTGCGTCCGCCGCGTAGAGCGCGCGGCTGCGGAAATCGAACCGGACCTCGCCGCGAACACGTTTGCGAATGGCGATGGCCAGAGCCTCCGCCGCTGTAGCGTTTAGAATTGAATGCACCATCGGACCTCCATGTCAGATAGACGTGCAATTACTTCCGAGAAAGAAACACCCGCCGGCGATCCTTGCCGTTAGCGCCGAATCGATTCTAAACCTTCGCGCGGCTAAGACATAGTCCCGCCAGCCCTAACCAAGGCATCTACACAAGCATCCAAAGCCACCCTTCCGTGCCGGGTGACAAATTGTGCAGATACCTATGCCGCCATAGGGAACAATCCAATGCCGCCCGAGTCACTTCGATAAGGCATAGTGGAACGGCCTCCGTTCCGGCAATGTGAAATGTCAATCGGCCGGCGAGAAAGGGCATCGGAGGCTTGTGCGCAAACCCCATGAATCACGGTAGAGACGTTGCATTTATCCGCGTTCACGAAATCGAAAGCCGCTGCCGGCAACCCATGCACATCGACACCACCATTCTGCCTTTGGCGGAAAGCCGGTTGCTGGTCAATCCGGAATACGTCGACGTCGGCCGGCTTCCGGAGATGCTCAAGTCTTGGGATATCCTGGTCGCACCCGAGCCCGATCCGACGCCGAGCACGTTTCTACAGCTCGTATCCATGTCCAGCCGTTGGCTGAGCGTCAACGTGCTCTCGATCGACGAAAAGCGAATGATCGTCGAAAAAGACCAGCCGTCGATGATACGGCTCTTGGAACGGCACGGCTTCGAGCCGATTCCCTGCTCGTTTGCGAGCTATGCGCCGTTCGGCGGTTCGTTCCATTGCGCCACCCTGGACATTCGACGACGCGGCGAACGGCAGTGTTATTAACCCGGCCTATATTTATAGGCCGGGTTAATCCGGGGCAGGGATGCCCCGGCGCGGCGACAAGCCGCGTGAGCCCAGGCCGGGCGTGTACCGGGCCTGGGCGGCGGCCCGAAATACCAGGAGGGTATTTACGGGCCTGATTAATATTTCTAAGGATTTCTTACCGCAAGGAGGCACTATGTTTTTCGACAATTGGATGAGTCTCGTGAGAACCGGCGTGGTGGGTGTGTGCGCCTATGTCCTGCTGGTGCTGCTTTTGCGGGTCTCGGGCAAACGCACCCTGTCCAAGCTCAACGCCTTCGACCTCGTGGTGACCGTGGCATTGGGTTCCACCTTGGCGACGGTGTTGCTGACGAAGAACGTGACCTTGGCCGATGGCGTGCTGGCCTTCGCCCTGCTCATCTTTCTTCAGTGGGCTTTGGCCTGGCTGTCGGCCCGGTCCAGCACGGTAAGCCGTATGGTCAAAGACGAACCGCGCCTGCTGTTCCATCGAGGCCAATTCCTGCACGCGGCGCTCAAGGCGGAACGGGTTACCGAGGGAGAAATCCTGCAGGCTCTCCGCACCCAGGGGATCGCGTCGCCCGACCAAGTGGGCGCGGTGGTTCTGGAAACCGACGGCAGCTTCAGCGTCCTGCAAAACATCGACACCGGCGGCGCTTCGAGCCTGGCGGGGGTGCGCGGCAGCGAACACGAGACCTCGACCGCGGCCTAGCCTCTCTTGATTCTGCTGCTGATCCATAAGCTGCTGCCCGGCCGGCAAGTGCCGTGGAGGGCCAGGCTGGAAACGCTGTTTCGCCGTTGGCTGCCCCGAGTGCTGCGAATTCTGCTGGTCGGATTCGGGATGTTTCTTATGGTCGACGTGGTGCTGCGGGCGCTGGGCTTGGAACTGCCGTTCGGGGAATAAAGGCTGCGCGATCGGGCTCTGTCTTTCCGGATTCGAGCCAATGCGGATAAAAACCGTCCGTCGCCGGTCGGTACCGTAAAGGCGAACAGGAAACTGCCGACATGGATGAAATCATTCGCTTGGTGGGCCCTAGCCGGGCCGTGGAAATTTTCGGGATTCGGCTGGTCGGCATCAATGCCGAGAACGGCAAGAAGCTCCTGATGAGTCTTCTCCTGATCGCCATGATTTTTCTGTTGCGATGGGCGATCCGTCAGGGCTCGAAATTCATCTTCCGCCGCCGCCCCGACGAGCAGACCGAATTCTGGGCGCGCCAAACGATCCAGCTCATTACCGCCTTTCTGTTGTTGTTGGGACTCGCCTCCATCTGGTTCAACGACCCGACCCGGCTCGCCACCGCCTTGGGCCTCGTGACGGCAGGTCTCGCCTTCGCCCTGCAGCGGGTGGTCACCGCGGCAGCGGGTTATTTCGTGATCTTGAGAGGCAAGACCTTCCATGTGGGCGACCGCATCGTCATGGGCGGCGTGCGCGGCGATGTGGTGGCCTTGGGCTTCATGCAGACGACGATCATGGAAATGGGCCAGCCGCCGTCGGTGCAGGCTGCCGATCCGGCCATGTGGGTGCGAAGCCGGGAATACACCGGCCGTCTGGTCACGGTCAGCAACGCCAGGATTTTCGACGAGCCGGTTTACAACTACACCCGCGACTTCCCCTATATTTGGGAAGAACTGAGCCTCCCGATTCCGTACCGGGCCGACCGCGAACGCGCCGAGCGCATCGTCACGGAAGCTGCCCTGCGCCACACGATCACGACCAATAAGCTCGGGCAGGAGGCCTTGGAAGAGATGCAGCGGCGCTATTTCCTGAAACCGACCGAGATCGGGCCGCGGGTCTATTACCGCCTGACCGATAATTGGCTGGAGCTGACCGTGCGCTTCATCGTGCGCGACCGCGGCATTCGCGAAGCCAAGGACGCGCTGAGCCGCGACATCCTCCAGGGCTTCGAACAGGCCGGCATCGAACTCGCTTCGGCAACCTTCGAGATCGTGGGAGTTCCGCCGCTTCGGATCGAGAAAGAGTCGCGGATTCAGCCTGCCGGCGCGTTCGATCATACGTAATATCCGCTAACGACAGACGCGTCGTTTTCGTCTAATTTGAGGTATCGCCCGCCTCAATCGTTTATCGGCCGCTTTAGATGGGAAGCATTAAGCGCCTTGTATTGTTGAGCTCGGCCGCGGCAGCGGCATCATCGGCGTTATTTCCCGTATTTGGCCAGGAATGGGGGGCGAGACCGCTGCATCGCCCCAGCGCCGCCCAATTGCTGGAAGTGCCCATCTCCGGCAATCCGATCGTCCCGCGGCGCGGACTGCCGATCGAGAATCCGTACGCGAACGATGCCGGCGCCATCGTGCAGGGACGAAAGCTGTTCGACAGCCTGAATTGCAGCGGTTGTCATGCCCCCTTGGGCGGAGGCGGCATGGGTCCGCCCTTGAGCGACCGCGACTGGATCTACGGCGGAGAACCCGCCGCGATCTATCTCAGCATCGCGCAAGGCCGTCCCAACGGTATGCCGGCCTGGAGCCGGGCCTTGCCGCCGCAGTCCATTTGGCAACTGGTGACCTATATCCGAACGCTCGGCGGAGCGCCCGCACCGGACGCCGGCTCGACGGAAAAGCCGGCCCATCCCGATTCGGGTCGTGGACGCGGCTCCCAACGATGAAGGCAACGGTACTCAAGCACCTCGTCGCGCTCGCGATCTGCCTGGCCGGCGATGCCGGCGCAGCGCCTTCCGTGGCGCAGCTCGAACGTGAGGGTTACCAGGTGTTCATCGAGCGTTGCGGCGTCTGTCATGCCGTCCGCGGAACCGCTGCCTATGGCATTTTGGGTCCCGACCTGACCCATCTGATGAGCCGGCGTTACATCGGCGCGGGGACGCTCCCGAATACGGTGGGCAATCTCGGAGGATGGATCGCGGATGCGCAGGCGCAAAAGCCGGGCTGCTTCATGCCGACCATGGATCTCTCCGGCCCGGAATTGCAGGCGGTGCTCGCCTATCTCCAGACTCTGCGCTGAATGGCTGGGACCGCGTCCGATGTAGGTCGGGAATCCTTTCACGGCGCATTTGTCGGCAAAGGATTGCCGACCTACGATTAACGTCGCGCCCGAAGTAGGTCGGGAATCCTTTCCCGACACAGCGGGTCGACAAGCCGGCTTTCCGGCAAAGGATTGTTGATCTACAGCTGGAGGAGAGACCGGATGATCCGATCGATGCTGTGTTTGCTGATTTCTGCCGCCTGTTCGGGATGGCTGGCGAATGCCCCGGCTTCGGACGAGGTCGTCCGCCTTTCTCAGGACGACGGCCAATGGGTGATGGCCGCCAAGAATTACGCCAATACCCGCTTCAGCGGCCTGGATCAGATCAACGCCGGCAACGTCAAACAGCTCCGCGTCGCCTGGGTGTTTTCGACCGGAGTGCTCAACGGCCACGAGGCGGCGCCGCTGGTCGTGAAGGATACGATGTACCTCGTCACCCCCTGGCCCAATCTTCTCTACGCCTTGGACTTGAATCAGGCCGGCGCGATCAAGTGGGTGTACAAGCCGAACCCCAGCCGAGCCGCGCAAGGCGTGGCCTGTTGCGACGTGGTGAACCGCGGGGCGGCCTACGCCGAGGGAAAAATCTTCTTCAACACGCTGGACAATCATACCGTGGCGGTCGATGCGGCCACGGGCAAGGAAGCGTGGAAAACCAAGCTGGGCGAAATCGCCATGGGCGAAACCATGACCATGGCCCCCATCGTGGTGAAGAACAAGGTTCTGGTCGGCAACAGCGGCGGCGAGATGGGCGTGCGCGGCTGGATCACCGCGCTCGATACCCGTAACGGCCGGATCCTCTGGCGGGCGTACAGCACGGGGCCGGACAAGGACGTATTGATCGGACCGGATTTCAAGCCGCCTTACGTAACCGGCGAGAACCTGGGGGCGACCACCTGGCCGTCCGAGACGGCCTGGCAAATCGGCGGCGGAACGGTCTGGGGCTGGATTTCCTACGACCCGGAAGCCGATCTGATCTATTACGGCACCTCCAACGCCGGCCCCTGGAATGCCGTGCAACGCCCCGGCGACAACAAATGGACCTCTTCGGTGTTCGCCCGCGATCCCGACACCGGCATGGCGCGCTGGGCCTACCAGTGGAATCCGCACGATCTCTACGACTACGACGGCATCAACGAGAACGTGCTACTCGACCTGAATATCGGCGGCCAGGATCGCAAGGTCTTGGTGCATGCCGACCGCAACGGCTACATGTACGTGATGGACCGGCTGACCGGCGAAATCATTTCCGCCGAGCCGTTCGTCTATACCAACACGGTCAAGCGCGTCGATGTGAAGACCGGTCAGGCGGAATTAGCTCTGGAAAAGGGTCCGCAGCTCGGCAAGTTCGTGAAGGATATCTGCCCCGCCCCGCCGGGCGGCAAGGACTGGCAGCCCATGGCTTATTCGCCGCGCACGGGCTTTCTTTACGTGCCGCACAACAACCTCTGTTTCGACATGAAAACCATGGAAGTGGGCTATATCGCGGGAACGCCCTATGTGGGCGCCGAAGTCGCGATGAAGGCGGGACCGGGCGGCAACCGCGGCTTCTTTACCGCCTGGGACCCGGTCCAGAACAAGAAAGTGTGGGCCATCGAGGAGCCGTTTCCGGCCTGGAGCGGCGCCCTGGCGACGGCGGGCGATGTGGTGTTCTACGGGACCATGGACCGCTGGTTCAAGGCGGTGGACGCAAAGACCGGCCGGGAGTTGTGGAAGTTTCGGACCGGCTCAGGCGTGATCGGCCAGCCCATCACCTACCGGGGCCCCGATGGCAAACAATATGTCGCGGTGCTGGCGGGCGTCGGCGGCTGGTCCGGCGCGGTGGTGTCGGGCGAGTTGGACCCCAAGGTTCCGTACGGCGCACTGGGTTTCGTCGGGGCGATGCAGGACTTGCCCAAAGTCACGGGCGAAGGCGGCACCTTATACGTCTTCGCGCTGCCGGAGGAGCAGCCATGATCGGAGGCTTGCGCCGGATGGCATTGTGTTTGTCGCTGAGCGTCGCCGCGAGCGCCTATGCCGCTGAAGGGACGAAAATCCTGCGGATTTGCGCCGATCCCAACAACCTGCCCTTCTCCAACCAGCGCGGCGAAGGCTTCGAGAATCGCCTGGCGAAGATCATGGCCCGCGAACTCGGCCGCAAGCTGGAGTACACCTGGTGGGCACAGCGCCGTGGCTTCTTTCGGAACACGCTGAGCGCAGGGCGCTGCGACCTGGTCATGGGCGTGCCTAGCGGATTCGAAATGGCCCTGACGACCCGACCGTACTACCGCTCCAGCTACGCCCTAGTATACCGCAAGAACGCCGGCTACGCGCCGCGTTCGCTCGACGATCCGCGACTTCGGACGCTCAGGATCGGTCTTCACTTCATCGGCGACGACTACAGCAATCCGCCCCCGGCCGAAGCCCTGGCACGGCGCGGCATCATCCGGAACGTGGTCGGCTACAGCATTTACGGCGACTATCGGAAACCCAATCCGCCGGCACGCCTGATCGAGGCGGTCTCCCGAGGCGAGGTCGATGTCGCGATCGCCTGGGGACCGCTGGCGGGCTACTTCGCCAAACGCCAGCCGGTCAAGCTAGAGGTCGTACCCCTGCCGACGCCCGCCGAGGCGCAAGCGCAGCCGTTCGAATTTTCGATCGCGATGGGCGTGCGAAAAGGCGACGAGCCGTTGCGGGCCGCGCTCGATGAAGCGCTGGCAAGGAAGCGCGGCCAAGTCAACAAGTTGTTGAAGGAATACGGCGTGCCGCTCGTCGAGCCGCTGTAGCCGGCGTGTAGAAGGATTGAAATCAAGTTGGGCCGGGAATGCAGCAATTCCCTTGTCGGGACGACATGCCTCGTGGAAAACCACTCGCGGTCGGAGGAAGTGGACGTTGCTCTGCCACAGTCAACTCACGTGGATTGGATGGTTCAAACCGGTCGATTGCTGACCTCGGCACTTCAGCACCTTGCGGCAGCATCGGAACTCGAATCTACCGTCCTAGTTTCCCCGAATGCTCGGTGGCAAAGCCTATCCCCTTTCCCTTTTTACAGAAAGAAAACAGCCGAATCATCGCTGATCCGGCTGTTTGAACCCCCGGCGAACCCGCCTGTCAGCGGATGTGCCGTATGTCTAGTCCTCAGATCCGAGAACGGCGCGCACGTTAGCTTGACCGATCGGAAAGCCTTTCGTGAAAGCCTGGACGCCGAACTGCTGGTTCAGCGCACTGGCGGCTTCCTCCGATAGGGTGACCTTGACCTCCTCCACCGTTAGGACATCGTCGCCGCTATCGACTTTCGCGGCCTCCAGGGAAAGGTCGAACAGGGGCAGGCGCGCAACCAGATCGTCGTTCGCCACCACCAGACCGGTCAAGACGGGCCGGTCTCCGGTCAGATCGATGATAAAGCTGGAAAGCTCCACGCGGGTGTCGCCAGCCGTGAGCGAGAGCCCGCCCGAGTGGTCTATCTCGGCGCGCACAGGCTCGAGGTCCACCACGCCCGTTGTAATCGGAAAGATGGCCCGTACCCCGTCCGAGTTCATCCGCAACTGGGCCGGTGATATGGCGTCGGGCGTGACCCCGAGATCATTCAGCGCCTGCACAAACTCTGGCGCAAGCCGCACTGTTGTCGAGCCGGAGGAAGTGGTCTCCGCCGGTGCTGCGACAGCGTGGTTTAGCTGCAGGGTGAAAAGCAGGACCGCGACCGGAACACCGATCACGGTGTCGCGCAACCGCTTGAGCAGGGTTCTACCCAGGGAGGCGCCCGAAAATGCAAGTCTGGAGAATCGAAGTGGGAAGGCGAGAGAGTTGCTAGTCATGTTCAGCTCCTTAGAACAGAGACAACAGAGTTCCTGGCGAGATATCGCAACCCTACTGGGACACGGTTCACCAGCCGTGAAACAGTATGACAATCAGGGAACCGCGGAATTCCAGGCTGTTGGAAGCGCGCGTCCGAAAATATCCACCGAGGTATTCGTGACTCTGTTGAAATCCATGGGCGCCACGACGTTGAGCTGGCTTCCGACCTTCGAGCAACCTCGAATCTGTAGCCGACGTGTGGAAGCCTGAAATCGAAACGGACCGGGACTGCAATCCGTTTCAACGGACAACAAGTAGATACCGGGTTGAAGACCGCGCGTGGTCGGATGAAGTGAGTTTCCTTTCAGCGATAAAGTCGCTGGCTAGAGCGTTTTCATACCTACTGTACGGGCACTGGCGAGTAGGTCGGGAATCCCTTCCCGACGCCGCCGTTGGGCCAACGGGTTCGTCGGCAAAGGATTGCCGACCTACGAAAGCTTGAATCGATCTACCCTAGCCGAAGGCGCCAACGACGTCCGCCAAGCCTGTTTTGCCGTACGAGCGAGATGAAAACGCTTTAAGCGGTTCAGCAGGAGTCTTCCTGCGAATCATGGCGGCGTCGCCGAGAAGGTCCGTGGCGCCAATACCGGCTCGGTGGCAAATTCCCTGGGCAACTCGCCCGTCAGGCTGTTCAGGAAGGCTACCAGGTCGCTGACATCCTGGTCGGTGAGCTCTTTGCCGAGTTGCACTTTGCCCATGATGCGCACCGCTTGCGGCAGGGTGGCCACCGAACCGTCATGGAAATACGGCGGAGTCATGGCCACGTTGCGGAGGCCCGGGACCTTGAAGAGATACTTGTCGGCGGGATTCCGGGTTTCCTTGAAACGACCTTCGTCGATCGACGGGCTGGCGGTCTCCGTCCAGTAATCCCCGAACATCCCGAATTTCCGGAATGCCGATCCACCGACAGCCACCCCGTTATGGCAGGAGACGCAGCCGAGGTCGATGAAGGTCTTCAAGCCATTCCGCGCTTGAGGCGTCAGGGCCTTGGCATCGCCTTTGAGATAGGCATCGAAGGGCGACGGCGTCACCAGGGTGCGCTCGTAGGCGCCGATGGCCTTGCCCCAGTTCTCCGGCTTCACCGGCTCCGGATCGTTCGGGAAGGCTTGTTTGAACTCGGCTTCGTAGCCCAGCGCCTTGAGCTTCCGGATCACGGCCGCAGTTTCGGGATTGCCGAAACTGGTCTGTCCCGTCAGCGATTTCATGGCCTGGTCCTCCACGTCGGCGCGATTGCCGATCCAGAGGGCCTTGAACTGGAGCGCGGCATTGAGCACGGTGGGCGCGTTGCGGGCGTTCAGGCGATGTTCGGCGCCGATCGATTTAGGCAAGGCGTCGGTTCCGTACAGGCCGGGACGATGGCAGGTCTGGCAACTCACGGTGCCGTCCAGGGAAAGCCGGGGATCGAAAAACAGCTTCCGGCCCAGTGCGACACGCGCGGGATCGGTCGGGAACTCTTCGGTCGCCATATCCTTGGGGAGCGGTTCGAACAGCTGCTTGGCCTTTTCCATCAAAGGCTGCCCCGCCTCCTGGGCGTGAACCGTAACCGCGAGAAGAGCCGCTGCCCAGGGGACGCCCCGTGTCCGGCGGGCCAACGATGAAACGGAGCCGCGTCCTTTAGGGAAGCTCTGATTAAGTCCTTCGACAGGCTCAGGACGAACGGTAAGGTATGGATTCCGTTCGTGGTGAGCCCTTCGACTTGGCTCAGGACAGGCTTGTCGAACCATGAACGGAATCCACTTGTTCAGAGTTTCCCCAGCGGGACCGCCGTCGCGATGGTTGAGCCGGCAGTTCATAAGGTGATGACCCTGTCGCTATCGACCACCCATTCCGCAAGCTCGGCCATGGTGGACTGGCGTGCGCCTTCGTAGTAAGGCTGGTTCTTATGGATGCCGCATCGCGCCATGCAGGTTCCGCAAACTTTCACGATAACGCCTCTTGCGATCAACTGTTTGAGCATCATGACGAGGTCCTGGTCGTAAGCTTCCGGAACTTTACAAGTGTCCCGCGCCATGTCGACGGCATCATTTATCAGGAAAATACGCACATCCTGACTGGCTTCAAGCAGTTTCCCCGCCAGCCGCAGCCCATTCCATGTCACGTCGGTACCGTCATAGGGCGGCCTGTTGAAAATGATGAGTACCTTCATCGTCCATCCCTCCGTTCGTGGTGTCCGCCAAGAAAGCGATTTATCTCCTTAGACAGATATCGCTTGTCGGGGCCTCGCACAACCCCGGCACGATATATTATCGATATCCGATAACGGATTTCGATAGTATGATTTCGCCTCGGACCTGAATGCAATCGGAGAACATCCCATGAAGTCGTTTGACCCGTCTCACCGTGCTGAACTCGACGCGCGATCCGTTCGATACGGAATGGTCCTGACGGTCGCCGGCGCTGGCGTGAGGTGAAACGATGAGCGAACCACGGATCCGTCAAGCAACACAGGCCCCTGGCTCGCCTCGACTCCAACGGCGATTGGGATTGTTCGGTGCGATCATGATGGGCCTGGGTGCCATGGTCGGCACGGGCGTATTCGTGAGCATCGGCATTGCGGCGGGCATCGCCGGGCCATCCGCCATTCTGGCTATCGTGCTGGCGGCCCTGGTTGCCATCTGCAATGGACTCGGCAGCGCCCAACTCGCCGCCAGCCATCCCGTCAGCGGCGGCACGTACGAGTATGGCTATCAATACCTCAATCCCTGGCTGGGCTTCACCGCCGGTTGGATGTTCCTGATTGCCAAGTCCGCCTCCGCTGCCACCGCCGCCCTGGGTTTCGCCGGTTACACGCTGGGCGCCTTGGGCCTCTCGCAGGATTATCTGGTCCTTCTGGCGCTGGCGGCGGTGATAGCGCTCACGCTGGTTGCGCTGAGCGGCATCCACCGTTCAAACGTGACCAACGTCGTCATTGTCTCGGTGACCCTGCTGAGTCTGCTTTTCTTCGTCATGGCCGGCTTGTCGGTCACATCGGGCGCCAACTTCACGCCGTTTTTCGCGCCCAGAGCGGACGAGACCGGCCCTCTCGGCGCATTGTTTCACGCGGCCGCCTTGATGTTCGTGGCTTACACGGGGTATGGACGTATCGCTACCTTGGGCGAGGAAGTGCACGAACCGAAGCGCACGATTCCCACAGCGATCATCCTCACCATGATCGTGACCATGGTGCTCTATATCGCCGTGGCGGCGGTCGGCGTCGGAGCCGCTGGAGCCGAGGGGCTGAGCGGTGCGGCGACGGGTGCGACGAGCACACAAGCCGCACCGCTGGCCGTGGCCTCGCGGCAGTTTCCCATCCCTTTCAGCCCGCACATTCTGGCGATCGGTGCCGTGACGGCCATGTTGGGCGTGCTGCTCAACCTGATTCTGGGACTGTCGCGCGTGCTGCTGGCGATGGGCCGCCGCCGCGATATGCCGGTCATTTTTGAACGCCTCGATGAAGCCAAGACGACGCCTTACTGGGCCGTACTGGCGGTAGGTGTGGTTATCGGCGGGCTCGTGCTGATCGGCAATGTCAAAACGACGTGGTCATTTAGCGCATTCACCGTCTTGATCTACTATGCCCTGACCAATGCCGCGGCGCTGCGGCTGCCTGCCGAGCAGCGGCTTTATCCGCCCTGGGTCGCGGGACTGGGATTACTGGCGTGTCTGTTCCTGGCGTTCTGGGTGGAGCGGCAGATTTGGCTGACCGGTTTAGGACTTATTGCCGCCGGTCTCCTCTGGCACGCGGTCGCGAAGCGGCGGCATGACGCTTCCAGCGCATCACGCCGATCATCCGGCTAGGCACCGCACCCGACTCACTCCAGACGCCGCTACGCTCCACCTTCCGGCAGCCGGCGGGCCGGGTCGATGATCGAAAACGAATGAGCAAATTGTATTACGACATATTCCTCGCCTTCGTCCGAGTCCACCTGCTTCACCACGCCGCCGAGGAGCCCTTCTACGGCGCAGCGATGTTGGAGGAACTTCAGCGCCACGGCTATCGCCTGAGCCCCGGCACGCTCTATCCCATTCTTCATGGCCTGGAGAAGGCGGGCTATCTCAGCGTCGAGCGAACCGTGGTGGGCGGCAAGGCACGCAAGTACTACCGGATCACCGACCAGGGCCGGACCGCCTTGAAAGAGGTCAAACCCAAGCTGCGGGAACTGGTGGAAGAAGTGCTGGGTGATCTCGGACCGGCCGGAAGGCCCGACCCGTCCGAGTAACATCGGGTGAACAGCGGCAGCCACCGAACCAGCCGCACCGGTCTACGGAACAGATACCCAGCGCCTCTGGGATTTGCGGAAAAGGCCAAGGCCGAAGACGATGAGAAGGATGCTGACCTTAACCACAAGCAACAGCAGCGCGGCCACGCCCATGAGCGTCTCTCTCGCGTTCTTCGGCCGTGTCCGCGGGGTAGTTCCAGCATATGCGAACGCTCAGCACCCGGCGCCGCTGGCGCCTTCGTTCATTTTCGCCAGGGCCTGATCGATGGTGAAGCTGGCCGCCTTCTGGCGCAGGCTTTTCGCCTCCTGGCCGGTCAGCTAGGGCAGCAGGTTGTAGCCGTCGATATGGACCCTGAAGGTCTTGCCCGCCGCCTGGTGGCCTTTCTTGCACTTTTCCACGATATCCGGCTCGCCCGCCGCCGCGAGAAACGTCGGCAGCCAGTCGTGGTGCTGGACGATTTCGTTGGAGACCATGCCCGCCGGGATTTTGCCGGGCCAGCGCAGCAACACCGGAATGCGGAAGGCGCCCTCCCGGTTGGAGTTCTTCTCGTTACGGAACTCGTCGTCGCAGGTTTCCATACGCTTTCTGGCCAAGGGGGGCCGGTGTCCTCGATTCGAGAGGGAGCCGCTTCGGCGTCGGTCACAACACCTTGTCTTCCTTCATCTTGGCGATCAGCGCTTCAGCCAGCTCCCGGGTCACTTTGGTGACATCCTTCGGGTCGATCGACTCGCTGATTCCCGACCACACCGCTTGCTCGCGCTTGATGCCCCACAGCGTCGACTCGATGGTCATAACGTCATACGCGTGGATTTCCGGCGCGGCCGCCCAGGTTGCCCCGTACCAGCCGTAAAATCCTGGACCGGGTCCGACGTAACCGGGGCTGACGTCCAGCTTGCGTTGCACCCGGAGGACCCGTGTGACCAGCACCGAATCGGCGCCGGTTTTTGCAACCGCCTGCTTGATTCTCTCTTTCGGCAGGGGGCCTTCTTCCGGCAGCAGCGAATAACTCGCCGAGGCTTCGGTTCCGGATGTGCGCAGCGCCTGTACGAAACCGTCCTCGAACAGACGTCGGTTCGCATCGCTGCGGCTGACCCCGATGACCAGGACCTTGCGAAACGGCACATCGCTGAACTGCGGGTCCTTCCAGGAATCCTTGAGGTACGTCGTCGCGCAGGCGGCCACCAGCGCCGCTACAAGCCACAACAGACTCAAACCCAGCCTTGAATTCGGACGATTTGTTGCCGGTCTCATTCCAGCTTCGACCATCCCTGTACTCCTTAATTCTTTGTCTTGCATTCCGCTTGAAAGTTATAGCCAAACCCGACATCAGCCTCTAACGGACCTCGGTCCTGTAATAGCAGACCGCACCCGCTTGGATACACCCGCACACGAGTTATTGATCTCAGTCCAGGCCTTGAACGCGTGCGCATCGAACGCTTATTCAAAATTGCTTTCAATCTTTCAATGGGGAATCAACTTTGTAGGGTGGGTTAGGCCGCGAGGCCGTAACCCACCGGGCGGCCTCTAATCGGTGGGTTACGCGGAGCCTGTCCTGAGCGGAGACTAGGGGCTAACCCGCCATCGACGGGTTTCGCTTCGCTCTACCCATCCTACGATGAATATTCACTCGAATGCCGAATGGAATTACTCGGCTCACTCGGAAAATGGAAACACCCGCTTCCAGTCCCGCTTCATGTCCACCACCATCCAGCCGCGAGTCTTCGCCTCGTCTAGCGCTTGGTCAAGCCGGCCGACGGACGACTCGCGGTCGTAGGCCCACTCGCGCTCGGCGTCGGTATGGTGGATCAGCGCCATGAGCCGCGCCCCTTCGCCACCCGCCGTCCATTGAAGCATCTGAAGGTCACCGTCCGAATTGCCGAAGGCGGCGATGGGCCGTCGCCCGATGAACTTGTGGATGCCCACCGGCTTGCCAGCCCGGTCGTCGACGAAATCCACCTCCGGCAGCCTTACCAGCACCGGCTTGCCGTCGCGCAGTTCGAACTTCGTCTCGATGCTGCTCCCCACCACCTGTTCGGGCGGAATGTCGTAGGCTTTTTCGACCCAAGGCCGCATGAAATCTATCCCGCCGCCCGAGACGATGTAGGTCTTGAAACCGTTGGCGCGGAGGTGGGCCAGCAGTTCCCGCATGGGCTGGTAGACCAGTTCGGTGTAAGACCGCCCGAACTTGGGGTGCCGGGCCTCTGCCAGCCAGTCCTCGACGATGGCCGCGAACTCGGTCGTGGTCATGCCGGCATGGGTGGCCATGACCAGTTCGACCAGCCCCTTGTCGCCGCGGGCCGCGAGTGCCGTCAGATCGTTTTCCAGCACGGCCTTGAACGGCTGCCGCTCCTTCCATTCGGGATGTTGCGGGGCCAGCGCCTTCACCCGGTCGAGCGCGAACAGTCCCTGGAAATACAGTGGTTGCTCGGCCCACAGGGTGCCGTCGTTGTCGAACACGGCGATGCGTTCGGCGGGCAGAACGTAATCGCTGCTCTTCCTGTCGGTCACCTTCTTTACGAACACCAGGATGGCTTGCTTCGTTTGGCCTCTGTTCCAGGACGGCAGCGGGTCGGCGGCCTTCCTCTCGGCGAGGGCGGCTCCATTCATCAACAGGATCAAACCTAGGAAAAGAACGAACGGCTGAAGCACGAGCCGGAACGAAGGAACGATGTGCATGGGTGGAGTCTCCAATTATTCTTCAGTCCATCCGTGTCGGACATGAGTGCATGCCCAAACTACCCGTCTCGATGTCTACCAATAGCCCGTCAGCCCGAGGAACGGACCGCTCAGGGTCACATCGGTTTCGATGATGCGCTTGCTCACGTCCAGTCGCAAGGCCTTGTAGCCTGCCTCGATCGAGGCAGGCATGCCGAACAGGGTGGTGCGGTAGCCGACCAGCCCCAGCACGGATCCGGCGAAGTCGATGTTGTCAACGCCGAAGCCGCCGCCGTTACCGTCCACCAGGACGAACCATTTCGGGCTGAGTTGCACCGTGAACCGCGCGCCTATGACCGGACTGGTGAAGCTCTTGCCGGTCGAGGCGCTGCCGATGCCCCTGAACTCGACCTGATTGTCCAGCCAGAGGGTGCGTCCGCCGGCATAGAGCTCGAGCGTGTTGGATCGCGGTTTTTCGTCCCAGTGGGCGATGCGTTCCGAGGCGGCAGGGCCGAACAGGCGGTACATGGCACCATACTCCATGACGCCCAACTGGCTCGACAAGCCTTTGCTGATGCCCCGATCGAACCGGGGCACGAAATCCAGACCCACATAATTGCCGTCCAGATAGATCCCCAGCCGCTCGTAATGCGCTTCGAGCCGCCCCATGAAGGCCAGCGGGAAGTTCCTGAGCTCCTCGGCGATGTCGATGAAGGTGGAGTCGACCGACTTGTTGAACGGCCCCGCGGAAAACTTGCCGTCCACGCCGGGCAGCCATGCGTAGAGCGTGAGGTTGAAGGCCCAGGGATTTTGGCTAGCGTCGCTTTCCGCCGCCGCGCTGTGGAAGCTTGGGACCGCTGCCAAGGCCGCCACAAGGGGCAAGGGTTTGTAAGACGAAAAAAAGCCGGGGTTGACGGTCATGCAGGATCTCCTTATCCAGTTCTGTTGCGTGGCTCAACGGTTATTAATCAGGCCCGTAAATACCCTCCTGGTATTTCGGGCCGCCGCCCAGGCCCGGTACACGCCCGGCCTGGGCTCACGCGGCTTGTCGCCGCGCCGGGGCATCCCTGCCCCGGATTAACCCGGCCTATAAATATAGGCCGGGTTAATAAATCAGTTCCCTTATTCCCAATCGCTTTCGGTCAGGCATTCATTTTCGTTGGATTGGATTGGCTAGGCGCACATCAGCACTGACCGACCGCCAATCACTGCGCTTCGCGTCCGCTGTAACCCACCGAGCGATCTTCAATCGGTGGGTTACGCGGAGCCGAAGGGCCTGTCCTGAGCCTGTCGAAGGGCTAACCCACCATCGATGGGTTTCGCTTCGCTCTACCCATCCTACGATGAATGTTCACTCGAATGTCGAATGGAATTATGTTGCATCAGTCCGATTTTCCTTGTCGACAGCGCAGTCGAGCTATATCCAAGGCGAATAATCCGCTCCCGACCGCCCGGACCGTTGCCGCGAACGAGACCCTGAAACAGGCCTGCTGCAGTCCGGGCCCCTGTCGATTTCAGTTCTCTAAACCTACGATGAAGCGAACTGGCATTCACGATAGATCCGTTCCAGTTCGTCCTGGAAGAAAAACTGCGGCTGACCGAACGCGGGTTTGAGTTCGTCCAGCCATGTCGCCTTGTCGTCGTACTCGGCGAAGAACGGACGATGAATCCAATCGGGATTCCGGCCTTGAAGAAACCGCATCGTGATGATCTTTTCGCCTGCCGCCTCGGTGACGCCGAGCACCTGGACTTTGCCGGGACAGGCGGACATGCTGGGACCCCGCACCGTACGGCCGAGGCCGCTCACCCGCTGGTAGGCTTCCCGGAAAATCTCCCAGGCACGCACCAGGGGCACGGCGAAATAATGCTGAGCGCCGGTATCGCGCGCCAAGAACATGTAATACGGAACGCAGCCGAGGTCGACCTGGGCATTCCACATCCGCGCCCATAGCGCCGGGTCGTCGTTGATGTGGCGGAGCACCGGCGATTGGGTGCGGATCACCGCGCCGGTCGAGCGTAGCCTCTGAATCGCCTGCCGGACCGGCTGGGGTTCCAGCTCCCGTGGATGATTGAAATGGGCCATGATTGCCAGATGCTTGCCGCTGGCGGCCACTTTCCGAAGCAGTGCGACCATGTGGTCGGAATCGGCGTCGGTGAGAAAGCGGTAAGGCCAATAGGAGAGCGCCTTGGTGCCGATCCGGATATGGCGCAGATTGGGAAGATCCGCCGCGATCAGCGGCTCCAGGTAATCGGCCAGCCGCCGCGCCGACATGAGCAGCGGATCGCCGCCGGTGAAGAGCACATCGGTCACTTCCGGGTGCGCCTTAAGATAGGCGACCAGATGTTCCGCTTCGCGGCTCGCGAACTTCAAGCCGGACAGTCCCACGAACTGCGGCCAGCGAAAGCAGAACGTGCAGTAGGCGTGGCAGGTCTGGCCCGGGCTCGGAAAAAACAGCACGGTCTCCCGGTATTTGTGCTGCATGCCGTGCAAAGGTTCGCCGTTCAAATGAGGGACGTTGAGATCCAACTGGCCCGCCGGATGGGGATTGAGCTCCAAGCGGATACGGTCCGCCGCCTCGCGGATCAGGGCCGGACTCGCGCCGGCTTTCACGAGTTCCGCCATTTCCTCGTAATGGTGCGGCAACAGCATGTCGCGCTGCGGAAAGGTCAATATGAACATCGGATCGTCGGGGATGTTATCCCAGTCGATCAGTTCGTCGACCACGAAATTGTTGGTCTTGAAGGGCAGCACTCGCCCCACGACTTCGATTTCGAACAATTGCTCCTCACTGAGCCGTGCCATTTGCGGGATTTCGCGAAAATTGCCGAGGTTGTACGCCGTGTAGCGCGTCGAATCGAATCCCGTAAAGATTTTCTTGGGAGAGATACTCATAAGATATTTCCGCCGAGAATTAGGTATAGTTGTTAAGGAGCAGGTACTGAGACGTGCACTGGACTCGAGCGTTTCCAACTCGCTGAGGACTGAGGCTTCAAAGCCGCCAACGGAAGATTTCGACCGGGTAACGCGGCATTCGGGCTACCCGATAAGGTGTCCCCCCTTATTCCGACCATCCCCCGCTTAACGAAGACGACTCTCTTGGTAAGAACGTGAGAAACCCGATGTCCCGACGTCCTGTGCGTCAGAGGGCAATAAACTGTCACATCACGTCGGCACATGGTCGGAGCTTCTCACGGGGGGGTAAGTATATTTGCACAAAAATGATTTGTGCAAATATACGTCGGGATGCCCGTCGAATCCGGGGAGTCCCGGACCGCCGTCCGTACTCCGACCATTCTCTCCCGCAAGCCCGCAAAGAGAACCGGCGCTTCCAAGTGAAGCGTGCAGCGGCAATAGGCCGTAGCACGCCAAATAGATTTTGATGACGGACACATGAAAACGATTGAATACAGACCGCAAGAAGATTCGCCGGAAATTGCCGAACCGACGGCACGGCCCCACGAAGCGCTCAAACGCTTTCGCCTGATTTTCCGTGCCGTGCAACAGCATTCGCAGTGGGTGGAATCGTGCTGCGGAGTCAGCTACGCCCAGCTTTGGGCGATGTCGGAGTTGTCGAATAACGCCGGAATGAAAGTGTCGGAACTGGCGCGAGCCATGTCGGTTCATCAATCCACCGTAAGCAATTTGCTGGTCAAGCTGGAAAAGAAAGGGCTGATCCGGCGGGAACGAACCAATCCCGATCAACGGGTGGTACGCCTTTATTTGACGGAAGCAGGGCAAGCCCTCGTGGAGCAAACTCCCGAACCCCGGCAGGGTCTGTTGCTACAGGCACTGACCGAATTGCCGGATCCGGTTTTGATCTCGCTGACCCGAAACCTGGATCTTTTGGTGGAGGCCATGCAGATCAGCGACGAACAAGCCGCCATGCAGCCTTTGGGCGTAAGCGGTCACGAATCGGAGACGAGAACGACGATGCGCCGGCGCAAGCCTCGAAAGACGGCGGATTAGCGATGCGCCTTGGCCGATCCGTGCTCGAACTTTCCCGCCGGGATCGAGACTAATTTTCGTAAGTCCCGAAAAAATAAAGAGGTCTTGGACATGGAACTTCCGAGCCGGCATCCGGTGCTCGTCACCGCGATAGCGACGTTCATGATCTCGGTCCCGCTGATGTCGTGCCGGGACGCGGCAGTGGTCAAACCCATCCCTGACTATGCGCAACTCGGCCCGGTCGAGAAAGAAGTGGCGTCCGACATCTCCCCGGTCCGGATCGTCGCCCGGCCGGAATCGTGGCCGGGAGCCAAAGCCATCGAGTTCAAGACCACACCCGTACACTTAAAAATCGACAACCGTAGCAAAACCGCGCTACTGATCCGCTACAGCGACTTCAAGGTGCGTGCGGCGCCCACCGGGAACGAGTTCTCCGCCTTGCCGGTCTTTCCGGTCGAAGCGAAAGACAGGGGGCCGGTTGTTCCCGGCACGCTGCCGATGCTGACTCCCGTGGCCTACCCGCCGATCGTGGATCCGGAATTCGGTTTTCGGGATTTCCATGTGGCGCCTTACCTAAAACCGCTCTATCCCACCGTTCCTGCTCATGAAGGTCCTTTTCCTCACGATGAATCCTATAACCCGCGCCACTCGAATTACTGGCAAGGGTCCGACTTGCCCAGTCTCGAAATGATGCGGCGAGCCCTGCCCGAAGGGGTGCTGAATCCCGGCGGGTGGGTGGCCGGTTGGCTGTATTTCCAAAAATTCGAACCCTTGCCAGCCGGGACGCTGATAGTCAGCCTAACCGATACATCCGGACGAGCTCTGACGCCGGCTCGGGTTCCTATCCAGGCGCACTGAGCCCGTGCCATCCGCGTCGAAGATGACTACGTGCTCGTACAGATGTCATTTACAGTCGACGTTAACAAAAATAAACATTTGATCGCAGCACTTCCGGCTCAAGGAGCGAAACCATGGATAACAGTGACCGGTGCCGATCAATTTCGTCATCTTCTTAGGGCCGTCCGCATTTCACACCTCGGGGCGGAAAGCTACCGCGTGATGGATTGACGCTGTCCCCAAAATCGACCAAACCGCCCGCAAGGCATTGCAAGTGGAGGCACGACATGTCTTTGAAGGAATACAAACCCGGAACCACTTTTCCCGGCGTCGTCGGCCGCACGCCCGAGACCTCCTCGCCCGCATGGCCGGAGCCGCTGTGGGCCAAACCGGGAGCGCCGAACGTGCTGTTCATCGTGCTGGACGACACCGGTTACGGCCAGCTCGGATGTTACGGTTCGCCCATCCGGACGCCGAACCTCGACAGGCTGGCGGCGAACGGCCTTCGCTACAGCAATATGCACACCACCGCGCTGTGCTCGCCTACCCGGTCCTGTCTTCTGACCGGGCGCAACCACCATTCCAACGGGATGGCCTGCATCACCGAGGGCTCCATGGGCTATCCGGGCGCGAACGGCATCATTCCCTTCGAAAACGGCTTCCTGTCGGAGATTCTCCAGCGCCAGGGCTACAACACCTTCGCGGTGGGCAAATGGCATCTCACCCCGGCGGAGCAGATCAGCGCCGCCGGGCCCTATGACCGCTGGCCGCTGGGACGGGGCTTCGAGCGGTATTACGGCTTCCTGGGCGGCGATACCCACCAGTATTACCCGGACCTGGTCCACGACAATCACGCGGTCGAACCGCCCAAAACGCCGGAAGAAGGCTACCACCTCACCGAAGACCTGGCGGATCAGGCCATCCGTTTCATCGGCGATGCCAAGCAGGCGGCTCCCGACAAGCCGTTTTTCCTGTATTTCGCCAGCGGCGCCATGCACGCTCCGCACCACGTGCCGAAAGAATGGGCCGACCGCTACCGGGGGCAGTTCGACGACGGCTGGGAAGCTTACCGGCACAAGGTCCACCAAAAACAGCTCGACATGGGCCTTATTCCGCCGGGCACCGAACTATCCCGCCACGACCCCGACGTGGCCCGCTGGGACAGCCTTACGCCGGACGAGAAAAAGCTCTACGCCCGCATGATGGAAGTCTTCGCCGGGTTTCTGGAGCATACCGACCATCACATTGGCCGGCTGCTGGATTTCATCGAAAGCCTGGGCGAGTTGGACAACACCCTGGTGATGGTGATCTCCGACAACGGCGCCAGCGCCGAGGGCGGCCCCACCGGCTCGGTCAACGAAAACAAGTTCTTCAACAATGTGCCGGAGTCGTTGGAAGCCAATCTCAAGGCGCTGGACGATCTGGGCGGCCCGAAGTATTTCAATCATTACCCCTGGGGCTGGACCTGGGCGGGCAACACCCCGTTCAAGCGCTGGAAGCGGGAAACCTACCGTGGAGGCGTCAGCGATCCTTTCATCGTGCATTGGCCGAAAGGGATCCGGGCAAAAGGGGAAATCCGCCCGCAATACGCTCACGCCATCGATTTGCTGCCGACGGTACTGGATGCCTTACAAATCGAGCCGCCGGCGGAAATCCGCGGCGTCGCCCAATCGCCCATCGAGGGCGTGAGCTTTGCTCATACCTTTAACGAGGGGAAGGCGGAAAACCGCCACGTCACCCAATATTTCGAGATGTTCGGCCACCGATCGATCTACCACGACGGCTGGCGCGCCGTATGCCCCGTTCCGGGGCCCTCCTTTGCCGAGTCCGGAATGTCCTTCGGACAGATGGAGATTACCGAGGAAAAACTGCGCGAACTGGATGCCCACGGCTGGGAGCTGTATCACGTGGCGGAAGATTTCTCCGAAACCCGCAATCTGGCCGATCAGCACCGGGACAAACTGATCGAAATGATCGCCATGTGGTATGTCGAAGCGGGCAAATACAAGGTCCTGCCCCTCGACAGCCGCGGCACCCAGCGATTCGCCGAGGAACGTCCCCAGCTTACCCGGGGCAGGCAGCGGTACATCTATTATCCCGATACCTCGCCCGTACCCGATAACGTGGCGGTGAAGGTCCTCAACCGGCCGCACAGCATTAGCGCAGAGGTAGAAATCCACGATGGCGCCGAGGGTGTGCTGCTGGCCCACGGCGGCAGTACCGGCGGGTACTCGTTCTTCGTCAAGGACAAAAAGCTGTGCTACGTGCACAACTACGTCGGCACCGAGGAGTTCGCGGTCGAATCCGACGCGGAGGTACCGCAGGGAAAGGCGGAGCTGCGCTTCGAGTTCGAACCCACCGGCCGGCCCGACCTCGCCCAAGGCAAAGGCGCGCCGGGCCGCGGCCAGCTCTACATCGACGGCAAACTCGTCGGACAGGCCGAACTTCCCGTCACCGTACCGCTTCTCATCAGCCTGGGCGAAGGGCTGACCTGCGGCCACGACGCGGCGTCTCCGGTGACCTCCCGATATGAAGTGCCGTTCGCCTTCAGCGGCAAGCTGAACCGGGTAACGGTGGACGTGTCGGGCGAACTGATCGAGGACAAGGAGGCGGAATTGCGGGCGATCATCACCCGGCAGTGAAAGGCATACGGTACAAGGATTTCAACCATGATCCACACCGAAGCCAAGACGGCGATCCGCTTCGCCTCCCCTGCCCCCGAGCCGCCCTTCCCCGATATGGTCTGGATCCCCGGCGGCACGTTTCTGATGGGATCGGACCGGCATTATCCCGAGGAAGCCCCGGCGCACCGGGTAGCGGTGGACGGTTTCTGGATGGACCGCTTTCCGGTGACCAACGAGCGGTTCGCCCGCTTCGTGGCCGCCACCGAGCATGTCACCTTCGCCGAAATCCCGCCGAATCCGGCCGATTACCCCGGCGCCTTGCCGCACATGATCTACGCCGGTTCGCTGGTGTTCGTGAAGCCGCCGGGGCCGGTGAATCTCCGCGACATCGGAAATTGGTGGTCCTACATGAAAGGCGCCGACTGGCGGCATCCGCGAGGCCCCGAGAGTTCCCTCGAACGGCTGGAGCGGCATCCGGTAGTCCACGTCACTTTTGCCGACGCCGAGGCCTTTGCCCGCTGGGAAGGCAAGGCGCTCCCGACTGAAGCCGAGTGGGAACGGGCCGCCCGCGGCGGGCTGGACGGCGCAGCTTATGCCTGGGGCGAGGAACTGGCGCCGGAGGGCAGGATGCTGGCCAATTACTGGCAGGGGCGGTTTCCCTGGGAAAACCTCGTCGTCGACGGCTACGAGGGCACCTCCCCGGTGGGAGCCTTTCCGCCCAACGAATACGGCCTGTACGACACGATCGGCAATGTCTGGGAATGGACCGCCGACTGGTACGAACCCGGCCACCCGTCCGCGCGGCAAGCGGCCTGCTGCGTTCCCAGGAATCCGCGCGGCGGACGGGAGGAAGCTAGCTTCGATCCCTGTGAGCCCGTGATCCGGATTCCGCGCAAGGTGCTCAAGGGCGGTTCCCATCTCTGCGCGGAGAATTACTGCCGCCGCTACCGCCCGGCGGCCCGCTTCCCGGAACCGGTCGATACCTCCACCTGCCATGTGGGCTTCCGCTGCATCGTGCGGGCGACAGGCAGAACCGGCCAAACCGAGCCGTAAGTGAAGCCTGGAGTTCGGCGTGATCGCCGGAGTCGGCGAGCGTCCGGGCTGTATGCCGGGGTTTCTGGTCGCCTTGACGCCGGCTCTGGTCGGGGTGTTCATCCTGCTGGGTCTGCTGGCGAGAATGGGGGCGGCGGCATGATGCGTCCAACCGAGGATTTCCGAAGTTTCTGCTTTTCAACCCATGGAGGGCGCTGTCATGCGAGCCTCTACCTTCTTTTCCAAAGCCATCCTCCTGGCGACCGTGCTGTTTTCCGGCGCCGGCGCGGCGATCGGTGCCATCGCCGGCAACGCCGGCCTGGGCGCCGCCATCGGCGCGGGCACCGGACTGGTGGGCAGTTATCTCTACGACAAGCACAAACAGTCCGAACAACGGGCTTACGAGCAGGGTTATCGGCAGGGACGCCAGCCACAACCGCAAACCAATCCGTAACCGCCGGGCCACTCGGGACGCATGCCGGGAAAGATGGAAAACACCGCGCCGCCGACGACTCGAATATCGATGTGGACAGGATCGAACGAATGATCGTCGACCTTTGACGAGGAACGTCCATCGGCATTAGCCATACCCTTCGAATCGGGCAAGATCAAGGAAAGCGAGTCCGGCGCGAAACCCGTCGTGCTCCGACGGATACGTTAATGCCCGTATTTCCGCTCCTTCATTCGACAACCAATAATGGCCGCAAGCGCAAAGCCCCCATGTCCGCAAGACAATGCCTTCTTGGCAAGGATCGGATTCGGCCGTATATGCCCTGGCGGATCAACATCCGTTTCGATGCCGGTATCGTGCAGCGTTTCGACCGTGTCATCCTTCGCGCCGTTTCGTCGGCTATCGGCGCCGCAGGATAACGGGGCTAGTTTCACTCGCTTCGTCGGAAAGCGATGCAGCGATAGCGAAAATTCGAGCCCTTGCCAGCCGGGACGCTGATAGTCAGCCTAACCGATACATCCGGGAAAGCTTTGGCGCCGGCTCGGGTTCCGATTCAGGCACGCTGGAACGCAATTTTTTCGGCGCCGCTTCGGTCAAAACGAAAGAGTCCCTTCGCATTGCCTTGACCGGATTGCATTCAATCCTCCAGAACTTCAACGCGAGGTCTTATCATGACGGTCACCTTCACGGATGTTTTCAAGGTTATCTTCGCCATTCTTCTCCCGCCGCTGGGCGTCTTCATGGAAGTCGGGCTTGCAGGCGCCTTCTGGCTGAATATTCTGCTGACGATGCTGGGCTTCGTCCCAGGCGTCATTCACGCTCTTTACATCATCCTCACTCGTTGACCGGAAACGGCCGCCGACCGGCGAGTTATCCGCCAAAACGCCGGCATTGGCAGGATGGCTAGCCTGATCGTCGGTCGCGTCGTGCTCGCGATCATGAGTGTCCGAAACCTTTTCAAGTGCCTGCTGTTCGTCCTGCTGATCCTGGCTGCGGGCTGCGGTCCCGCCTTGCGTCCGTCGCTTTCGCAGCAGGAACTGCTCAGCGCCCGAGAGGCCAGCGACCGTCTGGTCAACGCGGAAATCAAGGGATTCACGCCGCGGCTCGTCACGCGGGCCAAGCAGGAGTACGACGACTATGTCCTGGGTGTCAGATCCGAACCGCCTGTAATCGACGCTCTCGTGATCTCCGGAGGCGGAGACTGGGGAGCCTTCGGCGCGGGCTTTCTCAAGGGCTGGGGACGGGTTCCGAAGGGGCCCATGGCACGTCCCGAATTCGACGTCGTGACCGGCGTCAGCACCGGCGCCTTGATCGCGCCGTTCGCTTTTCTCGGAACCGAGCGGACCATCGATCAGGTCCTGAATATGTACCGCGAACCGCGTCCGGACATCGTGAAACTTCGAGGGCTTCTGTTCTTCCTGCCGCGCTACGCGTCGTTCACCCGCATTCCGGGGCTGGAGCGGGATATCGCGGAAGCGATCGATTCGGAGTTTCTGAACCGCATCGTCCGGGAAGGCAGGCGCAACCGTATGCTGCTGGTCAATACCACCAATCTCGATGATGGGGACATGCGCGCCTGGGACGTGGTCGAGGAAGCGAGAAGTGCTCTCCGGACCGGTGACGTGGATCGGGTGCACCGCATCCTCCTCGCGTCGGCCGCGGTGCCCGGCGTCTTCCCGCCGCGCGAGATCGACGGCCGGCTGTATGTCGATGGAGGCGTGACCGGAAATATCCTGTATGGCGCGAGAACGCACGACGAAGACAGCTTTTCGGCGGTCTGGAAGAAGACTTACCCGGACCTGCCGATCCCCAAGCAGCGTTACTGGGTCATCCTCAACAACCAGTTCCGTTTTCTGCCGCAAATCACCCGGCAGACTTGGGCCGCCATCATGCGCCGCAGCACCAACCTGGCGACCCAGTCGGCTACCGTCAACGCGCTACGCCATCTTTACGCATTGGCCGAGATTTCGAAATTGAAGAGAGGCGCCGATGTCGAGATCCGGGTCATCTCGGTTCCCGCCGATTGGACGCCGCCGAAACCGGGCGTGTTCGTAAAGGAAACGATGAACGCCCTGGCGGACCTCGGGGAACGCATGGGTGCGAATCCTTCGAGTTGGCGCACCGAGCCGCCTTGAGCGGAATGCTCGGAAGCCGCGACGGCATCGGAATTCAAGTCGAACGGACGGCACCGGGGCGCTCCGGTCGCGGTCGGATTGATTGATTTTGGAGCGGCTGTCGGATTGGTTTTCGGCCCGCTCCCGCACTAAGGCCATCCTTACGTACGAATGGAAACTGCTCTAGGAAAGGAGAACGACATGGGCGTACGAATCAGTGCTTTTGGCTTGCGCGCGATTCTGCCGATGCTTGCCGTAATGGCCGTCTCATGCGCGAGCCAGCCCGGCGGGCGGGAAACCGCGACCGAAGGAGACGCCTGTTCCCGCCTGAAAGCGGTCATCGCCGAGGCCGACAATCGCTTCGAAAACATCAAGGGCGCGAAGAGCATACACCGCCTCGGCGACCGCTGGGATGCGGAAAGCATTTTTCCCGATACGGCCTGCGAGGTGTGGAAATGGAGCGGCAACGAACATTATTACTGCCTGTGGAACAAAACCGACGAAGCCGCTGCCCGGCAGAGTTTCGAAGAAGGCAAGAAGGCCGTCGGGGCTTGCCTGGGCGATGCATGGACGCTGACCGAAGAGCAGGCCAGGACCGGGAGAGTCGCGGTGTTTTCCAGAGAAGACGAGGATACCCGCGTATCGCTCCGGTATCTGGCCGATACGCGGCGATACCGCCCGACCTGGCACACCAGCCTGATTATCGGAAACGCCCTGCACGATCCGAGCCTGCTCTATCATCCCGCTCGATAGAGCGTTTTCATTTCGCTCGTACGACAAAACAGGCGTGGCGGAAGTCGCTGGCGCCTTCGGCTACGGTAAATTGATTCAAGCATTCGTAGGTCGGCAATCCTTTGCCGACGAAGATACCTGCTACCGAGCACAGGCTTAAGAGATACGAACGAGTCCATAGCCGCGAAAAGCTGGCAGCCTCGGCTTTGGACGGCGATCCGGCGGCTTCGGCATCGGGTACTGCTGGCCGGCAGCGCCGAATCGCCCAGCCGTTAACCCGCGCGCAGCTGTGCGGTCGTTTTCCCTTCGCCGGACTTGAGGGCCGACAGCGCCGCTTCGCCGGTTTGGGGTACGCCTTGCAGGTACAAGGCACGGGTGGGAAACGCGAACTGCAATCCCTCGTTCTGAAACGATTCGAAAATCATCAGATTGATGCCCTGCTGCACGTTCATGTAATCGTTGTAATCGGCGCTCAGAACGTAGTAAACGACTTCGAACAGCAGGGAGAATTCGCCGTAAGCCTTGAAATGGGCGCGGTCGAAACGGACGTTGGCCTGGGCCTCGACGGCATTCCGCAATAGGCTTGGGACCTTGACCAGCTTTTCGTATGGCGTGTGGTAAACGAGCCCGATTTGAAACGCCACGCGCCGCTCCCGCATGCGTTTGAAATTGCGAATCCGGGTATTCAGCAGATCGCTGTTCGCGCAGATGATCTGCTCGCCGTCGAGACTGCGGATGCGGGTGGTCTTGATACCGATGTGCTCGACCGTTCCCATGAGCTGATCGAAAATGATGAAATCGCCGGCCACGAAGGGCTTGTCGAAAGCGATGGACAGCGAGGACAACAGATCGCCCAGTATCCGTTGCAGCGCCAGCGCGACCGCGACGCCGCCGATTCCGAGACCGGCCGCCAGCGCCGTGATATCCACGCCGAAATTTTGCAGCGCGAGCAGCAGCGCCAGCGACCAGACCGCCAGTTGACTGAGCGAATTGAAAATCGACAGCGCTCCCAGGCTGGTTTGGTCACGCTTGGTTTTTTTGCCCAAATAGTCGAAGACCCAAACTCTGAGGAAGTAGCTCACCCAGGTGGAAACCTGGAAGAGCAGCGTGACGATGGTCAGTTTGCGTATGATGCCGCTGAGCGTCGGATCCAGGCGCAGCAGCAGCGTCGACGCAAACACCGAGACCATGAGCAAAAAGACCGTGCGGGTTTGCCGGACGCCGGCAAAGAACTCGCCGATCAGAACGTTTTGCCGACGCTCGAGATAACGCTGCAAAGCTGAGATGAGAAAATTCCGAACGAACACCAGCAGGCTGAACAGCCCGGACACTGCTACCAGCGCCAAACCCCAGTCGCGCACGCGGTTGCCGTTCAATTCCGTATCCAGGACCAACTCCGCCAGCTCGCGCCAGCTTCGGTGCTCGGTACGGTCGTTGACCGACTCGACGACTTTTTGGAGCAGGCCGCGGGTCTTTTCGAGATAAGCATCCTGATCGCGCAAGTGGTCGATCAGCGATTCCGCCGATTGGTGCTGCTGTTCCAGCCAGCGCGCGGAACTTCCGCCGTCGCGCTCCGAATTGGAAAGCTTGTTCTCGATCGAGATCAGTTGCTTTTTCCAGTCCTGGAGCAAAAGAATCACGGCGCGTTCGGTCTGATCGAGCGCGGCCAGGGCGTCGACCGCTTCCTCCTTCCATTTCACCCATTCCACGGGCTTGCCGAAACCGTTGATGACGGCGTGACGCCGCCGCCAGGCCGTATTCCACGTTCCGATCAGCTCCACACGCTTGTTTAAACCGGAAATCTTCGTTTCCAAGGATTCCTTGGCCAAACGCCGCGCTTCGACCTCTTCCGACAGCTCCCCGAGTTTGTCCAGGGGCGCGTTCGCCATACGCTGCCTCGCATCGTGCAGACGACTTTCGTTGGCGATCTGCTGGCCATCCATTCTTCTCAATTCGCGCTTCAGTTCGAGTTCTTCCTTCTCGATTTGCTGCAGCCGCTCCTCGAGCTCCTTGTCGGTGAATTGTACGCGGCCGGCCAATAGGCTCAGGCGCCGTTCGAGCAGCTTCACGGATGCTTCGGCAACGGTCAGCTTTCGTTTTTCCCTTTCCAGGTTCAATTCACCGAGCCGCAGCGTTTCCTCGGCCTGCTTAAGTTCCCACCGGGCCGATTGCAAACGCAGGGAATCGGGCTCCCCGTCTGACGAAGCGGCCTTCTCGCCCTCGTCGGCGGCCAGTTCCTTTTGCTTCCCGGCCACAGCCGCCCGCGCCTGCTCGACCTGAGCGTTAGCCTGATCGACGGCGGCTCTCAACGCGGACAGGCGCGCCGTTTGTGCGCTCAACTCGGACGACGCGTTATCCAGTTCGCTCACCGGCACCGGATCATCGCTGGTCTCGAGCGTTTTCGCAGCTTCCAGGTATTTCCGCTCCTCGACCGCCAGCGTCTCGATTTCCTGCTGCGCCGCGAGCTGCCGCTCGAAGACGGAATCGAGCTGTTTCAGGGTTTCCAGCTGCTGGTTCAGTACGGCAGCCCTGTCCGATCCGGATGCGGATCCCGCATCCATGGCTTTTCGGACCGACTCCATGGCGGACGCCACCTCTTGTCGGCCGGCCTTGATGCGATCGACCGGATTCAAGGCTTCTTCTGCCGAAAGAGCCGGTTTCGCCGCCTCGGCCTCGCCCGGCGCCGGCTGAGCCGTCTCCTGAGCCAGCGCAGATTGGGCCAGCCAGAAAACGAGCATCCCCAGCGACAAATCGATTACGGATCGATATAGGGTTCTTTTTGAAGGACCCATTAAGTACCCCCCCATTTTGATAGCGTTTATTGGTTCGAATTAATGCGTTTGGCGTGACGGCGTGATGCCGGACGCTACATGTTGCAAAGCGTTTTGGGTTGCAGTACCTCGTACGATCTTGAACAGGGGCCGATCAATAATGTTCGGGAGCGGAATTTATTAATCAGGCCCGTAAATACCCTCCTGGTATTTCGGGCCGCCGCCCAGGCCGGTACACGCCCGGCCTGGGCTCACGCGGCTTGTCGCCGCGCCGGGGCATCCCTGCCCCGGATTAACCCGCGGCCAGAGGCCGCCCCACCAGCCGGCTCGTCAGCATCCCGCATCCTCGGCATCGTCGGTGAGGAACCGCAAACCCGCTTCGATGCATTCGGCATCGTGAACCGGCTTGGGCTTGACGCGCGACATATCCATCATGCCGGCGACCCGTTGCAGGCTGGAAAGGATGAGAGTCTGCTCCCAGTCGTTCAATTGCCGGAAAGCGGCCACGAAGTCGACATGCAGCAGCGAGGGCGCATGCCGGAGTGCCTCCCGGCCGGAGTCGGTGAGGGTGATGGTCAGGCGCCGCTTGTCTTCCGCGCTGCGCTCGCGCCGGATCAGGGCCTTGAGTTCGAGGTGGTCGAGCACCGTGGTGATCGTCCCTTGACTCAGATTGACCGCCTGGCTGAGTTGATTGGCCGTCAAAGGCCCTTGTTTCGTCAAGGCGCGCAAAACCATCAACTGAGAGCCGGTCAGTCCCACCTTTTGCAACTGCTTGGATTGCAGATCGAGCGCACGGACGATGCGCCGGAGCTCTATCAATACTTGTTCGTTAATTTCCATACGCTAGAACATTTTCCGGTTTGGCGTAGCGCCCGAGGTAGGTCGGCAATCCCTTGCCGACACAACGGACTTGTCGGCAAAGGATTGCCGACCTACAAATTGTTCTTTAATTCCCATAGGCTAAAACGTGCTCGAAATCAGGCCATGGCTTGGGCCAGACGGCGGAATTGCAGGCTGTATAAAGCCTGAAGATAACGCTGGGTCTCCCGGCGCTCCAAGTCGGTCACGTGGCGCCAGAAGCCGTAGACTCGGGACAAGGTCATCATCCGCTCGGCATAGTGCTGCCAGGTATAGCGTTGGGCAACCCGCGCGAGCGCTCCCTCCGAGATTCGCGCCCAGTATTCCGGCTCGTTGCGCGCTCTGGCAAAGAAACGCGCGATGCGTTCCGCCGCCGCATCGCCATGATTCGGATCGACGTGAAAGCCGGATAGTCCGTCCTCGATGATCTCCGAAGGCCCGCCGAAGCAGGTGGCGAAACAGGGGAGGCCCGAAGCCATCGCCTCGATCACCGTAAGTCCGAAGGCCTCGAACAAGGCCGGCTGGACGAAAGCCCCGCGGCTGTCCGCCACGTAGCGATAAAGCTCGCCGGCCAAGTTTTTGGGCAGTCTGAGGCCCAGCCAGCGCACCTGCCGGTCCAGCCCGTACCGGTCGAACAAGGCGTGCACGCGCCGGATCTGTCCGATTTCCTCGGTGTCGGAAGAACGTTCCGGATCCACGTAACCGGAAATCACCAGCAGATTGGCCTCCCCGCGCAGCTTCTCGGAAGCGCCGAACCATTCCACCAGTCCGGCGATGTTCTTGATGTGGTCCAGCCGCGCCATGGTGAACAGCAGCGGCTTGTCCCGCTCATGCAGGACCCCGCGTGCGTCGGCCTTCTCCGCCTCGCCGTAGATCAGCTCCTCTATTTCTGCATGCAGATGGGGCAGGCGCCGGTCGGCGGCGGTGTAGGGGAAATAAGCCGCCGCATCGGCGCCCGGCGAAACGATGTTGAACTTCGGATCATAGACGTCTATCCCGTTCACGACCCGAAACAACTTGGGCATGGTAAACGCCGCGTGACTCTCGTACTGCCCCACGCTGTCGCGGGTACCCGCTATTTCCTGATAGCTGCTGGCGATGATGAAGTCGGCCGCGTTCATCGCGATCAGGTCGGCGGTGAACTGGCAGGAAAAATGGTATTGGGATTCGTTATCCTGCCAGAACAGATCGGAATGGCAATACTTGGTCTTTTCCAAGGCATGGGCGATGTTGCACTGGGTCACGCCCAGGCGTTGCGACAGAAGGGTCGCAACCAGATTGCCGTCCGAGTAGTTGCCGACGATCAAGTCGGGACGCCCGCCCAGTTCGGCGAGCAGCTCGCGCTCCGCGTCCAGGGTATAACGCTCCAGATAAGGCCAGACCTCGAACCGGGAAATCCAGTGCGTCACGATCTCGCCGGACACGTTGCGGAAAGGTACCCTGAGTATCCGGGCGTTGCACGTTCCGGAAATGGGCTCGAGCCGCTGGTCGCAGCTGGTCCCCTCCGCCTGCGGTATCAACCGCGTCACCACCACGATTTGCGGCTCGATGTCGAGCCCCTGCTCGAACAGGCGGGAACGCATTTCGGTCTCCAGGGCGCGCACCTGATCGAGGATGTAGACCACCTGCCCGCCGGTGTCGGGACGGCCGAGCACATTGGCCTGACCGAAATAGCCGTGCGGCGAAATGATCGCCAGCGAGAAGACCATGGGCAAACGCGCGAGAAAGGTTTCCAATCCACGCGGATCGGGCGCCTCGAGGAGATCCTGAAGCAGGCTCATGGTGTCGCGGATGCGAGAGACCTCGCGCCCCCAGCCGGTCTCGAACCCTAGGGCGCGCAAGGCCGCCGCCACTTCCTCCCAGGTCGCCGAAGGCTCGTGGCCGGCGAGCATGTCGTCGGCCTGGCGCAAGGCCCTGCGCAAGTCGCGAACGCTCCTGATCTGCTCGTTGAGCATCAGGGTCTGGCCACGGAACGAGTGAATGCTCAGAAAATTCAAGATGCGTTCGCCGCCCTCGCCCAATTCGTCGAACAGTTGCCGGGACAGATGTTTGTTCAAGAACTCCACGCCGCGGCCTATCGATCTCGCCTCCTGGAGCTTTGGAAACTCGCGGGAGAACGGCCCGAAATCGATTTCCAGCAGCCATTCGTCTATATCGTGCTGCCTCGTCGCCAAGCCTTCCTTGAAACGCAGAAAGTCCTGCACCGTCACCTCCTCGACCGTCAGCCCTTCGAGCGCGATGCGCACATAGCGCCAGGTGGCGATGCGAAGCCGGATGGCAAGATAGACCCAGGCGTCGTTAAGCGCGGCCTCCTGAGTAAAGCGTATGGTTTTTGCCAAGGGCGTTTGCTTTAGCCCCTCGGGCGCATCTTCCGCGGTGCAAACGTCGGCGAAAGCGTCGCAGAGATCGGAACGCTGCAAAAAACCGCGCTCCAGTTTTCGAATTTGATGGAGCACCCGATGGCCCACGGTGGGGCTGGCGTCCAGAAACGCGCGCAATTGCACGATCAAATCGTCGCCCCGCGTTTTTTCAGTCATAAGCGTTTCCACTGATCCGGTCTCTTTTATTTTGATGTCAAATAATTATTCAGCTTGCACTTCCTGTCAATTCTGGAGCCTCGTCCGCACCCACCATATCATTAACATATGGTTATCTTGTCATCCGCAATCAACGAGGTTGACAAATCCCAACAAACATTTTGAAATCAAATTATGAGCCATCATCAGAAATCGATCCAACTCGGTGCGGGAGATCATTCATGAAAGCAGTCATTCTTGCCGGGGGTCAGGGAGTACGGCTAAGACCCATTACCGAGAACATACCGAAACCGATGGTCACCGTGCTGGGCAAGCCGATCATGGAGCACATCGCGCGGCATCTCTGCTCGTACGGTTTCACCGATTTGCTGGCAACACTGCATTACCGGCCCCGCGCCATCCGCGACCATTTCGGAGACGGCGGCGATTTCGGCGTGAACCTGCACTACACCCTGGAACACAAGCCGCTGGGAACGGCCGGCTCGGTCAAGCTCGGCGCGGATTTCCTCGACGAGACGTTTCTCGTCATCGCCGGCGATGCGCTGACGGATTTCGATCTCGAAGCCTTTTGGGCCTTTCACAAGGCCAAGGGCGCAAAAGTCAGCCTGTGCCTGAAACGGGTGTCGGACCCCGGCGAGTTCGGCGTCGTCGTAACCGGCGAGGACGACCGCGTGGTCCGTTTCCTGGAAAAACCAGGCCTCAGCGAATTGTGCAGCGACACCGTCAACACCGGCATTTACCTCATAGAACCGGAAATCCTGGAGGCGATACCCGAGGACATTCCATACGATTTCGCCAGCGACCTTTTTCCGAAACTCCTGGAACAGGAGATTCCGTTGTTCGCCTATGTCGCGGAAGGTTACTGGAGCGATATCGGCACCCTGGATCAGCTCAAGCAGTCGCACTGGGACCTGCTCGACGGAAAGGTCCGTCTGCCGCTCGGCGGAAATCTCATCGGAGAACGGATATGGCTTGGCGACGGCGCGCGGATCGCCAAGGACGCGGAGCTCGGCTCGCCCTGCTGGATAGGCGACAACGTACGGATCCGATCCGGCGTCAAGATCGGCGCGTATTCCGTCATCGCGCCGGACGTCGAAATCGACGCGAGGGCGACCGTCAACCGCAGCATCGTCATGAAAAACTCGTTCGTCGGCGAGTCGAGCGACCTGCGCAACTGCATCGTCGGCGGCAGCACCGTCATCGAGGCCCGCTGCGAGATCGGCGACGACGCGATCATCGGCTCCCGCTGCCATCTCGGACGCCAGGTCGTGGTCATACCCGGCGTTTCGATCTGGCCCGACAAGGAAATCAACAGCAACACGACGATACGCGAAAACCTGGTCTGGGAATCGCTGCTGCGTCCTTCGATTTTCGGATCGCGCGGCGTCAGCGGCCTGGCCAATCTCCACATCACGCCGGAATATGCGGCGGCGCTGGGCAAGGCCTTCGGCAGCTGGATTCAGCGCGGCGCCCGAGTGGCGGTCGCCCGCGATGCGCACCCATTCTCCCGGCTGATCAAGCGGGCGTTCATCTCCGGTCTTCTGGCGGTGGGCGTCAATATCGACGACCTGGAAGAGGCCAGCCTGCCGGAGACGCGCTTCATCACCTGCTTCGGCCGCCATTTGAGCGGCGGCGTCCATATCCGCATTTCGGACGAGCACCCCAGCGTGGCCGTCATCGAGCTTTTCGACACCGACGGTTTGCCTTTGCTGCGCAGCGCGCGCCGCAAGATCGAAGCGATGTTCTACCGGGCCGAGTTTCCCAAGGTGTCCATCGAGAACGTCGGTAACCTGACTTATCCCGGCCGCGTCGACGAACGATATGCCGAACACCTTCGCCAGCATCTCAGCCGATCCGCCACCCAACCCTGGGTCGATCGCGTACTCCATTACTGCCGGGAAGGCAATCTGGCGCGGATACTCGGCGACCTGCTCGGCAGCAACGGCTTGCATCATCTCGAGAGCGAATGTAGAGAAAATTCGGATGTCTCCGCCATACCCTACGAACCGATCGCGGAGATCGCCAGGCTCAACCGGAAGATCGCCCTGATCATCGAGCGAAGCGGCGAACAACTGACCTTGGTCGACGAATTGGGAACGATACACCGGGCGGAACGGACGCAGGAGCTCCTGACCGCAGCCTTCATCATCGGCGCTCCGCCCGAGGAGCCGGTCTTCCTGCCGCCCGATCATCCGAAATTTCTGGCCGAGCTGGCGGACGCCAGAGTGCGGCGACTGATCATTACGCACAAGGAGCCGGCGGCCCAACTGAATGCCGTCAAGAAAGCCATGCAATCCGAAGGCGTTTGGCTGCATTTCGTCCACTTCTATCTCGGCTATGGCGCGGTTGCGGCGTCTCTTCGGCTGCTCGAATTCCTCGGCAGGGAACACCTGACCCTGCACGATTTCGAGCGCCAGATCCCGATCAGCCATTGCCGGCGCCTGATTCTACACTGTCCCTGGGATCACATCGGGCGCGTGATGCGCGAACTGAGTCAACGACCGGAAGCTCGCATGAATGCCGCCCCCGAAGGCGTGCGGCTCGATCTGGACGGCGATTGGGTTTACGTATTGCCGAGCGCGGACGCCCCGCAATTGGAAATCAGCATGGAAGCGTCCAACACCGCGCGGCTCGTGCAACTGGAACAAGAGGTCAGCCAGCGCGTACGGAGTCTGATTCCATGAGCGCGGGCGTTCCGTTCTTATTCGCGTCCGACCTGGACGGCACGCTGCTGCCCAATACCGGCAAACTTCCGGACTCCGGCTGCCTGGAGCGGACCCAGGCGCTTCTTCGGACTCTGCTCGAAGCCGACTGCCCTATCTGCGTCGTCAGCGGACGCTATCTGGCTCTGGCCAAACAGGGACAGGCCGTTTTCCGGCTGCCGCAGCCGACCTGGTGGATCTGCAACGTCGGCACCGAGGTTTACGATCAGACGGGCGCGCAGGATCGCGAATGGCAAAGCCGGCTCGGACCGCCGCTAGACCGCGAAGCCTTGCGCCGGTCGCTTTACAGGATCTCGCGCCTGGCGCCTCAGGAGCCGCAAAAGCAAGGACCGCACAAGTTCAGCTTCTATTACCCGGAGCCAGTCAGCCGGGAGCTGCTGGCGGAAATCATGTATCGGGTCCGGGCGGTGAGAAACGATTTGCAGATGATTTCCAGCATCGAGGAATCCTCCGGACGGGCTTTGCTCGACATCATTCCCGCCAATGCCGGGAAATCCCACGCCTTGTGGTACGTCGCCGAGCGCTATGGCTTGGCCGGCGACCGCATCTTCTTCGCGGGCGATTCCGGGAACGATCTCGACGCGCTGCTCTCGGGCGTGTGCGGCGTTCTGGTCGGCAATACTCCGGCAGACGTCCGGGCTCAGGCTTCCGAGCAGCAAAAGCGTAACGATAGCGCCCGATTGTTTATCGCCGACGCGTTCTACGGCGACGGCATCATCCAGGGACTTCGCCACTACGGATTATGGCCGCTCGCTGCGAGCGGCTCGAAAGCCAAACGAGACACCCAACGGTAGCAGCGATGCGGATTGCCTTCTTCTGCCCCCATAGCGACCCCCTGGCCGTAACCGGCGAACCGGATGCGGGCGGACAATGCATTTACGAGGCTCGCGTGGCGGAACAGCTCGCCCGCCAGGGACACGAGGTTCGGGTCTACACCCGCCGCTGGGGCGGGAAAGCGGTGCGCCAGGACATTTGCGACGGCGCCACGATTTTCCGCTATCCGATGGGGCCGGATGGCTTTCTCCGCAAGGAGGACATGGGCCCCCATCTCGCGGAATTCGTCGAGCATACGCTATTCAGGCAGACCACCTGGCTGAGGCATGCCGATGCCATCCACGGCCACTATTGGGACGGCGGCGCAAGCGCGCTCATGGCGAGTCTCGCTCTCGGCAAGCCCTTGCTGTTTACCAGCCACTCCCTGGGGCTCCTGAAACGGGACCGCGTACCCGATCCCACCCCGGACGGCTCGAAGTTCCGCTACGATGTTCGAATCCGCGCGGAAAAAAAGATCCTGGACGCGGCCGATGCCGTCATCGCGCTCAGCCGGACCGAGCGGGACGCGTTGACGGGGCGCTACGGAGCAAGCGCCGAGAAGGTCCGCATCGTTCCGGGAGGCGTGGACACGGAAGCATTCCACCTGTGCCTGGAAAAGACGAAGCTTCAACGCCAGCTCGGCTTCAGCTCCGATTATCTGCTGTTCACGGTCGGCCGGCTCGATCCCCGCAAAGGCTTTCTCGAGCTGATCGAGGCCATTCCCCAGGTCGTCAAAACCCTGCGGGACGCCGGCAAAACCGTGACTTTCCTGATTCCGATCGGCCCGGAAAAGCCCTCGCCCGACGAATCGGCCTATCGCGACGCCCTGCTCGGGCGGGCGAACGAGCTTCAGGTCACGGACGCGATCCATTGGTTTCACCGCCTGACCGATCAGGAACTATTTCAGTATTACGCGGCGGCCGACCTGTTCCTCTGCCCTTCCCCTTATGAGCCTTTCGGGCTGGTGCTGGTCGAGGCCTTCGCTTCCGGAACCCCGGTGATCGCCACGCCACACGGCGGACCCACCGATATCGTTACACCCGGCGTGAACGGTTATCTGGCCGATCCCGCGGACCCTCCCGCATTCGCCGCCCGCATTCTCGACGCCCTCTTGGCACCCGAGAACGAACGCCGCCGCATGCGCGCCGCCGCGGCCGAAAGAGCCCGGACCCGCTACGCCTGGCCGTCGGTCGCGTCCGCCATAGCGGACGTTTATCGCTCGATTCGGGACGACGCCCATGCCTTACGTTGACAGCCAAGGCGTTCGCATCCATTACCAGGCGGAAGGCGAAGGACCGCCGCTGGTGCTGCACCACGGATTTACCAGCAGTTCCGAGGCGTGGCGCCAGTTCGGGTATGTCCGGGCACTGTGCCGCGATAACCGGTGCATTCTGCTCGACGCCCGCGGCCACGGCGCCAGCGACAAGCCGCACGACCCGGCTGCCTATGCGCTGCCGAACCGGGTGGCGGACGTCGTCGCCGTGCTCGATGCCTTAAAGATCCCGAAAGCGAACTTCCTCGGCTTTTCGATGGGCGGCTGGATTGGCTTCGGCATGGCGAAATACGCGCCCGAACGCGTCGACGCCCTGCTCGTCGTCGGAGCGCATCCCTATGCCGACCAAAGCTGGGACGCCTTCCGGCACATCGACGGCGCGGACCCCGGAGCTTTCCTCACCGCTCTCGAGTCCGTCCTGGAACAGCGCATCCCGCCGGAGCTGAGGCCACTTGTGCTGGCCAACGACCTGCGGGCGCTCGCGGCCGCTGCGCAAGAGCGGCCGGCACTGGAAGACGTCCTCCCGACCATGGCCATGCCGTGCCTGCTCCTCGTCGGAGAGGAAGATGCGAGATATCCGGCCGTCCGGGAATGCGCCAAACACATCGCTCACGCCGCCTTCGTCCCGTTGCCCGGTCTCAAGCATACCGAAAGCTTCGTCCGCAGCGATCTCGTTCTTCCGCATATCAAACGGTTTTTGGAAACTGAACGCGGCTTACCGACTCAAGAGTAACGCCACAAAAAACCTGAACTGCGGCGGCAGACCTCGAAATCTGCCGCGTGTGGCGGATGTAACCGTGACGCGAACTCCCCGCCCCATGCTCGTCCGTTCAATTACCGTAAAGCCATCGGCTCTTTTTTTGCGTCCTGCCTAATGCGAAAATGAGCGCCCGTTCAGATGAATATCGCTATAGGGCACCTCGAAAAACTTCGAGGTGCTCGTACGGGTCAGGGATGCCCCGTCGTTTTCAGCCGCGTAAGCAGTTGAAAACGTAAGCCAAGCCCAAACCGCGTTTGGGCTTGGCGAAGAGAAAAACCGCCGGGAAGGCGGTTTTTCGAGGTCCTCTATAGGGTTGATGAAGGTGATTACGACTTCTATGGGCGCGTCCAATGAGCCGAGGGAACGCCTCAAAATTCAAGATGTTTCAAGATGTGGGCTATAGTTCGGTCGCCGTCCGCAAGACATCCGAAACGGGTCTATGTGCGCGCACCCATTACGCCTCTGAAATAAAGCCGAACTGGATGGCCCCGCTCCAGATCCTCCACTTCTTCCTGTTCGCCCTCGGGCACTTTTGAAAAGCCATCCGGCGGGTGCGCCGCAACTTAGTGCCAAGTAGCTCCCGTGATGTTCAACTTTAATGCTTCCCTACCGCCCCGGGTCCCGGGCCGCGTTATCCCCGGCCTGGCCCCAATGCAGCCGGACATTGCACCGGCTTTCCCGCTCGCTGGCGGAACGCCGTACGTGATGCACCGAGGTTTCGGCGCACGGCGACCGCGTCCGGCCGGGGCGGACATGCTCGCGGTGCGGCCGGTCGCGCAGCTGTCCACCCGGCGTTGCCAGCCGCAACCCTGTCCGCTGAAACGGCAGGAGGGAAAAGCATGAGCACGGCTGAGCGCGATATACCGGCATCGCGCCCCGACTTCCAGGTCCTTTTCCAGTCCGTCCCGGCCTGTATTTTGGTGCTGGCACCCGACAGCCCGTATTTCACCATCCTGGCGGCTAGCGACGCCTATCTGCGGGCAACCAGGAAGCGGCGCGAGGAGATCGTGGGGCGGCCGGTCTTCGAAGTCTTCCCCGACAATCCCGACAGCCCGTTCGGGCCGGAGGCGAACAGCCGGGCCTCGTTTGAACGCGTGCTGCGGCACCGCCTCCCCGACGCCCAGGCCATGCGGCAGCACGATATCCGCAGGCCCGAACAGGGCGGCGGGTTCGAGGGCCGTTTCTCGAAATCCTCGAACACGCCGGTGCTCGATGAAAATGGCGACGTCCTCTATATCATTCACCACGTCGAAGATGTAGCCGGGCCAGTCCGGGCGGAACAAGAGCCTCGAGCCGAGACGTCGCCCGTCGACGCAGGGGGGAGGGAAACCGGGGCCGAGGCCCGCCCGGATGCGGCACACATCCGGCGTGAAGCCGACGCGGCCCGCGAGCGCGAGGAGTGTTATTCCGCCATCTTCGACAAGACCCCCTTCGGCATGGCGCTGACGAAGATGCCCGAACGGACCCTCGTAGCCGTCAACGACGCGTTTCTGAAGATCTTCGAGTGCAACCGGGAAGAGGTGCTGGGCAAGAACAGCGGGCACCTGGGCATCCCGGACGTATGGTTACGGGGCCGGATAGCCTCCGAACTCCGGCAGCGCGCGGCAGTACGCGACGTGGAAATCACGCACAAGTCCAGGTCCGGGGCCAGGCTCGTTCTGTCGCTCAACGTTGATTGGGTCGGCATCGGCGGCCAGACGCTTCTCCTCAGCACCATCCAGGACATCACTGAACGCAAGCAGGTCGAGGAGTCGTTGCGACGGGAGCAAAGCCTGCTGGATAGTGTCCTGCGGACCACCGATGTGATGCTGGTCTTTCTCGATCGGCAGTTCAACTTCGTCTGGGTCAATCCGGCCTATGCCGAAACCTGCCGGATGAGACCGGAGGACATGGTGGGCAACAACCATTTCGCCTTGTATCCCAACGCGGAAAACGAGGCGATCTTCCGAAAAGTCCGGGATTCCGGCGATGCAGTGTTTTACAAGGACAGGCCCTTCGTTTTCCCCGATCAGCCCGAACGCGGCACCACCTATTGGGACTGGAGCCTGACGCCCGTCAAGGGTAACGACGGAGCGACTGCGGGCCTCGTCTTTTCGCTGCGCGAGACGACGAAATTCAAACGGGCTCAGGAAGCATTTTGCCAGAGCGAAGAGCGTTTCCGCGCTCTGGTGATGGCCAGTTCCCAGACGATCTATCGCATGAGCTCGGATTGGACCGAGATGTATCAGCTTTACGGCCGGGATTTCCTAGCCGACACGGAAGAGCCGAGCCGAAATTGGCTTCAGAAATACATTCCCTCGGACGACCAGCCGCAGGTCGTCGCCGCCATCGGAGAAGCCATCCGGACCAAGAGCATTTTTGAGCTCGAGCATCGCGTCCGACGAGCGGACGGCAGCTTGGGATGGACGTTTTCGCGTGCGGTTCCGCTGATGAGTGCGGATGGCGATATCGTCGAATGGTTCGGTGCCGCCAGCAATATCACCGAGCGCAAACAAGCCGAGGAAGCATTGCGCGAGAACCGGGCCCAGCTCGAGGCGGAATTGCAGGACACTCGGCTCCTGCAGAGCATCAGCGCAGCTCTTCTTCACGAGGACGACATCCAGGCCCTCTACGAAAAAATCATCGACGCGGCGGCGCACATCATGCACTCGGAATACGCGAGCATGCAGATGCTCTACCCCGAGCGCGGCCGCGGCGGCGAGCTTCGGCTGCTGGCGTTCCGCGGGTTCAATCCGCAAGCGGCAAAGTTCTGGGAATGGGTAAGCGCTGACTCCTCGGATTCGACATGCGGCGCGGCCTTGCGCACGGGCCGGCGCGTCATCGCGCCGGACCTGGAGAACTGCGATTTCATGCAGGGCACCGAGGATCTCGCGACATATCTGCAAACCGGAATTCATGCCTGCCAGACGACGCCCCTGTTCTCGCGGAGCGGCAAGCTGGTGGGCATGATTTCCACGCACTGGCGCCGCCCGCACCAGCCGTCCGAGCGGGATTTGCGCCTGTTGGATATTCTCGCCCGGCAAGCCGCCGATCTCATCGATCGCAAGCGGGCCGAGGAAGCGTTGCGCGAGAGCGAAGAGAAATACCGCACTCTGTTCGAGTGCATGGACGAGGGCTTCTGCACCATCGAAGTGTTGTTCGACGAAAGCGAGAGACCCGTGGATTACCGGTTCCTCATCGTCAATCCGGCTTTCGAGCGGCAGACCGGAATTCGGGACGCGGTCGGCCGGCGAATACGGGAAATCGCCCCTTTGCTGGAGGAACACTGGTTCGAGATTTTCGGAAAGATCGCGCTGACGGGCCAACCGATGCGCTTCGAAAGTTCCGCCGCGCAACTTCATCGCCATTACGACGTGTACGCGTTTCGGATTGGCGCGCCATCCGAAAGAAAAGTGGCGGTTCTTTTCAACGACATCACTCGGCGCAAACTGATTGAGGAGACCCTGCGCAAGGCCGACCGCCGCAAGGACGAGTTTCTGGCGATGCTGGCTCACGAGCTCAGAAACCCGCTGGCGCCGCTCCGCACCGGTCTGCACGTGCTGCGGAAGTCCGACGGCACGGGCCCTGCGACGGAACGCACCCAGACGCTGCTCACGATGATGGAACGGCAGGTGAATCATCTGGTCCGGCTGGTGGACGATCTCTTGGAGGTATCGCGCATCACTCAAGGCAAGATCGCCCTGAAAATGGAGCGGGTCGATCTGGCGACCATCATCGGCCATGCCGTCGAGACCAGTCAGGCACTCATCGAGGCCGGCAACCACACGCTTGAAGTTTCGCTCCCGCCGGAACCCGTGTGCCTCGACGCCGATCCGGTGCGGCTCACTCAGGTGTTGTCGAATCTCCTTAACAATGCCGCCAAGTACATGGCAGCGGGCGGACACGTTTGGCTCCTGGCGGAGCGGCAAGGGCCGGATGCCGTGGTGAGCATCCGCGACGAAGGCATCGGCATCTCGGCCGAAATGCTGCCTCATGTCTTCGATCTGTTCACCCAGGCGGACCGTTCCATCGACCGGTCGCAAGGCGGGCTCGGCCTCGGGCTGTCCCTAGTGCGCCACCTGGTCGAGTTGCACGGCGGTTCGGTCGAAGCGAGGAGCGAAGGCCCCGGCCTAGGCAGCGAGTTCGTCGTCCGCCTGCCGCTGGCCTGGACCCGACGCTGATCGCCCCTAACGGCGATGGTCAGAACGAAGACCGCCGCCGTGCTCGCATCGCTTTCAATAAGGATTTTTTTAGGGTGGGTTTAGGCCGCGAGGCCGTAACCCACCGAGCGGCCTCGAACCGGTGGGTTACGCGGAGCCTGTCCTGAGCCTGTCGAAGGGCCTGTCCCGAGCGAAGCCGAGGGGCTAACTCACCCTGCGATTAGAGCAGTTTCCATTCGTACGTGATGATTGATTGCAAATGGCCTTAGAGCATTTTCATACCTACTGTACGGGCACTCGCGAGTAGGTCGGGAATCCCTTCCCGACGGTGCAGTTGGGTCAACGGGTTCGTCGGCAAAGGATTGCCGACCTACATATCCGAATCCCTTACACCGATTCGGAAAACGCTCTAGTGTGGGAGCGGGCTTTAGCCCGCGATAATCGCTTCATCGCGGGCTAAAGCCCGCTCCCACAAGCCGTAAACCAATCCGACAGCCGCTCTAATGTTCACTTGAGTGTCGGATGGAATAAGCCTTGAAACGGCATTCCTCCGTATACTGTCCGAAACCCTTCAAGGAAAATCCATGCGCGAAATCGAAACGCTGATTGCCACATTATCGGGCTGGGTATGGGGACCACCCATGCTCGCCCTGTTGGTGGGAACCGGGCTGTACCTGACGATATTGCTGCGCGGCGTGCAGTTCCGCGCCCTGCCCCGAGCCTTTAGCCTTATCTTCGCGAAGGATCACGGCCACGCCGGCGATATCAGCCATTTCGCCGCGCTGATGACGGCGCTTGCGGCCACGGTAGGCATAGGCAACATCGTCGGTGTTGCCACGGCCATCACCCTCGGCGGTCCCGGCGCGGTGTTCTGGATGTGGCTGACGGGTCTGGTGGGCATGGCCACCAAGTATTCCGAGGCGGTGCTGGCGGTCAAGTACCGCGAAAAGGGAGAGTACGGCATGCGCGGCGGGCCGATGTACTATCTGGCCAAGGGTGCCGGCTTGCCTTGGCTGGGCAGACTGTTCGCGGTCTTTACCGCGCTGGCCACCTTCGGTATCGGCAACATGACGCAGGCCAATTCCACCGCCAGGATACTCGAAAGCACCTTTCACATTACTCCACTCACAACGGGCCTGGTGCTGATGGTACTGACGGCACTGGTGATCCTGGGCGGCGTCCGCTCCATCGGCCGGTTCACCTCGCTGCTGGTTCCGTTCATGATCGTCGGCTACATCGGCGCCGCGCTGGTGGTGCTGGTCCTCAATGCCGCCGAAATTCCGCATGCGCTGTACCTGATCTTTTACCACGCCTTCAATCCGATCGCGGCCGGTGGTGGCTTCGCGGGTGCCACCCTCGCCACCGCCATGCGTTACGGCATCGCACGCGGCGTGTTCTCCAACGAATCCGGACTCGGTTCGGCGCCCATCGCGGCAGCGGCCGCGCGCACCGACGGTCCGGTCAAGCAGGCGCTGGTGAGCATGACGCAAACCTTCATCGACACCCTGGTGGTGTGCACCATGACCGCCCTGGTGATCCTCACCGCGAACCCATGGATGCAAGACGTCAGTGCCGGAGAACTGACCAGCGCCAGCATGGCGGAAACGTTGGGCAGTACCGGGACCTTCATCGTCGCGCTCGCCACGGCGCTTTTCGCCTACTCCACCCTGATAGGCTGGAATTACTACGGCGAAAAAGCGGTGGAATACCTGTTCGGGCCGCGCTCCATCCGCATCTACCGCATCTTCTTCGTTGCCGCCGTAATCGTTGGCGCCACCACCAGCCTGGAATTCGTCTGGAACTTCTCCGACCTGATGAACGGCATGATGGCCATTCCCAACCTGATCGGCCTCCTATTGCTGTCGAAAGTCATCAAGGCAGAAACCAACCGCTATTTCAAACAGGAAAGCCGGCCTGAGAGTAGCGCGGCGCCTGAAACAGCCGCCAGGTCTTCGCCTAAGGCGCGACGGTCTGCTCGGGCAACATCGGGAGATCCCCGCACCTGACCGAACGGCGGCTCGCAAGTTTCGCCCAAAGCGGTCAACGAGCAAGAACGGCCGATCAGACCTGAATGTGGCCTCGCCGCCACCGGTATTTGCCGGTCCGCAGGAATTGGCCGAGTGCCGGCAGATTACGATGAGATTGATCAATGCGCGGCGTTCGACCTTATGCAAACCTTTGCCTTTGCATAATCGTCCAAATGCGTGGGAGAAGACCTGATGTTGATCGCGTCATTAACCTTAATAGGTATTGTCGTTACCCGTGTTGCAAAATCGGTAACGCGTCTTTCGATCCATCGTTCAAGAAAGGCCTCGGACGGCCATCTACAGAGTCTTGCGCCTTCGCCGATATCGAGACGCCGCAAAGCCAATCAGCGCTAGGCCCGATGCGATACCGAACAGGCTTACGATTCGTGTCGTCAAGCGCTCTACGCCGGAGTCGGCGCCGACATTGAGCGGGATTCTCAGTATGTCTTGTTCCGGAACGGCATCTGTTCCACCCTTGATCAGGTAGATCGCGTAATACCCATTCGTATCAAGGTCAAAATGCGATTCGATGACACCTTTGGAATAAGTTTTGGCGAGAACCTCCGATATGGTGCGCAGATCCTTGAAGTTTTCAGCATCGCTTTCATCGCCGCCCGTAAACTCCTGTTCGACGATCCGGATGCCGATAGGCATGCTCCTCGGTTCGTTACCGACCAGATCCGCTGTAAAAAACACCTTGCCGGGTGTTGGTATATCTTGGCAGTACGAGCGGAATAACTCTTTCGTTAATCTTGCATCCTGGTTTTCGTCGGACGGCTGGAGATGCACGCTGAAATAGACAGACGCTCGGCCGGGGCGTGGCGTCGAGAAAGGACTCCCGACCTACAGGGTGCTACAGTCGTAGGTCGGCAATCCTTTGCCGACGAACCCGTTGGCCCAACTGTACCGTCGGAAAAGGATTTCCGACCTACTCGCAAGTACCCGTACAGTAGGTATGAAAATGCTCGAGCGGGGAGCTCCCCAGGTGGTCGGAAATGATGTGATAGGCGTGGCCGCCCCGGATGAGGTACGCCGGTACGTTGCCCTTATCGGCATAGACGAAGGCGCTGACGATCTGGTTCTCACCGTCCAGTTCGGCGATCGGGCGGAGCCTGTCCTGGTAGAGGAAGCCTTGGACCGGAGTCCCGTTCACCTGCTTGCCGATGCGCCGGTGTTGGCCGTCGATCCGGTAGTCGATCACCGTGCCGGCTGGCAGGGTGACGTGCCTTAAGTTGCCGAACAGGTCATAGGTAAAGCCAGTGACCAGCCCGCCCACCGTTTTCGATGTCAAGTCGCCGTTGGCAGTGTAGGTATAAGTTCGCGATCGATGCCTATGCGGAGTTTAATCGAAGGGCACTTCGTGGCTCACCGCATTCAATGCAGATTCTTCTGACCAGTGATTTTAAACTCCGGCAAATCTTCTAAACATTCCGTAACGATAAATACCGAAAGATCCGGAATGTTAATTGTATATTGCTTCTCAGAATTCCTATTATTTTTTTTAAGAATAGCATCAAATCCGAACACCTGAACACGAGTATAAGGGTTATGGCTTGGCTCCTTTTCAAGCATAACCATTACATCGTTAGCTTTTCTGACCATTGAAGGACCAAGCTCAGAAAATATTACTTTCTTATTAGGTTCGCTGACCTTCTCGAAAACATAAATAACTTCATCAACCGCTTCGTCAGCATTAATAGCAGGAAAAATACCGTAAATAAATCCGCGTTTCGAGCTCTTTTCCTTTGAATATGAGACTACCCAGTTTTTTGGACGATTAACAATAGCACTTCCAACGAAAATCGTGTCATATATCCTCAAATATTTCTGGACAAATAAAGCACTCCTGTCGATGTCAAACGATGCCAACGAAATTATGCACACTGCGACAAGAAGAACGAAACTCCGCCGAATTTTCATAGAGCAAGAAATTTGGTTGCGATCTTTAAGGGTCTTTGAATGTTGGGACGGGGTCAGCAAGAGCTCCTCCAGCATATGTCCCAGGAACCTGTGCGCCTTTCAGCGCAGCGTCTGCTGCTGATTTCGTCAGGTCCTTAATCGCATCAGAGGTTGCATTTGGGCAATAATTCTTCGGGATTGGTTTGCCCGCTAGAATGTTGCTCATCACTTCATCGTCGTCACGTTTAGCCTTCTTCACGCGTTCCGCGTCTCGCATACCTTCTGAGTACGCGTCGATAAAATCATAAATTGCTTTTCCAGCAGCAATAACAACGACAGCGGCCGCTATTTGCTGAAAAAGTTGCCCATCCGAGTCGATCCAATTCACCGGGTCATTCAAGACATATCCGTATAAGTTAGTGTCCCCGCCGGCAAACCTTATCGGATCCTTCGTCGTCCAGCGCCCCGTCTCCGGATCATAATCCCGCGCGCCGAAACGGACCAGGCCGGTGTCGCGATCGTAGAGGCCGCCGGCATAGCCGAAGGGCTGGAAGCCGGGGTTCGTGTCGAGGATGACCTGGCCCCAAGGGTCGTAGTCCAGCCGCTGCATCACGGTGCCGTCGGCCGTGTTAACGACGAGCCGGGGGCTACCGAGGTGATCCGTGAGGATCCGGTAGGTGTTACCGCCCCGGATCAGGTAGGCCGGCACGTTGGCCTTATCGGCATAGACAAAGCGGCTGACGATCTGGTTCTGGCCATGCAGTTCCGCGATCGGGCGGAGCCTGTCCTGGTAGAGGAAGCCTTGGACCGGAGTCCCGTTCACCTGCTTGCCGATGCGCCGGTGTTGGCCGTCGATCCGGTAGTCGATCACCGTGCCGCCCGGCTGGGTCACCTGCCTTAAGTTACCGAAACCGTCATAGCGGAAGCCGGTGACTTGCCCGCCCACCGTTTTCGATGTCAAGTCGCCGTGGGCGGTGTAGGCGTAGGCGGCTCCGTTGTAGCTCGTGAGCCGGTCCTGGGCGTCGTAGGTGGCGACTTCGACACCGTTGACGGTGGTCCGGTTGCCGTTGGCGTCATAGCCGTAGGTGGCCTGGACGGCTCCGTTCTGCCTGACTTCAGCTCGTGTAGATACCGTATTAGCGTCAGCGTAATGCGCCGAATGGACCGCTCTCATACGGCGGAAGGGTTATCCGGGCGCTCCCCGGACAACCGTTTGCGATTGGGATACGCGAGTACGCTATTTCGCCCTACGCGGGCTAACCCTTTTACGGGTTGATTACGCTCGTTGCAATAGCTTTTATAGTCTGCTGTTGTTGTGTTTTGAACTCATCAAAATTGTCTTGACTTCCGTGATACTCAACTAAAATCTTGCTTGCTTGCACTTTGCAAAATACGTGGAACTGCCGATTATCCAAAGTCTCTGAAGTACCTTCGAACTGAATGCATGTTACAGGCACGCCATTCTCAATATAGGAGTATTTCTTATAGTTCTCGCAGTTTATTCTTGCACACAACTTACTTAATGCTTCTGATAATCGGTCAATATCAAATTTTGCATCTCCAATCATAATATAGCTTTCATTAGGGAAGGTTGTTTTAGATGTGTCAAATTTACCGATTAATATAGGCTGATCATTCGAAATTGAAAATAAAGATGAATCAGTATTTGGGAAAACAAAATAATCATCATCGACAAATAGCTTTATGTTACGCCAACAAATCTCTTTTCCTATCCACATTTTCCAACCATATCTTAAGATATGGTTGGAAAAGTAGTTAACTAGAAACGCGACCCCAATTACGATCAAAACCTTAGCGATAGAATTCGAGTTAATTGTCATGCTCATTAATTAATTGCTTAGATTAAGGGCAGCGCTTTGAGGCTATCTTTGGCAATTTGTTACCGAAATTGAATTCAAGCTTCTTGCTAGCAACACCGAATTCTGATGCATCTTTTGCTAGCTGCTTTGTGGCATCTTGGTATTTATCGTCTGCTTTTTCAGCATTGTTTGGCTCCCCTTTTAATAACTTATCTAGCTCTTGATGTCTTTGTTTCCCTGCGTCATTTGCTTTCTTTGCTGCATTTTGTGCGGTCATAAGATTATCTATGACGTTATAAATTGCATAGCCAGTAGCAATAATACCAATGGCTGCCGCTGGGGATAATGTGCCTTCGGCATCAATAGAATTTATCGGATCATTCAATACATATCCGTATAGGTTGGTGTCCCCACCGGCAAACCGAATCGGATCCTTCGCCGTCCAGCGCCCCGTCTCCGGATCATAATCCCTTGCGCCGAAGCGGACCAGGCCGGTGTCGCGGTCGTAGAGGCCGCCGGCAAAGCCGAAGGGCTGGAAGCCCGGGTTCGTATCGAGGATGATCTGGCCCCAGGCGTCGTAGTCGAGCCGCTGCATCACGGTGCCGTCTGCGGTGTGGACGACCAGTCGGGGGCTGCCGAGGTGATCGGAAATAATCCGGTAGGTGTGGCCGTCCCGGATCAAATACGCCGGCACGTGGCTCTTATCGGCATAGACGAAACGGCTGACGATCTGGTTCTGGCCATGCAGTTCCGCGATCGGGCGGAGCCCGTCCTGGTAAAGGAAGCCTTGGACCCGAGTGCCGTTCACCTGCTTGCCGATGCGCCGGTTGCGCCCGTCGATCCGGTAGTCGATCACCGTACCGTCCGGCAGGGTCACCTGCCGTAAGTTCCCGAACACGTCATAGCTGAAGCCGGTGACCTGCCCGCCCACCGTTTTCGATTTCAAGTCGCCGTTGGCGGTGTAGGCATAGCCCGCGTAGGATGTGCCGACGAAGGAGGCGCATCGATCGTGAACTCGAACGATGCGGTTCCTGCGTCACCGCATCCTACGCGGGCTTCATGGCGCTTGACCCGTATAACAGTATCTACGCCGGCTTATCGGCATAGACGAAGCGGCTGACAACTTGGTTCTGGCCGTTGAGTTCCGCGACCGATGCGCTTCGTGCCTCAGCGCAACCTATGCGGGCTGTTCCAGTAGTTGACGCAACTTGAAAAGAGCTTCATTTACAACCTTTTCGCTAATGGAGTCCAGAACACCATTATTTTTTTCAAGCGCATATGACCATGCCGACTCCAAATCTGAGATACAACTTGTAAATTGATGCTCCCAATCTGACTCCACTTTCGATAGTGCATCTCTCAAAAAAATAAGATCACCTATCAAAGCGCTCAAGCCAATTGTCCCTTTGGTATAGGAGTCAATCTGCTTATGCATTAATGCTAATTGCCGGATATCGTGTTCATTCACAGCTATCGCTTCCCTGGAATTACGGTAACAACGTCATTACCCTCAACTATTACGGTGATGTTATTGTCTGAGTTGTAAATTCTCGTTCGATCGGGAATAGGATCTGGCGAACGTTGGCCATTCTTAATTGTGTCTTCAATAACTGATGGTGTTAAACCACGATTCTGCATCTGATCTAGTGCATGTCCGCAATACCGGCGACCATTGACAACTGCATCCGGATTACGAGTTTGTTGATATGGAGCATTTTGTAACGGAAATCCATTTCTACCGCTTGGCGCACTTGCAGGGGGCGCAAATTTAGCTCCCCCTAAACCGGCGCCAAAACCACTGCCGCCACCACCGCCACCCCCACCTCCCGGACCGAATGGGCCAAAAGGGCTGGCAGGATCGGTGTTAACAAGCCCTAAAGGATCAACCCAATTGATCGGATCATTCAGAACATAGGCATAGAGATTACTATCGCCGCCGCGGAACCGTATCGGATCCTTCGCCGTCCAGCGCCCCGTCTCCGGATCATAATCCCGCGCACCGAAGCGGACCAGGCCGGTGTCGCGGTCGTAGAGGCCGCCGGCAAAGCCGAAGGGCTGGAAGCCCGGGTTCGTATCGAGGATGATCTGGCCCCAGGCGTCGTAGTCGAGCCGCTGCATCACGGTGCCGTCTGCGGTGTGGACGACCAGTCGGGGGCTGCCGAGGTGATCGGAAATAATCCGGTAGGTGTGGCCGTCCCGGATCAAATACGCCGGCACGTGGCTCTTATCGGCATAGACGAAGCGGCTGACGATCTGGTTCTCACCGTCCAGCTCCGCGATCGGGCAGAGCCCGTCCTGGTAGAGGAAGCCTTGGACCGGAGTCCCGTTCACCTGCTTGCCTATGCGCCGGTGTTGGCCGTCGATCCGGTAGTCGATCACCGTGCCGTCCGGCAGGGTGACGTGTCTTAAGTAGCCGAACGCATCATAGCTGAAGGCGGTGACCTGGCCACCCACCGTTTTCGTTTACAGGTCGCTGTTGGCGTCATGACCGTAAGTTCGCGATCGATGCGGTTCGTGCCTCGGCGCATCCTATGCGAGCTGGCTCGCCAAATTGCACAGATCATTCCTCCCGAGCTCATATACATTGGCTCAGTTCGTGTAAAACTTCAGAGGCAGAGTGGGTAATGACACTCCACTCTTGGCTATCAAGTAAAACTTTTATATCAATATTTTCTATTGCCTCATAATCGAAACTATTTAGAAGATTTCTTAATCTATTGAGGCTTACTTTTTGTTGGCTTGTTAATCCAAATTGATCCGCATAGTTATCAATTAGGTTATCAAGATCGTAGTCATCAAAAATCTGGCAATAGATTTCATCTAACGAGGGAAAACAGATATTCTCATGAAGGACCCATGCTCTATACTGCTTTTCTGCATTTGCGATGTTACCAATGACTGATAAGATCCCTGAAATCCATTTTTCTCTGTCCATCATGGCAAAAACCCTCTTACGACCATTCTTCTCTTTGAATCATGGGAATGGGAATTTAAACTCGTTTATAGGAATGTGAGCTTCCGGGGAATTCGTATTAACGGGATTCCCATTAATATCGTAAGCTGTACCATCTTTCGTGTATTTGAAATATGGCTTCTGTTGAGCCGGATTTGGACTATTAGGATTTCCTGGCATAAATCGGAACCGCTCGTGAGGGTTGTTTGGATTAATGCATTGGAGTCCACCTCCCTTTTTGGTTGGCTTCAATATCCAATCAGGTGGCAGTCCAGCAGGGGGCTGAACCGGAAGCTCACCGTTTCCTAATTCATTGACGTGAAATAGTAAATCTAGCACTAGACTGCCCGGAGAGATCGGCAATTTTTCGCCTGCCAGCCCAAGAGCATCAATCCAATTTATCGGGTCATCCAGAACATAGGCATACAGATTCGCATCGCCTCCTTCGAACCGAATCGGATCCTTGGCCGTCCAGCGTCCTGTTTCCGGATCGTAATCCCTTGCGCCGAAGCGGACCAGGCCGGTGTCGCGGTCGTAGAGGCCGCCGGAAAAGCCGAACGGCTGGAAGCCGGGATTCGTGTCGAGGATGACTTGGCCCCAGGCGTCGTAGTCCAGCCGCTGGACGACGGTGCCGTCGACCGTGTTGACGACGAGCCTGGGACTCCCAAGGTGATCCGAGATGATCCGGTAGGTGCTGCCGCCCCGGATCAGGTAGGCCGGCACGTTGGCCTTATCGGCATAGACAAAGCGGCTGACGATCTGGTTCTGGCCATGCAGTTCCGCGATCGGGCGGAGCCCGTCCTGGTAGAGGAAACCTTGGACCAGGGTGCCGTTCACCGTTTTACCGATCCGTCGGTTGCGTCCGTCGATCAGGTAGTCGATCACCGTACCGCCCGGCAGGGTCACCTGCCGTAAGTTGCCGAACACATCATAGCTGAAGCCGGTGACCTGCCCGCCCACCGTTTTCGTTTTCAAGTCGCCGTTGGCGGTGTAGGCAAAGGCGGTCCCGTTGTAGCTCGTGAGCCGGTCCTGGGCATCGTAGCTGGCGACTTCGAGCCCATTGAGGTGGGTCCGGTTGCCGTTGGCGTCATAGCCGTAGGTCGCCTGGACGGTCCCGTTTCTCCTGACTTCAGTCAAGCGGCCCGCGAGGTCGTAAGTGTAGACGGTGGTATCGGTCTGGCCGTTGACGGTCTCGGTCTTCTGGGTGATCCGGCCGAGGGCATCTCGGGTGTAGCCAGTCGAAAAGACGGGGCTGCTGTCGACATTGGCCGTGTAGCCTTGCACCTCGCCGAAACCGCTGTAGGTGAGGCTGTCGGTGACCGTCCCGAGCGCTGTGCCGGTCAAGAGACCGTTTTGGGCATGGCGCGTCAGGGTCAGGGCACCGGCCGAGATCAACAGGCTGTCGGCATCGTAGCCGTAGGCGATGGGATCGGCGCCGTTGAGTTTGATGTCCTTGATCCGGAAGTCGGTGTCGTAGGCGTAGCCGACCGTGCCAGCGATGGACCCGGTCCAGGCGGTTTGGGTGAGGAGCGCGCCGTCATAGGCATAACTGAGCCCGAGGCTTCCCGGTGCGGTCAGGGCTTGCAGGCGCCCGGCGGAATCGTAGGCGTAGGTGGTCTCGCCGTGGGGCGCCGTCACCTTCTGGAGCCGTCCGCCCGCATCGTAGGCGAAGGTCACGGTCTCGCCGCCGGGTCGGGTGATCTGGGTGAGTTGCTTGTCCCGGTTGTATTGGTAGTGGGTGGCCGGGTCCGCCGCCTCGACCGTGGGCGGGGTGTAGTGCTCGGTCTGGTCGAGGGGCGTGTAGTCGAAGAGGTGCGCGGGCTGGCCCGGCGGCAGGAGCGAGGTGAGATTGCCGTTGGCATCGTAGCCGAACTGCACGGACCGGCCGTCGGGCAGGGTCTTGAGGGTAACCCGGCCGGCCAGGTCGTACTCGTAGCTCACGGTTCGACCGAGCGGATCGGTGACGGTGTGGAGCCAGCCTTGGCTCGGGCCGTCGGCGTAGTAGTCGTAATGCACCGTGCGTGCGTCTATGCCCTGGCCGCGGATCGCCTCTTGCCGCCGTCCGCGGGCATCATAGACGAACTGCTCCGGCGCCAGTTCGGGCACTTGGCGGCTCACCGGTCGGCCCCGGTCGTTCACGACCGTGGTGAGGGTCCGTCCCACGGGCGAGGTGGCGGTAAAGGTCCGGCTGAGGGCGTCGAAGACCGTTTGAGACGTTTTGCCGTTCACCGTCCGGGTCTCGGTGAAGGTGGTGAGGCTCAGAAGATTACTGGGATCGGCCAGGGTGGCGGTGCGGTTCCTGGTCACTGTGGCGGTGAGACCGCTCGGGGTTTTCACGGTCGTCGAAGCCGCCACCGGCGCCTGCATGCCGAAGCGTGGATCGGGGCCTTCCAGAACTGTGGTGAGGGTGCCGTCTGGGGCGGTGACGGTCTCCTCGCCAGTGGTCTTGAACAGGCGATCGAGCACCGTGCCGTCCGGGTAAGTGTTGACCTGCCGGCGATCGCCAGTGGTCAAGTGCTCCACGGCGAATTGGGTAGTGCAGCCTTCGGCCGTGGTCATGGCGGTGGTATAGCCGCTGTCCTCAGCCGTGGCGGTGACGGTCCAGCCGCCGCCAGCCGCATTGACATCCTGGCTCAGGCGCCCCAGATCATCGTAGGTAAAGATATTGGATTGCTGCTTGGGATCGGTGAACGCGGTGAGGAGCCCATCTGCCGTATAACTCATGCGATGGGTCTCGCCGGCGGGATTGGTTACCGTCGCCAGATGGCCGTGCGAGTCCAGGGTCAATGTGGTTCGCTGGCCGTCCGGCGCGACGATGGCGGTGGGATTGCCCGCCGCATCTCGTTCAAGAGTGGTGATGTCGCCGTCGACATCCGTGACGGTGCTCAACCGTCCGGCATCGTCATAGGCAAAGCGATACCGAACCGCGCCGGTCAGGGCATTCAAGGTCCGCAAGTGTCGGCCCTGAAGATCGAAATGATAGAGTTCGAGGCCGTCGGATGAGGGGATCAGGAGGTCTTCCTTGCCGAGTCCCGGAAAGGCTGCTGCCACCCGCCGGATGCGATAGTTGTATGCATCCGCGATGTACAGGCTACCGTCGGGACTCACGGCTACTCCAGTGGGACTAAGTTTCGCCTGGGTGGCCGGCCCGCCGTCGCCGCCAAAGCCATACTGCCCGGTGCCGGCCACGGTGGTGATGATGCCGTCCGGCCCGACACGCCGGATGCGCTCGTTGTACGTATCCGCGATGTACAGGCTGCCGTCGGGCCCCACGGCCACGCCATAGGGATGATAGAGTTTCGCCTGACTAGCCGGTCCGCCGTCGCCGCTAAAGCCAGCCTGCCCGGTGCCGGCCACGGTGGTGATGATGCCGTCCGGCCCGACTCGGCGGATGCGCCAGTTGCCCGAATCGGCAATGTAAAGCCCGCCATCAGAACTCATGGCGACGCCTTCCGGAAAGTTGAGTTGCGCATGGGTCGCCGGCCCGCCGTCGCCGCTATAGCCGTAGGTAAAGAGGAACTCCCCAGTGCCGGCGATCGTGCTGATGATCCCGTCCGGTCCCACCCGCCGGATACGGTCGTTGAGTCGATCCGCGATATACAGGCTGCCGTCCGGACCCACGGCAACGCCGGTCGGCTCGTATAGTCGCGCCAGAGTGGCCGGCCCGCCATCACCGCTGAAGCTCGCGTACCCGGTGCCGGCGACGGTGCTAATGATCCCATCCGGATCCACCCGGCGGATGCGATGGTTGCCCGAATCGGCAATGTACAGGCAGCCATCGGCGCCCACGGCAACGCCGTAGGGAGAGGTGAGTTGCGCCCGGATGGCCGGCCCGCCGTCGCCGCTGAAGCCCCACTCGCCAGTGCCGGCGATCGTGCTGATGATCCCGTCCGGGCTCACCCGCCGAATGCGCTCGTTGTACGTATCCGCGATGTACAGGCTGCCGTCCGGACCTACGGCAACGCCAGAGGGATTGAAGAACGTCGCTTGGGTGGCCGGTCCACCATCGCCGCTAAAGCCCGAGTCCCCGGTGCCAGTCACGGTGGTAACAATTTTTCCGAAATCATTCGCCCCGCGCTGCTGACCGCTCCCCAGCGCCAGCACCCGGTGGACTATATCGTACGCATGATGGATATCGAGGCTCCACCCACCCAGGGCTTCCGAGGCTAGTACCTCGAGCCGATCCCCGACCAACTCTTTTTGCCAGGTCCGTTCCAACGTAATCGTGGACGCTTCACGTCGGCCGATGGCGGTTCCGGCGGCGGAGCTGGCTTGGGCGAAACTCTGCTCGAAATCCGATCGGGAGGTATAGTAAGCGCCGTAATAACGATAGCGGACTTTCACCATAGCCTTAGCCGTGCCGGTGACGGGACGGCCATATGCGTCCAAGCCATTCCATTCAAAGCGATAGGTCTGGTTCGGGACCGCTGGGAAGGACTGGGTAAAAGTTTGTCCCGCGACGGCAACGGACAGCTCGATGCCTTGAAGGCTCGCCGGGATATCGGCCCCGGACAAGCGAATGGCGGTTACCCGGTCGGGCTTATACCCTGGTGCCCGCCGGCTCAGATAATGCAAGGTGTAAGGCGTGCCGGTGATCGGAAGCTCCTCGCCCACCGTCTGCGCCTGCGGGTTGATACTGCAGCCGTTACAGTCGTCGCTGTCCTTGTCCGGCGGCGGGTCCTGGGTGTCGTCAGGGGGCGGCGGCACCGTGGCATCCGCCGGCGGTCCATAGGGCCAATTGAAATCCCAGGGCGTGAAATGGGTGACCGGCACGCGCCACAGGCTCTTGCCCGGCGCATACAGTGCTGCCAATTGCGCCTGCTCCTCGGGCGTGATACCGAGGTCGGAGAGCGTTTCCACATCGTCTGGCTGCCCGTCGCCGTCGGTGTCCAGATCCACTAGCCCGCCGGCAACGCTCAAGACCTTGATGACCCGACCATTGTCGGAGGAAATCCAGGCGCCTCTGCTTCTGTCGTACCACCCCGCTGGCACAATCTCGCCCACCGGGAAGTTGAGGAAATTGTCGACATAGACCGGCACCGGCTGACTGAAGCTGACCGTCTTCGCGCCCGCGGCGATGGCCTCGTCCGCCGAGAGTTCCACCGCATAGGTGTAGCCCGAGGTTGGCGGCAAGAGGCCGGGCATGGTCTTGGGGCCGTTCTCGCCCACCGTGTATTCGGTGGCGCGCACATGCAGTGCGCTGAGCGGCTGCTGGGTGCCGTCCGGCAGGGTCAGCACGGCCTGGGTGCCCTGTGGGAACAGCACGGTCGCCTGGCGGCTGCCGTCGGCATCGCTCGTCACGCTCCCTTGCGCCACCTGGAAAGGTTGGGTGGTGTCCGCCAAATCGATGGTGCTGACCTCGGGGTCGAGCGGGATCAGCACGACGTCCTCGGACACGGCGAAGTCCTGCCACGGCGCGTTGAGTTGTCGCTGGGCGGGGAGGAAACCGGGTTTGGCGTAGTTGAGGGTCAACAGGCCCCCGCCGTTGACCGCGAGGTCGAATTGCCCGTCGGCGCGGCTCAGCGTTTGGCCGAATTCAGGGTGGTCCTTGACGGTGACGGTCACGCCCGGCAAGGGGGCGTTGGTCTTGTCCCGCACGGTCCCGCGGAGCACGGCGGCGCGTTTGGGCTCGATCGTGCCCTCGGCGACACCGGTCTGGATCGGGTTGGAGCCGGTGTAGAGGAATTTTGTTGCATCGGCCACCGGGGTGGCGACGGTCGGATCCAAGGGCGGAGCCACTTGGGCGGGATCGGGCGGCAAATTCCCGCTGGTGCCGCCACTGACCACGATCTTAAAGCTCTGGCTGGCCGTACCGCCCCGCCCGTCGCTGACCGTGACGGTGACGGCAAACGTTCCTTCCGCCGTCGGCGTCCACTGGATCACCCCGGTCGCGACATCGAGGCTCATGCCGGCCGGCGCCGTGGCGAGACTGAAAACCAGGACATCGCCGTCGGCATCGGTGGCGTCGACATCGTAAACATAGCTCTGGCCGACGGTCGCCGCGGTCAACGGGGCGGACGTGATGGCCGGCAGCACGTTGGGCGGCAGCGCCACCTGGATCAGCGCGGTATCGGGGTGGCTCGAAAGCTGCCCGTCGTGGACGATCAGCTGGGCCACGTAATCGCCCGGGCGATCCGCCAGGAAGGTCGTCGCGGCCGTGAGCGGATCGCTCAACACCGCCTCACTGCCGTCGGGCGTGCTCACCAAGGACCATTGGTAGCTCAAGATGTCGCCGTCCGGGTCGCTGGACCCGGCGCCGCTCAGGCTGATCGTGGTCCCGGCAAGCGCGGCCTGGTCGGGGCCTGCATCGGCGACGGGCCGGCTGTTGACGGTGCTGACGGTGACCGTATCGGGCACGCTGTCGACCTGGCCGTCGTGGACGATGAGCTGGGCGACATAGGCACCCGGCCGGTCGACGGTGAAGGTCGGGGTCGCCGAGTCCCGGGCGGCCAGCGCGGCGGTGCTGCCGTCGGGCACCGACGTCAGGGACCAGTGATAGCTGAGAACGTCGCCGTCCGCATCAAGCGAACCCGAGCCGTCGAGTTGGACCAAAGTGCCGACCGGAACACTCTGGTCCGGACCCGCGGCCGCAATGGGACGGCTGTTGAGAGTGGTGATCACGACCGTATCCGGGTCGCTGTCGGCGGATCCGTCGTTGACGATGAGCTGGACCACGTACGTGCCCGGCCGGTCCACGCCGAAAACAGGTTGAATCGCCGCGGAATCGGACAGGACCGCGGCGCTGCCCTCCGGTTGATTGATCAAGGCCCAGCGGTAAGTCAAGCGGTCGCCGTCCAGATCGGTGGAACCGCTGCCGTTCAAGGTGACGGCGTCGCCGACGTAGACGCTTTGATCGGGGCCCGCCTCGGCGGTTGGTTTCGAATTGAGGGTAGCGATCGAAACCAGATCGGGCTCGCTGCTGGCCAGGCCGTCATGGACCACCAATTGCGCCGAATAATAGCCGGGCCGGTCCAGCGTCAACGTCGGGGTGGCGGAACCGGGATCGGACAATTGTGCCGTGCTGCCGCCCGGCGCCAGGGTAAGAGTCCACTGGTAGCTCAGGGGGTCGCCGTCCACGTCGCTGGAGCCGAGGCCATCCAGATGGATCGTGGCGCCGACGACACCGGTTTGATCGGGACCCGCGTTCGCCACCGGGGCACTGTTGACCGTGCTGACGGTGACGGTATCCGGGACGCTCGCCAGTTGCCCGTCATCAACCACGAGTTGGACCGTGTAGGTGCCTGGCTTGTCGATCGTGAACGTCGGATTCACCGCGGTGCGATCCGACAGGATCGCGGTGCTGCCGTTGGGTTTTTCGGTAAAGGTCCATCGAAAAGTGAGAGGATCGCCGTCGCCGTCGCTGGAGGCGCTGCCGTCCAGGTAGACGGTCGTGCCCACCGGGGCGGTTTGATCCGGGCCGGCCTCCGCCACTGGGCGCGAGTCATGACCGAAGCGCCACTCCAGCAGCGAGGGGCGGAATTTGACATTGGCAGGCTTTTGAATGGTGAAGGTGTCGCGGCTGACGACGGTGGCACCGGCCGGCACATGGCCGAACGCGAGATCGCCGTCGATCACCACGATACGGGAATCGCGGCTGACGAGCCGCGCACTGACGCGGTACGCGTCCACCGCGGCGGTCGAAGTGAGGCTTGCCCGATAGGTATGCTCGAAGAGATTCTTCCGGCGGTGGATCTTTTTGCCGACTTCCTTGTACGAACCGATGGTGAAGACGGAAGATGATGATCCGCCCTTCCCTTCGGTGGCGACCGTCAGCGTTCCCCAGAGAAGCAGTCCGCAGAACGCGAGACACAAGCTCAGCACGAATCCCGCCCTAAACTGAGACAGCCGCTCGATCCCCATCCGTATTCCCCTTTTGTTTTTTCTCGGCCTTGTTCGACGCGCACGTCGATCCTGTCACAGTTTAGTGACACATTTTCGAAGTTGAAGCCAAGAGCTTGTAAGCCTCGGCGGATCTTTTTGTGAGCGTAGGCTTACATGAAGGGCGAGCCCTTGTTGCAAGGGAGATTGCGGCTGATCGGTGGCTGAATCAGCCCGTTACGTCGGGAAGGGATTCCCGACCTACTTGGTGACGCAGTTGTAGGTCGGCAATCCTTTGCCGACGAACCCGTTGGCCCAACGAAACCGTTGGGAATGGATTCCCCGACCTACTCGCGAATGCCCGTACAGTCGGTATGAAAATGCTCGAGGCGCGACGACGCCGTGGGGCCGCCCCCACAAGAAGGAGCAACGTCGCCAGGGTGGCCCGCCAGCCGTGCAATCGGGTGCGTAGCGGCTTCACCAAACGGTGAGATCGGTAGAAGGTAGGACGGTCAGAATTTATACGGCTTTTCTACTCCTTCTAAGCGGTCAACAGCCGGTTCTAGGAGAATCGTTCAAATGCGTGGTAGAAGACCTGATGTTGATCGCGTCATTAACCTTAATAGGTATTGTCGTTACCCGTGTTGCAAAATCGGTAACGCGTCTTTCGATCCATCGTTCAAGAAAAGCCTCGGACGGCCATCTAAAGAATCTTGCGCCTTCGCCGAAAGCGAGAAGCCGCAAAGCCAATCAGCGCTAGGCCCGATGCGATACCGAACAGGCTTGCGATTCGTGTCGTCAAGCGCTCTACGCCGGAGTCGGCGCCGACATTGAGCGGGATTCTCAATGTGTCTTGATGCGGAACGGCACCTGCGCCGCCCTTGATCAAGTAGATCGCGTAATGCCCATTCGTATCAAGGTCAAAATGCGATTCGATGACACCTCTGGAATAAGTTTTGGCGAGAACCTCCGATATGGTGCGCAGATCCTTGAAGTTTTCAGCATCGCTTTCATCGCCGCCCGTAAACTCCTGTTCGACGATCCGGATGCCGATAGGCATGCTCCTCGGTTCGTTACCGACCAGATCCGCTGTAAAAAACACCTTGCCGGGTGTTGGTATATCTTGGCAGTACGAGCGGAATAACTCTTTCGTTAATCTTGCATCCTGGTTTTCGTCGGGCGGTTGGAGATGCACGCTGAAATAGACAGCGAAAAAGTCTGTGGAGGCCAGGCAGCCGATCCGGGCGTTGGTCATCTGCTGCGACGGATTATCGTTGTAACCTGGGCTGGTGCAAGCGGTCACGAGCGCCGTGCAAACCAATAGCGCATAGAGTCGGAATTCTGGCTGAAAAACTTTCATATGCGCCTCGTTAGCCTGCGTCACGGGGTTAGGAGAGCAGGCGGACATGGTAGAAGAACGAAGCGCGGTATTCCATAACCGTAATACGCTTGCTGTCCGTTATGCTCCTGCCATGGTTTTGGGGTCGAACACGATATTTTTGTCGGAGAATCATCGACGACAGATGCTGTATTGCTTCATCCTGATCTATACGGCCGCCCAGCTTCGCTCGAGAAGCCAGAAAGCGGCGAGGGAACCGATGGCGTAGGCGGGCATCAGCCGCGCAAACGAGTACCGGGCGAGCGGCATTTTCCGCAAGAACCTCCACATGAAGAGCACAAGAACGACGAATGCAATCTGACCGAGTTCGATCCCCACGTTGAAGGCGAATAAGGCCAAGGGAATTTCACCTTCGGGCAGGCCGGCTTCCGACAGCGCCCCGGCAAACCCGAGCCCGTGGAGGAGTCCGAACACTCCGGCCATGGGCCAGGGATAGGCTCGCAGCAGGCCGGTCTCTCCCGGCCTTGCCAGTTCCACGGCGAGCACGTAGATGCTGAGGGCGATCCCCGCTTCGATCGGCGCGGGCGGAAGCTTGACGAAGCCCAGAACGGCGAGCCCGAGGGTGACGCTGTGTCCCAGCGTAAACGCCGTGATGGTCCAAAGCAGCTTTCTGCCGCCGCCGACCAATAGCGTCAGGCCCAGCACGAAGAGCAAATGGTCGAAACCCGTGAGAATATGCTCGACACCCAGCCTGGCATACGAACCCAACACCGACAGCCTGCTTTCGCGGGCGGGAATCGTAAAACCGGGTTCGTCTCCGGTCAGCACATGGCGCATGGAGCGCCCGTCGGCGAGCCGTATCCGGAGGAGAACGTCCGCCCTGCTCGACGGAATGCCCTCGACCTCCACGGATTTGCCCACCAGTCCCTCTGGGCATTGAATCTCCCAAGTCGCTTCGATGCCCGTTCCCGCCTGCTTCACCGCCGGTCTTCCGATACCGTTGCACTCACCGGGGAGCACGGGACGGAGCTCGCTACCCATGACCCTCATGATGGGCTGTTTCCAGCGTATCGCCACGTGATCGCCGGATGTCTCCTGGAGCTCGAGCAAAGCGGAGGCGAACAAATGCGCCTCGGCCGGCACCGAAAACAGGATCGCCGCCGGCAACAGAAGCCTGAGCCAAAACATGTCGCGCCTTTCCATCATGACTGTCGACCGGGCACGACGATGTCGAACTCGGCCCGAAGCTGCTGCAAACGAAAAGCCAGCCATTCGTCGGCAAGCTTTTCCACAAGACGCCGTCGCACCTGCGTTTTGACTTCCGCCAGAGGGGGTAGATACGGTTGAGTCCGCTCGTGCACGTAAACGAGATGAAAGCCGTAGCGAGAGGGTATCGGACCGCTCCACGCGCCTTCGGGCGCCGTACTGAGAGCTTCCACGAAACGGTACCCGAAACGCCGCGCCAGATCCTTGTTAGTCAGCAAAGGCAGCGACGGCGGTCCGAAAGCCTTGTCGCCCAAGGCGGAAGCCGCTGCCGAAGGGTCGGCGCCCCGCTTCATTCTCTTGAGCAGCGCCCGAGCACGGGCTTCGGTTTCCGAACCGTGCGCCAGTCGGTTCACGGAAACCTGGGTGATGCGCGTCATCGCGGGAACCATGAAGGGTTCGGGATTGTTCTGCAAATACGCTTCCATCATCTCCTCGGTCGGCCGGCGCACCCGCACGGCGGCGCGGATCAGGCGCTTCGCCCCGTCGATCAGGATTCGCCGGACCACGGCGTCGCCGTGGTGGAGACCGAGTCCCTCGGCTTCCGCGGCCAACTCCGCCGGCGACTTGGCCTCCTCCGGATTCTGCTCCACGAAAGCCGCGATTTGAGCCAGTCGCCGCTCCGCCACCGGCTGTTTGTCGAGCCCCAAACGCAGGGCATATTGGTAAAGAACCTCCTCGTCCACTAGCGTTTCGAGGAGATGCTTGTCCTCTTCCGGCGTCGGCGTTCGCCGGTACGCCTCCGCGAACTCGCGGCGCGCGAGATCCACGCGATACGAGGGAATCACCAGCCGAGCCCGGTCGGGCTGGTCCATTCTTCCTTGCGGTGCGAACGCTGCGAACAGTACCGCTCCGATGATCAGAAAATGCAGTGCCGGCGAGCGAAGAGCTCTGTGACCTAGGGTGTGTACCAGATGGGTGAACTCCATGCCCGCTCCTGTATGGCCGGTTGCACGATGGGGGCCGTCGTCTGGTTGCTGCAACACGACGCTGCGTATTGAGCCTTGAGCTGATCGATTTCGTTGCCCTGTTGCAGCTTTTGGAGATCATCCCTGCACTGTTGCGGGCGCAGCGGATTCAGACCGAAAGCGTTCTGACACCAGAGCGTGCTGTAGCGGCACACGGGTTTTTCGATAACACGGGCGTAGTAAAACGCACGCTCGTCGGGCTTGAACTGTTTGTCTTCCCACACCGCGCACAGCGACTCGGCTCCTCCTCCCCTGAGACTGCAATCGGGGGTGACGCCGGCCTGAGGGAGGTTGGGACGCCCTCTTTCGCCGGCTACCGTGACGACCGACTCGTGCAGCTCGCCTGCCGCGTCATACCACCCCTTGATGATCTGGATCTGCTCCAGCGGCGTCCGGATGAAATCGTCCCACCAAGCCGCCACGATGAACCGCGGGGCTTTGGCACGGGAGGGTCTCGGCGGGAGGTCGCCGCCCATGGGGACTCCGTCGGCATAGCCGGTCGGCACGAAATCCTTGCCGCACATGGATTTGTCGAAGTTCCAGCCTCCGAAGAAGCGCAGGACGATCCGCGTTCCGCTGGTCCCGTAAGTCTCCTTGCGCTTCAGCGCCTCGAAAATGGAGTCGCGCGAATTCTCCTCCGCCCACGCCACGGAGTGGCCGCCCGAACTGTTTTGGATGGTGGAGGGACGCTGCACGGGGACCGCATCGTCGATGCCGAGGTGCCCCGGAAACCTTTCGTTCTCGGGATGCCAGCTCATGGTGCCGTTATGCGAATCCGAGGACGCCACCACGCCCATCTTGAAGGGATTGACCCCCTCGAATTGCTCCTCCGCCAGTTTCAGTCCGTCCTTCCAGACATTGCGGACGAAGGCGCGCTCGTTGAAAGCCGACGGCGGCAATCCTCCCGCCGACCCACCGCTGGTTCCGACGCCCGAAGCCGCGGATAGGGAGGTCGTGTCCAGCAGCTCGAAATTGCAGAATTCATCCGCCGTGTCGACACCTTCCTTGAAGCGGGGATCCCAACGGCACTCGCTGCTTCCCTTGTTCTGATAGATCTCCACGAGCGGCTCGAACTTGGCGCGTCGAATCGCATCCTCTTTATTGAACGGAGTGAAAAACATCGGAGGAACGAGCCCCATGCCTCCGCCGAGGTTGGAGTTGTGCGGAATGGTCAGGAACTCGCAACGCGTTCCGCGGCCGTCCGTAACGTTCTGCCCCATGGTGCAGTCCCGCTCCAGGCCGTTCCAAAGCCGTTCCGGAAGCGGAAACGTGACGAATTGACCGGGCGGGACCGGAAACACCTCGGGATCGTCGGGAACGATGCTGCCCACGAAGCTGGGCGGTTCCCCGACACCGCCGGGACCGCCGGAAGTCGGACTCTCGTTGAGCCTTACGGCCATGTCGATCGCGGTAATGGGCCGTTTGACCACCCTGTCGTTGCGGAAAAAGACGTTACGATGCCAGTTGGTTCCCAGCGGCGTGGAAGTCACCTCGTAGGCGTTGAACGTGGTGAACGAACACCGGCTGCTCCGGTCGTAGAACTCCTCCGCCGCCGCCTGGTGCTCCTGCCATACCGCGAGTTCCGCCGAATCGCATTCATCCGGGTTGTTCACGCAAAGCGGCATCCGCGTCATCTGGCTCACCGGACCGAGGTTCATCATGGTGAGCTGCGTGAACGCATTGGAGGCCAGTTCCCGCTGGAGTTGATTGAACGGCGCGGTGGCCGGAGTCGAAACTTCTCCTCCGAGCGGCTGCCAATAGAATCCGTTGATCATCCGGCAATCCAGTGAGAAACGTCCCTCGGGGTCGGCGGGGTCGGGAGTTCCGAGAAGGTCCTTGCAGATGCCCATCTCGCCGAAGTGCTCCGAATGATCGGTAACGCCGCCCCAATCGATCGGCCGGTCTATGGTGGGCCTGCGCAGATCGTTCGGCAAACCCAGCTCGGGAATCTCGACACCCTGGATTCCGATGATGTTCGGGAGCGTTATCGGGCTTTCGCCCCTGGCGAACGCATAGGCTCCGCGCGGATTGTTGCCGGCCTGTTCGTCGACGAAACGGATGCTCGCGTCGAAAGAGAGGCCGGTATGCAGATGGGTCACGCCGAAAAAGGGTTGGCGCATCGGATCATAGTTGTCGCAACGGGGGCGATAGGCTTCCGGTTCCGTGACCTCGAACGCTTCCCCGACCGTCGGCCAGGCCAAGAGCACCGCGTTCAAGGAAATGGCGAGTGTGACGCGCTTCGACAGAGAGCAGGTTTGCATGTGAAGCTCCTCCATGTATCCGCCGGGTATCCGGCGTTTCCTAGCCGGGTGCAATGGCACCGGATCATCCATGATCGGCTTCCGGAAAAACTCTTCAATCGTGCCGGCGACATTGACACCGAGCGGCAGATCCACCGCGGCAAAGACGTAGGAAGCTTGGCTTGCCTTTTGGTTACTTCGTCCGGCAACGTGAATAGTTAGCCTGTCACGTCGCAAGGGCGCGCGGCTTGCTACGCGAACTGAAAGGAAAAACCCGCCGAATATTCGGCAGTGCCTGTCTAGCCCATTAAAAAAGAAGAATTCGCCCGGGGTCGTGGGCATTATGGGTTGACAATATTTTGCTAGAACATCCGTACATTTGCTGACTCGACCGTGAGGCATTCGGCGCCGGTTGGTTTACAGGAAAAAATGTTCCTCGCATTCACGTCTAGGACGCCATTTTCAAATCACGCTGCCCCCGAGTGCCGGGAAGACTTTGCCGACCTTGTTGAGCAGGTAGTCGCCGTAGGTGCCGGTAAAGGCGTGGACGCTCGATCGGTCCCACCGGGACTCTTGATCGTCCATGACGGGCTCCAAGTCGGGACTCTCGATCCGTTTTACTTCCGCATCGAAATTCGGATCGAAAAAGAAGGGAAAGGACAGCCGGGAGCGACCGGCGGTATTACGGACCCGGTGAGGCGTGGAGCGGTAGCGACCGCCGGTCATTCGATCGAGCATGTCGCCGATGTTGCACACGAAGGCTCCGGGAACAGGCGGGGCCGCGATCCAGCCCGACTTCGACTTCACTTCCAAGCCGCCGGCGTCATCCTGTTTGAGAATGGTCAGCAGACCATAGTCGGTGTGTTCACCCACGCCCCAGCTGGGCGGAGTACCCACGTTCGCCGGCTCTGGCGGATAGTTGAAGATGCGGAACAGGATCAGAGGATCGGCGGTGTAGCGGTCGGCGAAGTAGGACGCTTCCAGCCCCAAGCTGAGCGCAATGCCCTGCATCAAGGTTTGCCCGAGTTGCGTCATCGCCGCCGTATACGCGAGCACCGTTTCACGAAATTCCGGGATGTTGGCGGGGAAGAGGTTGGCGCCATGCAGAGGAACGCCGGCCTGGACTCTCGGATCGTCCGCCCCAAGCTCGGCACCGAAATAGAGACCTTCCTTGAGGTCGGGCCGTCCGGAGGTGAGCTCGCCTCCGACCGGAAAATAGCCGCGCCAGGCTCGGCCGGCCCGTTCCATGCGGAGCTCCAGCTTCGTTTCGAGATCCTGTGCAAAAAATTGTCGGCTGAGCTGCTCCAGCCGGTCCTGAAGCGCTTCATCGACGCCGTGGCCCTTGATGTAGAAAAAGCCCATGTCGAGGCAGGCATGTCTGATCTGCTCCGCCACCGTCTCTTTATCGCCGGTGCCCGCTACCAGGGCGTGAACGTCGATGATAGGAAGATTGGAAACCGATTCGGATCCAGCTTCGGTATGAGTCATGGAAACCTCCCGAGGCGGCTGCCGCAGTTTTTCCGAACACGCGGGTATGCCTCTAATTCTCAAATCGCTTTCAATCCGGAATTCATTTTCGTAGGGTGGGTTAGGCGCACATCAGCACTGACCGATGGCCGATCACTGCGCTTCGCGTGCGCCGTAACCCACCGAGCGACCTTCAATCGATGGGTTACGCAGAGCCTGTCCCGAGCGGAGACTAGGGGCTAACCCGCCATCGATGGGTTTCGCTTCGCTCTACCCATCCTACGATGAATATTATCTCGAATGCCGAATGGAATTACGTCGGGAAGGGATTTCCGACCTACTTGTGACACCGTTGTAGGTCGTCAATCCTTTGCCGACGGACACTGCACCCACGACGCGCTACACCAAACCGGAGAATGCTTTAGTTCCCGCTGACCTTGGTCGGCGCCTTGGCCGAGAAGAACTGCCGAATCCCGTAAAATATCGCGCGGCAAATCTTCGTCTGATGGGCGGCGTCTGCGAGCTTGGTCTCGCCTTCCGGGTTGGTGATGAATCCGGTCTCGACCAGAATCGACGGGATATCCGGCGATTTCAGCACGACGAATCCCGCCCGCTGCACTTCCGGATGGTGCATGGGGAAGCTCTTCTTCAGTTCCCACAGCACGGCGGATGCGGCTCGCGCGCTCGCCTCGGCGGTGGCGGACTGGGACAGGTCGAGCAGCACTTTCGCCAAGGTGCCGTTCTTGTCCCGCAAGCTCACGCCGCCTATCAAGTCGGCCGCATTTTCCCGTTCCGCCAGCCAGCGCGCCGCCTCGCTGCTGGCCCCGCGCTGGGACAGCGTGAACACCGACATGCCCCGAGCCAGGCCATGCACGTAGGCATCGGCATGCAAGGATATGAACAGGTCGGCCTGCGCCTCTCGGGCTTTCACCAGACGTTCGCGCAGACTGAGAAAACGGTCGTCCTTCCGGATCATCACGGGCTTCATGCCCGGTTCCGCGTAAATCATGTCTTTCAGCTTGCGGGCCATGGACAGCACCACGTCCTTTTCCCGACGGCCGCCCGGACCGATGGCGCCGGTGTCCTTGCCGCCATGTCCCGCATCAATCGCGATCACGCGGATCTTGGGTTTTCTGGAATTTCGGCGGGCCGGCGCATGTGCTGTCTTCGCGGTTTTGGTCGCGGCACCGGCTTTGGGGGTCTCGGAATCGATCAGTTCGACGATCAGCCGGACTCCCTTTCCGGCGGGGCTGATAAACGTCCGGTGCGAAACCGGGCGCTTCAGGTCGACCGACAATCGAAGCCTTTCCTTGTGAGATGTCGTGCGGATCTTTCCCAAGAAAGGATGCGATGCTGGCGGCTGCTTTACGCTGACTCCGAGCTTGGCATCGGTAATATCCACCAGCAGCCGCTTCGGTTCGGCCCAGCGGATCACCCGGTATTCGGGTTTACCGGTGAATTCAAAAACCAAACGCGCCCGATCCGCCTTATCCGCAGCTCGCAATGCCGTGAGCCGGACCGGTTCGGCCGATACCGACGCTGCGAGGACCATCAGCAAGACGAAACAGCCCGCTCTATCCACAAATCGCGGCATGATTCCGGGAATAGATTTTTTACTAACTCGGCGGGTAGCAGAGATTGTTCTTCGTAACGATTCGAAACGCTCAGGCGTCGGCCGTATCCACAATCAGCCGTGGAGCGCTTCCCGCAGCGGGAGACGTGCAACATACCCGCCCTATTTTTTGATTTCAAAATGTTTGCACGAACCTGTCAACCCGATTTATCGTACTCCCATAGGTAAAACTACTGATTAGCGCGCCTTGCCCGGTAGCCTAGACGGCCGGAACAGGGCGTTCAGCTTTATTTTATTTTGACATCAAAGTAGACATGACCGAATTCACTGTATCACTGAGACCGGTCCTCTTCGGCGAACTGCTGCTCGATCATTTTCCCGATGGCTCGGTTGTGCTGGGGGGGGCTCCGCTGAATGTAGCCTGCCACCTCCGGGGACTGGGCATACAACCCTTGCTGATAAGCCGTATCGGCGAGGACGAGGGTGGAAAACTTGTTCGCGAGGCGCTTCACGACTGGGATCTGGACGAACGGGGCGTGCAAATCGACCCCGAGCGCATGACGGGAGCCGTGCGGGTGCACATCGAGAAGGGGGAACCCGTGTTCCGCATTCAACCCGAGCGGGCCTACGACTTCATCGAAGCGCACGACGTCCCTCAATTTCCGTCGGGAGGCGCCATCCTGTACCATGGCACCCTCGCCGTGAGAAATCAGGTCTCACGCCAGGCGCTCGATTATCTCATCAAGCGCCATCGTCCCCCGATATTCCTCGACGTCAATCTCCGTTCGCCCTGGTGGAGCGTCGAGCATTTGTGGACCCTGCTGGAACGGGCGAACTGGATTAAATTGAACGCGCAGGAATTGGACACGGTAACCGATATTTACGGCTTGTCCGGCAAGCTTCCCGAAGAGCGCGCCGAAGCCTTGCGAGCCCTCTGCGACGCGGAATACGTGGCGGTGACCCTGGGCGAATCGGGAGCATTCGCCGTCTGCGCCAACGGAAATACGGCTCGGGTGCGTCCCGACGCGTCGATAAAGGTCGTGGACACCGTCGGCGCGGGAGACGCGTTCAGCGCCGCGCTGCTGGTCGGCTTGATGTGGCGTTGGCCCTTGCAGGACGCGCTGGAACGGGCCCAGGAATTGGCCGGATTCATTTGCGGCGTCAGGGGCGCGGTCAAACGCGATCTGAGCTTTTATCGAAGGCTGCGCGAATCATGGAAGATATAATCCCGAAACGGTAGCCGGACGCGCCCGGCTTCAAAACTATCGTCGACGGCTTCGGACGGCATGTCATCCGCCTGAAGCTAGCCCGCACATTTACCGACTCGCAGGAACAGTGGCGTGAAACAGGCTCAACCGCTCACCGGCGCTCCCATGGAAATTCACGAGCAGGTCCTGGTGGAACTCCGGCGCATCGTACAGGCGCTCGATTTGCAATCCAAGCAGTTGCAGAAAGCTGGGCTGACCGGCTCGCAGCTGCTGGTGCTGCGTGCCCTGGAAAAGCGCGGAGCGCTGACGGCCCACCAGCTCAGCCGGGCCGTCAGCCTCAGCCAGGGAACCATCACGTCTATCCTGGACCGCCTGGAACTGAAGGGCCAAATCCGGCGCGAGCGCAGCGCGGAAGACAAGCGGCGCCTGACCATCACCCTCACCGACGCCGGCCGGGAGGCACTCCGGCATGCGCCCTCGCTGCTGCACGTCAACTTCGTGGCCGCCTTCCGGCAATTGAACGACTGGGAGCAAACCCTCATTCTCTCCAGCCTGCAACGGGTCGCCGGCATGATGGACGTATCGGCGACCAAGGCGAAGCCGTCGGCCGATTCGGAGATCGGCGAAGAAGAACGTGCATTGCTTGCCGAAAACAGCAACGAGATCGGATGCTGAACCGAAACATTTTCCGGACAGCGCACGATCGATCCGCGGCTAGCCTCATTCGGATCTGTTCCCCACATGCGTGGGAATGGCCCCACTGCCATTAAGTTAAGCCGTCATACTGGCAGGGATGCCAGTATCCAGGGACAAGGATGTTAGCCCGCTTGCCATCCATGGACGCTGGATTCCGGCCTCCCTGCCGGAATGACGGACATCTCTTCTTAACTTAATGGCAGTGGGGAATGGCCCCTGCGACAGAAATCACAATCGAACCGCCCAGACGCCTTTAGGGCATCTCGACGGATTCTCCCAATACGTCCCTCATATACAGCATCTGCACCAGCACCATGATGACCACCACCAGCGGCGGCGCGAGCAGAAGTCCTAGGATGCCGAAGCTTGCGCCCATGATGAGTTGGGCGGTCAGCAGCAGAGCCGGCGGCAGGGAAACAATCTTCTGTTGGATGAAGGGCGTGATCAGATAACCTTCCAATGCCTGGACCACGAAATAGAGGATGGCTACATAGAGTACCGTCGGGCCGCCCTGGGTGAGACCGACCATCATCGCCGGCACGGCCGCAATCAGCGGCCCGATATTGGGCACGAAATCCAGGGCGGCGGCGACAAGACCCAAAATAAACGCGAACGGCACTCCCAGCGCCATCAGCCCGACGCCGATCAACACCCCCACGGCGAGCATGGCTGCGATTCGCCCGATCAGCCACCAGCGGAGTGCATTCCCCATCCGGTTGAATGCCTCCCAAACCTGTCCTCGGCGCCCCTTGGGAAACAGATGAACCGTGCCGTCGATGTAGGTCTTGGGATCAGCGGCGAAATAAAGCCCCAGCACGATCACGATGAAGAGGCTGCCCAAGGCGCCGAATGCGGTCGAAAAAATCCCGGCGATTTTCGATAGCTGCTCGGGATCTGTGAGGGTACTACCCGCCCTGGATAGCCTATCGATCACCGCGGTTCCCCACGGATATTGCTCGAGCGTGTTCCGTAGCCGGTCCAGCGCCGCCGGCAACTGCTGGAACAACTGGTAAAAACCGTCGGCGATGGCGGGTCCGTACAGCGCCAGGATCAGCACGAGCAAGCCCAGCAGTATCAAGACCACCACCGTCAGCGACCAGTTCATGGACAAAGGCGTATGCCGGGTGATGAACTCGGCAAGCGTACGGAGGAACAGGGCCAGGAGGAGACTCGCGAAAACCAGCAAAAGAATCTGCGACACCTGCCAAACCGCCAGAAGCAGCGCAATGACGGCCGTACCCGCGACTGCGACGATGAGCGTCCGCTTGGTCAGCAGTCCGCTGGGAGTCCGTGTCTCGCTGGTCTCATGATCCATTATTACGCCCCTTGCCGGCATTCCGGCTTTGCCGTAGAACTCGATCGAGCTGCCGACAGCATGTTGCGGGCTCCCCGCCGGTTCGGTCGAATGAAAGGCGCTTTTACGGGGACTTACTAATAAGGACCAAGCGGAAAGTGGAATTATCCCCGCCCCGCCGTGCCGGAGAGTCCATGGAATTGTCCAAATCATGATCATCAATCGAGATACAAGCGTTCGCCATGTCCATGTCTCAACGATTCATCGTCTCGCTCAGGCCGCTGCTCGGCGCCGCGGGATCCGCCGTTGCTCGCGAGTTTCGAACCCTTGTGCTGATTCTCTTAACCGGGGCGGGAATCTGGGGGTTCATCGAACTCGCCGACGAGGTCGCCGAAGGTCAGACGCGCGCCGTCGACACCGCCATCCTGCTGGCCTTGCGGAATCCCGCCGACCCGGCCGACCCGATCGGCCCGCGATGGGTCGAGGAAATGTTCCGGGACTTCACCGCCTTGGGCGGCGTTAGCGTGATCGTATTCATCACGCTGGGCGCGGCGGGCTATCTCGCCCTGTTGCGAAAACACCGGACCGTGCTCCTCTTGGCTATCGCGGTCGGCGGCGGCCTGCTTATCAACACCTTGCTCAAGCTCGGCTTCGACCGCCCCCGCCCCGATCTCGTACCCCATGGCGCATACGTCTACACCGCAAGCTTTCCCAGCGGCCATGCGATGCTGGCTACCGCCACTTATCTGACTCTGGGCGCCCTGCTCGCCCGAGTGCTGCCCGATCGGCGCACCAAGTTTTTCGTGCTGACGATGGCCGTCGTGCTCTGCTTGCTGGTCGGCTTCAGCCGGGTGTACTTGGGTGTCCACTGGCCGTCCGACGTCGCCGCCGGCTGGATGATCGGAGCCGCCTGGGCATTGATCTGGTGGCTGGTGGCCCGCTGGCTGCAAAGAGAACGGATCGTCGAGGAAGCGGAGAACGGGAGCTAAATGCTCGTGCCGAAACTTTCCGCCGTGTTTCGTTACCTAAGAGGCAGCTTCAAGTAGTGCGCCGATCCGGCATGTCGGATACCTCGAGTTTGGAGGATTTATGTTGAGAAGCGTCAAGGAAATTGTGGGATATGTACTGGGGGCGAAAGACGGCGACATCGGCCGCTGCGACGATTTTCTGTTCGACGATCGCGATTGGGTGGTTCGCTTCATGGTGGCCAAGACCGCCAAATGGCTGCCCGGACGCAAGGCGGTCGTTTCGCCCGCGTTTCTCGACCAACCCGATTGGACCCACAGGCGTTTGCCCGTGCGTTTGACCAAACAGCAAATCGAAAACTCTCCGCCGCTGGACGAGCACGCCCCGGTATCCCGAGCGTACGAGATCGAATATTGGCGGCATTACTCGCAGCCCCCTTACACCGGCATCTTGTCGCCCTATGGCTTGGGTCCCGGCGGCTTCGGCGCTTACCCCTGGCCCGGCGGAGTCGTCGACCCGACACCGGCATCTGTGCCCGGGACCGAGATCCGGGAACCGAAAGAAGAGCATTTGCGTTCGGTAGAGGAAGTGACCGGCTACGACATCGCCGCCACCGACCGGGACATCGGCCAAGTGGACGATTTCATCGTGGACGACCAGGCTTGGGCGCTGCGCTATCTGGTGGTCGACACGGGCCATTGGCTGCCGGGACGCAAGGTTCTGGTGGCGACGCCTTGGCTCGGTTCAGTCGATTGGACCGCACAGCGCCTGCATGTCGAACTCGATGCCGAAAGCATCCGCAACGGGCCCGAGTTCGATCCGACAAAACCGGTCAACCGCCGCTACGAGATCGAGATCCACGACTATTATGGTCGTCCGTATTATTGGTGATAGAGCGATCGATGCGGTTCGAAGAGCTCACCGCGTCCTACGATTAAGCGACAACAGGTTTCAGGTCTCCTCACCTTGTTCACCCTTTTCCGATCCGGCCCGCTCGCTGGCGATAACGGTATAAAAGGCCGGCACCACGAATAGCGTGAACAGCGTGCCTATGGCCATGCCGGCGCCCAGCACGAAGCCGATGGCGAAGCGGCTTTCGGCGCCGGGTCCGGACGCGAACCAGAGCGGAATCATGCCGACCAGGGTCGCGATCGTGGTCATCAGGATCGGGCGGAGCCGGATCGCCGCCGCGGTCTCCATCGCCCGGCGGCGGTCCAGCCCCTCGCGCCGCTGGACCTCGTTGGCGAATTCCACCAGGAGAATCCCGTGGCGGATGATGGAGCCGATCAGCGTCAACAGGCCCACCTGGGTGTAGATATTGACGGTGACCACCCCGAGCGCCATGAACAGCAGCGCCCCGGCCAGCGACATGGGCACGCTCACCAGCATGATGGCGGGATCGCGGAAGCTTTCGAACTGCGCGCCAAGGACCAGATAGATCAGGATCACCGACAGGAAAAACGCGGTGACCAGTTCCGCGCCCTCCTGGACGTACTGCCGCGACTGCCCCTTCCAGTCGGTGACATATCCGCCGCCGGGCAAGATTTCGGCCACGGTCGTCCTCAGGAACTCCACCGCTTCGCCGAGCGTCACTCCCGGCGCCGGAACCCCGGACAGCGTCGCTGCATTGAGCTGGTTGAACCGGGCCAGTTCCCGCGGCTGTACAGTTTGCGTCAGGCGGATGATGGTGGAGGCGGGAATCAGGCTGCCGTTCCGGGCGCGGAGATAATAATTCTCGAGCTGCTCCGGACGAAGCCGATAGACGCGTTCCACCTGGGGAATGACCCGGTAGCTGCGGTCACGGACGCTGAAATAATTGACATAGCCGGCGCTCAGCAGCGTGGAAAGATCGCCGCCTAATTGCTGCATGTCGATGCCGAGATCGGCCGCCTTGGCACGGTCGATCTCCACCTGCACCTGGAGCCGGTCGTAATGCAGATCGGTTTCGATGAAGTCGAATTTGCCGCTTTGCCGCGCCCGCTCCAGCACCCGCTGCACCGCATCGTAGAGCGCCTCGGTTTCCTCGGTGGTACCGATGACCCACTGTACCGGGGTTCCGCCGCCGGCGCCCGGCAGCGCGGGCGGCGGAAACACCGCGCTCTGGAGGCCGGCGACGCCGTTCACCCGATCCTGCAATTCGGGCATGATGTCGAACTGCGTTTGCTCCCGCTCTTCCCAGTCTCGCATGGACATGCCGGCGAAAGCCTGATAGGCGCTGCCCACGCCGCCTCCCCCCGGCACCACGCCGTTGATGACGAACGAATGGTCGGTGGCGTCGAAATCCTGAATGATCTCGCCGACCCGGCCGGTCCAGCGTTCCAGGTAGTCGATGGAGACGTTGGGATCAGCGGTGGCCTGCACGATGAGAAAGCCTTGGTCTTCCGTCGGCGCCAGCTCGTCCTCGGCGGCGGTATACAGAAAAAAGCAGGCGACCAGTACGACGCTGCCGAACAGCAGCACCAACCAGCGCTGCTCCAAAGTGTAATGGAGGAGGCGGCCGTAACGCTCGGCCACCCATCCGAAGCCTGCGTCCACCCGGCGGCTGAGCCCGCGTTTCCCGGTTTCCCGCCTGAGCAGCTTGGAGCATAGCATGAACGACAGGGTCAGGCCGACGACGCCCGAGATCAGCGTCGCCCCCACCACGGTAAAGGCGAATTCGGTGAAGAGATTCCCGGTCAGTCCGGTCATGAAGCCTATGGGTGCGTACACCGCCACCACCACGATGTTCATGGCGACGATGGGCGCCGCCAGTTCGCGCCCGCTCTCGATAGCGGCTTCAAACCGGGTCTTCCCCTCCTCCATGTGGCGGTGGACGTTCTCCACGATGACAATGCCGTCGTCGACCACCATGCCGATAGCGAGGATCAGCGCCAGCAAAGTCAGGAGGTTGATGGTAAACCCCATGACCAGGATCAGGAACAACGAGCCCACCAGCGACAGCGGCATGGCCACGGCGGGCACCAGCGCGGCGCGGGCCGACCCCAGGAACAGGTAGATGACCCCGGTCACGATGCTCAGCGCCTCGGCCAGCGAAACCAGCACCTCGCGCATCGAGTCGCGGATGAAATCGGTGCTGTCGTAGACGATGACGCCGCGGATGCCCGCGGGCAATTGCCGCTGGATATCGGGAAAGACTTCGCGCACGCGCGCCGCCGTGTCCAGGGTATTGGCCGTGGGCGCCGCCTCCACGGCGATGAACACTCCCGGAACCCCGTCGAAATACACCGAGGTTTCGTACGATTCGGCACCCAGGGACACCTCCGCCACGTCCCGCAAACGAATCAGCGCGCCGTTGTCCTCCCGCACCACCAGCCGCTCGAACTCCTCCACCGAATGCAGGTTGGTCGCGGCATCCAGCGAGATCGAGAGGGTCGCTCCCTTGGTCGCGCCCACCGCCGCGATGAAGTTGTTGGCCTCGAGCGCCGCGCGGACGTCTGTCGGCGTGACCCGGAATGCCGCCATGCGCTTCGGGTCCAGCCAGATGCGCATGGCCACCGTCTGCCCGCCCAGGACCGGCGCCTCCTGAACGCCGACCAGGGTCTCCAGGCGCGGCCGAACGGCGCGGTTGAGATAATCGGTCACCTGGTTGCGTTCCAGCACCTCGCTGTAAAAGGCGATGTACATGGCGGCGGTCGGCTCGCCCGGAGTGACGGTGACGATGGGGTCCTCGCTGCCGGGCGGCAACTGGTTCCGCACTTGGTTGATCTTGGTGATGATCTGGGCCACCGCGGCGTTGGGATCGTAATTGAGCAAAAGCCTCGCCCGGATGGTGCTGGTACCCTGGACGCTGGTGGATTCGAGATAGTCGATGCCCTCGGCGGTGGCGATGGCCTGTTCCAGGGGCGTGGTGATGAATCCTCTGACCAGTTCCGCGTCGGCGCCGAAATAAGGGGTCGAAATGGTGATGACCGAGGAGTAGGTCTCGGGATACTCGCGGACATTGAGGGTTAGAATCGACCGCAATCCCAGCATCAGAATCACCAGGCTGATCACTGAGGCCAGCACCGGCCGCTTGATGAAGAGATCGGTAAAGCCGCCCATCACGGTCCCTTCGGTATGGGGTCGACTTCCGGCAGCACGTCCCGGTCCGAGATGAGCACCCGCGCCCCGTCGCTGAGCTTGAGCTGACCCGAGGTGACCACCCGGTCGCCGGGCGCGACGCCCTTCAAGATTTCGACGCGCAAACCCCGGCGCTCGCCGGTGGTGACAAAAACCCGTTGGACCCGATGGATACGCTGGTCCGGAGCCCGAGCGGAAGAAACCGCCGAATCGTCCGGATTTCCGCTATCGTCGGCACCGCCGGCCGGCAGTGCCGGAGCCGCCCCGCCCCCTTCCCGTATCACGAACACGACGTCGCCGTACGGGCTGTAGCTGATCGCCGTGTTGGGAACTGCCAGCACCCGGCGCTCATCGGGAAGCGTCACGACCACGTCGGTGAACATGCCCGGCCGGAGCAGGCGTTCGCGGTTGGGGAGCGTAGCGCGCACGCTGAAATTATGGGTTTCCCGGTCGATCTGCGGGCTGACCGCGCTGATTTCGCCTTCGAAAACCTGATCGGGGTAGGCGTCGACCCGCACCCGGACGGGCAGTCCCGGTCCGATAACGCCGTAATGACGTCCGGGTAAGGTGAAATCCGTGTAGATGGGGGCGATCGACTGCAAATCGACCACGGCCTGTCCGGGTTCAAGATATTGTCCCAGATTGACGTAACGGAGTCCGAGAACCCCGCTGAACGGTGCCTCGATCCGCTTTTTGCCGATCAGGACCCGCTGTTCCCTAACCTGGGCTTCAAAGGTTTCCACCCGGGTCGCCGCCTGCTCCCGTTCGGATTGAGATACGAAGCGCCGCTGCGCCAGTTCGCGGAACCTAGCCAGATCGCGGCGCGCCTGTTCGGCCTCGGCCTCGAGGCGCTCCAGCCGCGCCAGGTCCACATCGGTCTTGAATTGCACCAGGGTCGCGCCCTGCTCCACTTCGGCGCCCGATTCGAACCCGATGGTTTCCACCATGCCCGCCACCTCGGTGGTCACTTGCACCCCGTGCACGGCGACGAGGTTGCCGATGGCGTCCAACTCGGTCCGCCAGATCTCCGGCTCGGCACGGGCTGCCGTCACGGTGACGGGAGGGATCTCGAACGGTTCAGCCGGTCCGCGTTTACCGACAATCTGCGACCAGAGCCAATAAGCGACCAACGCCAAGACAGCCAGAACGGCGAGTCCTACCAAGATCCGCCATCGCCCCCCCCTGCCGAACGCGCTCTCCGTTTCATGCGCCGAACGCCGTGCCATTCGCCGCATCAGCGGCGCGGCAAACAAGTCACCCGCAGCGACTTGATATCTTCGAAAATCCCCAGCCCGCTGCGTCCCCGTCTTTCCCCCAAGTCGGGGATTTGCTGTCCTGGTTCGAACGACAGGCTATGGTCTTCGAAGTCTTCGTCGTCGAAGGCGGTTACCTGGGCGCGCGGTCCGACTATGACGCTTTCCAGGCCGGTCCAGCGGGCGCCGAACGGACCTTTCATGGTGCGCATCTCGACCGGGCCGACGATGTTCAGTTGAATTCCGGTAAAACGGTCGCCCGTGTAGAACTGTACCCAGCAACCGTCGGCGACCCGCTCGGCGCTGAATGATCCGGGCACGATCAGGACCGTCGGCAAAGCGCTGGGCTCCTCCGTAATCGGCGGGCGAGCGCGGGTATCGGGCGCGGAGGGAGGCACGGACTCCCTGGCCGTCACATTCAGGCCCGCCACGGCGGACAGCGCCCCGGCCACAATCCCGAACCGAAGGCGCCTAAATTTCCGCATGCGACGCTCCGATCAGAAAATGAGCATAAGAATCCCGATCACGACCAATAACCCGATCAGGAAGATGATGCCGATCGCGCTGCCCAAGAATCGCAAGATGCTGCCCATGTCCATGTCTCCGCGAGTGAAATAGAGTTTCGTCCATAACCATTGAGACAGCCGCTCCGAGGTTTCCTCACCGCCGCCGGGCCGGTGGTTGGGCTATCCGGGCCGTCGCCGTCCGCTGTTGGCCATTTCGGAGGAAATCCAGCTTGATTTCGGAACCGACTCGAAGCAGGCCGATAATATTGCGCAAGCTGCTGGCATTGGCCACGGGAGCACCATCGACCGCCACCACGACGTCGCCGGGACGCAGCCCCGCTTGGGCGGCAGGCGAATCCGGCTGAACCTGGGCAATCACGGCGCCGCCGCTCCGCTCCAGGCCCAAGGCTTTCGCCGACTCGGGAGTCAAATCCTGGACTCCGATCCCGAGTTGACCTCGCTGAACTTCGCCGTACTGGACGATCTGCTGCATGACGGCTTGGGCGAGATGGCTCGGGATCGCGAAACCGATGCCGACATTGCCCCCGGCCGGGCCGACGATGGCGGTATTGATCCCGACCAGTTCCCCATTCAGGTCGACTAGGGCGCCGCCGGAATTGCCGGGATTGATCGAGGCGTCGGTCTGGATGAAGTCTTCGTAGCCTTCGATGCCCAAACCGGAACGACCCAGCGCGCTGACGATGCCGGAAGTCACGGTTTGGCTCAAGCCGAAAGGACTGCCGATAGCCACCACGAAATCTCCGACCCGCAAGGATTGCGAGTCGCCGAACCGCAGAGCCGTAAGGTTTTTCTCGTCGATTTTGACGACCGCCACGTCGGTCTCGGAATCGGCGCCCACCACCGTAGCCTCGAAATCCCTTCCGTCCTGCAGGGTCACGGTCACTTGGTCGGCATTGGCGATGACGTGGTGGTTGGTGAGGATAAGCCCGTTTTCGGCGTTCACGATCACGCCGGAGCCGAGGCTCTGCTGTTGCCGTTGGCGCGGCGGCATGTTCGGCAAGTCGAAGAACCGTCTGAAAAACGGATCGTTGAACAGCGGATTCTCCTGCACGTTCACCGTCGAGGTCGTCGAAATATTGACCACGGCGGGCAATACGGCTTCCAGCATGGGCGCCAGAGTCGGCCTGCCGCTTTGTCCTATGGCGGCGCCGGGATTGGACGCCTGGTAGGCCGCTGCCGGCGCTTGCGCAAGTCGCGGTGCCGGTACGGGCTCGCATCCCGCCGACATCATGATCAGAACGGCGCCAAGAGCGCAAAGTCGGCCAAGCCGTTCCATGGAGTTCCTCCCGCAGTGTGCTTCTCGAGTCGGGACGTCACTTTTTAGGTCGTTCGATACCGTAAAAGTTCTCGGGCGGATTTTCTCTCTTCCGCCTGCGCGTGCATCCTCGATTCTCGAGCTAGAGCGCCGACCGCCTGCGGGATCATTTCAGGCTGAAGAGATACGCCGCCATGTCCCATGCGTCATGCTCGGTCACACCCAAGTCGGGCATGGCCGTGCCGGGCGATATCCGCTGCGGGTCCCGAAGCCACAGAACCAGGTCGTCCGGAGTGTTGGGCAGAACGCCGGCGATGTAGATGCGATTGGCCCAAGCGGTCAGGGGCGGCCCGGCCAGACCCTTGGCGCCGACGATGCCGGGAATGATGTGACAGGTCGCGCAGGCATATTGCTGCAAGGCGATCCGCCCTCGGGCCGGGTCTCCGCCGGTGACGAACAAGGGCTGATCGGCGCGGCCGCAGGCATTCAGCAGAGCCAGTGCCGCGAAGAGTCCGCCCGCTCCTTTGATTCTTCTTATCGCCCGCCGATCTTTCGATCCCATTCCGCGTACTCCTTCGGGGAAAACTCCGGCAACCGTTCTACGAACGCCACCACCGCCCACAGCTCCTCCTCGTCGAGGCGATACTGCCAGGCAGGCATGCCGGTCATGCGGATTCCGTTGGCAACCACCCAATAGATGTATTCGGCCGATTTTTCGCGCGCCGTTTGTGCCAGATTGTTGGGCAGCGGCAGCATCCCCTTGCCGGCATCGTCGGGAGGCACACCCGGCGCGCCATGGCATTGCGCGCATTTGTCCCGGTAAATGCGGAAGCCGCGTTCCGCCAGGAGCGGATCGTCCAAGGGCGGCGCCGCGATGCCGCCGAGGCGGGCCGAGACCGACCGATCCAATGCGAAATCCAGCATCTCGTAAACCGGCCAAGTGTGTTGATAAATGGCAGCGACGTTGTACACGCCGGTGAGAACGACGATGGCCGCGCCCAATACTCCGAATCCACCCAGGATGACGAGAGTGATGAGCGCATGGATCAGAAACTTTCGGGAAGGTGCCATGGTCTCTTGTGAGTACGCTCCAAAATTCGAGAGAACGGCGCCAGCCGCACGGCTCGATATTCGGCCAGGGGAGTGACCGATGACCATCGGGAATGGAACGTCTTCCGACGCTATAGCATTTTCGACTCTCCGCACTGCGGTTAGTGCCGGCTGTCGATGCGTTCGGCCGGACGGCCCGCGTTCCGCCATGCCATGACCGCCCGTCTTGGTTCGGCCTTGCTCCTGGCAACGCTGCCGGCATCCGCGGGTGCCGGCCTTCAATCCGCCATCGATCCGCATTCGCCGACCGCATCCGAAATTGATGCCATCGGCTGGCTGCTGTACTGGGGAGCCGCGGTCATTTTCGTTTTGGTCATGGCGCTGACCGTTTATTCGATGTCCGGATCGGAACGCGCCGGCCGCTTGCTGGGCCATCGCCGAGCAGTCCTTATCGGCGGCCTCGCGTTTCCCGTGGTCCTGTTGTCCGCGCTCTTGGTCTATACGCTGAGAATCGCCGGGGATATCGTCACCCTGTCGGAACCTCCGGCCCTGCGGATCGAGGTCGTCGGCGAGAAGTTTTGGTGGCGGGTGAATTACCTGACCGAGGCGGGCCATGTCGATGTCGCCACCGCCAACGAGATCCACCTTCCGGCCGGTCGGCTCGTGGAATTCAGACTGCGCACCGCCGATGTCATCCATAGTTTCTGGCTGCCCAACCTGGCCGGAAAAGTCGACATGATTCCCGGCCGTATCACCACGCTGCGTATCCGACCCGACCGGCCGGGCCTGTGGCGCGGGCAGTGCGCCGAGTATTGCGGCGCCCAGCACGCCAACATGGCCTTCCTGGCGGTGGTCGAAACGCCGGAGGATTTCGATGCCTGGCTTACCGCCCAGCGTCAGCCCGCGCGTCCGCCGGCGGCTTATTCGGAGAACCGGAGATGAACGCGGTTCCGGGATTGTCGAACATCTCCGTCCGCAGCGTCCCTGAAATCATGGATCGCAACCGGCACTCCGATAAAGGAGCGAAACATGGCAAGCAAACCCGTGACGGTTATCGTTCGAATCGTAGCCAAACCCGGCATGGAGGCGCAGGTCAAGCGGGAGCTCATGAACCTCCTCGCCCCGACCCGCTCGGAAAAAGGCTGCATGAATTATGACATGCACCAGGCTGCCGATGACGATTCGCGTTTTCTCTTCCATGAGAACTGGGCGTGCGAGGAGGACCTCAGAAGGCATCTCGACGCGCCACATATCAGACATTGGATTACGCTGGCCGAAACGCTGTTGGCCGAGCCGATGGAGCTTACTCTCTGGCACAAGGTTGGTTAGATGCGCCGCTCGGTGTATGCGACGGCAGCACCGCCGGTACCGCTTTACGGAGGACAGCGCAAGAGCTGAATCTTCGAGTGGATTTCACGGATGCCGGCCGCGGCGCTTCCACGCGCATCGGCCGACGGCTTATTTGGAGAACCCGAGCTGATGCCTTTCGATTTCAAGAATTATTCGCTCTGGCTCAACATCGTGATGTTCGCGGTTTCGGCAGGCATCGTCTGGATTGCCGGCACCAAGGTCTCGCACTATGCCGATGCCATCGCCGAGCATACCGGCATCGGCCATGCAGCAGCCGGATTGATCCTTTTGGGCGGCATCACTTCGCTGCCCGAGGTCGCGGTCACGGTCGCCTCGTCCGCCGCCGGCAATGCGCCGCTGGCAGTGAACAACATCCTCGGCAGTCTCGCGATCAACGTCGTCATCCTGGCGCTGGCCGACGCCGTCATCGGGCGGGACGCTCTGACTTCGGTGATTCCCGATCCGGTCGTGATCTTGCAAGGGGCACTGGGCGTACTGCTGCTCGCTCTGGTGTCCGCGGCCGTGATCGTGGGCGACACGGCGTTCCTCGGCATCGGCGGTTGGGCGTGGAGCATTCTCCTTTTTTACTTCGGGTCCATCTGGATGCTCGCCAAATCTCAGGGCCGCTTTCCCTGGCGGCCGGACGGGCTGGGCTGGCATCAACGACGCGCTCCGAAGCGTCCCCATCAGGGACTTGAGGGACAGCACAGAGGACATCCGGCCCAACGCGACGAAACGGAGGAGGAACCCGAACGTCCGTTTGGAAAAATTCTCGGCAAGACGGTGCTTGCCGGTTTGGCGATTCTGGTGGCGGGCTATGCGCTATCGCGTTCCGGTGAAACCCTCGCCGAGCAGAGCGGGCTGGGCTCGAGCTTCTTCGGCGCCGTTTTTGTCGGCTTTTCGACCTCCTTGCCGGAAGTCAGCACCGTACTGGCGGCGATGCACCTAGGGCGTTATCTGATGGCGGTTTCCGATATCTTCGGCACCAATCTGTTCAACGTCGGCATGATTTTTTTGATCGATGCCGTCTATCCGGACGGCCCGGTGCTGAACCAGGTGGGACGGTTTTCATCTTTCGCGGCCCTTTTAGGGATTGTCGTGACGACGCTGTACATCGCCGGTTTGGTCGAGCGCCGGGATCGGACGATCCTGCGCATGGGCTACGACTCGCTGGCCGTGCTCTTGACTTATCTCGGCGGGATATTCCTGCTGTATCGATTGCGCTGAGGAGACACGGATGGACCGGAATCAGGAATTTCCGAACCCTGTGCCCCGCCCGGACGAAGAGCTTTCCCTGCTCAAGAAGATTTGGCGGCCACCCTCGGGCTGGAACTTCATCACCGTCGTCAACAACGAGTACATCGGCATCTTCTACGTCGGCACGGCCTTTCTGTTCTTCTTGCTGGCCGGCGTGCTGGCGCTCCTGATGCGCACCCAGCTCGCGGTGCCGGAAAACGATCTTCTGGGGCAGGACACCTATAACCAGATCTTCACGATGCACGGCACCATCATGATGTTCCTGTTCGCCGTGCCGGCGGTGGAAGCGCTGGGAGTTCTCATCCTGCCCAACATGCAGGCGGCGCGCGACCTGCCCTTCCCGCGGCTGTCGGCCTACGCCTTCTGGGCTTATTTCGCGGGTGGGCTGGCGTTCTTCTGCAGCCTGTTTTTCGACTTGGCGCCCAAGGGCGGCTGGTTCATGTATCCGCCGCTGACCAGTTATCAATTCTCGCCCGGCGACAACTCCGATTTCTGGCTGCTCGGCATCGGCTTCATCGAAATCACGGCCATCGCCGCGGCCATCGAGATCGTGGTGGGGGTGCTGCTCAACCGCGCGCCCGGCATGAGCCTCGATAAGATGCCGATCTATTGCTGGGCCATGCTGGTGTTCGCCGGGATGATCATGGTCGCCTTCCCGGCGGTGATCCTCTGCACCGCGCTTCTGGAGCTGGAGCGCAGCTTCGAGTGGCCGTTCTTCGTAGCGGAGAAAGGCGGCGACCCCTTGCTCTGGCAGCATCTCTTCTGGTTTTTCGGTCACCCGGAGGTCTACATCATCTTCCTACCGGCCGCGGGAATCGTCTCGATGATCATACCCACCATGGTGCGCAAGCACTTGGTAGGATACCGATTGGTGGTGCTGGCCCTGGTGGGCACGGGTTTCCTGAGCTTCGCCCTGTGGGTGCACCATATGTTCGCCGTGGGACTGCCGCAGATTTCCATGAGCTATTTCTCGGCGGCCAGCATGGCGGTGTCGGTTCCGAGCGGCATACAGGTGTTCGCCTGGATCGCCACCATTGCGGCCGGACGCTTGAAACTCACGGTGCCGGCGCTGTTCACCCTGGCTTTTTTGTTCATTTTCGTGCTGGGCGGGCTGACCGGGGTGATGGTGGCGATCGTGCCCTTCGACTGGCAGGTGCACGACACCTATTTCGTGGTGGCGCATCTGCACTACGTGCTGTTCGGCGGCATGGTGTTCCCGCTGTTCGGCGTGTTCTATTACTGGGCGCCTTATGCGAGCACGAAGCCTCTCTCGGAAAAACTGGGCCGCTGGGTGTGCGGATTGATGTTCATCGGCTTCAACACGGCGTTCTTCCCGATGCACATCACCGGGCTGCTGGGTATGCCGCGGCGGGTCTATACCTATTCGGCGGAAGTCGGCTGGGACACCCTCAACCTGATCTCGACTTTCGGCGCTTTCCTCATCGGTGCCGGCGTTCTGGTGTTCCTGGTCGATCTCATTCGCAACTTCCGACCCTTCCGTCCGGAAAAGGCGGGCAACGTCTGGGATGCAGGCACCCTCGAATGGCTGCCCGGCGGCGATTACGCCATGCGCAGCATTCCCATCGTCGAAAGCCGCGAGCCGCTTTGGGATCAGCCGAATCTGGCGGAGGACGTCGAGGCCGGCCGCTATTACCTGCCGGGCGCGCCTACCGGCGCGCGCGAGACCGTCGTCACCAGTCCCATCGATGCCCGGCCTCTGTACATTTTGCAGATGCCGGCAGGGAGCTGGTTCCCGGTGTTGGCGGCCTTCGGAACGGCGGCGTTCTTTCTGCTCCTGACGGTGAAGGTAGTGGTGCCTGCACTGTTCTTCGGCGTGTTCGCCATCGCCATGATCATCCGGTGGGCATGGGAAACCGACCCCGGCCCCAGCCACCCTCCCGTGGACATCGGCGGCGGCATCAAGCTGCCGGTCTACGTGACCGGCCCCATGTCGCATTCCCGGTGGGCCATGGTCGTGCTGATGATAGTCTCGGCCTCCCTCTTCGCCTGCCTGATCTTCTCGTATTATTTCCTGTGGACCGTAGCGCCGGGGTTCTGGCCCAAGGGCGGAGAATCGCTGCCGGAAGTGGCTTATCCGCTCGCGGCGGGAGGCCTTTCGGCATTCAGCAGTGCTGCCATTGCCTACGCCAGCCGCGCATTGAAATCGAACAGGTTCTGGACGGTGCGCCTGGCCATGCTTTTAGCCGTCCCCCTGCTCGTCGGTGCGTTGGTGGCCGAGCTGTGGGGCCAATGGCAGATAGGCCTGCGGCCGACCGATTCCGGCTATGCCGCGATCGTTTATACCGTCATCTCGATTCAGGGATTTTTCGTTACCGTGGTGGTCATCATGGGCCTCTATACCTTCGCCCGCTCGGTGTGCGGACTCATAAACCGCGAACGCCGGGCCACTTTCGACAACACCATGCTGTTCTGGCATTACACGGTCGTTCAGGGCCTGATTGCATTAGCCGTGGTCCATCTGTCTCCGCGCTTCCTGGGGTGAACCGCCATGGCTGCCGCACTCCACTTCGTCACAAACACGCTTCGGATGCTCTCGGGCGTCTTGATCTGGGGTGCCCATTTCGGGGTTGTCTACATCGCCACTGCCCTGGTGTGTGCACGGGGGGTTCAGAATTTAAGCTGGCTCGGGGTGGGCATCGTTGCATGGATGGTCACCATTGCTACGGTGATGGCGATCGCGGGGATTCTGATCATACTTGTCCCCGCCTGGCGGAATCTTCACCGGCACCGCCCGCAGTCCGCGACACCCGCTTTCATCGACTGGATGACCGTCTCCTTCGGGGGGCTGGCACTGCTGGCGATCGTATGGGTAACGTTTCCGGTAATGCTGGTGCCGATATGTTAGCCCTGATTTCCAGCACCCGTTCGTCTGCAATCCATCGGCGTGCTTGGCAGCCACGAAGCGGACGACCCAATACGCGTGGAATTGGTCCCCTACCGGCACTTTGCGAAAGTTTTTGGAACGAGAACGCTTAAACCGAGAAGGACGAACCGCAACCGCACGTTGTGGCCGCATTGGGATTCCGAATAACGAATTGAGATCCGGATAAGTCCTCGGTATAGTCGATCTCGGCACCGGTCAGATATTGGATGCTCATGGAATCGATCAAGACAATGACACCGTTCTTCACAATTTGCGTGTCGTCTTCGTTGACCGTGTCATCAAAAGTAAAGCCATATTGAAAACCTGAGCAGCCGCCGCCGGTAATGTAAACCCGCAGCTTCAGGTTATCGTTTCCTTCATCGGCTATCAGTTGGCTCACCTTGGCCGCAGCGCTGTCAGTAAATTTAATAGGCTCTTCGCTCATACAACTCGTAACCTCGGTACGCTTATCGATCAAACGCCATTATATGATTTTTTCCGAGAGTTTCGGTCAAGAATAACCGCTATCCATAACTTGATGGTCATTTATGAAAAAAAGGATTCTTTTTCTCGGTCTGTATCTGAGCTTATCCGCACCGTCCGCCTGGGCCCTACGCTGCGGCTCTCTACTGGTAGACACTGGAGATTACAAGCTCGAGGTGCTTCGCAAGTGCGGCGAGCCCGTATTCACGGACTCCCGCATCGAGCTCAGGTATGTGAAATTGTACGGTTCGGGCTTGGAGTTGGGGCAATACGTGCCGGTCATGATCGACGAATGGACCTACGACTTCGGTCCGAATCGGTTCGTGCAGCTGCTTCGATTCGAGAACGGCCGTCTGGTGGATATAGAATCCTTGGGCTACGGCCGATAACCGGCACGCTCAAAACCGTTTTCCTACGGCGAAAAATAAAAATTGCCCTCATCACGGATGAGGAGCAAATCAACCGTCTCCCGGTTGGATCACCTCAAGCTTCACTTGAGCGAGTCCCGCTCTTATGAATCCGAGTTCCTTGGCCGCGCGCCGCGAGAGATCGAGCAGACGCTTGTTCGCGGGATCGCCGCGGTCGTTCACGCGCACCTCTATGCTGCGGTTATTGCTGAGATTGGTCACCCGGAGCCGGGTACCGAATGGTAGCGACCGATGCATTGCGGTGAGGCCGTTCCGGTTGTAACGCTCGCCGCTGGCCGTCCGCCGGCCGTGGAAACGATCGCTGTAGTACGATGCAATGCCTTTTTGAGAGCTTGCAAGGCTTTTTGGACTTGCCGTTCTGGCATGACCAACAGTACAGGAAGACGCCAGATAGATCGACAGAAGGGAGTTAGCAATCAGTCGAAGCTTCTGCATCCTTCACCTCCATATTGGTTATTTTAGGAACGATGCCGTTTCATAATAAACGATGCTTCTAAAAAGGCCAAGTTTTTATCGAAATGGTTATATCGTCATGCGCCGTTCTGCGATGCGGCTCACGCCTTGGCGCAGATCCCGTCGCGCAACCAACCTGAAAATGAATAGCCCGCGCTCCTGTTTCAACGGCGCGGGCATTCGAATTCAAATATGACTGTTTTGAGAGCTTCTCAGTTTTTCGCTCAGCCGATTGCTTCAACCCCACCCATGTACGGAAGCAAGACCTCCGGAACTCTGATCCGTCCTTTTTCATCCTGATAGTTCTCCATCACGGCAATAAGGGTGCGGCCGACAGCGAGTCCCGAACCGTTCAGGGTATGAACCAGCTCGGGTTTACCCGTTTCGGCATTCCTCCAGCGCGCTCTCAAGCGTCGCGCCTGGAAATCCCGGAAATTGCTGCACGACGAGATTTCACGGTAGGCATTCTGTCCCGGCAGCCAAACCTCGAGATCATAGGTTTTGGCCGATGAAAAGCCCGTATCGCCGGCGCACAAAACCATTCTTCGAAACGGCAGCTTCAAGCGCTTGAGAATCTCCTCCGCATGGGAGGTTAGCTCCTCATGGGCACGCGCCGAATCGTCGGGCCTTACAATCTGCACCAGCTCGACTTTTTCGAATTGATGCTGGCGTATCATGCCGCGTACATCCTTGCCGTAGGAGCCGGCTTCGCTGCGGAAACACGGCGTATGGGCAACGAATTTCAAAGGAAGCGTTTCCGCGGCCAAGATTTCGTCGCGGACCAAATTGGTAACCGGCACCTCGGCGGTCGGAATCAGATAGAACGCCGGTTCGCGAACGAGCTTGAACAGATCTTCTTCGAATTTCGGAAGCTGCCCCGTGCCGCGCAAGCTTTCCGCGTTCACCATGAACGGCACGTAGGTCTCGGTGTAACCGTGCTCTTGCGTATGAATATCGAGCATGAATTGGGTCAAGGCCCGCTGCAAACGAGCCAGAGGACCTTTCAGGGTGACGAACCGTGAACCCGTAATTTTGACGGCCGCCTCGAAATCGAGACCTCCAAGCCGCGTTCCCAAATCGACGTGGTCGCCAGGTTCGAATCCGAACTGCGACGGCTCGCCCCAGCGATGGATCTCCACGTTGTCCGCATCGCTCCGGCCATCGGGAACGTCGGCATCCAAAATGTTCGGTATGCCGAGCAGCAAGTCTTCCAACTTCGCTTGAATGCCTTCCAATTCCCCTTCCATCCGTTTGAGGTCATCCCCCAAATGCTGCATCTCCGCAAGTATAGGCTGGATATCCTCTCCTCTTGCCTTGGCCTGGCCGACCAGCTTGGAGCGCGTATTGCGTTCGTTCTGCAACGCCTGAGTGCGGCCCTGTATTTCCTTGCGCTGGTTTTCCAACTCGCGAAATACTTCGGTGTCCAGCTTGAACGAGCGCCGCGCCAATTGCGCTTCGACCTCATCCAATTGAGTGCGGAAAAGACGTGGATCTAACATCGGTTATCCTTGGTGAGATTTGGGTGAATCTGGATCAAAAACTATCTACGGCGCGGGCGAACCCGCCGGAGATTCGAACGGATTCATCGGCGCCGTGGTGCATAGCGAAGGCGGGTATCAAACTGCTTGAGTCTTCAGATAAGCTATTTCACGAGAAGAGACGGACAAGTAGCTTCGATCGAACCCGCTAGCTTCGCGTCTTGTCAGCGCACGGACAGCCGAAAATACGAACTCATCCGGCATCCGCCAGCACTTTCATGGCCTGACGATTCGGATTCCGCACAATACCCCGCTCGGTGACGATGCAATCGATCAATTCGGCCGGAGTCACGTCGAACACTGGATTCCACGCTTTTATAACACTGCTCGGCCGCGCGAAATATTCGTTCAGCAGTTCGCTCTGGGCCCTTTCCTCGATCCTAATGCTCTCGCCGGACTCTGTCCGCCAGTCGATGGTGGACGTCGGCGCAACCACCATGAATTTCACGCCATGGTGGCGAGCGGCAACGGCCAAGGCATAGGTGCCGATCTTGTTGGCGGTATCTCCGTTTGCGGCGATGCGGTCGGCTCCGACTGCGATCCACTGGATCGCACCCGATTTCATCAAATAGGCGGCAGCGGAATCGGCAATCAAAGTCGCGGGTATGCCGTCCTGCTCCAGCTCCCAGACAGTCAGCCTAGCCCCCTGTAGCCACGGACGGGTTTCGGTCGCGAAGATGTTCGTAACGCCCTGTCGGTAGGCACTTCGAACTACCCCGAGCGCCGTACCGTACCCACCGGTCGCAAGTGATCCCGTATTGCAGTGGGTCAAAACCCCGCTGGCCCCGACGAGCAGGGAGGCTCCCAAGTCGCCCATCGTTCGATTGGCAGCGATGTCCTGGTCATGAATGGCGCGCGCGGCTTGCAACAGATATGGCTCCGGATCACCTTCGATCGTCCCGATCTCCGATCGCATACGGTCAAGGGCCCAGAACAGATTCACGGCAGTGGGACGCGAACTGGCCAACTCGGCCAAATCCGCTTCGATCGCCTCTCTCCAGTTATCCGGATTTTCCCGATACCGTTGACGCGCCGCCAACACGACACCGTAGGCGGCGGAGATACCGATGGCGGGAGCTCCGCGCACGCGCATAGAAGCGATTGCCTCAGCGACGCCTTGAGCACTGTCGAATATCTCGTATTCGACCACGCTCGGCAACCTGCGCTGATCCAGCACGCGGAGCCCGCGCTCGCTCCACTGCAGGGCACGGACCGTATCGTTAGACATTATGGGTGCAGAAGATGAAGGCATTTGGATTATTGAAATCAGGCGATTGTCAAAGAACCCCCGACTCGCGGGTGTTGTCGGGCCGGGCCGGTGCGGCTAAACGTCCATGCATTTTAAGATGGTCCAGCCGACAAACAAAGAATTCGCGCGTGCGCACCGAGACTTGGTGATAAGTCCTAAAGAGGCATACCATTTGCAACGCGTTTTAAGGCAATTAAGGTGCGCGTTTTTGCCGCATCGTCGAGCGGCTATTCTCGGTTGCAAGATGGTCATAGTCACATTAGCCTGAATTTGTCAAGACTAACACCCGTAAAGGTCCGACTATGGTACTCGAAATCTACCTCTGGTGTTGGATGCACTTGGAACCGCGGCATGCGGCGAAAAGAGGCGCAAAACTTCTGGGCTTGGCGGTATTGGTGTTGGCTCCGCTGATTTATGCCAACGTCGAAATGACCGGACAAGGATTCAAGCCCTCGACGCCCAGCCTGACGATCGAGGTTGGTCAGAAGGACTCGAATCGTTAAGTCCTCTTTGCCTGTGCTCGCTGCCGTACGGCTTCAAAAAGCAGTACGCCTGTCGCAACCGATAGGTTAAGGCTTTCGATTTGGCCGAACATTGGAATTTTGACTAAAAAGTCACAGGACTCGCGCGTCAAGCGACGTAGACCCTTTCCTTCGGCTCCGATCGCCAAGACCAATGGAATGGCCAGGTCGATCTCGTATAGCGATCGCTCGGCCTCGCCCGCAGCCCCTACGATCCACAGCCCCGCCTCCTTTAACCAGCCCAGGACTCGATTCAAATTGGTTACGCGGTAAATCGGCACCGTTTCAGCAGCGCCGGAGGCGACCTTGGCCACGGTCGGCGTCAACCCCACAGACTGATCTTTCGTGATAATGACCCCCTGTACTCCAGCGGCGTCCGCGGTACGCAAACAGGCTCCGAGGTTGTGCGGATCCTGCACATGATCCAGAACGAGAAAAAAAGGCTGCCGCGAAAGATTCGCCAGCGCATCCTGAAGCTCCGACTCTCCGAGTTCGGCGGCCAGCTTCAGCTCGAGAACGATGCCTTGATGGCTTCGGCTTTCGGCTAACGAGTCAAGTTGATTTCGTCCGGCCGGCTGAACCGGAATTCCAAGGGAAGCCAATTTCCGTTCGATGGCGGCAATGCGACCATCTTCCCGCCGATGGTCTATCCAAACGCTGATGATTTTGTCCGGGGCGTTTTCGAGAGCAGCTTCCGCCGCATGAAGACCCGCGATGCGACGCCGATTCTTCATGACCGGCGTCTTTTCTTCCGCGTCCGGCGCGACGAAGACTCGGAGCGTTTCACCAATTCGAGGTCGATCTTGCGTTCATCCAGATCCACGCGAGCCACAATCACACGAACGCTGTCGCCAAGCCTATAAGTCACACCGCTCCGCTGCCCTTCCAACCGATAACCGATCGGATCGTAGTGAAAGTAGTCTTTGTCCAAAGTCGAAACGTGGACCAATCCTTCCACGAAGATGTCTTTTAGCTCCACAAAAAAACCGAATGGCGTAACGGCGGAAATGACGCCTTCGAACTCCTCTCCCAGCTTATCGAGCATGTACTCGCATTTAAGCCAGGCGACGACGTCGCGAGTCGCCTCGTCGGCGCGCCGCTCGGTGTACGAGCAATGCTCGCCCATCAGTACCATGTCGTTATGGGAATAGTAGAATTCTTCTATCTTTTTCTTTTCGAGCGAGTGGCGAATAGCCCGGTGTACCAGCAGGTCCGGATAGCGCCGGATGGGCGACGTAAAATGGGTATAGGCATCCAGGCCCAACCCGAAATGGCCTTTTTTCTCCGGGCTATAAACGGCCTGAGCCAGCGAGCGTAACAGTACAGTTTGGATCAGGTGCTCGTCGGCCCTGCCGGTGATATTGTCCAACACTTCGAAATAATCCTTAGGTCCAGGATTATCGCCGCCACCGAGGTTCAGACCGACTTTTCCGAGAAAGGCACGCAGATCGGCCAATCGTTCGGCGGTGGGACCCTCATGAATTCGAACCACATGGGGGAGTTTTTGACGGGTCAGATATCGCGCCGCGGCAATATTCGCGGTAATCATGCATTCCTCGATCAGGCGATGGGCGTCGTTGCGCTCGCGCGGCACGATTTGCGCGATTTTCTTGCCCTCTCCGAATACGATGTAGGATTCCTGGGTGTCGAAATCCATCGCCCCCCGTGCCTCCCTTGCCCGCCGCAGCACTTTGTAGAGCGAATGCAACTCCTCCAGGTGAGGCACTAGAGCGCGATACTTCTTCCTCAGTATCTTATCGCCGTCGACAATCATGCGGGCGACTTCCGTGTAAGTGAGCCTCGCATGGGAGTACATCAGCCCCGAGTAGAAACGTGAACGGACGATGGCGCCATCGGTGTTTATGTAAATTTCGCAGACCATGCACAGCCTGTCTTGCTCGGGGTTGAGCGAGCACAAACCGTTTGAGAGCACCTCCGGCAGCATGGGAATGACTCGATCGGGAAAATACACCGAGTTGCCACGGATTTTTGCTTCGTCGTCGAGAGCCGTTCCCGGCCGGACATAATGGGAAACATCGGCGATAGCGACATAAAGTTTCCATCCTTTCGGCGTTCTTTCGCAGTACACGGCATCGTCGAAATCGCGGGCGTCCTCCCCGTCTATGGTTACGAGCGGCAGCCGCCGCAAATCGACGCGACCGGCTTTATCATCTTCCGCGACTTCCGTACTTAGCCCCGCAACGTCGTTCAACACGGCTTCCGGCCACTCGGCCGGCAGATCGAAGCTGCGAATCGCCACCTCGATCTCCATACCGGGGGCCATGTGATCCCCCAGAACCTCCCTGATTCGACCGATGGGGTCACGCTGGCGGGTAGGTTGCTCGATGATCTCGGCGACCACGATCTGACCTGGGAGCGCTCCATTTCTATGCTCCTCAGGAATAAGAACGTCGTGAGCGATGTGCTTATTGTCTGGGACGACGAATGAGATTCCCTGCTCCAGGTACAACCGACCCACGATATTGTGCGTATTCCGCTCCAACACCTCCACAACCCCGGCCTCTCGCCGCCCGCGGCGGTCGACGCCGCGTATGCACACCACGATGCGATCATCGTGCATGAGCGAACGCATTTCCTTGGGCGAGAGAAAAAGATCATCGCCGCCCTCGTCGGGCCGAAGAAAGCCGAACCCATCGGGATGGCCGATGACCCGCCCAACGATGAGATCTTTGTGGTTTACGATGCAGTAATAATTGCGGCGGTTTCTCAGTATCTGCCCATCCCGCTCCATGGCATTGAGGCGGCGACGGAGCGATTCAACGTCCTCATCCTCTTGTACGCCCAATACGCCGGCAACGTCCTCGACTCTTAAAGGAATCCCTTGCTCTTTCATCACCTCGAGGATCAACTCCCGGCTGGGAATGGGACGCTCATACTTTCCTGCCTCCCGCTCGGCGAAGGGATCCTCGAGCTTAAACCCTCTAGCGATCGTAGGGGCGGACTTGGTCATCGATAATTTTCCTATTTTCTATATGTTTAGTTTTGCTATTCGGACAGCCCTCGGTCCGACAACCTCTTCGAAGATCGATGATTCCCTTCAAAACTTTCGGTATTGACAATTTAACCGATAAGTAACAAAATTCACGACTCAATTGAGTCGCTCGACTCGCCTCTTGCCGAGGTGGTGAAATTGGTAGACACGCATGATTCAGGTTCATGTGGGGAGACCCGTGGAGGTTCAAGTCCTCTCCTCGGCACCATCCTTAGTCGTCCCTCAATCGAAGGGATTCTTCAGAATTATCGTCTCGCTGCGATCAGGACCGGTCGAGAGAATATCCACTGGCACACCGACCAATTCTGAAATCCGGTCAATATAGGCTCTCGCATTTGCCGGAAGGTTCTCATACGAGGTAATGCCGGCAGTAGACTCTTGCCACCCTGAAAGCTCCTCGATAACGGGCTCGCACTGAGCATAACTATCGGCGCCGATTGGTACCGTACGAATCTCCTCTCCTTTATATCGATAAGCCGTACAAATTCCGATCTTTTCCAGCCCATCCAGAACATCCAATTTCGTCAGGCACAACCCGCTCAGACTGTTGAGTTTCGCCGAACGCTTCATCAAGACGGCATCGAACCAGCCACAGCGACGCGCTCGTCCAGTAGTAGCACCGAATTCCGCGCCTTTCGCGGATAAATGCTTGCCAATCTCATTCGACAGTTCCGTCGGAAAAGGTCCGTTTCCAACGCGTGTCGAATAGGCTTTGGTGATACCCAATACATAATCGAAATCCAGCAGGCCCATTCCGCTACCGGATGCTGCGCCGCCCGCCGTAGTATTAGACGAGGTCACATAAGGATAAGTGCCATGATCGATATCCAGCATCGCGCCTTGAGCGCCTTCGAAGAGGACATTTCTATCCTCATCACGATAAGCATGCAGCATACCCGCCACATCTCCCAGCATGGGTTTAATCTGCTCACCCAATGCCATCGTTTCGTCCAGCACTTGCTGATAATCGAGCGGAGACTGCCGGTAATACCCGCTGAGTACGAAATTATGATAATCCAGGAGTTCGCGTAACCTTTCGGCAAACACGGCGGGATACATAAGATCGCCGGCGCGTAACCCTCGCCGCGACACTTTATCTTCATAAGCGGGACCGATACCTCTTCCTGTCGTACCGATAGCCTTATCGCCACGAGATTTTTCACGCGCTACATCTAACGCGACGTGAATGGGTAATATCAAGGCACAGGCTTCGCTGATCGTAAGCCTATCCCGAACCGGAATACCGGCTTTCTCCAGCAGCGCAATCTCTTCCAACAAAGCGCGGGGCGATAACACCACGCCATTGCCTATCAAGCATTTCACCGATTCCCGCAAAACGCCGGAAGGTATCAAATGCAATACCGTCTTTTGGCCGTCGATTACCAAGGTATGCCCTGCGTTGTGACCACCCTGGAAACGGACGACTGCATCTGCACGCTCCGTCAGCAAATCGACAAGTTTACCTTTACCTTCATCGCCCCACTGGGTGCCGATGACTATGACGTTTTTACCCATTCTTGATTCCAGATTAGCGTTTCATTTTTCGAGGTAATTTTGGGCTCAATCGCTAACGGGAAAGACTTCCCAAGTTAGCCCCTGCTTTTGAAGGTAGTGTGAACATGCCATCTCGCGAGCCTCGCCAGTTTGTCCATACAACGCCTGAATGACCGTTTGCCCGGCGCCGCGCAAATTACGCACTATTTCGTGCAAATCGGGATCGTCTACGGCGGGCGCAAAAATGCGCAAACTAGGCGCATCATCGTCTTTTCCGTTGGCCAATCGTGCCAGAACCTTCAAATCGGCGCTAAAACCCGTCGCCGGACGAGCGCGCCCGAAAATTTTTCCGATCTCATCGTAACGGCCGCCACGTGCAATTTCTCTGCCGTAACCCGGCACAAAAGCGGCAAATACGACACCCGTTTTGTAGTGATAACCACGCAATTCCGCAAGGTCGAAATTGATTCGTAAGGCCGGGAACAAGCTTGTCAAACTCTTCGAAATGGATTCCAAATCCATCAAAGCGCGATGTACCGACTCATTGGCGGTTGCCAATCGCTTTCTAGCTTTCTCTATGACACCCTCATGTCCATTTAGATCGATCAGCGCTTCCAACATCTCGGTGGAAGAATCGCTAACCGTCAGCGAATGTAATAAAGTTACCAATTCCGGATAGTCTTTCCGCTGAAGAATTTCAAACAGCTCCGCCTCCTGCTGCGCATTCAAACCGGCCTGACGTGCCAACTCCCGATAGATGCCTACATGTCCCAGATCCAGATGTACGTTTTCAATACCTGCAATGGCAAGCATCTCCAACATCAAGCAGATAACCTCCATGTCGCTGGCATTACCCGCATGTCCGTACAATTCGGCCCCAACCTGCAATGGGCTCCGGGACTTTTCGAGATGATCCGACTGCGTGTGCAGCACCGTTCCCATGTAACAGAGCCGTGTCGGCGTATCGGTGCCAAGGTTGCGCGCATCGATACGCGCAACCTGAGGCGTCATATCAGCACGTATCCCCATTAATCGACCACTGATCTGATCGATGATCTTGAATGTCTGCAAATCAAGATCGTTGCCCGAACCAGTCAAAAGCGATTCAATGAATTCAATCAGCGGCGGCATCACCAGCCGATAGCCCCAGCTGGCGAACAGATCGATGATCTTTCGACGTAGCTGCTCCAAACGCTCGGCTTCTTCCGGAAAGACCTCATCAATACCTTCTGGCAACAGCCAATTATCTTCGGTTAGCATCGAATTCGGTGAGCTCAGCAAACGGAAAAAAATCTGGATGGATTAGGCGACAGTTATGTTACCGCGAGGCTCATATTGACCCTAGCAGTGTGTGAGAATCCTTTGCCAACGGCAAACGGTCCGCCCCTTTGTCCCTGTCGACTGGACAAAGGGGCAATAGAAAATATGCGGGAGCAACAGTCCGGTTACTTTGGCTTTTTGAAGTACTGGAAGAATTTCGAATCAGGCTCCAACACGATCATATCGTTCTCGTCCTTGAACACTTGCCTGTAAGCATACAAGCTTCGATAAAACTCGAAGAACTCTGGATTTCTGCTATATGCCTGAGCATAAATCTCCGATGCCGTGGCATCGCCCTCACCACGCCTGATCTCCGAGTCTCTATAGGCATCAGCAAGTATCACCTCCCGCTGACGGTCTGCTTCCGCACGAATACGTTCGGCTGCCTCCGCACCACGCGAACGGAAATCTCTCGCAACCCGGGCGCGTTCGGCTTCCATCCGTCGGTAGACCGATGAACTTACCTCATCCGGCAAATCGATTCCTTTCACACGAATATCGATAACCTCGACTCCCAAATCATCGACTACAGGGTTCACCGTCTTGATCAGTAGATCGCGGATCTGGCCACGCTCTAAGGAAACCACCTCGCGGATAGTTCGCTTGCTGAATTCGTTCCGCAATGCGTCTTTCGTTATCTGATCGAGACGAATATTTGCCGCTGCCTTATCCCCACCGACTGCCTTATAGAATTTCGTCGCGTCTTCGATCCGCCATTTCACGAACCAAGTAACGATTACGTTTTTCTTTTCAGAGGTGAGAAACCGCTCGGGCTTGGACTCCAATGTGAGGATTCGGTCATCGTATTTCTTCACCTCTTGATATGGAAGCTTGAAATGCAACCCCGGCTCGAAGTCTGTTCGAACGATTTTCTTAAACTCCAGCAATAAGGCTCTTTCCGTCTCCGATACAGTAAATATGGAGGTAGCAGTAATTACCAGCAAAATAAAAACAAACGCAAGAATTAGGGTATTTTTACTAATCATTATTGTCCCCTTCCTTCACGACCTCGAGTGGTTGATCGGATAGTTCTAGGGGCCCCGCTGTCCGATACTTCCGGAGTAGTAATCGTGGCATTGTCGGCATCTCTGGGCGGCATCAGGGGCGACGCAGCTTTTTGAAGTTTATCTATAGGCAGATACAACAAATTATTGCTGTTCTTGACATCGATCAATAACGTACCCGTGCGTCCAAGCACTTCCTCCATCGTATCGAGATAGAGGCGCTCTCGCGTAACCTCCGGAGCCTTGTCGTACTCCGCCAGCAACTGTTTGAACCTACTCGTGTCACCTTCTGCTCTGGCAATTACGCGCTGTTTATACGCTTCCGATTCTTCCAAGACACGTGCCGCGGCACCCCTTGCTCTTGGCACGACTTCATTCGCATAAGCTTCCGCTTCATTTTTCAGGCGCTGCTCATCTTCCCTTGCCTTGATCGCGTCCATGAATGCTGCCTGGACTTCTTCCGGAGCCTGAGCATCCACCAAGCTCACATTGCTCACTCTGATTCCGGTTTGATATTGATCCAGCGTTTGTTGAATTTCGTTCTTGATCTCGTCGGCAACCTTGCCCCGTCCCTCCGTCAACACGAAATCCATCGTACTCTTCCCGATAACCGCACGTTCGGCGCTTTCAATAACCTGCTTCAAGGTTTCGTCCGGATCAGCAACATTAAAAAGATAATCTTTCGCATCCTTGATCTGATACTGAACCGCTAATCGGATATCGATAATATTTTCGTCCTGCGTGAGCATAAGGGCTTCCCTGGGCACGGATCCCAAAGATTGCTGACGCCCGCCGGAGCGATACCCTACTTCCAGAAAACGTTGCTGCTCCATATTGACCACCTGAACGTGCTCTATTGGCGCAGGCATGTGCCAATGCAGCCCAGGCATGGTGGTATCAGCGTATTTGCCGAAACGCGTAACGACGCCGCGACTCCCTTCGTCTACGAGATAAATACCGGTTAGCCCCCATACAGCCAAGGCAATCAGGAGAAATAAACCGATCGTCCTCATGGGCGCATTTTCACCGCCACCGAAAAACCTCCCTATCCTTTCGTGTAATCCGCGCATGACTTCTTCCAAGTCCGGAGGCGTCTCCTGCTGATCACGCCCGCTCCACGGATCTTTTTTATTACCGCCCGGTTCGTTCCAGGACATTGGATGACTCCTATAGTACAGAACTTGATGCTCTTCTAGAGCTATAACAAAGCCGCTACTGCGGCATGAATATTAGAATTATCTAGGAAAATGGTTGGATATACAAAAACGAGCATTTGAGAGGAAGCCGGAACGCTCTCCACTGGCCCAGTGCTTCACGGTAGAAGCATGCTATGCCCCGGCATTATTGTTACCAGATCGAGATGATTAAGCACTAATTGAATCCTGCAGCTCGTCGAGCTCATGCAATAACTTCACATCCCGCTTGAGAAGCTCGACTTCCAAATCCCACCCTCCGGTTCCGTCCGATTCTTCTCTCAAGATCTGCGCTGCGTTATATAACCGTGCCCTCAATCCGGCGTTTTCCGGACCCAAGTGAATTCTGCGGTGAATCACTTCGCGACGAAAAAGAACCTCTAAAACGTCGTGAAGCAAAGGCAGACCAGCACCTGTCTTGGCGGACAACCATACTTTTGCGACATCTCCGCTCGCGTTTCTCTCAGCGTGCGGCTCAATATCCGCAACCCGATCGATCTTGTTAAAGACCTGAATCTGTCTTACTCGATCAGCTCCGATTTCGCTCAGAACCCGATTGACTTCCGATATGGTTTCGTCAGACCGCTCATCACTCGCATCAATAACGTGAAGCAATAAATCTGCGTCCACCGCTTCCTTCAAAGTCGAACGGAATGCTGCAACCAGCTCATGTGGCAAATGCCGGATAAATCCGACCGTGTCAGCTAGAATTACCGTCAAACTCGGCGTTAACTGCAAGCGTCGCAAGGTGGGATCGAGCGTAGCAAATAACTGATTTGCCGCATAAACGCCAGCCCCCGTCAACGCGTTGAAGAGAGTCGATTTGCCGGCATTTGTATATCCCACCAAACTGACAACCGGCAACTCCGCCCGCCGTCTAGCGGAGCGTCCCTGATTGCGTTGCCGCTCGACTTTCTCCAGCCGTTTTTGAATCAGCCGTATTCGATCAGCAATTAAACGCTTGTCCGTCTCAAGCTGTGTCTCCCCAGGACCACGGAGGCCGATACCCCCTTTTTGACGTTCCAAGTGAGTCCAGCCGCGCACCAAACGAGTAGATAAGTGCCGCAACTGTGCTAATTCAACCTGGAGTTTGCCTTCGAAGGATTGGGCCCGCTGAGCGAAGATATCGAGAATCAATCCGGTGCGATCGACAACCCTGACCGAAAGCTCTCTCTCTAAATTACGCTCTTGGCTGGGCGTTAAAGGATGGTTGAAAAGAACCAGCTCTGCTTCGTCCTCCCGGACAATCCGGGCCAACTCGTCAAGTTTCCCTTTTCCGATGTAATAACGAGGATCGGGCGTGTGTCTCCTGCCTGTCACCGTAGCTACAGGCTCCGCCCCGGCTGATGAGGCGAGTTCCTGAAGTTCTACAAGAGCTTCGGTCTCGTCCTGAGCGGCCAAATGAACAAGCACGGCACGCTCGCCGGACTTCGGCCTCTCAAACAAGTAAACTCTTCTCCCAGACCAACTTCGACATCACCATCTTACGGCTTGAACCGAACTGTCGATTAACCCTCGTCTTCCAATCCTTCCGCCGCATGGGGTAGACGGACCTGACGCGCAGGGACAATCGTGGAAATGGCATGCTTGTAAACCATTTGGCTTACAGTGTTCTTGAGTATGATCACGTACTGATCGAAAGAATCCACTTTACCTTGTAACTTGATCCCGTTTACGAGATAGATCGAAACCGGAACATGTTCTTTTCTAAGCGCATTTAGGAACGGATCTTGTAAATTTTGCCCTTTTGACATCCTCTTTCTCCTTATTGTTATAAGACCGACGCTCAGCCAGTATTAAAACAAATCTCTCATTTTTTCGCCAGGCACAATACCTGACTGTAGCCGCCATTAATATATGAAAAATAAGCGCAACAGCCCTTTATTCTTTTCCGATTAATTCAATTTTGTAACCATCCGGATCCGCCACGAAGGCAATGACCGTGGTGCCGTACTTCATGGGGCCGGCTTCGCGTAAAATTTCGCCGCCAGCGCGTCTTATACGCTCGACAGCGTCGTAGATGTCCTCGACTTCGATCGCGATATGCCCAAAGGCATCGCCCAAGTTATAGCCATGAACACCCCAGTTGTAAGTCAATTCAATCACCGAATCGTGGCGTTCGTCACCGAACCCTACGAATGCCAGAGTGAATTTTCCATCAGGAAAATCCTCCTTTCTCAATAGTTTCATTCCGAGAATTTCAGTGTAAAAGCGAATCGACCGTTCTAAGTCTCCAACCCGAATCATCGCGTGCAAGATACGCATCGACTGACTACCTCGACTCAATTTTTGCTAATGAAATCATCGCGCATCTAATAACCGCCACGAACACATCTCTAGGTCAGCGCCGAAGAGACGGCATTTGCGAGACGGTCGGCCGTAGCACGAACAACATGAGCGTCTTGCCCTTCAACCATAATCCTAATTAGCGGTTCGGTTCCCGACGGTCTGAGCAAAATACGCCCCTTGCTGCCAAGTTCACGCTGAATTTCATTTTTCAACTTCTGAACCGGCTCGATTTCATCCAAATTGACTTTGTCCCGCACCTTCACGTTCACCAAACACTGAGGGTATTTGACCATGTCGCTCTTCAATTCGTTAAGCGATTTGCCCGCCTCGTGCATCGCTGCCATAACCTGCAAAGCAGAAACAATACCATCGCCGGTCGTAATCCGGTCCCGGCATATGATATGACCTGAACTTTCACCACCGAGCACGCTGTCATGCTGAAGCATCATTTCCATCACGTAACGATCTCCTACCGCAGCGCGCTTAAACTCTAACCCCAACGCATCCAGCGCATGCTCTAACCCTAAGTTACTCATCAGAGTACCGACTATCGGCCCTCTTAACCCACCGCACTCCATACGGGACTTAGCGATGATGTAAACGAGTTCATCGCCATCGACGATCTCCCCTTTATGATCGACCATGATCAGCCGATCGCCGTCGCCATCCAAGGCGATCCCAAAATCCGCCTGCTCTTCCAATACCGCACGGCTAAGTCGCTCGGGTTTGGTAGCTCCGACGCCGTCGTTTATATTCAAGCCATTGGGCTGAATGCCAATAGCGACAACCGTCGCACCAACTTCCTCGAATACATGGGGCGCGATGTGATATGTCGAGCCATGGGCGCAATCGACAACAATTTTGAATCCAGTAAATTCGATGCGGGACGGAATAGTGCTTTTGCAAAATTCGATATAACGCCCGACCGCATCACTGATGCGAGACGCTTTGCCTATCCTTGAAGACTCCACCGTCGTCATGGGTTTGTCCAATTGCTCCTCAATCTGGAGCTCGACCTCGTCCGGAAGCTTCATGCCATCGGGCCCAAAAAACTTAATCCCATTATCGTAATGCGGATTGTGCGAGGCGCTGATGACTATCCCGGCCTGGGCTCGAAACGTCCGCGTAAGATAAGCGATTGCCGGGGTTGGCATGGGACCGAGCAACTGAGTATTAATCCCCGCCGCCGCAAGCCCCGCCTCGAGAGCAGATTCGAACATGTAGCCGGAAATTCTGGTGTCCTTTCCGATCAGAACATTGGAAGGGTAGCGATCCAGCGAAAACACGCGGCCTGCCGCCCAACCCAACTTCAGCATAAAGTCCGGTGTAATAGGATATTCCCCTACTTTGCCGCGAATTCCGTCTGTACCAAAGTACGATTTTTTCATTCGCCGTCCTTCAAATCTAAAGATTCAATTATTTTTGATTTTACGCTCTATGCAGTAGCCGATCCGTCGACACCTTTTGGACACACTAATACCTTCCGCTTTCAAGAAGCATGGAAATTACGCAATTATCCGCGCCGTCTATGTCCTTAGTTTCATAGCGACTGCCCTCCATTCCAACGGACAAGTTCTATCCGACAACTGAACGTAAAAGGTCGTCAGCTAGTGTAGGCGATCCATACAAAAACAAAACCCCCCGCACCTAGCACGGTGCCGGGGGTCTCAATAAGCCTACCAAACAGAATCAGTGCTGTTCCGCTGCTTTACCGATGCCTCCAGCTCCTTTTGCCTTGGGAGTCTCTTTAGCACCCAAACCCGCCGCAGCACCACCGCTCGGAGGCGCCTCGCCCCAGCTTTGCGGCGGACGCGGAACCTTGCCTTCCATAATGTCGTCGATTTGGAAACGATCGATTGTCTCGTACTTGATCAAGGCTTCAGCCATCAGATGTAATTTTTCCATGTTTTCTCGCAACAAGCGCTCCGAACGCTCATAGTTGCGATCGATTACCGAGCGAATTTCCTCATCGATCAGATGCGCCGTCTCCTCGGAGACCATTTTATGCTTGGTGACGGAGCGTCCCAAGAATACTTCGCCTTCTTCTTCGCTATACGCCAACGGCCCTAAACGTTCCGAGAGCCCCCATCGGGTAACCATGCTGCGCGCGAGATTGGTAGCCCGCTCGATATCGTTCTGAGCGCCGGTCGTCACTTTTTCTTTGCCGAAAATGAGCTCTTCCGCTATACGTCCTCCGAACAAACTCGAAATCTGGCTTTCCAGTTTCTGCTTGCTCGCACTGTACTGGTCACGCTCCGGCAAAAACATAGTAATTCCCAGCGCCCGGCCGCGCGGCATGATGCTGACCTTGTACACCGGATCGTGTTCCGGAACCAGCCGTCCCACAATCGCATGACCTGCCTCGTGATAAGCGGTGAGCTGCTTCTCCTCGTCGGTCATTACCATGGATTTGCGCTCTACGCCCATAAGAATCTTATCCTTGGCTTTCTCGAAGTCCTCCATGTCGACGCTGCGCTTATTCTTGCGGGCGGCGAACAAAGCCGCCTCGTTGACCAAGTTGGCCAAATCAGCGCCGGAAAATCCAGGGGTGCCGCGTGCCAGATATTCGACTTCCACGTTGTCGGCAATCGGCACTCGCTTCATGTGCACCTTCAAGATTTGCTCGCGACCACGAACGTCAGGTAGTCCAACGACGATCTGACGGTCAAAGCGCCCAGGACGCAAGAGCGCCGGATCCAGAACATCGGGGCGGTTGGTTGCCGCGATGACGATAATACCTTCGTTTCCTTCGAAACCGTCCATTTCGACGAGCAACTGATTGAGCGTCTGCTCGCGCTCGTCGTGGCCACCGCCTAAACCGGCACCACGATGGCGGCCTACCGCATCGATCTCGTCAATGAAGATGATGCACGGCGCATTTTTCTTCGCCGTCTCGAACATATCGCGCACGCGGGACGCACCCACGCCCACAAACATCTCGACAAAATCCGAGCCCGAGATGGAAAAGAACGGAACCTTAGCCTCTCCGGCGATCGCTCGGGCCAGCAAAGTCTTACCGGTCCCTGGCGGACCGACCATCAGAGCCCCGCGCGGAATCTTGCCGCCCAGCTTCTGAAACTTGCTCGGATCCTTGAGGAAATCGACCATCTCCTGAACGTCTTCCTTGGCCTCTTCAACGCCCGCTACGTCGGCAAACGTCACCTTGACTTGATCTTCTTCGATCAGCCGAGCTCGGCTCTTACCGAAGGACATGGCCCCCCTTCCTCCGGTACCGCCTTGCATTTGCCGCATGAAGAAAATCCACACAGCAATCAGCAGCAACATCGGGAACCACGAAATAAAGATCTGCATCAATAATGATTGAGATTCTGGCGGCTGAGCCTTGATCTCGACATGGTTCTTCAGCAGGTCGTCAACCAAGTGGTCGTCGCCAGGACTGTAAGTAGTGAACTTCTCGCCGGTCCCGAGCATGCCCCGGATCATTTGCCCGTCGATAGTCACCTGCTTAATCTGCCCCTCGTTCACCGCCGAGATGAACTGCGAATACGACATAGTCGAATCGACCGACTTTCGGGAGCCAAAATTATTGAAAACCGACATCAAAACGACGGCGATGACTACCCACAGAATTATGTTCTTCAACATGTCATTCACGGTCTAACTTCCTCGTCGGATAAATCCGACCATTTTTTTGAAATAGTTTACAAATACTATCAGGATATCGCCCGGTGTAAATGCTTCAAACGGGCAAGGACAATCGTAGAAGCCTACATCTACCTCCCTCTTCACTGACTTTTCGACTGCGCATATTCGAGAAGGTTCATTCTGCAATTTTTCTGCCGAGAACTGCCCGAGCTCTCGCAACCATCGGCACCGCACGCGAATACCGGCGTGAGAAATTCATTACACCGATGCAGCGCCGCCGCACCCATCATCAAAACCTCGATGCGGCAAATGCCCTACCCCAAAGCGGGTACTGCAAGAAATTTTTTGGCTGACCAATTATTAATCAGGCCCGTTAATACCCTCCTGGTATTTCGGGCCGCCGCCCAAGCCGGTACACGCCCGGCCTGGGCTCACGCGGCTTGCCGCCGCGCCGGGGCATCCCTGCCCCGGATTAACCCGGCCTATATTTATAGGCCGGGTTAATAATGTCACCGACATCGGCCTGCAATCTCCATCAACGACAGCCATGGGCGCAAAAAACAAGAAATTGCCAGAGCACTTCCAACCCTTATCGCGCCACCCCAAGCATGTCATTTGCCTCACTTCGCCGACCAGGAATGCGTGATTTCACACACCCCGATCGACCTTTCCGACAAACTATCCTCCAGTTCTCGGCCTGAAGACGGACTGGCTCAAATAGTGCTTACGCTAACAGCCGTCTCAAAAAACTAAAACAACAAGTCCGAAAATGATGAGCAATCACTATTTAAAGATGACTCTCGCACTCTTATGCAGCGGAGCAACCATCGGGGGAAAAGCATGGGCCGATCATGACACCAAGCCCACTCAGTTACCAACTTTAACGATTACCGGCGAAGCCGATACGGCACCTCAAGCTCTCACCGTACCTAATATCGAAACCGCGCGCGAGCAGATTAACCGGGTTCCCGGAGGCGTCGATATTATCGATGCGGAAAGCTATCAGAAGGGCCGTGCCGCCAATCTCAAGGATGTTCTCGACTACTCTCCCGGCGTGTACGTGCAACCGCGATTCGGTGCCGAGGAATCGCGGGTCTCGATCCGAGGCTCCGGCATTCAACGCACCTTTCACGGCCGCGGCATCAAACTCCTTCAGGACGGAGTTCCGCTAAACCTCGCCGACGGAGGCTTCGACATGCAGGCAGTAGAGCCTCTGGCTGCCGAATACGTGGAAGTTTACCGCGGCGCTAACGCACTCATGTACGGCTCTACCACCCTTGGCGGAGCGATCAACTTCGTGAGCCGGGCCGGATACACCGCGTCGCCTCTACAGCTACGCTTCGAATCCGGCAGCTTCGACACTTACCGTGCCCAGGTGAGCTCAGGGCAAGTGATCGGCGATGCTGATTACTATATCTCCGGAACCTTCTTTTCTACCAACGGTTTTCGCAACTGGAGCGAGCAGGAGAACGAGCGCATCTTCAGCAATTTCGGCTATCGCTTCAATGAGAACCTGGAAACGCGCTTCTACGTCACTTATGTCAACACCCAATCGAACCTACCAGGAAGCTTAACCAAAGCGCAACTGGAAGACGATCCGACCCAGGCCAATCCAAGCAGCCTCAGAGGCCAGCAGAAGCGCGACTTCAGGCTGATGCGGCTCGGCAATACCACTACCTGGCGATGGGACGACAAGCAGCGCATCGACATCAGCAGCTTCTGGTCTTACAAGGATCTTTATCACCCTATTTTTCAGGTTCTTGACCAGGTTTCCGACGATTACGGCATGAACATTCGTTATACCAATGAAAACGATTTGTTCGGCCGCAAGAATATTTTCATCCTGGGTCTATATCCGACCGGCGGCCGAACCCAGGACGACCGTTTCGTCAACGTCGGCGGCCACCGCGGCGCCAGAAGGGCCAAGAGTACGCAAGACGCCATCAACATCGATCTCTACGGCGAAAACCAACACTATATCTTGCATCAATTGGCCCTGGTTACCGGCCTTCAACTGTCCTATGCCTCACGCGAATATACCGATCGCTTCCTGAGCAATGGCGATCAAAGCGACCACCAGGATTTCTTCGGGGTCAGCCCGAAAATCGGCGCGCGCTGGGAATTCACGGCCAATAGCCAAGCTTATGTGAATTTCAGCCGCAGCTTCGAGCCCCCGTCATTCGGCGAACTAACCCTTCAATATGGCAATACCCCGCTTCAGCTTTCGGCTCAACGCGGCAGCACCGTAGAAATCGGGACGCGCGGACAGGAGGGCATGGTCAACTGGGACCTGTCCTACTACCATGCGTGGATCGAGAACGAATTGCTGCAGCTGCGTGATCCGGCGGATCCGAGCGGAACGGCGACGATCACCCGAAACGCCGACTCCACGACCATACACCAAGGTATCGAACTCGGTTTCGAGGTCCGCCCCATAGAAAACATCGTTCTGCGTCAGGCTTACATGTGGAACGATTTCCGCTTCGACAACGACCCGACCTACGGCAACAACCGCCTGCCAGGCATTCCGGAACACTACTTGCGAGCGGAACTCCGCTATGAGCATCCGTCCGGCTTCTACGCGGGTCCCAACGTGGAGTGGTCCGCGACCCGAATTCCGGTCGACCTGGCCAATACGCTGTCCGCCGATGCCTACGCTATCATGGGTTTTCGCGCTGGTTATAGGACCAAACAAGGATTTTCCGCCTACTTCGAGGCGAAGAACCTGACCGACGAAAAATATGCGGCAACCACTGGCGTCATCGCCAATGCCGACGGACGCGATGCGGCGCAGTTTTATCCGGGCGATGGACGGGCTTTCTTCGGTGGCGTGGAATACCGGTTTTAACGTAGCGGCCGGATAGTACTCGATATCGACAAAATGAAATAACGGGGTTTGCAATCCGACGCGTTCGGTTGCAAGCCCCGTCGCCCCGTAGTCTAACGGGCTGATCGTCAAGTCACTTTGAAACCTGGATAGGCGAGAACGTCACGAGCGCCCGCACCCGTTCATGCCGCGCACAATCCATATTATGACGCGGCGGAGCGATCACGCATCTACGGGGTTACTTCACAAGCAACACCGGCACTTCGCTCAGATGGATGACCTTGGTCGCTACCGACCCCATGAGCAGAGCCGCGACCGAACCAAGGCCGCGGGCGCTCATGACGATCTGATCGCACGCCTTCTCTTTGGCGTACTGTACGATCACCTCGGCCGGATTGCCGACACCGATATGAACGATGTAGGGAAGCCCGGCTCCATCCAAGATCTTACGAGCCGACTCCAGGGCCTTGGTTCCCTCGTCATGATGAAAAGCGCGGATCTGTTCGGCATCGAGGAACATACGTACCTCCCCGTGCAGCGGATGCTGGACGTTAAGGAGATGGATCTCCAGCGGCTCCTTGTACCAGGCTGCCTTTTTGAGCACGTGATCGACGGCGCGGATCGAATTTTCGGAGCCATCGACCGGAACCAATACTCTTAACATTCGTATTCTCCTGGAATAGGTGGCGTCAGCCCGTTTTGCCCGATTTCGGCTGCTCGTCTTCGGCGGCGAGATCCACTACCCGGTGCTGTGCCGTCGTCGCTTTACGCTGCGCCAACCACTTGCCGGCCAAGACCACCAGAACGGCACCGACAAAGGGGATCACGTCATGCAGCCAATGGCCCTCCGGCCCAGGCCACGCCGGATCGGTGACCAGCATTTCGCCCGATACGAAACCGAGCAAAGCGGCCCCGAGCACAATGATTACCGGGAATCGGTCCATCAAGCGCAGAATGACGGTGCTGCCGAAAATCACTAGGGGAATACTGATCGCCAGACCGAGTATCAGGAGCAGTACGTTGCCTTTCGCCGCCGCGGCAACTGCGATAACGTTGTCGAGGCTCATGACCAGATCGGCAATCAAGATCGTCCGGATCGCAGCGATAAGATTATCGTGGCCGTCGACACCCTCGCCGCCGTCGCCCTCGGGCAATAGCAACTGCACGGCAATCCAGAACAGCAGCACGCTGCCGATGATCTTCAAATAAGGAAGCCGCAACATTTCCACTGCGACTATGGTGAGGACAACCCTCATCAAAATGGCGGCAACCGACCCCCAGACTATGGCGAGATTGCGCTGTTGTTCCGGGAGTGAACGCGCGGCGAGAGCGATGACCACCGCGTTGTCGCCCGAGAGAATGATATTGACGACGATAATCTCGCCGAGTCCGATCCAGAACTGAGGATCGACAAAAAGTCCTGACATGATTATTGCTTCCGGCCGAGGTGTGGTCCTGATGAGGGAAGGAAATTTCGAACATCCTTAAAAGAAGATATTTTCACCGCGTGACGGCGAAGTAGCAAGCAACCGGTCGAGGAGCGAACTGTGCCGGAAAAAATCTCCCGTTTATGGATCCGTCGTGAATCGGGTATCTTCGACCGTCTCCAACAACCTATTGGACAGAATTGGCCGCCGTGCTCAACATCAATATCGACTCCCCCGCCTTCTTTGCCGATCCTTATCCGTTCTATGCCAAGTTGCGCAGTGACGCACCGATTTGTCCGCTCATGCCCGGCATCTGGCTGGCGACACGCTACCAGGATGCCAACCGAATTCTCCGCGACGCCCGCTTCGGCAAGGATTTTCTGGCGGGACTCGCCTGCCGCTACGGAAAGGACGCCGTCATGGAGCCGGCCTTTCAGATGGTGAATCGGTTCATGCTGCTGATGAACCCTCCGGAGCACACTCGGCTGCGCACGCTCGTCAGCAAAGCTTTCGGCGTGAAACAGGCCCCCGAACTGCGCTATCTGGCCCAGCGGGAAACTCATCGCCTGATAGACGGCTTTATCGATAGCCGCCGCGCCGATTTGGTCAAGACATTCGCTTACCCGCTTCCAGTCCGGGTCATCTGCGCACTTCTCGATATACATCTCGAGGACAGCCTCCGATTCCTCGCCGACACCCAAGCACTGGTCAAGGTGTTCGAATTGAGTCCGATCGGTGCCGATGAAATCGACGCCGCCAACCGGGCCTCGCACGCATTCGACCACTATTTCCGCGAGATTTGCCGCGAACGTCGCAAAAATCCTGGCAATGACCTGGTTTCCTTGCTCCTTCAGGCCGAGGAAGGCGAAGACCGGTTGAGCGAGGATGAAATCATCGCCAATATGGCGCTACTGTTTCTGGCGGGGCACGAAACCACGGCCAATATGATTGGCAATGCGCTATTGACACTATTTCGGCATCCCGAGCAGTTGGATTTGCTTCGAGGAAACCCGTCATTGCTGCCGCAAGCCGTGAACGAGTGTCTTCGTTACGAGACTTCCGTTCATATCGCCGCTCGCGTTGCCATGCAGGATGTCGCCGTCGGGGCGGTAACGATCAAGCAAGGAGAGACGGTCTACATCAATCTCGGTGCAGCCAACCGCGATCCGGCCGTGTTCAAAGAACCCGAGCGATTCCTGATCGAACGCGCCGAACTTCCGCAAAAACCGCTGTCCTTCGGGGGCGGCATGCACTACTGCCTGGGAGCCCGGCTCGCGCGCATCGAGCTCGAGACGGCGCTTGACGCCCTGCTCCGCAGGCTGCCGGAGCTACAGTTGGAGAACATCGATCATCCGTCGTGGAAGCCGACCATTACCATCCGCGGCCTGGCCCATTTGCTGGCGCATTGGTAGGGGCGAACAATCGCGAGCGCTCCCTTTCGGTCATCTTATACGTTTTCTTGCGAATCGACCCAAGCCCGGTATTTCTCGTTACGCCTCAGCACCATCACCGCCATGCCCCAATATCCGTAAGGCATGGCGGGTCCTTCGGTCGGTGCGCACAGTTCCGGATAAGGTATCCCGGGGCGACGATGATGGTCGGCGTGCCGCGTGAGGCCCAGAAACAGAAACAGGCTGACCGCGGAGTCGTTGCGCCAGGCTGCTAAACGCGACCGGCCGGAGGCTTGGGTCAAACCGTAATGCTGGAAGTAATTGACGGATTCCAAGATCCGTATGGCGAGATAGGCGCATCGCAGAAACACCGCAGCCGCCAAGAGCCCGAACAGCCAGACGTATGCTGCGAGCCAAACGGCTTCGACGGCCGCTCCGGTCAAAGTAGCCCTTCGATCGGCATTCCAGGCAATCCGCCATTGTTGAATCGCCACGCGCCGAAAAAAGTCCTCGTAGCATTCGCCCGCAATAGCGGTCGACGGATCCAGCGCACTGCCCAGCATGGCATGATGAGCCCGCTTGTGCGCGATCGAAAAATGATCGTAAAACACGGTGGCAAACAGAAATCGTCCCAGCATCCGGTGCCATCGGCGATGTTTGTGGATGAGTTCGTGGGCAGGACAAATTGCCGCGCAGCAAAAATTGGCTCCGGCCATGATCCGGACGGCCAACAGATTGCCCAGGCTATTCGCAACTTCCAGCGGGCCGGCCCATCTAAGCCGCGAGACCAAGAGTCCCAAAGCGAGGGCGTTCAGTATCTGCAATAGAACTAGCGCATACAGGATTCCGTCGAAAAACCAGCGCGGAGCGTCGGCAGGCACCGACCGCCGCTCGGAAGGACCGAAACAATCGGCCGCAAAGAGTGCGCCCATCGGCAATGTCCAAGCCAAGGCCTGAACCGCCGGATGGGGGCCGGTTGCGAAAAACGCGAAAATGCAGATCGGCATAAACAGGCTGAGACCGAAACCGCACCACCAAGGCGGTAGAAAATCCGGCAGACGAACCGTTCTCGGAATCCCGACCCCCGCAGTTTTCGTTAGAATGTCCATAGGCTTTCGGAATCGGCGATGAAAAAACACGACACCCGAACGTATTATGTTGGCCTCTGCGCGACCTATCACGATCCGGCGCTGTCCATCCTGAACCATGCGGGCGAGATCTTATTCGCGGAGGCTACCGAACGCCACCTTCAATACAAGCGCGCCCTGAATTGCGAGCCGGACAACCTATACCTTATCCCTAAGCTTCTGAGCGAGCATTGCGGCGATGCCGATGAATTCGTCATTGCTTGCAACTGGCGCCGATCCCGGCCGATCTACGAAAGACTCGCGAAGATGCTCGGCTGGCTGTCGCCCCGGGGCATCCTGAACGGCAAAGGACGCCGCCTTACCACGTGGCTGGAAATGTATCAGATCCACCACATGCTGGCTTGCCAGCACCACGCCATGCGGCGGATCGGGCTCAACCTGGCGCGAACATTGGGCCGCGACTTTCCCGGCGCATCCGTCCGTTTCCGCCATTACGACCATCATCTGACTCATGCCGCGCTGGCGTGTTACGGGAGTCCTTTCGACCAGGCAGCCTGCGCGGTAATCGATTCTTATGGCGAGGAAGGCTCCATGGCGTTCTTCGCCTATCGCAACGGACGCCTGAAACCTCTCTTCGAAGCACGCGGCCCGCTCAGCTTGGGATTCTACTATATGAAGCTCACCGAGCTATGCGGTTTCGATTGGATAGGCGGCGAGGAATGGAAAGTCATGGGGCTCGCGTCCTACGGACGGATCGACGAGGAGGTCTTGAGCTGGCTGCGCGGCACGATGCGGATCGAGGGTTTGCGCCTGGCTCCCGATTACGAACGATTCTTCGAGTACCTGAACCGCCTGATAACCCGTCGGAGATTGAGGGATCAAGCACCGGAGGCCGTCGCGGATTTGGCCCATACCGGCCAGCATTTCTTCACCGAGACCGTCAACCGGCTCATCGCCAATCTCCACGAACTCGCCTCGTCCGATAATCTGGCTTTCGGGGGAGGATGCGCGCTCAACTCGGTCTGCAACGGTCAGCTGTTGGCTCATACGCCGTTCCAATCGCTGTACGTCCCGCCGGCACCTGCCGATGACGGAACCGCCTTAGGCGCAGCCCTGCTGGCGTTTCACGACGACCATCCGGAAAGCCGGACGGAACCCCGCCGCCTTTCGCCCTATTTAGGTAGCCGCATCAAGCGCGACGCCATTGAACGTCTCGCTCAGTACGCACAACTTCCGGTTCGACACTTGCCGGATGGAGCCGTAATAACCGCTGCCGCGGATCTTCTGGCCCAGGGAAAAATCTTGGGCTGGGTTCAAGGCTGCGCCGAATTCGGCCCCCGCGCGCTGGGCAATCGTTCCATTCTGGCCGACCCCAGGTCGCGGGACATGGGCGAGCGCATCAACCGAGACGTGAAATTCCGCGAACGCTTCCGTCCCTATGCGCCGGTCGTTCTGCACGAGCACGGTCCGAATTTCTTCGAAAACTACCAGGAAAGCCCCTATATGGATCGTACCCTGCGCTTCAGGCCCACCGTACTTGACCGGGTGCCCGCCGTGGTCCACGTCGACGGCACCGGTCGGCTGCAAACGCTCAAGCAAGACTGGAATCCGCGTTTTCATGCGCTGCTCGGCGAATTTCATCGACGAACCGGCGTGCCGGTCCTGCTCAACACCAGCTTCAACGTCATGGGCAAACCCATCGTGCACAGCGTGGAGGACGCCGCCGGCGTATTGCTCACGTCCGGCCTCGACGCCCTGGTCATCGACGATCATCTGTTCACCAAGCCAGGTCTTCAGCCATGACCGCGTCGCCGGATTTCCGCTCTCTTTGCCAGGTTCTGCTGAACGATCCTCCCGATCGAGGAACTCTGCAAACCGCCGAAGAGTTCGTGAAAGCCGCTTTGATCGAAGCTCAAGAGCAGCAAAATCGACCCGACTTCCAACTCGAAACCTGGGTGCCGGTTAACGCGCCGAATGTCGCCGACCCAGCCGAACGACGATCGTTGCTCTTGGCTCTCAGTCCAAGCGCGTTGCTCGAAGGCGCGTGGCTGGCCCGCGTATCCCAGCCGGCCACGGGCCATTTGTCCGCGCACGGTCACCTATTTGCGATTTACTGCCGAACGATCGGGCTGGAGGACGACTCACCGCCCCTTTCCCTACATTTCCGGAGCTTGTTGACGAATTCGACCATAACGCTCCCGGCCATTTACAGCCCTACTTTTTTCAGCGACCGGCGTTTCCCCGATTTCGCCCTGCGCATGCCCTGCCTCCATCTCGGCCTGATGCACAAACCCCGTACCTTCTTTCCGGAGCTGCTGGGCTACACCCTTGCTCATTGCTTTTTGGATTCGGCTTGGTGGGCTACTCTCTCGGATAGCCCTGAAACCGCTTGGATTTCGGCACGGGAACGATTTTCGAACGCTGTCCGCCCTTTGGCATCAGCTGCGTTGGAGTCCCACCTCCGGGAATACGGCCACTTGGCGCGTATCCGCGCCGGCTGGCACCTCTACCGCCATGCGTTCGAATCACTTCTGCTCGCTTTCTCCGCCGACCGGAATCGACGCCCGACGGCCGCCGACGCCATGGCCGACATCGTTAGGGCGAAGCGCCGGTACGCCATCGGCTACCATCGTCGGGTGATGCTCCAAGAGCGTAGCCTTGATCAATGGCTGGCACAGGCCGAGGACGATCCCGGTGCGATGCTCGAAGCATTGCGCACCTCGCCTTATGTGGATCTCCGATGTCCAGCCGCCGGCCGGCTGATTCGAGCCATGCAATTCGGTGGCGCCATGTTCGGCGTGTTCACCGAAGAGGAACGGCGGTCCTGTCTCAACTGGATCGAAAATCCCGATGCCGAATCGGAAGCAATCGACGCCGGCGAAACGGCTCGCCGGTCCATTAGCGAACCCCGTGCAGTGCCAACTCCACAGAACGCACGGGCTGGACCGAAAAAACACCAGCCCTCGCCGCCTGCCATGAGCCGCCGACGGCTCTTCTCCGCGCTGCTCCGTGCCGAATCCGCCGGCGACTGCCCGCCCGAAGCGACGATCGCGGTGAAGCGCATTCTTGGCCGCAGCCGATGGCTGGACTTGCTGAAACCGATCCGTCGTTCTTTGCGCCATTATCATCCGGCGGCCTTCAGCGAGTGGATAGAAGCCGCTTATCGGCAGGAAGCCGCGCGCTATCGTCCCCTGAACGGCAATCCCAGGATTGGGCGGGAGTTTTGTCTTTGGGCAATTCTGCAACTGGCGCCGTCCATTCTGGTCGACGGCTGCTGGCTGGCCGCCATTCCGACGGCCTCCGAAAATCTCGGCGAGATCGAACGGCATCTGTTGCATATCTATGCCGACGAGGTGGGAAACGGCAGACCGGGACGCAATCATGCCAATGTCTATCGACGGCTGCTGGAGAGCTTGGACTTGGCGATTCCCGAGTTCGAGACCGAAGGCTTCGCCCAGGATCGAAGATTAACCGACGCCGCGTTTGAATTGCCGGTTTACATGCTGGCTATCGGGCTGCTCAAGGACCGCTATTTCCCGGAACTGCTGGGTCTCAATCTCGCCATCGAGTTGAGCGGACTCGGGGCCGGCTATATGCAGGTTGCGGATATTCTCCGCCATTACGGAATCGATCCCACCATCATTCAACTTCACCAGACCATCGACAATCTGGCATCCGGGCATGCGGGCCGGGCACGCGACGCCATCCTGCTCTACCTGGACCGAGTACGACAGCGGAGTGATTTTTCGGGCATGCAAGAAGCATGGCGCAGAATCCGGTTAGGTTACGTATCCCTCGGCGTCGCCATTCTGCCGATGACGGGCCGATTCATGCAGCGCTATTTTGCTGACCGTTTGAAGACGGCGTACCCGACAAGATAGGTAAACGTACGAATGGGCGAACCGGACCACAAGACGTTTATATGAACGTATCGATCGGGCAACGACACGCCAATTCTTGACTCAGAGATTCACGGACACCGAATCGAAAAAGCGTCAAGCCCAATCGCGATCCGACTGCCCGGCCGAAAAGGACAATGGCCGCTTTGCGCACGCTAGGCAGGCTTTAACCAACGATCTGGAACGACATTTCCAAGGAAGGCTTTATGTCGCAGCTTCAGCGTAACAGTGCATCTGCCGATTTTTCCGGAGAAAGCCGCATCGGTCTTGACGCGATCGACGTTTTCTCGACCTGCCCTCAATCCACTACCGGCGATCCGAAATCCTATCGACAGCGTGTCATCGAGGTAGCCCGCTGGAGCGAGCGTATCGGATGCCGAGGCATTCTGGTCTACACCGACAACTCGCTGGCGGACCCGTGGCTGGTGAGTCAAATCATTCTGGAACACACTGCGACCTTAGCTCCGCTGGTGGCCGTTCAGCCGATCTATATGCACCCTTATACGGCCGCGAAGAAAGTCGCGACGCTAGGATTTCTGTACGGGCGGCGTGTCTATTTGAACATGCTGGCCGGCGGCTTCCGCAACGATCTGTCGGCCCTTGGCGATGATACGCCCCATGACCAGCGCTACGCGCGTACGGTCGAGTACACGACGATTATCCGGCAACTGCTGGAGAGCCCGGCGGGCATAAGCTTCGAGGGAAAGTATTACCACGTCCACAATCTCAAGATGTCTCCGTCGCTGCCGCCTTCGCTGCAGCCCGGCATCCTGATATCGGGCTCGTCGGATGCCGGTATGGCGGCGGCTCACGCGATAGGCGCAACCGCGATCAAGTACCCCTTGCCTCCAAATGAAGAGCGAGGCGTAGAAAAGGATATCGGAGTGCCCTGCGGCGTTCGGGTGGGCATCGTGGCACGTTCCTCGGCCGAGCAGGCATGGCGGGCCGCCTTAGAGCGTTTTCCGGAAACCCGCGAAGGGCAGCTGACCCATCATCTCGCAATGAAAGTGTCGGACTCCGACTGGCATAAACAGCTGTCGTCGCATGCAGCGGCCGTGGACGACGATAACCCCTATTGGCTCGGCCCCTTCCACAATTACCAGACGTTTTGCCCTTATCTGGTGGGCTGTTACGAACGGGTGGCACGGGAAATCGCCAGCTACGTCAGGCTCGGCTATCGTACTTTCATTCTCGATATCCCGCCCAGCGAGGAAGAACTGGAGCATACGGCAGTCGTTTTTCGCGAAGCCCTAGAATCCCTAAAGGGGTAAGCACCGTGCCCGAACTGTTGCAAGATTACGTATCCCGACAGGCCGAGCTGCGCCCAAATGCCATTGCCGTTACCCTGGGAAGTTCCTCTCTGACTTACGGAGAACTGGATTCAGCGAGCTCGCGCTTGGCTTGGCATTTGCTAAAAGCCGGTTGCCGCCGCGGCGATCGAATTTGTCTGTTGCTGCCTAAATCGCCGGCTGCCGTCGTGGCCATGCTAGGCGTGCTCAAGGCAGATGCGGTTTATGTTCCGATCGATCTGACCAGCCCCCCCGCGCGCCTGGCACCGATGATCAGAATTTCCGAGCCGTGGGGAGCGCTGGTCTCGTCCGAGGCGGTGAAACTCTTGGATGACATCCTTGAAGAGATCGGCGACTACCCCATGATGATCGGCTCGATCGAGCAATATCGCTTGAACGGACGGAAATTCACCGCATGCTTCGATATGACCGAGGTGGACACATATCCTTCCGTACCGCCGGAGACCGAAAACAACGGGCTAGATATCGCGCACATTCTATTCACTTCCGGCTCGACGGGCGTCCCCAAGGGGGTGGTCATCACTCATCGTAACGTGATCGCCTTCGTGGAGTGGGCACGGAGTTACTTCGGCATCGAACCCGGCGACCGGATTTCGGGCCACACGCCCTTGCATTTCGATCTGTCCATGTTCGACATCTACGGCACGCTTTCGGCGGGAGCCGAGCTGCACATGATCCCGTCTGCGCTCAATTTATTGCCGCACAAACTCGCCGAATTCATCCGCTCGGCCGAGTTGAATCAGTGGTTTTCGGTCCCATCGGTATTGAACTTCATGGCCAAGCACGGGGTCGTGATGCAAAACGACTTTCCGGTTCTCAAGCGGATGTTGTGGTGCGGCGAGGTATTGCCCACTCCGATCCTCATCCATTTCATGCAGCGACTGCCGCACGTCCGGTTTACCAATCTTTACGGTCCGACCGAAGCAACCATCGCAAGCAGTTATTACACCGTCCCCGAATGCCCACGGAATGGTCTGGCTAACATTCCGATCGGCACCGCTTGCGCCGGCGAAGAGTTGCTGGTGCTGGACTCGAAACTGAACGAAGTTCCGCCCGGCGAAATCGGCGATTTGTACATCGGGGGAGCGGGCCTGAGCCCCGGTTACTGGAAGGACCCTGAGAAAACCGCTGCGGCCTTTCTGCCCCATCCCCACGCGGCGGGCTCCGAAGACCGCATCTACCAGACCGGCGATCTGGCGAGACGAGGCGAAGATGGCCTGTTCTACTTCGTTGGACGCGCCGACACCCAGATCAAGAGCCGTGGTTACCGGATCGAGCTCGGAGAAGTCGAAGCGGCATTCCATTCGATCGAGAGCCTCGAAGAATGTGCCGTAGTAGCCATGCCGACCGACGGATTCGAGGGCAATGCCATCTGCTGCGCCTACGTACCGCGGCAGGGTTCAACGGTGTCGGCAGCCCATTTGCGAGAGCAGGCGTCTCGATTGCTCCCGGGCTATGCGTTACCGATGCATTGGCTGCCACTGGAGCGACTCCCCAAGAACGCTAACGGCAAAATCGACCGGCCTCGTTTGCGGAGCCTCTTTCAACATGACACAGCTGTGGAACCTTGACGGCAAGTGGTTGGCGACCGCCGCCGACTGGCTCGCTGCCGAAGAGAACTATCGATGGCTGGACTTCGGCGGCGACGTGCAAATCCTGACGCCAATGCTGTTGCAGGTGATGGTCCAGCGCGACATCCACTGTTTACGCCTTTTCGCGCCGCCGGAGAGCGAACAGCCGATTGGCATCGTCGGGCTCAGCAGCATCACGGATTTCTTCAAAACCGCCACTTTATGGTACGTGCTCGGCGACAAGACGTACGCAACCGGCGGTTATACGACCCAGGCAGTCCGCCAGTTACTGGACCACGGCTTCGGCAGCTTGGGGCTGCAAGCGATTAACGCGTGGGCCGTGGAGGGAAACGTCGCGTCGATCCGCGTTCTGGAGAAAACCGGTTTTCGACCGATCGGGCGGCAACGACGCTGTCACCGGTTGGGCGATCGATACCTGGACCGTCTGCTATTCGATTTATTGGCCCATGAGCACCGGAGAACAAAATGCCTCAAAGCACCGAGTCACTGATGCAAGCCGTTACGCGCCTCCTCTTCGATCGCCTCAACATCGAAATTCCCGAGCCCGATACCGATCTGGTGGACGCCGGATTGCTGGATTCTCTACTGCTCGTCAACTTGATCGCTCAATTGGAGCGGGAGTTCGGCATCTCGGTATCGATCGACGACTTGGATCTGAACCTGGAAAAATTTCGCTCGGTAAGCCGAATTGCGGCTTATATCGAAAGCCGGCGGAATCTCACCGATGTCGCTTGAGCCGGCGCGAGTCAGGATTCTGCGGCGCCAGTCCATTCGCCCGCTCACGTCTAATGACATCGCGGCGGTAGCGGCAGTCCTCGAACGGGTATTCCGCTCGGATCGCTCCGCGGCACCGGACCGACTGGCCGATTATGTACGCCGCATGTGTCTCGATCCGCCAGGCTACGATCCCGAGATTCCGTCGCTGGTCTACGAGGATGCTCAAGGCCGAATCGGCGGATTTCTGAGAGTGAGCGTGCAGCGGATGATCTTCGACGGCCGGCCGATACGCATGGCGTGCAGCGGACCGTTCGCGACACTTCCGGAGGCAAGGGCCAAGGGCGCCGGCGTATTCTTGCTTCGGCACTTTCTCGGCGGTCCTCAGGATTTATCGATTACCGACGGCGCAAACGACCAGGGGCGTTATTTGTGGGAGCAACTGGGAGGACAGACCGCGCACCTGCACTCCTTGGGCTGGATACGGTTACTCCGGCCGGCGGCATTCGCCAGCCAATACATCGGCCGGAAGCATCCTGCTCTCAGGCCGGTCGTAAGCATGTCCCGACCGCTTTCGGTGCTGCTCGACGGTGCGGCACGGAGTCTCTTGAAAAACGGCATGTTGCGTCCGGCACGTTCCACCGAAAAGCTTGTCGAGGAAGATCTCGCGCCGGAAGCCATGGCGGCGGCTTGGCCTAGGCTCTCGGCGCGCTGGCGTCTTCACCCCGATTACGGCAAATCCTATCTGGCCTGGCTGCTGGACGAGATGTCGAGCGTGACCTCGCGGGGTCCGCTGATCGGACGGCAGGTCCGCGATTCGAACGGTAAGCTGTCGGGATGGTATCTTTATTACCTTTCGCCCAGCCGCATCGCGGAGGTGATGCAGATCGTCGCGGACGAAAATAACGAGAACGAAATTTTCGCATCCCTGCTGCTCGATGCCGACCGCCGCGGCGCGACGGCCGTGCAGGGCCGGCTGGAAGCCTGGCTTATCGATCCGCTGTATCGCAACCGGTGCCGCAGCTATCACCGGGCGCCGACGCTGGCTTTGGTGCATGCCCGCAGAAGCGAGGTGACGGCTGCCGTTCATGCAGGCCAAGCTTTCTTGACACGGGCTGACGGCGAATGGTGGACGGGGTTTCGTGAACAGTTCTGATTCGACGCCGAATTTCCGATAATCGACTATGAATCGATTCGGCCGGAAAAAAGCTATTGTTCTGACATTCTGACAACGATCGCTTTCCGTCAAGCACTGCACTGTTTCAAAGTGCTCTGACAGATTCTCCTCTTGTGCCGGAATTTCTTCCAAATCGCTTTCAATCAGGCATTCATTTTCGTAGGGTGGGTTAGGCGCACGTCAGCACTGACCGATCGCCGATCACTGTGCTTCGCGTGCGCCGTAACCCACCGAGCGGCCTCGGACCTGTCCTGAGCCAAGTCGAAGGGTCGGTGGGTTACGCGGAGCCTGTCCTGAGCTTGTCGAAGGGCCTGTCCCGAGCGGAGCCGAGGGGCTAACCCACCCTACGTAATGTTCACTCGAATCCCGAATGGGATTACTCCTTGTAGTAACACTACGGTTAGCCTTGAAAGGCTCGGCGTTTTAGAATGCCCCCTGCGATCCAGGGAGGTAACACATGATACAAGCCGATCGTTCCGCTCGCTTCGCGCGCAAAGAGAATCCGACCGATGCCTTGCTCGAGGACTACCAGGCCATTCGCAGGCACAGCGAAACCTTGTGCGCGCCGCTGGCCGTCGAGGATTACGTCATCCAGGCGATGCCCGACGTCAGTCCGCCGAAATGGCATTTGGCCCACACCACCTGGTTCTTCGAAACCTTCCTGCTGATCCCTTACCTGAAACCTTACCGGCTCTTTCACGAACGATACGGTTATTTGTTCAACTCTTATTACGAAACCGTCGGAAGCTTCTTTCCACGGCCTCAGAGGGGCCTGTTGGCGCGGCCCACCGTAGAGGAGATCTACCGGTATCGCGCTTACGTGGACGAAGCCATGGCTGAATTGCTGACTGCCCCGCCGCCGTCGGACAAGGATGAAATCGCTTCGCGCCTCCTGCTCGGCTTGAATCACGAGCAGCAGCATCAGGAACTTCTCCTCACCGACATCAAATACAACTTTGCCGTCAATCCCCTGAGGCCGGCCTATCGCCACGCGAACCATCCGAAAGCTCCGGCCGCGTCGGCATTGGGATGGCTGGACTACGGCGGCGGGATCGAAGAGATCGGCCATGCCGGCTCGGGCTTCGCCTACGACAACGAAACACCCCGCCACAAGGTTTACCTCCGGGACTACCGCCTCGCCTCGCGCCTCGTCACCAACGGCGAATACCTGGAGTTCGTCGAGGCCGGCGGCTATCGGCGGGCGGAATTGTGGCTTTCCGACGGTTGGGCGGCGATCAGGCCGCGTGGCTGGCAGGCTCCGCTGTACTGGGAGAACATCGAGGGCGAATGGTGGCTGATGACTTTGTCGGGAATGCGCCCTCTCGACGAGAACGAGCCCGTTTGCCACGTCAGCTTTTACGAAGCGGACGCCTACGCCCGTTTCCGGGGCAAACGCCTGCCGACCGAAGCGGAATGGGAATGCGCCGCGTCCCGTCGCACGATTCGGGGTCATTTCCGCGAATCGGGCCGCTATCATCCCGCTGCGACTTCGGAAACGGAAGGAGGCGATATCGCGCAGATTTTCGGAGACGTCTGGGAATGGACCCGGAGCCCTTATGCGCCCTACCCAGGATTCAAGCCGCTGGCCGGCTCGATCGGCGAATACAATGGCAAGTTCATGTGCAATCAGATGGTGCTCCGAGGCGGTTCGTGCGCGACGCCGGAGTCGCACATCCGCGCCACTTATCGAAACTTTTTTTATCCGCCGGACCGCTGGCAGTTTACCGGCATCCGCTTGGCGGAGGATGGCTCATGACCGCTCGGCGCATCCGATTCACGGACCGGGAGCCGGCGCAGGCGGATATCCTCGACGAGGTATTGAGCGGCCTCTTCAGCCCGAAAAAACGGCTGCCCCCGAAACTGTTCTACGATAAGCGGGGCAGCGAGTTGTTCGAGGCCATTTGCGAGACGCCCGAGTATTACCCGACCCGCACTGAAATCGGCATTCTCCGCGACTCCGCTCAAGAGATCGCGGAAACCATCGGCAAGGACTGTATCCTCATCGAGCCGGGCAGCGGCAACAGCCAAAAAGTGCAGCTCCTGCTGGAAACCCTGCACCCCGCCGTCTACATGCCGATGGACATTTCCAAGGATCATCTGAAACTTTCGGTGCAGGCGCTGGGAGCCGCATACCCATGGTTGCGGGTGCACGCGATGTGCATGGACTATACCGCCGGCTTGGAACCGTTCGAGCCGCCTCCGGCATCGGCCGAATCGAAAAAAGTCGTGTTTTTCCCCGGATCGACCATCGGTAATTTCGAGCCCGGAGAGGCTCTGGCTTTTCTTCGACGGGTCGCTCGACTCGTGGAACCGGACGGCGGTTTGCTGATCGGCGTCGATCTCAAGAAGGATCCGGCGGTGCTGCACCGGGCCTACAACGACGCGCAAGGACTGACCCGTGAGTTCAACCTGAACGTGTTGCACCGCCTCAACACCGAGTTGGACGCCGATTTCGATCCTGGCCGGTTCTATCATTACGCCTTCTACAATGCCCGAGAAAGCCGCATCGAGATGCACCTGATCAGCCGCGGCGCGCAAGAAATTCACCTGGCCGGAGAAGTCCTCACATTTGCCGACGGCGAATCGGTGCACACGGAAAATTCCTACAAGTACACGGTCGAAGAATTTCAAAGGCTGGCCCGGACGGCGGGATTCAGGGTCCGAGGATGTTGGCTGGACGACTGCAATCTGTTCAGCATCCATTACTTCGACTTACCGTCGTAGGGCGACAGCACCCGATCACAAACAGCGATTTGCATACCGAAGCCCCCGCCGCCATCCATTCCGAGCGACCGCTGCTGATGCTGCGCGGCGTGACTCATGGTTATCGGGAAGGCGACCGACTGCGTCCGGTGCTCCAGGGTATCGACGGCGACATCGGCGAAGGGCGCTTCGTGGCCTTGCTGGGACAGAGCGGATCGGGGAAATCGACTCTTTTGAATCTGATCGCAGGTCTGGACGTGGCAGACTCCGGATCGATCATTGTTCGAGATCTCGATCTGAACCGGCTGCGCGAACCGGAGCGAACCCTGTTCCGGCGCAGCCATATCGGCTTCGTATATCAGTTCTTCAATCTGCTGCCGACCTTGACGGTGCTGGAAAACGTCGCCCTGCCCGCCGAATTGAACGGTTTTTCCGCCGACGAATCCCGGCGCCGGGCAGTTACGCTGCTCGAAGAAGTCGGTTTGGCCGACCGGCATGACAGCTATCCGGATTCGCTTTCCGGGGGCGAGCAGCAGCGGGTCGCCCTGGCTAGGGCGCTGGTGCACGATCCCTCGCTGATTCTCGCCGACGAACCGACCGGCAATCTGGACAGCGCGACGGGGCGGCACATTCTGGATCTCCTCGATCACGCCGTCAGAAGGCGCGGCAAGACTTTGCTGGTCGCCACCCACAGCCGGGAAGTGGCCGAGCGCGCCGATGCGGTGTGGGAGCTGCGGGACGGCAGGCTCATGTCACGATGACGCTGCTGAACAAAGCCAATCGCCGGCACTTTTACCGGCATCCGCTACAGCTCGTGCTGGCGATTCTGGGGATCGCCCTCGGGGTAGCGATGCTGGTTTCGGTGGATTTGGCCGTAGAGAGTTCGCGCCGCGCCTTTCAGCTGTCGATGAGCGCGCTGACCGGCAAGACTACCCATCACATCGTCGCCGGGATCGGACTCCTCGACGAGACGCTTTATCCCAAGCTCAGACGGGATTTAGGCGATGTGCCCATGGCGCCCGTCGTCGAGGGCTATGTCGCGGCGCACGATCAGACCCTGCGACTCGCCGGCTTCGACCCCTTCGCTGAAAGCCCGATACGGCAAGGGCTCACTCGATCCTCGTTCGCCGCGATGGTCGATCTTCTGACGGAGCCCGATACGGCGCTGATTTCCCGTGTCACCGCCCAGCGGCTCAACATCGGCCCCGGCAACAACCTGACCGTGGAGGTCGCGGGCACGCCGCGGACGGTACGCGTGGTCGGCTATGTCGATCCCGAGGAAAAGCCCGATCCCGCTTTGGAAGGCCTGCTGCTCGCCGACATCGCCACGGCCCAGGAGATACTGGGCAAGATCGGCGGGCTCGACCGCATCGACCTCGTCTTGCCCGACGAATCCCGCGAACTGGAGAAGCTACGCGGCATGCTGCCCGAAAACGCCGCGCTGATCGATGCCGCGGGACGAAACACCGCAACCGCGCGCATGGCCCATGCCTTCGAAATCAACCTGAAAGCCATGAGTCTGATGGCGCTGCTGGTCGGCCTTTTCCTGATCTACAACACGATGACCTTCACGGTGCTGCAACGCCGCCCGCTGCTCGCCAATCTCCGCATCGTCGGAGTCACTCGCAGACAGGTCATGAGCGAAATCCTGTTGGAATCCGGACTGCTCGGTCTCTTCGGCAGCTTGCTCGGATTGATGCTGGGATTGGTCGCGGCTCGCGGTCTCCTGGATCAAATCACCCGCACCATCAGCGATATGTATTTCGTCGTCACGGTGACGGAGTTTTCGGTCTCTCCTGCGGCTTTACTGCGCAGCCTGTCGATCGGAATCTCGGCCTCGGTATTGGCGGCATTGCCCGCCGCCCTGGATGCGGCTTCGACCCGGCCGGTCCGCGCCCAGCGCCGCTCCGGCCTGGAACAGAGCGTGCGCCGGTGGCTGCCGAAATTGACTTTATTGGGGATAGCAAGCGGAATCCTCGGAGTCTTCCTCCTGAACTGGCCGGCGGCCGGTCTGATTACGGCGATAGTCGGGATCTTCCTGCTGGCGGGGGCTTATGCGCTCTTTATCCCCGCAGCGATGCTGGGGCTCACCAGACTGTGTCCGCGCACCGCCAGGCCAATCGTCCGCCTGGCCATCCGAGGTACGTCCGCCGCTTTGAGCCGAACCGGTTTGGCGACGGCGGCATTGAGCATTTCGGTAGCCGTCGCCATCGGCGTCGGCATGATGGTGGAGAGCTTTCGCTTCACCATCGCCGATTGGCTGCAACAACTGCTTCAGGCCGATCTTTACGTGGCCCGTCCCACGGAAACCGGCATCGCGAGCGAACCCTTGCCCTCATCCCTGCTGGAGGACGCCGTCCGCTTGCCCGGCATCGCGGGCTTCAGCCTCGGACGCCGGACCTTCGCCGAATCCTCAGTCGGCCGCATCGAGCTCCTGGCGTTTCAGCCGGCTTACCCGGAGCGGCCGACGTTCCGTTTCAAATCGGCCGACGATCAGACGGTTTGGAAGCGGTTTATGGCCGAGCCGGTCGTCATCGTTTCCGAACCTTTTGCCACGCGGCACGGGCTGGGAGCCGGCGATTCCTTAATGTTGAGCACGTCACGAGGTCCGAAGCCGTTTGTCATCGCCGGAGTCTTTTTCGATTACCGCTCGGATCAGGGACTCGCAGTCCTGCGACGGGACTTGTATGCGGACCTTTGGAACGATACCGGCGTAACCTCGCTCGGCCTTTATCTCGCAAGCGGGATTACGGCAGAAGCGGTAAAAGCGAAAATACAGGACCTGACTCGGCAACCCGGCACCGTGCTGATCCGTTCGAATATCGAAATCCGGCAAGCCTCGATGGAGTTTTTCGAACGCACCTTCGCCGTCACCCATGTGCTGCGCCTCCTCGCCGTCGGGGTCGCGCTGATCGGGATCCTGAGCGCGCTGCTGGCGATACAGCTCGAACGGACGCGGGAATTCGCCGTGCTGCGATCGCTGGGAATGACGCCGCGGCAACTGATCGGCCTCGTGCTCACGCAAACCAGTTTTCTGGGCCTTTGCGCCGGGGTTCTTGCACTGCCCCTGGGGTTCGCCCTGGCCATGGCACTGGTCAAGGTCATCAACCTTCGGTCTTTCGGCTGGAGCATGGATTTGGCGGTTTCCGGCGTGGAGCTGTGGCAAGCGCCGCTTCTTTCGATTACCGCGGCGTTGATCGCCGGACTCTATCCGGCATGGAGGGCTAGCAGACTAACTCCGGCCTTGGCGTTGAGGGAGGAATAATGGTCGTCAAGGCTTACCCGCGTCCAAATCCTCGACCTTGAGAAAAATCCTGTTTTGCTGGCTGCGGGTGGAATAGCTTCGGCTGGCGAGCCCGCTTTCTTCGCGGACGGACGTTTCCACTTGTCCGCCGATCTCGACCCATTCGCCGAGCGCGGCCCGTATTACCGTGTGTGCGCTTTGCGTGTCGATGACGCCGAACCGGTCCCGGCTGAGCCGGTCGGACCAAGGCGACAGCTCTATGATCACCTCGCTGCCGGACAATCTGGGCGTTACCGCAAATCCGGTGGTTGCCGGCCGGTATTCGATGTTTTCGCTGTAGCCGTACCCATAGCCGTAATAGGATTGAGTCGGAACAGGGATCTGTTCTCCGACTTCGATATAGGCGGATCGCCCCTCCAGAGTCTGCAACTGTTGCGTGTGGCCGGCTGAATCGCGGCCTTCCGACTGATAAAGATGCCCGCGGATACGAATATCCGAATCGGCCGGACGGTTCAGATCGATCCGTCCGCGCAAACGCCCCTGCGCATTCAAGGTTTCCGTGGACAGATCACGGCCTTGAGTGACCGTGATCAGAAGTCTGTGCGAACTTTTATCGAGCTGCCGAACCAAGTCGCGGATTTCTTCGACCTTTCCGGGGTCGGCCTTCAGAATAAGCCGATCGCGGGCGGGGATCACGACATCGCCCGGCCCCAGCAAGGGCTGGATCAACGGCACCATCTCATCCGACGGACGGTGGAACAGCTCGATGGTCGACAAATCCTGAGCGGCGGCCGGGGCATTCGAGACTGTGACGGCGATTGCGATAAAGGCGAGACGTAGCCACATATCGGCACGAAAAGCTTAGGTTTCCACGTCGAGACGCAGCAAGCTGTCGGCAGTCAGGCGATCGGCCACGGCCCGATCGTACAAATCGAGATAACGCTGAGCGCTTTGCTGCCAAGAAAAATCCTTGCTCATACCGGCTTTTTGGACCTTCTCCCGAAGCACCTTATTCTGACAAAGCACGAAACCTCGATTCAAGGCGTGGAACAAATCATCGGCGGCAGCATCGCGGAAAACCACCCCGGTAGCCCGGCCCATCGTCAGATTCGTGGCGTTGGCATCGTCCACGGTATCCGCCAAACCGCCCACATGACGTACGACCGGCACGGCCCCGTAGCGTTGGCTGTACATCTGATTGAGACCGCAGGGCTCGAACCGGGAAGGCATCAGGAATAGGTCGGTACCGGCTTCGATTAGGTGCGCGCTCGGCTCGTCGTAACCCAGCTTGACCGCGATACGATCGGGATACAGACGTGCCCAGTGCAATAGAATCTGCTCGTATCGGGCTTCGCCGCTGCCCACGATGACGAGCTGAATGGGCATCCGAATCAGCTTGGGCAGAAGCTCGATCACGAGATCGATGCCTTTTTGCTGAACCAAGCGCCCGACCCAAGCCATCAAAACGATCCCGTCATCCTCCGCCAGCTTGAACGCCCGCTGCAACGCCGCTTTGTTGGCCGGCCTTTTTTCCAGCGAATCGATGTCGAAATTCGTCCCAATGAAGGGATCGGTGGCCGGATTCCAAGCGTCGGCATCGATACCGTTGAGTATGCCGCTGAGCCGCTCCCGGCGATGCTTGAGCAAGCCTTCGAGTCCGGCACCGAACTCCTCTCCCTGAATCTCCTCGGCATAGTGAGGGCTCACGGTAGTGATCCGGTCGGCGAAAACCAATCCTCCTTTGATGAAGGACAACTGGTTGTAAAACTCCAGCGCCTGACTGGACCAAAATCGATTCGGCAAGCGCAGCTTGACGAAGGTTTCGTGAGGAAAGACTCCCTGATAGGCGAGATTGTGGATCGTGAAAACGGTGGCTGGCCGTCCCGGCTCGTCGCTGAGCAACGCGGGTGCCAAACCGGTTTGCCAATCGTTGCAGTGCACGATGTCGGGCTTCCATCGGAGTCCCAGCCGATTCATGGCCATCTCCACGGCAACATGGCACAACAACGAGAACCGCTCGGGATTGTCGGGCCAGGGTTTTCCATCCGGCCCCAAATATGGATTGCCGGACCGCCCGAAGTACTGGGGATGGGCGAGCAGCCAAACCGGTACCGTCGAACCGGGCAGAACGCCTTCCAGAATGGCAATTTCGCCATCGCCGTGCAGCAGTCGGACCTGTTCGAAATGACCTGCCGCCATGGCCGAAGCATATCCCGGAAGCAGTATGCGGACATCGTGGCCTAGGCCCTTTAAGGCTATCGGCAGGCTTCCCGAGACGTCGGCGAGCCCCCCGGTCTTAATGAGCGGATACGCCTCGCTGGTGACGAAGAGTATTTTCTTCATTCGGGAGGTTCCGGTTCATCCTCCTTAAGAACCTCGCAAGTCAAAACGATTCCGGCCAAAGGGGGCAGTGTAAGACTGATGGAATACGGCCTTCCCATCCATTCCTTTGCTTCCGTGGTCACGGCGCTATTGCCGATATTACTCCCGCCGTAATGACGCGAGTCGGAATTGAAGATCTCTCGGTAGACGCCGGGCTCCGGCACGCCGATGCGATAGTTCTGCCTCGGCACCGGGGTAAAATTGAACACCATGACCGCGAACTCGTCGGAGGACCGTCGCAGATAGCTCAGAGTCGACTGAGGCGCATCGTGGCAATCGATCCATTCGAAGCCTTTTTGTTCGAAATCGAACCTATGTAACGCCGGGTTTTCCCGATAAAGGCGGTTGAGATCGCTCACCAGTTGCTTGAGTCCGCTGTGATTGGGGTACGCGAGTACATACCAGTCCAAAGCCTTGCTGAAATTCCATTCACCGCCTTGACCGAACTCGCAGCCCATGAACAGCAGCTTCTTGCCCGGATAAGTGAACATGAAGGTGTACAGCAAACGCAGATTGGCGAAACGCTGCCAATCGTCTCCCGGCATTTTTTGCAGCATCGAACCCTTGCCGTGGACGACTTCGTCATGGGAGAACGGCAGTATGAAATTCTCCGTGAACGCGTACAGCAAGCCGAAGGTCAGCTGATCGTGATGATAATGGCGATGGATGGGGTCCTTGCTCATGTAGAGCAAGGTGTCGTGCATCCAGCCCATGTTCCATTTCATCGAAAAGCCCAACCCCCCGGTCCAGGTGGGACGGGTCACCTGCGGCCAGGCGGTGGATTCTTCGGCCATGATAAGCGTGCCTGGAAATTGCTGGTGCGTCACGGTATTGAGCTCGCGCAGAAAGGCGATCGCTTCCAGATTCTCGTTGCCGCCGTACTTGTTGGGGATCCAGTCGCCGGGTTCACGGGAATAATCCAGGTAAAGCATCGAGGCGACCGCATCGACGCGAAGTCCGTCGAGGTGAAATTCTTCCAGCCAGAATAACGCACTGCCGATCAGAAAATTGCGGACTTCGTTTCGGCCGTAGTTGTAGATCAGCGTACCCCAGTCGCGATGTTCGCCGAGCCGCGGGTCCTCGTGTTCGTATAGCGGCGTACCGTCGAACCAGGCCAACCCGTGCGCGTCCTTCGGAAAATGAGCGGGCACCCAGTCCAGAAAGACACCGATTCCGTTTTGATGGCAGTAATCTACGAAGTAGCGGAAATCCTCCGGAGTACCGAAACGGCTGGTGGGCGCAAAATAGCCGGTGGTTTGATAACCCCACGATCCATCGAAAGGATGCTCGGTGATCGGCAGTAATTCGATATGGCTGAAGCCCTGCTCCTTGACATAGGCCACGAGTTGCTTGGCCAGCTCCCGGTAGTTTAGAAATTCGCCTTCGGCATCATGCCGCCAAGACCCTAAGTGGACCTCATAAACGGACATGGGCTCGTGGAGCCAATCGCGGTTCGCGCGGTGTTCCATCCAATCGTCGTCATTCCAATCGTAAGCCCGGTCGGGCACGACCAAGGAAGCGGTATTCGGGCGTAGCTCGAACTGCCGGCCGTAAGGATCGGTTTTTAAAAGAACGGTACCCTGCTGGCGGTTGCGAATTTCGAATTTGTACAGCGTTCCGGGTTCGAGCTCGGGAATGAATAGTTCCCACACTCCGCTGTTGCCCCGGACCCGCATCGGATGCCGCCGCCCGTCCCAGGCATTGAAATCGCCCACCACGCTGATTCTCTCCGCGTTCGGCGCCCATGTTGCGAACAGGATGCCGTCGATCCCGTCCACGGTGTGCGGATGGGCACCGAGGATACGATAGATATGCCAATGTTTGCCTTCGCCGAAAAGGTAAAGGTCGAAGTCGGAAAGCTGCGGCGGAAACGTATACGGGTCGATATGGCTTTGCGGCTGCCCCGACTTGTCCGTCCATAACAGGCGGTAATGCTCGGGAACGGAATCATGATCCAGATGACATTCGAACACATCGGTGCCGGGAATGCGTTGCATGTCCGGGCCTCGCTCCCCGATCCGCACCGTCTCGGCTTGCGGAACAATCGCCCGGATGACATCGCCACCCTCGGTCCGATGCCGACCCAAAACCGCAAACGGATCGTGGTGGCGCGCCAGAACGATCCGCTGCAATTCAGAATCCATCTGAGGCAAAACGCCGCCGGCTTCGTTCGCGGATTGTGTGTCGGTCGAGTTCACTTTATTTGGCCTCTGATAGTAAAATATAGCCGTTGGCAAATGCCCGAAACACCTGGGCGTTATGGTATCAAATTTGCGCCCCCAGTGGATGGCACAGTCTAAAGGAGCCTTTCATGCCAGAGTCGATGCATGCGTCCCGTTTCGTCAGCCGCCTTACTAGGCATACTTTGGCTCTTATTCTGGCTGGAGGCCGCGGAACACGATTACATAAGCTGACCGAGTGGCGAGCCAAACCGGCCGTGCCTTTCGGAGGCAAATTTCGAATTATCGATTTCCCACTTTCAAATTGCATAAACTCGGGCATCAGACAAGTTGGCGTATTAACGCAATATAAAGCGGACTCGTTAATTCGGCATATTCAGCAGGGTTGGGGGTTCTTACGAGCCGAACTGGGCGAGTTTGTCGATATCCTGCCTGCCCAGCAGCGCCTTCAGGAAGCTTGGTATGCCGGGACCGCCGACGCGGTATACCAGAATTTGGATATCTTCCGCCAAAGGGACCCTGAATATATCCTGATTCTCGCCGGCGACCATGTCTACAAAATGGATTACGGCTTGATGATGGCCTACCACGTGGAAATGCAGGCCGACTTGACCATCGGTTGCATGGAGGTGCCGCTAGCCGAGGCGAAAGCGTTCGGAGTCATGCATGTCAGTGAAGACAAACGCGTCTCCAACTTTGTCGAAAAGCCGGAAAATCCACCGCCCATGCCGAATCGGCCCGATCATGCATTAGTGTCCATGGGCATTTATGTCTTCAACACCGGCTTCTTGTTCGAACAGCTCATCAAAGATGCGGACACACCGGGTTCGAGTCACGACTTCGGCAAGGACATCATCCCCGCGGTAATTAAAAAATATCGAGTATTTGTCTATCCATTCCGCGATGTACAAAGTGGCGTACAAGCGTACTGGCGAGACGTCGGTACTGTGGACTCTTATTGGGCCTCCAACATGGAGCTGATCGGCATCGATCCCGAGCTTAACTTGTACGATAAGGATTGGCCGATTTGGACTTATCAGGCACAAACCCCTCCCGCCAAGTTCGTGTTCGACGACGACGATCGCCGTGGAATGGCGGTAGATTCCATGGTATCCGGCGGCTGTGTTATCTCCGGCGCCGAAGTCAGGCACTCGCTGCTGTTCAGCAATGTCCGCGTGAACTCGTACTCCAAGGTAAAGGATTCAGTGATATTGCCGGATGTTAACGTCGGCAGGCACTGCCGCATTACCAAAGCGATCATCGACAAGGGCTGCCATATTCCACCGAATACCGTGATCGGGGAGAATCCGGAAGAAGATCGAAAACGGTTCTATGTCAGTCCGGGTGGCGTGGTTCTGGTGACTCCGGACGCTCTCGGACAGCGGCTGCATTTCGCCCGTTGAGGCTCGGTTAATCTTCCGGCTTTCTGCATTGGCGCTTAAAGCGCCATCGAAAATTATTTGATAAAAAAAGCTCTTGCGTTTTGAATGGCGCCCACATCGCTATTTCGCTCGATCTCTCCGAGATCCCCCTTAGCCAGCTAGTGTGATCGAAAAATTGCGCGCGCAATGCCCTCAAAACACCCGCGGCGAATCCCGGGCGCCCGTCGGGTGGATTGCACAGCCGTCCTCGAAAACGTATTTGCCGGAATCCCGGCAAGGAACAAATCAGCTTGATACGCCTTTTAACTTGCACTTGTCTCTTGACATCAAACCACTGTCGTCCAGCAATATCCGCGAAAAAGACGCTCCAAATCTCCAAACATCCCGTTAAGCGCTAGCGAAAGCATATCTGGGAAAGTCCCAACTCATAGTCGTTAAGGTGGGGAATTGACGCACGCACACAGCATATTGGACCGGCGTCGGGCCGGCATTCTTCTGCATATCACGTCCCTGCCCGGCAGTCTCGGGAACGGGGACTTGGGTCAAAACGCTTATCGATTCGTCGATTTTCTGGCTGACTGCGGCATAAGCGTCTGGCAAACGCTTCCGATTAATCCGACCCATGCCGATGGCTCACCCTACCAGTGCTTGTCGGCCCATGCCGGCAATCCGCTGATGATAGATCTTAAATGGCTGTTTGATCGCGGCTGGCTACCGGCGCCGCCGGATTCTATCGGCGAAATCTCGGTCGCCGATTATCGATTTCGTTGCCTAAAACAGGCCTTCGGCTCCTTCCAAGCATGCTTGCAAAGCGAATACCGCACTGCTTATGACGAATTCGTTAAAAAGCAGAACTGGTGGCTATCGGATTATGCGCTGTTCATTGCTCTACGCGAGGAACTCGGCTGCAAGGCATGGCAGGAATGGCCCAACGCCATTCGGGACCGAGAGCCAGCCGCGCTGGAAGCTGCCCGATTACGTCTGGCGGATCGCATCGCTCAGGTTGAATTCGAGCAATTCGTTTTTTTCGAGCAATGGACGGAGTTAAGACGCTATGCCAAGCGGAGAGGAGTCATGTTGTTCGGCGACATGCCGATATTCGTCGCCGGCGACAGCGCCGAGGTGTGGGCCTGTCGAGAATGTTTCGATTTGACCGAGACCGGTTATGCCCGCGTCGTGGCCGGAGTGCCGCCCGACTATTTTTCGGCTACCGGCCAACGCTGGGGAAATCCTCACTATAACTGGGAGCACATGAAAGCGACCGGCTTCCGCTGGTGGCTGGATCGATTCCGGAGTCAGTTGGCGCTTTACGACTGGGTACGCATCGACCACTTCCGAGGTTTCGAAGCATACTGGGAGATACCGGCCGAATCCGAAACGGCGATTCACGGCCGCTGGGTGAAGGCTCCGGGCGACGCCCTGCTGGAAACGGTATTCGCCACGCTCAACGGCTCGGGCTTACCCTTGGTTGCAGAGAACCTGGGCATTATCACACCCGAGGTGGAAGCGCTTCGCAACCGGTTTGATATTCCGGGCATGCTGATACTGCAATTCGCCTTTGACGGGGGCGACGATAATCCTTATCTGCCCCATAACCACACCGAGAACAACGTGGTCTACACGGGGACTCACGATAACGACACGACGTTATCCTGGTACGAAAACTTGTCGGAGGAACAGCGTCATCGTGTTTCCGAATACCTACTTGATCATTGCGGGGATAACAAAGTGGGAATGCCGCAAAGCCTCGTTCGATGCGCGCTCGCGTCTGTGGCGAGATTAGCGGTAATACCGATGCAGGATGTCCTGGAATTGGGTCATGGACATCGCATGAATACGCCCGGAACGATCGCCGACAATTGGCAATGGCGTTTTTCTTGGGAGCAGCTTACAGAGCATAAGGCAGAAAAACTGGCTGAGTGGGTCCGCGATCATGGGCGCTGCTGCTAGCCGTCCGACACAAAGCTGATTTGGAGTTGACCGACAACGCCCCGCGCGCAACGTATTGTACGCGACGAGAGATTAAGTAGACGGGTTTGAAAATGGCCAAAAGAAGCTTTGTTGCATAAGTCCGGTGAGGGCTAGGCCGCAACTACGGCTGATTTTCTCAACCTCCTTACGCAACAAAGCTTAGCGATCAGATGCTCCTCCGAGCCGTTATTTTTTCCTCCGGTTTTAGCGCTTGCCTTGCAGGTATTGGCTCCTGCTTCAGCGGCAAAATTTCCTAGGGTTTTGCGTTCTCGATCTGTTTCTCGATTTGTGCCCTTGTTTCCTCATAGGCCTTGGCGGGCACGCTTTCCATTTCCCTGCTCTTCAACAGGAAAACGCCGACAACAGTCGCTATGATGATACCGCCGATGTAGAGCCAGAAATTGTCTTTTTCTTGTTCCATCTTTCTTACCTCAACAAAACTCTTTGGTTTGTGACACAACGCTCCCTGACATCAAGAGCGTCCATGACGACGTAACTCGGTTACGCCCGCTGGTGGAAACCCGCGCTAGAGCCGATTACCACGCAACGGGACACTATTCTATGAGCGTTAATAATGATGTTCAAGATTGTAGCCTTGACTTTTTAGGGGCTTGACACGAATTAGGCTTTCAACCCTCTCGTTTTACGTAACTTTGTTGTCGTTCAAAGACTCGTGTAAGTACGCGAATACTCCCTCCGCTGCCCGTTCTATCATCTCTCGCACCCGGTAAAAAACGATTTCTTCCCCATGATATGGGTCGGGAACATCACGTGTCTTGAACTGAGGCGCAAAGTCTAGAAGATACCGAATCTTGTGGATGTGGGCTCTCGGACAAATAAACCGCAGCGCGTCGTAATTTTCTGCATCCATCACCAAAATGTGGTGGAATCTCTGAAAATCCGCGAGCAAAATCCTCCTTGAGCGTAAACCGCTGATATCGATCCTCCGCTCCAACATGGCTCGCTGAGCTCGCGGATCGGGTGGGCGCCCCAAATAGTGAGCATGGGTTCCGGCCGAGTCTATGAATATCTTGTCCGTGTAACCGGCATTCTTCACCAGTTCTCTTAGGGCTCCCTCGGCCATCGGAGACCGGCATATATTAGCCATACAACAAAACAGGACGTTGACTTTGTTCATTGTTTGCGGTCGCTCCGGAAAAATGGAGCTTCAGGTACTTAGGACGGTTCCAGGCTATCGCGACAGCCCACTCATTCCCCCATTTGCAACAATAGGCCGCGTTTACGGGCGACATGAAAGGCGAAAAGATAAAGAGCGAAACCGATCAAGAGGTAAATCAGGTTCAACAGAACGGCCATCCAAAACGAATCGAGAGAAAAAACATGATCTCGCACAACGGCACGCATACCTTCGAAGACATGGCTGGAGGGTAACAGCAAAGCAATTTTTTGCAGCCAATCGGGAAGCACGGAAATTGGATAATAAATCCCGCTGAGCGGCGCAACTGCAAAAATCACGGCCCAAGCCAGACTTTCCGCTCCTAGTCCGTAACGCAATACGAGCGCGACCACCATCAACCCGATAGCCCATCCCATGACGAGCAGGTTTGCAAAAAACGCCACGAGCGGAAGCCCCATATCGAAAATCGAGTACCGATACAGAACGACCGCCAGACCCGCTGCCGCCCCGACGCCGATAGAGGTTCTCAAAAAACTGACCGTCAACAAGGCCATGACCAATTCGTAAGGACGCAACGGACTGACGAACAAATGCCCGAGGTTTCGGGAATACATCTCTTCGAAAAAGACTACGGAAACACCTAATTGGGCACGAAACAACACATCCCAGAGTAGAACGGCGCCTATCAACAATCCCGCAGCCTGGGCCACCCATTCACTGTGGCCGACGAAGAATTGGTTGATAAACCCCCACAAAATCATCTGCATGGTCGGCCAATAAATGAGCTCGATCAACCGAGGCCAGGAGCTGCGCATCAAATACAGATAGCGCATGACCAAGGCGAAAACACGTTGCAAGCTCATATACATGTATACACGCTACACTAAGCGGACTGGCGATCTTGGTCGCGCGCGATATCGATGAAAACCTGCTCCAGACTGTCTCGTCCGTATTTCTGCACCAGCATCGCGGGCGTATCCCGATCTACGATACGCCCTTGCTTGAGAATCAAGACGTTATCGCATAGCCGCTCCACCTCCTGCATATTATGGGAAGCGAGCAGAACTGTGGCCCCGGATTTTTCCTGATAGGCTTTCAGCAAGGTTCGGACCGTATCCGCCGAAGCCGGGTCCAGGGAAGCAGTCGGCTCGTCCATCAGCAACACTTCGGGCTCGTTCAAGAGCGCTTTGGCTAAGGCGACGCGGGTACGCTGCCCGGCCGAAAGGGAACCGTAGGCGCGGTTCATCAATGCTTCTAGATCGAAACGCTCCGCAAGAGACCGCAAGCACGCGGCTCGATGCCGAACGCCGTAGAGACGGGCATAAACGTCGAGATTCTGTTTCACCGTAAGCCGATGCGGCAAATCGACGTAGGGAGAGGTAAAATTCATGCGGGACAGCGCGGGATACCGATTCTTGATCATATCCACGCCCATGATCCGAATACTCCCAGAAGATGGCAACAAGAGTCCCAACAACATCGCCAGAGTGGTCGTCTTTCCTGCTCCATTGCCGCCGAGTAAGGCACAAGTGCTTGCTTCCGGTACCGCGAAAGAAATTCCGTCCACAGCCGTCACCGAGCCAAAGCGCTTGTTAAGACCACGAACCTCGATGGCGGGAGCCCGCATAAACTTCTCCTCTACCGAATGAGCCCGTATCGCACAATGAATCCGCCTAATCGATACGCACCGGCTCTACTCGCCGGTTCGCCAACGCCTCGGACGCGGACTTTAGCGCATTACCGCTAGAATGACGCCTCCGGAGCCGGACATCACCTCTACAAGGTGCGGACCACCTCAATCGGCCGTCGGCGTTGGTGCTGTCGTTTTTGATGCATCCGAGCGAGTTCTTCTGATCCGCAGAGGAAAACAACCCGCCTTGGGACTGTGGTCGATTCCGGGCGGTAAACAGGAACCCGGCGAGACGCTCGTCCAATGCTGCCGGCGCGAGATACTGGAAGAAACCGGGATCGAGGCAGAGCTGGGCCCCGTAATTGCTCTGGTCGAGCGGATGATCGGCGAGTTTCATTATGTCATCGTCGATTTTGTCGCAACGTTGAAAGATCCGGAGAGCTTCACACCAAAGCCCGCCACCGATGTTTCGGACGCCCGCTGGGTGACAGTCGCCGATTTGAAGCACTATTCCCTGGTGGAAGGTCTGGAACGGGTTATTCGAATCGCCCTCGATAGCTTACACTCTGGTTTCGCTGTGGGCTTAATCGATGCCGACGGAAGCGGCCGCGACTTCTTGCCCTTTATCTAACCCACATCTCCAATCTAAGTTAGGCGAAGCCGGAAAATCGCGACCAAAGCACCCGTGAGCGCCAGCACTGTCGGAAAGAAAGCCGCAAATATCGGATTCATCTCATAAATCAGCCCCAAGTGACCGAAAGTGCGGTCAAACAAATAAAAACCCAACCCGATGACGACGCCTACCACGATACGCTGCCCCGTGCCGACTTCTCGCCGCACCGGCAGTACAAAAGGGGCGGCTACGAGCAGCATGACCAGAGTAACCGCCGGGTTCACGATTCTTCCCCAGAATGCCAGTTCGACGAACGCCGATTGCTGTTCGTTCTCCTTCAGATACCGGATGTATCTCGCCAGTTCGTAAGCCGATAGGTTTTCCGGACTGATCACGAACGCATTCAGCAGATTCGGTGCTAGCACCGAAGACCAATCAGCATACGCCTTTTGCTCGGTGACGATTCCGTCGGCTAGAAATTGGCTCTCGAAAATATTATCCAATCGCCACTGCTTCCCATCGTAAACGGCTTTGTCGGCATGCGTGGCCGAATGGAGTTTCTCTGTCCCATCCAGTTTGAAGATATTGATATCGCCCAAGTTTTCGGGCCGTTCGATTTGGCGGATATTGATGAATACATCACCGTCCCGCACCCAAAATCCATACTTCGTTCTCGATGCGATCTGCTTTTGCAATGCGGTCGCCTTAAGCGTATGCGCCGCGCGCTCCGCTACCGGAGCGATGTATTCGCCGATCCCGAGCGAAATGAAAACCAGCATCATGCCCCCCGCCAGCACTGCCCCGATGATGTGCAGACGTGAGGCTCCAGCGGCCTGCATGGCCACCAGCTCCCGATTGTTGGCCAAGGCTCCCAAGGTTACCAGGCTTCCGACCAATGCCGCGGAAGGCATCAGCTCGTAAAAATTGCGAGGCGAGGTCAGGATCAGATACTGAACGATACTCGCCAGGCCGTAATTCCCCTGCCCCAGATCGCCCAATTCATCCGCAAAGGTGAAAAAATTGAGGAGCGCTAACAATATCAACACGGCGATCAGCGATCCCTTGACCACTTCTCCTGCAATATATCGGCTCAGCGTTCTCATAACCCGACCTTTTCCCTGGCTACCTGAACGATCCAGCTAAAGCCGAGATTTCGAATGAACAAGACCCCGGTAATGATGAGCAAAAAGAAATAAACGCCGGAATAGCTCAGCCAAAGCGGTATCTTCTCGGTCATCAGAAGACCCTGAGTAATCTTTTGAGCATTCTCGTAAACGATATAAATCAGAAAGGCCGTAAACACGTTCCCGTAGACACCGCTACGCGGCGCGATTTTCGCGAGCGGAACGGCCAAAAAGCTCAGAAAGAGCACGCCGAACGGCACTGCCAAACGTTTCTGCAGCTCCGCCAACTCCCGTGGCGTATGCGAATACCACAGCACCATGCTATCCGACGCTTCGCGCTTGAGCGATGCCGTCTCACCCTCTGGACCATCGATGCGCACCGCGTATTCCTCAAACTCGCTGATAATAAAATCAGCTCGTCCGGGTATTCCTTGATAACGGCGGCCTTGCTGCAAAACGACGAAATGCTCGTTCAACTCGTTTCTTCTTAGATGGCCGCTCTCGGCGATCACTACGCCGGTTTTGTCCCGCTGCCGGCTTTGCACGAAGATCTTGTGCATGGAGTTGTCTTCGTTCAACTCCTCCGCATACAACACGACGTCGCCCTGGCTGAATTCGTTGAAACGTCCCGGTTTTATACCGCGTATGTCGGCACTTTTCTCGTCCTTCTTCATAAGCGCCTGGGCCTGTCGCTCGGACCACGGCATGACCTGCAGCGCCAATACGGCGGCAATGAGAGTCACCGGCAACACCATCCAGCTCATCGCCCGATAAATGCGGCTCAACCCCACCCCGCTCGATGCCAGCACCGACATCTCCTGGTCCCGATACATGCGCCCCAACACAGTCAAGGTTGCCATGAACAATGAAGCCGGAAGCAACTGGGCGGTTGCCGACAGGATTTTGAGCCCGAGCAGTTGAAATATGGTTTCGCCTGACAATTCGCCTTCGATGGCTTTGGCGAGAATACTCAGAAATTTGCGGCTGACGATGATCGTGACCAAAACGCCGAGAACGGCCCCTAAGGTCTTGGCGAGTTCCGCCGCCACCATCCGGTCGAGCACCGAGATGATCGGAGGGCGTCTCCATTGAAGCGGTTTAAAAGGGTGGGGTTTCATAATAAGCTTTAACGATTCGAGGCCCTCCCTTGAAAATTGCGGTCAATTACGACAATCCATCCCTTAAGCAACAAGCCACAAATTCTACCATGGACTATTCGGCAAAATGTGAATCGCTCATCAAGCTTAGCGCCAACTGCGCAGTTCTAGGCTTCCACCAGAAACGAAAACTGACCGCCGCAGGCAGCGGGTTGGACGAACACTTGGGAGGCTTGATCTCCAGGCTCCTCAAGCGCGACGACGTCGAAGGAAAAGTCGGCGACGTTCTATTGATAAACCATATCCCCGAAAGCGACATAGAACGTATTTTGCTCGTCGGTCTCGGCAAGAAGGGAGAATTGGCCCCCGCCGCCTACCGCAAGGTTTTGGCCGCAGCGGCGAAATCGCTGAAAGATTCGGGGGCAAAACTTGCCGTGAGCCTTCTCCACGAAGCCGAGGTCGAAGGGTACGATCTGGCTTGGAAAATCCGGCAAGCCGTGGAGGTATTGGAAGGAAACCTATACAAATTCACGCGCTTGAAAAAAGAGGCGGACGATAAGCCGCAACGCCTATCCAAACTCCAATTCCTGCTCGACAGCGAGGATCAATCGGCCGAAGCCAAACTGGGCATCAGACAAGGCTTGGCCATCGCCAACGGCATGAACATCGCGAGGGATCTGGCCAATCTGCCCGGCAACATCTGCACGCCGACCTATCTGGCGGAACAAGCCGAGCAAATCGGGAGAAGCCGGAAAATCAAGGTGCGAATATTCGACGAGTCCGATCTCGAAGCTTTGAGCATGGGTGCCTTTCTGTCCGTCTCCAAAGGCAGCGAGCAGCCTGCCAGGCTCATCGTCATGGAATATTCCGGCGCTTCGTCGAAAGCCAAGCCTTTCGTTCTGATCGGCAAGGGACTCACTTTCGACGCCGGCGGCATTTCGCTGAAACCGGCCGCCAACATGGATGAAATGAAATACGACATGTGCGGCGGCGCGAGCGTGATCGGCGCGCTCTCGGCGATAGCCGAGCTCGAATTGCCGCTCAATGTGGTGGGATTGATCCCGGCTTCCGAAAACCTCCCGGACGGCAAAGCCAATAAGCCGGGCGACATCGTCACCAGCATGTCCGGCCTTACCGTCGAAATCCTGAATACCGATGCCGAAGGCCGTTTGCTGCTGTGCGACGCGCTAACCTACGCCAAGAAATACGAGCCGGCCGCCGTGATCGACGTCGCGACCTTGACCGGAGCCTGCATCGTCGCTTTGGGCCGTCATCCGAGCGGCTTGATGAGCAATAACGAAGGTCTAGCCCAAGCGCTGACGGAAGCCGGCGAAAAAGCCTGGGACCGGGTATGGCGCCTGCCGCTCTGGGATGAATATCAGGAGCAGCTCAAATCCAAGTTCGCCGATCTCGCGAATATCGGCGGCCCCGACGGCGGCACGATCACGGCCGGCTGTTTCCTGTCCCGCTTCGCCAAGGACTATCCGTGGGCTCACGTCGACATCGCCGGAACCGCCTGGAGAACCGGCAATGAAAAAGGCGCGACCGGACGCCCTGTGCCGCTGCTGGTGCAGTATCTGATCGACCAAGCGCGATGACCCGGATCGATTTCTACGTGCTGCCCACCGGAGATGCTCACAGCCGCCGCTTGATGGCCTGCCGTCTTACCGAGAAGGCCATCAAGCAAGACCTGACGGTTTTCGTTTATGCCGCTTCGGAAGAGGAAGAACGGGTGCTAGACGATTTGCTATGGACATTCCGGCAAGGCAGTTTCGTCGCCCACGAACGGCTCGATGCCTCCGCAGCCCAAGCCGAAACGCCGGTGCTCATCGGACACCGGAGCTCACCGCAGGCTGCCAAGAACGTACTGATCAATTTGAGTGCCGAAATACCGCCCGATCTCGACCGATTCGAGCGTCTGGTCGAACTTGTCGACCAGGACGAAACGGTAAAACAGGCAGGACGCCGTCGATACCGGTTCTATACGGATCAAGGCCATACCATTCAGACGCATCGCTTGGATAGCTCCGACTGAAGCCTCGATCAGCTAAGTTTTCAATATAATTCGAGATCGATCGTCTTGCGCCAATCCCGCGATTGGCCATCCCTAAACAACAGAACACGTCATGGATAAAACCTACGAGCCTCATTCCATAGAATCGCGATGGTACAAATTCTGGGAGGAAAGCGGATATTTCGCGCCCAGCGGGAACGGAACGCCGTACTGCATCATGATTCCGCCGCCGAACGTGACGGGCAGTCTGCACATGGGCCACGGATTCAACAACACCATCATGGACGCCTTGATCCGCTACCATCGCATGCAAGGCTACAACACCCTCTGGCAGGTCGGCACCGACCACGCCGGCATCGCCACGCAAATGGTGGTGGAACGGCAATTGGCGGCTCAGAACCTCACTCGCCACGACTTAGGCCGCGAGAAGTTCCTCGAAAAGGTTTGGGAATGGAAGGCCGAATCCGGCGGAACCATTACCCGGCAATTGCGCCGGCTAGGCTCGTCGGTCGACTGGAGCCGGGAGCGCTTCACCATGGACGAGGGACTTTCCCGCGCCGTGCAGGAAGCCTTCGTGCGCCTCTACGACGACGGATTGATTTACCGCGGCAAGCGCCTGGTGAATTGGGACCCCAAGCTGCATACCGCCATCTCCGACCTGGAAGTGCAGAGCGAGGAGGAAAGAGGCAGCCTATGGCATTTCCGCTACCCGCTGGCGGACGGCTCGGGCCATCTCGTCGTCGCCACCACCCGTCCGGAAACCATGCTGGGCGATACCGCCGTGGCGGTGCACCCAGAGGACGAGCGTTATAAGCACCTGGTGGGCAAGACTGTCAGGCTGCCCATTACGAACCGGGAAATCCCCATCGTCGCCGACGAATACGTCGACCCCGCGTTCGGCACCGGCTGCGTGAAAATCACGCCGGCTCACGACTTCAACGACTACGATGTAGGCAAACGCCACAACCTGCCGCTGATCAACGTACTGGACAAGGATGCCCGAATCCTGCACGAATTCACCGTGCTCACCTTCGAGGGTTATGCCGGCGCGCACGGGGAAAAAGCTCCGGAAGCTTATGCCGGCCTGGACCGCTTCGAAGCGCGCAAGCGAGTCGTGGACGAATTCGACCGATCAGGGCTATTGGAGAAAATCGAGCCGCACACGCTGAAAGTGCCGCGCGGCGACCGTTCCGGTGTAGTCGTCGAGCCGTGGCTCACCGATCAGTGGTACGTCAGCGCCAAGGAACTGGCGAAACCCGCCATCGAAGCGGTGGAAGACGGCCGCATTCGCTTCGTGCCCCAGCAGTACGAAAATCTTTATTTCTCCTGGATGCGCGACATTCAGGACTGGTGCATCTCCCGGCAATTGTGGTGGGGTCACCGCATCCCGGCCTGGTACGACGACCACGGCAACGTCTACGTAGGCCGCAACGAGGCCGAAGTGCGCTCCAAGTACAGCCTGGACGCCGGCCTGAAACTGCGCCAGGACGAGGATGTACTCGACACCTGGTTCTCCTCCGCCCTTTGGACGTTCTCGACTCTGGGCTGGCCGGACCAGACGCCGGAATTGAAGACCTTCCATCCCACCGACGTACTGGTGACCGGCTTCGACATCATTTTCTTCTGGGTGGCGCGCATGGTCATGATGACCATGCACTTCATGAAACACCCGGACGGCAGCCCGCAAGTGCCGTTCAGGACGGTTTACGTGCACGGTCTGGTGCGCGATGCGGAAGGCCAGAAAATGTCGAAATCCAAGGGCAACGTGCTGGATCCCCTGGACATCATCGACGGCATCAGCCTGGAGGATTTGGTGCAGAAGCGCACCAGCGGCCTCATGCAACCGCAAATGGCTCAGAAAATCGAAACGCGGACCCGCAAGGAGTTCCCGCAAGGCATCGCCGCGTACGGCTGCGACGCCCTACGCTTCACCTTCGCCTCCCTGGCCTCCACCGGGCGCGACATCAAATTCGACATGGGCCGGGTCGAGGGCTACCGCAATTTCTGCAACAAGCTGTGGAACGCGGCGCGCTACGTGCTGATGAACACCGAGGGCAAGGACTGCGGACTGGATAATGCCAACGTTAAGTTCACCTTGGCCGACCGATGGATTCGAAGCCGATTGCAGCTGACGATACGAGAGGCCAGCAACGCCATCGAGAATTATCGCTTCGACCTGGCGGCCCAAGCGATTTATGAATTCGTTTGGAACGAGTACTGCGATTGGTACCTGGAACTGTCCAAGCCCACGCTTTACGGCGCGGAATCCCCTGACAGCCACGGATCGACTCCGATCGAGTATGTTTTAGGAACGCGCCAGACGCTGGTCCATGTACTCGAAACCATTCTACGCCTGGCTCATCCGCTGATGCCTTTCATCACCGAACAAATCTGGCAGCGCGTCGCTCCTCTGGCCGGCAGGAAAGGCACGAGCATCATGCTGCAAGCCTATCCCGAGGTCGACGAAGGCTGGATCGATCCGGAATCCATCGCCGAGATGGAATGGGTCATGAATATCATTCTGGGCGTTCGGCGCATCCGCGGCGAAATGAACATCGCGCCCGGCAAGCCTCTGCCGATCATGTTTCAGAATGGCTCCGAACAGGATCGGATTTGGCTGAGCCGCAACCAAGAGTTCATCGTAAAGCTGGCCCGCGTCGAAACCGTAACCTGGCTTTCGGAATCCGAAGCGGCTCCGGAATCCGCCACCGCGCTGGTCGGCGAGATGAAAGTTCTGATTCCCATGAAAGGATTGATCGACAAGGATGCCGAACTGGCGCGGCTGGAAAAGGAGATCCAGCGTTTGTCCAAAGACCTGCCGCGTATCGAGGGCAAGCTGAATGACACCGGCTTTCTCGAGAAAGCCCCCCCTCAAGTCGTCGCCAAGGAGCAAGCGCGCCTTCAAGAGATTCGCGTTAGCCTCGTGGAGTTGCAGGCGCAGGCGGAAAAAATCCGTGCTTTATAGGGGTACCTGTCGTCATGCGCGATGATCCGGCCGCAGAAACACCTGAAGACGGTGCAAAGGCGTCAGTCAGCGAAACGTCGGCGGCCAACGTAAGAGAAAGCCCGACAACTCTGGAGGATTGGACCAACTGTCTGCGCGACAAGGAAATGCCTATTTTTTCCCGTACCGCGCAGCGTCTTAATCAAGTCATCGAGGATAAACGTTCGGGAGTATCCGAACTTTCGAAGATCATTCTCGAAGACCCGGGGCTCACGGCCAGGCTGCTGAAGTTCGCCAGCAGTCCTCACTACAACCCCAGCAGCATCCGTCTGGCAACCGTTACACGGGCTATCGTGTTGCTGGGACTCAATGTCATCCGCGAACTGGCACTAGCCTGCTCGTTCATCGAAACGGTTCTGTCCAAACAACGCAAACACCAAGTAAACCGGGAAATCGCCTGTGCCTTGCACAGCGCAGTACAGGCGAAATCACTCGCGATCTTGCTTAACGATCCACGACCAGAGGAAGTATTTGTCGCTGCCCTGCTGCACAACATCGGCCACATCGGCTTTTGGTGCTTCGAACACGATACCGGGGAAAAAATTCAGGTACTGACGGAACAGCAAAAAATACCTGCCGAAAAAGCCGAAAAAGCCGTTTTAGGATTTCAACTTATCCATCTTGGCGCCTCGCTGAGCAAAACGTGGGGACTTGGCGGGTTGATCGAAGAGGCATTTTCCGGCAACTCACCCCGCACGGAGTACGTCAAGCTCGGTTATCAAATCGCCAGAAATTCACCTCACGGGTGGAACACCGAAGAAATCAGGCGCTGCATTTACCGAATGGCTGAGCTGACGGGAAAGCCGGAACGCCATTTGCTTACGCTATTGCAGGATAACGCGGAAAGTGCGGTAAAACTCGCCAAACAATCCGGGGCCCATCAAGTTACAGCATATATCCCCGGCATAGATCGTGAATCAACGGCCAAACAGCGTCAGACCGATGATCTCACACCGCGGGACGACACCAGCCTGATACAAATCATGCAGGACGTGACCAATCTCTTGTGCGGCGAGTTCAACGTGAACCTGGTTCTCGAAATGATCATGGAGGGAATTTATCGGGCTTTAGGCATGGATCGGGTCCTTTTCGCGCTGTTGACGCCCGATCGCAAACGTCTCAAGGAAAAGTTCGCGCTCGGCTGGCCGTCGGTTGAATCGCGCGGACAACTGCAAATCGGCATTGCCGGTTCGTCGCCCAACATTTTTTCGAACGTGCTGGAGAAGAACGAGTATTTTTGGGCTCGCGGTGCCGACACCGAAACACAGCGGTTACTTACCGGAGAGGTCATTGCGCAGTTCGGCCAGCACGACTGCTGCCTCTCCCCGGTCAGCTACGACAAGCGGGTCATAGGACTCTTCTATGCCGACCGCGCGTTCAGCAAAGAACCGATTACCCGTGAGGTTTTCGACAGTTTCCGTCAGTTGACCATGCAGGCCAATATTGCCTTGAAGCTTCTTCAAGCGCGCTGATCCTCACCATCAAGCGGCTCCGTCCGAGCAAACTGGATAAAGCCCATGCATCGACTAATATTATCGAGGCTTTCCAACAATGCGATGCATAGCTGTCCGTAGCATTAAATCTCATGGCAATCACGGCGACGAAATTGCAACTCAGCGGACTGGCCAAAAGCCTGGTCAAGGAAGGGCTGTTGACGGAATCCGATGCACATCTTCATCTCGACAGCGCTCTTCAAAAAAAAACCCATTTCGTAAGCTATCTGGTCGGCAACAAGATTCTCGATAGCCTATCCATTGCATGCGTAGCATCCAAAGAATACGGAATTCCTCTATTCGACCTGGATGCGATATCTCCGGACATGATGCCGACCAGGGCCGTCAGCGAGAAGCTGATCCGCCAGCACCATGTCCTGCCGCTGTTCAAGCGCGGGAACCGCCTGTATCTCGGGCTCGCCGATCCCACCAATCTCCAAGCTCTGGACGAGATCAAATTTCACACCCGGTCCAGCACCGAAAGCGTCATCGTAGAGGAAGACAAACTGACGCGGATGATCGACCAGGCCCTGGAAGCAGCCGACATCTCGTTCAAAGACTTGGTGGATGCCGATCTCGACAATCTCCGGATTACCGGCGGCGATGAAATCGATCAGCCCTCCGAAGGCGAATCCTCGGATATCGATGACGCCCCGATTGTCCGATTAGTCAACAAGTTTCTCCTCGACGCCATCAAGAAAGGCGCTTCCGATATCCATTTCGAGCCTTACGAAAAAAACTTCCGCGTCCGCTTTCGTCACGACGGCATGCTCCACGAGGTCACAAGCCTTCCGGTCAACCTCTCAGGGCGGGTCGCGGCGCGCCTGAAGGTCATGTCGCGAATGGACATCGCCGAGCGGCGCATCCCTCAGGACGGCCGCATCAAGATGGCATTGTCCAGGACTCGCGCCATCGATTTCCGCGTCAATACCTGTCCGACGCTATTCGGCGAAAAAATCGTACTCCGTATCCTCGATCCGACCGCGGCCCAAATCGGAATCGAAAAGCTCGGCTTCGAACCGGAGCAGCAGCAAAACTTCCTGAGCGCCATCAATAAGCCCTATGGGATGATTCTGGTTACGGGGCCCACCGGGAGCGGTAAAACGGTCAGTCTCTACACCGGGCTCAATATCCTGAATACGGCCGACCGCAATATCTCGACGGCAGAGGATCCGGTGGAAATCACCGTGCCCGGCATCAATCAGGTCAATGTCAACGTCAAAACCGGCCTGACTTTTGCCGAGGCGCTCCGGGCATTCCTGCGGCAGGACCCGGACGTCATCATGGTAGGCGAAATTCGCGACCTCGAAACGGCCGAGATTGCGGTCAAAGCCGCACAAACCGGCCACTTGGTGCTTTCCACCCTGCACACCAACGACGCGCCCCAAACGCTCAACCGCTTGATGCAAATGGGCATCCCTGCATTCAACATCGCTTCCTCGGTGTTGCTCATCATGGCGCAACGGCTGGCCAGGCGGCTTTGCGAGCATTGCAAGAAGGAAGAGGACCTCCCTCCGGAGGTTTTGCTGGAGGCCGGGTTTCGAGAAGAAGAGCTGGGCAGTTTTACGGTTTTCGGACCGGTCGGCTGCGATAAATGCGTAAAGGGATACAAGGGCCGCGTCGGCATTTATCAGGTCATGCCCATTTCCGAATCCATCAACCGCATCATTCTGGAGGGCGGGAACGTCCTTCAGCTCGGCGAACAAGCGAAAGCGGAGGGTGTGGCGGACCTGAGGGAATCGGGGCTTCGAAAAATCAAGTCGGGCATTACCAGTCTGGAAGAAATCGACCGCGTCACGCGAGATTAAGTCTTATGGCAAAAGAAGAACTCGTTCTGTTTATTTGGGAAGGCGCCGACCGTACCGGCGGGCGAATCAAAGGGGAACTGTCCGCGCGCACAGAAACTACGGCCAAGGCCGAACTCCGACGCCAGGGCATCAAAGTCATCAAGATCAAGAAAAAGCCCAAACCGCTCTTCAGTGCGCGAAAGAAGAAAATCACGACCAAAGACATCGCCGTATTCAGCCGACAGCTCGCGACGATGATGAGTGCAGGGGTACCGCTGGTTCAAGCCTTTGACATTGTCGGGCGTGGCCACGAGAATCCAAGCATGCAGGAACTGATCATGGGCATCAAGGCCGACGTCGAAGGAGGCAGTCCGCTTGCCGAAGCCTTGGGAAAGCATCCGATTTATTTTGACGAGCTATTCTGCAGCCTTGTGCATGCCGGCGAGCAAGCCGGCGTTCTCGAAACGCTGCTGCACAAGATAGCGGAATACAAGGAAAAAACCGAATCGCTGAAGGCCAAGATCAAAAAAGCCTTGACTTATCCCACAGCCGTCATCGTGGTTGCCTGTATCGTAACGGCCATCCTGCTGATCTTCGTGGTACCGACGTTCGAGGAATTGTTCAAGGGTTTTGGCGCGGACCTCCCGGCATTTACTCAAATGGTCATCGAGATGTCCCGGTTTCTACAGGCATCGTGGTATATCGTATTGGGAGTTCTCGTTGCCGTCGGCTTTGTGTTCGTGAAGCTCAAACAGCGCTCGGCCGCGTTCAATCAGGCCCTCGATAGATTTTCCCTGCACATACCGGCGATCGGCACCATTCTGCATAAGGCGGCGATTTCCCGTTTCGCCCGGACCTTGGCCACCATGTCGGCAGCCGGCGTCCCCTTGGTCGAGGCACTGAAGTCCGTGGCAGGTGCTACCGGTAATATCATTTATTCCAATGCCGTCCTTCGGATGCGAGACGAAGTCGCCACCGGACATCAGCTTCAACTGAGCATGCGACAGGCAAACCTGTTTCCCAACATGGTCATACAAATGGTCGCAATCGGAGAGGAATCCGGCTCTTTGGACAGCATGCTCGCCAAAGTGGCGGACTTCTACGAGGAGGAAGTGGACAACGCCGTCGATTCGCTCAGCAGCCTTCTTGAGCCCATGATCATGGCGTTCCTGGGCGTCGTTGTCGGCGGTTTGGTGGTCGCCATGTACTTGCCGATATTCAAGCTCGGCTCAGTCGTCTGATCGAGGAAATTCCGAGGTGGCGCCACTCATCCAGTTATTGGCCGAAAATCCAGCTTTGTTCTTGACCGTCATCGGCGTTCTGGGGCTCGTGGTCGGCAGTTTCCTGAACGTAGTCATTCACCGCTTGCCGATAATGCTGGAAAAAACCTGGCGGCGGGAGTGTAAAACCTATCTCGATCTCGAACCCGAATCGGAGCCGGACGAGGCCTACAATTTGCTCGTTCCGGGTTCACGTTGTCCACAGTGCAATCGGCCGATCCGCGCTTGGGAAAACATCCCGGTCGTCAGTTACCTACTGCTTAGAGGACGATGTGCCGGGTGTCGAATACCAATCCCCTTTCGCTACCCGGCCATCGAAGCGCTGACCGCCGCGATTTCTGTCGCCGTTGCCTGGCACTTCGGTTTCACTTGGCAAACCGCATCGGCACTGATCCTCAGCTGGAGTCTAGTTTGCTTGAGTTTTATCGACTTCGATCGTCAACTGCTTCCCGATGCGATTACCTTACCTATCCTATGGGCAGGACTGTTTCTTAGCCTGTTCAACATTTTTACAGACAGCTCCTCGAGTATACTGGGGGCCATCTTCGGCTATCTAAGCCTTTGGCTGGTATACCACTTGTTCAGGATCGCGACCGGCAAAGAAGGGATGGGATACGGCGATTTCAAACTGCTCGCCATGCTCGGCGCGTGGTTGGGATGGGGCCTTTTGCCGACCATAGTGCTGCTCTCATCCTTGGTCGGGGCCATCATCGGGATAGCCATGATCGCCGTTCTCAGGCACGACCGCAGCATTCCCATACCATTCGGCCCTTATTTAGCCATTGCCGGATGGATTGCCCTGCTGTGGGGCCATGACATAAACGCCGCTTATATGCGTTTCGCGGGAATTTCCGGCTGAGCCCCCATGCTTGTCATCGGTTTGACCGGCGGAATCGGTTGCGGTAAAAGCACGGTTGCCAGATTATTCGCCGCCAAGGGCGTTCCAATTCTGGACGCGGACGTCATCGCCCGCGAGTTGGTCGAACCGAATCGACCGGCATTCGAGGCGATCAAGCAGCACTTCGGGGCTGCGATTCTAAGAGATGGCTGTCTCGATCGGGCAAGATTGCGAGAACTCGTCTTTTCCGATCCCGAAGAAAAACGCTGGATCGAGACACTGCTGCATCCCCTGGTGTATTCCGAGATCGGCCGACGAATAGCGACTCTTTCGGCACCTTACTGTATCGTGGTCGTTCCCCTGCTTCTGGAAACCGGCCAAAGGCATTTCGTGGATAGATTGCTGGTCGTCGATTGTTCAGAAGAAACGCAACGGCAGCGCGTCAGGCTCCGCGATGGATTGAGCGATAGGGAAATCGAGAAAATCATGGCGTCCCAAGCCAGCCGCGCCGAACGGCTGGAAGCAGCAGACGACGTGCTCGAGAACATGGTCGATGAAGCTGCTCTATCGGACCGTATCGAAGAATTACACCAACTCTATCTCGCACTCGGTGGGCAGTAATCCGAATAATTCTTACACAAGAGCAAGCGCAAAAGGTAGTATTGACTAATCTCCGGGATAAACGAAAATGGTGTCCGCCAACGGACACCCTTTCATAAATCCTGGATCGGATTGTTTATTATGCTATCGATTGCCGAAATTCCCGCCTTGAGCGATTCCATTATTTACGAGTTCCCGCTAAATGAGCGCATACGCGTATTCATGAGGCTTGAGCAACTCTTTCAGCAGCTTGACCATTTCATGGCCGGCAATTCGATTTGGGACAGTCGGGCAGTCATTTCAACGCTGCTGGATGTCCTAACGCTCTTTAGCCGCAATGATCTGAAGTCGGAAACATTAAAGGAGTTGGATCGCCATGCTGCGGTGCTGACGCGAATGGCGCACAATCAAGACATCGATCACGCTAAGCTGGATAAGGTCCTGACGAAGCTCGATAAATTAAGCAAAGAGCTTTATGCGGTTCCCGGCAAGCTCGGCCTCTCTCTGATGGAAAACGAGCTTTTCAAGAGCATCTCTCAGCGCAGCACCATTCCGGGCGGAACTTGTTCTTTCGATTTACCGGCCTTTCATTACTGGCTTAAACTCGACGACCACACACGCCGGCACGATCTCGAAAGTTGGTTGGAGCCGTTTCGTCTCATACGCTCGGCTATCGATATTTTGCTGAATTTCATACGGACCAGCGCCGCACCGACCGATGAACAGGCTAGCGGCGGCTTCTTTCAGAAAAGCCTGGACCACACCCTGCCGTTTCAACTGCTCCGCGTAGGCGTGAGGCGTTCGCAACCTTATTTTGCGGAAATCAGCGGAGGCAAGCACCGGTTCACCGTGCGCTTCATGATTCCCGACACGGTTGAACGGCCGACCCAATGCCAAGACGATATTACTTTCCAGTTAACCTGCTGCTTATTGTGACGAGCGAGTTTGTCCGACGCACTTTCATATAAAATCGTTAAATGTCCTCGTTGTCGAAAGCCAGTCGCCTGGAGCGAAACCCATCGGTTTAAGCCATTTTGCAGCGAGTACTGCAAATTGATCGATCTAGGCGAATGGGCCTCGGCGTCCTATGCCATAGCGGGTGAGCCGGCGGATCCCGACTCGCCGGACACGGAAACACCGCTATCGAGCGACTATTCGGGTTACCTGCCTGATCCATAATCTTGCGGACAGCCTATCATCCGCGAAACGGCCGTATTCATCGGGCTTTTGGGGGCACCTGAGCGGTCAAATGCCGTTTCCCGGATCATGGAACATTGTCCTTGAAAACTCGTCCTAAACCCTCATATTACAAGCGCCTGTTTCAGATCAAACGAGGAGTTTTCCATGCCTATCTATGAATACCAATGCAAATCGTGCGGCCACGAATTCGAAGCCATCCAGAAAATCAGCGACGATCCTTTGAAAGAATGCCCCGCATGCGGCGATCTCGAATTGAATAAATTGGTATCGGCCGCCGGTTTCCGACTGAAGGGGGGTGGCTGGTATGAAACGGACTTCAAGGGCGGAAAAGACAAGAAAAAGAACCTGGCCGGCGACACTTCGGACGGTAAATCGGATTCGTCGACGGCCAAGAAGGAAACCCAAAAGTCGACTGCGGATGCGGCCTCGTAAACTTGTACATCGATAGCCAGACCCGTAATATTTTCGTTTTTGTCGTTCGAATTTAGAGATATAGCAATGCGTAGCCACAGATGTGGAGAATTGACGGAAAGCCATTTGAATCAGGACGTGGACCTCTGTGGCTGGGTTCACCGCCGCCGCGACCACGGCGGCGTGATATTTATCGATCTCCGCGACCGAGAAGGCCTTGTTCAGGTCGTATTCGATCCCGATTATGCGGAAGCCTTCAAGCTGGCAGAGACGGTTCGCAGCGAATACGTGCTTAAAGTGCACGGCACGGTTCGCCTCCGCCCCGCCGGCACGGAAAACCCGAATTTGCCGACGGGCAAAATCGAGGTTCTGGCTACGCGGTTGGAAATCCTCAACAAAGCCGAAACGCCCCCGTTTCCGTTGGAAAGCGAAATCGAAGTCAGCGAGGAAACCCGTCTGCGTTTCCGCTACATCGATTTGCGCCGTCCGGTGATGCAGCATCGCATGAAGATGCGGCGCGACGTTGTACGCTTTCTAAGACAATTTCTCGATCATCACGGGTTCTACGAGATCGAGACTCCTTTCCTGACCAAAGCGACCCCGGAGGGCGCGCGGGATTATCTGGTCCCGAGCCGAACTCACCCGAACCACTTCTTCGCCCTGCCGCAGTCTCCGCAGCTGTACAAACAGCTGCTGATGATTTCCGGCATGGATCGCTATTATCAGGTGGTACGCTGCTTCCGGGATGAGGATCTTCGCGCCGATCGCCAGCCGGAGTTCACGCAGCTCGACATCGAAACCTCCTTCATGGACGAAAGCCAGATCATGTATCTCATGGAGGACATGATTCGGCAGCTGTTCACCGACGTTTTGCACGTCGAGTTGCCCAATCCCTTCCCCCGGTTGACTTATGCGGAAGCCATGCAACGCTACGGTTCGGACAAGCCGGATTTGCGCATCCCGCTCGAATTGGTCGATATCGCGGACTTGGTCGCACAAGCGGAATTCAAAGTGTTCGCCGGTCCCGCCAAGGATCCAGATGGGAGAGTCGTGGCGCTTAAACTCCCCGGCGGCGCCAATTTGTCCCGCAAGGAGATCGACGATCTGACCCAGTATGTCGCCATATACGGCGCCAAGGGCCTAGCCTACATTAAGGTCGTCGACCGCAGCGCCGGAGTCGAAGGCTTGCAATCGCCGATCGTCAAATTCCTTCCTGCGGAAGCCGTGCGCGGCATCCTAGATCGAGTCGAGGCGGAAACCGGCGACATCATTTTCTTCGGCGCCGACAAAACCAAAATCGTCAACGAAGCGATAGGCGCCCTGCGCCTGAAGCTAGGCCAAGACCGCGGACTCGTGGACAAAGGCTGGAAGCCGCTATGGGTGGTCGATTTTCCCATGTTCGAATGGGATGAAAAGGAAGCCCGTTGGTTCGCACTGCACCACCCGTTTACCGCCCCCAAATGCAGCCTCGAAGAACTTCAGTCGAATCCCGGCCAGGCGCTCTCCCGTGCTTATGACATGGTGCTGAACGGCACTGAAATCGGCGGTGGCTCCATACGTATCCACCGTACCGACATGCAGAAAGCCGCGTTTGAGCTGCTCGGGATCGGAGATGAAGAGGCCCAACAAAAATTCGGTTTCCTGCTCAATGCGCTCCGGTATGGAGCGCCGCCTCATGGCGGCTTGGCCTTCGGTCTGGACCGGCTGGTTATGCTTATGAGCGGCGCGACATCGATACGCGAAGTCATGGCCTTCCCCAAAACTCAATCGGCCTGGTGCCCGATGATCGACGCTCCGGCCATGGTCACCGACGCTCAGCTCCGCGAACTCGGTATACGCCTTCGCCGTCCGCAAGAGGGAGAAAAAGGCGAAACGACTTAATAACAAGGAGGCGCGATAGGCGTTCGGGATTACCCCCGAATAGCGGCAGAGCTGTCGCGCCGAAGCGCGCCCTGGGTTTCGCTTGCAAAAGCCGACCGAGGCGGCGTTGCTCCTTCAATTGCAAACGTCGCTTTAGTCGCGACCTGTTTCCTTACGCTCGCCGGCCGGTTCGCGGCTGAGCCGCCCGCGCCGCCCACCGTCTTCGTGCCCCTTCGACCGAGCTCAGGGCAGGCCCTTCGACGGGGCTGAGGACAGGCAAGGCCATCTAACCGGCCTAACGCACGGTCCGCAGCTCCAACTGCCGTTTCCAGGTACAACTTATCCATTGTCCTATCGCCGTCCGGCAACACCTAAACCCTCGGCTCCATCGAATACCCGTTCGTCGTGGTTACTCCTGGAGCTAACTCTGTCGCAAGCCCCCACCAAAACTTTCCGCAAATACACTCGCATCGCTCGCGCCGAAGGCATGAACCCTTCACAGTGATGGCCGAAGCCATACGCATCCAATTAACAGCCCCATCTTGTCGCAAAACTGTGACACTACCGATGACCTTTACGCTTGAGGGACGGCACGATTTCTCCCATTGCCCCGACGAAAACGCGTTCGGACGCACGCTAGACAGAAAAACGCGTTGATTCAAGCGCATTCGACCGGTTGCAGCCAGCTCTCACGAGCGATGTCGTCTTGCAGCGACTCAACGCTTTCCAAAACGAGCGAAACTGGAACAAATCCGCTGCCGGAAGACCTCTTTTTGAGCGTAATCAAACAAAAACATCATACCCTCGCAACCCTTTCCCATCGATTCAAGAGCTGTGTCCAGACTCCCAACCCCGAAGCTCAAAGCGACGGTATCCGCGGTATACGCTGTAATCACGGCCTTTCTGCGCGTAGGTCCAAAGACCGCATTCCTCGCAGGACTGGACCGAAAAACGATGATGGTCCAGGTTTTGCTTTACATGGTTCGTACACGGTAAATATTTCGACCCCGCTGGAAACAGGATTAGGAGTTTAGGAGTTCATGATTTTACGGAGAATTGTGGATAGAAAGATTTGGTTGAGATCGCTGCCGCTGAGTGCGCACGCGATTTTGGCGTTGTTGAGTGCATGCGACAGTCAGTTCGCGTCCGACAAAACGACCCAAATCGTGGCCCGTGTTAACGGAGATGACATTTCCGTCGGTCAGCTCGATGTTCTCCTCTCTGGTTCGGCCACGCGCCCCGATAGTGAAGTCGGAAGCATTTGGGAGAAGAGCATCGACAGCCTGATAAACCAACAACTTCTTTCAAAACAAGCGATCGAAAAGCATCTTGACCGTGATCCCCGTGTCACGCTTGCTACAGCGATGGCTGAGCGTCAGGTTCTCGCGCAGGCCTACCTCGATCATATTGCTCAAGCGGTTGCCAAACCGGACCCCGCTGAAATCAGCGCTTTTTACAAATCCCATCCTCAACTGTTCGAAAAGCGCAAGATCTACGAACTCCAGCAAATATCTATCCCCCTAACGCCTGAAAACAACAAGCTTATTGACTCGCGCCTAAAGCAGCCCGTGCGGTTCAACGCCCTGTCAAAATGGCTGCACGAGCAAAATATTCCCCATACCTTACAAACGGTAATACGTCCTGCCGAACATCTACCCTTGGAGAAACTAGACGAATTTGATCGCCTAAACAAAGGAGATGCCGTGTCGTTCAAGGCAGGAGATGAGTTTCTCGTGTTGCAATTGTTGACGGTCAAAGAAGCTCCCCTCGATCACGATAAGGCCACTCCCCTGATCGAGTCCTTCCTCACAAACCAGCGGCGGATAACGCAGATAAACCGTGAATTGAGCCGGCTCCGGGAGACTGCAACCGTAGAGTATTTTGGCGGCATGGAACCTTCCGGCAATACCCTATCGCCCACCGACAGCGGCGCTGAATTTATATCGAATAACATTCCTCCATTTAAAACCCAATAATGGACTGATAATAAGCCAACTTACGCTTCGCCTAGCTGATCGATATTGGATTTCATAAGAATACGAGCATCCAGTTCTGTTTTCTTTAGACGCATCACATGGGGGTTTTATATGAGCTTAAGACAGATTCTAAACGTCTCTTACAGAATAATTTTTTGCCTGTTGTTCATCTGGTTTAAAGGAGCATCTGCGGAGAACTTCAGTGATTATCCTTCAACTTTCGGCACGCCTTATCATGACAAAGAAAGGAACCACGCTATCGATAAGTCTAGCGCTCATATACCACCTTCCGGTAAAGCAGGCTTTGCTGAAACCTCCTTCTTCGGCATAGCCAAAAGCTCCTATCGCCTCCTATCTTCTGTCAACGTAAACGCCATCCGCTTTGCCCTTGACATACCGGGCCGAAAATCCAAGAACGGCTGGAATGAATCTGAAATAACATTCCAAGGAATGCAAGAGCTTTCTCTTGATGCCATGGCCGTCGACCGCTACAAGAAAAATCGAAAAGAGGACATGTACGCTGGTTATGCCTCGCCCGCACCCGACACAGAAACCTGGCTCATGATATTGGTCGGAATTACCTTGATCGGATTGCAGGTTATACGCGGCAACAAGAAAGCCGAACCCATTTATTCTTCTCTGCATTAACGTCACCCTACGACAGCTACCCTATTTCGCTGATCTTAGGAGAAAAAGGCTTGCAGGCAATCGACCGACCTTCAGTTCTATTAGTCAAGAGTCTTCTAAATCCAATTGTGATCGTCGGGTGTTTTATCTTGACGATCCACTTTTATGGATTAAAGATCGAAAAGCATTACTTTTTGCTATTAGTAATAACATTTTTGATCGCCTCGCTAATTTTTGACGAAATAGACCTGGAACTAGACTTCAAATCGAGTCTCTTGCGTTCGTTCGGCAATATTTTCGCTCGTTGGACCTTTTTATTCGGTTTCCTGGCGATATTGGGTTTTGCCGCAAAAATGTCGGACGACTTTTCGAGAAAGCTTCTGTTGACTTGGTTTGTCGCCACGCCGTTGGTGCTCATTGCGGTACAACTATTGGCTCGTCGTGCATTGCAATCGGCGGTCTCGCAGGGCGATGCCCAACGCAGAGCAATCATTGTCGGGGTAAACGAGCTCGGCCTTAAATTAGCGAGACAGTTCGAGTCCGCGCCTTATTTGGGAATCAGCTTCGCCGGTTTCTTCGACGACAGGAGTCCGGAGCGTCTAGGCGTGAGCCACATCAATCTATTGGGAAAGATGAACGAGGTGGCGGAGTTCGTCCGAACTAAATCCATTCACCTCATCTATATCGCGTTACCGATGATGGCTCAGCCGCGGATTTTCGATCTTCTCGATAAACTCAGAGATACCACGGCATCCATTTACTTCGTTCCCGATATTTTTGTCTTCGATCTCATTCAAGCACGATTTGGGAATATAAACGGCATTCCGGTAGTGGCTGTCTGCGAATCACCGTTTTATGGTGTCAACCGGGTCATGAAGCGTATCGTCGATATCCTTTTTGCATCGATCATTCTGATTTTGATTTCCCCATTGATGCTTGCGATAGCCATCGGGGTCAAGCTGAGTTCGCCCGGTCCCGTCATTTTCAAGCAGCGTCGTTACGGCCTCGACGGCGAGGAAATCAAAGTCTACAAATTCCGAACGATGACGGTCTGCGAGGACGGTCATAACGTTCGACAGGCGAGTAAAACCGATAATCGAATTACCCGTTTCGGCCGATTTCTGCGTAAGACATCTCTGGACGAATTGCCGCAATTTATCAATGTATTGCAGGGGCGTATGAGTATAGTCGGGCCTCGTCCGCATGCCGTGGCTCATAACGAACTGTACCGCACTCAAATCAAAGGTTACATGATCCGTCACAAGGTAAAACCGGGTATTACCGGATGGGCGCAGGTCAATGGTTTCCGGGGAGAAACCGACACGTTGCAGAAAATGAAAGCCCGAATCGAGTTCGATCTCGATTATTTGCGGAACTGGTCGCTGTCTCTGGACCTGTGGATTATTTTGAGAACCGCCGGTGTCTTTCTCAAACAGGACACCGCTTACTGATCGGAAGAATATAAGGGCGCGCGTAGATTCTCATTATTTGGACTTTTGGATTCAGCCTTATTTTCGAACTTTATTCACTAAAACATGTTCAGACCCTTCGGTATTTGCCCGCATTTTTTTATCGGCTTGATCGGTTTGCTGATCCTATCGACTTCGCAGGCCGATTATTTGCTCGGCCCCAACGATGTCGTACGCATTGCGGTTTACGGCAACGAGGATCTCGCCACCGAAACCCGTGTCTCGGATAGCGGAAAAATCACGTTTCCGCTCCTCGGGGAAATCGAATTGGGCGGTTTATCCGTCGGAGAAGCGGAAGCTCGCGTCGAAACCCTTCTTTCAGAACGAGGTTACGTACGCAATCCCCAGGTAAACATCACGGTGCAGGAATACCGCAGTCACGAAGTGGCCGTATTGGGATTCGTGAACAAACCCGGACGTTTCGCCCTGGATACCGCGAGCACGGTCACTCAGTTGATCGCGCTGGCGGGAGGCGTGAATCCGCAAGGAGACGATCGGACCATCGTGACCCGAACTCGGAATGGGCAAACCTACCGCGAAGAGCTGAATCTCAAAGAACTGCTCGAGGAAGGAAAAGCGTCGGAAGACATTTTCGCCGAAGACGGAGACGTCATATTCGTGCCGCGTGCCCCGGTTTTTTACATCCACGGCGAAGTGCAGCGCCCCGGCGCATACCGTTTGGAGCGGAACATGTCCGTCGCTCAAGCGATTTCATTGGGCGGAGGCGTGACTCCTCGCGGCAGCCTGCGCAGCATCACGATCAAGCGGAGATCCTCGGAAGATCAGTTGACGACGCTCGATGCGGAGTTGGATGAACTGATCGAAAAGGACGATGTGATCTATGTGGACGAACGATGGTTTTAGCGAATCTTCCCGGAAGCAAAGGCATGCCTTCGTCCTCGGCATGGATTTCATGGATTGGTAACCAGATATGAATTTGAATCAGTTCCTGCAGATTCTATGGGCACGGCTGTGGGTGCTCGTTCTTACGCCGCTGGCGGCTGCCCTGACGGTCCTCGCGATAAGCCTGATACTGCCGAAGGCGTATACCGCCACGTCGACCCTCGTCGTCGATTACAAGGGCGTGGACCCCATTACCGGCATCGCGGTGCCGGCGCAGCTGATGCCGGGTTACATGGCCACCCAAGTCAACATCATCGGCAGCCATAACGTGGCGCTCAAGGTCGTCGATCGACTCAAGCTGGCCGATCTGCCGGAATCGAAGGAACGGTTCGAGCAAGAAGCAAAGGGAACGGGCGACATTCGCGACTGGCTGGCCGATCAGTTGCTGAAAAAACTGGAGGTTCAACCGTCGCGGGAGAGCAGCGTTATTCAAGTAAGTTATTCGGATGTCGACCCGACGCTCGCCGCCGCGCTGTCCAACGCATTCGCGGAAAATTACATCGCGACCAACCTGGAACTCAAGACCGAGCCGGCGCGCCAGAATGCCGCTTGGTTCGAGCAGCAAATCAAGGGTTTGCGGGAAAACCTGGAGAAAGCCCAGGCCAGTCTGTCCGAATACCAGCAGGAAAAGGGCATCGTCGCTCTCGACCAACACTGGGACGTAGAAAACAGCCGGCTGGAAGAGCTCTCCAAGCAGCTGGTGGCCGCTCAGTCGCACACCTACGATCTGATCTCCCGCCGCAATCAATTGGAAGCGGCAGGCAGCGCCTTCTTGCCGGAAACCTTACCGGATGTGCTTGCCAATTCCGTGGTTCAGGATCTGAAGGCGAAACTGGCGCTAGCCGAGACCAGACTTGCCGAAATCGGAGAGAAATACGACATCAACCATCCCATCCATCAGCAAGCCGTGGCCGAAGCCGGCAGCCTCAAACGCAAGTTGGCAGCCGAGACAAAAACCATCCTTCACAGCCTGAATACCGCGGTGGACATCGCGCGCATGCGCGAAAACGAGCTCAGAACGGCGCTCGGCGCGCAAAAGGCACGAGTACTGGAACTCAACAAGCAGCGGGACGAACTCGCGGTACTGACCCATGAAGTCGAACATGCCCGGCAGTCTTACACAGCCGCTTTGCAACGGTTCAATCAGACGCGCCTCGAAAGCGAGGCCAACCAAACCAATGTCGCCGTCTTGAATCCCGCCAAACCGCCGTTGCGGCCGTCGCGGCCGAAAGTGCTGCTGAACGTCGCGGTAGCGGCTTTTCTAGGCGTCATTCTGGCGGTCAGCTTCGCTTTGCTGCTGGAATTGCTCGATCGCCGCGTGCGCTCCCCGGAAGACTTGAGCATCACACTCGGACTCCCCGTGCTAGGGGTTTTGACCGATGCGAAATTACGCCATCCGAAATGGCGTTTGGCTTTCTCCAAAACTCCGGTCTGAAGCCGCCATGAAACCGGTAGGCTTCGATTGCCAAGGCCGCACGCAAATCTTCCAGCCGTCGCCCCGATGGCAGGGACGAAACGCCCATCTCTCATTGCCCAACGAGATCTTTTTATGACACAAACCCCGGCGCTCAAGATTAACCCGGAACCCATCGGCGCCGAACGCCGGATCGGACAAATCCTGCGGGAATCGGGCAGGCTCTCGCCGCTCGATGCGGAACGGGTGCTGCATCTCCAGAGAGAAACCGGGCTGCGTTTCGGCGAGGCCGCACTGCGGCTTGGATTGATTTCCGAAGAAGACATCAACCGAGCGATTTCGGAACAGTTCGATTACCGCTATTTGAAGCCGGGACAGGGAAATTTCAGCACTCGACTGATTGCCGCGTATCAGCCGTTCAGCCACCAGATGGAGGTGTTCCGCGCCATACGCAGTCAGCTGATGCTGCGCTGGCACGGCGATGGGAGCAAAACCCTGGCCGTAACCAGTCCTCGTCGCGGAGAGGGGCGCAGTTATGCCGTGTCGAACCTTGCCGTCGTATTTTCGCAACTGGGACAGCGAACGCTGCTCGTAGATGCCGATCTGCGCAACCCGAGCCAGCACGACATTTTCGCTTTGGGCCGCAACGGCATGGGCTTGTCCGATCTGCTGGTGGGTCGCGGCGGCGGCGAATGCATCCGCCGCATCGATGAATTCGCCGATCTATCGGTGCTTCCGGCCGGCACACTTCCGCCCAATCCATTGGAATTGCTCAGCCGCGGCGCATTCGATGCGCTTCTGAGGGACTTCTCGGCGGCATACGACATCGTTCTTCTGGATACGCCCGGCGGAATCGCCAGCAGCGACGCCCAAACGGTCGCCGCGCGCGCCGGCGCATCCCTGCTGATCGTGAGAAAGCATGTAACCCCCTTCTCCGAAACCGATTTTCTCCGGCAAATGCTGACCGCCGTCGGCTGCCGGATCGTGGGCGCGGTACTCAATGAGTTTTGAAGATCGATTGCGCCGAACGCCGGACGGGAGGGGAGCCGAACATGGCGTTTAGACGCATGTTTCTTCTCGCGCAACTGGTGTTGGTCCTCAATATGGGACATTTGCTCGGCCTGGCCAACGCCAATCCCGTCGAGAAACTGTTTTTAATCCTGGCGGGACTGGTTTTCACGCTCACCCGCAAGCGCATTCCGGCCAACCTCGTGTTGATGGGCTTCATCATCCTCGTCAGCTTCGTCTGCGGTCTTCTCAGCGAGTTCGACGCCTTTTCCTGGAACCGATACGCGCGAAGCCTGGTGAGTCTCATCGCTTTTCTGCTTTTTTTTACGGCTTTTCCGGAACAGCGAGACCGGGAGTTCATATTGCTGATCGCAGCCCTCATTCCGCCGGTCTCGGTGTTGCTCGGAACGATTTACGAGGCAATGGGCATCAGTTATCTATGGATGACGGATTATCTCGGCACCCGCCGGCTCGCCGGCAACATGGGACCGGCATTTCTCGGGGGAGCCGGCGTTACCGGCGCCGTGGCGGCCAGTTACCTCGCCCTGCAGCAGCGTTCGCGTTATCTCCTGCTTGCCCTCGTCAATGCCGGAATCACCATGCTCACGGCTTCCCGTATGCCGTCGGCGCTCGCGCTCGGCGTTACCGGCGCGATGCTGTTCATGGAAAGCCGGTCCGCGGTGTTCAGAATCTTGATGGTTCTTTACGGCTGCGTCGTGGTAGCCGGACTTTTCTACCTCATGGGAGACCAACTGATGACCCGCGTGTCGTCCGAGGCGATGAGCGGCCGCGACATCATTTGGAACGAACTGAAAGCCTACGTACACCGCTTTCCCTATTTCGGCGTCGGCTTGGGACACCAGATGGATATCCTGTCCGCTAGAACGTCCACCACGACGCACACGGTCGCCGCGCACAACGAATATCTTCGGTTCACCGTGGAGGTCGGCTATGTCGGCTCATTGCTCATGGGCTGCGCCTTCATAGCCATGCTGGTGAACCTGCTGCGCGATCCTCTTGTGACGAAAAAGTGGGCTTTTCTGATGGTCGCTGCGGCTTTCTTCGTTTATTCGTCAACCGACAACACATTCAGCGTGCCTCAAATCTTCATGGCGCTGGTGGTTGCCTTCTTCGGTTCCTGCGACCGCCGCGAACCGGTTCCGCCATCTCCCGAATCGTACAGTCCTCAACCGTTTCGGACGGCCGAGCCCGCCCTCGACCCGCCGCACAGGGTCTGACCCAGGACATCGCCAAAGTTTCACCTCAAAAAAGCAAGTATCCAGGAGAAACGTCAAAGATGAATCTCGGCAAACTCAGATGGGTCCGATTGTACCTGGTCAAATTCAAGCGCCTTTGGCTGGTGAAGGTCTTTCGCATGGATATCCATCCATCCAGCCAGTTTTCGCTGTCGACCAAATTCGATCTGACCAATCCCAAGGGGATCCACGTGGGCGAGGAGTCCTACATCGCTTTCGACGTCGCCATTCTCGCGCACGACCTGACCCGCGGCTTTCATACTCACACCCGGATCGGACGCCGGTGTTTCGTGGGAGCGAGAAGCATCATTCTGCCTGGGATCACGATCGGGGACGAAAGCATCGTGGGAGCGGGCTCGGTGGTCACGCGCGACGTGCCGCCCCGGACGGTCGTAGCAGGCAATCCGGCCCGCGTCATCAAAACCGACATCGTGGTGGCAGGTCCCTTCGGTCGCCTGGAAGGGGCCGACGCAAGGCAAGGTCGCATGATGGCGGAAAACGATTTCGCTTAACGACCGCAAACGAAGATCGCATTCGAGAGGAGCGAAAAAATGACCATTCACCGGGGGTTTAAATGCCAAGTTGTCTAATGATTGTCGAAAACCTTCCGCTGCCGCTGGACCGGCGGTCGTGGCAGGAGGCGACCGCACTGCGCGACGCCGGTTGGGAGGTTACGGTGATCTGCCCGGCCACCGAAAGGCACCCGGAACGGGAAATCGTGATCGACGGCATCCGGGTCTACCGCCATCCCCTGCCCCTGGAAGCCAGCGGCGCATTGGGCTTCTTATTGGAATACGGCGCGGCGCTGTTCCACGAAACGCGTTTGGCCTTCAAAGTGTTTCGACGCCACGGTTTCGACGTCATCCACATCGCCAATCCGCCCGATCTTTTGTTCCTGGTTGCCCTGCCCTATAAAGCGCTCGGCCGGCCGCTGATCTTCGATCATCACGACATCTGTCCGGAGCTCTACGAATCCAAGTTCAAGAAACGCGGCCCGATGCACGCCCTGCTGCGACTCTTCGAAAAACTGACCTTCCGGTTTTCGGACGTGGTCATCTCGGCCAACGAAACGTTCAAGGAACTGGCCATAAATCGGGGCGGCAAGTATCCCGACGATGTTTTTACCGTGTACGGCGTGCCGGACCTTACTAAGTTCAAACGGGTGCCGAAAACCGACGTGGAAGACACGATCACGGTCGGATACGTAGGGGTCATGGGTGCTCAGGATGGGGTGGACAACCTGATTCGTGCCGTTGCGGCGCTGCGCAACGAATCCGGACTGCCGCGATTCACTTGCAGATTCGTCGGCGCCGGCCCCGAGCTTGCCTCGCTGAAAGCACTGGCCCAGTCGTTGGGCGTAGCCGACGTCTGCCAATTCACGGGTTTCCTGTCCGGGGAAGCGCTGTTGGCCGCCCTATCCAGCTTCGACATCGGCGTCATTCCCGATCCTTACGACACATACAACGACAAAATCAGCATGTGCAAGGTGTTCGAATACGCTACCTTGGGGATGCCTATCGTCGCCTTCGAACTAGCGGAGACCAAGCGCCTCCTCGGGGATGCGGCCCGTTACGCGCCCGACCATACGCCCGAGGGGCTGGCATCCGCCCTGGCGGCGCTCCTGAAAGACGAGTCCTTGCGCCGGAACCATGCCGAGCGCGCCTTGGAGCGGGCCGGCACGCACTTTCGCTGGCCCGACCAGGTCTCCAGCCTTCTGGCCGCCTATGATCGCGCGCTGATGCGTCGCGCCGGTCGGCGCGCTTCGTCCAGCGAAGCGCGCACTCTCCGGAGCGAGCGCTCATGAACGCCGTTCCCGCGACCGAGCAAGGGCGCTACGCGGAGGTGGACGCCCTGCTCTTCACCACCAACGATAGTGCGGGCGGACGTCACGACGAACTGGAGCGTATGGTCCGGAGCGTAGAGCGCGCCATAGCGACGTCCGGCCTTCGGGTCGTTCAATACCTGTTGCTGCAGCGGCACGCTCCCGGCCAGCCGCTGCCCGCTCTGCCGGACTATATCCGGGTAACGACCATTCCCGATCGAGTTTCGCTCTCCAAGGCGCGGAATCTCCTCCTGAGCTCGGCGCGCGAAGACGGCATGTTCGGGCGATCGTTGATGGTCGCTTTCCCCGACGACGACGCCTGGTACCCGGAGGGCACGCTGGAAGCCATGCTGGCCTTGTTCGGGGGAGACGCCTCGCTCGATCTCGCGATATGCCGGTATTCCTCCACGCCTTCGACGCTCTCCGCCCTGCCGCTGGAGCTGCGCGCCGCGCGGCCGGTGAGCACCGGGAAGTTCGTTGCCAATGCCTCGTCCAATACGCTGTTCATGCGCGCCTCTCGCGCCGCGCAAACGGGGTATTTCGACGAGTCCCTGGGGGTCGGAGCGCCGATCAACGGCGGAGAAGACCTCGATTACGCCCTGCGCGCCTATGTCGCCGCCGGGGAAAAAGCCGTCTGGTTCGACGCCTCTCTGGTCGGGCACCGCGACCCTCATTGTTGGTTGATCGGACATTACTATGCCGGCAGCCTGTACGCGCTGTCTCGAAGCGCGGCCTCGAGCCGGGCGGTCGCCTTGCAGGCGGTGCGAAAAGTGTTGGTGGGCATCTATCTGCTGCTTCGCCGCGAACTGGCCTGGCCCGCTTTTTCACGGGCGCTGAGACTCGCCCAGGCGGCCCGATGCAGCCAACCGGCGCGTTCGTGACGAAGCCCATGAGAAAACGGTTCGAAGCGGCTGTAACGGAAATCGTGCCCAGCGGCGACCGGCTTCGCGATACGCGCCGTCCGACGCAAGCTTCTCCACGAACCGGATACGGCGTCGCACGGCGGTGGCGATGGTGGGTAACGGCCGCGGCGGCCTCAGTGTTGGCCGCCGCGATCGCCTGGGCCGGCTTTCTGAGATTTAAACCCACGGTAGCCTTGCCGGGTCTTACGCCTATCCCGGTCGAGGCGCACCCGATCGCCGAGTTTTCAAAAATCGAGATCGCGGAAACCGCAGCGTCGCCGCTGGTCTTTCGGGGCGGCTTGGTGCTCGAATCCGGCGCCCCGCATTTCGGCGGAATTTCCGGCCTGCGGATGACGGACCGCGGCCATGGGTTTGCGGCAGTCACCGATGCCGGCTATTGGGTACAAGGCCGTCTCTTGTACGACCGGGGCCGTCCGAGCGGCGTCGCCGATGTGGTGATGGCGTCGGTTCTTGGGCCCGAAGGAAAACCACTCCGAGAAAACGGCAAGGGCGACATCGAGTCTCTCGAGCTGACCGCCGAGGCCGCTTACCTGGGATTCGAAGGGCACCGCAACGGGATAGCCGTTTTCCAGCCGACATCCGACTTGCTCCGGCGCCACGGTCGGCTCCTGCCGGTTCCTCCGGACATTGTGGCACTGCCGAAAGGTCGCGGCTTGGAAGCTCTGGTCGCGATTCCCGCCGGACATGATTTCGGCGGTGCGCTCCTCGCCATTGCCGAGCGGGACCGAACCGGTCGCGACATGGCTCCGGCCTGGATTCTGAAGGAAGGGACGGCGCTGGAACTCAAGGTCCGCTTGACCGACGGCTACGACATCAGCGACGCCGTCTTTCTCCCGGAAGGTGATTTGCTCTTGCTCGAGCGGCGGCTATCGCTGCTCGGCGGTTTCAAGATGCGTCTTCGCCGCATCCCGGCGACCGACATACGGCCCGGAGCCGTTTCGGACGGCTCCCCCGTTCTGGAAGCCAATCGGCTATTTCACGAGATCGACAACATGGAAGGTATCGCCGCCCATCGCGACGAAAACGGAATCACCGTCGTCACGGCGGTGTCCGACGACAATTTCCTGCCGGTCCAACGCAAGCTTCTGCTGCAGTGGGAATTGAAATGAGCGCGCCTAAAACCGAACGTCTGCGTCCGGTCGCGGTTTTTCTGTGCGAGGATTTGCCGGTTCCGGGCCTGAACGGGTATTCCACCTACAACCACGCTTTCGTGAAATACCTGGAGTCACGGGAGTTCGAGGCGCATCTGGTGATCAGCGGACCGCGCCTGCCGGCGCCGATATTCCGCCCCCGGCGCCGATTGGGTTGCACAAGACTCCAGATTCACGTGCCCGGAACGGTTCGGCTGGGGGAGTGGCGCCTTGTCACACACCCACGGGCCCTGATTCGGTCCGTTTACCGCTGGCTGCTCGATAGCGTGGGCGGCGCATGGGCCCGACGGCTGGCGAACTGGCGCGGCGCATCGCAGAGCAAAGCCGTCTTTATCGGCCGCTGCCTGAGCGAACCGGATCTGCGCCGATTGGCGCCGCTGTTCGCCCGACTAGCTCCCCACTATGTCTTCGTCGATACCATTTTCCGGGCGCGGATCGTGAACTGGTTGCCGAACCGCACCCGCACGCTGTTGATCGCCCACGACGTCTTTTACAAGCGCTGCCAGTCCCTGGAGGCTCGCGGCATAACCGCCGTTCCCCCGGTGACCCCGGAACAGGAGCAGGCCATGCTCGGAGGCTTTGACGTGCTGCTCGCGATCAGCGACGAAGACGCCCTCGACCTCGGCAATCTGATGCCGATAGCGAAGATCGTCGCTCTTCCGGCGCCAGTTGACGCGAGGCCGATAAAGCCTCGGGGCGCCTCGGAGTCCCGCATTCTGTATCTCGGCAGCCATGCGCCGCACAACGTGGACGGACTCCGCTGGTTTTTGGAGAACGTCTGGCCGCGAGTGCGCGAGGTGCGGAACGATTTCATCCTGGACGTGGCGGGCGAGGCGTGTCTCGCCTTCAAGCCCGGCATTCCGGGCGTGGTTCTGCACGGCCGCGTTCAAGACCTCTCGGAACTCGCCGCAACCGCGCTTTTCGCCATCAATCCGGTGCGCGCCGGGAGCGGCATGAAGATCAAGATGCTGGATTATTTCGCGTTCGGTCTGCCCTGCATTACGACCAGCGTGGGAGCCGCAGGTTTTCCCCCGACCGACGACAGCCCCCTCGAAATTTGCGACGACCCTGTCGATTTCGCGGCGGCCGTTCTGCAATGGGGTGGCGATCAGGCACTGCGCGAGCATCTTCGCAAAAACGCCCGTCGGTACGTGGAGCGCTTTTCGATAGACGCTTTTTTTGCGCGCTTGGACACCGCTTTGGACCGGTAGGCGTAAAGCATGAGCAGCACCACGCCTTCGCTGGGCAATAAGGTTCTGTCCGGATTGATCTGGTCGGCCGTCCGTAACTGGGGCGGACGACTGGCGACCATCGCCGTATTTTTCCTGCTTGCTCGAATTCTGTCGCCGGATGAATTCGGCGTATTCGCCGCCGCCATCGCGGTGCTCGCCTTTATCGAGATCATTGCGGAACAGGGCCTAGCCGACGCGGTCGTGCAACGTCCCACGATAGGGCCGCGAGAGTTGAATACGGTTTTCGTGGCCAATTTTATCGTGGCAGCTCTTTTGGTTACGGCGACCTGGCTGGGGGCACCGCTCATCGCCTCGGTAATGGGCATCGAGCGCCTGACCGAAATTTTGCGAGTGTCGTGCCTCGGAATACTGATCAGTTCACTCGGGTTCTGCCAGCAGGCCCTGTTCCGGCGAAATTTCCAGTACCGCTGGCTGGCCCTCAGAACCGTGGCCGCGACCGTCGTTAGCGGCGCGGTGGGTGTCGGGCTGGCGCTCGCCGGCTTCGGCGTGTGGAGTCTGGTCGGACAGTTTCTGACCAGTACCTCGGTCAATCTGATATTGCTCTGGCTCAAGCCGGTCTGGAAGCCCGGACTGAAGTTCAGTTTCGTCGGGTTCGGTCAACTCCTCCGCTACGGAAGCAATGTCCTCGGCATGCGCCTGCTGGATTTCGCCAATACCCGCGCCATCGAGCTCGCCATAGGCGCGTGGCTCGGCGCCGCCACACTCGGGTTTTATGCCGTCGGTTCCCGCATCTACACCATCATGATGCAGCTCCTCAGTTCGGTGGTCATGGACGTGGCCCATTCGGGCTTCTCGCGGATCGCCGGGGAGCGAGAACGACTGGCCCAGGCCTATTACCGCGCCATGACCGCGACCGCCGCCCTGGCGATGCCGTGCTTCGTGCTCGTCTCCGCGGTCGCCTCGGAGCTTTGCATGACGGTATTCGGCGCCAAATGGGCCGACACCGCGGACATTCTGGCTCCGCTCGCCCTCCTCGGGGCCGTTCAGACGCTCCAGTACTACAACGCATCAGGACTGAACGCCATCGGCCGGTCCGCTACAGCGCTAGCGATCGCCATCGTCAAGGCGGCGGCTACCGGCGCCGCCCTGGTGGCGACCAAAGGGCAAGGCCTGGACATAACCGTCAAGATTTACGTGCTGGCGCAACTCGTCGCGACGCCCGTGAGCTTTTATCTCGGAAGAAGGTACCTGGGCGTATCCATTCGCAGAATCCTGCGGTGCGTTATTCCGTTCGCCCTTTCGGCGGCGATGATGTTTTTCGCCGTCGGAGCGATCGGCCCCGCACTCTCCGATTTCGGCCTGAATCAGCTGTCGGACCTCGCCGTGAAGCTTGCCGCCGGAATAACGGTCTACGCCATGGGAATTGCGCTTCTCGGCCGCCGCCATCTGATCGAATCAATACAAACCATCAAATCAATGAGGCGTGGATGACTGAACAAGGTTCCGATAAGCCCCAAAAGCCGATTGAGATCAAGAACGTTCGAGCGAAGGGGGTTCGAGGCCGCCTGAGAGAGTTCTTGCGGGTGCCGATGCTGTATCGGGAATGGCGGCGCGAAAAGGGGCAATTGGTCAATCCGTCCTATCCGGATCTGCTCGAAGCCTGTAACTCGATTCTGATCGCTCCCTGCGATCCGGATACGGTTGCCGGCTCCAAGGGTGACGAGGCCATGATCACGGCGTTCGTTGAGCGGATCCGCGCATTCAATCCCGTCTGCCAATTCGGGCTGCTGACTTACCATGACCAAGTTCCCGAGACACTGGCAGATCTCGGCGTACGCCTCGAACCGGTCTGGGCAAATCCCAAGTGGTCGCTGCGCCGGCTGATCCAGACCATGTCCCGCTATGAAGGACTGGTGATCGTCGGTGGCGATGTGATGGACGGATACTACACTCCGCTGACCGCTCTGCGCCTGTGGGTGGTCGGCGATATGGCTGCGCGGCTCGGAAAACGAAGCGCGACTCTGGGATTTTCGTTCAACGAGAAACCGTCCTCGCGTTTGCGGCGCTGCCTTGGCTCCCTCGATCAGCGTTTCGTCGTTTCCGTCCGGGACGAAGTTTCTCTCGAACGCTTTAAAGGAGTCTCCCAGGCTAATTCGAGGCTAGTCGCCGATGCGGCCTTTCTGTTACGGCCCTCGTTCAGCGACCGAGTGGAGGTTGTTCGTCTTTGGGCCGATTCGCAGCGGGCGAAGGGCTGTACCGTGGTGGGTTTCAATCTCCACCCGATGCTGATCAAGGAAGGCGATCAATCCCTACGCTCGGCGATGATCAGTGCCTCGGTAGCAGCACTGCGCGACGTCGCGGCGCGGAATGATGTGAGTTATCTGTTCATCTCGCACGATTTTCGTGGTGGCCCGCTAGGCGATGAAGCCATGCTCGGACCGATTTTCGAAGGTCTTCAGGACGAGTTGGGCGAGCGAATTCGCTACTGGAAGAATCATTTCTCCGCAAAGGAGCTAAAGGCGATCGCCGGCCTAACGGACGCCGTTTTTACCGGACGGATGCATTTGGCGGTCGCGGCGCTCGGCCAGGGTGTGCCCATCGTCGCCGTCACTTATCAAGGCAAATTCGAAGGACTCTTTCGACATTTCGAACTTCCCGGACATCTGGCGGTGTCGCCCGAGTCGATTCTTGATCCTTCCCGCCTGGCACCGCTGATCGACGAACTGATTTCATCTCGCGAAGCCCTCGCCTCCCGGGTTGCGGATTCTTGGCCCGGGGTTGAACAACGTGCCTTGCTCAATATCGAGCCCTTCCTGGCGAAGGAAGTAGCTCCCAACGCGTCATCCGATGCCGTGTTTTCTAATCCATGACGATAAGGGGACAACGATGAGAGATCTGCGATTATGGAGCGGGGTGGCGTTGATGCTGGCAGGAGCAGTCCTCGAACCTATAGCCGCCGGCAAAACTGAACCGGCGTCCAAGGCCCCAGCCCTGCCCGGCAACGACACCATCAAAGCCGCCTTTACCGCCTTGAAAGCGGGTGAAGACGACTATGCACCGGCCCGTGCCGCCCGTGAGTACTGGGACGCGGCCCGCCAGCGCGTGGCACAGGACCCGCGCTGGACGGCTTGGTTGCAGGAGCGAACCAGTCGGGTCACGAAGTGGATGGCCACGCCCCGCGATCACCCGGAATGGGCCGCGGGCTGGCTGCACAATTACGTGAATTTAAAGACGGGCGCCTTTCTCCACTGGACCCCCGATCAGCCGATACCGCCCGACCAGCCCGGCCACGAAAAGCTGCGCGCCGCCTGGATCGCCCATAATCGGATCTACAACATCGACCGCGTGCTGGACGCCGCCCGACTGTTCCGCCTGACCGGCGATACGCGCTACTTGGATTGGGCGGCTTCGCAGCTCGATTTCTACGCCGACGCCTACCGCGGCTTCCCGTTGCAGACCTGGAACGGCCGAGCCCAGCTGATGAATCAGAGTCTGGACGAAGCGACCCGCGCCCTGGTGTTGATCGAAGCGGTCCGGCTGCTGAAACCCCATGTCCCGGCGGCCCGCGCCGACCACTGGCGCGAGGGGCTGTTCCTGCCGTTGGCGGCCAATGTGATGGCGTCGTCGCGCGAGGTCCACAACATCGCCGTCTGGCATGCCGCGGCCGTGACGCTGATCGGACTCGAGTTCGAACAACCCGAGTTGATCGGCTTCGGCAAGCATTCGGCCTTAGGTCTTCCGTCGCTCCTGGCGACCGGTGTGTCGCCGGACTGGTTCTGGTACGAGCACTCCCTGTCCTATCAGGAGTATACGGTTCAGGCCTTGGTGGAGCTGCTGGTCGGCGCCTCGTTGCGCGGGCGGCTGGCCGAGTTCGCCCGGGAACTCTGGATCGCGCAGAACCTGATGATTTCTCCGGTGACCGTGCGCTTTGCCAATGAAGACGCCCCGACCCTCAACGATTCGCCGCCTAATCGCAAGGCGCCGAACCGCAAGTTGTGGGCGGCCTCCCGCCGGGTGTTGCCGACCTGGCTCGGGCTGGACGAAGCGAAGGGCCAGCTGAGCTGGGACACCCTGCTCGATCCGCCCAAGCCGGTCGATTCGATGCCCCTACTGCCCGACCTGGCGTCGGGACCGGTGCCGGGTCTCGATGCGGTTCAGCTCGTGAAGAACGGCTGGCATGCCCTGTTGCGCTATGGCCAGAAAGCCCGGTTTCATGCCCAGCAGGAAGCCCTCACTTATGAACTGCAATACGGCGACACCTGGCTTCTCAAAGACGCCGGCACGGTCGGCTACGGCTCGCCGCTGCACAAGGGCTATTTCAGCCGGGCACCGGCGCACAACGTGCCGCTGGTCGACGGCGACGGGCAAAATCCCTGGCCGTCCGAGGGACAGCTCGATGAGGTCGCGCCGGACGGCTCGTTCGCGGCGGTGTCCCATCCGAGCTATCGTCCGGGCGTAACCGCAACCCGGCGGCTCGCCATCGGCGCCGGCGACTTTATCGATCAGGTGGGGGTGACCACCGGCTCGGACACGCCGCACGCGATCGGTGTCGTCATGAACACACCCTGTGCCGTGACCTCCGGCAGTCAAGCCGTGGCGGAAGGGGCGTCGCTGCCCGCTGCGACGGCCTTCGGTTACTGGAAGGACTGGACCGCCTATGCGGCGGCGGGCACTTGGAGCGGCACGCTCGACTGCGCCGGCCGCCGGTTTGCCCTGGCGATCGCCGGCGCCGAGCTGCAGCGGGTGTTTGTGGGCACCGTCCCCGATTCCGCCGCGCCGTACACCCGCCGGGGCATCTACCTCGAAGCCATGGCAACGGAGACGAAATTCAAGCTGGTGTTCCACCCGCTAGCTTCGCCACAGGCATCCGTACACAAAGCGCGCAGAGCAAGATAAGGACCAACCGATGCGCATCACGATGATCTGTAACGAGCTGCCTTTCCCTCCCGGACATGGCGGTCTGGTCGACGTGTGGCGCCGGCTCTGCGCCATGAAATCGGCGGGCGTCCGCGTCCAACTCGTCTGCTGGGGCGGCGGAGCCGCCGGCGCGCTGCGACCGGAACATCTCGACAAGGTGCGGGAGGTCGTGGAGGATCTGTACGTCTTTCCGTTTGAACGAACCTGGCGTTCGCGCATCAAGCGAACTGTCCACCTGTGGCGGCTGCCTTGGCGAGTGGCCTCCCGTAGCTTGAGGCCCGCCGAGTTTCGTTCCCTGCTGGAGGCGCAGCGCGCATTCGACAGCCAGGCAATCTGGCTGGACGCCGTCTATGGTGGCGAGGTGGCGCGCCGTCTGGCGCACGAGCTGAAACTGCCGTTGTTCTACCGCTCTCACAACATCGAACATCGGTATACACTACATCAGGCCAGAATCGCCCGAACGGCGCGAGAACGGTTTCAGTGGACACTCAGCCTGTTCAACCTGCGCCGTTACGAGCACGGAATTCTCAGGGAGAGTTCAGCGTTCTTCGATATCTCCGTCGATGACCTTAGATATTGGGAGAAGCTCGGGTTTACGTCCGGATATTGGCTGCCGCCGCTGGTGGACGAATCTTTTGCGGGACGCCTCAGTGCGCCGCGGGAAGGTCCCCCCCGATTCGACGTCGGCTATCTCGGAAACCTGTTCATGCCCAATAACGTCCAGGGCTTGGTTTGGTTTCTGGAGAAGGTGGCGCCGCGGCTTCTCGATGCACGGCCCGGCCTGCGCCTGTTCATCGCCGGCAGCCAGCCTTCGGATCAGATACGAGCGGCGCTCGCTGCGCGCCCCGAAGTCACACTGATCGAAAATCCGCCAGACGCCGTCTCGATATTGCGCGATGCGCAGATCTTGATCAACCCTGTCTTTGCGGGTAGCGGAGTCAATATCAAGTCCGTCGAAATGCTTTTTTCCCCCGCCGAATTGATCAGTACGCCTCAGGGCTTGGCTGGACTTCCGGATGAGGTCAAGAATTGCTTCCGAGTCAGCAAAGATGAATCCGGATTCGCGTCCGCGATCCTCGACGGCCTGAGCTCTGCGGCCGCAGGCCGTATTGCAGATTCGGAGAGCCGCGCGGCGGCGCGGTCTTATTTTCGTGCAAAGCGGATCGATGACATTTTGCCGGTCCTCTTTCGCTAAAGGCGTGCCGTTGTGTATAGCCATAACACGATCGGGCTAGTCGCTATCGGAATTCGGCGGTACGGAAAGTCTCGCCGCATAGGCTGATACAAAAGGTTTGCGCAAGCATTTGAAAGCGCTACGTTCAAGACGCAAGCATCAGCGGTTCATGTATAAGCCCAAAGCGGAAACGATTATTTCCCTCGCGTTTTTGGTGTGGACGGAAGCCTCTTTCGGCGTCGCCGATCCTACTGACACTTTTCAGCCTTATTTATCGGAGACGCTGACCTACGATGACAATCTTTTCCGTCGCCCGAGTCAGATCAATCCGAATGCACCGATAGACGAATCGGAACGCTGGGACTTGATCAACCGGCTTTCCGCGGGGCTCAGAACCTATATTCCGGTGAGCCGGCAGGAGTTTCAGCTCGAGGGAAAGGTCGACGACAATCGTTACGCCAACCACGATGAGCTTAACCATGTATCGTCCCTGGCAAAAGGGACATGGAAATGGCAAGCGGGAACTTCCTTCGGCGGAATACTCGGCTATGGCTACAGGCAGTATTTGGGAGGTTTTACCAACACGGGGTTTTTCGGAAGGGATCTCATCACGGACAATACGGCCTTGGTCGATGTCAATTACAAGTTCAATCCACGATGGAGATTGAACGGACAATACCGGTGGCTGAACAGCGAGCATGAGGCGCCCCAGCGTAGGTTTCTGGATCTGACCAGCGATACCGGCATCATCGGGCTGCACTATAAATCTCCCGACCAGAATACGATCGGCATTCAGTACACACACACGGATGCCAGCCTGCCGAATCGGGAGCGGGTTTTGTCCGCGCTGATCGATAACCGCTACCAGGAACATGAATTCAGTGCGCTCTACAAATGGCAGATTACCGGAAAATCGCTGGTAGAGGGGCGCATCGGCTATCGCATCCGCAATCATAAGCAATTTTCACAACGGGATTATCAAGGCGAGGCATGGCGGCTCAATTATCAATGGACACCGACAGGAAAAACCGTGATTACCTTGTCGGGTTGGGGAGATTTGTTGAACAGAACCTCGGATATCGCGGCCAGCTATGTCGTCACTAAAGGCGTGAGCGTCAGCCCCACGTGGTCGGTAACGCCAAAGATCGACTTGCAAGCGAAATTTAGCTGGGAAGAGTGGCAGTACGCCGGCGACCCGAAATTACGCATCGATGCGAAGACTCACGAAGACACGATCCTAACCGGCCGATTATCGGTTTCCTACGACTTTGCCGATCACGGCCAGCTGAATATCGTCTACGAGAAAGGACACCGTAGCTCCAGCCGGGTGTTTGCCGACTACGAATACAACACGGTCTTTGCAAACGCCATTCTGAAGTTTTGATCGTCCGCGCCAAATACCGGCAACGGAGCTGGCCCTGTCCGAACACCACGTCGTCCGGCGATTCGGTCGAGGGTAACGGACGATGTCCCGCGACCCCGACCCGATTGCCATCGAGAAATCGCTCGATGACCGTTATTCGTGCGCCAAAGGCTTATCCGTGAACAAGTAATCGCGGAGCTCCTTGGAAAAGGTGGGGTCCTTGCAGGCATCGACCCGCTGGTTGTACCAGTCGACGGCTTCCAGTTCTTCCTTCAATGATTCGATGGCCCGTGCATATCCAGGGTTTCGTTCGACAAATCCGATGTGGGTATTTCCTGGATTTCTACGATCCCGCACAGCCGCCCATTCAGGAGCTTCTGGACCGCTGCGCCCGCCTGATCGCTGCGGCCCGAAAGGCCGGCATTCCGGTGTTCTACACCGCGCAGCCCGGCGGGCGGCGCCCGAGGACCGTGCCTTGCTGAACGATTTCTGGGGCGACGGCATTCCCGACCGGCCCGAATCGACGCGCGTTGTGGACGCGGTCGCGCCCCAGCCCGGCGACACCGTGCCGACCAAATGGCGCTACAGCGCGTTCAAGCGCTCCGACCTGGAAGCGCGGCTGCGCGGAACGGGCCGCGACCAGTTGCTGATCTGCGGAGTGTACGCCCACATCGGCTGCCTGATGACCGCGGCGGAAGCCTTCATGCTCGACATCCAGCCTTTTCTGATCGGCGACGCACTCGCCGATTTCTCGCGCGAGGATCACGAGCAGGCGCTGCGCTACGCCGCTGGCCGTTGCGCGCGGGTTTGCGGAACCAACGACGCCCTTCGAGCCGCCGAGCCGGTTCGGCCCTTGCCGCGCAAACACCCGGACTCTCGCGGCCGGGCCGGTGGAAGACCTGGCGGCGGGCTTCATGGCCCGCGCCGATGCGATCGTCCTCGAGCTCCACGGCCGTCCGGAAAACTACGACGACGTGACCCTTCGGGTCCACTGGCAGCGAATCGCCGCCTTCCTCGCGCGGGCACTGGACCGACCCAGGGCGCCGGTCGTCGACTTGGCAGCTTGAATTCTGGGCTTTACAAAAAAGGCTTGGCGAACATCGTTAGCGCCTTCGGTTCGAGTGAATTGCTTCAGCCATTTGTAGATCGGCAATCCTTTGCCGACGAAAACGCGCGGCCGGGACATGGCGTCGGGAAGGGGGGCTTCGGCGCTCCAATCGCAAACGGTCATCCCAGGAGCGCTGGGATGACCCTTCCAATCGCAAACGGCCTGGCCGGGAGCGCCGGCCAGCCCCTTCCCGAAGACGCCGTTTGCGATTGGGAAAGGATTCCCACCCTTAATGGGGCTTGGCATCGGCAACATCGACGCCGGCCTGCTCGCGCCCGCCTCGCTGAACGGCGCTCGACTCCGGATACGGGGGAAGCGGCTGTCTGCTGTCGCGGAAAATCTTGGGCGCGCCTATCTGCCGATAGATGTTGTTAATTGTGAATCAGGCCCGTCGATCCCTTCCTGGCACTTCGGGCCGAGGCCAAGGCCGGTACACGGCCGGCCTTGACTGACGCGGCTTGCCGCCGAGTGGGGCATCCCCACCCCGAATTAACCCGGCTCATGTTTGTTTATAGGCCGGGGTAATAGTACTCATGCGGGCGTGTAGCCCTCTCATTGCAGGACCACTGGTGAAGCCAAGCCGTACACTATTAGCTGGAACAATTCGTTCGATGTCGATACGCCGTCGCGGCGGGTGGTGAGCAAAGTGTGTCCAGCTGAGTTTCGGTAGATTCCCACATTGAACCCGCTCGAGGTTTGAAGCGCATAGGTGCAGTTGCCCTGATCGATGATCCGGAATTTCTCCCAGGCTAGGACTTGTGTCGCATCGGTGTGGAAGATGGTCGATGTGGTACTGATGCATGCGCCTGGAAAGCCCGGGTCGCAGTCGATATATTTTTGCACGAGTCCCCCACCACCGAGGGCGGTAACGAAGGTCACGCCATTGGACGTCTGCAGAGCATGAGAGCCGTCGCTTTGTCGGATGAATTTAAATCTCGACTCCGGTTCTGCCCGTCCGACTATTATTATGTCCCCTTGCGATGACCGGCCTCCTGGCAACTCGGCGGACAGAAATGTGCCGTCCGCGGTCAGAATGCCATACTCGAATCCCGATCCCACGTCGCCGCACTTGACGATCCGAAATTTTTCCCAATTTTGGATCTGCGTCGCATCGGTATGAAAGGCATCTGCGGATTTGCCGCCGGCTCCGACTGCCGTGACATAAAACCCCTTTATCGTATTGATCGCATAATAACTCGGCGCGAAGTTGCCGACGCTCAGGTCGAGCAGCCGAAACCGCTCCCAGTCTAGGGCTTGCGTCGCGTCGGTATGAAAAGCGCCACCCGTCAAGCCCCCTCCGTTCAGCGCAGTCAAATAATAGCCGCGGGACGTCTGAATGCTCTTGTCATGAGGCGTGTCGGGGTAAGTCACGGCAAACGTGAACTTTTCCCAGGGCCCGGCTGTCGTCGCGGTCGTCAGGAGGACAGGCTCGGCTATTCTTCCTCCCCCATCGAGCGCGGTCACATAAAAGCCTTTGTAAGTCCGCAGCGCGAATTCGCCCGGCCACGGCAATAAGGCAGTGAGACTCTGCATTGGGGCAATCCCGCCCTCCTGGACTTCACCAGAGGCCGGCTGGCCTTGACCCTGTTCGACAACGCTAGACGATGTTAGAGGATCGGATGGCGATGCTGACGCATCCGCGGCGTGGCCCGCCAGGCTCATGAGAAAACAAGCGATGGGCCGGAGTGATGGCAATCGATGTGTTCGCATGCTACACCTCTCAGATTGCTCCCCTAAAGAACAGGACATTCAGGAAGCGGCTTCGCCATTGCGAATTTGATGTAAGAATCGGGCTTGCTATAGTGACAGACTAACGCAGGTGCTGCGGACGAATCATTGATATATTTAGATGCCGAGGATGAAGGCCAGCGTAGCCCGGATGGAGCTTTACGGAATCCGGGACGAGTGGTGCATCGAGTCTCCCGGATTCCACTGCGCTCCATCCGGGCTACTTGCTAATGCATCGGAGCGGAATAAACAAATTGCAGGCAAAGCCACAGAAGCCCTGCAACGAATTGCCAAAGGGAGCGAATTTAACGCCCGGAGGGTTGCGAATTTTGGCGTCAAAATCGATAACCCAAAGCCAAAAGACGACGCACGACAATCCCATCAACTCGGACGGTAAAAAGCGCCGCTCCTTCGTCGCGCCACTTTTTGCTGCCAGTTATGAGCGGCGTTATGCATCGCAGTTCACAAGAGGCAACATGAAACGTAACGGCATTCTGTTCAGCTTTTTCGTCGGGCTCATGATTTCTGGTTGCGCCAGCACGACCATGCAAACCTATCACGCAGGCGGGGACAAAGCAGTTTGCGGTAAACGGGGAGTCTCGCTCGGCCACGTTGCCATTTTGCCGGAAATGGCATGGCGGAATGATCAAAAGGAGCCTGAGAAACGTGAACAAATGGCATTGGAAGAGATTGAGCGGGCGTTCCGGGAAATTCCCTGTGGAAGTATTGCAGCTCCTGGCGGCATCAGGCAGGTTTCAGACTGGTCCGGCAGGCCGGAGTCGGAGTTGTTGTCGAAGTTTTCCGAGGAAGGCGTTGATACCGTCATTTTGGTGCGCATCGAAGAGTTGACCCCGCGGATATTTGTTACGTACTCACTTCCGTTCTTGTGGGCTGGTTCGAGCGAAGCGGACTTTCGCATCAGGACTCTCTCTGTACAATCGGGATCTGTACTTGCGGATATGCGCGTTAAACGATCTACCGGAGGGCCTTTCAATCTCAGGCCCGCTGAGTGGGCCGGAACTGAACTCAATGCCGCACTGAGAGCAATTATCGAGGAGAAAAAATAGAGTGCCGCGACAGATCTTGAAACCATCGCTGATCGTCTGTTTGCTAGCAAGTCCTGCTATCGCATGGGCGATGTTCAAGCCGATACGGGTCTTGGCGCCCGAATGGGCGGGCGATATCTCTTGTGTCAGCTCCAGGATCTGTATCGATAATGCATTGCGGTATCGGGAAGCATCCGAATTGTACGAGGGAGCTCTACGTTTCGTCGCCTCGGCTGTTGGTCCATTTCAACACAATCCACGCGTTGTATTCTGTTCTACGGAGGATTGCTTCCGGTCTTTTGGGTTCATAAAGGCTTCCGCAAGCACCGTCGGGAACTTTGGAATAGTCATCAGTCCGAGAGGTTGGACACCATATTACGTGCGCCATGAGATGGTCCACCACCTTCAGGCAGAGCAGCTTGGTGCTCTCACACTATGGCTTGGCCCGGAATGGTTCATCGAAGGCATGGCGTACTCCCTCAGCAAAGATCCACGCCGGCCGCTTTCGGAACCCTGGCAGCAACATCGGGCCGAGTTTGAGGGTTGGTATCAGAAGGTGGGGAAGGAACGTTTGTGGGAGGAGGCGCGAAAGCTATGAACCCGCATAATCGGGTAACCAGGGGTTTCTAACCCCCAGTCCCCACACCACCACGGCATGCGGGTCCGCACCGGGCGGTTCACGAAAAGGGAGCACACGACGATGTCAGGTGTAGCCATGGGCCTTCATCCAAAGATCACGGATAGTGATCAGCCCCTGGGTCTTCAGCCATTGGTTGGTCATCCCGGTCTGCGTCGCCAGCGTCCGCGACAGATGCCAGTAGCTCTTGCTGCTGATCGCCGTCAGGATTGCCTGGCGCTTGCTCGTCCCCAAACCCAACAGGTTCTTGACCTTGGTACGCACGTAGCGCCACTGTTTCCAGTAGCACATGCGTACCCGGCGTCGAAGCCAGTGGTCGAGTTCGGGGATCGGGCGGTAGTAGTCCGAAATGCCGAAGTAGCCCATCCAACCGCGGATATACTGGGCGAGCTTGTAAAACCGGTGAGCCATCGAGACACCCCAGCTACGCCCGGTCAGTGTCCGGATGTTGTGTTTGAAGTCCTCGAATGCCCGGTCGCCCCAACGCAGCTTGGTTCCCCGGAAATTGAATCCGAGAAACTTGGCCTGGTCGGTTTTGACCACCCGGCTCTTCTGCTCGTTGACCACCAGTTTGAGCGTGCCGGTCAGGAAGCGCGTGACGCTATCCTTCACCCGCTCGCCGGCCCGCTGACTTTTGACCAAGATCAGCAGGTCGTCCGCATAGCGGACGAACCGGTGGCCACGCCCTTCCAGTTCCTTGTCCAAGTCATCCAACAGGATGTTGGCGAGCAACGGCGACAGCGGTCCGCCTTGCGGCGTCCCCAACGCCGTTACCTGGATGGACTCGCCGACCAGAACACCCGCCCGCAAATACCGGCCAACCAGCGCCAACAGCCGCTTGTCGCCAACCTTGCGGGCCACACGAGCCATCAAGACATCGTGCCGGACGTTGTCGAAAAATTTCGCCAAGTCCAGGTCACAGGCGATGCGGTAGCCGGCCTGAAGATGACCTTGTACCTGCCTCAACGCTCCATGGGCGGAGCGTCCCGGTCGGAAACCAAAACTCGACTCCGAAAAGCCGGGGTCGAAGATCGGCGTCAATACTTGCGCGATGGCCTGCTGGATCACCCGGTCCATGACGGTCGGGATACCCAGCAGTCGTTCGCCCCCTCCCGGCTTCGGGATCGACACCCGTCGTACCGCTTGGGGTTGATAACTGCCATCGGCCAGTTGCTGGCGAATCTCGGCCCAATGCGAGCGCGCAAACTCGGCGAAGTCCTCGATGCGCATCCCGTCCATGCCGGGCGCACCCCGATTGGCCTTCACCCGCTTCCAGGCCCGTCGCAGGTTCGCACGGTCCAACACCCGCTCCATCAGATCGTCGTGCAAGGCTGGCTGCGTGACGCCACGCCGGACATCGGCTCCCCCGGTCGGGTTCATCGTCGATACCGAGTCGCTCACGGCTCCTCCTTGTCTTCTTGTGTTCGGCCCTTCACCGTCCGGTCTTCCAGGCCGATGCGGCTAGTATGGCCTCTGCTGACTTCTGCCCGGTCACACCCTGCGTTGCCGCAGAACGCGCTGCCAAAGACAGGTCGTAGGGTCCGGTGGCTATTCCAAGGCTTTCGCCCTGGACCTCAGTCCGACTCCCATAACCTGTCCCAGCCGCTCGCCGGACAGATCTCCCCGAATAAGAACATGAGCTTTCAGCGCACAACCGCCGCATTTACCCTATCTCCCGTACCCGGCGGGTTTCGTCATCATGTGCTGACTCACCCGGAGACTGAGCCTTCTATGCGGTTTCTGTTCGTCGGCTCGCACCTTTGCGCTCGGGCTTCCTTCAGACCACTCCTCGCGGAGTTGCCCTTGCCGTCGGCTAGTAGTTACATTGGCCCAAAGAATGGGCATTACAGGTACTCCTACAGGGGACTCTCACCCCATCAGTTCATGCCCATGTCGGGCGTACACACGTCGGTCAACCGGACCCTCCGCCGCGATGCGGCTCCGCGCCGGTTACCTCCACGTTAAGCCTTAACCCCATGAAAATCCTGTCGAAGATCTATCGGATCTGATTCAAGCAGCCATTCGAGAACGGCAGACATTCGTTAGGTCGAATGGCCGCTCAGGCCGAAAACCGGCTGCCGTGGCCACCCTGCTCGATTCCGCTTTCTTGCCCTTGTGAATCTCGCCCCTTCCCCCGAGTGCGAGCGGCCCATGCGTAATCGTTATCGATTTTGAGGGTTGCTCGTCGGGCGGCCGTCAATGCAAGACCAGCATACCGAATTCAGCTATCGGCCCTCGCACGATATGGGTTGCAGTTGCGTATCCAGCGGAGCCTGAGAGATAGGCGCATCAATTTGCCCGTTACTGAAGGGGGTGAATATCTGATAACCGGTTATTGGCCCAGCAAGGGTTTTGGGGTCAAGCCTGAGCGCATAATCAAAACTGAACACGCCATTTTTGCTGATATCCTCCCTGTTGCCATAGCTGGTCCCCACCAAGCTGATCTGAAGTTGGTCGCCGCCAGGTAGCTGATCGTTGGGCGGGGCAATCGTGGCCGAGCCCGTCAATTGGTTGGCATACTGAATCGGGGGGTTGGTGGCCTTGAACCCCAGCTCCAGCGCATCGACATGGACAATTTGACCGGGTTTATCACTGAGCGCCTGTTGCATTTTGATTTTCAGCGTTCTATCCCAACCACCGGGTATGACATCGCCGATTTGAAAGCAGCGAGTGCCGGCTGAAACGATAGTTCGCGCTTCAACCTGACTCGACAGTACAGCAAGAATGGATAGTGAAGTTGCGGTGAGTAGGTTTTTCATAAGGAACTCCATGAGTTTCTAAAGGGACTACCATGTACCGAGACCGAGCATTATTAACCCGGCCTATAAATATAGGCCGGGTTAATCCGGGGCAGGAATGCCCCGGCGCGGCGACAAGCCGCGTGAGCCCAGGCCGGGCGTGTACCGGCCTGGGCGGCGGCCCGTAAATACCAGGAGGGTATTTACGGGCCTGATTAATAACTGAACAACTGCGGCTCACTGAGCAGTAGCTGCCCGTATGAATTACTCTCCTTCTGAATCGCTCACTGCGGGCTTTCACACATCACCCGTTTAATTCGACGATAGCGGCACGAATAAATTCAGCCTCCATGTTTTCTTAAATCGTGGAGATCATAGGGTTCGTAGCCCATTGGAGGGTCGGTCACGTAGTCATTTCTCTGCTGGCCCCCTCCGCTCCACTATCGTATGCAGACCTTGGATACACGGTGCCACAGTCCCTATCGGGTACGGAATGGCCTTTCGGCGAAACTGAAAGCCAACATATACCCGAATGCCAGCTGACAGACCGCACCACTGGCAGTAGCCGGCCAATTGGAGCCTGTTAGGCTGATCCCGATATCTGTTCAGTATTCGGCCATACCCGCCGTTCGTCGTTATTCAACAATATCGTTCGAACGGCTGCTTTATGGAGTGTCTTCGAACTGGCGATCGATCCGGTCGACTGCCTTTGCGGTAAGACCGTAGAGGACCGTGCGGTCTTCGAGAATCTCGATATGAAGGTCTTCCAGCCCGTATCAGGTCCCGAACCGATGCTCCTAATGAAACATGACCACCCGCCATGCCGCCAGCCAAAACGCCGCTGCGGTGACCAACTTGGGCCAGAACCGCGTTGCGTCGATAGTCGAGTAAAGAGCGAGCGTCACGGCGACTGCCGTGCTTCCCAAGGGTAGTATCAGGAAGGCGTAGGAACCTGCGAGCGGGTAAAGCTTGGCGACAGGCAGGAACGCGAGCAGACAGAACGCCGCTACCAATACCAGCAGGTCGGCCACGAACGTGGCGGCTGTTCCTATCCCCAACGATGCCAGCAGGGGGCGCATGGGCGCGCGCTCGGCACGCAGGGTCAACGCCAGTCCAGCCACCTGGAATATCAGCGGAACGAATCCCGCCAGCAGCAGGCCTACCGCCACCTGCGGTTGAAATCCGACAGCCTCCCAGCCGGTCCCGAACCAGCCAAGAATACCCGCATAAGCCAGCAGCGCCACTCGCGCCGGCAACTGGCTCCATTGCATCAATGCCAGCGCGTCCATGGCCGCAAGGTTTACCACAGGGTGTAGATGCTGGCCGATTCTGCTTCCGATCCGCCAAGATCCGGTCTTCATCACTCCCGTCAGGCGCCTGCGCAAGCGGAAGGCCGCGATCGGTCCCCCCGTGAGCAGGACAAAGGCAAATTCGCGTGCCCCGTCGACGCACAAAGCCAGCATGGCGATCAGCGCACTTGCAGCGACTAGCAATGCGGCCCACGATCCACGCAGTACGAGTTGCTGCACGATGGGCCATTGGGTACCGAGGGCCAAGGCCAGCAGTCCATGCTCCAGACCGCCACTGCGGGCGGGTCCGAGCAGAGTGATCCCGTAGGCGACGAAGGGCAATAGCAGGGGGAGATCGGCAATTAGCAGCAGCGTCAGGTCGAGCCCGGTCTCGAAGCGAGACAGCCCAGGCAGCGTGCGCAGATATCGCCAGGGCGCGCCTCCTCGCAAGGCATCGGCTTGCACGGCCGCCCAGGCGATGGCCAGCAGTGACAGGGTCAGCCAGGCGGTCAGCGCGTAAGCCGGACTGCCGCCTTCCACAATCTTGCGTACCGGCATCCCGACGGCGTCGATTTGTGCGGCAAGTGGCGTGGCGGCTGGCGAAACGACTAAAAGTGCGAAGAGCACAGATTGCCAGCGGCGGAGCAAAAGCTTCAGGGTCGCGTCGGCGTAATGGCGCAAGCGCCAGCCGAGCAGGCGGAAAAACAGGCGCGATCGGGACACTTCCAACGGTGGATGGCGAGACACGTGACAGCCTCTCAAGTCAATGTCACGGTGTTTTCAGGCCGTATGCCGAAGGCCGCATGCCGCGAGGTCTCGTGGCAAGACATCAGGATCAGCCGCGTCTTGGCCAGGCGCCGGAGCGTCGCCTGCAAGGCCGCAAGCGAGGCGGCGTCGAGCGCGTTGCTCGGCTCGTCCAAGATGAGGACATCCGCCTCCGCGGCGACAGTGCCAAGCAACAGAAACTTCCTTGCCGTACCCAACGACATGTGGCCGAAGTTCGTCTTCAAATACGCGTGTAGCCGAAACGATTCGGTCAGCTGATCCAAGGTCTCGGTATCCCAGCCGCCCCGAACAGAACCGACGAAGGCCAGCCACTCCTCACCAGTCAGAAAGGGGAAGACCGGACAATCCGCCGGGCAATAAGCCAAGCAACTGAGGGCGCGGGCCGGTCGGGCCTTAAGGCTCACGCCGCCGATCCAAACTTCACCGGCGTCTGGAACCAGGGCGCCCGCGAGCATGCCGAGGAGAGTCGATTTACCCACGCCGTTCGCACCCGCGATCAGATGGACGCCCGGCTTGGGCCATTCGTACGACCAGCCGTCTATGACCGGCCGACCGGAGTATCGCTTGGAGAGTTCGACTGCTGTCAGCACGTTGTCGTATATCCTGTGAGCAAGTGGCACCACCTATTTCGCAGCGACCGGAGGCGATGTCGCCGGTAGTATGCTGGCGAAAGGATAAAAGATGCGGAATTCAGTGCGCAATGAAGCCCAGATAGCACAGACTAAATTGAGGCATGGACAGGTATGTAACAGTGTGGCGGCGGTCGATAACTTGACTTGCTTGCGACAGTCCGCTTCGGTCACGGACTACTCCCCCGCCTCTGAAGAAAGCAGCATTCCTGAACGGCGGATTTTGGTCAGACCGGATGACCGGAACGGCCGAAAACTGGTCCTCGTGAGCACCGAGAGTGAATAACCCAAACGGGCATACAACGGAAGATCGACAGGTTCCGATGATACTCGGCGAAAAAACGGTTGCCGTTACCTTGATCGCCGGATCGGATACCGCAGGCGGGCTTGCGATTTGACCCTGTTCAGGTGCACCTAACGTGGTCCCGGTAGAACGAATTCAGTAGGTCCCAAAACCCTTCGACTCCGCTCAGGACAGGCCCTTCGACAGGCTCAGCGCGAACGGCTTACCGGGATAGGCTCTGCCAAAAGACCGGAAAGTGGGCGCGAGAAGGAATGCTTGACCATTTTCCGAGAATCGTCCTCATTAGCATCATGCGGACCGCGCCATCATGGCCGGCGGGTCTGCCCGGCGCTCATGCCGAACCGATTTCAGCTTCCGATACTCGGCCTCGATGTAATGCCTCCCGTAGCGGCGTTCCAGCCGGCGCATGACGAAATGGCTGCGGGCCATGCTCTGAAAATGCCGGACGAACAAGTCGTTGATGAAGGCGCCGCCGACCGCGCCGGCCAAGGGCAGCATTTCCGCGGCGGCTTTCTCCGACAGTATCAGTCCGAAACGCTCGGATACGATGACTATCATGCGGCTGATGGCCGGCGCTCCGTTCCGGCTCAAGCCCTGTTCGGCGATGTGGCGTGACGCCTGTTTGACGGCGGCTTCGAGAGCCAGGCGCAAGCCGTAATAACCGGTATCGGCGGCATCATCGGCCTTCGAGCGTCCCCCCAGAGCGAAAACTTCGAGACAGGCCAGACGGGTTTCCGGCCGGTTCAAATCCTCGCGTTCGCTGCGGGCGATTTCGGCGATGGCCGCGAGCATGATCAACGTGGTGAGCGGCAGTTCCACCAGCAATGCGGAACCGCCGAACAATCCGCCAATCGCGCCCGTGCTCCGCGCCATGCGACGGTAGAAGCGTTCGCTGCGAGGCTGCCCCTGCCCGAGGCGGGTGACCGCGGCTTCCAGAAGCCGGCCGATGCCCGCCTGCAAGTGTCCGGAGAAGCGACGATGCCAGCGCGGCGGTATCAGCTTGAGCCCCTTGTCGACGGGAGTGCCGACGGCGTGGGCCAGATGGGCGGCAAAGCTGGGATATTCGAGCTGGCGGAAAGCGTCTCGCAGTCGGCGACGGTCCTCATCCGCCAGTTCGATGACGCCCGCTCCGGGCGAAGATGAGTCGTGTTCAAGCTTCATTGTCGTGTCACCTAGAAGTTCTTGAAAATACCTACCGGCGGTTTCGGCTGCGGCTCGCCCGGCTTGCGCATCCTTGTTTCGCCGTCGATGAGTTCGAAGCCCGTGTCTCGGATCTGGACGGGGTGAGGACGGTCCGGACCAATCGCCGGACTTGTTCGCTGAACGTGGTGTATGACGGCGGCGCCGAAGTCCGTGCCGGTCTGCTGCATTGGCTCGGCTCTCTACCGCCGAACGCCTTCCAGCACGGATGCGTCCGCCCAAGTCGCCCCTACTCCGCTCATCGTTTCGTCCATGGCGCTCCTCTCGCCGCCCTTGCTACTTCGTATTGATTGTTTGCTTGCTCCTCACGGACTACGGTCGATGATCTCGTCTTGATTTGCAGTACGGGACGACAATACCGGACGAACGTGTCGAAATCGGGCGAGTGCTGCGTTCAGCGTAGTGCACAACATTCGGAAAGTGGACGGCCGGAAATGCACCGTGACGGGGCCGACATTGACATGGAACACGGCGCAGCTCCGGCAGTACTCGACCGAGCAGACTTCGCTCCGGGCCAAGGTTTCGGTATTACAAGCTTTTCGTTGCACGGGTCTCTCCTTAAGTTATGGAACGCACGGGCGTTCATGTGTAAAAGCGGGCGCAAATCTCGATCTCTATCGCAATGGCCCCGGCTTTGGCCAAAGTTGGTCGTGTCCCGGACATTTGCGGGCGATCACGCTCGACCATTCCCCCAAGCCCTCACCTTCGCTCGGAACACGTCGGTCGAACGGTTTCCGAGGTCTGCCGGGACCGGCACTCAACTGGGCGAATCGGTCATGGGTGGCGGTCGGCCAACCCGCACGTTTCGATGGGCGTGACATCCATGCAGACAGAACCGCAGGAATAAGCCCTGTATCGTGGTTTTGGATTGGTGATCGAGACAGGAAAAATCGGTCGCACAAAGGCTCCCTGTTTCAATGAGCTCAGAGAGCTTGTCGACGCTGATTCGAAGCATGACGCTGTCTTTCTCGTTCAACGGGGGAGTTATGGAACCCATGATGACGCATCCTCCATGATACGAATGATAATGATTCTCATTATTTGGTCAAGCATTCCTTCGTCACCCCCGCTTCCCGTCTTTTGGTGAAGCCGGCATAGCCCGGATGGAGCTTTGCGGAATCCGGGACGATCGGTGCCTCGAGTCTCCCGGATTCCACTGCGTTTCATCCGGGCTACTTGCTGGTGCGCCTCCGGCGAGGGAGTGGCAGCTTGCCGGCATATGCCGAAGCGCGTAACGATGTCGCAGCCCACATTCAGTGAAACGCAACGCCGGAACAGCGCAGCCACGATCGTCCCCTGTTCGGAGCCAAATCACGCGATTTCCGCGTCGCCGTCACGGGAACCGTTGGCGATATAAAGGCAAAGGAAACCGTATAAACTTCCGGTACGCTCGAACGTTCGAAACAGAAAGGCTCCCTTCGGAGTACTGGGAAACAGGAAGAAACCCATGCGCCAGATCACATTAATCGTTACCGTGCTCGGACCTTGGATGTTAAACATCGCCTGGGCGGCAGAAGTGAATCACACGCTTGCGCTCAGCGTCGTTCAGGTCCAGGCCTATCCAAGGGACGGCAGGGCTTTTGTCGGCTCCGGTGTCGTCGTCGATTACGATCGCGTGGCGACCAACTGCCATGTCACGCGGCACGCCGATTCGATCGTCGTCGGGAAAGGCGCTTTACGCTATCGCGCAGCCAGCCAGCGCGCCGATTTGAAACACGATCTGTGCATTCTTGAAGCGCCGGGAATGTCGCTACCGGTTGCGAGTCTGGGCACCACATCGGTACTTTCCGTCGGCGAAACGATCTATATGTACGGCTATCCCCGAGCTATCGGCATCGCTTTCGCCGAGGGCCGTGTCGAACGCTTGCATCCCTATGACGGCAGCTTGGTCATCGAAACCACCGCGGGTTTCGTCCAGGGCGCGAGCGGCAGCGGGATATTCGACCAGGACGGCCGCCTGGTCGGTCTCGCCACATTCTTCTCCGCGGGCGGCAAGACCGGACACTATGCCATTCCCGCGGACTGGATTCCGGGTCTCATGGCCTCAGACCCCCAGCCGATCAGGCCCTTGTCCGGTTCGCTGTTTTGGGAAGACACCTCCGCGCTCCCGGATTTTCTGAAAAGAAACGGCGACCGGTCCGCTGCGCCGAGCTCGCCTCCGCAATCCCGCTGAAGGCGAATCAGGCGCGCCCATGGTTTGCGGCCTTGACGGTCGATCTCTTCCTCCGCAGGTGAATGGGGGCAGTTCTCGAATTCCGGCATGTGTCGGCGCGCGAGGACTGTTCCCCGATGTCCCTCCTCTCCTCGCCTACCCGTATGGAACGGGGAGAACCCACGGCTCTCCCCGGTTAAACCTCATTCGGATGTCCGCGTCTGCTTAGCGGTCATATTCCCCGGAATAGGGCATCCGCATAGAGTTGCGTCGTATTCGTCTCAGTGATCGCTCTTATACCAATTGGGCATCGCGATGATGCAGTTCGGCGTTAGGCCAGCCTTCTTGAGGACATCGACCGTCGCGACCACCTTGTTCTGGTGCAAGTCGATAACGCTCACCGAACCGTCGTCCATCTCCGGCAAATTGATGAAGCTGTTCTGAACGATGGCGTAGCGATGATCGGGCGAGAGCACGAAGTGGTGCGCGCCGCCGGCAGTCGGGATCGTCGACAGCAGTTTTGGCTTATAAGGATCGGCGATGTCGAAAATGTTGAAAGCGCCGGGCTTGGCTGTAGTGATATAGAGGCGGTCGACTTCCTCGTTGAAGCCCATTTCCAGCGGGATACTTTGGCCGGTTTCCGCGAAGTCAAATACCCTCTGAAATCTGAAGTCCTCGGTCTCCGAACGCCAGGTCGCAGTCCACAAGGCTCCGCCATTCATATTGTTTATGTAGGCTATCTGGGGCTTGCGATGGGGGATGAAGGCAATTTCGACCGGCGCTTCCCCGGAAGGCGAGGGTTTATACGAAAGCTTGTGGGTCGAAAGAATTTTCCGGGTAGACGCTTGTATGACGGAGACCGTCTCGCCGGCATCGTTCAGATCATTGGGGTTGACCGTGCTTGTCACGAAGATGCGGTCGAGCTCGTCATTGAGCATCACGCCGTGGGGATACTTTATGAACTTGTCGCTAGCTCCGTCGTTCCCGATCGTTGCAATCGGCTTATCCGACCGGGCGTCGCCAACGATGACGTTGTTGGACCCCATGCAGCTGAGATACCAGTGCTTGCGATCGTCCGAGAACGTTATGTCCTCTCCCACCTTGCAATCCGGGACGGCTACGACGGTCTTTTCTTCGGGGAATTTCGAGAGGTCGTAAACATAGAGCTCGGTATGCCCGAGGGACGTGACATATGCCTTGGTCACGTCTTTGTTGTAATAGATGTGATGTGCCACGAAATCCGGGGGCAAGGGCGTATCTTTGACAATCTGGTTGAATGTGGGCGAGTTCGGGTCCACATCGATGACCGCAATACCCTCTCTGCGATTCGGCTGCCCAACCTTGCTTTCATAGTTGAGCATGGCGAGCAGTTCAGCGCTTGCCGTGGCCGGTACCAAGACGCTCAGGGCGCTCAAACTCAATACTCGTAAAGAGGCGCGGGTGAAGCGATGGCATTTCATGCTTTTAAGCATCTCGGTTCTCCTTTCTTTCAGTTTGGACACAATAACAAGATGACCGGTCGTTTTATTAACAGGCAAAAAAATCAGGCTTTGAAGTAATCGTCGAGGAGAAACTCGAAGACCTGACTGAGGGGCTGAACCGAACGTTCGATTTTCATGCGAAGCAAAGCGCCCTGCCAGAGATTGAGCACCAGGTCGGCCATGAACGTGGCTGTCAGGTCCTTTCGGAAGCTTCCTTCCGCTTGCCCGCGAGCGATACCTTCTTTCAGTTTGTCGCGATAACGGTGGACGGCGTCGCGCAGCGAGGTAGAACAAAGATCGCTCGTTTCGCCTATCTCTCCGATGAGGTTGCCGAGCAGACACCCGCCTTTGAAGTCTCTGCGCTCGGTCTCCTCCATGAGTTCTTTGAAATAGGCTTTCAGCGCCGCCTCCGCACTGACATTCCTGCGATTGAGGTGTCCGTCGAGTTGCTTGATGAACGGCTCGATGTAGTGCTGGACCACCTCTGCACTGAAGGCTTCCTTGCTGGCAAAGTGGTTGTAGAAAGACCCCTTCGGCATGCCGACGCTTTCGACGATTTCCTGGATTCCCGTGCCATGGTAGCCCTGCTCCATAAGAAGCATGACGCCATGGTCGAGCAGCTTTTCTCGGACTTCGGCGGAATCTCGTTTTCTCATGGGGCATGAACAATATGACCGGTCGTCTTATTTGTCAATGGGGCTTCTTGAGGAATTTTGTCGTCTGTCGGCAAGTTTGCAGGCTTGATTTGCTTACGATGATCAGAAGCAAGCGGCAGCATTAGAGCGTTTTCATCGCGCTCGTACGGCAAAACAGGCTTGGCGAAAGTCGTTGGCGCCTTCGGCTCGGGTAAATGGATTCAAGCATTCGTAGGTCGGCAATCCTTTCCCAATCGCAAACGGTCGCTTTAGTCGCGACCCTTCCGACGAAGACGCTCGGCCGGGACGTGGCGTCGGGAAGGGCGGCTTCGGAGCTCCAATCGCAAACGGCCTGGCCGGGAGCGCCGGCCACGCCCTTCCCGAAGACGCCGTTTGCGATTGGAAGGGGCCGATTAAAGGCCCGTTTGCGATTGGGAAGGGATTCCCGACCTACGCGCGAGTGCCCGTACAATAGGTATGAAAATGCTCTAAGTACATTCAGGGGAGCCTTGCGGCATAGGCAACCTGCAGGACAACCCCGCCAATCAAGCCAATCTGTCGAGATTCCGCAAATATTTGCGGAATGTACTTAGCCCAAAATTCGCCTGGCAATGGCTGTAACCGGAAAACGACTAGCAACGCGTTATGGTTAACAAAGGCGAGAGCGTGCTCAGGACGTGCACTTGGCGCGCGGAATTCTCGTTGTGGGCGCTTCCCGCTCGGATTGACTGATTCCACCAGCAATGAGCCGCACTTTCCGCCACGCACTTCGTACAGATCAACGGCAGGAATTCGGCGAGGCTGTGTGAAAACTCACGAGCGAACCGACTCGAGATGGAATTCACTCCATTCATCCGTCACTAACAAGCAAATTCTGAATCGATAACTCCACGTCGGCAGGAACGTTAGGCAAAACTCGGCGGAACCTCTCCACCCGATTTTCAATTTTTGCGTTTTCACACAGCCTCCGGCCTGAACGGTCATTCGCCTTCGCCGATACCGGCCATTTCTGAACGACTGCTTTACCCTCGGGCGACTCAAGGAGGATATAGACAAAAAGAGCGATCCTCACGGGGGAGGAAAGGCGGCAAAGTGGCGGGCTAATCTCTCGTCAAGTTCGGGCTTCCATGTCTCCGGCATAACGGCGTTCACTTGCTCCAGCATCTCGGAAGCGCGTCGCACTTCTTCAGGACCAGGCGCCCGCCGGAGGGTGGCGGAAAGCCACATATACGTCTTGGCGAGAAATTCGGGAGCCAAATTGCCGGTGGCGGGGTCGCGAGGCGCCGTGAAATACAATTCTGCGGTTGGGAAGTAAGCCGGGCCGTAACCGTGTGAGGCCGCCGATTCGAACCAGTAGCGGGCTTTCTCCGGACTTTTTGGCTGCTGGCCGCCGGCGAGTTCGATCATTCCGAGCCGATATTGAGCTTCCCCATAGCCCCGTTGCGCCGCCTGCTCAAGCCAGGCCCTTCCCTTGGCGGAATCTTGCACGGCCGGGTCGCTCTCCAGGTAAAGCAAGGCGGTCGCGTACATCGCCTTGACGATACCTCGAGCCGCGACTTGTTCGCACAACGCGACGCCCTTGGCCGGGTCCTTGGGCACACCTGTCCCGCGGAGGTATAGCTCTGCCAACGCGCAGTGGGAAATCCAGTGCCCGCCCTGGGCAGCATCCTCGTAGAGGACGGCCGCGCGGGCCGGGTCGGTCGGACCGTTAACGCCTTTCACCAAGCAGTCGCCCAGGAAATGCTGGGCGGTTGGCAGCCTGGCCTTGGCCGCGCGCTCATACCAGCGGCACGCCTCTGCGGCGTCCTTGGGGCGGCCCCAGCCAAGATCGTAAAACAGCGCTAGGGTGAACTGAGCCAGGGGGTTGTTTTTCTTTTCGGCGTGTCGCCGATATTCCGCATATGCCCTTGAATAATCCTGCCGGGCCAACAATTCCTGGGCCTTTTTCAGTTGGGCCGACCAGTCTTCGGCCGCCGCGAGAGAAACGGATGTCGAAACGGCCAACCACCCGGCCACAAAGCAAAGACCCCGGCGAACCGGGGTTTTTGCAAGCACCTTGAAAACGAATCGCCTGTCCATCGGACGTCAGTTGCGCGAAGGAAAAAGACCTTCAAGGGCAACGATGCAGTTGAGCACCAGATAGGGCGGCATGATCTGGACCGGCTGGCTTCCGCCGCTTGTGCCGATGGTAGTTGTCGCGGATGCCGTACCCCCGACGGAATTCGACGCCATGTCGACATCCGGCGCGGCCGTGTTGTAGGTGTTATTACGGCCGGTCGACGACAGAGCATTCCCTGCCGGGTTGGGGGTGGCGGCCTGGCCGGTGTTTGCCCGGATTTTCAACCCGGACGTATCAACTGTCGTTGTTGCGGGGTGGCTGTGCGCAGGCATCTGGCCGACGTTTAGAGTCACCGCTTCCGAACCTCCATTTTCACCGAGAATGCGGTTGGATAGTCCTGGCCCCTGGCCCATATGCATGGGAACTCGCCCCCGCAAATCGGGAAGGGCGAAAGTGGTCTGGCCGTTGCCGCCGTAAGTGGTGCCCAACAGCGCAAACAACGCTGAATTCTGGGCGATGGACAGGAGTTGTCCATCGCAAGTGGCCCAACCCCGTGGCGCGTAGTTGAAACCGACAAAGTCGATGGAGCCGAGATAGTCCTCGGATCCTGCCGCCGAAGCCGAAATGGCGGTCGACAGCATGCCGCCGAACAGGATGACTCTCAATACCGAGCGAATTCTGTTGTGCAGAATGTTCATCGTTGGTTCTCGCAGGATTGAGTGTCTAATCTGCTTTGATGGATCGGCGTGTCGCCCGCAGTCCCATTAAGCCTGCTCCGATCAGCCAGAACGTGGCGGGTTCGGGAACGGCCGGCGGCGTGGTTTGGTTCACCACGCTGCTGACAAAGAGCCGGCTCTCGACGGTGGCGCTATAAGTGCCATCGAACAGAGCCAGAAACATATTGTTCTCTCCGGTCAGATTTATTATGGCGCCCGGGCTGAGAAGGAAATCGAGCAATACGGTGCCGCTGTCCGACAAGGACGCACCGACGGTGCCCAATGGCCCGAAAGGTGTATCCACTGTGGTCCCGTCGTTCGAGCCGCCGGCTGAGTCGCCGAAAAAAGTGTCGGAAATCAGATCGCTGAAGAAGATTTCCGTCACGCCATCATTCAGAAAGATGTCCCCTTCGATGCCCACGTCGTCTCCATTGGCATCGACCTGATTGGTAAATTGGAGGCCGAGGGTGATCTGGAAGGTATCGGTCGCCGAGGCATTGCTCAGGGTAACGCCGTAATTTCCGAAAAAGTCTGAGGATCCGGAGCCGCCAGCGGAGTTGCCGGTGCCGGTGAAGCTGATGCCGACGCTGTCATTGATATCGGTCAGGGCGCCGCCCAAGGGCAGGGTTCCGGTGAGATTGAGACCGCCGTCCACGGTCGAGGTCGTCAGGGAGCCTCCGATCATCTGGGAAAAAGTCCCGGTTTGGGTGGATCCCGCCGGCGCGGAAGAACTGAGACCATCCAAGTCGACCGTGGCCGTGATGGAAATATTGGGATCGAACGGTACGGCCGACACCTCCCCGCTCAGGAACAGCGCGACGGAGCAAGCCAGCACGATAAATCTGGGCAAGGTTGCCGCCGGGAATCGCATGACGGAATGCTGGAACATGTCCTTATTCTCCTCTGGATTGGTAAAGAACAACCGGAATGGCCGACCTTCGAGCGCAGCAATATTCGCGCCGATCATCTCAAGAGCACGTCCATCAGGAAGAATTATCTTCACAACCAATTAGTTACGTTCATTCCGTCCTCGCTAATCCTACGCCCGCCCACGCCAACGGGGATGAAACCGTAAAAATTCCTGACACTGTTACTATGACATTCCCCTCCCAGCGCTCCGTTTCGCCTAATCCCTAGGGACCACAGAAGCAGAAAGTTGAGAGAAAACTCGATTATTACCGTTATTGCGTTGGTACCCCCAATCAGGTGTAAGAAAATCTGACACTGACCCGCCCTCGGGCCGCATACCCGAACCTTTCGGCGGCTATTTCCTGGATTAAGGAAATGTCGGCGCTCGAATGGGCCGTCGACTCAAGACGAGATCCAGGCCCCAGCAGATCGGCCGGGTCTTCAATCATCCGTTCATGATGTTCGTTCATCGCATTGGTATGGATGAGCGGGCTCGCCGGCGTCACTCAAGACCCGCGCCCGAACCGGCGTTCATTCTGAACCGCCAATAGGCATAAAAAGGCAATCCGCCAGCCAGGAGCGCCAAGCCCAGCCCGGTCTCCCGCGGATTATGCATCGCCAGGCTGGTGCAGAATGCACCCGCCACCAGAAAGAACGCCAAGGGCACCCAGGGATAGCCCAAGGTCCGATAGGGTCTCGGCAGTGCCGGCTGACGGTGGCGCAGCACGATCACGGCGAGTGCGGTGATGCCGTAAAACGCCCACATGCCGAAGATCGCGTAATTGAACAGGTGCTCGAAGGCCCGCTCGTCTCGACCGAATACCAGGATCAAGCCGCCCGCCGCGAGGCCCTGCACGATCAAGGCCTTGGCCGGCGTCCGATGCACGGGATCTACCTCCCCCATGTGCCGGAAAAACAGCCCGTCGCGGGCCATCGCGTAGGACACACGGGCGCCACTCAGGATGGCGCCGTTCAGGGTAGCCAGGGTCGACACGATCGCCGCCGCCGTGATCGCCCTGCCGCCCCACTCCCCTAGGGCGGAGGACGCCATGTCCTGGGCCAAGCGCCCGGATTGCTGGACCGCAGCTAGCGGCAGAACGTAGAAATAGGCCAGGTTGATCAAGAGGTAGACGGCCATCACGCCGATGATGCCGAAGATCAGGACGCGCGGGATCGTGCGCTGAGGATTCCGGATCTCCGCCCCGATCATGGTCACGTTGTTCCAGCCATCGTAAGCCCACAATGCGGCCGCCAGCGCGGCGCCATAGAATTCGATGCCGTTCCGGGCCGAAGCCGTGGCAGGACCGGAAAAGTGTTCCCACGAGCCTTCGCCGCTCGCGAGGCCCAGGGCCGCCAAGGCCACGATGGCGCCAACCTTCAGCAGCGTCAGGACGGTCTGTACCTCGCTTCCCAGGACGACGCCGCCGTAATTCAAGAGGGTGAAGACCAGGATACTGGCGAGTGCCGTGAGCTGGACGCCGGTGAGCGTGAAATCCAGGCCGGCGACGGAAGACCCCCAAACCGGTTGATCGAGATCATGGATGAAGAAACCGAGAAAGATGGCGAACGCCGTGGCGACGCTGGCGATCGATCCGGTCTTGCCGATGACCACCTGTTGCCAGCCGAAGAGGAATCCCCATAAGGGGCCATAGGCACGCCGCAGGAAGACATATTCCCCACCGGCTTCCGGGAAGGTGGCGCCGAGCTCCGCATAACTGAGCGCCCCGGCGAGCGAAAGGAGCCCTCCGGCCAGCCAGACCAGGAACACCGCCCAGACCGTGCCCGCCTCGCGGGCTATGGTCGAAGGCACCAGGAATATGCCGGTGCCGATCACGGTGCCCGCCAGGATCGCCCCCGTGCCAAACCATCCGATCCCCCGCTCCAGTTCGGGGCGCCTAGCGGGGAGGTTCATGGATTTCCGTATCCAACGCCATGTGGAACCTTAACGTGGAGGTCTGCGCATTTCATGGAACCAGCGACGGTACTGTTCCATGCGATTGCGCTGATCGGCCGGCGCACGCCGCACGCAGGTGGCATATTCGGCCGTTCCCGGTTCGGCGCCCCAGCGGAATTCCGGACAGTCGTTGGGATTGTAAGCCGTCTCGAACGCCGGCCGTCGCGCCAGGATATCGGCGACCGTCAATCGCCAGGTCGAACCGTCGCTCCGGGTATAGGCAACCTGCCGCTCTTGTATCAGCTTCCGATGCCGTTGCTCGATCTCTTCCCTGACGATTTCCGGCACCCGTCCGCCGAGCACGAAAAGCTCGGGATAACGGACGATGCGCTCCGGGAAACGTGTCAGCACGTCCATGGCGATCAGGAGGCGCATGTCCCGGGAGGGCGTCGAATAGTCCTCCCAGGGTCCGACGGTCTCGAAGATCGAAGGCCCCGTCGGCATCGGGATGATGGCCCCTGGATGATGCCTCTGAAAATTCTCGCCGTTCTCGACGGCGTGAACTCGTGTCTCCAATTGTTCGACCAAGGCGTCGAGCACGGATTCGTAGGCTTTTTCGGCGTCCAGCCCCTCAGGATCGATGAGCCGCATCATGCGCGCGTAGAAATCCTCCGCCGGAAGCTCGGCCTGCTCCGCCGAATAGGGTGCGATGAAGGGATGCTCCGCCAAATCCGCGTTGCTCTGGAGGCGCAGAGGCCCCTGCCCCTCTCTCCCGAGCGGCCGAAAGGATTTGAAGCCCGGACCCGCGCTCTTCACGTCATCGACAAAAAGAAACGTGCCTTCCCAGAAGCGTTTGCGGCCGACCGAGTTGTCCGGCTGCGCGTCGACGGCGAGGAGCAATCCGGCCTGATCGCCCGTTTGCGGGACCCATTTCACGATGACCAGGATATGCCCATAGGGATCGGCGTAGACCGTGCCGGGCCACAGGTTTTCGCGTTTGAGCTCGACCGGGTAGAAGTCCGTGCCGTCGTCTTCGAGTGCCGTTCGGGCATTCCCCGAGTGAACCGTATCCATCAGCCGCCGGGACAGATCTCTGAAGACCGAAGCAGGTGCCGATTTCGCCGAAAAGCGCTGGTCGATGATGGCCGGTCCGCAGCGCGGCGGCCTGAGCGAAGTCCCTCGGTCGCAGGCGCGAAACGCCACCGGCAATCCGATCTTCCAGGCGAAGTAGGCGCGGAGGAAATACGGGAGGTCCGCGCAGTCCGGCGTGGCGGGAAGCCTCTCGTCCTCGCCCTGGCCGAAGTGATCGTGAAGGAAGTTCCGCTCCGGGTTCCTGAGGATCGGTTCGAGAGAGGGCAGTGTGTAGTTTTCCTCGATCGGCGCATCGAAAAGGCGTTCGATCCAGGCGGAATATAGCGCCTCGTGCCGCCGGTCCCATTCGGCTCCGGTGCGCTCCGATCCGGCCTCGGCGTCGTTGCCGACGATCAGGCGGCGGCATGCGACCATCTCGCCCCGTCTCCGCGCTTCGATGCGGTAGGCTCCAGGGACGGCGTGATCGATGAAGGAGGCCGCGCTCCACGGAGGTCCGCCCCGCCAGGTGACGGCCAAGGCTAGTTCAGCGCCATCCGGCGCGAAGGCTCTCAGTTCGCTCACCGGCCCGTCAGTCGCCACGACCATGAGCTTGAGCGGCTCGCCGATCACCGGCTTTTCCGGCGATGTCCAAACGGACGCGGCCCCGCCCTCCGGGCACGACTCGGCATCTGCTCCGTCCAGTGCCCGGCAGAGTGCCGGCAACATAAGTGCCGTGCCGATGGCGAGAAGCAATATACCCCTTAGGAGATTTCCCGGAAAAAATATCCCTGCGGACGCGTAGGCGGGATTAAGCAAAGCGCATCCGGCACTTCCGCCGCCATCGCCGGAGACTGCTGCCGCCTTACTCGGGTCTAGGTATGCTGCACCCATATGCATAAGAACATTGTCTATCGTATCGCCTAACGCCCTGCCCCGCCCCGCCCCGCCCGATCTGCCGTGCACGATGGCCAGGTTTCCCGGGCGATCTGGCATTCCTCGTCGGTGGAGATCCCCGAGGACACGTACCGGACTCGCCGGCTGTCCAATTTCCGAAAGGCCACACGAGGCCCTGTCGTTCGCCGCTGAATCGAGCACGATGCCGAACCAGCATCCTTAACCGAGGCGGGCACGGAGTACCCAGCCCGCTGGATGATCTATAACGCTGAGAGCTCATTATGTCACTATCGCATCGCCCTAAGCGGGTTCGAGAGTTTGTCGCTCACCGGCAAATTCAAGCCGGTAATATTCATTCCCTAGAGCATTTTCCGATTCGGTGTCAGAGCGCCCGATAGGTAGGTCGGCAATTCCTTCCCAATCGCAAACGGTCGCTTTAGCCGATACGTCGGCAAGGGATTGCCGACCTACATTGTTCCCGCCCGACATGAAGCCGTACACCGGGATGAAAAACGCCCTAGATTCTCAGAATGCTGTCTTAAGTTAACGGCCGGTATCGGTCAGGACGGATGACTGGAATGGCCGACGACCGGCGAATCACCGCTGAACGGTTGAAGGACCGAAATCTTGAAGAGCGCTGGCCGTGTCCAGCGTGTGAATTAATTAACAGCCTGAATGGACTTATCGCCTCATCATAGCAACCGCCTCGATTTGAGGCAGATCTTACGGTTTGGCCGGTGACATTTTCGGTCGGCGATTCAAACCGCCCTCTCTCATCAACTTAGGAGGATATTCGCATGAAGCACCTGAACAAGTCCCTATTGGGAGCCATTGGGCTCGGACTGGGGCTGCAGACCGTCGCAGACGCCGCGCAAACGCCCAACTTCTACGAGTGCACCGGCCGGCACGTCAGCCTTACCCTGGTGGTGGGCAGCCAGGCGGAAGTTGGCATTCTCCCACCGCAAACGACCCTCAATCTGCAATTGGGCGAAAAAAGCTATCGCTTTCAGGAATCGGACATCGTCACCGAGTCAACCCTGATTGGCGATCTTTGGGAGGTGGTGTTGGAACACATACCGGACCTCCACATCAAACATGCGTCCGTGGTGATTCCATCCGTCTCGTTGGGAGAGTCGCCGGTCACCTTCAAGAGCCAGCTTGTCCTGACCACGGTGAACACGCCGTTCATCCCCACGCCCTTTGAGGGGGTGGTCAATCCTTCCAAATACATCGATGTCGCCTGCACGGCTTCGATGGTTTATTTTTAGGCTGGCTTGTGTCTGGGCGGCGATAGGCGTTCCGGCATCGAGCGGTTGTTGTCGGAGGCCGCGTTCGAGCCGCTGAGTCTCGACCCGAGGCCATCCGCGGTTCGGCGAGACAATCGAGATTCAGGCCCGAAATCGCGCGCTGTAAAGTGGCGGCACCGGTCGATGATCCGACTGGATAAACCGGATGACGCCTCGCCGCCATTCGGCAAAAACTTCACGGGCAGCGCCTCGTTTGGGGCTGCCCGTGAATCCGCGAGCACCGAAGTCCGTCTGGAACCCGAACGTTCGGCGGCAGCCTGGTCCGTCTTGGACTCGCCGGTGTTTTTCCGATCCTTTACCTCGACGCTTTGCTGTTTCAATGTTGAATGACGGCCAAGAACGATCTCCGGAAGTTTGTTTTCGAGTGGGTGGTTTTCGGTCTTTGCTGACGGTGGTGGCCATTTCTTGATTTGCCCGAATGGCCGCTTAGTGTGATCGACCCAGAGCGCTTGACCATTTTCTGGCGTGAAAGCCGATATTTTTCCTATCGCGCGTGTGCTGGGGCCCCTAAGTCATTAACGCCGGTTCCAGAACCTCTGTCAGCAAGCCAGAGCGGCCGAAGCAGTCTACGTCTACAGTCTATTTTTACGTAACCGTCCAGCGCCGGACGGTTATCCGCCAAGCCGCTATTCATAACCCCAAATCGCTCAAACTGGCGTGATCCTCGGGACGAGGGCCCAGAGGCCAGTGGAACAACCGTTGTTCTGGCTTGATTGGCAGATCGTTGATGCTGGCGAAGCGCCGTTCCATGAAGCCTTGTCGGTTAAATTCCCAATTTTCGTTGCCGTAACTGCGGAACCATAGCCCGGAATCGTCATGCCATTCGTAAGCAAAGCGCACGCCGATGCGGTTGTCGGTAAACGCCCATAATTCCTTGATTAAGCGATAGTCCAGTTCCTTGGCCCATTTGCGTTGCAAAAATTGCCGCACCTGCTCGCGGCCGCGCGGAAATTCGACGCGGTTGCGCCAGAGTGTGTCTTCGGTATAGACCAGTGCGACGCGGTCCGGATCGCGCGAGTTCCAGGCGTCTTCGGCCATGCGAACTTTCTGCGCCGCGGTTTCAGCGGTAAATGGCGGAACGGGCGGTTTGATTTCCTCGGACATGATTATTCTCCGTCACTGAAGGGTGAGTGAGTTAAGCCTGCCACATTCCCGGCATCGGAACATAACCGGGCAAGGCTCGAAGGCGCTGAAACCAGGCGACGATCTTCGGGTAAGCGCCGATGTCGATGCCGCCTTCCGGCGCCAGCGCCACGTAGGGATAGGCGGCAACGTCGGCGATGGATACTGTGTCGCTGGCTAGCCAATCGCGGCTTTCCAGGTGGCGGTCGATAATACCCAGTACTTTTTCGGCAGTTTGCTGGGCTTTTGCCGTATCGATGGCGCGGCCGAATTTGTGGTGTACGCGCAGCATGGCCGGCCCGTGGAAGATTTCATTGGCGGCGGTCAATAGCCAAGCGGCGATTTGCGCCAAGCGGAAGGCATCGTCCGACCACCATTGTTCGCCGCCGTAGCGTTTGGCCAAATAGACCAAAATGGCTTGGCTGTCACGGATGGTCAAGCCGTCGTCATCTAATACCGGCACTTGGCCGAACGGATTGAGTTGCAAATAATCCGGGCTGCGTTGTTCGCCGCCGACTAGATTGACCGCCTGGGTTCGGTACGGTAGCGACAGAAAACTCAACAACAATCGAACCTTGTGGCAATTGCCCGATAGCGGCACGTCATACAGGGTCATCATGATGCTCTCCTGGCTAAGTGAAACTTTCGAATTGCACTCGCTGTTCGGCGATGCCGAGTTGGCGGGCGGTTTGGCGCACGGCGTCGATCAGGCGGGTTGGGCCGCAGACGTAAATGACGGCATCGGCCGAGACGTTAGCGAGCAGGGCCGACACGTCCAGCCGAGTCGGGTTTTGCACCTGGCTGAAATAAAACCGGCATCGATTGGGAAACTGCCGTCGCAAGTCTTTGACAAAGGCGATTTCCTGCGGCGCACGGCCGGTGTAATGCAGTTGAAAATCCGCACCCCGTGCGGCCAATGCCTCGGCCATCGCTTTTAACGGGGTGATACCGATGCCGCCGGCGATCAACAATGCCGGGCGGTCGTCGTCGTGCAGTGGAAAATAGTTGTCCGGCGGATCGAGGTTGAGGCGGGTTCCCAGTTGCCAGCCGGCGTGCAATGCCGACGAGCCGCCTTCTCCTGCGTCCACTCTTAGCACGGCGATGCGGTAGCAGTCCGGATCGTCCGGCGCGTCGGTCAGCGAATAAGCGCGGCTGGTGATGTCGCCGTTGGTCAGCTCAATCGGCACGCGGATATGCGCCCCGGCCCGATAGCCAGGCAGGGGCTCGCCATCGGCATGGCGCAATTCATAGGCGCGAATGCGCGGCGTCAGTTGCCGAATCCCGGTAATGGTCAAGGGCAATGCGCCAGTGCCCAATGAGCGAGGGACTGGTTTATCCACCGCTACGGGTTGGCGGCGGGCTTGTTCGATCAGCGCTTCGACTTCGCGTTGGCTGTAGCGTGGTGTGATGTACTTGGGGCAATTCCAGTCGAAGGCTTCGACCCGGATAACGATGCCGCGCTCGACGGGGGCGCGAAAGTCGGGCGATTCCAGTTTCGCCAGCAATGCCGGCTCGGTGCGTTCGTCCACCGCTCGTGCCCGACCCCAGATTTTCAAGCGCCGCCGCTGCGGATAGTCCATCAGCAACAAACTAACCCGGTCGTCGCCGCGTAAATTGCCGACCGAAATGTATTGGCGGTTGCCGCTGAAATCGGCGTAACCAAGGGTACGGTCATCCAACACTTTCAAGAATCCCACCGGCCCGCCGCGATGCTGCACATAGGGCCAGCCGGTTTGGCTCACCGTGGCTTGATAAAAGCTGTCGCGCTCGGCAATAAAGGTTTGCTCGGCGCCGCCCAGTACAACCTCTTCGGCCTCGCCGGGCTCGGCCGCCCGATAGGCCGTGCGGCTGCCCATTTCGGTTTGTACTGCCTGCACGTCGGGTGTGAAACTGATTTTGGCAAAAGCGCGGGCCATGAGCTTGCTCCTGATTGGGTTGGAAACATTGGCGTTTACCGTGACACAGCCGCCAACTGTATTGAATAGCCGTAATCTGCAAGACTTTATTCCATTTAGCGCAAGAGTCCAGGCACAAGTCCGTCCTTGCACTTGGCCCGGGTCAATACTAGGCCGCCTGTTTTAAGGCCACTTTCGGGAAGTCGATTTCAACCCGACTGGCTTTACCCAGGATATTGGTCAGCACGTTCATGCCAACATGGGTGATCACCTCGACGATGTCCGCCTCGCTAAATCCGGCGTCGCGCATGGCCTGCAGTTCCGCGTTGGTGACCTCGCCCTTGTGCTCGGCCAGGGCGCGGGCGAATCGAACCGCCACTGCCGCCTTTGCATCCTGACTGGAACCGGCCCGGTTGGCTTCGATTTCCGCCCCGTTCAAACCGGCTTTGCGGCCAATGGCAGTGTGCGCGGACAGGCAGTATTCGCATTCGTTCTGCTGCGCCAGCGCCAGCGCGATGCGCTCGCGTGTGGCGGCGTCCAGTGAACCGTGGTTGGCGATGTGATGCAGGCCAAGGAAGGCTTTTAGGGCGTCCGGCGAGTTTGCGAACACCCGCAGGAAATTAGGCACCATGCCCAACTGGCTTTGGATCGCATCCAACAGGCTACGTTGTTCGGTGTTGGCGCTTTCGTTGCTGACGGTGGTGATACGGCTCATGTTGGTTCTCCAGATAATGAAAGGGTTTGTCATACGCCCGCGTGAAATTCGGCAGGCGGGTATAGTCTGTCTTGTTGCGCCAAATTAAAGAATCATCAAAAATATCAATTAAATCTTTCGATTACTGGAATTATTAATGGATCGTCTCCATTTAATGACCGTGTATGTCGCGGTGGTCGAAGCGGAAAGTTTTGCCGGCGGTGCCCGCAAGCTTCACATGTCGCCACCGGCCGTGACGCGTGCGGTGGCGGCATTGGAAGAGCGATTAGGCGTTAAATTGCTGAACCGCACCACCCGCTACGTGCGGATGACCGAGGCCGGCCAGAAATACTACGAGGACGCCAAACGCATCATCGCCTTGGCCGATGAAGCCGACAACGCGGCGCTGGGCATCAACGCCGAACCGCGCGGCCAACTGACCGTTACCGCCTCGGTTTTGTTCGGCCGCTTGTATGTGATGCCGGGCATCGTCGAGTATTTGCGCCGCTATCCGGCGGTGGAAGTCAATGCGCTGTTCGTCGACCGGGTTGTCAACATGCTGGAGGAAGGCGTGGACGTGGCGATCCGGATTGCCGAATTGCCCGATTCATCGTACCGGGCACTGCGAGTCGGCTCGGTAAGACAGGTACTGTGTGCATCGCCGGACTACCTGGCAACGCACGGCGTTCCGCACACGCCGGACGATTTGCTCAAGCACCAAATCATCCTGGCGCGCGGCCTAAATCCGAATAATGAAATGCGCTTCCTGCGCGACGGGCTGCCGCGGACGCTCAAGTTACAACCGATCTTGAGCGTCAGCGACAACGACTCGGCGGCCAGTGCGGCGATGGCCGGCTTAGGGATTACCCGCTTGCTGTCCTACCAAATTGCCGAGCCGCTACAGACTGGCAAGCTGAAAATCGTTCTCAGCGAATTCGAAAGCCCACCGGTTCCGGTCCATATCCTGCACCGCGAAGGTCGCCATTCGTCGGCGAAAGTCCGTTCGTTCGTCGATATGACGGCAGAGCGTTTGCGGACGGAGTTGTCACTGAATTGATCGATTGGCGCCTGCCGGGTGCTTCTGCCGCGGCGCCGGGCGCTGGCTGAGCTGAGTCGTTGAGTTCCATCCATTGCCTCGCTGCACATTTATCCGCCTTCACCTCCAGCGACACTATCGCGAGATGGGCCTTGCCGCCGGCAGCCAGGGTCATCGCTCAGCCCTCCCGATCGTTTGCCGGTGACTCAGCTACTAAAGCTCGCGATCGGCTGTCTGGCCTATCTGCAGAAGTGGGCACGAACAACTCGCTCGATTTTCGAGGAAGCTGCCGTTCAGGAATGACTGGTGTCGAGAATGTTGGATGGCCGGTATGGCCGAATAGTACCCATTCGTCGTTTTCGAATCGATCGGCCAAACTCTGTCTTTTCGAGCAGCGCGAAGGGACTACTCCTAAGAAATCAGCAAGCCCCCAGATGATATTTCAGGGGCCGGCGGCTGAGTTGGGTCGTTCGTACTCCACAAAGTGCCCGAACGCCCGACCTAAGCGACCGTTCAGGCAAACGTCATCGAGTCCGATCAGACTTCCGTTTTGTTCGGAAATTTCCAAGGCATCGTCCACTTCGATTCCGAGATAACGAACCGTGCATTCCGGTCGCTGTGGCCAAGCAATAATCGCACCGCCCGAAGATTCTTGGTGCGCCGATACACCAAGGTTGCCTTGGTTCGCCACATCGAATGGGTTCCATATCGCGCGTGGTCCGGGCCCGTCATCGATTGAACCCACCTTTCCACGTCCGTGCATATTGCCGAGTCGATAGGTGCGGCGAAGGGAATGCTGGTTTGTGAATGCACGCTTGAACACGCGATCAAGTGTGATTACTCGAACATCTCCGTGTTCGGATTAAATGATGTGGGTAACTGTCTCAGCTAAAAGACCCTCACCCAATGTCATCGGGCTTTCCTGTCCGACATCCCCGGGTGAGTTCCGCTAGGCCAGATTCGCTCCCGGCGTATTTGGCCCCAAAGGAGAGAGCTTATTAACCCGGCCTATAAATATAGGCCGGGTTAATCCGGGGCAGGGATGCCCCGGCGCGGCGACAAGCCGCGTGAGCCCAGGCCGGGCGTGTACCGGCCTGGGCGGCGGCCCGAATTACCAGGAGGGTATTTACGGGCCTGGTTAATATCTGGAGCTCCCCCGACATCGAAAAGGAGTTTTGACATGACAAATTCAATCAGAACATTGATCAGCGCGACAGCGATCACATTCTCACTGCTTTGCCCACCGACAGCCGTGCAAGCGCAATGGAGCGGATTCCAGAATCAGGGTGGAGTCGTGGTTTCAGATCCCAGTTGCAGCTTGATGTTAGATGGCAAGGCTATCTGTGGAACGGTGAGCAGCGCAGGAACGCTGATCGTCAACATCTTTAATGGCAGCAGCTGGAGCGGATTTACGGAACTGGACGGGATAATCATAGGAAAACCCAGTTGCACGTATGTGGGCAATAATCAGGCGTTATGCGCCACGATCGGCACGGATAGCACCGTTTTCGTCAATCGCTATAACGGTGCCTCGTGGAGCGGTTTCCAACAGTTAGGCGGTGTCAGCATTTCCAACCCGGTTTGTACGGGGATTTTTGGGACGAATCAGGCTATTTGCGCCATCATCGACGCGGACGGTACCCTTATGGCGAATCGCTTCGATGGCACCAATTGGACCGGGTTTGTAAGCCTCGGTGGAGCGCACATATTCAATCCGACTTGCACCGACGATTTTATAGGCGGAGCCCTCTGTGGTGCGGTTACCACGACGGGCGAGCTCCGGGTATTACGCTTTGATGGCACGAGCTGGGGCACGGAAACGATCCTAAGCGCCGATGGCTCCATCACAGCCGATCCAAGCTGTACTTTTGTCGATGAGAACCAGTTTATCTGTGGGGTCAGAGCCACGAACAGCGCCCTTTACGTCACTCGCTTCGATAGCTCCGCGTGGAGCGCGTTTGAAAACCTCGGAGGCATTCTGACTTCGAGTCCAAGTTGCACGCCTTACAACGTGCTGTCAGCAACCCCAAGGGCGCTCTGCGCTGTTAAGGGCACGGATAGTAATCTGTTCGTCAACACCTTTAACGGCAGTAACTGGACCGGGTATCAACGTACAACATTTTTGAATATTTACGGCGACCCCAGTTGCACTTTGGTTGGTAGCACTCAGGTATTGTGCGGCGTTAGAGGCACCGACCATTGGCTGTATACAAATATCGGCCAGCTCTAGTAACCCACGAGTGTGCCAACCCAATCGCACACTCGCCGATCGGGAGGGGCGTCGCGTGGAGCGACGTCCCTCAAATGTTCGAAGGAGCTATTACTAAGTACATTCCGCAAATATTTGCGGAATCTCGACAGATTGGCTTGATTGGCGGGGTTGTCCTGCAGGTTGCCTATGCCGCAAGACTTCCCTGAATGTACGTAGAGCGTTTTCATCTCGCTCGTACGGCAAAACCGGCTTGGCAGGAGTCGTTGGCGCCTTCGGCTCGGGTGAATGGATTCAAGCATTCGTAGGTCGGCAATCCTTTCCCAATCGCAAACGGTCGCTTTAGTCGCGACCCTTCCGACGAAGATGCGCGGCCGAGACGTGGCGTCGGGAAGGGCGGCTTCGGCGCTCCCGAAGACGCCGTTTGCGATTGGAAAGGATTCCCGACCTACTCGTGAGTGCCCGTACAGTCGGTATGAAAATGCTCTAGCCCGCTAAAGAGTCTGCTGTAGTATCAGCGCCCGAATCTTTTCTATGAGGCGGTTGTCCGCCTAAGTAAGGGTAGTGAGTTGTCACCCAGAAATCGGGGGCGACCGGCTCCTTATCGGGCAGGGGCCCCCTTTTCAGACCGCCGCGACATCCCGCGGCAAAAAATCCTGACGGCGATGAACCTTTTCGGAATTTCCCGAAATCTACAGATTAGACTCGGATTATTCCTGCTTCGGAAAAACCAACCATGGTACCGATTCATTGCCTATGACCGTCGATCCCACGCTAATCCTGCCTGATAGACAAACCGCCTCATGCATCGATGATCATCGGGATCGGGAACTGATGACCGGTATCCAGGCGCGCGATGTGGGTGCTTTCGAGATGTTGTATTCGGCCTTCTATCATCGCTTGTCCAGGTTTATTTTTCAGGCGACGCGACAGCCGGATATGGTGGAGGATGTGATCAATGAAACGATGCTAGTCGTGTGGGAAAAGCCCGAGACCTTTGATTACACATGTAAGGTATCAACTTGGATTTTCGGTATTGCTTATCGAAAGGCGCTTAAGGCCTCGGCGAAGCAGGCCAGATCCGCCCATGCCGTGCCTATTGACGAGTTCGGAGAGGAATTGGCGGATAACAGAGCGTCACCGGCACGGCAGGTGGAAGGCGAGGATCTGCTCTCCGTTGCTTTGGACTCGCTCCCGCAGGAGCAACGCGCCGTTATCGAGTTGACCTTTGGCCATGGACTTCGTTATCAGGAGATCGCAGCCATCCTCGACTGTCCGGAAAATACGGTGAAAACACGGATGTTTCATGCACGCAAGAGGCTTCAGACCTTATTTAACGAGCTGACACCGGAGCTCATGGATCCTTCCGAAGAGGATATGTCATGACGCCGGCTGCTCGCGCGATAGAAAGCTCTCCACCTAGTCATGAAGCGGCGGTTCGGGAACGTGAAGATCGGCTACGAAGGCTTTCCGCAATCAGGGATACCGAGCAATCGCGCGAGTGCAAGGCAAGCATCGACGATCCGGTCCAATGGATTCGGAGCTTGCGCGGAGGTCGCCGCCGACGCGTGTAGGAGTTCTATAGCCTCAGGCGAGGTCAAGCTGGGCTTGAGTTGCCGCATCAGGGCCAACAGGCCCGTGACATGGGGAGCGGCGAAGGAACTACCGGACACGAAGTCGTACCTCCCGTGCGGCAGTGTCGTAAGAATATCGGTACCGGGGGCATGGATCCCATCGTTGGCGGCCGCTTCCGGCTTGCGATCCACCTGGGCGGCTCGGACCGCAATGACTCCGGTCTGATTGGCGGGAAAGCCCGCGATCGATCCGTTTTCACGGGCGTCCGCGCCGACCACGAGGATACCCTGATCGATCGCCGCCCGAAGAAGCCGTCCGACCAGCGGATCATCAGGCCCGGTCAGGCTCAGATTGATGATATGGGTGCCAAGACGCACGGCTTCATTGAGCGCCGCCAAGAGCGTAAAGCTGTTGCACACTGCAGCGACGGAACCGAAGCGCTCCGGCCAACACGCCTTAAGCGCGTAGATTTTGGCATCGGGCGCAACTCCCGCAATACCAATTCCATTTCCACGGTGAGCGGCGACTATGCCGGCGACAGCCGTCCCGTGGATATCATCGGTCGGTTTATCGTGATTCGATGATGCCAGATTTTTAGAGACAGCGATTTGGCCCCTGAGGTCGGGATGGGTATCATCCACACCGGTATCGACCAGCGCGATGCGAACGCCCCGTCCGGTCGTCAGACGATGGGCTTCCTCGATGTGCATGCGCTGTAAGTTTTTTTGCAGTCGAAAATAAGGATCACTGCCGAAGGAAGCCGACGCATTATTTACTAAAGCCCGGAAGGTCCGCATGATCTGTACGGATTCGACCCGGCGATCCTGCGCGATGGTCTTGATAGTATCGGCGGGGATTTGACCGACAGGAATTTCGTACACCACGCACACTACTCTCAAAATGGTAACAGGCCATTCCGCCATCAGCTTCAGCCCGTACTGCTCCGCCAAATCTACCGCGACGCGGGTGCTCCAGGCAGAACTCATGTAACGGCCATGTGCGCGATAACGATCCAGAATATTGTCCGGCACCTTGCGTCCGATGCTCGAATCGGTGAAAGTCACCAGGATGCGCCGCTCTTCAATCGATGGATCGGCCGTGGGACCGATGCTTGGAAAATCACGGTCCGTCACGCATCCGGTCAGTTGCAACAGGAGCGCCAAGACTAAAGCGATCAAGCTGAACGTCATGGCACCGAAGAAGGCCCGGTTGTCGGCTCTGCCAGCAATACACCCGGTTGGCGCCGAAGGTAGGCCAAGGCCGCTTCGATCCTCGCATTCTTGTCTCTGCCGTCGGCCAGTCGGACCGTATAAACGTCCGCCGAACCGGGCATGTCGACTCGGCTCCCGTCGACTGCTTTCAAGAGCGCATCAACATGTTCGGCGCCAAGACTCGGTTCGACCACCAGGCGCAGATCCCCCTGATTCGAGGCTGCGGTCGAAGCGGGGTCGGCCAAAGTTCGAAACCGGGGCTCCGTTAGTTGATCCCACTGGCGCCAGCTCAAGGGGACGATCAGCAGCAAAAGCACCACCGCCAGAGCCACGCGGGTCAGTGGCTTGCTTACGATGACCGGAAAATGCCGGAGCCAGGTTCGAAGTCGGCCAAATCGATCGAAGTGCAACGCCGCCGATTCGGATCGTTCACGCTGCCGAATGGTGGCGAGCAGGCGAGAGTATCCGGCCTGCGGATCCAGATTCGGACAAGGCGTGTGAGAGATTCGCTCCGAAAGCGCGTAAAGCTTCACCCGTTCACGTCGGCAAATCAGGCAACGGCTCAAATGCGCCTCCACCCGCGCCTGCTCTTCGCTCTCTAGGGTTCCGGTTATATGCCAGGGCAAAAGTGAAAACACATCATCGTGCTCACGGTCCGGCGGGCATGGCTTACTCAGATTCATCGCGCTTCTCCAACAATAAGAGCATCCAACTTAGGCATCCCATCATCCAAGAAGAGCTCGAGCTATTTGCAAATGTGAGACATACGTTCAGCGCTTCTCGAACGCTACACCACTGTCGAACAGGTCTAGCCCATAAGCCTGCATTCTAGGGGGCGTCCTTCAAAAGAAACTCGACCTGTCGTCATTACAAAACCATTGGACCCGAACAAGGTCGACCGTGCTCTTTTGACCGTTCGGCTATCCGGCTAGTAAGCGATAAATCGCCTACAAGAGGACCTGTCAATCCGCGGTTCTACTCTATTTATTCCGCGGCCAGGCCAAAAGTTCACTAAAAGCCGACAGAGAGGGAAAATAGAAAGCGGTCATCCAGCGGCTGGAGATATATCGATCCATTCTCAGGCTCGTCCTCGTGATGCTCGTAATAAGGCAACTTGGTATCCACATAGCGCAAATCGACCGAAATATACCGATTCACGTACCAGGTCACTCCGGCATTCCAGAAAAAGTAGTCGTAGTGCGCCAGTTCGCCGGCCTGATGAAAGCCTACGCCCGCGGACAGTTGCAGCCGATCCACCGGGCTATAGCGGCCGACCAGTTCATAGGCCAAGGTCTTGGCGCCACGGTTATAGGTATCGTAGGCAAAAGCCACCCGAGCGCTCAGAAAATCGCGGTAATGGAGCGAACCGTAGAGTTCGTTATAGTCCGAGTCCTGGCCGAACACTTTGCCATCATATAGATACCGGCTAGCCGCGAGATCAAGCTTCCAGTTCTTGGCAAACTTGGTCGCCCAACCCAGATAAGGATTGATTTCCACACGGGCTCGGTCATCATAGTATTCATCGTCGAAACTCACCGGTGCCACCCAGAGGCCGGCATACAAGCCGAGTTCATGCTCGTATTCCAGATTCCCCAGGCCGACGGGATTGTTCCTGCTCTTCGTATAGCCCCGATAAACATAATCCGTTGCGAAGGTCACGGATCCCTTGAAGTCGGCAAGCGCCGGAACACTGAACAAGGCGAGCAGTAGCCACGAAAGCCTACGATTCATGAAAGCTCTGATCGGTTTCGGCAAGGGATATGACCGCATTCTCTCCGGGAACGATCAGGAGAGATCCGATGTCGACAAGCGTGAACTCAGCTCGCCATGAGAGAATTCGTCCGACCGACACATCTTCGGCTGACGACGGACGGCAGGCGTTCACACGTCCGGCCTCGGATAGGGACGGAACTCCGGTGATGCGCATAGCGAAGGCGCACGGCAGAAGGCTCGCACGGGGGCTGAGCAGCGCGGGTTCCGGGAGTTGGGCGTTGGCTTGTCATAGGAAACTCCTCCTGAGTCAGTTGGGCGATCGAGTCGCGCAAATGCCTATCCACTGGCTATGCCAAGTTGTGGAACCAAAAAGATAACGGCGGTCCGCCAGGAATACTACTTGGAGTCGGTCCAAATATTGGAAAGTTCAACCCACCTCCGAGATTCTTGCGGCGGATACCTTTCAACCTGAAGGATACACAGCAAGCCCGAAAGAGTCAGCACGGCACACCTTTCCCGAGCTATAGGCAGTCCGTCCTTTGTAAAATCTCCCGTCCGCTCAAGCATCCGATCGACTTTCGTCTTATTCGGTTCATACGACTGGGACGGGTGTTCGAGGGCAAAGAAGGTTTTCTACTGACAGTGTTGGGCCGGTATCGAGAAATCTGACCTTGGGTGCCTCTAACCGCCCCACATATGCGGACCGGAACCGGAAGCACAAGGTCGAAAAAGCTGTCTGTCAGGACAGTGCAAGAGAAAGAGAAGCGCAGTTACGACGCCGGCAAGAGGGTGAAGAGCCGCAACCCGGCCTATCGCGGTCGATACCTTTTGAGCAAAGATTGCGAGATACACTCCGCCGCCTCAAAGGGCTTTATTCGGATCACCATGATTTCTCCCATGCTTCGCCGCCCCCTTCCCGCGTTTGAAAACTATTTCCGACTGACGACCGGTGTACGGATTGATGCGCCAATCCATGCTCCTCAATCCATACGCCGGCGGACGTCGATCGCTATGACACAATTTTAAAGATGCGAAGACGTCGTAAGATGCCAACTTTGGGTACAGGGTGGCGAGATGCAAACCTGAAACAGCGAGGTCGCGCGATCGACCCGCTTTTCAGTCACAGTGCCATCGGCTGCTTGCATTGTGCTCTCAAGCACCACCGCTTGCATCACGGCTTGTTGCGATGCCAGATCGACCGAGCCGGACGTAACATCCAGCCCGCCTTCCACTCGATCGAGCGCGCTATCGTCCAGCCGAGACAAAGTAATACCCGTTTCTTGCTGGGACAGCTTATCCAAGGCGTGAAACTCCGATTCAGCGGAGGCCGCAGTCGTACATAAGAGAGCGAGCGGTAGCAGACCGCCCCATCTGAATGATGTTTTCATCGGCCGCTCCATACTTTTCTGATTGAAGCAAAAAGGCGGGGGATCGTATGACCGTTCCCCCGCCTGGTTCTCCGGCCCTCATCAGCATTCGATATGGGCCATGGGCTTCGCGTTATTTACCGCCAATGCTCTGCTGCGTGACCGCCACAATATTCTGATTGGCGCCGCCCTTGCCCAAGGCTAGGTTGACCGCGGTTATCGTGGTTACGGCTATGTTCTGGTTAACGTTACCAACGTTTAATTTACGATCGTGATCTTTCTTAAACGGGAACAAAATCCCGCCTTCGACAGCAGAGAGTTGCCCTTCGGTCATCGGTTTTAAGCTGGACACCTTGCCCAATGCCCGGAAGTCGTTATCGGCCATTGCAGGCCCGGCCATCATCACCGAAGACAGTACTGCTGCTATTGCATAAGATTTCATAATCGAACTCCTTGTATTACAGGGTTAACGCCTCCCCTATCCTCGCATTCCTTCTTTTACCGTAAATTTCGGGAAATTCGGAAAGGTTCACCGCCGTCAGGATTTTTTGCCGCGGGATGTCGCGGCGGTTTGAAAAGGAGGCTCTGCCTTCTACGGTCCGGCGGCGAGCGGCCAGCCGCGGACGCTCACGGCGCGCGTCCCAACGGTCTTAAGATCGGCCAAAGTACCAATTCGATCATGGTTCCATGAAGCCGACGTTCCAAGCCCGCTGAAAACTAGAGCATTTTCATACCGACTGTATGGGAACTCGCGAGTAGATCGGGAATCCATTCCCGACGCAACGGGTTCGTCGGCAATGGATTGCCGACCTACGATTGAGTCGATCTACCCTGGCCGAAGGCGCCAACGACTCCTGCCAGGCCTGTTTCGCCGTACGAGCGAGATGAAAACGCTCTAAGTGCGAACGGCAGAAATGGCCGAATTCCGGTCGCCGTGGCCACCCTGAGTGAATGATCGGAACAGGCACGGAGCGACAATCGACAGGATTAAATGGCGGCCGGTGACAGGCGTGTTGGGTCTACCCCGGTTACCGACTCGGTAGCCTCGGGCGAATCACGCTCTTCGCTGACGAGCGCCTGCCATTTCTCGTAGGAGGCCGGTTCGAAGCGCTCCAGCGCGAAGCGTCATTCGCCGGTCCTTATAGGTAACGATCACACGCGCCAAGGCATTGATCAGCGCCACATTGGTGCCAGGGCGCAATTTCAAATGGCAATCGGCTTTCACATGCGCCGATTTCACCCAGCCGATAATCCAAGCGGTTGAAACTCAAGGAAAAAACAAACGGAGAGGATTCTCGCAGACCCTCTCCGTTTCATATTCATAGGCAAACCGCCGTCCCTTTGTCCTTTTCGAGAATGCGCCGCTGAGACAGTCTGGTTCTTGATATAGGGCTACAGCAATTACCTGATATTCTTCTGCTTTGTCCTGCTGCTGGCGAGCAGGTTGGGCGGCGGACCGATCGGCTTGAAGTTCTTCAGCAGAGGAATGTCATCCTTGTTGACCCACCTGAGGTCAAGATCGTAGGTACCCGGCTGCCCCCAACCTCCAGTGAACTTCTCGCCATCGGGCGTGAAGCTCCAGCACATGTCTTCGCCGGCGGTATTGATGGTATCACCGAGGTTCAATGGTTCCTGCCATTCACCTTTCGGATTCTGGTATGCGATCCACTCATCATGGCCGCCCCGCGAACCGAGGTCAGGCCGCGTGCTGGTAACGATTATGCTCTTGCCGTCCTTTGACAGTCCGGTCCAGTGCAGGTGGTCGCGGTACGGCGAATTGGTCCTCGGACCGAGGCTCTGCGGCTTCTGCCAGACGCCGTTCTTCTTCTCAACCTTCCAGATGTCGCTATCTTGCGTTACTCCCGGTTGTTGGTAGCTGAAGTAAATCAGGCTGTCGGAAGCGATGATTGGGCAGTGCTCCTCGCCAGTCGGCGTATTGATGTGCGGCAGCTCGGGAACTTCGTTCCAGTTTCTGGCCGGCTGCCAGACGCCATCGACTTTTTGAGTGACGTAGAGATCGCCGGTGGACAGATTACCCGGCTCGTATCTCGTGAAGTAAATGACATTTCCGTCATCGGAGAAACTCGGCTCCAGTTCCCAGGCGGACGTGTTGATGTTCGGCCCTACAGCGGGATCAACCTCCGGTCCCAAATGGACGGGCTCCTGCCAGGCGCCATTCTCATAGTGGGACATCCAAATGTCGAAATTGTAGGGGGTCCCAGACGACTCTACGCTGCCCGGACGGGTGGAGGTAAAGATGGCGGTTTTCCCGTCGGCGCTGTAGCTGATCTCGAAGTCCGCACCAGCCGAGTTGAGCGGTTCGCCCATACTTTTCGATATTGGCGGAATCGCTTTGGCGCTCTCGTTACCCGGCATGTCCATACCCGGCATCGCATCACAAACCCCGTGCGCCAGGATGAGTACCGGCGCCACGGAACAGAGCCTTAGAATAAGGCATTTCTCTTTCATACCCCGCCCCGTCATTTCAGATGGATAATACTTCGTACTGTTTTTCATAAACAAAGCTTATGCTACACCGCATCGCAATTTTTGCGATAAGCCCCTCCTTATCTGTCGTTGCGGCGTCAGATTATGTCTAATGTTTGACGTGGTCAATGAGAAGTTTCTAATGTTTTAATGTTTGACATGGTCAAGTAGAAAGGGACACCCCAGTCAAGCCGCATTGGCCATTCGGCCATTTATCTCAAATTGATCCGAGCTCTGATAGCCCGGGTACGAATGCAGCCGCTTGCTCTTCCAGCGCTTTATGATTTCAGGTCGCCACACCTAGCATCCATGTGTGGGGCGGCCGCTTTCCGCAAAGCTCGCTCGTGCGTGCAGGATCTCGGCGAGAGTCACTGTCGATCATTGCCTCAGCAGCCTGTCGGCTTGTGGACGCGAATGACCACTCCACTCGGTAACCCGCCCTTGAATCCGCAGAGTGGCGACCGGTAGCTTTGGGCACTGACGACTCGCTCGATTTTGGAAAAGCGGCCGCTCAGGAATGGCGGGCCTTGGAAGGACGAATGGCCGTTGAGGCCGAAAACTACCCACCCGAAAACAAACTATCGGAGCTCGTTTGAACTTCAATTCTTCGCCAATTGTCCTTTGGCGCAGTATTCGTCAATGGATGTGCATTTCCCGATTGCCGGCCCTGTCGCTCCGTTGCAGCAGATACCTGTCCTGGTCTCCAGGCAATGGCGCCCCGTCGTCGCTTAGATAGAGCAAAGTGCCTTCATCTTTAATGGCGAGCCGACGCTGAGGGGCCTCTTTGTTGGGGGTCAACAAGACGACACCTTTGGTGTCGTTCCATTCGTATTTTCCTTTTTCGAAGGACTCTCGGTTTTGCGGCTTTGCGGGTTGGATGACCAAAAGATAGTTGTTCTTGGCATTCAAGGACAGGGTCATTTTCAGACCGTTGCAATCTTCTTCATGACACGGCAGGTAGCCGTAAAAGACGCCCCGAAATTTGCCTGCCGCTCCCTCGGGGCTGGCATGAGCCGAATGATCCATGGCACCGTGCTGGCTCTGTTCGCGAGCTTTGAGCGCTTTCTCTTGGATTTCCTTATCGGTTTCTGCCCAAGCGGGGTTAAGCGAGGACAGCAATGCGCCGAAAACAATGACTAACACCTTTTGAGTCATTTTCCTGTTCGATGCTTTCATAAGGGATTTCTCGTGTTCTATGTCCGAAACCAGCGTAGCCCATGAGGCGGATATGCGTGTGATATTGTACGCCACCGAGGGCGTGTTAATTTGACTTCACGTTCTGTCTTGTCGTGTGCCGGCAACTGGAATCGCGTATTCAATGGCGCCTTTGGGAACGAACCACCGATTCGGTCTCGAAGAGAGCTGACGCTCGGGAAGGCCGGTATCGGCAGAGGTGAACGCCCGTTGAGGCCGATCTTGAGACGATCGAGGCGAATCTTGAGCACGGGCGAAAGGGGGGCAGTTCTTACATTCCAACACAGTTAACCGCTTCGAAACCAAACAAGGGACAAATTGTACGTGCCAGGGTAATTTTTCACAGACGAATCCTTGTCGGAGCGTGCACGCTCCGGCACAAGATACCTATCGCCTAATACAAACGGACCCCGGCTTAACGTATATCCAGAAGATTCACTTCGTAGCAAGGCTCATGGCTAGCAAATAATACACATGGCTTGATTTTGCAGGACTGGCTTCCTCCCAGGTAAGAGGAATGAATTTGAGAGTTTGAGTGCCGGATCAGTTCTTTGGTTGAAGACCTAAAAGACTCGCCCGGATATTTCGTCAGACTTTATATTTTGCCGACAAAATCTCGTAGCCGTTCTACTTTATTGCTCAAATTGGTTTTGTGATGTGCTGAAAAGGATTTGTTGTGTCGTATGAAATACATTGCGCCTTCAGCACAGAGTGGACGGCAACCTTGCAAGCAGTGATTGGCAATAACCCGTTGATGAATAAGCGCCGTATAACCTTTCGACAGAGGGGATCGAAAGTATAATCGGTTTTATGTAACCCAAATCGAGTCGATTCAAATTCATGCCGATTATCTCGAACCACGGGTTATCGAAAACTTCTTTGAATTTGCCGCCTCTCTAGAAATTCTGCCTCAAATGCGGCTGAATATCGGCACCAGAGATTCTGGCGTTGAAGAGCATTAAGAACCGCTTTTTCAATACTATTAAACAGTTCAAGGTTTAACTTGACAGCATAGGCATACCCGAGCGGAGAATAGCGGGAAAACATCCTGGATTGCGGATAAACAGTTTGCTCACGCCCTTAACAACAACGTAATAACAAAAACGAGGAGGCGCCATGTCCTTTCCAGCCGATAACAACATCTTTCAAAAGGGCACATTCGAAGGTTTCGCCGTCCGCGGGCGAGCGCGAGTGGATCGGGATTTTCGACATGCTTGGGAAAACCGCTCGGTGTCGCCCGGACTTGGTAAGCATTTCGCCATCCTCGACGATCCGAATCTTATCGATCTCTCCAACGGAACCCGCCTGCCGCCCAGCCAAATACTGTCATCCGATCTGACCGCGCCAGCCAGCCGTGATCCACTGGACACCTCGGACCTTGATTTCATCGATCTGCTGTCGCAGAAAACGCGCGGTATCGACGGCGCCAGTCTTGCGGTGGAGGGCATCAGCCTCAAGCCCGGCGAAGGCATCATGACGCGCTGGAATTTTCTGGTTTACGACCAGCGCGACGATATCAACGACTTTGCCTTGGCCGAATTGATCGACGAGCAAACCGGACAGACGATTGAACAAAAACTCCTGGTGCAAAGCCAAGGTTTGAAGAGTCCCGACGGCTCGATCCGCTGGTCGAGCGGCTGGATGCCTTATTCCTGGAAAACGTCGAGCTCCGTGCGCGTGACGTTTCGCATCGTCGTCAGCAACGGCTACACCTTCAATCCCCTGTCCGGCCCCGATCCCTTGCAGAGAGTGCAAGGGCGAGCGTTCCCCAGCGGGTTGCTGGTAGACGGAATTTGGTTGATTTAGGGGGGATGCCGTCATGAAAGTCGGACGCGTTATCACAATTTTCGCTCTCATCCTGACCACCCTCGCGGGTGTCGGTTGCCGCCCCGCGAAAGACAACGGCGGGGACGCCCGTCACACCCGAGTCATCCACGCCGATGTCGTCGCAATCGAGCACGATATCCAGTACAACCGCTTCGGTTCCCACAACCCCTACGGCATGATTTACGCCCTTGAGCGCGATGTGGAAAGCAGCGATGGACAGCCCGAACTGCGGCCGGGCAAGGTCAGGCTGAAGTCGGTCAAGCGGGCGCGGCCTTTGGCACTTAGGGCGCACAAGGGAGACATTCTCGAAGTGACCTTCACCAATTTGCTGAGCCCCGAACGGCCCAAGCGACATCCCGACGATATCGAGGAAGAGGCGATCGAGGAAAAAAGCCATGCGGCCAACCCGGTCGTATCGGCGCATCGGACTGATTCCGACCCGTGCGCGCCAGCCGGCACACCGCCGCCGCACGGGAATACCCCAGCCACCCGCTGCGCCTCCATCGCACTTTCGGGTCTGCGGGTCGAAGCCGATGGCCACGATCCCTCCGCAACCGGTTTGCAGGGCATCCCTCCGGGGGCCACAATCACCTACCGTTGGCGCGCCGAGCGCGAGGGCACCTTTTTGTTCGCCAGTCTCGCCGCGCCGTCCGGGGGCGAAGGCGACGGCGGCTCGCTGGTACACGGCCTGTTCGGCACGGTGACGGTGGAACCGGAACACAGCACCTGGTATCGCAGCGCGGTCCGCGCCGACGAACTCAAGGAAGCGAAACGGCAGGCCAAGGCGCCCGCGCTTATAGATTATGAAGCGCTCGACGAGCACGGCGATCCCATCCTGAACCTGCTCAAGCCGCTTGGCAACGACCGGTTCGAACTGATACACAGTCCCTTGGATGCCATCATCGTCGATCACGACAGCGGCAAGAGCGGCCGCGAATTCACGGTCACCTTCCATGATGAACTGAAGACCGTCTATCCCGAGGACTTTCGCATTCTCGCCACCAACCCGCAATTGGCGGGGGTGCGAGACGGATTTGCCATCAACTACGGCGCGAGCGGCATGGGCACCATCTTGCTGGCCAACCGCCTGGGCAAAGGACCGGCCAAGGATTGCGTCGACTGCCTTTACGAAGAATTTTTCCTGCAATCCTGGGCAAACGGCGATCCCGCGCTGCTGCCTCAGTACGAGGACGATCCGTCCAACGTCCATCACAGCTATCTCGGCGATCCCGTGCTGTTCCGCAACTCGCACGCCGGCCCGAAGGAAACCCATGTGTTCCACCTGCATGCACATCAGTGGGAATCCAGTCGAAGCGGGTATTCCAATTATCTCGATTCGCAGACCATCGCGCCGCAACAAAGCTTTGCCTACGCCATCGCGCACGAGGCCAGCGGCAACCGCAATCTGGCGCCGGGCGATTCGATCTTCCACTGTCATCTCTACCCGCATTTCGCTCAGGGCATGTGGGGGTTGTGGCGCGTCCACGACGTTTTCGAGGACGGCACGCGCCGTCTGCCCGATGGAGAATGGGGACCCGGCACCGATCCGAGAACCGGCGTCGCCACGGGCGGCACCCCTATTCCGGCGGTGATTCCCTTGCCTGAGCTCGCCATCGCGCCCGCTCCGACTTATGCGGAAGATCCCGATCCGAGCAAGCGCATAGCCCAATCCTTTCCAGGCTTCCCTTTTTACATTCCCGGTCAGGCCGGACACCGTGCGCCGCAGCCTCCGCTCGACATCGTCGAAAACGGCGGTCTTGGGCGGCACCTTGTAACCGGCGGCGAGCGGGAATTCAACGGCGGGCGAACCGCCGCGGAACAGTTGGCGAACGCCGACATGACCGCGCATATCACCCGCGCGAATCTAATTCTGTTGCCCGAAGCGGGCACCGCATTGGAAAAAGCGGCGATGGCTTTCCATGAACACGCCGCCGGTTACCCGAGCCGGACGCCGGAGGGCCGGGATGCGGTATTCCGGGTCAACGGCAAAGCGCGGCGGCCCGGCGCGCCTTTCGCCGACCCGTGCGGCGAGGATCCCACGGCGCCGATTCGGCGTTACCGCGCTTCGGTGATCGATCTGGACATTCAAACCAACGAACACGGCTGGCATGACCCGCAGTCACGCATCAATGTTCTGGACCGGGACGTTGCTCGTTACGAAGGCAAAAAAACCGCCGCGGCCGAGCCATTCTTCTTCCGTGTGGAATCGGGCGAGTGCGTGGAGTTCCTGCATACCAACCGTGCCGGTGCCACGGTGAGACGCGACGATTTCCAGGTCGCCACGCCTACCGACACCATCGGTCAACACATCCATCTGGTCAAATTCGATGTCCTCGCTGCGGACGGCTCGGGCAACGGCTTCAATTACGAGGATGGCACACTGGCCTGGGAAGCGATCAAGGAGCTGTCCGAAGCCAGCCGCTTCGGCGTGGTGAAGGATCACCTCGGCCAAATCAAGCCTAAGCCTCGCGCCAAGACCAACAAGCAGGGCCGTCCGGTGTTTCAGACCACCATCCAGCGCTGGTGGGCGGATGCCCACGACCATAAGGACGGCGACGGCACGCTGGGCACGGTATTCACGCACGATCACTTCGCGCCGTCCTCGATTCAGCATCACGGGTTTTACAACGCCATGCTGGTCGAACCCAAGGGCTCGGTTTGGCGTACCCCGGACGGTACCGACATGAAAACGGGCAAGCGGCGATTACCCGGCGGAAATGAGCAAAACGTCGCCGGCGCCAGCCGCGATATTGCCTGCCGCGCCCCCGTCACCGAACCGGAGCGTACATGCCGCGAATCTTTCGCGGTCGGCTCGCGCGGCATGGTGGTCAAGGCGGAAGCCAGGGAAAAGCATCCCGACACGCGCGAATTCGCCCTGGCCATCGCCGATTTCGCGTTGCTCTACGATGCCGGGCAAACGCAAGGTCCGGCTCTGCCGGAAGGCATGGCGGGCAAGGTGAACACCACGGTGGAGGACTATTACGTCGCCTACCGCAAGCTGCACGGCTATCCCGTCGATCCGCCGGCCATGCCCGAGGCGATTTCCACCGACCACCACAATCCCTATCTGGTCAATTACAAACACGAGCCCATCCCGCTGCGTATCGGCGAACGCGACAGCCCCGCAAGCGGCAGTCATTTTTCAAAGCTCAAGCCCGGCGAATGCGCAGGGCATCTGGACGACCCCGAAAGCGCGCGCCCGGCGCTGTGTCGCCCCAGCGATCTGGCTTATGTCTTTAGCTCCTCGGCACCGCATGGCGATCCCTTCCTGAAGCCCTTCAGGGCCTATGAGGGCGACCGGGTTCAATTGCGCGTAATCCAGGGGGCGCAGGAAGTCCAGCACGGTTTCACCGTACACGGGCTGGCCTGGCGAAGGGAAGCGAAGAACCCGACTGCGCCCTGGATCAATGCCCAGGAAATCGGAATTTCCGAACATTTCGAGATGGACACGGTCAATCTGGCTAACATCGGCGCCGGACTCGGTACCGCCGACTACCTCTTCCACTTCGGCACTCAGGACGACTTGTGGAACGGCAGTTGGGGACTGTTGCGCGCTTTCGCCAGCCCTGAAGTTTTCGACCCGGCGGCATGCGAGGACGAGCATGGCGTGCTGAAAGTCGGACAAGTCGATTTGCTCGAAGCCAGCGCGCCGGACAAGGATGCGGCACAGCGCAAGCCCTTCATTGACAAACTCCGGCAGGCCGGCTGCGCCGCCCAGCCGGTCGCGCGGCAGCACCTCGACGGGCCGAACAGTTGCCCGGACGGCGGGCGTAGCGACGATCATTGCGCGCTGGCGGTTCTGGACGACAATACCGACGGCAGGATAAGCGATCCCCAAGCGGGACAATTGGTGGCCGGTGACGGTTGTCCCCGAAATGCACCTCGGTCTGAATACGCTACAGAAGCTTGGCAAGTGAAGGACCTGCTGGGCGAGAGGGGAATGCGCTACGACGATGTCCACGGCCTGGATGACCCGGACGGTCTGGTTTTCGTTCCGGCTGGCGATGTCGAAGCGATTCGCAACGGCAAGCCTTTGACGCCACTCGTGCTTCGGGTCAAGGCAGGGCATTGCGCGGTGGTGAAGCTGACCAATCACCTGGGGACGCGTCTGTCGGACCGCCCGGGCGACGCACTCATGCCGCGCATCACCCAAATCAATGTGGACGAGCACAACGAGGGCTTGCTGGACGCACCGCCGTCGAACCGTGTCTCGCTCCATCCGCAGCTGGTGGCCTTGGACGTCAATGCCGGAAACGGCGCAGTCGCGGGTTTCAACCGCATCGATAAAGCGCTGGCGGTCCCAGGCGAAACGCGAACTTACAACTGGTTCGCGGGCCGGGTGAATATCGACCGGAAGGGCGGCAAGGTCGAAAGCCTCGTCATCGAACCCTTCAATAAACCGCTCGCGGCGGGATTGAATTCCCACGGCGACGTCATCGGCCATGGCACGCACGGTCTGATCGGCGCGCTCATTATCGAACCGGCCGACGCCAAGTTGTTCGACCCCGAGGATTTTTACGTGGACTCGCGAGGCCGGCCCCACGGTACCGAAATTCCTTTCGAACGAGCCTCCGGTCTCTCGGCCGTGGTCTGGGAGGATGACACCAAGAACTATGCGCGGGAATTCGTCGTGGTCTATCAAGACGGGCTGAATCTGCACAAGAACGGACAGCCCGTTCCCGACTGCCGCATCTGCGACGATTCCTATGATCTCGGCGAGCAAGGCATCAACTACCACAGTGCGCCTTTCTGGGTGCGCATGGGACTGGATCCACACCCGAATGCGCATGGTCAGGAAACCCAGGACCTCAATGACAACGTCTTCGCGAACGACTTCTTCACCGATGATCGGCAACCCTTAGCCTTCGTCGATTTCGAAGCCAAAGCGGATGAGCGCTTGCGTTTCCACGTGGTCCATCCGGCCGGCCGCGCCCGTCAGCACAGCTTCCAACTGTACGGGCATTCGTTCAAGGACGACGTCCCGAATTTCGGTTCCCCCTGGTCGCGCTTGGTGACGCCCGGGGTGACGCTCACGGCGGAAGTCGAACGCGCGAAGCCCGGAATTTGGCTCTATCGGGACGGTCCGGCTCATCTGTTCGCCGGGGGTACCTGGGGGCGGCTGGTGGTCAGGGACTAGAGCATTTTCCGATTCGGTGTCAGAGCGCCCGATAGGTAGGTCGGCAATCCCTTCCCAATCGCAAACGGTCGCTTTAGTCGCGACCCTTCCAATCGCAAACGGTCGCTTTAGTCGCGACCCTTCCAATCGCAAACGGTCGCTTTAGTCGCGACCCTTCCAATCGCAAACGGTCGCTTTAGTCGCGACCCTTCCAACAAAATCCTTTGCCGAGCCGATAAGTCGGCAAGGGATTGCCGACCTACGTTCTTCCCGCCCGACACGAAGCCGTACACCGGGATGAAAAACGCTCTAAGGAGCGGTCGTGGCAGCGGAAAGGAGTTTGACGAAATGGCGCGGGATAGCGGCAGGATCGTGATGCATTGGCATTACCCCCTGCCGCGGAGCTTGGGAAACGGACCACCTGCGATGGCTCGGACACGGCCTTGGCGTGCTTCGGAGATAAACCTACGACTCCCCCTTCGCTGGACTTTGACTGTAAGCGAACGAGCCGTGGCAATGGAGACCCCGGCGGAGTAATTGCCGCCGGATGCGCGATTCATTGTACTTTTGACGGGAAGCGACGGCGGGGCATTCAAGCCAGTTTGCCGCGATTTCGCGGCAGGCTGCACGGATCCCGTCGTTATGTCCGCTCTGCGTACCCCCTATGGCATCCTTTTGGTCCGAAGACTCCCCCGCGCCACAAACATGAAGGCAGGAATAAGCAGTAGGCCGGCAATCCTTTGCCAATGCGCGGGTCTGTGAAGCTCGGTTTCGTCGGAAAAGGCTTCCCGGCCTGCTAACACACCGAACCGCAAAATGCTCTAAATGTCGAAATCCAGCTCGAAGCCGCCGTAGGCGAATAAAGGCATGCCGGGGCGTGGACCGTGCGGCTGTCGTGACACGATGTATTCCTCGTCCGTCGCATTCTGGACGCCTGCCAACACCTTTACGCCCTTGGTGAGTTGATAGTAGCCGGAGATATCGAGAAGGACAAAGTCGTCGGTCTTGCCGAAGCGGGCATCCGGTTGGCCTGCGCCGTTGACTTGTTCGCTGGTGTTGCTCGCGCTGGTGTATGTTTCGCCGACATAGTTAACTACGACGTCCACCCCCCAATGGTCGAAGTGCAGGCCACTGCCGAAGCTGAGCGTGTACTCGGGAATATAGGGTACGCGGTTGCCTTCCTTGCCGAAGCTGAAAATCGATTCCGGGTTGGTAGAGGCGGCATCGTTCAGCTGCACCGCGTCGGTATAAGTGAATGACAAAAAGTAAGGATTGCGGAAACCCCATGCGAAAGCGTCGCCGGCATCGAAATTCAGAGCCAGTTCGACGCCGCGGCTGTCGACTTTGCCGAAGTTTTGATTCGCATCGCTGCCGGTGCCGCCTATGCTGTCGATAACCAATAAATTCTCGAACTGCGTATAAAATCCGATAACTTCGGCGGAGAACGCACCGTGGGTATAGCGTCCACCGAGTTCATAGGCGTTACTGGTTTCTTCCTTAAGCTTGTCAACCACGGCATCCTGGGGACCTGGCGGCGAAAACCCACGATGAACACTAGTGAACATCATGAAGTCTTCGTTAAAACGATAATCGAGACTCGCGCCTCCGGCATACATATCGAGAGAGCTGCTGCCGTTATTCGCAGGCGACAGGTTGTTCTTATATGTCTGATACAAGTGCTCGTAACGGATACCCGGAGTAAAACCCCATTTCCCCCACTCGATGCGGTCCTTCAGGAAAAAGGCATAAGCATTGGTCAAGCCTTTTCTGTCGTCTTGGCTTCCCGGCGCACCGACGGTCTTGCCGATAATCGTTCCATCCGCCGCCTGGTTATAGAGAGTATCGTGCTGAAACCGGGTTTCCTGGTCCTCGTGATAACGGAATCCCCCACTGAGCTCGTGATGTGTGGCGCCTAAATCAAGACGATAATTCGCAACTGTTTCAACACCGCCCAAATAATAACTGCGGTTGTTGTCACGCACTCTCAAATTACACGCGATGTTCCCTTTCAAACAGTCGAGACCCAGACCGTTCCTGGCGCCCGCCAGGGCGGCAGATAGATCCATATTGCCCGTTACCCCGCCCCTGAGATCGTTCAACTTTTGCCAATTCCTGTTGAATTCACTGTAGTAAGCCGTCGTGACAATATCCAAATTCTCGGTCGGAGAAATGAAATAACGAGCAAATCCTCTAAAGTGCTCGGTTGCTATATTATCGAAGCGCGAGGCCGAATACCGCCGATAAGGATCTTTCCTGAAATCGTTGTCGCTCAAGCCGAGATAGGTTTCATCGGCATCCATATTCGAATAGCCGAACTTGACCTCGAGCTTTTGGTAGATATCCGTGTTGGGTTCCCAGGACAAACGCACCATCGGCTCGACCTGTTGAAATCCGGTTTCGTCGCCATTGCGGAAATCGGGTGTTTCATCAATAGTCTTGAACCCGTCCGAACCGCGGTAAAAGCCTTCTACCAAGTAACCGAAACGGCCGTTTTCCGTGCTCAAGGTATCGCCAACAAACCCGTGCGTTCTGACTTCGTTATAACTGCCGTAGAGAAATTTCAGATAGGCCTTGCCGCTGTCAGGAATCGGGGTTGACAGATAGTTGAGCACCCCGCCGGTGATATGCGGGCCGTATTTGATTTGACTCGAGCCTTTCAAGACCTCAATGCCGCTCATGCGTCCGGCAGCGGGTGAAAAATAAGCGGCGGGTGCGGAATAAGGCGCCGGCGCGGTCAAGACACCGTCCTCCATCACGGTAATCTTGGCACTTCGGGTCGTGTCGACGCCGCGGAAACTGATGTTGGGAAATAATCCGAAACCATCCTCCTCCCGGATGTTGACGCCGGGCACGCGACGTAAAATGCGGTTGACGTCGCTGTAACTTTGATCGCGAATTTCCGAAGTGTCGATGTATTGCGCTGAAGCCGGCATATCCCTGGCTTGCTCCTCGCTGCCTACGACCTGGATCGTGCCGAGGCTTGCCGGTGGCGCAGCTTGATCATCTGCCTGAACCTGTGACGCCAGGTTCACCGAAAGACAGGCCAATGACAATGGCCCAACGATTCGCTTGGATAGCAACATACCTTCCCCCAAAGGTTTTAATCAGTGCCTGCGCTAAGAAACTCGCTTAAACGGCATGGCTTCACTGTATATCTAAGATTAATGATAATCAATCTCTTTTTGAGAACTATTACGACGTTGAACAGTAAATCATTTCTGATCGGAGAAGGGGGCTTTTTCCGGCCTCGTTCCTCAATCGGCACACGCGCGGGCTATGCTGAAACTCGGCAAGTTGTCGGGAGCAAACCGTCTCGCCGTGCGGGCCTGGTGCTGTGGTAAATTGACGATCGGCTGCTTTCTAAAAGTAACGATCCACCGGCAAAGCCGGTGGCTTTCGACGGCTGGCCCCTCAAAGGGGCCTGACCGCCATCGGGCAAAAGCCATGTCGTCACCCCGGCAGGGAAGGGGTCGACTAAAGGCCCGTTTGCGATTGGAGTGCCGGGGTCCAGTGACCACGGATGGTTTCGACCATTCACAATCCCTGTGAACTGGATTCATGCCGGGCGATCCTGCCCGGCACCCTTCGGGCGCGATGCGTGCAAACCGGCTGTCCTGCCGGTTTGTCCGGCACAAATTTGCCCGGAGCAAATTTGGACGTGCGCAGCACGGTCCGAAGGACGAACCCCAAGGACGGGGTGAGCAATCCCTGCCGGAAGGGGCGTTCTGGCGCTCCCAGAACGCCCGTTTGCGATTGGAATGACGGCCCAGCGAAATTGGGACAATACCTGACTCCCGGAAATGTCAAACTCTGCGAGTCCCCCGACAGAGCCGCACTGCCGTTAAGTTAAGACGAATGACGTCACCCCGGCAGGGAATGCCGGGGTCCAGACGCCAAGGACGGCAAAGGCCTCTCACTTCCTTGTGCACTGGATTTCGGCAATCCCTGCCGGAATGACGGCTTAACTTAATGGCATTGCGGCAGAGCCGGGGGTTTTCCCGCGATAAATAAACAAACAATGAATACCGTGTCTCGACACCTGCCGGAAAACCTTACGTGCGCCTGATCGGTTTTTTGTTGATGCCCGCCCTGCTTGGCGCGTGCGGTGGGGACAGGGAAAAAACCGTTCTCGAATTCTGGGCCATGGGGCAAGAAGGCGAGGTGGTTCAGTCTCTGATGCCCGAATTCGAGCGGCTCCATCCGGAACTCCAAGTCAAGGTTCAGCAAATTCCCTGGAGCGCGGCTCACGAAAAGCTGTTGACCGCCTATGCGGGCGACGCGATGCCCGATGTCTTTCAGTTGGGCAATACCTGGATTCCGGAATTCGTCGTTCTGAAAGCCGTCGACAGTCTTGACAATAGGCTGACGGCCCAACAACGGGAGGATTATTTCGAGGGCATCATCGAAACCAACGAAATCGACGGACGGCTTCACGGTCTGCCTTGGTATGTCGATACCCGCCTGCTCTTCTACCGTACCGATATTCTGGTCAAGGCCGGTTTTTCGGCGCCGCCCAAGACCTGGAACGAATGGCTCGCGGCGATGGCGGCAATCGCGGCGTTGCCCGGTGGAGACCGCTACGGGCTGCTCTTGCCCATGAACGAATGGCAGGTCCCGGTGATCCTCGCGCTGCAAATGGGGTCAGAACTGCTCCGCGACGAGGCCCGGTTCGGCAATTTCCGGAGCGATGCCTTTCGCCAGGCTTTTCGTTTTTATCTCGACATCTTCCGCCGGGGGTATGCACCCGCCGTATCGGAAGCCCAGATCGCCAATCTTTATCAGGAATTCGCCAGCGGCTATTTCGCGATGTATGTCACCGGGCCCTGGAATATCGTCGAGTTCGAACACCGGCTTCCGAAGTCCATGCAAGGCCGGTGGGCCACCGCGCCGATGCCGGCTCCCGATGAGAGTTATCCCGGCGTTTCACTGGCCGGCGGCGCCAGTCTCGCGATCGCCCGAAGTTCCAGCCGTAAAGATCAAGCCTGGAAGCTGATCGAATTTCTCTCCGAACCCGAACAACAGCTTGCCTTTTACCGTCTGACCGGCGACCTCCCCGCCCGCCGCTCCGCCTGGCTGCACCCCGATCTGGCCACAGCGACTCGCACGCAGGCCTTCAAGACGCAGTTGGAGCGGGTGGTGTCCACGCCGAAAATTCCCGAATGGGAACGCATCGCCAGCAAAATCGCCCATTACACGGAAAAAGCGGTGCGCGGCGAATTGACCGAGGAGCAAGCCTTAGCTGCCCTGGACAAGGACGTGGACCGGATTCTCGAAAAGCGTCGCTGGCTGTTGCGGAAACGGGCGCCATGAAAACCCCGCTGTTACCGGCGAATACCGCCTTCTGGTTCCTTGCGCCGGCCTTGATCCTGATCGTCGTCTTCTTTTTCCTGCCGGTCGCGGCGTCGCTGCTGCTCAGCTTTACCGATTTCGACATCTACGCCCTCGGCGACCACGAACGGCTGCGCTTTGTGGCGCTCGACAACTATCTTCGGTTGCTCGGCGACCCCTTGTTCTGGACCGCGCTCAAGAACACCCTGTATTTCGTGCTTGTAGGCGGCCCGTTGTCGGTGGCCGTGTCGCTGGGCGCGGCGCTTTTGGTCAACCACCGCCTGGTCCGGTTCAAGGGACTGTTCCGCTCGCTGCTGTTCCTGCCGGTCGTCACCACCCTGGTGGCGATAGCCGTGGTCTGGCGCTATCTCTACCATCCCCGCTACGGCTTCTTGAATTATCTGCTCGGACTGCTCGGGCTCGATACCGTCGACTGGCTGGGCGACCCCGACTGGGCCATGCCGGCCATCATCCTGATGGCGATCTGGAAGAATTTCGGCTTCAACATGATCATCTTCATCGCCGGGCTGCAAAGCATTCCGGTCCGTTTGTACGAAGCCGCGGTGATCGACGGCGCGAGCACCTGGCGCCAATTCCGCCACATCACCTTGCCCATGCTGGCGCCGACCTTCGTCTTCGTCACCGTCATCACGATGATCGGCTACTTCCAGCTTTTCGCCGAACCTTACGTGATGACCCAGGGCGGTCCCGCCAACAGCACCCTGAGCGTGGCGCTCCTGATGTTCCAGGAAGGTTTTCGCTGGTGGAATCTCGGCTACGCGGCGGCGGTGGCCTTCACGTTGTTTCTCATCATTCTGACGGGGACAGTGTTGCAGTTGAGATTGAGGCGACGGGAAATCTGACAGTGGCCGTATTTTCCGAAAAACCGATCAAGACACTGCTGCTTCACCTCGCGCTGATCGCGGCGGTGATCGCGACTCTGTTCCCGCTGTTCTGGATGGTTTCCGTGTCCTTGATGTCTTCGGCCGAGGCGAACCGGTTCCCGCCTCCGCTGCTGCCGGCAGCGCCGACGCTGGAACATTACCGGATGCTGTTCTCCCGCTTGAATCTCGCCGCCTATCTCCTGAACAGCACGCTGATCGCCACATCGGTCACCGTGCTCTCCCTGCTGCTCAATTCCATGGCGGGCTACGCCTTCGCCAAGCTGCGGTTCAAGGGACGCGACCGCCTGTTTCGTCTGCTTCTGGCCTCCATGGTGATTCCGGCGCAGGTCGCCATGCTGCCCCTGTTCCTGATGCTTAAAGAGATGGGGCTGGTGAATACTTACAGCGGCGTGATCGTACCCGGCATGGCGAGCATTTTCGGCATTTTTCTGATCCGGCAGTATGCGCTGTCGATTCCGGACAGCCTGCTGGATGCCGCCCGCATCGACGGCGCCGGCGAATTCAGGATTTACCGGACCCTGGTACTGCCTCTGTGCAAGCCGATCCTGGTCACCCTGGCCATCTTCACCTTCATGGGCACCTGGAACGACTTCATGTGGCCGCTCATCATCCTGACCGACAGCGATCTTTACACGCTGCCGGTCGCTCTCGCCAACCTGCTCGGCGAACACGTGCAAGACGCCGAACTGATGATGGCCGGCTCGGTGCTCACCGTGCTGCCGGTGATCATCCTGTTTCTCGTCCTCCAGAAGTACTACATCGAAGGACTGGTATTGGGAAGCGTCAAGGAATGACCTTGCGCCGTACGCCCTCGTGCGGCGTCAAACCGGCTAAGAGCGGTCAGGAAAGGCTCGGAAGTCTAGTTTGAATCCCGCCTGCACCACTCTCGGCGAACCCGGCAATATGCTGCGGGTGCGATCCACGATGTAGTTCTGGTCAAAGAGGTTTTTCACGCTGACGAACACGTCGGTGTTCAAGGGCTTGATCCGATACGTGGCCGCGAGCTTGACGATGGCGCAGTCCTCGATCTTGCCGAACTGCCCGCTCGGACTGGGCGTTCCATCGGGATTGACCCGCCCTTCTGCATTGTGGACATCGCTGAACTGATCGGCCATGAACACCGTTTTCCAAGTGGAATTGGAAAAAGCGCAAAGACCGGAGCCGCATGCTTTTACCCCTTGCCGGGACAATTGCGTTCCAGATCTCGAATGACGGTCTCGAGCGTCTCCACCGCCCACTCGACTTCCTTGCGTTCGATGACCAGAGGCGGTGCGAATCGGATGACGGTTTGATGGGTCTCGCGGGTCAGAATCCCATGTTCCATCAGTCTCATACAGAACTCGCGGCCGGAGAAACCTGAGTTAAGTTCCAGACCGATGAACAAACCTTTGCCGCGGACCTCGCGAATCAGAGGGCTCCTCAAAGCGCGCAGCCCTTCGAGAAAATAGGCGCCGAGCTCGTCCGAGCGCTCGGCCAACCCTTCCTCGACGATCACATTGAGCGCCTCCAGCCCGACCGCCGCGGCCAGAGGATTGCCGCCGAAGGTGCTGCCGTGATGGCCCGGGCCGAAAACGCCCATCACCTCGCGACTCGCCAGAAATGCCGACACCGGCAGCAGACCGCCTCCCAACGCCTTGCCGAGAATCAGGCCGTCGGGTTTCACGCCTTCATGCTCGGAAGCCAGGAATTTGCCGGTTCGGCCCAGCCCGGTCTGAACCTCGTCGCACAGCAGCAAAACCTTCCGCTCCCGGCAAATCCGGGCGCATTCGGCGAGATAACCCGCCGGCGGGACGACAATGCCGCCCTCTCCCTGGACCGGCTCGACCAGAAACGCCGCCGTGTTCTCGGTAATCGCATCGGCCAAGGCCGCGGAATCGCCGTACGGAATCAGTTTCAAGCCCGGCGGAAACGGCCCGAAGCCTTCGCGGTAGCCGGGCTCGGATGAGAGGCCGACGATCGCGATGGTCCGCCCGTGGAAATTGCCTCGACAGGCGATGATTTCGGCGCTGTCGGGAGCCACGCCCTTGACTTGATACGCCCACTTGCGGGCGGCTTTCAGCGCGGTCTCCACGCCTTCGGCGCCGGTGTTCATCGGCAGCGCCATGTCCTGTCCGGTCAGTTCGCAAGCCCTCTTGAGGAAAGGCGCGAGCCGGTCGCTGTGAAAGGCCCGCGAGGTGATGGCCAGCCGCTTCGCCTGCTCGGTCAAGGTTCGGATCAGGCGCGGATGGGCATGACCATGGCTTGCGGCGGAATAGGCGCCCATCATGTCCAGATAGCGTTTCCCTTCGACGTCCCAAAGGTAGACGCCTTGTCCTCGGGTCAAAACCACCGGCAAGGTGTCGTAGTTGTGCGCGCCATAGCGTTCGGTGATGCTCAGAACGTCTTCCGCTCGCGCGGTTCGCTCGGGAACCACGGCAGCCAGCAAGAGATCGCTGGCCAGATAGACCGTGGCACGGTTCCTATCACGGGGCGCGTCGAATTCCACGATTTCGATGCCGAGAAAATCCGGGTTGCCCTGGAGCATGGCCAAAGCGCTGATCATTTCCTCGCCGGAAATGCCGCCCGCCACCGGCGTCGTGACCCCAGGCGCGTCCTTCGGATCGATGGCGTCGAGATCGAGGGTGACGCCGAAGCCGGCCGTATCGGATTGGACGATCGACAACGCTTCCTCCATGACATTGTTCAGGCCGCGCCGAAGGACTTCGCCCAAATAGAAGATCCGGACGCCGAGCCTTTCCAGCAAAGCTTGCTCGGCCGGCTCGAAGCTATGGACGCCGATCAGGCAAACATGCCGGGGAAACAGCTTTGGGCTGAATCCGCCCAAATTCACCAGAGACGGTTCGCCGAAACCGAGGAGGCACGCGAGAGGCATGCCATGCAATGCGCCGCTGGGGCTCGTCTCCGGCACATGGCTGTCCATGTGGGCGTCGATCCAGATCAGCCCCAAAGGGCCTCGTTCGGCCAAAGCCGCCGCCGCACCAGTCCAGGAGCCTATGGCACAAGAATGGTCATCCCCCAATACGGCGAAAAATTCGCCGGCTCTCAGGGCGCTCTCGGTTTCCTGTGCCGCTCGTTCGCAGAGATCCGCCACCTTGGGCACCTTGTCCAGTATTCGGTGCGGATGGAGAATCGTTTGCCAGTTGGCTGGAACGCCCCGGCTCCTCAGCCTCCGATCCAAGCCCAGAAGGCGCAAGGATTCCGGCCCCGTTTCGGCGTCGCGGTCGAAGGCCACGCCGATCAGTCGTATCGGTTTTAAGGTTTTGTCGTCCATGAGAGATGATCCGGAAAGCATTGGAATAGCCTCCAATCTATCACACTCATGCCACTTCCCCTTAGAGACGATTTGCTGCACTCTGTTCCTTGTCGGAGACGCCCGCTGCGGCTTCCGCCATGGAACTATCATCGCGGGTGAGGTCCGAATTCGTTGGGCAACTCTGAGGTAGGGTCATGAACGACACGGCTTTCGAGCGAAGGGTCCGCGACATCGGCGAAAACCTTTACCGTTTGGCCGGAGAGTCGCCGCCGTCCTTATTCGACCCGCGGGGCCTGAGAGGGCGCGTGTTGATGCGGGCCATGCATGACGAAGGCTTACGCGCCGCGCTGTTCCAATTCGTCGACGTGTTGCCGGTACTGGAAACCGATCGGGAACTGGCCCGCCATTTTCAGAACTATCTGGCGCCTCATGCCGATCGGCTTCGGGGACTGTGGGGCCGCATGTTCAAGCTGGGGGGCCATTCCTTCAGCGGTTTTGCACTGCGCCGCGCCGTGTCGCGCCTTGCGCGTCAATTCGTTGTCGAGGAGCAAGAAGATCGCCTGAACCGAGCGCTGGATACCATCTCCCGGATACCCGCGGCCGTTACCGTCGACGCCGTGGGCGAAGCTGCCTTGAGCGAAAGGGAATGCGATATTTATCTGGGCCGATACTTGTCGCTGCTGGACCTTCTGGCGGCGAACCGCTTGCCGCTCGGACATCCGCCGATTCATATCTCCGTCAAGCTCTCGGCTCTGACCGCCCACTTCGATCCGCTCGACTACGCCGGCGTGCGCCGCCGGGTATTCGCCCGGCTGGAGCCCTTGGTGGCCAAGCTTCGCGAACTTGGAGCCGGCATGACGGTGGACATGGAGCATTACGAACTCAAGTCCTTGACGCTCCGCCTGTTCCGCGACCTGGTCGAAAGCGAGGGAGATGACGGCTGGCATCCCGGCATCGCGCTGCAAGCTTATCTTCCGGAGACCGCGGACGATCTCCGAGAACTGATCGACTGGGCGGAGCGGGAAAAACGCCGGATTTCCGTGCGTCTGGTCAAAGGCGCGTACTGGGACACGGAAGTTGCGCTCGCCGAGCAGCGCAACTGGCCGGTGCCGGTGTTTCTCGACAAATCGGCTACCGACGCCCAGTTCGAATCGCTGCTCGATCTCTTGTTCCGGCATGCAGATGCTGTCTATCCCGCCGTGGGCAGCCATAATCTTCGGAGTCTCGCCTACTCCATCGCGTCGGCGTCCCGGCAAGGTCTTTCCACGGCCGACTGGGAGGTCCAGATGCTGTACGGCATGGCCGAGCCCCTGCGCCACGCCGTCGCCGCATCCGATATCCCGCTCCGGGTTTATCTCCCCACGGGCGAGCTGATTCCGGGCATCGCCTATCTGATCCGGCGCTTGATGGAAAATACCGCCAACACGTCCATTCTGCGGCAAACCTATGTCGAAGGCGCCGATTTGGACGACCTTCTGGCGGCGCCCGACCCGCACGAACCCGGAACCGAAACACTTTCTCCCGCCTTTCTCAATGCCCCGTTAAAGGACTTCAGCCACGACCGGGTTCGCCAGGAATTCCGAAGGTCGCTGGCGGCGGTGCGTACGAAACTGGGCGCGACCTACCCGCTGGACATGGCCGGCGTTCCGCCGCAGGGCGCGGAGCTGGAAGTATCGAGAAATCCGGCGCGACCGTCCGAGATTCTGGGACATGTGGCGGTTGCCGATGTCACCCATGCCGAGCGCGCCGTCCGCAATGCGTACCGCGCATTCCCCGGCTGGCGCGACACGCCCGCCGCCGCTCGGGTCGCGCTGTGCCGGCGGGCGGCGGACATCATGGACGCTCGCCGCGGCGAACTGGCCGCCTGGCAGGTTCTGGAAACGGGAAAGAATTGGCGCGAGGCCGACGCGGACGTGGCGGAAGCCGTCGACTACTTGCGCTATTACCCCTACCGGATGGAGCAACTGGCCGGTTGGCGGCCCACCCGCTGCTTTCCCGGCGAGCCGAATCATCTTCGCTACGAGCCGCGCGGCGTCGCCGCCGTGATTCCGCCCTGGAATTTCCCTCTGGCGATTCTCACCGGCATGACCGCGGCGGCGCTGGTCGCCGGCAATACCGCTATCGTGAAGCCGGCGACACCCGCCAATCTCGTCGCCCACGGATTCAAGTCCGTCCTCGACCAAGCCGGTTTTCCGCCCGGCGTGTGCCAGCTCCTGCCGGGGAGCGGCGCAACGGTCGGGCGGTATCTGGTCAAGCATCCGGACGTGCATGTCATTGCATTTACCGGCTCCAAGACGGTGGGCCTGGAGATTCTTCGGGAGGCGCACACGCTCGCGCCGGAGCAACGGTACATCAAGCAGGTGGTCTGCGAAATGGGCGGCAAGAACGCGATCATCGTCGACGAGGACGCCGATCTGGACGAAGCGGTCGCCCAAACCCTGTACTCCGCGTTCGGCTACCAGGGCCAGAAATGCTCGGCCTGCTCCCGTCTCATCGCCGTCGGCCGGGTTCACGACCGGCTGGTGAAACGGCTGACGGAAACCCTCGACAGCTACGACTACGGTCCGCCCGAAGATCCGGCATTTCTTTTCGGACCGATGATCACCCGCGATGCGCAGCAGAAGGCCATGAGCTATATCGAGCTCGGCCGGACCGAGGGTCGCCTTCATTATCTCGGACGCGTTCCCGCGGACGGTTTCTATTGTCCGCCCGCCATAATCACCGGCATCGAGTCCCATCACCGTTTAGCGCGGGAGGAAATCTTCGGCCCCGTGCTGGCCGTGCTGCGCGCGCCCACCTTCGAGGCCGCGCTCACGCTGGCGCTGGAATCGGACTACGCTCTGACCGGCGGCGTTTTTTCGCGCCTTCCGGAACATCTCGATCTCGCGCGGGAACGGTATCGCGTCGGCAATTTGTATCTCAACCGCCGCACCACCGGCGCGCGCGTCGGCGTACAGCCCTTCGGCGGCACCCGGCTTTCGGGAACCGGCGTACAGGCCGGCGGCCCCGACTATCTCAAGCAGTTTCTGTGGACTCGGGTGGTGAGCGAGAACACGCTGAGGCACGGTTTCGTTCCAAACATCGAGTAGGTCGGGAATCCGTTCCCGACGAAGGTTGTAGGGCGGGTTAGCGTACTCGCGTAACCCGCCCTACCCAGCTCGTAGGGTGGGTTAACGGAGTGAAACCCGCCGTACGCCGCGAAACTTCTTGCAAAAATTAATCTCGAAAAATATATTCGAATCGGGATCTACTTTCCTCCGGCGCTTCCGGCAATGAATGCCGTCCCTGCGCCTATTCCAGGGAGGAAACCGCGGCCATAACCGGACGGTCTCGTAGGCCGCTCCCGATCTGCCAGACATGCTCAAGGAGAGAGTATGCATCGCAAGAAGGTAAGGATCGCCATCGTCGGCGTAGGCAATTGTGCATCCTCGCTGGTCCAGGGCGTCGAGTTCTACCGCAAGGCGAAGAACGGCGATGCCGTCCCTGGCCTGATGCACGTCAACCTCGGCGGCTATCACATTTCCGATATCGAGTTTTCCGCCGCCTTCGACATCAATGTGAGCAAGGTCGGCAAGGACCTGTCCGAAGCCATTTTCGCGGAGCCGAACAACACATACCGGTTCTGCGAAGTTCCCGAAATCGGCGTCGAAGTCCGCCGCGGCATCACGCTCGACGGCCTCGGCAAGTATCTCCGGGAAGTCATCGAGGAATCGCCCGATCCGCCCTCAGATATTGCCCAGGTGCTCCGCGATACCGCCACCGACGTGGTCGTCTCCTATCTTCCCGTCGGCGCCCAAAAGGCTACCGAGTTCTATGCCGAGCAGGCTCTCGAAGCGGACTGCGGCATGGTCAACTGCATTCCCGTGTTCATCGCCTCGAACCTCCGCTGGCGCAAGCGTTTCGAGGAAAAAAACCTTCCTCTCATCGGCGACGACATCAAATCGCAGGTGGGCGCCACCATCGTCCACCGGGTGCTGGCGAATCTCTTCCGCGAGCGCGGCGTCCGGCTGGACCGCACCTATCAGCTCAATTTCGGCGGCAACACGGACTTTTTGAATATGCTCGAACGGGAACGGCTGGAGTCCAAGAAGCTCTCCAAGACCCGCGCCGTGACCAGCCAGCTCGACCATGCCCTGTCCGACGCCGAGGCCCACGTCGGCCCCAGCGACTACGTGCCCTGGCTCACCGACCGCAAGTTCTGCTACATCCGGCTGGAAGGCACGACCTTCGGCAACGTGCCGCTGCACGGCGAACTCAAGCTGGAAGTCTGGGATTCGCCCAACTCCGCCGGCGTGGTCATCGATGCGGTGCGCTGCGTCAAGCTGGCGCTCGATCGGGGCATCGGCGGAGCGCTGATCGGACCGGCCGCCTGGTTCATGAAATCCCCGCCCGAACAGTTCACCGATGCCGAAGCCCGTGCCCGTACGGAGGCATTCATACGCGGCAAGGCGCCGCGTTGACGGAGTCGCCATGATCGAACCCACCGAAACGGACGGGACCACCGTCTGGACCCGCGACCGCATCGAGCGGCGCGTCCGCGAGCTCGGCGAATGGTTCCACAATCTCGACCTCGACGGCGTACATACCGCTCCCGATCATTTCCTCGGAGATTATCCCGCCGTCAAGTGGCGGCAATTCGCCGACGCGCTTCCCGCCGATTTGAGCGGCCGATCGGTGCTCGACATCGGCTGCAACGCGGGTTTCTACGCCATCGAGATGAAAAAGCGCGGTGCCGAGCGGGTCGTCGGCATCGACTCGGACGAGGCTTATCTGGCCCAGGCCCGCTTCGCGGCCGAGGTCAAAGGGCTCGACATCGAATTTCGCCGGCTGTCCGTCTACGACATCGCCGACCTCGGCGAAACCTTCGGTCTGGTGATCTTCATGGGCGTGTTCTATCACCTGCGCCACCCCTTGCTGGCGCTGGACCTGATCCACGAACACGTCGCCCGCGACCTGCTGCTGTTCCAGTCCATGCAGCGCGGCAGCCCGGAGATCGAGGCGGTAGGACGGGACTACGGCTTCGAGGAACGGGATGTCTTCGACCGGCCAGGTTTTCCCAGGATGCATTTCATAGAACACCGCTATTCCGGCGATCCCACCAACTGGTGGATTCCCAACCGCGCCGGCACCGAAGCGATGCTGCGCAGCGCGGGCTTCGATATCCTCGACCGTCCGGAGGAGGAGGTCTACGTCTGCCGCAGGACCGAACTGAACCTGGAAGACTGGGATCATCGGGCGGTCTATCCCTGTCGCGGGAGAAAACCGTAGGCCGGAATAAGCATTGGCGGTTTGCCGGGAACGGTATACCTTTCGAGCCTACGAAAAGTCGCCGGCGAAAAATCGTCGGTCGGCCGTCCCTGGCGGATGAATCCGCTGGATGGGGCATTGCGTCGGGAAGGGGCTGGCCGGCGCTCCCGGCCAGGCCGTTTGCGATTGGAAAGGATTCCCGACCTACACAGTGGCACGGTTGCAGGGCGGCAATCCCTCGCCGACGGCTCCACTTGGCCGACCGATGGCGTCGGGAAGGCTCGCCCTAGCGCTCCCAAGACGACCGTTTGCGACACCCCAAAAGGAACGAGGCTTTTGCGACCCGCTACAGCTTTGCGGAGGGAAATCATGATCGAAGCAGTGATGCTCTGGAACGAACCCAACAATAAATCCCACTGGGATTTCGAGATCGACCAGGACTGGAGTCTTTTCGCCGAAATGGTGAATCTCACGGCCGATGCCCTGCACGAGGAACATCCGAAACTCCCGGTCGTCCTCGGGGGCATCTCTCCCATCGATCCCTTGTTCATGGAACGGATGAAAAACTACGGCGTCATTCCGCGCATGGATGCCGTGGCCGTCCACGGGTTTCCGCTGGACTGGAACCACTGGCAGATTCACGAATGGCCCGACAAGCTAAACGAAATTCACAGCGTCGTCGACGACAAGCCCATCTGGATTTCCGAGGTCGGCGTCTCCAGCTTCGGCGCCGAGGAAGTACAGGAATTCGGGCTCAAGCGAACCGCGGAACTGCTGCTGGAGCAAGCGCCGCGGATTCACTGGTACAGCCTTTACGACCTGCCCAGAGCCTGGCCCGCCACGACCCGTCACCGCGAGGCCGAAGGCTCGTCCTATTACCGCCATTTCTACATGGGCCTGCTGCGGGAAGACGGCATGCCCAAACGCGCTTTTCGGCATTTCTACGAGTATGCGCCGGAAATGGGCCTGTGCCAGTGGTTTCATTTCGAGGACCACCGGCTCGACGATGCGGTGCGAATCATGAAAGATTTGGGCGTCACCTATCTCCGTACCGGCCTGAGCTGGGCCGACCGTTTTCGGCCGAACGCACTCGATTGGTTCGACCGGCAGATGCGGGCGCTCGAACCCTTCCGGGTAACCGTAACCTACTGCTTCACCCCCGAGCACCGCGGCATCAACGCCCACCACACCAGCCCGCCGCAACGCGTGGAGGAATTCGCCGAATTCTGCGTCGAAATGACCCGGCGCTACGCGTGATGACCACGTTTCTGCTGATTCGCCACGGTGCGCATCTCTTGGGCGGCGACACCATCGCCGGCCGAGCGCCGGGCGTGCACCTCAGCGAACTCGGCCGGGACCAGGCCGCCGAGATGGCAGGACGCGTCGCCGGTCTACCGGTTTCCGCTCTCTACTCGAGCCCGGCCGACCGAACCCGCGAGACGGCCGAATTCTTGTCCGAACGGCTCGGCCTGCCGGTTCAACCCCTCGAAACCCTCCACGAGATCGATCTCGGCGACTGGACCGGAAGGAAGCTCGAAGATCTCCGCCGTCTGGAAACCTTTGGCCGATGGAATAGTTTTCGCAGCGGGACACGCGTCCCCAACGGCGAAGCGATGGTCGAGACGCAAGCCCGCATCGTCGGCGAAATGCTCCGCCTGCGCGAAAAACACCCGGACGACTGCATCGCCCTGGTGAGCCACGGCGACGTGATCAAAGCCGCTCTCGCCTATTTTCTGGGCGTGCCTTTGGATCTTTTCAGCCGCATCGAGATCGGACTGGCCTCGGTCAGCATCGTCGCCATCTTCGACCATGGCCCGTGGGTGCTTTGCGTCAACAATACGGGCAGCGAATTACCCATGCCTTACTAAGCGAGAATTCGAAACAGTTGCGACTCGTAGAAATCGCCGGCGCGAAGGAGCCGCCGCTGCTCGCTCGGATCGCTCATGCCGGCGCAGATCGCGCACTGTCCCAAGCGAAACGCGGCATAGGCCGCGCAGTAAAAGGCCAGCGTCCCCGGTGTAGGCAACTCGCCGCCCGCATCGGCGAACGCACTCAGCAAAGGCCGGACGGTTTCGCTATCGAGCCGCCATTCGACCGTCGCGCCCGCCAAGTCCCAAATCAGGGGCTGACGTCCGATTACCGTATGATCCGTCGAATGCCCGGCGCAATCGACCTTGATCAGCCTCCCGTCGATCGAGCGTATCCACTCCTCGGGTGCCAGCCGCCCATCGCCGTAGGCTGGCCATGGATGCTCCGGGACCAACCCGTTCCACCGTAGCGTACGCGTTGCCAAGGCCTCTCCCAGACTTTCCCGAGTGTTCCAGTACAACATCTCTTTGAGCCGCTCCAGCGATGTCCTTTGCTCGGAAATCGAAAGCGCGGTACCGGCCGCATCGACGATGTAGCGCCCGATTCGATCCAGAACAGCGGTATTGCATTGATCTATTTGAAGCGGCTTGCCTTCGATCCAGAGCCTCGCCACGAAACCGTGGGCGGAATCCAGAGGAGCCAGGGTCCATCCGCGTTGAGCCAGCCATGCCATGCTATCCCTGACCGCCTCCGCCCCGCCGGCCAGTCCTTCGAATTTCCACAGCACCGACGAGCCGTCACGCCGCACCACCCGATATTTGGCCCGCTCGAATGCGACGAACGCCGCCGGCCATTCCTGCTCATGCCGATAGACGGCATGCCGCCACATCCCGCCGCTCAGATCGTCCACCCGAACGGCCGGGCCGCTGCGATATGCCAGCTCTTCCGCTAGCGGCCGGCCTTGCCAAGCCATTTCGCTCGGCCCGACGACATACCTCGGCGTATCGCTCCACCACCTCCGCACGTCTTCGGTTCCGGCGTTTCCGGGGCCGCGGTCATGTCCCGGAAAAAAGCCGATTCCGGATCGATCGAGTCCCGCTTCGACCAGCGCTTGAGCCGCGGCCGCCATCGACGAGCCGGATAGCCCGGGTCCTTCGTCGACGACCAATCCGAAAACCGCTCCTTGAACCGCCTCGCGAGGAATCGCCGCGCGCCGCGCATACGGGTGCCCCGACGGCCTGACCGTCAGCCGTCGCACGTTCCATCCGGCTTGAGCCAGCTCCCGCGCCACCACCGCCGAAAGACTGGTCCCGATGCTGCGAATGCCGACCACCACCGCCCGCCGCGAATCGGAATCCGCATGATTGCGAACCCATAATCTCGCGGCTTGGGCGTATTGCTCCGGATAGAGCGCGTAGAATGCAAATCCTTCCGGCACTTTGACGCGCACCGTCAAGTCCGCCGGCAGTTCGAGTTGGGCGAGCGCTTCTTGGAGTGGCCCGAGATCGGAATCGTGGAGAAACGCGTCGGCGGCGAGATCGGTGACGCTCATGATGCGTTCTACGAGCGTGTCGTTTTCCACCCGGTCGGCCAGGGCTTGCTCCAGTTGTCCCGCGTCGATCAGCAGCCTTCGGCGGGCGTCCCGTCCTTCGCCCGCCGCATACTGTGGCGCCGTATCCGCTTGCCCATCCATTGCGTCGGGAAAGGATTCCCGACCTACTCGGCGGCATAGATCGGTAGGTCGGCAATCCTTTGCCGACGAATCCGTTCGATCCGGCGCATGGCCGCTCGCACGGTCGGCCCATTGCCGAACCCGGCCGAGCGTGGCGGTAACAGGCTCTTCGTAGCTTGGGTCGCCATAAACAATCATATTTTCTTGGACCGTGCCGCACATCGCTTTTCGCGCGCCATCTAATCGTTAAAGCAGGAACGGAACGCTATGGGGAATCCTAAGCCAAGGATGGGAATCCTGACCTTTCACCGCTGCATCAATTACGGCAGCTACTGGCAAGCGCGTTGCCTGGTGGAGGAACTACGCTCGCGCGGGCACGAGGCCGTGATCCTGGATCACGATGCCTGGCGGATCAAACGCGCCGAATGGACGTGCGCACTCCGCCCTGTCCTGCCGACGTCGGTTCCAAGCATGGACTACCTGCTCTACGGCTTGAAGCTCCTCAAGTTTCTCCGTGCCATTTCCAAGCTGCCGCGTTCGCCGCGCTTCAACCTCGAACATGCGAGCAATCTGGAAAGCTTCGATCGGGTGATCGTCGGCAGCGACGAAGTGTGGAATCTGAGACACCCCTGGTATGGCGGATGTCCGCTGTTCTTCGGCGCCGGCGTCGGGGCGCGGCTGGTTTCCTATGGCGCCAGTTTCGGCAATTACGACGCTTCTCAAGAACTCGAACCGGCTTGGGTGGATCGACTGCGCAGGTTCGAGGCCATTTCGGTTCGCGACGACAACTCCCGCGCCATTATCCAAAACGCGCTCGGCTTCGAACCGGCATTGGTGCTCGACCCCTGTCTTCAGTTCATGCCGATACCGGAAGGAGTCTGGCGCGGACCGGATCGGCCTTTCGTGGCGGTCTATGGGCACAACTTCTCCGAGGCATTCGGCCGGAAGCTTAGGCGCTGGGCCAGATTCCGCGGCTATCCGCTGGTCAGCCTGGGCTATCGGAACGACTGGGCCGATCAGCAATGGATCACCGCCGGTCCGCAGGATTTCGCCCATGCCATGGCCCGTGCGGAAGCGGTAGCGACCAACTTCTTCCACGGCTGTATTTTTGCCCTCCGCCATGCCAAACCTTTCGTCTCCGAGCGCTCCCCGTACCGGTCCACCAAGATCGAAAACTTGATGGCCATGATCGGCGGAGAAAAGCGTCTACTATCGGAAGATACGACGGCGACCACCTACGACGTCTGCCTGAGCGAACCGTTGGATTCCCGGATACTCGACCGGGTCGATCGGCTCCGTCGACAGTCGAACGACTTTCTCGATCACGCATTGGATTGACCGATGCCGACCCCAGCCGATCGACAGACCTTCAGTCCGCGGGACATCGTGAGTTCTGATCTCTGCATCGGCTGCGGCAGTTGCGTGGCACGGGCGAATGCCTTCGCCTCGCGGATGGAACTGGACCGGTACGGGCAATATAAGCCGACAGGGTCTCCCGAATGGCTGCATCGCAGATCCTCGGAGTTCGCGCGAATCTGCCCGTTTTCGCCTGGTGCAAGGGACGAGAACGAGCTGGCCGAGCAGCTTTTTCCGGATGCCGGCCGGCACGATTCCGCCGTGGGACGTTTTCGAACCGCCCACGTGGGTTACGTGGCCGAAAAGGAGTTCCGCGAGCGTGGAAGCTCGGGCGGCATGGTCAGCTGGGTTTTGGCGGAACTGCTGCGTACCGGCCGGATCGACGGCGCGGCGCATGTCGCGGCCACGGACCCGAAGCGCGACGGGCTGTTCTTCCGTTATCGGATCTCGCGCACCGAGGACGAAATCCTGGCTGGCGCGAAGTCGCGCTATTATCCGGTGGAATTATCGGACGTGCTCGGAATCATCCGGGCGAATCCGGGACGCTATGCCGTGGTCGGAGTCCCCTGTTTCATCAAGGCGGTACAACTCCTCCGCCGCGACGATCCCGTGTTTCGCGAACGCATTCGGTTCACCTTAGGGCTATTCTGCGGCCACATGAAGAGTGCCCGTTTCGTGGAAAGCTTCGCCTGGCAAATGGGTGTCCCGGTAGACGACGTTCAAGGTGTCGAATTCCGCCGCAAAGATCCCGATCGTCCGGCGAACTGGTACACCGCTCAATTGACGCTCAGGAACGGGCAAGTGGTACAGAAGGACTGGTGGCATCTGGCGGACGGCGACTGGGGCGCCGGTTTTTTTCAGAACTCGGCCTGCAACGCCTGCGACGACGTGGTCGCGGAAACGGCCGACATCGCCTTCGGCGATGCCTGGGTGGAACCTTATTCATCCGACGGGCGCGGCACGAATGTGGTCATCGTCCGCTCGCCGGAAATGGAACGGCTCGTGACGACCGGGTTCGAACAAGGCCGGCTGCACCTGACGCCGGTCGACGCCCGGTTCGTCGAACAAACCCAGGCCGCGGGTTTTCGGCAGCGCCGGGAGGGTCTCGCCTATCGACTGAGTTGGCGGCGTCCCGGCGTGAAGCCGAGCAAGCGTGTACCGCCGGATTCCCGAGGCCTATCCGCCCGAAGAAAACTGATTTACCGGTTTCGCAGCCTGATCACGGCCTGGAGCCATCCGGTATTCCGGTTCGCCCGTTTGATCCGGCGGCCGGGGCTCTATATCCGCTGGGCGCGTCTGGCGTTGGCGATCTATCACGGTTTGGCCTATTCCCGGGGCTGGCTTGGCGCAATGATCGACCGATGGGGGCAACACTAAGGAGACTACGTATTACGTATAGAACATTTCGGTCTTCTGTTTTTTTCCCGTTATGGCGCGCCCGAGCATCGCCGGCTTGAGTCGGAACCGCCCGAAGGGGCACGCGAGGGATCGCGTGCGGCGACAAAGGCACACGGACGTGCCTTTTGTCGCCCCCGGATCAAGGCGGCGAAGCGCAGGATCAGCGCGCCATCCGGGTGCCCTTTCTTTGGGTTACTTTTCTTTGGGCAAGCAAAGAAAAGTAACTCGCCAGCGGGGCGAGACCCGCTCCAAAGCAGTCGCCGCGATCAGCGGCACCTTTTACCAAAGCGACTAATGCGAAAAGAAATCACAACCCCTCACCCGTGCTGCAAGCGCCTGGCGCTGAACACGTTGTGCACCTGGCCGATCTTGTCCAGCACCGAGCTGAGCTGTCCGGGGTCCGATACCTCGGCCGTGATCCTCATGACGACCGACTGATCGTCCCCGTTGGTCTCGCTGTGGGTGCGCACGATATTGATATGTTCGTGCGCCAGAATATGGGTGATGTCCTTGAGCAGCCCCTTTCGATCCAGCGCCTTGACTTCGAGCTCCACCGGGAACGCTTCCGGCTCCGTACCCCAGGCCACGTCGATCAGACGGCTCATCTTGCGGGGCGGCAACTGAATGATGTTGTCGCAATCCTGGCGATGGATGGCGACGCCCTTGCCCACCGTCACATAACCGATGATCCGATCGCCGGGCTTGGGCTCGCAGCAATGGGCGAAATAGGTCAGAAGGTTGCGGACTCCCTGGATGGTCACCTCTTCCGATGCCTTGCCCGTCGCCGGCGGCAAGGGTTTTTTCGCCGGGGGAGCCGCCGGAACGTTCGGCTGCCATTCCGGAAGCTTCAAGGCGTTGGCCAGCTGGGCCGGAGCGATGTCGGCGCGGCCGACGGCCAGCAGCAGATCGTCCCCGCGCGGCAAATGGAAATGCCGTGCCAGCTCGTCCAGATCGACGTCCTTGATGCCCAGCTTCTGCCGCTCCCGGTCCAGAATGGATTTCCCGGCGCGAAGATGCTTTTCATGATCCTGCTGCTTGAACCATTGGCGGATCTTGGTACGCGCGTGGCCGGTCCTGACATAACCCAGGTGCGGATCCAGCCACCCGAGGCTCGGGCCGCCGTGCTTGGCGGTGAGAATTTCGACCTTTTCGCCGGACTTGAGCGAATAGGTCAACGGCACGATACGTCCGTTGACCTTCGCGCCGCGGCAGCGGTGCCCCACCTCGGTGTGGATGTGATAGGCGAAATCCAGCGGCGTCGCTCCTTTGCTCAACCGGACCACCTGCCCTTTCGGCGTCAGCACGAAGATCTGGTCCTCGAACAGTTCGGCGCGGAAATCCTCCAGCATCGACTGATCGTCGTCCCTGCTTTCCAGCAGGCGGCGCAGGGCATTGATGCTGCGATCGAGAACCGCGTCCTGCTTGCCGCCTTCCTTATATCGCCAGTGAGCCGCGACACCGTATTCGGCGAAATCGTGCATGGCCTGGGTGCGAATCTGAACTTCGACCGGCCGGCCTTCGGGTCCGATCACTACCGTGTGCAGCGATTGATAGCCGTTTTCCTTGGGGTTGGCGATGTAATCGTCGAACTCCTTGGGAACGTGGAGCCAGCGGCCGTGCACCAGACCGAGCACCGCATAACAGGTCGCAACATCGTCGACGATGACCCTTACGGCGTGCAGGTCATACAGCTCCTCCAGGTCCAGCTCCTTGCGCTGCGTCTTCCGATAAATGCTGTAGATGTGCTTGGGACGGCCGTAAACCTTGGCGTGGATATGGTTCGCTTCCAATTCCTGCCGCAGTATCTCGATGAATTGACCGACGAAAGCTTCCCGCGTGGCGCGGTTGGTCGCCAACTGGTTGGCAAGATCGCGGTATTTGTCGGGGTTTAGATAGCGAAAAGCGAGATCCTCCAGCTCCCACTTGAGCTGCCCCACGCCCAGCCGGTTCGCCAGGGGCGCGAACACGTCCAGGGTTTCCATGGCGATCCTTTGGCGCAACTCGCCGTCCTGATTCTTGAGCAGCCGCAAGCGCTGCAGACGATAGGCGAGCTTGACCAGCACCGCACGCACGTCGTTGACCACCGATAAAAGCATGCGGCGCAAGAGTTCCGCCTGGGCGGGCTCCTTGATTTCGGTCGGACGGTATTCGTCGAAGGTGTTGAGCCAATTGACCTTCTGCACCAAATCGGCGACGGTCTCCCCGAATTGGGCCTTGATGTCGGCTTCCTTGAGCGTATCGCGGAGATAAGGATCGCTCAGCAGCGCAACCTGCAGCGTGAGCCCATCGGCCTTGATCCCGAGGAGAATATCCGCGACGTCGATGCCGCGCGGCCTGACGATCGTATCTTGATCCCGCGCCCTGCGGGCGAGGTTCAGGGCCTCGGCGATCTTGCCGCGTTCGGCCCCGCCGGCAGCAGCCATCAGCCGCGCCTCCAAGTCATCGATAGCGTGAGAAGAGATATCGGAGCGAGACAGAGAATGCTTCATGAAAATCCGTATAAACACACAAGGTCGAGCAAGACAAGCAAACGGCGCACCAGCGCCAAAGACTACTCAACCCCAGACCATCACCCGATTGCCTCCCGCACGCTTGGCCATGTACATCGCACTATCGGCCTGGAACAGAAGGTCCTCGCTGGTCGCGCCATGACGAGGATATTCCGCGATCCCCATCGAGAGCGTGCTGGTTAATACTTGGTCTTCATAAACGATGTGTAATTCCTGAAACGCCAAACGCCAGGATTCGGCTCGCTGAGCCGCCGTCAACAACGGAGCGCCCGGCAGAATGGCCACGAATTCCTCGCCGCCGAAGCGGCAGACGATGTCCTCGCTGCGCAGGTGGCGCAGCAACAGTGCTGCCAGTTCCTTCAGGACCAGATCCCCCGCCGGATGACCATAAGTGTCGTTGAGTTGCTTGAAATGGTCGATGTCGATCATGACCAGACTGAGCGGCTGATCTTCCCGGGCCGATCGTGACAACTCGCGCCTCAGGGTCTCTTCCATGTACCGCCGGTTGAACAGCGACGTCAGCGGATCGCGTACCGCCAAATCTCTCAGTTTTTCCTGCAATATCCGGTTCTCGGCCAATTGCGCTTCGAGCCGCTCGTTGCTGGCCTGCAATTTATCTTCCGCCAGCTTGCGATCGGTAATGTCGATCAGAAAAGTTAAAATCACGGATACCGTATCTTTCCCGTCCCGCAGCATGCTCGCGGACAAATCGCCCCAGAATACGCTTCCGTCCTTTCGGACCAAACGCTTCTCTCCCCGGTATTGGTCGACTTCACCGCCCAAAAGCGCCTCGGCTCGTTCGCGCGATACGAAACTGTCTTCCGAGGAAATGAGATCGCTCGGAGATAACGCGCTCATTTCGTCGGCGGTGTATCCGAACAGTTCCAACCAACGCCGATTCACCTCGATAAACCGAAAATTCGTATCCAACAAAGCGATCCCGACGGCCGCCTGGTCGAACACCCCCCGCCACAAAGCGATGTTGGAACGAAACTCGGCTTCTTCCGGCTGGGGTATATAGGCGGGCACATCGATCAAGGACAACACGGCGATAGGCTCGCCGTCCAGCTCGGCCGCGCTTGCGTCGATCGAATACTTATGGTGTTTGTTCGACGCGTTCTTAAGAAGCGCCTCCGAACGGACCGTCTTCTTGTCAGAGCACACCGATTCGAGCAACTGCCGCAGAGCATTAGGGTCGTCGAACAGCACCGACGCATCGAGTCCGGGTTTGACGGTATCGCCGAAAAGTTCGCGAGCCGGGCGATTGAGAAAAAGCAGCTTTTGATCGGCCAGTCGAATAGTAACGAGCGGAACAGGAATTTGGTCGCTCCAATCGGGAATGGGATTTGGAAACTCGGAATTCAGCACAAAATCCTGTGGGGCACACATCTGATTAACGTCCGTAAGACAAACCGACTCATCGCTAGTTCTTCAGCCAACCGATAACCAAATCCTATGCTCGAATATTAGCAAGGGCTAAGACGAACATCCACCGCGTTCCTCGACGCACACCGGATTAAAGACATCGGACCTTCGGCTGTGGCAGAATCCGCAGCGGCCGAACATCTCACGGTAATCCGTCATCGGCGCGACTCAATCCGGACCGCCAGCGGGCCGGGGGAGCCGGCTTCAGCGAATATTCGGGAGGCGCTCGATGTCGCATTTTTCCGCTATCACAGTTTGGACTAGCGGTTTTGGCATACCGATCAATTCGCCATCGATAACAGCGTAGACTCATCGATTGTTTCAGCGGATTTACGCAGCCGTCCCATCAACGCCGCTTCAGACAGATGCTTATACCAAGCAAAGCACCGGAAAAGAATTACGCACGGGATAAGCATCACATTTTCGGCAAGACGCGAAAATGCCGGGAACGGGTACCGCCCTTTCAAGGGGGCAAGACCGGCTTATTCCAGTCTTAGATCAGTCATCTATTAAAAAAGGGGGGAGAGGATATGAGCGAATCTAAAACAAGTGAAAACCGGCCCAGGATCGTGGTGGTCGGCGGCGGCGCCGGCGGTCTGGAACTGGTTACGCAGCTCGGCAAGAGCCTTGGCCGGAAGAAGGCCGATATCACGCTGATCGATTGCAGCCGCACTCACATCTGGAAACCGCTGCTGCACGAAGTGGCCGCCGGCACCCTGGATTCCCACGACGACGAACTGGATTATCTAGCCCAGGCGAGCAGCAACGGTTTCCGGTACGTATTGGGCCGCATGGACGGTCTCGATCGCACCAACAAACAAGTCCATCTGGCGGCGATGGTGAACGAAAAGGGCGAAGAAATCATGCCGCCCCGCACCCATCCCTACGACATGCTGGTCATCGCCGTGGGCAGCATCTGCAACGATTTCGGCATCACCGGCGTGGCCGAACATTGCCTGTTCCTGGATACCACCGACCAGGCGGAACAGTTCCAAAACCGGCTGCTGGAAGCGTATTTCCACGCCCACGCCACCGGAGGCGTCAAGGAAACCGGTCAATTGGACGTCGCCATCGTCGGCGGAGGCGCCACGGGCATCGAGCTGTCCGCCCAGCTTCATCAGGCCACACGGCTATTGAGCGCCTACGGGCTCGATAACGTGAAGCCGTCCGACCTCCAGATTCACATCATCGAGGCCGCCGACCGATTGCTCCCGGAACTGCCCGAGCGCCTCTCCAAATCCACGCTCAAACAGCTGGAAAAACTCGGCATTCAGGTCCATCTCGGCGAGCGTGTGGTGGAAGTTACCAAGGACGGCATGAAGACCCAAAGCGGCCGATTCATCCCGGCGGCGCTGAAAGTCTGGGCTGCCGGCGTCAAAGCACCCGATTTTCTCAAGACCATCGCGGATCTCGAAACCAACCGGATCAACCAGGTCGTGGTCCGCCCCACCCTGCAAACCACCGTCGACGACAACATCTTCGCCATCGGCGACTGCGCCGCCTGCCCTTGGCCGGAAAAAAACTCCACCGTTCCGCCACGCGCCCAATCCGCCCATCAGCAAGCCACCCTCGTCCTGAAGAATCTCCGTCGAAAACTGGAGGGCAAGTCCATGCTCACCTACCGATACAAGGACTACGGCTCGCTGGTATCGCTCGGCAAATACAGCACCGTCGGCAATCTGATGGGCAATCTGATGGGCACGGTGATGATCGAGGGCCTGATAGCCCGGCTGGTTTACCTTTCGCTCTACAAGATGCACCAACTGGCGCTATTCGGACCGATCCGGGTCAGCATGCTGATGGTCTCGGGATTCTTCCGGCGGAGATTGAGGCCGAAGATCAAGCTGCATTGAGCCTCGTCTATAGGATGTGCTGACGAAGGAAGGGTCGCGACTAAAGCGACCGTTTGCGATTGGAAGCGCATCGTTCGCGATTGATGCGGTTCACTTCGGTCACCACATCCTACAAACCGACTTGTAATCAAGAAACGAGAACGTAGGATGCGGTGAGGCACAAACCGCATCCTACAATCCGGGAACCACGCACACCTGCTCGCAGAGCGGCAAGCGTATTACGAATTCGCTGCCTTTGCCGAGCCCTTCGCTTTTGACTTCGACGTTTCCCCCGTGCATCTCGATGATTTTCTGAACGATCATCAAACCCAGTCCGAGCCCGCCTTGCGCTCGGTCCAGCGTTCTCGCGGCTTGGGTGAATGCATCGAAAAGATGGGGCAGTAATGCGCTGGAGATTCCTTCGCCGGTATCGCGGATGGAGATGATCGCTTCCCCGTTCTCGGCGACTGCGGCAAGCCAAATTCTGCCGCCTTCCGGCGTGTACTTGGCAGCATTGTCGAGAAGATTCGAAACGACTTGAACCAAGCGCACGTGGTCACCTTCGAGATACACCGGCTCTTCGGGCATCGCGACCGAAAGCGTGTGGTGTCTGGACTCGATCAGCGGCTGACTGGTTTCGACAGCCTGGTTGATGACCGTCACGAGATCGACCAGAGTGATTTGAAGCGTGAGTTTGCCTTGCACGATTCGCGACACATCCAACAGATCGCTCACCAAGCGAGCCAGATGATCGACTTGCCGGTCGACCACATCGCGCGCCCACCGCAGATTGGGATCGGGAGTATCCAGCTTGCGCATCAGATGAACCGCATTCCGGATAGGCGCCAGCGGATTCCGGAGTTCGTGTCCGAGCATGGCGATGAATTCGTTCTTTTGCCGGTCGGCATCGCGAAGCGCTTCCTCCGCCTGTTTACGGTCGGTAATGTCCCGCAACACCCCGATCATGCGCACCGGAGTGCCATGGGCGTCATAGTGGAAATCTCCGATCGACGAAACCCATCGAACCGAACCGTCCGGCCAGACAATGCGGAAATCGCAGTCATAGCGGGTGTGACCTTCCCTCGCCTCGTCGACGGTGGCCGCGACATGCGGCAAATCCTCCGGATGTATCCGATCGGAAATCATTCCTTCGTCCATCACCGTCTCCTTGGGCGGGTAGCCAAAAAGCGCGGCATGACGAGGATTCCCCACGACTTTCCGGCTGCCGAGATCCCAATCCCAGGTACCCATCTGCGCGGCATCGATCGCCAATCGGTACCGCTCCTCACTCTCCCGCAACGCCTGTTCCCGCTTGACGCTTTCGCTGATGTCCATAACCACCACCGCGGCGCCCGCGATGCGACCTGTAGCGTCGCGGATGGGTGCGGCGCTGTTGTGAACAATGGCCCGAACGCCGTCGAAACGTAGAATTTCCATCAGCTGCCCGACGACCGGCTCTCCTTTTTTCAAGACTTGCGCCGGGGCCCAATCCTCCGGCCGGACGCGCTCGTCGGTATCCACCCACCACGCTTTAAAGACGGCATAATCGCTGACCGACCGTACGGGCGGACACGGCCCGCCCCAAACCTGATCGACGGCTCGGTTGGTGCCGATGATGCCGCCTTGTGCGTCCAGGATGGCCACACCCACGGGCAAGGTTTCCATGATGGCTTCGAGCCGGCTGCGCTCGTTCACGACCTCGGTATGCGCCGCGTTCAGCGCCTGTTCGGCCCGCTGGCGCTCGACGATTTCCCGCTCGAGTCGTTCCTTTTGCCGCAGCACCTCGAGGAGCGCCTTTCGTTCTCCGCTACGCAGAAGCGAAACCATCAGGCTGAGCACAGCGCCCACGCTCAACAGCAGCAAGGTTCTGAGCCACTCCCTTTGTTCCACGATCTGCCATGAATGGAGAGGCTCGATCAAATAGAAGATACTCGCCAAGGTGCTCAACACGGTGGCAAAAAGTCCCGCCCTAAAGCTGCCGTACCAGGCCGCAAGCGCCACTCCGAGCAGGAAGAGAAGCAAAGGAGGCGATCCCATGAAAAGCGGCAGCAGGAAATACTGAACGATCACTATGGTTGCTGTCGCCAATGCCGCTACAACATAGCCGTTACTCAAAATCCGTCTGATTGGAAATCTGTGCAAGGAGGTAGCCCTTATTGATCCGAATCTCTTCGGATGAAATCGAAACCGTAAAATCGACTGCCGCGGAAAATACGATACCTTGACCGAAACCGCTATAACAAAACTGGGACATCGGTCAAAGGGTCCCGGTGCGGCGTCGTTTTCACCCTCTCCCAGAGGGAGAGGGTGAAAACTGCGCGATCGCCCGGCCGCGACGATAAGCCTGATTGAGATTGCCGTCCGCTTTGGGGTAACGTAGTTCCATGATTCTCGATCGATTTCACCCAGCTGTCTCGGCTTGGTTCCGGGACGCCTTCCCCGCGCCGACCGAATGCCAGACCGAAGCCTGGGACGCCATTAAATCCGGCCGGCATACGCTGATTGCCGCGCCCACCGGTTCCGGCAAAACCCTCGCGGCGTTTCTGGCCGCCATAGACGATCTGGTTAGGGAAGGCGAAGTCTTCGGTTTGCCGGAAGAAACCCGCGTGCTCTACATCTCGCCGCTCAAGGCGCTGAGCAACGATATCCACAAGAACCTCGAAGCGCCGCTGGACGGAATCAACACCAGGCTATTCGAACTCGGCTCGACAAACGTGGCGATTCGCTCCCAGGTCCGCACCGGCGACACCCCGGCACTCGCTCGGGCGGCTATGAACAAGCATCCGCCGCATATTCTGGTGACCACTCCCGAGTCGGTTTATATCCTTCTCACCAGCGAAGGCGGGAGGCGAATGCTGAAAACCGTTCGGACGGTGATCGTCGACGAAATCCATGCGGTGGTGGGCAGCAAGCGCGGATCGCACCTGGCCTTGTCGCTGGAACGGCTGGAACGACTGGTCGAGCACCGCCTCGCCCGCATCGGTCTCTCCGCAACCCAGAACCCCATCGAATCGGTCGCAAGCTTTCTGACCGGCGGGACCAATTGCCGCATCATCGATACCGGCCACCGGCGCCGACTCGACCTGGCCATCGAGCTGCCCGATTCGCCGCTGGAGGCGGTGCTCTCCCAGCAAGCGGCCAAGGAAATCTACGACCGCATGACGACCTTGATCGAGGCGCACAAGACCACGCTGATCTTCGTCAACACGCGCCGCATGGCGGAACGGGTGGCTCGCGCCCTGAGCGAACGGCTGGGCGAGGAACACGTCACCTCGCACCACGGCAGCCTGTCGCGGGAGCAGCGGCTTTCCGCCGAGCACCGGCTGAAAACGGGGAAGCTGAAAGCGCTGGTCGCCACCGCCTCCTTGGAACTCGGCATCGACGTGGGCGACGTGGACCTGGTTTGCCAACTGGGAACCACCGGCTCGATCTCCACCTTTCTGCAGCGAGTGGGCCGTTCCGGGCACTTTGCAGGAGGTCTGCCCAAGGGCCGGCTGTTCCCGGCCAGCCGGGACGATCTCATCGAATGCATCGCTCTGATCGATGCGATACGACGAGGCGATCTGGATCGCTTGATCATGCCGCAAAAGCCCGTGGATGTCCTGGCTCAGCAGATCGTCGCAATGGTGGCCGCGGCGGACTGGTCGGAGGACGAGCTTTACCGCACCGTGTGCCGCGCGTTTCCCTACCGCGAACTGAGCCGGCAAGAGTTCGACGAAATCGTCAAGATGCTGGCGGAGGGCTTCAGTACCCGGCGCGGGCCGCGCGGCGCCTATTTGCACCGGGACGGCATCCACAAGCGCTTGCGGGCCCGGAGAGGCGCGAGACTCACCGCCGTGACCTGCGGCGGGGCGATTCCGGACAACGCCGAATACCGCGTGATCCTGGAACCCTCCGGGGAATTCATCGGCACCGTGGACGAAGATTTCGCCATCGAAAGCCTGGCCGGCGACATTTTCCAGCTCGGCAACGCGAGCTGGCGGGTCTTGCGGCTCGAAGCCGGCACCTTGCGCGTGGAGGATGCCCGACATCAGCCGCCCAATATCCCGTTCTGGTTCGGCGAAGCGCCAGGGCGGACTCATGAGCTGTCTTACGCGGTGGCGCGGCTCCGGCGGGAAATCGAGGAGCGCTTGGAAAGGCCGTTCGATACAGGCTTTGTAGGCCCGGATAAGAACCTGAATCTACCCGCCGCCAATGCCTTTCTCGAAAAGGAGGTCGGCGTGTCGTCGCTGGCCGCAGTGCAGGCCGTCAACTACCTGGCCGCGGCCAAGCTGGCCCTAAGCACACTGCCCACCTTGGACACCCTGGTGTTCGAACGTTTCTTCGACGAATCGGGCGGCATGCAGTTCATCATTCACGCGCCCTACGGCAGCCGGGTCAATCGCGGCTGGGGACTCGCCCTGCGCAAGCGCTTCTGCCGTACCTTCAACTTCGAGCTGCAAGCCGCCGCCACCGAGAACGCCATCATCCTGTCACTGGGCGTCTCGCAAAGCTTTCCGCTGGAGGACGTCACGCGTTTCCTGAACGCCAACACCGTGCGCGATTTGTTGGTGCAGGCGCTGCTCGCGGCCCCGATGTTCAACGTGCGCTGGCGCTGGAACGCCGTCTGCTCGCTCGCGCTCAAGCGCTTTCAGGGCGGCCGTAAGACGCCCCCCTATCTCCTCCGCATGCAGGCGGAAGACCTCGTCACCTGCGTGTTTCCCGACCAGCTCGCGTGCTTCGAGAACATCGTCGGCGACCGGGAGGTGCCCGATCATCCGCTGGTCAACCAGACCGTGCACGATTGCCTGACCGAAGCCATGGACATCGACCGGTTGATCGAGGTGATCGGCGGGATCGAAAGCGGCGCGATCCGCGTGGTGTGCCGCGATCTGACCGAACCCTCGCCGCTCGCCGCCGAAATCGTCAATTCCAAGGTCTACAGCTTTCTGGACGGAGCTCCCCTGGAAGAGCGCCGGACCCGCGCGGTGGCCAGCCGCCGCTGGCTCGATCCTTCCGAAGCCGCGGACCTCGGACGTCTCGACCAGGCGGCCATCGACCGGGTGCGGCAGGAAGCCTGGCCCGAGGCCTCCAACGCCGACGAGCTGCACGACGCCTTGCAGATGCTGGGCTTTCTCCAGCAATCCGAAGCGGAAATCGGCTGGGAAGCATTCTTTCGGGAGTTGAAGCTGCAAGGGCGCGTGGCGGAATTGCATGTAGCGAGCGGCAACATTCTTTGGATTGCGGCCGAGCGCTTGCCGCAATTCCAGGCGGTGTATGCGCAGGCCGATGGCTCCTCGTCGGCTGGCATCGGTTATGCGGCACAACTGCCGCCGGAGTATCTGGAGCAAACCTGGACGCCGGAAGACGCGCTGAAGGAAATCGTCCGCGCGCGCATCGACTGCACCGGGCCGGTCACGGCGGCGGAACTGGCGGAAGCCATGGCTCTTCCCGTCGGCCGCGTCGAGTATGCTCTCCTGGCGCTGCAGAACGAAGGCTTCGTCCTGCGCGGGTCGTATACGCCAGGAGCCGGCACGGAAGAATGGTGCGAAAGGCGCCTTCTGGCGCGCATCCACCGCTACACCATCAACCGTCTGCGCCAGGAAATCGAACCGGTGCCCAGCGCCGATTTCATGCGTTTCCTGTTCCGCTGGCAGCACGTGCATCCCGAAAACCGCATGCAGGGCGCGCAAGCCCTCGCGGCGGTCCTGGCCCAACTGGAAGGCTTCGAGGCGGCCGCGGTTGCCTGGGAAGGCGATGTGCTGCCGGCGCGAATTGCCGATTACGACCCGGCCTGGCTCGACGCCCTGTGTCTTTCGGGCAAGATTGTCTGGACCCGGCTTTCCGCCGCCAAAGGCGGCCAAGGGCCCGTCAAATCCTCGCCCATGGCGCTCATAGCCCGGCGTCATCTATCGTACTGGCGGCAGTTCGCCGTTCAAAGCGAGTCAACCGAGCTGTCGCCCGCCGCACGGCACGTAGCGGATATCCTGAAAACCCGCGGCGCTCTCTTTTTCGAAGAACTGGCGCAGTGGACAGGTCTACTGCCGACCCAGCTGGAAAACACGCTGGCGGAACTGGTGGCGCGCGGGTGGGTCGCCTCGGACAGTTTCATGGGGCTGCGCGCCCTGCTGATCCCCGAGCAAAAAAAGCAGCGCTATCGGGGACTTTCCTTCGGAATGGCGGAAGCCGGGCGCTGGACGCTCGTGCAGCCGCCCTTGCTACTCGACGAGAACGCATCCGAGTCGGCCGATCAGGAAGCCGTCGAGCATATCGCCGGCACACTGCTCAAGCGCTATGGCGTCGTGTTTCGGGCGCTGTTGGCCCGCGAGACCGTCGCGCCGCCCTGGCAGGATCTCCTACGCATTTACCGGCGTCTGGAAGCGCGCGGCGAAATACGCGGAGGACGCTTCGTGGCCGGCCATTTCGGCGAGCAGTTCGCCCTGCCCGAAGCCGTGGAAGCCCTGCGCGCGGTGCGCAAGGAGAAAGACACCGAAACCTTGGTCACGCTCAGCGCCGTCGATCCGCTGAATCTCGTCGGCATCGTCACGCCCGGCGCGAAAATCCCCGCGCTCCCGGGCAATCGCGTGCTGTTCCGGGACGGCATCCCGACAGCCCTGCACGCCGGCAAGGAAACACAATTCCTGGTTTCGGTGGAAAAACACCGGGAGTGGGAGTTCAAGAACCGGCTGACGCAAAGGACCGTCCCACCGCAGCTGCGGGCTTATCTCGGCTCGGCGTCATAGGATATGGCCGAACTCCATTGCCTCAGCAATTACAGCTTCCTGCGCGGCGCCTCGCACCCGGAAGAGCTGGTCGAAACGGCAGCCCGCCTCGGCTATACCGCACTGGCGCTGACCGACGAATGCTCCCTGGGCGGAGTGGTAAAAGCTCATCTGGAGGCGCGCCGTCACGGCTTGAAGCTGATCGTCGGCAGCGAATTCCGATTGGAAGGATCGGTTCGACGCTCCAATCGCAAACGACCTGGCCGGGAGCGCCGGCCAGCCCCTTCCCCGGACGACCGTTTGCGATTGGAAGACGGGCTCAAGCTGGTGCTGCTGGCCACCGATCGGGAAGGCTACGCGCAGCTTTCCGGCCTCATCACCGCAGCCCGGATGAATGCGCCCAAAGGCCATTACCGGCTGGACCGCCTCATACTGGAACGACACCCGCTGGACCATTGCCTGGCGCTATGGCTGCCGGGCGAAACGCCGCAACCGGAACAAGGCGTCTGGCTTAAGGAGCGTTTTTCCGGCCGTCTTTGGATCGGCGTGGAGCTGTTCCTGAGCGGAACGGACCGGGAACGGCTGAATCGCCTTTGCCGGCTCGGCAGCGATCTGGGACTGCCTTTGGTGGCCTGCAACGATGTGCACATGCACAGCCCGGAACGGCAGCCTCTGCAAGACACGCTCACCGCCATTCGCCTGAACCGGCCGCTTTCCGAGCTCGGCTACGCGCTGTTCCCGAACGGCGAGCGTCATCTCCGCCCGCTGTCCCGCCTGGCCCGGCTCTATCCCCCGGAGCTGCTGGCGGAAGCCGTGCGCATCGCCGAACGATGCCGGTTTTCGCTCGATGAACTCCGCTACGAATATCCGGCCGAACTGGTACCGGAAGGCCATACACCAAAGAGTTGGCTGCGTCATTTGACCGAGGAAGGTGTCAGGCGCCGCTGGCCTGACGGCGCTCCCGACAAGGTGCGGCGGCAAATCGAACACGAACTCTCTTTGATCGCCGATCTCGCCTATGAGCCCTATTTCCTCACCATTCAAGACATCGTCCGCTTCGCCCGCGAGCAGAGCATTCTCTGCCAGGGTCGCGGTTCGGCCGCCAACTCGGCGGTCTGCTATTGCCTAGGCATCACCGAAGTCGATCCGGGGCGTCTCGATCTTTTGTTCGAGCGCTTCATCTCCCGTGAGCGGAACGAACCGCCCGACATCGACGTGGATTTCGAGCACGAGCGGCGCGAGGAAGTCATCCAATACATCTACCGCAAATACGGCCGGCAGCGCGCCGCCCTGGCCGCCAGCGTCATCACTTACCGGACCCGCAGCGCGGTGCGCGACGTGGCCAAGGCGTTAGGCTTCAGCCGCGAGCAGATCGACCATCTGGCCGGAGCCGCCCATTTTTTGAGCGGCGACGGTGTGGATACCGAACGCCTCCAAGCCGCCGGCTTCGACCCTAAGAATCCGAAACTCCGCCTGCTCGCCGGATTGGTCCGGCAATTGCGCGGCTTTCCGCGCCATCTGTCGCAACACACCGGCGGCTTCGTCATCGCGGCGGACGCCTTGCCGCGCTTGGTGCCGGTGGAAAACGCGGCGATGCCTGAACGCACCGTGATTCAATGGGACAAGGACGATCTGGAAGCGCTCGGCCTGCTCAAGGTGGACGTTCTCGCCTTAGGCATGCTGACCGCCATCCGCAAGGCGCTCGATTATGTGAGCAACTGGCGCGGTGAAGCACTGAGCCTGGACCGCATTCCGGCGGAAGATCCGGCGGTCTACGCCATGCTGCAACGGGCCGACAGCCTTGGGGTGTTTCAGGTGGAATCCCGCGCCCAAATGGCCATGCTGCCCCGCTTGAAACCTGAAAACTACTACGACCTGGTCATCCAGGTGGCGATCGTGCGCCCCGGCCCCATTCAGGGCGATATGGTCCACCCTTATCTGGCGCGGCGCAGCGGCCGGGAACCGGTCACTTATCCCGGTCCCGACGTGAAAAAAGTGCTCGAGCGCACCCTGGGCGTCCCCATCTTCCAGGAACAAGTCATGCAGATCGCCATGGTGGCCGCCGGTTTCAGCGCCGGCGAGGCGGACCAGCTCCGCCGCGCGATGGCGGCCTGGCACCGGCGCGGCGGTTTGGAAAAATTCGAAAGCCGTCTGATCGAAGGCATGCGCGAACGCGGCTACAGCGCCGAGTTCGCGGAGCAGATCTACCGGCAGATTCAGGGTTTCGGCGAATACGGCTTTCCGGAATCGCATTCCGCCAGCTTCGCCTTATTGGTATATGTTTCGGCCTGGCTGAAATGCCATCATCCCGCTGCTTTCACTTGCGCGCTGCTCAACAGCCAGCCCATGGGCTTTTACGCTCCCGCCCAGCTCGTTCAGGATGCGCGCCGTCACGGCGTGGATGTCCGCCCAGTCGACGTGCGGTACAGCGATTACGATTGCACACTCGAAGGGTCGCCCCCCGAACCATCCGCCCTCCGCCTCGGCCTGCGCCTGATGAAAGGTTTGTCGCGGCAAGGCGCCGAAGGCATCGTCGCCGCCCGGCTGGAGAAGCCCTTTGCCGATGCCGCCGACCTGATCGCCCGCGCAAAACTCGACCGCCGTGATTCCGAAGCATTGGCCGCGGCCGATGCCTTGCACGGACTCGCCGGCCACCGGCATCGCGCGTTTTGGGACATGAGCGCGCACGAACGCCCCACGCCGCTGTTCGGCCAGCCGGCGTTCGACGAGGGCGAGCCCTTGCTGCGTCCGCCCCGCGAGGGCGAAAACATCGTCGCCGATTACGCGTCCACCGGACTCACCCTGCGCCGCCATCCCTTGACTCTGCTGCGTTCCCGGCTCGCCGCACGGCGCCTGCTCAGTGCCGAGGAATTGCGCGCACTGGGCCACGGATGCTTCGCGCGCACCGCCGGCCTTGTCATCTGCCGGCAGCGCCCGATGACCGCTTCCGGCGTCATCTTTCTCACCCTCGAAGACGAAACCGGCCAGACCAATGTCATCGTCTGGCCCAGCCTGGTCCAGCGGCAGCGCCACATCGTTCTGCAAGCGGAACTCCTCGCCGTGCACGGCACGGTGCAGGAAGAAGACGACGTGTTGCACCTCGTTGCCGGCCGGCTGGAAGACTTGAGCCACTGGCTGGGTAACTTGAGCGTGCCCTGCCGGGATTTTCATTAGCCGGCTGAATCTGCGACTTTCGTGCTATCGTAGACGATCCATTTTCCCGTCTCTTCGAGCACCTCATGAACCCACGAATCGCGACCCTGATCGAAAACATCCAAGCGCTCGAAGAGGAACTCGAAGCCGAACTGGCCAAACATAGGGAAGAATTCCGGATCAAGCTCCGCAACGGCAGGATCGATTATGCCCACGAACTGTTGCGGGAGCACCGCAGACTCAAGGCGAGCCTGACCAAGTACATCGTCAGGGCCAACCCGCTCACGCTGCTCACCACGCCGATCATTTACTCATTGATCGTCCCTTTCGTCCTTCTGGATCTGGCCGTCACGCTATACCAGGCGGTTTGCTTCCCGATTTACGGCATTCCTAAGGTAAAACGCGGCGATTACCTGGTCTTCGACCGAGGACGATTGGCTTATCTGAATCTGATCGAAAAACTCAATTGCGCGTACTGTTCCTACGGTAACGGCCTTCTCGCGTACGTCCGCGAGATTGCCGCCCGCACCGAACTGCACTGGTGTCCCATCAAACACGCGCGCCGCATCAAATCGCCCCACTCCTCATACGGCCGGTTTCTCGATTACGGCGACGCCGAGACTTATCGGCGAGAGATAGAAAAAACGAGAAGAAATTTCGGCAACGAAAAATCCGATCAGCCGTAGCCAGTCAATCGGACCGGCCGCCACCTCGAGAATCTATAGACATTCCTCATTAACCACCCGATCCTCGATTGTTAGAATGCTTGTTTCATCGCCCACTGCTGAAAATTTGCATTTGAAATCCTTACATCTCGTACTCGCCTTGTTAGCTGTTATTCTCCCCGGTACCAGCCACTCGAAGGCCGAATCGGGCGTACATGAGGCCGTCCGGCGTCTTGAAGACGAATGGGCGGAGATTTTTTACCGCCTGCCGCCATCCGAACATGCAGAGAAGTTCAAAGGCCTTCTGGCCAGGGTTCATGCCGTGTCCGAGCAGTACCCCAAAGAAGCCGATCCGCTGGTTCTGGAGGCCATCGTCCTCTGCACCTACGCCGCTGCGGATGTCGGTTTGAGCTCGCTGAGCAGGGTCAGCGAGGCCCGGGAACTGCTCATCAAGGCGATAGACATCGATCCCCGAGCCATGGAAGGATCGGCTTATATCACCCTCGGCAATCTTTACTACCGGCTTCCCGGCTGGCCGATTTCGTTCGGAGACGACGATTCGGCCCGTCAATATCTGGAAGCGGCTTTGAAGCTATATCCGAACGCCCTGGATTCGAATTATTTTTACGGCGACTTTTTGTTGCAGCAGGGCGAGTATGACAAGGCCCTGCCTTATTTGGAAAAAGCCGAGAAAGCACCGATTCGGCCTTACATGTTGCTTTCCGATGCCAAATTGAAGGAAGAAGTCCGTGAGGCACTGATAGCCGCACGCGAAAAGCGGGACGAGCACGGGGATTTCTTCCAGAGCTTTTTGACGTCGTTTTTCGGTAACGATGCTAAAAAGCCCTGAAACGATCATGTCCCGAGGCCTGACCCACTCCATCATCGTTAAGACTGTCTTATGTCCGACAACTCCGATTTTCTGCAGCGCTTGCCCGAACCGCTCAAACAGCCGGTAGCCTCGGCTTGGGCCGCGTTTTCCGCAAACTCGGCGCACCTCGGAATCGAACTCGACGAGTTTCCGGACAAGATCAAAGGCTCTCTGGGTCCGGTCTGGGCCGCGAGCCCTTTCGTCGCCGAACAATGCGCCCGCCGGCCGGAGGTCCTGAAAGACTTATTGGAATCGGGCCGGCTGGTGAACTCGACCGACGAGGAAACCTGTCGCGGCGACCTGCGACAGCTCCTGGAAGGCGTAGCTACCGAAACGGAGTTGATGGCCGTTCTGCGCCGCTTCCGTAACCGGGAAATGGTGCGCATCGCCTGGCGCGACATTGCCGGCTGGGCAAGCCTCTCGGAAACCCTCCGGGATTTATCCGCGCTCGCCGACGTGTGTGTACAGGAAAGCCTGGACTTTCTTTTTCGCCAAGCCTGCGCCGCCAAGGGAACGCCGGTCAACAAGCAAGGCCGGCCGCAATCGCTGGTCGTGCTGGGTATGGGCAAGCTCGGCGCCTTCGAGCTGAATTTCTCGTCCGACATCGATCTGATTTTCGCCTATCGGGACGACGGGGTTCTGGCGGACAAGCGCGAAACCAGCTACTGCGAGTTTTACACCAAGCTGGCGCGCAATCTGGTCAAGGTGTTGGACACCCAGACCGAGGACGGCTTCATCTTCCGCGTCGACCTGCGCTTGCGCCCGTTCGGCGACTCGGGCCCCCTGGTTCAGAACTTCTATGCCTTGGAAGCGTACTACCAAAGCCAGGCGCGCGAGTGGGAACGCTACGCCATGGTCAAGGTGCGCCCCATCGCCGGCGATATCGAAGCCGGACGCGAACTTCAGGAATTTCTCAAGCCTTTCGTCTATCGGCGTTATCTCGATTACCGAACGCTCGGCGAATTGCGCGAATTGAAGCAGAAAATCTCGCTGGAACTGCAACGCAAGGACCGCCAGGAAAACATCAAGCTCGGCCCGGGCGGCATTCGGGAAATCGAGTTCATCGGCCAGGCATTTCAACTGATCCGCGGCGGACGCGAGAAACGCCTGCAGGAGCGCCGCATCCAGGTCGTACTGGAAACCCTGGCCGATCTGGGCTTGCTACCCAAACCCACGGTCGAAAAACTACAGAAAGCCTACCGCTTTCTCCGCGCGGTGGAAAACCGGCTGCAACAATACGCCGACAGGCAAACTCACGATCTTCCCGCCGACCCGGTCCAGCGGCTCAGCCTGGCTTTCGCGATGGGCTTCTCCGACTGGGAAACGTTCAAGACGCGCATCGACACCGTCCGCCGCGAAGTGCACGAGGTATTCGAACAAGTCGTCGCACCGGTTAAAGCCGAGGCTCGCGAAACGTTCGCATTGAGCGGAGACCGCGAACAGATTTACATGGCATTGCGGAATCTCGGCTGGCCTACACCAGAATCCGGCGCAAAACTCATCGAGACTTTCCAGGCATCGCATGCGATCAGAAATCTCACTCCGAGAGGCGCGTCGGAACTCACCCGTCTCATGCCGATGCTGCTTCGCGCCACGGCCTCGACCGAACAGCCCGAGAGCACCTTGGAACGGCTTTTCGCGCTGTTGGAGGCCATCGCCAGCCGCAACGTCTACCTGACTCTTCTGGCGGAAAATCCGCAAGCCCTGTCGCAACTCGTCAAGCTGGCGGCGGGAAGCCCCTGGATCACCAACTATATCGCCCAGCACCCGCTGCTTTTGGACGAATTGCTGGATCCGCGCGCGCTTTACACGCCGCTGTCGAAGGCGGAACTGGAACGGGAACTGAGCCGGAAGCTCGACTCGATCGATCCCGAGGATCTCGAACAAATCCTGATCGGCCTGCGCCAGTTCAAGCAAAGCAGCATCTTGAGAGTCGCGGCAGCCGATTTCGTCGGCGCCATTCCGATCATGGTGGTCAGCGACTATCTCACCTATATCGCCGAAGTGCTGGTGAACGAAGTCATGCGACAAGCTTGGCGACTGACGGCCGCGCGGCACGGCGTTCCTCCCGGCGCAAGCGTCGACCAAGTCGGCGGTTTCGGCGTGATCGCCTACGGCAAAATGGGCGGGCTGGAACTCGGCTACGGATCGGATCTGGATCTGGTCTTCCTCTATGACGGCGTCGACAGCGCTCTCACCAATGGCGAGCGGCCGGTCACCACCGCCGAGTTTTTCGCGCGGATGGGCAAGCGCATCATTCATCTTTTGACGGCGAATACCCCCGCGGGCATTCTCTACGAGGTGGATTTGCGGCTTCGGCCGTCCGGAAGTTCCGGCCTTCTGGTCAGCAGTGTCGACGCATACGACACCTATCAAATGGATAACGCCTGGACTTGGGAGCAGCAGGCGCTGGTCAAGGCCCGGTTCGTCGCCGGAGATCCTGAAATCGGCGAACGGTTCGGCACTATCCGCGAGAAGTCTCTGTGCCGGGGGCGGGATACCGAAACCCTACGGACCGAAATTCGCGAAATGCGCGAAAAAATGCGCGCCAATCTGGCGGCAAAAGACCCCGACGTGTTCGATTTGAAGCAAGGTTTCGGCGGTATCGTCGATATCGAGTTTATAGTACAATTCGGGGTTCTTTCGCGTGCTCACGATTGCAATAAACTGACCGAGTGGACCGACGTGGTACGCCTACTGGACTCTCTCACGAAGGCCGGTTTTTTAAGTTCTGACGATGCCGGACTATTAGGGCAGGCCTATTGCCTTTTCCGTGAACGTACCCACCGGCTTGCGCTGCTTGAAGTGCCCGCGCTGGTTCCGGCCCATGAACATTTCGAACTGCGTTCCCGCGTGCAGCAGATTTGGCGGAACGTGATGGAACGCTAAGCTTTTCAATTCACTGGTAATTTCGGAGAACGACTGATGGCGATGGATGACAGAGACGGCGTCATCTGGCTCGACGGCGAGTGGCTGCCCTGGCGAGACGCAAAGGCTCACGTGCTGACCCATACCCTACATTACGGCTGCGGCGTATTCGAGGGTCTTCGGGCTTACAAGACCGACCGGGGCGCGGCGATCTTCCGCCTGCGCGACCACACCGACCGACTGTTCCGCTCCGCCCACATCATGAACATGAAGATTCCTTTCGACAAGGACATCCTCGACCGGGCGCAATGCGAAGCCGTAAGCCGGAACGGCCTGTCCAGCGCCTACATCCGGCCGATGTGCTTCTACGGTTCCGAAGGCATGGGCCTGCACGCCAAGGGGCTCAATGTACATGTCATGATCGCCGCCTGGGAATGGGGCAGTTACCTCGGCGCCGAAAACATGGCGCGCGGCATCAAGGTCCGCACCTCGTCCTATACCCGCAACTCCGTCAACAGCGTCATGTGCAAGGCCAAGGCGAACGGCAACTATCTGAATTCGATCCTGGCCGTTCAGGAAGCCGTGGAAGCGGGCTGCGACGAAGCCTTGTTGCTCGATCACGAGGGTTACGTAGCCGAAGGCAGCGGCGAGAACATCTTCATCGTGCGCCGCGGCAAGCTCTATACGCCGGACCTGACCTCGGCGCTGGAAGGCATCACCCGCGAAACCGTCTTCACCATCGCCCGGGAGAACGGGCTGGAAGTTGTCGAAAAGCGGATTACCCGCGATGAAGTCTATGTCGCGGACGAGGCTTTCTTCACCGGTACAGCCGCCGAAGTAACCCCCATCCGGGAAGTGGACGGGCGGACCATCGGCGAAGGCGGACGCGGACCGATCACGGAAAAGCTGCAAACCCTGTATTTCGATTACGTGCACGGCCGCCGTAACGACCATCAGGAGTGGCTCAGCTACGTGGGCTGATCAACCCTCAGCCGTACTTCGGGGCGGGATTTTCCCGCCCTACCCCACTTTGCTAACTAGGCAACTGCTCACCCCAATAAAGCCCGTAGGATGTGCTGAACGAAGTGAAGCACCCTTCGACCGGGCTCAGGACAGGCATCGTTCGCGATTGATACGGGTCATGCCGTACATCCGTGTGCGGCACCCTGCGGGCGGCTCCGCCTCGTTCAACCCGGCAACTGCCCACCCAGATAGAGCCCGTATCTGAGCAACACCGCGCCTTGCAGCAGAAAATCGAGCGGCGCTTCGATCAGATTTGCCCACCCTTCCGTTTCAAACACCCCGTCCAATCGGCGCCCTAGACGTTCGCCGAACTCTCGCGCCAAGAAATGCGAACCGATCGACAAGGCGATGAGTCCGAGAAGCATCGAAGCAGGCGGAAAATACTTCATCGACACCTCCGGATACCGCCAGTGCAACAGCACGGCGCCGAGGACAGTGATCTGAAGCGATGTCACCATGCCTCTGTATTTGCCGAGCACCGGCAGCCAGGGCAAAAAGACCGCCAGCACGAAAGCCAGATTGAACAGATCCGAGATCGGCCTGGCTCCGGCATGGAGATTTCGAACGAAATCCGGCTCCCCGGCGCGTCCGAACTGGTGAGGGTATACGAGAAGGATAAATCCGAGGGCGAGTACGGCATGAACGAACGGCGGTCCGACCCGCGCGGTGATTTCGCGGCTTAGCGGAATGCCCTCCAGTCTAAGTTGCAGCTTGTCGAGCAGAATAAACATCGGCACATGCAACAAGGCCGCGGTCAGTAAGGGTAGCCAGTAGTTCGGCTGGGAAATCGCCCACAAAAAATCCATAGACCTCTCTCGCAACAAAAAGGGGCTGTTAAACAGCCCCTTAATCAGCCGGCATTCTTTATTAGCGCAGCAGCAAGAAGAACGAGCCGTTCCCCCGTTGGAGATTGAGCAGCAACTCGCCGCTGCCGTTTGCGGCGGCCTTGAGCTCCTTCAGATTGCCCACCGGCTGGCGATTGGCCATGACGATGACGTCGCCGGGGCGCAAACCGGCCTGGAAAGCATAGGAGGCGGTATGGATCTTTTCCACGCGCACGCCTCGCACCGCTTCGTTCGGCTCGGTATTGGCGAGCAAGGTACCGGAAAGCTTCGGATGGATTTTCTTGCCTTCCTCCCGTGTGATCTTGGGCTCGGCAATCTTCGCTTCACGGACCATGGTTTCACCTTTGTGCAGAACTTCGATCGAGACTTTGTCGCCGATCTGCTGCAAACCGATGGCGTTTCGGACGTCCATGCTGTTCCTCACGTGGTGGTCGTTGATCGCCAGCACGATGTCGCCCGGCTCCAGCTTGGCCTTGGCAGCGGGGGAATCGGGCTGGACGCCGGTAATGACGGCGCCTTGGGTTTGGGTAAGGCCAAAAGCTTGCGCCAATTCAGGGGTCAAGTCCTGAACCGTTACGCCGAGCAAACCGCGCCGAATTTCACCATGCTCGATCAGGGCGGTCATGATACTGGTCGCCATATTGGCGGGAATGGCAAAGCCGATACCCACATTGCCTCCGCTGGGCGCCAGGATGGCGGTATTGATGCCGATCAGCTCTCCGCGCAGATTGACGAGCGCGCCACCCGAGTTGCCGGGGTTGATCGAGGCATCGGTTTGGATAAAGTCCTCATAACCTTCGATACCGAGCCCGGAACGGCCGAGCGCGCTGATAATGCCGGAAGTTACCGTTTGCCCCAATCCGAACGGATTGCCGATGGCCACGACGAAATCGCCTACCTGCAATCGACTGGAATCGGCGATCGGAAGCTCACTCAGGTTCTGCGGCTCGACCTTGATCACGGCGATGTCCGATTCCGGATCGGCCCCGATCAATTTTGCGTTGAGATGACGACCGTCATTGAGCGTCACCGTGATCTCATCGGCTTTATCGATGACGTGATTGTTGGTGAGGATGTAGCCGCGTCGCGCATCGACGATCACGCCCGAGCCCAAGCTGGAGGTTTCGCGGCGGCGGGGTTGATTCGGGATATCGAAAAAATAGCGGAAAAACGGATCGCGCAACAAGGGATGCTCGGCTTCTTGAATTTGCGTACGCGTCGAAATATTCACCACAGCCGGCATCGCCTTCTTCAGCATAGGCGAAAGGCTAGGCAGGGGTTGGCCATCCACGCTGGTCGGCCAGGCCGCATACGCTGCATTCAGAAATAACAGCAGACCGGCCAAAAAAAGCGGAAGCAATCGACGGTTATCGCTCATTCGTTATACCTCGGTCGTTTCAAGAAGATTGAATGGCCCGGATCCTTGGCCAACGATAATTGATAGACATCACAAAGTGCTTACGGAGGGATGGTCTATTATATGGAAGCGTAGGAAAACCGAACAACAATGCTATCGGCTCGGATGCCGGAAACGATCGATGCTCGAAGTCCACAAATTCGAATACTCTAGCAACACGAACATGCCCCCTGCCTTGAGCGCCTCTGATGCACAGGAATTGCGCCGCCTGATTCCACTGAATACGCTCTCGGATAGCCGATTCGAGCAGCTCTGCTCACAGATCCGAATCGATGAGGCGCCGAAAGGCTCCATTCTCTTTCGACAAGGAGAAACGAAGAACGAGTTCGTGTACCTGTTGAGCGGCACGATATCGCTGCAGGCAGGGGGAGTCGAAATGGATTCGATCAGTGGCGGCACGGATACGGCCCGATTCGCCCTGGCCCACCAGATTCCGCGCAAAGTTTCGGCTGTTGCGAACGATACCGTCAGATACGTCAGGATCAAACCGGAAATCATAAACCAACAGGAGGAACTCAACCGAGACGTGCCTACATACAAGGTCAGCGACATTCCGGAGGAACCCACGCGCGACTGGATGACAGCGCTGCTCAAGTCGCCGCTCTTTCAGCGCCTGTCTCCGGCGAACATTCAGGCCATTCTTCGCAGTCTCGAAGAAATTGAAGTCAAAGCGGGCGATGTCATTTGCCGTCAAGGCGACCCCGGCGACTTTTATTACATCATCAAGAAAGGACGCTGCGCCCTGACCCGCAAGCCGTCGCGGCTCGCCAAAGAGATCAAGCTGGCCACGCTAAAAATCAGCGATACCTTCGGCGAGGATTCCCTCATTTCCGGAGACCCGCGCAATGTGACGGTCACTATGGTGACCGACGGCATTTTGCTGAGACTGGACAAAGCCAGTTTTATCAAGCTCCTTAAGGAACCGGTGATATCTCATGTCGACTTCGAAACCGCCCAAAGAATGGCCAGTCGCGATGCGGTATGGCTGGATGTCCGAGCGCCGGATGTCTACGAGCAGGGCCGCTTGCCGGGAAGCCTTAATATTCCGTTCTTTTCACTGCGGGTGATGCTTCCCACCCTGAACCGGCAAGGCAAATACCTTTTGGTTTGCGAAGACGGACGGCTCAGCGAGGCTTCCGCTTTCCTGCTAATCCGGTACGGCTTCGAGGCTCACGTGCTGGCCGGCGGTATCGGCAACGTGCCACGGGATCACTTGGTCGTCGAAGCGACAAAATGGTCTCCCTCCCGCTCGTCGACCGCCCCAACGTACTCGGCATCTCAGCCGGGGCAGTCCGATTTGACAACATTCGAAATGGACACTGACATCGCCCAGGATTCAACTCGACAAGAAGGGCTATTGTCCGGTCTGTATGAGACGGTGGACTACGAAGGCGGCCGAACCGAAGATTCGGAAGAAACCCGAACCACTCTCGATACTGCCCCGCTTGCGGAGCCAGCGTCTCGGGAGAGCGAATCGCTCGGTCCAATTTCTTCAATGGACCATGCACCGACATTGGATGCGCTACTCTCCTCTGAGCGGAAGAAAAACCGGGATTCGGAAGACCAGTCGGCCGCATTGCAGCGCCGGCTGCGGGAACTCGAAGCAACAATACAAGAAGGTCTTTTACGGGAGCGGGATCTCGCAGAGCGTTTGGCGGCATCCGAAAACACGGCCGCAGAAGCGGTTTCTCGAACCCATGCGTTGGAAAAGCAGTTGACCAAAGCCGGCGATATTGTTTCGTCTGTCGCATCCGTCACAGAAAAGTATCAGCAGGCTGAAGAGCGATTGCTAAAGGCCAAGGGAGAGATCGACTCTTTGAAGGCAGAACTCGAAAAGGCTCGCGAACTGGCAAGCGATCGAGAAGCCGCGCTACTATCCTTGCGCGAAAATTATGAGCTCCTCTTGGCGGAACATGCCAAAAATGCCGGAGCTCGAAAAAATCCCGAGTTGGACACCGTGCGCCGCCAGCATGGCGACGAACTGATGGCGCTGCAAGCCAGACTGCGTGACATGGAGGAGGAAGGCAACCAGCTCAGAGAGGCACTTCAATCGGCCCGGACCCGGCTGGCCGTTATGGAATCCGCCGCGTCCGCAGCGCAAGCGGGCAATGAGGATCAGAAGAAGAAACTACACTTCGAATTCGCCGTCACATTCCCGGTAACCCTCGTGATAACGTTGTTGCTGACGGCGCTTGTCTTTGGCGGGCTATTCGGCACGGCATCCGGCCGAAAATTCCTCAGCCGCTTGCTGACGCAAACCAGTCAGGCATCCCCCGAACGTATCCCGCCCAACCCGATGTCCTCCGCGCCGATGCAGGGTTCATAAGCTCTCGCCGATATGGCAGAAAAAGGTTTTCAGATATTCGGTCTCTGGAATCGCGGGATGCACGGGATGATCGGGCGCCTGTCCACCGCGTCCGAAGAAGACCAGATGGCGATCCAAACTTCTCGCCGTCGCCCGCAAAAGATCGTGCAGAGTCTCCCGCTGCAAGTGAAATGAACAGGATGCGGATACCAGTATGCCGCCCGGAGCCAATACCTGGATCGCGCCTTGATTCAGCCGCCGGTACGCTTCTACGCCTTGGCCGACATCTTTCTTGCGCTTGATCAGAGCCGGAGGGTCGAGCACGATCACGTCGTAGCGCAGCCGTTCCTCCCTTGCCCGCTTCAAAAATTCGAACACATCGTCCTTGACGAACTGCATTTTCTCCATAACACCATTGAGCCGGCTATTCTCGGCCGCCAAGGCCAAAGCGGCCTCCGAGCCGTCCACGCAGTCGACCCTTCCCGCTCCGGCGAGCGCCGCCTGCACGCCCCACGCCCCGCTGTATGAAAAAAGGTCCAGTACGCGCAGACCGCGTGAAAGCTTCGCCAACACGGCCCGGCTCTCGCGATGATCGAAAAACCAGCCGGTTTTTTGGCCGCCGACCGGATCAACCTGAAATCGTGCGCCGTTTTCTTCGATTTCGATTGCCTCCTCCAGAGCACCTTTGACGATGCGCGTGTAAGTCTCGAGTCCTTCCAAGGCTCTGAGGCTGGACGTGTTTTTCAAGACAATGGCGCTCGGGCCGAACAAAGCCTCGATCGCAGCCGCCAGAGGTTCCTGAAGCTTCTCCATGCCGGCCGTATTCGTCTGAATGACGAACACATCGCCGAAACGATCGACCACCGCCCCGGGGATCCCGTCGCTTTCGCCGTATACCAGCCGGTAAAAAGGCTTGGAAAACACCCGTTCTCGTAATTGCAGGGCGCGCTTCAAGCGCTGTTCAAAGAAGGCCTGATCGATCTCCGCGTGCACGTCCCGAGTCAAAAGACGGGCGCATATCAGCGACGCCGGGTTGACGTAGGCGATGCCCAAGACTTGCCCGCGTGAACTCTCCACGATAGCCAAATCACCCGCCCCGAAAATCTTGAGCGGCGTCGCCGAGATATCCACCTCGTTGCTGAAAATCCACGAATGGCCCCCGCGCAGGCGTCGTTCTTCATTTTTCTTGAGGCGTATCGAAGGTAACTGGCTCATAACTGTCGCTGAAAATAAAAAATAGTTCGCCATTATCTCGCACGATTCCATCCTTTGCAGAATCTAAAAAACCGAGCGCCCGCTTCGGCCGGCGGCCGCGGCGAGCCGGATGGTGTACAATGGCGGTTTTCTCTAAGCAGGCAATTTTGTGGAACAGTTTCACGGCACTACCATCGTGTCCGTCCGCCGCGGCGACAAAGTGGTCATCGGCGGCGACGGCCAGGTGACTATGGGCAACACCGTCATGAAAGGTAATGCCCGCAAGGTCCGCCGGCTCTATCACGGCCGCGTGCTCGCGGGTTTTGCCGGCGCAACCGCCGATGCGTTCACCTTATTCGAGCGCTTCGAAGGCCAATTGGAAAAGCAGCGCGGCAACCTGACCAAAGCGGCGGTCGAATTGGTGAAGGACTGGCGCACCGACCGAATGCTGCGCCGGCTGGAAGCCTTGCTTGCCGTCGCCGATTCGAAAGCATCCTTGATCATTTCCGGCAACGGCGACGTCATCGAACCGGAAAACGGCCTCATCGCGATCGGGTCCGGAGGGCCCTTCGCCCAGGCAGCCGCCCGCGCACTGTTGGAAAATACCGAATTGGGCGCTGTCGACATCGTCGAAAAGTCGCTGCAAATTGCCGCCGATATCTGCATTTATACCAACCGCAATCTGGTTATCGAAGAACTGGACATGCAACGGGAACTGCACGAACACCCATGACGCACATGACTCCCCGAGAAATCGTCCACGAATTGGACAAACACATCGTCGGTCAAGCCGCCGCCAAACGCGCGGTCGCCATAGCCTTGCGCAACCGTTGGCGGCGTATGCAAATCGAACCCGCGCTCCGCGAAGAGATCACGCCCAAGAATATCCTCATGATCGGTCCGACCGGCGTCGGCAAGACCGAAATCGCCCGCCGCCTCGCGCGGCTTGCCAACGCGCCGTTCATCAAGGTGGAAGCGACCAAGTTCACCGAGGTCGGCTACGTCGGACGCGATGTGGAATCCATCGTTCGCGACCTAGTCGATGCCGCGGTAAAAATGACGCGCCAAACCGAGATGGCGAAGGTACGAACCCATGCCGAAGAATCGGCCGAAGAACGGATTTTGAACGCTTTGCTGCCCGGCGGCTCGGGCTGGGGCGGAGAAGGACAGGCCCCGGAATCGGCGACACGCCAGAAATTCCGGCAAAAGCTCCGTAACGGCGAACTCGATGAAAAAGAAATCGAGATCGAAGTCAGCGCCGCACCGATCGGCGTGGAAATCATGGCGCCGCCCGGCATGGAAGAAATGAGCAATCAGCTCCAGAGCCTGTTCCAGAACCTGCACACCGGACGCACGCGCACTCGCAAGTTGCGGGTCAAGGATGCGCTCAAGCTCCTTCGCGAGGAAGAGTCGGCCAAGATGATCAACGAGGAGGACATCAAGTTGCGCGCCGTAGAGTCGGTGGAGCAAAACGGCATCGTATTCATCGACGAGATCGACAAGATCTGCAAGCGCGGCGAGTACGGAGGCCCGGATGTTTCGCGCGAAGGCGTGCAGCGCGACCTGCTGCCCTTGGTGGAAGGTTCCACCGTGAGCACCAAATACGGCATGGTCCGGACCGATCACATCCTGTTCGTCGCCTCCGGCGCATTCCATCTGTCGAAGCCCTCCGACCTCATTCCGGAGCTTCAGGGGCGATTGCCCATTCGGGTGGAGCTGAACGCACTGACCGTGGAGGATTTCATCCGCATCCTGACCGAACCGGCCAGTTCCTTGACCGAACAGTACGCCGCGTTGCTCGCCACCGAAGGCGTCGAACTGGAGTTCACTCAGGACGGCATCGCCCGGATCGCCGAGATTAGCTGGGAAGTGAACGAGCGCACCGAGAATATCGGCGCCCGACGGCTGCACACCGTATTGGAAAGGCTTCTGGAAACGATCTCCTACGAAGCGCCGGATCATGCCGGAAAGTCCGTGGTCATCGACGCCCAGTATGTCGACCGGTATTTGTCCGAGCTGGCCCAGGACGAAGACCTGAGCCGCTATATCCTTTAACCGGCAGTCCCGCCATGGCTGCGCCCCTGCCCACCGAGATCAAGCTCCATCAAAAATCGCGGGTACTCGAAATCGCGTTTGAAGACGGTTCCCGCTTCGAACTGCCCTGCGAATACCTGCGGGTTTATTCGCCGTCCGCCGAGGTTCGTGGCCACGGACCGGGCCAGGAGGTCCTCCAGCTCGGGAAAGAGGATGTCACCATCACGGCGATCCGGCCGGTGGGCAATTACGCCATCGCCCCCAGCTTCAGCGACGGCCACGATAGCGGGATCTACACTTGGGAGATGCTGTACAATCTGGGCGTGCATCAGGCGGAACTCTGGAACGAGTATTTGAAAAAACTGGAGCAAGCGGGATACGAACGTCGAACCGAGGCGCTTCGGAGCCGATAAAGGCGCCGAGAAGGTGATTTAGATCACGTCCCGATCCACGCTGAAGTATAAGATCAACACATATCTCGCCAGGCGATCATCAAGAAACCATCCGGCCACTTACGAATGAACGATCAAAAAACCACCCACTTCGGCTTCCGTGAGGTTCCCGCGAACGAAAAGGCCAGAATGGTCAAGGCCGTATTCGACTCGGTCGCGGGCAAGTACGACGTCATGAACGATCTCATGTCTTTGGGTATTCACCGGATTTGGAAACGGATCGCCCTGCAGCTGAGCCACGTGCGCTCCGGCGAAAAGGTTCTGGATCTTGCAGGCGGCACCGGAGACATGACGTCTCTCTTCCAGAAACGGGTCGGTCCGAACGGCCGTGTCGTTCTTTCCGACATCAATGCCGAGATGTTGAAGCGCGGCCGCGACCGGCTGATCGACGAGGGCGTGGTCGACAACGTCAGCTATGCGCAGATCGACGCCGAAAAGCTGCCGTTCCCGGACAATTATTTCGATTGCGTCTGCATCGCGTTCGGTCTACGCAACGTAACCCACAAGGAGGTCGCGCTTCGCTCGATTCACCGCGTCTTGAAGCCGGGCGGGCGGGCGATCATCCTGGAATTCTCCGAAGCGCAGGGGGATCTGTTCAAAAAGGTCTACGATCTCTACTCGTTCAAGGTCCTGCCGATGCTCGGCAAATTCATTGCCAACGATGCCGAAAGCTACAAATATCTGGCCGAGTCCATCCGGATGCATCCCAACCAGGAAAAGCTCAAGCAGCTGATGCTCGAAGCCGGTTTTGAACGTTGTGAATACTTCAACCTGACCCACGGCGTCGTCGCCGTCCACCGGGGCTATAAGGTCTGACCGTGATGGCTCGTCATCCGGTGTTGGCCGGTATTCTTGCCGAAGCGCTGGAGCGTGCGGTCGCGCACTATTTGAGCCTGGATTCAGGCAACAGAGAACTACTGGCCCCGATCGCGGGCAAAGTCATCGAGCTTCGACTGCATCCGTTCGAGCTGTCGATTTATTTCTGCCCGACCGATTCGGACGTACAAATTCTCGGCGATTTCGGCGGCCGACCGGACGTTACTCTGGCCGGTTCGATTCCGGCCTTTGCCAAGCTCAGGTTCGGCGAACCGGCCAGGCAACTCCTCTCCTCCGGCGACATCGAAATCGACGGCGACATGGACACGGCGCGCCGCTTCCAGGCGCTGTTCGAGAAGCTCGACGTCGACTGGGAGGCCCACCTTGCCCAATATACCGGCCGAGCCTTCGCCTCCGCCTGCTTCGACCTTGTTCGCTCGGGGCTCGGTTGGACCAAAGATTCCCTGAACACCTTAAGACTCGATCTTGCTGAATATTGGCAGGAAGAAAGCCGGGAATTGCCGGCGCAATTCGAGGCTGACGCCTTTTACGCCGAAGTCGACCGGCTTCGCGCCGATTTCGACCGCCTCAAAGCCCGGATAGAGCGGCTTCGGTGCTCGCTGCCGTCTGATTCCTCGTCTTCCGAATCCGCTGCCTAGGAACATCTCGCCCGTGATTCGACCGAAACAGATCCGGCGTTTGCTGCACATTCAACGCGTGCTGGTGCGTCACGGCCTGGACGAATTGGTGCTGGCCACTCACCTGTTTCGGCCGATCCGCTTTGTCGGCACCCTTTCCCCGAACTATTGGCTGGGCGCCAAAGACGAACCGCGCGGCGTTCGGATCCGCCGAACGTTGGAAGACTTGGGTCCCATTTTCGTCAAATTCGGCCAAACCCTGTCCACCCGCCGGGATCTCCTGCCGGACGACATCGCCGAAGAATTGATCAAGCTTCAGGACCGCGTGCCGGCTTTCCCCGGCAGCGATGCCAAAGCCATCGTCGAGCAGGCATTGGGACAGCCGGTCAGCCTGGTTTTCGCCGAATTCGAAGAGACGCCGCTCGCTTCGGCCTCGGTGGCGCAGGTACACGCCGCGCGGCTGCACGACGGTCAGGATGTAGTGGTCAAGGTGCTTAGACCCGGCATCGAAAAGCAGATCCGCTCGGACATCGCCTTGCTGTACGAGTTGGCTCGGCTCGCGCAGCGCTTCTGGAGCGACGCCAAGCGTCTTCGGCCGATCGAGGTCGTCGCCGAATTCGAAACGACCATTCTGGACGAACTCGATCTGGTCCGTGAAGCGGCCAATGCCGCCGAGATGCGGCGCCGTTTCGAGGATTCCGAGATACTTTACATTCCCAAGGTCTATTGGCCGTACACGCGGCGGCAGGTCTTGGTCATGGAACGCATATCGGGCATTCCGGTCGGCGACGTGGAAACCTTGAAACGCGAAGGCGTCGATTTCAAGCTTCTGGCGGAACGAGGAGTGGAAATCTTCTTCACGCAGGTGCTGCGGGACAGCTTCTTCCATGCCGACATGCACCCCGGCAATATCTTCGTCACGCCGCCCGCTCAGTACATTGCCGTCGACTTCGGCATCGTTGGGAGCATTTCACGGGAAGACAAGCGTTACGTCGCCGAAAATCTTCTGGCCTTTTTCAACCGCGACTACCGCCGTGTCGCGGAGATGCATATCGAATCGGGATGGATTCCCAAAACCACCCGCGTCGAGGAATTCGAGTCCGCCGTACGCGCCGTGAGCGAACCGATCTTCGAAAAACCGTTAAAGGACATCTCCTACGGCCATTTGTTATTGCGGCTGTTCCAGGTGGCCCGCCGCTTCGATATGGAAGTGCAGCCGCAACTGGTGCTGCTCCAAAAAACCCTGCTGAATATCGAAGGACTCGGGCGCGACCTCTATCCGGACCTCGATCTTTGGCAGACCGCCAAACCATTTCTGGAACGTTGGTTCAAGGACGAAATGGGACCCAAAGCCGGCCTGAGAAAAATCCAGTCGCAGCTTCCGGAATGGGCGGAAAGCTGGCCCGAGATGCCCATGCTGATCCATCGGATGCTGGAAAACGCGGCAACCGGAAAGCTGACGGTGACTTTCCAGTCGCGGGAACTCGAACAGATCCATCGGGAAATCACCCAGAACCGGCGGCGCACGCTGACCGGAATCACCGGCGGCGCCCTTGTCATCAGCGCGGCCGTCCTGTCCGGCTCCGCCGCCTCGCTGACCGTCGCCGGAATAGCCGGCGCTTTGGGCGTACTCCTTCTCGTCGGCGCCTGGCTTTAACGAACGATTCAGCATGGCGGCGGGTTTGTCGGCCTACGAGCTCTGCGTCACCGAGTAGGTCCGGAATCCTTCCCAATCGCAAACGGTCGCTTTAGTCGCGACCCTTCCAATCGCAAACGGGCCTTTAATCGGCCCCTTCCAATCGCAAACGGTTGCCTTAGCCGCAACCCTTCCAATCGCAAACGGTCATCCGGGGAAGGGGCTGGCCGGCGCTCCCGGCCAGGCCGTTTGCGATTGGAGCGTCGAACCGATCCTTCCAGGAGCACCGGAGCCGCCCTTCCCGACATTCGCGGGACGGTAAGCGGACGACTGGATTCGATTTCTTTGTTATGATTTCAGCCATTTTCATCGATTTTCACTTATAACGTATAAGAAGGAAGATCTCCATGGCGCGCACAGAAACCCCGGTTTGTGATTTCGGAAAAAAGGCACACAATTTCGCTCTGCCTGGCGTGGATGGGCAAATCTGGACTCTGGAAAAGTGCAAAGGCCCCAACGGCCTTTTGGTGATGTTCATCTGCAACCACTGTCCTTATGTGAAGGCCGTGCAGGACCGCATCGTGCGGGACGTCAAAGAGCTCAAGGAACACGGCATCAACGCCGTGGCCATCATGTCCAACGACCCGGCCGATTATCCCGAAGACTCCTTCGAAAACATGAAAATCGTCGCGGAGCAACTCGGCTATCCCTTTCCGTACCTGTACGACGAAACTCAGGAAGTGGCCAAGGCCTACGGCGCCGTCTGCACCCCGGACTTCTTCGGCTATAACAAGGATCTGGAGTTGCAGTACCGCGGACGGCTGGACGCCAGCCGCAAGGAAACCGCCCCGCCGGACGTCAGGCGCGAGCTGTTCGACGCCATGAAACAAGTTGCGGAGACCGGCAAGGGTCCGAAGAAGCAAATCCCGAGCATGGGCTGCTCGATCAAATGGCGGGAGCAGCCATCGATACCCAAAAAGACCGCTAAGAAGGCCGCTAAGAAGAAGCCCCTCGCTTTCAAGCGAATCACCGATCTCGATCTCGCCGGCAAGCGCGTTCTGATCCGCGCGGATCTGAACGTTCCCGTCAAGAACGGCAAAGTCACCAGCGACACCCGCATCCGCGCCAGTTTGCCCACGATCGAACATTGCTTGAGAGCCGGCGCCAGGGTCATGGTCATGTCCCATCTGGGGCGGCCGACCGAAGGCATATACACCGACGAATTCTCTCTGAAACCCGTGGCCGATCGCATGACCTGGCTGCTCGGACGCAAAGTGCCCCTCGTGAAAGACTGGCTGAACGGCGTCGACATGCACCCGCGGGAGGTCGTTTTATGCGAAAACGTCCGATTCAACAAGGGTGAGAAAAAAGACGACGAAGCGTTGGCCAAGAAAATGGCCGCTCTCTGCGATATCTACGTGATGGACGCCTTCGGCACCGCGCACCGCGCCGAAGCGTCAACCCACGGCGTAGGCCGTTTCGCGACAGAAACCTGTGCCGGCCTCCTGCTCGCTGCCGAGCTCGACGCTCTCGGCAAGGCTCTGGAAAACCCGGAGCGCCCGCTTTTGGCGATCGTCGGCGGCTCCAAGGTTTCCACCAAGCTGACGGTGCTCGACTCCTTGGCCGCCAAAGTGGACCAACTCATCGTCGGCGGCGGCATCGCCAACACGTTCATCGCCGCAGCAGGTCATCCGGTGGGCAAGTCCTTGTATGAAGCCGACCTGATTCCCGAAGCCAAACGCTTGATGGAACAAGCGAAAGCGGAAGGCGCGGAGATTCCGGTACCGACCGATGTGGTTTGCGCGAAAGAATTCTCCGATTCGGCGACAGCCACGATTAAAAAAGTCAGCAAAGTAGCCGAGGACGATTTGATCCTCGATATCGGGCCGGAAACCGCGGCGCGTTATGCGGAAATGATCAAAGCGGCCGGAACCATCGTCTGGAACGGGCCGGTGGGCGTATTCGAGATCGACCAGTTCGGCGAAGGCACCCGCACCGTAGCCATGGCTATTGCGGAAACCAAGGGTTTTTCCATCGCCGGTGGCGGCGATACGCTCGCGGCGATCGAAAAATACGGCATCGGCGATCGGGTATCATATACCTCGACCGGGGGCGGAGCTTTCCTGGAATTCCTGGAGGGCAAGATGCTTCCCGCCGTAGCGATGTTGCAGGAACGGGCAAAATAGTTCTTCGAGTTCACGGCGCGAAGGAGAGCGGCCGAAGCTGTCCTTCGCGCCTTGTTTTTTGGGCGATCTGAACCTTCCAGCCGCGTTGGCGGTCTGGATTAAGAATCCTTCGACCAAAACGCCCGATGGATCGGATTCCGCTTTGAAAAGCGGGTGTTCTGTACAAGAACCTTGCTTTTAGGGTAAAAGGGTTCCATAAACTATTTGTTTTTATTAAATTTTTCATTCAAAACGACTCTAAATCGAGGATACAGCAAACATGGCAAGAGTAACCGTCGAAGACTGTCTGGAACACGTCGACAATCGTTTTCAGTTGGTTTTGCTGGCAACCAAGAGAGCCCGCCAATTGTCCCGCCATCCGGACGATGCCAAGGTGCCGTGGGAAAACGATAAATCGACCGTCGTGGCGCTTCGGGAAATTGCACAGGGCTTGATCACTCGCGAATATCTCACTGCGGCCGCGAAACAGGAGCGGTTCGCCATCGAGCGTCCGCCGGTACCCAATCCGCATGGCGCAGGCATGGGCAACCTTGAAGAGGACGATTTCGAGTAAGGCGAATCGGTACCTCAAACGCCGAAGAGCCGATACAAGAGCGCAGGCTGCCATGAACCAGCTTCTTCCCAAAGAAGTGACCGAACTGCCGAATGAAAAGCTCATTCGCAGGCTGTGCAGCATAGTCTCGGCCTATCTCGACGGAGCGCAGGTCGAGGAAATTTATCGCGCCTATCAGCTTGCCCTTTCCGCGCATGAGGGCCAATTCCGACTGACCGGCGAACCGTATGTGTGCCATCCCCTTTCGGTCGCCATCATCCTCGCCGAGATGCGCATGGACGCAAAAGGCATCATGGCGGCCATTCTGCACGACGTCATCGAAGACACCTCCGTCACCAAGGAGCAACTGCGAGAACAATTCGGAGACGAAGTCGCCGAACTGGTCGACGGCGTCAGCAAGCTGACCCAGCTCGACTGCAAATCGAGGGCCGAGGCGCAGGCCCAGAATGTCCGAAAGATGGTGCTCGCGATGGTCAAGGACCTCCGCGTGATCATGGTCAAACTGGCGGATCGGCTTCACAACATGCGCACCCTAGGGATAATGTCTCCGACGCGGCGCCGGCGCATCGCCCGCGAGACCCTGGACATCTACGCACCCATTGCCAACCGCCTGGGCATGAACGAGATGCGGCTGGAATTGGAAGAACTGGGGTTCTCCGCCATGTATCCGGTACGTTACCGCGTGCTGGAACAGTCGGTAAAGAAAGCTCGCGGCAACCGTAAGGAGGTGGTGGCGATCATCGAGTCGGCCATCACGAAACGACTGCAGGACGCCGGGCTGGTCAACTGCGAAGTAATCGGACGGGAGAAGCATCTTTATAGTCTCTATCAAAAGATGCGAATCAAGCATGTCTCCTTTTCCGGCGTCTACGACGTTTACGCCTTCCGCATCATCGCAGATGAGGTGGACGATTGTTACCGTGCCTTAGGGATAGTTCACAACCTCTATAAGCCGGTGCCTGGCCGCTTCAAGGATTACATCGCCGTGCCCAAGGCCAACGGCTATCAGTCGCTGCACACCGTGCTGGTCGGGCCTTACGGCCAGCCGCTGGAAATTCAGATCCGCACCCGCGCCATGCACCATCTGGCTGAATCCGGCATCGCGGCACACTGGCTGTACAAGAGCGAGCATGAACAGATTTCGACCAGCCAGACCCGTGCCCACGAGTGGCTGAGAGATCTTCTGGAAATCCAGAAGAGCGCCGGCGACTCGATGGAATTCCTGGACAATTTGAAGGTCGACCTGTTCCAGCAGGAAGTTTACGTCTTCACCCCCAAGGGCAAGATCACCAAGCTTCCACGCGGAGCCACCATCGTCGACTTCGCTTACGCCGTGCACACCGATATCGGCAATACTTGCGTCTCGGCCCGAATCGACCGGGTACTCGCGCCGCTGCAAACCGTTCTCGAGAACGGCCAGACCGTCGAGATCATCACGGCGCCCTGGGCCCGCCCCAATCCGCTGTGGCTCAATTTCGTCGTCACCGCCAAAGCGCGCGCGGCCATTCGCAGCTATCTCAGGAATTTCAAGAAACAGGAGGCGGTCGCCCTCGGAAAACGTTTGCTGGAAAAGGAATTCGATGCCCAAAACATACGTTTCGAGGATATTCCGCGGGAGCGGATCGACGATTTGCTGAAGGCGCTCGAATTGCCGTCTCTCGAAGCCTTGCTGGAAGATATCGGGCTCGGCAACCGTTTGCCTTTCCTGGTCGTCCGCCAAATGGCGCAAGCCGACGCCACGTCGGAGACTACAGCCAACCAGGAAAACCTGCCAGCACTGTCGCCTCTGATCATCAAAGGCACAGAAGGCATGGTGGTCAACCTCGCCAAGTGCTGCCGCCCGATACCGGGCGACCCCATCGTCGGATTCTTCAATCCCGGCAAGGGGATCGTCGTTCACCTCACCGAGTGCAAGAACGTCTCGGAGCTCAGAAAAAAACACATGAACTGGCTGGACGTGGACTGGGACAAACAAGCCAGCGGCGATTTCCCGGCGGTCATCCGTCTGGAACTGATGAACCAGGTCGGTACCCTGGCTAAAGTCGCCTCCACCATCTCCCGCATGCGCGCCAACATCGAAAACGTCCAGATCTCCAATCAGGACAGCCAGATTTCCACCGACATCATTACCTTGATGGTCAAGGACCGCGTCCATCTCGCCTCGGTCATGCGAGAACTGCGAAAATTATCGGTCGTTTTGAAAATTTCCCGCGTAAAGTCCGAACTCAGAAAGAAACAGAACCATGGCAAAACAAATTATTCAGACTGACCAGGCTCCCAAAGCGATCGGCACCTACTCCCAGGCCGTAAAAGTCGGCGACACGGTTTATCTGTCCGGCCAGATTCCGCTGGACCCCGCCACCATGACGCTGGTCGAAGGCGGCATGGACGTGCAGATCCGCCGCGTGTTCGACAACCTCAAGGCCGTGGCCGAGGCGGCCGGAGGCAGCCTTCGGGATGTCGTCAAACTGAATGTCTTCCTGACCGATCTCACCCATTTTCCGCTGGTGAATGAAATCATGGCGGAATATTTCGCCGAGCCGTACCCTGCCCGCGCCGCCATCGGCGTGGCTTCCCTGCCGCGGGGCGCCGGAGTCGAAATGGACGCGATCATGGTTTTGGCGAAATAGGCGTCCCGCGACTATTTGGCTTCGCAAAACCGTTCTCTCGACGAGCTTCCGGTCGCCACCCTCAGGGGGGCGGGAGCGCAAACCCTCAAACGGCTGGAAAAGCTGGGCATTTCGACCGTCAGCGACTTGCTTTTCCATCTGCCGCTGCGTTATGAAGATCGGACGTCCGTCACCGCTATCGGACATCTGAAACCCGGCGGTCATGCGCTGGTGGAAGGCCGGATCGAACTCGCGGAAATCCTCCCAAAGGGCCGTCGCTCGCTGATTGTTCGGATCGGCGACGGCACCGGCTTTCTCGATCTGCGGTTCTTCCATTACACGGCGAAACAGCGCGAGCAGCTAACCCGCGGCAAGCGGCTGAGCTGTTACGGCGAAGTGCGGACGGGTTATGCGGGCCTGGAAATGACCCATCCCGATTACAAACTCATCGACGATACGGAGACCGATGTTCCCGAGCGCGCGCTGACGCCGGTTTATCCCTTGACCGAAGGCATCCATCAGAAAGCCATTCGCCGGCTGGCCGCACAAGCACTGTCCATGGCCGACGAAACCCGGCTTCCCGACTTATTGCCCGAGCCCTTGATCCCTTCGGCGAACCGGTTGCGACTCATGGACGCGCTTCGGCTTCTGCATCAGCCGCCCGCCGGCTACAACGAAACTTCGCCGCAACTCGCCGCCGCCCGTTCGCGCCTCGCCTTCGAAGAGCTGCTTAGCCATCATCTGAGCCTCGGGCGCTTCCGGGCCAAGATGCAGGCTCATCGAGCCCCGGTTATGGCGATCAATCGGGAGGCGGCGGACCGGTTTCTGCGCAGCCTGCCGTTCTCTCTAACCGCCGCCCAAAAGCGCGTGATTGCCGAGATCGAAGCCGATTTATCCGGTAACCGTCCCATGATGCGCTTGGTCCAAGGCGACGTGGGATCGGGCAAGACGGTGGTGGCTGCCCATGCCGCGCTGACCGCGCTGTCGTCCAACTACCAGGTCGGCATCATGGCTCCTACCGAACTTTTGGCCGAGCAGCATTTCCGAAGCTTTCGGCAGTGGCTCGAACCCTTCGGCATACAGATCGCCTTCTTGTCCGGACGCCTCAAGGGCGAAGCCCGGAAAGCCGAGCTCGACGCCATCGGTCGCGGCGCAGCCGGCATCGTCATCGGCACCCACGCCCTATTTCAGGAACAGGTGGCATTTCATCGCCTGGGGCTCGTCATCATCGACGAACAGCACCGATTCGGCGTCCATCAACGGCTGGCGCTCCGCGAAAAAGGTCTGCATGATGGCTTGTATCCGCACCAACTCATCATGACCGCCACACCGATTCCGAGAACCTTGGCGATGCTCGGGTATGCCGATCTCGATCTATCGGTCATCGACGAGCGTCCGCCCGGACGGACTCCCGTCAAGACCGTGGTCATTCCGACCAGTCGCCGGGCTGAAATCATCGCCCGCATCACCGACTGGGCGTCCAAAGGAAGACAGGTGTACTGGGTTTGCACGCTGATCGAGGAATCCGAGGCATTGCAATGCGAAGCAGCGGAAAAAACCGCCGTCGTGCTCGCCGAAGCGCTTCCGGATGTTCGCGTCGCGCTGATACACGGGCGTTTGAAACCCGCCGAAAAGGAAGCCGTCATGTCAGCCTTCAAGGAAGGGCATTTCGATTTGCTGGTGGCCACCACCGTCATCGAAGTCGGCGTGGACGTCCCGAACGCCAGCCTGATGATCATCGAGAACGCCGAGCGCTTGGGACTGGCCCAGCTGCACCAATTGCGCGGGAGGGTGGGACGCGGTCCCGGCGAGGCGCATTGCGTCTTGCTGTACCAGCCGCCTCTGTCGGAAACCGCCAAACAACGTTTGGGTATCCTGCGGGACTCCGATGACGGCTTCGTCATCGCCGAAAAAGACCTGGAATTGCGGGGACCGGGAGAACTCCTGGGAACCCGGCAGACCGGCCAGGTCCAGTTCCGCATCGCCGACTTGGCGCGCGACGGACACCTCTTGGATGCCGTTGCTCAAACGGCCGCCATTCTGCTGCGGGATTATCCCGACCGCGCCGAACGCCTGATCCGGCGCTGGGTCGGTCATTCGGTGCAATATGCCGGGGCTTGAATGACTACCCGTACGGGGTATCGACGTTTTTCGAGATGCCATTACATTCTTCCGAAGCGGATACGCCGTGGCGAAACCCCATCTTATCCCCGCCTTGAGGGAAAATCGACCAACGAGATAAGAGCCTATCCAGGCCGTTCGCCCTGAGCCCTTCGACTTAGCTCAGGACAGGGTTGTCGAAGGGTCTGTCCTGAGCCGAGTCGAAGGGTTCTGGGACCTGGCTCTAAGCACCCTGACGAAACGCTTGCGACGCCAGATACGAATCCGACACACCGGAGATGAAAGCCATGAAACTCAACGCAGAGTCCTTGAGACAAATGAAGTCGGTAAAGCCGATCCCGATGCTGACGGCTTACACCGCCCCCGTAGCCCGCTCTCTCGAAAAAGCGGGGATTCCGGTCATCCTGGTCGGAGACACGGTGGGGATGGTGGAAATGGGCTTCGACAGCACGCGCCATGTCACCATCGAGCACATGCAATACCATATCGGCGCCGTCCGCCGCGGCGCGCCGAATACGCATATCATCGGCGATCTTCCATACAACAGCGATCGCGATCCGGCCACGGCCCTGAATAACGCCAAACTGCTGCTGGACGCCGGCGCCGACAGCATCAAGCTGGAAGGTCCGAAGTACGACGTGATCGCTCATCTCGTTGCCAACGGAATCGACGTGGTCGGCCATACCGGATTGACGCCCCAGACGGCTTCCGACTTCCGACAGGTCGGAGGCAAGAAAAGCGACGCGGAACGCATCTTGAGCGAAGCGATCGACATCGCGGAAGCGGGCGCGTTCTTGGTGGTTCTGGAGCACATACCGGCAACCCTGGCGAAGACCATCACGCAGTCGATCAAGGTGCCCACAGTGGGAATCGGTGCCGGCGCATCGTGCGATGGACAGGTTTTGGTCATTAACGACGCGATCGGCCTGGGGGATTTCTGGCCGCCGTTTTCGAGACAGTACGCTTACGTTGGCAAAGCGATCGTCGATGTTGCCGAGCGATTCATGAAGGAAGTCGACGACGGAACCTTCGTGGACAATGTTCTCCACATGCGCGGTTCAAGGAAGAGATAGAGATAGCGATTTGTCCGACCGAAGCGGCCGCTCCGACCGAACCGCCGGAACAGAGGCGCAGCTAGGCAATTCCTTGCAGATGAATGTATCCGGCCGGTCAGGAAAACTCACGCGCTCTGCTAAAATTCGCGGTTTATTCTCGAGACCGACCATTGACGACACGCAGCCAACTTTTCCGCCGAGCACCGGACTGGTTTCAACTTGGAAGCAGTCAGCGCAGCCAGATCCCCGAAGGGCTCCATCCATGGCTTTTCGAAGCCGGCTCGCTGACCCGCCGGGTTCGCGGCCTTTGCGGCGGCGATTTTCGCCTCCGGGTGCTGCAGCAGGACTGGCTGAGGCCGTTTGCCGACGAATCGAGAGCGCTGAGACTTAGACCTTCGCGGGTCGCGTTGGTACGCGAGGTGGCTCTTCAATGCGGCGAACAGCCCCTGGTCGTGGCGCGCAGCATCATACCGGCAAGTATTCTCCGCGGCGCTCAGCGCCATCTGGCTTCTTTGGGCAACCGCCCGCTGGGAGAGATTCTTTTCTCCGACCCGAACCTGAAGCGGCTGGGGCTGGAATTGGCCGTCGTCGAAAGGGCGAAATGGCTACCGGAACGTTCCAAAGCTCTTGACTTCGCCGAATCGTCCGACCGAATCTGGGGTCGGCGCTCGCTGTACGCCGTCGCGCACGGAAACCTGTTAGTAGCCGAGTTTTTTCTACCTTCTCTGTTGAAGCGAGAAGCAAGCCTATGATCGACCAACCGACCTTCCGGCTGTCCAGCCGTCGTCTCGAGCTTTACTGGCGATTGATGCGTCTGGACAAGCCCATCGGCATCTTCCTTCTGCTTTGGCCGGCCCTGTGGGCGCTATTGATTGCCGGAAACGGCAAACCCGACGTCCTGGTGAGCTTCGTCATCGTCACCGGCGTCGTGCTGATGCGGGCGGCGGGCTGCGTGATCAATGACTACGCCGACCGCGACTTCGACCCCCACGTCAAACGCACCAAATTACGTCCGATCGCCGCCGGACTGGTGACACCCAAGGAAGCGCTTTGGCTGTTCGTCGTGCTGTGCCTGGTATCGTTCGGCCTGGTTCTACTCACCAACCCGCTCACAATCGCGCTGTCGGTCCCCGGCGCTTTTCTCGCCGCGTCCTATCCGTTCATGAAGCGCTACACCTATCTTCCGCAAGCCTATCTGGGACTCGCCTTCGGCTGGGCGGTGCCCATGACTTTCGCGGCCCAGACGGGCGGCATTCCGTGGGTCGGCTGGGAACTTTACTTCGCCACCATCCTGTGGGCTTTGGTTTACGACACGATGTACGCCATGGTGGATCGGGAGGACGATCTCAAGATCGGCGTCAAATCCACCGCCATTCTGTTCGGCGACATGGATCGGGTGCTGATCGGAATGCTTCAGGTCTTCGTGCTGCTGATTCTTTATTCGGTGGGAAGGCAATCCGGGCTTGGAATAGCCTATTTTCTCGGTCTCTTGGTCGCCGCCGGGCTGGCCGCCTACCAACAGTATCTGATCCGGGAGCGCGATCCCGCCGGCTGCTTCAAAGCATTTCTGAACAATCATTGGTTCGGCGCGGCGGTATTTTTCGGGTTGGTAGTCGACTACGTCTCCCGCCTTTAGAGCATTTTCCGATTCGGTGTCAGAGAGCCCGATAGGTAGGTCGGCAATCCCTTCCCAATCGCAAACGGTCGCTTTAGTCGCGACCCTTCCAATCGCAAACGGTCGCTTTAGTCGCGACCCTTCCAATCGCAAACGGTCGCTTTAGTCGCGACCCTTCCAATCGCAAACGGTCGCTTTAGTCGCGACCCTTCCAATCGCAAACGGTCGCTTTAGTCGCGACCCTTCCAATCGCAAACGGTCGCTTTAGTCGCGACCCTTCCGACAAAATCCCTTGCCGAGCCGATAAGTCGGCAAGGGATTGCCGACCTACGTTCTTCCCGCCCGACACGAAGCCGTACACCGGGATGAAAAACGCTCTAAGTACATTCAGGGAAGTCTTGCGGCATACGCACCACTGCAGGAGAAATCCGCCAATCGAACTAATTTGTCGAGATTCCGCAAAAGTGTATGGAATGTACTTAGGATGCCTCCGGAGCACCAGCAAGCTCGCATCGAGCCCTCGTTTCACCCGGACTGTTCAACCGCCAATGCCTTACGAGCGAGATGATAAACGAGCAGAGGCAAAGGCATGCGCAGCCAATGGCCCCGAACATAAAGCATCCACCGGGCAATCCCCGTGAAACGGTCGGCGACTGTGGAATGCTTCGGCCGAAGCGCCCGTAAGAACAGCGCATCCATCAGGCTGAGCAATGGCCGCGCCGGCGATCCCACCGCAGCCTTGGCCTGAATCCGCGGCGGAATTCGCGTCCCCAGGATCTTCTCCGTATAACGGAAAGCGTAAAACAAAGGCCTGGCAAGACCGACCTCCACGGCTCGTTCCATCAGACGCTCCCAAAAGCTGTCGTCAGCGGCAGCGAAGTGCGTAAGCAGGGTATCGATATCGGCGAGGTCTCTAAATCCCGAATCCAGTTCGCCTTCCAAAAAAAGATGAGTAGCACTGTGCAGCACCATATCTTCGGGCGCAAGCACAAACAGCCTGTCATGTCCCGGCAACGGCGCTGCCGCAGCGAGCATTTTTTTCGAATCGGCCCGAATCCTGGAAGTAATCGGTGTAATAGCATGGTGTACATCGATAACCGTACCACGCTTAATGTGCTGCATCGGTGGGATTTCGTGCATCCATTGGCGATAGTAGCGCTGGTCATAAGCATCATGATGCGTGCTTATCCAGCCATGCAGCATCAGCGCCGCTTCGACATCGGCCAATCGCTCGCGCGGCACCAGTATGTCGATGTCAGCAAACACACGCCCCCGTGCTGCCGGTAGGCCGGCCATTGCGTAGGCCGCCCCCTTGAGCAGGACGATTGGAGCCAGAATTCTAGCCAGGGCCTTTCGGATTTGCTCGACCTCAATTTCCACGGCCTGGTTTTGCCGGCGTGCAACCAGGTGCGCAGAGATCAGATGTCTGCGGGGAGCCTCCGGGATTAGATCGAGCAAGCCATGGTCTTCGAGTCGGGCCGCTAACTTGGCGAGTACCTTTGCCGCCCTGCACTGGCGGATAACGATGTCCCAGTCGCCGAGAGAACAATCGATTAGAGTCTCGGTGCGTGTCAGCGCCTTGGCGGCGGCGACATTCATCGGGCCTGACATAGCGGAGGCGCCTTCAAATCAGCAAATATCGAGATGGCATCATCCAGCTTACTATAGGTAAATTCATAACATTCAGCCTGATCGACTGTGCCTATCAAAGCATCAAAGCCTATTGCACCCAGTAAGGTGTAATTAAATGAGTTTTCGGCGAGACGCACGACTGTCCGAGCCTTGGAGTGAGGCCGCAACCGAACGGCAGCATCGCGCTCGTAACGAGGAAAGATGACCCACGCAGGACAAGCCGTTTCGCGAGAACGGAGAATGCTGCCGACCGGCGCTTTCATGTGAGTTACTGTCCCTTTGCGGGTATCTTTTACTACCGGCCCAATCACTGCTGAAGGATTGAAATGGCGGATAATTTCGATCGAATCATTCTTGAGCCCGATCGGGCGGGGAATAGGCGCTATCCGAAGCGTTGCCGGATCGATAAGAGCCAATTCATCGGAAAGCAGCCTCCATCCGCGACTGACCAAAGCGGCGCAGAGTGTACTCTTGCCCGAACCCGGGGGAGCCGCCAAAATTGCCGCACATCCCTCCCGCTCAACGACCGCTGCATGAATCATCAGAAACCGATGGCAATGGTTCGCTATACACCAATTAAGCCCCCATTCGAACATGGGATAAGCTTGCTCGTAAGGCAAAGGCTTAAATGGAACCGTGCCGTCGAATTCAAAGCTGACCTGAGGGCGGAACCAGCGATACGCCGATCGAGGTCGCCGCAACGATACGTGGAAATCTGCAAAAGCGCTTGAACCTGGTACCGGGTACTCGCTGTAGTAAAGCTGTAAGCCGGCTAAAACGCTAGGAATATCGGTATAGATTCGGACAACAAACGGAGCAAGTTCTAGAGTTACGCCCTTGTCCGAAAATTGCGCGGACAGGGTCTCGTCGAAGGAGTTAAAAGAGCTCAACTGGCAATTATTTCAATTAGGCCAAGACGCTGAAATTCTTCTAATGTGATGTCAAGAACTCGAATCAACTCCTGTTCGTCGAGATCACCTTTTGCGTTTATTCCGGCAAGAATGGTTGAAGTCTTAAGCTCCTTCTCAGCCTGCAGCATTTCTAGAATCTGAGCACTCAATTTCGGCACTGCGTAAGTATTACAACTGGCTGCATCAAATACCACGCATTCGTCCTGCCAAAGCGGCGATATCTTCAGGCGGGCCGCCGAACAAAGAGTGACCACGCGTAAGGTCATGAAGATCAAAAGCAATTTATACCAAAGCCAGCTAATTTTTAGACAAACCCCATGGTGCTTTGTAGATAAAAAATGATTTCCGCTACTCCCCATTTAACACCATTCGTGGGCTGATACTCCGTTAAAGGACCTTTCGCAAACATCTCTTTTGCTTGATCTACCGAAACTGGATACTTCGAATCGGCATTTGCGTTATAAATCGCCGCAATAATGAATTGGGCGAACTGGGCGGCTTGCGGATCGGGCTGCTTTTCCGGAAACGCCAAAAGTTCCCATACAGACGCAAGCCGAGTTTGATCTACAGTCCCGGCACCGTTTGTTGGTAAAACTGGTATAAAAGTAGTAGTGGCGCCAACATACACATCCACGGTTGTACCAAAACTGGATATCTTTGAAGCGGGAGGATTCGAGTCCGATGAAAAAAATGTGTCAAACGAAGGGACACCGCCCCCGGTACAGCCGATCGGATTTCCACTGCCGTCTTGTATCTGCAGTTGCGGTGCATCCAATCCACCTAGAGGCCATGAACCGAACGAAGCACACATCACCAAATAGGAAGGCGGTTTTCCATTGCAGGAATAAACCGGCTCCTCTGTTTGGGGACTGGTGTTTCCAGATGCATGCCGGGATGGAGTGGCACAAGCATTAGCCAACGGCGAATAACCAGAAAAGCTCATCAGGACAGGCGTGGTCAGACCAATTCTCGTCAAATTGCGCCGCGTTTGATCAATTTCCTTTTGCTGCGTTGATGACCGCAACTCAGACTGTTCTTCATGAAGCATATCTTTAGCCATTGTTAGTGCAAATTTCCGATTGTTAAAAACTCTAATGCAACTTACGCGCCGATCACCCTAATAAATTGATTTCTTGGCAACTTTTGATCGCATGCGCAACAATTTTGGCACACTTGTAAAACTTTCTGACATTTGCCAAGATTTGGAGCGAAAGTCAATCAAACTTTACTTCCCGGTAATCTAGTTTAACAGCTGAGTATCCGCCACCCGGACATATTTGCAACTTTCGATCAGAAGCGTGTGTTCGCGATTTAGCCAGGCTTGGAGAACAACCGGTACCAAGATTTTATTCAACAGCGTCCTGCTACCCTATAACTCTCCCGACTTCGACACACAGAACGACCTTGCTTTCACATGTTTACGTAGTTCGGTCCCCCGCCCCCTTCTGGAGGCACCCAGTTGATGTTCTGTGCCGGATCCTTGATGTCGCACACTTTGCAGTGAACGCAGTTCTGCGCGTTGATCTGGAATCGGGCCGGCTGTCCCGGCGCCTCCACGATTTCATAAACCGCCGCCGGGCAATAACGCTGCGCCGGCTCGTCGTACAGCGGCAGATTCCGCTCGATCGGGATGGCCGGATCGGTCAGAACGAGATGGCAGGGCTGGTCTTCCTCGTGATTGGTGTTGGATAGATAGACCGAGGATAGTCTATCGAAGCTCAGCACGCCGTCGGGCTTCGAATAATCGATCTTACGACTGTCCGCGGCTCGATCCAACGAGGCGTGATCCGGAACGCGATTGTGCAGGGTAAACGGCAGCTTTCCCCGGAAAACATTCTGATCGATCCAAATGAACGCGCTTCCAACAAGCGTTCCGAATTTCGCCAACGCGGGACCGATGTTCCGGCCCCGGAACAGCTCCTGATCGACCCACGATTGGCGATAACGGCCGCCCATATCCGGAATTCCGCCCGTTTCCAGCGCCTCGAACACCGCCTCCGCCGCCAGCATGCCGGTCTTCATGGCGGTATGATTGCCCTTGATCTTCACCGGGTTGAGAAAACCGGCATCGCAACCCGCCATCACGCCGCCCGGAAAAGACAGCTTCGGCACCGACTGCCAGCCGCCCTTGTTCACCGCGCGGGCGCCGTAGCCGATCCGGGTTCCGCCTTCGAGGAACCGGCGCACCACCGGATGGTGCTTCCAGCGCTGCATTTCGCTGAAAGGATTCAAATAAGGATTACGGTAATTCAAGGCCACAATCAAACCGAGCGAAACCAATCCGTCCTCGCCGTGGTAAACGAAGCCGCCACCTTCGGTTTCGTTGTCCAAAGGCCAGCCTAAGGTGTGAACGACCCATCCGGGCCGATGACGCGACGGATCGATGCGCCAGATTTCCTTGATGCCGATGCCGTAATGCTGCGGATCGACGTCCCGCCGCAATTCGAAGCGCTCCATCAGCCGCTTGCCCAAATGCCCGCGGCAGCCTTCGGCAAAAATCGTGTAGGGCGCTCGCAGCTCCACGCCCGGCTGATAGTTCGGCTTCTTCGAACCGTCCCTGGCAATGCCCATGTCGCCCGTGACGACGCCGGCTACTGCGCCCGCGTCGTCATAAAGCACATCGGCCGCGGCGAACCCCGTGAATATCTCGGCGCCAAGGGCCTCGGCTTTTTCCGCCAGCCATCGGCACAAGCGGCCCAGGCTGATCACGTAATTGCCCTCGTTACGCATCGGCTTCGGCATCAGAAAGCCGGGCGCTTTGAACGAGCGCTTTTCGCTAAGGAGGTAATGCAATTCATCGTGTTCGACGCCCACGGTGACGGGCGCGCCCTGCCCTTTCCAGTCCGGGAAAAGTTCGTTCAGGGCGGTCGGCTCGAACACGGCGCCGGAAATGATGTGGGCGCCGACCTCCGCACCCTTTTCGACGACGCAGACCCGGAGCGACTTTCCGGCTTCATTGGCCAGCTGCATCAATCGGCAGGCGGCGGACAGTCCCGCGGGGCCGGCCCCTACGATGACGACATCGAACTCCAGACTCTCCCGATTCACGATTTATCCTTGGGCAGAGCATCGACCAATGCCGGCAGCACCTCGAACAAGTCTCCCACCAGGCCGATATCCGCCACTTCGAAGATTGGCGCATCGGGGTCCTTATTGACGGCGACGATGGTCCCCGCATCCTTGATTCCCGCCAGATGCTGTATCGCGCCCGAAATACCGAAGGCGAGATAAAGCTCCGGCGCGATGATCTTGCCGGTCTGCCCCACCTGCAAGTCGTTCGGAACGAATCCGGCGTCCACCGCCGCGCGGGAAGCGCCGACCGCAGCGCCCAGCCGATCCGCCAGGGCGTAGATCAAGTCGAAGTTTTCCTTGCTTGCCAGGCCGCGCCCGCCGGACACCACCACGCGGGCCGACTGGAGATCGGGACGCCCGCCGCCGGACGAACCTTCGACCCGGAGAAAACGCGTGTGGGTCGGGCAGTCGAAATCGAGGCTGATTTTTTCCACAGGCGCCGATCCTGTCTCGGCAACCGCCTTGAACGAAGCCGTACGCACGGTCGCGACGACGATGCCCGGCGGCGTTTCGATCGTTTCCAGCGCATTGCCCGCATAAATCGGCCGCTCGAAGACATTTCGGCCGAGCACCCGCATGATGTCGCTCACTTGCGGAACACCGAGCAGCGCCGCCGCGCGTGGCAGAACATCCTTGCCGAAGGTGGTCGCCGGCGCCAGCACATGGGTGTAGTCCTTGGCCAGCGCGGAAACTTGCGGCGCCAGAACCGCCGCCACGGGGTTCCGGTTGGCGGCATGTTCGACCAGCAACACCCGTGTCACGCCATTCAGCCGGGCCGCGGCTTCAGCCGGTTTGTTCTCCGCCTCGGCGAACACCGCCACATCGATCGTCTCCGGACCGAGAGCCAGCGCGCAGGCCACGGTTCTCGAAGTCGAAAGATTCAAGGTTTCGCCGTCGTGCTCGGCAATAACCAATACCTTGCTCATGACAACAGCCCTCGCTCGCGCAGCGCCGCTACCAGCTCGTCGACCGAAGCCACTTTCCGGCCGGCCTGGCGCTTTGGTGGCGGCGCGACTTTGAGCAGCCTGGCCTCCGGTACGAACTCGACGCCCAGGTCTTCCGGCGTAACCGTTTCGATCGGCAGGCGGCGCGCCTTCATGATATCCGGCAACTTGGGATAACGGGGAATATTGAGGCGAAGATCGGCGGAAATCACCGCGGGAAGGTCGACGGACAGATATTCGAGCCCGGCATCCACCTCGCGGGCGACGGTAGCGGTTTTATCGGCCAATTCGATTTTGGAGGCGAAGGTGGCCTGGGGCCAGCCGAGCAGGGCCGCCAGCATCTGCGGGGTTTGGTTGCAGTCGTCGTCGATGGCCTGCTTGCCCATGAGAATCAACTCGGGATTTTCGCGCCGGGAGAGCCCGGCCAGGGCGCGCGCGGCGTTGACGGGTTGAGGCGCTGCATCCAGGGGTATATGAATCGCCCGGTCCGCACCGAGCGCCAAAGCGCTCCGCAGCTGCTCCTGGACCGCCTGCGGCCCGATCGAAACGGCCACGATTTGCGTCGCCTTGCCGGCCTCCTTAAGGCGAATCGCCTCTTCCAGGGCGATCTCGTCGAAGGGATTCATGCTCATCTTCACCCCATCCAGCATGACGCCCGAGCCGTCCGGCTTCACCTGGATGCGCACGTTGTAATCCACCACGCGCTTTACACTCACCAATACCTTCATGCGCCACCTCGGATCGTCGGCGGGAGCGTATTCTTCGTCCCTAAGCCATATAATAACTTTATGACTCGAAAAAGCACTCTCTTCGACATGACGCCTCTCTCCCAAATCAGCTATATCGATTCGCCCAGCCAACTCCAAGATTTCTGCCGCGCCGTCAAGAACTCTCCATGGCTCGCCGTGGACACCGAGTTCCTGCGCGAGAAAACCTACTTTCCCAAATTCTGCCTGCTCCAGATCGCGACCGCCGACAAGGTCGCCTGCATCGATCCGCTCGCGCTCGAATCCTTGGAGCCGGTAGCGGATTTACTGTTCGATCCGGCCATCACCAAGGTTTTTCATGCCGGGCGACAGGATTTGGAAATCTTCTTTCATTTGTGGGGACGTTTGCCGACACCGATCTTCGATACCCAGATCGCGGCTCCCCTGATCGGCTTGCCCGAACAAATCAGCTATGCCGGACTGATTTCGGAACTGCTCGGAATAACCTTGGGCAAAGGACATGCGCGCACCGACTGGTCGCTCCGGCCCCTGGCCGATGCGCAATTGCGCTATGCGGCCGACGACGTCATCCATCTCGGAACCGCTTACCTGAAACTGTGCCAGCGACTGGAAGCCTTGGGCCGCCTGGACTGGCCGGAAGGCGATTTCGGCGCCCTGCTCGATCCGAAGCTTTACGAGAATGCGTCCGATCAAGCCTGGCAGCGTATCAGCGGACATTATCAGCTGAATGCGTCCCAGCTCGCCGTGCTGCAGGCGCTCGCGGCCTGGCGCGAGGACAACGCGCGCCAGCAGGATATTCCACGCAGTTGGCTGGTCAAGGACGAGGTTTTGTTCGATCTCGCACGGCTTCAGCCGACGAATGCCGACAAGTTCAAGCTGATCCGGGGACTGGAGGAACGGACGCTCAAGCGTTACGGCAGCCAATTGTGCCGGATCATCGACGAGGCGAAACATCGTCCGCCGCCGGCGGTTTCTCTCAGGCCGCGGCAGGCCAAAAAGACGCCCGAACAGGAAGCGCTGCTCGACGTATTGACCGCCGTAGTGCGTCTTCGGGCCGCCCAGCACACCCTGAACCCGGCTGTACTCGCAGGCCGCAAGGACCTGGAACAACTGATGGATGACCCGGAGCAATCGAAACTGCTTCAGGGCTGGCGCAAGGCGATGGCCGGAGCGGAACTGGAAGCGCTCCTTCAGGGCGAACGGCAACTCAGAGTGATCAACGGCCGTTTACGGATGGAACCGCATGGATGACGCCCGCTATCCCGAACTGATCTCGGCGCTGCGGAACCCCGCCGCCTACGATCATCCCACGGAAGCCATCGAAATCCGGGAGACCCATATCTCCTGGGTTTTGCTGACCGCTCCACACGCCTACAAAATCAAGAAGCCGGTGGATTTCGGCTTCCTCGACTTCACCACCCTGGACAAGCGCCGCCGGTTTTGCGAAGAGGAACTCCGCCTCAATCGCCGGCTCGCGCCGGACTTGTATCTGGCCGTCGTCCCCATCGCCGGAGATCCCCGAAATCCGCGAATCGGCGGCAGCGGCACCCCCATCGAATTCGCCATCAAGATGCGCCGCTTCGACGAAGCGGCACTATTCGATCGTCTGTGTCAGGACGATCGCCTGTCGGCCGAACACATGGACAAACTGGCCGAGACGCTGGCCCGATTCCACGCGAGCGTAAATCGCAGCACCATCGAAGACGCCCACGGACTCCCGGAACACATCTACGACGCCGCCGAACATAATTTCACCCACATCGAGCCCTTGCAGGACGATCCGGTCGACGTCGCCAAGCTGGAAGCCGTGCGCGCCTGGACCTCCGAGGCGTATTCGCGCTGCCGGGAGACCATGCTCGCCCGAAAAGCCGCCGGCTTCGTTCGCGAATGCCACGGCGACCTCCACCTCGGCAACATCGTGCTCATCGGCGACGAGCCCACGCCGTTCGACTGCATCGAATTCAGCGAAGACTTGCGCTGGATCGATGTCATGAGCGAGCTGGCCTTTTTGGTCATGGATCTGGAAGTCAAAGGCAAGCGGGATTTGGCTTTCCGGCTTCTAAACCGCTACCTGGAAGTTACCGGAGACTACCGTGGTCTCTCGCTCTTCCATTATTACCGCGTCTACCGCGCCATGGTTCGGGCCAAGATCGCCCAACTGACCCGCGCCTCTACCGGCGACACCGCGAAGCAGCAGGAGTTATTGGACCTGTACCGGCGCTATCTCGATTACGCATCCGGCCTCATCCGGCCTCAAAAACCGGCATTGCTCATCACCCACGGTTTTTCCGGCAGCGGCAAATCCCACATCGCGGGCCAACTCGCCGAACGCCTCCCGGCCATACGCCTGCGCTCCGATTTGGAACGAAAACGCCTGGCCGGCTTCGCTGAACACGCCAACACCGCATCGACCCTCGACGCCGGCATCTACACCGCCGACATGACGCGCAGAACCTATAGCTATCTGCTGGATACCGCCGAAGAGATCCTGAAATCCGGCCTCTCCGTCATCGTCGACGCCACGTTCCTAAAACACGAGCAGCGTGAAAGCCAACGAATACTGGCCGAACGGCTCGGCGCATCATTCCTGATCCTCGACTGCCAGGCACCGATAGCTACCTTAAAAAGCCGCATCGAATCCCGCGCCCTGCTGGGCCGCGACCCCTCTGAAGCCGATCTGTCGGTACTAGACCGTCAGCTTGCGGCGCATGATGAATTAACCGAAGAAGAGCAGCGCGATGCGCTGATGATCGAGACCAGCGGAGCGGTTTCTGTTGACGAACTTCTCAAGAAGATCGGCCTGAGTACGGACAAGTCGTCCGGTTAAGGTCTTTTTGACGAAACAGGATGGTTCGATTGGAAGCGACAGACAAGAGCTGACCGTGTCGCCCCGCCTACCTCCCTGTCATCCGAGTAAAGCAGGGTGCATCTGCTATTCTATTTCGGGTGCATTCGAAGGGCTTATTTGACTCATTTGCAAACTATTCGCGAGTAGCCTTCAAGCTTATATACCTCAGAGGCCCAAAGCTTTTTGACATTTTAGATTTTCTATTCGTAGTTAACCAACAAGGAGTAATAAGTGGCATCGCCGTTATCAGATTTAGATGAGCTTATTCTTAAATGTAGGGATGAAAGAGCCAAAAGCTACATCAAAGAATCTGTTTCGTGTTATAAATCTGGTGCATTTAGATCTGCTATTGTTTCCACATGGATAGCCGTATCCTTTGACATTATTGACAAACTGAAAGAACTATCTCTTGCAGGCGACAAAGAAGCGGAAAAACAACTCGAAGAATTTGAAAAGGCGAGAAAAGCAGGTGACATAGCGAAGTCCTTAAAATTCGAAAGAGACATATTGGCAATAGCGAGAGATAAGCTTGAACTAATATCGCATGTCGAATTTATTGATCTAGACCGATTACAGCAGGACAGAAACCGCTGCGCCCACCCTTCGATGACGTCGGACGGTGAGATATTCAATCCATCGGCAGAGTTAGTGAGAATGCATATTCGCTCTGCGGTTGAATACTTGCTTCAGTTTCCTCCCGCGCAAGGCAAGTATGCTCTTGAGAGCTTAATTAACGAGGTTAGGTCCGAGTACTTTCCGACGGATGTAAATAAAGCAGTTACTGCTTTCGAAAATAGCCCGCTTTTCAAAGCAAGAGAAAGTCTAGTAAGAAATTTTGTCATAGTTCTTTTGAAAAAGCTATTAAATGAAGTGAGTGACTATAAGGAAGAGCTACGTATCTCTTCAGCACTCAATGCTGTTGAGATGGTGCACAAAGAAATCTATTATGCCACGTTAGAAGACAAGCTCTCAAATCTGATTAAAGCCCTTGATGATTCACAGCTTTATAGAATATTTAGTACGCTCCGTAGACTACCTGAAAGCTGGAGGTTTTTATCCCAAGATATAAGGCAAAAGTTAGATGCCTACGTCGAAAACCTGCCTAAAGAAAAGCTCGAAGAACTAGATTTCTTGCTTACTCATACCGGCTTATCTTCATCTGCTAACAAACGAATTCAAAAAGCAAATCGAGCAGAATTAAGTAACACCTTGTTCTTTGACTTGCCAAAGCCAGTAGGAGACAGAATCGTAAATCTGTACGTGGAATCCGGGTCTTTTGATCAGGCAAATAGTTTTTCATCCACGGTCACGAGGTATGCATCAGACTTCTCGAGAGAACAGGTTGAAAGAGTCATTCGAGCTTGCGGAGAAAACTACGAAATCAAAAATAGTTTTGAGGTGGGTACTGTTATTAATGCAATGAGAAAAAACAAACATGTAACTGACGCCGAAATTGACTTGTGGCTCATTGACGTTGGGTTGAGAGAATACGCCAAATCAGAGATCACAGGCCCATAGGATGCGCTAAGGTACGAAGTCCGTATGGCCCGTGTAGGGCGGAATAGCGTACTTGCGTATTCCGCCGCATGGGAATCTCCATTCGGTGCATTACGCTAAACCTAATGCGCCCTACACGAGCTAACCCGCTACGATGCTTCTGGTTGCCAGGGATCGATCAACTTAATTTCCGTTATTTCCTGGAAGTCTTTCAGGTTTCTGGTTGCCAATACCAAACTGTGGTTCACGGCAATTGCCGCGATTTGCGCGTCTTCAACCGTAATTGGGCGACCGATGCGGGTACGATGTGCCACAAGTGTCGCGTAATGTCCGGCGGCGCGTTCGTCAAAAGGGAGGACGGCTCCTGCAAAGTCTTCGGTAAACATTGCATGTGCCGCATTTGCGAGCGCATCCCGGCGTCTGCCTTTGGGCAGCAAGGTTATGCCCAATTCGATTTCGGCCTGGGTGATGGCGCTGGTAAAGATGTCGCCCCGTGATTGCCTGTCCAGCCAGCCGAGCGAAGGGGTCAGGCTTTTGTTGTTTACTTTCGATTCCAACACGCCCCGACTATTCCACCCCGTATCCCCCGACGGTTCGCAATCCCAGGTGCTCGACAAACGGAATGAAGTCCCGATCGGAAAACAGCTGGGCGTGTCCCTTTTCGATGCGGAATGTAGCGATGATGACGTCGGCGGTTTTGCGGGTGGTGATGCCCCGTTTTCTGAGTGCCCGATAATTCTCCACGTTTTTGTGCGCCTGTTCGGTGCCGAGCAAGTCATAAACGGTTAGCGACATCAGCAACCGTTTAGCCGTTCGGAAATGCCATCCTGGCGAAATCCTTGCAAGACCTCGGTTGGATCAAGTCGCCGATCGCCAGCGGTTCCACGCCGAGCAGTTCGTCGAGTATGGCAGTTTGGGGCGTGTCGATGCCGTTGAAGGAGGGCACACCGGGGTCAGATCTCACATTCCAACATTTCAGCACTATGGGATGGTCGGACACCGACTTCAGGGGCGCTATAAGGCGATATTGGTTCAGAAGGACACCTACTTGATACGGGTTGGCTGCTCAGCCAGTTTGGGCGGGAACGCAAGAGCGCGATCAAGTCCTGCCGTCGATTCGTAATGGACGGCAGAGGGCTGCCCAGTCCACTGGATCAGACCCACCATCAATTGCTATTGGGCGATAATGCGTTCGTCGAGCGATACCGGCAGAACAAAAGCCCGAAGAACTCCGGGCTCCAAAGCGCATCGGCGGTTTATCGCCCTGCCCCTTGACGACTATCGGCAACGCTATCCGGACAGGAATGAGGCATTGGCGCGGGCCTATCTATCCGGCGCTTACACTATGTCGGAGATCGGCACTCATCCAGGCGTTCACTGTAGGAAGCTCTGAACAAGTGGATTCCGTTCATGCCCTTCGACTTAGCTCAGGACAGGCCTGTCGACGGACTTAATCAGAGCTTCCTTAACTGGATTCAGGAGAAAACCGGTATCGATGCGGCCAGCGAGGTCCACTCCTCTCGGGGGCTCCTCGTTCACGTCTTCGGTCGCCTAGCGGCCGCCATCTTCTTATTGAACGTCTTACCGCAAAGCGCTTAATTTGCATTAAAGCGCGACCCGCCGGGACGCTGGCCGTTTACAGGTATTGCTTTACATTCGGCTCCGGCGCTTTGCTCAGGTTCTGTTGTCCGGTGCGCCGCTTAGCTAGACGTTGGGCATCTTGCAGCGGTGTCCTCGCGCCATTGACATTATGTAGCCGAGCGGCTACGGTTAGCCCATGATCGAAATCCGCAAGACAGACGTCTTCGCTCAGTGGCTCGATGGCCTGCGAGACATCCAAGCGAGAGCGCGTGTTCAAGCCAGAATTGAACGGCTCGCCGCCGGTAACTCTGGCGACGTTGAGCCCGTCGGCGAAGGTGTGTCGGAGTTGCGGATTAACTACGGTCCCGGTTACCGGGTCTATTTCAAAAAGCGGGGGCGAGAGCTCATCATTCTCTTGGCCGGTGGTGATAAGAGCACCCAAGCCAAGGACATCAAGGCCGCATTGCGTCTCGCTCGTAATCTTTCGGAGTAATTGCTATGGCCAAGACTACTACCACTCGCTATGACGTTGCTGAACACCTCAGAACCCCAGAGGAAATGGCCGCCTACCTTGAAGCTTGTCTGCAAGAAGCGAACGGAGACGCCGCCTTCATCGCAAAGGCCCTTGGCGACATCGCCCGCGCCAAAGGTATGGCGCAAGTTGCTCGGGATGCGGGACTTTCTCGGGAAAGCCTCTACAAGGCTCTCTCCGGCGAACGTAGCCCAGGTTTCGATACCATCCTCAAGGTCATTAGCGCCCTCGGGCTTAAGCTCCATGCCGAAGCCAACCATAGTTGAAAAGGTATCCAACCCATCGTTCGGGCAGTGAAAGGGTTAGGCTTTTGTTATTTGCTTCCGACTTCAATACGCCCCAGCTATTCGGCCCCGTATCTCCCGACCGTTCGCAATCCCAAGTGCTCGACAAACGAAACGAAATCTCGATCGGAAAACAGCAGGGCGTGTCCGTTTATCTATGCAAAATGTAGCGATGATGACGTCGGCGGTTTTGCGAATGGTGATGCCCCGTTTTTTGAGTACCTGTTCGGTGCCGAGCAACTCATAAACGGTTAGCGACATCAGCAGCCGCTTAGCCGTTCGGAAATCGCCATCTTTGCGGAAGCCCTGCAAGACCTCGGTTAGAATCAAGCCGCCGATGGCCAGCGGTTCCACGCCGAGCAGTTCGTCGAGTATGGCGGTTTGGGGCGTGTCGCTGCCGTTGAAGTAATCGATCCAGACGCTGGAATCGACCACGATCATCCGTCGGTTCTCATGGCGTCAAGGTCGCCTTCCCATTTGAGCTTTCCTTTGAACGCTTTGATCTGTTCCTGTTTTTCAAGCGGACGAGTGTCGTGAATCCAAGCTCTACCACCTCCCGTTTGGTTTTAAGGCCGGTGGATTTCAGAGCTTCGTTCATTAGCTCGTCATCGATGACGATATTGGTTCGCATGCCTTATTCCGATGTGTGTCAACTAGGGTCATTTTACACATCCCAAAGCTGCCCAATTCGGCAGGCAAGCCAAAGATGTGGGATAGGCATCTATCGCGGTCAGTCTTCACATTCCAACATTTAAAGAACCGTTCTCGTCGGGATCACCGTCTAGACCATTTTCATACCTGCTGTACGGGCACTCGCGAGTAGGTCGGGAATCCTTTCCAATCGCAAACGGTCGCTTTAGTCGCGACCCTTCCAATCGCAAACGGCCGTCCTGGGAGCGCCAGGACGCCCCTTCCAATCGCAAACGGCCGTCCTGGGATGACCGTTTGCGATTGGAGCGCCGAAGCCGCCCTTCCCGACGGTGCACAGTTGGGCCAACGTTTTCGTCGGCAAAGGATTGCCGACCTACAAATGCTGAGCCCGTTGAAATCACCGTCTATCGCCTGCCAAGGCCAGCCTTGATATCTATCCCGAGAGAGAAGGCACTCGGCGCGTCAGCCGTATAGTCGGGCGTGATCGGCACGATGGTGATGTACCCTCGCGTATACCACGTGGTGTCGGCGCCGGGCACCTCGGGCGTTTCGTCGGGGACAATCTTCGTGATCCCGCCCCGGAGCGTGGTTCCGACCGGTACATCGGCGCAGGGCTCACGACAGCCGATGTTGATGGTGACCGTATCGGCGCCATAGCTCACCACCAGATCGTCCGCAAAGGTGACCGTGCGACCCTGCCGTGTAACGACGACGCCGGCGGGCTCGGGTAACGGCGGGTAGTTGATGTTGAGACCTATCCCCCGTGGCAGCAGGCCCTTTTCGCCCTCCAGAGAGCCGGCCTTGCGTTCGAGGCGGGCAATGACGGCAACGAGAAAGTCCGCCACCTGCGCGAAATGGGCCTCGTTCGCTGTCTTGCAATCCGGTGTGGACTCGCCGCACAACGGATCGGTGCTGATCGCGATGGCGGGGACAGCGCCGTTGAGCATGGGGGATAGCGCGGCAATGGCGGCACCGACCGTACCCGAAAACTGGGTGGCGGCGCCGATATTGGCGCCCACGTTGATGCCGGACACCAGCAAGTCGGGCAACCGGCCGGTGCTTTGCCGGGCGATGTCGATGGCAACGAGCGCGCTGGTCGCCGGTTCGGCTCCTTCCGCCCCGTCGCCGATCGCAACGGAATACTCGAGCGCGCCCTCGTCGTCGCGTCGCTTGGTAATCCGGAGGTCAGTCAGGTTGATCGCCGCACTGCTGCCGCTTTGCTCATTGAGCGGGCCGGCGAGGATCACGGTGTGACCGGCGGCCGCCAGCGCCCGCTTGGCGGCTTGGATCCCGATAGCATCCCAGCCGTCGTCGTCGCTGAGGGCGATCGTGAGTGCCCGGACGCCGGGCGAGGATACGAGCAACAAGGCGGCGAATGCCGCGGCGACGATGCCTCGGTGCTTGAGGAAGCTCTGATCAAGTGGATTCCGTTCGTGGCTCGACAAGCCTGTCCTGAGCCTGTCGAAGGACTTAATCAGAGCTTCCTTGAGGTCGTTGGGACGCATGGTTTACCTCCGTGTATGGGCATCTTGCAGCCACAAGCGTCCACGGGGCCTTTCTGCGTTTCCGCGGGCGCTCGCAGCGGCACACTTCCTCAGCGGCTCGACGGCCGTGCCTTGCCATCGAAGATGATGACCAATGGTGTCAGCGTCTGCCTGGAATCGGCGCCGCGGGCCGTACCCGGAACAACGTAGTTCCGCTCGATGAACGCGACTGTCTCGCCTTTCGGAATCATCTCCTCCGTGATTTCAAAGCAGTGGGAGAGCCCCGAGCAGTCGCGCGCGAAGTACTGGACGTAAAACCGGTCGGTGTTGTCGACCGTTCCAGAAAACGCCGACGCGCTCCCCGCGAGATCTTCGTCGAAAACGTTCCCGATGCCCTGGAGAACCGACGAACGATTGAGTGCGATGGCCGAGTACGTCGCGTTTCCCGTAGCCGTTTTGAGAGTCCCCACGACGGCCAGCACCTGGCCCGAATCGATGCTCGAACGAGGACTGAGCCGCCAGTCTTCGTCCTGGTTATCGCCGAGGCAGTTCATGGGGCGTTCGAGGCAGTGTTGCCCGACGAGATCCACGGTCAGTTCCAGAGCCTGGAACGGCTGTTCGGGGGCGGAAGTCTGCCCCCAGTGCTTCTTGACCGCCTCGATCAGAGCCGCAAAGTCACTTTGGAGCCCCAGCTCGGAGCGGGCGGTCCGCTCATCGTAATCGGGTTTGGGATAGGGTTCGGTCGGACGCGCCGTGTTCGTGTCCCTCACCCGGAGCACGGCCAGGGGAAGCTGCCGACGCCACTCATCACCCGCCTCCTCGTCCTCCGGACGCGTATAGCGGATCGTGATCCACAGGTCGTCCGCCTCGGGCCCGAGCCCTGCTCGGAAAATCTCCGTTGACACGGGGGTAGTAAACACCTGATTGCGATCGGGGACGCCCGCCCGCAGGAGCGCCTCGGTCACTTCCCGCTCCATCACCGCGTCCGGCGTGACGATGAAGAAGCGCTGCTGGTTAAAGGCCGCGCCGGACTGCCGCTCGATGACGACGTTATTAATGCTGTTGCCGAAGGTCGCGGACATCACCGAGCGGGAAGGGTTCGGCGACGGGGCGAAGAGCAGTTCCCCCAGGAAGGGGTCTGTGACCGACTGGAAGACTATATTCGCGGGGTCGATGCGCCCTTCGCGCGTGAAAACGTAGGTGTGCATCCCGAAGTATTTCGCGGGCGGCGGAAGCTGCGCCAGCACGACCAGCGCCTCGCGCTCATCGAGGCGGTATGTCCACCAGGTGTCGTCCGGCGTCGGCCCGAGCAGATCCTTGATGTGTTCGTCCACGAACTCGTCCGGCCAGAGCGGAACGGCGGGAATAACGTACGGTGACGCCGGATTGTTCCCGAGGCAGTTTCCAATCACGGCGATCGTGAACTGGCAATCCTCGATCGTGAACAGGTCCCAGAAGCCGCGTGTGACCTCGTAGCCTTTCGCCTCGAGGTCGGCTTGAAGATTCTGGACCTTCCGCTCCAGCGACTCGGGGAGCTGATTGTCGTTGCTCGAACCGTTGTTCCAGCCGTTCGCCGCGGACGCAAATCCGATCATCGCCGCGAGCGTGAAGTAAAGCGTGTGGGTTCTCATAAGTCCTCCTGACCGACCATCCTGTTGTCCTTAAGGAAGCTCGGATTAAGTCCTTCGACAGGCCTGTCCTGAGCCTGTCGAAGGGTCATGAACGGAATCCGCTTGCTCAGAGGCCCCTTTAACGGCTCGACGGCCGTTTCGCCCCGTCGAAGACGATGAGCGTCGGGTTCACGAGCTGCTTGGGGTCAGGACCTCGGGTCGACCCCGGCACGACGTAGTTCCGCTGAATGATTTTGATTGCGTCGCCTGGGGGGACCATTTCCTCGGTGATTTCGCGGCAATTCGGAAGGTTCCCGCAGTCGCGTGCGAAGTAGTAGACGTAGAGCTTGTCGGTGTTGCCGACCGTCTCCGAGAAGGCGGACGCGCTCCCCTTGAGATCGGGATCCGAGACGTTCGTGACGCCCACCAGAGCCGGGATCCGGTTGGGCGCCAGACTCGTGTACGTGGCGTTGCCGGTGGCGGTGCCGAGGGTGCCCGCGACGGCGAGGACTTCGCCCGAGTCGATGCTCTCCGTCGGGCTGATCTGGTAGTCTGCGTCCTGGGTATCGCCGAGGCAGTTCATGGGGCGCCGGACGCAATGCTCGCCGATAAGGTCCACCTTGAGCAGCAGGCTTTCGAACGGCCCGTCCTTGGCGTCGGGCTGTCCCCAGTGCTGCTTGACCGCCTCGACCAGATTCTCGACATTACCCTCGAACCCGAGCTCGGACTTGGCGATCCTCTCGTCCCGGACAGGTTTTGGGTAGGGCTCGGTCGGACGCGCCGTGTTCGTGTCCCTCACGCGGAGAATGGCGAGCGGGCGCTTCTGGCGCCACTCATCGCCGGCCGCCTCGTCTTCCGGCAGCGAATAACGCATCACGGTCATCAGGTCGTCCGCCTTTGAGCCGAACCCCAGCCGGCCGAGGTCCGTCGACACGGGCTCGACGAACACCTGGTTGCGATCCGGTACGCCCGCCCGCAGCAGCGCCTCGGTGAGCGCACGCTCCATCACCGCGTCCGGTGTGATGATGAAGAAGCGCTGCTGGTTGAACGCCGCGTCGGATTGCCGCTCGATGACGACGTTGTTGTTGCTGTTGCCGATGCTGGAGAACACCAGCGCACGGGACGGATTCGGCGACATCATGAAGAGGATGCTCTGCATGAAAGGATCATCGGCCACGGACTGGTAGATTTCATCCGTGGTGTCGATCTCCCCTTCGCGCGTAAAGATGTACGTCTGTATCCCGAAGTACCTTCCGGGCGGCGGAAGCTGCGCCAGCACGACCAGCGCCTCGCGCTGGTCAAGCCGGTACGTCCACCAGGTGTCGCCCGGCGTCGGCCCGAGCAAGTCCCTCATGTTCTGGTCCACGAACTCGTCCGGCCAGAGCGGAACGGAAGGGATGAGATAGGGCGCCGCCGGGTTGTTGCCGAGGCAGTTTCCGATGGTCTCGAGCGCGAACTTGCAGTCTTCGATCCTGAACAGGTTCCAGGCTCCCCGAGCGACCTCGTAGCCTTTCGCCTCCAGGTCGGTCCGGAGATTCCGGACCTTCTGCTCCAGCGACTCGGGGAGCTGATTGTCGTTACTCGATCCGTTGTTCTCACTGTTCGCCGCGGACGCAAATGCAATCATCGCCGCGAACGCGAAGCAAAGCATGTGGGTTCTCATGAGTCCTCCTGACCGACCTAGTGTCCTGAGTGAAACGAATGCGGGAAAGCGCCCCATGTTGCGGAAATGGATCAGAGCAGAAGCGCCTTGCATCAAAAAATTTTCATGCCGTCATAATCTGCTAGATTGCAAGGCTCGGCATTTGTTCCGCTTCCATGGATGAGGTCGGGTCTTGCAATCATGCCTCGACCTGACAAAAACGGAGGACTGCGTCAGTTCTTTACGTCATAGCCGAGATACACGGGCTAACAGGCAATGCCGTTACGTTAAGCCGAAGAACGCCCCCCGGCACGGAACCGTTTATGCGATTGGAATGCCGGGGTCCAGAGGACATGGATGGCAGCGCACCAATCGCGAATGATGCGCTTCACCTTCGTTCAGCACATCCTACGAGCCCGTAGGATGCGCTGAGGTACGACAAATCGGCAGGAAAGCCGATTTGCACGCAAAGCGCCCGAAGGGGACGGCACATGAACGTGCCGTATGACAAATTGGCCGGAAAGCCGATTTATACGGCGGAGCCGCCCGCAGGTCATGCGCACAGCCCGGCGTCCCGCCGGCGTCGTCATAACGACTTCAGATACTCGACTAGATCGCGTTTTTCCTGATTGCTCAGTCCTAAATCGAAGCGCGCGTCGTAACTGTCCACCACGTCCAGCAAGGTTTTGAACCGACCGTCGTGGTAAAAACGCCCTTTGTTCTCCGGACGCATGAAAAGGCCGCGTTCACGCACGAAAATCCCGGCCAGGTTCATCGTCTTGTAAGCGTCTCCGGGAGCACGATTCGCCTGAAAACCGTCGATCCTCATCTCGTCGGGTGTATGCAGATTCCAGCCCGGCTCGGTCCACAGCGGCTCGACATGGCAACTCCCGCACTTGGCTTTGCCGCCGAACAGTTCGCTCCCCCGTTCGGCCGCCCCAGCATCGAAGTCCACGCCGGCTTTCGGCTTGGGTGCGGGCAGAGCCAGCTGAAAGAAATGGAGCGCCGGCAGCTTGGGAGTAACCTGATCCTCTTTCGGATCGACGGATATGTGGCCGAATTCTTTCGCGGCAGCGATCGGAAACTTATCGGCGTCATCCAGCCGGGGATCGAAGAAGGTACCGACCCCGCGCAGTTCCAATACCGCCACGAATGCATTCCAGTAGGTCACCGTACCCCAGTCGCCGGTCCAGGCGTGCTGATTGTAGCCGGCGAGCCCAAAGGCGTCGGGAATGAGCGTGGCAGCCGGCTTGCCTTCCGGGGTGAACGCCTTGCCGTCGAGGAGGAGTTGCGCATCGAACTTGCCGGGTCCCCAACTCTGTAGCACGTCGCGGACTTGGGAGTCGGTAATGTCGGGGTGAACGATTCTCAGCAAATCGACGATCGGTTGCAGGTTCGGAGCGAGGGCGATGATGGCCCCGACGTTGAGATCGTGATTCGCCCAGCCGTCCAAGCGCTCGCCGACGCCCGGAGCGAGCGAGTCATTCACGGTGGAGTGACAAAGGGCGCAGGTGAGACCCACGGATTTGAGCGAACCGTCGGAATTGAACGTGCCTTTGACGCCCAATACGGCGTCCTGCTTGATCAGGGCCAGCGTAACCGCGACGTCGCTCAAATCGACCGCCCCCTGCTCGAGTTGCTGGACGACTGATCCCGGCAGCGCCTCTACGTCGACCTTTAGCCCCAAGTCCAGGGCTTGTTGCGGTGTCAGTCCATTACCGATTCCGCCGAAGCGTTCCCCTTCGATGGCTTTATGCAATTGAAGCGCATCACTCCAGAATTGCTCGTCGCCAAAACTATCGAAGCGAAAAATTTCCCGTCCTTGGGTAACCATCTGCGCGGCATTTTGGACAATTCGGTCGCGCTCCAATTGGGAAGCCGTGTTGGCCTCTGTTGATTTGCCGGTTCTGTGGGAATCATTGGCAAACGCCGCCAAGCTGAGCAAAAACCCCGCAAGTGACAGAAATAACGGGGTGATTGTCCGGGTGATAAGGCTGACTCTATCCATAAGTCTTTCCTCACTATTCCAGTATGAGTTTCCTGCTCATGAACGGGGCGGGCGTTTGTTATCGCTTCGGCACGAGGAGCGATTTTCGACAAACGCCCCTGGCTCTCGTGAAACGCTTAAGTAGCGAACCCGATGCCGCCATGGGTTTAGAGCGGGGGAGGCAGAAAAGCCCGATTACCCGATTCGGGCCTGTATAAAAGGAGACTCGGAATAAGTCGATTTTGTTCACAACTAGACACGCCCGGCACAAACGGCAGCGACGCCTGACCATCCGCCCGGCCCTGTCGCGAAGTTTCGAGGGCCGCCGGGATAGGCACCCTGTCGTGATCGAAAGGTTGGCGGATTGATGCAATACCGATCGGGAGTGTACGGATTGATGTGCGAACGCTTCTTATGGCGAGCGGGGCATGGCACGGGATTGATTCACGACAAGCGACCGATCGCTTGAAGAGATGCGCACCAAGACCTTCGAGAAACTCAAGGGGAAGGGGCCGCTTGTCATTTATGGCCGATGTATAGCCATCGCATGACCGTGCTCAGCCAGCGACAGGCCGCTTGTGCCCCGCATCGCCTCAATGCCAGCCGCCGTAGCGTTTTGTCGGATCGCCGCGGAAGCCGGAGGTGGTCTTGTCTTCCTCGGGAACGGTACTGCTCATCATCGCGGCCGCCATCAGGTTTTTCCGGGTATAGCCGCCCAGCGACTTGGCTTTTTCGGCGATGGCCGTGGCCTTGGGATTGATGTTGTATTGGCTCTCGAACGAGTCCACGATGGCCACTATGAGCGGCTCCGATCCTTCACGATACGCTTTCAGCAGGATCGGCAATGCGGTGCCGGCCGGAATGACGATGGAAAAGCGGTTGCTGCCTTCCAAGGATGTTTCCGCAATGGTGTTGCCTTTTTCGTCGGTGGCCACCACTTTTCCTTGGATGACGGGTTCCTTCTCGTCGTTTACCGTACCTCGCAGGGTCTGCTCTTTTTCGAATTTCTGCTCTTCCTGGAATTTTTGCGGCAGCCCCTGGAACATTTCAGCGGGTTTGTCCGACTCCCCGCATCCCGCTAGGAACACCGCCCCCGCAAGCACAATTGACGCGGTTTTGGGAAGTCTCTTCATCTTTGAAACCAGTTCATGCACAGCCATGGAAACCTCGGATCTTGCATGTGAATGAATAGAGCTATTGCTCGGACAGCTCAATCGGAATGGCATTTTTCAACCAGTCTCTAGTTTTATCTCATTAATCAAACGGTTGCGTGACTCGTCCGACGACATGAATCGGCATTAGATTCAGAGGCCATAGCATACACCAGAATCCATAGCAAACGAGTCAGGAATTCATTCGCCTGCCCGGCTGAGTACGTCTTGGCGTCTTTGGAATCCCCGTCTTCGCAAAAGGGCCCACCCAGTCTCCCACCTGGTTTTCCGTTTAGCGCACTACGCTAAAGCCAATGCGTCCTATACGAATCGTCGCAGGCGCTGGATAGTGCTCCCTATCCGGCGACTCATTGTTTCCGAAAATGATTCGATACGGCTGCAGGCCTTGAAATTGCGGTGTTCGAGCCTCTGCACGGTGAATCCCGCGAAATTTTCCGGCGCGCCTTCCTGTTTCCAAGAATCTGGGCAATGGCGAAAATGGAAAACATCAATATTTGTTCTTTGGGGATCCCTCAGCATGGACATCATTCTGGACGGGCCGAGTCAACCGCCGCTTTCCTGCGGAAAACCCAAGTACCTCGTGGTCCTGCTGCATGGTGCGGCATCGAATGGCGATGAGATCATCGAACTGGCGCTTGATTGGGCTCCCACCTTGAACAAAGCGGAATTCCTGGCGCCCAACGCACCCTGGCTTAGCGATGGGGAAAGCAATCGGCGCCAGTGGACTTGCCCGACCGACAACGCTCAACACTCGGGCGCTGGGCTGGACGAAGCCGCTGAACGTCTTCAGGTGTTTCTCGACGCTGTCCTCGCCAAACGGCGGCTGGAAGACAGCCAGCTCGCGTTGGTCGGTTTTGCCCAAGGCGCGGCTCTCGCGCTTCGCGCCGGCCTGACGCGGGCCAAGCCGCCGGGCGCCATCGTCGCTGTCGCCGGCGGCATCGATGAAGACCCTATCGAGCGCAATATGATTCGATCCAGTCCGCCGGTGTTATTAGTTGAGGCGGATGTGGAGGTCGGCGCCAGCGCGGTGGGCTTGGATCAGGCCCAGCACCAATTGGCCAAGTGGGGAATCCCTATACAAAGGTTGGCCAAACCCGGAAGTTATCACGGCCTCGACGATGACGGGGTGAGCACCATTGCCGATTACCTTCACCGAGCCTTGGTCAAGCCTAGCGCCGACTAGGCGCATATATCGATCTGCTCTTGGGATGGTAGCTCAAAGGATCTCGCGCCTCAGACTCCATGCGACTCGGCCTGCTAACAATGCAGCTGGTAAGCCTAAGGAGCCCCGAATCCATGACAGCCGAGAACCGGTAAGCACATGGGCCACCTCACTGCTTGTGTACTGGCGCGACGTAGCACGGGCATTCACTTTTGATTAATCAAAAAGCCAGGAGATTCAACGTGTCGCAATCGCAATCCGTAATCCTTAACCGCTCCGACGTGCCCACGCGCGAAGCGCTTCAGGAGGCCATCAAGGGGCTCAAGTTCCAGCTCTCCGTCGATGAGTCCTACGCTCCGTTCGAAAGCTCTGGCTATTTGCCCTGTACCATCAACGGCGAAGACAGTGGAGTCAATATCCGTTTCGATGCTTTGGAGCCTTATCTGGCCCGATTCCCCAACCTGCAGGCGCAGGCCGGCCAGCGCGACACCCTAATCACCTTGCGCTCGGAAGGCGATCCCCGTGAGGACGTGTGCGTGCTTATGATCGCAGCCGCCTTGGCGCAGAACTTTGATGCCATCGTCCATAGTCCGAAGAAGGATGTACTATCCCCTGCGGAGAAGCTTATCAGTCAGGCGCGCAGCCAGTTCGCCGATCTCGATTAGTCGAGTCGGCCTTCAAACCTGGTAACGGAACCTGCCGGCGGCTCACGACCAGAGGCGCCCATCGATCATGACGTGCGCCTTCGCGCCGGCTGAACTTCGATATCGACGGTGTAGAAAACACTAAACTCGAAAAGCCACGGCATGAAAAATCGGTCGATAGCGGACTTAATTTGGCGTGAAAATGAGACTTTTCCACAGCTTCGTCAGGCATTTACAGGAGAGGCGGCATTGAATCTGAGAATCGCAACAGACGAGGACGTCTCTCAGCTGTCTCGTCTCCTTGAGATCCTGTTCGCGCAAGAAGAAGAATTCACGCCCAATGTCGCGCTGCAGGAGGCCGGTTTAAGAACGATCATCTCAAACCCTCAGGTTGGAGAGATCATGCTTGCAGAAGCGGACGGCAAGATCATTGGGATGGTGAGTCTCCTCTATACCGTCTCAACGGCGCTCGGGTGGCGATTTTGGAAGACATGATCGTTGATCCCATCAAGAGAGGCGACGGGGTTGGCAGCAAGCTGCTTGAGTATGCGTTGCAGATTTCCCGCGAACGAGGATGTGCACGAATCACGCTCCTAACGGACGCCGGCAATCTCGGCGCTCAAAGATTCTACGAGCGGTTCGGCTTTACCAAATCGACGATGATCCCCTTGCGGCGCTCGCAACAATGCGATTGGCTGAAGTCCGAACCATGAATCTCGACGCCTACAACGCCATCGCCGAGTCATGGGACCGAGCGCGCAATGCCTTTCCTGATTAGCGACGAAGTTCAGTACAGGCTCACATAGTGAGCCGCTAGGGTCCTTAGACTATGGGCATCTATCACAAGCGGGGTGTCCCATGCCTATGAACCGGGTGCAATTTCAAAAGGGTTTGTCGTTGGCCGAGTTTCTGACGCAATACGGCAGTGAAGCGCAGTGCGAAGCGGCACTGGAGGCCCTGCGCTGGCCGGACGGTTTCCGCTGTCCGGTCTGCGGCGGCGCGCGCCACACGGTGTTCGAACGGACCGGGCGGAAATACTGGCAATGCGGACACTGCCGGAGCCAAACGACGCTGATCGCCGGGACGATCTTCCAAGCGACCAAGCTGCCGCTGACCACCTGGTTTCTGGCCATGTATCTCCTGACCCAGGCCAAGAACAATGTCTCGGCACTGGAACTGATGCGCCATCTCGGGGTGTGTTATCGCACGGCATGGCTGGTGAAGCACAAGTTGATCCAGGTGATGGCGGAACGGGAAACGGATCGGCAGCTGGCCGGGCGGGTCGAGATCGACGATGCCTACCTGGGCGGTGAGCGGCCGGGGAAACCGGGGCGTGGCTCCGAAAACAAGTTGGCCTTTGTGATGGCGGTACAAACCACGGACGACGGGCGTCCGTTATTCCTGCGCGTCGATCCCCTGCCGTTCACGCAGCAGGCTATCGCGGTCTGGGCCAAACGCGCCTTGGCCCCGTCGACCTACGCACTCACCGATGGCCTGAGCGGGTTTCGGAGGCTGCACCAGGTCGTCGCTTGCCATCATCGCCTGATCCTGGGCTCTGGGCGGCAGTCGGCGCAACATCCGGAGTTCCATTGGGTAAATACGCTGTTGAGCAACCTGAAGACAGCCATTTCCGGCACCTATCACGCGTTCAAATTCGAGAAATACGCCCAGCGGTACCTGGCCGAGTTCCAATACCGCTTCAATCGGCGTTTCAATCTCAAAACCCTGCTTCAACGGCTGGCGCGCGCCGCGGCGTTCGCTAAGCCTCGACCCGAGTGGCAAATTCGCTTGGCTGAAGTTCATCGCTAATCAGGATGCCTTTTATGGCCGAGAGAAGGCGTACCTGGACACGTTTCTCGACGGTATGACAGCACGCTCCCATATTTTGGATCTGGGTTGCGGCACTGGACGCCCAATGGCCGAGTACATTTTGAACCAGGGGCATAAGGTCACCGGTATCGATCAGGCATTCCAACTACTCGATCGCGCCAGAACGCGCATGCCGTCAGGGACTTGGATCGAATCGACGATCGAGGGATTCGAGACCGACGATCGTTTCGCCGGCGTTGTCTGTTGGGACGCCCTCTTCCACATTCCGCGCGAGCGTCACCCGGCTATCCTGGCCCGCATTGCCAAAATGCTTATCCCGAAAGGCCGACTGATGTTGACCGTGGGAGGGTCGAAGCACCAGCACCCGGCGTTCACGGATACGATGTTCGGCGAGACGTTCTTCTACGACTCGTTTCCTCCGGAGAAGGTAATGTCTATGCTCGGCGAGCTGGGTTTCAGGCCACTCGTCGCCGAGTTCATGAACGAACCAAGCTCCGGCCGGGACAAGGGCCGCTACGCTATCGTCGCACACATCGCTTAACGTCTCGATACGGCTGCCGTTTCCGGTTTGCCAGGGAGTAGACGCCCATACAAACGCGTCGAAAAACCCTCGACTCGAAAATTCAGCTTTTCGATCATCGACGAACCACAGACCCTAAGCTGTTCAAACCTTGGGGGATTCTAAGCCCGTTAGGGCGGCAAATTAATGATTGATTTAAAGGATTTACCCGATCGATGGCGCCCACTTTTTCGAGCCTGACTCATACTCATCAGGGGCAGGAAGCAGGGACTGTGTTACTCCAAAAACGATTAGTGAGATCGTTCGGATCCGGCCGGCCATCGTTTGCCGAAAAATTGATTATGATGCCGGAAAGACAAGGGATAGGGAGATCAGCGGCAATTTCCCCATCGGCATTGGCCGTCGTCGTCCAATAATACTCGGAGATTTCGTCTTGGCCGATGCGCACCCCGCGGATAGTCGTCTGTGTATTGGGGAGGAAGCCCGAGCCCGTTACGTGGAAGGCCGTTTCCAGGCCGGCTCCGGTGGTCGAGACGCCGAGGTTGGGCTCCGGTTGGGACGGCGGCGGCGGAGATGGTGACTGCGGCGGTGGTGGTGGAGGTGGGGCCGCGGGAGGAGGCGCTTCGGAGGGTTGCCAAGCCCATAACGTGCCGTCGGCCTTTACGGCCCAATGATCAAGATACCTTCCAGCGGAGATGCTGCTAAACCCTTCCCCTGGGATCTTTTGATAACCGATTCCATCGGTTGTAAACCAGACAGTCCCATCGGCAGCGACGAGCCAGGCTGTGCCATCATGGCTGACCGAGACATCTTCCCATTGCATTTCGCTGCCGATTCCCTCGGCAGGAAACCAGGCTTCATCGGGCGTCCCCACGTTGCCGCGCCACCAAAGAGCACCGTAGTTCGCTATACCCCACATTTGACTACGGTTGTTGCCGGCGAGTCGCTTAAAGCCGATCAAGGCACTTCGGTCCTCGAAATCGATACCGTTCCTCGTCATCCAGACAGACCCATCGGCGCGCGCGACCCATACGGTTCCATTAAACACCGTGACGTCCACCAATGGCCCGGCCAAGTTCTGCGGTACCTGCTTCCACGTTTCATCATTGCGCCGATGCCACAAAAAGCCGCTAGAAGTGATGCACCATACCGTGCCGTCGTACGCCACATCCACGCGTGCAAGTCCGCCGGGGCTTGCGACTTGACCGGCGATTCGGGGGGGCCAGGGGCCGCCGCCATGCCGCCAGAGGGTTCCGTCCTTGGCGATGAGCCAGACATCTGTTGCACCTGTATCCAGTTGCTTGGCGACGTCGCGCAGCTGAGGAAAAGAAACTTGCCCTGACTCGGTGGTGTCGATCACGGACCTCGGATACCAAACCCGTTCGTCAACTGCTCTTACGGTGCCGAGGAGCACGGTCAGCACTAAAACGGCCAAGACACTGACAAGCTTGATTGTCCGCTTTGAAGGTGCTGGCATATCCGTGCCTTCTCCCGTGGTTATCGTGACGGGGCTCTAGTGATAAGGTCGGGGTTTGGGTTCGCGGTCATACTTCCCTATGACCGGCCTCCCGAAAAAAGTTCATAAGAGGCTCTATTTACGGGAGTTGATCGATGACGGTTCAGACGTACGATCTTGTTTATCCGATGCTAGCACTGTTCTGCTGGACGTTTCTGATCATGCTCAGGAATGTACAGGTCAGAGTCCGGGCGGTTTTGAAGGGAGAGCTTACAAACGAATACTTCGAACTCTTCCGCGGCCCCGAACCTCCGGAAGAGGTATTGAAGACCGGGAACAATCTGAGAAATCTCTCAGAGTTTCCACCCTTGTTCTATGTCGCCGCCCTCGCAATTATGGTAACAGCGCGTACAGACGCTGTTTTCATTGCTCTCGCGTGGAGCTACGTAGCATTAAGGATCGGGCACAGCATGGTGCACCTGACGTTCAACAAAGTTCCCGTCCGCTTCTTTTTATTCATCCTGAGCAATGCCGTTCTGCTCGTAATATGGATACGGCTCGGTGTTCTGGTGTGAAAAGGAACGAAGTCCCAATCGGAAAACGGCAGAGCGTCCATGCGTCAAACACGACACTGAAACTAGTGCGGATTCGCCTCAACCGCCTGTGCCACAAACTCGCCGAAGGCCCGACTGCCGTCACCGGTGGGAATGGTTTTTTCCAGTTGCAAGGTGTCCGCATTGATCACGGAAACGGAGTTGCTGAACCAATTGGCGACATAGATATGCTTGCCGTCGGGATGGGCGGCTATGCCTTCGGGGTATTCGCCCACCTTGATCGTGGCGATGACTTCGCCCCGGTCGGCCGCGATGACCGATACGGTGTTGTCGTATTGGTTCGTCACGAACAGACGACTACCGCCGGCGCCCAAAGCCACCGCATAGGGTCTGTCGCCGACCGGAATGGTTTTCAGTAGCGCCATGCTCTCCGCATCGACCACGGAGACGTCGTTGCTTTCCACGTTGGCGACGTACAGACGGCTGGCTCTTGAGTCCAGTGTGACGCCGAAGGGGTGCTTGCCGACGGTGACCGTTTTCTTGACTTCCAGCTCGGCGGCATCGATGAGCGAAACCGTGTCGTCGTCCCGGTTCGACACGTAAATTTTCGCTCCGTCCGGACTCACAGCGACACCGGAAGGAGAATGCCCAACCGGAATTCGCTTCAGTACTTTCGAGCTATCGAGATCGACCACGGAAAGATAGTGTCCGTACCAATCCGCCACATAGGCCCTCGTCCCGGCCGGATCGACCGCAATGCCCAACGGTCCCTCGCCCATGGGCAAGGTGGCGATCACGTTTTGGGTGCGTCCATCCAGAACCGTAACGTCTTTACTGCCGGGGTTGGTGACGCAAATCCTGGCGCCGTTTCGGCTGACGGCGACGCCGGCCGGCTCCGACCCGACTTTGACAGCCTTGACGACGGTTCCGCTCGCCGTATCGATCACGGATACGCTGTTGTCCTTTTGGTTAGTGACATAAGCATAGGGTTCGGCGGAAACGTCACCGACCGAGGAAAACAGGAGAGCGGTGGCGTACGCCACCGCTTTCGCCCGATTTACCGAATCGTAAACGCCAAACATGTCGTTATTTCTTCTCGGCAACGGCTTTCAGATTCGCCAATCCTTCCTTGTATAGTTCGGTAACCGCTTTGAGGGCGGCTTCATCGCTCTGCTCCGGCGGAGGATTGTTATTCATGAAGCTGCGATAAAAGGCGCCGTTCCATTCCACCTTGGAACCACCGGCCGGGTTCGGTTCGACTTTGATATTCGACGAATAATTGGCTACCGGCAGATCCTTGGGATCGACTTCGGTGATCTTGTATTGCATGGTCATTTTGGAGGCATCGTAGCTCTTGAGTTCTTCCTTGATCACGCCGCCGCTTTTCAGCTTGAGTTCCCGCGTCGCGCCTTTCTCGGTACCGCCTTGCGCCGTGGTGCTTTCAACCGGCGGCAACCATTTCTGCGGATTCGCCCAGTCGCCGACAAGGGCCCAAACCGCGTCCGGCGTGGCGTTGATGTCGACTGTTTCGGTAACCTTCTGACGGCTCGGACCGTGGGCATTCGCAAACCCCGCCCACAGCAACGACAGGACGGCGACTAATGACAAGAGCTTTTTCATTATTTTCTCCTGGTGTGAACGAACAAAGCCGAAAGTATAAGGCAAATTGCTTATGGGTTAGGAGATAATTTCCTGAGCGTAACGCCGCAGACTCGCGAGGATTTCCAGATCCTTGGCGGATAAGCCGGGAGATGTTTCCAGCGCATCGATTCTTGCTTGATATTCGCTCAGAACTATACTTCCGCCACATCCCTGAACCGTCAAGCGCCGGATGCGATACGCTTCCCAGCGGGCGGCTTCTTCCGCCGACAAAGTCTCGGAAAAGTTTCGAGCACGATAGCGGAAAACCAGCTCCGGCAGACGTGCATCCTTAAATGTTGGTTGCGCGCGGCTTAATTCATCCGGAGACAAACCGCGTAGCCATTTTAGAGTCGCGCGATCGGCATCGCCGATGAATCCGTCATACAGCATGAGATCGGGATCATCCATAACCATCTCGACACCGTTGAATTCCATCACTTCCTGGATCTTCTTCGCCAAGGTCCATTCCCGCTTGAGTAAATCGAGGTGGCGGTTACAGCGAGAAAGGTCGATTTGCAGCCGTTCCGCATCTTCGGGACGCAGAGCCGATAACGGCGCGATAACGGGGCATTTGTTCACGTGGACCGTTTTCAGCGGAACACGCTCGACGCCGGGCGGCAGTTTCGCAACCGGAGTGAACAGGCGTTCCCGAAGCTCTTCAGCACTCAGGGTGACGAGTGGCGTGGGATCGACGGAAAGATCGTAAACAACTATCCCGTTCGGATTTCGCGGATGCTTGACGAGCGCAACCACGACGGCAATACAGTGCCGCTCTGCGGCGAATTTTTCCGAAACGTGCAAGACCGGCTGCATTGCGCCGAACCGCAGCAATTCGAAGGCCTCTCTCTTCCCGCGATTAGAAAAAACGAAATTGAAAAGCTTGGGCTGGCGCTCGCGAACCAAACGCGCTATGGCGATGGTCGCCCAGACGTCGGCCAAGGCGTCGTGCGCATTCTCGTGTTGTATTCCGTTAGCGACCGTCAGCGCGTCCAATCGTAGGCTCGGCCTGCCGGAATCGTCCGTGGGCCATTCGATGCCCTCGGGCCGGAGCGCCCGAGTCAGTCGCAGCATGTCGATGATGTCCCATCGGGAATTGCCGTTGCGCCATTCCCGTTCATACGGATCGAACAGGTTGCGGTAAAGACAGTTTCGGGTGACTTCGTCGTCGAACCGAATATTGTTATAGCCGGCTACGCAGGTTCCCGGCACCAAGAACTGATCATGAATCCTGGCGATAAATTCCGCTTCCGTGACGCCCCGCTCCGCAGCCAACTGAGGCGTTATGCCGGTAATCAGACAAGCTTCGGGTACCGGCAATACATCACGCGCGGGCTTGCAGAACAGCGTTACGGGTTCGCCGATCGGATTGAGTTCCAGATCGGTTCGAATGCCTCCGAACTGCGCAGGACGGTCGCGCCTGGGATCGGTCCCGAAGGTTTCGTAATCGTACCAATATAAGGAAGAGCAGGCGGACATGTGCCGGAAGTACCTAGGGTTTACGTGTCCAAGCGAGGAACGTAAACCGCCACGGTACTGTCTTCATCCGGCACATGGGTTGTTTGCGGGAAAAAATCGTTAATGTATTAGCGCCTATCCGCTGGCGACTGTGGGAATTAAAGCGCCTGTTGATCAGGAGTTTTCGGCCATAGCTTCGAGCTTTCGCCGCTTCTCGCATTTCTGAACGCAAACGCATTCGCCGTTGTTTACGCCTCCACAGGTGCCTTTGATGGCGCCTCGCCCGAACATGACGCCTATCGCCATAAAGAAGATAACGGCGGCTATCACCGCAAAAGTAATCAGAAACAGTGTCATCGTTCGCCTCGACTAATCCAATAAGGATGATCTTAAGGCAAGCCCCCATCGCGGGTTATTCCATTCGGCATTCGAGTGAACACTCATCGTAGGGTGGGTTAGCGGAGCGTAACCCACCGATTCGAGGTCACTCGGTGGGTTACGGCCTCGCGGCCTAACCCACCCTATAAAAATTAATGCCTTGTTGAAAGCGGTTTGGAATTACACCGAAACGGGTATGCCTTCAAAAAATGTTGTCGACTTTACTACGTTTTCCAAAAAAGAAAAGCGGGAGGCGCCCGAAAACCCCTCCCGCTTTCTCGGCCGGACGAACCGGGCGGACTAGCCGCCGAAATCGTCCAGCATGATGTTTTCCCTTTCCACGCCGATGTCTTCCAGCATTTTGATCACGGCGGTGTTCATCATCGGCGGACCGCAAAGGTAGTATTCACAATCCTCCGGCGCCGGGTGGTTCTTCAGATAGTTCTCGTACAGAACGTTATGAATGAAGCCGACGTAGCCGGTCCAATTGTCCTCCGGTTTCGGTTCGGAAAGACCGATGAACCACTTGAAGTTCGGATTTTCTTCCTGCAGCTTGTTGAAATCGTCCACGTAGAACATTTCCCGCAAGCTACGAGCGCCGTACCAGAAGGTCATCTTCCGCTTGCTCTTCAACCTGCGAAGCTGGTCGAAGATGTGCGAGCGCATCGGCGCCATACCGGCGCCACCGCCGATGAAGACCATCTCGTTGTCGGTGTCGCGGGCAAAGAACTCGCCGAACGGCCCGGAAATCGTCACCTTGTCGCCCGGCTTCAGATTGAAGATATAGGACGACATGACCCCCGGCGGAATGCCATTGGCTCCCGGCGGCGGCGTGGCGATACGGACGTTGAGCATGATGATATCGCTCTCTTCCGGATAGTTCGCCATGGAGTAAGCGCGAATGGCCGGCTCCTTGACGACGGATTCGTACTGCCACAGATTGTACTTGTCCCAATCGTCACGGAAGCGTTCTTCGACATCAAAATCCGAGAACTTCGCATGATAGGGCGGGCACTCGATCTGGATGTAGCCGCCGGCGCGGAAATTGACATGCTCGCCCTTGGGCAGTTCCAGCACCAACTCCTTGATAAAGGTCGCGACGTTATGGTTCGAGCGAACCGTGGTCACCCATTTCTTCACGCCGAAGACTTCGTCATGAACATGGATCTTCATGTTCTGCTTGACGGTGACCTGGCAGGCCAGACGATCCCCATCCGCCGCCTCTCGCTTGGTGATGTGCGAAAGTTCGGTGGGCAGAATGTCGCCGCCGCCTTCGTGCACTTTTACCCGGCACTGGGCGCAGGTACCGCCGCCGCCGCAAGCCGAGGATACGAACAGATTGTTGTCCGCAAGCGCAGTCAACAGTTTGGCACCGATGGGAACGTGGATGGTCTTTTCGTCATTGATCAGGATATCGACGTTGCCCGATGCGACCAGCTTCGATTTCGCGCCGAGAATCACGAAGACCAGGGCAATTACGATCAGGGTGAAAAACAATACGCCTAGGATGATTTCCAACATTGTCTTATGCCCTGCCCCTTACAGTTGAATGCCCGAAAACGCCATGAAGCCCAGCGCCATCAGGCCTGCCGTGATGAACGTGATGCCCAGGCCGCGAAGTCCCGGCGGCACGTCGCTGTATTTCAGCTTCTCGCGAACGCCCGCCATGGCGGTGATCGCAAGAGCCCAGCCGAAGCCGCTGCCGACGCCGTAAACCACGCTTTCGTTGAAGTTGTAATCGCGCTCGATCATGAACAGGCTGCCGGCGAGGATAGCGCAGTTCACGGTGATGAGCGGCAGGAAGATGCCGAGAGCGTTATAAAGTGCAGGGAAAAAGCGATCCAGCACCATTTCCAGGATCTGCACGATCGCCGCGATCACGCCGATACACGCCATCAAAGCGATGAAGCTCAGGTCGACGTTTTCCAAACCCGCCCAGGACAGTGCGCCTTCTTTCAACAGATAGGTATAGATCAGGTTGTTGGCAGGAACCGTGAGCGTCTGCACGATGACAACGGCGATGCCGAGGCCGACTGCGGTTTCGATCTTCTTCGAGACGGCAATGAACGTGCACATCCCCAAGAAGAAGGCCAGCGCCATGTTCTCGATAAAGACCGACTTAATAAATAGGTTGATATAGGCTTCCATCAGTGTGCCTCCCCGTGAGCCGGCATGATGGCGAAGTCAGCCTTCTCGACTTGTTGCGGCTTCCAGGTACGCACCGCCCAGATCAGCAATCCGATCAGGAAGAAAGCGCTCGGCGGGAGCAACAGCAAGCCGTTCGGGACATACCAGCCGCCGTCCTTCAAAAGAGGCAGCACGTCGATGCCGAGCAGTTTGCCGGAACCGAACAGTTCGCGGATGACGGCGACGGTGATCAGAATCAGGCTGTAGCCGAGGCCATTGCCTATGCCGTCGAGAAAACTTTCCCACGGCGGATTCTTCATCGCATAGGCTTCCGCGCGTCCCATGACGATGCAGTTGGTGATGATCAGACCTACGAACACCGACAATTGCTTGCTGATTTCGTAAGCGAACGCTTTGAGAATCTGATCCACCACGATCACCAGCGAGGCAATAATCACCATTTGAGCGATGATACGAATGCTGCTCGGAACGTGATTGCGGATGAATGCGATACCGGCGCTCGAGCAGGCGGTGACCGAGGTCAACGCGAGGCTCATGATCAGCGCGGTCGATAGCTGCGAAGTCACCGCCAGAGCGGAACAGATCCCTAACACCTGCAGAGTGATGGGGTTGTTATCGACTAACGGTTCGACAAGAACTTTCTTGTGTTCTTCATTAAGGTTCATCGGCTTAACCCCTCTGAGATCTAAGCTTTGCCAGATAAAGTCCGAAGCCTTCCCTGCTCATCCAGTAGCTCACCAGGTTGCTGACGCCGCGGCTCGTGAGCGTAGCGCCTGCAAGCGCGTCCACCTGATATTCCGAGCCAGGTTTAGACGGATCGACGGAACCTTTTACGAGGCCCAATGCAACTTCCCCGATCTCGATTTGCTGGCCTTTTTCGGTCAGGTTGCTCTCATGCAGCTCCTTGCCGGTGAAGTTGTAGACTTTTTTTCCCTTCCAAAGCGCTTTCCACTTCGGATTCACCACTTCGCCGCCCAGGCCGGGAGTTTCCGCCTGATCGTAAAGATTGAGGCCGATAACCGTCTGCGCATCGGCTTGCAGCGCCATAAAACCGTACATGGTGGACCACAACCCGTAACCGCTGACCGGCAGGATCACCGACTTCAATTGGCCGCCCTCCTTGACCAAGTAGACCTTGGCGTATTTGGGCTTGCGCTTGATATTGGCGATATCCTTTTCCGGCGGTATGGCCTCGCTCATCGCCGGATCCTTGGCTGCCTTGCGCTGATCGAAGGTTTTCGGATCGATCGAATCGACGTAATCGCCCGTTGCCAAGTCGACGACTTTCGGCTCGATATTCTTGAAGGCCTCGTCGACCTTGGTTCCTTCATCCAACAGGCCCGCCACCTCGAGAATGTTGACTTTTTCGTCCTTGGACTTATTGCTTTCCTGCAGCGGCTTGAGCGCAACGGCCGAACCCGATACCAATACCGCTCCGACCAGGCACAATGCGAAAGCGACGGCGAGCGTTTTCTGGAAACTGTCGTTCGGCAGCACCAGAATCTTCTGCGCGTACTCGTTCGCTTTTTCGATGAAGCCGGCGATTTTATCGGACAGCTGCGTTCCCGCTGTGTTGGGATTTGCTGAATCAGGCATGACGTCTAACCCTTCTCGTGATATTCGCTTTAATTACGGCGTAGTCGATCAGCGGCGCGAAAATGTTGGCGAACAGGATGGCCAGCATGATGCCCTCCGGGAAAGCCGGATTGACGACGCGGATCAGCACGGTCATGAAACCGATCAAGGCGCCGAAAACCCAACGCCCGGCATTGGTATGCGCCGCGCTGACCGGATCGGTGGCCATATACACCGTGCCGAAAGCGAAGCCGCCCAGAGTCAAATGCCAGTACCAGGGCATCGCGAACATGGCATTGGAATCGCTGCCGACGATGTTGAACAAGGTGGACGTTGCGACCATGCCGACCAGGACGCCGGCCATGATCCGCCACGAGGCGATGCGCGTGTAGATCAGGAATGCGGCGCCGATCAGACAGGCCAGGGTCGAGGTCTCGCCCAGCGAGCCTTGCTCGAAACCGAAGAAGGTCTGCCACCAAGAGATGCCGCCCGCCGTGATCGCGTCGACGCCTCCCAAGGCTCCGAAGCCCAGAGCGGTCGCGCCGCTGAATCCGTCTACCGCGGTCCATACCGCGTCGCCCGACATGGAGGCCGGATAGGCGAAATACAGAAATGCGCGGCCGGTGAGCGCCGGATTCAGGAAGTTCTTGCCGGTGCCGCCGAAAATTTCCTTGCCGATCACGACGCCGAACGAAATACCGATGGCCACCTGCCACAAGGGCGTATTGGGCGGCAGCGTCAACGCGAACAGGATGGACGATACGAAGAAGCCTTCGTTTACATCATGCTTCCGGACGACGGCGAACAAGACTTCCCATATACCGCCCGCCACGAGCGTGACGATATAGATCGGGAAGAAATACAAGGCGCCGTGCATCACAACGGAAATCGGATTGACCGGGTTGTAGCCGAAAACGTCCATGATGGCACCGCGCCAGCCGGGTGCCGAGGCGATACCCATGCTCTCCATGGCCGAGTTGGCCTGATAGCCGGTGTTGAACAGCGCCATCAGCAAACACGGCAGAGCCGCGATCCAGACGTAGGTCATGACCCGCTTCAAATCGACTGCGTCGCGGACGTGAACCCCGCCAGCCGTCACATCGGGAGGGCTATAGAGAAAGGTGTCGACCATCTCATAGATCGGATAGAGCTTCTCCAGCCGACCGCCATGCGCGAAGTACGGATGTATCTTGTCTAAGAATTGCCTAGTACGAGACATTAGCCTTCCTTCTCAATTTGGGTAAGATTCTTGCGAAGCACCGGGCCGAAATCGTGCTTGCCCGGATCGACGAAGGTGCAAAGCGCCAGGTCTTCTTCGTCCAGTTCGAGACAACCCAAGGCCTGCGCCGTATCGGTGTCGCCCACGATCAGGGCGCGCAGCAACTGTGTCGGCAAGATATCCATGGGCATCACTTCTTCGTAGACACCGACCGGCACGATGGCTCTCGCGCTGCCGTACTTGGCGCTGGTAAAGGCGAACTTACGGCCCCGTTCCTTGGGAAGACTGGACAAAAGCACGTTCAGGAAGGAGTACTTGCCACGGTCCGGGATTACCCATCCCATGAACTCTCTTTGCCGCCCTTCCTCGATTACGCTTACTTGATTGTGATAACGCCCGAGATAATCCGACCATCCTTCGGCCTTTTGGCCGTTTAGGACGGAACCGGAAATCACCCGCGCTTCTTTATCCGAGCCGACTTCACCCTGCACCAGATCGCTCAGATTGGCGCCCAGCCGGGTGCGAATGAGACGAGGGCGTTTGACCATCGGCCCGGCAAGAGAGACGACACGCTCTACGTTCAGCCGGCCGGTGGTAAACAAGCTGCCGATTGCCATTACGGTCTGATAATCGAGGTGCCAGACTATCTTCGTAGCGCTTACGGGATCGAGGTGATGAATATGGGTGCCCACGAGACCGGCGGGATGCGGCCCGTCGAACTCAGCCGTTTCAATGTTGTTCGTATCGACGGAAGGCAACGAATGATTCGGGGCCTTGCAGAGATAAACCTTTCCTTCGGTCAGTTTGGAGATGACAGTCAATCCGTTCTTAAAATCCTGGGCCCGTTCTTGGATGATGACATCGGGCTGCGCAGCCAGCGGATTGGTATCGATCGCCGTAACGAAAATCGAATGGGGTGCCGTATCGGGATCGGGAACCTTGCTGTAGGGACGGGTTCGGATGGAGGTCCATAAGCCGGAAGCCAGCAAGTTTTCTTTTACCTGCTCGACACTCAGACCGGCGAGATCCGATTGGCCATACGATTGAAACTGGACGCTGTCATTGCCGTCCAACTCGATGACCACGGATTGAAGCACGCGCTTGGCGCCGCGATTGATCGCCTTGACCACGCCACATCCGGGCGCAGTGAACAAAACCCTAGGATACTGTTTGTCCGAAAACAGCACGTCACCGAGCCTGACCCGGTCCCCCTCCGAAACATTCATGGAGGGCTTCAACCCGACGTAATCCAAACCCAGTAACGCTACGGATTTAACAACGTTGCCGTCGTTGTGTATCGTTTGCTCGGGCTCCCCAGTGATCGGCAGATTCAAGCCTTTCTTTGTTTTGATTAGCATATATACGCCTGTGGATCGCACAAATTAACGGCCAAACCACCCCTCTCGCATTCCTGCAATAGGTTCAAAGAAGACGGCAGAGGGAGTGCTAAGATGTTTTCGGCTTAAGGCGCACCGAGAGAGTGCCACGGTTTTTATCAAAACGTCGCGCTCCGAATCGAAGCCGCGCGCAGCGAGAGGTATGCTCGGCGTTTCCCTAAGACTTAGGTAAACCGTCAGGTATTAGAACACAAATACCTGAGTGGCTCAACGCACTGAGTTCTTGAGCTAAAAGGAAAAATAGGCGCTGAGACGCTAATTTTAGTTACAGGACTATTTCAAAAATCCGCATAAAAAAAACGGGCCTAGGCAAAGCCGCGGCCCGTGACAACATCCCAGAGGATTAAGAGGTCTAAAACGCAATGTCGCTAACCCGGAGAAAGCTATAACAAGTTGGTCGACCAAAGAGGAGATGGAGGCAAATCAACTCTGTGCGTTCTCAGGTGGTGAAAATACTAGCCTAACGAGATCATACGGTTTTGATTTAGATCAACAAACGCATGCTTTTCCAAGGTTTCTTTTAGCAATGAGTTCAAAGTAGCCATGTAACAAGCATGTTACTAGCCACTCGACTGATGTCTTAATACAATAGCCTCGGGAGTCGGCCAGACAGTCGCTGCCCAGATCATTGATATGGGGAGAGGAAAGTCCGGGCTCCGCAGGGCGAGGCGCCAGGTAACGCCTGGGAGGCGAAAGCCTACGGAAAGTGCCACAGAAAATATACCGCCGCGCCTCCTTCGGGAACGCGGTAAGGGTGAAATGGTGCGGTAAGAGCGCACCGCGCTTCCGGTAACGGGAGTGGCAGGGAAAACCCCGCCTGGAGCAAGACCAAATAGGGGGGCATTGGGGGCAACCCCTAACGTGCGGCCCGCACGGCTCCCGGGTAGGTCGCTTGAGGCGCGCGGTGACGCGCGCCCTAGATGAATGACTGTCCACGACAGAACCCGGCTTATCGGCCGACTCCTCCCCATCTTCGAAATACCTAGCTGTCTAGTCTCGCAAGGACCGGAAAAGGCATCGAGATCGTGCGCAGTTTCCGCTGCAGCGCGGCATGATCATATCTTCCCGTTCCATCCAATGAATCATTCCTGAGAGCGGACTGCTGTCGACAGAAAACCGATAACTGTGCGGTTTAAGCTTGGCCATACGGAGTGCGGGTTGGAGTTCTCGCAATACCAGGTCTTTACCCCATTGGCACAGCCGGAGTAGGCGACACATCCGTTCGGCAAGGCTTCTACGGCGCGCCCGTCGCACTTGTTACACTTTGCCCACCATTCAACGGTACCTTTCCCATAACCGGGAAAAACCGTGTCTTTGGAGCTGTGCATGACCAGGACCGACAGCGGTTTGGGACAGGAACGATCCGCCAGATCATCCGCGCGGATTCCGACCGCACTCGACACAATAGCCGCCGGAATGTCGCGGGTGCCATTGACGAAGGCGATCCCCATCGAAATAGTCCCGCCATCGGAATGGCCAGTCAGGAGAATCCGGTTCTCGTCCACACACCATTTTTCCTGGATATGCCTCGGAATTCCGGCGAGCTCGATGAGGGCTTCCGGGGCCATGCGCCGATGGTCCACGTAGGCGATGATGAATCCGGCCGCCGTGGCGTCCCGCGTCAGATAGGTAAATTGCTCGTTGCGATTGCGATTCTTGCCGTGGGGTGCATAAACCATCAGCAGGGGATGGGCAACCGTAGCGTCGTAATTCACCGGAGTGCGCACGTTATAACGGATCCCGTCGGGGGTCTCCTCGTCGTCCGTGGCTCCCGCTTGGCCCGGACGGGTACCGGCTGCGCAACGTCGGGTATCCGGTCCTATCCGGTATTCGGCTTTGCTCAAAATCTGCGCTCCCAATTGATGTTCCAGATCATCGCCTACCGCGTCCTGGGCGGTTTCACCCAATCCGGTGAATGCCCCCATGAACAAGAGTGCCGCGACCATCATGATGGCCGGTCGATCGGGCTCCTTGCTCTTCCACGGCCAGACCCACCGAGGCTTGACCAATCCTACAACCAGCAGTGCGATGGACAGCAACACCAATAGTCGAAAAATTATTGCCAACCCTAAACTCATAATCTTAGACCTTTCGTGAGGGTGAGGCCGGTCGGGGCATCCGGTTCCGCCGCCGGTCATTACAAAAGGAAAACGTCTTACGTGGCTGACCGACTCTCATCAGCGAAGGCCACTTCCAGGCTTTCCGCCCATCCCGAATAGCCGATGGTGGGCAATACCTCGGCACCGGTACACCGAGCGGTGTCGGAATCGACATTTACCCCGACACCGTTCACGAAACGGTTCATGTAGTTGACGACACAGCACACGCTGACCGCATCGACGAAGGCCTTTTCGTCCCAGCCGGCGGCGAAGATGGCGTCGGCGTCTGTCTTGGTGATCCGGGTTGGGGCAAGGGTCAGCTTTTTTACATAGCGGAGGATGGGTTTCAGCTTCTCATCGACCGCGGCGGTCTCGATGTCGGCGTGAAGCTGATCGAACACCGATTCGTTGACCCCAAAGGCCACCGCGGCGGGGATATGGGAGCTGTAGCAGAAATCGCAGGAATTCAGTCCTGAGATATAGGTGAAGAGCAGTTCCCGGTCACCATTGGTCAGGGGGGATTCTTCCCGCATAATCTCGTGGATGAGGCGCAGGATCAGGCTGCCGCGCTTCGGATATTTGGCGAAAACATCCGGCAAGTTGGTTACGCCGGGGCTGGACGGTAAGAAGGACATAGCAAGTCTCCTATGGCGAGGTTTTTCTGTAGTCATCAGTGAAAAAAAAGGGCTTCTGTCTCGCATTCAGGTTTTGCGCAGCCTCCTTCTCCACGGTGTTTTATGAGTGGTAATGAGGGCGGGCGAAACGTGGACTCCATCAGATTCTTGGCACTGCTCTGTACCGAACGGTACAGAATCCGCCGAAAAACGGCGCCACCGCAGCAGGGACGCCCCATACCTCTATCAGGCGGTTTTCGTATCGAGCATCGCTAGCGCCGTGACCACCACATCTTTCAAATTCTGCCGGCATGGCGCGACGCTGCCCAGGACCTGAACACCGTAATAGGTTGCTACGAGGAACTTGGCCAAAACCCGCGGGTCCCGGTTCGGCGTAATCTCCCCGGCGACTTGGGCGCGCACCACCATGTCGAACAGGGCGTCTTCCAATTGAGCCACGCCGGCTTGCACCACCTCTGCTACGTCCGGATCGCTGCCGCGGAATTCCAGCGCGGTCTTGCCGAACAAGCAAGTGCGGCGATGGTTCAGGGTCCGCTCGATCAGCCGCTCGAACAGCCTCCGCAGACTCTCGACTGCCGAGGCTCGGTTCAGAAGCTCGCCGGACTGACGCACCAGCATCGTGGTGTCCCGGAAATGCTTGAGCGCCAGCAGAAACAATTTCCGCTTGCTGCCGAATGCCGCATAGAAGCTCCCCTTGCCGATGCCCATGGCGCGCAGCAGTTCGCTCATTGAGGCGCCTTTGTACCCTTTGCGCCAGAACACGTCCATCGCGCCGGCGATGGCTCTCTGGGTGTCGAACTCTCGTTGTCTCATACCGGCCCGCCGAAGAAAAACCTGATTCTGTTCCAAACGGTACAGAATATTGTCGCACTGGCTGGGCCGAATCAAGAACGGCGAGTGGCATTTCAGACACCGGCCTGCTCCCGTAAGCCGGCCATTCTGGCCTGAAGGAACTTGATTCCGAAGGCGATGGCCGTGACCAGAATGGCGATGAGGGCGGCGAGGAAGTCGCTGTTGATCACGTCCTCATCGATTTTAAGTCCATAGGTTCTTAGATAAGTAACCAAGAAATACGAGGGCTGCACCGTCATTGCCGAGATGATCACCGGAACGATAAACCGGTCGAGTACCTTGTATTCGGTAAGCTCCATATGATCGAAGAATAGCTTCATGGTGACATACCCCGGAATAAACATCATCATTATGGTAATACTTATGCGTACCATATAATGGGTTATCGGGACTATAGTAAATACTGACATGATCAATATAAAGATCCCGCTAAACCCGAAGATGCCCAACCACAGCAACCAGTCTTCACGGGAGAAGTGAATCGCGTCTTTCATGGATATGTCCTCGATTTCTGAATAGGGATGTGTGGACACCGGATAGTGCTGCGATAGGCTGCCTCTTTCGCTCGCCTCGACCATCCGCGAGTCAAGGATTAAGGTCAAGCACTTCTTCTATCTTATTGAATGGAAGCGATGCCGCTTCATTAGCACGCCTCACCGACTCCGCATCCTGGGCTTCGAATAAACAGGTGCAGCGGGAATCAGCCGGGTAAAAGTTAGTCCGTATGTATCTTACCCGTACGCCTTCTCGGGAAAGTTTATCGCTCGCTGTGATAGCGGCCTTTTGGGCTTCAGACAATTGTTCAGGGGTAATGCCAGACAATTGGCGCTGTACGGCATAAATTGGCATGAGTTTTCTCCGTGTTTTTGGATATATCAAATAATGGAAATCAGGTTTGATTAAGCTCCAAGCCTTCAAGAGTCCAGTTAATCCGAAGCGTATCGTCACCCTGAGATCCGCCGGTGTAATGGATATTGCACGCAAAGGCGATGTTTTTCCGCTGTCCCGAAGCGTCACGCTCCACAACGTGCGAGCTAACAAGGTAGCGTCCATTGGACAGTTGCCATACTCTGTGGCCGCTATCCGTAAATTCAATCGTGTCGGAAGCGCCTAACCGATCCTGGACGAAATGATTGCAGTGCAAGGCCGCCATTTGGCTTAGGTCTTTGCCGTCGAACGTTGATTCTTCCTGGAATACATCCGAACTCGCGACAGTCTCGACGAACGGTGAAATGACCTTCGTCTGCAAGATGTATAGTCCGATGACAAAGGCTACGAGTAGAAGGCCCGAATATCGGCTTTCCAAAAGCTTGGATAACAAACTGGGATTCGTCATGGTGGGTTTCTCCGAGACTTTAATAAGGGTTTCTGTGATCCATAAATCTCATGGTCATGGGCGTCTTTACAGCACCGTGCTCCACTCCGTCCTCTGCCGGAGGGTAAAAAAAGGCCACTGCCCAGGGATTTCCGTTTCGGACAGTGGCCTCTAACTTCAGGGTTTATGGCTGCTCAACATTTACCCGAAGAAGGCCATTCGGCTTCCGATCACGCCAATTCCGGACATAGTTCTTTCTTGATCAATTGGGCGATATCCATAACAACCAGCGAGATAACCCCCATAATGGCAAGCCCGGTCCAGCCAAATACCACAAAGCCGTAGTGCAAGGGCGCTACAAATAGCTCTTCCATGAACCAGAAGGTGTGGCCCCATTCGTTCAGTCCCACGTTCGGCAGAATCATGAACGGACCGACAACGACGACCAAATAGGCCAGGGAAAACCCGTTCTTCGCAAATGCCGGCAGGCGGGTATGCGCATACAGGAACGCGGCACCCCCGCTGATGATGTAGATCGGATAGCTCAGATAGAACTCGATGATGTGCGACGGCGTGAAGTCGGTGTCGCGCACGATCGTCTGGTGCCAGGTGCCGTCCTGTTCGGTGAAGTAGCTGCCGCCCCAGTACAGTGCCCACGCATAGCAGCACATCCAGATTCCATGCGTCATGTGGCGGTATAACTGCTCCCGCGGCGTTACGGCATCCATGTCTCGAGTCCGGGTCTTCCACAGATAGCCCCACAGAATCGAGGCGGTGATCACTTCCAGTACGATTTCGGTGTACAGGAAGTTCATCCAGTACGTCTCGAATTCCGGTGCGAACGAGTCGAGACCGGCGGACCAGCCGTAGACCCCTTCGTACCAGCGAACCCACATGTAAAACACGAGGTAGAGTCCAAGACCAAAAACGAGCCAACGCTTATCCAGCAGTGGTTTCTCTTGGGCGGCGATCCCACCCGCTTGTTGTATAGTAGCCATATATTTCCTCTTACTGATGAAATTAAACAATGATTGACGGATGAACTGGATATACCCAAGAATCATCCGGCGAAGATTCTGACATGAAATCGAACTAAAAATGCAACATTAAGGTATTAAAGAATTTAATGACGGTATCAAAAAATCTAATTTTAAAACTGTCCAAGGTTAGTCTTTAATGCAGCATCGCGGGAAGAAATTAACCGTATATTTTGAGAGTAACTCTCAGCTTATATCGAGATATTTTTATTTATCTTGGTTGGGCACTTTTGCAATAATTATTTGGCTATACAAACGAATCTGCTCCAGAGTAACCCGCGACGCACAGACTATAATCGGCAAATACCAGGTTAACGAGGGCAAAAGATATGTGCGGAAACAGATACCTCAACAAAATAGTCTCGGCCTTGGCCGTTTTAATTCTTGCTTCATTTTCCGGGGTGATCCGCGCACATGGCGGCGGTTCTGGAATCGACGCCGATTCCTGCCGGATTGCCGTCGGGTCTCACTGGGTGCATTTCACGGCTTATCAGCCGCAACTCACGGGAACTACGGAGTACTGCAAGGCCATTCCGGACGTTGGACAGTCGACCCTGGTGTTCGACTACGAAGGTAAAGCACTACGTCGGATGACGGTTGAGTTTGAAATCACACGAGAACCTGACGGGACAAGGATGTATTACCAACCGCCGACGATCCATTCGTCTGGGTCGACCAACGCGACGATCAATTTTACGGAGCCGGGAAATTATCTCGCGCACGTTACCCTGATAAATGAGGGTGAGGAAGTGGATGCGCATGTGCCATTTTCGGTGGGTACGGCGCAAGCAGGTCCTTCTCTTCTGGCAACTTTGGCCATCACTATGCTGGTACTGGCCGTGATCTATATCCTTTATCTCACCAATGTTTCTTTCAAAGGAACCGTTGATCGCCTGTGCCGAAAGCCGGCGAGAAGTGGCACATCGGCTTTGAAGCCTTAATAAAATGTCAGCTCCCATGGAAGAAACCATGCCCTCTTCGAAGTTCGGGGCGTGCTCCGTGAGGTTTTGGGTCAATCCGATTGAGGTTTCTAACCATCGAAGGCGAGCCGCGACGTTACCTGTTCGTTGCCATCGACCGGACCACCCGCTGGGTCTATCTCACTCTCGAGGTCAACCGTACCGCCCGGAGTCCCAAGGTGTTTTTGAAATCTGTCGGCTAGGCTGCTCCCTTCCGCATTCAAACGTACCTAGCCGACAACGGCTCGGCGTTCGTCGATCATTTCATGAATTGCAGCCAGCAGTCGTCCAGCGACCATCGTCCGACCGTACCTGTGCCCTGCAAGAGATCGAACACCGCCTCATCCCGCCGCGTCGTCCGCAAACTAATGGCATGGTTAAGCGCTTCAACGGAGGTCCTGCAAAGCCATTGCTTCGATTTCCATCTAGGGCTTGGAATCCGCCCTGCGCCGCTTTATCACGCTTTACAACCATCACATTCTCCAGCGAACCTTGGGATACCTCATCCCGATTCAGGCTCTCAAACACTGGCAAACCGCATCATTTCCGCCTCTTCCATAAAGAGGTTTATAAGCAATAAGCAGGCGGGATTTGACAAGTAAACACCATAACAAACCGATGAGTGGACGAATTAATGAAAAATGCGATTCCGTGGATAATCAGTGCCATTGCACTGGCACTGCTTTTCCTCCATTTTGGTCCCCGCATGCCGGTAGATCCGGGAGTACCTTACTCGCGGTTTATCTCGGACGTACAGGAAGGGCAAGTAAAATACGTGAATATCGATGGTCAGATGATCCGAGGCATGCTCGGAACCGGCGAGAAGTTCACCACTTACAGTCCTGGCGACGACCACCTGGTGGACGACTTGTTGAAGAATCACGTCGAGATCAAGGCTCAGCCGCCGGAATCCCAATCACTGCTGATGCAGATCTTTATCTCGTGGTTCCCGATGTTGCTGCTGATCGCCGTGTGGATTTTCTTCATGCGCCAGATGCAAGGCGGCACGGGCGGAAGGGGGGCTATGTCCTTCGGTAAAAGTCGAGCCCGGCTTATCGAAGAAGATCAAGTCAAGGTGACGTTCGCCGACGTCGCAGGCGTTGAGGAGGCTAAGGAAGATGTCCAGGAGATGGTTGACTTCCTCAAGGACCCGAGCAAGTTCCAGAAGCTGGGTGGCAAAATCCCGCGCGGGGCTCTGATGGTGGGCCCTCCGGGTACCGGTAAGACCTTATTGGCCCGGGCGATTGCCGGAGAGGCCAAGGTTCCGTTCTTCTCCATCTCCGGTTCGGATTTCGTCGAAATGTTCGTGGGCGTGGGCGCCTCCCGCGTACGTGACATGTTCGAAACAGCGAAGAAAAATGCGCCGTGCATCATCTTCATCGATGAAATCGATGCGGTAGGCCGCCATCGCGGTGCCGGTTTGGGCGGCGGTCATGACGAGCGCGAGCAGACCCTTAACCAATTGCTCGTCGAAATGGACGGTTTTGAAGGAAACGAAGGCATCATTGTCATCGCGGCCACCAACCGTCCCGATGTCTTGGATCCTGCGCTATTGCGGCCGGGCCGCTTCGATCGTCAGGTCGTCGTTGGGCTTCCCGACGTTCGGGGCCGCGAGCAGATCTTGAAGGTTCACATGAAGCGAGTGCCGATCGCCGACAACGTCGAGGTTCAATATCTGGCGCGCGGGACGCCCGGCTTCTCCGGCGCGGATCTGGCAAACCTGGTCAACGAAGCGGCGTTGTTCGCGGCCCGTAAGAACAAGCGCAATGTCGACATGGAGGATTTCGAGAAAGCCAAGGACAAAATCCTCATGGGTGTGGAACGCAAGTCCATGGTCATGAGCGACGAAGAGAAGCAACTCACTGCTTATCATGAGGCAGGCCATGCCATCGTAGGACGGCTAGTCCCCGAGCATGACCCCGTATACAAGGTCAGTATCATGCCGCGCGGCCGGGCCCTGGGAATCACCATGTTCTTGCCGGAGCGCGACCAGTACAGTGCGAGTAAGCAGAAATTGGAAAGCCAGATTTCGAGTTTGTTCGGCGGACGTATTGCGGAAGAGATTATTTTCGGCAAGGAACGAGTGACGACCGGCGCTCAGAACGATATCGAGCGCGCCACCACTCTGGCGCGTAACATGGTTACCCGCTGGGGTCTCTCGGAGCGCTTAGGGCCGCTGGCATATAGCGAGGAAGAGGGTGAAGTGTTTTTGGGACGCTCCGTCACGAAGCACAAGATGGTGTCCGAGGAAACCGCTCATTTGATCGATGAAGAAATTCGCTCGGTGATCGATCGCAATTACGAGCGTTCGGAGCGTATGCTGCGGGAAAACATGGAAAAGTTGCATCTCATGGCGGAAGCTTTGATCAAGTACGAGACGATTGATCGTTTCCAAATTGACGACATCATGGATGGTAAGGTTCCGCGTCCGCCGCAAAGCTGGGGCGAAGCGCCTCCGAGCGGCGGTGCTACGGGCCTGGGATCGAAGGAGACATCCAAGGGCAAGGGAACTTTCGGCAAGATTGCCGAACAATACTGAAGTCCAATTCCGGCTGGACAGCTGGTTTAAGCTAAGGTATCCAACGGCCGGTCGTATTTAACGACACTAGCAGTTTTCAAACATGTTAAATCTGAGACACCTCGATTTCACCATGCTGCTGGCCTTCGATCTGTTGATGCAGGAACTCAACGTTTCACGGGCCGCCGAAAAGATGTTTATTACCCAGTCGGCCATGAGCCAAATCCTGCAGCGGCTTCGGCAACAGTTCGACGATCCTTTGCTAGTGAGGACACCGACGGGCATGAAGCCCACGGAACGCGCCTCGGCATTGCTCGAGCCCGTCCGCTCGGTCCTGCGAAACGCGGAACATATCCTCAAGTCGCCGGCTCAATTCGATCCTGCTACGAGCCACGAACGATTCATCCTGGCCGGATCGGACTATTTCGAGTTTCTTGTCTTGCCCCGCCTGATCGAGCGGGTGTGCAACCTCGCTCCTCGGATCGAGATTCATGTGCAACGGCCAGACACTGGTTCGCTCGAGGCCCGGTTGCAGAATCAGGAGATCGATTTGATTTTAGGCTTTCAGGCGATGTTGAAGCTGCCGGCGCATTTGAATTGGGTGCGGCTTTTCGATGACACTATAGTTTGCATCGCCCGCCGTGACTATGCTGGTGTTGAAGATGAAATCACTCTGGAGGAATACCTACAAAGGAATCAGTTGCTGATCTCCTCTTGCGATCTGAATGCACAGATTGTCGAACGCTGGCTAATGAAACAGGGTTTGGAGAGACGAGTCGCCGTGGTCGTGCCGAATTTTCTCTCGGCTCCTTTTACCGTCGCAACGACGGACCTTTTGCTTTCGTTACCCCGGCGAATCGCTGAAGCTTGTATCAAGTCCTCGCCATTGAAACTCGTCCAGGTCCCCTTCGGTCTGCCGGCCTATGACTTCGTCGTGGCTTGGCACCCATTGAGAGATAAAGATCCTGCTCATCAATGGTTAAGGGAACAGATCCTCGAGGTCAGTCGGGAAATTGATCTGTGCCCCCTGGATCAGTGGGATTAGGATCGGTCTCCTGGCTCCCGGGAGACCGGGGACTCTGGCGGAATCCAGGCTGGCACGGCTCCGGTCGATCTTATTCGGATAGTGTACATCAGCCGGTCAAACTCACGAACAAGGCCGGCAAGCGCTCCGGCAATCGCTGCACATGATCGACGACAGTGTAGCGATTCGGGCCGAAGATTCTGGATACATATTCGTCCGCTTCGGGGTCTAGAGTGAGGCAATAGCTCGTCACACCCGCGGTCGCCAGTTCCTCCACCGCTTTCTTGGTGTCGAACCGCAGATATTGCGGATCGCGCTCGTCGATATCCGCCGGCTCGCCGTCCGACACCAAGAGCAGCAATTTTTTCTGCTGCGGCTGTCTGAGCAGAAACTTTCCGGCATGACGAAGCGCCGCCCCCATCCGCGTCGAGAGCCCACCCTGCATGCCCGCCAGCCGCGCTTTCGCCTGATCGTCGAAGGCTTGATCGAAATCCTTGAAACGGTAGTACTGCACATCGTGCCGCCCGTCCGAAGCGAACCCATGAATGGCGAAAGGATCGCCGATGCCGTCGATGGCCCAAGCCAGCAAGGTGGTCGCCTCACGCGCAAGCTGGATGACCGCCCGGTCCGATCCGGGCAGGATCTCGTTGGTCGATGCCGATAGATCGAGAAGCACCAGCACCGCCAAATCCCGCGTCTTCCGGATGTAGCGGATACTGATGCGCGGGTCCGGCATCTCACCCATGCGGATGTCGACCATGGCGCGAATGGCGGCGTTGAGATCGATCTCGTCGCCGTCCTCCTGCCGCCGCTGGCGGACCAAACCCCGCGGCTGCAAGGCATCGATAATGTGCTTGAGGCGGCTGGCGACGGGCTTGTACTCCACCAGGATCTGCTCGATCAGTTCCTGCTCCCCCCTGGGCTGCCGTTTTTCCAAAACGGTCGCCCAATTGGGGCGGTGCAACTGTACCTGGTAGTCCCACTCGGGGTAATGATAAGGATCGCTGACCGGCTCCTTGCCTTCCAGTTCATTGATGGTGCAGCCTTCCTGATCCAAATGGAACGGCGTCTCCAGGGTCCAGACCTCCTGGGCATCGTCCCCCGCCAGTTCGCAGTCCACCTCGTTGACCATCTCCATGACCGAAACCTTCCTGCGGACCTGGCGCTCGCTGGCCGGTGCGTATTCCGCCTGTTCCCAGAGCTGCTCGGCGAACGTCCAAATGAACCGGTTGTCGTCTCGATACGAGATGCCGATGCCCTCCAGGATCCGCAACGGCGGGATGGCCATACGGTCCTTGATCTTATTGTAGAGCGTTACGCCCAAGTCCCAGCTGATTTGGTTGTCATAGGGATGAACCGAGAATGCCTCCCAAAATGCGCCCACGGTCTCCCGGATCAGCACATCATCGGTCTTGAGCTGCCGATCGAGGAGCGCATGAGCCAATCGCTCCAAGAACAAAAGAGCGGGATCGCGGCCTTCTCGACCTTCGGCGGCTGCCTCGTGCAGCGGAAGCCAAAGTTGCTGAAGACCAGGAAACTGCTGAATGGCTAGATGCTCGACACGCGCGTCTTCCATCAGCCCGATCATGAACATCTGCACCGGATTCAGCGCTTCCGCGGAAATCGCCTTCTCGGTGTAGGCTAAATGCGCGGCGGCGTGGGCGCTGGCTGCGCGGTATAACTCTTTCCCCGAAATGCCGCCGTAGTCGTCGAAGGCATCCGGCAGGTAAATGACCGGAAAATCGATGAATGGCTTGAGACTTTGGCGGCTTTCGTAGTCTCCGGCCGTCGGACGCATATAAAAATCGCGGCCCCATAATGCGCGCAGGTAAAAGTTCAGCTTACGCTGGGTATCGACGAACAGCGTGCCGCGCCGCTCTTTCTGTAAAACCGCCATACTGTCAGCGGTTTGTAGGCTGAAGTATTTGGCCAGGTTTTCGAAATCGCGCCCATGCGCCTGCGCGCCCCAGAGCGCCCAGCGGCGCAGCCCGCCCAAGGTCAATCTATCGAACAGTTGATCCAGATGCTGAAGCATCGGACGCAATCCGCGCGGCGCTTTCGCCGAAAGCTGATGAATCAAGGCCAGATACTGCCGCAGCAAATCGGCATCGCCGAGCCGGTTGGCCGCCGTGGGCAAGCTGTCGAACAGCGCGGCGATCACGCCTCCGCTGACCATGGAGGCCAGCTTCATCACCGAGGCCACCACATCGGGGATGACTTCGTCCCCCACCGCCTTGGCAACCAGGGGCATTTCCTGAATATAGGACATAACCAGCCCGGATCCGCGCCCGAGTTCCGAAAGCGCGCGGGCGCCCTCGATATAATTGCGCAAGCCGCCCGGCGACATGACCCGGCCCGCTTCGTGGAAGCTGGCCTCCAGCGTGTCCTTGATATGCGGCTCGACCCGCTCCAAGTACTCGCGATAGTCTTCCAGGTTGATGCTCATGGCTCGCCTCGTCTTGTCTTGTTCTCCCACTTTGACCTTGTTTAGAGGGTGTGTGCGAAGCGTCGCGAGCGGCCCGAGAGCAAGCCTGTCCTGAGCTTAGTCGAAGGGGAGCCCGGCGCACAGGACCCGGAGTGTACATGGAGTACATGAGGAGTGATGAAACACGTCCTGTGTTTCACCGCTCTGCGACGCTTCGCGCCCAAATCCCCTCCCGCCGGATTTGTCCTACACCTTTGCAACGCCGCTATCGGGGCGCGCAGTAGCTTCTCACGCACCCTCTTAGAAAAAGGTCGCGACCGCCGCATCCAAGGTATCCCGCATATCGGGATCGTCGGTCAAGGGACGCACCAAGGTCATCTGACACGCCGCCCTCGGTTCCACGCCCCGGGCGATCAACTGCCCTGCATACACCAGGAGACGCGTCGAAATGCCCTCGTCCAAGCCATGCCCCTTGAGATTGCGGGCGCGATGGGCAATCTGTACCAGCTTCTCAGCGGTCTTCGCCTCGACGCCGGTTTCGTGGGATATCACCTCGGTTTCCACTTCGGTCTTCGGGTAATTGAAATCCAGGGCGCCGAAGCGTTGTTTGGTGGACTGCTTCAAATCCTTCAAAAGGTTTTGATAGCCCGGATTGTAGGAAATGACCAGCTGGAAATCGGAATGCGCATGTACCAGCTCGCCTTTTTTATCGAGCGGCAACGTGCGGCGATGATCGGTCAAGGGGTGGATGACCACCGTCGTGTCCTGGCGCGCTTCGACGACTTCGTCCAGGTAACAAATCGCGCCGATCCGGGCCGCCGTGGTCAATGGCCCGTCCTGCCACCGCGTGCCGGTGGCGTCGAGCAGGAAACGTCCGACCAGGTCCGAGGCCGTCATGTCCTCGTTGCAAGCGACGGTGATCAACGGCCGTTTCAACTTCCACGCCATGAACTCGACGAAACGCGTCTTGCCGCAACCGGTCGGGCCTTTCAGCATGACCGGCATCCGCGCGGCATAGGCGGCCGCGAATAGCTCGACCTCGTTGGCGACTGGCCGGTAATAAGGTTGTTCTTCAATAAAATACTGTTCGGAAATAGTCATCGCTTGATCCTCTTCACGGACTTCAACGTTTTATCGACTCGATCAGCGTTTCGATAATTTCGTCCGCACGGTCTATCGGCAGCGAGAAATGGCCCTCGCCCGGAAAGGTGTGAACTTTCGCCTGCGGGAATGATTCGGCGAGCGCTAGGGTGTGGGATAAGGGCACGGTCACATCCGCTTCGCCATGCCAGAACGTAATCGGCATCCGGATCCGGGCAAGGTCGAATCCCCAATCGTGGGCATACAAAACCATCTCCTGTAGGGCACCCTTCGTACCCGGACGCAAAGCTTCCCGGACCGAAGCGCACAAGGCCGATCGAACTTCGGGGCGTCTCAAGGTCGTCCGGTCGGAAGCCGGACTGCCTACGGTCAAAAGCGACAGTGCCGTTTCCGGCTCTCGGTAAATCAAGGGTCCGAGTACATTCCCGTAAATCAAATGCAGCAGCCAGTGCGCTTTGCGGGCCGCACCGAATCCGAAGCGCGCCGGCCAGCGCATCGCCTGCATCGCTTCCGTGCCGTGCAACTGTCCGAGACCGCAGACGATGCCGACCGCCTTTACCCGGTCCGGCAACTGCGCGGCCAGCGCGAGTCCGTAAGGCCCCCCGCCGGACGTACCCAGCACCGAGAATCGTTCGATACCGAGGTGATCAGCCAATTGCGCGACATCGTCCGCCCAGTCCGCGATAGTCCGCTCGGACTTCCAATCCGATAGCCCATAGCCGGGGCGATCCGGGGCGATAATGCGCGCCTGCTGACGTTCGGCCGCCTGCGCGATGAGCACGCTCTCCAGCCGGGACGCCGGAAACCCGTGGCAGTAAACGACCGGGGTTCCGGAGAAATCGCCGACTTCGGCGAAGCCAAGCTTGCGCCCGTCCTTGAGCGTAAGGGTTTGAGTGAGCCGCTCGGTTGAATTCATACCTTAATTCAACAAGTAGAAGAGAATCGCCGTCTGAAAAAAAGCCCCGGCCTGCATTGACAGAACGGGGCTTTCGAACCTAAGCCTGGCTGCGCCTAGGCTTTGATCGGCCCCCGGTAAATCACCATGGCAGCGCCTTGCGACTGCTTGAAGTTGTCGTAGCCGACCAACCGCACATGGTTGTTCGGATGCGCCTTATGACAGGCCTCCGCTTCCGCCAGAATACGGTCCACATCGGTTTCGCCGAACATCGGCAACTTCCACATATACCAGTAGTGGTCGAAGGCGTTCTCCGGTTCGGTATGCTCGATGGCCGGATTCCAGCCCTTGCTGACGATGTATTCCACTTGTTTCCGAATCTGGGCGGCGTCCATCGACGGCAGATAGGAGAAGGTTTCGAATTTGCGGCTCGAAACATCGGCCAGGCTGGATTTGTAATCTTGCATTTCGCTCATGGTTGTTCCAATCCTCGTTCATTTATCGCTCGCGCAGTCCCCTCCCGTTTCGGAGAGGACTGCCTTCTAGCGACGTTCGGTTCGTCAACGGTATCGTTTCAAATCAGTCGGACTGTCCGGGCGATTACTTGTGCGCCACGTCGAGTTTGTCAACCGTATCGAACTCGAACTTGATTTCCTTCCAGGTTTCCAATGCAGCCTTGAGCTCGGGGCTGTCCTTGGCCGCAGATGTCAGAATCTCCTTGCCTTCTTTCTCGAGCTGACGGCCCTGGTTGCGGGCTTCGACGCAAGCTTCCAGAGCAACGCGGTTGGCTGCGGCGCCCGCCGCGTTGCCCCACGGATGGCCGAGAGTACCGCCGCCGAACTGGAACACGGCGTCATCGCCGAAAATCGACAACAGCGCCGGCATGTGCCAGACATGGATACCGCCCGAAGCGACGGCGAACGCTCCCGGCATGGCGCCCCAATCCTGATCGAAGAAGATGCCTCTAGAGCGATCCTCCTTGATGTAGCGCTCGCGAAGCAGATCGATCCAGCCCAAGGTGGACGCCCGATCGCCTTCCAGCTTGCCGACGACGGTGCCGGTGTGCAGGTGATCGCCGCCCGATAGTCTCAGAATCTTGGTCAACACACGGAAATGGATGCCATGATTCGGGTTGCGGTCGATCACGGCGTGCATGGCACGGTGGATATGCAGGAGAACGCCGTTGTCGCGGCACCAGTTGGCAAGACCCGTATTGGCGCAGAACCCTCCGGTAATGTAGTCGTGCATGATGATGGGCGCACCGATTTCCTTGGCGTATTCCGCACGCTTGTACATTTCTTCCGGGGTCGGCGCGGTCACGTTCAGGTAATGGCCCTTGCGTTCCCCCGTTTCGCGCTCCGCCTTATGGATGGCTTCCATGACGAAATCGAAGCGTTGCTTCCAGCGCATGAACGGCTGGCTGTTTACGTTCTCGTCATCCTTGGTGAAGTCCAGGCCGCCGCGCAGGCACTCGTAAACCGCGCGTCCGTAGTTCTTCGCGGACAGCCCCAGTTTCGGCTTGATGGTGCAGCCCAAGAGCGGACGGCCGTACTTATTCATGATGTCGCGCTCGACCTGAATGCCGTGGGGCGGACCGCCGCAGGTCATCACATAAGCAATCGGGAAGCGCACGTCTTCCAGGCGCAATCCGCGGACGGCCTTGAAGCCGAACACGTTGCCGACCAGAGAAGTGAAAACGTTTACCACCGACCCTTCCTCGAACAGATCGATCGGATAAGCGATGAAGGCATAGAACTGCTCGTCGCTGCCCGGAACGTCTTCGATGCGGTAGGCGCGGCCTTTGTAATAGTCGAGATCGGTCAGAAGGTCGGTCCAAACCGTAGTCCAGGTGCCGGTGGACGATTCTGCGGCGACTGCCGCTGCCGCTTCCTCGCGAGGCACGCCAGGCTGAGGCGTAATTTTGAATACAGCCAAGATATCGGTATCCGCCGGGGTGTAATCCGGCATCCAGTAGGTCTCGCGGTATTCTTTTACGCCCGCGCTATAGGTCTTTACAGCCATACTTTCCTCCTACCACATCTGTGGATTGTTCTCAGGAATGTTTTTCTGGTCCTACTTGGACCGCAAATCGTATTGTCCTTTCACAGCGAGGAACTATAAGCCGTTCCGTTCATAAAAAAAATTCAGTTGTTATGATTACTGTAATAAGACTTACTTATACTAAATGACCAACGTTTGGAGCCCTGACACAAAGGAATGCCCCACGGTCGCCGGATAGAATAAGCCAAGAACTTTCGGCGCTCCAAGGAAGATTTGCCCGATTCGGACGCGAATCGGCTGTTGTCTCAAACGGCGCACACCGCCCAATCGCTTCGCCTTCGTTCCGTCGCCTCCTCCCTCGGAATACAACTTCAACCGTCGAAACCGGCTTCCCGCTCTCTCAAATGCTTCGAAGGCATCCGTCGCAAACGTGAGACGGAACGTAAAACCTTGCTCACAATCGGGAACTCTGGCGATTCAAGTGCGTCAACACCGTTACGGGCTCACGCTCGTAACCGGGATCAGGGATAGTCCGGATAGACCCGGTTTGTATCCGCCGACCGAATTGGCCAAACTGGATTTTCAAGGAGAGAATCATGAGACTCGCACCGCTTTATTTGGGAGCGGCATTGGCCGTGACGGGCCAATCCCAGGCAGCATCCTATTTCCTGGATCAAACGAACATCGACCAAGCCCCCTTTACCGACGGGACGAATTACTTGACGGTGAATGTGGGCACATCGGGGAACGATGTTACCTTTGACGTCGATGCACTGAATGATCCGGGCCAGTCATTTGCGGACAAGGAATTATCCAATTTCGGCATCCAATCGTTCGGGTTCAATCTGGCAAACGGAACCAGCTTGGAATCGGACAATATCACCGGTTTACCCGCCGGCTGGAACGTCGATTTCAACCGGACACTAAACGGATTCGGCAGATTCGACGTAGTCGTGTCGGGCACCGGGAGTAACCGCCAGGAGCCGCTCAGCTTTAGCATCACCGACATCAACGGCGATACGCCCGACTCCTACCACGCCCCCTCTACCGGAACTGCGGACCAAGGAAACGCTTGGTACGCCGCCCACGTGACGGACTTTTCAGGCCCCGAACCGGCCATGAACGGCAACCAGAACGGCGAGATCACGAGCGGCTATTTCGGCGGCGGCGACGGCCCGGGAGTAGCGCCGTCGCCCGTTCCGGTTCCCGGCGCGGTCTGGCTGTTCGGCTCGGCCATCGCCGGGCTGGGCCTGATCTCAAGACGTTCCCGCAAAATCTAAAGACTCGGGCTCGCATTCCGAGGTCCGTGTTTCAAGAGGATGCTAGCCAAGCGGCTGAAATAAGCCCATTTAATGCCGCCTGCCCGAAATTTAGCGGAGTGCCGATTTCTTTTCATTTCCAGGCAGGCGGCCTCGCCCATCAACAGCAAGGCTCGGGCTCGACTCACCCGTTTGCCTGTGCGCATTCTTGCAGCTGATTTGACGTCCGATAGCTATTTCGCTATCGGAAAGCATGAAAGACCCGGATCAGAGCAGTTCGAACGTGAAGCCGCCCACGTCGTTAGTGGGTTTGGCCAATAGCAAGCGAATTTCAAACGGTTTGCCGACAGGCATCAGCGAGGTTTTTTCCCCTTCGGGAAGATATTCCGCAGGCGTGAATATCCGCTCCGCCACCGGGCTTCCGTTGAGTTCGGTGAGAACCAGCTTCAGATTGGGGAGCATTTGCGGCAAGTTGGACTGATTCGCAAAGACGAGTTGGAATTCCAGTGCGTCATCGCGGGTCGAGTCCGGCCGCAAGGCGCGATCGAAAATCTGGATGCGGCGCACGTCTTTATAGGGCGGCAAAGAACAGTCGATCGTCTTGCAGGCCATGTCCAGCCAGGGACGCAGTCGTGCGCTCTGTACTATTCTGTCTCCTTCGAAAATGACCAGTTGAGCAATCAGGAGACCCAGCAGCCCGAACACGCCCAGCCCCCACAAAGCACCCGGCGTTACCGAGGACGGACCGGACTTTCCTTTGCCATGGCCTGCCCGAGCTTCCCCGTCAAACGCCTTGCTTTTGTGCTCGGTCCCCGATTGCTCGCCACCCGACTCCTCGGACAGCTCCCGCTCGAATTTTCGGAGGAGGACCGCTTCTCGATCTCCCAAAACCGGAGGTCTGGCTTGAGGCGTGTCCTCCGGAACCGCATCCTTCACGGCTTGCCCCAAGGATACTAAGACGTTGAAAACGATATGGCAGCGGTCGCAAAGCGCTTCTCCGCGTCCAGCCCGTAATTGGCCGACGCTGATGCGGTATGCGGTCTTACACTCGGGACAGCGGGTAAACACGATTCAACCTCGAAGCTTGGCGCCGGTAAGCAATGCCCATTCCTCGCGAACCACGGGGGGAGAGAAATCGAACTGCGACGCGTAGGCCGCGCGGACGTTTTCGACCTGCGTCGCCAAAATACCGGACAATGCCAAACTCCCGCCGGGCCGGACTTTTTCGCTGATTTCCGCCGCCAGTTCGATCAAAGGCGTAGCCAAAATGTTGGCGACCAGCACATCAGCGCGGACAGCGGCAAGCTCGCGCGGATACCCGAGGGCCAACCTGTCCTCCACGCCATTCTTGCGCGCGTTTTCGTCCGAGGCGGTGAGCGCCTGGGGATCGATATCCACGCCATAGGCTTTCGCCGCACCCAGCTTCAATGCAGCCACAGCCAGAACTCCCGATCCGCAGCCGTAATCGATCACGGTCTTGCCTGCGAGATCCTGGCCGTCCAGCCATTCGAGGCAAAGCGCTGTCGTGGGATGAGTGCCGGTTCCGAAAGCCAAGCCGGGGTCGAGCACTACGTTGACGGCCACGGGTTCCGGCGGCTCGAAGCCGGTCGGGCAAATCCAGAGCCTCTGGCCGAAGCGCATCGGCTGAAAATGATCCAGCCACGCTCTCTCCCATACACGGTCTTCCAAATCCTCGAGCTGATATTGAAGTACTCGCTCGCCGAATTGGTTCGCGACCGAGTTCCGTATGCGATTGGTATTGGCGTCGGCATCGAATAACCCGATCACTTTAGTCTGCCGCCAAACCGGCGTCTCCCCCGGCCTGGGTTCGAACAGAGGCTGGTCGCCGGCATCTTCGAAGCTGACGGAAACGGCGCCGAGATTCGACAAAAGATCGGAAACCGGCTCCGCCAAAGACTCATCGACCGTAATCGCCAGCTGACGCCACATCAGTGTTTCAATCCGAGCTTCTGCTCCAAATAATGGATATTCTGCCCGCCGGCATTAAAAGCCGCATCGTTGATGATATCGAGCAACAAAGGAATATTGCACTTGATACCGCCGATGACCATTTCCTGAAGCGCCATGCGGGCACGCGCGATAGCCCCGCTCCGGGTCTCGCCGTGGGCGATGAGCTTGCCGATCATCGAGTCGTAATAAGGCGGTACCCGATAGCCGTTATAGATATGCGTTTCGACCCGGATTCCAGGACCTCCGGGCATATGGAACTGCTCGATCACGCCGGGGCTCGGGATAAAACTTTGCGGATCCTCGGCGTTGATCCGGCACTCAATGGCATGGCCCCGCATCTGAACATCCTCCTGCCTGATCGCCAATACCTCGCCGGCGGCAATGCGAAGCTGCTCCTTGACGATATCGAAGCCCGTCACCATTTCCGTCACCGGATGTTCCACCTGTACCCGGGTATTCATCTCGATGAAATAAAACTGGCCGTCCTGGTAAAGAAACTCGAAGGTTCCGGCGCCCAGATAGCCGATTTCCTGACAGGCTCTGACGCAACGCTCACCGATTTGGCGACGCTGCTCCTCGGTAATGCCGGGCGCCGGCGCCTCTTCGACGACTTTCTGATGCCGACGCTGAGTGGAGCAATCGCGCTCGCCCAGATGAACCACATTCCCGTGTCCGTCGGCAATCACTTGGACCTCGATATGCCGCGGATTTTCCAGGAACTTCTCCATATAGACCATGTCGTTGCCGAATGCCGCCGCGGCCTCCCCTCGAGTCAGCGTGATGGCGCTCGGAAGATTCGCCTCGCTGTGGACGACCCGCATGCCGCGTCCTCCACCGCCGCCCGCCGCCTTGATGATGACCGGAAAACCGATTCGGCGGGCGACTTTCAGGTTTTCGTCGTGATTTTCGCTCAAAGGGCCATCCGAGCCGGGCAAACACGGAATACCGGCCTTTTTCATGGCCTCGATGGCAGACACCTTGTCCCCCATGAGCCGGATGGTCTCCGGACGAGGGCCGATGAAAATGAAACCGCTTTGGATCACTTTTTCCGCGAAGTCGGCGTTCTCCGACAAAAACCCGTAACCGGGATGGATAGCCACCGAATCGGTGACTTCGGCGGAGCTGATGATAGCCGGAATGTTGAGATAGCTTTCCTTCGACGGCGCAGGACCGATGCACACGGACTCGTCGGCGAGCCGCACGTGCTTTAGGTCGCGGTCGGCCTCGGAATGCACGGCCACGGCTTTGATACCGAGTTCGCGGCAAGCACGAAGAATGCGCAGGGCGATCTCGCCCCTGTTGGCGATGAGAACTTTACCGAGCATGAACTGACACCTGGTGGATGGGCCGAATTAGAAGCAACAGCGATAAGCCGTTACTCGATGACGAACAAGGGCTGGTTGTATTCCACCGGTTGGGCGTTTTCCACCAGCACCTTTGCGATCACACCGGCTTTGTCCGCCTCGATCTGATTCAGAATCTTCATCGCCTCGATGATGCAGAGCGTATCGCCTACTTCCACGCGCTGGCCGACCTCGACGAAAGCCTTCGCTCCTGGCGAGGGCGAACGGTAAAAGGTTCCCACCATGGGCGATCGGACGATGTGCCCGGTCAGTTTATCCGCCGTCGCCTCGGCCGACTGAGGCGCTGCGGTCGGCTGTGGCGCAACGGCCGGCGCAGCAGCCTGCAATACCTGCACCGGTTGCGGCGCCGTACTGCTGTACCGACTAATGCGTACCGATTCCTCCCCTTCGCGAATCTCGATTTCGGCAATGCCCGACTCTTCGATCATTTCGATGAGCTTTTTTATTTTTCTAATATCCATGTTTTAGCCTGTTTTTAGGATGTGTATGGCGGCAGTCAAGGCGAGCTCATAACCGAGCGCGCCGAATCCGCAAATAACGCCTTTGGCGATATCGGATAAATATGAGTGTTTGCGGAAAGGCTCCCGCGCGTGAACGTTGGATAAATGGACTTCAATGAAAGGAATGCGGGTTGCAAGAAACGCATCTCGAAGCGCGATACTGGTATGCGTGTAAGCTCCCGGATTGATGAGTATGAAGTCGATGGATTCCCTGAACGCCTGGTGGATACGGTCTATAAGCTCGTGCTCGGCATTGCTCTGGAAAAAATCCAGATGGCAACCCAGCGCTTGCGCCTTGGAGTCCAGTGCAGACTCGATGTCGCCAAGCGTTTGACTGCCGTATAACCCCGGCTCGCGAAACCCAAGCAAATTGAGATTCGGGCCGTTGAGCACAAGGATGTTTGCCATATTACGAGAGCAGCCCCGTTTCCGATTACCGCAGAAGCCGAAAAACCGCGGCTATTTTGCCGAAATGCGCAAAATCTGTCCACAAATGAAGGATTTCGCTTACATTCGACGCAGTTAGCGCGTTTTGGCGGAAAGGTCAATGAAGCAGCGCTTCGAGAACCTTCATGAGCTGCTCTCTCGAGAATGGCCCCGTATGGGCGTCCACCTGCTGGCCGGCACGGTCGAAAACGGCGGAGAACGGCAAGACGTTAAGCCGGTTTCCGAGACTCTCCGCCCAGGCGGCGGCACGTTCGTCACCCAGCCATATCGGATAGTTGACCGGCGTCTCTCTTAAGAAGTCCTGCACGGCTTCCGATTCGTCTATGGCAATGCCGACGAACTGGACGCCCTTGTCGCCCAATTCCGTCTGCAATCGGACGAACTCCGGCATCTCCTCCCGGCAGGGGGCGCACCAGGTCGCCCAGAAGTTGAGTACGACGATCTTGCCTTTCAATTCGGCGATATCGTGCGGATTGCCATCGAGATCCCTGAGCGTCACAGGCTCCGGAGGCGCCCCATTCCTCGGGGCTGTCGACTCTCCGCTCAGCCAGCTTTGGGCGAGAATGCCGAGAAGAAGCGCGGCCAATGCGAGCAATCCGTAGAGAAACTTTGTCGATTTCACTGCAACGCCCTTTGCAAATGTCCCAAAAATTCATCCGCATTCATATAGCCGACCACGCGGAACGATTTCCGCTCCTCCCGATCAGGTCCGAAGAACAACGTCGCCGGCGGACCGATGAGACCAAAGCGTTGCAAGAGCGCCTGATCGTCCGCGGAATTTTGCGTGACATCGGCCTGCAGCAATACCACGTTGCTGAGCGCATTCTGTACTTTGGGATCGGCGAAGGTATAGCGCTCCATTTCCTTACAGGAGATGCACCAATCGGCATAGAAATCCAGCATGACCCACTTTCCGGCGACCTCGGCCGCCGCCACCTGCTGATTCAGGTCGTCAATGGTCCTGACCTTTCGGAACGCGATCGACTGCGGCGACGCCTTGGCGGTCGTCGCATAGATCCCGCGCAACGGCTGTAGCGGGTCGGTACTGTCCGAGGCAACGCCGATCAACAGCAGCACCCCGTACGTGAGCATGACGATGCCCACGCCCTTCCACAGTCTGCGCCATCCGGAGGCCGGATGAGGCAAGGCATCCAGGGCGCCGAGGTAAATGGCCGGAATGATCAGCAGCAGTGCCCAAAGGAACATGGATACGGCGGCGGGCAAAATACGTTCGAGCAGCCAAACCGCGATCGCCAAAAGACCCACGCCGAAAGCGGCCTTCACCGCGTTCATCCAGGTCCCGGCCTTGGGCAGCAACTTGCCTGCCGATGCGCCAATGGCCAGCAAGGGGATACCCATACCCAAGCCCAGCGCGAACAAAGCCAGCCCGCCAAGCACCGCATCGCCGGTCTGGCCGATATAGATTAGCGCGCCGGCCAGGGGCGCCGCCACGCACGGCCCGACGATCAAGGCGGAAAGTGCGCCCATGATCGCCGCTCCAGTCAGAGTGCCGCCGCGTTGCTGATTGCTGATGGAAACCACGCGGGATTGGATAAATTCGGGCATTTGCAGCGTATAAACGCCGAACATCGACAAGGCCAGCAGCACGAACAAAGCGCTGAATGCCACGATGACTTCGGGCTTTTGAAACAGAATCTGAAGATTGCTGCCGAACAGCCCGGCCAAAACGCCGAAGACGGTATAAGCAAACGCCGAAGCCAATACGTAGCTGAGGGACAACATGAAAGCCCGGCCGGTCGTGATCGTGTGGCCATTCCCGACGATGATGCCCGACAGAATCGGGATCATCGGAAAAATACAGGGCGTGAACGCCAGCAGCAGCCCGAACCCGAGAAAACTGAGAACCGTCGCCCAGGGGGAATCGCTTTGCAGCGCGAAGGCGATTCGGTCCTGCTCCGATACCGGCTCGGCAGGATTTGCTACCGACGCGATTTTTCCGGTACCACCGGCCGGCAAATCCAGGCTCGCGGTTTTCTGCATCGGCGGGTAGCACACACCCTTCTCCGCGCAGCCCTGATAATTCGCCTGCAACTGAATATTGACCGGCTTGCCAGCGGCACGCGACAGCGGAACGGCAAAACCGACTTCCCGATGGAATACCTCCACCGCCCCGAACTCTTCGTCGTGCTTGGGTTCGCCGTGCGGAATCTCATAGCTCCCGAGCTTTACCCCGCTCTCGCCGAGCAAGGCCAGCTTGAATTTTTCCCGGTAAAGATAATACCCGTCGGCAATCTGCCAGCTGACCCACAGCGTACCGGCATCCTTGACCTCGGCGAAGAAACGGAACGCCTCGTCCGGGGGCAGCAAATCGACGGGCTGGGTTTTCACGCCCAGCGATTTGAAGGCTTCGGCCAATTTTCCGAGCGAATCGGTCTTGGCACCGCCTGCGCCAGTCGGAGGCCACGCCACGTTCACCGTCCGCTTGTACGGCGGATAGCATACTCCGGCATCGGCACAGCCCTGCGAGGTTACGTCGAGAGCCAGTGCATCGGCGGTGCCGCCGCTCCGCATCAACGGAAGACGGATATCGACGTGCCCGCGATAAATCTCCATCTCGCCGAAAAATTCGTCGTGTTTGGTTTCTCCCTTCGGAAAAACCGGCTCGCCCAAATCGACGCCCGAAGTCTTGGACGCGAACTTGAATTTTTGCCGGTACAGATAATAGCCGTCCGCGATGTCGAATCCGACCAAGGCCTCATCGCCCTCGATCTTTGCCGATGCCCGGAAAGCCTGTTCGGGTGGCAGAAGCTCTTCGCTGCTGATGGCCCAAACCGTACCTGTCCAGGCCGGCAAAAAGACAAACAACAACCCAAAAACCCACTCGCGGAACCAAAGGTATATGCACACGTTTGCAAAGCCGTCATTCCGGCATGGATTGCCGGAATCCAGAACACAGGGATGTGAAAGGCCTTTGCCATCCTTGGCGCCTGGACCCCGGCACTCCCTGCCGGGGTGACGATCTGTGTAGATACCTTTGTCGGGGAACTGCGGCATAACAAAATCACTCAGTAGGAAGAAGGTCGGGGATGCGGACTCTGTCCGGAAGCAATCTGTCCGGACGGTCCATCAATTTTCGGGGGGCAGCCATCTGCTGATCCAATCGAGGTACGCGGTCGAACCATGCAGTATGGAGACCGCAATGAATTCGGGAAGTTCGTACGGGTGTTTCTCGCGCACAAAGACTTCCAATGCTTCCAAAGAAGCCGTTTCGGTCTTCATCAGGAGGAGATGCTCCTGAGCCGTTTCTATCTTGCCTTCCCAAGGATAAACGGATGTCAGTCCGGGAACGATGTTGGCGCAGGTGACCAGGCGTTCGGCGACCGCCGCCCTAGCCAACGTCTCCGCGGTGTTCGCATCCGGACAAGTGCACAAAACTAGACAGTATTGGGTAGACATGGCAAAAAGCACTGGATTAATCGGAATTCTAAACGTATGAGGGCTTAATGAACATCGGTCAATGGTTATTGCTCGCGCTGTTGAGCTTGCCGGTCTTGGAGATTTATTTACTGATCAAACTCGTCGGTTCTCTGGGTTTTTTCCCCACTTTATTCCTGTTGCTGGGTGCTGCGGCGCTAGGCAGCTTTTTATTGAGAATACAGGGTTGGACCACCTGGTTCCGGGTTCAGCAAGCCTTGGCGCGTGGCGAATTGCCGGCCCGCGAGATGATCGAAGGCGGCTTGATAGCCGCCGGGGGTTTGCTGTTGCTGATACCCGGCTTCATCAGCGATATGCTGGCATTGTTCTGCCTGCTGCCGGCCACCCGGAAACGAATCGCGCAACGTATTCTCGAAAGCGGCATTTCCCACCCTCCCGGAAAGACGACACGCGAAACCCGGCACACGATAGAAGGCGAATTTAAGCGTGAAGACTGACTCATAACGCCTTTCGCGGTTTCCCGCCAACTATTATCCGAGCCGTGCTTTGAACACGCTTCATCGAGAGGCGTAGTTTTTGCAGCCATTCATCCTTGCCGAAAACGAGAAACGCCATCATTACCGCGGTTCCTTGTTTCAAGGCTCCTCATTCGCCCGAAAACGATACATTGATGAAACACTCTTGTAACGTCATCATTAAAATCCGCTAATATAATTGACCCCTACTGAGCTCCGCGGGTAACGGGCTGAAATTTCCCAGCAGGTACTATTGGATGGCGATGATAACCCGGAAATTCCGCGTCGACGGCATGCACTGCCAGGGATGCGAAACGACGATCGAGCAAGCGGTGGCCCAACTTTCCGGGGTCCAAGATATCAAGGCCGATTTTGCGGCCGGGACCGCCACCGTCAGCTTCGACCCCGCTCGAACCGATCCCCGAAAAATCATCGAAGCCATCGATAGCCAGGGTTATCAATGCTCACCGGCGCCGGCCGGCGGTTCTTCGCGGCTCCGCGCCTTCGGACGATTGCTGGTCGCCCTGCTCTCACTAACCGTTATTGCCGCACTCCTGATCCAAGGCGATCAGCTCGCCGAGCGCATGCACCTGCCAGAGTTCGATCGTAGCATGAGCTATGGCCTCTTGTTTCTGATCGGCTTCGTCACCGGTTTTCACTGCGTGGGAATGTGCGGCGGTTTCGTTGTCGGCTATACCGCGAGCGCCGCCGCGACCGGCAAACGTTCCTTGGTGCTCTCCCACGTCCTTTACGGGGTCGGCAAGACCTTATCGTATACCCTGATCGGCGGCCTATTCGGGCTGCTCGGTTCGTTCATAGCCTTTACCCCGGAAATCCGTGGCATCGCCGCGATCGCGGCCGGCATCTTCCTGATCGTGTTCGGCCTCAACATGCTGGACTGGTTCAAGAGCCTCCGGCGCGTTCACATTCGCATACCGACATTCTTGAACCGCTTCGTATACGGCAGGACGCAAAAAAGCAAAAGTCCATTCCTGATCGGCCTGCTGAACGGTCTGATGATCGCCTGCGGTCCGCTCCAGGCCATGTACATCATGGCCGCCGCCACCGGCAGCTTTATCGAAGGTTCCAAGCTCCTTTTTGTCTTCGGACTAGGCACATTGCCGATATTGTTCGGCTTCGGGGTGCTGACCAGCCTGATTTCCGCCCAGGCGACCCGAGGACTCTTGAAAGCGTCCGCCTTTCTGGTGATGGCTCTCGGACTCATCATGCTGAATCGAGGCCTGATCATGAGCGGCTCCGGCTACGACTTCCGGACCTTGGCGACCTTGGCCGCAACCCGCCTGGAAAATTTGACCAAGAAAGAGGACTTCACGGCCTCCGCAGGCGATTACCAGGTGATCCGCATGGAGGTCAATAAACGGGGTTTTAAACCGGACACGTTCGTACTGAAAAAAGGCGTTCCCGTGAAGTGGATCGTCCAGGGCAAAGAACTGAACTACTGCAACCATCGGATCATTGTCCCGTCTCTGGGGCTCGAATTCGACGTGGTAAAAGGCGAGCAAACCGTCGAGTTCACGCCGCAACAGGCAGGCGTGATTCCCTGGAGTTGTTGGATGGGCATGATTCCCGGCAGCTTCATCGTGCAAGAAGACGCCGCCAGCCCAGAACAGGGGACGAGCGACGAGCAATCCGGCCGTCGCCCGCCCGAATGAGCGAAGCTGCCGAGTGATCGGCGCATCGCCGAAAACTGTGGGATTTACACTACCGCTGCGGGATTTCCCGCACTTCCGTCGCGATCAACTCGCATGAAAATCGGAAAAACCCGACCGAAAAGAGGTCCTCATTTAGGCATACCTGTTGCGTAGCGGTCACACTCTTCTCTTCGCCCCCCCCCAGCGGCAGAGCATAGTTTGAGGAAAAACGCGCCGCAGACCGAAACACAAGACAATTCACAAGAACAATGACCAGGAAATCGAGCGTTTTTTTATCGGCGATCGCAGCGCAATCGGCCGTCCTCGGTTTGTTGCTCCTGCACGCCGCAATCTCCACTCGGACGCATCCGCCGGAATTGACTGAAAAACGGGCTTTGGTAAAGGCACTCCATCTCACCGATCTGTGCCTGTTTACCGAGGCCCGCTACACGCGTCATCTCTCGCAAGCGGACTTGAGCACACCCTTTCAGGACCATCCCATGTCCCTGGAGCATTTCCCTTCCGGCTCCTTCCTGGGCGCACCGGAAAACATTCGGAAAATCAATGAAGAGTTGGATTGAGAAGCAGAAATACATCATCGATTTCACCCTGTCGTCGCTGCTGCGGCGCAAGGTGAAGAATATTGGCCTCTTGATCCTGTACGCCTTGATCGTGTTCATCCTGGCCTCGGTGATGTTCTTTACCCACGCGATCAAGAAAGAGGCATCCCTCGTCCTTCGAGAGTCGCCGGAAATGATCGTGCAAAAAGTCGTGGCGGGACGCCACGACCTCATGCCGCTGCGCTATCGGGACGAAATTCTGAAAATCCGGGGCGTGCAGGCAGTCGAGGGGCGGCTCTGGGGCTATTATTTCGACCCTGTTTTCGGAGCCAACTACACCTTGCTGGTGCCGCCCGCCACGACAGCGACGGAACAAGCCGAGACCGAGCCGATGCGCACGGTCGTGACCGAAAACGAGCACCGCCACGGCCCTGAAGAGCAAGCCATGCCTCTCGTCGGCGCCGAAACGATCGGCGCGGGAAACATCGTCATCGGCAACGGCATCGCCCGGGTGCGGAATGCCGGCAAGGGCGAATTCATACTGTTCCGCACCCATGCCGGCGAAGGAATGCCCTTGAGAATCAAGGACACGCTTTCCTCCGCGTCGGAACTTGTCTCCTCCGATCTGATCCTGATGACCGAGCCCGACTTCCGCAGATTTTTCGGCATCCCCGAGAACTATGTGACCGATCTGGCGGTCTCGGTCAGAAATCCCGAGGAGCTTTCCACGATCGCCGCCAAGATCACCCGGCTGTTTCCCGATTCCCGCCCGATCATACGGGACGAGATCCTCCGCACCTACGACTCGATCTTCAACTGGCGCGGCGGCATGATGATCGTGATCCTGTCCGCGGCGGTCCTGGCATTCGTCATCTTCGCCTGGGACAAGGCCTCCGGGCTCAGCGCCGGGGAACGGCGTGAAATCGGCATACTCAAGGCCATCGGCTGGGAAACCTCGGACATCATCCGCATGAAATTCTGGGAAGGCGCGGTGATTTCGCTGACCGCGTTTCTCGCCGGCGTGATCCTCGCTTACATCCACGTATTCTTCACCCATTCCCTGGTGTTCGAACCGGCTTTGAAAGGCTGGTCGACCCTGTATCCGCAGTTCAAGCTGATGCCTTTCGTAAGCGCCGAGCAATTGACCACCCTCTTCTTCCTCACGGTGGTGCCCTACACGGTATCCACCATCGTTCCGGCCTGGCGGGCGGCGACCATCGATCCGGACGCCGCCATGCGCCATACGGGAGAGTGATTCATGATCGAGCTTTTCGACGTCCGCAAAGTATTCAACACAGGCAAGCCGAGCGAATACTCGGCGCTCAACGGCATCAGCCTCAACATCAGCTCCAACAAGGTCACCGTTCTGACCGGCCCCAGCGGCTCGGGGAAGACCACCCTGCTCAGCATCATCGGCTGCATGTCGCGCCCTACCGCCGGACGGGTGAAACTGAGCGGACGCGAAATCACCAGCTTGCCGGAACGCTTTCTGACCGATATCCGCCGCAAGACCTTCGGCTTCATCTTCCAACAGCACAATCTGATCAAGGGGATCACTGCACTGGAAAACGTCATGCTGCCCGCCTACCCCTTGGGCGAACGGCATGGGCCGCTCAAGGAGCGCGCGATGCATCTGCTCGACAGGCTAGACCTTTCCCGCAAGGCACACTCGCGCATCGAGTGGCTGTCCGGCGGCGAAGCGCAGCGGGTGGGCATCGTCCGAGCACTGATCAACGACCCGTCCGTCATCATCGCGGATGAGCCAACCTCCAACCTGGACACCAAGCTCTCTTACAGATTCCTCGAAATCGTGGAAACGTTCAAAAAAGACGGCAAAACGGTCCTGATTACCAGCCACGACCCCCTGGTGTACCAGGCCAGCGTCGTCGACGAGGTGGTCCGGCTGCGGGACGGCCGGCTCGAAGGAGAAGCGCCGTGATCATGCATCCGGCGGTGATCGCCAATATCATCGCCGCGCTGACGGTGAGCCTTATGGTGGTTTATTCCGCCTATTATGGGCTGCAAATCTACCGGCACTGGAACATCGAAAGCGGCAGCGAATTGCAATTGACCCTGGAGCGGCGGACCTATCTGGTTTCGACGCTGCTGTCCTATACCTTCGGGCTGCAGCTGATTTCCCTGTTCCTTTACGTGTTCACCGCCGACACGCTCTACCCGTTGTTCGTCGGCGCCATGTGCGCCGCGGGCGCCTTGAGCGTCAACGCTTTTGGCTATCCGACGCTGATCCTGAAGGTCGGCAATTTCCTGCTGGCGGGACTCTGGCTGGTGCTGAACCACGCCGACAACCAGGCTTACGACTACCCCCTTATCAGAAAAAAATACCTCCTGCTGGCGGTCATCGCCCCGTTCATCGTGGCCGAAACGATTGTGGAACTGGCTTATTTCCTGAAGCTGGACGCCAATGTCATCACCTCGTGCTGCGGCGCCCTTTTCAGCAGCGAACGGGTCGAGGGACTCGGCTCGGAAATCGCGGCCCTGCCGGCATTACCCACGCTCTGGGCTTTTTATATCAGCATTGCCGCGGCGCTGCTCTCCGGCAATTATTTCTATCTTCGGGGAAAAGGCGGCTATGTCTATTCCGCTTTGGCGGTAGTGGCCTTCTTCGTCTCCATAGTCGCGATCATTTCCTGCATCTCGCTTTATATCTACGAATTGCCGACCCACCATTGTCCGTTCTGCATCATCATGGAGGAATATAACTACATCGGTTATCTGCTATACATCCTGTTGTTCAGCGCCGTAGTCGCCGGCGCGGGCATCGCCGTCCTGATCCCGTTCCGCGGGATAGCAAGCCTGAGCTCGGCAATACCATCGCTGCTAAGAAGACTCGCATTGACCTCGATCGTGTCCTACACGGCTTTCGCGTCCGTCGTGACCTATCGAATTGCGATCTCCAATCTCGTTATGTAAGCAAGGTAACCCTCATGACCGATCGATCCCGAAGGAACTGTTTGCGCGCCCTGGCGGCACTGGGTGTGTTGCGGCTCGTTGCCGGCTCCGTCGCCGACGCAGCAGGAAAGGCGGTGCTCAAGAAGACAGACCGCTGCCCGGTCTGCGGCATGTTCGTCTACAAATATCCGAAGTGGGTGGCGCAGATCGTTTTTAAGGACGGCACCTCGTACTTCTACGACGGCGCCAAGGATATGTTCAAGCATATCTTCGACACGTCCAAATACACACCGGGGAAAACGGCGGACCAAATCGTCGCCATTTACGTCACGGATTATTACGAAGTCGAACTGATCGAAGCCAAGCCCGCATTTTACGTGATCGGCTCGGACGTGCTGGGCCCCATGGGCCATGAGTTGCTGCCCTTCAGGGATCAAGAGTCCGCCCAGGAATTTCTGGAGGACCACAAGGGCACCAAGATCTTGCGCTTTCAGGATGTGACCCCGGCCGTCATCGAATCGCTGGACCGGCGTTCATGACGATCACATTTTGGATTCGACTTTTATTGGCCGCGTCGATCGTGGCGTCGCTCGGCGCCTGCAACGGTCGACGGCCGGGCTTGCAGATCGGCGACATGGCGCCCGTCGTCGCGCTCACCGATTTTCACGGAAATCCCGTGACGCTGCCCAAGGACATCCGGGGCAAGGTGGTCCTGGTGCGCTTCTGGGCTATGGATTGCTCCCACTGCAACAAAGAAACCGTCCTGGCCCTGGAAACCCTCTATCAAAAATATAAGGACAAAGGTTTCCTGCCGGTCGCCATACACGAAAGCCTGCCCGTCGAGGCGGACGAGCGGTTCCGGAAGTTCGATCACGTCACTTATCCGATGCTGGTGGACGAATACGGAAAAGTGGCCCGGCAGTTCGGCGTAATCGGCTTGCCGACGACCCTGGTGCTCGACGAGAAAGGCATCGTGCGGGAGAAGATCACCGGGGAAGCCAGTATCGACACTTTCGAAAAGCTTTTGACCACAGTGCTATACAAAGGGGGATTTTATGACGGCACTCATTAGATTTGGCTTGGGGCCAGCATTGGCGATATGCCAGCTTCTGCTCATATCGTTTGCGGTCTCGGCCGAGGAGCCCCATGAACGGGAAAGCTGCCGGGTCTGTGGTATGTACATCGATCAGTACCTAAAGAGTGCCGCCGAATTGGTTTACAAGGACGGCAAGAAAAAATTCACCTGCGGCGTCGCCTGCATGCTGCGCGAGGTCGACGATGCCGGCGGACTTTCCGCCTTCGAATCGGTAAAAGTGCACGACTGGGTCTCCGGCAAGCTGATAGATGCCGAAGACGCCATTTATGTCATCGGCAGCCGCGTCATTCCGGATATGGTTCCGAACTATATCGCTTTCGCCAACCGGGAAGAGGCCGAGGCATTCGCCGCCAAGGAAGGGGGTGACGTGATCGACTTCGGGATCGCCTATCAGGATGTCTCGCCGGTAGGGACCACCGCGCCATTCCGTATCCGTACGGCAGTGACACCGGGAGCGGGAGCCTTCAGCATCGGTGCCGTCTACGGCTACATGCAGAAAGACCAGGTCAAAGCAGGCTCAAACAGTACCGATCCCAGCGAGTTCATCAACAGCAACAGGACCCAGCCGCGGGCTCCGAAAGAAGTCCAGGCGCATCAGCAGGCACTGATCGTCAACTACTCGCCCACCGACAATCTCTCTCTTTTCGTCAACGTCCCCTGGTTCGAACGTAGAACCAAGACGCTAGTCAGAACGTCGCCCACCAGCGTCAGGGAAACCGTCGGCGAGGAAAACGGCATCGGCGACATTACCCTGGAAGGACGCTATAACTTCTGGCGCAGCACCCGCTGGGACAAATTCGGGACCATTCTGCTCGGCACCACCTTGCCGACGGGACAGTTCGACGGCGAGCGGGGAGCGACCACGGATCCCGTGGCCGGGAGAAGGCTCGTTTCCACCGGCCCCGCTCTACAGCTGGGCAAAGACACCGCCACTTTCACCGGAGGACTGCTCTATTCGCAGCGCTGGAAAGATTTCTGGTTTCACGGTTCGGCCCTCTACACCGTCAACCCGGAAAATGACAACCACTTCGCCTTCGGCGACGTCGCCACTGTCGGCGCGGCCTTCCACTACACTCCAAACTACGATCTGATGGTGGGCATCGAGATGGACGCCAGCTACACGCAAAAAAGCGAAGACCGCGGCTACAAGATCGGGAACAGCGGCGGCACCGTGACCAATCTTGCATTCGTCTTCGACTACCGCTTTCTCAACGCTTTCGGCGGAAACTTCAAGCTGCGCGGATCGGTCGGCTTGCCGATTTATGAAGATCTGAACACCAAGCACGTAGTGCTCGCCAATCCCCGCCGCGAATTCGACCAGGTCCAACTGGGGGACGGCTTTTTCGGCAATTTGGCCGTTACCTGGACTTACCGCGCCGCTCCGGAGTTTTGATACCTTTGTAGGGTGGGTTAGGCACGCATTGCGCCGATTCCGGAAAATTACGGTGATGTCTCCGCGTGCCGTAACCCACCGATTCCGCAACCTCGCCCGGTAGGTTACGGCCTCGCGGCCCAATCCCCTACAAGAATTGACTCCTTGATTTAAAGCGCTTTGGAGTTAGAGCGTTTTTATCTCGCTCGTACGGCAAAACCGGCTTGGCGGAAGTCGTTGGGCTTTCGGCTCGGGTGAATGGATTCAAGCATTCGGCAATCCTTTGCCGATGAAGACGCTCGGCCGGAGCATGGCGTCGGGAAAGGATTCCCGACCTACAGGGTGCTACAGTCGTAGGTCGGCAATCCTTTGCCGACGAACCCGTTGGCCCAACGGCGGCGTCGGGAAGGGTCGCGACTAAAGCGACCGTTTGCGATTGGAAGGGATTCCCGACCTACTCGCGAGTGCCCGTACAATCGGTATGAAAATGCTCTAAGTACATTCAGGGAAGTCTTGCGGCATAGGCAACCTGCAGGACAACCCCGCCAATCAAGCCAATCTGTCGAGATTCCGCAAATATTTGCGGAATGTACTTAGCGAGGGTCGTCGGCAAAGGATTGCCGACCTACGACCTGAAATCGGACCATCTCGCCCGAGGCGATCGACGCCGCCGGGACGAGGCGGCAGCCGTTACCGGCGTTCGGATGCCGCCTCGGGGATAAACGCTATTTGAGACTCACGCGCTCTTTCGGCGACACGATATCGCCCGTGATATCCAGATCGATCTTCATCCGCTTCGCCGCCGCCTTGGTCGCCTTGCTGTCTTTGAAGGGGCCGGCGATGACTTTGAAGCGTCCGTTCTCCAGGGCCACCACCCGGGCCGGAATCTGCGGTCCCTGATGATTCAGAACCGCCGCCAAACGCTGAGCGCTCAATTCGTCCCCGGATTCCAGCGCCGTGATGTACCAGCCGCTATCGGTCATCGCCGGCGTTTTCGGCCGACCGTATAGCTCATCGGGATATTTCAGAGCCACGGCTTGACTCACCAGCCGAGCGAGATTTTCGCTGTTCTCGAAAATGGGTACCGGAATGCCCCGAGCCTCGCTCACGATCTGCTCGATGCGTGGCCAATCCAGCTTTCGCTCCTGCTTCTTTTCGATTTTCTTGAGCGCGGCCATCAGATTTTTCTTGAGCTGCTTTGCATTGAGTTCCTCGTGAGGCTTATGGGCCTCCAGATAAAGTTCGCCGTTGCGCCACCCCACCAAATAGGGCTGATTGACGATGCGCACGGGCGTTTTGACCGGCACTTCCCGATAAAGCGTTTCGATATTTTCCGGGTAAAGTCGGACGCAGCCGTTACTCGCACGAAGTCCGATGCCATACGGTTTGTTGGTGCCGTGAATCAAATAGCTCGGACGGCTCAGATACATGGCGTAGTCGCCCAGGGGATTGTCGGGGCCAGGCGACACCACCGCCGGAAGAGGATCGCCTTTCTTCTCGTGATCCCTGCGAATGGACTCCGGAACGTGCCAGGTCGGATGACTGGTCTTTCGCTCGACCAGCATTTCGCCGGTCGGCGTGGAGCGGCCTTCGCGGCCGATGCCGACAGGATAGGTGACCACCTCTCCGCCTTTCTTCTTCGGGAAGTAAAAAAGGCGCATAGAGGCGAGATTGACGACTATGCCCTTGCGTGGAGCATCCGGAAGGGTGAACTGCATCGGCAATATAACCCGGCTGCCCGGCTGCGGCGCCCATAGATCGATATCGGGATTGGCCTCACCGACCCCTTCCAGGCCCAGACCGAAATGTCGAGCCACGTCCGGAAGAGAATCCCCTTCCGCTATCTTCACCGTCGCCAGTTGTCCGACGACACTGTCGTCTTTTCCCAACGCAAAGCGGTTGCCCTCGATGTTTTCGACCAGCGGCTCGGGAGGGGCTTTCGGCTCTTCCTGCCGGAAAGGCGACCAAGCGCAGGCGTGAAGAAAACCGGCGACAAGAAGGAGCAGCGGCAAGCGCAGTTGAGCGATGGGCTGACTAAAGGCCCTTGTGCGATTGAAATCGCCGGCGTGTACCGGACGATCCGAATATGGCGCGCCTTGGCGTACAAGAACAGCATCACTCACGATATTAACCCCTCCGCGTCTGGCCAAAAAATAGCCGTTTATGCAAGGTACATGCCCATACCACTCCATATCTGGGCCATCGATTTCGCGGTGCGTCGTTATCGGCATCGACTCGGCTTCCGTTCCGCCCCATCTCCATGCTCAAGGTTGCGATAGGATATCACTGGCATCGAACGCCGCATGTCGCCGATATCCCGGCTCACGGCGACGATCGGACCATATCGAGGGATAAACGGACAATGTGATTTCGCAATCGGCTCTGCGGCCGAGAGACATCAGGCCGGAAACGGAAGTCCTGCCGCATGAAAAAGATCAGGGAGAATCGACGCCGCTCGACTGTTCAACCAGCCAGGTCTTCCATTCCTCGAACAGACGTGCATCGCCGGCAGCGACCACCGAACGGGGCTGCAATTCCGGGCTGAAAATCGGCTCACCTTGCAGGGTCTCCGCATGGCCTCCGGCTTCGGACAAGATCAGCGCGCCCGCGGCATAGTCCCAGAGCTTTTGTTTGCCGTGCAGATAAACATGGAATCGGCCGACTGCGAGCCAGCACCACTCCAAAGCCACCGAACCTAGATTGCGCTGCGAACTGTATGGGGGACGGGCGGCCAGCTTCGCCGCCAGCGGCCCCAAGCGTTTAAAATCCACCACTGCCAAGCTGCGCCGCAGCGGCAGATCCGTGGGGCGAACCCTGAGTCGGACGCCGTTCAGCCAGGCGCCATGATCGCGCTGCGCGGTGAAGCATTCATTGCGGATAGGATCGTAGACGATCCCCAAGACCGGTTTGCGCTCGATGAGCAAAGCCAGCGAAATACCGAAAAAAGGCAGACCTGCGGCGAAGTTGCTGGTTCCGTCCAGGGGATCCAGACACCAGAGCCCGTTATCGTTTTGCGCCAGCAGTTCTTGTTGCCGCTGAGCGTCCATTTCTTCGCCCAGCAGTTCAAATTCCGGATAACGCTCGCGCAATTCAATAGTCAGCCGCTTTTGCACGGCGAAATCGGCTTCGGTAACGACGCTGCCGTCGGGTTTGAACCGGCGTTCGGTTCCCGCAAACCGGGGCAGCAATTCTTCCTCGGCTACCGCTTTAACCAGAATCGCGAGATCGTCGAGATGAGGAAGCATGAAGGCTATGCCTCGGTGGGCTCGGTGAATGAGTGTCCAACAACCGTGTTACTGCAAATTACGGAAAGAAAGCGATCTTTCGATTACCCTCACCCCTGCCCTCTCCGAGAGGGCTAATGTCGTGAGCTTAACACGTCGACTGGGTTGATGAACGAAACCCAGCATTTCCCCGGGGTTGCCGCGATTCGGTCGTCATCCCGGCCTACCGTTGCGACACCCTCCCAGGACGATGCGGCACAGAATCCACCTTAATTTGAAGCAAACAAGGCCTGTAAACGAACGCCCGGATCTTCCGCCGTCATGAACGCTTCGCCGACCAAAAAGGTGTGGACGCCGTGACGCCGCATCAGCGATACGTCCTCCGGCGTATGAATGCCGCTCTCGGTCACGACCAAGCGGCCTGGGGGAATCCGTTCCAGCAGGTCGAGCGTCGTGTCGAGGCGGGTCTCGAAGGTGCGGAGATTCCGATTGTTGATGCCGACAAGCGGCAGGTCTAGGCGCAAGGCGCGTTCCAATTCGGAGGCATCGTGTACCTCAACCAGCACGTCCATGCCGAGGTCGACGGCGACATCCGAGAGTTCTTGCATGGCCCCGTCATTCAAGGCGGCGGCGATCAGCAGAATGCAGTCCGCCCCGATCGCGCGGGCCTCGAACACCTGGTACGGATCGATCATGAAATCCTTCCGCAGCACCGGCAGCGAACAAACGCTTCTGGCCTCTTTCAGGTACTCCTCTGAGCCTTGAAAAAAATCCCGGTCGGTCAGCACCGAAAGGCAAGCCGCGCCGTGATCGGCATAGCTCCGGGCGATGTCCGCCGGGCGGAAATCCGGCCGCATCACGCCCTTGCTGGGCGAAGCCTTCTTGATTTCGGCAATGACGGCGGCCGCGCCGTTGTCGACCTTGCTACGTAGAGCGCGAACAAAACCGCGAGGAGCGCCGGCTTCCTCCGCTTGTCGCCGGAGTTCCTCCAGCGGCGTACGCAAACGGCGCTCGGTAACTTCTTCCGCTTTGCGGGCCAGAATCTTTTGCAGGATGTCGGGGGGATTATTCATGAATGGCTATGGATTGGCTGAATTCGATCAAGGCGTCCAGCTTCCGTCGGGCAGAACCGGCGTCGATGACCGCTTTCGCACGCTCGACGCCCGCCTCCAGGCTGTCCACCAGATTGGCCGCATAAATCGCCGCGCCCGCGTTGAGAACGGTAATGTCCCGAGCCGGACCCGGTTCCTTGTCGAGCACGCTCAGCATCATCTTCAGACTCGCGGCAGCGGTATCGACGGTCAGTTTCCTCAAGGGCGCGCGCTTTATGCCGAATTGTTCCGGCGTCAGCCTATAGGTCGTGATCTGACCGTCCTTGAGTTCCGCGACGTGAGTGGGCGCGCCGATGCTGATTTCGTCCAGCCCGTCCTCGGCATGCACCACGAGCACATGCTTGCTGCCGAGCTGCCGCAGCACTTCCGCGAGCGGCTCCACCCAGACGTCGGAAAAAACGCCCACCAGCTGATTGGGCGCGCCGGCCGGATTGGTAAGCGGTCCGAGCAGATTGAACAAGGTCCGCACGCCGATTTCCCGCCGCGGGCCGATGGCGTATTTCATGGCGCCGTGATGGCGCTGGGCAAAGAGGAATCCCAGGCCGATCCGGTCGATACAGGCCTTGACCTGGTCCGGCGTCAAATCGAGATTGATGCCCGCCGCCTCCAGCACGTCGGCGCTGCCCGAACGGCTGGAAACCGAGCGATTGCCGTGCTTGGCCACCTTGCCGCCGGCCGCCGCTACCACGAATGCCGCCGTGGTGCTGATGTTGAACGTGTGGTTGGCGTCGCCGCCGGTGCCGCAGGTGTCGATGAGATGATCGCCCCTCACCGGAACCTTGGTGGCCATCTCCCGCAGCACCTTGGCCGCCGCCACCACTTCCTCCACGCTTTCGCCCTTGGCGCGAAGCGCGACCAGAAAGGCTCCAATCTGCGCCGGCGTGGCGCCGCCGCTCATGATGGTGCGCATCACCTTGCGCATCTGCGACGCGCCGAGATTTTTCTTATCCAACAGAGTCTGCAGGACGACAGGCATTTCCATCGCGAATCCTTACTGATTCAGAAAATTTCGCAGCAGGTCGTGGCCCTGCTCCGTCAGGATGGACTCCGGATGGAATTGCACGCCCTCTATGGCGAGCTGCTTGTGCCTGACGCCCATGATTTCCTCGATCTTGCCGTCCCGGTCCTCGGTCCAGGCGGTGACTTCCAGGCACTCGGGAAGCGTTTCCTGCTCGATGACCAGGGAATGATACCGGGTCGCCTGGAACGGATTGTTCAACCCGCGAAATACCCCCGTATTCCGGTGATGCACCATCGAGCATTTGCCGTGCATGATGCTCTTGGCGTGAATGATATTGCCGCCGAACGCGTAGCCGATGCTCTGATGGCCGAGGCAGACGCCCAAAATGGGATATTTGCCCGCGTACTGGCGGATGGCGTCCACCGAGATGCCCGCCTCTTTCGGCGTGCACGGTCCCGGCGAAATGACGATCTTGTCCGGGGCGAACGTTTCGATTTCCTCGACGTCGATCTGGTCGTTGCGCACCACTTCCACGTCGGCGCCCAACTCCGCCAGGTACTGTACCAGGTTGTAAGTAAACGAATCGTAGTTATCGATCATCAATACGCGAGCGCTCATAAGCTCCGCCCTCCTTCGATCCCGGCTTCCGCCATGGCGACCGCACGAAATACCGCACGCCCCTTGTTAAGCGTTTCCTCCCACTCGTTTCGGGGAACGGAATCGTACACCACGCCCGCTCCCGCCTGGATATGCAGGGTGCCGTCCCTGATGACGGCGGTGCGGATGGCGATGGCCGTATCCAGGTTTCCCGACCAGCCGATGTAGCCCACGGCGCCGGAATAGACTCCGCGCTTGACCGGCTCCAGCTCGGCGATGATTTCCATGGCCCTGATCTTGGGCGCGCCGCTGACGGTGCCGGCGGGAAATGTCGCGGCCAGCACGTCGTAAGCGTCCTTGCCCTTGGCCAGACGGCCGGTGACGTTGGATACGATGTGCATGACGTGGGAATAACGTTCGATGATCATCTTGTCGGTAACGCGAACGCTGCCGGTCTCCGCCACCCGCCCGGTGTCGTTGCGGCCGAGATCTATCAGCATCAGGTGCTCGGCGATTTCCTTGGGGTCGGCCAAAAGCTCCCGCTCCAGGGCCAGATCCTCTTCGTGGGTCTTGCCGCGCCGCCGGGTGCCGGCGATCGGCCGGACGGTAACGGTTTCGTCCTCGACGCGCACCAGGATTTCCGGCGAAGAACCGACGACGTGAAAATCCCCGAGATTCAGGTGAAACATGTAAGGCGAGGGATTCAGACAGCGCAAGGCACGGTACAAATCCATGGGCGAGGCGGAGTACGGAATCGACAAGCGTTGGGAAAGAACCACCTGCATCACATCCCCTTCGACGATGTATTCCTTCACCCTTCGCACCGCGTTTTCGAAACCCTCCTGGGTGAAGCCGGAGACGAAGTCGCTTTCATCGACCCGTCTTTGCGTCCCCTGCCCCCGATTCGCCGGCAAACGGTTTTGCCGAAGCCCCTGGATCAGCGTTTCCAGCCGGTCCTGCGCCTGATGGTAGGCGTTCGCCTCGGAGGGATCGGCATGAGTCAGAACCAGCAGCTTGCCGGACAGGTTATCGAATACCAGCACATCCTCGGACACCATCAACAAAATGTCCGGTACCCCGATCGGATCGGGTTTTTCGCAGTGCAACTGGGGTTCGATGTAATGAATCGTCTCGTAGCCGAAATAGCCGACCAGCCCGCCGGTGAAACGCGGCAAGCCTTCGATCTGCGGAACTTTGAAGCGTGCGCCGTAGCGGCGAATCCAGTCCAGGGGATTATCGACGCGATTCGCCTCGACGATGCGTCCGTCCCTCTCGACCATTATTTCCGAACCGCATACCCGGATCACGGTGCGGCACGGAAGACCGATGATGGAATAACGCCCCCACTGCTCGCCCCCGTGCACGGACTCGAACAGATAGGAATAAGGCGAGTCGGCCAGCTTGAGATAGGCGCTCAGGGGCGTATCGAGATCCGCAAGGACCTCGCGGGCCAGCGGAATGCGGTTGTAGCCTTGATCGGCGTACTGCTGAAATCGTTCGGGCGTCATGATGTCTTGTCCATCGAGATAGGGCGGGTTCGCGAAGCGTAACCCAATAAGCCATTCCTCGGGTTAAGGCCTTCCGGCCCAACCCGGTTTACGTTTGAGGCCGGTTCAGTGACGCCATCGCTCTTTCAGAATAGGTCGATGCATGATGCTCACGCGGCTTTTTTCAACAAAGCGGGCAACTCGGTCAGGGACGAAACGACGGCATCCGGCTCCAGACACTCGACGCCGTTGCCGCCATGATAGCCATAAGGCACACAGACGACCATGAACCCAGCCGCCCGCGCGGCTTTCACGTCATTCGCGGAATCGCCGACCATCAAACCGCGGGAAGGCTCGACTGCGAAAAATTCGGCGGTCTTCAGCAAGGGATAAGGGTCCGGCTTATGCTTTTCGAATTGATCGCCGCAACCGACGAAGTCCATATCGTGCAGTACGCCCAACCGATCCAGCAGCGGACGGGTGAACCTCGAATGCTTATTGGTGACGCACGCCAGGCGGAAACCCGCCGCCTTGAGCAGTTTCAGCCCTTCGGCAACACCCGGAAACAAGCGACTGCGATTGCAGACGTTCGCCTCGTACAGATCCATGAACATCGGCAAGGCCTCGGCGAATCGCGCCGGCTCGCCTTGAGGCCACATTTCTCCGGTCAGCGCGCGCTTCACCAGCATGTCGACGCCGTTGCCGATCCAGCCTTTCACCCGCGATTCCCCGGCCGGCGGCAAGCCCAGCCGGCCCAGCATGGCATCGACGGCAGCAGCCAGATCCGGCGAACTGTCCACGAGCGTGCCGTCCAGGTCGAAAGCAATGAGCTCCGGCGTGCGATCCAGCATTATCAAATGGCTCTGGCCTTGGCCATTTCCTCGCGTAATGCGCGCACGACCGTGTCGTAGCGGTTCGGATCGCTGTCCTTTCCGGCACCGAAAATGGCCGATCCGGCCACGAAGGTATCGGCCCCGGCCGCGGTGATCTCGCGGATATTGTCCACCTTGACGCCGCCGTCGATTTCCAGCCGGATGTTGCGCCCGCTGGCCTCGATGCGCCGCTTGGTCTCGCGCAGTTTGTCCAGCACATAGGGAATGAAAGACTGGCCGCCGAAACCGGGGTTGACGGACATGAGCAGAATCATGTCGAGCTTGTCCATCACGTGGTCCAGATAATTGAGCGGCGTTGCCGGGTTGAACACCAGCCCCGCTTTGCAGCCCGAGTCCTTGATCAGCTGAAGACTACGGTCCACGTGTTCGGAAGCTTCCGGATGAAACGTGATGTAACTTGCTCCGGCCTTGGCGAAATCGGGAATGATGCGGTCCACCGGCTTGACCATCAGATGCACGTCGATGGGCGCGGTGACGCCATGCTTGCGCAGCGCTTCACACACCAGAGGGCCAATGGTCAAGTTGGGGACGTAACGGTTGTCCATCACGTCGAAATGGACGATGTCCGCGCCGGCGTTCAGAACGTTTACCACTTCCTCGCCGAGGCGGGCAAAATCGGCGGACAAAATCGAAGGCGCAATCCAGAGTTCGTTCATAGGCGATGGCTCTCTAAAGAAAAAACGGAACGTTCATAACGCTCCGGCTAAAATCCAACTGGGAACACCGGTATCGGTCATCAATCGCGGGCGCCGATCCGAATGGATTGGGTATTTTCACATTTGGCTTTCGGACGGGCAAGCCGAGGCCCCACCAACGTTACCCGCCCGATCCGCCGATAAACTCCTATCCTTTAAAAAATGCCGACGCAAAAGTCCGCTATCTTCCCGGGAGAAAATATGGGAAACGAGACATCGCCAGATGAAACAACGAGGCCATCCGCCACACAATGGTCCGAAAGAAAAAGCGGCCGAAACGAGTTGGTGGCTTGCCTGATCATGATTAGAGGTCCCCATGTGGGGAAACGGATCGTTCTGAATAAAGACGAAATGGTCATCGGCCGATCCAAAAGCGCAGACGCCCAAATCGACGAGAGTTCCGTATCCCGGAAACATGCTGTCATCAGAAAGCGGGGATCCGAATTCATCATCGAGGACCAAAACAGCAAGAACGGAACTCTCGTCAATATGGAAAAACAGATGCTATGCGTCTTACGCGACCAGGATCTGATCACTTTCGGAAACACCCTTTTCAAATTCATCGCCAACAACAGCCTGGAACTCGCTTACCACGAGGAATTGCACAAGCTCGCGATGCTCGATCCCGTGCTGCAGATCCTCAATAAAAAATTCTTTCTGGACTATCTCGAACAAAAATGCAGTTACAGCCAGTTATTTCCGACGAAATTCGCCATCATTCTGTTCGATATCGATCACTTCAAGCGCATCAACGATACCTATGGTCACCAGACCGGTGACCTGGTCCTGCTGCACGTCGCCAACACAGTGAAAACCCATCTGCGAAACAGCGATATTTTCAGCCGCTACGGGGGTGAGGAATTTGCCATCGTCCTGCCGGATAGCGATGCCGAGCAAGCAGAATTCACGGCCGAGAAGTTAAGGTACGCGGTCGAAACCGCCGCCATCGTCCAGGATGAAGAAGAAATCAAGGTTACCATCAGCTTGGGCGCCGCCTCCTTCGGACCGGCCGAGGCGGCAACCTGCTCTTCCCGGAACCTGATAGAACGTGCGGACAGCGCGCTATACCAGGCCAAAAATGCGGGCAGAAACCGGACGGTTGTCTTTCGCGGCCGTGGGTAAACGCATAAATCCCGTGTTTTTGCCAAAAATCCACCGTCCATAGTCGGCAAACACATGGCTGTCGACAATTTCGGCAACTTATGCATGGGCTGCATGCAGGACAAGGGCGAATCCGCGGTTTGCCCCGCCTGCGGGTATCGGCCGGATCATCGGCGCAGCCCTTTCGCACTGCCTTATCAGGCCGTCCTGAACAACAAATTCCTCGTCGGACGCATCCTGGGCAAACCCGGCGGTTTCGGCGTGACCTATCTCGCCTGGGACTTGGTGCTGCACACCACGGTGGCGATCAAGGAATATTTGCCCCGCGACCTGGTGGCACGGGAGGCCAACAGCCTGACGGTTACGCCACACACGCTCGATGGCAGCGAGGAATTCGCCTATGGACTGGAACAGTTTCTGCGGGAGGCAAGAACCCTGTGCAAGTTCAGCCATCCCAACGTGGTGCGGGTCAGGGAGTTTTTTCAGCAGAACAACACCGCCTATCTGGTGATGGACTACTACGAAGGCATTTCTCTCGAAGAATATCTCAAGCGCAATGGCGGCAAGCTCGACGAGGCCACGGCAACAGCCCTAATGCTTCCCGTTTTGGACGGCTTGAAGGAAGTCCATGAAAAAGGCTTTCTCCACCGGGATATCAAGCCTTCCAACATCTATCTGACGAAAGGCGGAACTCCCATCCTGCTCGATTTCGGCGCCGCCCGACTCGCCCTGCACGGGCAAAGAAGCCGGACGCTCTCCGTGATGCTGACGCCGGGCTTCGCTCCTTTCGAGCAATATCTCGAAAAGCACGAATTCGCCCCTGCCGCCGACATCTACGCCATCGGCGCCACGCTTTATTATCTGGTGACCGGCGTAAAGCCGCAGGAGGCGATCAGCCGGTACAAAAAGGATGAAATGGTGCCTCCGCATCAGCGGATTCCATCCATAACGACCCGCTTCAGCCAAGCCGTCATGATGGCCTTGGCCGTCGATCCGGAACGGCGCCCTCAGACCATCCCGGAACTTCGGGCAATGCTCATGCCTCCCGTACCGGCCAATGGCCCCGGACAGTCCGAATCGACCGCGGTTCCGCGAAAGCCAATGCCGCCATCGTCGGGTCGTACCCGTCTGAACTGCCCTCACTGCAAAACGGCAACATCCGTTCCGATGGATGCGAATCCGAGCCATTTCCGCTGTGCAAAGTGCGGCAGAAATCTCGGACTGCTGAAGCGCAGTCGTTCTGTTCCCGCCTGGCTGTGGGCGCTGTTCGGAACGGCTCTGCTGGTTTGGGGTCTCGTCATTTTCGGGCCGGTAGACCTGTCCCGACGACCGGAGAACCCTCCCGCGACAAGCGAGAAACCCGTCATCGCCCCGGCGGAAAAACCCGCGGCGGCTCCATTGTCTCCGCCCTCGTGGAAAGAACCCGTCCCGCCCCCACCACCTCCAAGGGAAGAGCCCGCTGTTATTCCGGCGCCGCCGCCGTTTCCGCCGGAAAGGGCGCCCGAAGCCTGGGGACCGGAGAACAGGCAACCGGGACAGCCCGAATTCGTACACCGCTTCGATCATCCTCCCTACCCGCCGCCTCGCCATGCCATCGAGGCCTGTCTAGGCAGGACGGCGGGGACGGCCTGTAATCTCCATCCTCCGGACAGGCCACCGTCACGGGGACGCTGTGAACAGGTCCACGCCTATTTCGCCTGTGTGCCCGAGGGACATCCGCCCCCGCCACCTTTCGGACCGCCACGATAACGAAACTCGGCCATAGGTGGCGAAGCGCTATTGGGGAGCGGACTGTAGCCAAAACATCGGTGCGAACACTCAAAACCTGGCTTGCCGATAGCCAAGAAAGTAAAGCCAAAAGCTCTCTGAGGGTGTCGCAAAAGATGTTACTCCTTCTCCCCTCCGGGAGAAGGTTGGGATGAGGGGATCAAAAGAATCAATACCTTTTAAACTCCCCTCACCCAACCCTCTCCCGCTGGAGAGGGCTTTTGCCACCCTCATCCGAGGAGAGCGAAGCGAGGGGGCGAAGCCGTTACGGTGGGGGCGATCCGAATAGGGCTTTGCTTTCTTTATGCGCAAAACGGGACGGGAGAACTCGGGAGCCGGCAACCCTTTGCCGACAGCCCGCTTTTTTCACCCACACTAAACTGCCCGCCCCATGCCGGTAACCATCATCGGACTGTTAAAATGATTTTTCCGTCCCGCCCTATTCCATAAGAAACATGTCCGAACCAGCCGAAAAAAAACTTGTCCTCGTCGACGGTTCATCGTTCCTGTACCGCGCGTTTCACGCTCTGCCGCCCTTGAACAACTCACGGGGCGAACCGACCGGTGCGGTTCTGGGCGTTGCCAATATGCTGCGCAAGCTCATCGGAGAGTATGAGACTTGCCATATCGGCGTCGTGTTCGACGCGCCCGGAAAGACCTTCCGCGACGATCTTTTCGAGCACTACAAGGCCCATAGGCCGCCGATGCCGGACGAACTCAGGGCGCAGATTCAGCCGCTGCACGCCATTATCCGGGCGCTGGGCCTGCCCTTGCTGATCGAATCCGGCGTGGAAGCGGACGACGTCATCGGCACACTCACGATGAAGGCGGTCGAACAGGGGTTTTCGGTCGTCATTTCCACCGGCGACAAGGACATGGCGCAACTGGTCAACGACCGGGTGATGCTGGAGAACACCATGTTCGACAGCCGCCTGGATGTCGAGGGCGTAAAAGCCAAGTTCGGCGTGCCGCCCGAGTGCATCGTCGATTATCTGGCACTGGTGGGCGACACCTCGGACAATATTCCCGGCATTCCCAAGGTGGGACCGAAAACGGCGTCAAAATGGCTGAATGAATACGGCTCGCTGGACGGCATTCTCGCCCATGCCGACGAGATCGGCGGCAAGGTCGGCGAGAATCTTCGCGCCAGTCTCGATCAAATTCCCTTGTCGCGCCAGTTGGCCACCATCAAGTGCGACGTGGATCTGCCGATCGGACCGGACGATTTGAAACGAACCGAACCGGATCAAGCCGCCCTTCGGGAGCTGCTGGTCCAGCTCGAATTCAATTCCTGGCTCCGGCAACTGGATGCTTCGAACACTGCCGAAAACCCAGCCGCCCCTATCGAGCAAACCTCAACCAAGGGTAACTACGAAACGATCCTGACCGAGGATGAACTGGAGCGCTGGCTGAAAAAGCTGGAGGCCGCGGAATATTTCGCTTTCGACACCGAAACCACGAGCCTCGACTACAGCCGCGCGGAAGTCGTGGGACTGTCGTTCGCGGTGGAACCGGGCGAAGCGGCCTACGTCCCGGTCGCTCACGATTATCCCGGCGCACCGGCGCAGCTCAGCCGCGATTACGTTCTGGAAAAACTCCGGCCTTTGCTGGAAGACCGGAACCGCCCGAAGCTCGGACAAAATCTCAAATACGATACCAATGTCCTTGCGAATCACGGCCTCGCGCTGACCGGCATCCGCCACGACACCATGCTCGAATCCTATGTGCTCAACAGTACGGCCACCCGGCACGACATGGATTCCCTGGCCCAACTCTATCTCAATCATCGGACCATCCACTACGAAGACGTGGCGGGAAAAGGCGCGAAACAGATTCCCTTCCAGCAGGTCGGCATCGAAAGCGCCACCGAATACGCGGCGGAAGACGCCGACATCACCCTGCGGCTTCACCACCATCTTTGGCCGAAGCTCGAGGCGGAAGATTCGCTCAAATCGCTATACGAAACCGTCGAAATTCCGCTGGTGCCGGTCCTGTCCCGCATGGAATGCACCGGCGTGCTGGTGGACGTGTACAAGCTGGCCCAGCAAAGCCGCGAGCTCGAAAAGCGCATGCTGGAGATCGAACAGGACGCCTGCAAGGCGGCGGGATGCCAGTTCAACCTGGGATCGCCCAAGCAGATCCAGACCATCCTGTACGACAAGCTGAACATCCCGGTAGTCAAGAAAACGCCGACCGGACAGCCGTCCACCGACGAATCGGTGTTACAGGAATTGGCGGAAAGTTATGAGCTGCCGCGACTGATCCTGGACTACCGCTCCATGAGCAAGCTCAAGTCGACCTACACCGACAAGCTCGCGGAGCAAATCAACCCCCGCACCGGCCGCGTTCATACCTCCTATCACCAGGCCGTGGCCGCCACCGGCCGCCTGTCGTCCTCCGACCCCAACCTGCAGAACATCCCGGTGCGCACCGAGGAAGGCCGCCGCATCCGCCAGGCGTTCATCGCACCGCCCGGCCGCAAGATCCTCGCGGCGGACTATTCGCAGATCGAGCTCAGGATCATGGCGCATATTTCGGGCGATCCCAGCCTGCGCGCCGCCTTCCACGACAATACCGACGTCCATCGCTTCACCGCCGCAGAAGTATTCGGCGTGCCGCCGGAACAGGTCACGCCCGACCAGCGCCGTTCCGCCAAGGCGATCAATTTCGGCCTCATCTACGGCATGTCCGCCTTTGGCCTGGGGAAACAGCTCGGCATCCCCACCAGCATGGCACAGCGCTACGTCGACCTTTATTTCGCCCGCTATCCCGACGTCAAAGGCTACATGGAAACAACCCGCGACATGGCGCGGGAGAAAGGCTACGTGGAAACCCTGTTCGGCCGGCGGCTATACATCCCCGAGATCCAATCCCGCAACGCCCAGCGCCGCCAATACGCCGAACGCACCGCCATCAACGCCCCGATGCAGGGTACCGCGGCGGACATCATCAAGCGCGCGATGATCGCCGTGGACGCCTGGATTCAGGAATCCCGCGCTCCGGTATGCATGATCATGCAGGTACACGACGAATTGGTATTCGAAGTGGCGGAGGATTATGTCGACGAAGCCGCCCGCGAAATCGGCAACCGCATGTGCCGCGCGGCGCAGCTTGCGGTGCCCTTGGTCGTGGATGTGGGGATCGGGGCTAATTGGGATGAGGCGCATTGATTCGCGGAATTCCATTACTTTCTCCTGCCTCGATGCATTGAGCCGTCATGTTGGCAAGTTGGAACAAACCGGAAACTGTCCGACTGTCATCCCGTGTAGGGCGGAATAGCGTACTCGCGTATTCCGCCGGATGACAACGCTCCATTCGGCGCATTACGCTAACGCTAATGCGCCCTACACGAGCTTTAACGTTAGGCAGTTACACGGCATAATCAATATGAAACCACCAGATATTGCAATTGTTTACGAAGAAAGTCTGCCTGCTGATCTTTTTGATGATGTTGGAAATTCGTTAAAAGAGGAAAAGCTTAATGTAGTTGTCGAGGTTCGACCAATATCAGGTCCATATGCCGGGCTTGAGTGGTTTTTACCGACAGCGGCAATGGTGTATATTGGAAAATCATATTTCGATGGTTTTCTTAAAGAAGCTGGAAAGGATCACTATAACAAACTAAAAGAATTGCTTTCTGGATTAACTCAGAAAACGATGTCTATACCAAAAATTGAGCCAATTATTATTGCCTCATCCGAAGGAAAAATTAGGAAAAATAATCCGTATTCACTTGCGTTATCAATCTATGCGGAAGCAAATGATGGAAATAAGTTTAAGCTTTTGCTTCCAAAACCAAACAAATCAACAGATTACACAGAAATAATCTATAAGTTTTTAGATTTCCTTAATGATTTTCATAATGGAGTTAAGGTCTTAGAAGAGATCGGCGTTGAAGAAAAAAAACACATTGGAAGGTTAATTCTCGTTCATATGAATTCTGAAAGCAGGAAAATAGAATGGCTGGATCATACCAGCGCATAGGGCGGTGGGCTGGTAACAGCATTAACCGCCATTTTGGAAATACCATCCGGCCTAATCGGGTAACCAGGGGTTTCTAACCCCCAGTCCCCACACCACCACGGCATGCGGGTCCGCACCGGGCGGTTCACGAAAAGGGAGCACACGACGATGTCAGGTGTAGCCATGGGCCTTCATCCAAAGATCACGGATAGTGATCAGCCCCTGGGTCTTCAGCCATTGGTTGGTCATCCCGGTCTGCGTCGCCAGCGTCCGCGACAGATGCCAGTAGCTCTTGCTGCTGATCGCCGTCAGGATTGCCTGGCGCTTGCTCGTCCCCAAACCCAACAGGTTCTTGACCTTGGTACGCACGTAGCGCCACTGTTTCCAGTAGCACATGCGTACCCGGCGTCGAAGCCAGTGGTCGAGTTCGGGGATCGGGCGGTAGTAGTCCGAAATGCCGAAGTAGCCCATCCAACCGCGGATATACTGGGCGAGCTTGTAAAACCGGTGAGCCATCGAGACACCCCAGCTACGCCCGGTCAGTGTCCGGATGTTGTGTTTGAAGTCCTCGAATGCCCGGTCGCCCCAACGCAGCTTGGTTCCCCGGAAATTGAATCCGAGAAACTTGGCCTGGTCGGTTTTGACCACCCGGCTCTTCTGCTCGTTGACCACCAGTTTGAGCGTGCCGGTCAGGAAGCGCGTGACGCTATCCTTCACCCGCTCGCCGGCCCGCTGACTTTTGACCAAGATCAGCAGGTCGTCCGCATAGCGGACGAACCGGTGGCCACGCCCTTCCAGTTCCTTGTCCAAGTCATCCAACAGGATGTTGGCGAGCAACGGCGACAGCGGTCCGCCTTGCGGCGTCCCCAACGCCGTTACCTGGATGGACTCGCCGACCAGAACACCCGCCCGCAAATACCGGCCAACCAGCGCCAACAGCCGCTTGTCGCCAACCTTGCGGGCCACACGAGCCATCAAGACATCGTGCCGGACGTTGTCGAAAAATTTCGCCAAGTCCAGGTCACAGGCGATGCGGTAGCCGGCCTGAAGATGACCTTGTGCCTGCCTCAACGCTCCATGGGCGGAGCGTCCCGGTCGGAAACCAAAACTCGACTCCGAAAAGCCGGGGTCGAAGATCGGCGTCAATACTTGCGCGATGGCCTGCTGGATCACCCGGTCCATGACGGTCGGGATACCCAGCAGTCGTTCGCCCCCTCCCGGCTTCGGGATCGACACCCGTCGTACCGCTTGGGGTTGATAACTGCCATCGGCCAGTTGCTGGCGAATCTCGGCCCAATGCGAGCGCGCAAACTCGGCGAAGTCCTCGATGCGCATCCCGTCCATGCCGGGCGCACCCCGATTGGCCTTCACCCGCTTCCAGGCCCGTCGCAGGTTCGCACGGTCCAACACCCGCTCCATCAGATCGTCGTGCAAGGCTGGCTGCGTGACGCCACGCCGGACATCGGCTCCCCCGGTCGGGTTCATCGTCGATACCGAGTCGCTCACGGCTCCTCCTTGTCTTCTTGTGTTCGGCCCTTCACCGTCCGGTCTTCCAGGCCGATGCGGCTAGTATGGCCTCTGCTGACTTCTGCCCGGTCACACCCTGCGTTGCCGCAAGACGCGCTGCCAAAGACAGGTCGTAGGGTCCGGTGGCTATTCCAAGGCTTTCGCCCTGGACCTCAGTCCGACTCCCATAACCTGTCCCAGCCGCTCGCCGGACAGATCTCCCCGAATAAGAACATGAGCTTTCAGCGCACAACCGCCGCATTTACCCTATCTCCCGTACCCGGCGGGTTTCGTCATCATGTGCTGACTCACCCGGAGACTGAGCCTTCTATGCGGTTTCTGTTCGTCGGCTCGCACCTTTGCGCTCGGGCTTCCTTCAGACCACTCCTCGCGGAGTTGCCCTTGCCGTCGGCTAGTAGTTACATTGGCCCAAAGAATGGGCATTACAGGTACTCCTACAGGGGACTCTCACCCCATCAGTTCATGCCCATGTCGGGCGTACACAAGCGGTTCCAGGCGACGCCCTCGCGCTGGGCGCTCGGGCGCGCCTGAACCGCGGCGCCATGCGCAGGGCGCAAGGTTGTACATACAACCACAATACTCTACACTACGACAGTGTTTGAGAGATGTCTGTATTTCAATGTCAATGCTCTAGCAAGAGCAGTGAATCGCATTTGGGACGAGGCTTTCAAGGAACTTGGCTTGTCGCCTGCGCATGCCTATTTGCTCAGACTCGTGCTGGCGTCACCTGGAATATCCCATAAGGCGATCGCTAGTGAGCTAAAGCTCGAGAAATCTACTATCACCCGTTTTGTTGATTCGTTACAGGAAAAGGGGTTGGTCCAAAGATCAAAACTTGGGGCTGAAGACAATCGCGAACAGCGAGTGTTTCCTACCGACAAGGCCAAGAGCATGAAGGAAGCGCTGGAGGCAACATGCGATGCTTTATATAGGAGGATGTGCGGTAATTTGGGCGAAGCTGAAATGAAAGCCCTCGTGGCACAACTTCGCAAAACCGCTCGATTGTTGTCGTGATTTTTTTGCCCATAAAGTTGCTCATACAACCATTAATGGAGATACGGGATGAACCTTACAACTAATCCGATTACCGGATTCGAATCTACGGAAAACGATGGCAAGCCACTTAATGCTCTTGAGGAGTTTTACCGTGCGTTTAATACCCGAGACTTGGAACTCATGAGCGCCAACTGGGCAAATTCCGACGAGGCATCAATGTCCAATCCCCTTGGCGGAGTGCGTAGAGGGTGGGAAGCGATAGAAGAAGCATATTCAAGAATTTTCGCAGGCCCTGCCGAGGTGTATGTCGAGTTCTACGACTATACGATTCACCACGCCGGAATCATGTTCTGCGCTGTCGGTCGAGAAAGAGGATATTTCCGCGCTAATGGGAAGCAAGTTGACCTTGCCATCCGTACCAGTCGGTTTTACCGAATGGATTGCGGAAAATGGCACCAGATACACCACCATGGATCTATCGACGATCCTGCATTATTGGCCGAGTACCAGTCGGCCGTTCTAGGAAAATAGAACAAGAAGCCCAACCCATGATTCCGCCGGATGCTGCGCGATAACACCGCGCAGTGCCGGTGAATCCAAACCTGGAGAATGCAGAAAAACGCCCTACTCGAAAACTCAGCCCACAGACAATCAACAAGTTACAGACGCAAAAATGCTCGAAAACTGGTTTCTTCTACACCATCCTTAGGTGCCCAATGCTTACCCCGGATCACTTCAACAAGCTCGGCGCGCAAAACTTGCCAGGCTATCTTGGCATCGTCGTCACTCATGTGGGACCAGCGGAAGTACGGTCTGAACTCCAGGTAAAGGCGTCGCTCATGGCACCGAATGGTTTTCTTCATGCAGGAAGCGTCGTCGCGCTCGCCGATACCTCGGCAGGCTATGGTTGCGTCGCCAATCTCCCTGAAGAAGCCATAGGGTTCACGACGATCGAACTCAAGTCCAATCATGTCGGAACCGCCCGCGAAGGCATGATCGAATGTATCGCGAAGGCGGTTCACCTCGGCAAGACAACCCAGCTCTGGGATGCAATCGTCATTCACCGAGAGACAGGCAAGACCATTGCACTTTTCCGCTGCACGCAAATGGTTCTCTATGACAAACCGGGCACCTAAGCCTTCCATCAATGGACTTCCCCCGGTCTGCGGCCCGGTCGCCTCTCATGTCAAACCTCAGCCGGCGACAAAAGCAACGGAGGAGTCCCTCGTGAAATTTAGGAGACACATTGAATGATTCGCACGTTTGTGATCGTTCTCGCGGCATTAGGTTCGATAGCTGCCGTGGCATCGGCGAAGTCCTTGCCGCCGAATGCCTCGGCGGCAAGGACACGACAGGCAGATACCCCCTTGGGCCGCATTGAGCCCACCCAGGCGCCGGTTACCGGTCAGGAGGATTTAGGTGATTTAGGCCAGCCTCGCCAAGTTCTCGCCCAGTTCTATCGAGCCATCAACAACCGCGACTTGAACTTGATGGCCCAAAACTGGGACCAGTCTGCGGAAGCGGTCATGGACAACCCCCTGGGCGGCGTCAAACGGGGCTGGCCGGAGATTCGCTCGGTTTACGAGCGTCTCTTCAGGTTCCGCTCGCAGTACCATTTCGAGTTCTACGACTATACGCTGCACGAGGCAGGCGATCTGTTCTACGTAGTGGGCCGAGAGCGAGGCTGGATCGAGGTTGATGGTATGAGGCTGGACTTGGCGATCCGTACGACACGGATTTTCCGCAGAGTGAAAGGACGGTGGCTGCAGTTTCACCATCACGGCTCAATCGAGGACCCAAACATGCTCGCGGCTTACCAGAACGCCGTGCGGTGAATTCGGGAATCCGAGATGGAAGAACGCCGTGGTAAGGCCGCTCGCCTGCGGTCGGGACAAAGTCTCCGGACCTCACGAGCGTCGTCGATTGCCCCCCTCCGACAAGAGGGGCGCGCCCCCCGCCTTAACCTTAAAAGGAAAGACGCATGGATGTTACTGCAATTCCCTTTATAGAGAAGGTCGGGATATGCCGAACGGAAGAAGGAACGCTTAAACTGCCCTTCAGCACGTCAACGCAAAACCACTTGAACACGATACATGCGAGCGCACAGTTCGCGCTTGCCGAGACAGCCAGTGGCGAAGCACTGCAACGACTGTTTCCCGAGCTTGCGGGGAAGGTTGTGCCGGTCCTGCGAGAATCCCATGTCAAATTCAAAAGGCCGGCAAGCAGTGCTATTTTCGCGTTCCCAGCCGTATCCGAAGAGGCCGTTTCAAAATTCAAAGAGCAGTTTGAAAAGAAACGGCGGTCGTCCATCACCGTCGATGTAGAGGTCAGAGACTCTGATGGTGTCGTCACATCCGTCGGAATGTTTGATTGGTTCGTGCAAGGCCTCCCGCAGGGGAAGACATAACGGGTCGCTTCGGTCGACGGCCTTGATTCCGCTTCGCTTCGCTCCGGTAAGGCTGCGGCCGAGCTTGGTCACTGGGGGCAGGTATGTCACCGAGATTGGCACATGTCGTTTTTGCGCTGGCAATAGTGGCCGTACAAAGGGCTTGGCTCAAGAGTTGTGAAATACAGGGGGCGCTTACAATGGCTCCTACAGAATGGACAAACCGCGCAGTCAACTGGTGTAAGAAGAATCAGACCGGAAGACGTGCAGAGGCGCTTCGTCTTTGGCTTGGCTGCATAATGGAGGATGAGGATGAATACGGTCCAGTCTGTGGCCAGTTATAACCCTAACTTTCACTTCGAGCGAGGCACTCCGACAGCCGGCTTTGCCGCCTGTTTCCACGCACCTCAAGCTTCACGTTGAGAATGTAGAAAAACGCCCTACTCGAAAACCCAGTCCACAACCAATCAACGAGTTACAGACGCAAAAATGTTCGAAAACTGGCTTTTTCCACAGCATCGTTAGGCGAATAAAAGCATGGGGACCCAACCGTATAAAGAGATTTTGAGCGCCGTCGCAATTGCTCTCACTTTTGCGGCCTTTGTTCCCTATATCCGCGCAATCGTTAGCGGCGCAACCCGACCCCATGTTTTTTCCTGGGTCATTTGGGGCGCGACAACCTTCGTTGTTTTTCTTGCCCAACTTGAAGGAAAAGGTGGAATTGGTGCTTGGCCCATCGGGGTTTCGGGAAGCATCACCATTTTTGTCGCGGTCTTGGCTTACGTGAAGCGCACGGACATTACGATCACAAGAACCGATTGGATGTTTTTCGTTTCGGCGCTGTCTTCGTTACCGCTTTGGTACTTTACATCAGACCCACTGTGGGCTGTCGTCATTCTTACCACTGTAGATATTCTGGGGTTTGGACCAACGGTGAGGAAGGCATATAGTTCCCCGCATTCAGAGTCATTGCTATTTTTCGCCTTGTTCGCGGCCCGTAATGTCCTCGTAATTTTGGCCCTTGAAAGTTACTCGGTCACGACGGTTCTGTTTCCCGCAGCTATAGCTGCGGCATGTATGTCATTAATGGCAATGGTCACAGTTCGAAGACGAGCATTAGCAACATGAAAGCACAAAACGATAAACCGCCTAACCACGCCGGTTATGGCGAACGTTGGGTGTCATGAAATGAGCACAGAGATCACCATCCAAAGAGCCACTGCCAAGGATGCAGTGGAAATCGCCGAAATGGTTGGCGAATTGCTGGCTGAAATCACGAACGCCATCGGAATTCAGGCGTTCAACTTCAACTTTGCCGAAACAGCATCTAGGCTGACGGACTTCATTAATCAAGAGAAATATTTCGTCTTTGTCGCTCGCAACGAAAATGGAAGGCCAGCAGGGTTCATTTCCCTTTATGAAAGCTACGCCCTCTACGCGGAGGGAGCATTTGGCACCATTCCCGAACTTTACGTTCGGCCGGAGTACCGCTCGGATGAATTGGGTCTTCGCCTTGTATCTCAGGCCAAGGGGTTCGGCTCGTCACGTGGCTGGACTCGATTGGAGGTAACAACCCCTCCCCTGCCACAATTTGACAGAACTCTGGCGTTCTATGAACGCGAGGGCTTTTCCATAACCGGCGGGCGCAAACTGAAGGTTTTGCTATGAAACCGGTCATTCAGGAGGAGATAACGGGATGCGGCATCGCGAACGTCGCTGCACTCGTTGGAGTCACTTACAAACAGGCGAAGGCTGTGGCGAATAGTCTCGGCATTTTCGCGGAGGATCGGCGCCTCTGGTCAGAAACGCATCATGTTCGCACGCTTCTGCGGCAGTTCGGGCTTGATGCTTCGCCCGATGAGTCGCTGTTTCAGTCTTGGGAGTCTTTACCTACACTTGCCCTTCTCTCCACCAGGTGGCACTTGGAGCAGGGTCGGCCTTTCTGGCATTGGGCTGTTTTCTGGCGCGGGCCTCGTGGTCCCGTTGTGCTGGACTCCAAGAAGGCGCTTGCAAGCCATGTCCGCACGGACTTTTGGCGAATCAGGCCGAAGTGGTTCATTGAGGTCCATCGCACCCAAAAATCCGCTCCAACCAACTGGTAAACCGATGTGCGGTTTGCCAGCGGCTGAGCACAGGCGTTGGCCATAGTGTTCTACGATGGACTGGTTGTACCGGGAGCCCTTCTTCTGCTGGCTTCTGGAACCTGGATGATGATCGAGTTCTATGGCGGTTGGAATTTCGTGCAAGTTCCCTGGTTGCTCGGAATGGTTGTGCTCTTCGCCTTCGAGTTTGTCGAGGGCAATACGGTCACCCGCTTTTACTTCATGCGCCTGCGGCGCATCACCAGAGAGGCCCTGCAGGCGGGCGCGATTACGCCGGAGCTCGAGAAGGCCCGGGGCGAAGGGATTCCCACTTTCACACATTTTCTTGATCTGCCCATCCTATTCTTGATAGTCGCGCTTGGCGCTATCCGGCCAATGAGCTGGACGCTGTTTATTGTCGGCACCGTCGTTGCTGTTGTCATCGCAACGGCGCTGACACTGTATATCCCGAAGCTGTACCCATGGGGGGAAGCGAAACGGGAGTCCTAACAAACCCGTCAGCACGGACGCGAATTCCGCGGTGTTCCATTTGCGCAAGTTCTTAGCAATGCTGGTGCCCCCGAAAGGTTAAGCTTGAAGCCAGCCGTGAGGAGTTCAAGGAAGAGGTCAAATGCGAGGGGCGCCGTTGAGCGGCTTACCAATCGGATACGGTGGCACATCGGGAGCACAGGGCCTAGTTTGTCATTCCAGCCGACCGTTTTGCGCCGCGCTCCAAATGTCGGCTGGACTACCATGTTAAGGAAGCTCTGATTAAGCCCTTCGACAGGCCTGTCCTGAGCCTGTCGAAGGGACATGAACGGAATCCACTTGTTCAGAGCTTCCTCAAGGACATAGAAATCCCCTCACTCAAAATTCAGCTCATGTAGAATGCCAGCGCACCCGCGTATTCCGCCGCATGGGAAGCGGCTCCATCGGCGGAATGCGGGAATACCCTATTCCGCACTACGGCCGGGGCGCACGCTACGCCGACACCCGCCCCGTTGACTATACTCGCCGCATCGTTTTCGTTACGGGAGGGGGAATCCACATGCTGAATCTGCAGAAGGGCTTTGGGATCGGCGATCAGTTCGTTCCCTGGGGCGCGACGCTCGAGGAAGCGTGCCGGCAGCTCGGCATTCAGCCGGGGCACGGTTGCCACAGGGCGGAAGAAGTCAGGCTGCTCTGCGCGAGCGCTTACGGCTTTGCGGCGGTGAACGTCCACCTGGAGGCACCCGCGACGGATCGCCCGGTGACGAGCGTCGATTTCGAGCTGGCGCCCGCAGGGACCGGAACGCCCGAGCCCGAAATCTGGGCCGCGCCCCTGTCCGAACGCTTGGGACCACCGGACCAGGTGAGCCGTTCCGAAATCCCGTCCTATGCCGATCCGGCCGACTGCGTGCCGTTCTATGCCCGCTGGGTACGTCCCGAGACCAGCGTCGGTCTCTCGATCTACGGCGGGTTGCGTAAAGTCGACGGCGGCCAATCCGCCGGCACCTTGTGGTTGAGCTGGAACGAGCAGTTGGCCGCGCAACCCTATATCGAGGAATGGCGTGCTCGCGTCGCCCGGCTGACGGCCATGGCCGAACGGCCGTCGCAGTTGCGGACCTTCGTGCTGGATTGGCCGCAGAACGCGTACTGGCTGACGGGAGACGCCACACCTCAGGCGCTGGCCGCACGCCAGGCGCGTATCAGCCTGTACCAACCCACACTTCTGGATACCCCTGCCAATATCGCCGCCAAGCTCAACCCGCACAGCTTCGCACTCTGGAGCAGCGAGTCGAACGGCATCTGGTGCGCCTCGACTTTGCGGGACAGCGTGATGTTCGAGCTCGGGCAACCGGTGCAGGCCACCTGGGTCGACCTGCAGCCGGCCAAGGGGCCCGGCTATGCGATGCTGCAGCTCGGAGTCTGGTCCGTTTACGGGCGACACGGCTCGCGCGCCATCCGCGACGCCGCGCAAATGCTCGCCGGCTTTCCCGGAGTGACCGTGAAACAGGAAGGGGGCTACGATTGCTGACTTATGACACGCCGGATGCGGGCGCAGCGCCCATGAAAATCGTCACGATCATACTTTTGGTACTCGGCGCACTGCTCGCGCTCGGGGTTTTCCTGGCCGCCCTGCCCTGGATCGAGGTTGCCGTGCTCAATAGTTTTTTCGCCAAGGAAATCGCCACGAACTCAGACCTGCCATGGGCGGCGCCCGGCCGCAAGGCACGCTACTATTCGCTCAAATCCTGGGACTGGAACAACGGGATCACCCGCGTCCCCGCGTGGGGCTCCAACTCGTGGCGCAAGGAGTACCCGCTCGACACGGCAAACAAGGCCTTTGCCTTCCTAGAGAAACACCGCGCGATGAATGCCTGGCCCGCAGCGGGCACCTTCGAAACCTATAGCGTCTATGAACAGCTGCAGCCCGGCGACGTGCACCACCAGGACGATTACGGCAACACCATCGTGACCTATTCCCAGCGCGTGGCGCCCTATCGCTTCTTCATCGTCTCGATCGAACCGACGGTCATCGTCATGCAATCCGCGCCGGAACTGCCCGCATGGCAGGAGGAATACGTGCAGCAGGGATATTCGCGCGACAGCCGCTGGATACGGTGGTATATGAGCCTGCCGGAGCAGCAGCGCTTGCCCGACCTGGTCTGGCTGCAGAACCCGCTGGAGTTCGGCACCGAGCTGCCGCGCGGGAGCGGCTGGAAATGGTTCTCGCCCGACCTCGAACAACTGCCCACCGATTTGCCGCTGGTCGAGAGCGGCAGCGCCGTGATTCCGCTCAAGCACGGTCAACTGAAATTCCGGCCCAGCGAATCGGGATGGCATGTCGTGCGGGAATGAGTCCCATACAGCGAGCAGCCCGAATGAAATGCAGCGAAATCCGGGGAGGTAGAAGCGCCGATCATCCCGGATTCCGCAAGCTTCATCCGGGCTACGTCGGCTATACGGGCACTCGCGAGTCGGTCGGGAATCCATTCCAATCGCAAACGGTCATCCCAGCGCTCCTGGGATGACCGTTTGCGATTGGAGCGCCGAAGCCCCCCTTCCCGACGCCACGTCCCGGCCGAGCGTCTTCGTCGGCAAAGGATTGCCGACCTACGAAGGCTTGAATCAATTCACCCCAGCCGAAGGCGCCAACCACTTCCGCCGAGCCTGTTTTGTCGTACGAACGAGAAGAAAACGCTCTAAGCGCCGGCACGGCTGCATGACCGAGAACCGGCGATGGGGACTCAGCCTGTCAAAAATGCCGGAATTCTCCGCCGTGGCTGTAAAGCGGCGCTCATTGGTGCGACTCGGGGGCATTGGTGGCGCCTTCGTACAGGTGATTTACCGGATTCAGTTGGGATTGCAAGGACCTGAACCGCGACTCCAATAGTTCCATGAAGCTGCGCCGGTCGCCGGTCCAGCGCATCGGTTCGCCCACGAACATATCGCAGAAAAACGGCACCAGCAGGCACTCGCCCTTGGGCATGGCTCGCCCCAGTCCGTGCGTGAACACGGGAACGACCGTCGCTTGCGGGCAGTGCATGGCGAGATGGGCGATGCCGGACTTCAGTTTTTGCATGGTTTCCGGCTCGCCCCGGGTGCCTTCGGGGAAGATGATGAGTACACCGTCCTGGGCCAGTATCTCGTGGCATTCGCTCAAGGGATCGTGATGGCGGTTCCCGCCGCCCCGCGTGACCGGCACGATGCCGATGAAATTGCGCGAAAACCATGCGAGCCAGGGTTTGCTGAGAAAGTAGTCGGCCGCTGCGGCGGGACGTACCCGGTGAATATCGCGCAACGGAAACAGCGATAACAGCACCAGGGTATCCAGGTGGCTGTTGTGATTGGCGGCGACGATCGCCGGGCCGCGCACCGGCAGCCGTTCCCGATTGCGGATATTGAGGCCGAGCACGAACAGGGTGACGGGACGCGCCACCAAGAGGACGAATAACAGGCGGAGCAGGCGCTGCATGATCAGTAGTGCAGATAACGGATGAAATGGAAGAATAACGGAGCGGTGTAGGTGAGGCTGTCCAACCGATCGAGGATGCCGCCGTGACCGGGCAGCAAACTGCCGCTGTCCTTGACGCCGATGTCGCGCTTCAGCGCCGAGATGACCACGTCGCCGACGAAACCGCAAATCCCGATCAAAAGCCCCGCCAACAACGACTCAATCTCCGTCAGCGGCGTCAGCCAGGGTGCGATCAGCCAGGCCAGCAGCGTCGTGGTCGCAACGCCTCCGAGGAAACCCGCCCAGGTCTTGTTGGGACTGACGTTCGGGACGATCCTGCGCCTGCCCAGGCTCTTTCCCCAGAGATACTGCGCGACATCGTTGAGTTGCGTCAGCACCACCAGAAACAGCAGCAGCGTCGCGCCGTTGTAATGCGCGCCCACCGGCTGCGGCAACACCAGCGGATAAGCCATGTGCGAGAGACAGAACACGGTGGTCATCAAACCCCAGCTGATGATGCCGGCCGATCGCAGAAACCCCTGTGTATCGCCGGCCAGCACCATGCGCAACGGCAGGAACAGGAACATGTATACCGGAATGAAGATGATGAACATGCCGTACCAAGCCATGTGCACCCAGTAGTACTGAACCGGGATGGCGAGATAGGCCCAGAACAGAACGCGATAATCGGCACGGCGCGTCGGGATCAGCGAAAGGTATTCCTTGAAGGCGAGAAAGCTCACCAGCCCCAGCACCACCACCGCCATCGACGGACTGGACACCACCACCAGGCAGAACACGGCGACGATCAGCCACCAGGTGCGTACACGCAGCCGCAGCTCGGTGTAGTCCTTGTTCGGATACCGCTTCGGGAGCAGGAAAGTGATTATCGAAGCGATGGCGAGCAGCAGAAATATGCCGGCCAGCGCATACAGCAACACATCGGGCAGGTGCGTCAAATTCATGCTTGAACCTCCCCCAGGAGCGCGCGAGCGCGGTTCAACACCGTAACCAGCGACAACAAGGCGACGACCGTCAGCACGACATTGAGCCAGGACCCGGCAGGCCACCCCAACCCGATGACCAACCCGCAAGCGCCGAACACGAACGCCCGGTCGCTCTTGCCCATGGGACCGTCATAGCGGCGCGAGGCGCCGACCGTCACGGCGCACACGCCGACGAACTCGGTCAGCCAGGCCAGCAGGACCACGGCCACCGCCAGCCAGGCATGGACGCCTGGCAAAATCGCGAACGCCAGATACAGCGCGGCATCGGAGACCAAATCTCCCGCTTCGTTGAGCAGCCCGCCCAGCGCGCTTTGCTGGTCGTACTGCCGCGCCAGCATGCCGTCGATGGCATTGAGCGCCATGCGCACGAACAAAAAGACCGGCAAGCTCAGCCACAATGACGCGCTCTGCGGAAACCACGCCAGCGCCGCGCCCAGAGCGACGGAAAGCGCCGCCGCCAATACCGTGATCTGATTGGCCGTAACACCGATAGCCGCCAGTTTTCGAACGATGCCGCTCAGGCTTTGCTGGAACAGGGGTTTGAGTTGGTAAATGCTGGGCATGATGTTGTCCTTATTCTTTTTTTGAAGCTTCGGAGTTCATTTTTCTGGGCATAGCTGGTCCGCCTCGCGCAAGACGGTTCTCAAGCTGTTCGATGCACCTCAAATCAACGCCTAGGAAACCCGGCATAGTTTGCCAGTAAAACGAATGTCCCACCTATTGCGAAATATCACGACCCATACGGCCTAATTGTTTTACGACCAGAGGGTCTGCGTACCTAGGTCATACTTGAAGGAAAGACATGGCTATTGATCACCCACAACTTCAGCGCTTTCGCAAGCAAACGGCCATATTGCGGTAAGCCGCGGACAATTGGAATTCGAATGGCGGCATCTCATCAGTCGGTTGGAAACGCGCGATCCGAGATGACTGGGATCATCGGCGTTCGCACCCCGGAGCCATACCCGCTTTGTGTTACCCGGCACCCGGCAGTATTGCCGAATTGGCAAATGGGTACGGCGGGAAACGGTCGGGCTTATTTGTAGATATCTGTGGATATATTCCCGGTGGAGAGGTGTCACACAAGGAATGGCTGACAGGTTTCGATCAAAGGAGTGATTCAAACATGGACACGCAGCGTATTTTCAACCCGCGCATTTTCTCCGGGGTTTTGGCCTTTGCGATGCTGGGTGGGCTTTGTTCGTCTTGTGCAACGATGGAGGCCGACCGGGCGAGGGACACCGAGCAATTGCTGGCCGCGGCAGGGTTCAAGGTAAAACCCGCCGACACCCCGGACAAGCTCGCCCATGTTAAGAGCCTGACCCAGCACAAGCTGGTGCCGCACGAGAAGGACGGCACGGTGTATTACGTCTACGCCGATGCCACGACGTGCCGGTGCGTTTACTGGGGGCCGGAGGAGGCTTACCAGCGCTACCAGCGATTGGCAACGCAACAGAGAATCGCCGAAGACCAAAGAATGGCCGCCGAAATGAACGAGGATGCCGCCATGAATTGGGAACTGTGGGGACCGGGATACTGGTGGGCTTATTGATTTGCGGAAGCAAAGGGGCCCGTAGGTTTGGCCATCGCGGTCCTTCTTTTTGGGGGGCAGACTTTTGCTATAGGCCTAGGATCTCTTCGCGCGAAACGACGATGCCGAGTGAAACGGAAGCCGCCGAAATGAACGGTAAACGTCTGATCCGTCCATTGACCCTTTAGAGAATCTGGACGAGCGGAAATAAGCCATGCTGCACAGGCAACTCTGTTCGGTTCGAAACATCATCCTTGCCGCGTTCTTGCTCTCGGCAGTGTCGGGCGCGACGGCAACCTGGGACCATGCGCACGGCGATGCCGCCAACAGGGGATTCGTCAATGTGGATACGGCACCCGCTGCAAACGACCTGGTGCGCGTCGCCGATCTCGGCTCGTTTGCAATAGGCGCCGGCCCCGTCATCGCCGCGGATGGTACGGTTTATCTCGGCAATCGGGCCGGTCTGCTGAAAGCGTTCGCACCGGACGGCACGTTGAAATGGATGCGCGACACGCCAGGCCATGAAATCGTGGCCTCGCCGGTCATCGGCGCCGATGGCTCGATTTATGTGATCGGCGCGAGGACCGTGCGCGATCATCGCGGCGGCCAGGTAGTCACCCGTAACGAGTTGACCCTGTATCGATTCACTTCCACCGCCGCCATGCTTTGGGCGGCCCCCTTTCCGGAAGGCACCCTCACGCCGGCTCAATTCGGAACGGGTGTGACAAGCGCGGCGCCCAACATCTGGCGCTCCGGTGCGACCGAAGTCATCCTCGTGCCGGTCCTTCACCGTAGCTACAACGGCCACGTGATCAGCATCGTGGCGTTTTCCACCGGCGGCGGCGTTCTGTTCAACCAGCCGGTCACCACCGTGGATTACGGCGACATAACGGGCGGCGCGAGCGTCGGCGAGACTTTGTGTGGGATATTCTTCTTTCTTCCTCCTTGTTTTCTCGAGGAAACGGTACCGATACCGGAGCCCAACGAATTGCCGCCCGAAGTCAATCCGCCAATGCCGAGCATGGCCCTGTTCACATCGATCGGTAACGAGCCGTTCGTGGTCGTTGCCGACAATTATCAGAACATCGTCGGCTACACCTTCTCGCCGGAGGCCGGCTTTCAAGAGAACTTCCGCAAGCACATCACCAACGATGAAAGGGGAATCAGCATGTCCTCGCCCGTCATGCTCGGCGACGGGCATTCGGTCGTGCGCGGCAATTCGGATTCGCAAGGCTGGGTTCTATTCGCGGGACCGCATCCGGTCGACTGGACGGAGGTTGTCGTACCCCACACCGGCACGACGCCGACGATCACCGGAGACGGCAAGATCGTCATGGTGGACCGGGCCGGCGGGGTCACCTTGGTGAGCACCTATCCGAACGTGGGCGTCGTTGATCCGCACATCCCGCTCGCGTCGGAATCGATCGCGCCCGCGGCGGCATCGCGCACTCATATTTTCGTCTCGGGCGTGGACAAGCTGTACACCATCGACGCGGCAAGCCTTCAAGTGGTGGAGGAGTTCCTCTGGGAAGGCGGCGGCCTCTCGTCGCCGGCGATCTCCGCCAACGGAAGGGTCTATGCGCTCGCGGGCGACACGCTCTATGGCTTTCCGGCGCCGCCGTCGCGTTGTCCTCCCGGAAGCCTGTGCCCGGGCACGGTACGTCCTCCGATCGCGCCGGCATCAGCGAGACCCTGACGGCCGTTGTTGCTGATCACGGCGCCAAGCGTAAAGTAATGGGCGTACCACCAATATCCCCGGAAACTCACCGTGTCGGGCGGGTCAGCCTGTGAACGGGTCGGGCTTTCGTATTGGCTTCGGATTGTGCCAAGTGATTCGTTTTGTGAAACGGAAGCGGCCGAAGTCAAACAATAAACGCCTCAACTAGCCATCAACTTATACACCTCGAAGCTGCGAACTCTTGCGTCGTTCTCGGTGTCGGTTTTTGGTTGAACAACAGTTAAAAAGTAGCGGCTATGAGGCTCTGGAGTCTGCATCCGAAATATCTCGACTCATGCGGTCTGGTCACATTGTGGCGGGAGGCCCTGCTTGCCCAGGCCGTACTCGAAGGAAAAACGAAGGGCTACGTTCATCACCCGCAACTTCATCGTTTTCGCACCCAGCCTGACCCGGTCGGATTCCTTGCCGAGTACCTAAGGGCGGTCTACGCGGAGGCGGCAAGCCGCGGCTACCGGTTTGCGGCGACAAAGATCAGTCGCTCGCGGGCAGACGGCCGTATCGCGGTAAGCCGCGGACAACTGGAATTCGAGTGGCTGCATCTACTGAGTAAGTTGGAAGCACGCGATCCGGGATGGCTGGCTAGGATCGCCCGCGTCCGCATTCCGGAACCGCACCCGCTTTTTTACACTGTGCCTGGCGGTATCGCCGAATGGGAGAAAGGGCACGGCGACGCCCGACAACCGGGTGCAGCCGGCTCTTGAGGTCCGCCCTCGGATCATCGTCTCGCCTCACCACTTTACAGGTCACAACAAGGGTCGGCTTGCGTAGGACGTGGCGTACCCGGATATTGCGCCGCATGAAACGACGGAATGCCCGACTGTCGACGCCATCGCGTAATTGATGGAATGCGGTTTTTCGCTGAAAGAATCAGACGTTTGTAATTTGGTACAGATTTCTTTAGGCGAAGTGGCTATGCTCACTGAAACGGAACCAGGCGGGGTCAAACAAAAATAGCCTGACCCAGTTTATCCCGAACCCGCGACTCGGCTTGCGGCGGGCGGCTCGTCGAGTTCGGCGTAAAACTGGCGGTGAATCACCGATGAGCTTGCCGTCCAAGCCGTCATCCCGCCGGTTTCGTCGCAAAGCGGCGTTTCGCGCGACTCACAACGACCCGGTGAATTCGAACAGTTTCTTATACAAGGAGTCTTCGCTTGGCTGAACCGCTCAAGAATCAATTCGGAGTGGACGTGCCCGGCAAAATTGCCGGGATGATATCTGCGAAATTTCATCGATTCTCTGCTGACGCCTTCATCAGAGACGCTCTTGACGGATACGAATCTCTCGATCTGATGCGTCGTGGATTGAAGATCGCACAGGCGCTTCGCCGCCATTTGCCTGACGACTATGCGGAGGCCGTCGAGATACTGATTAACTCGCTCGGTCCGAAACTCGAAAAGACCGAAAACTTCGGAATGGCGCCCTTCCTGTATCTTCCGCACGTTTGCTTTGTTGCGGGATACGGGCTCGACCACTTCGAGGTTTCGATGCACGCCCAATACGAGCTGACGCAACGATTTTCTGCCGAGTTCAGCATTCGGCCATTCTTGGAGCGGTATCCGGAAGCAACGCTTGCTCGCCTTACGATTTGGGCGAAAGACCAAAGTCCCCATGTTCGTCGCCTCGTATCCGAGGGAACGCGTCCCCGCTTGCCGTGGGCGCCCCGGCTGCGGTCTTTCCAGAAAGACCCCCGACCGGTGTTGGCACTGCTTGAATTGCTAAAGGACGACCCGGAACTTTATGTGCGCCGTTCCGTGGCAAATAATCTGAACGATATCGGTAAAGACCATCCGTTAATACTTGTCGAAACCGCACACCGGTGGATGAAGGATGCGACGGATGAAAGACGCTGGCTCATCCATCATGCGCTACGTTCAGCCGTGAAGCGTGCCGAACCGGGAGTTCTTGAGGTTCTGGGTTTCGGCAAAAATGCAAAGGTATCGGTAAACAAAGCGAGCATCACCCCTGAACGCCCCATGATTGGGGGCTCGGTGGCGATCGCCTTTGAAATCACAAACACCGATTCGCAACGGCAGCGTGTGTTGGTGGATTTCCGCGTCCATTTTGTGAAGGCTAACGGAAAGACCAGTCCAAAGGTTTTCAAATTAAAAACTATCGAGCTCGCGCCTCAGGAAACCGTACAACTGGGGAAGACTATTTCCTTGGCCGAAATGACGACGCGCAAACATTACACCGGGACGCACCGGGTCGATGTTCTGTTGAACGGATGCGCTTTGCCCTTGGGGTCATTTGAACTGATGAACGATTAGCGGCTGCTTGGGATTGGTCCCGGACACCTTGCCCTGCTTGAGGATCGAGTGCTAATGCATGAAAGCAAGAAGCAACTCTACGCGATTCGCCGGCGTCCCCTCCGGTGGCTGCGGTGGTGAACCGGGGCATTAGCTTTCCATGACCTACTCAACGCTTGGTTGGCTGTTTGCAGTTGCCGTCACTCTGCACAATGCCGAAGAAGCGCTGCTTTTACCGAAGTGGTCTATGCGCGGCGGTCGGTGGCGCGCTCCAGTGAGTGCGTTTGAGTTCAGATTCGCTGCGGCAGTCCTTGCGCTTCTTGCCTATGGAGTCGCATATCTCTCCTCGATACAAGGCCCGCAAGCCATGGCAGCCTACGCTATAGCCGGCTACGCGTTGGCAATGCTGCTGAATGTCTTCTTTCCGCATGTCTTGGCAACCATTGCGTTGCGCCAATACATGCCAGGCACGGCAACAGCTTTGTTATTCAATCTGGCGGTGTGCAGCATGCTGCTGTATGTTGGAGTGCAGGATGGATCTATCAGCACCGACAAATTCGCGTGGTTTGGTCCAGCGAGTGTTGCAGTCATTTTGGCGAGCATACCGGTACTGTTCTTCATTGGCCGAAAAGCCAGACCGGCATTTCTGCGGATTGGAATGCCGTTGCCATAACCCGCACGAAGCCAAAGAAATACCAGAGGCGTTATGACGTAAGAAGGAATAAAAAAGGCGGTTTTGCACCCCTCTGCAAAACCGCCTTGCTCATGCACTAAAGTGCGAGCTTGGAGGATATCTTACCTAAGTTTCAACACACCGGCGTCGATCGCATCGCACACTTCCCTACCCATCAGCTGTTTGGCGCAATCCATGATTTGCAAGAGCACGCCGAAGATGGCCAGTGCGAACCAGCCGAATACGACGAAGCCGTAATGCAGCGGTGCCACGAACAATTCTTCCATGAACCAGAAGGTGTGGCCCCATTCATTCAAACCGACATTCGGAAGAATCATGAACGGGCCGACGGTGAAGACAATGTAGGGAAGAGAGATGCCCACACTGAAGTACGGCAAACGGGTTTTTGCGTAGAGAAACGAGGCGAATCCGGTGATGATGTAAATCGGATAGGACAGATAGAATTCGATGATGTGGCTGGGCGTAAAGTCGGTATCCCTCACCACGGTCTGATGCCAGGTTGCATCCTGCTCGGTGAAGTAACTTCCGCCGAAGTACACTGCCGTGGCGTAGAGGCACAACCAAACCAGATGGGTCATATTCCTGCGGAGGTTCTCGCGCGGCGTCACGGCGGCGAGATTGCGGTCGCGAGTTTTCCAGATATACCCCCACAGAAGAGACGCCACAATGACCTCGATCACAATCTGGGTGTATAGAAAGTTCATCCAGTACGTCTCGAATTCCGGTGAAAACGAGTCCAGACCGGCCGCCCAACCGTACACGCCTTCATACCAGCGCACCCAGACGTAGAAGGCGATGTACAGTGCAACGCCGCCGAAAAGATTGCGCTTGTTGAGCAGCGGCGCATCGCTCTCCTGTGCGCCGACGGCAGGAGTCGCTTTTGCCTCTTGCTGCATATCGAAATCGCTAGTAGCCATCGTGTGCTCCCCTAAAATCAATATGTTTTGGTTCTTGTCGAACGAGCTGCGAACAGCTCTTGATCATTGCAACGGCGCGACCTTGAAGAGGTCTGACCGTGGCGAAGATCATAAAGAAAGGGGATGGCGGGTATTTTGTTTCAGGTCAGCCGCTGAGCGGCTCTAAACTGATCCAGATCAGTTTTTCGGGGGAAAGCGGGTAATGAATCATTGTGGGCAGAATCGCAGCAAGCCGTCCATGTCGAGTATGCGGACCATCTTGCCTTGTACCAGGATCAGCCCGCTCGCCTCGAATTGACTCATTAGGCGGCTTACGGTTTCCGGTGCCAGACCGAGATAATTTCCGATTTCCTGCCGGGTCATGCTGAGACGAAACTCCGTTGGCGAGAATCCTCGCTTTCGATGGCGCTCGGAAAGATGCGCCAGGAACGCCGCCAAACGTTCGTCGGCCTGGCGGCGGCTAAGGACAACCCGCTGGATGCCCAGTTGGAATTGACTTCCGGAAAGCTGCAACAATATCTGCGAAAGCTTGGGGATTTCCCGTCCCAACCGTTCCAGCTGATGAGGCGGCAGCTCGCAGTAGCTGACCGTTTCCAAAGCAATCGCGGAACAGGTATAACGCTCTCCGCTGAGTCCGTCGAAGCCCAGCAGTTCGCCTGGCATCACGAAATCGACGACATACTCGTTGCCTGCGCCGTCCAGGGTAACCAGTTTGACCGTGCCGGACTTCAGCGCCAGAAAGCGGTGGAACCACTCCCCACTGTGATAGAGATAGTCGCCTTTGCCGAGCGTGCGATTGATTGTCACGATCCTGCTGACCAACTCCACTTCTTGCTCGCTAAGGCCCTGCGGAATGCAGAGTCTGCCGAGACTGCAGGACTCACAACTAACTTGGGGTCGGCGTTTTGAGGAGAAAAGTTGCTGGAAACTACTCATGGAGGACTATCTGCAAGAATTTCAGAATAGGCTAAAGTTTGCAAAATTTTCCGTCAATTTTATCGAGGCGCTACCATTGTCCGTCGGCGGGTTCGACTTGGTCTGTTATCAAAACGGAAAAAAATAGGGTCATATACTGGTATTTTAGGCGTCTACCCCCTTTTTCGCTACTGAAGCAATAGCTTGAACAAAACGATGGAAATAATGTTTTCGAACATTGATGATGGTGATTTAGTCCGTTGTTCTGATCTATATGTCGCTAGTTTTCATGAGTTTCCCTGGAATGAAGAATGGACGCCGAACAATACCTTTGAAAAGCCGAGTGACTTTCTAGCTTTTCCTAAAGCAGTCGCTATCAAGGTAATAAGTATCGACGATACATGTGGCTTTCTTTTTGAAGGAGTTAAGCGATGGAATTTCGCTACGCCTTATTGCCTAAAAGAAATATGTATCAGCAAAGCCATTCAAAGGGAAAAAGTCGGCACAGCTCTTACGATGACGCTTGAGGAAATGCTAAGAGAAAGTGGAGTATCAAGAATATACCTGGTTACCCATAGAGATAATATCCCTTAGCGCTTCTACTCATCATTAGGATTTCATGAAAACAAAAGCGTCATGGTGATGGGAAAGCCCATTGAGAAAAGCGTTTAAGAAGGACGATCAATAGGGACTCTGGGCTTAGGAAACGTTTTTCTCTTTTTCGAATTAACCTGTTATCGCCAGCCTTGGATAACGAGGACCTATTTTCCCATCATGAACCGCATAATTAAGGATTAAGGAGAATGCCATGACTGTTACGAATAGCCAATCGGGGACCAACGTCCATGAAGTTTCCGAAGGGATTTACCGCATCAATACGCCAGTGGTGATCGAAGGCGCAGGCGGCTTCACATTCAACCAATATCTCATCGTCGACGATGAGCCTTTGCTGTTCCACGCCGGGCCTCGAAAGATGTTTCCTTTGGTGCGTGAAGCCGTGGCGAGCATACTGCCGGTCGAACGGCTTCGTTACATCGCTTTTTCGCACGTGGAGGCTGACGAGTGTGGATCACTCAATGAATGGCTTGCCGTGTCCCCTCGATCCGTGCCCGTGTGCGGTTCGGTTGCGGCGATGGTCTCCATCCAAGATATGGCCGATCGGGCTCCTCGGGCGCTCGCAGACGGAGAGACGCTGACCTTGGGCAAACATCGCGTGCGCTGGCTCGATACGCCCCATCTGCCCCATGCCTGGGAATGCGGCTTCCTGATGGAAGAACGAACCCGCACCTTGCTCTGCGGCGATCTGTTCACGCAGGGCGGCGCGAATCTACCCCCGGTCACGGAAACGGACATCCTGGGACCCAGCGAGGCATTCCGACAGAAAATGGATTACTTCTCGCACGGGCGAGATACCCATGCGCTCCTCGAGCGGCTGGCCGCCACCGAGCCGACCACCCTGGCGTGCATGCACGGCAGCGCCTGGTCCGGCGACGGCGCGAAACTGCTGCGTGCTCTGGCCGATGCACTATCGGCTTAGTACAGGCTGCGTGGCCTTGGGGATACCCCAATGACCGACCTACTCCCTCGGCCGTTGAGAACATGAAGCGTCCGCCGGTTCCGAGCCTGTCCCGCCAAAGGGCTGTATCGTACTCGAGGATGCCCCGGCCGGAGTAGCGTCCGGTTTGAAAGCCGGCATGCGGGTAATTGCGGTTCTTACCTCGCATACGTTGGAGCAACTGCAAGGCGCCACCGTACACATTCGGTCACTTCTGGACCTGCCGCTTGCATTTCGGAAACTAGGATATTTCATGCTACGCTCCGAAAAGGATGGGCAGCCCGAGGAAGCAAAATGGTCGCGTCTGATTCCTTTTGACCTCGATGGCCTGCGCTGTAGATCGGCTCCCTGGGAGAGAATGGGTTGGGCCGGATGCCGCTACAATCCGGCGGGTTCCGCCGACAGTTCCTCGAGGGCGAAGCCAAAGCTTTCGCAGCCGCGGCTCGCATGCGTGAGGTAGCGGCCAAAAATCCTCATCAGATAGATCGAGCCGAACTCCTCATATCCCATCCGCGAGACCGACTTGAGCGAGTCGAAATTGTTCGACTCGACGTAGGAGATCAGTCCCCTGTATCCCTTACCGAGATAGTGTTGCAGAGCCAGCGTCATCCCGATCGCGTGGAGCCGCTGCCCGCGATAGCGAGCATGCGTGAATCCCTTGTACATATAGACGTAGTCGCGGTTGAAGCGCAGCAGCAGATCCGGAGGATCGATGCGCGTCGGGCGAAACGAATACCAGCCGTAAGAGGCGAGCTGATTGCCGTCACAGATGCCGTAGCACTCGTCGCCTTTTGCCAGCGCCTCCTCTATGAAGCTCTCCGACATCCCGTTTTCGGGGTTAAGGGCGAACTCGCGAAGCCTCTTCGCGGTAAGGAAGCTCGGTCGGTAAGGCTCGGGGCATTGCGTAAACTCCAGATTGACCCGCCCTATCGTCACCGCTCGTAGAATCTTGAATACTGTAAAGCAGTTTATCCCTTTCACCGCGAGATCGTGCAGTTCCTGGGTAAACCCGCAGCGTCCGCCGAACGGAAAAACGGAAACAGTCCCTGTTGTATCCATATGTTGCACTTCCCTGTCAACTAATGAACCCGTCAAGGATGTCGAAAATCGAGTCTGAGTTCAACACCGAGCCGGAACCGGGCTACGGCGGCAAAACGGTGTGCTGAGGCCTTGGGCTCGGGCAAAATCGATTGCGGGGAAGGTAGTATTTCAAGAAACTTGTAAACATCACGCCTGACTAATGAGCAAACCCTCCCGTCAATTCATGCGTCAACTCACCACCACGAACCACAGCCGCGACAGCGCCGGCCTCACCTATGTTTACCCGGTCATTTCCCGGCGCTCCGGCGGGTTATCCATAGGCATCAATCTCAACCCCAACAATGCCTGCAACTGGCGTTGCGTCTACTGCCAGGTGCCGGATCTCGCCCGCGGCGCCGCTCCCGACATTGATGAAGACTGTCTGCGAGAAGAGCTGCTCGGACTCTTGAACGATGTCTTGCTCGGCGATTTCTACGAACGGTTTCAGATACCGAACGAACAGCGCGCCATCAAGGACATCGCCATCTCGGGAAACGGCGAACCGACCAGCTGCAAGACCTTCGACCGGATCGTCGAGTGGATCGGCGCGGTTTGCGGCGAGTTCGGCCTGCTCGGCAAGATCAAGCTCGTGCTGATCAGCAACGGCAGCCTGATGCACAAGCCCGTCGTGCAGAAAGGCGTGAAACGCTGGGGCGAATTCGGGGGCGAAGTCTGGTTCAAAGTCGACAGCGCGACGGCCGAGGGCATGCTTCGGATCAACCAGGTCAACCTCGCCCCGGAGACCGTGCTCCGCAATCTGGAGATCAGCGCACGGCTTTGTCCCGCTTGGATTCAAACCTGCCTATTCGCATTCGACGGCGAGCCGCCTTCCGAAGCGGAACTGGACGCGTATCTGGATTTCTTGGCCGAGCTCAAACGGCGAAGCGTGCCGATCCGAGGCATCCTGCTCTACGGCCTCGCGCGGCCCTCGATGCAGGAGCAGGCGCCACGGCTCTCGGCTTTGCCGGAGGCATTTCTGGATCGAATCGCCGAGTCCATTCGAGCTCTCGACATGGCCGTCCGCGTGAACCGATGATTCGACCCGAAAGGACACTCTTTCCGCTGGCTCCCAAGCTCCCGCTTCGGAGTCTTATCCGAGAAACTCAAGCTTCTCAAAACCGCATGCGAATCGCGAAGCGGGAGCTTCTCGAACTGGGTTCCCAAACGGGAGTCTGGGAACCAGCGCAACTTCGCGGTGAGAAAGCACGGACGGTAGGATTCGGGGCACTTCGCAAACTCCCGATTGACCCGGCCGATCGCCACGGGCCGTAGAATCTTGAACACCGCAAAGAAATTTATTCCCCTCAGCGCGAAATCGTGCAGTTGCTATGTAAATCCGCCGCGACCGCCGAAAGGAAAAAGGGTAACGATCCCTGTCTCATCCATCTTCCTGACCTCCTTTTCAACTTAGGAATCCCCGCCGAGGATGTCGGAAATCGAGCCCGAGTTCACCAAGGCGGCGTCGGAAGCCCAAAACGATTGCGCAAATGGCCCGGACGGGGACAGGGCCTGATCAGGTCGCAACACTCTCCAAGACTGACGCCCACCGGCTCCGGCATCAAGCACATCCAGCACGAGAGACCTTCCGGTGCTTCGATGCCCCGCACCTTCCCGGACGCGGCGTGAGCTCGTGGCGAAACGGCTCACCCCCTTGGCAGTCTCGCCATACTCCGTCGCACCTGAAGATGAGGACGAGCTTATTGTGTCGACGGGCGCGATGTGGAATTGGACGCGACGATAAGGCTTAGCTGTCTCGCGGCTTCGCCGCCGATATCACGTTATTGAGACTCCCCGTTCTGCAATGGACACTTACGGTACTCCAGCGTACCGACCGAGCCACGGATCGAGGCTACTTTACATGAGGGACATGTCCACTTATGCCAAGGAGCTTTCAAAATTGAGAGCGGGTGTAGCTTCACAGGTTCGTAAGTCTTCCTGTGTCGCCGGTAATCGTTTACTTACCCAACTCTCCCATGGGGAGATCGAGCGTCTGACGCCCCATCTGGAGATTACCCGAATTTCGCCGAAAACCCCGCTTTGCACGCAAGCTTATCTGTATTTTCCAACAACCGCTCTTGTCTCATTTATTTATACCCTGGCCAGCGGTTCGACCGTAGAAATCGGCGTCATAGGCAACGATGGCGTCGTGGGTTTAAACACCTTCCTGGGGGGGACGGCGCCAGGCCAGGAAGTTTGCACACTCGCCGGGGACGCATTCCGAATCAAGCTTGCCTCGCTGCATGCTGAATATTGCCGCGGCGACCTACTCCAGCGCGTGCTGTTGCGCTATAGCCAAGCCTTTCTTGCTCAGGTTGCACAAGCCGCCGTGTGCAATCGTTTCCATTCCATGGAGCAACGCCTATGTCGCTGGTTGCTCCTGCGCCTCGACCGACTCTCGTCTAACGAGATAGCCGTGACGCAGGACGGCATTGCCAACATGCTGGGCGGGCGCCGGGCGACCGTCACCGTCGCTGCGGGCCATTTGCAGGAAATGGGACTGATTGTTTGCTACCGGGGCCGAATCACGGTTTTGGACCGGTCGGGCTTGGAAGCGGCCGTTTGTGAATGCTATTGGGCCGTCAACCAGGAAGCAAACTCGCGACGGGTTGGAAACGCCATCCGTCATTAACGAGTCGGGAACGCCGGAACAATCGGCGCCCATTAGGGGGCGTGGCCCGGGCACCGCGGAAGGGGAGCGGCCGGTTGCTGCGGTAGCGCGGGTACGCCAGTCCTGTTTAACCGTGCAGACAGGACTAACAGCATGCTTGCAGCGTCAAAATCATCCGTTCGATTCCAATTTTTTTTGCATTGGGTACGCCAGCGTACCGATATCTCGTTGCGGCCGAGTTAGTTTGTCAGCGCGTTCTGAAGATGCGCTGGACATTTCCTCTCCGGCGGAAGTTCAGCACCTCCAGGCTAACGCATTAGGCTCCGCCGCTAAAGGGCGCTTCGAGGGAGCTTAATTTATGGACCAAGCGCCGCAACATTTCGGAGGTTGATATGTGTACCTATGAGAATCGGACGGATGTGGCGAAGATCGAAAAACAGATTGACAGGTCTCTTCAAGACGAAGGGAAGGCAAAGGAGGTGTTGCGCGAAATTGCGCAGCTTTGCCTTGATACCAAGAGACAACCCGACTACATGTCGCAGTGGCTTTCTCTTTTGAGGAAGAAAGGAATAGACGCCAGAAAATTGGCGGGCAAGAACAATTATGTAGAAATATACCCGAGTGGAACGCACGGAAAAGGTAAAAGCGACAGGCTGCTATTCCAGGTGGAAGAAACGTGGGTAGAGGTCGTGGAAGCAGGTGAAAGCACCCATGGCGGCGCGTTGAAGCTGAGTGCCGTATCGACCATGTCCCTGGCTGAACTGGATCAAATCATCGCCGCCGGCCCCCACGCGGCTTTAGACGCAGTCCTCGCCACGGACCAATCGGCCTTCCAGGACTCGGATGGACTGATCTCGTTCGTAAACATGTCCAGCTCTTTCGTTACCAGCAACCCGGAATACAAAACCGGACGGGAGGTCTGCGACAAAGTTTCCAACTTCTTCGCGACCCTGCGAATCAAGGTTTTCGGCTATCTACAGAAGAACCCCGGCAAGGTTCTGCCGGGAGACAGCGTGCCGAAAACGCAGTGGGACGCCGCCGTGACCCACTATATGCAATTTCTGCTGACTCAGGCCGGCGGACTCACGAATTACAGGGTCACAACGGAGACCTACTCTGTAACTCAGGTCATCACCGAGTTCAGCACCTCGCTGATCAAGCTTCTATTCGACGCGGCCGCGGCTCCCGAGAGCATCGTGAGCGATGTCGTGAAGTTTGTGCAAGGAGTCGGACAATCCCTGCGGGCGAGTTGGGACGACAAGTCCAGGCATTATGCGACCGCCTTGCTCGGTCAATGTCACGAAGCGGTTCCCGTAGATGCTTCGGACCAGACCACCGTCTACTTCCCCAAGATCAAGTACTACTACATCTCGGTCGACTCCTCCCAGCATGCCTTCACGTCCAGTTGTGCAACGGTGGAGAAATTGACCTTCGACTTCAAGTACGAGTACTACGTCACCGGCTTGAAGGCATCGATATTGGACACGACCTCCGATGACTACAAGCAGTTCGTGGCGTTTCTGGACAAGGCACAAGCAGTGTCGTATCAAGACGCCAATAACAATCTCGATGCGATCCTGGATAACACGGTATCGGACGAACCGGCGACATCCCTGGAATTTTCCTCCGACCCGAGCGTGAACGTGTTCGGCGTTGACTTGACGGAATATCCCCGTGTTGCCATCAAGCCTCCCCGAACGATAGAGCGGGTATTGAACAGACACGCCCGAAGCGCATCGTAACCGGCGGGTTTCGTGAATCCGCTCTCGTATCGGAGCAATGTGCTTCTTTTAACCGCCGACCGACCGGGAAGGCTTGTTTCGCAAGAGATAGAACCCCTAGCGGGGTAGCCCTGCCCGGCGACTCGGCGAACGTCCGAGTTAGCGTTAAGCATCCCCGGCTTTGGCCCGGGCCATCATGGCACGTGCCTCAGCTGGGGACCTTGCCCACCATTGATTAGGAGGAAATGAGGTATGAATGCATCCTTCACACTGGCTACAAGTCGCCCGTACAGCTCTCTGTTACGGGAGGTGAGCATTCTGGGAAAGCTCTTCGCATCAAAGCAATTGGCCTTTGAGATGCAGGCGCAGACCGAATCCAACTGGTGTTGGGCCGCGACGGCAACAAGCGTGTCTCACTTTTATTGGCTCACGAGCACATGGACGCAGTGCCGCGTCGCGAGCAGCGAGTTGGGACGAAGCGATTGCTGCAACAGCACGGTCCCACCGGCGTGTAACGTTCCGTGGTATCTCGATCGGGCGCTGACGCGTACCGATAATTTTGTCAGTATGATGGGACAGGCCAGCTTTCAGCAGATACGCGATGAAATCGATGCCGGACGACCCGTCGGCGCGCGGGTTGGCTGGAACGGGGGTGGTGGCCACTTCATGGTGATCTGCGGCTATAGCCTTGTTGGCGGTGTCGAATACTTCGATATTGATGACCCGATCTACGGCAATAGCCATCTTGCCGTCTCGGAGTTCGCCAGTAACTACCAAGGCAGCGGAACTTGGACGCACACCTACTTCACCAAGAGTTACTTCAAGATGCCGATTAAACTATTGATTCCCAAAGAACCAATTCTCCGCCGGATATGGGAAGCTCGACCGCTGTTGAGCTTGAAGCAAGATATGACGTTCACCGGGAACATGCGCGATGCCTTGCAGGAAGGACGTGCCTCCCTTGGAATGGCCCATCGCATCTATTCGGTCGGCTTGGATTCATTGGTCGCCGATCGAGCTCCGGCACCCCACGCGATCGGTATTCGTGTCTATGAAATATCCGGCGACACGCCACAGGCTTTCTTCGATGTCAGCGAAGAGGAACAACCACGCCTGCTGCAGATGTCCGCATCGAAGAACCATCTGGAACCCTTCGCGCGTGGCATGGCGGAAGCGCTGGCAACGGTTAAACAGATCGGCGAGGAATGTGAACTGAGAATGTTCCGTGTGCCTGCTCTCAATTTCGAGGCGCTATGGATTAATTGTGAAGATGAAACCAAGGACGTGCTCGTGCCCTTGCGCGCCGTCGGCCGATTGGCCTCTTACAAGGCGGTGCCTCTGGACGACGCGTTCGATGCCCTGCGGGAGGCGGCACGTCCATTGGCGCAAATGGACGAGACGATGGGCGCCTGATCGCATGCGGTAAACGATCGCGGAAATCGCATTCGGTACATCGCTATCTCCGTAACCAAGCCGGGGCCTTCGCGGAATCCGTCCCAATTGATCGGTCGGCGACCCCAGCCTTCGATTATCGGGCCGTTTTCCCGTGGGCTCGTGGCTTTGCCGCATCAACTCGGCAAAGAGCGAATGATCGCCGGCGCCCTGCTCTTCACTATCCGGTCCGGAGCAGAAACTCTTCTCCAACGCCGAGCCGTTTCGGCGAAGAGTAAATCCATCTTTCGGTGCCGTCGTCGGCGATCGCCGAGGCGGCGCCGTCCTCTTCGAGGGTCGGGTAATACCGCTCCAGCTCCGGAGGCAGTTGCCACCAATAACCGAGGAGGGCGGCGAACTCCCGGCGGTTCCGGAAGGGATCGCGGACGGGATAGCTGCCGGATTCCGGGTGCAGCGGTACGGTGCCGTCTTTCACGGCCTGCCGGGCGATAGCCTCGACTGCGGCGGCATCGGGGCCGGACAATTCGCGACCGGTCAGCTAAAGGTCGATCTCGCCAAGCCAGAACATCTTCTGACGGAATCCGGAGTCGGTTATCGGCTGAAGATCTCGGCCGGTCGGCCCCGCTCCGGGGACGGCGAGAGCATTCTTCTGCTTATTGGAGGGCCCCCAGCGGGTCTGTCGGCAAGGGATTGCCGACCTACAAAACCGGGCCACCAAGTAGGTCGGGAATCCTTTCCCGACGGCTTCATCGGCAAGGGATTGCCGACCTACGACTCCCACGTGTCCCAAAAGCACCCCGGAATGAAGAGGGAATCCCGGCAACCCCGCGAAATTGCCGGGTTTCGTTGCTCAAGCCAGACTACACATTTGGGCGGCTGGATATTCAACCCGCCAACTCCGAGTATCTCGCCAGAATATATGCCACGCACGCCGTCAGCTTCTTCGCATAGGGAATGTGCAGAAACTCGTTAGGCCCGTGGGCGTTGCTCTTGGGGCCCAGAACGCCGGTAATCAGGAATTGGGCTTCGGGGAATTGCTCGCCGAGCATGCCCATGAAGGGAATGCTGCCGCCCAGCCCCAGATAGGCCGCATCGTGGCCGTAGAAGGTTTGCGAGGCCTCGCTCGTGGCCCGCTCCAGCCAGGGCGCCAGGGCGGGGGCGTCCCAGCCGGTTCCGGCCTGCTCGAACTCGACGGAAATCTCGGCGCCGTAAGGCGGATCGGCGGTCAGCGCGCGACGGATGTCGTCCTGGGCCTTCAAGCTGTCCACCGTCGGCGGCAGGCGGAAGGACAGCTTGAAAGCTGTATGCGCGCGCAGCACGTTGCCGGCGGATTTCAGCGGCGGCATGCCGCCCTGCCCGACTACCGAAAGCGTCGGACGCCAGGTACTGTTGAGCAGCAGTTCGGCCGGATCGTCGCTCACCGGGCGGAGCGTCGGCACCGCGCTAAAGCTCTCGAGCAGGCCGCCGCCAAGTATCGCCGCCGCCGCTTTCGCCTGCTCCCGGCGCTGAACCGGAATTTCGGCATGGAGCTCCGACAGGCGAATGCCGCCTGTTGCCGCGTCTTCCAGGCGCTCCAGCAACTGGCGCATGATCCGCATGGACGAAGGCACGATGCCGCTGGCGATGCCCGAATGGGCGGATTCGGTCAGCACCTTCACGTCGACGATACAGCTCACCAGGCCGCGCAGCGAGGTGGTCGACCACAGGCGTTCGTAATCGCCGGCCCCGGAATCGAGCGCGATCACCAGCTCCGGCTTGCCGATCAGATGGGCATAGCGTTCGAGATAAGGCGGCAAATCGGGCGATCCGCTTTCTTCCGAGAACTCGATCAGAATCGCGATGCGAGGGCGCTTTCGCCCTTCCAGCGCTTTCAAGGCGGCAACCGCGGCAAACAGCGCATAACCGTCGTCCGCGCCGCCCCGCCCGTAGAGCTTGTCGTCCTTGAGTACCGGCGTCCACGGCCCGAAACCGTCGTGCCAGCCTTCCATTTCCGGCTGCTTGTCCAGATGGCCATAGATCAGCACGGTTTTGTCCAAATCCCCCGGAATGTCCAGGAGCAGCAGCGGCGTCCGGCCGGGAATGCTGAGATCGTGCAGGGTCCAGCCCGGAACAGGATGCGCGTTCAGCCAGTCCACCGCCAGCCGGCGCACCCGTTCCATGTGGCCGTTCGCCTGCCAGTCAGGATCGAACGCAACCGACAGATTGGGGATCTTGATGTAATCGATGAGCGTCGGCAGGATCTCTCGGTCCCAAAATTCATCGATGGATTGCCGCAGTGCGTCAGGGTGAATGGTCATCGGTATGTCTTCTCGCAGGGTCGTCAATCGAAAAAGTCTGTCATAGCGGCAAACGGTCCGTCCACCACGGCGGCCAAGATGGACTGTACCCTTAGAGCTCCGCCTCGGCGCCGGTCAGCTTTCGCCAAAGCCAGCTGCTGGCTACCTCCGTGCCGAACAAAACATAATTCAGGACATTGAGATTGCGGAGTATCGACTGCTGGTCCGGAATGGCCGACGACAGCCCGGCAAACAGGATGCTGTCGCCCTCTCGCAGCATGAGCTCCGGCGCAGGAATCTCGATGTCCTCGGCGCTCCGCACCACCATCAACGGGATACAGGGCAGCTGCCGATTCCGGTCGACGGGATCGCGCATCAGGCTGTCCAAACCAATCGCCGAGCGGTGGATCATCTCCGCGACGGCCGGGGCCTGCCGAGAATCGAGGGTCACGCTCCAGACGGCGGGAACGAGCGTCCCGGTGACGGCGGAAATCCGGGCGATGACATCGTCGGCCCAGGCATCGTCCTTGCGCTTCACGATCGCGAGAAAGCGCGACAGCAGCGGCGTCGTCAGGATCGCCAGGCATTCGTGCGCGATGATTTCGCTCGGAACCACCGTGAAATCGGAATCGAAAGCCGTGAACAATTCGCGGTTTGCCTGCAAGTTTTGCCTGAGCACCACGAATAGATTGGGGTTGAGCTCGCGCGCCGTGACCACAATCGACAAGTTGTTGATGTCGTCGTCGGTACCGGCGACGATGCCCACCGCTCCGTTCACCCCGGCCTCGCACAGCGTCTCGGCGCGGGTGCCCACGCCGAGAACCCAGGGCAGAGCCGTTTCGCGGCTGGGCGGCTTCGGGTCGATCAGGGTTACGTCCAACTGTTCGTGCGTGATATGACGAACGATCGCCTGCCCGAATCGCCCGTAGCCGCACACCAGCCAATTCCCGCGAGGCGGCACCCGCTCGGCGGCCAGTTCCGTGCCCGGCAGCCCTGTCAGCCATTCGAGCAGTCGGTAGGAGCCGGGAGACCGTATCGCCAGCGCGAGATATTCCGCGAATTTCTCGAACGGATCGATGATGTGCCGAGTACCGAAGGATGCCATATTGGCGGCCACGTCGACCGTCGTCGCCCGGCACAATGCGGGAATCTCCGGATTCAACAGCCGTACCGCGATGGCGACGGCGAGATTGGCGGAGTCGTCGTTGGTGAGGGCGATGACGCCCACGCAGTTCGGGTGGATCAAGCCGGCCATGATCAAATTGTTCGGCAGCCGGGCATCTCCGGCCAGGCCTGGCGCATCGAATAGATAATCCTGCAAATCGAGTTCGTCGATACGCTCGGGATCGATGTCGATCACCACGAACGGGATGTTCAGATAATCCAGCGAACGGGCCAGCAACTGGCCGGTTTCCCCGTAACCGCAAATCAGATAGAAAGGTTCTCCCAGCCTTCTTACCGAACGGGCGAAGCGTTGTCCGGTCAGCGCCTGTTTGAAACCGCGGTCCTGAATCACGGCAAACAGCTTGCTGATGACGTAGGCCCAGCCGATCACGGACAGGAAAATGCAGAAAATGACCCACAGTCGCTGGGCATCGGTGAAGGTGTAGGGAATTTCGCCGAAGCCTATGGTCGTTGCCGTGTAACTGATGAAATAAAGCGCATGGAAGAAATCCATCCGCCAGGGATTTCCTTGCGCATCGACACCGGGAATCAGCACCAGCCCGCCGACCGAGATCGCGAAGATCGCGATCAAAAAGATCAGCGGCGCCCGCATGTGGCGGAGCGCGACAAAAAAGGCGGTGTTTATCGGGCTTGTATTCATCGGCGCAGCATTACCGTCTCGGCGATCAGCATCGTCACCGAAATGAGATTGGCGAGCATCGCACCGCCGGCAAGCGAAACCACGCTGGCCATGGCTCCGGGCGTCAGCCCCTCGGCCGACATATAAACCGCATAGCCCCAGTCCACGGCCGCGGCGATCAACTGAAGGTCGGCCACCAGGCTGGTGGCCAGATGAATCGCGCCGATCTGCGTGCGATCGCCGAACTTGAGCACGGTGGCGATCAGATTCACCACGATGGCGGCGAACAACTCGGAGACATGATGAAGATGAGGCTTGTCGATTTCGCCGACGAAGAAGCCAAAGTTGAGCGTGGCGGCGAGAACGATGAAGAAACCAAAGACGACTTTTTCCAGATTCATGCAACTCCTCTCAGTGAATAAGCGGATACGTCCGCACTCGGGGCATTCTCCTCAGGCTTAGGCCGCCGGATTCAACATATTCCCCTTATGCCAGGTTTGCAACGTGTGCGGCCGGGGTGATTCCAAGGGTAATGAAAAGCATTGCTCGCCGGTCACGAATCGCATGCAGTAACGGTTGACGGTTCGCGACCCGGTTGGCTATAACCTTCCAAAACCCGCGCAGGAGCCGCCATGACCGAGCGCTTCGTCCTCGATACCAGCGTTTTCACCAATCCCGACATCTACACCCAATTCGGCGTCGATTCGCCGAGCGCCATACTCGGCTTTCTCGAACTGGTCCGCCAGACGTCCGTCGAATGTTTCATGCCGCGCTCGGTGTACGACGAGCTCCGCCTCATGAAAAACATGGGCGAACTGCCGCCGGCTTTCGAGGCCAGCGTGCGCATCCGCTCGCCGCGCAAGTTCAACTTGCAGATTCCCGCCCAGATCGTTTACGAACTCATCGAAGAAGTGCGCAAGCGCATCGACCGCGGCCAGCACATCGCCGAGGAATACGCCAAGGCCGCCCGGGAAACCGGCGAAATCCAGGACGCGGGACGGGTCATCAATCGGCTCAGGGAGCGTTACCGGGAAGCGCTGCGGCAGGGCATCATCGACAGCCGCGAAGACATGGACGTGCTGCTGCTGGCGTACGAATTGGACGGCGTCCTGATATCCGCGGACGAGGGCCTTAGGAAATGGGCCGACAAGGTCGGCGTAAAAATCCTGATGCCGGAAAATCTTCGCAGCGTTCTGGAAACGCTAATCGAACACCACTTTCCCGGCCAGCCAGTCGCTCAATAGACCGTTCAGCGACGGATAGATCCGGTCGAACTCCAGCAGCCAGAATCCGCCCTCCGGCTTCAACTCCCGCTGGACGACCTGAACGTGGCCCGAGGCCCGTTTCAGATATTTGATCAAGCGGCGGGCGTTTTCCGGATCGCGGAAACGGCAGCGGAAACGATGGGAAACCCGGCCTTCGCGGCGGTGCTGCCGGATGGCTTCTTGCAAACCGTTCAGGAACGCCGCTCCGGCCCGCCGGTTCAAATCGTCGAATCCTTCCAGCTCCTGCTCGTCGACAAAGAATGCCAGTCTCAGAATTCGGCTGGTGAAATATTCCGGCGACAAATCCAGAAGGCTGTAGACGCTGGTTCGGATGTCCGAAAGATTGGCGCTGCCGGTGACATGCTTGGTGCGCCGCTGGCGGGGCGAATCCTCCTTGAACACGGCGCCTTCGCGGCCTTCCTCGTCGAGTTGCTTCAGGATGTCCGAAATGGGTTTTATATCGCTGGTTTCGAAACGTCCGAAGATCTCGACCGACGGCAGGGCATACCGGCGGATCAGCTCCATTTTCTCGTCTTGAGACAGAAAGCGCGGGCTGTTCCGCCGCATCAGGTCGAACACGAACAGCCTCACGTCTTCCGAAATGAACGGCGGCGCGCTCTCTATATAGGGATTGTCCGGCCCCGCGACCTCGGCGCACAGCACCAAATCCGGCTGATCGTCGAAAATCGCTGTGTCCAGCAGATCGGGCAAGCGATCGGTGGTAAAGGGGCAAACGTAACCGCCGCGGGTCAGGGCGATGAGGCTATTCTGGATTCGGGTCACACGGATGTTGAAACCGTCGATTTTCTCCTCCATCCAGAAAGGACCGGAAAGTTGCTTCGCGAGCCCGGTTCGCAGCGCGAGCAGCCGTCCGATGGCCGGATAGCCGTAAACGGTTCCTTCGTCGAAGACGACGGTGCCGCGCGCAATGTCCTCGAAATCGTGAACGAATCGGACATGGCGCAAACCGCCGCTTTCGGCATCGGCTGCCTTGCCCGATTGCACGGCCTTTCGAATCCGTTCGGCGTCGATTGCGGGTTCTGAAATCACGAGTAATAAGCTCCAGGAGATCGATACCTTGAATAAATAGACCTCTGGGATGGCCGAGGCAACCCGTTTGAATCCGGCTCGCTTTATGAAAGCAATTGTCAAACGCCCCATTCCTGGACTAACGTGAGGAAATTAAATTCATTCTTCTGAAACACCATGTCCAAGACCGATTCTCGACCGTCGATTCAGACTCAAATCAACGAAAGCATCCAGGAAGAAGCGCTCAAGGTCGCGAGGAGTATCCAGAAGCCGGGGCAAACCAAGGAACAAACCAAGTTGGTGGCGCAAGGTATCGCCAAAGGCATCGAGCTTTACAAGAAACAGCAGAGCGCCAAGGCCCGGGAACGGGATAAAGTGCGCAAGAAAGCGCTCAAACTCAAACAGGTCGAGTCAACCGGCCAACAGCGAGAGGAGGATGAAGCGGATTTCGCGTGGGACCTCGCTGAATCGGGTATCAGCGGAATGCTGCTCCTCGGCGGAGGAGTCTTCGCCGTTATGGCCGGCATCCTCGCCGTTTCGCTGGTCGCCGGATGGCCGGCCAGCCTTGGTCCTTTTACCCTGCCCGTCTGGTCGTCCCTGGTCGCCGCCATGGCGTTTGCCGGGTTTTCCGGGTGGTTCTTCTATAAGGCCGTTACACTGAATCACGGTCAATGAAACTGCTGACACTCCTGTCCACCCTATTTCTCGCGGGATGCGCCGGCATCCCCAAAGGCGTTTCGCCCGTTCAGGGCTTTGAACTGAGCCGGTATCTCGACGCCTGGTACGAAATCGCGCGCCTCGACCACTCGTTCGAACGGGGCCTGACCCGCGTCACCGCGACTTATAGCCTTCGGGAGGACGGCGGCATCAATGTGGTCAACCGGGGCTTCGATGCCCGAAAGCAGGAATGGCGGGAAGCGACAGGCAAGGCTTATTTCGTGGAAGGTCCGGACATCGGCCGGCTGAAGGTTTCGTTTTTCGGGCCCTTTTACGGCGGCTATAACATTATCGATCTGGACAAGGAGAACTACTCCTACGCCCTCGTTTCCGGTCCTACCCGATCGTATTTGTGGATATTGGCGAGAGAGAAGACACTGGAATCCTCTGTACTACACCACCTGGTCACGAAAGCCAAAGCGCTCGGATTTGCGACCGATCGTCTGATCTACGTCGACCACAGCGAGAAGTAACCGGCATATCCGCCAATCGGCCGAGTCAACGATCGGTCATACAGCCGGCTCAGGCGGCCCGGACGTCCGCTTGCCTGACAAGCCCTTTTGGGATATATACCCTTCCGTCGCGTTCCTTTCTTCGAAGGAACCGCTAGTTCTTGCTCAACAGCAATCGAAGGAAACTCAGGGAGGGTATCGATGAAGTCTCAAAAATCCATCTCGCGCATTGCGATTTCCATGGCTTCCGCTTTGATCCTTTATAGTGGTCATGGTTGGGCCGGCACCACAGACATGACTGAGGGCGTTCAAGGCTCCAACACCTCGAATACCGGCGTAATGATCTACAAGATGGGACGGATCGTCGACGATTCCGATTTCGTGGATGTCACTTCCCAGATACCGGCGCTAGGCGGAACGGTGTTGAAGGGCAATCCGACCATCAAGATGCGGTTCGACGCGCCGCCTCCTCCGGACGACACTACCGTGCACGGGGTTTTCGAGCAGATCGGACAAGCCAGGATCCGGATCGTCTTTCCGTTCGACGAGCACATGCAAGTCATTCACGGGGTGCTCAAAATCACAGATTCAGCGGGAACAATCACTTATCTGACACCCGGCGACTCGTATTTCATCGCGCAAGGAAGCGAAGTCTTGTGGGAAACCCTGACGCCGCTTTTTCAGAAATCCTTCCATGACTATACCCATCACTGAGCCATTCCGGTGACGGATCATTACCAACCCATCAGCTGTGATTTCCACGACGAACTGGAAACGCTCGCGGTGAGACGCCGTACGTGCCCGATCACTTATCGGGACGCGTCCGGCGATCCCGTTACCGTCGAGGACCGAATCGAGGATATTTACGCCAGGGACAAGGAGGAATTCCTGAAGTTGAAGAGCGGGTTGGAGATTCGCTTGGACCGCCTGATCGAAGTCGATGGAAAGCGGCTGAGAGCCGATTAGAGGGACAGGCGTAGGCGTAGGATGGGTAGAGCGAAGCGAAACCCATCGATGGTGGGTAGAACGAAGCGAAGCCCACCGGTTCCGCGGCCTTGCCTGGTGGGTTACGGCGCGCGGAAACACAGAGGGAACTTTGCGGACTCGGCGTGATGCGCGCCTAACCCACCCTACAACGCTACAACGCCATCGTTTTCCGGTGTGGCGGGATATTGTTGACAGACAAATCCCGGCGGCTACTCGATCAAGAAATCCCGCATCATGCCCATGTCCTCGTGTTCGAGGTTATGGCAGTGATACATGAACACGCCCTTGAAGTGGTGGAACGGCTTGATCATGCGCACGGTCTCGCCAGGCATGACCAACACGGTATCCTTCCAGCCGCTACTGACCAAACCGTCTTTTACCGTCGCATAGCTGTCCGCTCTCTCGACGGCTACGGTGCGGCTGATGATCTGGAATTGGTCGCCGTGCAGGTGGATGGGGTGCGCCATGGAAAACATCATCCCCATGCCACCCCTCATGCCCATACCGCCCATGCCCTGCCCTTCTGGCTGAGCATCGCTTCCGTGGCCGCCCATCATTCCCATCATGCGGCCTCGCATACCGTGGCCCATGCCGTGTCCGCCGCCGCTAGTATGGAAAATTTCCATGAGCTGCACGGTATCGAGCGGAATCCGCTCGAACGGCTGAATATCGTCGAAGGCATAGGAGCGGCCGTTGAGCAGCATCGCCATCGGAGACTCAGAAATGGCGATCGGCACGGGCTTGCTGGGGTTGGCGACATCGTCCAGCGTATAGCGGTCGATCTTCGACAGCCGGCTCGGCAGCTTCGGGCTCTCGCCGGTCTCGCGGGTGACGCGGATCTTGAACAGGGGATAATCGCTGCCGACGGGCAAGGCCATGGCGCCCATCATGCCCATTCCTCCCATCATGCCGCCCATGCCTCCCCTTCCGCCGCGCCCCCCCATGTGCTCGGCCATCATCGGCAGCACGCCGGAGAACGGCAGGCTGCGCATCGTCAACTCAGTGCCCTTGGGCCGGCCGCTGAAATCCGCCCAGACATCGAGGCGCTCCCCGGGTGCCAGCATCACGTAAGGGAAAGTTTCCGGGGACTCCAGGAGTCCGCCGTCGACGCCGATCACGGTCACCGGCGTGCCGTCGCTCCAGCCGAGTTTGTAAATACGGGCATTGGAGCCGTTGAGGAAACGGAGACGGTAGGCGCGGCTGGCCACTTCGAACTCGGCATTCGGCTGGCCGTTGACCAGGATGCGGTCGCCGTAGAATCCCATCATGCGATCGTGCATGTGCGGACCGTAAATCAACTGGTTTTGGGCATTGAACCGGCGATCCTGAAGGACGATGGGTATCTCGTACTCGCCGGAAGGCAATTCGAGTCTCGCCTCCTCTTCGTCGTTTATGATCAAGCCGCCGGCAAGACCGTAGTACACCTGCTTCGCGGTAATTTCGTGCGGATGCGGATGATAGATATTGAGGCTCGCCCGGTTGATCACTTCGAATTCATACACGAAGGTCTCGCCCGGATCGATGATGTACATCGGATGGCCATCCATCAGCGCGGGGACGTGGAGTCCGTGCCAATGGGTGATAGTGGGTTCCATCAGGTCGTTGCGGAAATGAATGCGGACTTTCTGGCCCTTTTGCAAGCGGATGATCGGTCCGAGATAGCAACTGGGCAGCTCGGTCAGCGTATCCTTCGGGCCACTCAGCAACTTGGCCGTATAGTGCTGCACCCGGGTCGCCTGGCCCGGCAGAATGGATATGGAGCCCTGGCGGGCAGCCAATTCGATCTCGACATCGGGCTTGAAGGCGGGAGACGCCCGATTGGGCGTCAATTTGGGCATGCCGTGCATCTCCATGGCACGCACCCATGCCGGCATGCTCGCTGCGGCTAATAAACCGACACCGGTTTGAAAAATGAAGCGGCGGCGCGAACGATCGACTGGATCTTGCATAAGCTCTCCTCGAATCTGTCGTTATGGTCGCAGACGGCTCAGCCGCATCGTTTGGGGTTGTTCACCGCGACCGGCGAGCGCCTGGAATAAATAGATCTCTTCCTCCTGGAAACCGAATGATCGCGCAGTCCTGCCGACCGGTACTATGATACGCCTAGGACAGGAGCGACAGCATAATAATTCAATGATTTTCTTATGGACAGATTGCCGCAGCCCCTTCTTGAAAGACGGATTTCGCCGGCCCGTAGCCAGAATTTTTGAACCTCGCGATATCTCGGCGAGCCTGAATCACGCAACGACTTTGCAAAACGTTTGTCGGTAATTTCTATGGAGAGCAAACGGCGAAGATCTTTCATCCACCACGTGCAGAGAAACATTCTCGCGGGGCTGGTCGTCCTTACCCCGATACTGCTCACCTGGCTCGTTTTCGACTTCATCCTGGCAAAGCTGATCGCCTTCGGGCGACCTTGGATACCGGCCTTGTATAGAGCCATTTATACGTTTTCTCCCAAGCTGGCGGATTTGATGCTCAACGGCTGGATCGATTCGGTGCTCGCCCTGCTGATCACCCTCGTCTTGCTCTTCATGCTGGGCTGGCTGACGAGCCGGGTGGTCGGTCGGCAGATTCTGATCGGGTTTGAATTGTTGCTGGAAAAAATCCCGGTACTGAAAGCCATCTACGGCTCCACCAAGCGGCTGCTACTCGCCTTTCAAGCGCAACCGGAGCAGATCCAAAGGGTCGTGCTGATCAATTATCCCACCGAGAAAATGCGGGCCGTGGCCTTTGTGACACGCATCGTCCGGGATACCGAAACCGGCGAGGAACTGGCGGTGGTTTATATGCCCACCGCTCCGAATCCGACGTCCGGTTATATGGAAATCGTGCCCCTTTCCCAGGTGACGCCCACCGATTGGACCGTGGAAGAAGGCATGCAATTCGTCATATCGTGCGGGACCAGCACCCGCGAGCATGTCGGCTTTTCGGACGCCCAACGCCGCGGACAAGACGGCAGCGAAATGCCGATGAAAGAACCAACTAGTCGATCGGGGTGAGATTTGCGCGTTCCGATGCTTTATCCCGCCCGAAACTGTCAAAGAGTTTATCGACGGCCGGACCAACCGAACGGAGCATTACCATGGGAGCACGAACAGCTTTGCGCCTCGGGCGCGTGGCAGGCATCGAAATCCTGGTTGACTGGAGCCTGCTGATCATCTTCTCGCTCATTACCTTAAGTCTCGGGGCCGGCTTGTTTCCGGCTTGGCATCCGGACTGGGGCCCGCTGCTGATCTGGGGAACCGCAATCGCCGCGGCCTTGCTGTTCTTCGGGTCGGTGCTTTTGCATGAACTTTCCCATGCCATAGTTGGGCGAGCCAACGGTATTCCGATTCCGCGCATTACCTTGTTCATGTTCGGCGGGATGGCGCATATGGAGAAAGAACCTCCCTCATGGCGCGCCGAGTTGTACATGGCAGCCGTGGGGCCGATCACCAGCCTCGTGCTCGGATTCGTTTTTCTGGGACTGGCCAAGATGGTTATCGGTCCCATGGAGATCGATCCCGACAACCCGCAGCAATCGTTCGCGACTTTGGGGCCTACCGTCAGCCTGCTCATGTGGCTGGGCCCCATCAACATCATTCTCGGCCTGTTCAATCTGGTTCCCGGCTTTCCGCTCGACGGCGGGCGGATTCTTCGTGCCGCGCTGTGGGGCGCGACCGGCGACTTGCTCACCGCTACGCGCCGCGCCTCGGCAGTCGGGCAAGGGTTTGCCTGGGTGTTGATGGGGTCCGGCTTTCTCATGATCCTGGGATTGCGCGTACCGATATTCGGGGCCGGTTTCATCAATGGCTTATGGCTCGCGTTGATCGGCTGGTTCCTCAACAACGCGGCCGTCATGAGCTACCGCCAGTTGCTCGTTCACCAATGGCTCGAGGACGTGCCCGTCCTGCGCATCATGCACACCCGGTTCGAGCGGGTGGCGCCGCAGTTATCTCTTCAGGCATTGGTGGACGAACACCTGATGCCGAGCGGACAACGCGCTTTTCCGGTCGAGGAGCGCGGCCAGTTCATCGGAATGATCTGCCTTCGCGATCTGCCGAAGCGCCCGCGCGACGCGTGGAGGACCACGACTGTCGGCGACATCATGACGCCGAGACACGAATTGGTGACTCTTTCTCCCGAGCAGGACGCAGCCGCCGCGCTGGACCTTTTCGGCAAGCGTGACGTGAATCAGCTGCCGGTGCTGAAAAACGGGCAGCTCCTCGGATTCGTCCGGCGCGAAGATATTTTGAAATGGCTATCGCTTCATGCCGGCCTGACTGTCACTGAAGGCGGCCGGCCTGCTTCGCGGCCTCTCGGCTGACGGAAACCGCCCATCGGCGGGCAAGGCTCGGGATTTACTGTCTGCGAACCGGTTCGGCTGCAAGCCGGGACCCGAGGGCGTGGTAATACCCTTTCAGCAGCAGCGGCGCGAAGATGGTGGTGAAGGCGATGACGATGATCAAGGCGGCATAGATCTCGTTGCTCAAGATGTTCGATGTCCGCCCCAGCTCGGCAAAGATGAGCCCTACCTCGCCGCGCGGAATCATCGCCAGCCCGACGGCAAAACGAGTCACCCAGCGTTCGCTGATGAACAGCGCGCTGAACAGCTTGCCCGCTATCGCGGTACCGATCAGGGATAGCGAAAACACCCAAATGAAGGGGGACGTCCAATCGATGGTTCGGAGATTCAGCGATAGCCCGACCATCACGAAGAAAATCGGCACGAACAGATAAATGATGGGGCGCATCTGATTGTCGATGCGCTCGGCGAATTCGGTACCGGCATGCACGGCCAGACCGAACGGCAGGAAAAATCTCCGGGAAAGGGCGAGTCCTGCCGCAAATCCCCCGAGAAGTTCGGGCGCGCCGATCTCGTGGGATAGCCAGGCGAAAAAAAGGACCAAGGACACAACGGTCGTGGGAATCAGTCCCGGCGTCTGGCTGAACTCGTCGAAGCGCCTGATCTCCAGCGATATGAGCTTGGCGAAAATCGGAGCCAGCAGGAAGAATACGGCGATGAACAGCAGCACCCGGCCGGCGTTCATATAACTGATACCGCCGCCGATGGAAAACTCATAAAGAATCGCGAGCAGCACCACCCCCAGAATGTCGTCGATTACTGCGGCCCCTAGCACCAGTTGAGCTTCGTGAGAGTGCCTCTGATGCAGGTCGGTCAAAACCCGTATCGTGATGCCGATGCTGGTGGCGGTCAGGGTTCCGCCGATGAAAAGGGATTCGAGCAACGGGCGTTCGAAGACTTCATAGCTCACCAAGAAGCCGAATGCGAACGGCAAGGCGAAGCCGCTGACCGCCACGATCGAGGATTTGAAGCCGGCGCGCGCCAACTGGCGGATGTCGGTTTCGAGCCCCGCTTCGAACAACAGCAAAATGATACCGATCTCGGCCAGCATGCGGATGGTCTGGCTCGGTTCGATCCAGCCCAGCACCGTAGGCCCCAAAACGACTCCGGCCATGAGTTCTCCGACCACCGGGGGCACCCGCGCCAGCGCCGCCAGCTCGGCGAACATGCGCGCGCTCAAGAGAATGATTAGAAGATTGAGGAAGAATCCGTGTACCGGGTATTCCATAGGACATATTCTCCCGATGTGGCGATTCGGCGAACTCGTATGGGGAAACGCCTAGAGAACCGGAAAAACGTATCGTCGGTCAAGTCCCGCACGCTTTCAATCATCGTTCTCTGGACTCAGCATGATACCGGCTTAATGTACCACTAGCGTGACAACCACCTTGCACAGCACGACCAAAATGGCCGATGATTAGACTATCCCACCCCGGGTGCACTATTAGCGCAAAACCCGCTCAACCTCGTCGGTTCGGAACGACCTGGAAGAGGCGATTTTCGCGCACTTAGGGCACTCGCGTTCGCCAAGTTGCTATCAACGCGGTCGCACATCTACCAATCCATATCGAGCAAGATTCACGATTGTACTTATGGGGTCAAAATTTCCTTTCATCGAACGGGTTTTGCATAACCGCTTCGTTCGGCAGTTACTCGCCAGCGCACTGGATCTGGTGCCCATCGTGGTGGTCATCCTGTTTTTTCAAATCCTGGTAATCCAGCAGCCGATTCCCGAGGCCGGACGGTTCGTTGCAGGCATGCTGCTGGTCGTTTTGGGGCTGACCTTTTTTATGCAGGGCTTGAAGCTGGGGCTGTTTCCGCTGGGCGAAAGCATGGCCCATGCGTTCGTCCGCAAGGGCAGCCTATTTTGGATACTGGTATTCGCTTTCGCACTGGGATTCGGCGCCACCGTAGCCGAACCGGCACTTATCGCCGTCGCCGACGAAGCAGCCCGCATCGCCGCCGACGACGGCGCGATTACAGCTTCGGTAGAGGCCCGCAAATCATACGCACTGGGTCTTCGCCTTACCGTCGCCACGGCGGTGGGATTCGCGCTGATCGTCAGCACGATCCGCATCATCCGCGGCTGGCCGCTTCCTTATGTGATCGTCGGCGGCTACGCTGGCGTAGGCATCATGACGATCTTCGCGCCGCCGGAAATCATCGGCATCGCCTACGATTCCGGCGGCGTGACCACCTCGACCATCACCGTGCCCCTGGTGACTGCGTTGGGCGTTGGACTCTCGTCCTCCATTCCTGGGCGTAATCCCGTGAGCGATGGCTTCGGACTGCTCGCCCTCGCCGCCTTGATGTCCATGATCTTCGTCATGGGATACGGGATATTTGCATGAACGAGTGGCTGCACGAATTCGGAAATATATTGTTGGAGACCCTGCGCGCCGTATCCCCGATCATCGGTTTGCTGGTGCTCTTCCAACTGCTGGTCATCAGAAAACCCTTGCCTCACCCGGGCCGGATTCTCGTGGGCTTTTTGTACGTCCTGCTAGGCGTTGCCCTATTTCTGGTAGGACTCAAAATGGCCCTGTTTCCGATCGGCGATCTGATGGCTCAACAGCTGACCGCGCCGGATTTTCTCGGTATCGAGCCCGATCCTGATCGTGTCCATTGGTATAGCTATATCTGGGTCTATCTGTTTGCCGGCTGCATCGGATTCGCCGCGGCCATGGCCGAACCCACCCTCATCGCCGTTGCGGTCAAGGTATCGGAGGTTTCGGCCGGAAGCATCAGAGCCCTGCCGCTCCGTCTCGCGGTCGCCCTCGGCGTAGGCGGCGGACTGGCGCTAGGCACGTTCAGGATCGTTACCGGCGCACCGCTGTACACCTACATCCTTACGGGGTACGCCATCGTAGCCATTCAGACCGTTTTCGCCCCCAAGGTCATCGCCGGGCTCGCGTACGACGCCGGCAATGTGGCCTCGTCGACGGTAACGGTACCCATCGTGACGGCACTCGGATTGGGTCTGGCCGCCGCCGTTCCCGGCCGCAATCCCTTGCTGGACGGATTCGGCCTGATTGCGTTCACTTGTCTAATTCCTATAATCAACGTGCTTGGTTACGGCCAGATCGCCATGTGGTTGAGTCGGCGCAATCAAGCGGCCAACAACGACTAAGGTAGCCTCATATGCGCTTCAAACTGATCATCGCCTTCGTGGAAGACGATAAAACCGAGCTCATCCTGAAAACCGCTCGTGCACATGGCGCTACCGGCGCCACCGTCATCGCCAATGCCCGCGGCGAAGGACTCAAGCGAACGAAAACGTTTTTCGGACTGAGCCTGGAAAGCCAAAGGGACGTGCTGTTGTTCCTGGTAGAGGAGCATCTGACTCGACATATCCTGGAAGCCATCGGCCGTGCGGGCAAGTTCGACGAAAAGCCCGGCACCGGAATCGCGCTTCAGATCGATGTGGAAGACGCCGTAGGGATCACGCATCAAATGGAAAAATTAGCCCCCATCGTCGAGGAGGAACTCTGATGGATAAAAAACCCATTATCCGGGTCCGGGACGTTATGAAGACCGATTTCGGAACGATCGACGGCATCGCCACCATCAGCGAAGCCTTGAAGAAAATGAAATCGATGAGAACCTCGGTGCTGGTGGTCAACAAGCGGCACGATGACGACGAATACGGCTTGATCACCGCCGGGGACATTGCTCGGCACGTATTGGCGAAAGATCGCGCGCCCGATCGGGTCAACGTCTACGAAATCATGAGCAAGCCGGTGATTTCGGTGCACCCCGACATGGATATCCGGTACTGCTCACGCCTGTTCGCAAATCACAATCTCGTACGCGCCCCGGTGCTGGACGGCCGCAACGTCGTGGGCATGATAAGTCCCAACACGCTCGTGCTGGACGGGCTTTATCAGATCGTTTGAGGGCCGTTTCCGTCCGTTCCGCCGATGCCCAAATCAGGCAAGGTGAGCCACGGCACTTTTTTGAGCCACTGCTATACTTTTTCGATACGGCATCGAAAAGTTATCCACTGTCAAGACTTGACAGGATTTTGAACAAGCAGCGCTTAGTTAAGGCGATACCGTAAATTATCAATTCATCATTTCGTAATAAATCATCTTCGCAAAATCAATAGTTTACGATTTTAATCCGTCCAACAACCGGGCCTGAAAAAAACCTGGCCAGACTAACGTAAGGCCCGAAAATATCAGGTGCCGCCGCTTTCATCCCCATATTTATCCACAAGGTTGTCCACGAAATCTGTGGACAGGCGACCAGGTTTGTTTGGCTGACTTAGATAAGAACATCTCCCGATCGCGGGAGCCGGTTTATTTTAGTCGTAGGTGGCAATCCCTTGCCGACTACTGCTGCCCTTCCCCAAGAGGTTTTCGTTGAATCGGTGCGGGATCAGTGTCCTCCACCGGTTTCCTGATCCGTCGACACTTTCCTGACCAGAGGCATCAACAAGAGGGAGGCGAAAAAGATAGCCCCCAGCAGATGGAATAAATCGTTGGCGGCCATGACCTCGGCTTCTCGTATCACCCACCGGGAAAGCTGTTTGAGCGCCGCTTTTTCGCTGTCCGGCAAGGGAAATCCGGCCATTTGCGCCTGCAGCTTAGCGATCAAGGCTTCTGCCTCCCGCGAACCCCCGGTCACGGATTCTCGCAACGCAGCGTAATGCTCCTTGATATAGCGCGTTTTCAAGGAACTGGCGACAGCGATGCCGATAGCTCCGCCCAGATTGCGCATCAGATTGAACAGCCCGCTAGCGTTCTTGACCTCGTCCGGCGGCAAGGTACCGAGGGCCAAACCGCTGATCGGCAAGAAACAGAACATCAAGGCGAAGCCTTCCACGGCTTGCGGCCAGAAGAATTCCCAATAGCCGGCGTCGGCGGTCAGACTGCCGTTCATCCAGGCGCCGGTTCCGTAGAGCGCCAGTCCGCCGGCCAGCATCAGGCGCGAATCCAGCACCTTGGATAACGGGCCGGCGAAGAAGGCGGATACGAATTGAAATAAGCCCGTCACCATGACGTATTGACCGATCTGCAGACTGTTCAGCCCCTTGACTCCGGCCAGATACACCGGGATCAGATAAATCATGGTGTAGAGGCCGATGCCGAGGATGAAGCTGAACGCGCAGCCGACAGCGAAATTGCGGTTGCGAAACGCCCAAAGGTCGACGATAGGATGGTCGAGCGTCAGTTCCCGATAGAACATGGCGACGCCGCCCGCCGCGGCAAGACAAGCGAAAAACACGATCTCGCCGCTTTCGAACCAGTCTTTCCGAGTCCCCTCTTCCAGCACGAATTGCAGGCTGCCAAGGAAAACCACGATGTACAAAATGCCGCGGAAATCGATCCGATTCAGCAAGTCCCATTCGGGCTCGTCAATCCGCAGGAAGAGCCAGGTTCCTAGGCAGACCAGCAAGCCGGGCAAGAGATTGATCAGAAACAGCGCCTTCCAGGATACCGTCTCGGTGAGATAGCCGCCGAGTACCGGGCCCGCGGTGGGCGCGACGGTAACCACCAGCCCCACCAGGATGGTGATCGCCGGTTGCAGGCGGGGCGGAAACAAGGTGTAGATCACCGCGAATATCGACGGGATCATGGCTCCGCCGAACAACCCCTGCAAGGCTCGGAACACCACCATCGAGGGAAGATCCCAGGCCAACGCGCAGCAAAGGCTCATCAAGGTGAAGCCGCCGCAGGCGAGAACGAACAAATAACGGGTCGATAAGGCCCGGCCCAACCACCCGGACAAGGGAATGATCACCACTTCGGCGACCAGATAGGCGGTTTGCACCCAGCCGATCTCGTCCCGCGTCGCCGAAAGACCCGCCTGAATCTGCTCCAGAGAACTGGCGACGATCTGAATATCGAGGACCGCCATGAATACTCCGAAGATCATGGCGGTAAAACCGATCCATTCGGACGGGCTGACCTCTCTTTCCCGGATCTCCGGACTTTCGCTTACGTGCTCCGGCTCGCTCCCGGCAGTGTCGAGACGGATTTTCTCCGCTGCGCTTGCCGCCATGACGCGCTATCGAACTCGGGTCCTGATCAGGGTAGACGAACCGCGCTTCGATGCGCCGAATCGGCATTGAAAAAAGACCAGCGGAGAAGTTCGATGAAGCAGAAAACGAATGAACACGGTTGCGACGCCCTAAACTAAACGGTTCAGTTTAGGATAAGTGGGAACTTTACGATTCGCAAACGGTTTGTCTCGGCGGCAACACGCTCTATGAGAATCCAAATCATTCGCCGTCGGAAGCTTCCGACGACATAGATGTCGGAGTAGTCGAAACCCTAATGCGCGTGATAGTCTCGGCCTTCGAGAAATATCCACTTTCGGGCTTTGTTGCAGCCCAAGGAGTCGGTCGCATGGATTCGCATCCCGGAACAGCCACGGCCCATCGTTTTTTCGCCGGCACCGGCGCCAGCTACGACACCATCGTCAGACTCTGCACCCTGGGTTTCGACCTTTGGTGGAAACAGAGGATTGTGGACGCGATTCCTAAAGACGCTTCGCATATCGTCGACCAGGCCTGCGGGACCGGCATCCTGACGTTCAAGATCGCCCGCCGTTTTCCCGCATGCCGGGTCACGGGCGTGGAACTCCGGGACGAATATCTGAATATCGCCAAGGAAAAAGCGCGCGCGCTGAAACTCCGGAATGTGGATTTCATGCTCGGAAAAGCCGAAGACATCCGCGTCGATGGCCCGATCGACTGTATTACATCCTCTTATCTGGCCAAATATGCCGAGCTGGAGAGTCTGATTCGAAACGCCAAGGCCATGCTTCGCCCCGGCGGAGTTCTCGTCATGCACGATTTCACCTATCCCAGCGGTCCCATATTCGCTCGGCTCTGGGAGTTTTACTTCAAAATTCTTCAAATGGCGGGACCCAGATTTTTCCCCGAATGGAAAACGGTTTTCGACGAACTGCCCGGATTTCTCAAACAAACCGCATGGCTGACCGAACTTCCGGAGGTTTTGCGCGAGAACGGCTTCGCCCCGGTGAACGTCGAAACGCTGACCTGGGGCGCGTCGGCCCTGGTGACGGCGACGAAATCCGCGAGCTGAAATTCCGGTGAGCGCTCACTCCAAAGCCCGATGCGTTAAACCCCGTTAAACATGTCGATCAAATCCCGTGGAGCGTCATGAATCATTACTCTCTTGCGGGAGTCGGGCACGAGCCCCGAGACCTCGAGACACGATAATTGGAGACGTCGTTCCATCTCCTCCTCCATGTTCATCCGTGCTTCCTCGAAGCTTTTCGACAGTTCGCACGACAGCGTCGAGCGCTCTCCGGTCAACAGGGGCGTAATCGAGGCTTGTAGGTTCCCGCCGAAGCGGACTATCGCAGGCGCAAGAGCGGCTATGGCCCGAGCGTCGATGACTCCGCTCGACAGGTGATGCTTGATTTCCTGCAAATCGTCGGCGATCTGATACGCTTCGCCGATCAAAACACCATAGCGATAAAACGCATTTCGGACATCCCGCTCGGCACCCGCCGCAAGTGCACCCAGTTCGCAGGCAACGCCGAAAAGCACGCCGGTCTTGAGATCGATGATCGCGTCATAGAGGGATTCGGGCACGGCATCGGCCCGGAGATAAACAGCCAGTTCCGAAGGATCGATGGGTTCCTGAAACGCGCCCTTGGCGATTCGGGCGATCGCACGCGACACCGCCAGACCATCATCCCGGCTCAAGTCGCTCATCATCTCGATGGCGGAAGCGAAGATGACATCTCCCAAAAGCACCGCTTTCCGCGCCCCCGCCAAGGTCCAGGCAGCAGGTTTGCCCCGCCTGGCGCGATCCTGGTCCACGAAATCGTCATGGATCAGCGTGGCCCCGTGAACAAGCTCCACCGCCACGGATCTCGGCACTGCGGACGACGGATTTCCGCCAAGGCTTTCGTTCACCAGGCACACGAGGGAACCTCTGATCATCTTTCCGCCCCGGAACGTATCGTTCAGCGCCTCATCGGGACGGACATGCAGGCCCTGAAAAAGTCCCTGCAAGGTCTGATCGATCGCTTCAACAAGAATCGGCCTACACCCGCAGCAATAATCCTTGAATCCCTTCACGCCCGCAGTCCTTCTCACATGGCGAAAACCGCTCGGGAGACCATATCACAACTTGGACCAGGCACGATGGGATATTCGGCCCGGTATCGGCAGAGAAGGACCGCCCTAATCGAACAGGCGAAACAACAGCAGTCCCATGCCCAGCGCAATGACTCCTAGGCTGATGCTTTTCAAAATCGCCTCGTACCGGATCATCAAGGCCCGATCGGCATCGCCGAGGTCGCCGCCGCATTGCTTGAGCGCCTTGTAGGGCCGCGATGCCTTGATCTCTACCAGGCTGAACAGAGCCATGGACAAGGCGACCGCGATCACGGCGACGGAGAGAGTGTTCGTTTGCATCACGTATCCCGCCAAAACCGGCAGAAATCCCCATGAAAACGCGAACCATCCGTCGGTATGGTAGCGTCCGTCGAACCATTCCAGGTTATAGGCAAAGACGAAGAATCCCTCGACAAGCGCGATGAAGATCAGATTCGGCACGAAACGCACCATGAAGTAGGCTGCAACCAGATAGGCCGCCGCTAGCGAGCATCCCGCCATGAGCCACAGCTGCCGTTTGCCGAACACGTCGCCCCATGGCTTTTTCGCCTTGCTGCCCAGCGCATCCAGGGCATGGGCGCCGATTCCGAGACCCAAGAAGTAAATGAAGGCGATGGCGATCACCCGGTCCCAATGGAGATCGGGTGCCAGCACGGACCCGATCACGGTAAAGGACATGACCATCGCCGTATAGGGCAGAAAAAGAAGGCCGATCGCTCTCCGAAATTTAGGAGAGCCGAATCGGGGAACGAACCATTCGGATCCTCTGTCCGGCTTCGCTGAGTCATCGGGCGTCAACGCATGTCCTCCATCCGGGTTCTAGTAGAAGCACTCCGCCGAATATTTCGGGATGATAGCCTCGTCACGCTTGATCCCGAAAGCACCGTTTGAATCGCTTGCGGATATCACTTGCCCCCAGCTGACTACGGAGAGATACTTACATCGGGGTATTTCGGGGGGCTTCCCCAGTTTCCCAGAAACCCGAAAAAGAAGGCATCGACTTTACCTTTCCGTCGTGCCCGCACGACTGTTTCTCACGGATGGAGATGGATCGTTATGAAACCGAAAACCTCGTTTCGCTCTTGGATGACGCTCGGCATCTTGGTGATGGTGTTTGCCGAATCCACTGCCGAGAATACCGTTCCTCTACCCCGTCATTATCCGGATGCGGTGCAGGAACAAGGCAGCCCCCCGTTTGTCGAGCCGGTAGGATTGCAGGATGCGGTGCAATTCTGGCGCCAGGTTTTCGGGGTGTGGCATCTGAATCAGTTTGCACTCCACGACAGCGTTCATTTGGGCGTGGTCTACGACGTGATCAAGCTGCCGGATGTCGATGGCGAGGGTCTGACACATGAGCATAAAGCGTCCGTAGAATGGCACGTCCATGCCCTCGAAAATGAACTTCGGGACTTGGAAGATCGGGTGCGGTTCGGTGCCAGCTTGACCGACACGCAGCAACGACTGTTCGATCTCCTGGTCAGCCACGCCGGCGAAAACGCCGTGTACGGAGCAAGTCAGCGGGTACGCGGTCAACGCGGGCTGCGGGAACGCTTTCTAAAGGGACTCGAAGCCAGCGGCCGCTACGATCGCCTGTTCCGCAGGATATTCCGCGAGGCCGAATTGCCCGAAGACCTCGCCTTGCTTCCCCATGTCGAATCGTCTTTCGTCAATCACGCGCATTCCTCGGCGGGAGCCGCCGGGATGTGGCAATTCATGCGCGCGACAGCTCGCCGCTGCCTTCACCTGAGCCGGGCGGTCGACGAGCGCTATGATCCGGTGTTTGCCACGCGCGGCGCCGCACGGTACCTGGCCCACGCCTATGAAGTGCTCGGCGACTGGGGACTGGCGATCACCTCGTACAACCACGGCATAGGCGGAATGGCGCGCGCCAGAGACGAATTCGGACCGAACCTCGCTCGGATCGTCCGCTATTACCAAGGTTCGACCTTCGGTTTCGCGTCACGGAATTTTTATGCCGAATTCCTTGCCGTGCGGTCGATCATCCAGAATCTGCCGAATTATTTCCCGGCGGGCGTATTCTTCCAACCGCCTCTCAAGCACGATCTCGTCCGTCTAACCGGCTCCCTTCCGGTCACTCATCTGGCGAGACTCCACGGCCTGGAACGCGACACGCTTGCCGAGCTCAACCCCGCTTGGACAACATCCGCGATCAAGGGGCGCACCCTGCTCCCCGCGGGCATCGACGTTTGGCTTCCTCAAGGGACCTTGGAGCGCACCCCGGGCATTTCGGCCTATGAACAACCCGTGCTGGTGGCCGGCGATGACGCTCAGTCCAACAGACGCATCGTCACTGCCTCGCTGATCGATGTCGGAGAGGAGCCGGTGATGATGTCATCGCGTTTGCTCACGACGCCGGCACCGGTCCCGGCAGAGGATATCGTAAAGGGCTCCGGGCGCGGAAAAGCCGTCGCGCAGAAAGCCAAGTCCGCAAAGCTGTCGAAACAAGGGCACCGGGTACATGTGGTTCGCCGTGGCGAATCTCCGCGTCTGATCGCGGCAAAATACGGCGTTGGACTTCGCAAATTGCTGACGATGAACGCGATCACGCAAGGGACGGTGCTTCGGCCAGGTCAACGACTGCGCATTCCGATGAAATCCAGCTGACATTTGAAGGGCTTCGAGGTCTTTTCAGGCAACGAACCGGGAAAACGGTTAAAGGCGAAGAGATTTGATCCGTAGATATTCGTGCGAAGTTTTACGACTTTTTTACAACAAATGCCGAGTGTTTAATAAGACCATAAACCAATTCTTATTTAACGTCGGAACACCTAACGGCTGGTGTAACTCGCTGCTGTAGCGGCACTATTTGCCTTTTAACGATATAAGCTTTTTGTTGTGCGGCTATATCCATGGCCGAATGATAACAGGAAGATAACGGTAAAAATCGGTATAACTGCTGAGCGGAAGGGTTTTTTGGACAGGACGGTCTTGATGAGCTCGAACACTGAAGCCGTTATGGGATCCGACAGAATCTTTCCAAGGAGGATCTTCATGGCTACTGTTTATATCGACGATCAGGAATTGGTACATCGAGTCCAACAGGGAGACCGGAGTGCTTTCGATCGTCTGGTGCGCAAGTACCAGGCCAAGCTCTTGCAACTGATAGGCCGTTATATCAAGGACCCTCACGAATCGTGGGATGTCGCGCAGGAAGCCTTTATCAAGGCCTACCTTGCGCTCCCGAGATTCCGCGGTGACAGCGCGTTCTATACCTGGCTCTATCGAATCGCCATCAACACCGCCAAGAATCACCTGGCGATGCGGCTGCGCCGCCCGTCGGAAGACGAACTCGATGTCGAAGAGGCCGAGCAGTTCGAATCCGCCGTTCGACTGAAAGACCAGGAAACTCCGGAAGGCTTGGTATTAACCGAGGAACTTGCGCTAACCATTCAGCAGGCGCTCGACAAACTTCCGGGGGAGTTGCGGACTGCTATCCAGTTGCGGGAATTCGACGGGCTGAGCTACGACGAAATTGCCCAGGTCATGCAATGCCCGGTCGGAACGGTCCGCTCGCGCATCTTCCGGGCGCGGGAATTCCTCGACAAGCAAATCGAATTTTTACATTGAGGCATCGGACGACGCGCCAAGGACGACGCGATCCCTCCTCCGTCCTGGCTGGATTAAAAGGATGTTCTATCGGCCGGGATCGAGATGCGATAAAACAGAATAACCGAAGCGTGAGGTTCGAGGGAGAGTCTTGACGACTGGACCTAAACATCCGCTGTTTCGGCGACAAATTCCGCATTTCCGGGTGACTCGACACCAGCGCCCAGCCATCATTACTCTCGGAACATCCTTTTCCATGCGACATCCCGGTTCCTTTCGCTTGTCCTGACACTGATCGAATCATCCCTGATTCCACTCGACGACTGCCACGGGCGCCTCGGGGGAAAGCGCCCTTGGTGATTGCAGAGTAGTTGTCATTGAACAGCGTCCGAGCTCTTTCGGAAATACGCAAAAGTGCCTATGGACGCATGAACGGCCCAGGCAATTCCAAACCGACGGCTTTTTCGGAACACCGGTGTCCATACGTAGACTTGCGGATGTCTTGATCAGGCGCAACACGCTTAAATACGCGTCACTCGAATGTAACAGCCTACCCCTAAGCCTGGCTAAGGATAGGAGTACGGGTTGAACGATTCGAGGCCGAACCATGGACGATTCGATAGGATTTAGGACATAGCGAAAGGATTGCGGATCTCGCAGGAACAGGATGCTCCAAGATAACTGGACCAGAAAAATACTAAAGAAAAAGACATCGGCCAAAGGCCAGCCGAGAGTCGGTCAAGAGGAGGAGGCGGTCTGGTCCAGTTATCTCATCTAATGCGGTAAGTCTCAGCCGCAATGGGGCTTTCGGCAAAATTCTTATAATTCTCCTTTTCCTGATGCCCTGCCCGGCACCGCTCTCCGTAGCTAACCGCTCTTGATATTCCGCCCGTCCGAGGGGCGTCCGTTCGTTCGGTTAGCCGCCTCTCGACAAAACCTTCACCCCTTCCCGCAACCCGCAGTACACTAACCATTTGTGAACCCGTGACCTGACGTCATATGAGGGAACAACGGAGTGAACGTAAAGCGATTGCTGGGAAACGGATATTCGGTTGCGATCGGAGCGACGGCCTGTGTCAGCGCCATAATTCTTGCACTGGGAGCCATTCTCGATCCACCGCCACCGTTGTCCCTGTTCTTGGTCGCAATAATGTTCGCGGCATGGCATGGCGGAATGAGCGCGGGGTTCGCGGCTACCGCGCTGAGCATGGGGGCTAGCGTTCCGCTCCTGGTCATTCTGACCGATTCTATCGACATCCTGAACCCCGCCGAAGCCCTGCGATTGGGACTACTTTTTGGAGTAGGCACAGTACTGAGCTTTGGGATTTCGCGCCTGCGCAAAGCCGAACGGCGCGCGTTCAGGGCCGCATTGGAGCGCCAGTCGCTGCTCAATCGAGCCTTGGCCGAGCGGCAGCCCCTCGAGGCTGCGCTATACGAACGCGATCAACTCCTCCAGCTGTCGCAAAAGATCGTCCAGGTAGCGAGCTTTGAGGCCGATCTAAGCCAAGACGCTCGTCACCGTATGTCGCCGCAGTGGTACCAGATTTACGGTATCGCGCCCGAAGCGTTCGAACACTCCACCGATGCCTGGCTGAATTTGGTACATCCGGGCGATCAGGATACCTTGAAGTCGGGTATAGAGACGGCGTTCGCGCGGCAAGCGCCGGACTTCAGCAGCGAATTCCGCATCATCCGCCAAAATGACTTCACCGTCCGCTGGATCGAACTGCGAGCCACAATCCGCTACGATGCCGAAGGCCGTCCGGTCCATATGGCCGGAAGCAACATAGACATTACCGAGCGTAAACAGGCCGAACAGACGCTGGCAGCGAGCGAACGGCGGTTCAAGCTGCTAGCCGAAACGTCGGCGAGGCTGTTGGCTACCGATGAGCCGCATACGATTATCGAGGATCTTTGCCTCGCCGTAATGCGCCAACTCGGCTGCGAATGCTTTTTCAATTTTCTGCTCGACGACGCCAAAGGACGATTCCGCCTGAATGCTTCCGCCGGCTTGTCGGCCGAGGAGATTCGCGATCTCGAGTGGCTCGATTGCAACGTGATCGCCTGCGGCTGCTTCGCGGGCGACGGTGAATATGTTGCCGCCGAAAACGTTCGTCATCACGGCGGACTATGTGCTGCCCGTGTCCGAAGCTACGGTATTCAAGCCTACGCCTGCCATCCTCTGCTGGTACAGGGACGCGTCATCGGAATCCTGTCATTCGGCACCAAGACCCGCCCAGTATTTACCGCCGAAGAACTGAATCTGATGAAATCGGTCACCGACCAGGTGGCGATAGCCATGCAGCGGGTTCTCGACCGGCGTTCTCTGCGGGCAAGCGAAGCGCGTTTCCGCACGATCGTGCAGGCCGTCCCGAGCCTTACGTTGGAAAGCGACGCGGAAGGCAACAATACCTTCGTAAGCGAGCAATGGTGCTCTTATACCGGACTGTCCCCGGAACAGAGCGCGGGGCAAGGCTGGCTATCGGCGCTGCATCCCGACGATATCGCGAAGGTTTTGGCCCGGTGGAACAAAGCGGCACGAACCGGCACGTCGTTCGAGAGCCAGTATCGTCTGAGGTCGGCCGACGGCTCGTACAGGTGGTTTATCGCCCGCGCCCTGCCGGATCGCGATGCCGATGGGAAAATCGTCCGCTGGACCGGTTCGCTCACGGATATCGACGATTTGGTACGGACCGAGGAAGCCCTGCGAGCCAGTGAAGCCCGAGCACTCGCAGCCAACGTCCAGATGCGGGCCATCATGCAGACGGCGCGAGTCGCCATCTGCGTCGCCCATGACCCGGAGTGCCGGCTGATCACGGGCAACGTTCAGGCGCATCAATTGCTGGGCGTACCGGAAGGCGAAAATTTATCGGCCGTGCCGGACACGAACGGCGCCGCTCTTTACCGTTTCTTCAACAACGGACGGGAGGTTCCCGCTCAGGATCTCCCCATGTGCCGAGTCTTGAAGACGGGCGAAGTCGTGGAGGACGTGGAACTGGAAATAGTCCGCGCCGACGGCACACGCCGGTTCGTCCTGAGCGCGGCCGCACCGCTATATGACAACACCGGCCGCGTGCAGGGCGCCACGGCCACTTTCCTGGACATCACCGAACGCAAGCAGATCGAGATCGAACGCCAGAAATTTGTTTCCTTCGCCGATCAGAGCACGGAATTTATCGGCATGTGCGACCTGGACTTCCAGCCGTTCTACGTCAACGAGGCCGGTCGGCGCCTGGTTGGACTGGATAGCCTGGAGCAGGCGTGCCGAACGCCGGTGAAGGAGTTCGTCTTTCCGGAAGACCAAGAATTCGTTTATGAAGAATTCTTCCCGCGCGTGCTGCGTGAAGGCCGTGCCGAGGTGGAGATCCGCTTTCGCCATTTTAAAACCGGCGCTACGCTTTGGATGGTTTGCAACGTGTTCTATATCCGGGATACGAACGGCGAACCGGTGGGATTCGCGACGGTGAGCCACGACATTACCGAGCGTAAACAGGCCCAGCAGGCATTGGCGGCAGCGAACGACCGCTTGGCGGCCGATTTGGAGGCCATGACGAGACTGCAAGCGGTCGGTGCGCTCTTCGTACGGGAGGACGGGCTGCCGGTTGTACTCGATCAGATCGTGGAAACGGCCATGGCCATCGCAGGCGCAGATCGCGGCCACATTCAACTGGTCGACATGCCGTCCGGCTCTCTCCGGATCGTTGCTCAGCGAGGCTTCGGGCCGGCCTACGTCGATTTCTGGCAAAGTGCCCATGCCGGGCCGGGGCCCTGGGGCGCTACGATGGAATGGGGAAAGCGCGTGATCGTGGAGGACGTTACCCGAAGTCTTATCTTTAACGACGCGCGGGAGCTTCAGGAGATCCTGAACGCAGGGGTACGCGCGATCCACTGCACCCCACTGCTGAGCCGCGGCGGCCGATTGTTCGGCGTGCTTTCGACCCACTACGGAACACCCCACTGGCCGGACGAGCGGGCATTGCGCCTGCTCGACCTGTTGGCGCGTCAAACCGCGGATATTATCGAACGAGCCCAGACCGAGACCGCTCTCAAAGAGGCCGATCTTCGCAAGAATGAATTCATCGCCATGCTGGGCCATGAGCTGAGAAATCCGCTCGCCCCGATCCGCAACGCGGCTCATTTGATACGCAAGTTCGCCCCGCCGAACCCGAGGATGCAATGGGCGCAGGAAGTCATCAACCGGCAAGTGGATCACCTGACCCGGCTGGTGGACGACCTTCTGGATGTCTCACGGATCGTTCAGGGCAAATTGAAGCTTCAGAAAACGCCGGTGGATCTCACCGCCCTTCTTCATCAAACCATGGAGGCCACTAAACCGCAGCTCGATGCCCGCCGCCATCTGCTTACCGCGGCCCTGCCGAAATATCCCTTATGGTTCGAGGCCGATCCGGTGCGCTTGACGCAAATGGTTTCGAACTTGCTGGATAATGCCAACAAATATACCCCCGCGGGGGGACGGATCTGGCTCGGCGTGGATCATACGGGTAACGAGGTCGCGATTTCGGTGCGCGACAACGGCGAAGGTATCCCCAGCGCGCTGCTGCCGCATCTTTTCGACGTGTTCACCCAATCGGAACGGACGCTGGATCGCGCTCAGGGCGGGTTGGGTCTCGGATTGACCATCGTACAGAAGATCGCGGAATTGCACGGAGGGCGGGTGGAGGTAAAAAGCGAAGGCCCCGGCAAGGGCAGCGAATTCATCGTGCGGCTGCCGCTCGGCGACTGCAAAGCGGAGACGGAAGCGAAGCCGGCGTGTAACGTACAGAGCGCTTGATGGCCGGCTGCCGCAGAGCAGGACGTCCCTCAAGGACTCTCGGCTTGGGGACGTTAAGCGGCTGCCGTCAGTACTACGCCTCGATAACCAACATCACATTGTTCGTCACGACCCAGCTGTAAAAGGCAACGGACGAGGTCAGGGTCGCCTTGATCCAGCGGCTTCTCGCCTTATGCCGGTCGCTGAATAAAAACGCGATGAACGCTAGGCCCGCGGCCTTGATCAGGACGATCGAATATCCGAGCCCCACCAGTTCGGCGGAAAAATTGAGAACAGGATTCGCTTCTTCCAAACCGGAAAAGCTCAGCCCGAAGTAAGTCACTATTCCATCTGCGACTTGCAAGAGTGCGAACAGGATTATCAATATGGCGTACATACAACGGCTCCAAAGTTTCGACACGGAATGCCGGTCCTCGGCATTGCCACGCACCAAAAGATCATCCAACGGCGAAATATCGTCTCTTCCAGTATGGAAAAATGACAGGCGTTATGCCTTCGACCCTTTCTGTCCCGATTAATGCAAGTCGTGTTCCATAAGGCGGGATAAATTGATGGCGGAAAACGCATCAAGAATCGCGGGTCTGCCTCCCGACAATATTAGCCCGCATTTCTCTCTTCTCCTGCCGCGCGGTCCGTACGATGCCCTGGCTGCGGCGAAATGTGAGAAATAGGGCTTAGAAGTAGAGCATAGCAGAAGAATATCATCGAATGCTAATAGCATTAAATTGGTGCATTGGCGGATATTCATCGACCGAGACGGTGATTGATTCAGCCACCCGACCGCTTGACGGCCCAGCCCTGTTTGGACAGGTCTTCTACGACCCGTTCGCGATGGTCTCCCTGAATCTCGATGACGCCGTCCTTGACGGTCCCGCCGGAACCGCAGCGCTGCTTGAGCTGTTTGCCCAAGTTTTCAAGACCCGTGGCGTCCAGCGGAACCCCCGTGATTACCGTCACGCCCTTGCCTTTGCGTCCCTTGGTTTCCAGGCGCACCCGCACGATGCCGTCCGATTTCGGTGCCGGCGGGTCTTTCTTGCAACGGCATTCGGCGACGGGTTTGCGACAGGCCGGGCACATCCGTCCAAATTCGGTGGAATATACGAGACCGCCGTTTGCCGGGTGTTTTCGTGAACTCATAGTGTTATTCGATTATGACCGAATGCTCGGACGCTAGGGCAACTCATTTCCGACTAGCGACCAATAGGCATTTCCCTTACCCGCCGCGACCCAGAGAACAACTTTCCGGCAAAGTGCGGAATTCGTCAACCGCGCCCGGGCGTTTTTGGCCAACGGCTGCGGCGGCGCTTTTCTGATGCATGTAGTTCCGTTCGGGATACCAGCTTGAAAGTTTATCCACTGTCAAGACTTGACAGGAACTTCAGCAAGCGGCGACTTATCACTGCTCCCCGTAAATTATTAATTCATTATTTCGTAATAAATTAAAACCTCAGAATCAACTACTTACGTTTTATCTTGCTGCGAAACCAGGACCTGAAAAAAACCTAGCCAGGCTAACTTAAAGCCCCGTGAGATCAGGTCCCGTCCGTTTTACCCCCACACTTATCCACAAGGTTGTCCACGGAATCTGTGGATAGTCAAAAAAGCCGCACGCCGGCCTCTCGCAACAATAACCCTTCTCCTAACACCAATTTCACCGCCTGTTCGCGGGTTCTTTGGTATACGTTCCTTTCGGTAACTTTTGCATTCAACACTTCCATCGCATAGTTTGAAACTTTGATGTCCTCTTTTTCCGGCTTACCTCACATCGATTCAAGCTTGCTGATGCGCAGCCAATAACCGCTCGACAGCCTCGATCTGCTCAGGATTTCCGAGCAGGCCGATGCGGTCCCCCGGAAGAAATACGGTCTGGGTGGACGGGTTCACCACGAGTTCGTTCTTGCGTTTGATGGCCACCACGTTTGCGCCGGTGCGCGCCCGGAACGCAGCTTCGCCCAGTGTCTGCCCTACCATTGGGCTTTCCGCGGGTATTTTTCGCCAGGAAATGTCGATCAACTCGTGGGCATCGAGCAAGTCTCTCAGCAGCGCGTGCTCGCCATGTGCCTTGACCAGCGCATCGTAGTGCTCGCGCCGAACCGTGTCCGCGTAATGCCGCACTTCATGCAACGGAAACCCCAGCTGCAACAAGGTGTGCCGGATCACCTGCAAACTGCCTTCGAGCTCCGGATGGATCACCAGTTGCGCACCCAAGTCGGAAAGCCGTTTAACGCCGGCCCGGGTTGCGGCGCGAGCGATGATCGGAAGGTCCGGGGCGATGTCCCGGGCTGCCGCAACCGTCAGTTCGGTGGCGGCTTCCTCGGACAAGGTCACCACGAGCAGACGGGCCCGGTGCAGCGCGGCGTGAGTCAGAATGTCGGAATTGGCGGTATCGCCCAAAAGCGTGGGAATGCCCCTTTTCGACAACCGTTCGATCCGGTGGATGCGGGAATCGATCACCAAATAAGGAATCCCCAGTTCGCCCATGATATCGACGATGTGCGAACCGACCCGCCCGTAGCCGACCACCACCACATGGTCGGCCACGGAATCCTCCACCGGCGTCTGCGTCGAGCCGTGCCGATTCAGCCATCGCCACAGTGGCCGGATGGCCCGCAAACTGCGCTGCAGCGGGTCGACTGCGTGCAGCATGAGCGGATTGACGACGATGGATAGCAATGCAGCCGCCAGAATCGTCGAATGTTGCCCCTCGTCGAGAAACCCTAGGCGCAGCCCGGTCTGATCCAGAATGAAGGAAAATTCGCCGATCTGACACGAGCCCGCCGCCACGACGAGAGCGGTGCGGGCCGGTCGAGGGAACGGCAAGACCCAAAGCCCCGAGACGATGAACTTTCCGATGACCACCAGACCGGTGAGAATGAGGACCGGTTCGAGGTGCTGCACCAGAAAGCCCGGATCCAGAAGCATGCCGACGGATACGAAGAACAGGACGGAAAAGGCCTCCCGGAACGGCAGCAGATCGGATGTGATGCGATGACTGAGCGGCGATTCGCTGACCACCGCGCCCGCGACGAAAGCGCCCAATGCCAACGAAACGCCGAACAACTGCGAGGCGCCCAGGGCAATTCCCAAAGAGATCGCCAGGATGGCCAAAACGAAGAGTTCACGGGAGCGGGTATGGGCCACCCGCAGCAACAGCCAGGGAATGAAGCGCGTGCCCACGAACAACATGAACACGAGAAAGCCTAAAGCGGACAGCAAAGCCAGGCCGAGGGTGTTCCAATTTATGGATTCTCCGGTGTCAGCCAGGTTAGGCATGATCATGATGATCAGAACGGTGGCGATGTCCTCCATGACCCGCCAGCCGACGGCGACCTGTCCGTCCGGGGTATTCAGCCAGCCGCGGTCCATGAAACCGCGCAGCATGACGATGGTGCTGGCGATGGACAGCACGAAACCCAACACCAACCCCGCCATGGGCGTCCAGCCCCAGAGCTGGCTGAGTCCGAACCCCAAAGCCAGCATGGTCAGCATTTGCCCCAGCGTGCCCACGACGGCGATGTCGCGCACTTTCCACAGATCCGCGAAGGAAAAATGAAGGCCCACGCCGAACATCAGAAAGACGATGCCCAATTCGGCCAATTGGTTGATGGTTTCGGGATCGGCTAAATACCCTGGCGTAAAAGGACCAATGACGACGCCCGCCAACAAATAACCCACGATGGGCGGCAGGCCTATGCGTTGAACGATCAGCCCGCCCAGAAACGCGAAGCTCAGCGTAGCGGCGATATTTTCAAGCAAACTCAGACTGTGCATATGTGGGGATATAGGCGATCAACGGATTAGCCTCATGCCAGTCATCGCGCAAGGGGAACTTTCACGCGGTCTGAAAAATTCGACCTGCGGCGGCGATACCCCGCTCCATCTGCCGAACCGTTCGGAACGGCTACTGCTTGGAGCTCGCACGGGGTTGGTTGCGATGCCATCCTCGGGGCCAGGACATCACGACTGGGTTAGTGTACCGAAAAGTGACAGGTACTCGTGCGACGATCCGCAAAAATCGGCGAAGTGCCTGCAAGAGCCGTCGAGCAGACCACGGGAGACGAACACATTTACCGAACTAGTCCCTTCCCGCCCCAAACAGGGGCGCAACAGCACCTTATGCGAGCGGATCGACCGCCGATTTGGTCTAATGATTGCCGAAGGCGACCGATCGGCCGTCGCCTCATTGCAAGCTAGATCAAGAGGAAGAGTCGAATTATGGACAACACCGGATTAGCTTCGCCTCCGAGGCCCCGTGAACCGGCGCAGCCGGGCGATGCCTCCGAGAGCATCGATCGCCTGCGCATTCTTTCGCCACGACGGAAATCGACGGCGGCTCGCTCGTTAGATGAACTGGTAGGGGAACAGCTCGCCCATTTCGGTATCGATCCCCAAACGACTTTCGGCCAAACGCTGGCACGCGTGTCGCGGCGGATGTACGAGAGCTGCGCCGATATCGACCGGCTTTGGGTCGAAACCGCAGAGACCATTCAAAGCCTGGATCGCTCCGACCGGATCGCCTATTTCAACGCGAAAAAGTTCCTCTCGTTTCAACTGGCGAAATTGCTCGACAACTTGCAGCGCCCTAACCGGCGCTGTTACCAGAGCCTGAATTACAGTACCGCGACGACCGCCAGCAAAGGACCTTACAGCGTCTTCGACAACGTTCCCGCGATTTTCTCCGCGAATCCGGTCATTACCCGCACGGCGACGTACGTCTACGCCTGCGCCGAGTGGATAGAAGACGCCTTCCAGGGCAAGGAGCGGCTTCTGGAAATCTATTCGCGACTGCTTAACCCGACATCGATCGCATTGGCCCATCACATCGTCGATCTTGAAGCCGGACCTTATGCTAACGAGTATTTCGCCTGGAACTTCAACAGCGGAATGGCCGCCATCGACGGAGTGCTGTCGCACGTTCTCGGACGCGACGACATTCTGATCACCAGCCGTAATGTCTACGGCGGCACTCATCAGCTCATCCACCACTGGTTCGCTAAATCTGCGAACCTGGAAATCGCCGTCGAAACCTTCGACGGCTATACCGTCGACGATTTCCTGAAAGCCTGGCAGCGTGCTCTCGCCGGATACGCCGACCGTTTCTCGGCCGGGCGGCGCGCCTACGTCTACCTCGAATCGCCGTGCAACCCGCACGGCTATGTGCTGGACGTGCCGGCCATTTGCCGGGAAGCCCACCGGCTCGGACTGCGCGTCATCCTCGATTCCACCGTCGGCACACCCTTCCTCTACACCCCGCTGCAGCGCAAAGATCGCGCGGAGCGCCCGGATTTCGTCATCCACAGCTATACCAAGGATCTTTCCGGCAGCGGCTCGGTCATCGCCGGCGTCGTCATCGGGCGCAACGAAGACATGTTCACCCCCAAAGGCGATTCGATGAACGGCGTCCCGTGGAACGAAACCCTGTTCTGGAACGTGTATTACGTCAAGGGCGCGTTTCTCAACGCCGATGCCGCTTTCGACGTACTCCAGGGACTGCGTACGCTGGATGTGCGCATGCTCAAGAAATGCATCAACACGCAGATACTCGCGCGGTTCTTGGCCGCCCATCCGAATATCACGGTCCACTGCAATGCGCTGCCCGACAATCCCAACCGCTTGATCATGAAGAGGACCGCGACGCTCGGGCTGCCCGCACCGCTGTTCACCCTGGATATGGGCGATTTGCCTCGGGAAGCTTTCCAGCGGTTCTTCGACAACCTGTCGCCGACTTTCGGCCATATGATCAGCCTCGGCCAGAGCAACACGATCGTGGCCTGTCCGGCCCTGACCACGCATTCGGAACTGGACGAAAAGGCGCTGCGCGAAGCCGGCATCTCGCCGACCACCATTCGCGTCGCCGTCGGCGACGAAGATCCGCTCGATCTGATCCTGCATTTGATCGGCACGGCCCGGCTGACGATCGACCCGGTCGTACCGGGTTTCTCCGAAGGCTTCGGATCCTGGGCGGCGGCGCGGGAGCTGGTTCGAACGACTTATCTGGATTCGCACCGGAAATATATCGAGGCGAAGACCGCTCAAAGCTCCGAGTGAAATATAATTCTAAGGAACTCCAGGCTTAGATGAGGCGCGAATCCATGAAAAATCGGCTGGGCATGATGTGCTTGATTTGCGGGCTGACGGGATGCGCCCACTCGTTGTCGGAGCCGACCGCAAGGTCCATTTATTTGCCCAGCGGCGAACCGGCCTATCAGATCACCTGCGAAGAGCGAGGGCTCGCGAAAGACAGCTGCTATCGGAAGGCCGGCGATCTCTGCGGGACGCGGGGATACGACGAAATCGGTTTAAACGATGAACGGCAGATGAATGAAATTTTCGATATGGTGACGGGAGCCATCCGGCAGGGAAAAACGGCGCCCATCGTCGAAAAAACGATCGTGATCCGGTGTAAACGGCCGTCGGCCGGAGCTCGCCTGTAGCGAAGGCGGTATATGTCGTGCATCCGCTAAAGCGGCGCACGGCTCCCACATTTTCCGGTCTGGTATAGCACTTCCTGGCTATAGTAGGTCGGGAATCCCTTCCCGACACCCTGGGTCGGCAAGCGGGCCTTGTCGGCAAAGGATTGCCGACCTGCGATCTGTTCGGCGCCTTCAGTCGCGGGCTGAAGCCCGCTCCCACATACCGTCTAACGCCCATCATTCTCTTCGTCCCGACGTCTCTGCCGAATGAGGCGGCGCGACATCGGTTTCGCCTGCTTGACCTCGATCACGCGATCGAGCTGAGGCGGCGCGCCTTGGCCAGTCTTCTGCTGGTACGCCAGGGAGTCCTGCCGGCTGCGAACGAGATAACCCGCGACCGCGCCGCCGGCAGCGGCGAACGTCAGCAAAGCCACCGTCACCAACTCGATAGCCAAGAGGATCGCTCCAACGCTCAGGAGAGCGAAAAGTCCGAGGCCGAGTTTGATATTGGCCCTACGGTTGGCACGGCTCACTTCGCGGACCAGCCGCTGATGAGTTTCCTCGAGCGTCGCCCGCTTATCGGTTTCCGCGGCGACCAAGAGATTCTCCCGTTCTCGGGCAAAGCTGTTCCGGGCTTCGGCCAGTGCGTCTTTCTTCACATGATCGGCGATAGAGCCGAACCACACGGAAATCAGCAGCGTGATGATGAAGGCGAGCAACCCGAGCGGAACCCAGTCCGTCTCGCCGGAAGCCCCTCTCGCCGCCACTACCACGCCGACCGTCGCCGCTTCCACGACGAGGATTCCGGGCAAAAACCTGAACATGGACATCGCGTTGATACCTTAGGGATATGGATCGGTTAAAGACCTGGCTTGGAGTCTGGTACCAGTTAAAGCGTTCCTCGAGCAGGTCTCTGCCGAGACATACCGAACCCGTCGCGTTCATAAGGAGGCAAATCGTGGCGGAAATTGCCGACAAGGTCCAGCCCGCATATCTCACATCCCTCCAATCGCAAACGGTCGCTTTAGTCGCGGCCCTTCCAATCGCAAACGGTCGCTTCGCTCGCTGTGGCGCACCGTCTTTGCGCTGCGCCCTCCGGTTGCGCACAACGTCCAGGGCGGACTTCCTTGGCCGCCCGCTCGGCGGGCCCATCCTTCAGCGGAGGATGGGCTTCTCCGCCTCGCCCCTCTCGCCGGCTCGACGTCGTAGGTCGGGAATCCTTTCCCGACACACATTCGTCGGCAAAGGATTGCCGACCTACCACTACGCCGTCGCTCGGTCCGTGCGGCGCGCCTCGACGCCCTCGCGACGAAGAGGTGTGAGAAATGCGGGCTAGCCGTCAGTAATCATCCGTATTGCCTGGGACACCCGGAAAGAGAATCGTGTTCGTTTGCTATCCAAGCTGTTCAACTAAAACAACAGAGGCCTAACAATGGCGCCCCCCAAAGTCTTGGCCATGGTCTTGGCCGGCGGCGCGGGCAACCGCCTTCTTCCACTCACGGCTGAACGTTCGAAACCGGCGGTTCCGTTCGGCGGCCGGTATCGCATCGTGGATTTCGTGCTGAGCAATCTGGTCAACTCCGAAATCCATTCGATTTACCTGCTCGTCCAATACAAGTCCCAATCCTTGATCGAGCATGTGCGCAGGGCTTGGTCGATATCTCATTTGATTGCGGGACATTTCGTCACCGTCGTGCCCCCCCAGATGCGGGACGGACCGGACTGGTTCCAAAGCACCGCCGATGCGGTCCACCAGAATCTGGGGCTGATCGAACATCATCGCCCCGACGTGGTGGCCGTGTTCGGGTCCGATCACGTCTATCGCATGGACATCAATCAAATGGTCCGCTTTCATCTCGATCAACACGCGGATGTCACCGTCGCCGCTCTGCCCATGCCGCTGGAGCAATGCTCGGCCTTCGGCATCATCCGTCCCGATCATGCCGGGCGGGTGGCGGAGTTCGAGGAAAAACCGGCCAGTCCGAGGCCGATGCCCGGCAATCCCCGGAGAGCGCTCGCGTCCATGGGCAATTACATCTTCAGCACCGAGGTATTGATCGACACGCTCAAAGCCATTCGGCCGTGCAGCGAACAGGATTTCGGGCGGGACGTCCTGCCGCGGCTGATCCACACGCATAAGGTGTGCGTTTACGATTTCGCCTTGAACCAGGTCCCCGGAATCAAACCGTACGAAGAGCAGCCTTACTGGCGCGATGTCGGCACGATTGACGCTTATTTCGCGGCCCATATGGATATGCTGGGCGAGGAGCCGCGCTTTGAAATTTTCAATCCGAGCTGGCCGATCTATTCCGACAATTATCTCGGCCCGGACACCCGCATCATCGACGGCGAAGTCCGGAACAGCATTCTCGGCGCGGGCACCATTATCCGGGGCGCCAGGATCAACCGTTCGGTGATTCGGCGCGAAGTGATCGTCGAGCCGGACGCGGATATCGACGAGTGCATCATCATGGATTACACCGTCATCGGCCGGGGCTCGAAACTTCGCCGGACCATCGTCGATCGCTACAACATCATTCCGCCCGGTTCCGTCATCGGCGACGGACGATATCTCGACAAGAACCAAAGTCCGGCATCCCCGCCCCGGATCACCATCGTACCGAAAGGCAAGCGCGGACCGGCTTCGGTCTATTGACCGACCGGCCGGAACGCTCCGGCTTTCCGGCGCGAACAACCCGCACCGGATACTGGCCGTGGGGCGATTGCAAGCCTTACGTCCCGACCTCAAGATGACGGCCCAAGCAGCGAGATCCGCCGCTCGCCGGCGCCGCCCCGAACGGCAAGAGGATGAACCGCCGGGTATTCCGGCAAGCGCGGCAGGCGGATCGCAAACTCGCTACCCTTACCCAGTCCCTCGCTTAAAGCCCATACGTCGCCGCCGTGCATCGCCACCAGGCGTTTCACCAGGCAGAGGCCGATCCCAAGGCCTCCTTCGGCCCGGTCGAGGGTGTGATCCACCTGATAGAACAGGTCGAACAGGCTGGCTGCCTGCGCGGGATCGATGCCGCGGCCGGTGTCGCGGACCCGAATCGTGACATCGCATTCGGACGGCTCGACGGTCAGAGTGATCTGCCCCCCTTCGTCCGTGTACTTGGCGGCATTGTTGAGCAGATTCGACACCGACTGCGCCAGACGGACCAGGTCGCCCTCGACGCTGACCGGTTCCGGCGGAAGATGCACGGCGAATCGATGCCGGCGGGCCTCGATCAGCGGCCGACTGGTCTCCACCGCCCGCTGCACGATATCGGCCAGGGCAAGCGGTTCTTTCTTGAGTTCGATCTTCCCGCGGCTGATCCGGGAGACATCCAGGAGATCGTCCACCAGCCGGGTCAAGTGCTCGACCTGGCGATCGATCACGTCTCGCGCCCATGGCAGCTTGGCATCCGCCGCCCCCAGCCTGCGCATGATTTGAACGGCGTTGCGGATCGGCGCCAGGGGATTTCGGAGTTCATGGGCGAGCATGGCCAGGAATTCGTCCTTGCGCCGGTCGGTTTCGCGTAACGCATCTTCGGCCTGTTTGCGCTCGGTGATGTCGACCACGTGCGCCACGAATCCTCGGGCCCGCCCTGCCGCATCGAGATCCGGGGAGTACGTGGCGTGAATCCAGCGCTTTCCGCCTTCGGCGTAGGACACCGGAATTTCGAAAGCGACCCGTTCTCCCGCCAGAGCCCTCTCGACATAAGGAGCGAGGGACTGCCACGCGGCTTCGCCGTGGACATCCCAGATACGACGCCCATACATCTCTTTGCAGCCGTAACCGAACCATTGCTCATAGGCCTTGTTGACGCGGCGGTATCGGCCGTCGGCATCGATATAGGACATCAGGGCCGGGGCATTGTCCATGGTTACGTGCAAGAGGTCGCGTGCCTCCTCCGCTTCCCGTCGTGCCGCCTCCAGTTCGGCCGTGCGCTCGGCGACGCGCTGTTCCAGCGACGCATTGGCTTCCCTCAGGGCCTGCTTGGCCCGATTGATCTCGGTGACATCGATGCCGACCTCCATGATCATCGGAGAACCATCCGTGTCGGTAAACGGAAAATCGTGAATCTGGTAGTCGTAACCGTCCGGGCCGGTCCACTCCCAATCCAGAGGCGCGTCCGTCTTCAGGACCTTGAAAGTCTCACAGACCTCGCAAGGCTCGGCACGGTTGAACAGGTAGTCGTGGCAGCGCCGCCCGAATGCCTTGCCGTAGCGCTGTTCGAAGAAGCGATTGGCGAACACGATCCGGTAGTCTCGCGACAGCAATACCACGGAAACCGGAAGCGCCTGCAGCACGTCATGCAGCCGCTCGCGTTCCGCCTGCACGGCCGCGACGGCCCGGCCCAGTTCGGCGGTGCGGAGCGCCACCTGCCGGCGCAGTTGTCTGGTCCAAAGGCCCAGGAGCGCCAGCAGGACGGCAATCGCTCCCGCGCCCCAGGCGACGTGTTTGACCGGGAACGTCGGGGTTTCGTAGATGCCCAGCCATTTCCTGTAAAGCCGATCGTACTCCCCGTTCGCCTTGACGATGGCCAGACCCTGGTCGAGACGGTCGCGCAGTTCGGTATTGCCCTTGCGCACGGCAAAGCAGAACTCCCGCCGGTAATCCCTGAGCAGCGGACCGGCTTCGATGACACCCGCGAGACCGCTACGCTCCACCAGCATGTTTCCCTGAAGCCTCGGCGCCAGCACAGCGTCGTGCTGCCCCGATGCCAACAGACGAAACCCGTCGGCCAGATTGTCGACGATCACCAGTTGATGGGTGAAGCCGCGGCTGACGAGGGCCTGGTGAGCGGCATCCGAGCGCAAGACGATGATGCTCAGGCCGCGGGCCTGGCCGACGGCATGAATGTGCGGACGATCCTTGCGGACAAAGAAACTGTCGTATCCGATGGTATGCGGCCGGGTGAATTCCACTTGCCCTTCACGTTCGTCGATGCGTGCGGCCAGGGGCAGAGCATCTAGTTCGCCCGCCTTTAAGGCTTGCCAGATGGTGTCCCATCGGCCCGGACGGAAAGTGACGGGAATATCCACCGCCGCAGCCGCCGCGGCGAACAGCTCGACGGCGAAGCCGGTCGGCCGGCCCTCGGCATCGACATCGGCATAGGGCGGAAAACCGATCTCCGATCCGACAACGAGAGGACGATCCGGCTCGGCCCGGACCAAGCAGGGCACGATCAAGCACAGGAAGAGCGTTAGTCGCACGCTCCACGGTACGAGCCACCGCCGAAACCACGCCGCCGAGTTCAGTCCGAAACCGGCTTTCGGATGCACCCGAACGGTGGGTCGGCAAGTCTGTCCCAGGTCTTTTCGAACGGCCACGGCGATGTCCATGTTCATTCCCTGGAAACCGCAAACAGCGCGGCGCTGTGTCTCCCAAACCGCACTGTCAGACGCATAGCGTGATTACCCCGGCCGCGCTGCTCAACTATCGCAGAGAACATGTTTGTTGTAATTCAAACAGCATTGCCCCATAGAGCGATTGTCATGCTCTAAGTTCAAAGCCCGTTTGCGATTCGTTCCGTCCCGCATACAGACGCCAGCGTCGTGCCTGAAAACCAGCGAAACGATAGAGCTTCCCTAAGAGCGCTGGTGTCCATACTGCCTGGAAGATGTGTCTACCGCAAGGTGCGGGCACTCTACGCAAATTCTCGGGTCCGATGCGAATGGTCCGATGCAAAACCTGTCTAAAGGTTTTACATCTTTTTCTCCGACCGAACTTCGTGTGTCGGCTGCGAGGCCGTACTGGATAGACATTCCTATCGGGGGTCGTCTCGCCATAGCGGCAGCGTGGACTTGGAGGCCGCATGAACAGCGGCTGTCTCTCACATCGACAGGGATGGATAATCATGACAAACGACTACGGAAAAAGGATGCGCCTGATGGCGGTACTCAATGGCGCGGTCATGGCCTTGGCCTTACAGTCGCCCGCGGTTTCCGCCAGGACTCTCGGTCTGGTGGCGGATAACACCGAATCCACGGTCACGGTATTCGATGCGGATACCGATAGCGTGCTGGGAACGGTGCCCATACCTCCGGGCACCATCGGCGATGTGCTCATCACGCCGGATCAGAAATGGGGTTTTGTGACCAACTTCAATAACGAAATTTCCGTCATCGACTTGACCGCATCGCCTCCCCGCCTTGCCGAGGGCACCAATCCGATTCGCATCTCCAATTTTGGCGAGGATCTGTCGATCAGCCCCGACGGCAAATATTTGGTGGCGTCCGATGGCAACGCCGTTCAACCGATTTCGGTCATCGATATCGCCGCCCAGCGCGAAATCCAAACCTTATCGGTGGACTCCGACACCAATTCGGTGGATATCTGCCGCGACGGTTCGGTGCTGGCGACCTCTACCAGCGGGACGGTGCGCCGGCTGACGATCGATGGCGACGGCGCCTTAACGGATACCGGCGAGGTCTTGTCTCTCAATGACGAACCCAACAACGTCTTTTGCGCCCCGGACGGTCGCTCGGGTCTCGTCGTCACCACTTTGTCCGGCGATATAACCTCGTTTACGGTGCCGGGGTTGAAGCGAGTCAATACAAGCGCCCTATCCGGGAACTTCGGAATTTCGGGCTTCGTCGATCCGGCCGGGGACCGGGTTTTTGCCAGAAGCAGCTACGACGGTTTCGTGGATGTTTTCTCTTATAAGGCCGCGACAGCGGAATTGGGCGCCAGGCCGCAGTTGTCGATTCCAATTTCGGTGACGTTCGGATTCTACGGGATGGATCAAATGGCACTGCATCCGAACAGGACCAAGCTGTACGTCCCGGAATACTTCGCCAACGCCCTGAACGTGTACGACGCCGACACCGGCGCCTTGCTGACTTCCATTACCGATCCGAATATCGTGGAGCCGACAGGGGTAGCCGTCGCTACGCCGACCGACGGCGGCAACGATCACGATAATGATGAAGGCGACGACGACGGCGCTACGGACGGACAGCGGCGACGATAGGGTCGATGGAGCGGCACCTTTGATCGCGAACGGTGATCGCTGTGCAAACGGCCGGGAAGATTCCGTCCTAAACAGCAATCGGCGATATCGCGGGATCGTTTTAGAAATCGCCCCGCATACCGGCAATGGCGGAACGATACGCTGACCAGGAAATAAAAAGTGCCGCTTCGGCCGCTTCAGGCCGAAGCGGCGCTGATTTCGTCCAGCGCATTCAACAAACAATCGATCTCGTCGAAGGTGTTGTAGGCCAAAAGCCCGATTCGCAGCAGGCCGCCCGTCGATTCGACGCCCAATTTTTCGGTAAGGCCGAGCGCATAGAAATTGCCGTGCCAGGTGAAGATGCCGCGATCGCCCAATCGTTCGGCGACCGCATAGGGCGTGTGGCCGGCTAGGGTTATGGCAACGGTCGGCGTTCGCCAGTCGAAGCGAGCAGGGTCAGTTATGCCATAAAGCTTCAGGCCGGTTATTTGCAACAGGTCCTGAATCAAGCGTTCGCTCAGGCGACGTTCGTATTGCCGGCTTGCTTCCATCGCCACGATCAAGGCGTCGCGGCGGTTTTCTGGGGAAGACGAAACACGCCGGCCGAGTTCCGCCAAATAATCGATCGTCGCAATCAGCCCGGCCAAGCCTTCGTGATTCAGGGTTCCGGTTTCCCAGCACGAAGGGACTTCATCCGGAGCCGGTTGCACTTTGTAAGGCCGAAAGCGGGCGAGATGCTCGCGTTTGCCGAACAGGATGCCGACATGCGGACCAAAAAATTTGTAGGCGGAACAAGCGAGAAAATCGCAATCGAGAGCGCGTACGTCGATCGGGCCGTGCGGTGCGTAGTGAACCGCATCGACGAAAACCAGCGCGCCGACCGCATGGGCCAGACGTACCGCTTTAGCAACGTCGTTGACGGTGCCGACCGCGTTGGAAGCATATCCGATCGCGACCACGCGGGTCCGCTCGCTGAGCTGCCGCTCCAGGTCGCTCATGTCGAGTGTACAGTCTTCCAAATGGATATCGACGACACGAACCACCGCGCCGACTTCTTCCAACGCGTACCAGGGGGAAACATTCGCGTAGTGGTCTAGCCGCGTCACGACGATTTCGTCGCCGGGCTTCAAGCTGCGCCCTATGGCTCGGCTGAAAGCGAAGGCGAGCGTGGTCATATTGGCGCCGAAGATCACTTCATCGGCACTGCAACCCAAAAAATCCGCGACTGCGGAGCGAGCCGAGGCGATCAGCTCATCGGTCCGCCGGCTGGTGACGAAAGCGCCATGCGCATTGGCGTTCGATGTTGCCAGATAGCGGCTCATGGCATCCATCACCGATTGAGGCACTTGGGTTCCGCCGGGTCCATCGAAGAAAACGAGGCGCTGGCTGCCGATGCCTTGAGCGAGTGCCGGGAACTGGGAACGTATCCATTCGAGATCAAAAGATGCCATGGCGGACTCCTCTGTGATACGGTCGGCCTGTCCATCGGAGCGCCAACCGGTTTTTCGTCGGTCTTAGCATTGGGCCGCGGACAGGTTAACACAAAGGATGCCGGCGAAGGATGAGACGCTCGTTTCGGTCGAATCCGGGGCGGTGGTTTCGATTTGGTTTGAAATCAGCCTGTGACCAGTTTTTCAAAGTCCGTCGTTCTCCCCGGTCGGATCTGCGCTCGGCTTGCCCAGTCGCCCGGTTGATGGAACACTTAGGCGATATTCGAACCATGGACACACCTGCCCAACATGACATCCGTTATTCCTCGAGAAGAATCGCTTCGTTCGCGGCTGGAGCATGAGCCGCAAACACTACAATTCGGAACCAGCGGGCGCCGTGGCCTGCTGATTCACCTCAGCCAACTGGAAATCTTCATCAACGCCCTCGCCGAGCTCGAATACCTGCAGTCGTTGCCGCTTGCCGAGGGCGGCATCGTGCGCGGCGAGGATTTCTTTTTCGCCTACGATCTGCGCCCCAGTTCCAGCCGCTTCATCGACGGGGAACCTCGGCGCGGAGAAATTGCCCAGGCCGTCGAGCGCGCCATCCGCACCGCCGGCATGAGGCCGGTGAATCTCGGCCGCATTCCGACGCCGGCACTGACCTACTATGCCGTGTCACGCGGCAAGGGCAGCATCATGGTGACGGGCAGCCACATCCCTTTCGACCGCAACGGTTACAAGACCAACACGTCGCGCGGGGAACTGCTGAAACAGCATGAGCAGCCCATCAACGAAAAGGTGCGGGAGGTGCGGGAAAAGCTATACGGCCAGTCTTTTGCCGATTCCCTGTTCGATGAGCACGGGCAGTTCAAGGCTGGCCACCTCGAACTCTCCGCCGAAAGCGGCGAGGCCGCCACCGCCTACATCAAGCGCTACGCGGATTTCTTCGGTGCCGAGTCGCTGAAAGGGCTACGCCTCCTGGTGTACCAGCATTCGGCCGTGGGACGGGATCTCGTGGTCGAAATCCTGCGCGAACTCGGCGCCGAGGTCGTCGTCGCCGGCCGCAGCGAAACCTTCGTCCCGATCGATACCGAAAACATCAATGCGGAACAGCTCACGGTTATTCAGACGCTGTTCGACGAAGCCGTGGCGAAACACGGCCGGATCGATGCCGTAGTCTCCACCGATGGCGACAGCGATCGTCCGCTGATTCTCGGCGTGGATCCCGAAACCTCCGCCGTGCGCTTTTTCGGGGGCGATCTGGTGGGGATGATTACGGCGGAATATTTGGGGGCAGATGCCGCGGTCGTGCCGATCAGCTGCAACGATGGCATAGACCGGGGCGCACTCAAGGACATCACCGAACCCAAAACGCGCATCGGGTCGCCGTTCGTCATTGCAGGCATGGAAGCCGCGTGCGCGCGTGGCAAAAAAGCAGTCTGCGGCTGGGAAGCCAATGGCGGATTTCTGACCGGCTCGGATATCCTCAGGAACGGCAAGACCCTCAAGGCGCTGCCCACGCGCGACGCTGTCCTGCCCATTCTCGCCGTGCTTTGTGCCGGCCGGGAACAGGGACTCGGTCTAACCGAGCTGTTCGCTTCATTACCCAAACGCTACAGCCGCGCCGCACTGCTCAAGCAGTTTCCGAGATCGGTCGGCCTCGAGATCGTCAAACGTTTCTCGCCTTCCGAGCCAGCCATCGGCGAGGTTCGGTTCTCGCCCGACGGTACCTCGGTGCTGAGTACAGACGGCCGGAAACTCGAAACCGCGGATGTGGAAGTTCCTAAACTCGATACGATTCGGCGGGAATTCACCGGTTTCTTCACGGCAGATCTCGGCTTCGGCGCCATTACGACGCTCAACTTCATCGACGGGGTACGCATACGATTCGACAACGGGGACGTGGCCCATCTGCGGCCTTCCGGCAACGCCGACGAACTGCGAATCTACGCGGTCGCGGACACTCAGGCGCGTGCCGACGCCATCGCCCGCATGGCGGTGGCCGAACCCGACGGGATTCTGCGCCGCTTGGAGCGGTTGGTACGTTAACGAGGCTTCCGGACGGGACAGAGTCGACCACGGGTGTCGCGGTTCAAGCAAGCTAAGGCCGTGGGTCCTGAGCCCCGTCGAAGAATCGGGATTATTAACCCGGCCTATAAATATAGGCCGGGTTAATCCGGGGCAGGGATGCCCCGGCGCGGCGACAAGCCGCGTGAGCCCAGGCCGGGCGTGTAACCGGCCTGGGCGGCGGCCCGAAATACCAGGAGGGTATTTACGGGCCTGATTAATAAAGCGCCCCCTTCGGAATCTACGCAGGTAAAGCAGGTTTCCCATGCTCCCGTTTGGGAACCTGCTTCACAAAACTCCCGCTTTTGCAGTTTGGCTTAGCGCCCGAAGTAGGTCGGCAATCCTTTGCCGACACCCGCCGTCGGCGAGGGACTTTGTCGGCAAAGGATTGCCGACCTACACATTGCGATGCCCACTGCTAAATCGCGGTGAAAAATGCGCGAGGACTTTTCCGCTCCATCTCAACGGTCAACTGCCGTTTCTCGGGAATCCATAAGCAAGCTCGGAGATGTCAAAACAAATACGTCCCGGTGGCCAACGCTCTCCCCGAGAGGCTGGATAGGGCTGGTATAGTGGAAGAACTTCCGGTCGTTAATCAACAAAAGTTCTCCGGGGTATAAGATTTTGTCAAAAACAGGATTACCGGTTTTATTTTTGTAGAGATGCGTTTCCCCGCCCTGAATATTTCTCCGGTCAATAGAATAGATACAAACAAAGTCGGCACCGTCGCTGTGTATACCTTCTGGCGCCGGATTTCCAAAGTTATCCGGGGAGCATGTGGTTCGTATCTGATGAACGCCTATTTCAGCACCGATATCGAGACTGCAAAAATCTCTGAATATCGACAGTAGGCTTTTGAACATTCCGAAATTGACGAGCTCCTCATCCAATTCGGAAAATTCTCGTTTTATACCGCCGACCAGGGGATTATATTCTTTGGGTTGGAAAAGAAAGCCATGCGGCATTTTAACGATGCCATCCTTAGAAACCTTGAACCGTGATAGCTTTCGAAGACGATAGTCACCCTCGATATAAGGGTCGACGGGAAGACTGCTGAAAAACGGCTCAAAAGCCTCCGGATCCATGGCTCTTTCCGCCCGCATGACGAACAGAAAACCGAATTCGAATCCAGTCGATCCAAATACTTTTTGCATAGGGCACGCTCTCCCTAAAAAAGGTGGCCTCCCACTATTCTCTTGAATTCCTGATACCGTTTGTCGTCGTAGAACAGTTCTGCGTGCCTAGTACTTTATAACATGGCATAAGATCGCCAGTTTATGTGTTTATCGGCACGATAAGAGCGTGAGATACTTTCATGCGAATATCGTAACCATAATGTTACGCGTTCGGACGTATATCCGATAACAGATTACGCGCCTGATTTTATAAACTTCGACCCATAAACTCGGCAGAAGTTTCAGATTACCCGGACTACTGCAAGAAATACCGGCTGCCGTGAATATGTGCCAGGATGCGTATTCGATCAGCGCCATTTCAATATTCTTCCGGCAATTTAGCGGCATCATGTCTTGTGCGCTTTCTGATTTTCCAATCGCAGTATGTAGAGGATCGGCTGAACCTGCGAACCCCATCGATCGCAAACTAATACCGACAGCGAAGATAGACCCGAAGCATCCGGAAGGACTCGGCGTCCATGCCGTCGCGGCACACCGTAACGGCGTGTGTCTTCGTTTCGGTTTTAATGTGCAAAATGACTATCCACGTGGTGACGATGCTGCTGTCCAGCACGGTTCCGGATTGCATACCGGACCGCAGGAAGATCTCGCATTCGCCTCCCGGTTTGAGGACCAGTTCCCTGACGGCCGGATTCAATGAATATTCCCTACGACAAAGGAACAAACTGAACAACACGGCGCCGAGCAGCCCCAGCCTCGTCCACGCCGGCAGCGGGTTGGCCAGGGACGCAAACGCCGCCAATGCGTGAACCGCTGTCACGGCGACGGCCAGGCTGCGGGACGGATTAAGAAGAAGACGGAGAGGCGGAACGGATTTTGAGGACAAGCTCGGCCAGCGATGAATCTATGGGGACGCAGTCGGTATAAAGATAGCGCCAAAGCCTTTCGTCCGGTTCATCGAGAAGCCGGATGAAGGTCGATTTTTCCGTTTCCGGCGCTTGATCGTAAGCACTATCCAGGTAGCGCTGCAACAGCAGATCGAGTTCCCGCATGCCGCGGCGACAGCGCCATCGGAGCTGAGCCGCTTTCATCGGCTCAGAGAGGGTGAACAGAACTACTGCGCGGCCCATATTCGCTCCTGCGATGCTCAACGTACCCCCTGTACGCCTGCGCTTCTCGTAGCGAATATGGGCCGCGCGCCACGTTTTTTTCACCCTCTCTCAACGCTGCCGCTCGATCAAGAGCTTCTTGATTTCGGCGATGGCCTTGGCCGGGTTCAGATTTTTCGGACACACATGCGTGCAGTTCATGATGGTGTGGCAACGGTACAGCTTGAACGGGTCTTCCAGTTCGTCCAGCCGCTCGCCGGTGTTCTCGTCCCGGCTGTCCACGATCCACCGATAGGCTTGCAGCAAAACCGCAGGCCCCAGGTAGCGTTCGCTGTTCCACCAGTAACTGGGACAAGCCGTCGAGCAGCATGCGCACAATATGCACTCGTAATAGCCTGTGAGCCGGTTTCGCTCCTCCTTGCTCTGAAGACGCTCCCGATCGGCCGGCGGCGGCGTTTGAGTCTGAATCCACGGCCGAATCGAGGCATATTGGGCGAAAAAGTGGGTTTGATCGGGCACCAGATCCTTGATCACCGGCTGATGCGGCAGAGGGTAAATTCTTATCACCTCGCGGCAATCGGCGATCGCCATGGTGCAAGCCAGGGTGTTGTGTCCGTCGATGTTCATGGCGCACGAACCGCACACGCCTTCCCGGCAGGAGCGGCGGAACGCCAGCGTGCTGTCGATCTCGTTCTTGATCTTGATGATGGCGTCGAGAACCATCGGCCCGCAGCGATCCAGATCGACCTCGAAAACGTCGAGGCGCGGATTTTCTCCGGACTCGGGATCGTAGCGGTAGATTTCGAATCGCCTGACATTGGTGGCGCCCTCGGGCGCCGAATATACCTTGCCGGGTTTGACCGTAGAATTCTTGGGTAGTGAAAAAAGCCCCATAACCTTTACTCTAGTACACCCGCTTTTGCGGCTGAATGACTTCGACCTCGTCGGTCAGGGTGTACAGGTGGACCGGACGATAATCGATACGGACATTGTGACGCTCATCGAGCCACAGCAGCGAGTGTTTCAGCCAGTTTTCGTCGTCCCGTTCGGGAAAGTCCTCACGGGTATGCCCTCCCCGGCTCTCTTCGCGGTTGAGCGCTCCGGCGATGGTCACCATGGCCTGGGCGAGAAGATTCTCGAGCTCCAGGGTTTCGACCAGATCGGTATTCCAAATGAGCGAACGATCCGAAACGCGCACATCCTGAAAGGAGTCCATGACGCCTTTCAACTGGTCGACGCCTTCCTGCAGCACCTCGCCCGTCCGGAATACGCCCGCATGGCTCTGCATGCTCCTCTGCATCGCCAGGCGGATGTCCGCGGTTTTCCGCGAGCCCTTGGCGTAGCGCAGCCGGTCGAAGCGGGCCAGCGCCGGATCGTAAGCATCCGGCGGAAGCGGTTTGTGGAGCCGCTTGGGCTGGATCAGCTCGGCACAACGCAATGCCGCCGCCCGCCCGAACACGACCAGATCCAGCAGGGAATTGGACCCGAGCCGGTTCGCCCCGTGCACGGACACGCAAGCCGCCTCGCCGATCGCCATCAAGCCGGGCACCGGCGTCTCGGGGTTGCCGTCCTTCAGCGTGACCACTTCACACTTGTAATTGGTGGGAATGCCGCCCATGTTGTAATGGACGGTCGGAATGACCGGAATCGGCGCCTTCGTAACATCCACGCCGGCGAAGATCATGACGGTCTGGCTGATGCCGGGCAGCCTTTCTTCGACTACCGCAGGATCGACATGTTCAAGATGCAGGTAGATGTGATCCTTGTCCGCCCCGACACCCCGCCCCTCCAGGATTTCCCGCGTCATGGCGCGGCTCACCACGTCGCGCGAGGCCAGGTCCTTGGCGTGGGGCGCGTAGCGCTCCATGAAACGCTCGCCTTCGGAATTGGTGAGATAACCGCCCTCGCCCCTCACGCCTTCGGTGACCAGGCAGCCGGCTCCGTAGATCCCGGTGGGATGGAACTGCACGAACTCCATGTCCTGGAGCGGCAATCCGGCTCGCAGGACCATGGCGTTGCCGTCTCCGGTCGTGGTGTGCGAGGACGTGCAGGAGAAGTAGCAACGCCCGTAACCGCCGGTTGCGAGGATCGTCATGTGCGAGCGGAACAGGTGCAAGGTTCCGTCATCCAGGCGCCATGCGAGCACCCCGCGGCATTCGCCCTCGTCCATGATGAGATCCAGAGTGACGTATTCGGTGAAGAACTCCACCTTGTGCCTGAGCGATTGCTGGTAGAGCGTATGGAGAATGGCGTGGCCGGTAAAGTCCGCCGCCGCGCAGGTGCGCTGGGCGGAGCCCTTCCCGAAATGGGTGGTCATGCCGCCGAAAGCGCGCTGATAAATCTTGCCGTTCTCGGTACGCGAAAAAGGGACGCCGTAATGCTCCAATTCGATGACGGCGGGAATCGCCTCGCGGCACATGTATTCGATCGCGTCCTGATCGCCCAGCCAGTCGGACCCCTTCACCGTGTCGTACATATGCCAGCGCCAATCGTCCTCGCCCATATTGCCCAAAGCGGCGCTGATGCCGCCCTGAGCCGCCACGGTGTGGCTGCGTGTCGGAAAGACCTTGGTAAGGCACGCCGTTTTCAGACCTTTTTCGCCCAGTCCCAGCGCCGCGCGCAAACCCGCGCCGCCGGCTCCGACAACCACGGCGTCATAGGTATGGCGAATGATCTCGTAGGCCTTGGTCATGCTACCCCATGAACACGATGCGCAGCGTTGCATAGAGCGACGCCAGCGCCAGAAAGGAAAAAACCAGCTTCATGCCCAGAATGCTGAGCATTTTCAGCCATTCGGTATGAATGTAATCCTCCATCACCACCTGCAACCCCAGCGTGGCGTGATAGAAGACCAGAATGATGAAAGACAACAGGAAGATACTGTTCCAAGGCGTCGCCATCCACCGAACGACTTGCTCGTAATCGGCATGAGGCAGCGAAACGACTACGGGCGCAAGCCAAAATATCAGAGGAATCAGCGCAATAGAGGTCACCCGCTGCCGCCACCATTCATGAGTTCCCTGTTTGGCCGAGCCGAGTCCCCGGGCACGGGCAAGCGGTGATCGATAGTTCATGGGCCCTTAGAAAATCGTGATCATGTGAGTAGGAATAACCCCAGGGTCAGCAACACCGCAGCGACCAACTCCAAATAAGCATACCGATCCAAAGTGTCACGATCGAAACCGTGCCCGGTGTCCCAGATCAGATGTCTGACGCCATGGGAAAAATGAAAGAACAAAGAAAAAAGCCAGGCCCACAACAGTAATTGCCCCGGCAACGAGCGCAGAACGGCTTGTATCCAGGCGAACTGAGCCTCTCCCTCGGCGACGGCCATCAGGCACACTGCCCAAAAAACCAGGCCGACGCTTAATAACACTCCGGTTATTCGATGCGTGATCGACAAGACCGCGGTCAGCGGCAAGCGGTAAATCTGAAGATGGGGCGACAGCGGACGCTCACTCATAACTTGGCGAAACACCTAGGGTCTTGTTCCTGGCTGCGATGGCAAACCTGCGCCCAGCAATCTTTGCCGGACGCGCCGAGAACCGCGTGCATGGAAACTAAAAATCGATACACCGTCCGTCCTTTTCCCAATCTCCGTAGCGGGTAGGCTCTGGGCGCTCTGCGTCCTTGCGCGGAGCAGCTTGCGATTCGGATTTTGTCGCTTGCCCATTCTCCAATTCTTGATCGCTGTTTGAGGACTTGAGTTCCTCAGTCATGACACAACTCCTCCGAAGCCTGTTTTATGGCTTTTATACCTTGGCAGGGAAGTGATCACAAGCCGTTCGCGACACTCTTCGCGGCTGGCGTCCGAAAATATTATCAGTAAGGAATCTTTCGCGAGAGGTTTTGTCGAACTTTTACAAACTTTCGACCGGTGGAATAAATACGGTCGAAGAAAGGTACATATTTCGTCAATACGTATATGTACGCAACGTTATGAGCCAGTCAGGGCAGATGCTTTGTCGATGGCGAATATTTGGAGAAATGTCATGAACTGGGATCAAGTCAAAGGAAACTGGAAACAAGTCAAAGGCACGATTAAAGCTCAATGGGGTCGGTTGACCGACGATGAGCTCGACGAGATTAATGGCGAAAGAGAAAAACTGATAGGCAAGATTCAGGAAAGATACGGGATAGCCCGTGAAGAAGCGGAAAGGCAAGTAGAAGGTATGAAGATGTAAATCGAATACTTGGCTAGCTGACGGTAACGCCGTCTTTCCACGCTCCTCGAGCGCCACCAATCAGGGATGTACCGTCAGTTAGCGCGTCGACTACTTGAATAGAATAAGTGGGGCATTGCCGCTTTTAAGGTAGTTACCTTTTGCTGATAAATTCAAGATATAACTCAAGCCATTTCGGTATCTTCTTGCGTCAATATATTCTAATCACGCACTTTTCATAAGGAGATTGACATGGAAAAAGCCGTATTTTGTGTCGCCAAGACGAGAGAACAAGCCGAGTTGATTATCGATCGTTTGAGATCCTCGGGATTTTCAAACAACGATATCTCCGTCCTTTTTCCCGATAAGTCCACGACCAAAGATTTCGCCCACGAGCAGCACACCAAGGCACCGGAGGGAGCTACCGCCGGAGGAGTCGCAGGCATGGGCGTGGGTGCCGTGCTCGGTTGGCTTGCAGAAATCGGCACTATTGCAATACCTGGTGTCGGCCCCTTTATCGCTGCCGGACCTATCGCGGCGGCACTGACCGGCGCAGCTATCGGCGGAGCAACCGGAGGAATCATCGGAGCTCTGGTCGGCATGGGAATTCCGGAGTACGAAGCCAAACGTTACGAGGGCAAGATCAAGAGCGGGAACATTCTGATTTCCGTGCATACCACTGACAGCCACCAAAGGTCCAAAGCCAAAGAGATTTTCGAACAGGCTAATGCGGAAGACATCGCAGTGAGCGGAGAAGCGAGCGTCACCTAACCATCGGACAAATTCGCTTCGGAGCAAACATCAGGAGACGTATATGCCATGGGACGAATCCAAACTTAATACCCTATTGCGAGACGAAATATCCGCCGTCGAAACCTATCAACAGGCTCTGGATAAATTGCGTAATGAGCCGCAGGTTGGAGAAGTGCAGCAGATTTCTTCGATTTGCGAAGATCATCGAGACTCCGCCAACAAGCTCAGGGAGCGGATCATTCAGTCCGGAGGCAAACCCACGGAGGACTCCGGAGCCTGGGGAACCTGGTCCAAAATGGTCATGGGCGGCGCCAAATTATTAGGTGATAAGGCGGCTCTCACCGCCCTCCGCCAAGGAGAGGAAAACGGTATTCAGGATTACCAGGAAGCCCTGCTGGATGCGGATATTCCGGCCGATGTCCGAAACTTGATTCAAACCACGCTGTTGCCGAGACAACAGCAACACCTCAACGTTCTGAACAGGCTCATCGGGACCACCTGATCCTGTTGCGGCGCGGCCGCAGAGAGCCGATAGAGAGGGAATCTCGCTGCGGCGCTCTGTCCACCGCGCCTCGTTTGTTTCGGCGATTTATACCGATCTTCGAGTCGGTGCCCGGCTGGAATGAGAGGACGTTTCCATGCGATTGAATATTGCCGACTCCGTGATCGTCATTACCGGAGCGTCCAGCGGCATCGGCAGAGCGACGGCGATGAAGGTCGCCGAACAGCATGGAACGGTCGTGCTGGCGGCCCGCCAAGCGGACGTATTGCACGAAGTGGTGCGGGAATGCGAGCAAATCGGCGGACGCGCGTTGGCGGTAAGGACCGACGTCACCGACGAAGAGCAAGTCAGGCAATTGGCGCGCCGTGCCATCGAGACTTACGGGCGAATCGACGTGTGGGTCAACGATGCTGCCGTTACCATGCTGTCCCGGTTCGAGGACGCGCCTGCGGATGCATTTAGACGCGTCATCGAAACCAACTTCTTCGGTTATGTTCACGGTGCACGGGCGGTTCTGCCCTATTTCCACAAGCAAGGTTACGGTGTATTGGTCAACGTGGCGTCGGTAGTGGGGAAAGTGGCGGCGCCGTATGCCAGCGCGTATGTCGCCAGCAAGTTCGCCATCACCGGATTCTCGGAAAGCTTGCGCATGGAGCTTCGCGATACGCCCGACATTCACGTGTGCACCATTCTGCCTGCAACCATCGATACCCCGTTGTTCCAACATGCCGCCAACTACTCCGGAAAAGCGGTTCAGGCGATGCCGCCGGTTTATGCGCCCGAAGACGTAGCGGAGGCGATCTTGGAGACGATTCGCCATCCGAAGAGGGAGGTCACCGTGGGCAACGCGGGGCGCATGATCGCCATGTGGAATCTTGCGCCGCCGCTGGCGGAACGGATGGTGGCAAGAAAGGTGGAGCGACGTCACTTTCAAGACCGGCCCGGACCGGATTCGCCCGGAAACCTTTTCGAACCCATGCCCGAATTCGACACCGTGCGCGGCGGCTGGCTGGAACCCCATCAACAACGCTATCGAAAGTCGGCCTGGACTGCGGGCACCTTGGCCCTGCTCGCCGGTCTTGGCGCGGCGCTTTACCTGAACTCCTCCAGACGCTCGACGCCACGAACTGCCGAAGCCGGCAACGTTCTACCGAATCCCGATAAATAGCCTGAACCTCTCCCGGAGGCGGGGTCTCATTCGGAAATAGATGTCCGCACGTACGAGCCATCGTTACCTCGACATCAGGGATATTCAATCCCTATCAATGGTCTTAAACCTATATCAAGACTCGGTATCTAGGCGGGCCTCGGTTTAACCATCATTGGAGATCGGCAACTTAGCTTTGTATTTTTAGTCTTTTTCCCAACTTGTTGTAGACAAGAGACAAAACAACAGGCCGCCTGTTGTTCATAAGGGCAATATATTCGTTCTTATACTATTCCATATCACCCTTCAAGTACGTATTCGCCAGCCGCTTTAGAGCATCTTCTTAAAAACATTCATAACCTGGTCTTATTTACCTTCTCACAGATCGTCAAGGTATTTAGATCGATTTGCCCAAAGGAATATACCAGCAGTTCTAGTTTATCGGAAAACCATGAGTTTTAACTAAGAATACGAATTAATACGACTGTTTTTTCCTGGTATCTCGAAGAATAATTTGTCAATTATCAACCATCAGAAGGCGAGGTGATGTCATGGCTAACGTAGATACTGATTTAGATAGCACCAAACCTGCCTCCTCGACTCAGTCCGGTACTGGAATGGGTACCACAGGCAGCGCGGAAATGCGTTCGTCGGATATTAAGACCGAAGCCAAGGAAGTAGCCGGCGAAATCAAGCACGAAATGCAACGGCTGAAGGAAGAAGCCAAGCAAAGAGGTGAATCATTGTTCAGGGGTCAGCGCAACGCCGCGGCCTCGGAAGTCGGCGGCATGGCGGAGGCCTTGCATCGAACCGCTCAACAGTTGAACGAGCGGGAACAAGGTACGACCGCCCGCTATGTCGATCGTGCGGCGGGAGCTCTCGACAGAATGGTCGATACCATTCGCGAAGGAGATCTTCGCACCATGATGAGAAAGACGGAGGACTTCGCCCGCCGAAATCCGGGGGTCTTCTTCGGTGGAAGCGTACTCGTGGGTTTCATGCTTTCACGATTTCTCAAGAGCTCGGCAGAACGGAGAGAAACCGAGCCGGCGCATGGCTCCACGGAGCGCGTGGGAACCGAAACCCGATATACCCACTGAGGTTTCCGATTCCGAAAGGGCTACATATCCGACACGCGAAACATCCGGCGTCAAAGGCGCCGGCACAACCATTTATGAGAGGAGTGCTGTCATGCAACCAGATGAAGTTACAGGCAAGAAGGATTCTTCGCTTGCCGGACTCCTAACGGACTTTACGCGGGAGTTGTCGACTCTCGTCCGTCAAGAGGGACAATTGATGAAGGCGGAGCTTTCCGAGAAAGTGTCGGAAGCAGGTGCCGGGGTCGGCTCGCTGACGGTGGGCGGTGCGATCGTGTTTGCAGGGTTTTTGACTCTCTTGCTCGCAGCGGTCGCCGCCCTCAACGACATCATGGGAGCCGTCGCTGTCGACAACCCGTGGCTGTCGCCGCTGATCGTCGGATCGATCGTTCTCATCATCGGCTTGGTATTGCTGCAAAAAGGCCGCAGCAATCTCAAGGCGAAAAACTTGATGCCAAAGAAGTCCGGCGAGTCACTCCGCAGAGATTCGGAAGTTTTGCGTGAGCATATCAAGTAACTCGTCATCGTTAAGAAAAGAGAACCGCTCGGACGAGCGAGGAACCATATGCCTACCCTAATCGGAAATGAGGAATCCTTCATCGAAACGCTCTGCAATTTGATCGAGCTCGACTTCGATGCCGTCGCCGCATACGAAGCCGCCATTAAAAGGATCGACGATGGTGCCGTCGGTGATCGGCTCGGTGAATTCATGAGCGATCACCAGCGCCATATCCAGGAACTGAGTCGCATCGTACGCGATCTTGGCCAAATGCCGCCTACCGAGGCCGACTTCAAAGCCGTTTTGACGCAAGGCAAGGTCATCATCGGCAACATTGCCGGCGATAAAGGCATTCTCCAGGCCATGAAATCCAATGAGGACGACACCAACCAGGCGTACAGCCAGGCACTCCAGCGGACCGATATCTTGCCTCAAGCCCGTCCGCTGCTGGAGCGCAATCTGGCGGACGAACGGAGGCACCGGGCCTGGATCGAAGAGCGATTGACACTGATGTGACCGTATTTCGATGGCGATTAATGGGTAGTCCGACTGTTTTGAGGACATCCTATCAGCATAGTTCTAAAGAGCGTCCCCCCAGGCTACGACTGGGACGGGTGCTCTCTAGCAAGCATAGTGGAGAATGTTATGGCTACATATGACGAGACCAGAAGTCCCGAACAAATCGAAACCGATATCGAACGGACACGAAGCCAGATGGCGGAGACTCTGGACACGATTCAAGAGCGATTTTCGCCCGGACAGCTCCTGGATCAAGCCTTGAACTATCTGGACGAGAAGCAGATAAACGAAAATTTGCGACGGTTCGGCACCAGTGCCGGGACTGTCGTCAAGGAAAATCCGATTCCGATGACTCTGCTCGGCGCCGGGCTCGCTTGGCTGGCGCTGTCGGGCCGAACCAAAGGCAAAGGCGGCCGATCCGTTTCTGGGCTCATGAAGCCTTCTCACGGCATGGAAAGTCTGCATAGCAGCCATGGCGAGATAGAACGGTCCGTTTCCCACGGCATGGGCGGAACCAAGGGCGAAGGCGCCATGAGCGAAAAGCTTGGACACGCCAAAGGCAGAGTATCGGAGACCGTCGGCCATGTCCGGGAAACGCTCGGCGAAAAGGCGAGCCATGTTCGGCACTCCGTCGGCGACACCATGAGCAGCGTCCGCGAAAAAGCCGGAGAAGTCTCTCACAGAGCGCAGGATCAGGCGGTACGACTCGGCCATGCGGCCCAAGACCAGTATCAGCACATCGTTCAGGAACAACCCTTGGTCCTGGGCGTGTTGGGGATCGCCATCGGAGCGGCGCTCGGTGCCGCCGTGCCCCGCACACGCATGGAAGACGAAATGATGGGAGAGACGAGAGACCGATTGGCGCGTCAAGCTCGCGAAACCGGCCGGGAAATCATGCATGAGGGCGCCGTCGAAGCCGAACGCGAACCGGCTACCGCCGGCCCGATGCACGAGGGTCCGACCGAAGCCGAGAGCAGCCCGATTACGGCTGGCTCGAGTTCGGGCGAAATACTTCATGGCATGGAAAGCGGCGAAACCGGCATCGGCACCGGTGGAACTACGGTGGTAGGCACCACGGCCGGCGGTACGACCACCGAAGGTATGGGCGGAGTTACACGAGCCACGGGAGGTGAGGCAGCCGCCGCCGAATCCATGAAAGGCGTGCCACCGATGGGCGAGCGCCGCGGAGGCGTAAGCGACCGCCGCAAGGGATTCTTGGCCGAGACGATCGGAAACGTCACGCGAGTACCGCCTGCCGGAGAGCGGCGGCACGGCATGCCCGATCGCCGGATGTCCGGCTCCATGAGCCGAGGACCCGGCTACGAGTCTCCGAACACGCCGTAAGCGACGGTCCTCAAGCCGGTTAATCATTGGAAAAACGCCATGGCGCGCTCGACGCGTCATGGCGAATTCGCATAAAAAGCGACGACGGCGCGCGCCATGAACGACGGCGTCGAGATTGCACAGTCGATGCCGTCTCCGCGCCGGAAATCGCTTTTCCCGAATCAGTCAGGGAGGTCTTCCCAATGCCCACATCGACTGACGCTTCCGCTTACAACGACCGAGGCCGCTCGGCAGTGCGTCCTTGGGATATCCCGCTCGCAGGCTGGCGGGACATTGCCTACCGTGTCAAGGACGAGGTCGTCCACGACAATATTTCGATCGTCGCGGCCGGCGTAGCGTTCTATGCCCTGCTGGCGATCTTCCCCGCCTTGGCGGCAATGATCGGCCTATACGGTCTGGTCGCCGATCCCGCCGACGTTCAGAAAGAGATCGAAGCGCTGGCGAACATCGTCCCTGCGGAGGCCCATGCGCTGCTGAGCCGGCAGTTGAACGACATCGCCAGTCATGCCAACACCGCGCTGAGCTTAAGTGTCCTCATCGGTTTAGCGGTGGCGATCTGGAGCGCTACAAAGGGCATCACCTCCCTGATCACCGCCCTGAACATCGTCTACAACGAGCAGGAGAAAAGGAGCTTCTTGAAATTGAACGGCCTGGCTCTAGCCTTCACCTTCGGCGGAATCCTCTTCGCTCTGGTCGCCATAGGCCTCATTGCCGGCTTGCCTGCTTTTCTGAGCTTTACCGGCCTCCGCGGATTTCTGTCATTCCTGTTTTCTCTCCTGCGTTGGCCGCTTCTGGCGCTGGCTTTCATCTTCGGTTTGGCCGTCGTCTACCATTACGGCCCTTGCCGCAATGCGCCCCGCTGGCAATGGATCAGCCCCGGTGCCGTGCTGGCGGTAGTGTTGTGGCTGATCGGTTCGGGGCTGTTTTCTTTTTATGTGTCCAATTTCGGAAACTACAACGAAACCTACGGTTCGGTCGGCGCCATCGTCATTCTGCTCACTTGGTTTTACCTCACGGCTTACGTGGTGCTCCTGGGCGCCGAGCTCAACGCCGAAATGGAGCATCAAACCAAGGAGGACACCACCATAGGCGAACCCGAGCCTTTGGGCGAACGTCGTGCATACGTGGCCGACACCATCGGCAAAGCCTATGGGGACAAAGGAAGGGACAACACGGACGATTCGAGGCAACATCCGAGACGATGAGGCCTGCATTCGCAGCGGCGACTCACGTCCGGTCAATCACTGGAGCGCAGGAAAACGGTATGAACAAACAGGTACGAGATGTTATGACCAAGGGCGCCGAGTGCATCGGCGAGCACGAAACAATCATCGAAGCCGCGAAGCGAATGGAACTGCTCGACATCGGCTCACTCCCCATTTGCGGCGACGACAAGCGCCTCAAGGGCATGCTGACGGACCGCGACATCGTGGTGAAGGTTCTGGCCGCAGATCGGGATCCTTCAACGACTACCGCGGGCGAAGTCGCTCAGGGCACTCCCGTCATGGTCCATGCCAGTGACTCCATCGACGATGCGCTGCGCAAGATGATCGACCATAAAGTCAGGCGCTTGCCGGTCATCGAGGAGCACAAGCTGGTCGGCGTCGTGAGCCAAGGCGACTTGGCCACGAGCATAGACACCTCCAAGGTAGGGGACTTGGTCAGGGCGATTTCCGCCGCGCCCTAAAGCGACCCGTCGAAGCACGGAGGGCGATGCCGTTGGATTCAAGGTCGGTATCGCCGGATCGATAGCAAACGGACCTCGAGTCGCCCCGTTCCCGACATTGCAGTCGGCAAAGGATTGCCGACCTACGAACTCAGGCAATCACTCCGGGTAGGTCGGGAATCCTTTCCCGACATCACGGATTGCTCGGCAAACGATGGCCGACCGACGACCACTCGGTTCGGCCTGCCTTTTGAATAGGCGGGACGTTTTCCAGTGCATGGCGCGAGACCGGCGTGAAGACCGCATTAACTCAACCGGCGCGAACATTCCCTCCCAATAAGGTCAGCACTTCGCCCGTCACGTAACTCGAATCCGCCTCGGACGCGAAATACACGTAAGCCGGCGATATTTCCTCAGGCTGGGCCGGTCGCTGAAACTTGGTCTGCATGCCGAATTTGGCAACTTTTTCGGCCGGCTGATCGGCGGGATTCAGAGGCGTCCAAACCGGCCCCGGAGCGACGCAATTCACCCGGATCCGCGATTCCGCCAGATTCTGCGCCAGCGACTTGGTGAAGGCGATGATCGCGCCTTTGGTCGCCGAGTAATCCAGAAGCCCGGCATTGCCTTCCAGACCGGTGATCGATCCGGTGTTGATGATGGCATCGCCGCCCTTGAGGTGAGGCAGCGCCGCCTTGGTCATATGGAAATAACCGTAGATGTTGGTCTTGAACGTCAGATCCCACTGCTCCTCGGAAATCTCGGCGAGGCTGTCGCAGTGTTTCTGATAGGCTGCGTTATTCACCAGAATGTTCAGTTTGCCGAACGACTGAACGGTTCTTTCCACCGCCTGTCGACAAAACAACGAGTTCTTGATGTCGCCGCAAATGACGATGGCCCTGCGCCCTTCCGCTTCGACCGCCTGCTTGGTTTCCTCGGCGTCCGAATGCGCCTCGTGATAAACGATGGCGACATCCGCTCCCTCCCGAGCGAACAGCACGGCGACGGACCGGCCTATTCCCGAATCTCCCCCCGTCACCAGCGCGACCTTGTCCTTGAGCTTGCCCGCTCCTTTGTAGAGCGGCGCCGAATATCTCGGCCGGGGCTCCAGCTCGGATTCCAGCTCCGGCCGCTCCAGATGTTGTTCCGGAAACGGCGGTTTCGGTTCTTGCAACTCGCCCGTCATACGCTTGCTCCTTTGCCTGATATCGGCCCGTGTTCGCCCGGACTCAAACCGAGAACATCAACCTCAAATGTAAATATTCGACTCCGAGCGTCGCTTGTTTATCCGGCATTTCGGCGAAGACCGTCGATAGATCATGGCGATAGATATCCCGGTGACGAAACGCACGACCGATAGACACTGCCGCTACCGAAGTCGAGCATCAACTTAGATGTCATTGAACTTTTGACAAACAGCACGGACCAAAATATCAGTAGCCGGTAATACGCCTGGGACATGGATAGTTTTAAGCTTTCAGCAGGGAAGGGTCATCCGCAAGCTTTCAGTTACCCAGTCAAACCATAAACAGACCGCAAGGAATGCGACGCCTTTTGCTGCCCAATTAAGCAACTGCTGCGGTGGGTTTATCCGCTGCCGAACAGTATCGAGCACAGCCGTGTGCTACCGGAATGAACAACGACGCATAAGGCAAATCCGCAAAACGGTCCGCTGATCCCGAAGTCGGCAGGTCATTCGTCCAAGAACGTCAAGGATGCACTCTAAAAGCGGAGATCATGGATATGACAGAGAGTGGAAGGAAACACGTTGTCGTGACCGGCGGAGCCGGGTTTCTGGGAACGAATCTCTGCCGCTGGTTGCTTATGCAAGGTCATGCGGTCACCTGCATCGACAACTTTCGAACCGGAGGCAAGGAGATTCTCCTCGGACTCAAGGATCTGGGTGCTTTGGAAATCATCAATCAGGACATTACCCTGCCGCTGCACGTCGAAAACGTAGACGAAATCTATAACCTCGCCTGCTCCGCCTCGCCGGTCCACTATCAGGCCGATCCGGTCCACACCTTGAAGACCTGCGTGCAGGGCTCGTTCAATCTCCTGGAAATGGCCCGTTACTCGAAAGCCAAGATATTCCAGGCGTCGACCAGCGAAGTTTACGGCGATCCGGAAACCCATCCTCAACATGAAGCTTATCGCGGCTCGGTCAACCCCGTGGGGCCGCGGGCCTGTTACGACGAGGGCAAACGCTGCGCCGAAACCTTGTTTCTCAACTATTACCGGCAGCACACGGTGCGCGTCAAAGTCGGCCGCATCTTCAATACCTACGGACCCTATATGCGGCTCAACGACGGCCGCGTGGTTCCGAACCTGATCGGGCAAGCGCTCCGGAACCGTCCGCTGACCATCTATGGCGACGGCAACCAGACGCGTTCCTTCTGCTATGTCGACGACTTGATCGAGGCGATGCAGCGCTTCATGGCAACGTCCGACGATGTGCCGGGCCCCCTCAATCTGGGCAACCCGGCCGAAATCACCATGCTCGAACTGGCCGACACTATCATCGATCTGACCGGCTCGCGTTCGAAAATCACCTTCCGGCCGCTGCCGGTGGACGATCCCATCCGGCGCTGTCCGGACATCAGCCACGCCCGCGAAAAACTCGGCTGGACGCCATCCACGTCTCTCGTCGACGGCTTAAAACGCACCATAGACTATTTCGAGAGCACCTTGACGGCGAAGGGACATACGTCCTCGAAAGCCATGACCGGAAGCTGATTCCGTTCCGGCCCCCGGCCGGCGATACGGGTTCGTAGGTCGGCAATCCTTTGCCGACAACACGTCTCGACGACACCGGAGCATCACCGAAACGATGGATCGACAGGAGTGACCATGGAAAGGATCTTGATTACCGGAGGAGCAGGGTTCATCGGCTCGCACCTTGCCGATGGGTTGATCGACCAAGGCTACCGGGTCCGGGTGCTCGACACTCTCAGCGAGCAAGTCCACGGCGATAACCGACAGCCGCCGCAATACCTCAATCCCGCGGTCGAATTCATGCACGGCGACGTGTGCGATGCCGGCGCAGTCCGAGAGGCGCTACGGAACGTGGATGCCGTGTTCCACTTTGCCGCCGCGGTCGGTGTGGGCCAAAGCATGTATCAGATCGAGCGATACACCGACATCAATAACCGCGGCACCGCCGTGCTGCTGCAATCTCTGATCGAACAACCGGTGAAAAAGCTGGCCGTGGCGTCCAGTATGAGCGTTTACGGCGAAGGACTTTACCGGACCACCAGTGGTCAGACCTGCACCCCCCCGGAACGGCCGCTGACGCAGCTTCAGCACGGCCAGTGGGAACTGACCGACAACAACGGCGATCCGCTGCAACCCCTGCCCACGCCGGAATCGAAGACGACCTCGCCCGCGTCGGTCTACGCCTTGTCGAAATACGACCAGGAGCGTTTATGCCTGCTGGTCGGCCAAGCCTACAACATTCCGGCCGTCGCGCTCCGCTTCTTCAACGTTTACGGGACCCGGCAGGCCTTGTCCAACCCTTACACCGGCGTGCTCGCCATCTTCGCCTCGCGTTATCTCAACGGCAACAGCCCGTCGATCTTCGAGGACGGCGAACAAAGACGCGATTTCGTGAATATCCGGGACGTAGTGCAGGCCTGTGTGCTCGCGCTCGAGCGCGACGAGGCCGCCGGTCGGGCACTCAATGTCGGAAGCGGCCGCAGCTATACGGTGCGCGAGATTGCCGAGCAGATGGGTCGGTTGCTCGGTCGGGAGGAGATTCGGCCGGTAATCACCGAGCAATACCGGGTCGGCGATATCCGCCACTGCTTCGCCGATATCGGCGAGGCCCAAAACATCCTCGGCTATCGCCCCCGTATCGAGCTGGAAGACGGCATGGCCGAACTGGCGGAATGGCTGCAAACCCAGCCCGCTTTCGACCGGTTCGAGGCGGCGAACGAGGAACTTTCGCAGCGGGGACTGCGGCTATGAACGACAAGCACCAAACGTTGAATCCGAAACAAGGTTTTACCGGAAACGACCTGAGGCCGGTGCTGATCACCGGCGGAGCGGGGTTCGTCGGGACCAATCTCGCGGATCGTCTGCTCGACGACGGCATTCCGGTGCTGATCTTCGACAATCTGGGTCGGCCGGGCGTCGAGCGCAATCTCGAGTGGCTCCGCTCCACCCATGGTAACCGGGTCCAGGTCGACATCGCCGATATCCGGGATTTTCACGCGGTCCGGAACGCCGTGCACCGGGCCCGGCAGGTATTCCACTTCGCCGCGCAGGTGGCGGTCACCACCAGCATCGAAAATCCGGCCGCCGATTTCGACGTAAACCTCCGCGGCACGCTCAACGTACTCGAAGGCTTGCGCTCGGCCCAGAATCCGCCGCCGCTGGTTTACACCTCGACCAACAAGGTGTACGGCGATCTCGGCGATCTCGGCGTACGCCGCCAGGGCGATCGCTATATGCCGCGCGACGAGGAAACCGCCCGAAACGGTGTCGGCGAAGACCGGCCCCTGGATTTTCACAGCCCCTATGGATGCTCGAAAGGCGGAGCCGACCAATACGTCCTCGACTATGCGCGCAGCTACGGGCTGCCTACGGCCGTATTCCGCATGAGCTGCATCTACGGGCCGCACCAGTACGGCACCGAGGACCAGGGCTGGGTGGCTCACTTTCTGATTCGAGCCTTGCAGGATCGGCCGATTACCATCTACGGCGATGGCCTTCAGGTCCGGGATGTGCTGTTCGTCGAAGACTTGGTAAGAGCCTTGCGGCTCGCCGGAGACAACATCGGCCGGCTGCGCGGACAGGCCTTCAATGTCGGCGGCGGACCGGCCAGGACGACCAGCCTGATCGAACTGGTGGACCTCATCGAGGAGCTGCACGGCCGCCGGCCTGAGCTGACATTCGCGCCCTGGCGCACCGGCGATCAGAAATATTACGTCTCCGACATCCGCAAGCTGGACCGCGCCATCGGCTGGCGACCGGAAACCGCCGTGCGCGACGGGGTGGCGGCGACATACGAATGGTTACTAATGTACTCGGACCAAAAGACGCGGTACAACCCCGGCAAGACAGCGGCAGTGCGGTCGAAGGGACTAAAAGGAAGCTTTGATTACGAATGGCCGGGAAAGTAAAGCCACAAACACTCCCTCTCCCTCTGGGAAAAATCGGCAGGGCGAGGCGCAACGCGACGAGCGGGCAGGCCAGGGATGGGCTGCCCCGGACTCGCGAGCGAAGCGGGACAGCGTAGCGTGGCGAGGCCGATTTGCACGCGCGAGCTCCGCTTGCGGCTCCGCATAGGGAATGTGCGGAGTGATTGGGCTAGGGTGCGGGTGAGTTGAATAGGGCTTAACTTTACGCAACTTTATTTACGCGCAGTAAATCTCTGTTCGGAGTAAAAAACTTGCGTAATTGACTGACTTAAAGGGTCCTCGCCCAACCCTCTCCCGGAGAGTAGAGGTATCTGTACAAATCGTCACCCCGGCATGGATTGCCGGGGTCCAGAGGCTAAGGACGGCAACGGCCTCTCACATCCATGTGTTCTGGATTCCGGCATCCAATCGCAAACGGTTGCTTTAGTCGCAACCCTTCCCTGCCGGAATGACGGTTTTGCGGACTTGTGTAGATACCTTTGGTCAGAGGGAGATGGCTTTTTTCAAAGCTTTACTTATTAATCAGGCCCGTAAATACCCTCCTGGTCTTTCGGGCCGCCGCCCAGGCCCGGTACACGCCCGGCCTGGGCTCACGCGGCTTGTCGCCGCGCCGGGGCATCCCTGCCCCGGATCAACCCGGCCTATATTTATAGGCCGGGTTAATAACACGACAGTTAGCACTGGACACCCCTTGGAATCCGACCGATGCGTGGAATCCGAGAGTGCTTAAACAGGGAACGATAGCGAAGCGGTCAGCAGCATGAACATCTGATCTCTTGCCGGCCGATGCCCGCTTCCGGAACGGGACAATCTCAGCACGGATGGCTGAGCACAAGGAGGACATCAACGCGTGAGACCGGCAACGGAACAAGCTCCCTTACAGGCAACCGTCGCCCAGATTCGCTGCTTGGCGGCGGTTTTCAGAGGACCGAAGGACCTTCGAGTAATGCCCGTCTCGGTGCCCCCACCGGGTCCTGGGCAGGTGCGCGTCAAGCTGGAAGGCTGCGGCGTCTGCGGTTCGAATCTTCCGGTCTGGGAAGGACGCCCCTGGTTCGACTACCCCTTCCCGCCCGGCGCCCCCGGACACGAAGGCTGGGGCCGCGTCGAGGCAGTGGGCGCGGACGTCGAGCGTCCGGCGGTGGGCACTCGGGTAGCGGTTTTGTCCTATCACGCCTACGCCGGATACGATCTGGTCGAAGCCGGCGCCGCCATTCCTCTTCCCGCCGTGCTCGACGACCAGATCTTCCCAGGCGAACCCCTGGCTTGCGCGATGAACGTGTTTCACCGCAGCGGCATCAAGTCCGGAGAAACGGTCGCCATCGTCGGCATCGGCTTTCTGGGCGCCCTGCTCGTCGGCCTGTCGGCCAAGGCCGGAGCCCGCGTGATCGCACTGTCCCGCCGTCCCTACGCACTCGATGTCGCACGCCGCCAAGGCGCCGACGAAACCCTGTCGATCGGTGATTTTCAGGCTGCCGTCGACCGCGTCAAAGCACTGACCGGGGATGTCGGCTGCGACTGCGTGATCGAGGTCGGGGGAGAACAGTACACCCTGGATCTGGCCACCGAATTGACCCGAGTACGGGGTCGCTTGGTGATCGCCGGCTACCATCAGGACGGGCCGCGCCAGGTGAACATGCAATTGTGGAACTGGCGCGGCCTGGACGTCATCAACGCCCACGAACGCGACCCGCAGCGATACGCCGACGGTCTGCACGCCGCGATCGCGGCTGTGGCCACCGGACGCATCGATCCGTCGCCGCTTTACACCCACCGATTCGCCCTCAAGGAACTGCCCCAGGCTTTCGAGCTGATGCGGTCGCGCCCGGACGGCTTTCTGAAAGCGGTGGTGCTGCTATGAACGCGACTCCGGTACAAAACGCGACTACGGAAGTTCGGCCGAACCGTCCGCGGCTGGGCTTTCTCGGCGTCGGCTGGATCGGCCGCAACCGGATGGCCGCCCTGGCGGAAGAGGGTTGCGCCGAGATCGTCGCCCTCGCCGATCCGTCCCCGGAAGCCCTGAAGGAAGCGTCGCACCTCGCGCCCGGAGCCGCCCTGAGCGAACGTCCGGAGAGCCTCTTCGAGAACTCTGTGGACGGGATAGTCATTGCCACGCCCAGCGCCGCTCACGCCCGGCAAGCGATGGCCGCTCTCGAAAGAGGCCTTGCGGTGTTCTGCCAAAAACCGCTGGCCAGGACCCGGCAGGAAACGCGAAGCATCGTCGATGCGGCGCGCCGTGCGGACAGGCTGTTGGGCGTGGATTTGAGCTACCGCTACGTACGCGGCATGGCGGAAATTCGCGACGCCATCCGCCGGGGCGATCTGGGCGAAATCTATGCCGTGGACCTGACCTTCCACAACGCCTATGGCCCGGACAAGCCGTGGTTCTACGACCTCGCCCTGGCGGGCGGCGGCTGCGTCATGGATCTGGGCGTCCACCTCGTGGATCTGGCGCTGTGGATGCTGGATTTTCCGGACGTCACCGAGGTCGTCAGCCGCCTGTACGCCCGCGGGAGGCTCCTGGCAAAACCGGCTGCCGAGATCGAAGACTATGCCGTCGCGGAGATCGGATTCCGAGGCGGCGCCGTCGCTCGCATCGCCTGTTCCTGGCGGCTTTCGGCCGGCCGCGATGCGGCGATCGATTTCTCTTTCCACGGCACCGGGGGCGGGGCCGCGCTCCGCAATGTCGACGGCTCCTTCTACGACTTCATCGTCGAACGCTTCCACGGAACCCGGCGCGAAGCCGTCGCCAGCCCTCCCGACCCCTGGGGCGGGAGGGCGCTCATCGATTGGACACGGAGGCTCGGCCAAGAAGGGCGCTTCGCCCCGGAAGCCCGGCAGTTCGTCGAAATCGCAACCGTACTCGACAGGATCTACGGACGATGAAAATCCTCATGACGGCCGACACGATCGGAGGCGTCTGGCGGTACGCGCTGGAGCTGGCCCGCGGATTGGAAGCTTTCGGGGCGGACATCGTGCTGGCCACGATGGGCGCCCCCCTGTCCGCCGAACAGCGGCGCGAAGCCGCGGCCCTTCACCATGTCCGGGTGGCCGAGAGCCGCTACAAACTGGTCTGGATGGACGATCCCTGGGAGGATCTCGAAGCAGCCGGCCGGTGGCTGCTGAAGCTGGCGAAGGACGCCAATCCGTCGCTGATTCATTTGAACGATTACCCCCACGGCCATCTGGCCTGGCCGGCTCCGGTCCTGATGGTCGGCCACTCCTGCGTGCTGTCGTGGTGGCAAGCGGTATACGGCGAGCCGGCGCCGAAGCGCCTGGACCGCTATCGGGACGTCGTTCGAACCGGGCTGCGGGCGGCGGACTGCCTGGTCGCACCGACCGCGGCCATGCTCGCCGAATTGCGCAGGCTGTACGGTCCTTTGCCGACAGCCCGCGTGATCTCCAATGGGCGCGCCGGCCAGCCCGAGAGCAACAAAAAGCCCTTTATCCTCTCGGCCGGCCGATTATGGGACCCGGCCAAAAATATCGCCGCTCTCGCCCGAATCGCCCCGCGCCTGTCATGGCCCGTCTACATCGCCGGCGAAGCCCGACATCCCGACGGCGGAACGTCCGACTTCGCGGACACCCATTGCCTCGGGCGGCTTTCTCCCGAGCAACTCGCGAACTGGTTCGCCCATGCCGCTATCTACGCCCTGCCCGCCCGCTACGAACCATTCGGTTTATCGGCGCTGGAAGCGGCCTCGGCGGGATGCGCCCTGGTGCTCGGCGACATCCCCAGCCTTCGCGAAATCTGGCAGGACGCTGCCTTGTTCGTATCGCCGAACGATACCGAGCAACTCCGCTCGACGCTTCAGGAACTGATCGACCGGCCGGACCTGCGGCACGACTGGGCGGCCAAGGCCCGGATCAGAGCGGCCTGGTTCACGCCGGAACGGATGGCCGCCGCGTACTGGAATGCTTATCACGATCTGATCGCCGACCGACGGACGACCAAACGCCGGGCCGGCAAGACGACGAACGTCTCTTTTCACTCGCAAACGGCATCGCCGGGAGCGCCGGTGCGACCCGATCACCACGTCTAACTAAAACAATGGAATCTTAGAATGAAATTTGTCCTCTTCTATCACTCTCTGATCTCCGACTGGAACCACGGCAATGCCCATTTCCTGCGGGGCATCGCCACCGAACTGCTGCAGCGCGGCCACCGCGTCGAGGTTTACGAACCGACCGACGGCTGGAGTCTTCAGAACCTCCGCGCCGAGCGGCTTCCCGGCTCGCTGATGGGCTTTTTCGAGGCCTATCCACAGCTGCTCAGCCGCTTTTATAACGTCGACGATATCGACATCGGCGCCGTTCTGGCGGATGCCGACGTGGTCATCGTGCATGAGTGGAACGATCCCGCTTTGGTCAAAAAGATCGGACGCCATCGCGCCCGATCGGGGCACTACGTCTTGCTGTTCCACGACACCCATCATCGGGCGGTGACCGATCCCGAATCGATCGCCCGATACGATCTGGAACACTACGACGGGGTGCTGGCCTTCGGCAAGGTACTGCGCGACATCTATTTGGACCGGGGCTGGGCCTCGCGGGCCTGGACCTGGCACGAGGCCGCCGATACCCGCGTATTCCGTCCGATGCCGCGCGAGCCCGACGAAGGAGATTTGATCTGGATAGGCAACTGGGGCGACGACGAGCGCACCCGCGAGCTCAAGGAATTTCTCATCGATCCGGTCAAGACGCTCAAGCTGAGGACGCGCATTTACGGCGTGCGCTACCCGGCACGGGCGCTCGACGTCTTGTCCGACGCCGGAATCGAATACGGCGGATGGCTGCCGAATTATGAGGTTCCCCGAATGTTCGCCCGTTTCAAGGTGACGGTACACATTCCGCGGCGGCCTTATCGCAGGGCGCTGCCGGGCATACCCACGATACGCCCCTTCGAAGCGCTGGCCTGCGGCATTCCGCTGGTCAGCGCGCCCTGGGACGATGTCGAGGGCTTGTTTACGCCCGGCCGGGATTTCCTGGTCGCCCGCACCCGTCACGAAATGGAGGAAGCCGTCGCAGCGGTTCTGCACGACCGCAAATTCGCGCAGAGTCTGGCCGCGCAGGGACGCGCCACCATACTCAGACGCCACACCTGCGCGCACCGAATCGACGAGCTGTTGGACATCTGCCGCGAACTGCGCCTGTCCCGCTCCGCGGAACACAAATCGAGGAAAGAACCCGCTGTCACATAGGAGACGTCTTCATGAAACACCGGCCGCAAGTCGCATTCTTCGGCTCCAGTCTGGTCTCGTCCTACTGGAACGGCGCGGCCACGTACTACCGCGGACTGATTCGCGCCTTGAGCGTGCTGGGGTACCGCACCACCTTCTACGAGCCGGATGCCTTCGAGCGGCAGCAGCATCGCGATATGGCCAATCCGACCTGGGCCAACGTCGTGGTTTATCCAGCCACGGAACAGGGCGTTTCGAAAGCGCTGGAAGCCGCCCGGCAGGCGGATATCCTGGTCAAGGCAAGCGGCGTCGGCGTGTTCGACGACTGGCTGGAACGCGAAATTCCGGGCCTTCGGGCGCCAAACCGAATGGTCATCTATTGGGACGTCGATGCCCCGGCCACCTTGGAGCGGGTTCACCAGAATCCCAACGATCCGTTCCGTACCCTGATTCCCCATTACGACCTGATCCTGACCTACGGCGGCGGACCGCCTGTCGTAGAGGCTTACCGGGCACTGGCCGCACGCGATTGCGTGCCGGTCTATAACGCGCTGGACCCGGCCATTCATTATCCCGTGACACCGGATCCCCGGTTTGCCGCCACTTTGGGATTTCTCGGAAACCGCCTCCCGGACCGGGAAACGCGGGTGCACGAATTCTTCTTCAGTCCCGCGGCGAAACTCCCGAAAGCCGATTTCCTGCTCGGCGGAAACGGGTGGGAATGCAACATACCGGAACTCCCCAATCTCCGCTATCTCGGCCATGTATACGCCCAGGATCACAACGCGTTCAATTGCAGCTCGCGCATGGTCCTCAACATCAACCGCAGCAGCATGGCGCGCTTCGGCTACTCCCCCGCCACCCGAGTATTCGAGGCGGCGGGTGCCGGCGCCTGCATCGTCACCGACGCCTGGGAGGGCATCGAGCAGTTTCTGGAACCCGGCCGGGAAATTCTGGTTGCCCGGACCGGGGACGATGTCGTCCGGCATCTTGAAACGACGTCCGAAGAACGTGCTCGGGCGATCGGCGCCGCCGCCATGCGGCGGGTGATCGCGGAGCATACCTATGCGCACCGGGCGGCGCTGGTCCACCGTATTCTGACCGGACTGGCGGATGGCGGCGTTTCGAGCAATACGCCCGCGCCTCGATCCAATGCTGAGGAGAACTCTCTTCCCGATCGGTTCAACCCCTCCTTAAACCCACACACAGGAGCTTGATCATGTCCGAGCCATTGAACATCGTCATACTGGGACTCTCGATTACGTCATCCTGGGGCAATGGCCACGCCACGACTTATCGGGCGCTGGTACACGGCTTGAGCGCGCGCGGCCATAGCGTACTGTTTCTGGAACGCGACCAGCCCTGGTATGCGAAAAACCGCGACCTGCCCAACCCGCCTTACGGCACGACCCGCCTTTATGCCGATCTTGACGAACTGAAAGATCGGTTCACCGACGAGGTGGCGCAAGCCGATCTGGTCATCGTCGGCTCGTACGTTCCGGACGGCGTCGAGGTCGGACAATGGGTGATCGCCACGGCGCGCGGCCTTACCGCTTTCTACGACATCGATACGCCGATCACGCTGGCTAAACTGGTGCACGGCGATTGTGAATATCTGCACCCGGATCTAATCCCCCGCTACGAGCTTTATCTATCCTTCACCGGCGGTCCGCTCCTGTCCTGGCTCAAACGCTCGTACCGCGCTCAACGGGTGGAACCGCTCTACTGCTCGGTAGACCCGGATCTACATTCTTCAGACTTCGGCCCCATCGAGTACGACCTCGGCTACATGGGCACTTACAGCGAAGACCGGCAGCCGGCGGTCGAGGAATTGCTGCTGAAACCCGCGCGTCAGTGGGCACAGGGGCGATTTGCGATCGTCGGAGCGCAATACCCGGAAACGATAGCCTGGCCTCCGAACGTTCACCGCATCGAACACTTGCCGCCCGCCGCTCACCGGCGCTTCTATACCTCGCAGCGTTTCACGCTGAACGTCACCCGCCACGAGATGGTGCGCGCCGGATACTCGCCCAGCGTGCGCCTGTTCGAAGCCGCCGCCTGCGGGACGCCGGTCATCTCGGATCGTTGGCAAGGTCTCAACAGCTTCTTCAAGATCGGTGAAGAAATTCTGGTGGCCGAACGCGCCGAGGACGTTCTGCGTCATCTCCAGGAGACCTCGGATGCCGAACGGACCCGCATCGGCGAGCGGGCGCGTGCCAAGGTGCTTTCGGCCCATACCTCGATTCATCGGGCCATAGAGTTGGAAAACCATGTGCGCCGGGCACGCGGGGGATTCCCTAGACCCCGCATCATTCATAGCTACGGTTAGAACGTTTTTTACTAGGGTGCAGGAACGGGCGGCATACGAAACCGTCACACCCTACACCGAACTAAAAAATGTTCTCGCCGCAAGGCTTCATTACCGAATGATCAATGCCAGGAGGTGTCGTCATGTCGCACGAATCGAAAAAAACGACGAATCACGAGGAGATTCGCCGCTGGGTGGAAGAACGGGGAGGCTGGCCCGCCACCGTTAAGGGTACCGCCGGCAAAGGCGACGAGGCAGGCATCCTGCGCATCCGGTTCACCGAAGGCGGTGAAACGCTGGAGCGGATCTCCTGGGAGGCGTTCTTCGACAAGTTCGAAGAGCAAAAGCTGGCTTTTCTTTATCAGGAAAGAACCCAGAGCGGAGAGGTAAGCCGTTTTTTCAAGCTGGTGCGGCGCGACTGATCGTCGACCCGTAAGACGGAAGAAAATACCTTCCTTTGTCGCCGGCCGCACCGTGCGGAATTGGAATCCCGGACCGGGCAGCAGCCGATAAGGCGGCGGGAACCTGCAAGCGCAACCAGCAGACGGCCCGGTTGACCGAGAGGTTAGGCCACAGATGAATCATCGGTGAGCTCAACGGCGTTTTCGTCGCACCAAAGGCGCAACGCCTTTTCAGTCTCGCGGGATTCGTATTCGTACCAGCGTTCAAGCTGGTTTCGGCTATTCAAGAAATCTTTGAAGCGACCGTAAGCGCCTTTCTTTCGAAAAAACTCGGAAACGGTTTCGTATTCGCCGGGGAGTTCTTGCTCTACGAATGACAATACCAGGTTATGCCCCAAGTCCAGATCGTGCTTGTGAGGAACTTCGACGTACCTGTCTGATGTTTCGAGATCGTCGGGAACTTCTTCTTCGAAGTCGAACTCGGGTGACAAATAGTGAATCGTTCCGGTGTCCCGATCAATGAAGGCCCTGCTGTCAAAGGGCGCGCCGGAACTCACGAATTCGAAGGCATCAAGGAGATCTGAGTATCTGAGCTTTGCGATGGACATATGGTACGTGGCCTCATGTGCCGAACAATCGGCGCTTGGTGACTGGGTCAAGCTTTTGTTGTTTTAACTTCGGCTTGGTTCAGCTAAGTGAACTTCGTCATTTTGCGTAAAAAAATCAAAGCGAATAACCAAAGCGTGGGCCGTTTTGCTAACGTCACCGGTAATCGGGCCGCGTTAGCAGCTCCGGTGCACCGCCTCGTTAGGCTGTTTTTCCATCTTAACTGTCATGCCATTTCTTTCTACGACGACAAACCCCATTCGCTCATACAGCCTTTTGGCCGGATTGTCTTCAAAGGTCGTAAGACGAATGCTGACCTTTGAATAAGTAGCAAGTAGACGGTTCAAGAGCTTTGTGCCAATACCTTGGCCCTGCCGGGCAGGGGATAACTGGATGTTGTCGATGTAAATCGATGTGGGTTCTTTGATTACGCTGAGGTAACCAGCTCGTTTACCGGCAATGATCACCATGGTTATGTTCTCAACGACGAATCCGTTACGGAACTCGGTTGAAACCCAGCCTCCCCAGTGTTTACAGAATAAATCATGCATGTTCCTCTTGGTGAGACGGTAACAGTATGCGTAGTCATCAGAAGTAGCAGGTCTAAGTTCGTAATCCATTGTTCACCGCTTATGCCACACAGCCCAATCGTGAATGGGTCAGCTCGTAGGGCGGGTTAGGCGATAGCCGCCGATTCCGCGGCAAGGCGGGTTACGGCTATCGCCTAACCCGCCCTACGGACTGTTTCAGGTAAGCCGGACGGGCATTCATATGGTCACGCCGTTGACGCCCGGCGCACCAGTCAGAGTTTTTCGCCATCCTGTTAAGCGCCGGAATGCTGAATTGTTCTTGTTGCCCGCGTCAAGTCAGAAAAAGCTTACGAACTCGGCCTGATAAGACTGATACGCGATGACCGAAGCGGTTTTCCCGAAGATTCGGCGTTCTGTGGAAAACTGGCCGAAGAGGCCAAGGATGGCGTCGGACCGAATTGCAGATCTTTGTTCTGGATGCCGGTATCCAAAACACACGGATGTGATCCGGGCATACGCCGCCCTTGGCTTCTGGATTCCTTTCGAACCGTGCCAATCGCCCGGTGTCTAATTTTTGAGCTGATGAGTGATCGAACGGCGGCGATTGCGGCGTTTTGGGCACCATCGGTAACGACTTATTGAACCCATGCATCGTTCGACCGGTGCATTCCGGACAAACCGAATAGACCAGATCCGAAGGAGTGTGAAATGGCAAGCGTGCACAAATCCATAGAGGTCAACGTGCCGGTAAGAGTTGCGTATAACCAGTGGACCCAGTTCGAGGATTTTCCCAGTTTCATGGAGAACATCGTGGAGGTGCGCCAGATCGACGATAGCCATGTGCATTGGCATGCCGAGATCGGCGGAAAACACAAGGAATGGGACACCGAAATCGTCGAGCAGGTACCGGATCAGCGCATCGCATGGCGTACCACGGCCGGACCGGAGAACCACGGGATCGTGAGTTTCGAGCCGGTGGGCGGCGACCGCACCCGTGTCAGCGTGGATATCGAATATCAGCCCGAGACCACGATGGAGAAGGTCGGCGATATGCTCGGAATGGTGTCTTCCAACGTGGAAGAGGACCTGGAGAACTTCAGGGACTTTCTCGAGTCACGGGGACACGAAACCGGCGCCTGGCGCGGTGAAATCCACTAAAGCGAGGCTCCGAGAGATGGCTGCGGAACACGGCTTGCCGCGTCATCGTTCAAGTCCCGATCGGCCATCGCCTTTCGACTGAAAACCAAAGGAGCGCAGTCCAAGCAAGCCGAGATGAAGCGCTCCCCATTCCAAACCCGCTTTGTCCCCTCTCGCTACGTCCTCCCCAATTCGCCCTCCTGTTTGGCCGAATAAGGAGTTTGGGGAGGGCGGGGCGAGAATGCTTGGCCGTTCCCGGCGAACGGACGCATTTGTCGGCAAGGGATTGTCGATCAACGACAGGTTTGGCCACGACAACCGCGTGCGGGGCGGCCCTCCGCTCCAATCGAGATCTCCCGCTCGCTGGACGGCAGAAATCGTCATCGGTCGAATTTATCAGGCATAATTCCTTTAATAAAACCAGCCCGCGAGAATTCGATGATGCAGATTTTCCGCACCAAAAGAACCACCACGGACGACTTCCAGGACAGTGGACTGAGACGCTGCCTCGGAGCGATGGATCTGACTCTCCTCGGCATCGGCGCCATCATCGGTACCGGAATCTTCGTACTAACCGGCATTGCCGCCGCGACTCAGGCGGGGCCCGCGGTCATCATTTCCTTCGTGATCGCTGGGCTCGCCTGCACCTTCGCCGCGCTGGCCTATGCCGAGCTGGCCTCGAGCGTCGGCGGATGCGGCAGCGCCTACGGATACAGCTATGCAGCGTTCGGCGAGCTGACAGCCTGGATCATCGGCTGGGACCTGATCTTGGAATACGGGCTATCGGTAGCCGCCGTGGCCAACGGCTGGTCCGGCTATTTCAATAACGCCTTGACCGCCATCGGTTTGCCGCTGCCCGATTACCTGACCCATGCGCCGGAGCTGGGCGGCATCATCAATCTTCCGGCGGCCGGCATCGTGCTGATTCTCATGATCCTGCTGATCATCGGGGTCAAGGAAAGCGCCCGGCTCAATTCGCTGATGGTTTTCATCAAGCTGCTGACCATAGGCATATTCGTCTCGGTCGCGCTGTTCAACGTCGATCCGGCCAACTGGCAGCCCTTCATGCCTTTCGGCTGGTTCGACCACACGGCCGAGGGCAAACCTATCGGCATTTTCGCGGGAGCGTCCATCGTTTTCTTCGCCTATGTCGGATTCGATGCCGTCTCGACCGCCACCGAAGAAGCGCGCAACCCGAAAAAGGACGTGCCGGTCGGCATCGTGACGGCGCTGGCTTTCTGTACCTTGGTCTATATCCTGGTCGCCGGCCTGCTGACCGCGGTCGTTCCCTACACGGAACTCAACGTGTCCTCTCCCGTGGCCCATGCGCTCCAGCTGTTGGGTTTGAACTGGGCATCCGCACTGGTGGCGACTGGCGTCATTGCCGGGCTGACCACGGTCATGCTTGTGCTCTATTACGCGCTCACCCGGATCATTTTCGCGATGGCCCGCGACGGTCTCCTGTCTCCGTGGTTTTCGACCGTCAACCGGAAAACCCAAACGCCGGTGAGAGTCATCATCCTGTGCGGCTTTCTGATCGCATCCGTAGCGGGTTTCGTGCCGCTGAGCGAGCTTGCCGAACTGGTTAACATCGGTACGCTGTTCGCATTCGTACTCGTCTGCCTCGGCGTCATGATTCTCCGCATCACCGACCCCGGCATGCACCGTCCTTTCAAGGCGCCGGCCAACCCCGTGCTCCCGATACTCGGCGTCCTCTCGTGCGGAGCACTGATGGTTTTTCTTCCGACAACCACCTGGTACCGGTTCATAATCTGGCTCGGTATCGGGCTGATCGTCTATTTCGTCTACTCGGTACGCCACAGCAAGCTCGCGAAAGCGGACGAAGCGCAGACTAGCGAGATCTAGAGCGTTTTTCATCCCGGTGTACGGCTTCGTGTCGGGCGGGAAGAACGTAGGTCGGCAATCCCTTGCCGACTTATCGGCTCGGCAAAGGACTTTGTGGGAAGGGGCGTCCTGGCGCTCCCAGGACGGCCGTTTGCGATTGGGAAGGGATTGCCGACCTACCTATCGGGCTCTCTGACACCGAATCGGAAAATGCTCTAGCCTGCCATAGCCAGAGATAGACAAGCCGGTCCGATCGAGAACTGCGCCAATGTCAGCGGCGGCCGTTGGAGGAGGATGGGGATGAATCGGATTTGTGCCGGGCCACATCGGCGGTCCAGACCAGCCTGACGCGGCTTTTTTTGGCCTTGGTTACCAGCGGCGCCGCAGTGCCGGCTTGACGCCCGGAGGCCGGGTCTAGAGTCGGTTGCCGCCGTGGAGAAACGATGGTTTTCGGATCGAGAGGCTCGTAGCTGCCGCGCACTCGATCGTCGGGTACCCGACCGATATGCAGCTTGGGCCGGCCTTGCCAGTTTCGTGCATCGTGCAGGAGCTGCGGCGGGCGCACCGTTCGGTATGTGGCACTCGAATCAAATCGGCTTGCTTCATCCACGTCTCCGGAACTTAACGCCGCGGCTCGCGCTCTTTCGCGACTACGCTGATGCAGCCATGCTCTCAGCTCCTTCAGCCTCACCCGCTCGTCCTCGCTGAATTCAAGATCGACGTCATTGAGGGTGGCCGATTCCACTTCTTCGAATCCTTCGTCAACGTCCGGCTCCGGACCGAACTTCTGGGCCGTGGCCGGGCAGGAAAACGCCCATATGACGAGAAATCCCCCCAAAGCCTTCACTGACCAATTGTTCACTATCATCCCCCGCGAAAATCTATGCGAGTCTGCCTCTCTATTCGGGCATGAGGCCTTTGCCTCGCTCAGCGGTTTACACCGCCTTCGGAACCATCAAGACTTCCGGTTGCAGCGATCGCCTTAGCCGTTTCTCGTACTCGCCCCAAAACGACATGGTCCTGGAGAACTCCACCGCCTACGATCGGCGGGCAAGACACACCGGATTCTCCGGAACTCCGCACTAAATCAAGGCATTGAGAATGGCTAAAAAAATAACGGCACCGAGCACCGCTGTCGCGAAGCTTATCAAAGATGTCGGACGCTCCACACCCGGCTTTCCTCCGAATCCCAAACGGTCGGCAATCCAGCCGCCGAGAAAGGCGCCTATAATACCCACGGCGATATTACCCAGCATTCCCATCTCGTCTCCCCGACCGACGATCAGGCTTGCTACCCAGCCGGCGATCCCGCCGAAAATAATCCAAAGCAACATATCGATATCTCCCTGTTACGATAACAAAATCAGGAACATCAGTGGCGCAACTGTTCCCGCGATATCGGTATCCGGATTCGGACAATCCTCTAAATTGGGCACATTTTCAGGGTTTTGGTTCCTCCGAACTATTTCTTCGATTTTTCGGCGTTCGGAATCGCATCCGGATAAAACAACGGCTGATCGGCGACTTTGAAGTCGGCAATGGTTTTTTGCCCCTCCGTGCCCGTGACGTAGTCGATATATTTCTTGGCCAGCTCGTAATTCACGTGTTTATGCTTCTTCGGATTTACGGCCATGACATGATAGGGATTGAACAGCGCCGGATCTCCCTCGAATAGAAGCTTCACGGTCAATTTGTCCTTGTCCGCGAGAAAGGTTCCCCGGTCGGTCAGCGTGTAATCGGCCTTATCGTCGGCCATGCGCAGCACGGCTCCCATGCCCTGCCCTACCGACAGATACCATTCGCCTTCCGGCCGCAGCCCCGCCTTCTGCCAAAGAGTCTTTTCCTTGACATGCGTTCCCGATTCGTCGCCGCGGGAAACGAAGCCCGCCTTGGCCTCGGCGATTTTCCTGAAAGCTTCGGCCGCGGTCTTTGCGCTCCTGACACCGGCGGGATCCGTTTCCGGGCCGACGACGACAAAGTCGTTGTGCATCACGGGCTTGCGGTCGACACCGTGTCCCGCCGCCATGAATTTCTCTTCCGCATCGGGGTCGTGCACGAAGACGATGTCGACATCGCCGCTTTCGCCCAGTTTCATCGCCTTGCCGCTGCCTACGGCGATCACGTCTATCCTGGCCTTGTGCTTTTTCTCGAACGGCGCATTAAGCACCGGCAAGAGCCCCGTGTTCTCGGTACTCGTCGTGGTCGCCATTTTCAGCACCTGTTCGGCCAGGGCCAGGGGGGTAAAAACAACCGAGGCGATCAGGCCGAGAACAACAAGACGATTTCTTAGCATGTTGAATCCTTTTTTGAAGAACCGATCGGAAACGTAGGTAAATTCATGGACGAGCACCATCCACGTCCCGGCTATTTTTGCTCATCATCGCGAAAACGCAAAAGTCAGACGAATATCGCCCAGCCTGAAACGACCAAATGACGTTCCCCGAGGGTGGGTATCGCAAGACCCGCCTTCCCCGGCCCTTAGTCCATGACTTGCCTCGCCTTTGACGCCATGCTTCGGAGTCTTTCCCGATCGTCGGCGCTCAGGTTCGCGGGCTGAACATCGATTTCCACCTTCTTCAAGGTGCCGGTGAACCGATTGGGCGAAGCGTAGGCGGCGCTTACCGGAGATCCCGAGTCTTCGCCGATGTCGAAGGTTTCGTCGGCGGAAAAACGTCCCCAGGTGGTATGTTCGATCCGGCCTTCGCCGGCCTTCTTGTCGTTGACGAAAAGCGCCGCCGTGCCGCCCTTGCCTATGCCGCCACCGTCGTAGCGGAACTCCATGCGTATGGTATTCGGTCCCGGAGACAGCGGCTCCGAGCCGGTTACGCTGTAACGGGCCTGGGTGACGTAGTTGTACTCGTAAACCGGCCGTCCGTGCTTGACGTAGAGGGCGAAGCCTCCCACCACGCCGCCCTCGGCAACGAGTACGCCGTCCGCTCCGCCCTGGGGCACTTCTATCTCTGCCGTAATGATGTGCGAGCGGTTCTTGACCGGAGCGGCCGAGCCTTCCGGAATGCGCACACCGCCCGGGTAGTAGGTGAACCGTGTCCGTCCCTCGATCAGGCTGGGCCGCAAGCCGGGATCGGTACGCTCGGTCAAGCGATCGTCCAGTGGGAGAACCTGGAACTTCTTGGCTTGCACCCAAAACTCGTCCTGAAGCTTCTTGAGCTTGTCGGGATGTTTCGCGGCCAGATCGTCGGCTTCGCTGAAATCGCGATCCAGGTCGTAAAGTTCCCATTGATCCTCGTCGAAATCGAAGGTCCCGGTGGTCCACGGCAGCCGGCCGTGACGGGCGGCGGCGATCCAGCCGTTCCTGTACAGCGCCCGGTTGCCGAACATTTCGAAATACTGTACCTGCCGCGTGCCTTTTGCGTTCGCATTATCGAAGCCGTACAGCATGCTGACGCCTTCCATCGGCTTCTGCTTGACGCCGTTCACCTCCGTGGGTATCGGGATCTTGGCCGCTTCCAAAATGGTCGGCACGATGTCGATGACGTGGTGGAATTGCGTGCGAATGCCGCCTTTGTCCTTGATGCGATCCGGCCAGGCAACCACCATCGGATTGCGTACGCCGCCCAGGTGCGAGGCGACCTGCTTGCCCCATTGAAACGGCGTGTTCATCGCCCAGGCCCAGCCCACCGGGTAATGGTTGTAAGCGTTGGGCCCGCCGATTTCGTCCAGGTGCTGCACCAGCAAAGCCGGATCTTCGGATAAACCGCCGATGGCCGCCATTTCGTTGAAAGCGCCGTAGAGAGTGCCTTCCATGGAGGCGCCGTTATCGCCGATGATCCAGAAGACGACGGTATTGTGCAACTGGCCGACCTGCTCGATGGCGTCGAGCACGCGGCCCACCTCGTAGTCGGTCTGGGCGGTGTAGGCCGCGAAGGCTTCCATCAGCCGCGCGGCCACCCGCTTCTGGTCGGGCGTCAGCGAGTCGTAGGCCGGTATTTCCTTCGGCCTGGGTGTGAGCTTGGTATCCGGCGGGATCACGCCCAGCTTGAGCTGGCGCTGATAGGTCTCTTCGCGGTACTTGTCCCAGCCCTGGTCGAACTGTCCCTTGAACTTGTCGAGCCACTCCTTCGGCACATGATGTGGGGCGTGCGTCGCGCCCGGAGCGTAATAGACGAAGAACGGCCGGTCGGGCGTGACCGACTGTTGCTGAAAGATGTAGTCGATGGCCTCGTCCGCCAGCGCGTCGTTGAGCGTGTAGCGCCCTTCTCGGCCCTTCGGAACCTGCATCTCCACCCGCTGATGGTCGCGGTAGAGCGCCGGCGCCCACTGGTTGGCCTCTCAGCCGAGGAAGCCGTAAAAATGATCGAAGCCTTGCAGTCCCGGCCAGCGGTCATAGGGGCCCGATACGCTGGTCTCCCAGTCCGGGACATTGTGGTTCTTGCCGAAGAACGCGGTGCTATAGCCGTTCTGGCGCAGAATCTCGGAGACCATCGCGGCGCTCTTGGGAATCTGGCCGGTGTAGCCGGGATAGGCGGTGCCGGTCTCCGTGATCGTGCCGGTACCGACCGAGTGGTGATTGCGTCCGGTCAGAAGAGCCGCGCGGGTGGGCGAACAGAGAGCCGTGGTGTGGAAACGCGTGTAGCTTAGCCCGGCCTTCGCCAGCCGGTCGAGATTGGGCGTCGGAATCTGCCCGCCGAAGGTGCCCCACTGGCCGAACCCGGAATCGTCGATCAAAACCACCAGGACGTTCGGAGCACCGGCCGGCGCTTTGACAACCGGAATCTTGTCCGGCTGAGAGTCCTTGTAAGTGCGTCCGATCTTGCCCTTGAAGGCAGGCTCCGGCGCGGGCAGCACCGTGCCGCGCGGGCCCTCTGCCCATGCGGCGGCAAGCGAGAACGCCAGCAGTATGATCACCCTGAACGGCAACCAGGGGAACATGCCCAAGCGCCGCTTCTGAAAACGGGGTGCGTCCATTTCGATCTCCTTTCGTGGTTTCGCTTCCTTTCCTTCCTCAATTAGACAGGAATTGCCTCGGAAGAACGATCCTGTGCGTTCCTCTCAAGGATGATTTCGCCTTCGAAGTTCGACAACGTGATTCAAATGTGAATCGTTGTCCGCGTCCCTTGTCAAATAGGCGTTATCTTGCGCATCGTCGGCTGGCTCTCGATCGTTCTTGAGCGGCGAGAGAGTCGAACGAGCATGACACGCCGACAAGGAGGCACAGCATGTACGGTAGGAAACCACCACGTCCCAGCGGCGGCAACTCGATCGTGCTGACATGCGCGTTCGCGGCGAGCGTGATGCTGACTGCCGGGGCTGCGACTGCCGCAGACATTACCCGCGGATCGACCACGGGCCAAACCGACGCCCCGGGGTACGACCATCCCAACCAATACCTTCACGTTCAGGCGGAAAGCATCGCGGAAAACATGGAACCGGTGATCCCGCACGCCGACCAGGAGCGGGAAGCCCGGCAGAAGCTCGACGAACTGGAACAGAAATTCGGTAAGAAGCCGAATATCCTTATTTTCCTGATGGACGACGTGGGCTGGATGGACCCAGGGTTCAACGGCGGCGGCACCGCGGTCGGCAACCCCACCCCGAACATGGACAAGCTGGCCCGGGAAGGTCTGATCCTGACCTCGGCCTATTCGACGCCGAGTTGCACCCCGACCCGAGCGAGCATTCATACCGGTCAGAACCCCCTGCACCACGGGCTCTTGCGGCCGGCCCTGTACGCCGAACCCGGCGGACTGGACGGGGCGGTGACTATCGCCGACGTGCTCGACGATTTGGGTTATTTCACCCAGGGCGTGGGCAAGTGGCACATGGGCGAGAACGAAGGGTCCCTGCCTCAAAATGTGGGTTACGACGACTATTACGGCTTCCTGTCGGTGTCGGACATGTACACAGAGTGGCGGGACGTGTACTTCAACCCGGAAATCGCCCTGAGTCCTTCGCGGACCGAGATGATGGAAAAACTGCCCTTCAACCGCAACAACGTGCACTGCGTGAAGGGTCAGAAACAGTGCGAAAACACCTACGAGATCAACCTGACGACGATCAAGAACCTGGATCAGGACTGGGCCGCCTACAGCGAAAAATTCATCCGGGATAGAGCCGACAACGACCAGCCCTGGTTCCTCTATCATGCGCCCCGAGGCTGTCACTTCGACAACTATCCCAACGAGGAGTACGCGGGCAAGTCCCCGGCGCGCACCGTCTACAGCGACTGCATGGTGGAAATGGACGATATTTTGGCCCGCTTGTACAAGGCCCTGGAGGACAGTGGGCAAATCGAAAACACGCTGATTATCCTGAGCTCCGACAACGGACCCGAATGCGAAGTGCCGCCCCACGGCCGCACCCCGTTCCGCGGCTGCAAGGGCTCGACCTGGGAAGGCGGCGTACGGGTACCGACTTTCGCCTACTGGAAAGGGGTGATCAAGCCCAGAATCTCGGACGGCTTGTTCGATCTGACCGACCTCTTCAACACCGCGGCATCTCTGGCCGGAGCGCCCGGCGCCGAGGTGGCCAAGTACGTGCCCGCGACCGGGTACTATATCGACGGCATCGACCAGACCTCGTTCCTGCTGGCCGACGAGGGCGAATCGAATCGCCGCAGTATCATCTATACCCTCGGTGATCAAATGTCCGCGATTCGCCTCGATGAATTCAAAATGTATATGGTCGTCGAGCTCGAGCAGGCGGTCTTCGACCGGGGCTATACGGGCGGGTTCACCGGTGCCATCGTCGAAACGATCCCCGGAGGCGCGGTCGTCAATCTCTACACCAACCCGGGCGAAGATGTCGGCGAAGGCATCAGGCACCTCCCCGTCACGACGGTGATAAGCCAGGAAGCCGAACGCTACGAAGCCGTCCTGGAAAAGTACCCGCCCAACATCAAGATAGGCTTCTGAAGGTGGCTCGATAGTGAAGCGTCCCGCCACAATGCGGCGGGATCGGTCTTTTCCCGATACGGGCGGCGTCGCGGCCACACTCTCGAGGGGATGAACGGCGCCGCCCTACGACCGATAAGAGGCATCGAATGATTGAACGCCACACGTTTCCACTCACAAGGCGACCGCTGCTGATGGCGTTTTGCCTTGCTCTGCTCCAGCCCCTCATCTGCGCGGAGGCACAGGCCGCCCAGCCGAACGTTCTGCTGATTCTCACCGATAACACCGGCTGGGGGGACTGGGGCGCTTATGGCGGCGGAGCGCTGCGCGGGGCGCCGTCTCCGCGGATCGACCAGCTCGCCGCGGAAGGCATGCGGCTCGAGAATTTCAACGCCGAGGCCCAGTGCACGCCGAGCCGCGCGGCGCTGATGACCGGGCGGCTCGCCGTCCGCAGCGGCGCGCAGAACGTGCCGATCGGGACTTCCTTCTACGGCCTCGTGCCATGGGAGGTGACTCTTGCCGAGGCGCTGTCCGACGCCGGATACGCCACCGGCGCCTTCGGCAAGTGGCACCTCGGCCGCACGCCCGGACGCTGGCCGACCGATCAGGGGTTCGACGAATGGTACGGCATCCCCAACAGTACCGACGAAGCCGTCTGGACGACGCCTGAAGTGCTTCAGGAGTATTCGGTCCCGGCGGACGCCCAGGTTCCGGAAGCCGACCAGCCCTGGATCATGGAGGGCCGCAAGGGAAGCGAGCCTCAGCGGGTCAAGCTCTACGATCTGAACGAGCGCCGGCTGATCGACGCCGAACTCACCCGGCGGGCGATCGATTTCATGAAACGCAACGTCAGAAGCGGAAAGCCGTTCTTCGCGTATGTGCCGCTCACGGCGACCCATTATCCCACTCTCCCGCATCCCGACTTCGCGGGAAAGAGCGGCCACGGCGACTATGCGGACATGCTGGTGCAGACCGACCACTACGTCGGCCGAATGCTCGATGCCCTCACCGAACTCGGCGTCGAGGACGACACGGTGGTGATCTTCGCCTCCGATAACGGGGTGGAGGACCCCGATGCCGGAGACGGCCAATTCAGCGGCTGGAGCGGACCTTGGGCCGGCACCTACGTCACGGCGATGGAGGGCGGCATACGGGTGCCCTTCATCATGCGTTGGCCGGGCAAAGTGCCTGCCGGCGCCGTCAACAACGCGATCGTGCACCTGGTGGATATCTTCCCGACGCTGGCGGCGTTCGCCGGAGCCAAGGTTCCCGATGACCGCCCCATCGACGGCATCGACATGGCCGATTTCTTTCTGGGAAAACGGGAAGACTCCGGCCGCGAGGGTTTCGTGATCTATGTGGGCGACGACCTGAGGGCGGTGAAGTGGCGGAACTGGAAAATCCACTACGCCTGGCAGGAGACGAAATACAGTCCGGTCGAGCGCTTCTCGACCGCGCCGAAGGTAGTCGACCTGACCCGCGATCCGCGGGAAGAGCGGCAGGCCGCCGAGCCCTACAACACCTGGATCTTTTATGCGAACACCATCACGACCGATTTCCGACGCAGCGTCGAACAGTGTCCGAACGTGCCGGTGGGCTCCCTGGACTCCTACAAACCGCCTCCCTCATGCGCCTTGGGGGGAGTATCGAGGTAATTCGGCTGAGAGGGCCTCGAATGCGCACGAAGAGGCGCATTTGTCGGCAAGGGATTGCCGACCTACTCAGCGATTGTAGGTCGGCAATCCCTTGCCGACGACAACACTAAACATTTTCCAAGTGTGTAGTCACAGGCCGCAGATCAATCGCTCGGCTTTGGTTGAACCTGTTTTCGCAACACCTCCACCAGCGGCGTAGGTCGGCAATCCTTTGCCGACGGAAGCGTCTCGCGATATATTCCTAAAGTGTGTAAAAACAAGCCACCGCTCAATCCCTCGACTTGCGCCGCCCCTGTTCTTGGAGCTCCGCTACCAGGGCTGCCCTCTCCGGATTCTCGGGTTCCAATTCGGCGAGAGTCCGCGCGTAGGAGAGCGCTTTGTGCGGCTGCCCGTTGTCTCGGTAGATGCTCGCGAGCGCAAAAAGCAAATCCCGATCGAAAGGGTGTTGCCGGAGTGCGCTCTGAAGCATCGCAATGGCCTTTTGCGCCTGCCCGACGCCGTTCAGGGCTACGCCATAGACGTAGGCATAGCGGGCGTTGCCGCGGTCGAAGCTAACCGCCAGTTTCAACTCCGCCAAGGCTTCGGACATGCGCTTCTGGCGCACCCGCAGCAATCCGACCGCATGGTGCAGGGCGGCGCTTTCGGGACTGCGTCGCAACGCCTCCCGCAACACCGATTCCCCCTCCGTATCGCGGCCCAGCGCGCGATAAAGATCCGCCAGGTTGACCGATGCCGGCACGAAGCCCGGGTCCAGCTCCAGAGCGGTGCGCAAGGCCGCCTCGGCCCGATCGAACCGGCGCTGGGCCGCATGCACCTGCGCGAGATTGAGGTGCGCTTCAGGACGATCCGCATTGAGCCGCTGTGCCGCCATGTATTCGGCGATACCCCGAGTCAACGCAGTCCGCTGTTCGGACATCAGGTGTTCCGCCGGAACATCGGCCAGCACCCGTGCCGCCTCGATGCGCACAGCGCGGACCCGGTCCCGGAGTAAATCTGCCAGAAACCGGAAACGGGTTTGTGGTTCCGCGCCTTCCAACGCACCGGCCGCCGCCTCGCGAACCAGCGGGTCGTCGTCGCGCAACTGCCTGCCGATTACCGAGAGGGAGCGAGGATTCGGAACACGGTCCAGGCGAGCCAGCGCACTCGCCCTGGCGATCGCCGGCTGACTTTTATCCTCGGCGAGGCCGAGCAAGCGCTCGACCACGCCGGGCGCTCCCGTGGAACCGTCGTGCAGTATTTCGGCATATCGCTGATAGCCCTCGGGCGTATGCCCGTACCACTGCTCTACCCGCTTCGCCGCCCAAGCGGGCGAATGGTCTGCATGGCATCGGTTGCAGGCGTTCGGCGTTCCCAATTTGACGGACAGATCCGGCCGCGGCACGCGAAAGCCATGATCGTGTCGCGGATCGACGATCATGTAGGTCGTCGCCGGCATATGGCATTCGATGCAGTCCGCGCCGCGGGAATTCAGCGGATGAAAATGGTGCTTGGGGCTTTCGTACTTCCCAGCCTCATGGCACTGGAGACACACCTCGCCCTCGGGAGCACGCAACCCAAGGCTGTGCGGCTCGTGACAATCGCTACAGGTCACACCGTGCCGAAACATCTTGCTCTGCAGAAACGAGCCGTAGACATACACCTCGTCGCGCATCTGCCCATCCGGGTAATAAAGACCGTCCTCCAGCAGCGCCAACCGATGGGTGTCGCCCAGCGGACGACCATGACCATAGTCTTCGGAAATCGGACCACGCCGCGAATGGCAGCGAGCGCACATTTCGATTTCCCGCGTAGACCGACGCGGCGCCGAGCGCACGGCATTGCCGCTTTCCGGATTCGGCATCCATTGAACGGACTTGCGCTCGTTGAGCGCAATGACCAAACCCTTGCTCCCATCGTCGTGGTGCTGTCCGTCGCCTTCCTTCTTTGCCCACGCGACGTGATTCGAACCGGGGCCGTGACAGGCTTCGCAAGACACGTTGACTTCCGAGAACGTGGTCGAATAGTGCCGCGCCTTGAGCTCGTAATTCTTCTTCACGTTCGTCGAATGGCACTCCGCGCACATGTAGTTCCAGTTCTGGTTTAGGCCGGTCCAGTGCAGCGGATGGCTATGGGTCACGTTCTGATCCGGGTAGAGGTGAAACCAGCGCTGCCCGCCTTCCGCCTTGGGCCGGGTGTCCCAGGCGATCCCTAATGCCTGCAGGCGGCCGCCCGGCAGCGGAATCAGATATTGCTGCAGCGGCGTCGCGCCGAAGGTGTACCGGATTTCATAGTCGCAAAGCTGCCCGTCGGGTCCGTCGGTGCGAACCATGAAGCGGCCATCGCGGCGAAAAAAGATGGTAGTCGCCCCGGCATAGGTGAACGAGGCATTGTCGAAGTCGCCGGCAACCGTCTCTTCGCTGGCGGGACGCATGGCCAGCTCGTGATGAGAGCCCCGCCAGAGCCGATTCTCTTCCTGATGGCAATCCGCGCAGACCTGTTCCCCGACGTAAGTCGGCGCCGGCGCAACGGCCTTCTCCACGGTTTTCCTCGAGCGTTCCGGAACGGTTTGCTCGGGCCGTCCCTGCCAAAGCGCAATGCCGATCACCGCGACTGTGCCAGCGACGGCCAGCGCCCGCAGAAACATCGCGCGTCGCGGTTTCATTGGGGATATCAAAGATCCGTTCTTGACCGTTCGACCGGGGGACTGGGTTCGGTGGGATTGGCCATTCCGGCCTGATCGGTGTTTGTCGCTCCGTTTTCGCATTCCTTGCTCCACTATGATTGCCGTTCCTTAACGGTCAGTTAGACCGCCGCACCAATGATTTTAGAGCGGGGGGCGCTCCGCACAAGGCTTCCATGGACCGAGAGATAGACCCGAATACGATGTCGTAGCTAAACAATCCGTAGCCGACAAACGCGTCGGATTAGAACCGCAGCAAAGTTTGTACGTAAAAGTAATCCACGTCCTTTGGATCCGGCGCGTTCGGAGCATCTTTCGCAAATTCGCCTTTGATCAGGCGCGCCCAGCCGGATTCGAACGACACGTTGGAAAACGCATCCCAGCGCGCCGAGACTTCCACCAGATGGCCGATGAAATCGCCGGAGCGGCCGGTTCTATCCTGTAGTCTCGCCGGCGTCCATTGATCCTTGTCCGATGCGAGCCAGAACATCCGGTGGGACACGAACGCCGACAAATCGCTGCGCGGATTGACGAAAAGCCGGTAACCGGGCGAATTGATATTGCTGCGGGCGAAGGCGCCGAAAATCCCGGTGGGACCGAACTCGAACCTGCGCGCCCCGTATAGCGTGTCGAAACGCTGGTTCTTGCCGTCGTTGGGATTTTCATCGCCCGTGGCGTAGTCGTACTGGGCTAAGAACCGGGGCGACCAGGGCATATCGAAGGTATAGCCCAAGGAGGCGTGTTGATACCAGGCTTCATGGGACAGATCCCGCGTGTCGTTGCGGCCGGTCGTCGCCCGAGATTCGCCGACCTGGGCGATGGTCTCCACCTGCATGTCCCATTGTCCTTTTCGCGGCGGCCTGATTAAGCGCACGCCGGGCGTGAACAAACGGCGGTTGGTGGTGGCGCCGTTGGGCCGGTCCTCTTCGTGCAAGTGGAATAAGTAGGCCTCACCGTTGATGCCCCAAATCAAGTCGGAGGCCTCGAAGAACAGGCCGGAGAAATAGGTACGGTATTCTTCCTCGTCGAATTCGTGTACCCCCTCCAGCAGATCGGCCTGGCTGGTGGGTAGCCGGTTGACCGGCTGAGTGGCGAAAGCGCGCAGTTGCCATTTCCCCTCGCCATCCCTCAATCGGAACGTCACGCCGGTAAAGGCATTGATGGTATTGCGGAAAACGTTGCGGGCGACCAGACGGCGGCTGCCCAAATTCATGGTCTGCCGTCCCGCCTTGACTTCCATTCCGAGTCCCGAATCCAGCACGTCCTCGTCGGACCAGGCGCCGTAGATCTGTAAAAAGTCCGCTTCGTTGACATGGGTGTTATTGAGCGTCGAGCCTTCGTCGGCCCCGTATTCCCGTGCATCCAAAAATTCTGCGCCGATTCTGAAAGGCTCGAAATTCGCCTCCAGAAACACACAAGTTTGCATAGGAATCTGCTGGTCGCCGCCCGAGGCTCCGGCGCGGAATTGTCCGTCCAGTACTTCATAGCGGGTGCGATGCTCTATGCTGAAGTTCAACCAGCCCGGCAAACCCAACATATCGTGCGCATTATGAGCGGGGCGCGCCGGCACCACACCGGCCAAATAATCGTTCATTTGGCTGCCGAAGCAACTGAACGGCGGACGACCGCCCGTCTTCGGCTTCTCCTCTTTTTGATCGACGGCAGCCTGACCTTGAAGGGATGCTGCGATCAGCACAACGCCGCATGCTATTTTTATGCTTCTCTTCACGAATGGCCCCAGCACAAAATTTGTTATGAAATTACAACATAAAGATGCAATACGACCAACATCGGAGCAGCGCCGAAATAACGTGTAAAATCGAATGCTTAGAAGCGGTCTTCAAACGTCACGAGCGACGTCAGGCCAAGGCGCGAAAGGGCGACCCGAAGCCACGGGACCCGCGGAGGGAACAGCCGTTAGGCTGGCCCGCAGGGCGAGCCCCAGGGATGTGGTGAGTGAAAAACAGGGATGTTTTTCATCAGCATTTTGAGCCCTTGAGCAACGCCGGCATGGCGGCGCGCAGTAGTTTGAAGACAGCTTCTTAGAGATGCGTCTCCACGCGAAACCAGCCGAACTCTTACAGTTTTCCTCGGCCAAAATAGTGTGGACATGCAACGCTTTCACCAACAGAACTACAATTTCCTGACACAGCCCATGTCCTCCAGCAATCGGGAAGGTAGCGCCTTCCAATTTCAGGACCAGCGCGTGCGCAATGCCATCGTGTACAATCTGCCTTTCAGCAACGTGGATGTCTCTTTAGCTCCCCAGACCATGCTTTCCTTTATCCGCCGCTTGAAGCAGAGCTATGAAAGTGTCTCGAAGCACGTCCCGCCGGACGATGAGGCACGCTTCCTCGAATTGCGAAGAAACTTGCAATCCATAAGCTTCGGCGAGGCGGTACTGGAAAAGGGAGAATTGAATCGGTCGAGGAAGGATCATCCGCTACAGATTGCCGTTTTAGGCCCCACGCAAGCGGGAAAAAGCTCGGTCATCAACTGGCTGCTCGAGAAGAAGCTTGCCGAAGTCAGTCCGCTCGCCGGTTTTACCGTTCATCCGCAGGGGTTTTGCATCAATCTCCCGCCCGACCGCGTGGAATGGATCGACGGCTATTTCCGGCAATACCAGCGCTGCCCTCGGGATGTGCTTCCGTCCGACCGCTACGACTGCTTCGCGCTACTGGAGACCGCAGCCGATGCGCGTCATGCCTTGAGCGGGTCCGTACTCTGGGATACGCCGGATTTCGATTCCGTCGATGCCGAAGAGTACCGGCAAGCCGTCCTGCGCGTGGCGGCCTTGGCCGACGTGGTCTTGCTAATATTGAGCAAGGACAAGTACGCCGACTTGTCGGTCTGGGAACTGATCGATCTATTGGAGCCGTTGTCTCAGCCGACCGTGATCTGCTTGAATAAAATCGAGAAAACGTCCTACCAGACTTTGGTCGGATCGCTCCAAGAGAAGTGGCGAAACGCCCGGCGGGACCCGCCTCCGCCCATCATTACCGTCCCTTATCTGGAAAACATTCAGGTCGACGACTTTGCCCTGCTGCACAGCGAGCGCACACAACTTCTCGGCGCCGTAGATCGGGCGATCCGGGAAGTCCGTCGCGAGCGGCACGCGAAGAATGCGAAGCATTTTGTCCAGGTTCATTGGCGCGACTGGCTGGCGCCGGTCAAGGCCGAGCACAGCCTCAAGACCGAATGGCACAGCTTGGTCGATGAGGCCGTCCGCGACAGCCTGAATCTTTACAAGCGGGATTATCTCAACCATCCCCACCATTACGAGACATTCCAGCGAGCGCTGGCAGAACTCCTGACGCTGCTGGAAATTCCAGGCCTCGCGGGCACGCTGCTCACGGCACGCAAGATCGTGACCTGGCCGGTGCGGCAGATCGTAAAACTCGGCCAGGCCGTCGGCGGCCGCCGCCAGCAGAGCATCAGCGGCGAGGCTGCGATCCTGCACCAAGCCGCCGAACACCTGTTCATACGCATCAGCGAAACCATTCTTCTGAAACGCGACGACGATCCGTCCCGGCAAGCCTGGTGGAAAGAGATGGCAGGACTGCTCAGAACCACGAGACCGGTCCTGACGAACCGCTACGAATTGGCTGTCGACCAATATATTCGGGCGTTTCAACCGGAGATCGAGAAAACCGCGCACAGTCTGTACGATCGCCTGCGGGAACATCCCGCAGTCTTGAATGGCCTCAGGGCCACCCGCGTCACCACCGACGCTGCAGCACTGGCCGTGGCCCTGCATACCGGCGGCATCGGCGTGCAGGATTTCATCATCGCACCGGCCATGCTCTCGCTGACGACCATGCTCGCCGAGAGCGCGCTGGGGCGTTACATGAGCAAAGCGGCGGCCGACCTCAAGCAGAAGCAGTTCAAAGCCGTGGAAGCATTATTCGACAGAACCGTTCATGCCTATTTGAACGGTCTACCGGGGCAGATGGACACCTCCCGTCAGTTCAACATTTCCCCCGAGGCCATCGAGTCGGCCGAAGCGCAACTGGTTTAAGCCATGCAAATACCCTTCGAACAACTGCTGATGACTGCAAAGGGCTGGGCGGAAAAAGCCCAAGCCGAAGGATGGCTCACGTCAGGGGACATCCACGCCCTAAACGAAGTGGACATCGGAACGCCGGCGGCCCTGTTCGAAGCCGGCGCACACCGCCCCTTGGTTGCGGCTTTTTTCGGCGGGACCGGCGTCGGCAAGAGCACCCTGCTGAACCGGCTTGCCGGCCAGGGTATCGCCCGAACCGGCGTCGAGCGCCCTACTTCTAGGGAGGTGTCCCTTTATCTCCACGATTCGGTGAAAATCCAACACCTCCCGAAGAACTTTCCCATCGACCGGGTGCGCACGGCCTATCACCACGATGACCGGCGCCGGCAAATCCTCTGGATCGACATGCCCGACATCGACAGCATCGAACAGAGCAACCGGGAACTCGTGCTGGACTGGCTGCCTCACATCGATGTTTTGATTTACGTGGTCAGCCCCGAGCGCTATCGCGACGATAAAGGCTGGCGCCTGCTGCAGGCCCACGGCGGCGAGCACGCCTGGCTGTTCGTCATGAACCAGTGGGACCACGGCCACCCCGCTCAGATCGAAGATTTCGCTAAACTGCTGACCAAGGCCGGTTTCAGGAATCCCATCTTGCTCCGAACCGACAGCCGCGAAATCGAAGGAGAGCGAAAACCCGACGATTTCGAGACTTTGCAGGCCATCCTCCAGGACATGGCCGACCGCCATGTCATCCATCAGCTGGAGATGCGGGCGGAAACCTTGCGCCTCGATGCGCTTCGGGACGCTTTGCACGATTGTCTCGAAAAACTCGGCAACCGCGACGGTTACGCCGGCCTAGAACCGAATTGGTCCGGGATCTGGCAGGAAATGCACGATGATTTGATGAAGGGCTTGGAATGGCCGATCCAAGAGGTCTCCCGCGCGTTCGTCACCCATGAAACCAGCTTGCTCCGCCGGCGCATCGATTTGACCAAATCTCCCGACGAGAAACCCCGATCCGAAAAAGCGCCGCCCGAATCGATCTTGTGGGATGACTGGGCGGAAAGTCGGTATCGGGACGCGCTGGATCATTTGATCGTCGAAGCCGGCGAACGGGGACTTGCCGTGGTCCCGCTCAAGACGCGGCTGGACCAGTTGGCGGGCGGAGTGGGCCGCACCGTTCTCTCGGAGGGGCAGCGGTCGCTGCGGCTGGCATTGGCCAATCCGGGAAACGCGCTGCAACGTTTCTTCCTGAAACTTTCCGGCTTCCTGACGGTTTTCCTACCGCTGATCGCGATCGGATGGGTTTCCTACCAAGTCGTCAAAGGCTATTACGAAAGCGCGCTTTACCACCTGGGCTATCTGGGAACCGATTTCGCGATACACAGCGTATTGCTCATCGCCCTGTCCTGGCTGCTGCCCTATTTTCTTTATCGAAAGCTGAAGCCCTCGGCCGAACGCACCGCGATCAAGGGACTGCGAGACGGCATCGGACTGGCTTTGGATCTGAGCGGCGATAGGGTGACGGAACTGCTCCGGGAGATGGAGCAAGAACGTCAGGCCTTGATGGAAGAAGGCCGCCGGATCGCCAGCCTTTCATCGCCAACCCAAGCTCCCGAAGCCGTTCAGGGTTCGAAACTGCTGGAACGGGTTCTCCCGGCGTCCGTCCGAAAGCGCCAGAAGACCGTCGGCTAGAACGTTGTTCATCAAGGTTTAGCAGTGTGGATCGGGAAGGTTGTAGGTCGGCAATCCGTTGCCGACGACCCGTCATGTTTCCCGCCTCGTCATGTCGGGAAAGGATTCCCGACCTACTACAGCTAACTCGTAGGTCGACAGTCCTTTGCCGACGAAGTGCCCGAGTTCGCCCGGCTTACTCCATGGCATCGAAGTAACTTTTGTCCACCCCGCATTCGGGACATACCCAATCGTCCGGAATGTCTTCCCAACGCGTGCCGGGCGCGATACCGGAATCGGGATCGCCCAGTTCCTCGTCGTAAACATAACCGCAAGCGGAACAAATGAACTTTCGATATTGGGACATGGATAACGGCTCCATTAATTGATCTTCTTATTCGAGCAATCCTGCGGGCAGCCGACGTGTCCGGCCGCTCGCATTTTTTTCAAGAGTTAAGCGAGACGGCGATCAGCCGCCTCCGATACCGTCCAGGTATTTCTCGGCATCCAGCGCCGCCATGCATCCCGAACCGGCCGATGTGACCGCCTGGCGGTAAACGGGATCGGCTACATCGCCGGCGGCGAATACGCCCGGTACGCTGGTCGCCGTCGCATTGCCTTCGAGTCCGCTCTTCACGATGATGTAACCGTCGCGCATCTCCAATTGCCCGGCGAATATTTCGGTGTTAGGCGTATGGCCGATTGCGACGAAGACACCATCCAGCCTCAAATCCTTGGTCGAGCCGTCCTGTGCGCTCTTGATGCGCAACCCGGTGACGCCCGAGTCGTCGCCCAGCACTTCGTCCACCACATGATTCCATTCGATGGTCACGTTGCCGGATCGCGCACGTTCCAGCAGTTTTTCCGAAAGAATCTTTTCCGATCTAAACTTATCGCGCCGATGCACGACGGTGACGTGGGATGCGATGTTGGCGAGATAAAGGGCCTCTTCCACCGCCGTATTTCCGCCGCCGATGACCGCCACGGGCTTGTTCCGATAGAAAAATCCGTCGCAGGTCGCACACGCCGATACGCCTCTGCCCTTGAACGCTTCCTCTGACGGCAGGCCCAGATAGCGGGCGGATGCCCCGGTGGCGATGATCAGGGCATCGCAAGTATATACGCCGGAATCGCCGCTCAGCCGGAACGGCCTGGACGACAGATCGGCCGTATGAATGTGATCGAAGATGATTTCGGTCTCGAAGCGTTCGGCATGACGGCGCATGCGCTCCATGAGGTCGGGCCCTAGAAGTCCCTCGGGGTCGCCGGGCCAGTTGTCCACCTCGGTGGTCGTGGTCAATTGTCCGCCCATTTGGATGCCGGTGACGAGGACCGGGTTCAGATTGGCGCGCGCCGCATATATGGCGGCGCTGTATCCAGCCGGACCGGATCCCAAGATCAACAACCGGCAATGTCTTTGTTCGGTCATGTGCTCCTCGGTTGGGTTATCGCAACAACAAAATACCAAGTATGACGATAAGTTTTTGGGGCGTAAACCCCGGCTCTTGATTAAATGACGCCGATTTTGAACAATACCCCGGTCATTTATTTATTTGATTTGGTGAGAATTTTGTCGCAGTTTTACAAAAAGCTCACGATCGGTCAGGATCTGGGCTCGGTACTGGTCAGAGGGCTGCGCGAAGCAGCCTTTTTGATTTACCTGGCTATTTCGTTGTTTTTCCTGATCTCCCTGATGACTTTCGACTCGAGTGATCCGGGCTGGTCGCATACCGGCACGGGCCATCCCATCGCCAACGGCGGCGGCGCGGTCGGGGCCTGGCTCGCGGATTTCTCCCTTTCCCTGTTCGGAATACCGGCTTTCCTGTTTCCTTTTTTGCTGTCCGGTTACGGCTACGCTATCTACAAAGGCCCCGCCTCGAAAGAACCCTCCGGCGCCGCGAACTACCTGTTTCGCTGGTTCGGTTTCGGGACCGCGATGGCGGCAGGCTCCGCTTTGGCCGATATTCACGTACTGCGTCTGCCGTTTCCTCTTCCCGTGACCAGCGGCGGCATCCTGGGCCAGGAAGCGGCCGGACTATTGACCGGCGCGTTCGGCACGACCGGCGCCACCATATTGCTCATCTCGTTTTTTCTGGCAGGCGTATCGCTTTATACCAGCCTTTCCTGGCTGGGCTTGCTGGACGCGGTGGGGAAAGGCGGCTTGATGGTCGCCAACGGCTTTTTCGCCGCGTTCCGAGCGCTTGCCGGAACATTCCGACCGGAACGGCAGCGCGAAGAAAGCGAGCCTCGGATCGACGCACCGAGAGATAAGGTCAAGCCCAAGCGAATCGAGCCCACGGTCAAACGCAAACCTCAGCCCCCGGAAGTCAAAGACACCAAAGAGCCCAAGGAACCCAGGGAACCGTTCCGGTTCCGAAAAGCTGCGAAGCCGGTTAGCACGCCTTTGCCGAACGAGGGCGAACTGCCTCCGCTCGATTTGCTCAACAATGTCGCTCCGAAGGTCAGGGGCTACTCCGACGCGGCGCTGGAGGAAATGTCCCAACTGGTGGAGACGATCCTCGCGGATTTCGGCGTGGAGGTCCAGGTCACCGAGGTCCATCCCGGCCCCGTCATCACGCGATTCGAAATCCAGCCGGCGGCCGGCGTCAAGGTGAGCCGGATCAGCGGACTGGCGAAAGACCTGGCGCGGGCCTTGTCCGTCACCAGCGTCCGGGTGGTGGAAATCATTCCCGGCAAATCCGTGATCGGCCTCGAAATCCCCAACGAGGAGCGCGAAACCGTACTGCTCCATTCGGTGCTTTCGTCCGAACCTTACCAGCACTCCGGCTCGCCCCTGACCCTGGTTCTCGGAAAGGACATCAGCGGCCAGCCGGTGGTGGCGAATCTGGCCCGCATGCCTCACCTTCTGGTGGCCGGCACCACCGGCTCCGGCAAATCGGTCGCCGTCAACGTCATGATCCTCAGCATGCTGTTCAAGGCACGGCCGGACGAGATCCGCCTGATCATGATCGATCCCAAGATGCTGGAACTCTCGGTGTACGAGGGCATTCCCCATCTATTGACGCCGGTGGTGACCGACATGAAGGAAGCCGCCAACGCCCTGCGCTGGTGCGTGGCGGAAATGGAGCGGCGATACAAGCTGATGTCCATGCTCGGCGTCCGCAATCTCGCGGGGTTCAATCAAAAGGTCACCGAGGCCATCGAATCCGGTCAACCGATTCGCGATCCCATGTGGTCCGCCGACCAAGCCTTGGAGGGCGAAGAGCCCCCTACCCTAACGCCCCTGCCCTATGTCGTCATCGTCATCGACGAACTGGCGGACATGATGATGATCGTGGGCAAGAAGGTCGAGGAACTGATCGCCCGCCTGGCGCAGAAGGCGCGCGCCGCCGGACTGCATCTGATTCTGGCCACCCAGCGGCCTTCCGTGGACGTCCTCACCGGCCTGATCAAGGCCAACATCCCGACCCGTATCGCCTTCCAGGTGTCGTCGCGCATCGATTCGCGCACCATCATCGACCAGGGCGGCGCCGAGGCCTTGCTCGGCAACGGCGACATGCTCTACCTGCCTCCCGGCACCGGACTGCCGATGCGGGCGCACGGCGCCTTCGTGTCCGACCAGGAAGTGCATAATGTCGTCGAGTTCCTGAAACGGACCGGGCGCGCCAATTACATCGACGAGATTACCCGCTTCTCCGAGGATGGCGGCGATTTTTCCGGTGCAAAGTCCCCCGGCGGCGGAGACGGAGAAGAGCTGGATGCGCTGTACGACGAAGCCGTGCGCTTCGTCACCGAATCGCGCAAGGCGTCCATCTCCAGCGTCCAGCGCCGGTTCAAGGTGGGCTACAACCGCGCGGCCCGGATGATCGAGGACATGGAGAAGGCCGGCGTCGTAGGTCCCGCCGAAACCAACGGAAGCCGCGAGGTTTTGGCTCCGCCGCCGCCCGACGTCTGAGCACCTCGCCGAAGCCAGAGTTCCGATGCATGTATCAGATGTAGGGTGGGTTAGGCGCGCGCAGCCATCAACCATGCCGTCGCTGCTGGATTCTCTGCGCGCCGTAACCCACCGGGCAAGGCCGCGGAACCGGTGGGTTACGGCGCGCGGAAACACCAAAGGAACTTTCCAGAGTCGGTGCGATGCGCGCCTAACCCACCATCGATGGGTTTCGCTTCGCTCTACCCATCCTACGATACTTACGTTTTGTTATTGAACTACCTCTGGGTCGGCTTTTTCATGGCGGCCTTCGTTTCCGGACTGGCCCGGTGGCTATGGTTGGGCGATGCCGAGATTTTCGCCCGGCTGATGCAAGCGGTGTTCGACAGCGCCAAGGCGGCTTTCGAAATTTCCTTGGGATTGACCGGCGCCTTGGCGTTTTGGCTGGGAATTCTCCGGGTCGGCGAGCGCGGCGGCTTTCTCAGGCTGCTTACCCGTGGGCTGACGCCTTTGCTCCGCCGCCTGATGCCGCAGGTTCCGCCGGATCATCCGGCCATGGGGGCGGTAGTGATGAATCTCTCGGCGAACGTGCTGGGCCTCGACAACGCCGCCACGCCGCTGGGCATCAAGGCCATGCAGGAGCTGCAAAGCCTGAACCCAAAGCCGGACACCGCCAGCGACGCCCAGATCCTGTTCTTCGTGATCAATGCGTCGTCCATTACCTTGTTTCCGGTGTCGATTCTGGTGTTCAGGGCGCAGATGGGCGCGGCTCATCCGGCGGATGTCGTGGTTCCCATCCTGATGGCGACCTTCTGCTCCACGTTCGTGGGCTTCGCGAGCGTCGCCCTGCGGCAGCACATCGGTCTTCGCGATCCGGTCGTCCTGGCTTATTTCGGCGGATTCGCTCTGGCGGTAGCCGGCCTGGCGCTCTATTTCGGCGGCCTGGCTCAGGACGAGATGCAGCGGAACTCGGCGGCTTTCAGCAATTTGCTGCTGTTCTCGCTGATAGCCATGTTCCTGGCCGGCGCGGTTCGCCAGCGGATCAACGCTTACGAAGCCTTCGTCGAAGGCGCCAAGGAAGGGTTTCACACGGCGATCGCCATCCTGCCCTATCTGGTGGCGATGCTGGTAGCCATCGGCGTATTGCGGGCGAGCGGGCTCCTGGAAGCGATCATGTCCGGAATACGTTTTCTTTGCGATGCCGTCCAGATCGACGCGCGCTTCGTCGACGCCCTGCCGACCGCGCTGATCAAGCCGTTCAGCGGCAGCGGGGCGCGCGCGATGATGCTGGACAGCATGCGCGCCTACGGCGTCGATTCCTTTTCGGCACGACTCGCCACCATCATTCAGGGCAGCACCGAGACGACTTTTTACGTGCTGGCGGTGTATTTCGGAGCGGTCGGTGTCAAAAACGTGAGATATGCAGTAGGCTGCGGGCTTCTGGCGGATATGGCCGGGGTGCTTGCGGCCATTGCGGTTACCTATCGATTTTTTGGTTAAGAACAATGCGCGTTAATTTGAAAGCCTTGGGCTGCCGCCTCAACGAGGCGGAACTCGAAACCTGGGCGCGGCAGCTCCAGCGTGAGGGGCATCGCATCGTCGACGACTCCGAGGAAGCCGATCTCGTCGTGCTCAATTCCTGTGCGGTCACCCAGGAGGCCGTGCGCAAATCCCGGCATCTGATACGCCGCGCGGCGCGGGAAAATCCAAAAGCGAAGCTGGTCCTGAGCGGATGCTACGCCACGCTGAACCGGGAGGAAGCGGAAGGCCTGGGCGTCGATCTGGTGATCGCCAACGAGAACAAGGCGAACCTGATCGATATCGCCAAGGACGAGCTCGATCTGCCGGTCATGCCGGCGTTTTCGACCGATCCCGGCGAATCGGCCTTATTCCGGCTCGGCCGGCAACGCGCTTTTGTCAAGGTTCAGGACGGCTGCCGTTACCGCTGCACGTTCTGCATCGTCACCGTCGCGCGCGGCGAGGAGCGGAGCCGGAGCATAGACGACATCGTCGCCGAGATCGACGACCTGCACGCCCAAGGCGTCCAGGAGGCGGTGCTCACCGGCGTTCATCTAGGAGGATACGGCAGCGACCTCGGCTACGGGCTCGATCGGCTAATTCGCGCCGTACTCGAACGCACCGACATCCCGCGCCTGCGCCTGGGCTCCCTGGAACCCTGGGATTTGCCGGATTCCTTCAGCGAACTTTTCGAGAATCCGAGATTCATGCCGCACCTGCATCTGCCGCTGCAAAGCGGGGCCGATTCGGTACTGAAACGCATGGCCCGTCGCTGCAAAACGGCCGATTTCGCCCGGCTGGTAGGCCGATTGCGGAAGGACGTTCCGGACATCAATATCACCACCGACGTGATCGTCGGGTTTCCCGGCGAAACCGAAGCGGAATGGCAAGAGAGCCTCGCGTTTATCGAGTCGATCGAGTTCGGCCACATCCATATCTTCGCCTACTCGCCCCGCTCCGGCACCAAGGCCGCCGAAATGCCGGGCCATGTCCCGGCCGAGCTCAAGAAGGCCCGAAGCCGCGCGCTGCACGAGCTTTCGGAAAGGCTGAAGCGGGCAAACTTCGAGCGATTCCTGGGGCGCGAATTTCCGGTTCTCTGGGAAACCGAGAAAGCGGCGTCGGACGACGTCCCCGAGGTTTTCGGTTATACGCCGAATTATCTGCGCGTGGCGGCCCGAGCCGAAGCAGAACAATCCTTGGCGAACCGCATCACCAGTGCCCGACTGAGGGCTGTCGCCGATTCGGGCGATTATCTCTTGGCCGAACCGGCATCCGGCCGATCCCTGATCTGTCCTTCCAAGAAATAAAGCGTGGCGCCGATCACCGCCGCCGGCGGGATCAGCACGTTCAGCACCGGTATGGTCAGACCCAGCGTGACCAGGCCGCCGAAGCTGAATACACCGAACGGCAGTTTCTTCGCGATGCGGCGCTGCTCGTCGAACCTGTAGCCATGGACCTCGAGCGGATAGGCCATGTATTCGAGCGCCAGGAACCAGGCGCTGAACGCCAGCCAAAGGAACGGTGCGATGAGGTTGAGGCCCGGAATCAGAAAAAGGACGAGCAACGGAACGGCGCGGGTCAGAAAATATAGCAACCGCTTCGCCTCCGACAACGAATCACTCACCAGCGCTTTACCCAAGGAGGCTTCCGACACCAGCGCCGGCTGCCCTTTCAGCAAGACGACCGTCTTTTCCGCCAAACGTCCGTAGAACGGCGCCCCGATCAGATTGGCCAGCATCGTGAACGTGAAATACACGATGAGCAGAAAACTCAGTCCGAACAGAGGCCACAGCAGCCAGCGCAGAAAATCCAGCCAGGCCGGCACCAGCCAGTCTATGAAAGCCGAAAAATAATAAATCCCGCCGACCAGGGCGATTCCGTAGAGCACCAGGTTGATCAGCAGCGGAATTCCTACCAGGTGGCGCAGACCGGGCGTCGAGAGCAAGCGTAATCCGCGCAGGAGACAGGCGGCGGAAAGATGCAGGTTATTGAGTTTCTCGGTGTTTACTGGGTAATTCATGAATGGGTTAAATCCGGATTAGGAACAGCTCATTTCTGACTGTCGATTTCAGGGAGTTCTCCACAGGCTCGACCGCGTAGTCTTGTTTTCCGCTTTGATACGAGACTTTTTCCGAGGAGACGAGTCCATGCCATTATCCTACGGCTCTGAAGGCCGCTTGGCCATAAGGCACGCGACTGACGATTCAAGACGAACTTACCGCTGGCGCCCAAGCTTCAAGCTTGGGAGCAATTCCCGAGAAGCTGTAGTTTCTCGCAATGGGTTCCCAAACCGGAGTTCGGGAACCAGTCCGCCACCGTTCTGTCTCCTGGTCGAGATTTCGCGTTCACGAGGACGGCAGTAAAGGTCAAACCTGAGCGAATTATTGCGATTTACGGTCCGGTCACGTGGCAAAGTTGTCGTCACCAACAGCGCGACTGAGGGAGTGACATCGATGACCAAACGAATTATCCACGACGTAGCGATCGAATGCATACAGGGGAACATCGCCGATCAGCCCGACATGGAGGCTATCGTCAACGCGGCCAATGCCGCGCTGCGCACGGGTGGGGGCGTAGCCGGCGCGATCCACCGGGCCGCAGGGCCCGGACTCGAAGAGGAATGCCGGCAGTTCGCCCCGATTCGTCCCGGTCAGGCGGTCATCACCGGCGCTCATAACCTGCCCAACCGTTACGTGATCCATTGCCTTGGGCCGGTCTACGGGGTTGACGAACCCGCCGGCGAACTGCTCGCCGCCTGCTACGGCAACGCGCTTCACCTGGCCGAGCAGAACAACATCCGGTCCGTCGCCTTCCCGGCGCTCTCAACCGGCGCGTTCGGCTATCCGATGGAAGCGGCGGCACATATTGCCTTTAGGACTATTTTCGACGAAGCAACGAAGCTCTCGTCGGTCGAACACATACGCTTCGTCCTGTTCCACGCGAAAGACCTGCAGTTGCACGCCAGAATCCTCGAGACCGTTTCGGAACACGAGTCCAAAACGTGATCTCAAGTCGACACCTTTTATGGGTGATTTAGCGTCGAGATGAAAGGTGAACGAGAATGACGAATATCGACAGCCTATTTGCACCCGGCGACGCCTTGATCGTGGTCGATGTGCAGAACGATTTTTGTGCGGGCGGGGCGTTGCCTGTCGAAAACGGCGATGCGGTGGTGCCTGTACTCAACCGTTGGATTGAGGCCGCCACTAAAGCAAACGTTCCGGTCTACGCCTCGCGTGACTGGCACCCCGTGGGGCATGTCAGCTTCCAAGAAAGCGGCGGCCCGTGGCCGCCTCACTGCATCCAGGACAGCGAGGGCGCCCGCTTTCATCCGGAGCTGAGACTGCCCGATTCGGCCATCGTCGTGACCAAGGGCGTGCGCTTCGACCAGGATCAAAATTCCGCCTTCGACCAGACCGGACTTGCCCAACATCTGCGCAAGGCAGGCATCAGACGCCTCTGGGTAGGCGGTCTCGCGGAGGATGTCTGCGTGCTGGCCACGGTGCTGGACGCACGCACGGAAGGCTTCGAGGTCATGGTGATCCGGGATGCCACCCGTCCGGTCACGCCTCAAGGCGGAGAGAAAGCCCGACGGGAAATGCAGGATGCGGGCGCCGGCGTTGCCTCCTGACTCGCGGTTGCAGCACAGGACTGCCCGCTTCGCGACTACTGTGAAGTTATATTGCTCCACAGAAACAATTCATTTCGTGGACAAGCCTGACACAACCCACTAAATTGTCAACCAAACGTAAACAAAAGCGAAGCGACAATTGATCTGTCCGATGCCTTACCACACCTCTCCGACTCCGCCATAGCGTCGCCTGCCCTGTCCTACTCGGCAGGACATCCGCCCTTCCTACCCAGCTTTTTCGAATTTGCCGTCAGATGCCCTGAATGACGGACGCCGGCTATTTTGCTGTCGAGAACCACGCTTGGGCGGAACCTGATCAAGTCTGTCTCGGTTTATTAACCAGGCTTATAAATTAGGCCGGGTTAATCCGGGGCAGGGTTTCCTTAGCGCGGCGACAAGCTGCGTAAGCTCGGCCTAAGCGTGTTACCGGCCTGGGCGGCGGCCCGAAATACCGGGAGGGTATTTACGGGCCTGATTGATAAAGAAAGCCCGGACGCAAGAAGCAGCCAGGCGTCGGATATCGGACGAACTGCACCGTTGGCGGGACGATCAACGGAAAGATCTTCAATTTCGCCGTTGCCGTTAGTCGGCATTCTTCAGATCGTTGAGTTCGTCGCGATAACTATCCTCGTTGTTTTTATTTGATTGGAGCGTCAAATGCTAATGTCCGTTCGACAAGACTGGTTTTCCAATATTCGCAGCGATCTGCTATCGGGTACCGTGGTGGCGTTGGCGCTGATTCCAGAAGCGATCGCGTTCTCGATCATCGCGGGGGTCGACCCCAAGGTCGGCCTGTACGCGTCGTTTTGCATCGCCGTCGTTACCGCCTTCGCGGGCGGCCGTCCAGGCATGATCTCCGCAGCCACCGGCGCCATGGCGCTGCTCATGATTACGCTGGTCAAAGAGCATGGGCTGGAATACCTCTTCGCCGCCACTATTCTGACCGGCATTCTGCAAATCATTGCCGGTTATCTCAGACTGGGCGACCTCATGCGGTTCGTGTCGCGGTCGGTGGTGACGGGGTTCGTCAACGCCTTGGCCATTCTCATCTTCATGGCGCAACTACCCGAACTCACCGGCGTGAGCTGGCATGTCTATGCGATGACCGCCGGCGGTTTGGCCATCATTTATCTGTTTCCGTCCCTGACTAGAGCCGTTCCGTCGCCGCTCGTTTGCATCGTGGTTCTGACCGCAATCGCCATAGGGTTCAACCTGGATATCCGTACCGTGGGCGACATGGGGCAGCTGCCCGACAGTCTGCCGGTGTTCCTATGGCCCGATCTGCCGCTGAATGTCGAAACCCTTGGAATCGTTTTCCCCTATGCCATCACCATGGCCATCGTCGGGCTATTGGAGTCGATGATGACGGCCACCATCGTCGACGATCTCACCGACTCGCCCAGCGACAAGAATCGGGAGTGCAAGGGCCAGGGCATCGCCAATATCGCAGCGGGCCTGCTCGGCGGCATGGCGGGCTGCGCGATGATCGGCCAGTCCGTGATCAATGTGAAGTCCGGCGGGCGGACGCGACTGTCCACCCTGACGGCAGGCGTTTTCCTGTTGATCATGGTCGTATTCTTAGGACCCTGGGTGTCGCGCATCCCGATGGCGGCGCTCGTTGCCGTAATGATCATGGTTTCCATCGGAACCTTCAGTTGGGACTCTATCCGCAATCTGAGCAAATACCCCTTGAGCACCAATATCGTCATGATCACGACCGTCGCGGTGGTGGTCGCGACCCATAATCTCGCTCTCGGCGTTTTCGTCGGCGTATTGCTGGCCTCATTGTTTTTTGCGAACAAGGTCGGTCAGTTTCTCGAAGTCCGTTCGAAGTCCAGCGATGACGGTTCGATACGGACTTATCTCGTGGTCGGCCAAGTGTTTTTCACCTCCGCCGGCAAGTTCACCGCAGCCTTCGATTTCAAGGAGGATATTGATAAAGTCGTGATCGATTTGACTCGCGCCCACTTCTGGGACGTCACGTCGGTGAGCGCGCTGGATAAAGTCGTCATCAAGTTCCGGCGCGAGGGCATCGAGGTCGAGATCGTCGGTTTGAACGAAGCCAGCGCGACCATCGTGGATCGGTTCGCGGTGCACGATAAACCGGAAGCCGTGGAAAAATTGATGGCTCACTGAGGAAAGGTTTCAGTATGACTAAGGTAATGGCATGTATCGATGGGTCCAGGGCGGCTACGGCGGTCTGCGACTATGCGGCCTGGGCCAGTCGGCGCCTTCGGGCTCGGCTGACTTTCATTCATGTGCTGGACAAGTCGCAGTACCCGGTGGACGGCAATCTGAGCGGCAATATCGGGTTGGGCAGCCGCGAATCCTTATTGGAAGAACTGACGGCTCTGGATGAAAAACGCGGGAAACTCGCACGCGAACAGGGCCGGTTGATGCTGGCGGCGGCAAAAGAGCGTGCGGTGGCCGACGGCGTCGAGTCGCCATCCTGCGTTCAACGCCACGGCAGCCTGGTGGATACGCTTCTGGAACTCGAGGAGGATATACGCTTATTGGTGATGGGCAAGCAGGGCGAAAGCACCAACGGCACCAATCGTCATATCGGCAGCCACCTGGAAACGGTGATCAGAACGATGCACAGACCCATTCTGGTAACGCCCCATCAATTCCGGGAGCCCGAACGGGTCATGTTCGCTTTCGACGGCAGCGCGACCACGCGCAAAGGCATAGAGATGGTTGCCAACAGCCCGCTATTCAGAGGGCTTTCCTGTCACATTCTGATGGCCGGCAAAGACGGTGCCGGTCTGCGTGAGCACCTCGACTGGGCCAGAGCCACATTGGCGCGGGCCGGCTTGGACGTGACGGCCGAAATCCGCGAGGGCGACGTCATCAACGTTTCCGAGCGGTACCGGCAAGAGCATGGCATCGACCTGTTGATCATGGGCGCCTACGGCCACTCCAGGATACGCGAGTTCCTGGTGGGCAGCACGACGACGAGCATGCTCACCAATGCCTCGCTTCCCGTGCTGGTGCTGCGATAACGAAAAATCGAAAAGGTAAGCGATGGAACCGGCAGGAAGAAAAATAAGGCTATTTTTTCTTAGTTTTTTTCTCGTTCGCAAACTCCTGTTTGGGAACCCGCACGAAGAAGCTTCCGCTTCTCGGGCGACCCGGGGCAGACCTTTCCGGCCTGCCTGCTTGCCCTGCCGGTTCGCGATCGATGGGTTTCGCTATCGCTCTACCCATCCTACTGCCCTAAGGCGCTACGTCGGAACTCTTGAACAACGACGGATTCATGCCGTACCGGCTGAGCAAGCGGTAGAACTCGGTCCGGTTGCGCTTGGCCAGCTTGGCGGCTTGAGTTACGTTGCCGTTGGTCATCTGCAACAGCCGGATCAGATAGTTTCGCTCGAACTGTTCCCTGGCTTCCTGCAGGGACAGGAACGACGCCGGTTCGTCCCGCAACGCCCGTTGCACCAGCGTCACCGGGATGAGTGGCGTCGAGGACAGCGCGACGCACTGCTCCACGACGTTACGGAGTTGCCGCACGTTTCCGGGCCATTCGAAATTCACGAAACATTCCATGGCCTCCGGCGAAAATCCCTTGACCCGATTGCCGTAGGTTTCCGCGAGATCCCTCAGGAAATGCATCGCCAACAAAGGAATATCCTCGGGCCGCTTGGATAGGGGCGGAAGCATCAAGGTGACGACATTGAGCCGGTAATAAAGGTCTTCGCGGAAGTTCCCTTCCGCCATGGCCTTATCCAAATCCGCGTGAGTTGCGGAAATGATGCGCACGTCGACCGGCTCGTCATCGGTGGCGCCCACCGGGCGCACCTTCATCTCCTGGAGCGCGCGCAACAGCTTGGCCTGAAAAGACTTGGGCATGTCGCCGATTTCGTCCAGAAACAGAGTGCCGCCGTCCGCGGCACGGAAGAGCCCTTTGTGATCGCGGGTGGCGCCTGTGAACGCGCCCCTGCGATGCCCGAAAAGTTCGGATTCGAAGAGATTTTCCGGAATCGCGCTGCAATTGACCGCCACGAACGGCCCGTCCGCCCGCGTACTGGCCTCGTGAATCGCGCGCGCGAGCAACTCCTTGCCAGTGCCGCTCTCGCCGCCGATAAATATGCTCGCCTTGCTCTGTGCGACGCGATTGGCCTGGCTCAGCAACTCCTCCATGAGAGGGCTCTGTGTGACGATGTGTTGTCTCCAAGCGTCCTGATCCACCGTGACGCCGCTGGTCAGTCCGATCCGCATGGCCTGGTTGACCAGCTTGACCAGTTCGTTCTTGTCCACAGGTTTGGACACGAAGCCGAACACGCCCCGCTTGGTCGCGCTGACGGCATCGCTGATCGTGCCGTGGGCCGTCATGATGATGAAGGGCAGCGTCGGATATTGCTCATGGAGAAAGTCGAACAACGCCAGGCCGTCCATGCCCTCCATACGCAGATCCGTCACGACGACATGGGGGCGAAACACGGAGACCCTCGAAATGGCCGCCGGTCCGCTGTTCACGGTTTCCAGTTCAAATCCCGCTGAGGTGAGACGCAGGGCCACCAGGCGCAACAGATCCGGATCATCGTCCACCAATAGGACACGTTTACGTGCAGTGTTCATAGGATTATTGTCCGCTGTCTGGCTCGTCTAAACGCTGCTCGATAGCTTTGAGCGCATCCAGCTTCTCTTGAAGCTCTTTCAGCTCGCTCTCTTGCGTTTTCAGCCGCCGGTGCACTTTCTTTTCTTTCGATACGGTGTGAGAGACCTGACGCTCCGAGTGTTTTCGCCGCTCGATTTCGTTGTCGAGACGGCTCAAAATTTCTTTCTGATAAATCAACAAGGCTTTAAGCCGTTCGTCCTGAAGTTCGGCCAAAGAGGCGTCCACGATCACGGAGGCATTCCTGATGTCGCCACAGGCCTCGGTCGCCGCCTGGGCAAAGAAAAAATGCAGACGTACGCCTAAGCTGCGATCGGCCTGGTAACGCTGCAACAGTTGCTGACATTCGGATAGCCGCTCGGCCGGAGGCAGGCGGGCAATCTCGGCGGCAAAACTGAGGAGATCCTCGAACGCATAGCTGGCGTATTTCTGCTCGGACGCTTTGGGTGCAGTATCAGCACTCTCCTTGCTTCTGAATCCTGCGCAACCCGTGATAGCAAACAGCACGATCAGAGCTGTAGCGCGGGAGGGGAATTTCATGTATCGCTTAATCTAGCCGTAAAGGTATTTGCACCCGAATACGGGCGCCTTTTTTGTTCGGGCGGGGCTCCAAGGCTTCGACCTTGCCATGATGACCGGAAACGCATTCGCTGACAATAGCCAATCCCATGCCCGTCCCCGCGATGCCGTCCTCTCGGGCAGCTTTTCCCTGAAAGAACGGCTCGAAAACGTGTTTACGCTCGTCGGGCTCTATGCCCGGGCCGTCATCTTCTACTTCCAACTCCATATGGCCGCCGTTTTGGCGGAGCGTCACGCAGATCTCGCCGCCGACGGGCGAGTATTTAACTGCATTTGACAGCAGGTTATCAACAACGGTACGCAATTGATCCGGGTTGCCGTCGAGTTCGACCGGCCGCAACTGCTCGGTCAGCTCGATGGATTTGGTGCGCAAGCGAATCTGGTAATCGTCGATCAATTCTGAGACGAGCCTCGCCATATTGACCGTTTCCCGAAGCATGGCTCCCGGACGAGCGTTGACTTGGCTGTAATTGATCAACTCGGCGATCAAGGTATCCAGCTTTTGCGTATTGCTGACCACGATCTGCGCGATCTCTCTTTGCTCGGTATTGAGTTCCCCGACCACTTCGTCCGCCAACAGTTCGGTGCCTTCGTGGATGGTCGCCAACGGAGTCTTGATCTCGTGGGACACATGGCGGATGAATTGCTGTTTCGCCTCCTCGAGACCTCGCAGCCGGCTGCGCAGCCAATCCAGCCGTTCGCCCAGGTATTCCAAATCCTTAGGACCGGTCACCTGGATCGGCCGAATGAAATCGCCGGCCCCGAGCTTGCGTATCGCATGGTCCATCTGGCGCACCGAGCGGATGATGAAAAACGTAACAAACGAAATTAAGACCACCGAAATAGGCAGCAAAACCGACGACTCCTGCAACATCCGGCGCTGAACCGCGGAGGACCTGCTCTCCAGATTGTCGACCTCGGAATCCACGATCCCCGAGAAACCGCGAGCGAGTTCCTTGGCCTTCAGATTGAGCGTCGAAAACATTTCATCTGTCTTTTCCATGCGCGCCTTTCTAGGCCGGTCACGCTGCTCGCGCGTCGCGCCGGAACGGCGGGTGTCGACTTTTTCGGGCTTTGCCGTCGGCTCGATCGCCATGTTCGAAACATGCTGAAAGATGCCTCCCTCTTCTACCGAAAACCGCTGGAGCTGGGCGACCAACGCCGGCTCTTCGGTCAAGCTCAACAAATTGCTGATTACCTCGCCGAGGTCACGGTGAACCGTTTCGAGAGCGACGCGGCTCTCCGCGTCTTCTAAAATCAAGTACCGCTTGGCCTTGCGCTCGAAATCGGTGAGCCTCTCGCGCAACAACTCCTTTTTTTGGCTGATTTGAGCCACCCGATAAGCCGTTTTTTGAGAGGAAACCGCCAATTCCTTGACCGCCGTGACAGCGAACACCAAGGCGAGCACCAAGGGCAGTATCGCCATCGTAAAACCGACAAGAATCAGCTTCCTGAGCGATATCCTTCGCAGAATATTAAAGAAGATCAGCATGGAGTCTTAGCTGGAATTCCGATTGTAGTCGAGTGCGTTTCTTAAGATTTCCGCCAGGATCGGGGCCAAAAACACGACATTCGTGGAGTGAAGAATACTGTCGCTGCTGCCGATCTCGGAAACACCGCTACGTCGCAGCTTATCGACGGCATTCTCGACGAATAACGGGTGCGTCACCAGCACATCGACCTTCTCGGCCCCCAGTGCGCGCAGCTTGGCAACGGCTTCGGTCAAGGTCGTGCCGGTGCTGGCCACGTCGTCAACCAGGACTACGCTTCGCCCCCTCACCTGAAAATCAGTCGTCTCGACCGACACTGCCCTGTCACCGAAACGTTGCTTGAAAGCGACGACAAAAGGAAGCCCGCAGCCTTTCGCGATGGCGCTTACCCATTGTTCCGATTCGGCATCCGGCCCCACCAGCAACGGCTTGTCTGACCGGTTCGCGAGATAACGCGCGAACAGCGGAGCCGCCGGTACGACAATCGGATTTCTCGCCGGAACCGCCTCTTCGAGCCGGCTGATACGGTGCAAATGAGGATCGACGGTCACGACATCATCAAACAAGCCGGCAAGAAACTCCCCGATTATTTTTTGACTGACGATCTCACCCGGTTGAAAGGCACAATCCTGCCGCATATAACATAAATAGGGCGCTATCAAAGACAGTCTTTTGACGCCTTGGTTCCGCAGAGCGCGAGCGACCAGGAGCAGCTCGACCAATTTGTCGTTGGGATCCTGGAGACTGCGAAATACGACGACATGCTCGTCCTTTATCTCCGGCAAGGTCACCTTGCTTTCCCCGTCCGGAAAACGGTGGATGCCGACCTCGCCGTATCGGGCATCCAGAGCCTCCACCACTGCCATGGTCTGAACGCGAGAATCGGAGAATCCTAAAATCATGGTCAAAATTCCACGTAACCTTTAGGTATTTTATCGAACTCGCCCAACTCGTACCCCGTACGCTGACGGACGAAATCGCAAGCGAAATCGTAATTCGACGGAAACTCGGCATGAATCCGGTACAGCGCTTCGCCTTTTTCCACCTTGTCTCCCAGCTTCTTCAGCACGTCGACGCCAGCCCCTTTCGACATCGGCGCTCCGGCCAGTCGCGCGATACGAGCGAGAAAAAAGTTGTCGATATGAGTCACCGACCCCGCGCGTTCGGCGCAGACTTCATACGTTAGCTTGCCCAGCTCGAATTTTTGTTCTTGCACACCTTGTGCCACAACAATACGGTTCATCTTTTCCAAGGCTCGCCCCGACTCCAAAATTTCCCGAGCGATGGCATATCCCTGACCGCCGCGCACATCCGGGTCGAATTCGATAATACGCCCGGCCAATCGCAGGGACTTTTCCCGCAAATCGGTCGGAGCACGCGGGTCGTTCTCCAGCACCTGCATCACGTCGCGCACCTCCAGAACCGGCCCGATACCGTGGCCGACCGGTTGCCGGCCGTCGGTGATCATGACCTCCAAATAAAGTCCCAAGCGGTCGCCGACGTACTCGAAAAGTTTTCGCAATTGCATCGCATCGCGCATGTGCCGAACTTTGGCTGTCGGCCCGACCGGGATATCCAGCAACAGATGCGTCGCGCCGGCCGCGAGCTTCTTGGACAAAATCGAAGCCACCATCTGGCCTTGCGAATCGATGCCCAGCGGGCGCTCAACCGAAATCAGCATGTCGTCCACAGGCGCCAGGCGCGTCGTTCCACCCCAGACCAGGCAGCCTCGCTCGATTCGAACCAACTTGTCCAAGGTCTCCGGCAAGAGATCGACTCGCGCCAAGACCTCCATGGTATCCGCCGTACCGGCCGGCGACGTGATGGCACGGCTCGAGGTTTTCGGAATCAAGGTGCCGTGCGCCGCCACTATGGGCACGACCAGCATGGATGTCCGGTTGCCGGGAATGCCGCCGATGCAATGCTTATCGGCCACCAAAGGCTCGTTCCAGTCGATCCGGCTTCCGGTCGACAGCATGGCCTTGGTCAAAAGAAGCACTTCATCCCGATCCAGTCCGTTTTGTCCGGTCGCCACCAGAAAGGCCGCCATTTCCATTTTCGAATAACGGCGATTCGCGATGTCGCGGGTGATGGAAATGTAATCGTCGTAACTCAGCCGCTCTCCGCCGATCTTGCGCCGAACCGCATCCATGGATGCGGGCGGTTCCGCCTGCGCGACCCGAACGTCGTGCCCCTCCTCCGCGCACAGTTGACTGAAGGCTTGCTCGGAAAGGCCCAGTTCGTCGGGATTGACGATCTGGTCGTCGTCCACCACATTCAGTACGGCTTCGATTCGCTCGTTGTTGCAATAGACCACGATCTTGGCGAGCGCCTGGAAGCCTTCCGCACGGTAAACCGAACACTCCCGGTGGAGATAGGCGACATTTTCCCGATAGGTATCGATGGCGATGCGGCGCAGCTTGAGCCGATAGCTGATGTGATCGTTGCGGAGATCGGATACTTCGGAATCGGATGTTGTTTCGGTCATGGTTCCGCAATCGTTTTCGAAAAAACTCTAATTTTCCTCCAAGAAGGCGGATTGTTTACCACTGACACCGCCGAACCCTTAAAATAACACGTCAGTTGTAATCAGTCGTTTCTCACGTCCATTTGCCGCTATTTCCGACATGCGCGCCGCTTTTTTCTACCCGATAACCTCGATCGCGGCGCTGGTCGCCTTTTGGCAAGCCGCGGCAATCGCCTTTGGAACGCCGCTGTTGCCGTCTCCCTTGGAGGTATCCGAAGTGCTTCTGTCCGAAGTCCGCTCCGGAGCGCTGCCCTACCATCTCGGCGTGACGCTGGCGCGGCTGGCCGTCAGTTTCGTCTTGGCCATGAGTATGGGGACTGCCTTGGGTATCCTGCTGGGCCGGCACGAAAAACTGGATCGTTTTTTCGACAGTTGGCTCGTGTTTTTTCTGAACATTCCGGCTCTGGTGATCATCATCCTGTGTTACGTCTGGTTCGGGCTGGTCGAGAGCGCCGCCATCGCCGCCGTGGTCATCAATAAGCTGCCCAATGTCGTCGTGACCGTGCGGGAAGGCGCACGGACGCTGGACCGAGATCTCCTGGAGATGGCCGAAGCGTATCGGTTCGGCCGGTACAAAACGCTGCGCCACATCGTCTGGCCGCAGTTGTACCCGTTCTTCATCGCCGCCTCGCGGACCGGGCTCGCGCTGATTTGGAAGATCATTCTGGTCGTGGAATTGCTCGGACGCAGCAACGGCATGGGTTTTCAACTGCACCTGTTCTTCCAGATGTTCAACGTCTCCGCCATCCTCGCCTACACCATCGCCTTCGTCGTCGTAATTCAACTGATCGAGATCGGCCTCCTCAAGCCTCTCGATCGCCATGCCCAACGGTGGCGCCGATGACCGCGGTTCAAATCGAGATAGTCAGAAAAACCTATCGGCCCAAAGGAGAAACGGGAGCACCCGCTATACTCCAGGATCTGTCCATCATACTCGGATCCGGCGAATTCGCCTGTCTCGTCGGCCCATCGGGCTGCGGCAAAACTACGCTACTAAATATAGCAGCCGGACTGGACCGGGATTATGAAGGCACGGTCCGAATCGGAACCGAAACCGGAAAACCGCACATCGGTTATGTCTTTCAAAATCCGCGCCTCATTCCGTGGCGGACGGTGCGGGAAAACATCGAGCTGGCCCTTCCCAAAGAGGCCGATCCCGCCTATATCGATCATCTTTTCGACGTAGTCGGACTCGCCAACGCGCAGGATGTATACCCGGAACGGCTCTCGCTGGGCATGAGCCGCCGTGTGGCCCTGGTGCGGGCCTTCGCCGTCAATCCGGATCTCTTGCTCATGGACGAACCGTTCGTATCGCTCGATCCGCCCACGGCCCGTCGTGTCCGCGAATTGGTCGTGGCACTTTGGCAAGAGCGTCCGCACACGGTCCTGTTCGTTACCCACGACTTGCGCGAAGCGATCGAACTGGCGGATCGGCTGATATTCCTGTCGTCGCGTCCGGCTTCGGTGATTGGCGACATTCCGGTAAACATCCCGCGCACCGAGCGAAGCGAGGCCGCGATCGAAACCTTTCGCCAGCGGCTTTACTCGGATTATCCGGTCATTCGGGAGCTGCTTTAACCGTTCTCGTAGATACTGCCCATGGCGGCGCACGTGCCACGCTAGTGCATTTTCCGATGTGGTATAGCGCCTTAGGCTATTGTAGGTCGGGAATCCTTTCCCGACGTTAACGGGTCGGCAAACGGATTAGCTAATGGAAACCGTGCAGCACCGAAATAGCGACTTTTCGAGTAATAGACCAAGAGCTCAAACACTCGGATCAGGTAGAGACCGCCCCCTGGACCGTTTGTCGAAAATCTCCCATCATCTGCGGAAATCAACCGGCTGAAATACATTGGAATGCTGGACGCGTAGGGCGGCAAGCTCCCTGAATTCGGCGTCGCTCTATCCGAGCTTCCCGAAATAGGCTACACGTCATGGTCGGCGGGTCGGGGCTATTTGCGGCGACCGACCGTGGGCGAAGGAATCGATCGCCTGACAGACTCGTACAATGTAAATTTCACATCTAAACGATCGTCGTTCTGCCACGACCGTCATTACCCGGTGCGTTCCTGGCGGAGTAGGACATCGGCAGGGGGACAAAGCCATGAGAAAGCGTTTTTTTCTTCCCGATGCTGCGACGAAGCAGGAGTTCGGATGTCTTCTTTTCGCCTTTGCCCCGGTCGGGGTTTTGCTGACGGCTATCGTAGTATTCGAATTGGGCGGGTTCGGACTGTCGACGATCCCCGGCAAGTTGGCCCATCAGGTTTCAGCGTTCGACCGCAGCATCGTTATGGAATTGTCCGAGCTACGCGCGCGAACGGTGTGGCTGACGGCTGTAATTGTCTATTACGCCATTGCAGTAGCCGTGATGATCGTCAGCATTCATACGATTCGCCTCAACCTGAGTCGTCAATGCTTCAGGTATTTCGCTGCAATCATAGGTCTCCTCGGAATCCTGTCCGTCGCCTACTTCGTTTTCGGTGCTCTCCGCGAAAATGGTGTAACCGCGATTTTTCGACTGACCTACGGCGTACTTGAGGCGTCAGGCTATTTTTCACCCTTGCAGCTCGGAGTTATTCTCGGACTAGTAAGCGTGGTCAATCTGATCGCGACCGTGGTGCCTTTCGCGATCATTCTGGCCGGAAGCAGTTCCATGGCTCCGTTCGAGGAACTGCCTCCGGATGAAGTCCTGCATTTTATCGAAGCGCGTTTTAGCCACCTAAAAAACGCGGTCAATTTGGGTTCTGCGATGCTGTTGATCGGCGTCTTGCATATGCTCGCCTGGCTGCGGTGGCCGGTGGTCTTCTTGGGGCAGGGAAAACTGACCGAGGAATTCGTCAATTGGTCGCTGACTTTGAGCATGTACTGGGGTGCGGTTTTTTCCCTGATGGTCATCGCCTTGTATATCCCCTGCACTTTGGCCTTGTACGCGCGCGCCAAGCGCGAGTTCAATCGAAACTTTCCCACATCCGAACATCAGGAACTGTGGAGTTATCTCCAGACTTTCGGTATATCGCGGGAACCCATGCGTCAATTACCCCAGGTAATCGCTATGTTGGCACCGTTTATCGGCGGCTCCTTAGGTGCTTCATTGGCCAATTTGGGAGGAGTATCCGGGTGACGGAGCACGCAGAATCGACACCGCGCTTATGCTCGGGTTTTTCCGCCAGTCCGGCATGAAATTCGACCGAATAAGGCATCTCTGACGGCCTCGCATGACAAGCGATTTGGTTCAAGCGTTCCCTGCCGAACGTCTCCGGACAACAAAAAACCCGCCAAGCCTTGTGACTCGCGGGTTTTCCGGATTTCACCGAACGCCTTCGGTTTCTATGATTGGCGGAGAGAGAGGGATTCGAACCCTCGATACGGTTTTGCCGTATACACGATTTCCAGTCGTGCGCCTTCGACCACTCGGCCATCTCTCCGAAAACGCGGCATTTTAATTGAAAATCCGGCGGTTGTCAGCCTCCTCGATACTCAACCGACGTTATTCCCGGCCAAAAACATCCAGGTCTCGACCACGGTGTCCGGGTTGAGGGACAAGCTCTCGATGCCTTCGTCCAGCAGCCAGCGAGCGAGGTCGGGATGATCGGACGGCCCCTGTCCGCAGATTCCGATGTACTTGCCATGCTTGCGGCAGGCCTGAATGGCCTGGCGGATGAGCGCCTTGACCGCCGGGTTACGCTCGTCGAAGCCCCCCGCGACCAACCCGGAGTCGCGGTCTATGCCCAGGGTGAGCTGGGTCAGATCGTTGGAACCGATGGAGAAGCCGTCGAAGATTTGCAGGAACTCGTCGGCCAGCAAGGGATTCGAGGGAATTTCGCACATCATGATCCATTTGAGCCCGTTCACCCCGCGCGGCAAGCCGAAGCGCTGGAGCAGCTCGGCGACTCCGCGCGCCTCGTCCAAAGTGCGCACGAAGGGAATCATGACCCAGACGTTCTCCAGCCCCATGTCCTCGCGCACCTTTTTCAAGGCGCGGCATTCCAGCTCGAAGCAGTCACGGAATGAGTCGTCCACATAACGCGAGGCGCCGCGAAAACCGATCATGGGATTTTCTTCGTTCGGCTCGTAGGCTTTACCGCCCAGGAGATTGGCGTACTCGTTGGTCTTGAAGTCCGAGGTCCTGACGATCACCGGCTTGGGCGCGAAAGCGGCGGCGATCATGGCGATGCCTTCCGCCAGCTTGTCGACATAAAAACTCACCGGATCGCGATAACCGGCGATGCGCTCGCGGATCGCCTGCTGCAGCTCGGCCGGCTGGCGCTCGTATTCGAGCAAGGCTTTCGGATGAACACCGATGGTCCGCGCGATGACGAATTCGAGCCGCGCCAGGCCGACGCCGTCGTTCGGCAGCGCGGAAAAGGCAAAAGCGCGCTCCGGGTTGGCCACGTTCATCATGAGCTTGACCGGCAGCTCGGGCATCTCGTCCAAGTTGACCTTGCTGACTTCGTAAGGAAGTTCGCCCTGATAGATGTAACCGGTATCGCCTTCGGCGCAAGAGACGGTGACCATGGTATCGCGCTGGATCTTGCGGGTGGCGTCGCCGCAGCCGACGACCGCGGGAATGCCGAGCTCGCGGGCGATGATCGCCGCGTGGCAGGTCCGCCCGCCGCGATTGGTGACGATGGCGCTGGCTCTTTTCATGATCGGCTCCCAATCGGGATCGGTCATGTCGGTCACCAGCACGTCGCCCGGCTGCACCAGATCCATCTGCGACACGCTGGCGATGACTTTGGCGCACCCCTTGCCGATGCGGTGTCCAACGCTGCGGCCTTCGGCCAGCACCTTGCCCTTCTGCTTGAGCCGATAGCGCTCCATCTCGCGCGTGACGCGGCTTTGCACCGTCTCCGGCCGGGCCTGGAGAATATAGAGGCGGCCGTCGAGTCCGTCCTTGGCCCATTCGATGTCCATGGGCCTCTTGTAATGCTGTTCGATGCGCACCGAGAGCCGCGCCAACTCTTCCGCTTCCTGATCGGTGACGGAAAACCGCTGCCGGTCCTCTTCGCGCGTGTCGACGGTGACCACGGATTTGGCGGGGTCGTAAATCATCTTGACGGCTTTCTTGCCGAGGCTGCGGCGCAGCACTGCCGATTTTCCGGCCGCGAGAGACGGCTTGTAGACGTAGAACTCGTCAGGATCGACCGCGCCCTGCACCACCATTTCGCCGAGGCCATAGCTCGAAGTCACGAAAACGGCATCGCGGAAACCCGATTCGGTATCCAGGGTGAAAATCACGCCGCTCGCGGCGAGATCGCTGCGCACCATCCGCTGCACGCCGGCGGACAATAATACCTTGCGGTGCTCGAAGCCTTGGTGCACGCGATAGGCGATGGCCCGGTCGTTGAAAAGCGAGGCAAAAACCTGCTTGACCGCCCGGAGCACGCCGTCCAGGCCTTGCACGTTGAGGTAGGTTTCCTGCTGCCCGGCGAACGACGCCGTCGGAAGATCTTCCGCCGTGGCAGAGGAGCGCACGGCCACGGAAAACTCCTTCGGGGACTCGCCGGCCAGTTGGCGGTAAGCTTCCGTGATGGCTTTTTCCAGTTCGGGGGTAAAAGGTGTGTTCATGATCCACTGGCGGATGGTGTCGCCCGCGCGCGCCAGCGCCGTGACGTTATCAACGTCGAGCCGGTCCAGTTCCGCCCAGATGCGTCGGTCGAGGCCGTTCTGAGCGAGAAAATCCCGATACGCTTCGGCCGTGGTGGCGAAACCGTCGGGTACCGTGACGCCCGCCTCGGAAAGCCGGCTGATCATTTCGCCGAGCGAGGCATTCTTGCCGCCTACGCGCCCCACATCGTCCATTCCCAAAGCATCGAACCAAACCACGTATTCGTTCATCGGACACCCCGTAATAGTTGCCGAGAGCTTGCGATGCGCCGCGGCCCTTTCACAAGCTTCCTGCGTTCGAATTCAGTATTCTATGGGAATCCACCCGGCATGGTAAGAAAAGCATGAAACGCACCGTCTTCTTCGTATCCGATCACACGGCCATCACCGCCGAGACCTTCGGACGGAGTCTCTTGAGCCAGTTCGAGACCGTCACGTTCGAACGCGTCACCCAGCCTTTCGTCGATTGCGAAGCCAAGGCGATAGACACGTGCCGGCGCATCGCCGACGCATTTGCCCGGGACGGACAAGCGCCGCTGGTGTTCAGTACGCTGACCGACGATCATCTTCGTCAAATATTGGAACGCAGCGAAGCCGTGGTATTCGATCTTTTCGAAGCCTTTCTCGATCGCATGGAAACGGCGCTCGGACAGCCGTCCGCCCAAGCGATCGGACGGGCCCACGGCTTGGGCAATGCGGCTCTGGGCCGGGGGCGCGTGGAAGCTCTGAGATTTGCCATCGATTGCGACGATGGCATCGGCGTCGACGCTTACGACAAAGCCGACATCATTCTCGTCGGGGTTTCACGCTCGGGAAAAACCCCGGCCAGCCTGTTTCTCGCCCTGCACTACGGCATCAAGGCCGCCAACTATCCCTTGACCGAGGAGGACCTGAATCTTTCCGGGCTGCCATCCAATCTACGGAAGCACCGCGAGCGGCTGTTCGGTCTGACCATGAATCCGGAACGCCTACATCAGCTCAGAGAAGAACGAAGACCCGGAAGCCGCTACGCCTCTCTCGAACAATGTCGAAATGAAATCCGCGCTGCGGACGGGCTGTTCCAAGCAGCGGGAATTCCTTACTTAGATACTTCGACCATGTCGGTGGAAGAAATCGCCGCCAACATACTTCACCGTGCTGGTCTGCAACGAATGCGGTGGTAAACGGGGCCAGGTCGCGGACTTACCTCCGGCACCATAGCCTCGGATCGGCGCGGCCGTATCGTTGATTATTACCCCGGCCTATAAACATAGGCCGGGGTAATCCGGGGCAGGGTTTCCTTAGCGCGGCGACAAGCCGCGCGAGCCCAAGCCTAAGCGTGTACCGGCCTGGGCGGCGGCCCGTAAATACCGGGAGGGTATTTACGGGCCTGATTAATAAACTGATCAGACCGAGTAACCATTCCGTGGCGGAAGCCGCAGTAAGCTATTTGGCTGCAAAGGAGGGCGAGAAACGATAACGGCACGGCACGATAACAGCTGCCGAACCCTCAACGCCCCAACTGCAAAGTATTCTGCTCGTCGACAGACCGCTCCGAATGCTGTACCGCCTGAGGAGCCTTCGGCTTCAAGGTCAGCTTGGCGATCCCGGTCCACGACGCCATGAACAGCAGCAAGCCCACCGAGGTGGCTATCAGACGATCCGGTTGCTTCATCCAGAATAGAATCCATTTCGGTTTAATCAGCCCGACGATAAAAATCAATATCGAGAGGGCCACTAGGCTCTTGAAAAAAATCAGCATAAAACTCTCCAACGATGTTTCGGTATGGCACCGGAATTTCCGGAAAAAATCTAGGGAAAACGGGCTTTTGACAGCATATGCGGGCAAAGCGTTCGGATTAAACAACAATTCATTCGATGAAACTAGACGACGGGATACGGCGCAGGACAACGACCGCCGCCGAGGCGCGCGCCGAAATCGGGCGGCCGCCTCCCTCCCAGATCCATCAATGGCGTTGCGCACGGTCGTCGGCAAATGATTGTCGACCTACGACTTATTCCGGCCTACATTTTCCTCGGCCGGGAACGGCTTTCCAGCCCGCTCTGCCGTACCGTGGCGGAAAGTTCATAAAATGAATGCGCTGTGGAACGAAGCACCCTTCGACGGGGCTCAGGACAGGCATCGATCGCGAACGATGGACTTCGCACACTCAGCCCATCCTATAAGTTCTACATTTCGGGCGTACGAGGCGGCTTCCCGATCCATACCACTACGCCGTGGTGAAAAGCGCGCCGGCGGGGACCCCGCTTTCGTCCCCTCTCATCACGCACTGCGATCCGGCGATCTTCGAACCAAAGCTTCGCCGTCGAAGGTGATTCCAGGCCATCCGCACTGCATGAAGGTTCTGATGTTCTTGTGGCTTTCGCCGTTCGGGTTCGACAGCACTTCGACGTAATGCTCGCCGAACAGCGCCAGAGTCTCTTTCTCGGATAACCCGTGCAGCCGGCCGAAATAGAAAATCTTGCAGGAACCTTCGTTGCTCCCCGGTTCGTTGACCACCCGGTTATCAGCCAGACCGTTGGTAAAGCGGGTTGGCCGATAATCGTAATATTGCCCGATGACGTCGATGCTTTCTTTGAAGGCGACCGGCTGGCATTGCTTGATTTTGGCGATGAATGCTTCTAACGATGTAATCATGTCGGTGATAAAGAAAACGAACCTTATTGGATCACGTATGGAGGACCGTCACGTAGAGACCGCAGACGGTCGCAAATTCAGAGCTTAACGGGCGAGCATCGGCTCCAGCTTGTCCCAAACCTGGCGAAACAGGATCGCCTGAGCCTCGCGATTGGGATGCAGGCCGTCCGCCTGCATCAAATGGTCTTGACCGCCGACGCCTTCCAGAAGAAACGGCACGAACGCCGTATCGTGGGTCTCGGTGACCCGGTGGAAGACATTCCGAAAAAGGTCGGCGTAACGCTTGCCATAGTTCGGCGGTATCTTCATGCCGAGCAGCAATACCTCGGCACCGGCGGCCTTGGAGCGGACGGTCATTTCGCTCAGGTTGGCTTCCAGCTGCTTGGGCGAAAGCCCGCGCAAACCGTCGTTGGCGCCGAGTTCGAGTATCACCACGGTCGGCCGGTGCCGACGAAGAAGCTCGTCGATCCGGGCAAGGCCGCCGGCGCTCGTCTCGCCGGAAATACTGGCGTTCACGACCTCGGCGCCAAGCGGCCGCGCCGCCTCCTGCAACATAGCCACCCAGCCGTGGTCTATCTTTTCCAAACCATACCCGGCACTGATACTATCGCCGAGAACAAGAACGGTTTTTGCCTGACACAATCCCGGCAACACGAGGAAAATGAAGGATAACAACAGTTTTCGCATGACACAGGAGCAGATCGGTGCGTTGGAGGATATCGACGCGGAATTCGTCATTCGAACGGAGAATCTCGGCAAACACGTCACAACGGCGGACGGTCGGCTAGATATATTGACAGCAGTCGACCTCTCGATCAAACCGAGAGAAACCTTGGCCATCGTCGGCGCTTCGGGATCGGGCAAATCGACCTTGCTCGGCCTTCTGGCCGGCCTCGATCTACCTTCTTCGGGCCGCATCTGGCTCGCGGGATCCTGCCTCACCGATATGGACGAAGACGGCCGGGCGCGGCTCCGCAGCGAGTATGTCGGTTTCGTATTCCAGTCGTTCCAGCTTCTTCCCAATCTGACCGCACTGGAGAACGTCATGCTCCCCATGGAACTGGCCGGTGCCGGCGACGAGGCCCGGCTCCGCAGCCTTGCTATGCTCGAACGGGTCGGCCTGAGCCACCGGTTCAAGCATTATCCGCGGCAGCTCTCGGGGGGCGAACAGCAGCGCGTCGCGCTGGCGCGGGCTTTCGTCACCGAACCGAAAATTCTGTTCGCAGACGAGCCTACCGGCAATCTGGACAGCAATACCGGCCGGACCGTTATCGAATTGCTGTTCGAGCTGAACCGCGAGAAAGGCACCACGCTGGTTCTGGTCACCCACGACGAAACCCTGGCTTCCCGCTGCGAACGCTTGATCCGCCTGGATAGCGGCCGCATCGTGGGATATTCGGCGGAGAGTTGACCTACCGCAGCGTATTCCGGCGTATTTGTGCCGCCGACCATGCGGCGCGATACGGGAGTACTCTATCAGCCCATGGTAGGGTGGGTTAGGTGCGCCCCGACAACCTGTACTTACTGTTCGTAACGAAAGTCAAACCACATCGTCACCCCGGCATGGAAGGGGCCGACTAAAGGCCCGTTTGCGATTGGGACTGCCGGGGTCCAGGTTACAAGGACGTAGAGGGCAGGCCATCCTTGGCCTCTGGATTCCGGCACTCCCTGCCGGAATGACGGGTAATACTGGCATTGTTTTCTTTACTCACTGTAACTCACCGATTCAGGCGCGCACCGTAACCCACCGAAGCGAACGGCAAGGACACGGGGCGTTGTTTTGGCGGGTTACGGCGCACGCAGAACGCGGTGTTCAACATCCAGCCTATGCCGGAGTGCGCCTAATCCGCCCTACGAAATCTGTCGACAAAGGATTGTTGACCTACGGCTGCCTGCTGCCGAGCAAATCCAGCAAGACATCGATGTCCACCGGCTTGACCAGATGGTGGTCGAAGCCGGCTTCGCGCGAGCGCTGCCGGTCCTCTTCCTGGCCATAGCCGGAGATCGCGATCAAGCGCGTTCCCGTGAGCCGTGGATCTTCCCGCATGCGCCGAGCCACTTCATACCCGTCCATCTGCGGCATACCGATATCCAGCAGCACGACATCGGGCGCTCGCTCCCTGCCCCGGTCGAGCGCCTCTTTGCCGTCGTAGGCGACCTGAACCTGATACCCATACGCCTCGAGCAGGGTCGACAAGGAATCGGCCGATGACACATTGTCGTCGACCACCAGGACATATTGATCGGCCGCGGACAAACCTGAATCTTGGACCTTCTCGCTGTGTTTCCGGCTGGACGAATGCGTTTTCATCCACGGCAAGCGGACCGTGAATTCGCTGCCCTGACCGGGGCCTTGGCTGGCCACCTCCACCCGGCCGTGATGGAGCTCCACCAGTTTCTTGACCAGCGACAGACCGATTCCCAAGCCGCCGCGTGAACGGGCCAGCGAGCGGTCTTCCTGGGTGAACGGCTCGAAAATCCGGGGCAAGAGTTCGGTGGAAATGCCGGTGCCGTTGTCGCGAACCCGCACCACGGCATCGTCGGCTTCGGTGTCGAGGACGACCTCGATCTCGCCTTCCACCTCGGTGAATTTGGCGGCGTTGTGAATCAGATTGCCGACGATCTGGACGCAACGCGTGCTATCGCCCTGCACCCAAACTGGCTCGGGCGGAACACGCACGTTCAGGCGATGCCGGCGATCCTCGAGCAGGGCCCGATTGGCTTCGACCGCTTGGGACACGACGGTCCTCAGATCGATTGTCGCCTGGTCCAATACGATCTTTCCCTGCGTGACCCGCGCCACGTCCAGCAGGTCGTCCAGAAGGTGGGCGAGATGCGCGGTCTGATCTTTGATCACCCGGCAGGCCCAGTCATACAGGTGCTGATGGCCCGAAGGCTTGCGTCGCATCAACTCGGTCGCATTGACGATGGCCGCCAGGGGATTGCGCAGTTCGTGCGCCAGCATGGCCATGAACTCGTCCTTGTGCCGGTCCGCATCGGCCAGTTCTTGCATGCGTTGCCGCAACTCGGCTTCCAGCCGCTTCCGTTCGGCGACCTCGGCCTCCAGTTGCCGATTCTCTTGCAGAGCGGCCGACCGTTCCGAAACATTCTGTTCGAGCTGCCGGCGCGACTGATCCAAGGCCGTTCGCACCAGCAAGCGTTCGCTGATGTCGGTCAGCACCGTGCGGTAAAACACATAGTGTCGGCTATCCCGCATCGATGAGGTATGCATTTCCACCGGAAGATGCCAACCGCCCTTTCCGACTAGACGGAGCTCCGTGGTGAGGCTCCGCCGCTCGCATCGACTTTGCGAAAGGTGATTCGAAAACTTTTTTTGATCTGCCTTGGCGATAAAGCGAACGAACGGAAGCCCGATTAGGGCCGGGCGCTCCCGTGCCAGCATGCCGGCGGCGGTCAGATTGATCTCCTTGATCACGCCGTGTTCATCCAAGGTCAAATAACCCGCCGGAGCGAAATCGAAAAGGTTTGCGTAGTGGTCGCGGGACTCTTCCAGCGCCTCCAGCGCCTCCTTCAGCTTCCGGTTTTCGGCTTCCAATTCCAGCGCGCGGACTTGAAACTCGTGTAGCGATTGACGCTCCTGCTGCGGAGTTTGCTCATCGACGTCCGTAGGTGCGGCCGGTTCAAGCTTATTGTCGAGCTCGGCTTCGGCATTCTCTCTCAGCGTGGTCTTGTCCGTATTGTTCGACATCGTGTCGTCTCCCCAGCATGCGCTTAAACTCCCCGAACCAGGCCTTGTCAACGAACCGGTACGTAGGATTAAAACTGTAACACAGGGACAACGAACGGGCGTGTCAAATCCACTGCGTTATCCCGTCGCGCAGCGGGAAAAGGTGTTATTCCCGGCCTGCCGATGCTGAAAAGACATACCCCGACTTTCACGGATTTACAAATACCGCCAAGCTGGCTATGGTGCTCGAGAATTGTACGCAAACGATGGGCAAGCCAGAGATCGCCATGGAGAACGTCGCCAGCGGATCGATGCCTTTCATAGTCAATGATTGCGCCCTATTGGCTATCGCGACCGGTAAACGGGCACAGAACCTTAAGGAACTGCGCGATCAGCTATTGGCTATTCATCCCGGGAGCATTTATTTTCACTTCTGGGGCAATCTGCTCCATCCCCGCTTCGACGAGCCCGAATACAGCAACGACTTCGCCGCCTGGTCCAGGCATGCTTTGCACGACAAGGTGCTCGCCGAGCGCCTGAGTGTCGTCGATCCCAACAGCTATGACACGCTCGACGAATTGCGCCAGGAGCTGATCGAGATCATCGAGCAGCGGCTGGATGAACGCGAGGTTCTGGCATGGGCGCAACCGGATCAGCAGTTCGAGTTTATTCGCGCGCTCACCGTCGTTTTTCGCACCGATCTCCAGTTTTTCACCCCGGAGAAGCTTGCCGCCCGGATCGGACAAATGTCGGTAAGCAGCATTTTCTATCACTTCATCGACGCCAAGCGGCGCAACGAGAACCGGCTGGATGACTTTCGGAACTGGCTGGAGTCTTTCGACGGACGCTATGAAAGCCTCTGTCAATGTCTGGCCAAGATCGATCCCTACTTTACCTCGCTGACCAGTCTCCGCGAAGAATTGGCGCGCGTGTTCTCCGGTTGCCTGTGCGAGGTGGGCCGTGGCTAATCTGTTGGAATCGTACGCCGAGGTCGTCGGTCAGGATGTCATCGATCAGCTGCATCAGCTCGCGGGAACGCTGCGGGACAAACGCGTGGTCCACGTCAACTCGACCCGGCTCGGCGGCGGCGTCGCGGAGATTCTGGAAAAACACGTGCCGCTGATGCGGGAGCTCGGAATCGAAACCCACTGGGAAGTGATCACCGGCAATGCGGTGTTTTATCAATGCACCAAGAGTTTTCACAATGGTCTCCAGGGCAAAATGGTGAACATGCCCAACGACTGGCTGCGGAACTTCGAAGAGACCAACGCCTTTAACGCCGAACAGCTGCGCCCGATTCTAAGCGATGCCGACATCGTTTTCATTCACGATCCGCAGCCCGCTCCGCTGCTGAGATATATTCCCGAGCGCAAGGGCAAATGGATCTGGCGCTGCCATATCGATATCAATCGGCCGAACCGCGTAATCTGGCGTTATCTCCGCGGCTTCGTCGCCGGGTTTGACGCCAGCGTTTTCTCGCTCGCCGCGTTCGTGCAGCCCCTGCCCCACTCGCAATACCTGATTCCGCCCAGCATCGATCCCTTGAGCGACAAGAATGTCGATCTGCCGGACGACGAGATCGACAGCGTCTGCGAGCGCTTCGGTATCGACCGGACGCGCCCCATCATCGTTCAGGTCTCTCGCTTCGACCAGTTCAAGGACCCGGTAGGCGTAATTGAAGCATACCGAATCGCCAAGCATTTCCTGCGGGACATTCAGCTGGTTCTGGCCGGAGGTTCCGCTACCGACGATCCCGAAGGAGACGCCGTTTTGGCCGAAGCGCGGCAGGCGGCGAACGGCGACTCCGATGTACATGTCCTGCTCCTTCCGCCCGACGCCCACCGCACCATCAATGCATTGCAGCGGGCTGCCGATCTGGTGGTGCAGAAATCGCTTCGCGAGGGCTTCGGCCTGACGGTCACCGAAGCCTTATGGAAGGGCAAACCGGTCATCGGCGGAGATACCGGCGGTATTCGGCTCCAGGTGATCGACCATCACACCGGCTTTTTGGTCAATACCCCGGAAGGCGCGGCCCTGCGCATCCGCTACCTGCTCCACGACCGGCACAAAATCGAGGAAATGGGCAATAAAGCGCGGGAGTTCGTACGCGAAAACTTCCTGATCACCCGCCACCTTCGGGAATACCTGACCCTGATGGTGAGCGTGCTGCACGCCGCGGGAGAACGCATCGAGCTGGCGGGGGCGATTCGAGTTAGAGGGCAGTAATCGGTGGTGTTGGCCGGGAACGCAGAGCCCGGTTGAAGGACACAGCGTTCCCGGCGGCTGAGTTCGCTGTAGCAACCGATTCGATGGTAAGGAGTCGCTGACGCGACGGTTGTTTTGAATGTGGGTTTCACTCGGCCTATCCTTAGGCCTCGCCCTATCGGGCGGCGAAGCCGTGCAAACCGGCTGTCCTGCCGGTTTGTCGGACCCACAGCCGAGGTCCTTTTCGTTGCTTGTCCAAAGAAAAGGACCCAAAAGAAAGGACACCCGGATGGCGCGCTGATCCTGCGCGTCGACGCCTTGAGCCGGGGGCAACAAAAGGCACTTCCATGTGCCTTTGTTGCCGCGCGGCATCGTGCCGCGCCCCTTCGGGCGGTTCCGGCTCAAGGCGTCGATGCTCGGGCGCACCATACGGGGCAAAAAACGCCCACAGTCAATTTTTAAATTACTCTAACTCCCGTTTGCCGCGCCGAGCACCGCAGCTTTCGGCGGGAATAACCCGGAGGGGCGATTCATGGATGAATCGCGGCGATCAAGGGACAGGAGTCCCTTTGATCGCCTCCCGACGAAAGCGAGAAGCGGAGGAGACAAGCGGCAATCGGGTGGCCTTTTCTTTGGATACTTTCTTTTGGCCAAGCAAAAGAAAGTATCCCGACCGTGGGTTCGGAAACCCACATTCAAAACAACCGTCGCGTCAGCGACTCCTTATCGACTCGGTTGGCCAAGACAACAACTCAGCCGTTTGCCGGGAACGCTGCCGCCTATCCCAGCCTATTACCGGATAACTCGAAGGGAAACACCCAAATCGGAACGATGATTCGAAAACACTCAATGCCATTCGGCACGGAAATCACGGAAGGCGGCGTGCGCTTCAGACTCTGGGCGCCGCAAACGGACAAGGTCGACTTGATCCTCGGAACGGACGAGAGGGAGCGACGTTTGACTATGCAGCAGCGAGCCGACGGCTGGTTCGAGGTCATGACAACTGAAGCGGCGGCCGGCAGCCGTTACCGGTTTCGGCTGGACGATGGCCTCGCCGTTCCGGATCCCGCCTCGCGTTTCAATCCTTCGGACGTGCACGGCGCCAGCCAGGTGATCGATCCGGCCGGCTTCCGCTGGACCGATGAGGAGTGGACCGGACGGTCCTGGGAAGAAGCCGTGATCTACGAACTGCACGTCGGCACCTTCACCCCGGAAGGAAGCTTTCGGGCACTGCAAGACAAGCTGGACTACCTGGCTTCGCTAGGCATCACGGCGATCGAGCTGATGCCGATCGCGGCTTTTCCCGGCCGCTGGAACTGGGGCTATGACGGCGTCCTGCCGTTCGCGCCGGATGCCAGCTACGGAACGCCGGACGATCTGAAGGAGTTCGTCCAGGCCGCTCATCACAAGGGCCTCATGGTGTTCCTCGACGTGGTCTACAACCACTTCGGGCCGGAAGGCAATTACTTGTATGTCTATGGCAAGCCGTTCTTCAGCAACCGGCACCATACGCCCTGGGGCAGCGCGATCAACTACGACGGCGAGAACTGCCGCACCGTGCGCGATTTTTTCATTCACAACGCCTTGTACTGGCTGGAGGAATACCACCTGGACGGACTGCGGCTGGATGCGGTTCACGCCATCGTCGATGATTCGCGCCCGGATATTCTGGACGAGTTGGCGGAGCGGGTTCGCGCCGGCCCCGGAAGCTGCCGGCACGTCCATCTGGTACTGGAAAACGACGACAACGCCGCTCATTATCTCGCGCGCGAGGCCGACGGTTCGCCCCGGCGGTACGACGCGCAGTGGAACGACGACATGCATCATGCGTTGCACCTCTTGTTGACGGGCGAAACCGACGGCTATTACGCCGATTATGCCGACGCGCCCCTGAAACACTTGGGACGCGCCCTGACCGAAGGCTTCGCCTATCAAGGGGAAGCCTCGCCGTATCGCGACAACCGCCGGCGCGGCGAAATCAGCCGCGATCTTCCGCCCACCGCGTTTGTCCCCTTTCTGCAAAATCACGATCAGGTCGGCAACCGCGCATTCGGCGAGCGTCTCTCCGATCTGGCGGAAACCCGCCCACTCCGAGCGGCGGTGACGCTGTTGCTGTTGGCGCCTTCCCCGCCTTTGCTGTTCATGGGCGAGGAATTCGCCTGTCCGACGCCGTTCCAATATTTCTGCGACTTCGGACCGGAATTGGCCCAGGCGGTGACGGAAGGCCGACGCAACGAATTCGCCCGCTTCGGACGATTCGCCGCCCCGGAGCTCCGACAACGGATTCCCGATCCTTCCGCCCCCTCGACCTTCTTCAACTCGAAATTGGACTGGGCCGCACTGGAGATTCCGAAACATCGGGAATGGCAGTCGTTCTACCAATCCCTACTGGCGGTCCGCCGCGAGCAAATCGTCCCGCTTTTGAAACAAATAAGCGCCGGCCGCTCACACTTCAAGCTCTTCGGCGCACGAGGACTTTCGGTCGTCTGGCAACTGGATGACGGCGGCAGCTTGATCCTCTTATCCAATCTTGGGGAAGAACCGCTGTCGAACTTGGATCTTTCCTCGGATCCGGCATTAGCCGTCAGCGACCCGGACATTACCGACAGCTTACCTTCGGGCCGGATACCCGCCTGGTCAACGGCCTGGTTTCTCATGCGACCGGAGAGCGCGCTCTCCCTCATCCAGCCCTTCGGGCCACTTTCTCCAAGCCCCTCACCCCCCCCTCTCCCAAGGAGTAAAGGTATCGACGCAACTCGTCACCCCGGCAGGGAAGGGTGGCTTCGGTGCTCCAATCGCAAACGGCCTGGCCGGGAGCGCCGGCCACGCCCTTCCCGAAGACACCGTTTGCGATTGGAGTGCCGGGGTCCAGAAGCCAAGGACGGCAACGGCCTCTCACATCCGTGTGTTCTGGATTCCGGCATCCAATCGCAAACGGTTGCTTTAGTCGCAACCCTTCCCTGCCGGAATGACGGCTTTGGAGACTTGTGTAGATACCTCTGCCCGAAGGGAGAAGGAAATAAGGCGCGGCTCTTGGCCGCACAGATTATTAGGTAAGGCTGATGCCCGTCGTTAAAGCGATCGACCAGCTGTGTGGCCTTTGCGGCATCGAGACGGAGTTCGTCGACTCACGGGGCGAAACGGTCCGCGTTTCCGCCGACACCAAGCGCGAACTCTTGGCGGCCATGGGCATCGATGCCTGCGACGAGGCACGGCTGCCGGCGATCATGGCCGAGCTGGAATATGAGCATTGGCTTCGAATCCTGCCGCCGGTCAAGGTCGTTCGCGAGGGCGAGGATTCCCGCGTCATCGTCTGTACCGTGCCTCGTCAGCTCGATCATGTGCTCATGACGTGGATTCTGGAACTCGACGATGGAAAGCGATGGGACGGAGACTTCTGCCCGGCCGAGTTGGCGCTGGTCGGCGAGCTGGCGATTCAGGACCAGTGCTATCGGCGCTACGCCTTCACCCTGCCGGTTCAGCCTCCTCTGGGCTATCACCGACTGACGGTCGAGTACGCGGAGCGAAATCTCAAAGGCAGCATGAGCCTTATCGTGACGCCTGAGCGCTGCTATCTCCCGCCGGTTCTGCAAGAAAAACAAAAGGTCTGGGGATTATCGCTGGCTCTTCACGCCGTACGCTCGCAACGCAACTGGGGCATCGGCGATTTTACCGATCTCAAGGGCTTGGTCGATTACGCCGCCGAGCATGAAGCAGCGATGATCCGGGTGAGTCCGCTCCAAGCCCTGAAACCGGTGAAGCCGGAAATCGGCAATGCTTACGAGCCGTCCAACCGGCTTTTTTACAATGTGCTGTACCTCGACGTCGAAGCCATTCCCGACTTCGCCGAGTCCGAGGCCGTGCAGCAAGCCGTCGCGGATCCGGAATTCCAGGCGCAGCTACGCGCCCTGCGCGCCGAAGAGCTGATCGACTATACCGAAGTGGCGGCGGTAAAGCTCGGCATCCTGGAATCGCTCTTCGCTCATTTCCGCAACAAGCATTTGCGGAAGCTTTCCAAACGCGGAAAAGCCTTTCGCGCCTATCAGTCCGCGCGCGGGCCCGTTCTTTATCATCAGTCGCTGTTCGACGCGCTGTGCGAACGCTTTGCCCGCGAGGGCGCCGGATATTCGGCGTGGACCGATTGGCCGGCGCAATTCAGGGATCCGTCGTCTCCCGAGGTACAAAGCTTTGCGGCCGAAAATGCCGCCGGGCTCGACTACTATGCCTATCTCTACTGGCAGGCGGAACAGCAAATCCAGTCGGCCGGGGACCGCGCCGCGGAGCTCGGCTTGAGTATCGGCTTATGCCTGGAATTCGTATTCAGTGCCGCCGCGGGCGGTGCGGAAGTCTGGTCGCAGCAAACCTACCATGCGCCCGGCATCCGGCTCGGTTCGCCGCCGACCGAAACCTGCCCGGACGGCGGCGTCTCCACCATTTCGCCCTTTACACCACCGAGTCTGAGAGAAGCGGCCTACCGCCCTTTCACCGCCAGTCTGCGGCAGACGATGCGGCATGTCGGCGCCGTGCTGGTGCACAAGGTGACCGACTTGGCCCGGCAGTACTGGATTCCGGCCGGCGGGAGCTCCGAGGACGGCAGCTATGTCGCCTTTCCCTTCGAGGACCTCCTGGGGATCCTTGCCCTGGAAAGCCAGCGCAATCGCTGTCTGGTGCTGGCGACCGACGGCGAAACCGTTCCGGCGGACATCATGGAACGGCTGAAACACGCGGGCGTGCTGCCTTGCGAATCGCTGTTCTCCCACTGGAAGACCGAAAAATTCCTGCCTACACGGGAATATGCGCCGGAATCGGCCATCGTCACGTCCGGGATCGACGAACCACCCCTCAGAGGATTCTGGCTCGGGCGCGATCTGGACGAACGCACGGCATTGAAGCTCTTTGCCTCCGAAGATGCCCGCCACGACGCCGTCGTGGCCCGGGCAGTCGCCCGCGCTCGCCTGCTCGTCACGCTGGAACAGGAAGACTTGCTGCCGGCCGACATCAATATCCATCCGATTTCCGTGCCCGATATGATGCCCGACATGGTGCGCGCGGTTTATCTTCTGCTGTCCCGAACCGCGGCCGACATCGTGCTGCTGCGGCTGGAGGATGCCCTCGGGCAGGCCGACCAGCTCGTGATCCCCGGCGCGCCCGACGATTTTCCGAACTGGCGGCGAAAACTGCCGCTGGAATTCGAACAGTGGCGCAAGGAAGATACCGTCACCGCCTTGCTGCACGCCTTGGCCGAAAGGCGCAGCGGAATTCCGAAAACCCAGATCAAAAGCAAGACGGCGATAGCCGGGGGCGTCAGCTTTTCCATTCCGCGCGCCACTTATCGGTTGCAGTTCAACCGCGATTTCACCTTTCGCCAGGCGACGGAAATCCTGCCTTATCTTCAGGACCTAGGCATCAGCCATTGTTATGCGTCTCCGTATCTGAAAGCGCGGCCGGGCAGCACCCATGGCTACGATATCGTCGATCATGGCGAACTGAATCCCGAAATCGGCAGCCAGGAAGATTTCGACCGATTCGTGTCCGAGCTCGCACGGCGCGGCATGGGCCAGATTCTGGATATGGTGCCCAACCATATGGGCGTCATGGGCAGCGACAACATCTGGTGGCTGGACGTGCTCGAAAATGGACCGGCTTCGGATCATGCCGATTTTTTCGATATCGACTGGTCGCCGGTCAAAGACTATCTGCGCGGCAAAGTCCTGCTGCCCACCTTGGGGTCGCCGTACGGAACCGCATTGGAAAGCGGAGAGCTGGAACTCGCTTTCGACGCCGAGGAGGGTTCCTTCTCCGTTTACTACGGGCCCCACCGGTTCCCGATCGATCCCAAGGAATATCCGCGCATTCTGGCTTACCGGCTGGATCAGCTGAAAACCGCGCTCAGTCCGGATGATTCCCACCTCGCGGAATTTCAGAGCCTGATAACGGCTTTCAGCCACCTGCCCGGCCGCTGGCAGACCGGCAAGGACAAGCGCAACGAACGCAACCGGGACAAAGAAATCCACAAGCAGCATCTGGCGCGGCTGTGCGCAGCCAGCCGGGACATCTCGCAGTTCATCGCCAAGAATGTCAGCGAGTTCAACGGCATGCCCGGCGTTCCGGCAAGTTTCGACCGGCTCCACGAGCTTCTCGAATATCAAGCCTACCGGCTGGCTTATTGGCGGGTTGCGGCGGACGAGATCAACTATCGCCGATTCTTCGATACCAACGATCTGGCCGCCTTGTCCATCGAAAACGAGGATGTCTTCGAGGCCACCCACCGGTTCGTCCTGGACCTCATCGCCCTGGGAAAGATACAGGGACTCAGGATCGACCATCCGGACGGACTTTACAATCCGGGAGCCTACTGCCGGGCGCTGCAAGATCGCGTGCTGGCGTTGACCCGGACGGAAACCGCGGAATCCGAGGACCAGGCCGCCGCCACATCGGAAGCTCGGGCGTTCTACGTCGTGGTCGAAAAGATCCTCGCTCTGGACGAGAGCCTTCCCAGCCAATGGCCGGTCCATGGCACGACCGGCTACGACTTCGCCAACCTGGTCAACGGCCTCTTCATCTGGCCGGGGGCCGAGCAGGCGCTGGATGCCTTCTACCGGTCCTTCTGCAGTTTTCCCGTCGATTTCGACGAATTGCTTTACCAATCAAAGCGCTTGATTCTTAGGGTCGCCCTTTCCAGCGAACTCACGGTGCTCGCCAACCGGCTGAGCCGGATCGCGGAAAGCGACCGCCGCACCCGCGATTACAGCCTGAACAGCCTGCGGGATGCACTGCGGGAAATCATCGCTTGTTTTCCGGTCTACCGAACCTACGTAACCGGCCGGGGGATATCCGAAACCGATCGGAACTACATCGAGCTCGCGGTCGAGCACGCGAAAAAACGAAGCCTGGTGGGAGACCTTACGATCTTCGATTTCGTCCGGGACGAACTGCTGACGATTCTGGCGGAGGGCAAGAGCGACCGGTATCGGGAACAGGTCGTCTCGTTCGCGATGAAATTTCAGCAGCTGACCGGCCCGGCCATGGCGAAAGGCATGGAAGACACGGCTTTCTACCGCTACAACCGTTTCGTGTCTTTGAACGAAGTCGGTGGCGATCCCAGATATTTCGGCGTTTCGCTCGCCGATTTTCATCGCCGTAACGAAGAACGCAGCCAATTCTGGCCCCATTCCCTATTGAGCACCTCGACCCACGATACCAAGCGTTCCGAGGATGTGAGGGCCCGCATCGACGTGTTGTCGGAGCTTCCCGATGAATGGATAGCGCGCGTCCGTAACTGGAGCGAGCTCAACCGGAAGAAGAAAAGCATGGTCGACGGCGATCCGGCCCCGTCGAGAAACGATGAATACCTGATTTATCAGACTTTGGTCGGAACCTGGCCGCTGGGAGAGCTGAACCCGGAAAGCGCGGGGAACTACGTGCAGAGATTGGAAGCCTACATGGTCAAGGCGATGAGAGAAGCCAAGCTGTTCAGCAGTTGGCTGAATCCGAATTTACCCTACGAACGGGCAGTCTCGGATTTTCTGCGGAAACTCGTAACTCCAGGAGAGCAGGACGAATTTCTCCGCGACTTTCGCGATTTTCTGTCGGGCATCACCCGCGCAGGTTTGCACAACAGCCTGGCTCAAGTCCTGCTTAAGCTCACCGTTCCCGGCGTGCCGGACGTTTATCAGGGAAACGAGCTGTGGGATTTCAGCCTGGTCGACCCGGACAACCGTCGGCCGGCGGATTATGAGCGGCGACAGCTTTTATTGAACGAGATCAAGGCATGGGATGGACTGACTGCGCCGGAGCTCGCACCGAAACTCGGTGAGATGCAAAGCGATATGAGCGACGGGCGAATCAAGCTGTATGTCACACGGGAAACGCTGCGAGTGCGGCAACAGGATCCGGATTTGTTCCGCCGCGGCGGCTATCATCCGCTGGAAGCCGAGGGGAAAAAAGCCGAACACCTGTGCGCGTTTCTCCGCCGCTTCGGCTCGCGCACGGTGCTGGTGGCGGTGCCCCGCTGGATATTGCGCCTCGGCAACGGCGCCTTATCGCCGCTGGGCGATGGGACGGTTTGGGACGATACCCGCCTGACGCTGCCGCCTGCCGTCGCCGGCACTTATGCGCACTGCCTCACGCGGGAACAGGTAACGCTTGGCGGCGCGGCCCCGCTGATGGCAACGGAATTGTTTTCGGGCTTTCCGCTGGCGTTGTTGGTCAAGGTGGATTAGTGGGTTTTCACATCCGATAGAAGAAGCCGCCGTAGGCAGCACCTTGAATCCGAAAGCACCATAGGTCGTTTGGCAGGAGTTTGTGATGCGTCGTATCAGATACAAACCTTTCAAACACACTTGTAGAAGCATTATCCCGGTCCTGCTGATCGTCTCGCTCGGACTTTTTTCGGCCTGTGCCGACCGTGTGGTCGAGTTGCCCGCAATCTCGCCCACCGAGACGCGGCTCCACCAACCCGGCCGTTTTGTCTGGCACGATCTCGTGACCGACGATCTACCCGCCGCCAAGCGTTTTTACGGAAGCCTGTTCGGCTGGCGGTTTACCGACTCCACTCAAGGTGATTTCGACTATTCGATTGCCTGGAACCACGGACGTCCGATTTCCGGTCTCGTGGCTAAGGATACCGAACCGCCGCACCCCGCGAATCAGTGGCTTAGCTTGCTTTCGGTCGAGAATGTCGATCGCGCGGTGCAGCTGGCCGAGCGATCCGGCGGAACCGTGCCGCTGACGCCGGTGAACGCGCCGGAACGGGGACGTTTCGCCGTTATCCGCGATCCGGACGGTGCTCCGCTGACGGTAATCCGTACCCGATGGGGCGATCCCGAGCCCATCGAACCCGAGGAAAACGACTGGTTTTGGGACGAATTGTGGGCCGAGGACCTCGACAAGGCGACACGGTTCTACCATGAGCTTGCGGGATATCAAGTCGACTCGTGGCCGCGCGAGAGCGGCAAGCAACCGTATCTCATCTTCAAGCGCGAAGGGACTCCGAGGGCCGGACTCGCAAGACAGCCCCTGGCCGGGGGACAAGCGGCCTGGCTGCCGTACATTCGAGTCTCGGATCTCGCCGGAACTGTTGCCGGCGCGGAAAGTCTCGGAGGTAAGGTGCTCATCGCTCCGCACCCCGACATCCGCTCGGGAACGGTCGCCGTGATGACCGATCCGTCGGGAGCGATGTTCGGCATTCAGCAAATACCGCCTTCACGATGAAGCAAGAGGTCCGATCATGAAAGCAGCCAAAAGGCCGATCATCCTGATCATAGGGCTGATCCTCGTTGCGCCATTACTTAGCGCTTGTAGCAGCGTGAGGCCGTACGCCGGTATCGGCATTTCCGGGCCAGGTGTCCGATACGGTCCGGTTCATATGCGTACCGGCGTGAGCATCGGATTTCCGCTGAGATGAATCCGACCGGCTGGAGCTCACAAAAGGACCCGAGCGTCACTCGAACCTTGGAATCTTCATTCAAGGAAAAGTATCGCAATGAGCAAAATAGGACATCTTTCGGCGCGTCCGGAGCGGATAAAGATCAAGAAGTCCGCCCCAACCGGCCTGCTACCGCTCAGACTCGAAGAATCCAAGCGTAGCGGGCATCTCTATATTCCAGAGAGCTATCGGGGAGGCCGCGCTCTTCCGCTGGTGTTGTTGTTTCATGGAGCCGGGGGCAATTCCCAGCACGGTTTGGCCCCTCTCTTGAAGTTGGCCGATCCTTGCGGATTGATCCTGGCGGCGCCCGCATCGCACGAATTCACCTGGGATGTGATCATCGAAGACTATGGGGTAGACCTCACCCAGGTCGATCGGGTCTTGAGCCATGTGTTTACCCACTATGCGGTCGATCCGTCGCGAATCGCGATCGGCGGCTTTTCGGACGGCGCGTCTTATGCGCTCTCGCTGGGCGTCATGAACGGTGACTTGTTCAGCCATATCCTCGCGTTTTCGCCGGGCTTCATGATATCCACCGTACAGCGCGGAAATCCGCAGGTTTTCATTTCCCATGGCACGGACGATACCGTGTTGCCTATCGACAAATGCAGCCGCCGCATCGTGCCGCAGCTGAAGCGGGCCGGCTATGAGGTTGTCTACCGGGAATTCGAGGGCGGCCATAGCGTTCCCTCGGATATAGCGCAGGAGGCTGCCCGTTGGTTTGCCGGAAAAACGGGGCTGCATTGATCCCAGCGGGTCTCTCCTGATCAGAAATAGAAATGGAGACCGGTCCCGAAATACTCGATGTGCCTTTCGAAAAACTGGCCGTTCGGCGAGCGCCCGTTGAAATATTCGAACAGCCACTGCAAGCGCCGACCCTCCAGCCAGGCGCTGCGAAACTCGATGCCGGCACGCGCCGAATAGCTGGCGTCCCAATCGCCTCCTTCGGCAGCCTGAATGTCCAGTGCCGCGACCGGATACAAGAGTTCGGTAAATACTGGATAGGGGCTCGTCAACTCGAATCCGCCTTGAACAAACCAGGGTTCGAGATCGCCCGGATCGGTTCGGAACAGCCCTCCTCCACCGCCATAGAGGCGCAAGAAATCGCCGAAATTCCAGGAGAGCAAGAGATCGGCGCCCTCGAAGGAAAGATTGATGCGATCGACCCGATTGCGCAGCAGGTACTCGTCGCCCAAATGCGAACTTTGGTGGAAAACGCGCGCCTGGGCCGAGAACGGGCCGGTTCTGACGCTCACCGGCAGCGCCACGAAGAAATCGGAGTTCACCAGATCGGTAGAACTCGCGTTCAGATTGAAAATCGAAAATACGCCGGCCTGGAGTCCGACTTGCCAACTGGCGCCCAATCCTTCCCATCCGTAAAACGGAAGCATCGCACCGAAGTTTGCGGAACCGACCGTGTTCAGTTCTTCATCGCTCTGGTAAAACTGGACGGATGCGGAGAAACGCGGCCATTTCGGATCGGCGATCAGCGACTCGAAAGCCTTGGCCGGCGGAAGCCAGCCCGTATAGCGCGTCAGTTTTTCGGAAGATGGCGCCGGCTGAGTCTCGGGGACCGGCTCGCTAACCGCAATCGACGCGCTGCCGGGTCTTCCCACTTCGACCTGCAACCCCTCTATGCCACGCAGAGCGTCAGCGACCGTTTGCGGGTTCCGTCCTTTGAGTTGATCCGGATCGAGCACCAGCCGACCGTTTTTCACGCTGGGTTTCGCATCGCTCAGCCCGAAACGCATGTCGAGCACGGCCGAAGCGTAGCCTTCGAGGAAACGATCGTCTCTCGGGCCGGCCGGCTGAGCCACAGAAGGAATGAAAAAAACGAGGGAAAGTACCCATCCATAGTGCGAGCGCATGGAATAACTCCTGAAATCCATTCGGGGTGCAGCGTGATCTTAGTCCGTAGGCAAATTCCAGGCAATGCCGGAAACCCGCGAGCCCTTGCGCCGATCAGGCCAAACGAAGAAAGGCTTGGCGTATGCCGCTCGCTCCGAATCTCTTGAAAATCGCGGCCGAGACCCCATTGTTCTTTCAGCCGGCAAGAGTTTGAACCGCTTAAAAGGAGGTATGACCTATGTTCAACAGACCCACGCCATTCGAGAGCAGCTTATTCGACGAGTTCCAACGCCTGGAGCGGGAGATGGACGATCTATTCGGCCGTTGGTCTTGGCCGATTGGAATCAGATCCGCCACTCGCGGCAGTTTCCCCCCGGTGAATGTGGGCGCCACATCCGACGAGGTGGACGTTTACTTGTTTACCCCGGGTGTCGACCCCAAGACACTGGACATCTCCATTCAGCAGAACGTGCTGTCCGTCTCGGGCGAGCGGAAATTGCCGAAAAAAGAGGATGCCAACTACTATCGCCAGGAGCGTTTCGACGGCGAGTTCCGGCGCGCAATCACGCTACCGGAAGATGTGGATCCGGATCGAGTCGAAGCCCGCTGCGAGAACGGCATTCTGCACATCAGGGTACAACGGCGCGAGGCGGCCAAGCCTCGGCAGATCGAAGTGAAATGAGCAAAAGGAGAACATCATGGCTGAGACACAAGATGTTGCAACAAGGCAGTCCGCCGACGTCCAAAAACCCGAGCGTCAGGTGGTGTTGAACCCGCCGGTCGATATCTGCGAAGATGCGGAGGGCATCACGCTGGTAGCCGACATGCCGGGGGTATCGAGAGATCGACTTAATATAGAAGTCGATAAGAACAGTCTGCTTATCGAGGGTGATGCACATTTCGACATGCCGGAGGGCATCCAGGCGCTATATGCGGACATCCGTTCGACGCGATACCGCCGGAGTTTCTCGCTCAGTCCGGAACTGGAACCGAACAACATCGACGCCACACTCAAGGACGGCGTGCTCACTCTGAAAATTCCCAAGCGGGCCGAATTGCGTCCGCGCAAGATTGAGGTGCGCGTGGATTAGCCGGAGCCAGCCTTTTGGATTCTGCGATGTCGAGGCCCGGTGTTCGGAAGCGCCGGGCCTTGCCATATCCGCGAGCCGGATTTGAGCCGGCAGATGTAAAATCGATTACAAATGACACAGGTAACAATAAGGCGTATGCCAAAGTTCTACAAGGCAAATTGAATTGACCTCGGCCCCCTTCAATAAACGAAAGACGACCGGCCGCAAGCGGCGGGTCGTCGCCGACGATTCCCGCTTGCAGGAAGGCGTCCTTGTCCTTTGGAACGATGACAAAGGCTTCGGATTCGTGCGTCCATCCATGGGCGGCGACGACTATTTCGTCCATATCAGCGTACTCGAGGAGGGTACGAGCCGGCGCCCACAGGTCGGAGACATCATTTTCTACAACGTGGCACGCGACGTTCCCGGCAAGAGGCGCCTTTCCTACGCCGCGATCAAAGGCGTCGATATCACGGCGAAAAAGCCGACCGAGGGTATCCTAGCCACCCCGCGTTCGCCATTTCTCTGGACCCTGATCGGGTTGCCCATCCTCTTGTCGTGCTATCTGATCTGGCGGACATACAATCCGATTCCGTTCTTTTCTTACGTTTTCCTAAGCGTGCTGGCCATCATGCTTTATGGACTGGATAAGAAACACGCGATAACCGGCCAATGGCGCATACCGGAATTTTACATGCACATGATAGAGTTGATGGGAGGCTGGCCGGGGGCGCTCCTTGCGCAGCACGATTTCCGCCATAAGATACGGAAGACCCGCTACAGGATAATCCTATGGGGCATTATTATCTGCCACGGACTGGCGTGGGCCGCGTTTCTCGCGGTCGATTTTCTTGGGCCCTAACCCTGATCAAGTTCGGGCGGAAACCGGCCGATCATGAATGAACGCTTTTCAACGTAGCGGACGGGGATTCTCCGCTAGCGCCGACTTCCACAAGTTCTTCGGAAACCGGCAACCTGATGACGAACTCGCTGCCTCTTCCGGGACCCTCGCTGCTGGCTTCGACCCGGCCCCCGTGTAACTCCACGAGTTTTTGGACGATCGTCAGACCGATACCGAGACCGCCTTGCGAGCGGTCGATGGTACGCTCGGCTTGAGTGAACAGATCAAAAAGCCTCGGCAACAGATGGGCCGGTATGCCCTCACCCGTATCACGTACACGAATGACCGCCTGGGCGGATTCACGCGCCACCGTCAGCCTGATTTTGCCGCCAGAAGGCGTGTACTTGGCCGCATTATTGAGTATGTTCGAGACAACCTGCGCCAAACGCACCGGATCCCCATAAATCTGCACCGGTTCTTCCGGTAACGAAACCGCGAGTTCGTGATGACGAGCATCGATTAACGGCTTGCTGGTTTCGAGAGCCTGTTCGATAACCGTGGCAACCGTTATGGCGCGCTTGTGCAAAGTAATCTTGCCCCTGATGATGCGTGAAACGTCCAGCAGGTCGTCCACCAACCGGGTCAGATGGCCGGCTTGACGATCAACGACATCGCGCGCCCAAGCCAATTTGGGATCGGCCACACCGATCTTGCGCATGACCTGCACGGCGTTTCGAATCGGAGCCAAAGGATTTCTGAGCTCATGACCCAACATGGCCAGGAACTCGTCCTTGCGGCTATCGGCATCGCGAAGACTGTCTTCGACCCGCTTGCGTTCCTGAATCTCCAATTTAAGCTGGCGGTTAAGCTGCATTAACTCTTGCGTGCGTTGCGTAACCCTCTCTTCCAGATTAGCGTTCAGTTGCCGAATCTTCTCCTCGGCCGCCTTGCGTTCCTGTATTTCCTTGATCAATCGCCGGTTAGTCTGTTCCAGTTCCTCCGGGCTGGGCATGGCGAGAGCCTGGGGGATCAACGGCCATAGCACAACGGCAGCGACGACCGAAATCAGGGCAGTGAACAGCTTGACAATACCTTCCACCTCGTAGATCGGCTGCCAGACCGTCCAGGCTTCCAACAAATGAGTCGTACCGCAGGCGAGAATGAAGGCGCCGAAGAGCAAGAAAATATTGCGAAAGCGAAGATTGCGGCGGCGCAGGACGAAGTAGATCAAAGCGCCTGGAATGGAATAGTAGGCCAGCGCCGTCATGACGTCCGAAAAAACATGCAGATAAAGCAAGGAAGGACGCCATAGCAGGCAATATCCGTGAGGCATGAGCCCGTCAGCTGAAATTAATGTTTGAAGACTATCCCACATGGTTTGTATCTCTATGAATCTACTCATACCTCGATTCCGCAGGCGATCAGAAATCCGGCAATGATCGGGACTGATAGCCAACGGGGATAGGCCTTAAGTGGGGAAGCTTAAATCGAGTCGATCGGTTGCACACCTCCAATCGACCAATCAATCGGATTGCTACATTGCTACAGAGCGCCGGCTAAGCCCCCTCCCCTTGTAGATGGGCGCCGAAAAGGAGGCAATCACCGAGCGTCTATAGATGCTCAAATGGCGTCTAAGTTCCCGCGCTATCTTGCTTTATCTCCCGATCCGCCGCGGAAGACCGCCCTCTTTCGTGACCGGCATGGTTTAAACGGGGAAACCAAGATCGGCAACCAGCGCCGGGCATTCAACAAAATCAAGGATGCAAAATAATAACAGGTGGATTGATAGCGGTTGTCCGGTTTCAGCAGGCTTCATTTTATATATCCCTCCAGAATCTACTCGAAAGCCTACCGATCGCCATAAGCAAAGGCAGTAGAAACACGACTCTATAAGGGGTTGCCGAGCGTAACCGATGTGCTTCACAAAAACATACGGCACAACCAATGAGCCGGTCACTTTATGAAACATATCGTACCTCCCAAGAGATATGCTGCCGATAGGCGATTCCACTTTCGCGGCATTTGTCACAGTTAAGAGATAAGTATATTCACGGAGTTTTACATTTTTTTGCGATAGATTAGCAAGCTCGCCATCTAATAGGTAAGGCTTCTTTTTTGCATGCCCCACGTAGACCGCGGAGCCAACAAAGGCGCCGGTGCGCGCCGGGGCTCATATCCCCGGAAGGCCGGTTCGACTCCGGCAAGCCCTTTCCCGCGGATGGACAGGTACCGAATCCATGCTCAGTAAAACTGGGACTTATTTTTAGGTCGGCTTAATGAGTATTGATATATATTGGTCAGCCGATCTTAAAACCGAATTGAATGCCTATTCAATCATGATTTGCCTTTCACACTAAGAGGCCTTTCCGTAATGATTAAACGTAATGTTCAATCAAGAATATTATTTTCTGGAGATCAGAGATAATTCTAGCGACGTCACTTGACCATCCGTCTTTGTGCTGCTTTTCGTCACGATTTATCTATGTGATCGAGATGCTTTTTAACGATCTAAAAAACGGCTCTTTGAGGGCAATCCGATAATCCCAAATGCCTACTGCCTTGCGAAGCGAACGACAAGATCGTTCCGTCATACGTATCGCCTTCAGAAACTGAACCACCGCCGACGGGTCAAAGCCTTGAAAAGTTTCAGCGAAACCTCGGCTCATCAATGAAAAAGAGGACTTATGTCACGCACGAGCCTCGTCAAAACGTATAAGGTGGCGCGGCGCGTGGTCATCGGAGTGGTCGGATCTACCGTAGTGTTGATCGGGATCGCTTTAATCGTATTGCCGGGTCCAGCTTTTCTACTCATCCCTTTAGGCCTGGCAATTCTGGGCATCGAATTCGCCTGGGCGCGACACTGGTTACGTGTCGTCAAACGACGAGCCAAAGATCTCAAGCAAAGTGCCGACGATATCAAACGGAAAGCTAGCAATCTGATCGGGAAATGAACCGATAATACTGTGAGCAAAATAAAGAGCCAGTTACCCGATGACACACTTCCGATAACTTGCCGGCTGCGAAGCGATTTTTTCTCGCATTTGATCGAGCCTATGGCCGATGCACCCGACTATCGTATCGGCGAGCACTTAACGCTTGGCTTATCGACAGGGAATAAGAGTAGTTCTGAAAGTCGCAACTCTCATGTTACAGGAGGTTTTCTCATGAGAATCTACAAGGCATTTTCAAAACCTCGGCCAGGTATTTCTATCGTCTGTTTGAGTGCTATGGGATTATTCGGTTGTGCATCCGAAACTCCGCCCATCAATACGATTTCGACAGCGGATACGGCTCTCAACCAAGCCATGATGGTAAAAGCGTCGGAATATGCCCCGGCGGAAATACAACGTGCCATGGATAAATTGGGACGCGCCAAGAAGGCTTTGGCTGACGAGAAATACGAGGATGCGCGCCGTCTGGCCGAGCAGGCCCAGATCGACGCCCAGTTGGCCGAGGCTAAAGCCCAGTCGGAAAATGCCCGCCAAATGGCGCAGCAAGCCCAGCAAACCATCGAAGAGCTGCGCCGCGAGGCGGAAACCAGAGGTCGGCGCACTGACGACGTGAATCTCTAAAGGAGGCAACGCTATGTCAAGGACGGACAATAATCTCCGTTATTCACTCGCGATTCGCTGCTTTTCGCTAGGCATAATCACCCTATGCGCAGGCTGCGCCACGCAGAACGAATCCTTGGAAAAGGCTCGCCTGTCGTATTCGCAAGCCCAGCAAGACGTCGAGATCGCACAAAATGCTCCAGTCGCGCTCGCGGAGGCGGGTGAAACCCTGCGGCAGGCCGAAAACGCTGACGATGAAGACGAAACCACCCATCTCGCCTACATCGCCCAGAGGAAAGTCGAGATCGCACGGGCCATAGCCGAAACCCGAAAAGCCGAGTCCGAGACCCAGCAAATCCTCGACGAACGCGAGAGGCTGCTTCTACAACAGGAGCTTTCTGCGCTTAAGGCCCAGCAGACCGAGCGTGGTCTTATGGTTACCTTGGGCAGTGTGCTATTCGAATACGATAAAGCCAACCTCAAACCGGGCGCTCAGCAAGAGCTTTATCAGTTAGTGAATACGCTTAAACAGCACCCGGATCGCAACGTCCTCATCGAAGGGCATACCGACAGCCGCGGATCGGAGTCCTATAATGAGGAGCTGTCTCTGCGCCGCGCACAAGCCGTGCAGGATTTCTTGCTTAGAAACGGCGTCAGCCCGGACCGTATCGTGACCCGCGGATACGGCGAGGCTTATCCAGTGGCTTCGAACGATACGAACGCCGGACGGTTACAGAACCGTCGCGTAGAAATATATTTGTCGGAACCGGGCAAACCAGTCGCCGAACGAGGTAGATGATATCAACCGAAGTCGGAACTCAAAGTGAAGCCAGGCGTCATATAACCGTCGTTCGTCAGCAGTTACATCGTATGTGTCGGCCGCTGCGACTCGAGGCTGCCGGCCAGGTAGTTTTCGATTCGGGCACGGGTAGCCCCGCCGTCCTCGTCGCTGAATTGCACGCCGATACCCGCGGCGCGAGAACCCTCCGCACCGTTAGGGGTAATCCAGATAATCTTTCCGGCTACCGGAATCCGTTCGGGTTCATCCATAAGATTCAGCAACATGAATACTTCTTCGCCCAGACTGTAGCTGCGGTTCGTCGGAATGAACAGCCCACCGTTCTTGACGAACGGCATATAGGCGGAGTACAGAACATTTTTATCCCGAATCGTTAGAGACAGAATGCCTTGGCGTACCTTGTTTTCGCTTGCACTCATGATAGATACCAGTCCGCTTGCGGCGACTGTCCGAGTTGCGCCCAATGAATCAAAAGCTCCTCCAAAAGCAACTGGCGGTTGACTTGACCGTTCAGCGCGCGTTTTGCTTGCAGCAATAAGTCGAGGAATCCGAACAAGCTCTTCAAGTGTAGTCGACGGACCAAGGCCTGCAAGCCCTGACGCAAATCCGGGTTATCCAAACGCGGAGAGTCCGGCACGCTGCGGAGACGGATTAAGTCGATAGTCCATGAAACCATCCAGTCGACCAAATCCTCATAAGCCAAGGTCGACCACCGTTCCGCGAGAGTTATTGGCTCTTGACGTCGCAAAGCCACGTCGACGTACTCCGAAAACGCCGTCCTCCGGCGCTCCACGACGTCTGACTCGGCCAACGCCAACGCCTTTAATGGAGCATGCCTCGCAGCGGCCAGCAACACGGCTGTAGCTTCGCCGGTTCCTTGCTCCTCCAGCCATCGAGCGGCGACCGCATCGTCCGGAAGCGCGATCGGCAAACGCTGACAACGACTGAAAATAGTCGCCGGCAGGGCGGAAGGCATATCGGTCAGCAATAGCATTACCGTATTTTCACCCGGTTCCTCCAAGGTTTTCAGGAGGGCATTGGCTGCACTGATGTTCAATTGATGCGCCGCGCAAAACACGACTATGCGGTAGCCGCCGTACTGCGGCTTGAGCGAAAGGTTCGCGATCAAGTGCCGAACCGTGTCCACAGCGATAGGCTTTCCCCGCTCTGCAGGCTCTATCCTCAGGAAGTCCGGGTGGGTTCCGGCTAGAAACAACCGGCACCCGGCACAATCGCCGCAGGCAAAGATTTCCGGGTGCTTGCAAAGCAGCTTTTGGGCGAAAATCTCGGCCAGATACGTTTTCCCGATCCCGTCAACACCGTGAATCAAGAGAGCCTGTGGCAGCCTCTGAGAGGCCAGATAAGCGTTCAGCTTTTGCCATGGCTCATCGAGCCAAGGATAGAGAATGCCGCTGGACGCCGTTCCCATCAGGTCTGACGCAAAGAATCCAAATGCCTTGCGATTTCCGCCTGCACGTCCTCGAGCGGCTGAGTCGCGTCGAGTAGCTTGATGCGGTGAGGCCATTGTCTGGCCAAATCGCAATACGTTTCCCTGACCCGGGAAAAGAAAGCCGGCAGTTCGGTTTCGAAACGGTCCAGTTGGCCTCTGCCTTTAGCCCGTTGGAGGCCGACTTCCACGGGAGCGTCGAACAAAAGGGTGAGATCGGGTTCCAGCCCTTTCTGCAACCATTCTTGAAGAAATCGAATGACCGCGTTATCGATGCCGCGCCCACCGCCCTGGTACGCATAACTAGCATCGGTGAACCGATCGCAAACGATCCAGATGCCTTTGGCCAAAGCGGGCTCGATGACTTCTTCGATGTGCTGGGCGCGGGCGGCGAACATCAGCAAGAGTTCAGTCCGAGCCGACATCCCTTGAGAATCGATCACCAGCCGGCGGATGGCTTCACCTATAGGGGTGCCGCCAGGTTCGCGGGTGACGAGAAATCTAATTCCGCGCCTTTGCAAATAATCTCGGATGAACTCCAGATTGGTGGTTTTGCCTACGCCCTCCCCGCCTTCGAGGGTGATGAATTTTCCTCTAGTCATGTCGCCGCATTTGGAATTGTTCGACCGCGCGCCGATGTTCTTCCAGACTATCGGAAAAAACGTGAGTGCCGTCTCCGCGGGCGACGAAATACAAACTCTCCCCCGCAGCGGGATGCAAGGCCGCGCGGATCGAATCGCGCCCCGGATTGGCGATGGGGGTCGGCGGCAATCCCGAACGAACATAGGTGTTGTAAGGCGTATCTTTCAGCAAGTCTTCCTTCCGGATATTTCCAGTAAAGCTGTCGCCCAGACCATAAATGATCGTCGGATCCGTTTGCAGCAACATACCTTTGGCCAGACGTCGAGTGAATACGCCGGCAATAAGAGGACGCTCATCCGAACGGGCCGTTTCCTTCTCCACAATCGAAGCCACGATCAATGATTCGTAGGGCGTACCATAGGTAGTCCCTTCGGCACGATTGGCCCATTCTTCGTTCAGTACTCCCTGCATTTTTCGATAAGCCCGCTTGAGAACCTCGATATCCGAGGTGCCCTTGGTCACGAAATAAGTGTCCGGATAGAAACGTCCCTCCGGATGCTCATCGGGCGCCCCGATGATTTGCATGATCTCTTGGGGAGATTTACCCGTTGCACGTTTCTTTAGGGGGGGACTTTGATCCAATGCGCTCAAAATTTGCCGGAATGTCCAGCCTTCCACAAGCGTAATCGGGTACTGGCGGACCTTGCCCGAGACGAACAGCGCCAGTAGCTCCCGAAGCGTCGTCCCCGGCGGGATTTCGTACTCGCCATACTTCAAATGTCTGGCCGAACCGTCCAGATAGGCCCGAAATCTGAACCATACCGGGCTAGATACAATTCCCTGCTCTTTAAGTCTGGCTGTTATGCGGGCCAGGCTGTCGCCCTTAGCAATCTCGAAATAAGCTGGACTCTCGAGTCCTAGCGGCCTATCCAGCGCTGCTCGATAGTCCATCCACAACCATCCGATCAGGAAACTGGCAGCGATGACGATAATCCCGATCGCCCGTTGCACGCTGCGGCCAACTCGCTTTCCGCCTTCGTCCTTAGCCATCGATCAATCTCTTCTGTAATCGGCCCAATACCATATGTTCGATGCTCGCATCGGCGAACGGGCCATAGTCCAATTACGCAGTTTGTTAAAAATACCTCGTCGGCAGCGTAAAGTTCCTCAAGCGTAACCCGTGACTCTACGAAGTCGACCCCGTTCTCCCGAGCCGTCGCGATCGTTATGCCACGCATGACCCCGGCGACGCCGCAGCGGTCGATTTTCGGCGTGTGCAGAGTGCCGTCCTTAACCAGAAAAACATTGCTCATCGTGCCTTCGGTGACATAGCCCTCGGCATCCAGCATGATGCCTTCCCGAATCTCGTCGGCAGCCCACTCCGCACGAGCAAGGATTTGTTCCAGACGATTCATGTGTTTGATGCCGGCCAGCCGGGGGTTGATACCCAACCGGCTCCCGCAAACCCGTATCTCGACACCGACTTTCCATAATTCGGGCGGATATTCGGGCAGGGGGTGCATGCTCAGGACCCGAGTCACCCGCTGCGGTTGCGGCAGTCGGTAACCGCGGCCTCCGATACCTCGGCTGATTTGTATCTTCAACACCCCTTCCAGCTGCGTCATGCAGAGTGTCCGTACATCGGGCTCTAAACATTCGCTCCCGGGAAAAGAAATGAGAAGTCTTTGGCAGTCGCGCTCCAGACGAGCCAGGTGCAAAGCCCAAAACAAAGGGACTCCTTGACGGACGGCAATCGTGGTGAATGTCCCGTCTCCGTATTGGAAGCCACGGTCTGCCAAATCCACACAACGTGTCGGTTGGCCGTTCACTAGAGCCGTCATACACGCCGAACCCACATCATCATCTTAATCGGCCAACCCAAAAAAACCTGGTCTTAAGATAACAAAAAGCACGCTGATGCGTGCCTATATGAACGTCCAACTCTAAGCCTTTATTGACGAAGAGTTGGAGCTATCAAACGGAAATTAGTTGTACTTCTTGAAAATCAAAGTGCCGTTCGTTCCACCGAAGCCGAAAGAGTTGGACATGACGATGTCCAACCTTGCCTCACGCGCGGTGTGGGGAACATAATCGAGATCGCATTCCGGGTCCGGATTGTCTAGATTGATGGTTGGAGGAATGACTTGATCTCTGAGCGCCAGTACCGAGAATATCGCCTCGATGCCACCGGCAGCACCCAGCATATGGCCGGTCATGGATTTCGTCGAGCTGATCGGAGTACTGTAGGCATGATTTCCAAGCACGGTCTTGATCGCTCTGGTTTCCGCGATATCCCCGGCTGGAGTCGATGTTCCATGAGCATTGATGTAATCGACTTGATCGGCGTTGATGCCTGCGTCCCTCAGCGCGTTTCGCATGCAACGTGCCGCCCCCTCGCCACCTTCCGGCGGCTGAGTCATGTGATAGGCATCGGCGCTCATGCCGTAACCGATCAGTTCGGCATAAATCCTGGCACCACGCCGCTTGGCGTGTTCCAATTCCTCCAACACCAAGACCCCCGCACCGTCGCTCAATACGAAGCCATCCCGGTCTTTGTCCCAAGGACGACTGGCGTGCACCGGATCGTCATTGCGGCGGGACAAGGCCCGTGCTGACGCAAATCCTCCCAAGGAAGTCGGCGAAGTCGCCATTTCGGCACCGCCGGCAATCATGACATCAGCATCGCCGTATTGAATCACGCGGGCGGCCTCACCGATATTATGAGTGCCTGTCGTACATGCGGTAACGATAGCGAAGTTGGGGCCTTTCAATCCGTACTTGATGGATACATTGCCCGATATCATGTTGATGATGTTGCTGGGCACAAAGAACGGTGAAATTTTCCGCGGTCCGCCTCTCAAAAAGGCGCTATGTCCGCTCTCGATTCCCGTGATACCGCCGATGCCGGAACCGATGGCCACGCCGATACGTTCAGAATTTTCTTCGGCTACGTCCAGTCCAGAGTCTTCGAACGCATCGCAGCCTGCCGCAAGCCCGTAATGGATGAAAACATCCATTTTTTTGGCTTCTTTTTCGGAAATATATCGGGTGATATCGAATCCCCTGACACTCCCGCCAAAGCGGGTCGAGAAATCGGAAACGTCGAAATGCTCGATGGGCGCGATGCCGCTTTTGCCGTCAAGCACGTTTCCCCAGGAATCAGTCACCGTTAACCCGACCGGCGATACTGCGCCCAATCCGGTAACGACCACGCGCCTTCTACTCAATCTTTATTCCTTAGCGGGGTGTAAATTGACAAAGACAATCCTGCCCCGCCAAGCCGAAAACCTTGCGGGGCGGCAGGATCAAATCAGATGTGGCTTTCGATGTAGTCTATCGCTTGCTGGACAGTGGTGATCTTCTCCGCGTCTTCGTCGGGAATCTCACACTCAAATTCTTCTTCCAGGGCCATCACCAGTTCGACCGTGTCCAAGGAATCGGCGCCGAGGTCGTCGACGAAAGAAGCTTCATTGGAGACTTCTTCTTTCACGCCCAATTGCTCAGCCACGATCTTCTTAACACGCTCTGCTACATCACTCATCGTTTTATATCCTCAGCTGTTTTCTCTGGTTTTAGTGAGTCGGGAAATTTTAATTTGAAACCGGGTGAATACAAGACTTTTCTCTAAAAAGAAAACGTCGGTCGCTCAATTCATTAGCGAAAGCACGCGTCCCGGAAATGCATGAGATCATGCCATGTGCATGCCGCCGTTGACATGTATGGTTTCGCCCGTGATGTAAGCAGCGTCATCCGAACATAGAAAGGCCACCACGCCTGCCACCTCATCCGCAGATCCTAATCGCGCCAAGGGGATGTTATCCAGCAACGCTTTACGGCTTTCCTCAGGCAGCGCGCGCGTCATGTCGGTATCGATGAATCCCGGCGCCACGGCGTTGACGGTGATATTCCGTGACCCAACTTCTCTCGCGAGCGATTTGGTAAAACCGATGATACCGGCCTTGGCGGCCGCATAATTGGTTTGCCCTGCATTTCCCATCGCTCCGACGACGGAGGTAATGTTGATCATGCGTCCCTCTCGGGCTTTCATCATTCCACGCAAACCGGCTTTACACATACGGTAAACGGATGACAAATTGGTCCGGATGATGTCATCCCATTCCTCGTCTTTCATCCGCATCAGCAGGTTGTCTCGCGTTATTCCGGCGTTATTGACCAAAATGAGCGGGGCGCCGAACTCTTCGTTCACAGAGTTGAAGAATCGCTCAACCGAATCGGCCTCGGCCACGTCCAGTACCATGCCCTTGCCGCGAAATCCGCCTTCGGCCAAAGCCGCCGAGATGGCGTTGGCCCCCGACTCGGTGGTCGCCGTACCTATGACGGTATGACCATCCTTCGCCAGACGCAGAGCTATAGCACGCCCGATACCGCGACTGGCCCCGGTTACAACAGCGAATTTAGACATCATTGAACAAGCTCCAATGCTCTAATTAAGGAATCCGGATCAAAAACCGCTTCGGTTCTGCACGCCGGGACGATTCGCTTGTTCAAACCGGTCAGAACTCGACCGGGACCACATTCGACAAACCGGCTGACGCCCTGCTGAGACATGAACAGAATGGAATCGGTCCAACGAACCGGGCTGTACAGTTGCTTTTCCAAGACGGCCCGAATCACGTCGGGAGCCGAATGGGAGGCGACGTCGACGTTATGCAGCACTCCAATCGGAGGGATTTTTACCGCTATGTCGGACAGCATTTGCCTAAATTTCTCAGCGGCGCTTCTCATTAACGGACAATGGGACGGCACGCTGACCGGCAAGAGAACGGCCCGCTTGGCGCCCTCCGCTTTGCCTAGTTCAACTGCCCGCTCCACGGCAACCTTATGACCGGCAATCACGATTTGCCCAGGAGCGTTGAAATTGGCCGGTTTGACAATCTCCGTTTCGGTCGATGCTCTGCTGCAAACCTCAACGACCTGGGTGTCGTTCAATCCCAAAATAGCTGCCATCGCCCCGGTTTCGGGAGGCACCGCTTCCTGCATCAATCGTCCGCGCTCGGCCACAAGCCGAACTGCATCCTCGAAAATCAAAGCGCCGGAACACACCAATGCCGCATATTCGCCCAAGCTATGGCCGGCCATCCAGCCCGGTCTTACCGAAGTCCGTTTGGACCAAACTCGCCAGGCAGCAACATCGGCGGCCAGCATGGCCGGCTGGGTACACTGCGTCAGATTAAGTCTTTCTTCGGGACCGTTCCGCACTAAATCCCAGAGATCGTAGCCAAGCACTTCTGAAGCGGCCTGAAAGGTCGACGCAACTTCGGTATGGACCTCGGCTAGCTTCGACAACATCCCAACGGACTGGGAGCCTTGCCCCGGGAAAAGAAACGCCAAACCTTCGTCGACGAGATTCGTAGACATAAACTCCCCTAGTACCGGATGAGGGCCGAGCCCCAAGCGAAACCGCCACCGAAAGCTTCCATCAAAACCATCTGGCCTCGCTGAATTCGACCGTCGCGAATTGCTTCGTTCAAAGCGAGCGGCACCGAAGCCGCGGATGTATTGCCTTGTTTTTCGATGGTCATCACCACGCGGTCCATGGGCATATGCAGTTTTTTTGCCGTAGCGGCGATGATGCGTATATTGGCTTGATGGGGGACTAACCAGTGGATATCCGATTTCTGCAGATTGTTGGCGGCCAAGGTCTCGTCCACGATGCGTCCCAGAGTATTGACGGCGATCTTGAATACCTCGTTACCCTGCATCTTCAAGAATCGCTCGTCGCCTTCACCGCTCCCCGCACCGTTAGGGTTGGGGACGTACAGCAAATCCTGATATTGCCCATCGGAATGAATATGTGTGCTCAGGATTCCAGGCTCATCCGCCGCTTCCAGCACGACAGCCCCGGCACCGTCGCCGAAAAGAATGCAGGTTGCACGATCCGACCAGTCGACGATCCGCGAGGTTGCCTCGCTGCCTACGACGAGAACCCGACGGGCGGCTCCTGCCCTGACATACTGGTCAGCGATACTGAGCGCGTAGATAAAACCGGAGCATGCTGCCTGAACGTCGAATGCAGCGCAATCCCGGATATTTAACCTCTGTTGCAACAGGCAAGCGGTACTGGGAAAAACTCGATCCGGCGTACAAGTTGCAACGATGATGAGATCGATCGTTCCCGGTTCGATTTCTGCCGACTCCAGAGCCTGACGCGCAGCGCGCTCCGCCATGCTGGAGGCTGTTTCATGTTTTCCTGCGATGCGGCGCTCGCGAATACCGGTCCGTTCGATGATCCAAGCATCCGATGTATCGACGGTTTGAGCGATCTGTTCGTTGGTGAGAATGGTTTCGGGGAGATAGCCACCGGTTCCGAGAATCCGAGCGTACCGTCTCACGCGGTCTTCCTCTCAGCGAAAATCTCCGCTATGCGCTCGCCGATACGAGTCGGAACAGCCTTTTCAATCTCCTTCACCGCAATGCCGATGGCATTCGCGAAAGCCAAACGGTCGGCGTTACCATGACTCTTGATTACGATGCCGCGCAACCCCAAGAGGGAGGCTCCATTGTAGCGCCGATGATCGAATTGCTTCTTAAAGGAATGGAGCACCGGCATAGCCGCTAATCCGGCCAGTTTAGTGAAAAAATTCCTGCCGAATGCCTGTTTGATTGAATGATTGATCATTTTGGCGAGACCCTCGCTGGTTTTGAGCGCCACGTTGCCGACAAAGCCGTCGGTGACGACGATATCCACGTTACCCGAGTAGAGATCGTTCCCTTCGACGTAGCCGATAAAATTGATGTGGGCACCAGCCAATAGTTTTGCGGCTTCCTTAACCTGCTCGTTGCCCTTGATTTCTTCTTCGCCGATATTCAGCAATCCCACCCGCGGATGATCTTTATCCTCGACCGCGCGCACGAGCTCGTAGCCCATTACGGCAAATTGATAGAGGTGCTCGGCCGAACAATCCACATTCGCCCCGAGATCCAGCACATGGGTATGTCCTCCCATGGAGGGAACAGCAGAGATGATGGCCGGACGATCGATCCCAGGTATCGTCTTGAGAACGAATTTCGCGATCGCCATCAACGCACCGGTATTTCCGGCACTGACACAGGCATCGGCAACGCCTTCCTTGACCAGGTCAACGGCAACTCGCATGGATGAATCCTTCTTGCCGCGGAGAGCCTTCGCCGGGGACTCATGCATTTCCACCGTTTCAGACGCGTGATGAATGCGAATTCGGTCACCGAGGCGTGTTAATGCTGATCCAAGATGATGGCGCAATACGGCTTCATCACCTACAAGAATCAAATTTAAGTGAGGATTGCTTTCGGCACTGTCCAGAGCCGCCGGAACGATCACGGCGGGACCGTGATCGCCGCCCATGGCATCCAAAGCGATGGTCGGCTTCTTAATCATAGTTCTTGTTTAGTCAATCGAGCGGCAAACTCAGCAGAAACAACAATAAGGAGCCGCATCGATTCCGGCTCCCGGAGTCAATCCGAATGTCAAAGCTACTCTTCGCTAGTTTCTTCTTTGCTCGCAATCACCTTACGCCCGCGATAATACCCATCCGGGCTGACGTGATGCCGAAGATGCGTTTCACCCGTGGTAGGCTCGATGGAAAGCGCATTTGCTTTCAAAGCATCGTGCGAACGACGCATACCCCGCTTAGAACGTGTCTTACGATTTTGCTGTACGGCCATTTAAAAGCTCCTATTATCGAATAGTTTTCAGTTGCGCCAACACGGCGAAAGGATTCTCGCGGGAATCCACATTAGTAGTTTCTGTCTTAGGCGAAGCACAATGGGAGTGCTGGGGAATTGCAGGAATTGCCAGCAGCAATTCATCCGCCACTATATCCGCCAGATCAATCACACCCGTTTCGTCAAGAAGCAAGGGCTCAAGCGGTTCAGGTAGTAGATTTCCCTCATCAATGGAGCTGACGACGCCGAGGTGTACTTCGCTGTGCACCGGCCAGTCCAGAGGCCCCAGGCAACATTGGCACTCCAGCTTAAGATCGGCCTCCACCCAACCAGAAACGATTGCACGACGGCCTTCTTTCTTAAATTCAAGATCGACTTTCGCCTCAGCTTCACCATTCAGCACCATATCCTGTATACGAGAAATGGTGTTCAAAGGCATCGATCCGACGATCCGTCGCTTCTTTTCCGCGAACTCTAATGGATCTATCAAATCCGGCAAACGGTCAAGCATAATCGTGCAATGATATCGAGAAATGTCAAAAGCTGTCAAAATCGCTTCTTTAACTCTTTTTGACCCATTACGTCTTCACTCAAATCCGACCGCATGACAAAAATTGTTCTGGCATCCAGCTCGACCTATCGCCAAGACCTATTGAAAAAGCTGGGACTTGAGTTTGATTCGATCTCTCCAGGGATTAGCGAAACGCCCAAAGTCAACGAAAAGCCGGACTGCCAAGCACTGCGGCTAGCGCAGGAAAAAGCCGCTGCCGCGGCGCCCGGTTTTCCCGACGCCCTGATAATCGGCTCCGATCAAGTAGCCGTTCTATGCGGAAAACAGTTGGTCAAACCGATGACCCGTGATAACGCCATCCGGCAACTTCGTGCGGCTTCCGGCCGATGCGTTGCGTTTTACACCGCCGTATGCGTCCTAAACACCGCCACGGGAGATATGAAAGCCGAAGTCGACCGCTGCTTGGTTCACTTTCGAGAATTGAGTGACAAGGAAATCGAACGTTATGTAGACCGAGAACAGCCTTTCGATTGTGCTGGAGGATTCAAGTCCGAAGGCTTGGGCATCGTGCTATTTGAAAGGTTCGAAGGCGAAGACCCCAACGCACTGGTTGGGCTTCCATTGATTCGGCTCGCCCGCCTACTGGAAAGCTTCGGGGTTCAGGTAATCTGAATCAATGGCGCACGTAAACATCCGGCATGAACACGGCAGCGGTATCGCTGAGTTTCTCGGTTGCCTTGGACATCACATTTATTATTTGGGTCTCGTCCAAACGTATAGCAGAGGCGACTTCATCAGGAATCGCCCTAAGCACACCTTGGATCGGAAAACCGAGTAATGACACAGTTTTCAGTTGATTGGCGAGGTATAACAGGCTGGCTTCCAAACGATAGTCCTCGGCCTGTTCTGGCTCCAAATGCCAACGAATCCCTTCCTGCAAGGCCGATGGCATTTTCCACGCCTTGGCTAATGCCGCACCGATCTCGGCATAGGTAAAACCGAGAAGCTCCTTTTCCAAACCCGGAATCAACCGATCGTCACCTGCCGCAGACAAAAGAATTCCCCGTGCCTTATCCGGCAAGCGCATGTAGATAATCAGCGCACCGATACGATGCAACAGCCCGGCAACAAACAAGCGTTCGCTGTGCAAAACGGAAGCTTCCTTGGCCAACAGACGCGCAATCACGCCACAATAGAGGCTGTTCAACCAAAAATCGTTCATGTTGACCAGACAAGTCGGGATCTTGCGAAATCCATGAATGACAGAGGTTGTTAGCGCCAAACCATACAGTGCGTCGGCACCGACCATTCCAACCGCACGAGTAATGGTCTCGATACGCCCCGACAAACCGTAATAAGGGCTATTGACGATTTTCAGCAACCGCGCCGCAAGAGCGGGATCCTGGCCAATCGCTTCCGCAACTTCTCCGATCGTAAAGTCTTCACGTTCGAGAACGGTCGAAATCCGCGCCACCGCGACTGGCGGGGATACCAATTGAGGCGCCCCCATGACGAGGGCTTCCGGCGTTTCGGCTGCAAACATCAATTCAATCGGTTGTAATAATTGAGGACACGGGTCACATACGCCTGAGTTTCTTGAAAGGGAGGCACCTTATTTCCATATTTGATAACGTTGTTTTCCCCGGCATTGTAAGCCGCCACGGCGAGTCTAACGTCGGATTGAAACATGTCGATCAGCTCGCTTAGGTACCTTGCACCTCCTTCTATGTTTTCGCTCGGATCATAACGATCACGAACACCGTAGCGAGCGGCCGTTTCGGGCATGAGCTGCATCAGACCGACCGCGCCTTTGCTGGATATTGCTCCAGGGTTATAGGAGGACTCGGCACGGATAACGGCATGCAGCAATGCCGGATCAAGGCTGTACTTGCTGGCTGCCGCATCGATCAATGACGCAAATTGTCTACGATTTTTATCGGAGAATCTGGAGCCGGTCGGCCATTTTTTCGAGGTCCGAGAGAGCGAAAATGCGGCAGGCGACTTGATGATCAGCTGATAGCCCGAGTGTTTCGGATTGTCCGTATAAAAGACATGTCCGGCGCTATCCACATATTTGTAAACATCCGCAGCGGCCGAACCCGAACAAAGAAAGAAAAAAAGTGCCAACGAGCGTCTTATTTTTGATGGTCTAATCATCGTTCTTCCGCCTGTTGATCGTCACCCTATCGACAGACGAAAGTTTTGCACGAATCTGTTTTTTTGCAACTCGGCAAGGCCATTGCGCCTGCCGCGTCAAACATCAGGGCGGCAAACCTGCGACCCGCTTCGCTCCGCAGGACATCTACCCCGGCAAGGGCTTGATCAATCCTGCCGCTTTTTTCGCTCGTTCTCGGGCTTCTTCGATGGAGTTACCGGCGGCTAAAGCCACGCCGACTCGGCGGCGCGGATATGAAATCGGCTTGCCGAACAGCCGGATTTCGGTTTCGGGAACGGAAAGCGCATCGCCGACTCCCTCAAACGCGATGCCCTCGCCTTCGATCTGGCCGTAAATCACAGCGCTGGCCCCCGGATTGCGGAGACCGGTCGAAACGGGAAATCCCAGTATGGCTCGGGCATGCAGCTCGAATTCGCTCTGTGCCTGGGTAATCATGGTTACCATGCCCGTGTCATGAGGCCTCGGACTGACTTCGCTGAACCAAACCCGATCGCCTTTGACGAACAATTCCACACCGAAAAGACCACGCCCACCGAGACGCCCCGTCACCGCCGTGGCGATGCGTCTAGCCTCCATCAAAGCGGCTGCACTCATGCGCTGTGGCTGCCAACTCTCTACGTAGTCGCCATGTTCCTGCCGGTGACCGATAGGCTCGCAAAAATAAGTCTCCTCTCCACCGTGGCCATCGCTGGCTCGCACCGTAAGCAAGGTAATTTCGTAATCGAATTCAATTTTGCCTTCTACGATGACTTTGGCATCCTTGACTCGCCCTCCTGATTGCGCGTACTCCCAAGCCTTTTCCACATCGACCTCGCTGCGCAGCAGCGATTGCCCTTTACCCGAAGAGGACATCACGGGCTTGACAAAGCAGGGATAGCCGATCGTTTGAACGGCTGTCCTCAGCGAATCTAAAGAATCGGCAAAAGCATAGGGCGAGGTGGGCAAACCGAGCTCTTCCGCAGCAAGGCGGCGAATCCCCTCACGATTCATGGTCAAGCAGACCGCGCGCGCCGTAGGAATCACGACCGCCGCACCGGTCTGCTCAATCTCGGCCAAGGCCTCCGTGGCGATCGCCTCGATTTCCGGCACGATGATGTCCGGTCTTTCCATTTCCACCAGCCGCTTTATAGCTTCTCCATCAGTCATGTCTATCATGTGGGCACAATGCGCCACGTGCTGGGCGGGCGCATTGGGATAACGATCCACGGCCACGACTTCGACGCCGTAGCGTTGCAGAGCGATCGCGACTTCCTTGCCGAGTTCGCCGCTACCCAGAAGCATGACGCGCGTGGCGCTACGTGTCAGTGCGGTACCTATTTTCATGACTGGCTCCTTTCGATGGATCGGCTGCATATGCGTTTATTCATTAAGACCGTTCTCCGGCATTCAAATCACAGCCTCTTACCTACACCGTATCCACCTTGCCTGGATATGCAGCATGTCCGGCGAAGAGACTGATATTCCAGTCCAACGCGAACGACTTCGGGTCTAAGGTCTCACGTCCGAGGCCAGAGCTGTTTCCACGCCTCGTCCAATCGCTTCGCGGACACGGGATACGGCGTCTTTAACATCTGAGCGAAGAGCGAAACGCGGAACTCTTCCAAGCTCCAGCGATAGGCGTCGCGCTCAGGAAGCAAACGCCCTTTGGCCGCCTTGATGACGCTCCAATAGCGCGCCCAAAGGGGCGCAAGCTCATTGTACTGCTTCTGGTCGCGAACGGAGTCTTGCGCAGATTTCTCCAGACGATGCAATATCGCCTTGAGGTAACGAGGCATTTCCTTGATCTGCGCATATGGAGTCGTAACCAAGAATCCCGCGTAAACAAGCAATCCCACTTGTTCCTGCATATCCTGCGTGGCTGCATTGGCCGGCCTAGTCTTCAGTTTGGCCTGCACCTCGCCATATAGTTGAAGCACGGTCTGAGCTATGCGCGCCATTTCGTCCGCCTTTAGGACCAGCTCAGTTTTCTGATCTCTAAGCCGCTTCTCGAATTGATCGGCGCTACGGATATCTGGCTGCCCTTCCAAGAACAACGCCCCCATGAGCCGGTCCAAAAGATCCTCGCGCAGCTCGCGCCCGGTTTTCAATTCGGAATAGAGGAACGGATGCGCAGGCACTTGCCGGTATAAGAACTCCGCTTGCGCATTGACTGCAAGATTCTTTAAATACTTGAGCTCCTTGGCCAAAGCGAAGCGGAACAGGCGTGCCAGTCCCAGTTCCTGCTGCCGCGCCGCTTCGTCCGGAGTATCGAATACCCTAACGCCCACGTTCTCCCCTTCGTCGACCACCGCTGGAAAGCCATAGATCGTCTGGCCATCGTGTTGGCCGTCGAAACATTGAGGCAGTTCACCGAAACTCCAACTTTTGCAGCCGGTATGCAGGTAGGCCTGCCGAGCCAGTTGCTGAAAGTTCTTGCCGGCGTCGGCGGAGTGGCGGATCTTGAGTTCCTTGAGATCGCGGGAACGATCGACGACGGCATTGAATTCATCCACTACGGCGAAATTCATGCGAAGGTGCGCCGGCAGCACGTCTTCTCGGAAGGAATCGGGCGACACGGCAATACCGCCGGTCTTTTTCAATGCCGACGAAAGCTGGGCGCAGAACGAACCATGACCGTAGTCCAGCATCGGCAAAACCCAGTCGGCGTGGTCCGGCGCGGGCACGAAATGGATACGCAAAGTCTTGGGCAGGGACTTGATGAGAGCAATGGTCTTCTCCCGGAGCAGCCCTGGTACCAGCCAGCGGAACGGCTCGGGATCGAGCTGGTTCAGGAGATGCAACGGCACGATGGCCGTGACGCCGTCGTCCTCGTGTCCCGGTTCGAATCGGTACTGCAACTGAAACCGCAACGGCCCTACCTGAAAGTGATCGGGGAAATTCCTGGCATCCAGCGAACTGTCTTCCTTCGCGGTAATGTCGTCTCGGCTGAGTTTGAGAATATCGGGTTTGCGCGCCTCCGCTGCCTTACGCCAACGTTCGAAGGTCACGCCGTTAACCACGTCCTGCGGAATCCGTTCGTCAAACCAGCGGAACAGCCAATCCTCGTCCACCAGCAAATCCGCGCGCCGGCCCTTGTGCTGGAGATAATCAGCCTCTTCCAAAAGTTTCAGATTGTGCAGGAAAAACGGGGCCTTGCTGTCGTAATCCATGTGCACCAGGGCGTGGCGGATGAACATCTCGCGGGCCGCCTGTGGATTGATCCTCTCGTACGGAATCTTGCGTCCCGCCTGAATGACGAGTCCGAACAGCGTGGTACGTTCATACACCGCCGCGCGTGCCGCCTTGCGTTCCCAGTGCGGATCGTAGTGTTGTTGCTTGACGAGATGGGCGCCGACCTTCTCGATCCACTCCGGCTCGATCTTGGCCACGGTGCGGGCGTAAACTTTTGTGGTCTCCACCTGCTCGGCCGACATGATCCACTTGGGTTTGGCCTTGAACAGAAAAGAGCCGGGATGGATGAACAGCTTGGTACCCCTCGTCGCGACATATTCGTTCTGCTCCTGCTTGAGACAGACATTGGACAGCAGACCCGAAAGCAGTGCCCTATGAATTTCGCCGTATTCGCCCGGCGCCTGGTTCAATTTCAAGTCCAGCTCGCCCTTCACCACCTCCATGATTTGCGCGTGGATATCGTGCCATTCCGTCATTCGCACGTAAGACAGAAAGTTGTCCCGACACCATTGGCGTAGCTTGGATTTCGACAAATGCTTTTTCTGCTCCTCGAACTCGTTCCATAGCTTCAGGAAGGACAGAAAATCCGACATATCATCCCGGAACTTGGCGTGCTTCTGATCAGCATTCGAAGCCTGGTCGGCGGGGCGCTCGCGGGAATCCGGCACGCTCAGGGCAGCGACGATGATTGCGATCTCGCTCAGGCAATGCTCGCCCGCCCCGGCCAACAGCATACGCCCGAGTTTGGGATCCACGGGCAGCTTCGCGAGCTTGCGGCCGATATCCGTGATCTGCCCGCGCTCGTCCAGAGCGTTGACCTCTTGCAAAGTTCGAAGACCGTCGCGGATCAGCCGCGCATCGGGCGGCTCAACAAACGGAAATTTGGAAATATCTCCCAGCTTGAGGGCGTGCATCTGCAGAATGACCGCCGCCAGATTGGTGCGGAGAATTTCCGGATCGGTGAATTCGGACCGGTTGAGAAAATCCTGTTCGGAATACAATCGAATCGTTATCCCCGGGCCGACCCGTCCGCAGCGGCCGGATCGCTGGTTGGCCGAAGCACGGGAGACTTTCTCGATCGGCAGTCGCTGCAGCTTGCTGCGGTGACTGTACCGACTGATGCGGGCGTAGCCCGTATCGATAACCGAGCGGATGCCGGGCACGGTGAGAGAAGTTTCCGCCACGTTGGTCGCCAGCACGATGCGACGCGTACCCGAAGGCTTGAACACCCGTTCCTGCTCGGACTGGGACAGACGCGAGTACAGCGGCAGGATTTCACATTTTGACGGGTGATGTTTCCGCAACGACTCGGCGGTTTCGCGAATTTCGCGCTCGCCGCTCAGGAAGATGAGGATATCCCCGGGCTGCTCCCGCCACAGTTCGTCCACGGCGTTGAGTATAGCCGTCTGCTCGGCGCGGTCGGTCTCGTCGCCCTCCTCGACTTCTACCGGCCGATGACGGATGTCTACCGGATAAGTTCGACCAGAGACGTTGATGATGGGCGCATGACCAAAATGCTGTGAGAAGCGTTCTGGATCGATGGTGGCGGAAGTGATGATGAGCTTCAGGTCCGGACGTTTGGGCAGCAACCATTTGAGATAGCCGAGCAGAAAATCGATATTGAGGCTCCGCTCGTGCGCCTCGTCCACGATCAAAGTGTCATACTGATCGAGAAAGCGATCGTGCTGAGTCTCGGCCAGCAGAATGCCGTCGGTCATCAGCTTGATCAAGCTTTCCGGCCGGGTGTGATCTTGGAATCGAACCTTATAGCCGACTGCCTGCCCCAAGGGCTGTTTGAGCTCCTCGGCAATCCGAGCGGCAACGGTACGGGCCGCGATGCGGCGAGGCTGGGTGTGACCGATGTAACCGGAGACGCCTCGGCCGGCCTCAAGACAGATTTTCGGCAATTGGGTCGTTTTGCCCGACCCCGTTTCTCCGCAAACGACGACGACCTGATGATTGCGAACGCTTTCGAGGATCTCGGCTTTTCGTTCGACAACCGGAAGTTCGTGCGGATAATCAAGTACCGGAATGGCGTCTGCTCGAAGCCGCCTTTGTGCTACGGACTGGTCAATCGAGTCCTGAAGTGCCTGTAACTGATCCGTAGCGGCTTGGTCTTGGCGTATATCCGCCAGCAAACGTGAAAGCCTCTTTCCGAGGCGGTAGCGATCCTTGCGAAGGCAAAGTTCGAGGTTCCGTTCGAGTTGTTTGAAGATTTCCTGCATTGAGGGATTGATGAATACGCTTGATTCCACGGTGGTTAAGAGCCGACTGTTTTAATCAAAGCGGCAAGCGCCGCCGCAATCGCCAAATCGCATAGCTTATTGCCAGCCCGGCATAAGCAGCCAGAATAAGCAAGTGTTTCAAAATGTCTTGAGAAATTCGCCCGGATAGCAGCGTTCGTATAATCTCAACAACGTGTTGAAGGGGACGCCAGGCACTCGCGAGTTGAACCGGCTCCGGCAGCGTGGCGAAAGGGAAAAAACCCACTGTAGAAAGAATTCCTGCATTGAGAAACGCCAGGTACGATAATCCTTCAATTTCCCCGATAAAGGCCCCGAGACCATATCCCAGCGCAAATAGATAAAATATTGGTTCGGCGAATCCTCCCAAGAGGTACGTATCGACTTGCGCGATACCAGAGCGTTGCGCCGCCATACTGCAACCCAGCGGCATAACGCATCAATCATCTCGTAACTCCCTCCCTGTCAGCTTCAGAAACACATCTTCCAAATTTGATGGGCGATCGGAATAGCGTATGCCTACTCTTTCGTCCAAAGAGCGAACCAAACCCTCCAGATTTTCGCCGTAGTAGAAAAAAGTTTCCCCGACTTGCTCGAAACGGATGTCCTCCTGCAACGGCTGGCTGCGATGCCACGAGAAAACATCGCCTCCATAAACTTCCAACACTCTTGGTTCGATTCTTGAGTGAGGCGACCGGCGTTTGGTCAGTCCGAATCTGACCGTGATCCATCAAAATAATGCGGCTACAGAGACGCTCCGCCTCGTCCATATAATGTGTTGTGGGTACGATCGTCAGCCCGTCTTTCTGAAGCTGTCTCGACATTTGCCAGATATTCTGGCGGATCTGAGGATCAAGTTCGGTGGCGGGCTCATCAAGAATTAGAAGTTCCTGCCGATTGATCAGCGCCCGAGCAATGGATAGACGCCGCCTCATCCCGCCTGAAAGTTGGTTGATTCGATAATGTGCCTTATTTTCAAGTGCCGCCAGGGACAGGAGAAACGGTATCCGCGCATTGATTTCGGCACGCTTCAGACCGAAATATTGACCGTACACCATCAAGTTCTCGATCACAGTAAAATCCGGATCGAGGTTATCCACTTGTGGCACAATTCCAATCCTGCGCCGCATTTGCCGGGCACGAGCTGAAATTGAAAACCCCAAGACCCGCAGCGGTCCGGAGGTCGGAGGAACATTACCCACTAGCATCTTGAGAGTCGTCGTTTTCCCGGCGCCGTTAGGCCCTAGAATTCCACAGAGCTCTCCGCGAAAGATCGAAAAGGAAATATGGTCGACTACACTCATTCCTCCATAGGACTTTGTCAGCTGGCTAGCGAAAATAACGACATCGGACTTATGCGTCACAGTCACGCAGGCAATTATCCGGAGAGTGTTTCTGATCTGGACAAGATCGGGTGGCAGTATTTGCCGAATTATACCGGAGTAAAAGCTTGGATCGCGCTTGAGGTTGCTATTGGCAGATCGGGACAACAGAATAAAGCCCCGGACGCCTTTTAGGCGACGGGGCTTTGGGTAAGAGGTGCCTGGCGGTGACCTACTTTCGCACAGGGATCTGCACTATCATCGGCGCTGAGCGGTTTCACTTCCGAGGTCGGGATGGGGTCGGGTGGTTCCCGCTCGCTCTGGCCACCAGGCAAAACTGGTTTTGAGTCGAGCTCTTATTTTTAGCTCTTCACTCGGACAACGTACACGGCGTTTGTGTCATCACCCAAACGGTTTGGGTGTTATATGGTCAAGCCTCACGGGCCATTAGTATGGGTTAGCTTCAGCCATTACTGACCGTCCACACCCCACCTATCAACCTGGTGGTCTTCCAGGGCCCTTCAGGGGACTCGCAGTCCCAGGGAGATCTCATCTTGGGAGGGGCTTCCCGCTTAGATGCTTTCAGCGGTTATCCTGTCCGAACATAGCTACCCGGCTGTGCCACTGGCGTGACAACCGGAACACCAGAGGTTCGTTCACTCCGGTCCTCTCGTACTAGGAGCAACTTCCCTCAAATCTCCAACGCCCACGGCAGATAGGGACCGAACTGTCTCACGACGTTCTAAACCCAGCTCGCGTACCACTTTAAATGGCGAACAGCCATACCCTTGGGACCGGCTACAGCCCCAGGATGTGATGAGCCGACATCGAGGTGCCAAACACCGCCGTCGATATGAACTCTTGGGCGGTATCAGCCTGTTATCCCCGGAGTACCTTTTATCCGTTGAGCGATGGCCCTTCCATACAGAACCACCGGATCACTAGGACCTACTTTCGTACCTGCTCGACGTGTTTGTCTCGCAGTCAAGCGCGCTTTTGCCCTTACACTCTGTGCACGATTTCCGACCGTGCTGAGCGCACCTTCGTGCTCCTCCGTTACGCTTTGGGAGGAGACCGCCCCAGTCAAACTACCCACCATACACGGTCCCCGATCCGGATCACGGACCTGGGTTAGAACTCCAAATTCACCAGGGTGGTATTTCAAGGTTGGCTCCACCGGAACTGGCGTCCCGGCTTCATAGCCTCCCACCTATCCTACACAAGCGAATTCAAAGTCCAGTGTAAAGCTGTAGTAAAGGTTCACGGGGTCTTTCCGTCTAGCCGCGGGTACACTGCATCTTCACAGCAAGTTCAATTTCACTGAGTCTCGGGTGGAGACAGTGTGGCCATCGTTACGCCATTCGTGCAGGTCGGAACTTACCCGACAAGGAATTTCGCTACCTTAGGACCGTTATAGTTACGGCCGCCGTTTACCGGGGCTTCGATCAAGAGCTTCGCTTGCGCTGACCCCATCAATTAACCTTCCGGCACCGGGCAGGCGTCACACCCTATACGTCCTCTTTCGAGTTTGCAGAGTGCTGTGTTTTTATTAAACAGTCGCAGCCACCGTTTCACTGCAACCCCCTTCCGCTCCATGAGCAAGTCACTTCACGTACCAGGGGCGTACCTTCTCCCGAAGTTACGGTACCATTTTGCCTAGTTCCTTCACCCGAGTTCTCTCAAGCGCCTTAGAATTTTCATCCTGCCCACCTGTGTCGGTTTTGGTACGGCCAGATGTAACCTGAAGCTTAGAGGTTTTTCTTGGAAGCGTGGCATCAATCACTTCGGTCTTGGCGAACCAAGACACCGTCATCACGTCTCGACATTGACCCTCCGGATTTGCCTAAAGGATCTGCCTACTCGCTTAAACCGGGACGTCCAACACCCGGCTGACCTAGCCTTCTCCGTCACCCCATCGCAGTTACACCCGGTACCGGAATATTAACCGGTTTTCCATCGACTACGCCTTTCGGCCTCGCCTTAGGTGCCGACTAACCCTGCGCCGATTAACGTTGCGCAGGAAACCTTGGGCTTTCGGCGTGCGGGTTTTTCACCCGCATTATCGTTACTCATGTCAGCATTCGCACTTCCGATACCTCCAGCCAACCTTACGATTGACCTTCACAGGCCTACGGAACGCTCCTCTACCACTCAGCTTTCGCTGAATCCGCAGCTTCGGTACATGGCTTAGCCCCGTTGAATCTTCCGCGCAGGCCGACTCGACCAGTGAGCTATTACGCTTTCTTTAAAGGATGGCTGCTTCTAAGCCAACCTCCTGGCTGTCTGGGCCTTCCCACATCGTTTTCCACTGAGCCATGATTTGGGGACCTTAGCTGGCGGTCTGGGTTGTTTCCCTTTTGACGACGAACGTTATCACCCGCCGTCTGTCTCCCGTGCTGCACTTTCCGGTATTCGGAGTTTGCATCGGTTTGGTAGATCTAGACGACCCCCTAGCCGAAACAGTGCTCTACCCCCGGAAGTGATACACGAGGCGCTACCTAAATAGCTTTCGAGGAGAACCAGCTATCTCCGAGCTTGTTTAGCCTTTCACTCCTAGCCACAGCTCATCCGAATCTTTTTCAACAGATCCCGGTTCGGCCCTCCAGCGCGTGTTACCGCACCTTCAGCCTGGCCATGGCTAGCTCGCCCGGTTTCGGGTCTACTCCCAGCGACTTAACGCCCTATTCAGACTCGCTTTCGCTACGCCTCCCCTAGTCGGTTAAGCTCGCCACTGAAAGTAACTCGCTGACCCATTATACAAAAGGTACGCAGTCACACCCCGAAGGGTGCTCCCACTGCTTGTACGCATACGGTTTCAGGTTCTATTTCACTCCGATCACCTCGGTTCTTTTCGCCTTTCCCTCACGGTACTGGTTCACTATCGGTCGGTGAGTAGTATTTAGCCTTGGAGGATGGTCCCCCCATGTTCAGACAGGGTTTCACGTGCCCCGCCTTACTCG